>NZ_BNBD01000001.1 GCF_014654785.1 Streptomyces mashuensis
TTCAGCGCCGATGGTACTGCAGGGGGGACCCTGTGGGAGAGTAGGACGCCGCCGAACAATCATTCAAAGCTCGGGTGTCTGAACTACGGTTCAGACACCCGAGCTTTTTTGTTTGCATGCGCCGCCGTGGGCTGTCATCCCTCGTTAACGTGTCGCGGGAAGTCTCCCCGCATGGCCACGGAAGACCAGGACGGTCGCGCCCTCACTGCCAGGCTCACCGCCGCGGGCATCGGCGCCGGTGACGAAGTCGTCGTCCCCTCCTTCGCCCCCGCCGAACCGGCCCTGGCGGTCCAACGCGCCGGCGCCCGGCCCGTGTTCGCCGACATCGACCCCGGCACCTTCTGTATCGACCCCGCCGCCGCGGCCGAGGCGATCACGTCCCGTACGGCCGCCGTTGTCGCTGTCGCGCTCTTCGGTCACCCCGCCGACCTCGAAGGTCTCGGAGCGCTGGCCGGCCGGCACGGGCTTCTCCTCCTCGGTCAACCGGACCCCGCCGACCTAGGCCCTCGCCCCGGCCACCGTCACCACGCCGCCTATCTCAACACCCACCTCACCGGTGTGATCACGCCCACTCCGGCGCCCGGTACGGTGCACTGCTACAGCTCGTACGTCGTGCGCGTCCCCGGCAACGGCCGTCCCGACCGGGACGTGTTCGCCCGCGCGCTCCGCGCCCGGGGCGTGCGGGCCCACGTGCCCGTACCCACACCCGTTCATCGACTTCCCCCGTTCCAGCGGGAGTTGTGGCTGCCCGAGGCCGAGCGGGCCGCGGCGGAATGTCTTGCGCTGCCGCTGCACGAGGCACAGTCACGGCGTGAACTCCAGCGGCTCGTCGCCGCGTGCAATGCCCTTGGCGGAGCCCTTCCCGCGGCGGCCGCCTAGCCGGCGGTCACAGACACGTCCGAACATCGGGTATGCTTTATCTCGTTGCCGGCCCCAATAGCTCAGTCGGCAGAGCGTCTCCATGGTAAGGAGAAGGTCAACGGTTCGATTCCGTTTTGGGGCTCAAGAAAAGGGTGAGGCCCCCGCCGATCGGCGGGGGCCTCACCTTTTTGCGTTGCCCGTTCACGGGTGCTCGGGCAGCTGCTCGGGCACTCGCATGGCCAGAATGGCCATGTCGTCCGAGGGCGGCTCCATGGCGAAGCGTTCGACCGCGCGGAGGATGCGCGCCGCCACCGCGCCCGCCGTGAGGCCGGTGCAGGTGGTGAGGACCTCGGTGAGGCCGTCGTCGCCGAGCATGCGCGTGCCCTCGCGGCGCTCCGTGACGCCGTCCGTCACGCACAGGAGGACGTCGCCCGGGTCGAGGGTGACCGTCTGCTCGTACAGCTCCAGGTCGTCCATGACGCCCAGCAGCGGCTGCGGTTCGGCGGCCGGCTCGACCGTGCCGTCCTGGCGCAGGCGCAGCGGCAGCGGGTGGCCGGCGCAGACCACCTTGAGTTCGGCGCTGCCGTCGGGCTGGGGGCGCAGCTCGCCGTAGAGGAGGGTGAGGAAGCGGCTGCGGGCGCCCTCGTCGAGGATGGCGGCGTTGAGGCGCTGGAGGACGGCCGGGCCGTCGAAGCCCTCGCGGGCCAGGAGGCGCAGGGCGTGCCGGGCCAGGCCGGTGACGGCTGCGGCTTCGGGTCCGGTGCCGCAGACGTCGCCGATGGCGAAGCCGTAGGCGCCGTCGCGGATGGGGAAGAGGTCGTAGAAGTCGCCGCCGACCTCGTTGCCCTCGCCGGCGGCGCGGTAGATGACGTCGACCTCCATGCCGGGGACGTCGGGCAGGCCGGGTGGGAGGAGGCTGCGCTGGAGGCTCTGGCTGATGGCGGTGCGCTCGCTGTAGAGGCGGGCGTTGTCCAGGGCGAGGGCGGCGCGGCGGGAGAGGTCCTCGGCGAGTTCGAGGATCTCCTGGCGGAAGTGGTCGTCGGTGGGTTTGCCGAGGGTGAGCATGCCGATGACGCGGTTGCGGGCGACGAGGGGCAGGACGACGGTCTCGCCGCCGACGGCCGCGGCGGTGGCGAAGGAGGTGCTGGGGCCGTTGAGCAGGTGGGCGTTGTCGTTGAGGCCGACGGTGCGCAGGGAGGTGCGCAGGGCGGCGGAGTGGGCGGCTTCGGCGGGGGCGGTCCAGACGCGGGCGCCGGGGGTGGGTACGGGGTCGGGCGGCGCGACCCTGGAGAGCAGGGCCTTGAGGCCGTCGATGCGGTCCTCGTCCTCGTGCAGCACGTAGGAGAGCTCGGGTTCGGAGGACTGGTCGGCGATGGTGTAGACGGCGCACCAGGTGGCGAGCGTGGGGACCGTCATCTGGGCCATGAGGGCGAGGGTCTGGTCGCGGTCGAGGGTGCCGGCGAGGAGGTCGGAGGCCTCGACGAGGAAGGAGAGGGAGCCGCGGCGGAGTCGTTCGAGCTCGCCGAGGCGGGCGGACTCGACGGCGAGGGCGATGCGGTCGGCGGCGAACTGGAGGCGCAGGGCCTCTTCGTTGCCGTAGCGTCCGGGGGCCTCGGCGGCGACGCCGAGGGAGCCGGTGAGGCGGCCCTCGACCTTGAGGGGGACGGTGACGACGGAGCGCATGCCGGTGTCGTTGAGGAGGGGGACGGCGCCGGGGACGGCGCTGAGGTCGTCGTGGACGGCGGGCATGCGGGCGGAGCCGTAGCGGCCGGTGCCGGCCTCGACGGGGACGCGGGCGAAGCGCTGGCGGGCGGAGGGCAGGCCGGTGGAGGCGCGGACCTCGAGCTCGGTCTCGTCGTCGGTGGCGAGGAGCAGGTAGGCGGCGTCGCCGTCGAGCATGTCGCGGGCGCGTTCGACGGTGCGCTGGAGGAGGCCGTCGAGGTCGTCGGGGGCGGGGGAGCCGATGAAGACCTCGAAGGGGTCGGTGGCGGTGCCGCGCTCGCTGCCGGTGTCGCCGCTGCTGTTGCGGGTGGGGCTCTGCAGGACGGCGCGTTCGTCGTCGCGGACGAGCAGGCAGACGGTGGAGGGGGCGCCGGTGGTGTCGCGGACGCGGAGGTGCGAGGCGTAGACGGGGATGACGCGGCCGTCGGCGCCTCTTATGCCGTAGGAGCCCTCCCAGCGGGACAGGCGCAGGGCGTCGGCGATGCCGGTGGAGGTGCCGGGGGTGTGCGGCCAGGCGGCGAGGTCGGCGAGGGGTTTGCCGGTGATCTGGTCGGCGGTGAAGCCGAAGAGGGCGTGGGCGTCGTCGTTCCACGCGGTGATGCAGCCGGTGCGGTCGATCTGGACGACGGCGACGCGGACCCGGGCGTCGGCGACGGGCAGGGCCTCGGCGGGCAGCGCGGGGCCGGCGGAGCGGGTGCCGGCGGGGCGGTCGGGCAGGTCGAGGTGGAACCAGACCGTTTTCTGCGTGGCGCTGTACTCGACGCCCCAGCGGGAGGCGAGGGCGGCGCAGAGCAGCAGGCCGCGGCCGCCTTCGCGGTCGATGCCGGCGGTGCGTGCGCCGGGGTTGTGCACGGGGAGCTCGCGCTCCGGGTAGCGGTCGGAGACCTCGATGCGGACGCCGCTGTCGGTGCGCGCGCACAGGACGTCGGCGTGGGTGCCGGCGTGGACGACGGCGTTGGTGACGAGCTCGCTGGTGAGCACGACGGCGTCGTCGATGACGTCGGGGAAGCCCCAGCCCTGGAGGGCGTCCCGGACGAAGGCCCGTGCGGCGGCGACCGAGCGTCCGACCGGCTCGAAAGTGGCGGCAGCCCGCGCGGTGATCACAGCACTCCTCATTGGCCTCTCATTGCTCCCCCGAGTCTGTGCCCATTTCCGGTGACGTCGATTCGTCCGCCAGGCTAAACCGTCCGCGCAGGTGGTGGGCGACCCTGTGGACAAAGGCGGGGGGCCGCGGGGTGTGCGGGCCGGGCCGGTGCGACCGCATGGTTACGCTCCGACTGGCAACAGCTTCCGTGCTCCGGAAGTGAAACACTGGGAAAGCTCGAAGCGGAAGCCCGAGAGGCGACGATCGACCCTGCGGGAGGGACACGGTGGAGTCTGGCGCAGCGGCGCGAGGCGCAAGCACGCGCGCGAAGGGCGGACGGTCCCGGCCCCAAGGGACGACGGAGGTGGACTCCGCTGCCCTGAGCCGGCTGCTGTCCGCCCTGGAGGCGATGCGGGACGGGAACTTCCGCAGGCGGCTGACGGTGTCCGGGGACGGCGTGATGGCCGAGATCGCCGCTGTGTTCAACGAGGTCGCCGACCGCAACCTGCAGCTCACGGGTGAGCTGGCGCGGGTGCGGCGGGTGGTGGGCCGGGAGGGCCGGCTGACCGAGCGGCTGGAGGTCGGCGCGTGCGAGGGCGCGTGGGCGACGGCGATCGACGCCGCCAACGCGCTGGTGGACGACCTGGTGCGGCCGGTGTCCGAGGTGGGGCGGGTGCTGTCGGCGGTGGCCGACGGCGACCTGGAGCAGCGCATGGACCTGCGGTCGCAGGGGCCGGAGGGGGCGGCGCACCCGCTGCGGGGCGAGTTCCTGAAGGTGGGGCGGACGGTCAACGGGCTGGTCGACCAGTTGTCGGCGTTCACCGACGAGGTGACGCGGGTGGCGAGCGAGGTCGGCACCGAGGGCAAGCTGGGCGGTCAGGCCCGGGTGCGCGGTATGTCGGGTTCGTGGAAGGACCTGACGGACTCCGTCAACACCATGGCGTCGCGGCTCACCGCCCAGGTGCGTGACATCGCGCTCGTGACGACGGCCGTCGCCAAGGGCGACCTGTCGCGGAAGGTCACGGTGCACGTGGCCGGCGAGATGCTGGAACTGAAGAACACCGTCAACACGATGGTGGACCAGCTGTCCTCGTTCGCGTCCGAGGTGACGCGGGTGGCCCGTGAGGTGGGCACCGAGGGCAAGCTGGGCGGTCAGGCGCAGGTGCCGGGCGTGGCCGGGGTCTGGATGGACCTGACCGACTCGGTGAACCTGATGGCGGGCAACCTGACGGCACAGGTGCGCGGCATCGCCCAGGTGACGACGGCGGTGGCCAATGGCGACCTGTCGCAGAAGGTCACGGTGAGCGCGCGCGGCGAGGTGGCGCAGCTCGCGGAGACCATCAATCAGATGACGGAGACGCTGCGGACGTTCGCCGACGAGGTGACGCGTGTGGCCAACGAGGTCGCCTCCGAGGGGCGGCTGGGCGGTCAGGCGCAGGTGCCGGGTGCGGCGGGGACGTGGAAGGACCTCACCGACTCGGTGAACACGGCGTTCCGCAACCTCACCGCGCAGGTGCGGGACATCGCGCAGGTGACGACGGCCGTCGCCAACGGTGACCTGTCGCAGAAGGTGACGGTGGACGTCTCCGGCGAGATGCTGGAGCTGAAGAACACCGTCAACGGGATGGTGGACCAGCTCCAGTCCTTCGGTGCCGAAGTGACGCGGGTGGCGCGCGAGATCGGCGTCGAGGGCGAGCTCGGCGGTCAGGCGCAGGTGCCGGGTGCGGCGGGCACGTGGAAGGACCTCACCGACTCGGTGAACACCGCGTTCCGCAACCTCACCGGCCAGGTCCGCAACATTGCGCAGGTGACGACGGCCGTCGCCAACGGTGACCTGTCGCAGAAGGTGACGGTCGACGTCTCCGGCGAGATGCTCCAGCTGAAGAACACCGTCAACACGATGGTGGACCAGCTGTCGGCCTTCGCCGACCAGGTCACGCGGATGGCGCGGGACGTGGGCACGGAGGGCCGCCTGGGCGGTCAGGCGCGCGTGCCGGGCGTGAGCGGCACGTGGAAGGAGCTGACCGACTCGGTCAACTTCATGGCGGGCAACCTCACCTCGCAGGTGCGGCAGATCGCCCAGGTGACGACGGCGGTGGCGCGTGGTGACCTGTCGCAGAAGATCGATGTGGACGCCCGGGGCGAGATCCTGGAGCTGAAGAACACGATCAACACGATGGTCGACCAGCTCTCGGCCTTCGCGGAGCAGGTGACGCGGGTGGCCCGCGAGGTGGGCACCGACGGCCGGCTCGGCGGTCAGGCGCAGGTGCCCGGCGTGGCGGGCGTGTGGCGGGACCTGACGGACTCGGTGAACGGCATGGCCGGGAACCTCACCGCCCAGGTCCGCAACATCGCCCAGGTGGCCACGGCGGTGGCGCGGGGTGACCTGTCGCAGAAGATCGATGTGGACGCCCGGGGCGAGATCCTGGAGCTGAAGAACACCCTCAACACCATGGTCGACCAGCTGTCGTCGTTCGCCGAGCAGGTGACGCGGGTCGCCCGTGAGGTGGGCACCGAGGGCATCCTGGGCGGCCAGGCCGAGGTGCAGGGCGTGTCGGGCACCTGGAAGGACCTGACGCAGTCCGTCAACTTCATGGCCAACAACCTGACGATGCAGGTCCGGAACATCGCGGAGGTCACCACGGCGGTCGCCAAGGGCGACCTGTCGAAGAAGATCACCGTCGACGCCAAGGGTGAGATCCTCGAACTGGTGACGACCGTGAACACCATGGTCGACCAGCTGTCGGACTTCGCCGAGCAGGTCACCAACGTCGCCCGCGAGGTGGGCACGGAGGGCCGGCTCGGCGGCCAGGCCCGGGTGCGCGACGTCACGGGCATCTGGAAGGACCTGAGCGACAACGTCAACCTGATGGCCAACAACCTGACCACCCAGGTGCGCAACATCTCCCAGGTGGCGGGCGCGGTGGCCAACGGCGACCTGACGAAGAAGGTGACGGTGGAGGCGCGCGGCGAGGTCGCGCAGCTGGCCGACACCGTCAACACGATGGTGACGACACTGTCGTCGTTCGCCGACGAGGTCACGCGTGTGGCCCGCGAGGTGGGCACCGACGGCATCCTCGGCGGCCAGGCGCGCGTACCCGGCGTGAGCGGCACCTGGAAGGACCTCACGGAGTCCGTCAACTCGATGGCCTCCAACCTCACCGGCCAGGTCCGCAACATCGCCATGGTGACGACCGCCATCGCGCAGGGCGACCTCACCAAGAAGATCGACATCGATGCGCGGGGTGAGATCCTCCAGCTGAAGACGACCATCAACACGATGGTCGACCAGCTGTCCTCGTTCGCCGACCAGGTGACCCGGGTGGCCCGTGAGGTGGGCACCGAGGGCATCCTGGGCGGCCAGGCGCGGGTCCGCGACGTGGACGGCACCTGGCGCGACCTGACGGAGTCGGTCAACGAGATGGCCGGCAACCTGACCCGTCAGGTGCGGGCCATCGCCGAGGTGGCCACCGCGGTGACCCGGGGCGACCTCAACCTGAAGATCGAGGTGGACGCGGCCGGCGAGATCCTGGAGCTCCAGGACAACATCAACACGATGATCGCCAACCTGCGCGAGACCACGCTCGCCAACAAGGAGCAGGACTGGCTCAAGGGCAACCTCGCCCGCATCTCCGGCCTGATGCAGGGCCGCCGCGACCTGGAGGACGTCGCCCAGCTCATCATGAGCGAGCTGACGCCGGTGGTCTCGGCGCAGCACGGCGCGTTCTTCCTGGCGATGCCCACCGGGCCGCAGGAGGGCGGCGAGCCCATGGACCCGGACGACTACGAGCTGCGGATGCTGGGCTCGTACGGCTACTCCAGCGGCTCGATGCCCACGTCCTTCCGGCCGGGCGAGTCGCTCATCGGGACGGCGGCCAAGGAGAAGCGCACCATCCTGGTGGAGAACGCCCCGCCCGGTTACCTGAAGATCTCCTCCGGCCTGGGCGAGGCGCCGCCGGCCCACGTCATCGTGTTGCCGGTGCTCTTCGAGGGGCAGGTCCTCGGCGTCATCGAGCTGGCCTCGTTCCAGCCGTTCACGCAGATCCAGAAGGACTTCCTCAGCCAGATCGCCGAGATGATCGGCACGAGCGTCAACACCATCAGCGTCAACACCAAGACCGAGGTGCTGCTCATGCAGTCGCAGGAGCTCACCGAGCAACTGCGCGAGCGGTCGGCGGAATTGGAGAACCGGCAGAAGGCGCTGGAGATCTCCAACGCCGAGCTGGAGGAGAAGTCGGAGCGACTGGCGCGCCAGAACCGCGACATCGAGGTGAAGAACACCGAGATCGAGGAGGCGCGGCAGGTGCTGGAGGAGCGCGCCGAGCAGCTCGCGGTCTCCATGCGCTACAAGTCGGAGTTCCTGGCGAACATGTCGCACGAGCTGCGCACGCCGCTGAACTCGCTGCTCATCCTCGCCAAGCTGCTGGCCGACAACCCCGAGGGCAACCTGTCGCCGAAGCAGGTGGAGTTCGCCGAGACCATCCACGGTGCCGGCTCCGACCTGTTGCAGCTGATCAACGACATCCTCGACCTGTCGAAGGTCGAGGCGGGCAAGATGGACGTCAGCCCGACCCGCATCGCCCTGGTGCAGCTGGTCGACTACGTGGAGGCCACCTTCCGGCCGCTGACGGCGGAGAAGGGCCTGGACTTCTCGGTGCGGGTCTCGCCCGAGCTGCCGGCCACCCTCCACACCGACGAGCAGCGGCTGCTCCAGGTGCTGCGCAACCTGCTGTCGAACGCGGTGAAGTTCACCGACACGGGCGCCGTCGAGCTCGTCATCCGGCCGGCCGGCACGGACGTGCCCGACAACATCCGCGAGCAGCTGCTGGAGGCGGGCGCGCTGCGCGACGCGGACGCCGAGATGATCGCCTTCTCGGTGACCGACACGGGCATCGGCATCGCCGCGAGCAAGATGCGGGTCATCTTCGAGGCGTTCAAGCAGGCGGACGGCACCACGAGCCGCAAGTACGGCGGTACGGGCCTGGGCCTGTCCATCAGCCGGGAGATCGCCCGGCTGCTGGGCGGCGAGATCCACGCCGCGAGCGAGCCGGGCCGCGGCTCGACCTTCACGCTGTACCTGCCGCTCAACCCCGGCGAACTGCCGCCGCAGGGCTACGGGCCGGCGACCGAGGACGGCGAGGGGCCGGCGCACGAGGCGGACGGCGGGCAGCTCGGCATGCCGGAGGGCGCGCAGGGGCAGCCCGCGCGCCAGGCGGCGGGCATGTCGCTGCGCCGCCGGCGGGCCGCGCAGGCGGCGGGCCGGACGGCGGCGCTGGCGGCGGCCGAGGCGGCGTCGCTCGTCGCCCGTGCGCCCGAGGCCGGCACGGCCGAGCCGTACGGACCGGCGGAGGTGCCCATGGAGGTGCCCGGCGGCGGCTTCGGGGGCGGCTTCGGCGGCGGGTTCGACGGGGGCTTCCACGGCGAGAAGGTGCTCATCGTCGACGACGACATCCGCAATGTGTTCGCCCTCACCAGCGTGCTGGAGCAGCACGGCCTGTCGGTGCTCTACGCGGAGAACGGCCGGGAGGGCATCGAGGTCCTGGAGCAGCACGACGACGTCGCGGTGGTGCTGATGGACATCATGATGCCGGAGATGGACGGCTACGCGACCACCGCGGCGATCCGCCGGATGCCGCAGTTCGCGGGGCTGCCCATCATCGCGCTGACGGCGAAGGCGATGAAGGGCGACCGGGAGAAGAGCATCGAGGCGGGCGCGTCGGACTACGTCACCAAGCCGGTGGACACCGACCACCTGCTGACGGTGATGCAGCAGTGGATGCGGACCCCGTGAGGCGGGTACGGAACGGTCGTCACCGTTTGACGACGTACTGTGGGGATCGGTGCCGACAGGTGTGGGAGCGCGGGCACCGGGGAACCTTCTGGTCCCCTGCCGCGTTCCCGCTACGTGCACAGTGACATCGCGGTGACAGGGTGTGGTGACAGGCGGGGTGCGGCTACCATGACCGGCACAAGGACGGGCGGCGCAAGGGAGTCGTCCCCGGGGGCGGCGCCCGGCGCCTCCCCGAGCTCTTCGAGCAGGGGAGGCCCCATGCCGGGGCGAGGAGGACGGGCCATGGTGCAGAAGGCCAAGATCCTCCTGGTCGATGACCGGCCGGAAAATCTGCTGGCGCTGGAGGCCATCCTCTCGGCGCTCGATCAGACACTGGTGCGGGCATCGTCAGGGGAGGAAGCGCTCAAGGCGCTGCTGACGGACGACTTCGCGGTCATCCTGCTGGACGTGCAGATGCCCGGAATGGACGGGTTCGAGACCGCGGCGCACATCAAGCGGCGGGAGCGGACCCGGGACATCCCCATCATCTTCCTCACCGCGATCAACCACGGCCCGCACCACACCTTCCGGGGCTACGCCGCGGGTGCGGTGGACTACATCTCCAAGCCCTTCGACCCGTGGGTACTGCGCGCCAAGGTGTCGGTCTTCGTCGACCTGTACATGAAGAACTGCCAGCTCCGCGAGCAGGCCGCCCTGTTGCGCCTGCAGCTGGAGAGCGGCTCGTCCGGGCGGGCCGGCGCGGTGGAGCCCCAGGAGTCGGCCGGGCTGCTGGCCGAGCTCTCGGCCCGGCTGGCCGCCGTCGAGGAGCAGGCCGAGGCGCTGTCCAAGCAGCTGGACGAGTCCGCCGACGCCGCCGCCGTGGCCACCGCCGCCCATCTGGAGCGCAAGCTCACGGGGCTGCGGCGCGCGCTGGACGCCCTGGAGCCGGGCACCGGCAGCAGCACCGCCGGCTCCCTGCCCTCCCAGGGCTGACCGGCCCTGACGTCACGTCAGCGGCCGTGCCGGGACCCGTGGCGACACGAACGGGTGAACGCCTGACCCCGCGTGTACCGCACGACGGACACCGGTAACCTCGGCATCATGGCCTCACGTACGTCCGGCAAGGGTTCCCAGAGCACGGCGGGCAACTCCACGCAGCGCGCCGGACGCTCGGGGAGCACGGCCCGCAAGGCGCCCGCGAAGTCCGCCGCGAAGGCGCCCGCCAAGAAGTCCCCCGCCCGGCCCGCCGGCCGTCCCCCCGTCCGCAGGGCGCCCGCCAAGAAGGCGGCCCCGCCGCCGCGCCCCGGCGCGGCCCGGCGCATCGGGCGGGGCCTCGCCCACGGCGCCGGCGCGCTGGTCCGCGGCGTCGGCCGCGGCGCCCGGGGGCTGGACCCCGCGCACCGCAAGGACGGGCTGGCCCTGCTGCTGCTCGGCCTGGCCCTCGTCGTCGCCGCCGGCACCTGGTCCAGCCTGCACGGCCCGGTCGGCGACCTCATAAGGCTGCTCGTCACGGGCGCCTTCGGCCGGCTCGACCTGGTCGTGCCCATACTGCTGGCCGTCATCGCCGTCCGGCTCTTCCGCCACCCCGAGCGGCCCGAGGCCAACGGACGGATCGTCATCGGCCTGTCCGCGCTGGTGGTCGGCGTCCTCGGCCAGGTGCACGTGGCCTGCGGCTCGCCCGGCCGCGGCGACGGCTCGCAGGCCCTCCAGGACGCCGGCGGCCTCATCGGCTGGGCCGCCTCCAAGCCCCTCGTCTACACGGTCGGCGAGATCCTGGCGGTCCCGCTGCTCGCCCTGCTGACCGTCTTCGGCCTGCTGGTGGTCACCGCCACGCCCGTCAACGCCATCCCGCGCCGCCTGCGCGAGCTCGGCATCCGGCTCGGCGTCGTCGAGCCGCGCCCCGGCGAGTACGTCCCCGGCGCCGGCCACGACGAGGCGGACGACTACGACGCGGAGTGGCGGGACGCCGCGCCCGCCCGGCGCCGGCCCCGGCGCACGGCGGCCGAGGCCGGCGACCCCGCCGCGGCGGAGGAGGAGGCGCTGGAGCGCCGCCGCGCCCCGCGCCGCAAGGCCGTCCCGGCGGCCGACCGGGAGATGGACGCGGTGGACGCCGCCGCGGCCGCCGCCGTCTCGGTGGACGGCGCGCTGGTCCACGGCATCCCGCCCACCCCCGTCGTCGCCGGCCTCAGCAGCGGCATCTCCACCGACACGGGGCGTGCCGCGGGCCGCCGGGGCGCCGCCCCCGCCGCGGACGAGCCCGGCCCCGGCGCGGACGGGCCGGCCGCCGCCACGAGTCGTACGTCCGTTCGGGAAACCGGTGTCGTGCCGGACCTGACCAAGCCCGCGCCCGAGCCGGACGGCGGGCTGCCCGCACGGGCCGAGCAGCTCCGGCTCGCCGGCGACATCACGTACGCGCTGCCCTCCCTGGACCTCCTGGAGCGCGGCGGGCCGGGCAAGGCGCGCAGCGCGGCCAACGACGCCATAGTGGCGGCGCTGACCACCGTCTTCGCCGAGTTCAAGGTGGACGCGGCGGTCACCGGCTTCACCCGCGGCCCGACGGTCACCCGGTACGAGGTCGAGCTCGGCCCCGCCGTGAAGGTCGAGCGGATCACCGCCCTCACCAAGAACATCGCCTACGCCGTGGCCAGCCCCGACGTGCGCATCATCAGCCCCATCCCCGGCAAGTCCGCCGTCGGCATCGAGATCCCCAACACCGACCGCGAGATGGTCAACCTGGGCGACGTCCTGCGCCTGGCGGCGGCCGCGGGCGACGACCATCCCATGCTCGTCGGCCTGGGCAAGGACGTCGAGGGCGGCTACGTCTCGCACAACCTCACGAAGATGCCGCACGTCCTGGTGGCCGGTGCCACCGGCGCCGGCAAGTCGTCCTGCATCAACTGCCTCATCACCTCGGTGATGATGCGGGCGACCCCGGAGGACGTGCGGATGGTCCTCGTCGACCCCAAGCGTGTCGAGCTGACCGCCTACGAGGGCATCCCGCACCTGATCACCCCGATCATCACCAACCCCAAGCGGGCCGCCGAGGCCCTCCAGTGGGTGGTGCGCGAGATGGACCTGCGCTACGACGATCTGGCCGCCTACGGCTTCCGGCACATCGACGACTTCAACGCCGCCGTACGCGCCGGCCGTGTCTCGCCGCCGCCCGGCAGCGAGCGGGAGCTGTCGCCCTACCCCTACCTGCTGGTCATCGTGGACGAGCTGGCGGACCTGATGATGGTCGCCCCGCGCGACGTCGAGGACTCCATCGTCCGTATCACCCAGCTCGCCCGTGCCGCCGGCATCCACCTGGTGCTGGCCACCCAGCGCCCGTCGGTCGACGTCGTCACCGGCCTGATCAAGGCGAACGTGCCGTCCCGGCTGGCGTTCGCCACGTCCTCGCTGGCCGACAGCCGCGTCATCCTCGACCAGGCGGGCGCCGAGAAGCTCATCGGCAAGGGCGACAGCCTCTTCCTGCCGATGGGCGCGAGCAAGCCGGTCCGGATGCAGGGCGCCTTCGTCACCGAGGCCGAGATCGCGGCCGTGGTGAAGCACTGCAAGGAGCAGATGGCGCCCGTCTTCCGCGAGGACGTCACCGTCGGGTCGGCCCAGAAGAAGGAGATCGACGAGGAGATCGGCGACGACCTGGACCTGCTGTGCCAGGCGGCCGAACTGGTGGTCACCACACAATTCGGTTCCACGTCGATGCTCCAGCGGAAATTGCGTGTGGGATTCGCGAAGGCGGGCAGACTCATGGACCTGATGGAGTCGCGCAACATCGTGGGCCCCAGCGAGGGCTCCAAGGCGCGCGACGTGCTGGTGAAGCCCGAGGAGCTGGACGGGATCCTCGCGGTCATCAGGGGCGGGACCCCGTAGGCCGGCGGACACCCCCGGCCAGGCCGTTTCCCTCGGGCCCGGTCGCAGTTGAGCGAGGGGGGAGGGGCGATGTGGCATCGCCGTTACGCCAGAGCATTCTGATGGCCTACAAAGTCCGGCTTCCCGCTTGCCCGACCGTTTCGCATGCCCCCTAGACTGAATCTCCAGCAGGTGGCTGCACGCTCGAAAGGCGCCCACGTGTCCATCGGCAATTCACCAGAGGGCGACGACCGGCCGGACGACCGGCCCTCCGTCGGACGCTCCCTCCAGCAGGCCCGCATCCATGCCGGACTGACCGTGGACGAGGTCAGTTCCTCCACCCGCGTACGCATCCCGATCATCCACGCGATCGAACAGGACGACTTCAGCCGCTGCGGCGGCCGCGTCTACGCGCGGGGGCACATCCGCACCCTGGCGCGGGCCGTCGGCGTGGACGCCGAACCCCTGGTGGCGCAGTACGACGCCGAGCACGGCGGCCGCCCCGTGCCCACCCCGGCCGCCCCCATGTTCGAGGCGGAGCGGATCCGCCCCGAGCCCCGGCGGCCCAACTGGACGGCGGCCATGGTGGCCGCCATCGTCGCCGTCGTCGGCTTCGTGGGCTTCACCCTCTTCAACGGCGGCGCCAAGGGCGGCCCCGAGGCGGCCGACCCCGCCACCGTCAAGCCCTCGGTCGCACCGAGCGCGAAGAAGAAGGCCCAGGAGAAGCCCACCGACCCCAAGGCCGAGGCGTCCGCCAGCGCCATCGCCGGCGTCCCCGCCAACAAGGTCACCGTGAAGCTGACCGCCGAGAACGGCCAGACCTGGATGTCGGCGAAGGACGGCAACGGCAAGATCCTCGACGAGGGCGTGCTGGAGCGGGGCGCCTCCCGCACCTTCACGGACAACAAGCGCATCGACCTCGTCCTGGGCAACGCCGGGGCCGTGCAACTGTTCGTCAACGGCAAAGAGGTCAAGAACGTCGGCGCCGACGGGCAGGTCCAGCGTCTGACGTACACCCGCGGCGACCCCTCGAACGGCTGACCGGCGGGCCGGGAGGAAACGGGCGGGGACCCGGACGGACACACGGGCGGGAACGGGCAGGGAACGCGCGGAGCGCCACCGTGATGTGGCTCTCCGCGCCCGTCCGGGCACTCGGCAGCGGATGCGGTGCCGGGACAAAGTAGGCTGAGCCCTATGCCCGAACGCCGTACCGTCGCTCTTGTCACACTTGGCTGCGCCCGTAACGAGGTGGACTCGGAGGAGCTGGCAGGCCGCTTGGCGGCGGATGGCTGGGACCTCGTCGAGGACGCCGCCGACGCCGATGTGGCCGTCGTGAACACCTGTGGCTTCGTCGAGGCCGCCAAGAAGGACTCCGTCGACGCCCTCCTGGAGGCGAACGACCTCAAGGAGCACGGCCGCACCCAGGCCGTCGTGGCCGTGGGCTGCATGGCCGAGCGGTACGGCAAGGAGCTCGCCGACGCGCTGCCCGAGGCGGACGGCGTGCTCGGCTTCGACGACTACGCCGACATCTCCGACCGGCTCCAGACCATCCTCTCCGGCGGCGTCCACGCCTCCCACACCCCCCGCGACCGGCGCAAGCTGCTGCCGATCAGCCCCGCCGAGCGCCAGCAGGCCTCCGGCGCCTCCGCCGTCGCCCTCCCCGGGCACGCCCAGGAGGCGCAGGAGCCCCAGGAGGCCCCGGCCGACCTGCCCGACGGCCTGGCCCCCGCCTCCGGCCCGCGCGCCCCGCTGCGCCGCCGGCTCGGCACCAGCCCCGTCGCCTCGGTCAAGCTCGCCTCCGGCTGCGACCGGCGCTGCTCCTTCTGCGCCATCCCCTCCTTCCGCGGCTCCTTCATCTCCCGCCGCCCCTCCGACGTGCTGTCGGAGACGCGCTGGCTGGCGGAGCAGGGCGTGAAGGAGATCATGCTGGTCTCCGAGAACAACACCTCCTACGGCAAGGACCTCGGCGACATCCGGCTGCTGGAGACGCTGCTGCCGGAGCTGGCCGCCGTGGACGGCCTCGAGCGCATCCGCGTCAGCTACCTCCAGCCGGCCGAGATGCGGCCCGGCCTGATCGACGTGCTGACCTCCACGGAGAAGGTCGCCCCCTACTTCGACCTCTCCTTCCAGCACTCGGCGCCCGGTGTGCTGCGCGCCATGCGCCGCTTCGGCGACACCGACCGCTTCCTGGACCTGCTGGCCACCATCCGTGACAAGGCCCCGCAGGCCGGCGTCCGCTCCAACTTCATCGTCGGCTTCCCCGGCGAGACCGAGGCCGACCTCGCCGAGCTGGAGCGCTTCCTCACCGGCGCCCGCCTGGACGCCATCGGCGTCTTCGGCTACTCCGACGAGGAGGGCACCGAGGCCGCCACGTACGACACCAAGCTGGACCCCGAGGTCGTCGCCGAGCGCCTGGCGCACATCTCCAGACTGGCCGAGGAGCTCACCGCCCAGCGCGCCGAGGACCGTGTCGGTGAGACCATCGAAGTACTCGTCGACCGTGTGGACGACGAGGACGGAGTGATCGGCCGCGCGGCCCACCAGGCCCCCGAGACCGACGGCCAGGTCACCCTCGCCATGGACCCGGAGCTCGCCGCCCCGGGCCGGATGGTGGTGGCCCGGGTCGTGGCCGCCGAGGGCGTGGACCTCGTGGCGGAGCCGCTGGAGCCCGTCGGCGGGCTCACGGGCGGGTGTACCGAGGAGGCGGCCAGATGAGCGGACTCCCGGCCTCGGCCGCGAGGGGCCCGGCCCCGGCCGGCGGCGTACGGCAGGCCGGGCT
Organism: Streptomyces mashuensis; assembly: GCF_014654785.1. Taxonomy (GTDB): domain Bacteria; phylum Actinomycetota; class Actinomycetes; order Streptomycetales; family Streptomycetaceae; genus Streptomyces; species Streptomyces mashuensis. The sequence goes on from NZ_BNBD01000001.1 coordinate 16,069, forward strand.
GTGGAACATCGCCAACATCCTCACGATGGTGCGACTGGTCCTCGTGCCGGGGTTCGTCGTGCTGATGCTGCACAACGGCGGCTACGACCCGGCCTGGCGCGCGTTCGCCTGGGCCGCCTTCGCCGTCGCCATGATCACCGACCTGTTCGACGGCCACCTGGCCCGGGCGTACAACCTGGTCACGGACTTCGGCAAGATCGCCGACCCCATCGCCGACAAGGCGATCATGGGCGCCGCGCTGATCTGCCTCTCCTACCTGGCGCTCCTGCCCTGGTGGGTCACCGGCGTCATCCTGCTCCGCGAGATCGGCATCACGCTGATGCGGTTCTGGGTCATCCGGCACGGTGTGATCCCGGCCAGCCGCGGCGGCAAGATGAAGACGCTCTTCCAGGGTGTGGGCGTGGGGATGTACATCCTGGTGCTCGACGGACCTTTGGCCACACTGCGCTTCTGGGTGATGGCGGTGGCCGTCGTGTTGACGGTCGTCACCGGCCTGGACTACGTCCGGCAGGCCCTCGTGCTGCGCCGGGCCGGGCGTGCCCGGGAGAACGCGTCGTGACCGGCCCGGACCTGCCGGATCCCGGGGGTACGGCCGGGCGGCTGCTGGACGCGCTCGTGGAGCGCGGGCAGACCGTGGCCGCCGCCGAGTCGCTGACCGGCGGCCTGGTCGCCGCCTGGCTGACCGCCGCCCCCGGCGCCTCGCGCTCGGTGCGCGGCTCGGTCACCGCGTACGCCACCGACGTCAAGCGGGACGTCCTGGGCGTGGACGGCGCGCTGCTCGACGAGCGCGGCGCCGTCGACGGCGAGGTGGCCCGGCAGATGGCGGCCGGCGTACGGACCGTGCTCGGCGCCGACTGGGGCCTGGCCACCACCGGTGTGGCGGGCCCGGAGCCGCAGGACGGCAAGGACGTCGGCACGGTCTTCGTGGCGGTCGCCGGGCCGGACGGCGCCGGTTCCGTCCGGGAACTGTCTTTGCGGGGCGGCCGGGCGGGTATCCGGAGCGAAAGCGCACAAGCGGTCCTCGCGCTGCTCCTCGGAGAACTCACCGGGGGACGCGTGGGGAACGCGGGGGCAAAGGATACGGAACACCACGGGGGGAATTGATGTTTGCAGCCCTGAGTGAACACGACATAGCTCCCCGCACGGCCGCACCCCGAGGCGGTACGGTGGGGCGTGAAGGAACCGGATTCGCGGTCCAAGGAGGGAGCCACCGATGATTCTGCTCCGTCGCCTGCTGGGTGACGTGCTGCGTCGGCAGCGCCAACGCCAGGGCCGCACTCTGCGCGAGGTCTCCTCGTCCGCCCGGGTCTCGCTCGGATACCTCTCCGAGGTCGAGCGCGGGCAGAAAGAGGCGTCCTCCGAGCTTCTCTCCGCGATCTGCGATGCACTCGACGTACGGATGTCCGAGGTCATGCGCGAGGTGAGCGACGAGCTGTCGCTGGCCGAGCTGGCGCAGTCGGCGGCGGCGAGCGAGCCGGTACCCGCGCCGATGCGGCCGATGTTCAATTCGGTGTCCGTCACCTCCGTGACGGGCGTTCCGGGGGAGCGCGTGACCATCAAGGCCCCCGCGGAGGCCGTGGACGTCGTCGCCGCCTGATCGTCCGGATCGAGCGGGCCACGACCCCGAGGCTTCCTGTTTCACGTGTTTGACGCACGGGATCCCGGTCAGATGTCTGACCGGGATCCCGTGTTTTTTGTGCCGCGTGGTCCTGGAGTGGCCCGGATTCGTGCCGTTCATCCGCCTGTGTCACGGTGGAGGGACGGGACGCCCGGACCACCACCGGAACAGGTAGACCCGGAACAGGAGGAACAGCGGATGTCTGTCGTGAAGAGCCCGCTCAACGAGCAGGACCGCAAGATCGTCGGTGATGCCCTCCAGGGCGCGCTCGTCGACCTGGTCGACCTCTCGCTCGTCGGCAAGCAGGTCCACTGGACCCTCGTCGGCCCCCGCTTCCGCTCCGTGCACCTTCAGCTGGACGAGGTGGTCACCACCGCCCGCGGGCACGGCGACACCGTGGCGGAGCGCGCCGCGGCGCTCGGCATCGCCCCGGACGGGCGGGCCGAGACGGTGGCCAAGACCAGCGGCATCGACACCCTGGGCGGCGGCTGGATCAGGGACACCGACGCCGTACGCACCCTCGTCGACGCGCTCGGCGCGGTGATCGGGCGCATGCGCGAGCGGATCGAGGCCACCGCCGAGCCGGACCCGGTCACCCAGGACATCCTCATCGGTCTCACCCGCGACCTGGAGAAGCACCACTGGATGTTCCAGGCCGAGAACGCCTGAGAACGCCTGAGCCCCGAGGTGCCCGGGCGGCCAGCGGTGGCGGGCCGCGCCCCGCGGGGGTCTCCTGGGGGACATGAGCCAGCCGCACCCGGTGATCCGCTTCACCAACGAGCTGATGACGGTCTGCGACCTCGACCAGGAGGCCGCCGGAACGTTTGTGCGGACCGTCTACCAGGAGGGCATGCACGAGGGCGAGCAGCGGGTGATCGTCGAGGTGCACCGGCGGGACCGGACGATCGCCGAGCTGGAGCGCGAGCTCGCCCGCCTGCGCGGCGAGCCCGCCGAGTGAGGCAGGGGCCGCCGTGGCCGTCCGCCCGTCCGCGCACCCGCCCCGCCGGCGTGCCGTGGAGCACGTGGCGAGGGCCCTGGTGCTGGTGTCGGCCGTGGTGTGGTGCGGGGCCGTCCTGCGGATCCTCACCCACCCGGGCCACACCGGTTTCGTGGAAGGGCTGCTGGCCGCCGGTGGCTGGAGCCTGAGCCTGCTGCCGGTGCACTGCACGCCCCGCTCCCGGCGGGGCGGCGAGCGGGAGGACTGACGGCCCGCCTCGCCCGCCCTCGTAGGTCTTTCCGGCACGCGTCCCACCCGTCACGGGTCTCACCCGTACGGGGGAACGGCGTGGCCGGAGCCGTCAGACCGGCGGGGCCGGGCCGTTCTGGCAGTGCGGGCACCAGTACGTGCTCCGCTCCTGGCCCGCCGGGCCCTGGTCCGCGGCGAGGACCGGTGTGCCGCAGCGGCGGCAGGGCCGGCCGCCGCGCCCGTACACCCACAGTCGCCGGTCGGGCCGGGCGTCGGCGGTGGTGATGCGGGCCGTGCGGTCCTTGTTGGCCTCCAGCAGCTTCTTGGCGAGGGCCGTCAGCCGTTCGGGCGACGGCAGGGACGCCACGGGCAGCCAGGGCGTGACCCGCAGCAGGAAGCACAGCTCCGACTTGTACACGTTGCCGATCCCGGCGAGGTTCCGCTGGTCGAGCAGGGCCTCGCCGAGCGTGCGGCCGGGGTCGGAGAGCAGCCGGCGCAGTGCCTCGTCCGGGTCCCAGTCCTGGCCCAGCAGGTCGGGGCCCAGGTGCCCGACGACGGTGCTCTCGTCCGCGGTGCGCAGGAGCTCCAGCACGGGCAGGCGGTAGCCGACCGCGGTGTGGCGGGCGGTGCCCACGACGGCCCGGATCTGGTGGGCGGGGCCGGCGGGGCGGACCCGCCCGCCCGTGGGGCCGGTCCGCCAGGTGCCCTCCATGCCGAGGTGGGAGTGCAGGGTCAGGCCGCCGCCGAACCGCATGAGCAGGTGCTTGCCGCGCGCCACCACCTCGATGACCTGCCGGCCGGCCAGATCAGTGGTGGCCAGCCGCGGCACCCGCAGGTCGCACCGGACGACCGGATCGCCCGCCAGCGCCCGGTGCAGGTCCCGGGCGGTGCGCCAGACGGTGTCTCCTTCGGGCATACCGCCCATGATGTCGCCTGCTCAGGGCGCCCGCAGACGCAGCCCCCGCGGAGTGGCGTGGAAGCCCTCGGACTCCAGCAGCGCGGCCAGCGGCGAGGAGAGCGCGGGGGAGCCGTTCACCCGCTCCACGGTGACGGTGCCCAGCGCGCCGCCGCGGGCCGCCTCGGCCAGCGCGGCCACCGCCTCGCGCAGCGCCGGGTCGTCCGCGTCCTCCGCCCCGCCCGCCGACGTGTCCCCTGCGGGCCAGGCCAGGAGCGTCTTGCCGCCCCGCTCGACGTACAGGGCGAGCGCGCCGTCGACCAGGACGACCAGCGAGCCCGCCTTGCGGCCCGGTTTGTGGGTGGCTCCCGCCGGCGGGTCCGGCCAGGACAGGGCCGCGCCGTACGCGTTGGCGGGGTCCGCGGCGGCCAGCACCAGCGCGCGGCGGCGCCCCGGCCGGCCGTGCCCGGGACGCCCGGTGTCCCAGGACGGACCATCGCCCGCCCGCTCACGGGCGGTGCTCGCCGCGCGCAGCCGGTCGACGGCGCCCTCCATGGCGAACTGCGCCGCGCCCAGCCCCTCCACGACGTAGCCCCGCCGGGCCTGCCCGCTCTCCTCGAAGGCGGACAGCACCCGGTAGGCGGCGGAGAAGCCGCCCTCGACGCCCTCGGCCGCGACGGCGCCGCGGGTCACCACGCCGTGCCGGTCCAGGAGCGTACGGGCCAGGGCGTGCGCCCGGTGCGTGGTGTCCGGCTCGCGCTCGGGCAGCAGGGCCCAGCGGCCGGCCACGGTGGGCGGTCCGCCGCGGGAGGCCGGGGGCCGCAGGCCGGGGCCGGCCAGGGCGGCACGGCCGGCGAAGCCGCCGTACCGGCCGCGCGGGACGGAGCGGCGGGCGCGGTGCGCGGTGGAGCCGGCCGTGCGCCCGGAGCCCAGCAGGGCCCGCAGCGGCGCGAGCGTGTCGTTGGTGAGCCGGCCCGACCAGGCCAGGTCCCACAGCGCCTCGGCGATGCGGGCCTCCGAGGCGGCCGTGTCGTCCACGTCCGCGCCGGCGGCCCGTACGCGTTCGGCGATCTGGCGGAAGAACAGGCCGTGGCCGCCGGAGAGGGCGTCGAGGACGGCCCGGTGCACCGGGGAGAGCTCCAGCGGGTGGGGCGGGGGCAGCAGCAGGGGCGCGGTGTCGGCCGGCAGCAGCGTCACCCAGCCGTCCTTCCCCGGCAGGGCGCCCGCCCCGGCCCACACGACCTCGCCGGCCGCCGTGAGCTCGTCGAGCATCGCCGGCTGATAATCCGTCACGCGCGCGGGCAGCACGAGCTTCTCCAGCGCGGAGGCGGGCACCGGGGCGCCCTGGAGCTGCTCCACCGCGCGCAGCAGGCCGTCGATGCCGCGCAGGCTGTCGGAGCCCACGTGCTGCCAGGCGGGCAGGAACGCGGCGAGTGTGGCGGGCGGTACGGGCTCCAGCTCGTGCCGCAGCGCGGCCAGGGAGCGCCGTCGCAGGCGGCGCAGCACGGCGGCGTCGCACCATTCCTGGCCCATCCCCGACGGATGGAACTCGCCCTGGACGATGCGGCCCGTGGCGGCCAGGCGTTGCAGGGCGCCGTCGGTCACCGCGGTGCCCAGGCCGAAGCGGGCGGCGGCCTGCGCGGAGGTGAACGGGCCGTGGGTGCGGGCGTAGCGGGCGAGGAGGTCGCCCAGCGGGTCCTTGACGGGCTCGGTGAACGCCTCGGGCACGCCCACGGGCAGCGCTGTGCCCAGCGCGTCGCGCAGCCGGCCGGCGTCCTCGACCGCCGCCCAGTGGTCCTGCCCGGCGATGCGGACGCGCAGGGCGCGGCGGGCGTCCGCCAGCTCCTGCGCCCAGCCCGGTTCGGCGCCGCGCGCGGCCAGCTCGTCACCGGTGAGCGGGCCCAGCAGCCGCAGCAGGTCGGCGACGCCCTCGACGTCCTTGGCGCGGCGGTCCTCCGTGAGCCACTGCAGCTCCTGTTCGAGCTCGGCGAGGACCTCGGGGTCGAGCAGTTCGCGCAGCTCGGCCTGGCCCAGGAGCTCGGCCAGCAGCCGCGAGTCGAGCGACAGGGCGGCGGCGCGCCGCTCGGCGAGCGGCGAGTCGCCCTCGTACAGGAACTGGGCGACGTAGCCGAACAGCAGGGAGCGGGCGAAGGGGGACGGCTCGGGGGTGGTGACCTCCACCAGGCGGACCCGGCGGGCCTCGATGTCGCCCATCAGCTCCGTCAGGCCGGGCACGTCGAAGACGTCCTGGAGGCACTCGCGGACCGCCTCCAGGACGATGGGGAAGGACCCGAACTCGCCGGCGACCTGGAGGAGCTGGGCGGCGCGCTGCCGCTGCTGCCACAAGGGGGTGCGCTTGCCGGGGTTGCGGCGGGGCAGCAGCAGGGCGCGGGCGGCGCACTCGCGGAAGCGCGAGGCGAACAGGGCCGAGCCGCCCACCTGTTCGGTGACGACCCGGTCGACCTCGCCCTTGTCGAAGACGACGTCCGCGGCGCCCACGGGCGACTGTTCGCTGTCGTACGCGGTGTCCTGCCGGGCCGGGCCGGCGTCCAGCAGGTCGAGGCCCATCAGGTCGGCGTCGGGCAGGCGCAGCACGATGCCGTCGTCGGCGTGCATCACCTGGGCGTCGAGCCCGTACCGCTCGGCGAGCCGGGCGCCCAGCGCCAGCGCCCAGGGGGCGTGCACCTGGGCGCCGAAGGGGGAGTGCACGACGACGCGCCAGTCGCCGAGTTCGTCGCGGAACCGTTCGACGACGATGGTGCGGTCGTCGGGCACGTGCCCGCAGGCGCGCCGCTGCTCGTCCAGGTACGACACGACGTTGCCGGCCGCCCATGCGTCGAGCCCGGCGGCCGTGAGGCGGGCGCGGGCGGCCTCCGCGTCGAGGGAGCCGACCTCGCGGAGGAACGCGCCGAGGGCGCGTCCCAGTTCGAGCGGGCGACCCAGCTGGTCGCCCTTCCAGAAGGGCAGCCTGCCGAGCGTTCCGGGGGCGGGGGTGACCAGGACGCGGTCGCGGGTGATGTCCTCGATGCGCCAGGACGTCGTGCCCAGGGTGAAGACGTCGCCGACGCGCGACTCGTAGACCATCTCCTCGTCCAGCTCGCCGACGCGGCCGCCGCCCTTCTTGGGGTCGGCGCCGGCGAGGAAGACGCCGAACAGGCCGCGGTCGGGGATGGTGCCGCCGGACGTCACGGCCAGCCGCTGGGCGCCGGGGCGGCCGGTGACCGTGTTGGCGATCCGGTCCCACACCAGGCGGGGCCGCAGCTCGGCGAAGGCGTCGGACGGGTAGCGGCCGGCGAGCATGTCGAGCACGCCGTGGTACGCCGACTCGGGCAGCGCCGCGAAGGGCGCCGCCCGCCGCACCAGGGCCAGCAGCTCGTCGACGTCCCAGGGGTCCAGGGACACCATGGCGACGATCTGCTGGGCGAGGACGTCCAGCGGGTTGGCGGGGACGCGCAGCGACTCGATGGCGCCCTGCCGCATCCGTTCGGTGACCACGGCGGCCTGGACGAGGTCGCCCCGGTACTTGGGGAAGACGACGCCCGTGGAGACGGCGCCGACCTGGTGGCCGGCGCGGCCCACGCGCTGGAGGCCCGAGGCGACGGACGGCGGCGACTCGACCTGCACCACCAGGTCGACGGCGCCCATGTCGATGCCCAGCTCCAGGCTGGAGGTGGCGACGACGGCCGGCAGCCGGCCCGCCTTCAGGTCCTCCTCGACCAGGGCCCGCTGCTCCTTGGAGACCGAGCCGTGATGGGCGCGGGCCAGCAGCGGCGGCGCGCCCCGGGCCGGGCCCGAGCCGCCCATGAGGTCGGCGGGGGCGTGGTCCTCGGGCAGCGCCTCGCCGGTGGCGCGCTCGTAGGCGATCTCGTTGAGCCGGTTGCACAGCCGCTCGGCCAGGCGGCGCGAGTTGGCGAAGACGATGGTGGAGCGGTGTGCCTGCACCAGGTCGGCGATGCGCTCCTCGACGTGCGGCCAGATCGACGGCTTCTCCTTGCCGTCGCCGCCCTCCTGCACGGGTGAGCCGCCCAGCTCGCCGAGGTCCTCCACGGGCACGACCACCGACAGGTCGAACTCCTTGCCGGAGGGCGGCTGGACGATCTCGACGCGACGGCGCGGCGAGAGGAAACGCGCCACCTCGTCCACCGGGCGGACGGTCGCCGACAGGCCGATGCGGCGGGCGGGCCGCGGCAGCAGGGTGTCCAGCCGCTCCAGCGACAGCGCCAGGTGGGCGCCGCGCTTGGTGCCCGCGACGGCGTGCACCTCGTCGAGGATCACGGTCTCCACGCCCGTCAGCGCGTCCCGGGCGGCGGAGGTCAGCATGAGGAACAGCGACTCGGGCGTGGTGATGAGGATGTCCGGCGGCCGGGTCACCAGGGCGCGGCGCTCGGGCGCGGGCGTGTCGCCGGAGCGGATGCCGACCCGGATCTCGGGCTCCGGCAGGCCCATGCGCACGGCTTCCTGGCGGATGCCGGTCAGCGGGCTGCGCAGGTTGCGCTCGACGTCCACGGCGAGGGCCTTCAGCGGCGAGACGTACAGCACACGGCAGCGCTTCTTGCGGTCGGCGGGCGGCGGAGTGCTCGCCAGCCGGTCCAGGGAGGCCAGGAACGCGGCCAGCGTCTTGCCCGAGCCCGTGGGCGCCACGACCAGGACGTCCGACCCCTGCCCGATGGCCTGCCAGGCCCCGGCCTGGGCGGCCGTGGGCGCGGTGAAGGCCCCCGTGAACCACGCGCGGGTCGCGGGGGAGAACCCGGCGAGGGCCGAAGTCGTGTCGTCCGCCATGCCCACCATCGTGCACCGCACCACTGACAACGGCTCCGGAGCGCAGGTCAGGGGTGGTTCGGGAGGGGCTGCGGGGTCAGACGGTGCGGCCGTACGCCCGCAGGGTCAGCAGCGCGTCGATCGTCACCATCGGCCGGCCCTCCAGGGCCGTGCCCGGGGCCCACGCCCGCCAGAGGACGGGCCAGCCGCCGTCGTCCTGCTGGGCGGCGGCGAGGTGGTCCAGCGCGCGGTCCACCTCGGCGTCGGTGAACCAGCGCCGGGCCAGCGAGTGCGGCGTGCGCGCGTAGTCGTACGGGAAGTGGTACTCGCCGGGCGCGTAGCCGTCCGGGAGGGGGTGGCCGTCGAGCCCGGCGGGGTCCAGCACGGCCAGCCGCTGCTCGCGCACCGCACGCCCCAGCCGCTCGGCCGCCGCCTCGGCCCGCCGCCGGTCCGGCGCCCCGTCCAGGAAGGCCACGGCCGCCATCACCTCGTACGGGTGGGTGCGCGCGCCCCGGCCCAGGGCCTCGACGGCGGCCCAGCAGAAGTCGGTGGCCCGGAACAGCCAGGCGTGCCACACCTCGTTCCGGTGCAGCAGGCCCACCACGGGGCCGGTGGCCAGCAGGTCGCTGGGCGGGTCGTCCACCAGGGGCAGCCAGGGGGCCGCGGGGTAGCCGCGCAGGGACGGGTGCAGGGCGGGCAGGGCACCGTCGGGCGTGGAGACCGCCGTCAGGTAGCGGCACACGCGTTCGGCCCGCTGGTCGCGGCAGCGGCCGATCTCGTCCAGCACCCGCAGCCCGAGCGCGGTGTGCAGCGGCTGGCTCACCGGGCCGCGCAGGTCCGGCTCCAGGCCGTGGCCGAAGCCGCCGTCGTCGCCCGCGTAGGCGGTCAGCGCCGCCTCCACGGCGTCGGGGTGGCCGCCGAGGAAGTGGAAGGCGAATCTGCGCTGCTCCAGGACGCGCGCGGTGAGCCAGACGAACTGCTCGGCGCGCGCGACGGCGGATGATCCGGACGGTGCCATGGACAAGACCGTAGGCCGCCGGACGCCCCGGGTCACCGGCTCGTGCGCGGCTGCACTCTCAGGAGCGGGATACTTGCCCCATGCGGTTGACGGTCTTCTGGCAGCGAATGGCGGATCACTTCGGTGGCGCCTACGCCGACTCCTTCGCACGTGACCACGTGATGTCCGAGCTCGGCGGGAGGACCGTCCACCAGGCGCTCGCCGCCGGCTGGGACGCCAAGGACGTCTGGCGCGGAGTGTGCGAGGCGATGGAGATCCCCCGGGACCGGCGGTGACGTCCCCGGGCTCCGGAATGCCCCGCTGGGTGCCCCGCGCGATCGTGGTGGGGCTCGCCCTCGTGGCCTGCTTCCAGGTCTCCGTCTGGGCCTTCCACCGGCTCTACGGCCTGTTTCTGGACGTGCTGATCGCCTTCTTCGTGGCCCTGGCCGTGGAGCCCCCGGTGCAGCGGCTGGCCGCCCGCGGCATGCGCCGCGGCCTGGCCACCGGGCTGGTGTTCCTGGTGGTGGCCGTGGTGACGACCGGCTTCCTCACCCTGATGGGCTCCATGCTGGCGGACCAGGTCGGCACGATGGTGGAGAACTTCCCCTCGTACCTCGACTCGGTGATCGCCTGGATCAACCACACGTTCGGCACGGACCTGTCCCGAGTGAAGATCCAGAAGAGCGTGCTGCACTCCGACTGGCTGCGGAAGTACGCCAGCAGCGGCGCCTCGGGTGTGCTGGACGTCTCCGCCACGGTCCTGGGCGGCCTGTTCGAGCTGCTGGCCGTCCTGCTGTTCTCGTTCTACTTCGCGGCCGACGGGCCGAGGCTGCGCCGCGCCCTGTGCTCGGTGCTGCCCCCGCGGCGCCAGGCGGAGGTGCTGCGCGCCTGGGAGCTGGCGGTGGCCAAGACCGGCGGCTACATCTACTCGCGCGCCCTGATGGCGCTGGTGTCCGGGGCCGCCCACTACGTGCTGCTGGCGGCGCTCGGCGTGCCGTACGCGCCGGCGCTGGCGGTGTGGGTCGGCCTGGTCTCCCAGTTCGTGCCCACCATCGGCACCTACCTCGCCGGGGCGCTCCCGGTGCTGCTCGCCTTCACCGTCGGCCCCTGGTACGCGGTGTGGGTGCTGGCCTTCGTGGTGGTCTACCAGCAGTTCGAGAACTACCTGCTCCAGCCGCGCATCACCGCGCGGACCGTCGACATCCACCCGGCCGTGGCGTTCGGGTCGGTCGTGGCGGGCGCCGCGCTGCTCGGTGCGGTGGGCGCGCTGATCGCCATCCCGGCGACGGCGACGTTGCAGGCGTTCCTGGGGGTGTACGTGCGGCGGTACGAAGTGGTGGGGACGGCCGGGGCTCCGGGTGCAGGTGGGGAGGACGGGGGTTCGTCGCCGGACCGCGACACGGGTGACGGCCCCGGCGATCCCGCTTGACACTAAATTCGAACATCCATTCTCATGGGGGTTCCGGGCCTGCTGGAGCGGGTGATTCCGCGGAGTTTTCCACAGGCCGGGCCGGCGCCCGGGCGCATTGTCAGTGGCAGGCGTTAGCGTCGTGAACGTGAAGCGATCGACTCAAGCAAACCGGGTGGAACCCATGGCAGGAACCGACCGCGAGAAGGCGCTCGACGCCGCGCTCGCGCAGATTGAACGGCAATTCGGCAAGGGCGCCGTGATGCGCCTGGGCGAGCGGCCGAACGAGCCCATCGAGGTCATCCCCACCGGGTCGACCGCTCTCGACGTCGCCCTCGGCGTCGGCGGCCTGCCGCGCGGCCGCGTGGTGGAGGTCTACGGACCGGAGTCCTCCGGTAAGACGACCCTGACGCTGCACGCCGTGGCCAACGCCCAGCGGGCCGGCGGCACGGTCGCCTTCGTGGACGCCGAGCACGCCCTCGACCCCGAGTACGCCAAGAAGCTGGGCGTCGACATCGACTCCCTGATCCTCTCCCAGCCCGACAACGGCGAGCAGGCCCTCGAGATCGTGGACATGCTGGTCCGCTCCGGCGCCCTCGACCTCATCGTCATCGACTCCGTCGCCGCGCTCGTGCCGCGCGCGGAGATCGAGGGCGAGATGGGCGACTCGCACGTCGGCCTCCAGGCCCGCCTGATGAGCCAGGCGCTGCGGAAGATCACCGGTGCGCTCAACCAGTCCAAGACCACCGCGATCTTCATCAACCAGCTCCGTGAGAAGGTCGGCGTGATGTTCGGCTCGCCGGAGACCACCACCGGTGGCCGCGCGCTGAAGTTCTACGCCTCGGTCCGCCTGGACATCCGCCGCATCGAGACCCTGAAGGACGGCACCGAGGCCGTCGGCAACCGCACCCGCGTCAAGGTCGTGAAGAACAAGGTCGCGCCGCCCTTCAAGCAGGCCGAGTTCGACATCCTCTACGGCCAGGGCATCAGCCGTGAGGGCGGCCTGATCGACATGGGCGTGGAGCACGGCTTCATCCGCAAGGCCGGCGCCTGGTACACGTACGAGGGCGACCAGCTCGGCCAGGGCAAGGAGAACGCCCGCAACTTCCTGAAGGACAACCCCGACCTCGCCAACGAGATCGAGAAGAAGATCAAGGAGAAGCTGGGCGTGGGCGTGAAGCCCGGCGAGCAGGCGCCCGAGGCCGGCCCGGACGCCGCGGCCGGCCCGGACGCCGCCGAGCCCGTCAAGACGGTGCCCGCCCCGGCGGCGAAGGCCGGCGCCAAGGCCGCCAAGGCCACGGCGGCCAAGGCCTAGTCCGCAGCCGTGTCCCACCCGTCTGACCCGTCCCACCACCGGACGGACGGCGACGCCCCCTCCCCGTCGAGGGCCGGGGGCGGGGCGCCGCCGTCTCCCGAGGAGCAGGCGCGGGCCATCTGCCTGCGCCTGCTCACCGGGTCGCCCCGGACACGCCGGCAGCTGGCCGACGCCCTGGCCCGGCGCGGCATCCCGGCCGAGGCGGCCGAGGAGGTGCTGTCCCGGTTCGAGGACGTGGGCCTCATCGACGACGCCGCCTTCGCCGGCGCCTGGGTGGAGTCCCGCCACCGCGGCCGCGGCCTGGCCCGCCGCGCCCTCGCCCGCGAGCTGCGCACCCGGGGCGTGGACTCCGCCGTCGTCGACGAGGCCGTGGGCCGCCTCGACCCGGAGCAGGAGGAGCGCACCGCCCGCGAGCTCGTCGACCGCAAGCTGCGCTCCACCCGTGGCCTGGACCGCGAGAAGCGGCTCCGCCGCCTCGCGGGCATGCTGGCCCGCAAGGGCTACCCGGAGGGCCTCGCCCTGCGCGTGGTGCGCCGCGCGCTGGAGGAGGAGGGCGACGACCCGGAGCTGCTGGAGCAGTACCTGCCGGAGGTGTGAGTCCGGCCGGGCAGGACTTCAGCGGTTCGCCGTCGCCTCCTCCGGCACTGCCGCACCGGAGGGCTCCGCGACCCGAGCGGGCGGGGGCGCCGGGGCCACCGCCCCGCCGCGGGCCGCGTCCGCGCACGCGTACAGCTCCGCCGGCCGCACCCCGGAGAGGGCCGCCACCAGGCAGCCGTCCGGGCGCACCACCAGGACCGTGTGCGCCGGCGCGCCCGGATAGTCCTCGGTCACCAGCAGTTCCGCGCGCATCGGCAGGGCGGAGACGGCCGCGGCGAGGCCGGGCATCAGTCCGGCGCCCATCCAGTGCCGCCGCTCCCACACACCCGTACCGGGCGCCACGAGCACCACCAGCAGGTCGCCGCCGAGCCGGTCCCGCAGCCCCGTGCAGGAGCCGTCCGGCGCGGTCACCGGCACGTCCGCGACCTGCGCCCCGGGCTCCGTGCCCACCAGCACCGAGCCCGCCGGGGGCGCGGCCGGCGCCAGCGGCGTCCGGGCGTGCACCGGCAGCGCGCCCAGCGCCCCCCGGCCCAGATGCCCCTCGGCCAGCAGCCGGTCGTGGCCGCGTACCGCTCCCGGCACCACCGTGCGCCGTACGGCGTGCCAGCCGCCCTCGCAGCGCACCGCCTGCAGGGCCCGGTCGGCGGCGCGCAGCCGGGCCGCCACCGCCGTCCGCCGCTCGGCCTGGTAGCTGTCCAGCAGGGCGTCGGAGGCACCGTGGTGCCAGGCCAGCGCCAGCTTCCACGCGAGGTTCTCGGCGTCCTGCAACCCCTCGTCGAGCCCCTGGGTGCCCAGCGCACCCATCAGGTGGGCGGCGTCGCCGGCGAGGAAGGCGCGCCCGCTGCGCCAGCGGCGCGCGAGGCGGTGGTGCACGGCGTGCACACCGGTGTCCAGGAGTTCGTACGCCGGGATGTCGCCGCACCACACCGTCAACGCGTCGTGCACGCGGGCCAGCAGGTCGTCCGGCGTGACCAGCGCGCCGTCCGGCGGAAGCAGCCAGTCCAGCCGCCACACGCCGCCCGGCAGCGGGCGGGCCGTCACCTCGCCGCCGCGCGGCGGCGAGCGGTGCAGCACCGCCTCGCCCGGCCACGGCAGCTCCGCCCGCAGCGCGGCCACGGCGTGGCGCTCCACGGCGGTGCGGCCGGGGAAACGGGCCCCCAGCAGCTTCCGGACGACGGACCGCGCGCCGTCGCAGCCGACGAGGTAACTGCCCCGCCAGCTCGTGCCGTTGTCGCCGCGCGTGTGCACCGTGACGCCCGCGGAGTCCTGCTGCAGTATCGTCACGCGGCTGTCCCCGGCCACCCGGACGTCGGCCTCCCGTTCGAGGGCGAGGCGGAGTTCGCGGACGAGGGCGTGCTGCGGCAGGTGCAGCGGAGACGGTTCTGCCGGCGCCCCCACCACGTCGTCGGCCCCGTCCGGGCCGCCCTCGGGCGCGTCGCGTTCGCGCTCGGCCGGCTTCTCGTCCTCCCCCGGCTCGGCGAACGGCACCCGCGCCACGACGGTCCTGCGGCGCATCGTGCGCCACGCCGTCCAGCGCGTCCCGCCGTCCGGGACGCATCCCAGCCGCGTCAGCAGGGCCGCCGTCTCCGGGCGCAGGACGACGGTGCGGGCCGCGCGCCGCTCCTCCTGGCCCGGTGGCTGCTGCGGTGCCTCGTCCAGGACCGTGACCGGCACCTCGTACCGGGCGAGCGCGAGGGCGAGGGTCAGCCCGACCGGGCCGGCCCCGACGACGATCACCGGGTCCACGGCACGGCCCCCCGACGCGCGGAGGGACCGGTGACCTCACCGCGCTCGTGGTGCGTACGGGACGTACGGGGACTGGCGGGAGGAAAACGGTGCGCGATCACAGAACGTATGCAACCCATTGCCGGTTCGTGCGTCAAGTGATCAGCCGTCCCGCCACGGCGCGCCGGACGCGTGCGCCCCGTCGGCCCGGGAGGCCCGACGGGGCGTCATGTCCACCGCTACTGCGCCGTGGTGCCCCCGCCCGCGCCGGAGCCGCCGTGGCCGCCCGGGTCCGTCACGGAGCCCGACTCGCCCACCACCGGGGCCATCGCCGGCGCCGCGCCCTTGCGGGAGCGCTGCGTGCGCCGTTCGACCCAGGTGGCCAGCGACGACAGCGCCAGGCACAGCAGGATGTAGATCGAGCCGAACACGATCACCATGGGGATGAAGGCGTAGACGCCGTTCACCGGCTGGGTCTGCTGCGCGAACGACTTGCCGACGAACAGCAGTTCCTCGTAAAGGATGATGAATCCGAGAGAGGTGTCCTTCAGCGTCACCACCAGCTGGCTGATGAT
Organism: Streptomyces mashuensis; assembly: GCF_014654785.1. GTDB lineage: Bacteria > Actinomycetota > Actinomycetes > Streptomycetales > Streptomycetaceae > Streptomyces > Streptomyces mashuensis. Next base: position 31,143 of record NZ_BNBD01000001.1, read on the forward strand.
GGACGGCAGCATCGACCGGACCGCCTGCGGGATCAGGACGCTCGTCATCACCTGCGTCTTGCGCAGCCCCAGCGCGTACGCCGCCTCGCTCTGCCCGCGCGGCACCGCGTTGATGCCGGACCGGAAGATCTCCGCCTGCACCGAGCCGTTGTACAGCGTCAGCCCGATGACCAGCGCCCACATCTGCTGCGTGGTGAACACCGCCGCGTACAGCAGGAAGATCATGATGAGCAGCGGCATGGCGCGGAAGAACTCCACGACCACCGTGGCCGCCCAGCGCACCGGCCGGTGGTCCGACAGCCGGGCCGCCGCCAGCACCGCGCCCAGCACGAGGGAGAAGACGGCGGCCAGGGCGAACGTCTTCAGCGTCGTCAGCAGGCCGTCGAGGATGCGCTGCTGGGTCTCGGTGTACTCGTAGTCGTCCCACAGGCCCGCCTGGAACTGCCCCGTCACGTCCAGCCGGTGGACGAGGAAGGCGATCAGGCCGAGGATCGCCACGGTGGACAGGACGCCGTAGACGCGGTTGCGGACGCGGGCCCGGGGGCCGGGGACGTCGTAGAGGACGCTGCCGCTCATCGGGCCACCGCCAGCCTGCTCTCCAGCAGCCGGAACAGGCCGCTGATCGCGAACGTGATGATGATGTAGCAGATCGCGATCCAGAGGAAGATCACGAAGATGTTGTAGCCGGAGTCGGCGTTGAGGGTCTTCTGCACCGAGCCCAGCTCGGAGACGTTGAAGCCCGAGGCGATCGCGGTGTTCTTGGCCAGCGCGATCAGCAGGCTGCCGATGGGCGGGATCGCCGTCCGCGCCGCCTGCGGCAGCACGATCTGGCCCAGCGTCTGGCCGAAGGTCATGCCCAGCGAGCGGGCGGCTTCCGCCTGGCCGACCGGCACGGTGTTGATGCCCGACCGGACGGCCTCGCATATGAAGGCCGAGGTGTAGCAGCCCAGGGCCATCACGGCCAGCCAGAACGAGTCCCAGCCCTTCAGGCCCAGCGCGGGCAGGCCCAGAGTGACGGCCAGGAACAGCAGCACCAGCGGGGTGTTGCGCAGCAGCGTCACCCACGCCGTGCCGAACGCCCGCAGCGCGGGCACCGGGGAGACGCGGAACGCCGCGACGACCGTACCCAGCACCAGGGCGAGCAGAGCGCTGAGCGCCGTCAGCTCGACAGTGCCCAGGAATCCTTCGCGGAACAGCGCGAAGTTGTCCGACAGAACGTTCACATCAAGTCTCCGGGAATCGCGTGGCGGTCATCCGGTCCCGGCCGCCCGCACGGGCGGCCGGGCGCCGCTCGTCAGCGCTGGGTTCAGTAGCGCTCGATCGCGGGCGGGTTGGGCGCCTGGGAGCCGGACTTGCCGAGCGTGGCGTCGAACGCCTTCTTCCAGTCGCCGTTCTGCATGTGGGCCTCCAGCGCCTTGTTCACCGCCTCGCGCAGGGCCGTGTCCTCCTTCTTCAGGCCCACGCCGTAGGGCTCCTTGGAGAACGTCGTCTCGGTGACCTTCAGTGCGCCCTTGTTCTCGGCGGCGTAGCCCTTGAGGATCGCGTCGTCCGTCGTCACCGCGTCGACCGAGCCGTTGACCAGGTCCTGCACGCACAGCTGGTAGCCCTGCTGGGCCTTGGCCTCGGCCACGCCGTACTTGGGGTCCTTGATGCGCTTCAGCGGGGTGGAGCCGGTCGCCGAGCAGACCTTCTTGCCCTTGATGTCGTCCGGGCCCTTGATGTCGCTGTCGGCCTTCACCAGGAGGGCCTGGCCGGCGATGTAGTACGGGCCGGCGAAGCCCACCTGCTTCTTGCGCTCGTCGTTGATGGTGTAGGTGCCGACGTAGAGGTCGACGCCGCCGCTGGCGATCTGCGTCTCGCGGGCCTCGGAGGGCACCGTCTTGAACTTGATGTGGGCCTCGTCGAAGCCCAGGTCGGCGGCGATCATCCGGGCGATCTCGACGTCGAAGCCCGAGCGCTTCTTGGTGCCGGGGTTCTCGTAGCCCAGCCCCGGCTGGTCGGCCTTGGTGCCGATGGTGATCGTCTTGCCCTTGATCTTCTCGAAGACCGGCGAGTCCTTGACGTCGGCAGCGGTGTTGACCTTGTAGCTGGACGCGGGGGCCGAGGAGCTGTCGCCGCCCTTGTCGCCCTTGTCGTCGGGGCTGCCGGACTTGCCGCAGGCGGTGGCGGTCGCGGCGAGCGCCAGCGCCACGACGGCAGCGGCGGCGGCGTTGCGGAGCTTCATGGAGGACATCGGACATCCTTTGCTTCTGCGGATGCTGCTGCGTACGGGGGTGGCATACGGGGCGGGCGTACGGGGTGCACGGGCCGTGCGGGGTGTGCGGGCCGTACGGGATGTACGGGCGTACGCGCCCGGGGCGTGACGGGACGGGCCGCGTGCCCGGGCCCGGGTCAGTGGTGCAGGATCTTCGACAGGAAGTCCTTGGCGCGGTCGCTGCGCGGATTGCTGAAGAACTGGTCGGGCCGGGCCTCCTCGACGATCCGGCCGTCGGCCATGAAGACCACGCGGTTGGCGGCGGAGCGGGCGAAGCCCATCTCGTGCGTGACGACGACCATCGTCATGCCGTCCCGGGCGAGCTGCTGCATGACCTCCAGCACCTCGTTGATCATCTCCGGGTCCAGCGCCGACGTCGGCTCGTCGAACAGCATGACCTTGGGGTCCATGGCCAGCGCCCGGGCGATCGCCACGCGCTGCTGCTGCCCGCCGGAGAGCTGCGCGGGGTACTTCCCGGCCTGGGCGCCCACGCCGACCCGGTCCAGCAGGGCGCGGGCCTTCTCCTCGGCCGCCTTCCGGTCCTTCTTGCGGACCTTCACCTGCCCCAGCGTCACGTTCTCCAGCACCGTCTTGTGCGCGAACAGGTTGAACGACTGGAACACCATGCCGACGTCGGCCCGCAGCCGGGCCAGCTCCTTGCCCTCCTGGGGCAGCGGCCGGCCGTCGATGGTGATGGTGCCGGAGTCCGTGGTCTCCAGCCGGTTGATGGTCCGGCACAGCGTCGACTTGCCCGACCCCGACGGACCGATGACGACGACGACCTCGCCACGGGCGATCGTCAGGTCGATGTCCTGGAGCACGTGCAGCGCGCCGAAGTGCTTGTTGACCTTGCTCAGGACGACCAGTGCCTCCGCGGCCCCCGCCGCGTCCTTGGTCACCGATATCTCGCTCATCGGCGTTCCTCGCTCCGTCCTCCTCGATTGGGAGGACCCTAATGAGCCGCAACGACCAACGTCATTACATCTGAGCTGAAATTGAGCATAACGATCGGGACTCAAACGGACACTCTGCGTCAACGGAGTGCCAGGGTCTTACCGGAGTACCGGCTGCATAACAGAAGGCGTCCCACCGGCGGAGAACCCTTGACGCGCCGGGTGCCCATCGGGATGGATGCGGGGGTGCCGCAGCCCACCCCAGAGTCGTCCGGAGGAGGCCGATGAGACTGCTGCTCGTGGAGGACGACGACCACGTCGCCGCGGCCCTGTCCGCCGTGCTCGGCCGGCACGGGTTCGACGTCACGCACGCCCGGAGCGGCGACGAGGCCCTGCGGGCCCTGCTGCCCGACGACGGGGCCCCGCCCTTCGGCGTCGTCCTGCTCGACCTCGGGCTGCCCGACCAGGACGGCTTCGAGGTGTGCGGCCGCATCCGCAAGCGCACCTCGACCCCCGTCATCATGGTGACCGCCCGCTCCGACACCCGGTCGAAGATCCACGGCCTCAACCTCGGCGCCGACGACTACGTCGTCAAGCCCTACGACACCGGTGAGCTGCTCGCGCGCATCCACGCCGTCGCCCGGCGCACCCCGCCCGCCGGACCGCCCCCCGGGCCCCCGGTGGGCACCACCACCGGCCCCGGAGCGCTGCGCCTGGGCCCCCTCACCATCGAGGTGCCCACGCGGCGCGTCAGCGTCGACGGCACCGCCGTCCCCCTCACCCGCAAGGAGTTCGACCTGCTCGCCCTCCTCGCCCAGCGGCCCGGCGTCGTCTTCCGCCGCGAACAGATCATCAGCGAGGTCTGGCGCACCAGCTGGGAGGGGACCGGGCGCACGCTGGAGGTGCACATCGCCTCCCTGCGCTCCAAACTGCGCCTGCCCGCCCTCATCGAGACGGTGCGCGGCGTCGGCTACAAGATCGTCATCCCGGTGTAGGGGCTGCGTCGGCCCGTGCGCACCCGCCTCCTCCCGCTCCTCATCGTCCTGATGGCGGGCGTCCTGCTGGCCCTGGGCTTCCCGCTCGCCGGCGGCATGGCCGCCGTCGCCCAGCAGGAGGTCGTCGTCGACCGCATCGACGACACCGCCCGCTTCGCCGCACTCGCCCAGTACGTCACCACCTGGCCGACCGGGATCGACGGCCCCTCCGACGAACGCCTGATCACCCTCAACTGGGAACTCGCCCGCTACCACGAGCTGTACGGCATCAACGCCGGCGTCCTCTACCGCGACGGCACCGCCATGTCCGCCGCGCCCGTCGACTGGCGTCCACGGCCCGGCAGCGCCACCCACGACGCCTTCCAGGAGGCCCTGGCGGGGCGGCGCAGCCACGACCCGGGCCAGGTGTGGCCCTGGCAGCGCGGCCGGCTCACCGTGGCCTCGCCCGTGATCCGCGACGGCGACGTCGTCGCGGTCGTCGTCACCGATTCGCCCACCGGCCCGCTGCGCGCCCGCATCCTGCACGAGTGGCTGGTGCTGGCCGCCGGGGAGACGGCCGCGATGCTGCTGGCCGTCGGGGCGGCCTTCCGCCTCACGGGGTGGGTGCTGCGCCCCGTACGGACCCTGGACGCCGCCGCCCACGGCATCGCCACCGGCCGGCTCAACTCGCGCGTCGCCGCCGACAGCGGCCCGCCCGAACTGCGCCGGCTCGCCCGGTCGTTCAACGAGATGGCCGACAATGTGGAGGACGTGCTGGAACAGCAGCGCGCCTTCGTCGCCGACGCCTCGCACCAGCTGCGCAATCCGCTCTCCGCGCTGCTGCTCCGCATCGACCTGCTGGCCCTGGACCTGCCCGACGGGCACACCGAGGTCGACTCGGTACGGACCGAGGGCAAACGGCTGGCCCGCGTCCTGGACGACCTGCTCGACCTGGCGCTCGCCGAACACGCCGCCGCCGACCCGCAGCTGACGGACATCGCCGAACTCGTCGCCGACCGGATCGGCGCCTGGTCGCCCGTGGCGGACCGGGAGGAGGTCGCCCTCGCCTGCACGGGGCCGGCCGCGGTCACCGGGTGGGCCGACCCGATCGCCCTGTCCAGCGCCCTGGACGCCGTGATCGACAACGCGCTGAAGTTCACGCCCGCCGGGTCCGGCGTCGAGGTCGGCGTCGAGGTCGTGGGCGACCGCGTCCACATCACCGTCGCGGACGAGGGGCCCGGCCTTACCGAGGAGGAGCTCACCCGCATCGGCGACCGCTTCTGGCGCAGCAACCGTCACCAGAACGTGTCCGGCTCGGGCCTGGGCCTGTCCATCTCCCGCGCCCTGCTGGCCTCGGGCGGCGCCACGCTCTCGTACGCGCGGAACGAGCCCACCGGCCTGCGCGCGACGATAGCGGTGCCCCGCCAGGAGCCGGCGGCGGGCGCCTGAGCCGGGCGGTCCGCGCCGGCCGGTCCGCGCCGGCCGTCTCACGGCTTGACCGAGACGTAGTAGCGGCGGGCGCCCTCGTGCAGGGGCAGCGGGTGGGTGAATATCGCCGAGCGCAGATCCACCTTCTGCGCGGCGTGCACCACCGTGCCGATGCGGTCCCGGCTGCGGATCACCGTGCGCGTGACGCTCTCGGCGAGGTCCGGATCGGTGTCCTGCACGGTGACGAGCAGGTTGGCCACGGCGATGGTCTTCACCACCTGGCTGGCGTTCAGCTCGGGATAGGCGTCCGCCGGCATCACGGCCGCGCGGTAGTACTGCGTCAGCCGCCCCAGCGAGTGCAGGGGGCCGACGAGGTCGCCGAGCTGGACCAGTCTGATGGGCGTGCGCCGCCCCAGCGCCTGCACCGCGTTGGTGGGCAGGCCGCCCGACCAGAAGAACGCGTCTATCTCGCCCCTGGCCAGCAGCTCGGGCATCCGGTCGATGCCCACCCGGACGGCGACGATGTCCTTGCCGAAGTCCAGGCCGGCCGCCTGCAGCAGCCTGCGCGTGATCAGCTGGACGCCGGAGGCGTCCGACCCCACCCCCACCCGCAGCCCGCGGAGGTCGCGGGCCGACTGCACCGGGGAGTCCCTGCGCGTCACCAGCTGCATGTAGTCGTCGTACAGCCGGGCGCACGCCCGCAGCCGGTCGGCGCCCGGCCGTCCCTCCTCCAGGTAGGCGGCCACGGCGTCGGCAGTGGCCAGCGTGAAGTCGGCCCGGCCGCCGGTCAGCCGCTGGAGGTTGTCCAGCGAGCCCTGGCTGTGACTGAGCCGTACGTCGAGGGCGGGCAGGTCGTGCGCCAGGTCCTGCTTGAGGAGGTCGCCGTACTTGGCGTACACGCCGGTCGGCACGCCCGTCGCCACCGTGATCCGCCCGCTGGGCGGGGGCGGCTCGTCCGGCGGCGTCAGCCACCACAGCAGCAGGGCGAGGACGGCAGCGGCCACCGCGCCCACCTCCAGGACGCGGCGCCTGCCCGGAGAGGTCATGCGCGAAGCCATGGCCGGGATCCTGCCAGCCCCGCCCGGCCCCGGCCAGGCCTGTGGAAAACTCACCGCCGCGACCGGTGGACGGTGGTCACCTGCGGCCCGTGGGGCAGGCGTGGGTGACGGCCGTCCCCGGCCGCGGGCCGGCTCAGTGCCCGGCGGGCTCGGTCAGCGAGCTCAGGTCGTGGGCGTAGATGCCGACGGTGTGGGCGATCACGTCGATGTTCGTGTCGAACGACTTCAGGTCGATGTTCTTCAGCGTGTCACCGGCCCCGTGGTAGTTCGGGTCGTACGCGGCGCCCGCGGTGCCGCCGAAGCGCGCCGCCTGCTCGGGGGTCTTGATGCCCTCGGCGCCGGTGAAGGTGCCGCCCGCGGGGATGCCGGCCGCGATGAACGGCCCGTAGTCGGAGCGGCCGTCGAAGTCCGTGCCCTCGTGGGGCGTGCGGCTGCGGTCGAGGAAGCCGTTGATCAGCCGCTCGATCTGTGCGGAGCCCTGCGGGCCGGGGCCCTCGCCCTTGTGGTCCGAGTCGTCGCCGTCGTAGACGAACTCCACCGGGTTCGGCGAGGCGATCATGTCGAAGTTGAGGTACAGCGCGATCTTCTTGCGCTGCTTCTCGTCGAGGCTCGCGACGTAGTGCTCGGAGCCCAGCAGGCCCAGCTCCTCGCCGGACCACCAGGCGAAGCGCACCTTGTTGGCGGGGCGGTGGCCGGGCTTGCGGAGCTCGTCGCCGAGCTTGAGCGCGACCTCCAGCAGGCCGGCGGAGCCCGAGCCGTTGTCGTTGATGCCGGGGCCGGCCGGAACCGAGTCGAGGTGGCTGCCGAGCGCCACCACGTGGTCGGCGCTGCCGCCCTTCGTCTCGGCGACGACGTTGCGCGTCTGCCGCTTGAGGGCCTCGGTCCGCACGTCCAGCGTGACGGTCACGGGGCCCTTGGCGACCGCCGCGGCCAGCGCCTCGCCGTCGGCCAGCGAGATGCCGCCGGCCGGGATGTGGGCGTTCTCCGGACCGCCGACCGAGCCGTGCACGGGAGTGGTGCCGGAGTGGTTGTAGAGGATGAGGCCCACGGCGCCGGCCTTGGCAGCGACCTCCTCCTTCTGCTTGAAGGTGCACGAACCGCGCTTGACCAGTGCGATCTTGCCCGCGAACGAGCCCGACGCGTAGTCGTCCAGGTCGCAGCCGGGCGTCTCGTCCACGCGCGCGGCGGCCAGCGGGGCGGTCAGGCCGCCCTCGGGGGTGGACTTGCTGAAGTCGTAGGCCGCGACCTTGATCTCGCGCTGCCCGGGAGAGACGACGGTCAGCTTCTCGCGCAGCGTCTTCGACTCGTAGAAGTCGAAGTCCTGGTACGAGACGTCGTAACCGGCCTTCTTCAGCAGCCGGTAGACGTATTCGGTCGAGGCCTTGTGGCCGGGCGTGCCGGCGGCACGGTTGCCGCCGTTGGCGTCCGCGATCTGCTGGAACGCCTGCAGATGACGGTAGGCGCCCTTCGCGGACGACGCCTTGACCAGCTTCTTGGCGAGCCGTTCGGCCTCTCTGTGCTGCTGCGACGAAGGCGTGGGCCGGGCCTGCGCGGGCGCGGCGGCGGTGAGCAGCAGGGGAGTGGCGACGGCGGTCGCGGCGAGAGCCGATATCGCCCGCCGGCGGGAAGGTAGGCGCACGGGGGTCCTTTCGGGCGTGGGACCGCCGGGATGACGGTGGTCCGGCACGGTTCGGGAGCGGTCGTGGGGCGACCGCGGTCGGAGGGACAGTAATCGAGACCACCACGGCGGCGGCAGGGGTTTTCCACGCCCCGACACAAGATCGAAACGCCCTGGACAAACCCCTGACGGGCGCCTGGCCTTGTGAGATTCCCGTCATCCGCCGCCCGCGCCGGCCTCCGTCGGAAAGAATGACCGGGCGATGACCTCGATGCCCGAGCCCCAAGAGCCCGCCGTTTACGCGCCGTTCGCCTACCTCGCCGCGCCCGACGCCGCCCTGTACCGCCGGACCATGCAGACCTTCCTGGCGGCGAAGCAGCGCTTCGCGGTGCACCTGCGCCCCGAGGACGTGTACGCCGCCCTGCCTCCCGACGAGCGTCCGGCCGGGCTCGAAACCGTCGTGAAGAAGCTCGACAGCCTCGTCGGGTGGGGCAACCTGCGCGCCGACCCCGACACGGCGCGCGTGACCGCCGTCGAGGACTTCTACCGCAAGAGGTTCGTCTACCAGCTCACCCGGGCCGGCGAGGCGGCGGAGGAGGCCCTGGGCACGTACGACGAGGCACTGGGCCGGCGCGGGGCGTTACAGGCGGTCGCCCTGCAGGACATCGTCACCCAGCTGCGGGCCCTGCTGGTCCTCGCCGCCGAGGACGACCCCGACCCCGCCAAGACGTTCCTCACGCTCGACACGCTGAGCAGCCGCTTCGCGGACCTGGCCGACAACGCCCGGGCCTTCATGGGCTCGTTGCAGCGCACCATCGACCTGTACGACGTCGAGGAAGAGGCCTTCCTCGCCTACAAGGACCGGCTCATCCAGTACCTGGACCGGTTCATCCACGACCTGATCACGCTCGGCGCGCGCATCGCCCAGCTGATCGCGGAGCTCGAGGACCGCCAGGTCATCGGGCCCCTGCTGCGGGTCGCCGGCGCCCGTGAGGCGCTCGACGCCGCCCCGGAGGACGCCGAAGCCGCCGAACGCGAGGCGTACGACCGGTGGCGGGAGCGGTGGGCCGGGCTCTCCGCCTGGTTCGTCGGCCGGGACGGGCGCGAGTCACAGGCACGGCTGCTGCGGGGCCGTGCCCTGGGAGCGATACCCCAGCTCCTGGCGGTCGTACGGTCGCTGAACGAGCGCAGAGCCGGGCGCTCCGACCGGTCCGCCGACTTCCGCACCCTGGCCCGCTGGTTCGCCGAGGCACCCGACGACGACGCCCGGCACCGCCTCTGGCGCACCGCCTTCGGGCTCTCCTCCGCCCGCCACCTGACCGTCGACGCCGACAGCCTCGCCGCCCGCACGGCCCACCCGGTGCCCGCCGCCACACCGTGGGCGGACGCCGAACCCTTGCGCATCAGCCCCCAACTGCGCCGCACCGGCAGCTACGAACGACGCGGCAGGCCCCGCAAGGTCGAGGACCGCTCCGAGGCGCGCCGCTACTTGGCGGAGATCGCCGCCAAACAGGCGGCCGAGACCGCGGCGGCCCGGGCACGGCTCGCCACGGACGGCCCGGTCCGCCTGTCGGCGCTGGGCGGGCTGGACCCCCTCTCCTTCGGCCTGTTCCTCCAGCTCCTCGGCGACGCCCTCGCCACCTGGCGGCCCGGCATGACCCACACCACCGCCACCAGCAACGACGGTTCCATGGAGATCCGCCTCCGGGCGCTCGACGACGGAACGACCGCCGAACTCGTCACCCCCGGGGGAACCTTCCGGGGACCCGACCACGTTGTGGAGATCACCGACCTGACGGAGACCGGCAGGTCCGAGGGGGACGGCAGCCGATGAACTCACCACTCGCAGAGGTACTGGACGGGCAGCACGCCGCGGAGCTGCGCAAGGCGGCGCGGGCCCTCCTCAAGGAGCCGCTGCTGCGGGCCCACGGCCCCCAGGCGGACGGCTTCCGGCTCGTACGGCGCCACGCCGCCGAACTGCGCGAGTGGTTCGACCGCAATACGGGCTGGGGCCTCCGGGCGGACGCCGGGACCGCACGGCTGCTGAAGACCCCCGGCTCCCTCGACGGGCCGCTGCACCCCGCCCGCGACGCCACCCGGGCCGGCGCTCCCTTCACCCGGCGGCGCTACGTCCTGCTCTGCCTCGCCCTCGCCGTGCTCGAACGGAGCGAGGCCCAGATCACCCTCGGACGCCTCGCCGACCACGTCGTCCTGGAGGCGGGCGACCCTCACCTGACGGCCGCCGGCATCCACTTCACCCTGGACCGCCGGGACGAGCGCCTCGACCTCGCCGCCGTCGTCCGCCTGCTGCTCGGCCTCGGCGTCCTGCGACGCGTCGCCGGGGACGAGGAGGCGTACGTCAGCGGCGCCGGAGACGTCCTGTACGACGTCGAGCGACGCGTCCTGGCGGGGCTTCTCGCCGCCCGCAGGGGCCCCTCCACCGTCGTGGCCGCCACGCTGGACGAGCGGCTCGCGGAGCTCGTCGCCGAAACCGCGCTGGACAGCGACGACCTGCGGTTCCGGGCCATGCGCCACGCGCTCACACGCCGCCTCCTGGACGACCCGGTGCTCTACTACGACGAGCTGACCGACGCCGAACTCGCCTACCTCACCCGGCAGCGCGGCTTCCTCACCGCCCGCATCACCGAACTCACCGGCCTCGTCGCCGAAGTGCGCGCCGAAGGCATCGCCATGGTGGACCCCGACGACGACCTGACCGACGTCCGCATGCCCGAACAGGGCACCCACGGCCACGTCACCCTGCTGCTCGCCGAACGCCTCGCGGCGGCCGGCACGCCCCTCACCACCGGCGACCTCCGGCAGACCGTGCGGGAACTGGCCGCCGAGCACGCCGGCTTCTGGTCGAAGTCGGCCAGGGAACCCGGGGCGGAGGGCGAACTCGTCGAGCAGGCCCTCGGCAAGCTCGCCGCGCTGAAACTCATCACCCGGCAGGGCGACCAGGTGGCCGCACGGCCGGCCCTCGCCCGCTACGCCGTCGGCGAGGCCGTCGTCGAACCCCGCACCGCCCGCGCCCCGCGCACGCCCCACCAGCGAAAGGCGAACCAGCGTTGACCGCCCTCCCCGTCCCCGCACGCTCCCGCTGGCAGCCCCTGCGCATCGGGCTCGTCGACCTGTTCCACTACGACGCCGAGGAGTTCCCCTTCCGCGACGGGCGGCTCCTGCTGCGCGGCAACAACGGCACGGGCAAGTCCAAGGTGCTCGCCCTGACCCTGCCCTTCCTGCTGGACGGCGACCTCACCCCGCGCCGCGTCGAGCCCGACGGCGACCCCGGCAAGCGCATGGAGTGGAACCTCCTCCTGGGCGGCGAACACCCCCACCCCGAGCGACTCGGCTACACCTGGATCGAGTTCGGCCGCCGCGACGACACCACCGGCGAGGAACAGTTCCGCACCCTCGCCTGCGGGCTCAAGGCCGTCGCCGGGCGCGGCATCGCCCGCCACTGGTACGTGGTGACCGACCAGCGCATCGGCAAGGACCTCAGCCTCCTCGACGCCACCGGCACCGCACTGTCCCGCGACCGGCTCGCCGAGGCCGTCGACGGCCACGGCCTCGTGTACGACCAGGCCAAGGCCTACCGGAGGGCCGTCGACGAGGCACTGTTCGGACTGGGCGAGCAGCGGTACGCCGCCCTGGTCGACCTGCTCATCCAGCTCCGCCAGCCGCAGCTCTCCAAACGCCCCAACGAAGCGGCCCTCTCCCGCGCCCTCACCGAGTCCCTGCCGCCCATGGACCAGCGGGTGATCGCCGACGCGGCCGAGGCGTTCCGCTCCCTGGACGAGGAGAAGGAGGAACTGCGCGCCGCCGCCGAGGCCGAACGCGCCGCCTCCGCGTTCCTGGAGCACTACCGGCGCTACGCCCGGATCGCCTCCCGCCGGCGCGCCCGCCTGCCACGTACCGAGCACTCCCGGTACGAGCGCCTGCAACGGGACCTCGCCGAGGAACAGGAACGCAAGGAGGAGGCGGAGCAGAGCCGGGCGGCGGCCGCCACCGAGACGGCGACCCTGGAGGAGACGGAGACCCGGCTGCGGGCCCAGGACGCCGCCCTGCGCGAAGGCCCGGAGATGCGCAGCGCCCGCGAACTGGAGCAGGCGGCCGCGGAGGCCGACCGCGCGGCGAGAGCCGGGCAGCAGGCCGGGAACGACCGGGAACAGGCCGAGAGCGCCCACCGACGGGCCCTGGCACGGCTGGCAGCCGCGGAGAACCGGCTCGCCGCGGCCGGGCGACAGGCCGCCGCGGTCCTCGACCGCGTGCACGAGTCCGCCCGGCACGCGCGCGTCACCCTCCCCGAGGAACCGACGCGCGAGACGGCCGAGGAGGCGACGGACCGCAGGAGCCGCACCCTTACGCACGTCGAGCACCTGGCGGACGAAGCGGACCGCGCGGCACGCGCGCGTGACGAGGAGGCCCGGCGGCTCGACGAGGCGGAGTCCGACCTCACCCAGGCCGCCGACGAGGAGGACCGCGCCCAAGAGGCGGTCCGGTCCGCCGGCACCGCCCTGCTGGACGCCGTACGGCAGCACGCCCGGGGATGCCGCGAACTGGCCTGGCCCGATCCGGCCGTGCTGCTCGACGAGATCCAGGAGTGGACCCGGCACCTCGACGGGCCCTCGCCCGCCCGCACCCACGCCCGGCACGCCCACAGCGCCGCGGCGTCCGCGCTGGCCGACGAGGCGGCGGCCCTCGCCCACCACGCGGCCGCCCTCACGGCACGCCGGCGCGACACGGAACAGGAACTCGCCCGCCTCGAAGCCGGAGGACAGCGCGGCCCCGAGGCGCCGTACACCCGTACCCCGGGCCTGCGCGACCGCACACCCGGCGCCCCCTTGTGGCGACTGGTCGACTTCCGCGACGTCCTCGGGGACGGCGAACGCGCCGGGCTGGAGGCCGCACTCGAGGCGTCCGGGCTGCTCGACTCCTGGGTGCGCCCCGACGGCACCGTCCTCGACCCGGACGGCCACGACGTGCTGCTCGCCCCCGGCACCGAGCCCGTCCCCGGGCCGTCCCTCGCCATGGCACTGTGCCCCGCCGTCGACCACGGCGACGCCCGGGCCGCCGGCATCGGCGACAGCACGGTGGCCGGACTCCTCGCGGCGATCGGCCTGGGGGAGAGGGCCGACGCCGGCACGTGGGTGGCGCTCGACGGCCGGTTCCGGATCGGTGCCCTTACCGGCCGGTGGGCGAAGCCCGCCGCGGAGTACGTCGGCGAGGGAGCCCGCGAAATGGCCCGCCGCGCCCGCATCGGCGCCCTCCACGGCGAACTGGCCCGGCTCCAGGAGGAACTCACGGCCGCGTCCGCCCGGGCGGACGCCGTGGCGGACCGGCGCCGCAGGCTCGACGCGGAACTGGCCGCCGTACCCGACGACGGCCCGCTCCGCCAGGCGTACGCGCGGGCGGCCGCCGCCACCGCGACCGCCACCCGGACCCGCGCCCGGCGCGACGAACGGGCCAAGGGCTTCGCCGAAGCGGCGGAGGCGGCCGAGCGGGCCGCCGCCGAACGCGACACGACCGCCGCCGACCTCGGGCTCCCCGCCGACCGCGAAGGGCTCGCCGCCGTGCGCCGCGCGCTCACCGCCACGGCCCTCGGCCTCGCCGACCTGTGGCCCGCCCTCCGGGAGCGCGGCGAGGCGCTCCGGCAGGTGGAGGACGAACGCGACGAGACCGGCCGGACGGGACAGCGCAGCGCCGACTTCGCGCAGCGTGCCGAGGAAGCGGTCCGCGCCGCTGCCGCCGCCGAGGAACGCCACCTCACCCTGCGCTCCACCGTCGGCGCGGCCGTCGCCGACCTCGAACGCCGCCTGGCCGGCAACGCCGCCGCACTGCGCGAGTGCCGCGCCGGACAGCGCCGCGCCCGCGAGCGGCACACCGAGGCCGACCGGCGGGCCAGCCGCGCCGAAGGCCGCATCGAGGAGCTGACGCGCGGGCTCGGCGAGGCCGCCGCCGCCCGCACCGAGGCGATCGCGGGGCTCCAGCGGTTCACGGCCACCGGGCTGCTGACGGTCGCCCTGCCCGACCTGCCCCTGCCGCCGCAGGGCGACGGCCCCTGGGCGGCCAGCCCGGCCATCGCCCTGGCCCGCTCCGTCGAGACCCACCTGGCCCGGACGGACGACTCCGACGGAGCCTGGGAACGCGTACAGCGGCGGCTCAGCGAAGAACTCAAGACCCTGCAGGACGCCCTCTCCCGCCACGGGCACAGCGCGTCCGCCCGCATGGTCGAGGACGGCATGGTCGTCGACATCGTCTACCAGGGCCGGGAACGCGGCGTGCCCGACCTCGCCGCCGCACTCGCCGTCGAGGTCGGCGAGCTCACCCGCATCCTCTCCGCGCACGAGCGGGAGATCCTCGAGACCCACCTCGTCACCGAAGTGGCGGGAACCCTCCAGGAACTGATCGGCGCCGCCGAGCGCCAGGTCCAGGCCATGAACAACGAGCTGGAGGAGCGCCCCACCTCCACCGGCATGAAGCTGCGCCTGGTGTGGCGCCCCTCGCGCAAGGCCCCCGCCGGCCTCGCCCGGGCCCGCGAGCGCCTGCGCCAGTCCGCCGACGCGTGGACGCCGGAGGACCGGGCCGCGGTCGGCGAGTTCCTCCAGGAGCAGATCGCGCAGCAGCAGACCGGCGACGCCGCCGGCAGCTGGCTCGAACACCTCACCGCCGCCCTCGACTACCGGGCCTGGCACGAGTTCGGCATCGAGCGCCGCCAGCAGGGCCGCTGGGTCCCGGCCACCGGGCCGGCCTCCGGCGGCGAACGCGTCCTCGCCGTCTCCGTGCCCCTGTTCGCCGCCGCCTCGTCGCACTACGCCAGCGCGGGCAACCCGCACGCCCCGCGCCTGGTCATGCTCGACGAGGCGTTCGCCGGCGTCGACGACGACTCGCGCGCCAAGTGCCTCGGCCTGCTGCACGCCTTCGACCTCGACGTGGTGATGACCAGCGAGCGCGAGTGGGCCTGCTACCCGCAGGTCCCCGGCATCGCCATCGCCCAGCTCTCCCGCGTGGACGGCGTCGCCGCCGTCCTGGTCACCCGCTGGGAATGGGACGGGGCCGCGCGCTCGCGCCAGGAGGAACCGGCCCGCTCCGGGGGATGGGCGCCAGGGGAGTGGCCCCCCGGGGAGACGGGTTCCGCCGACACCCAGGAGTCGCTGTGGGCGTGAGCACCGGGCCGCCGGAGGAGGCGGTCGACCTCGGACGGCTGCGGCGGCTGCTCGGCACCCCCGACCTCGCCTGGCTGGTCGAGCGCACCAGGCGGCGCATGGAACGCGAGCAGCCCCTCACCGGGTCCGTGTCCCTGGACCGGCCCACGGAGGCCCAGCGCCTGGCGGCCGAGCGCCTGCTGGGCCGGGCACCGCGCGGCGGCCGCTCGCTGTCCGTCCGGCTCGACGCCGTCGACGCCGTCCTGCGCCGCTCCGGCATCAGCCCCGCCGGCCTCGCCACCGCCGTCACCGCCCTCACCGGGCCCGTCACCCGGCTCGGCCAGGCCCGCCGCGACGCCTCCCGGGCCTGGGAGCAGGCCTACGAGCCGCTCCACGCCCTCGGCGGCGACCTGCCGCGCCTCCGCGCCTGGACGGACCGGCTGCGCGCCGACGGCCTCGTGCGGCGCCTCGCCCGCGACCCCGCCGCAGCCCGCACCCTGCTCGACAGCGCCGCCCGCGTCCTGCGGGAACTGCCGGCCGACCCCGCCGTGTCCCTGCCCGCCTTCGCCGCCCGGGTGACCGGCAGTGCGCACGCCCTGGACGACGGCACCCCCCTGGCCACCCTGACCCTGTCGGGCATCCGCGCGCTCACCGGCTTCCCCGACGGCAGCGGCGCCGAGTGGCGGCGCGACGCCTGGGCCTCGGCGGGGCTGCTGCGCGACGAGCTGTCGTCGACCGTCCTCACCCTGAACCTGCGCGGCACCCCCGCGCTCGACTGGGCGGCCGGCCAGGGAGAGCCCTGCGTCCTCACCCTCCGGCAGCTCGCCCGCGCGCCCCTTCCCACCGCACCGCCGGTGGTGCACGTCTGTGAGAACCCCGCCGTCGTGGCGGCCGCCGCCGACGCCCACGGGCCCGGCTGCCCACCGCTGGTCTGTCTCCAGGGCCAGCCCTCCGCGGCCGCCGTCACCCTGCTGCGGCACCTGCACGCGGGCGGTACGACGCTGCTCTACCACGGGGACTTCGACTGGGGCGGCATCCGGATCGCCGCCGCGCTGCTCCGCCGCGTGCCGTGGCGGCCATGGCGCTACGAGGCCGGCGACTACGTGGCCGTCGCCGGTACGGCGCGCTCGCTGCCGCCCCTGGCCGGGGCACCGGCCGAGGCGCCCTGGGACCCGGCGCTGGCGCCGGCCATGGCGGAGGCCGGGGTGCGGGTGGAGGAGGAAGCGGCCCTCGGCCTCCTCCTCGGCGACCTCGCCCCCGAAGGCCGTGGCGGCCGGGGAGTGCGACGGCGCGCGGGGGGTGGTTCGCGCGCCGTTACCCTGGAGGAATGACCAGCATCGACCGGAGCCGAGACGTGGGCGCAACCAAGAGCTACGAGATCCGCACCTACGGGTGCCAGATGAACGTCCACGACTCCGAGCGGCTCTCCGGCCTGCTGGAGGACGCGGGGTACGTCCGCGCGCCCCAGGGCGCCGCCGAGGGCGAGGCGGACGTCGTCGTCTTCAACACCTGCGCCGTGCGCGAGAACGCCGACAACAAGCTCTACGGCAACCTGGGCCGGCTCGCGTCGGTCAAGGCCCGGCGGCCCGGCATGCAGATCGCCGTGGGCGGCTGTCTTGCGCAGAAGGACCGCGACACCATCGTCAAGAAGGCGCCGTGGGTCGACGTCGTCTTCGGCACGCACAACATCGGCAAGCTGCCCGTCCTCCTGGAGCGCGCCCGCATCCAGGAGGAGGCGCAGGTCGAGATCGCCGAGTCGCTGGAGGCGTTCCCCTCCACGCTGCCCACCCGCCGCGAGAGCGCCTACGCGGCCTGGGTGTCGATCTCCGTCGGCTGCAACAACACCTGCACCTTCTGCATCGTGCCCGCGCTGCGCGGCAAGGAGAAGGACCGCCGTCCCGGCGACATCCTCGCCGAGGTCGAGGCGCTGGTCGCCGAGGGCGTCACCGAGATCACCCTGCTCGGCCAGAACGTCAACGCCTACGGCTCCGACATGGGCGACCGCGAGGCGTTCTCCAAGCTGCTGCGCGCCTGCGGCGCCATCGAGGGCCTGGAGCGCGTCCGCTTCACCTCCCCGCACCCCCGCGACTTCACCGACGACGTGATCGCGGCGATGGCGGAGACCCCGAACGTCATGCCGCAGCTGCACATGCCGCTCCAGTCCGGCTCGGACACGGTCCTCAAGGCGATGCGCCGCTCGTACCGGCAGGAGCGCTTCCTGGGCATCATCGAGAAGGTCCGCGCGGCCATGCCGGACGCGGCCATCTCCACGGACATCATCGTGGGCTTCCCCGGCGAGACCGAGGAGGACTTCGAGCAGACCATGCACGTGGTGCGCGAGGCCCGCTTCGCGCAGGCCTTCACCTTCCAGTACTCCAAGCGCCCGGGCACGCCGGCCGCCGAGATGGAGGGCCAGATCCCCAAGGAGGTCGTGCAGGCCCGCTACGAGCGGCTGGTCGCCCTCCAGGAGCAGATCTCCTGGGAGGAGAACAAGAAGCAGGTCGGCCGCACCCTGGAGGTCATGGTCGCCGAGGGCGAGGGCCGCAAGGACGACGCCACCCGGCGCCTGTCCGGCCGCGCCCCCGACAACCGCCTGGTGCACTTCACCCGGCCCGAGGAGCCGGTGCGCCCCGGCGACATGGTGACCGTCGAGATCACCTATGCCGCCCCGCACCACCTGCTCGCCGAGGGCCCCGCCCGGGGCGTGCGGCGCACGCGCGCGGGCGACGCCTGGGAGAAGCGCAGCGCCGCCGCTGCCGAGAAGCCCAAGGGCGTCATGCTCGGCATCCCCTCCATCGGCGCCCCTGCTCCCACCCCCGCCCCGGCGGGCGCGGGCTGCGGCTGCGACTGAGCACCGATGCACTGATCACCACCCGTCCCCGACGGGCCCGGGGCCCACGCCGTCCTCGCTGACGCGTGGGCCCCGTTGTCAGTAGGCTGCGGCCATGCTCGTCGCCGCTGCCGTATGCCCCTGCCCGCCGCTGCTCGTCCCCGAGGTCGCCGCGGGCGCCGCGCCCGAACTGGACGGGGTGCGGGCCGCCTGCCTCGACGCCGTGGCCGTCCTGGCCGCCTCCCGGCCCGCCCGGCTGGTCGTCGTGGGGCCCGGCGGCCCCGGCGAGCCGGAGCTGTTCCCGCAGGGCTCCCCGGGCTCGTTCCGCGGCTTCGGCGTGGACCTGGACGTCCGGCTGGGGCGCGGCGGCACGGCGGCCGGTACGGGCGGCAAGGCGCTGCCGGCGGCCCTGGCCGTGGCCGCGTGGCTGCTGGAGCGTACGGAGTGGGCCGTGGCGCCGGTGGAGGGCGTGGCGGTCGGGGACGCGCTGGAGAGCGGGCGCTGCCTGGAGCTCGGCCGCGAGCTGGCGGCCGGCGACGAGCGGATCGCCCTGCTGGCCATGGGTGACGGCAGTGCCTGCCGCACGCTGAAGGCTCCGGGCTACCTGGACGAGCGTGCCGAGCCGTTCGACGCCGGTACGGCGCGGGCCCTGGGAGCCGCCGACGCCGCCGCGCTGGCGGCGCTGGACGCGGGCCTGGCCCGGGAGCTCCAGGCGGCCGGCCGGGCGTCCTGGCAGGTGCTGGCGGGCGCGGGCGAGGGCGCCGGGCTGCGCGGCCAGTTGCTGGCGGACGAGGCGCCGTACGGCGTCGGGTACCACGTGGCGGCCTGGTCGTAGCGGCGGCGCCCGGGGAGGCGCGGGCCGGCGGGGTGCAGCGACGGCCGTGGAGCCGTGCTCCACGGCCGGTCGCCGACGAGGGTCAGGCCGCTCCCGCGGGCCTTCCCGTGGTCTGCTCGTCGGCGGGCCGCGCGGCTGTCACGCTGCTTGCACGCTACTTGCGGGCGCCCTCACCGGCCTCGCTGTCGGCCGCCTTCTCCGCGGACTGCTGCTTGGGGATGTCGACCTCGGCGGCCTCGTCCGTGGCCTCCTCGGCCCGGTCCTCGGCCACGGCCTCCTCCGGCTTGGCCCCGTCCGTCTCCGCGGCGTCGGTGGATTCCGCCGTCCGGGTGGCAGTCGCGGCCTCTTCCGTTGACGTGGAGGACGTCGAGGACGACCTACGGAGAATCCTTGAAAACACGCCCATATCTACTCCATTACCTTACTGGTGTGAGCGAGATCCCGGGTCGTCCGGGGCGTCCCCGGAGGCCGTTCCCGGCCCCCGGTCCGTGAACCGGCTCTCGGAACCTCGCAACAGGCAACGAACCCACCGTCGTCCCGTCACGTCGCTCGTTCGTGGGGCACTCGGGAGGTTTGGGAGACTGATGGGGTGAGAAACGCAGCTCCCGCACCCAGGGTCATCGCCGTCGTCGGCGCCACCGCCGCCGGCAAGTCCGACCTCGGCGTCGCCCTCGCCCGGCACCTGGGCGGCGATGTCATCAACGCCGACTCCATGCAGCTCTACCGCGGCATGGACATCGGCACCGCCAAGCTCACGGCGGCCGAGCGGCAGGGGGTCCCGCACCACCTGCTCGACATCTGGGACGTGACGGTGACCGCCAGCGTCGCCGAGTACCAGCGGCTGGCCCGCGCGGAGATCGACCGGCTGCTGGAGCGCGGGCGCGTACCGATCCTGGTGGGGGGCTCCGGCCTCTACATCAAGGGCACCATCGACGCCATGGACTTCCCCGGCACCGACCCGGCCGTCCGCGCGCGGCTGGAGGCCGAGCTCGAGGAACAGGGCCCCGGCGCCCTGCACGCCCGGCTCGCCGCCGCCGACCCGGCCGCCGCCCACGCCATCCTGCCGGGCAACGGGCGCCGCATCGTGCGCGCGCTGGAGGTCATCGAACTGACCGGCCGTCCCTTCACCGCCAACCTGCCCGGCGAGGAACCCGTCTACGACACGCTGCAGATCGGCGTGGACGTGGAGCGCCCGGAGCTGGACGAGCGCATCACCACGCGCGTGGACCGCATGTGGGAGGCCGGGCTCGTGGACGAGGTCCGCGCGCTGGAGCGCGAGGGCCTGCGCGAGGGGCGCACCGCCTCGCGCGCGCTGGGCTACCAGCAGGTGCTCTCCTTCCTGGCGGGGGAGTGCAGCGAGGACGAGGCGCGCGCCGAGACCGTGCGCGCCACCAAGCGGTTCGCACGCCGTCAGGACTCCTGGTTCCGCAGGGATTCGCGTGTCCACTGGCTGAGCGGCGCGGCCGCCGACCGGGCGGAACTCCCCGGGCGAGCGCTGGCGTTGGTCGAACGGGCGGTTACAGCCTGATCACGTGATGGCATCGGGACGCCCCGCGCGCCCTGCGCGCCTGCTCCGACGTGCCATCATCGAGCTTCGATCGAGCCGTGAAGTCCGAGTTGGGAGGGCGCGTGGCGATGGAGGCCGGCCCTCGTGACCGACAGCAGCGGCCGCCGCGCGGGGGACCCCTCCCGGCGACGGCCGGGGGCGACCCGGAGACGCTGACACCGGACGGCCCGGAGGACACCGCGGACGAGGTGACCGGCGGCACGGCCCCGGCGTCCTTCCGCGAGCTCCGTCCGCCGCGCCGGTTGCGCGCCTGGCAGCTCGCTCCGATTGTCATGCTCGCCGCGATCGGGTCGCTGATGTTCGCCTTCCCGCTCGCCTTCGAGTTCGGCGACGGCGGCCCCGTGGTGGCCATGCTGGGCCTGCTGCTCAGCTGCTGCGCCGCCGGCTGGGGCGTGATGGCCGCCCGCCGGGTCGGCTACACGTGGCCGGGGCTCCCGCCGCGCGGCTCGGGCCGCCGGCCCGACTGGCGATACGTCGCCGCGTACACCGTCCTCGTCGCCCTGCTCGCCGTGCTGGCCGTCTGGCGGGTGGCCCGGCTCCGCTGAGCCCGCCGGGGCCACCGCCCTGCCCGGGGGTCGCCCGCCGCCCGCGGGAGGCCTGCGAGGGGGCACCCGTACCATCGGAGACGTGAGCACCGCACCGATCGAGTTCCTCAAGGGTCACGGCACCGAGAACGACTTCGTGATCATCCCCGACCACGACGGCCGCCTCGAGCTGTCCCCTGCCGCCGTCGCCCGGCTGTGCGACCGCCGCGCCGGCCTCGGCGCCGACGGCGTGCTGCGCGTCGTGCGCTCCGCCGCGCACCCCGAGGCCCGCGCGATGGCCGGCGAGGCCGAGTGGTTCATGGACTACCGCAACAGCGACGGCAGCGTCGCCGAGATGTGCGGCAACGGCGTCCGCGTCTTCGCCCGCTACCTCCAGCACGCCGGCCTCGTGGGGGAGGGCGACCTCGCCGTCGCCACCCGCGCGGGCATCCGCCGCGCCCACATCGCCAAGCCCGGCCCCGACGGCCAGCCCGGCGACGTCACCGTCTCCATGGGCCGCGCCGCCCTCCCCGAGGGCGAGGTGACCGTCACCGTGGACGGCCGCAGCTGGCCCGCGCGGAACGTCAACATGGGCAACCCGCACGCCGTCGCCTTCGTCGACGACCTGGCCCACGCCGGCAAGCTGTTCGACGCCCCCGCCGTCACCCCCGCCTCCGCCTACCCCGAGGGCGTCAACGTCGAATTCGTGGTCGACCGCGGCCCCCGCCACGTCGCCCTGCGGGTACACGAGCGCGGCTCCGGCGAGACCCGCTCCTGCGGTACGGGCGCCTGCGCCGTGATGGTCGCCGCCGCCCGCCGGGACGGCGCCGACCCCGCCGTCCTGGGCCACCCCGTCACGTACACCGTGGACGTCCTCGGCGGCCGGCTCGTCATCAGCGAGCTCCCCGACGGCACCGTCGAGATGACCGGCCCCGCGGTGATCGTCGCCGAGGGCGTCCTGGACGCCTCCTGGGCGGCCCGGGTCCTGGCCTGACCGCCGGGCGCCTCCCGGCGCCCCTCCGGCCCGCCCGCCCCGGACGTCCCACGCCGCCGTCCGGTTCCCCCTCTCGCTCGAATGGGTGATCCGTTTCACTCTGGGCGAGAGGGGGTGAGCAGTGCGTGATGGGGTCGGTAGCATCAAGCACCGGCTGGCGGCGCGAGCCCACCACCGGTCGACGCTGCCGGAGGTGCCCATGAGCGCAGAGGCCACGAACGCCGGTGCTCCCGGCCGCAGGCGCGGCCGCCGTATCGATCTCAGACGGCTCGGGCGCGCGGCGCTGAGCGGCGCCGGCGCCCGCGGCCGGCTGCCCGATGCGATCGACCACATCGCCAAGGTCCACCGCTCCCACCACCCCGGCGCCGACCTGGACCCCCTCCGCCGCGCCTACGTCCTGGCCGAGTCCTCGCACCGCGGCCAGACCCGCAAGAGCGGCGAGCCGTACATCACGCACCCCCTCGCGGTCACCCTGATCCTCGCCGAACTGGGCGCCGAGACCACCACCTTGACCGCCTCGCTGCTGCACGACACCGTCGAGGACACCGAGGTGACCCTCGATCAGGTCCGCCGGGAGTTCGGCGAGGAGGTGCGCTTCCTGGTCGACGGCGTCACCAAACTGGAGAAGGTCGACTACGGCGCCGCCGCCGAGCCCGAGACCTTCCGCAAGATGCTCGTCGCCACCGGCAACGACGTCCGGGTGATGTCCATCAAGCTCGCCGACCGGCTGCACAACATGCGCACGCTCGGCGTGATGCGCCGCGACAAACAGGTGCGCATCGCCCAGGTCACCCGTGACGTGCTCATCCCGCTCGCCGAACGGCTCGGCGTGCAGGCGCTCAAGACCGAGCTGGAGGACCTCGTCTTCGCCGTCCTCCACCCCGAGGAGTACGCGCGTACCCGCGACTTCGTCCTCGCCCACGCCGACCGCCCCGACCCCCTCCGGGCCACCGCCATGCGCGTGCGCGGCGTGCTGCGCGAGGCCGGCATCCCCGCCGAGGTCCAGGTGCGCCGCCGGCACTACGTCTCCGTGCACCGGGTCCGCCTCAAGAGGGGCGAGCTGACGGGCGCCGACCTCGGCCGGCTGCTGGTGCTCGTCGCCGAGGACGCCGACTGCTACGCGGTCCTCGGCGAGCTGCACACCTGCTTCACCCCGTTCATCTCGGAGTTCAAGGACTTCATCGCCGTCCCCAAGTTCAACCTCTACCAGTCGCTGCACACCGCCATCGCCGGCGAGGGCGGCCACGCCGCCGAGGTCCTCATCCGCACCCACCAGATGCACCGGGTCGCCGAGGCCGGCGTCATCGCCCTGGGCAACCCCTACGCCGCCGCCGACACCACCGACGCCGCCGACGGCGAGCGCATCGACCCCACCCGCCCCGGCTGGCTCTCCCGGCTGCTGGAGTGGCAGCGCGCCACCCCCGACCCCGACACCTTCTGGACCTCCCTGCGCGACGAGCTCGCCCAGGACCGCGAGGTCACCGTCTTCCGCGCCGACGGCGGCACGCTCGGCCTGCCCGCCGGCTCCAGCTGCGTGGACGCCGCCTACGCCCAGTACGGCGACGAGGCGCACCACGTCATCGGGGCGCGCGTCAACGGCCGGCTGGCGTCGCTGGGCACCGTGCTGCGCGACGGCGACAGCCTCCAGCTGCTGATGTCCGCCGACGTCGCCTCCGGCCCCTCACCGGACTGGCTGGAGCACGCCCGGACGCCCGCGGCCCGCATCGCCATCGGCCGCTGGCTGGCCGCCCACCCGGCCCCCGATCCCGCGGCCGCCCCCGCCGAGCCGCCGCCCCCCGCCGCCCCGCCCCGGGACCTCCCCCGCGGCGGGGCGCCCGTCACCCGGGGCCCCGCGGCGGTCGTCGCCGACGGCGACGGCCCCGCCCTCGCGCACGTACGGCTGGCCCGCTGCTGCACGCCCGTGCCGCCCGACGAGGTCACCGGCTTCACCGTGCGCGGCGGCACCGTGACCGTGCACCGGGCGCACTGCCCCGCCGTCGACCGGATGGTGACCTCCGGCCGCGCGCCCGTACGCGTCCGCTGGCGCAGCCCCGATGGCGAGGGGAGCGGCGACTACCGGGTGACGCTGCGCGCCGAGTCCTTCAGCCGCCCGCGTCTGCTCGCCGACCTCACCGAGGTCATCGCCGCCGAGGGCGCCGCCGTCATCGCCGCCGCCGTCGAGCCGCCGCACGAGCAGCGCGTCCGGCACACGTACACCCTCCAGCTGGCCGACGCCGCCCGGCTGCCCGAGCTGATGCGCGCCATGCGGCGCGTCCCCGGCGTCTACGACGTGGAGCGGGCCGGGCGCCCGGTGGCCACGGCTCCCCTCTAGCCCGCCGGCGCCCGGCGCCCGTCACGCCGTCGCCGAGGGCGGCCGATACGACACTCGTACCATCATTCGAGACGCTCGTACGGGTGGGCCGGCGCCGCGCCGCCCACAGGTGCCGTGCGCGCGCTGGTAGCGGTGGACCCATGCCGTACTCACCCGTGCCGCACCCGTCCCCCCCGACCCGTCGGAGCGCGCTGCGGCGCCGGTACCGGCGGGGCCGCCGGGCCGCCCTCGTGCCGGTCCTCGCCATCCTGCTGCTGGGCGCCACCCTGCCGCCCGCCCCGGTGGCCCTGGGCGTCGGCGACCGCCTCTTCCCGTACCTCGGCAACCCCGGCTACGACGTCGCCGCCTACGACATCTCCCTCACGTACCAGGCCAACGACCGCCCCCTGGACGCCGTCACCCGCATCGTCGCCCGCGCCACCACCCGGCTCGACCGCTTCAACCTGGACTTCACCCACGGCACCGTCGGCGGCGTCGAGGTCGACGGCAGGGCCGCCCAGGTCGCCCCGGCCGGCGAGGACCTGGTCGTCACGCCCGCCCACGAGGTGCCCGCCGGCCGCTCCTTCACCGTCACCGTCCACCACACCAGCGACCCGCGCGGCGAGGGCGAGGGCGGCTGGGTGCGCACCGCCGACGGGCTGGTGATGGCCAACCAGGCGGACGCCGGCCACCGCGTCTTCCCCGGCAACGACCACCCCTCCGACAAGGCGCTGTTCACCTTCCGCGTCATCGCGCCCAAGGAGCTCACCGTGGTGGCCAACGGCCGCGCCGCCGGGCGCACCACCCGGGGCGAGACCACCACCTGGGTCTACCGCACCCTCCACCCCATGGCCACCGAGCTCGCCCAGGTCGCCATCGGCCGCTCGGCCGTCACCGAGCACACCGGCCCGCACGGCCTGAACCTGCGCGACGTCGTCCCGGAGGCCGACCGCAAGGCCCTGGAGGGCTGGACCGCCCGCACGCCCGGGCAGATCTCCTGGATGGAGGCCAGGGTCGGGCCGTACCCCTTCGAGAACTACGGGCTGCTGATCGCCGACGCCTCCACCGGCTTCGAGCTGGAGACGCAGACCCTGTCCCTGTTCGAGCGCGACCTGTTCACCCGGTCCGGCTTCCCCGAGTGGTACCTGGAGTCGGTGCAGGTGCACGAGCTGGCCCACCAGTGGTTCGGCGACTGCGTCAGCCCCCGCTCCTGGTCCGACCTGTGGCTCAACGAGGGACACGCCACCTGGTACGAGGCCCTCTACGCCGAGGCCAGGGCCGGGCGCCGGCTGGAGGACCGCATGCGCGCCGCGTACGCCCGGTCCGACGAGTGGCGCGCCGAGGGCGGCCCGCCCGCGCAGCCCCGGGCCGCCGAGCCCGGCCGCCGGATCAGCATCTTCCGGCCGGTGGTGTACGACGGCGGCGCCCTCGTCCTGTACGCGCTGCGCAGCCACATCGGGGCGGCCGCCTTCGACCGGCTGGAGCGCACCTGGGTCCGCCGCCACCACGACGGCACGGCCACCACCGCCGACTTCGTCGCGCTGGCCTCGGAGGTCAGCGGGCACGACCAGAGCGCCTTCCTGCGCCCGTGGCTGTACGACGACAAGACGCCGCCGATGCCCGGCCACCCCGACTGGACCACCGGGAAACCCGCGTGACGCCTGCACCACGGCATGGGACCATCGACGGGTCGGCGCGGCCGCCGGCCCCGGGAATCCACGGGGCCGCCCGGACGTTCTCGACAGCAAGAGCCGTAGTGGACGGCCCCGTGCCGGGGCCGCCGCCGAAGGCACCGACGACGACGCAAAGGACCCCATTGACCTCCTCTTCTTCCCCTTCCCAGGACCGGCAGGACCGGCAGAGCCTCCCGGAGAGCCTTCGGGCCGACGCCCTGATGGAAGAGGACGTCGCCTGGAGCCACGAGATCGACGGGGAGCGCGACGGCGACCAGTACGACCGCTCCGAGCGCGCGGCGCTGCGGCGCGTCGCCGGTCTCTCCACCGAGCTGCAGGACGTCACCGAGGTCGAGTACCGGCAGCTGCGCCTGGAGCGCGTGGTGCTCGTCGGGGTGTGGACCTCGGGCACGGTCCAGGACGCCGAGAACTCCCTCGCGGAGCTCGCCGCCCTCGCCGAGACGGCGGGCGCGCTCGTCCTCGACGGCGTGATCCAGCGCCGCGACAAGCCGGACCCGGCCACGTACATCGGCTCCGGCAAGGCGCAGGAGCTGCGCGACATCGTGCTGGAGTCCGGCGCCGACACCGTCGTCTGCGACGGTGAGCTCAGCCCCGGCCAGCTGATCCACCTCGAGGACGTCGTCAAGGTCAAGGTGGTCGACCGGACCGCCCTGATCCTCGACATCTTCGCCCAGCACGCCAAGTCCCGCGAGGGCAAGGCGCAGGTCGCGCTGGCGCAGATGCAGTACATGCTGCCGCGGCTGCGCGGCTGGGGACAGTCGCTGTCCCGGCAGATGGGTGGTGGCGGCTCCGGCTCGTCCGGCGGCGGCATGGCCACCCGAGGCCCCGGTGAGACCAAGATCGAGACGGACCGGCGGCGGATCCGCGAGAAGATGGCGAAGCTGCGCCGGGAGATCGCGGAGATGAAGACCGGCCGCGACGTCAAGCGCCAGGAGCGCCGCCGGAACAAGGTCCCGTCGGTGGCCATCGCCGGGTACACCAACGCCGGCAAGTCCTCGCTCCTCAACCGGCTGACCGGTGCGGGCGTCCTGGTGGAGAACGCCCTGTTCGCCACCCTCGACCCGACCGTGCGCCGGGCCGAGACCCCCTCCGGCCGGGTCTACACCCTGGCCGACACGGTCGGCTTCGTCCGGCACCTGCCGCACCACCTGGTCGAGGCGTTCCGCTCGACGATGGAGGAGGTCGGCGACTCCGACCTGATCCTCCACGTCGTGGACGGCGCGCACCCGGCGCCGGAGGAGCAGCTGGCGGCCGTCCGCGAGGTGATCCGCGAGGTGGGCGCGGTCGACGTGCCCGAGATCGTCGTGGTCAACAAGGCCGACGCGGCCGACCCGCTGGTCCTCCAGCGGCTGCTGCGCGTCGAGAAGCACGCGATCGCGGTCTCCGCGCGCACCGGCCAGGGCATCGAGGAACTGCTCACCCTGATCGACACCGAGCTGCCGCGCCCGGCCGTCGAGATCGAGGCGCTCGTGCCGTACACGCAGGGCGCCCTGGTCGCCCGGACCCACACCGACGGCGAGGTGCTCTCCGAGCAGCACACCGCGGAGGGCACGCTGCTCAGGGCCCGGGTGCACGAGGAGCTGGCGGCCGAGCTCCAGCGGTACGTGCCGGCGGGGCGCGCCTGACCGCCGCCCCACGCATGAGCGAAGGCCCGTTCCCGGGACGTCCCGGGAACGGGCCTTCGGCCTTCCGAAGGGTGCTCAGCCCTTCTTGGCGAACTTCTTGCTCAGCGCCTCGTACACACCCTTGGCCTCCGGGCCCAGGCGCGGCCCCGCCAGCCAGGTGCTGTTGGACGGGCCGATCGAGGTGTTGGAGATCAGTACGGCCTTGCCGTCGGCGCCCCGGACGAACCAGCCGCCGCCGGAGGAGCCCCCCGTCATCGTGCAGCCGATGCGGTACATCGTGGGCTGCTGCGCGTCGATGGTCAGGCGGCCCGGCCTGTCCACGCAGTCGTACATCCGCTGGCCGTCGAAGGGCGGCGCGGCCGGGTAGCCCCAGGCGCCCATGCTCTGGATCGACTTGACCTGCGGCGTGCTGAAGTCGACCGCGAGCGCGTTGCCGACGGTCTCCTCCAGCGACTTGCCGGCGCCGGTCTCCGACCGGACGTGCAGCACGGCGAAGTCGTAGGGCGCGCCCGCGCCGCCCGTCTCGGCGCCCTGGGCGATCCACTGCGACGAGGTCTGCGCCCAGTCCGCCCACCACACGCCGTAGGGGGCGACGTCCTGCACCGGGGCGCTGTTGACCTGCGTGGCGGGCAGGCCCTTGTCGTTGTACGAGGGGACGAAGGCGATGTTGCGGTACCAGCCGCCCTGCTTGCCGGCGTGCACGCAGTGGCCCGCGGTCCACACCATGTTCGACTTGCCCGGGTGTGCCGGGTCCTTGACGACCGTCGCCGAGCAGACCATGTGGCCCTGCGGGCTGTCGAAGAACACCTTGCCGACCGGGGCGGCGTTGTCGTGGTACGGCAGGCCGACGGCCTGGGCCTTCACGGGGCGCGGCTCGGGGTCGGTGACGCCCTGGTCGCTGCTGATGCCGCCGGGCGCGGAGCCCTGGGCGCCCTGCGTGGCCAGCGTCTTGTCGCTGGAGCGGGCGTCCTTCATCGTGTCGGGCTTCCAGTGGCCCTCGATGATGGGATTGACGAAGTCGCGGGCCTCACGCATCCACTGGTCCTTGTCCCAGTTCTTCCAGGCCCCCTCCTTCCACTTCTTCTTCCACTTCTCGAGGTCCTGGGTGGGGATCCCCTTGGGCAGGGCGGGGAGATCGTCGCTCTGCCCGCCCGCGGTCGCGCTGGGCTTGGCGTCCCCCGCGGCCTTGTCGTCCGACGGGCCGCACGCGGTCGCGGTCAGGGCCAGGACGGCGGTGAGTGCGGCGGCGGCCAGCACCGGCCGGCGTGTCGATGGCATCGGCATCGTAAGTGGGCTCCCCCTGTGTTCTGTTTGCATACGTCCGCGCGAGTTGTCATGTACCGCCTCGGGTGGAGGCGGGCCACCACTATGCCGGTGCCGGAGGAGACGGGCGCGCCGGGGTCCTCGGTTCCGGCGCGAAGGATCTTGACGCCGGACCGTGATCCGCGGCGGTTGCCGTCGTTGGTACGTACGGGGGACACCCGCCCGTAGCGACCCGGGGTGCAACGGCAGGAGGAGGTACCGAGCCATGGCCATGACCCGACGACCGGCCTCGCCCGCCCTTGCGGCCGCCTTCGCCCCGGCCCTCGAGGGCGGCGCGGGAGTGGGGGCGGGGGCCGGGCCCGACGGCATCCTGCGCCGGCAGGCGGCCCGCGAGTCCGCGGCCCGGACGTACGCCCGCTCGCTGCCCATCGTGCCGGTGCGCGCCCGCGGCCTGACGATCGAGGGCGCCGACGGCCGCCGCTACCTGGACTGCCTCTCCGGCGCCGGCACCCTGGCGCTCGGCCACAACCACCCCGTGGTGCTGGAAGCCATCCGCGCGGTGCTCGACGCCGAGGCCCCGTTGCACGTCCTCGACCTGGCCACCCCGGTCAAGGACGCCTTCACCAGCGAGCTGTTCGCCACGCTCCCGGGCGACCTGGCCCGCTCGGCCCGCATCCAGTTCTGCGGGCCCGCCGGTACGGACGCGGTGGAGGCCGCGCTCAAGCTCGTCCGCACCGCCACCGGCCGCGACGGCCTGCTCGCCTTCTCCGGCGCCTACCACGGCATGACCTCCGGCGCCCTGTCCGTCTCCGGCGGCGCGCCCACCGTACGGGTGACGCGGCTGCCGTTCCCGCAGGACTACCGCTGCCCCTTCGGCGTCGGCGGCGAGGACGGCGCCCGGCTCGCGGCCCGCTGGACCGAGAGCCTGCTCGACGACCCCCGCAGCGGGGTGCGCGCCCCCGCCGGCATGATCGTCGAGCCCGTGCAGGGCGAGGGCGGCGTCCTGCCCGCCCCCGACGCCTGGCTGCGCCGCATGCGCGAGCTGACCGCCGCCCGCGGCATCCCCCTGATCGCCGACGAGGTGCAGACGGGCGTCGGCAGGACCGGCGCCTTCTGGGCCGTCGAGCACAGCGGCGTCGTGCCCGACGTCATGGTGCTGTCCAAGGCCATCGGCGGCAGCCTGCCCCTGGCCGTCGTCGTCTACCGCGAGGAGCTCGACTGCTGGCAGCCCGGCGACCACGCGGGAACCTTCCGCGGCAACCAGCTCGCCATGGCCGCCGGCACGGCCACCCTCCGCCACGTCCGCGAGAACGCGCTGGACCGCCGCGCCGGCGACCTCGGCCGGCGCATGCAGGAGCGGCTGCGGCAGCTGGGGCGGGAGTACGCGTGCGTGGGTGACGTCCGTGGCCGCGGGCTGATGATCGGCGTGGAGATCGTCGACCCCGAAGTGCCCGACGCCCCCGGCACCGGTCCCTGCGTCGCGGGCCCGCCGCCCCCCGCGCCCGACCTGGCCGCGGCCGTGCAGCAGGAGTGCCTGCGCCGCGGGCTCATCGTCGAGCTCGGCGGCCGCCACTCCTGCGTCGTCCGCCTGCTGCCGCCCCTCACCATCACCGACGAACAGGCCGAAGCCGTCCTGGACCGCCTCGCCGACGCCGTCGCGGCGGTCTGGCGCTCCGGCCGCCGCATCCCCGTCCCCCGGACGCCGGACACCCCCACCCCACCGGACACCCCCCGAACGCCGAAGGAGGCAGGCGCCCCGTCACCGGCCTGAGCGCCCTGACCCGCGCGCCGCACCCCGCATGAGCGCATCCTTCCCCACCGAGGCGTCCCCCGCAGGCGAGGACCGGGCCACCGCGGTGCCCCGCCAGGGCGGACGGCCCGCCCCGGCCCGGGCCGCCCTGCCCGGCCGGGCCGGCGACACGGACGTCCTGGACCACCCCGACCCGGCGGCGGCCGCCGACGCGGCCGCCGTGGAGAACCTGCTCCGCTGCTGGGTGCGGGAGAACGCCGTGGACCGCCCCGACGGCGACATCCTCTACCTCCCGCTGAACGCCAGCGGCATTCCCCTCAGCGTGCGCGTCGACCACTGGTCCCCGACCGGCTGGCACCGCTTCGGGCCCGTCACCCTCACCGGCGGGCCCGACGACGCGCCGCCCTTCGACGCCGTCACCCTCGCCGCCCTGCTCGGCCGCGAGGCCGCCCACCGCGCCACCCGGACGGGTGAGGCACCCGCCCGCGAAGGCGCCGAACTCGCCGCCCGGGTCGCCGACTCCACCCGCCGCACCGCCCGCTTCCTCGCCCACCGGCGCGAGCACCCCGCCGAACCCGACGCCGAAGAATTGTTCCTCCACGGCGAGCAGGCCCTCCTCCTCGGACACCCCCTGCACCCCACCCCCAACAGCCGCGAGGGCCTCTCCGACGCCGAGGCCCAGGACTACTCGCCCGAACTGCGCGGCCGCTTCCCGCTGCACTGGCTCGCCGTCCACCGCTCCGTCCTCGCCTGCGACTCCGCGTGGACCGAGCGCGGCCGGGCCGTCGACGCCCCGGTCCTGGCCGCCCGCCTCGCCGGCCCCGGCCTGTCCCTGCCGGCCGACACCGTGCCCGTACCCCTGCACCCCTGGCAGGCCCGCGACCTGCCGCACCGGCCGGCCGTCGCCGCGCTGTTCGACGCCGGGCTGCTGCACGACCTCGGGCCGCACGGCGACCCCTGGTACCCCACGTCCTCCGTACGGACGGTGTACCGGCCCGGCACACCCGCGATGCTCAAGCTCTCGCTGGGGCTGCGCATCACCAACTGCCGCCGCGAGAACCTCCGCAAGGAGCTGTGGCGCGGCGTCGAGATCCACCGCCTCCTGCGCAGCGGCCTCGCCGAGCGCTGGCGGGCCGCCTGCCCCGGCGGCATGGGCTTCGACATCGTGCGCGACCCCGCCTGGCTGGGCGTCGACGCGCCCGGCGGAGCCCCCCTGGCCGGGGTGGACGCCGTCATCCGGCACAACCCGTTCGGGCCGGGCGACGACGCCGTGTGCGTCGCCGGGCTCGTCTCGCCCCGGCCGTGGCCGGGCCTCACGGGACCGGACGGCCGGCCCCGCTGCCGGTCCCGGCTGGCGGCCGTCGTCGGCGGCCTGGCACAGCGCACCGGCCGGCCGGCGGGCGCGGTCGCCGCCGAGTGGTTCCTGCGCTACCTGGAGGCCGTGGTGCGACCGCTGCTGTGGCTGGACGGCGAGGCCGGCATCGCCCTGGAGGCCCACCAGCAGAACACGCTCGTCCTGCTCGACGCCGACGGCTGGCCCACAGGCGGGCGGTACCGCGACAACCAGGGCTACTACTACCGCGAGTCGTACCGGGCCGCCCTCGAACAGCAGCTGCCCGGCATCGGCAAGGAGAGCGACAGCTTCGTCCCCGACGAACTGGCCGACGAACGCTTCCTCTACTACCTGGGCATCAACAACGTCCTCGGCCTCATCGGTGCCTTCGGCTCGCAGCACCTGGCCGACGAGCACGTCCTGCTCGCGGCGCTGCGCCGGTTCCTGAAAGCGGTGGCCGGGGAGACGGGCGGTGCCTCGGGCGCCGGGCGGTCGCGGCTGCCCGAGCTGCTGCTGGACTCGCCCACCCTGCGCTGCAAGGCCAACCTGCTGACGCGGCTGCGCGGGCTCGACGAGCTGGCCGGCCCGGTGGACGGCCAGGCCGCCTACGTCACCGTCCCCAACCCCCTTGCCGCGACGGCGGGGTGAGGCGGGTGGCCACCGAGGGGGACGGGCTCCTTGACGACCACGCCTCCGCGAGGGGCGCCATGGACGCCGTGGGGTTCCCGGTTGGCGCAGGCGCCTCGGGTGCCCCACGGGTCGTGGACCCCGCGGACGCCGTGGACACCCTCGACCTGCGGATGACGGAGGAGTTCGCCACGCTCGTCCGGTTCGACCCGGCCGCGGTCGCCGCCGCGGCCGGGCGGCCCGACCTGCTGGACGGCGTGGGGCAGTGGGGGCCGGTCGCCACCGACGTGGGCCCCTTCCAGCTCCTGCCGGTGCTCCCCGAACGGGACCTGCGGCTGGTCAGCCGCTGGATGAACGATCCGGCGGTGGACGCCTTCTGGGACCTGGCCGGCCCCGAGCACGTCACCGAGGCGCACCTGCGCACCCAGCTGGAGGGGGACGGGCGCAGCGTGCCGTGCCTGGGCCTGCTCGACGGGGTGCCCATGAGCTACTGGGAGATCTACCGGGCCGACCTCGACCCGCTCGCCCGCCACTACCCCTCGCGGCCGCACGACACCGGGCTGCACTTCCTGCTGGGCCGCGTCCCGGACCGCGGGCGCGGGCTGGGCACCCGGCTGCTGCGGGCCGTCGCCGATCTCGTCCTGGACCGCCGGCCGCTGTGCGGGCGCGTGGTGGGGGAGCCCGACCTGCGCAATACGCCGTCGCTCGCCGCGTTCCTCGGCGCGGGGTTCCGGATGAGCGCCGAGATCGAGCTGCCGGGCAAGCGGGCGGCGCTGATGGTGCGCGACCGGTCACTGCGCGCGGTGCTGTGAGGGGTGCTGCGCGTGGTGCTGTGAGTGGTGGGGGCGCGTGGAGGGGCGCGACGGGTCGGGTCCGCGCCCGCCGGGTTTCCCGTCGGTGCCCGCGCTGTCAGTGCCGCACCGTAGGCTGACCACGCTATGACTGCCACCTCGTCTGCCTCCGCGACCACCCTGACCGACCTGCTGCACGCGGCCGTCTCCGCCGTCGGCGGCACCGAGCGGCCGGGCCAGGTCGCCATGGCCGAAGCCGTCGCCGAGGCCATCGACAGCGGCACCCACCTGCTGGTCCAGGCCGGTACGGGCACGGGCAAGTCGCTGGGGTACCTGGTGCCCGCCCTCGCGCACGGCGACCGCGTGGTCGTCGCCACGGCCACGCTCGCGCTCCAGCGCCAGCTCGTCGAGCGTGATCTTCCGCGGACGGTCGAGGCGTTGCACCCGCTGCTGCGCCGCCGCCCGGAGTTCGCCATGCTCAAGGGCCGCTCCAACTACCTGTGCCTGCACCGGCTGCACGAGGGCGTGCCGCAGGACGACGAGGACGGTCTGTTCGACGCCTTCGAGGCCGCGGCGCCCACCAGCAAGCTCGGCAAGGACCTGCTGCGCCTGCGCGACTGGGCGGACGAGACGGAGTCGGGTGACCGCGACGACCTCACCCCGGGCGTCTCGGACCGCGCCTGGGCGCAGGTGTCGGTCACCTCGCGCGAGTGTCTGGGCGCGTCCAAGTGCGCGTACGGCGCCGAGTGCTTCGCCGAGGCGGCGCGCGAGCGCGCCAAGCTGGCCGACGTGGTGGTGACCAACCACGCGCTGCTGGCGATCGACGCCATCGAGGGCGCGCCCGTGCTGCCCGGCCATGAGGTGCTGATCGTCGACGAGGCGCACGAGCTGGTCTCCCGGGTGACGGGCGTCGCCACCGGCGAGCTCACGCCGGGGCAGGTCAACCGGGCCGTGCGGCGCTCGGCGAAGCTGGTCGACGAGAAGGTCGCCGACGGGCTGCAGACGGCCGCCGAGAACTTCGAGCGGCTGATGGAGCTGGCGCTGCCGGGCCGGCTGGAGGAGATCCCCGAGGAGCTCGGCCACGCGCTGATGCTGCTGCGTGACGCGGCGCGTACGGCGGTGACGGCGCTGGGCAACACCCGCGACAAGTCCGTCCAGGACGAGGACGCCGTCCGCAAGCAGGCGATGGCCTCCGTGGAGAACGTGCACGCGGTGGCCGAGCGCATCCTGGAGGGCTCGGAGTACGACGTCGTCTGGTACGAGCGGCACGACCGCTTCGGCGCTTCGCTGCGGGTGGCGCCGATGTCGGTGTCGGGCCTGCTGCGGGAGAAGCTGTTCGCCGACCGGTCGGTGGTGCTGGCGTCGGCGACGCTCAAGCTCGGCGGCGACTTCAACGGGGTGGGTGCCTCGCTGGGGCTGGCGCCGGAGGGCGTCGAGGGCGAGGACTGCCCGCCGTGGAAGGGCGTGGACGTCGGGTCGCCGTTCGACTACCCCAAGCAGGGCATCCTCTATGTCGCCCGCCATCTGTCGCAGCCGGGCCGGGAGGGCAGCCGGTCCGACATGCTGGACGAGCTGGCGGAGCTGGTGGAGGCCGCGGGCGGCCGGACGCTCGGCCTCTTCTCGTCCATGCGGGCCGCCCAGGCGGCCGCCGAGGAGCTGC
Organism: Streptomyces mashuensis; assembly: GCF_014654785.1. Taxonomy (GTDB): domain Bacteria; phylum Actinomycetota; class Actinomycetes; order Streptomycetales; family Streptomycetaceae; genus Streptomyces; species Streptomyces mashuensis. Next base: position 66,317 of record NZ_BNBD01000001.1, read on the forward strand.
GCGGCCGGCTGGACGTGCCGGTGCTGCTGCAGGGCGAGGAGACGCTCGGCGAGCTGATCCGGAACTTCGCCGCCGACCCGCGGACGTGTCTGTTCGGCACGCTGTCGCTGTGGCAGGGCGTGGACGTGCCGGGGCCCAGCTGCCAGCTGGTGGTGATGGACCGGGTGCCGTTCCCGCGGCCGGACGATCCGCTGATGAGCGCGCGGCAGCGGGCGGTGGAGGCCGCGGGCGGCAATGGCTTCATGGCGGTGGCGGCGACGCACGCGGCGCTGCTGATGGCGCAGGGCGCGGGCCGGCTGGTGCGCGCCACCGGGGACCGGGGCGTGGTCGCGGTGCTGGACCCGCGGCTGGCCACGGCGCGCTACGGGTCGTTCCTGCGGGCCTCGATGCCCGACTTCTGGTACACGACGGACCGCAACCAGGTGCGCCGCTCGCTGGCCGCGATCGACGCGGCGGCGAAGGCGGAGGGCCGCTGAGGGCAGGGGCCGCGCGAACGCCTGGCGAACGCCGGGCGTAAGGCGTCAGGGCGTGGACCGGGGTGTGAAAGAGCCCCGGAACCGGCGCAGTGGTTCCGGGGCTCGGCCTATCGGCACCGGGCTCACACCCGCCGCAGAACGGCCACGACCTTGCCCAGGATGGTGGCCTCGTCGCCGGGGATCGGCTGGTACGCGGAGTTGTGCGGGAGCAGCCAGACGTGGCCGTCCTCGCGCTTGAAGCGCTTGACCGTGGCCTCGCCGTCGAGCATGGCGGCCACGATGTCGCCGTTCTCGGCCACGGGCTGGCGGCGGACGGTCACCCAGTCGCCGTCGCAGATGGCGGCCTCGATCATGGAGTCGCCGACGACCTTGAGGACGAACAGCTCGCCGTCGCCGACCAGTTGGCGGGGGAGCGGGAAGACGTCCTCGACGGACTCCTCCGCCAGGATCGGGCCACCGGCGGCGATGCGGCCGACGAGGGGCACGTACGAGGCGGCCGGCTTGCCGGTGGTGTCGGCGGGCTGCGTGCTGGGCTGATCGGAGCCGCGGACCTCGTAGGCACGGGGCCGGTGCGGGTCGCGGCGGAGGAAGCCCTTGCGCTCCAGGGCCATGAGCTGGTGGGCGACGGACGAGGTGCTGGACAGGCCCACGGCCTGGCCGATCTCGCGCATGGAGGGTGGGTAGCCGCGGCGCTGGACGGAGTCCCTGATCACCTCGATGACCCGGCGCTGCCGGTCGGTGAGCCCGGAGCTGTCCGCACGGATGCCCGGGGGGCGCCCGGGAAGCGAGCGGGCGGGCTTCTGCCCGTCGGCGTTCATCGCCGCGTCGTTCATCGGGTGTGCCTGCGGGTGTGCCTGGTCGAGTCGGCTCTGGGAGCGGTCCTGGGCGGTGATGGTGGCGCTGGCGCTGTCTGCGGTGGTGGTCACGTCGGCCCCTCTCGAGATGTTCTCCCTAGCTGGACAACGGTAGTTGCTTTCGAAAGGTTGCGCCAAACACACGTTCGAGTGAAAAACCGCAGAACGCCTGACTTGATCAGGGGGATGGGTGTACGGGCGAAGATCAATTCGCCCATTTACGGTAATGTCCGGTGTGCGCTCGGCGGCCCGTCGTGAGCCCGTGCCCGCTTCCAGTGTGGCATCCGTGCCGGAGCGATTGCTTCCGGCATCCCCTGCGGCGGGGCGTGTCCCGCGACACGCGGGTGGGCCCCTTCCGCCGCCCGGTACCAGATCTAGTGGTTTGATGGCGCCGGCTACCCACAAGTTGTGGTCGGTGCCCGCCCCGCGGTCATCCGTGTCGGGGGCATCGCCTATGCTGGGGGCTGCTCGGCGGAGGTCCCGGAAGGGGTCCGCCGGAGCCGAGACGTACGCAGTTCCCGGGGTGGCCGGGGTCCATCGTGGGTGAAGGAGGGTGGAGAGCCATGCACTGCCCCTTCTGCAGGCACCCCGACAGCCGGGTCGTCGACAGCCGGACCACCGACGACGGCTGTTCGATCCGCAGACGCCGCCAGTGTCCCGACTGCTCCCGCCGGTTCACCACGGTGGAGACCGCGTCACTCATGGTGATCAAGCGCAGTGGGGTCACCGAGCCCTTCAGCCGGACGAAGGTGATCTCCGGCGTGCGCAAGGCCTGCCAGGGCCGGCCGGTCACCGAGGATGCCCTGGCCCAGCTCGGCCAGCGGGTCGAGGAGGCCGTGCGCGCCACCGGCAGCGCCGAGCTGACCACCCACGACGTCGGGCTCGCCATACTCGGCCCGCTCCGGGACCTGGACCTCGTCGCGTACCTGCGGTTCGCGTCCGTGTACCAGGCGTTCGACTCGCTCGAGGACTTCGAGGCCGCCGTCGCCGAGCTCCGCGAATACCAGCGGGCCCGCGGCGCGACGGCCGGGGACGCACCGGCGGCGGCCGGTGCCGCGGCAGCCGGCGGCGCCGGTGTGCCCGTGCCCGCCACGGCCGGCGACTGACCCCGCCGGCACCGCGGCCACCAGGCACCGCGGCCATCAAGGACCTGCCCGGCGCGCCCCGCGCGACCGGGTGAAAGACACACACCGCACCACGGAAGATTTGGGTGCATCAGGGCGTTTTGCCCGTAAAGGGAGGCGGCATGACCGAGACGACGAGCGGCTCCGCGCGAGGTTCCCGCTCCAAGGGGAACAAGGGCGCCAAGGGGCTGCGCATCGAGCGCATCCACACGACCCCCGGCGTGCACCCGTACGACGAGGTGGTCTGGGAGCGTCGTGACGTCGTCATGACCAACTGGCGCGACGGCTCGATCAACTTCGAGCAGCGCGGCGTGGAGTTCCCCGACTTCTGGTCGGTGAACGCGGTCAACATCGTCACGAGCAAGTACTTCCGTGGTGCCGTCGGCTCCCCCGAGCGCGAGTCCAGCCTCCGCCAGCTGATCGACCGCGTCGTGAAGACCTACCGCCGCGCCGGCGAGGAGCACGGCTACTTCGCCTCCCCGGCCGACGCCGAGATCTTCGAGCACGAGCTCACGTACGCCCTGCTCCACCAGGTCTTCAGCTTCAACTCGCCGGTCTGGTTCAACGTCGGCACCAAGCAGCCCCAGCAGGTCTCCGCCTGCTTCATCCTCTCCGTCGACGACTCCATGGAGTCGATCCTCGACTGGTACAAGGAAGAGGGGATGATCTTCAAGGGCGGCTCCGGCGCCGGCCTGAACCTCTCCCGCATCCGCTCCTCCAAGGAGCTGCTCTCCTCCGGCGGCAACGCCTCCGGCCCCGTCTCCTTCATGCGCGGCGCCGACGCCTCCGCCGGCACCATCAAGTCCGGCGGCGCCACCCGCCGGGCCGCCAAGATGGTCGTCCTGGACGTCGACCACCCGGACATCGAGGCCTTCATCGACACCAAGGTGAAGGAGGAGGAGAAGATCCGCGCCCTGCGCGACGCGGGCTTCGACATGGACCTGGGCGGCGACGACATCACGTCCGTCCAGTACCAGAACGCCAACAACTCGGTCCGCGTGAACGACGAGTTCATGAAGGCCGTCGAGACCGGCTCGAAGTTCGGCCTGCGCGGCCGCCTCAACGGCGAGGTCATCGAGGAGGTCGACGCCAAGGCGCTCTTCCGCAAGATGGCCGAGGCCGCCTGGGCCTGCGCCGACCCGGGCATCCAGTACGACGACACGATCAACCACTGGCACACCTCGCCGGAGACGGGCCGGATCACCGCGTCCAACCCGTGCAGCGAGTACATGCACCTGGACAACTCCTCGTGCAACCTCGCCTCCCTCAACCTCATGAAGTTCCTCCGTGACGACGACCAGGGCAACCAGTCGTTCGACGCCGAGCGCTTCGCCAAGGTCGTCGAGCTGGTCATCACGGCGATGGACATCTCCATCTGCTTCGCCGACTTCCCGACCGAGAAGATCGGCGAGACCACCCGCGCCTTCCGCCAGCTGGGCATCGGCTACGCCAACCTCGGCGCCCTGCTGATGGCCACCGGCCACGCCTACGACAGCGACGGCGGCCGCGCGCTCGCCGGTGCCATCACCTCCCTGATGACCGGCACCTCGTACCGCCGCTCCGCCGAGCTGGCCGCGGTCGTCGGCCCGTACGACGGCTACGCCCGCAACGCCACGGCGCACAAGCGCGTCATGAAGCAGCACGCCGACGCCAACGACACCGCCCGGCGGATGGACGACCTGGACACCCCGGTGTGGGCCGCCGCCACCGAGGCCTGGCAGGACGTGCTGCGCCTCGGCGAGCAGAACGGCTTCCGCAACGCCCAGGCGTCCGTGCTGGCCCCGACCGGCACCATCGGCCTGATGATGGACTGCGACACCACGGGCGTCGAGCCGGACCTGGCGCTGGTGAAGTTCAAGAAGCTCGTCGGCGGCGGCTCGATGCAGATCGTGAACAACACCGTGCCGAAGGCGCTGAAGCGCCTGGGCTACCAGCCCGAGCAGGTCGAGGCGATCGTCGCCCACATCGCCGAGCACGGCAACGTGATCGACGCCCCGGGCCTGAAGCAGGAGCACTACGAGGTCTTCGACTGCGCCATGGGCGAGCGCGCGATCTCGGCCATGGGCCACGTGCGCATGATGGCCGCCGCGCAGCCGTTCCTCTCCGGCGCCATCTCCAAGACGGTCAACCTGCCCGAGTCGGCCACCGTCGAGGAGGTCGAGGAGGTCTACTTCGAGGGCTGGAAGATGGGCCTGAAGGCCCTCGCGATCTACCGCGACAACTGCAAGGTCGGCCAGCCGCTCTCCGCCAAGAAGAAGGAGGAGGAGAAGAAGGCCGAGACCGCGCCCGCCGCCCCGGAGAAGGTCGTCGAGTACCGTCCGGTCCGCAAGCGCCTGCCGAAGGGCCGTCCCGGCATCACCACCTCCTTCACGGTGGGCGGCGCCGAGGGCTACATGACCGCCAACTCCTACCCGGACGACGGTCTCGGCGAGGTCTTCCTGAAGATGTCCAAGCAGGGCTCGACCCTCGCGGGCATGATGGACGCCTTCTCCATCGCCGTCTCGGTCGGCCTGCAGTACGGCGTGCCGCTGGAGACGTACGTCTCGAAGTTCACCAACATGCGCTTCGAGCCGGCCGGCATGACGGACGACCCGGACGTGCGGATGGCGCAGTCGATCGTCGACTACATCTTCCGCCGCCTGGCGCTGGACTTCCTGCCGTTCGAGACCCGTTCGGCGCTCGGCATCCACTCCGCCGAGGAGCGTCAGCGCCACCTCGACACCGGTTCGTACGAGCCGGCCGACGAGGAGGTCGACGTGGAGGGCCTGGCCCAGTCCGCCCCGCGGCAGGTCGAGGCGCCCAAGCCCGACGTCCCGGCCCAGCAGCCGGCCGCGGCCCCGGCGCCCAAGCAGGCCCACAACTCCACCGAGCTGGCGGAGATGCGCCTCGGCCTGAACGCCGACGCCCCGCTGTGCTTCTCCTGCGGCACGAAGATGCGCCGCGCGGGCAGCTGCTACCTGTGCGAGGGCTGCGGCTCGACGAGCGGTTGCAGCTGATCAACTGATCGCTGTGTGAAGTGACGTGAGAGGGAGCCGGCTGTGTGCCGGCTCCCTCTCGGCGTCTAAGGTGCGGGAATGAGTACGTTTCTGTGGAGCGCCGACGAGCTGGACCTGGACGCCTACCTGGCGCGCATCGGGTACGAGGGGCCGGTGCGGCCGGACCTCGCGACGCTGCGGGCGGTGCACCGGGCCCATGTGGCGGCGATTCCCTTCGAGAACCTTGAAGTCATACTCGGCAGACCGGTGCTGCTGGACCTGAAGTCGCTCCAGGACAAGATGGTGGCGCAGCGCCGGGGCGGCTACTGCTACGAGCAGAACTCCCTCCTCGCGGCGGCTCTGGAGCGCATCGGCTTCTCCGTCACGGGCCTCGGCGCCCGGGTGCGCATGCGGGCCGACCGGATGCGGCCGGTCACGCACATGGCGCTGCGGGTGGAGGCCGACGGGGAGGCGTGGCTGTGCGACGTCGGGTTCGGCGGCGAGGGGCTGGTGGAGCCGCTGCGCCTGGTGGACGGGGAGCAGGCCGTCCAGGGGGCCTGGACGTACGCCCTCGCCCATGAGGGCGACGGTGTGCACGTCCTGCGCACGCTGGGCCCCGAGGGCTGGACCGACGTGTACGCCTTCGGCCCCGAGCAGCGCTTCCCGGTCGACTACGGCCAGATGAACTACTACACCTCCACGCACCCCGACTCCCCGTTCGTCTCGCGGGTCATCGTGCAGCAGACGGGGCCGGACGTACGGCGTGCGCTCGTGGGGCCGGTCCTCGTGGTCACGCGCCCCGACGGTCCGGCGGAACAACGTGTCGTGACGGAAGCCGAGTTGGCCGAGGCGCTGCGGAGCGAGTTCGGGATCGGACTGGGACCGGAGGACGAGGAGACCCTCGCACGGGTGTACCGCTCGCGTACGTGACCCGCGCCACTGCCGGGGCCGTACGATGGGTCGGTGCTGGTCAAGTGGATTCGCTGCACCGTGGTGGACCGCCGTGGGTTCGAGCGCGGGCAGCGGAAGTGGGCGGGACTGCTCGGCGAGCCCGGATTCCGCGGGCAGGGCGGCGGCTGGAGCCGTGCCCGGCCCGACGTGGTGCACCTCTTCGGCTTCTGGGAGAGCCGGGCGTTCTACGACTCGTTCATGGCGCGCTCGCACGACAGGCTGGCGGTCTCGCAGGCCGGCACGTTCAAGAACGCCCAGGTCCGCCTGTTCGAGCACCGCTTCGACGTCAAGGTCGGTTTCCAGCCGCAGTTCGCGGACGCGGACGTGGTGAGGTTCGCCCACTGCCGCGTCCGCGAGGACCGGGTGGAGCACTTCGCGCTCATGCAGGAGAAGGTGTGGAACCCGGCCATGGCCGGGTCCCCGGGCATGCTGCGCGGCGTGTTCGGCGAGGCGCCGGGCCAGGAGTTCCTGGTGCTGTCGATGTGGAACTCCGTGGCCGAGCACGGCAAGTACCGCACCGACCGCGTGGAGCGGCTCGCCCTGCGCGCGCAGACGGAGGCGGACGTCGCCGCGATCACGGGTGACGTGGTGGAGATAGAGCAGGCGTGGACGGTGTGACCGGCGTGGGCCGGTGACGGGCTGTCAGGTGTATCCGGTGATGGGCTGTCAGGTGTAGACGCCCGCGCGGGCCGCTGCGAGGGCCGCGTCGGCGGCCCGGTCCGCGAGGGTGCCGTCGATGGGCTCCCGGGTGACGAACAGCCGGAAGAACAGGGGCGCGGAGACTGCGCGGGCCACTTCGCCGGCGTCCGTGCCCTCGGGCACTTCGCCGCGTTCGACGGCGCGCGCGACGAGGGGTGCGCAGCGCGCGAAGCGCTCGCCGTAGAAGCCGCGCAACCCCTCGGCCGCCCGCTCCGACTGGAACGCCGCGGCGATGAACGCGGTGGGGACGGCGGCCTTCGCGGCATCGCCGAAATTGTCGACGATCTCGTGGGCGAGGGCCCGGAGGTCGTTCCGGAGCGAGCCGGTGTCGGGCGGCGTCCAGGTGTCCTCGCCGGCCAGGTCGAGGGCGTCGGCGAGGAGGCCTTCGACGCCGCCCCAGCGCCGGTAGAGCGTCGTCTTGTGGACGCCGGAGTGCTCGGCGACGTACTCGACGGTGAGGCCCGGGTAGCCGTGTTCGACGAGGCCGGTGAGCACCGCGTCGCGGACGGCGGCCCTGGTCCGGGCGGTACGGCCGCCGGGCCGGACGGTTCCGGGGGTGGCCGGGGGAGTCTTCTGCTCGGACAACTGCAACTCCTGTTGCGTTAGGTCGGCGGGGTGTGCCATGCTGAGCGTAACGCAACATCGGTAGCGTTAGTTCTATCGGGGGGTTCACTCATGCCTGCTCAGCTCTCTCTCCACGGCGTCTCCGTCTCCCGCGGTGACCGGCTCCTGCTCGACGACGTGTCCCTCGCGGTCCGGCCCGGCGAACGGGTGGGCGTCGTCGGCGAGAACGGCGCCGGCAAATCGACGCTGCTCAAGCTGCTCGCCCGGGTGGAGGCGCCGGACCGTGGGACGGTCGTCGTCACCGCCGACGGAGGCATCGGCCACCTCGGCCAGACCTCGGCCCTGCCTCCCGGGCACACCGTCGCCCAGGCCGTCGACGTGGCCCTCGGCGACCTGCGCGCCATGGAGCGCCGGCTGCGCGAGCTGGAGGCGGAGCTGGCCGGCGGCGGGCCGGAGGTCCTTGCGGAGTACGGCGAGCTGCTGACCGCCTTCGAGGCCCGCGGCGGCTATGAGGCGGACGCCCGTGTCGACGCCGCGCTGAATGCCCTGGGCGTCGGCCACATCGGCCGTGACCGGCCCCTGGGGAGTCTGTCGGGCGGGGAGCAGGCCCGGCTGGGCCTCAGGTGCCTCCTGGCCGCCGCGCCGGAGGTCATGCTCCTCGACGAGCCGACCAACCACCTGGACGGCGCCGCCCTGACCTGGCTGGAGGAGACGCTGCGCGCCCACCGCGGCACGGTCGTCACCGTCTCCCACGACCGGGCCTTCCTGCGCCGGGTCGCCACCGCCGTCGTCGAGGTGGACGCCGACCGGCGCACCCTGGTCCGGCACGGCGGGGGCTACGCCGGGTACGTCGCGGCCCGCGACGCCGCTCGCCGCCAGTGGGAGGAGGCGTACGCGCAGTGGTGCGCGGAGACCGAGGCCCTCGTCGCCACCGCCGAGAGCGCCGCCACGGCCGTCGCCCCCGGCCGCGCCATGAAGGACCGCAACAAGATGGCCTACGACCGCAACGGGGGCCGTGTGCAGTCCTCCGTGTCCAGCCGCGTCCGCAACGCCCGGGAACGACTGCGCCGGCTCCACGAGCACCCCGTGCCGGCCCCGCCCCCGCCCCTGCGCTTCACCGCGGTTCCGGCCAGCGCCGGAGCCACCGGCACGCTGGTCTCCCTCAGCGGAATCCGGGTCGCGGAGCGCCTCGCCGTCGAGGCCCTCGACGTGCACGCGGGCGACCGGCTGCTGATCCAGGGCCCCAACGGCGCCGGCAAGTCGACCCTGCTCCGTGTGATGGCCGGCCTGACCACGCCCGACGCGGGTACGGTCACGCGCCGCGGCCGCATCGGCCACCTCCCGCAGGACGTCACCGTGGACCGGCCCGCCGAGCGGCTCCTCGACGCCTTCCTCCGCGGCCTGCCGGGGGAGCCCGAGGAGCTGCGGGCGCGCCTGCTGTCGTACGGCCTGTTCCGCGAGCGCGACCTGCATGTGCCGACTGGCTCCCTCTCCGCCGGGCAGCTGCGCCGCCTGGCGCTCGCCCGGCTGCTGGCCCGCCCCGCCGACCTGCTGCTGCTCGACGAGCCCGCCAACCACCTCGCCCTCGGCCTGGTCGAGGAGCTCGAAGAGGCCCTCGACCAGTGGCCCGGCGCGGTGGTCGTCGTCTCCCACGACCGGGCCCTGACCGACCGCTTCGCCGGCCGCCGGTGCGCCATACGCGACGGCCGGGCCGTGATCACGCAGGAGCCCGGCGGCCCGACGGCGGCCCCCGCTCTCGCTGGGGCGTGTCCCCGGGCTTAGGGTGGCGCCATGGCACGGCCCCGGCGCATCGTTCTCCTCCGGCACGGAGAGTCCGAAGGCAACGTGGACGACACCGTCTACGAGCGGGAACCGGACCACGCCCTCGCCCTGACCGACCTCGGACGCAAGCAGGCCGAGCAGGCCGGCGTCCGGCTCAGGGAGCTCTTCGGCGACGAGCAGGTCTCCGTCTACGTGTCCCCCTACCGCCGCGCCCACCAGACGTTCCACGCCCTGGGCCTCGACCCGCGCCGGGTCCGGGTCCGCGAGGAGCCCCGGCTCCGCGAGCAGGACTGGGGCAACTGGCAGGACCGCGAGGACGTCCGCCGCCAGAAGGCCTACCGGGACGCCTACGGCCACTTCTTCTACCGCTTCGCCCAGGGTGAGTCCGGAGCCGACGTCTACGACCGCGTGGGCGCGTTCCTGGAGAGCCTGTGGCGCAGCTTCGACGACCCGGACCACCCGCCGAACGTCCTGCTGGTCACCCACGGCCTGACCATGCGGCTCTTCTGCATGCGCTGGCTCCACTGGACGGTCGCGGAATTCGAGTGCCTGTCCAACCCGGGCAACGCCGAGTCACGGATGCTCGTGCTGGGCCCCGACGGCCGCTACCACCTCGACCGGCCGTTCGAACGCTGGTGCACCCCGGAGTCGTACGGGTTCAGCGGTTAGAGTTCGCTGCGATGACCGCTGACCGATTCCACCGAGCCCTGGCGAGTCTGCGAGGGCTGGCCGTGGGTGACGCCCTCGGCTCCCAGTTCTTCGTCCCCGCCCACTACCCGCTCCTCCGGCGCCGTGAGCTGCCGCCCGCGCCGTGGTCCTGGACCGACGACACGGAGATGGCCTGCTCGGTCCTGGCCGTCCTCGCGGCGCACGGGCGCGTCGACCAGGACGCCCTCGCGGCGTCCTTCGCCGCCCATCACGACGTCGACCGCGGCTACGGTTCCGCGGTCAACCGCATGCTGCGCCTGATCCGGGAGGGCGGCGACTGGCGGGAGCTGGCCTCCGCGCTGTTCAACGGGCAGGGGTCCTGGGGCAACGGTGCCGCCATGCGGATCGCCCCGCTCGGCGCCTGGTACGCGGACGACCCGGAGCAGGCCACCCACCAGGCCGAGATCTCCGCGTACACCACGCACCAGCACCGCGAGGCCGTCGCCGGGGCCATGGCCGTGGCCGCGGCCGCCGCACTCGTCGCGGGGCACGGCGGCCCGGTCGCACCGGAGGCGCTGCTGGACGGCGTGGTCGCGCTCGTGCCGCGCAGCGCGGTGCAGGCCGGGCTGCGCCGGGCCCGCGACATGCTGGACTACGCCGACGCGACGACCGTTGCCGCCGTGCTGGGCTGCGGACGGCGCACCAGCGCCCATGACACGGTGCCCTTCGCGCTGTGGGCCGCCGCCCGCCATCTCGGCGACTTCGAGGCGGTGTTCTGGACCACCGCGCAGGCCGGTGGTGACGTGGACACCACGTCCGCGATCGCCTGCGGTGTGGTGGCCGCGGCGGAACGAGGGGCTCCGCCCGCGGAGTGGCTGGACCGCACCGAGCCGCTCCCCGGCTGGCTGCCGGCGTCCGCCACGGGCTGAGCGCCGACTGCGGGGGCCGGGGTGGGACAGCGGGGCGCCAGGGGCGTACCCTTACTGGCGCCATGCCCTACCAACCGCCTACCCACAGCGTCGAGCGCTCGATCCGCGCGACGACCGGAGCGAAGATCGTCGCCGGTGTGGACGAGGTCGGCCGGGGCGCCTGGGCCGGCCCGGTCACCGTGTGCGCGGCCGTCACCGGCCTGCGTCGCCCGCCGGACGGTCTCACCGACTCCAAGATGCTGACCCCCAAGCGCCGTACCGAGCTCGCCACGGTGCTGGAGGGCTGGGTCACGGCCTACGCGCTCGGTGAGGCGTCCCCCGGCGAGATCGACGAGCTGGGCATGACCGCCGCACTGCGGCTGGCCGCCACCCGGGCCCTGGACGGGCTGCCGGTGCGGCCCGACGCGGTGATCCTGGACGGCAAACACGACTACCTGGGCGAGCCCTGGAGGGTGCGCACGGTCGTCAAGGGCGATCTCTCGTGCGTGGCGGTCGCCGCCGCCTCGGTGATCGCCAAGGTCCGGCGCGACGCGCTGATGGCCGAACTGGGCGCCGACCACGCCCCGTTCGGTTTCTGCGACAACGCCGGATACCCCTCGCCGGTGCACCGGGCGGCCCTGGAAGAGCTGGGCCCCACTCCGCATCACCGGCTGTCCTGGGCCTACCTGGATGCCCTCCCCAGGTGGCAGCATCTCAAGCGGGTGCGTGTCACCCAGGACGCCATGGCGTTGGAGGCCGGTGGCCAACTCGGCTTCGACTTCTGAACGCCCCTCGAACGCCACCCGCCGACACACGTCGAACCGGCGTTTGATAAACATCGACTCATGCCTCTCATCCCCGAGGAGCCTCCGATTCACGAGAGTGTCCCGGGTCCCCGCGCAGGTGCGGCCACCGGCCGGACCGCGCCGACCCCCCGTCCTGTTCCTGGCCCCGGCCCCCGCCCGGCCCCGCCGAAGCCCGGCGCCACCGGTTCCCGTCGCCCCCCGGTCCCGGGTCCGCCCCGGCCGGCTGCGCGGGACGCCGCCGCGGACGCCCCCGCCGGCACGCAGATCCAGCTGATCCCCGCCCCGGCGGAGGGCGCCCTGGACGCGGCCGACGAGGCCGTCGACCTGCTGCTCGACAGCGGCCGCGCGCCCGGCGAGGTCCTGGTGCTGACCACCGGCGACCCGCACCCCTGGGCGGCCCACGAGCTGTCCTTCGGTGAGGCGTCCTACTGGGCGCAGCACGACGCCCGCGACGACGTCTTCTACGCGGCCGCCGACGCGGAGCGACTCGCTCCGCGCCCCGTGGTGGTCGTCGCCGTCAACGGCGGCACGGACGCCGCGGTGGCGCAGGCCCTGCCCGCCGCCATGGCCCGGGCCGGTGCGCTGCTGATCGTCTGTGGCGACCCGCAGCGCGTCAACGCCCTTCTGACGGCGGGCGTCTGACGGACCGGCTCAGCACGCGGCGGTGCGGCGGTGTGCCTCCGGCGCCCCGCCGCCGGCACCGACCGGCCCGGCGGCCCGCATCGCCGGGAGGCGGGGCCCGCACCGCGGCGTACGGCCGCTGCGGCCCTCGCCGAGGACCCGCCAGCCGCCGCCCGTGAGGGTGATGTACGCGCCGCAGCGCAGCCCGTGCAGGACGCAGGCGTCCCGCAGCGCCCACATCCAGGCGCCGTCCTCCTCCGTCCAATGCCCTTCGCCCTGGCGGCAGTAGAGCAGGACGGCCGTGCGCACCGGTGCGCGCAACCGGAGGTCGTGCGGGATGATGCGGCGCAGCTGCGTCAGCAGCGCGTTGCGCAGCAACCAGCCGTCCCCGGCCCCTGCGGGCCGGAACGAGGCGCTTGCGGCGAGGCGTTCGTCCGGGTGCAGGACGGCGACCACCGCGGTCGGTGGCGTCGGAAGGTGCCGGGCGTACAGCCCGCAGACGACCTCGCGGGGATTCCCCAGCAGCGGGACGCCCGATGCCGCCCACTCGGCGGGTTCCAGGAGCCGGCCCAGACGGGAAGCCGGGTCGGCGGACGGCACGGGCGTGAAGCCGAAGGCCATGATGCTCCCTTCGTCTGACGCCCGCGGGCGGCGGGCGGGGGACAGGGCGGAGCGTGCGTCGTGGAGGCCGTCCCGCGAGACCGGCGCACGGCCGGGAGCGGGGGAGCCGGTTCGATTCTCCCGGCCGCACCGGCCGTGCGGCAACGATCAATTGGCGCCAGAGAGCGCCCGCCGTCACCCCTGGACGGCGAGTACCAGCGGTAGCACCTCGGCCGCCCCGGCACGGCGCAGGAGCCGCGCCGCCACCGCCAGCGTCCAGCCGGTGTCCGCGTAGTCGTCCACGAGCAGCACCGGCCCGCCCGCCGTGCTCAGCGCCGCGGCCAGCGACGGCGGTACGGTCAGCGCCCCGTCGAGGGCCCGCAGCCGCTGGGCGCTGTTGGTGCGCGACGCGTGCACGGCCTCCTCGGTGTCGCGGTACTCCACCGAACCGAGCAGGGGCATGCGGCCGATGGCCGCGATGCGCTCGCCCAGCGACCGGATCAGCTGCGGCCTGGTGCGGGAGGCGACGGTGACGACGCCCACCGGGCGCGCGGGCGCGCCGGGTGCCCCGGACGCCCAACCGCCGGGGCCACGGGCCCAGTCGGCCAGCACGGTCACCACCGCGTCGGTCACATCGTCCGGAACGGCTGCGTCCGGTGTCTGCGGGGCCAGCAGCGGACGCAGCCGGTTGCCCCAGCCGATGTCCGACAGCCGGCCCAGGGCGCGGCCCGGCGCGGCCTGCTCGCCGGGCGGGATCCGTCCCTTGAGGTCCACGCCCACCGCCGCCATGCCCGTGGGCCACATCCGCCGCGGCTCCACCTCGACGCCGGGGCGCCCCAGTTCCCCGCGGGACGCCTCCAGCGCCAGGGCCGAGACGTCGGCCGTGAACCGCGCGCCCGCGCAGTTGTCGCAGCGCCCGCACGGGGCGGCCTGCTCGTCGTCCAGCTGCTGCCGCAGGAACTCCATGCGGCACCGCGTGGTCGTGGCGTACTCCCGCATGGCCTGCTGCTCGGCCTCGCGCTGCCGCGCGACCCACGCGTACCGCTCGCCGTCGTAGCTCCACGGCTCGCCGGTGGCGGTCCAGCCGCCGCGGACGCGGCGCACCGCCCCGTCCACGTCGAGGACCTTGAGCATGGTCTCCAGCCGGGAGCGGCGCAGCTCCACCAGCGGCTCCAGGGCGGGCAGCGACAGCGGGCGGTCCGCCCGGGCCAGGACGTCCAGCGTGCGCCGCACCTGCTCCTCCGGCGGGAAGGCCAGCGACGCGAAGTACTTCCAGATCGCCTCGTCCTCCCGCCCCGGCAGCAGCAGCACCTCGGCGTGCTCGACGCCGCGGCCGGCGCGGCCGACCTGCTGGTAGTAGGCGATGGGGGAGGAGGGCGACCCCAGGTGGACCACGAAGCCGAGGTCGGGCTTGTCGAAGCCCATGCCCAGCGCGGAGGTGGCGACGAGGGCCTTGACGCGGTTGGCCAGCAGGTCCTCCTCGGCCTGCTGGCGGTCGGCGTTCTCCGTCTTGCCGGTGTACGCGGTGACGGTGTGCCCGCGCCGGCGCAGGAACGCCGTCACCTCCTCGGCCGCGGCGACGGTCAGGGTGTAGATGATGCCGGAGCCCGGCAGCTCGTCGAGGTGATCGGCGAGCCAGGCCAGCCGGTGGGCGGCGTCGGGGAGGGTGAGCACGGCCAGGCTCAGGCTCTCCCGGTCCAGCGGCCCGCGCAGGACCAGCGCCTTCTCCGCGCCCTCGCCCGTGCCCAGCTGTTCGGCGACGTCGGCGGTGACGCGCGCGTTGGCCGTGGCGGTGGTGGCGAGCACCGGCACGCCCGGCGGCAGGTCGGCCAGCATCGTGCGCAGCCGCCGGTAGTCGGGGCGGAAGTCGTGGCCCCAGTCGGAGATGCAGTGGGCCTCGTCCACCACCAGCAGGCCGGTCGCGGCGGCCAGCCGGGGCAGGACCTGGTCCCGGAAGTCGGGGTTGTTGAGGCGCTCCGGCGACACGAGGAGCACGTCGACGGCGCCCGCCGCGATCTCCGCCTGCACCTCGTCCCACTCCTCCGTGTTGGAGGAATTGATCGTGCGCGCGTGGATGCCCGCGCGCGCGGCGGCCTCCACCTGGTTGCGCATGAGGGCCAGGAGCGGCGAGACGATCACCGTGGGGCCGCTGCCGCGCTCGCGGAGCAGCGCCGTCGCGACGAAGTACACGGCGGACTTGCCCCAGCCGGTGCGCTGCACGACCAGCGCCCGCCGGCCCTCGGCCACGAGGGCCTCGATGGCGCGCCACTGGTCCTCGCGCAGTCTGGCCGATCCCGTGTCGTCTCCCACGAGACGGGCGAGGACGTGGTCCGCCGAGGCGCGGAGGGCTTCGTTGGTCATGCCCCCATGCAACACGAGAGCTCGGACAATGCGCGAATGCACGGGCGGGACCTGTGGAAAACCTGGGTACCGTGCTTGTCCACAGGCGTGAAGGCAATGATGTGATCATCGCTCCGGAAGTTATCCACAGGGCTGGCGGGGCCCGAGCGGATCACGGGACGCTCGGGCCATGACGCAGCCCGACGAATCACTCAGCCCGTCCGCCTCCTCCGCCTCCTCCGCTTCCTCCTCCGAGCCCGACGCCCAGCTGGTCTCCCTGCGCACCGCCGCCGAACTCGCCGACGCCCTCCCGTACCTGATGGGCTTTCAACCGACCGACAGCATCGTCCTCCTCGCCCTGCACGGCGCCCGCGGCCGCTTCGGCGGCCGGCTCCGGCTCGGCATCCCCGCGAACACCGACGAATGGGCCGACGTCAGCGACCAGCTCGCCGAGACGCTGGTCACCAGCTGCACCCGGCACGGCACCCGGCCCGACGGCATCGTCCTCTACCTCTGCCAGGAACCCCGCGCGGGCGAGACGGCCGTCCAGGCCGTCGAGCGGCTCCGCCCGCTGGCCCAGAGCCTGCGGGTGGCCTGCGGCCGGCTGGAGGTGCCCGTGTACGAGGCCCTGTGCCTCTCGGACGGGCGGTTCTGGTCCTACTGCTGCCCCGACGAGCGCTGCTGCCCCGCCGAAGGAACGCCCCTCGCCCTGCCCGGCACCACGGTGATGGCGGCGGCCGCCACCTACGCCGGGATCCAGGTGCGGGGCAGCCTGCGGGACATGGAGGCCCGGTACGCACCCTTCACCGGCGCGCGGGCCGTGGAGCAGGAGACCGCGTTCCACGAGGCCGCCGCCGACCTCATCCCGCGCATCCTGATCCGCGGCGAGAGCGAGACCGTGCGCCGCGAGACGCTGGCCCTGATCGGCCTGGTGCGGGACCGCTTCCAGGAAACCCCCGCGGCCCCCGCCCGGAAGGAGGCCGACGCCCGCGACGACGCCTTGGTCTCCCCCGACGAGGCCGCCATGATCGTGCTCGGCCTGCAGGACCGCGTCACGCGCGACCAGGCGGCGGAGTGGATGGAGGGACCGTCCGCCCCGGTCATGCTCCGCGTCTGGCGCGCCCTGGCCAGGCGCTGCGTCACCCCGTACGGGGAGCACGCCGCCGCCCCGCTCACCCTCGCCGGATGGGTCGCGTGGTCCCTCGGCGACCACCCCGAGGCCCGCGTCGCCTTCGGCCAGGCGCTGCACGCCGACCCCGACTACCTCTTCGCCCAGCTGCTGCACCGGGCCTGCAACGAGGGCATGGACCCCGAACTGCTGCGCCGCTGCCTGCGCCAGGAACGCGACGCCCGCGAGACCCGGCAGGCCCGCGAGGCAGCCCGTACGGCGACTCCCGCCCCGGCTGCGCCCGACGCCTCCCCGGTCACGGCCCCCGCCCCCGCCCCCAGGGCCGCCGCCCCCGAGGCGCCCGCAGCCGATGGGCCGCCGGCCGGCGTGCCCGAACAGCTCGCCCTGCCCGACCCGGCGGCCGACCCCGCCCCCGCGCCCGCCCCCACTGCGGACGTGCCCCCGCAGGGTGCCCTGGCCTCCACCGCGCCCGGAGGGCCGCGGCGGCCCAGTGGGCCCGCGGGGGCCAATGGACCGGCGGGCAAGGCTGCCACGCGCCGGCGTGTGGGCCAGCGCGGAGCGCGGGGGAGGAGGTGAAGCCGTACTGCGGGTCGCGCGGGGCGGGCCCGCCGCGCGGCCACCGTGACCTCGGCGGTGCCCGCGCCGTTCACCTGGGTGGCCCGCACTCGTTGTCGGTCGTTCCGGTCCGTGACGTGCCCAGGGAGCCCAGGGAAGTGCAGAGCATCGCCACCGGCGGACCCTCCGTCCACCGCCCGCCCGAACAGCGGCGCACCGGCTCGGTCCGGGCGCCGGGACCGCAACCCGTGCACGACGCGCTGATCTGCGTGGCCCTCCCGGCGCTCGTCGTCTCCGGGGTCCACGGGCAGCTCGACGGGCAGGGACTCGAAGGGTTCTACCGGTCCGGGCGCCGGCTGCTGGCGCGGTGCCGGGTCCGGGTGGCGGGCGCCGAGCCGGTGCCCCTCCAGGGGCGGTTGCTCGCCGCGGACCGGGCCCGCTTCGTGGGGACCGTGCGCACCGGTGCCGACGCGGGGCCCGACCCGGTGGTCACCGTGGAGCGGCTGCGGGAGGCCGAGGGGGTCGAGCGCATCACCCTGCGCAGCGCGGCGGTCCGCGAGCTGAGGGTTCCGCTGGAGGTGGTGCTCGGCACGGACCTCGCCGAACTGGGCGCCGTCGCCACGGGCCTGGCGGGGCCCGAGCTCCCGGCGGGCGTGCACGCCTCCGGGCTGCGCTGGTCGGCGCGGGGCGCGCAGTCCGTGGTCATGGCCGACCCGCCGCCCGGCGACGTCGTGGCCTCCGCCGGACTGCTGCGCTGGGAGATACGGCTGCCGCCCGGTGGCAGCCGCAGCGTGGAGCTGCGGGTGCGGCCCGAACCGCACGGCGCCTCCGGCGGAGCGGTGGCGCCGGCCCCGGGCCGGGCCGCGGCGGTTCCCTGGGGCGAGGCCACGGCCGAGGGCGACGACCCGCGCGCGGCGGCGTTGCTGGCGGCGAGCTTGGACGACCTGCGGGCGCTGCTCGTACGCGACCCCGAGCGGGCCGGCGACGTCCATCTCGCGGCGGGCATCCCCTGGCGCTGCGGCCAGCTGGCGCCGGCCGAGGCTCTGTGGGCGGCACGGATGGCGCTGCCCCTGGGCGTACGGCTCGCCGCCGGGACGCTGCGGACGCTGGCCCGGGGCCAGGTGGGCGGGGCCGGAGCGGACAGCGGGCGCATTCCCGGGCCGCTGCGGCACGCCGGGCCGCATCTGCCACCGGGGTGCACCGGCATCGAGGCGACGCTGCTGTTCCCCGTCGTGCTGGCCGAGGCACGGCGGTGGGGACTGCCCGAGCAGGAGACCGAGGCGCTGCTGCCGGCGGCCGAGCGGTGCCTGGCGTGGCTGCGGCACACCGCCGCCGAGGGCGACTTCCTCGCCGACCCGGTGCCCGGGGGCCCGTACCGCTGCGAGACCCAGGCCCATGCGCACCGGGCGGCGGTCCTGGGAGCGGACCTGCTGGAGAGCCACGGGCGGCCCGGGGCTGCGGAGCTGCGCGGCTGGGCAGAGGCGCTGCGGCAGCGCTTCCGGGACGAGTTCTGGACCGACGACCTGGGCGGCGGGCGGCCGCTGACCGCCCTGACGCCCGGCGGCGGACGCATACCGCACCTGGGGTGCGCCGCGGCCCACCTGCTCGACACCGGGCTCCTGGGCGGCGGGCGGTACGCCCCGGGGCTGCTCGACAAGGTGCGGACCGAGCAGCTGGCCCGGCTGCTGGGCGGGCCCTCCCTCGACTCCGGCTGGGGGCTGCGCGGGCTGGGCGCGAAGGAGCCCGGGCACAACCCCTTCGGGCACCGCAGCGGGGCCGTCCGTGTGCACGAGACGGCGGTCGCCGTGGCGGGGCTGCTGACGGCCGGTTACGAGAACGAGGCGGCCGGGTTGTTGCGCGGGGTGCTGGACGCGGCCGAGGCGTTCGGGCACCGGCTGCCGGAGATGTACGCCGGGGAGCAGCGCACGGCCGGCAGCACGCCGCTGCCGCACCCGGCCGCCTGCCGGCCCGCGGCCGTGGCGGCGGCGGGGGCCGTGCAGCTGCTGACCGCGCTGGCGGGGGTGCGGCCGGACGTGCCGGCGGGCGGGGTGACGGTCCGTCCGCCGCGGTCGGCGCCGCTGGGGGAGCTGAGGCTGACGGGGCTGCGTGTGGCGGAGCAGCCGTTCGCCGTCAGGGTCAGCAGGCTGGGCCTGGGCATGGTGGAGGAGGCCGCCGACGGTCTCCAGCTGAGGGTGTGAGCGACGTGCGGGCCGGCCTGCCCGGCGGACCTGCGGAGAGGGGTGCCGAACGGCCTGATTATCGTCAGGCAGACGACTATGATCGCGTCATGCCCTACGACCCGTCGGCCTTCCCGCCCTTCGCCGTCACCGTCGACCTGGTGGTGCTCACCGTACGGCGGCACGCGTTGTGCGCGCTGGCCGTCCGCCGCGGCGAGCCGCCGTTCCAGGGGCGGTGGGCGCTGCCGGGCGGGTTCGTGCGGGGCGACGAGGACCTGGAGACCGCCGCGGCCCGGGAGCTGGCCGAGGAGACGGGGCTGCTCGCGCACGACCCGGCGGGCCCGGTCGCGCCCAACGCCGCCCACCTCGAACAGCTGGCGACGTACGGCGACCCCGGCCGCGACCCGCGGATGCGGGTGGTGAGCGTGGCGCACCTGGCGCTCGCCCCCGACCTGCCCGCGCCGCGCCCCGGCGGCGACGCCCGCAGCGTCAGCTGGGTGCCCGTCGAGGAGCTGCTGCACCCCGCCGGGTACGGGCGCGACGGCGACGTCCGGGCACCGCTGGCGTTCGACCACGCGCGGATCCTCGCGGACGGCGTGGAGCGCGCCCGGTCGAAGATCGAGTACTCGTCGCTGGCCACCGCCTTCTGCCCGCAGGAGTTCACCGTCGGCGAGCTGCGGCGGGTCTACGAGGCCGTGTGGGGCGTGGCGCTGGACCCGCGCAACTTCCACCGCAAGGTGACCGGCACGCCCGGCTTCCTCGTGCCCACCGGCGGCACCACGACGCGGCAGGGCGGCCGTCCGGCCCAGCTGTTCCGCGCCGGCGGCGCCACGCTGCTCAACCCGCCCATGCTGCGCCCCGAGGCGTAGCCGGCGGCGGCCCGGCCGGGGTGCCCGGCCGCTCGTCAGGGTGATGCGCGGAACCGTCCGGCGACGCTGCGCAGCAAATAGGACATACCGGGTTACGGTGCTCCGGTACGTGCCGTCGTTCCGCGAGTGAAGCCATGATCCAGGCCATCGGACTGACCAGCGTGACCCGCCGCAACCAGCCCCCCGCCGTCGACGACCTGACCTTCGAGGCCCGCCCGGGCCACGTCACCGCCCTGCTCGGCGCCCCCGGCGCCGGCAAGACCGCCGCCCTGCGGCTGGTGCTGCGGCTCGACGCCGGGCGCGGTGTCGCGCTGTTCCGCGGCCGCACCCTCGACCGCGTCCCGCACCCCGCCCGCGAGGTCGGCGCCCTCCTCGGCGACGTCCCCGGCCACCCCGCCCGCACCGCCCGCAGCCACCTGCGCATGCTCAGCGCCGCCGCGGGCGTGCCCGCCGGGCGCGCCGACGACGTCCTGGAGGTCGTGGGCCTCAGCGGCCTGGCCGACCTGCGCCTCGGCGACTTCTCCCTCGGCATGGACCGCCGTCTCGGCCTGGCCTCGGCCCTCCTGGGCGACCCGCACACCCTCGTCCTCGACGAGCCCGCGAAGGGCCTCTCGCCGCGCGAGACGGCCTGGCTGCACGGCCTGCTCCGCGGCTACGCGGCCCAGGGCGGCACCGTGCTCGTCACCTGCCGCGACCCCAAGGAGGCGGCCCGCATCGCCCACCGGGTCGTCACCATCGACCAGGGACGGCTGGTGGCCGACCAGGAGGTCGCGGAGTTCGCCGGCTGCCGGCTGCGGCCGCGCGTCGTGGTGCAGTCGCCGCTGGCCGGCCGGCTCGGCCACCTGCTCGCCACCGAGTCCGAGGCCCTCGGTGCCACGACCGGCAGCCCGCCCGTCGAGATCGTGCAGCAGAGCGGCAGCAGCATCCACGTCTACAACAGCACCTGTGCGACCGTCGGCGAGACCGCGTACCGGCACGGCATCCTGTTGCACCGGCTCGCCGAGGAGACCGCCGACACCGGCCCCGTGACCCCGCTCCAGCGCGCCGACGGGCGTGCGGACCCCGGGCGGAGCGCGCAGGCCCCCGCCGGGCGCCCGCCCGGCCCGACCCGCCCGTCGCGTCCGGCCGGCGCCACGGCCGCCGTACTGCCCCGTCTGCCGGGCCCCGCCCCCGCCCGGCCGCTGCGCTACGAGCTGCACCGGGCCCTGGGCGTGCGCACCGCGTGGACGGTCATGGCGCTGTCGCTCGGCGCCTCCCTCGTCGCCTCGGTCCTGCTCGCGCGCGCCGGGGCGCCCGCCCCGCGCCTGCTCACCGGCTGGCCCTCGTGGTTCCCGCTGCCGCCCGCGGCCCTCGGCGCCGGGCTGCTGGGCGCGCTCTCCTTCGGCGAGGAGTTCCGCTACCCCGCGCTCGCCCCCGACCAGGGAACCGTCCCGCGCCGGCTGGCGCTGCTCGGCGCGAAGCTGGCCGTCACCGCCGCGACGGCGCTGTTCCTGGCCGTGGCCGGGGTGGTGCTCGACGCGCTCGCCGTCGACCTGCTCTTCGGGGACGCGGCGGCCCTGCTGGCCGGCGGATGGGACGTGCGGCTCGCCGCCTGGGCCGGCCTGGCGCTCGGCTGCGCCTGGGCGGGGCTGCTGACCG
The DNA here is from genome assembly GCF_014654785.1 of Streptomyces mashuensis. Lineage (GTDB taxonomy): Bacteria > Actinomycetota > Actinomycetes > Streptomycetales > Streptomycetaceae > Streptomyces > Streptomyces mashuensis. The sequence continues at coordinate 88,033 of NZ_BNBD01000001.1, forward strand.
CCGGGCTGTTCCGGTCGACGGCGCTGGGGCTGGTGGCGGTGCTGGCGGTGCCCACGCTCGTCGTCCCCGTGGTGGGCGGGCTGCTGGCGCGGCCCGCGGCCCGGTCACTGGTGGGGCTGCCGGAACGGCTGCGCTCGGCGGCGCTGATGCACTGGCCCGCGGGGCTCGACGGGGCGCTCGCCTCGGCGCTGCGGCTGGTGCGGCAGCCCGCCGGGTGGGCGCTCGCGCTGGCGCTGGCCGTGCTGCTCGGCGCGTACGTCCTCACCGTGTTCCGTGGGCGCCCGAGGTGAGGGCTGTGCTATTGCGACGCTCAGGGCGAGGGAGGACGCAGAGTGACAACAAGTCCGGAGAGACGGGAGAAGACCGGCAAGCCGACTCACGCTGTGTGATGACCCGCCCCTGACCTCTGCCCTTTCTGTCCGTTTGGGCGTCAATTGCGAGGTAATGGGCGATCACCCTTTCGTGTGCTTTTCACCAAAGACCTCAAGGGGCCTGGAGGTGTCGCCGACAAAGGAAGCGTGAGTACCCTTGCGCACACCATGATGACCGCGGCTCGTTCCGCCGACTCCGGCCTCGCCGGTCCGGGCGAGCTTGACCGCTACTCCTACGCGGAGGCCCCCGGGGCCGACCGCGGCTCCGCCCCCGCATGGGACGGCGGCGACGCGGAGCTGAGCCGGGCCGGCCGCCGCGCCGCCGGCAGCCGGGGCCGGGGCCTGCACGGCCAGCTCGTACAGCAGCTCGGCCAGATGATCGTCTCCGGCGACCTGGGCGCCGACCGCCCGCTGGTCCCCGAGGAGATCGGGCAGCGCTTCGAGGTCTCCCGCACCGTCGTCCGTGAATCCCTGCGCGTCCTGGAGGCCAAGGGGCTGGTCAGCGCCCGCCCCAACGTCGGCACCCGGGTCCGCCCCGTCAGCGACTGGAACCTGCTGGACCCCGACATCATCGAGTGGCGCGCCTTCGGCCCCCAGCGCGAGGACCAGCGCCGCGAGCTGTGCGAGCTGCGCTGGACCATCGAGCCGCTGGCGGCCCGGCTGGCCGCCGGGCACGGCCGCGAGGACATCCAGCAGCGCCTCGCCGACATGGCCGAGATCATGGGGCACGCCCTGGCCCAGGGCGACTCCCTCACCTTCTCGCGCGCCGACGCCGAGTTCCACTCGCTGCTGCTCCAGGTCGCGGGCAACCGCATGCTGGAGCACCTGTCCGGGATCGTCACCGCGGCGCTGCACGTCTCGGGCGCCTCGGGCGGCGGCTGCGACCGCCCCACCGAGGCGGGCGTCGGGCAGCACCTGCGGATCGTCGACGCCGTCGGGGCGGGCGACGCCGCCGGGGCGGAGGCGGCGATGCGGCAGCTGCTCGTCGCGCACCCGGAGGTCGAGCGCGTGGTCCCCGCGCCGCGCGAGCACTGAGCGCGGGAGGGACCGTACGGGCGGGCGGTGCGTGCGGGACCGCTCGTCCGGCATGCGCATACGGCCGGAGCGGCCGTGCGCGCGAGCCGGACGGGCCGTCCCGTGCGGGGCCGTCCAAGGCGGGCCGGCGATGCCGGAGGCGGCGATCTGTCCAGTTCAGGGGCCTTCGCTGTGAAATGCGGTGTGACTCGGGCCACGAGGATTGGGCGTAACGCTCCTTGGGGCAGCGCGATGACTAAAGAGGTGGTAGCCGCGGAGGGAATACGAGCCTCGCCCGAGGTGCTGTGTTGCTCTGCACTGCCGCCCGCGCCGCCGGCCTCATCCCTGCCGGCGGACGTCGGCCCAATCCACACGGGGACGGGGCCGCAAACCCCGTTCCCATCGTTCCGAGAGGTTGTTCGTGTCGGCCAGCACATCCCGTACGCTCCCGCCGGAGATCGCCGAATCCGAGTCTCTGATGGCGCTCATCGAGCAGGGAAAGGCCGAGGGGCAGATCGCCGGCGACGACGTGCGTCGGGCCTTCGAGGCTGACCAGATTCCGCCAACCCAGTGGAAGAACGTCCTGCGCAGCCTCAACCAAGTCCTCGACGAGGAGGGTGTGACGCTGATGGTCAGTGCCGCAGAGGCGCCCAAGCGCACCCGCAAGAGCGTCGCAGCGAAGAGCCCGGCGAAGCGCACCGCCACCAAGGCCGTCTCCTCCAAGACGACCACGTCCCGGCAGTCGGCCGCGTCGGCCGCCTCCTCGGCGTCCTCCGCCGCCTCGGCCGCCGAGCGCGGCGCGTACGAGGGCGAGGCCGACGAGACCGCCGCGCCTGCCAGGAAGACCGCCGCCAAGAAGACGGTGGCCAAGAAGACGACGGCGAAGAAGACCGTCGCGAAGAAGACGGCGGCCAAGAAGACCGCCGGCAAGAAGGACGCCGACGAGCTGCTCGACGACGACCTCCTCGAGGACACCGCCGCACCCGGCAAGGTCGAGGAGGAGGACGAGTCCGGCGAGAGCAAGGGCTTCGTGCTCTCCGACGAGGACGAGGACGACGCTCCCGCGCAGCAGGTCGCCGTGGCCGGCGCCACCGCCGACCCGGTCAAGGACTACCTCAAGCAGATCGGCAAGGTCCCCCTGCTCAACGCCGAGCAGGAGGTCGAGCTCGCCAAGCGCATCGAGGCCGGCCTGTTCGCCGAGGACAAGCTGGCCAACTCCGACAAGCTGGCGCCCAAGCTCAAGCGCGAGCTGGAGATCATCGCCGAGGACGGCCGGCGTGCCAAGAACCACCTGCTGGAGGCCAACCTCCGTCTCGTGGTCTCCCTGGCCAAGCGCTACACCGGCCGCGGCATGCTCTTCCTGGACCTGATCCAGGAGGGCAACCTCGGTCTGATCCGCGCGGTGGAGAAGTTCGACTACACCAAGGGCTACAAGTTCTCCACGTACGCGACCTGGTGGATCCGCCAGGCGATCACCCGCGCGATGGCCGACCAGGCCCGCACCATCCGTATCCCGGTGCACATGGTCGAGGTCATCAACAAGCTGGCCCGCGTCCAGCGCCAGATGCTCCAGGACCTGGGCCGCGAGCCCACCCCGGAGGAGCTGGCCAAGGAGCTCGACATGACCCCCGAGAAGGTCATCGAGGTCCAGAAGTACGGCCGCGAGCCCATCTCCCTGCACACCCCGCTGGGCGAGGACGGCGACAGCGAGTTCGGTGACCTCATCGAGGACTCCGAGGCGGTCGTGCCGGCCGACGCGGTCAGCTTCACGCTCCTCCAGGAGCAGCTGCACTCCGTCCTCGACACGCTCAGCGAGCGCGAGGCCGGCGTGGTCTCCATGCGCTTCGGCCTCACCGACGGCCAGCCGAAGACCCTCGACGAGATCGGCAAGGTCTACGGCGTGACGCGTGAGCGCATCCGTCAGATCGAGTCGAAGACGATGTCGAAGCTGCGCCACCCGTCCCGTTCGCAGGTGCTGCGCGACTACCTCGACTAGTCGCGCCGTCGCCCGCGGCGATCGGCTGTTCGCAGGGCCCGGTTCCTCCTCGGAGGGGCCGGGCCCTGCGGCGTTCGGGGGCCGCTCCCGCGATTCGGGATGCGCACGGGGCGCGGGGGGCTGACGCTGGGTGAGCAAGTGATGTCTCTTTGTCGTCCCGTCAGGAGGCCGTGTGCGCCGGGTCCTGCGTCTGCCGCTGCTGGGAGCGCTCGTCCTGCTCGCCGCCGTGCTCGCGCCGGCCCGGGCGGTCGACCGGGCGGTGGACCGGGGGGTCGTCGGGGGCCAGGTGGTGAAGGTCGTGGACACCCCGTGGGCGGTGGCGGTGGCCAGCCGGGAACGGTTCGGCCCGGCCCGTTCGGGGCAGTTCTGCGGCGGCGCGCTGCTCGGCCCGGCGACCGTGGTCACCGCGGCCCACTGCCTGAGCCGCGAGGTGCTCGGCGTGGACGTGGCGCAGGCGAAGGACCTGCGTGTCATCGTCGGCCGCGACGACATGCGCACGTCCACCGGCAAAGAGGTGCCGGTGCGGCGGATCTGGGTCAACCCCGAGTTCAGCATGGAGACCAATGCCGGGGACGTGGCCGTGCTGACGCTCGCCGAGGCGGTGCCGGAGGTCCGGCCCATCGCCATGGCGCCGGCCGGCGACTCCGCGTACGAGGCGGGCACGACGGCGGGCGTCTTCGGCTGGGGCGACCTGACCGGGCACGGCACGTACGCGCAGACGCTGCACGCCGCGCGGGTGCTCATCCTCGAGGACGCCTCGTGCGCGCGCGCCTACCCCGGGGGCCCGGAGGGCACCTACCGGCCGGCGACGATGCTGTGCGCCGGGCTGTCGCTGGGCGGCCGCGACGGGTGCCAGGGGGACAGCGGAGGGCCGCTGGTGTCCCGGGGACGGCTGGTGGGGCTGGTGTCGTGGGGGAGCGGTTGCGCGCAGGCGGGCCGTCCGGGGGTCTATACGCGGATCTCCGCCGTCGCGGACCTGGTCCGGGCCCACGGGCCCGACGTCCCGCCGGGGACGCCTGTGGCGCCCGCACAGCCGCCGGCGCAGCACCCGGCGCCGCCGCCCCCCGCACCGCCGGCCCCTGCCAAGCCGCCGGCCCAGACCACTCCCAAGCCGCCGCCCGCTGCGCCGAAGCCCTGAGGGCGTTGCGGGTACGAGAACGGGCGGCAGCCCCGGAAGGGGTGCCGCCCGCGGCTGTCCCGCACTGGACCGGCGGGACCTCGCTCGTCGTCGGATGCGATGTGCAGTCGTTCCGTTACGGGACCGGGACTCAGCGGTCCTCGTCGGACGGGGACGCCGGCACGGCGGTCAGCCGCTCCGTCTCGTCCTGTATCTCCGCGGCGATCTTCTTGAGTTCCGGCTCGAACTTGCGCCCGTGGTGGGCGCAGAAGAGCAGTTCACCGCCGCTCAGGAGCACGACGCGCAGATATGCCTGAGCGCCGCACCGGTCGCAGCGGTCAGCGGCCGTCAGCGGGCTCGCGGGGGTCAGAACAGTAGTCACGTCGCCTCTTCTCTAGCTCGACGAGCTGTCGTACCAGGGTCAACATCCAACCAGGCCGAAAACGTTCCCGCTCGTGGCTTTTCCTCGAAAGTTGCTTCCGAGTGAGCCGGATCCTGACGATTTGGCGGCGAATGAGCCGTAGTGCGTGGGCTTACGGTTTCACATCGCTGGGGGCTGTCGTCCCCCCGGCTGGCTGCCGGGTTGTTCTTGAGGACGTGCCCGGAGCCTAAATGGTTCATGCCTCGAAGGGAACGTGATGTGCATGTCACCCCATCGAGGGATCGAACACATGCACGACTCTGGATTAGCATGGGCGTTCCCAAGGGTGGCGGCACAAAGGCTCTATCAAGCCTCGGTACCCTCTGAACGGCAAACAGAGCCACCCATGTGCCCGAACTCGGGTCAGTCAGAAATTCAGCGAGGAGCGAACCGCGTGACCGCCGAGACGTCCGTGCCGTCCACTGCGTTGCTGACCGGGGCAGACCGGGACGGATCCAACTACACCGCGCGGCACCTGCTCGTCCTCGAAGGACTGGAGGCCGTCCGCAAGCGGCCCGGCATGTACATCGGCTCGACCGACAGCCGCGGCCTGATGCACTGCCTCTGGGAGATCATCGACAACTCCGTCGACGAGGCGCTCGGCGGCTACTGCGACCGCATCGAGGTGATCCTCCACGACGACGGCTCGGTCGAGGTGTGCGACAACGGCCGCGGCATCCCCGTGGACGTCGAGCCCAAGACCGGCCTGTCCGGCGTCGAGGTCGTCATGACCAAGCTGCACGCCGGCGGCAAGTTCGGCGGCGGCTCGTACGCCGCCTCCGGTGGTCTGCACGGTGTCGGTGCCTCCGTCGTCAATGCCCTCTCCGCCCGGCTGGACGTCGAGGTCGACCGCAACAGCCGCACCCACGCGATCAGCTTCCGCCGCGGTGTGCCCGGCATCTTCACCGAGCCCGGCCCCGACGCCCCCTTCGACCCGGCGAGCGGCCTGCTCAAGGGCAAGAAGATCCCCAAGACCCGCACCGGCACCCGCGTGCGGTACTGGGCCGACCGCCAGATCTTCCTCAAGGACGCCCGGCTCTCCCTGGAGACCCTGTACGACCGCGCCCGGCAGACCGCGTTCCTGGTGCCCGGCCTGACGATCGTCGTCCGCGACGCCCGCGACCCCGAGGGCGAGGGCGTCCGCGAGGAGGTCTTCCACTACGACGGCGGCATCAGCGAGTTCTGCGAGTACCTCGCCAAGGACAAGGCCGTCTGCGACGTGCTGCGCCTGTCCGGTCAGGGCACCTTCAAGGAGACCGTGCCGGTCCTCGACGACCGCGGTCATATGACGCCGACCGAGGTCACCCGCGAGCTGGGCGTCGACGTCGCGCTGCGCTGGGGCACCGGCTACGACGCCACCGTCAAGTCGTTCGTCAACATCATCGCCACCCCCAAGGGGGGCACCCACGTCACCGGTTTCGAGCGCGCCGTGACGCGTACGGTCAACGAGGTGCTGCGCTCCACCAAGCTGCTGCGGGTCGCCGAGGACGACGTCGTCAAGGACGACGCCATGGAGGGCCTCACCGCCGTGGTGACCGTCCGCCTGGCCGAGCCGCAGTTCGAGGGGCAGACCAAGGAGGTGCTGGGCACCTCGGCCGCCTCCCGGATCGTGGCCAACGTGGTGGCCAAGGAGCTCAAGGCGTTCCTCACCTCCACCAAGCGCGACGCCAAGCAGCAGGCGCGGGCCGTGCTGGAGAAGGTCGTGGCCGCCGCCCGCACCCGCATCGCCGCCCGGCAGCACAAGGAGGCGCAGCGCCGCAAGACGGCCCTGGAGTCCTCCTCGCTGCCCGCCAAGCTGGCCGACTGCCGCAGCGACGACGTGGAGCGCAGCGAGCTGTTCATCGTCGAGGGCGACTCCGCGCTCGGCACGGCGAAGCTGGCGCGGAACTCCGAGTTCCAGGCGCTGCTGCCCATCCGCGGCAAGATCCTCAACGTTCAGAAGGCGTCGGTCTCCGACATGCTCAAGAACGCGGAGTGCGGCGCGATCATCCAGGTCATAGGAGCCGGGTCCGGGCGGACCTTCGACATCGACGCGGCGCGCTACGGCAAGGTCATCTTCCTGGCCGACGCCGATGTGGACGGCGCGCACATCCGCACCCTGCTGCTCACCCTCTTCCAGCGCTACATGCGGCCCATGGTCGAGGAGGGCCGGGTCTTCTCGGCCGTGCCGCCGCTGCACCGGGTGGAGCTGATCAACCCCAAGAAGGGGCAGGACAAGTACATCTACACCTACTCGGACGCCGAGCTGCGCGAGACGCTGCTGGAGCTGGACCGCAAGAACATCCGCTACAAGGACGGCATCCAGCGCTACAAGGGCCTCGGTGAGATGGACGCCGACCAGCTCGCGGAGACCACGATGGACCCGCGGCACCGCACCCTGCGCCGGATCAACATCGGCGACCTGGAGGCGGCGGAGCGCACCTTCGACCTGCTGATGGGCAACGAGGTCGCGCCCCGCAAGGAGTTCATCACCAACTCGGCCGCGACGCTCGACCGTTCGCGCATCGACGCCTGACGCCTGACCCCTGACGCCGGAGGCGGCGGGGCGCGCGCCGGTTCCGGCGAGCGCTCCCCGCGCGGGCGTGCGCGCCGTGGGCGTCAGCGCTCGTGCTCCCGGGCGGCCTCCCAGGTGTACCGGTGCTCGGGCCGGCCCGTCTCGCCGTACCGCAGGGTGAGGCGCAGCCGGCCCGACTCCTCCAGGCGCTTGAGGTACCGCTGCGCCGTCGACCGGCTCAGCCCCGAGCGCTCGGCGACCTCGTGCGCCGACAGCGGCCGTGCGGCGTCCGACAGCACCCGGCGGATCAGGTCGGCCGTCGGTGCCGAGTGCCCCTTGGGCAGGGGCGCGGCCACCGCGGCCGTACGCAGCGTGCCGAAGATCCGGTCGACCTGGTCCTGCCCGGCCTCCCCGGCGCTCTCCAGGGTGCGCCGCAGCCGCGCGTACGCCTCCAGCTTCACCCGCAGGCCGGGGAAGGTGAACGGCTTCACCAGGTACTGGAGCGCCCCGTAGCGCATCGCGGCCTGCACCGTGGCCATGTCCCGGGCCGCCGTGACCATGATGACGTCCGTGTGGTGGCCCAGCTGCCGGATGCGGCGCATCAGCGACAGGCCCGTCTCGTCCGGCAGGTAGTGGTCGAGCAGCAGCAGGTCGACGCCGCCGCGCTCCAGTTCGGCCAGCGCCTGCGCCGCGTTGTGCGCCGTGCCCCGGACGCGGAAGCCCGGAACCCGTGACACGTACGCGGAGTTGACCTCCGCGACGCGGAAGTCGTCGTCGACGACCAGGACGTCGATCACCCTCCCACCTCCTCCAGGGAGCACCGCTCCGGTGCGTCCCGCTCCGGGCCGGCCGGCCGCAGGGCGTCGGGCAGTTCGACCGTGAACACCGCTCCGCCGCCCTCGCGTTCCGTCACCCGGGCCGACCCGCCGTACCGTTCCGCCAGCCGCCGCACCAGCGACAGGCCCAGGCCACGGGGCCGGTGCGCGGTGGCCTCCTTCGTGGTCCAGCCGTCCGTGAACACCAGCTCCCGCGCCTGCTCCGGCACCCCCGGCCCGTTGTCCGCCACGCTCATCACCACCGCGGTGCCCACCGCCCGCACCTCGACCTCCACGAACGCCTCGGGGCCGGGCCGCGCCGCGTCGAGCGCGTTGTCGACGAGGTTGCCCAGCACCGTCACCAGGTCCGTGGGGTCGACCACGCCGTCCGGCAGCCGGGTCGCCGGGCCGACGCGCAACGCCACGCCGCGCTCGGCGGCGACCGCGCCCTTGCCGACGAGCAGCGCCGCCACCAGCGGCTCGCGCACCCGCTCGGTGACCTGTTCGGCCGTGGACCGGTCCGCGCCGGTCACCTCGGCGACGTACTCCACCGCCCGGTCGTACATCTCCAGCTCCAGCAGCCCCACGAGCGTGTGCATGCGGTTGGCGTGCTCGTGGTCCTGGGCGCGCAGCGCCTCGGTCAGGCCGCGGGTGGCGTCCAGTTCGCGGGCCAGGCGTTCCAGTTCGGTGCGGTCGCGCAGGGTGGCCACCGTGCCGAAGCCGGTGGTCATCCGGTTGGCCACCAGCACCCGTTCGCCGCAGACGGTCAGCAGGTCCGTGCCCTCGACGCGGCCGGTGAGCACGTCGGCGGTGCGGCCCGGCGGCAGGACGTCCTCCAGCGGCCGCCCCACGGCGTCCTGGCCGAGCCCCAGCAGCCGCCCGGCCTCGTCGTTGACCAGCCGTACCCGGCCGTGCCGGTCGAGGGCGAGCACGCCCTCGCGTATGCCGTGCAGCATGGCCTCGCGTTCCTGGAGCAGCGCTGCGATCTCGGACAGTTCGATGCCGTGGGTGCGCTTGCGCAGCCGCCAGGAGACGCCGAACGCGGCGAGCGCGCCCACCGCCAGCGCCGCGCCGGAGTAGACGAGGATGCCCGGCAGGGCGTGCAGCAGGACGTCGCGCACGTCGTCGTAGGCGATGCCCACGGACACCTCGCCGACGATGGCGCCCTCGGTGTCGCGCAGCGGCACCTTGCCCCGTGCCGAGCGGCCCAGCGTCCCCTTCTCGATGCCGGTCCATTCGTGCCCGGCCAGCGCCGGGCCGGGGTCGGTGCTCACATGCCGGCCGATCTCCGCGGGGTTGGTGTGCGACCAGCGGATGCCGCGGGTGTCGGCCACGACCACGTAACTCGCGCCGGTGGCCAGGCGGATGCGCTCGGCCGCGTCCTGCACGGGCCCCTCGGGGTCGGGTGCGCCGGCGAGCACCGCGCGGGCGATGCCCGGCTGTGCGGCGGTGGCCTGCGCGACGGCCAGGGCCCGGTGCTCGGCCTGCTCGTCGAGCTGGGCGGCCAGCGGGGCCAGGAAGAGGCCGGTGGCCAGCGCGGTGACGCCGGCGGTGATCAGCAACTGGGCGGACAGGACGTGGGCGAAGACGCGGCGGGGCCACCAGGGAAGCATGTTTGTCCCTTTCGTCTTCTTCGCGGTCCTGTGCTTCGGTTGTTGTTCGGTTCGGGCGGAAGTGTGTACTCACCGTAGCCGGGTGATGGCCACTGGTGTCCCTCTCGTGTCGCTTTTGTTGTTCTATCGCGAGCAAAACGAGCAGAACAGGCTTCGTGCGCACAACCCGCACAGCGCTCACAAGGCTGCCCCCGCCCCGCACCCCCCTCCTAGCCTCCAGCACCGGCCGCCCCACGACAGCGAACGAAAACGGTGGGGCGGAGCAAGCGCGAGACGAGCCGGCCCGTGGCCGGCAGCGGAGGCGGACGCATGAACAGCGGCACACCACGCGGCAACCCACACGAGGGCACCGCGCCGGCGATCGAGCTGCGCGGCGCGAGCAAGGCGTTCCGCACGCCCTCGGGCACGCTCCACACAGCCGTACGCGATCTTGATCTCACCGTGGAGCGCGGCGAGTTCGTGGCCGTCGTCGGCCCCACCGGCTGCGGCAAGTCGACCACGCTGACGCTGGTCAGCGGCCTGGAGGAGCCCACCGAGGGCGAGGTCCTGGTCGGCGGCGAACCGGTGTGCGGCATCCGGCAGGACGTCGGCTTCGTCTTCCAGCAGGACGCCGTCTTCCCCTGGCGCACCGTGCTGTCCAACGTGATGGCCGGCCCCCGCTTCCGCGGCGTGCCCAAGGCCGAGGCCCGCGAGCGGGCCCGCGTCTGGCTCGACCGCGTCGGCCTGGGCGCCTTCACCGACCGCTACCCGCACCAGCTCTCCGGCGGCCAGCGCAAGCGCGTGGCCCTCGCCCAGACCTTCGTCAACGACCCCACGATCCTGCTCATGGACGAGCCGTTCTCCGCGCTGGACGTGCAGACCCGCGCCCTGATGTCCGACGAGCTGCTGGAGCTGTGGGGCGGTGCGGGCACGGACCGGCCGGACGACGCGCCGCCGGCGTCCGTCGTCTTCGTCACCCACGACCTGGAGGAGGCCATCGCCCTCGCCGACAAGGTCGTGGTCATGACGGCGGGCCCGGCCACCGTCAAGCAGGTCTTCCCGGTCCCCCTGCCAAGGCCGCGCAAGGTCGAATCGGTCCGCCTGGAGCCGGAGTTCATCGACATCTACCGCGAGATCTGGTCCTCCCTCGGCGAGGAAGTCCGCATCACCCGGGAGCGAGGTGCGAGTCGTGTCGCTTGAGTCCCCCGAAGCCGTCGTCGCTGTCGCCGCTCTGGAGAAGCCCACCAGCCGCGGCGAGGCCCGGCTGCGCGCCGCCCGCAACCGCCGCCTCCTCGTCCACACCGTCCGCGTCCTGCTCCTCGCCGCCGTGCTCGGCGCCTGGGAGGCGCTGTCCCGCGCCGGCACCATCGACCCGTTCAACTTCTCCATGCCGTCCAAGATCTGGGACCAGCTGGTGCAGTGGACGATGCACGGCACCGCCCAGGGGTCGCTCGGCGAACAGATCTGGGTCACGCTCTACGAGGCGCTGATCGGCTGGGCCGTGGGCGTCGGCGCGGGCGTGGTGGCGGGCATCGTGCTCGGCCGGATCCGGCTGCTCGCCGAGGTGCTGGGCCCGTACATCAAGGTGCTGAACGCACTGCCCCGCATCGTCCTCGCGCCGATCTTCCTCATCTGGTTCGGCCTCGGCCCCGCCTCGAAAATCGCCTCCGCGGTCGTGCTCGTCTTCTTCCCGGTCTTCTTCAACGCCTTCCAGGGCGTGCGCGAAGTCGACCGCAATCTGATCGCCAACGCCCGCATCCTGGGCGCGAACAACCGGCAGGTGACCCTCCAGGTGGTCGTCCCCGCGGCGACCTCCTGGATCTTCACCAGCCTGCACGTCAGCTTCGGCTTCGCCCTGATCGGCGCCATCGTCGGCGAGTACATCGGCGCGGACAAGGGCATCGGCCTGCTCGTCTCGTCCTCCCAGGGCAACTTCAACTCCGCCGGCGTCTACGCCGCGATGGTGATCCTCGCCGTCGTCGCGCTGCTCGCCGAGGCCCTGCTCACCTTCGCCGAGAAGCGGCTCTTCCGCTGGAAGCCCGCCTCCGGCGGCGACCGCTGACACCCCCCGGCTCCCCGTTCCCCGTCCACCGACACCCTCAAGGAACCAGATCATGCGTACCTCCATAAAGCTCGCCAAGGTCTGTTCGACGACCGTTGCGGGGGTGATGTGCCTGGCCCTGGCGGGCTGCGCCGACGACTCGTCCGCCACCAGCTCCAAGGTGTCGGCCAACGAGAACTACAAGGGCGAGACCGTCAAGATCATGGTGGGGGGCCTGGACAAGGTCATCTACCTGCCCGCCGTCCTCACCGAGCGGCTCGGCTACTTCGACCAGGAGGGCGTCCACGTCAAGCTGCTCAGCGAGCCCGCCGGCGTGCAGGCGACGACCTCGCTGGTCTCCGGCGACGTCCAGGGCGTCGTCGGCTTCTACGACCACACCCTCGACCTCCAGGTGAAGGGCAAGCAGGTCGAGTCGGTCGTGCAGCTGGCCCAGACGCCGGGCGAGGTGGAGATCGTCTCCAAGTCCGCGGCCTCCGGCCTGGCCTCGCCCAAGGACTTCAAGGGCAAGAAGCTCGGCGTCACCGGCCTCGGTTCCTCCACGGACTTCCTCACCAAGTACCTCGCGGTGAAGAACGGCGTGCAGGTCAGCGACATCACGCCGGTGGCCGTCGGCGCCGGGCAGACGTTCATCAGCGCCCTGCAGAAGGGCTCGATCGACGCCGGTATGACCACCGACCCGACCGTCGCCCAGATCGTCGCCAAGGACCTCGGCAAGGTCCTCGTCGACATGCGCACCCCCGAGGGCTCGCGGGCCGCGCTCGGCGGCCTCTACCCGGCCTCCAGCCTCTACATGAACACCGAGTGGGTGAACAGCCACAAGGAGACCGTGCAGAAGGTCGCCAACGCCATGGTGAAGACCCTCAAGTGGATGTCGGAGCATTCGCCGGAGGAGATCGCGGCCAAGATGCCCGACGACTACGCCAAGGGCGGCCGGGACCTGTACACCAAGGCCATCGCCAGCACGCTGCCGATGTTCACCAAGGACGGCGTCATGCCGTCCGACGGCCCGTCGACCGTCCTCGAGGTCCTGAAGTCCTTCAACCCCGACCTGAAGAACCGCACGGTCAACCTGTCGCAGACCTACACCACCGAGTTCGTGCGCAAGGCGGGGGAGCGCGGCTGACGTCCGGCCGGCGGAGGCCGGCTCAGGCCAGCGGTACCAGGGCCACGACGTCCATCCGGGCGGGCGTGGCCAGGGCCTTGCCGCAGCTCTCCGGCCGGGCCGGCGCGGCCGCACCCTGCTCCACCTCGACCCGCCAGGCCCGCCCGTCGCTGTGCGCGACGGTCACGGACCAGCGCGGCGCCGAACCGTCGGCCACCGGCACCGCCACCGTCGCCGTCACGTCCAGCGCGTCCGCGCCGTCCTCGCCGGTCAGGGCCCGTACGGCCAGTTCGGCGGCCTGGCCCGGCCGGTCCCACGCGGAGCGGCCCCGGCAGTTCGCGGTGGCCACCCGGCCCTCCCGGGCGGCTTCCAGGGCGTCCTTCACGGCGTGCGCGGTGGCCCGGCCGTACGCGTAGCCGTACGGCAGCACGAACAGCGTCGGCGCGAAGCGGTGACCACCGATGTGGGTGACCTCCCACACCTCGACGCCGCCCGCCGCGGCGAGCTCCGCCGCCAGCGGCCGGCCGAGCAGAGCACAGCAGCGGTCCCGCTTGCCGTTGGTGCACACCAGAGCCATCGGCTCCCCGTCGTACGTCGCGTACTCCGGCCCCAGCCCGTCGGGCACCCCCGCGCCCAGCGCGGCGAAGTCCAGGTGGAGCAGGGCGCCGACGTCCGTCAGCGAGGCGCTGCGCATCCAGGAGCGGCCCGGCGCGGTGTGCGCGAGGACGACGCGGTGCCGGGCGGGCTCGTGGCAGTCGGCGTGGCGCCCGGGGCGCCGGATGAGGGCGACGCGTACGCCCGTACCCGCCGTGGCCTCGGCCAGGGCGCTGCCGGTGGCCGGATCGAGATGGCTGGAAGCGAGCGCGTCACGGCCCCACGGGCCCGGCTGTTCGATCAGCAGCCAGGTCCGCGCGGTGGCGGCGGTGCCGGCCAGCGGCTCGGCCAGCAGTCGGGAGGCAGTCGCGCACGTGCTCACGAAGGCGAGCCTAACCTGACCGGGGCACGTGCTGCACGGGCGGCGAACCGGACGGACGGCTCCCGGCCACCGCCGCCCGCCTATCCTGGAGCGCCCCGGACGGACCCCACCCACAAGGAGGAGCCCCCTTGGCCGCGCGACCCAGACGACAGATCCCGGTCATCGTGCTCGCGGGGTTCCTCGGAGCGGGCAAGACCACCCTCCTCAACCACCTGCTCACCCGGAGCGGCGGCACCCGCGTCGGGGCGATCGTCAACGACTTCGGGTCCATCGAGATCGACGCCATGAGCGTCGCCGGGCAGGTCGACTCCATGGTGTCCCTCGGCAACGGCTGCCTGTGCTGCGCCGTGGACACGAGCGAGCTGGACGGCTTCCTCGACCGGCTGTCCCGCCCCTCCGCCCGCATCGACGTCATCGTCGTGGAGGCCAGCGGGCTCGCCGAGCCGCAGGAGCTCGTCCGCATGATCCTGGCCAGCGAGAACAGCGCCATCGTCTACGGCGGCCTGGTCGAGGTCGTCGACGCCGCCGAGTTCGCCGCGACCCGGGCCCGCCACCCGGAGCTCGACCGCCACCTCGGCATCGCCGACCTGGTGGTCCTCAGCAAGGCCGACCGCGTCGGCGAGGCCGAACGCGACGGCCTGCTGGAACTGCTGGCCGGCCTCGCGCCCGGCACGCCCGTCATACCCGTCGAGCACGGACGTCTCGACCCCGGGCTGTTCTTCGACCGCAAGCCGCGCGAGGACCACCTGGAGGCCGTCCGCCAGCTGTCGTTCGAGGACCTGTGCACGGACGACGAGACGGACGACGAGGAGGACGACGCCGAAGACGCCCACCACGGCCACCTGCACGCCGGCTACGAGAGCGTCGAGTTCACGTCCGCCGAGCCGCTGCACCCGCGCCGGCTGATGGAGTTCCTCGACAGCCGGCCCGAGGGCCTCTACCGGATCAAGGGCTTCGTCCACTTCGGCCTGCCCGGCCACCGGCAGAAGTTCACCCTGCACGCCGTCGGCGACTTCCTGCGCTTCTACCGCTCGCCGTGGGCCCGTTCCGAGCCCCGGCTGACCCAGCTGGTGATGATCGGCCGGGGCGTCGACGCCCCCGCGCTCCGCGAGGGCCTCGACGCCTGCCGGAACCCCACCCCGCAGGACACCGATGACAGCGCCATGTGGGGCGTCCTGCGCTACGCGCAGGGCTGAGGCGCCACCGCACCCCGGCCCCGCGCCAGCACCCGGCGCCGCCGGACTACACCGGCCCCGCCACCGTCGCCACCGGCTTGGCCAGCGGCGTGCCCGAGCCGTCGCGGCGCGGGTCCGGCTCCGGCAGCGGCACCGGGGCGCCCTTGGCATCGGCCGCGCGGGCCGGGGCGGCGCCGGCCCAGGCCAGCACCAGGCAGTCCTCGCCCTTCAGGAACCGCTGGCAGCGCACGCCGCCGGTGGCCCGGCCCTTCCGCGGGTACTGGTCGAACGGCGTCAGCTTGGCCGTGCCCGTCACCGCCGCGCCCGGCAGGCCGCCGCGCGCCCCCGCCACCGTGAACACCACCGCGTCCTCGGCCGGGTCGACGGCCGTGAACGAGATCACCTTCGCGCCCGACGCCAGCTTGACGCCCGCCATGCCGCCCGCCGGCCGGCCCTGCGGCCGTACCTGCGACGCCTGGTAGCGCAGCAGCTGGGCGTCGTCGGTGACGAAGACCAGGTCCTCCTCGCCCGTGCGCAGCTCGGCGGCGCCGACGATCCGGTCGCCGTCCTTGAGGGTGATGACCTCCAGCTCGTCCTTGTTGGCCGGGTAGTCCGGCACCACGCGCTTGACCACGCCCTGCTCCGTGCCGAGCGCGAGCCCCGGCGAGGACTCGTCGAGCGTCGTCAGGCAGACCACCGTCTCGTCGTCCGCCAGGGTCAGGAACTCCGCGACCGGGGCGCCGCCCGCCAGGTTCGGCGGCTGGGCCGTCTCCGGCAGCTGCGGCAGGTCGATCACGCGCAGCCGCAGCAGCCGCCCGGCCGACGTGACCACGCCGACCTCGCCCAGCGCCGTGGCCGGCACTGCCGAGCGGATCACGTCGTGCTTGACGCGCCCGGCCCCGCCCGCCGCCGGCACCGGCTCACCGGTGGCCGTACGGGCCAGCAGGCCCGTGGAGGACAGCAGCACCCGGCACGGGTCGTCGGCCACCTGGAGGGGCACCGCCGTGGCCTGCGCGCCCGCCGACTCCAGCAGCACCGTGCGCCGCGGGGTGCCGAACTTCTTCGCCACCTCGCCCAGTTCCGAGGAGACGAGCTTGCGCAGCTCCGCGTCCGACTCCAGGATCCGGGTCAGCTCCTCGATCTCGGCGGTCAGCCGGTCCCGCTCGCCCTCCAGCTCGATCCGGTCGAACTTCGTCAGGCGGCGCAGCGGCGTGTCGAGGATGTACTGGGTCTGCACCTCGGAGAGCGAGAACCGCTCCACGAGTGACTGCTTCGCAGCCGCAGCGTTCTCACTCGATCGAATGATTCGGATGACCTCGTCGATGTCGGCGAGCGCCACCAGCAGACCCTCGACCAGGTGCAGCCGGTCCCGCCGCTTGCGGCGCCGGAACTCGCTGCGCCGGCGGACCACGTCGAACCGGTGGTCGACGTAGACCTCCAGCAGCTCCTTCAGGCCCAGCGTCAGCGGCTGGCCGTCCACCAGCGCCACGTTGTTGATGCCGAAGGACTCCTCCATCGGCGTCAGCTTGTACAGCTGCTCCAGCACGGCCTCGGGGTTGAAGCCGTTCTTCACCTCGATGACCAGGCGCAGGCCGTGGGCGCGGTCGGTGAGGTCCTTCACATCGGCGATGCCCTGGAGCTTCTTCGAGCCCACCAGGTCCTTGATCTTGGAGATGACCTTCTCCGGGCCCACAGTGAACGGCAGCTCGGTCACCACCAGGCCCTTGCGGCGCGCCGTGACGTTCTCCACGGACACCGTCGCGCGCATCCGGAACGTGCCGCGCCCGGTCTCGTACGCGTCGCGGATGCCGCTGAGCCCCACGATCCGGCCGCCCGTGGGCAGGTCCGGGCCGGGGATGTACTTCATCAGCGTGTCGAGGTCGGCGCCCGGGTGCTTGATCAGGTGCCGCGCGGCGGCGATCACCTCGCCCAGGTTGTGCGGCGGCATGTTCGTCGCCATGCCGACCGCGATCCCGGACGAGCCGTTGACCAGCAGGTTCGGGTACGCGGCGGGCAGCGTCACCGGCTCCTGCACGCTGCCGTCGTAGTTCGGCGCGAAGTCGACCGTCTCCTCGTCGATCGACTCCGTCATCAGCGTCGTCGGCGCCGCCATGCGGGCCTCGGTGTACCGCATGGCGGCCGGCGGGTCGTCGTTGCCCAGCGAGCCGAAGTTGCCGTGCCCGTCGACCAGCGGCAGCCGCATGGAGAACGGCTGCGCCAGGCGCACCAGCGCGTCGTAGATCGAGGCGTCGCCGTGCGGGTGGAGCTTGCCCATCACCTCGCCGACGACGCGGGCGGACTTCACGTGCGCCCGGTCGGGCCGCAGGCCCATCTCGTTCATCTGGAAGAGGATGCGGCGCTGGACGGGCTTGAGGCCGTCCCGGGCGTCGGGCAGGGCGCGCGAGTAGATGACGGAGTAGGCGTACTCGAGGAAGGAGCCCTGCATCTCGTCGACGACGTCGATGTCGAGGATGCGCTCCTCGAACTGTTCCGGCGGCGGGGTCTTCGTGCTGCGGCGGGCCATCGCGGCTGCGGCTCCTTCGATCGGTTGCCGGGGGCGGTAACGCACTGACGGGAAATGACGCGGTCCATTGTGGACCGCGCCACCGACAACACCGACCGCGACCCGTCCGGAGGATCCCGGGCCGGTCCGGGAACTTCGCCAGAGCCCGGCGCGCTTGCATACAGTGACAGCACTTGTTCACCACGCGCGTCCCCCGCGGTCCGCCCGAATGGCCCGGCACAGCACCGGGCCGGCGGTGCGCGGGACAGCGCGAGATCTCCCGAGGATCGAAGGGACTACATGCCCATGGGTCACACGGCCACGCAGCAGGCCGGTTCCGGCGGCCTGACAGCGACCGAGCACCGCCTGGCCAACGGCCTGCGGGTGGTGCTCTCCGAGGATCACCAGACGCCGGTCGCGGCGGTCTGCCTCTGGTACGACGTCGGCTCCCGCCACGAGGTCGCGGGCCGCACCGGCCTCGCCCACCTCTTCGAGCACCTGATGTTCCAGGGCTCCGCCCAGGTCAAGGGCAACGGCCACTTCGAGCTGGTGCAGTCCGCCGGCGGCTCGCTCAACGGCACCACCAGCTTCGAGCGCACCAACTACTTCGAGACCATGCCCGCCCACCAGCTGGAGCTGGCGCTGTGGCTCGAGGCCGACCGCATGGGCTCGCTGCTCACCGCGCTGGACGAGGAGTCCCTGGAGAACCAGCGCGACGTGGTGAAGAACGAGCGCCGCCAGCGGTACGACAACGTGCCCTACGGCACCGCGTTCGAGAAGCTGGTGGCCATGGCCTACCCCGAGGGCCACCCGTACCACCACACCCCCATCGGCTCCATGGCCGACCTGGACGCCGCCTCCCTGGAGGACGCGCGGGCCTTCTTCCGCACCTACTACGCGCCCGGCAACGCCGTCCTGGCGGTCGTCGGCGACATCGACCCGGAGCAGACGCTCGCCTGGGTCGAGAAGTACTTCGGCTCCATCCCCGCCCACGACGGCAAGCAGCCCCCGCGCGACGGCAGCCTGCCCGACACCATCGGCGTGGAGCTGCGCGAGGTCGTGCGCGAGGAGGTGCCCGCCCGCGCCCTGATGGCCGCCTACCGGCTGCCGCACGACGGCACCCGCGAGGCCGACGCCGCGGACCTGGCCATGACCATCCTCGGCGGCGGCGAGTCCTCCCGCCTGCACAACCGCCTCGTCCGGCACGACCGCACCGCCGTCGCCGCCGGCTTCGGCATGCTGCGCCTGGCCGGCGCGCCCTCGCTGGGCTGGCTGGACGTCAAGGCGTCCGGCGGCGTCGAGGTGCCCGCCATCGAGGCCGCCGTCGACGAGGAGCTCGCCCGGTTCGCCCTGGAGGGCCCCACGCCCCAGGAGATGGAGCGCGCCCAGGCCCAGCTGGAGCGCGAGTGGCTGGACCGGCTCGCCACGGTCAGCGGCCGCGCCGACGAGCTGTGCCGCTTCGCCGTCCTCTTCGGCGACCCGCAGCTCGCCCTGACCGCCGTCCAGCGCGTGCTCGACGTCACGCCCGACGAGGTGCAGGCCGTCGCCAAGGCCCGGCTGCACCCGGCCAACCGCGCCGTGCTCGTCTACGAGCCCACCGGCCCGCAGGGCATCGCCGAACAGACCGCCGAGGACGCGATCGCCGCCGGCACGATTCAGGAAGAGGAGACCGACCGGTGAGCGAGACCGCAGCCCCCGGCACCACCCAGGACGCCCCCGCCATGCAGTTCCACCCCCGGCCGGAGCCGGGCGCCCCCACCCCCTGGGCCTTCCCCGCCCCCGAGCGCGGCCAGCTGCCCAACGGCGTGACCGTGCTGCGCTGCCACCGCCCCGGCCAGCAGGTCGTCGCGGTCGAGATCAGCCTCGCCGCGCCCCTGGAGGCCGAGCCGGCGGGCCTCGACGGCGTCGCCACGATCATGGCCCGCGCCTTCTCCGAGGGCACCGACAAGCTCAGCGCCGAGGACTTCACCGCCGAGCTGGAGCGCTGCGGCGCCACCCTCGACGCGCACGCCGACCACCCCGGCGTCCGGCTCTCCCTGGAGGTGCCGGCCTCCCGCCTGCACAAGGCGCTCGGCCTGCTCGCCGACGCCCTGCGCGCCCCGGCCTTCCCCGACGGCGAGGTGGAGCGCCTGGTGCGCAACCGCCTCGACGAGATCCCGCACGAGCTGGCCAACCCCGCCCGCCGGGCCGCCATGGCGCTGGCCGCCGAGCTGTTCCCGCCGCACGCCCGCATGTCCCGCCCCCGCCAGGGCACCGAGGAGACCGTCGAGCGCATCGACGCCGCCTCCGTACGGGCCTTCTACGAGGCCCATGTGCGCCCCGCGACCACCACCGCGGTCGTCGTCGGCGACTTCACCGGCGTCGACCTCGACGAGGCCCTCGCCGACACCCTCGGCGCCTGGACCGGCGCCCCGGCCGCGCCCCGGCCCGCCACGCCGGTCACCGCGGACGACACCGGCCGCGTGGTCATCGTCGACCGCCCCGGCGCGGTCCAGACCCAGCTGCTCATCGGCCGCACCGGCCCCGACCGGCACGCCGCGGTCTGGCCCGCCCAGGTGCTCGGCACCTACTGCCTGGGCGGCACCCTCACCTCGCGCCTGGACCGGGTGCTGCGCGAGGAGAAGGGCTACACCTACGGCGTACGGGCCTTCGCCCAGGTGCTGCGCTCCACCCCGGACGGCAGCGGCACCGGCATGCTCGCCATCAGCGGTTCCGTCGACACGCCCAACACCGGCCCCGCGCTGGCGGACCTGTGGCAGGTGCTGCGCACCCTGGCCGAGGGCGGGCTCACCGACGCCGAGCGCGACGCCGCCGTGCAGAACCTGGTGGGCGTGGCCCCGCTGAAGTTCGAGACGGCCGCGGCCGTCGCCGGTACGCTCGCCGACCAGGTCGAGCAGTTCCTGCCGGACGACTACCAGGCGCACCTGTACGAGCGGCTGGCCGCCACCGGCACCGTGGAGGCCACCGCGGCCGTGGTCAGCGCCTTCCCGGTCGGCGGCCTGGTGACGGTCCTCGTCGGTGACGCCGCGGCGATCGCGGAGCCCGTCAAGGCGCTGGGCATCGGCGAGGTCACCGTCATCTCCTCCTGACCCTCCCGATCCTCCGGATCCTCCTGACGCCGCCTCAGTCGGCCGCCGTACGGCACCGGCTGGGCACCCGAGGGGGGCGCGTGGGCCCAACGAGGCCCACGCGCCCCCCTTATGTCCGTTTTGAAGGTGTGGTTGCAGGTTGGTCGTGTGGCGTACGTCATAAAAGCGGTGATCTGTTTGCCGATCGAATCTGACGCCGATTAGCGTCAGCTCGGCAGTCCGTCAGATCGGAGCCGCAACCGCGGCCCCGGACAGCCATCGCCGAGTCCCCACGGCGCAAGCCACGGGGAGCCGGGGACCCATAGCCAGTCCCTGGGGTGAATCGGCTCCCTCTCACGAGGGCGCCGTAGGAGACCTTCCTGCTCCGAACCCGTCAGCTAACCCGGTAGGCGAGAGGGAAGGAAAGGATCAGCCGCAGCCATGGCTTCCGGTAAGCACCGCCGTCCGAGCCGCGCCGTCCGTGTCGGCGCCAACGTCGCGGGCATAGCCACCCTGACGGCCGCCGGCGTGGTCGCCGGTGTCGCGGCCCCCGCCTTCGCCGCCCAGGGCGACGACGCCCACCGCGGCCCGGAGGACACGGGCCTCACCCAGGCCGTCGTCATGAGCGACGTCATGGCCGGCAACGTCGACGCGCAGGCCCAGACCCTGCGCTACTCCGCCGACGAGTCGGCCGCGATCCAGCAGGCCCAGGTCCTGGCCCAGCACCAGGCCGCCGAGGCCAAGAAGCAGGCCGACGAGGCCAAGCGCAAGGCCGAGGCCGAGCGCAAGGAGCAGGAGCGCGCCGCCCGCGAGGCCGAGCGCAAGCGCCTGGGCGTCTACGTGAGCCCCATCGAGGGCTCCTACGTCTCCACCTCCTACAAGGCCTCCAGCGGCCTGTGGTCCTCCGGCAGCCACACCGGCGTCGACTTCCACGCCGAGACCGGCACCTCCGTGCGCTCGGTCGCCGCGGGCACCGTCGTCGAGGCCGGCTGGGGCGGCGCGTACGGCAACAACGTCGTCATCAAGCACAACGACGGCACCTACACCCAGTACGGCCACCTCTCCTCCATCGACGTGTCCGTCGGCCAGACCGTCACCGCCGGTCAGCAGATCGGCCTCTCCGGCGCCACCGGCAACGTCACCGGCCCGCACCTGCACTTCGAGGCCCGCACGGCGCCCACCTACGGCTCCGACATCGACCCGGTCGCCTACCTGCGCGCCCACGGCGTCGACGTCTGACCGTCACCCCAGAGCTTTCCGCAAGGCCCCGGCGCGAGCCGGGGCCTTCGCGCTGTCCGCGCACCCTGTCCCGTCCGTCCACCGGTGCGCCTTCCCCGCTGGCCGAAACGCATGCCCGGCCTCCGGGAAACGGTCGGACTCCGCCCGGAATTGCCCTAGAGTCGCCGCCACGGACGACAGGTCACCGGGGCACTGGGTCACCAGGGCAGCGAGCCAGCAGCGGAGGCGGCATCATGCGGGTCCGTTCGTGAACGGCGACGGCACGGCACCGGGCGCCGGCCGCCGCGTGTCCGCCCACGCCGTGTGCACCGCGGTCCGCGACGACATCGTCTCCGGCGTCCTCCCGCCCGGCACCCGCCTCGTCGAGGAACTGCTGGCCCGCCGCTACGGCGTCTCCCGGGTGCCCGTGCGCGAGGCGCTGCGCACCCTGGCGTCCGAGGGCTTCGTCACCACCCGGCGGCACGCCGGCGCCTGCGTCGCCGAACCCACCGCCGACGAGGCCGCCGACCTGCTGGACGTCCGCCTGCTGCTGGAGCCGCTGGGCGCCGCCCGCGCCGCCCAGCGGCGTACGGAGGCCCATCTGAGGGTGCTGCGCGGCCTGGTCCGGGTCGGCCGCGACCGGCTGGCCGCCGGGCGGCCGGGGGAACTGGCCCGGCTCGGCGACTGGTTCGACGAGACCCTCGCCCAGGCGTCCGGCAGCCCGTCGCTGGCCACGCCGCTCACCCAGCTGCGCCGCAAGATCGCCTGGATGTACGCGCCGGAGCCGGCGGCGCGGCCCGAGCGGGAGTGGGAGGTGTGCGCCGCGCTCGTGGACGCGGTGGCGCGCCGGGACGCCGAGCGCGCGCGGGAGCTGGCCGCCGTGCGCGCCTCCCGCCCCACCGGCACGTTCCGCCACACGCCCCCCGCGCCGCCCCGCAGCGCCCCCGCGCCCCACACCGTCCCCACGCCCCCGGCGCCGCCCGCACAGCCCACCCGGTCCGCCCGCCCTGCGCCGCCGCCCCCGCAACGCAACAGCGGGGCCGCGACGCCTGTCAAAGGCTGTCGCGGCCCCGCCGCACGCATGTCCGCCTCCTAGGGCGCCGGCCGCGCCCCGGGGTTCAGCGGTCAGACGGTCTCCGGGAGCTCCTCGAGGCCCTCGGCGACCAGCTTGGCCAGACGGTCGAGCGCGGCCTCGGCACCCTCGGCCTCGCTGGCCAGGACGATCTCCTCGCCACCCTGGGCGCCCAGGCCCAGCACGGCCAGCATCGAGCCGGCGTTGACGGGGTTGCCGCCCGCCTTGGCGATGGTCACGGGGATGCCGGCGGCGGTCGCCGCACGGACGAAGATCGACGCGGGCCGGGCGTGCAGGCCCTCGGCCCAGCCGACGTTGACGCGGCGCTCAACCATGGTGTTGCCCTTCGAGTCGGTGAGGTTGTCTAGACCATTGTGGCACGCGGTCCGTCGTGCCCCTGCACGCGCCCGCACGGGGGCCGTCCGCCGCGCCGGCCGGCCCTCCCGGCACTGTCGGTGGCCGGTCGTACGCTTGCCCCATGCAGACGCCGTCCGAGCACGCGTACCCCGCCCACTGGGAAGCCGACGTCGTGCTGCGCGACGGCGGCACGGCCCGGATCCGCCCCATCACCCCCGACGACGCCCAGCGCCTCGTCAGCTTCTACGAGCAGGTGTCGGACGAGTCCAAGTACTACCGCTTCTTCGCGCCCTACCCCCGGCTCTCCGACCGGGACGTGCACCGCTTCACCCACCACGACTACGTCGACCGCGTCGGCCTGGCCGCCCTCATCGGCGACGAGTTCATCGGCACCGTCCGCTACGACCGCGTCGACGCCCGCGGCATGCCCGCCCCGGCCCCCGCCGACCAGGCCGAGGTCGCCTTCCTCGTCCAGGACGCCCACCAGGGCCGGGGCGTGGCCTCCGCCCTGCTGGAGCACGTCGCGGCCGTCGCCCGCGAGCGCGGCGTGCGCCGCTTCACCGCCGAGGTGCTGCCCGCCAACACCAAGATGATCAAGGTGTTCACGGACGCCGGCTACACCCAGAGCCGCAGCTTCGAGGACGGCGTCGTCCGGCTCCGCCTCGACCTGGAGCCCACCGACGCCTCCCTCGCCGTGCAGCGCGCCCGCGAGCAGCGCGCCGAGGCCCGTTCCGTGCAGCGCCTGCTGGCCCCCGCCTCCGTCGCCGTCGTCGGCACCGGCCGCGAACCCGGCGGCATGGGCCGCACCGTGCTGCGCAACGTCCTGGCCGGCGGCTTCACGGGCCGGGTGCACGCCGTCAACCGGGCCTTCCCCGAGGACCTGACCACCCTGGAGCCCGAGGACGTCCCCGCCCACCGGTCCGTCACGGAGATCGACGCGCCCGTCGACCTCGCCGTGGTCGCCGTGCCCGCCGACCGGGTGCCCGCCGTCGTCGACGACTGCGGCCGGCACGGCGTGCAGGGCCTCGTCGTGCTCTCCGCCGGGTACGCCGAGAGCGGCCCCGAGGGCCGCGCCCGGCAGCGCGCCCTGCTCCGCCAGGTCCGCTCCCACGGCATGCGGCTCATCGGCCCCAACGCCTTCGGGCTGATCAACACCGCGGACGACGTCCGGCTCAACGCCTCCCTCGCGCCCGAGCTGCCCGCCGCCGGCCGGGTCGGCCTCTTCGCCCAGTCCGGCGCCATCGGCATCGCCCTGCTCTCCGGACTGCACCGGCGCGCCGCCGGGCTCGTCGGCATCTCCACCTTCGCCTCCGCAGGCAACCGCGCCGACGTCTCCGGCAACGACTTCCTCCAGTACTGGCACGACGACCCCCACACGGACGTGGCGCTCATGTACCTGGAGTCCATCGGCAACCCCCGCAAGTTCACCCGCCTGGCCCGCCGCACCACGGCCCGCAAGCCGCTCGTCGTCGTCAAGGGCGCCCGGCACGGCGCCGCCGCCGCGCCCGCCGGGCACACCGTGCCCACCACCCGCATCCCCGACGCCATCGTCACCGACCTGCTCCGCCAGGCCGGCGTCATCCGCGTCGACACCGTCACCGAACTGGCCGACACGGGTCTGCTGCTGGCCTCCCAGCCGCTGCCCACCGGCCCGCGCGTGGCCATCCTCGGCAACTCCGAGTCGCTGGCCCTCCTCACGTACGACGCGTGCCTCACCGAGGGGCTCCGCCCCCGGCCCCCGCGCGACCTCACCACGGCCGCCGCCCCGGACGACTTCCGCGCCGCCCTGGCCGAGGCGCTCGCCGACCCCGCGAACGACGCGGTGGTCGTCACGGCCATCCCCTGGGTGGGCACGGCCACCCCCGCCGAGCTGGCGACGGCCCTCCGCGCCGCGGTGGCGGCCGCCCCGGCGGCCAAGCCGGTGGCCGTCGTCCACGTCGAAATACCGTCCCTGGCCGAAGCCCTGGCGGCCCCGCCGCCGGAGAGGCCGGAGCAGCCGGCGCCGCAGGACGCCCCGCCGCCCCCGGCCCCCGTCCGTCTCCCCTCCTACCCCGCCGCCGAACGGGCCGTACGGGCCCTCGCCGAGGCCGTGCGGTACGCGCAGTGGCGGCGGCAGGCCACCACCCCCGGCCGGGTGCCCGAATTCGACGACATCGACGAGGACGGGGCCGCCGCCGACATCGAGGTGCTACTGAAGGCCCACCGCGCCGCGCCCGCGCGGGCCGTCACCCTCTCCGCCGCCGACACCCAGCGCCTCCTCGCCCGCTACGGCATCGCCGTGCTGCCCGCCCTGCCCGCACCCGACCCCGACACCGCCGTGCACGCCGCCCGGCGCCTCGGCTTCCCGGTCGCCCTCAAGCCCACCGCCCCCCACCTGCGGCACCGCGCCGACCTCGGCGGCGTCCGGCTCGACCTGGACGGCGAGGCCGGGCTGCGCCGCGCCTTCGCCGAGCTGACCGACCTGCTCGGCGACCCCGCCACGCTGCGCCTGGTCGTCCAGGCCATGGCGCCCCGCGGCGTCGACACCGTCGTCCGTGCCGCCATCGACCCGGCCGCCGGCGCGGTCCTGTCCTTCGGCCTGGCCGGCGCCCCCTCGCTGCTCCTCGGCGACACCGCGCACCGGCTCGTGCCGGTCACCGACCGCGACGCCGCCGACCTCATCCGGTCCATCCGGACCGCCCCGCTCCTCTTCGGCTGGCGCGGCTCCACCCCCGTCGACACCCCGGCCCTGGAGGAGCTGCTGCTCCGCCTCTCCCGGCTCGTCGACGACCACCCCGAGGTCGTCGGCGCCGACCTGGAGCCGGTGATCGTCGCCCCGAAGGGCGTGCACGTCCTCGGCGCCTCGATACGCCTCGCACCCCCGCCACCGCGCAGCGACCTCGGCCCCCGCAGCCTGCCGCCGTCCTGAGCCGGCCCGGGGATCGGCGGCGGACGGGCGCCGTACGCCCCGTAGGATGGTGGCCATGGCGAAGACCGGTACGACGACCCAGGGCCTGCGCACGGCCATCGAGCGCAGCGGCTACTACCCGGCTCTCGTGGCCGAGGCGGTGGAGGCCGCCGTGGGCGGCGAGCCGATCGTGTCGTACCTGGTCCACCAGGAGACGACGTTCGACGCCAACGAGGTGCGCCGGCACGTCACCGTGCTCGTGCTCACGGGCAGCCGCTTCCTGGTCAGCCACACCGACGAGCAGGCCGCGGACAACACCTCCCCGTCGCCGTACGCCACGACCTCGACCGAGTCGGTCCGCCTCGACCGCATCTCCTCGGTCGTGCTCAGCCGCGTCGTCGCCAACCCCGAGTCGTACACCCCCGGCACCCTGCCCCGCGAGATCGTGCTGACGATCGGCTGGGGCGCGGTCTCCCGCATCGACCTGGAGCCCGCCGCCTGCGGCGAGCCCAACTGCGACGCCGACCACGGCTACACCGGCTCCTCCACCGCCGACGACCTGAGCCTGCGGGTCAGCGAGGCCGGCGACGGGCCCGACACGGTCCGCCAGGCCCTGGCCTTCGCCCAGGCGCTGTCCGAGGCGACCGTGGCGACCGCCCGCCGATGACCCCCTCACCCTCCGGCCACCCGGCCGCGGGCCACACCTGGCACGAGCCGCCCGCCCTCGACCCCCGCTCGGCCCCCCTGCCCCGGTACGGCACCGGCTCCCTCGCGGACCTGCTGCCCTCCGTGGCCGCCGGGCTGGGCGTCCCCGGCCTGTCCACCGGCCTGGAGCTGGAGCCCGCCGACCGCGTCTGCGTCTTCCTGATCGACGGCCTGGGCTGGGAGCTGCTGCGCGACCACCCCGCCGAGGCGCCCTTCCTGCACTCGCTGCTGTCCACGTCCCGCAACCGGACCGGGCAGCCGCTGACCGCCGGATTCCCCTCCACGACGGCCACCTCCCTGGCCTCCGTCGGCACCGGCCTGCCGCCCGGCGCGCACGGCCTGCCCGGCTACACGGTCGCCGACCCGGCCACCGGGCAGCTGATGAACCAGCTGCGCTGGCGGCCCTGGACCGACCCGCACGCCTGGCAGCCGTACCCCACCGTCTTCCAGCTCGCCGACGCCGCCGGGGTCGCCACCTGCCAGGTGAGCGCCCCCGACTTCGAGCACACGCCCCTGACCAGGATCGCCCTCAGCGGCGGCACCTTCCACGGCCGCCTCTCCGGCGAGGACCGCATGGACTTCGCCGCCGAGCGGCTCGGCGCCGCCGACCGCTCGCTGGTCTACACGTACTACAGCGAGGTGGACGGCAAGGGCCACCGCTTCGGCGTCGACTCCGAGGAGTGGCGCGGCCAGCTGATGTACGTGGACCTGCTCGCCCAGCGCCTGGCCGAGCAGCTGCCGCCGCGCTCCGCGCTGTACGTCACCGCCGACCACGGCATGATCGACATCCCGTTCGACCCGGAGTCGCGCATCGACTTCGACGAGGACTGGGAGCTGCGCGCCGGCGTCGCCCTGCTGGGCGGCGAGGCCCGCGCCCGGCACGTCTACGCAGTGCCCGGCGCCGCCGCCGACGTGCTGGCCGTCTGGCGCGAGGTGCTCGGCGACCGGATGTGGGTCGCCGGCCGCGACGAGGCCATCGAGGCGGGCTGGTTCGGCCCGCCCGGCGCGGGCGTCGACGACCGCGTCCACGCCCGGATCGGCGACGTGGTCGCCGCGGCCCGCGACGACATCGCGATCGTCGCCACCGAGACCGAGCCGAACGAATCGGCGATGGTCGGGCTGCACGGCTCCATGACCCCCGTCGAGCAGCTCGTACCGCTGCTCGAAGTACGCACCTGACGGCGCGCGCCCCCGGGTCCGCGCCGCCCGCCGGCGCCGACCCGCCTCCGTGCGCCCCACCGCCCCGCTGTCCCCGATAACCCACCGATGACTCCCCGATGACGAAAGGCCCCGGCCTCCCCATGCCCGAGCTGGTGTTCTTCTCCGGAACGATGGACTGCGGAAAGAGCACACTGGCTCTGCAGATCGAGCACAACCGCTCGGCCCGCGGCCTGCAAGGGCTCATCTTCAGCCGCAACGACCGCGCCGGCGAGGGCCGGCTCTCCTCCCGGCTGGGCCTGGTCACCGAGTCCATCGAGGCGGGGGAGGGCTTCGACTTCTACGCGCACGTCGTCGGCCACCTCTCGGCCGGCGGCCGCGCCGACTACGTCATATGCGACGAGGCGCAGTTCCTGACGCCCGAGCAGATCGACCAGCTCGCCCGCATCGTCGACGACCTCGAACTCGACGTCTTCGCCTTCGGCATCACCACCGACTTCCGCACCAAGCTCTTCCCCGGCTCCCAGCGCCTGGTCGAACTCGCCGACCGCGTGGAGGTGCTCCAGGTCGAGGCGCTGTGCTGGTGCGGGGCGCGGGCCACGCACAATGCCCGGACGGTCGGCGGCCGCATGGTCGTCGAGGGCGAGCAGGTGGTGGTCGGCGACGTCAACCAGCCGGAGACGGTGGTGGGTTACGAGGTGCTGTGCCGCCGGCACCACCGCAGGCGGCTGACCTCCGCCGCCGCGCGGGCCGCCGCGCTCTCGCCGGACGTGCTGCCGGTCGACCCCGTCGACCAGGACGCGTAACCCCTAGGGCACGGCCCGGACGAGGGAGAACAGCGCGCCCTCGCGGTCCATGACCGTCGTCGCCGGGCCGGCGGCGGTGGGCGCGGCCCCCGCGACGACCCGGCCGCCCAGCTCCTGGACGCGGACCGCCGCCGCCTCGGGGTCGGCCACCGCGAAGTACGGCACCCAGTACGACTGGCGCAGCCCGGCGCCCGCGCCGCGGATGGACGCGACCGGCCGGCCGTCGACGTGCAGCAGCACGGTGTCGGAGTCCACCGCGCCGGTCGTCTTGGCCTCGTAGCCGAACAGCGCCCGGTAGAACTTCAGCACCACCGCGGCCTCGTGGGTGACCAGTTCGTGCCAGACGGCGCTCCCGGGGCCGCCGCCGTACGGCGCGGGGCCCTGCCACACGCCGAAGGACGCGCCTGCCGGGTCGCCGGCCAGCACCATCCGGCCGCCGTCCGCCGCGGCGAGCGGGCCCACCCCGACCGTGCCGCCGGAGCAGTGGATCCACTCGGCGGTGGCGTCGGCGTCGTCGCTCGCCAGATAGGTGGTCCACGCGGCGGGGGATTGACGGTCCGGCGGCAGCCCGGCCAGCCCGGCGACGTCGCGCCCGCCGAGGACGGCCCGGGCGCAGGGGCCCGGCCGGCCCGGCCGTCCGGGCCGGGTGTCGCGGTACGTCCAGCCGAACAGCCCGCCGTAGAAGTCCTTCGCCGCCTCCAGGTCGCGCGCCAGGAGACTGGTCCAGCAGGGAGTGCCCGGCGGCTGCCGCCGGGCGGACTCCTCGGCGCCGTGCGCCCAGGAGGGTTCCCACACCTCGGTCATCGTGAGTCTCTCCTCGGACCATCGTGGTGGCCGCGCGGTCGCGCTCCGGTCGCGCGGGTGTACGGGACGGTGCCCGGCCGGTCTCTGCACGCCGGGCTTCAGGGGGTCCCGCAGGAGAATGCCCCAATTCAACGCCGCCAAGTATCGATCAGCAGGACGCGGTCTGGCCAGGGGGCCATTCGGGGGAAGGTCCGTACGCCAGGATGGTGCGCATGAACGCCATCATCACCGCAGAGGAACTCGCGGACGCGCTGGCCGGTGACCGGCCGCCGGTCCTGCTGGACGTGCGCTACCAGATGGGCGGGCCGCCCGGCCGGCCCGCCTACGAGGCCGGGCACCTGCCCGGCGCGGTCTACGTCGACCTCGAATCGGAGCTGGCGGGCCCGCCCGGCCCGAAGGGCCGTCACCCCCTGCCGGACGTCGCGGTGTTCGGCGCCGCGATGCGCCGGGCCGGGGTGGAGCCCGGGCGCGGGGTCGTCGTGTACGACGGCGGCCAGGGCTGGGCCGCGTCCCGGGCGTGGTGGATGCTGCGCTGGGCCGGGCACGAGGACGTACGGGTGCTGGACGGCGGGCTGCCGGCCTGGACGGGCGCGCTGTCGACGGAGGTCCCGGCGGTGCAGGAGGGCACCTTCGAGCCCCGCCCCGGCGCCCTGCCGGTGCTGGACGCGGACGGCGCGGCGGCGCTGGCGCGCCGGGGCCTGCTGCTGGATGCACGGGCCGGCGAGCGCTACCGCGGCGAGGTGGAGCCCATCGACCCGGTCGCGGGCCACATCCCGGGCGCGGTCAGCGCCCCCACCATGGAGAACGTGCGCCCGGACGGCCGTCTGCTGCCCGCCGCCGAACTGGCGTCCCGTTTCGCGGCGCTGGGCGCGGACGGCACCAAGGAGGTGGGTGTGTACTGCGGTTCGGGCGTGTCGGCCGCTCAGCAGCTGCTGGCGCTCGCGGTGGCCGGCATCCCGGCAGCCCTCTACGTGGGGTCGTGGAGCGAATGGGTGGCCCGGAGCCCGGCCCGCCCCGTGGCGACAGGGCCGCAGCCGGGCTGAGGCCGGGCTGCGGCCCGACGGGAGGCCGGGGCCTACTCCGGTTTCTTGCGCCTCGTCCCGAAGACGATCTCGTCCCAGCTCGGGACCGCCGCGCGGCGGCCCGGGCGGACGCCGTCCGCCTCGGCCTGGCGGTCCGTCGTGCCGATCAGGCGGTCGCGGTGGCCCGCCACCGTGCGGGGCATGAGGACGTCCGCGTACGCCGAGCCCGCGCTGGCCGCGGGGGCCGGCGGCTCGACCTCGGCGGCCTCCACCGGAGGCTCGGGGGGTGCCGTCGTCGTCGCCGTCTCGGGCACCACCATGTCGCCGCGGAAGCTGGGCACCGCCTCCAGGAGGCTGGTCAGGG
Source organism: Streptomyces mashuensis (assembly GCF_014654785.1). GTDB lineage: Bacteria > Actinomycetota > Actinomycetes > Streptomycetales > Streptomycetaceae > Streptomyces > Streptomyces mashuensis. Next base: position 119,132 of record NZ_BNBD01000001.1, read on the forward strand.
AGTCGCGCTCCTTGACCGGCTCCTCGGCGGGGGCCTCCGCGGAGATCTCCGCCGGCTCGGCCGCGGCGGACGGCGGCGGCGCCGGCCGCTCCCGCGGCAGGCGGGCGATGCGCGGCACGAACGGGAAGCTCGGCTCGGGCGTCTCGTCCGTCTCGCCGATGAGCGCGCGGGCCTCGTCGTCCAGCGCCTGAACGATCCGGCGCGGCGGGTCGTACGTCCAGCTCGCGGCGCGCGGCTCGCCGGCCGCCCGGTAGACGAGCAGGACCTCCCACGTGCCGTCGTCGCGCCGCCAGGAGTCCCACTGCGCGCTGTCCTTGTCCGCGCCGCGCAGCAGCAGCCGCTCGGCCACGGCCTCGCCCAGCGGCGGCCCGCCCGTGCTCTCGCCGGGGCGGCGCACCGGGGTCTTGCGGGCGCGCTCCGCCATGAAGGCACGCTCGGCCAGGACCGGTCCCTCGAAGCGCCGGACGCGCTCCACGGGGATGCCGGCGAGCTGTGCGACCTCCTCCGCCGAGGCGCCGGCGCGGATGCGCGCCTGGATGTCGCGGGGGCGGAGGTGGCTCTCCACCTCGATCTCGATCTGCCCGAGGCGCGCGCGGTCGTTGCGCACGGCGGCGCGCAGGCGCTCGTCGATGGGCAGCGTGTACTCCGTGCTGTCCGCAGCCTTGAGCACCAGCCGTGTGCCGTCGTTGGAGACTGCCACGACACGCAGTTCGGGCATGGGGACCTCCCGGGTGGTGCCTGCCGACGTCACCTGCGTCGCTGCTTCCGCTAGTCGAGTGTGGCCTGCCCGGGTAGCAGCCTGCCACAACCTTGCCGAGTTGACGGGGCGAGAGCCGCCCGGGCCCCTCCCGCGGTTCCGGCCGGCGGTCACCGGGGCGACGACGACCGGACGGGATATTGGGGCCAGGGCTCGTCACAGTACTCCATTCGGGCCACTGGACGTGGATCGGCGCGCCAGCGAAGTTCACCCGGGTCAAGGGAGTTGGTGCGTGTTCATGCGCACCCCCTGTCCTTCCCCGGGTGGCGAGGTTCACACAATCGCCGGATTCGGAACTGTTCGTTACCCTCGAATGTCTCTTCTGGCTGCAAGAGGGACTGAAAGGACCAACAGGGGCCGGAGATGGACGACAAACCCGAAACCGGGGCAAAGACCAAGGTCAGGCGCCTGGAGCTGAGCATCGCGCAGGTGGCCGGAAGTGCGCTGGCGGCGGTGGTCGCCGCCCTGCTCGCCGGCAAGCTCGGCGTGTACGGCACCGTTCTGGGCGCCGGCGTCGTCAGCGTGGTCGCCACCACGGGGGGAACGGTCTTCCAACACCTGTTCAGGCGTACGGGTGAACAGATCCGCGAGGTGACGGTGCAGGCCCCGCCCCGCCTGCGCCGCGTGCCGGTGCGCGACGCGGGCCGCGCGGTGGGCCGTACCCCCGATTCCGGGGCGTACGCCGGTGCGCGCCCCGGCGCGGAAGGTGATCCGCACTTCGAGGGGTACCCGCACGGCTACTCCGAGGAGTACTCGCCCGCCACCACGCACGGCACCCGGATGCGCGGCTGGAAGCGCCCGCTGATCGGGGCGGCCGCCGTCTTCCTGCTGGCCATGGGCACGGTCACCGCCGTGGAGCTGGTCTCCGGCTCCAGCGCGGACGGCGACAAGGGCGGCACGACCGTCAGCCGGCTCTTCCAGCCGGAGAAGCGCCAGGACCCGCAGGAGGACAACGACCGGTCGCCCGGCCCGGACCACTCCCCGGGCTCCGGCCAGGAGGGCGGCGACCGCGGCGCGACCCCCGGCCCGGACGCCTCGCAGGGCGGCGGTACGGGCAAGCCGTCGCCGGACCCGCACACGTCCCCGTCCTCCGGCGGCGGCAAGCCCTCCCCGGGCCCCACGCCCGCGCCGAGCAGCTCGCCGGACGCCGGCAAGGGCGGCACGGACGGCAAGGCCGACGGCAGCGGCGGCACCACCGGGCAGGGCTCCGGCGGGACCACCGGCCAGTCGGCCCCGCCGGCCGCGGGCCAGAACGTCGCCGCCGGAACGGGCACCGGCCCCACGGCCGGCACCCGTTCCTGAGCGGCCCGACCGGCCGCCCCGCCGCCGGCCCGGCCCTCACTCGCCCAGCACGCGCCGCAGGTAGTCGTTGCCGAAGACGCGGTGCGGGTCCAGCCGGTCCCGCACCGCCGTGAACTCCCCGAACCGCGGATAGACGCCGGCCAGGTACGCCGCGTCACGGCTGTGCAGCTTCCCCCAGTGCGGCCGGCCGCCGTGCGCCGTCATGATCTGCTCGGCGGCCGTGAAGTACTCCCGGTGCGGCGCGCCCCGGTAGACGTGCACCGCGAGGTAGGCCGTGTCCCGTCCGTACGCCGTGGACAGGGGGATACCGTCCGAGGGGGCGGTCCGCACCTCCACCGGGAACGCGATCCGCAGCCGTCTGCGCTCGATCACGGCCCGCAGCTCCCGCAGGGCCGGCAGGGCCGCCTCGCGCGGCAGCGCGTACTCCATCTCCAGGAACCGCACCCGGCGCGGGCTGGTGAAGACGCGGTAGGGCACGTCCGTGTACGTACGGGCCGACAGGGCGCGGCCCGAGAGCCGGGCCAGCGGCGGCACGGTCGCGGGCACGGCACGGCCCAGCGCGCACACCGCGCCGAACACGCCGTTGGACACCAGTTCGTCGGACACCCATGCCTGCGCCGGGTGGAGCGGCGCCGGCGGGCCGGCGCTGCGGTTGTTGCGCTTGGTGAGGCAGGTTTCCGTGTGGGGGAACCAGAAGAACTCGAAGTGTTCGTTCTCCGCCACCAGCGCGTCGAACTCGGCCGTGACCCGGCCGTAGGACATCGGCTCCTCGCGCGCCGTGAGCAGGAACTCCGGCTCCACCGCGAAGGTGATCGCGCTGATCACGCCCAGCGCCCCCAGCCCCACCCGGGCGGCGTCGAAGACCTCCGGGTGCTCGGCGGGCGAGCAGGTCAGCACCGAGCCGTCGGCCGTGACCAGCTCCAGGCCGCGGATCTGGGCGGAGATCGCGGCCGAGTCGCGGCCGGTGCCGTGCGTGCCGGTGCTCACCGCGCCGGAGACGGTCTGCTCCATGACGTCGCCCATGTTCGTCAGCGACAGGCAGCGGGCCGACAGCGCCCGGTTGAGCTGCCGGAGCGTGGTGCCGGCGGCGACGGTGACCGTGCCCGCCGCACGGTCGGCCGAGCGTATGCCGGTCAGCCGCTCCGGCCGTATCAGCAGCCCGTCGGTGGCGGCCGCGGCGGTGAAGGAGTGGCCCGTGCCCACCGCCTTCACCTTCAGCCCGTCGGCGGCCGCCCGGGCCACCAGGGCGGCCAGTTCCTCCGTCGAGGCCGGTGCGGCCGTGGCCGACGGGCGGGCGGTGACGTTCCCCGCCCAGTTACGCCATGCACTGCTCGCCTTCGTCGTCGCTGTCATCGACGGCAACCCCCAACCCCTTGGCCGCCGGCCCGAGCCGGCGGTATCCGAGGAACGCGCCGACGGCCGCGAGCACCCCCGCCGCGCCGGGCACCGTGTACCCCGCCGTGGCCCCGGCCGCGTCCACCACCCATCCGGCGACGGACGAACCGAGCGCCACGCCGACCGCGAGCCCGGTGCTCGTCCAGGTCATGCCCTCGGTCAGCTTCGCGCGCGGTACGTACTGCTCGACGAGGGCCATGGTGGTGACCATCGTCGGCGCGATGGCGAGGCCCGCGACAAAGAGCGCCACGGCCAGGAACGGCAGGTTCCCGACCAGTTGGAGGGGGATCATACTCACGGCCATCGCGCAGACACCGAGAATCCAGCGACGTGCCGGGTCGCCCTTCAGGTGCAGCAGCCCGAAGACGGCGCCCGCCAGACACGAGCCGAGCGCGTACACCGCCAGCACCAGGCTGGCCGCCGCCTTGTGGCCCTGCTCCTCGGCGAACGCCACCGTCACCACCTCCATCGCGCCGAACACGGCACCGGTGGCGACGAAGACCAGCACCAGCACCTGGAGGCCGGGCACCCGCATCGCCGACCCGCCGTCGCCCGCGCCCCGCGGGTGCGGCGCGGGCTCGGTGCCGCGCTGCGCGGTCAGCCACGCCACGCCCGCCAGCAGGAAACAGACGGCCAGAAGCGGCCCCGCCTCGGGGAACCAGGCGGTGGACAGCCCGATCGACAGGATCGGGCCCACGATGAAGACGATCTCGTCGATGACGGACTCGGCCGAGTACGCGGTGTGCAGCTCACGCGGCGAGTCGCCGTAGATGGCCGCCCAGCGGGCCCGCACCATCGAGCCCACGCTCGGTACGCAGCCGGCGCCCGCCGCGCAGACGAACAGCGTCCAGTCGGGCCAGCCCCGGTGCGCACTCAGCAACAGCAGGCCCAGGGCCAGCCCCGACATCACCGTGGCCGGCCGCATCACCCGCCGCTGCCCGTACTGGTCGACCAGCCGGGACACCTGCGGCCCCAGCACGGCCTGCGACACGGCGAGCGTCGCCGCCAGGGCGCCGGCCAGCCCGTACCGGCCGGTCAGTTCGGAGATCATCGTGACGATGCCGATGCCGACCATGGACAGGGGCATCCGGCCGACGAAACCCGCCGCCGAGAAGCCCTTGGTGCCGGGGGCGGCGAATATGGCGCTGTACGGACTGGACACGGACGGCTCCGCCGGGACGAGACGAGGTGGGACGGTGGACCCGCCCAGGGTGACCCCGTGCAGGGTGGGTCCGGCATACACGTAAGGGACGTACGGGGCCGATACAGCTTACGGCGCCGGATCCGTGCCGCGCAGGGCATTTCCGCCCAGGCTGGTTTCGCCGGTGTCCGGGCCGGGTGGCAGGATCGGACCCATGCCGTACCAGCCAGCCCACGCCCCCTACGACGCCCTGCTGTTGCTCTCCTTCGGCGGGCCGGAGGGCCCCGACGACGTCGTTCCGTTCCTGGAGAACGTCACCCGCGGCCGGGGCATCCCGCGCGAGCGGCTGAAAGAGGTCGGGCAGCACTACTTCCTCTTCGGCGGCGTCAGCCCCATCAACGACCAGAACCGTGCACTGCTGGCGGCCCTGCGCGAGGATTTCGCCGCGCACGGCCTGGACCTGCCGGTGTACTGGGGCAACCGCAACTGGGCGCCGTACCTCACCGACACTCTGCGGGAGATGGCCCGCGCCGGGCACCGCCGCGTGCTGACGCTCACCACCAGCGCGTACGCCTCCTACTCCGGCTGCCGCCAGTACCGCGAGAACCTCGCCGACGCGCTCGCCGCCCTCGCGGACGAAGGGCTCCCGCTGCCGCGCGTCGACAAGCTGCGGCACTACTTCAACCACCCCGGCTTCGTCCGGCCCATGGTGGACGCGACGCTGGAGGCCCTCGCCCGGCTGCCCGAGGACGTCCGGGCCGGCGCCCACCTCGCCTTCACCACGCACTCCATCCCCACCGCCGCCGCCGACACCTCCGGCACCCCGCAGGATCACGGCGACGGCGGCGCGTACGTGGCCGAGCACCTGGACGTCGCCCGCACCGTGGCGGACGCGGTGCGCGCGGAGACCGGCGTCGACCACCCCTGGCAGCTCGTCTACCAGTCCCGCAGCGGCGCCCCGCACATCCCCTGGCTGGAGCCCGACATCTGCGACCACCTGGAGGAGCAGCACGGCAAGGGCGTGCCCGCGGTCGTCATGGTGCCCATCGGTTTCGTCTCCGACCACATGGAGGTCAAGTACGACCTCGACACGGAGGCCGCCGCCAAGGCCGCGGAGCTGGGCCTGCCCGTGACCCGCGCCGCCACCGTCGGCGCCGACCCGCGCTTCGCCGCCGCCGTGCGCGAGCTGGTGCTCGAACGCGCCGCCAGCGAACGCGGCGAGCGCCCCGAGCGGTGCGCGCTGGGCGCCCTCGGCCCCAGCCACGACCTCTGCCCGGTCGGCTGCTGCCCCGCCCGGGCCCCCCGGCCCGCGGCGGCCGGCGCCGACAGCCCGTACGCGTAAGGAGAACCGTGACCCACCCCGTGACCGACGCCCTCAAGGCCGAACTGCTGGCCGTCGCCCTGGAGGCCGCGGACCGCGCCGGCACGCTCCTGCGGGAGGGCCGCCCGGCCGCCCTGGGCGTCGCCGCCACCAAGACCAGCCCCATCGACGTCGTCACCGAGATGGACATCGCCGCCGAGAAGCTGATCACCGGCTTCCTGGCCGAGCGCCGCCCGCACGACGGGCTGCTGGGCGAGGAGGGCGCCAGCACGGAGGGCACCAGCGGCATCCGGTGGGTCGTGGACCCCATCGACGGCACCGTGAACTACCTCTACGGCCTGCCCTCCTGGGCCGTCTCCATCGCCGCCGAGGCCGACGGCGAGGCCGTCGTCGGCGTGGTCGCCGCCCCGGCCCGCGGCGAGACCTACCGGGCCGTCCTCGGCCAGGGCGCCTGGCTGGGCGAGCAGCGCCTGTCCGCCCGCCCGGCCCCGCCGCTGTCCCAGGCACTCATCGGCACCGGCTTCGGCTACGTGGCCGCACGGCGCGCCGCACAGGCCGAAGTGCTGCGTACCCTCCTGCCGGAGGTCCGCGACATCCGCCGCGGCGGCGCCGCCGCCATCGACCTCTGCGACGTGGCCTGCGGCCGCCTCGACGGCTACTACGAGCGCGGCCTCAACCCCTGGGACCTGGCCGCCGGCGCCCTCATCGCCCGCGAGGCGGGCGCCCTGACGGGCGGCCGGCCGGGCGAGCCCGCCTCGGGCGAACTGACGATCGCGGCCTCCCCGGGCGTCTTCGAGCCGCTCCAGGCCCGCCTGGAGGACCTGGGCGCCTGGCACGACTGACGGGCCTCCGCCCCCACGGACAGACGACGTGCCCCGGTACCGCAAGGCGGTACCGGGGCACGCGCGGTCCGGGTCAGGCGACCGTCACGCCGTGCTCGGCGGCCAGGCGGTGCAGGTCCTCCAGCTCCGCCTGTTCCACATCGGCGAGGAACTCGTCGCCCGAGCGGCGTGCACGGTCCAGGTCGGACCGGGTGGTCTCTATGCGCTGCAGAATGCCGGCGGTGAACGCGTCCATGGTGCTGCGCCCCCTTCGTCGTGGGTCGGCGGCACGGGGGTGTGCCACGGCGAATCGATCACGTGCGTGGTGTGGTGCGCGTACGCGTCAGGCGTACGGCCAACGTGATCGGGGTGTGCTCAACGTCCTCCCCATCGCCCGCGACGCGGAAACCTTCCCCGGGGGAGTAATCCGGAATGCCTTCCCCGTCCCCGGCGCCCCAACCCCTTACAGCCGGTTTATCGACATCCGAGGCAGGATGGAGGAACCCAGCCACCCACCCCACCCGCCCATCGGGGCCCAGAAGGAAGGACCAGCGCCGTGCGCGTACTCGTCGTCGAGGACGAGCAGCTGCTCGCAGACGCCGTCGCCACCGGACTGCGCCGGGAGGCCATGGCCGTCGACGTCGTGTACGACGGAGCCGCCGCCCTGGAACGCATCGCCGTCAACGACTACGACGTCATCGTCCTGGACCGGGACCTGCCCCTCGTCCACGGCGACGACGTGTGCCGGAAGGTCGTCGAGCTGGGCGTGCCCACCCGCATCCTCATGCTCACCGCCTCCGGCGACGTCAGCGACCGCGTCGCGGGCCTGGAGATCGGCGCGGACGACTACCTGCCCAAGCCGTTCGCCTTCAGCGAGCTGACCGCCCGCGTCCGGGCCCTGGGCCGGCGCACCACCGTGGCGCTGCCGCCCGTCCTGGAGCGGGCCGGCATCAAGCTCGACCCCAACCGCCGCGAGGTCTTCCGCGACGGCCGCGAGGTGCAGCTGGCGCCCAAGGAGTTCGCCGTCCTGGAGGTGCTCATGCGCAGCGAGGGCGCCGTGGTCTCGGCCGAGCAGCTGCTCGAGAAGGCCTGGGACGAGAACACCGACCCGTTCACCAACGTCGTCCGGGTCACCGTCATGACCCTGCGCCGCAAGCTCGGCGAGCCGCCGGTGATCGTCACCGTGCCCGGCTCGGGATACCGGATCTGATCCCCATGGCCCCCGCCCCCACCCACGCCCCCACCCCGCCGGGCGCCCCGCCCAAGCCCATGTGGGACCCGCGGCAACCGGTCGTACGCCCCTTCCCGTGGTTCCGCCCGACCATCCGCATACGGCTCACCCTGCTGTACGGCGGCATGTTCCTGATGGCCGGCGTGCTGCTGCTGACGATCATCTACCTGCTGGCCGCCGACGCCCTGAACGCCGGCAGCCAGCCCATGGTCAGAGTGGTCGAGGGCCAGGTCAGCGTCACCGGTGCGGCCTGCCCGGGCCTCCAGACGCCGGGCCTCACCTCCGGCCAGGCCAACAGCATCCTCGACGCCTGCACCAGCGCGCGCCGTGCCGCCGCCCTCGACGCCCTCCTGCGGCGTTCCCTCCTCGCCCTCCTCGGCCTCGCCGTGATCGCCTTCGCCTTCGGCTACGCCATGGCCGGCCGGGTCCTCTCGCCGCTGGGCAAGATCACGCGTACCGCCCGCCGGGTGGCCGGCACGGACCTGACGCGGCGGATCGAGCTGGGCGGGCCGGACGACGAGCTCAAGGAGCTGTCGGACACCTTCGACGAGATGCTGGACCGGCTGGAGCGGGCCTTCACCGCGCAGCAGCGGTTCGTCGCCAATGCCTCGCACGAGCTGCGGACGCCGCTGGCGATCAACCGGACGCTGCTGGAGGTCAGCCTCTCCGACCCCGGGGCGTCGCCGGAGCTCCAGCAGCTGGGGAAGACGCTGCTGGCCACCAACGAGCGCAGCGAGCAGCTCGTGGAGGGCCTGCTGCTGCTCGCCCGCAGCGAGAACGAGATCGTCGACCGCAAGCCCGTCGACCTCGCCGAGGTGGCCTCCCAGGCGCTGGACCAGACCCGCGCCGAGGCCCAGGCCAAGGGTGTGGAGCTGCGCGGCACGCGCGAGCCGGCCGTGGTGCAGGGCAACGGCGTGCTGCTGGAGCGGATCGCGCTGAACCTGGTGCAGAACGCCGTGCGGTACAACACCGAGGGCGGCTGGGTGGAGGTCACCACGCGTGCCCTGCCGGGGCTGGCCCTGCTGGTCGTGGAGAACACCGGGCCGGTCGTGCCCGCGTACGAGGTGGACAACATCTTCGAGCCGTTCCGCCGGCTGCGGACGGAGCGCACGGGCAGTGACAAGGGCGTGGGCCTGGGCCTGTCCATCGTGCGCTCGGTGGCGCGGGCGCACGGCGGCCGGATCACCGCGGAGCCCCGGGAGGGGGGTGGCCTGGTGATGCGGGTCGTCCTGCCCATGTGAGCGATCATGGACCCGGTGGTGCGGCGTCCGGTATCCGGACCCGGGTGCCGGATCGCCGATGATCTGTGACAATGGCCGCCCGGGGGTTCGCTTTGGGCGGAATCCTCCCGCTCGGGCGGACCGGCGGAGCTGTGGAATCGCTCACATGCACCGACTTCCGGCCATCTACGCAGGGTGACCGGAACCGGCCGTGGGGCGCCGGGAAAATGGGGGTTTCCGGTGGTCCTGATCACGGGAAGTACACGGAATGGCGTTGCCGCGCGCGGCGTTCGTACCGTGTACGGTCCCCTTCGCCACCCGTGCCGATCACCTCTTCAGGTGTGCGGTTGGGTGTCGATTGAGTAACAGACCTTGATGTGAGGCAAAATCTCCGCCTCGGGTCGGGCACAAGTCCGGCCTCCCACGCGTTACGTGCGCTGGAGATACCGCAGACACCCAGAGGGGGAGAGCGACATGGCAACGGACTACGACACCCCACGCAAGACCGACGAGGACGTCGACAGCGACAGCCTGGAAGAGCTGAAGGCCCGGCGGAACGACAAGTCCGCCTCGAGCGTCGACGTCGACGACTTCGAGGCGGCCGAGGGCATGGAGCTGCCCGGCGCGGACCTCTCCAACGAGGAGCTGTCCGTGCGGGTGCTGCCCCGCCAGGCCGACGAGTTCACCTGCATGAGCTGCTTCCTGGTCCACCACCGCAGCCAGCTGGCCGGTGAGAAGAACGGGCAGCCCATCTGCCGCGACTGCGAGTGAGGCGGGGTCTGCGATGGCAGGCTCGACCCCGTTCCGGAAGCGCCGTGCCCGGCGGTCCGGGGTGACCACCGGGCCGGAGGGGCAGGTCTCCGGCGCCCCGTCCGGGGACGCCGGCGGCCCGGCCGCGGACGAGCACGGTCACGCCGCCCCGCCGGCCACCCGTGCCGCCCGCGGCGCGGAGGCCCTGCGCAGGGGCGGCCGGGGCGCGCGGGCGGGCCTGACCGCCATCGCCGACCGCATCATCGCGAACGCCCCGCGCATCCCCGTGCGCGACCTGGCGACGCTGCGCGCCCAGTTCCCCGGCCTGGGGCCCGAGGAACTGGCCGACAAGCTCGTGGCCGGCGCCCTCAACGGCTCGTCCACCGTGGGCGCCGGAGTGGGGGCCACGGCCATGCTGCCGGTGCCGCCCGCCCTGCCGGCCGAGCTGGCGGCGCAGATGATCGGCGTCGCCGCCGTCGAGTTCAAACTGATCGCCGAGCTCCACGAGGTCTACGGCGTACGGGCGAGCGGCACACCGCGCCAGCGGGCCGTCGCCTACCTGGGCGCGTGGGCCGAGGAGCGCGGCATCGACGTGACGGCGCCGTTCACGGTGAACGCCGCCCTCGGCGGCCAGCTGCGGCGCGAGCTGCGCCAGCAGATCCTCCGGCGCTCCATGCGCAAACTTCCCACGCTCGCCCCCTTCATGATCGGCGCGGCCGTGGGCGCGGTCATGAACCGCCGCGACACCCAGCGCCTCGCCGCCAAGGTCCGCAAGGACCTGCGCACCAAACAGGTGCCCTGGGAGGAGCTCCCGGGACCGCCGCCGCCCAAGGCTCTGGACGACGGCCTGGGCCTCGCCTAGGCCCTGCGGGGCCCCTTCGCCCCCTTCCGGCCCTCCGGGCCGCGGCGCCCCGCCACAGGGCCGTGACGCCGCCCGTACGGGGGACCGGCGCCCGCCGGCTCAGGCCCGTACGGCCGACAGCGCCGCCACCAGACGCTCGGGGGAGCGGGTGGACACATAGATATAAGGCGTCGGGTCCGCCGGGTCGGTGACCTCGACCCGCACCGCCGTCGGCACGTACCCCCGCAGCAGCATGAACGCCCGCGGGTCCGCCTTGTGGGTGCGCCAGGCCCGGGCCTCCTCGGCGTCCAGCGCGTACGCCGTGCCGAGCGCCTCCAGGGGGACGCGGGCCTCGCCCGCGATCAGCACGCCGCCGGTGCCGCCGACGACACGAACGCGCACCGAGCCGTACGAGCTCACCGCGACGGCGGCCAGGGCCGTGCCGCCCACCAGACCGGCCAGCAGCGGCAGGGTGCCCAGCGGCAGCAGGATCAGCCCCAGGGCGACCCCGGTGAGGACCGCGACGAACCACCAGGAGCGGGGCGCGGTGAGGCGTTCTTCGTAAGGCTGCATACCCACAAGCTTGGCACGGAGGGGACCCGGCGCCGCCGTCGCGGGTAAGGTCAGCCCCTGTGAGTGGACGAACGACAGCGCTGACACCGCCGGCCGACGCCCGGCCGCCGGTGCGGCACCCCGAGGCACCCGCCCCCGGAGAGACCATCGGGTCGCACTACGAGCACTGCTTCGGCTGTGGCGGCGGGGTGGCCCACGGCCTCCAGCTCCAGACGCGGGCGGGCGAGGGCGTGAGCGTCACCGCCGAGTTCCAGGTCAAGGAGGCCCACCAGGGCGCCCCGGGCCTGGCGCACGGCGGGGTGCTGGCGACGGCCCTGGACGAGACGCTGGGCAGCCTGGGCTGGCTGCTGCGGACGATCGCGGTGACCGGCCGGCTGGAGACCGACTTCGTCCGCCCGGTGCCGGTCGGCACGGTGCTGCACCTCCAGGCCGAGGTCGTGGCGGTGCACGGCCGCAAGATCTACTGCACGGCCACCGGCCGCATCGGCGGCCCGGACGGCCCCGAGGCGGTGCACGCCGACGCGGTGTTCGTCGAGGTCAAGATCGACCACTTCATCGAGAACGGCCGGAAGGAAGAGATCCAGGCCGCGCTCTCCGACCCCGACCAGGTGAAGGTCGCCCGGGCGTTCGAGGTGAACCCCTGATCGTGAGCGTCGAACAAGGAGACAAGGTGCGACAGCCCGTTGACGTCCTGATCCGCCGGGTCGACCCCGACGTGCCGCTGCCCTCGTACGCCCACCCCGGGGACGCCGGCTGCGACCTGGTGACCACCGAGGCCGCCGAGCTGGCCCCGGGCGAGCGGATGGTGCTGCCCACCGGCGTGGCCGTCGCGCTGCCCGACGGGTACGCCGCCTTCGTCCACCCCCGGTCCGGGCTCGCCGCCCGGTGCGGGGTCTCCATGGTCAATGCCCCGGGCACCATCGATGCCGGGTACCGTGGAGAGATCAAGGTGATTGTGGTCAATCTGGACCCGCGCGAGAGCGTGCGGTTCGAGAAGTACGACCGCGTCGCCCAGTTGGTCGTCCAGCAGGTCGAGAAGGTCCGCTTCCACGAGGTGGCGGAGCTTCCCGGGTCGGCCCGGGCCGAAGGCGGCTTCGGGTCCACCGGTGGCCACGCTGCTGTGGGGAATGGATTCGCTTCGGTCGCCTGCGACCGGGAAGGACAGTGACGTGTTCGGTCGTCGCCGCAAGCGCAGCGAGGACGTCGTCGAGCGAGCCGATCGCATCGATGACGTGACCTCCGAGGTTTCGCCCGAGGGCGAGGTGTCGGCGGAGGACGCCGAGGAGACCCGCGTCCGGCTGGAGCCGGGCCCGCGCCCCGACGGGCCGTGGGACGTCTCCGAGGTCCACGACCCGGCGGACGGGCGCGTCGACCTCGGCGGCCTGTTCGTGCCGGGGGTCGACGGGATGGAGCTGCGGGTCGAGGTCGCCGGGGACGCGATCGTGGCCGCCACGGTCGTCCTGCGCGACAGCGCCGTCCAGCTCCAGGCGTTCGCCGCGCCCAAGCGCGAGGGCATCTGGCCCGAGGTGCGCGAGGAGATCGCGTCCGGCATCACCCAGCAGGGCGGTGTCGTGGACGAGGTCGAGGGACCGCTCGGCTGGGAGCTGCGCGCCCAGGTGCCGGTGGCCCTGCCCGACGGCACCAACGGCGTGCAGGTGGTGCGGTTCGTCGGCTGCGACGGCCCGCGCTGGTTCCTGCGTGGTGTGATCTCCGGCCAGGGCGCGGTGCAGCCGCAGACCGCGGGCCTGCTGGAGCAGATCTTCCGCGACACGGTCGTGGTGCGCGGCGAGGGCCCGATGGCCCCGCGCGACCCGATCGTCCTGAAGCTGCCCGACGACGCCCAGATGGTCGCCGAGGGCACGCCGCAGGAGCCCGGTTCGCGCTTCGCGGGCGGTGTGGACCGCCTCCAGCGCGGACCGGAGATCAGCGAGGTCCGCTGACCGCCACCGCGGCCGGAAGATGTCGTTTCGCTGGGCCGGAACCCGTACAACGGGTTCCGGCCCAGCGGCGTTTCCGCAGGTCGGGGGCGGGCGCGTATGAATGCCGTCAAGGGCGCGCCAATGGCCGTAAGGGAGGCGTCAACGCCACCGACGAGGGCGTGCGCGGGAGGTTTCCTCTAGGGGTCCGTTCAACCGAACCTCTCTAGGAGCAACGATGGCCGACGTGGCCTTCGTCGTCACCACTCTCGCGGTCTTCGCGCTGGTGGCTCTCGTCGCCAAGGGGGTGACGAGGCTGTGACCGCCGAGAACATCGTCGGCCTGGTCGTGGCCGTCTCCCTGCTGGGCTACCTGATCCTCGCCCTCGTCTTCCCGGAGAGGTTCTGACCGCCGCCATGAGCCCCGTCCTCTCCGGAATCCTCCAGCTCGTCGCGGTCGTCGCGGCGCTCGCCCTGGTGTACCGCCCGCTCGGCGACCACATGGCGAGGGTCTACGGCTCCCGCAAGCACCTGCGCGCCGAGAAGTGGATCTACCGCCTCATAGGCGCCGACCCCGACGCCGAGATGCGCTGGCCCGCCTATCTGCGCGGCGTCCTCGCGTTCTCCGCCGCCGGCGTGCTCTTCCTGTACCTGCTCCAGCGCGTCCAGGGCGCCCTGCCGAAGTCCCTCTCGCTCGGCTTCACCGCCATCAGCCCCGACCAGGCGTTCAACACCGCCGCCTCGTTCGTCGCCAACACCAACTGGCAGTCGTACTCCGGCGAGCAGGCCATGGGCCACGCCGTGCAGACGCTGGGCCTGGCGGTGCAGAACTTCGTGTCCGCCGCCGTCGGCATGGCCGTCGCCGTCGCCCTGGTCCGCGGCTTCGCCCGGTCCCGCACCGGCGAACTGGGCAACTTCTGGACCGACCTGGTGCGCGGCACCGTCCGCATCCTCCTGCCGCTGTCCGTCGTCGGCGCCCTGGTCCTGGTGGCCTGCGGCGCGATCCAGAACTTCGCCGGCATTCACGACATCGGGCAGCTGGCCGGCGGCACCCAGCAGGTGAACGGCGGCGCGGTGGCCTCGCAGGAGGTCATCAAGGAGCTCGGCACCAACGGCGGCGGCTACTTCAACGCCAACTCCGCCCACCCGTTCGAGAACCCGAACGCCTTCACCAACCTCTTCGAGATCTTCCTGATCCTCGTCATCCCCTTCGCGCTGACCCGCACCTTCGGCCGCATGGTCGGCAACGTCAAGCAGGGCTACGCGATCCTCGCCGCCATGGGCGTCATCTGGCTCGGCTTCACCGCGCTGATGATGTGGACGGAGTACGCGCACCACGGCGCCGCGCTCCAGGCCGCCGGCGGCGCGATGGAGGGCAAGGAGCAGCGCTTCGGCGTGGGTGCCTCGGCCGTCTTCGCCACGACCACGACGCTCACCTCGACCGGCGCGGTGGACTCGTTCCACTCCTCGTACACCGGTCTGGGCGGCGGCCTGACGCTGCTGAGCATGATGCTCGGCGAGATCGCGCCGGGCGGCGTCGGCTCCGGCCTGTACGGCATGCTCGTGATGGCGGTCATCGCCGTCTTCATCGCGGGCCTGATGGTCGGCCGCACGCCCGAGTACCTCGGCAAGAAGATCGGTACCCGCGAGATCAAGCTCGCCGCCTGCTACATCCTCGTCACGCCGACGCTGGTGCTGGGCTTCACCGCCCTGTCCATGGCGCTGTCCGGCCCGCCGCAGTCGATCCTCAACGCCGCCGGCAACTCCGTGCACGACAGCGGCGCCCACGGCTTCTCCGAGGTGCTGTACGCCTTCACCTCCGGCGCCAACAACAACGGCTCCGCGTTCGCCGGACTGAACGCCAATACGCCCTGGTACAACACCACGATCGGCCTGGCCATGCTGCTCGGCCGCTTCCTGCCGATGGTCTTCGTCCTGGCGCTGGCCGGCTCGCTCGCCGAGCAGCAGCCCGTGCCCGGGACCGCGGGCACCCTGCGCACCGAGAAGCCGCTCTTCGCGGGCCTGCTCGTCGGCGCGATCATCGTCATCACCGGCTTGACCTACTTCCCGGCCCTGGCCCTTGGCCCGATGGCGGAGGGACTCTCATGAGCACGACCACCCCTGTCCGTACCGCCTCCGAGGACTCCGGCGACACCGCCGGGCACGGCGGCGGGCACGAGCCCGGCCGGGTCTCCGGCGGCCTGTTCGACCCCGCGCAGCTGGTCAAGTCGCTGCCGGACGCGTTCCGCAAGCTCGACCCGCGGGTGATGGTCAAGTCCCCGGTGATGTTCGTGGTCGAGGTGGGCTCGGTGATCACCACCGGGCTGGCCGTCGCCCACCCCGGCGACTGGTTCGGCTGGGCCATCACGGTGTGGCTGTGGCTGACCGTCGTCTTCGCCAACCTCGCCGAGGCCGTCGCCGAGGGCCGCGGCAAGGCCCAGGCCGACACGCTGCGCAAGGCCAAGACCGACACCGTGGCCCGCCGGCTGACCGGTGACGGCTCCGAGGAGTCCGTGCCCGGCACCGACCTGCGCGTCGGCGACCTCGTCGTGTGCGAGGCCGGTGACGTCATCCCCGGCGACGGCGACGTCGTCGAGGGGGTGGCCTCCGTCGACGAGTCGGCCATCACGGGCGAGTCGGCGCCGGTCATCCGCGAGTCCGGCGGCGACCGCAGCGCCGTCACCGGCGGCACCAAGGTGCTCTCCGACCGCATCGTCATCAAGATCACGACGAAGCCCGGCGAGACCTTCATCGACCGCATGATCAACCTGGTCGAGGGCGCCGCCCGGCAGAAGACGCCCAACGAGATCGCCCTCAACATCCTGCTGGCCTCGCTCACCATCGTCTTCCTGCTGGCCGTCGTCACGCTCCAGCCCTTCGCCGTGTACGCGAAGGCCGAGCAGACGATGATCGTGCTGGCCGCGCTGCTGGTCTGCCTCATCCCGACCACCATCGGCGCGCTGCTGTCCGCGATCGGCATCGCCGGCATGGACCGGCTCGTCCAGCGCAACGTGCTCGCCATGTCGGGCCGCGCGGTCGAGGCCGCCGGCGACGTCTCCACGCTGCTGCTCGACAAGACCGGCACCATCACCTACGGCAACCGCCGCGCCGCCGAGTTCGTGCCCGTCAAGGGCACCACGGCCGCCGAGGTCGCCGACGCCGCCCAGCTCTCCTCGCTCGCCGACGAGACGCCCGAGGGCCGCTCGGTCGTCGTCCTGGCCAAGGAGAAGTACGGCCTGCGCGAGCGCCACCAGGGCGAGCTCGTGGGCGCCGAGTGGGTGCCCTTCACCGCCCAGACCCGCATGTCGGGCGTGGACGTGGACGGGCGCAAGGTCCGCAAGGGCGCGACCGGTTCGGTCGTCGCCTGGGTGCGGGAGCAGGGCGGCACCGTCCCGGACGACGCGCAGCGGCTCACCGACGAGATCTCGCAGGCCGGCGGCACGCCGCTGCTCGTCGCGGTCGAGGACGCGCAGGGCGCCCGGGTCCTGGGCGTCATCCACCTCAAGGACGTCGTCAAGGAGGGCATGCGCGAGCGGTTCGACGAACTGCGCGCCATGGGCATCAAGACCGTCATGATCACGGGTGACAACCCGCTGACGGCCAAGGCCATCGCCGAGGAGGCCGGCGTCGACGACTTCCTCGCCGAGGCCACCCCCGAGGACAAGATGGCCCTCATCAAGCGCGAGCAGGCCGGCGGCAAGCTCGTGGCGATGACGGGCGACGGCACCAACGACGCGCCCGCCCTGGCCCAGGCCGACGTGGGCGTGGCCATGAACACCGGCACCTCCGCCGCCAAGGAGGCCGGGAACATGGTCGACCTGGACTCCGACCCGACCAAGCTCATCGAGATCGTGGAGATCGGCAAGCAGCTGCTCATCACGCGCGGCGCGCTGACGACCTTCTCCATCGCCAACGACGTCGCCAAGTACTTCGCCATCATCCCGGCCATGTTCGCGGTGGCCTACCCGGGCCTGGACAAGCTCAACATCATGGGCCTGGCCTCGCCGCAGTCGGCGATCCTCTCGGCCGTGATCTTCAACGCGCTGATCATCATCGCGCTCGTGCCGCTCGCCCTGAAGGGCGTGCGCTACCGCCCGATGAGCGCCGACGCCATGCTCCGCCGCAACCTCGGCATCTACGGACTCGGCGGCCTGATCGCCCCGTTCATCGGCATCAAGCTCATCGACCTGCTCCTCTCCCTCATCCCTGGCATCGGGTGACGTCACCATGAACAACTCGGCAACCAACACGATCCGCCTGCTGGCGGCCGGGCTCCGCGCCCTGCTCGTCCTCACGGTGGTCTGCGGGGTGGTCTACCCGCTCGTCGTCACCGGCATCGCCCAGGCCGCCTTCCACGACAAGGCCAACGGGTCGGAGCTGACCTCCGGCGGGAAGTCCGTGGGCTCCGCACTGCTGGGCCAGACCTACACGCTGGAGCAGAAGGACAAGGACGGCAACCCGCTGCCCGACCCGGAGTACTTCCAGCCGCGCCCCTCGGCCGCCGGTGCCAACACCGAGAACACGCAGTACAAGCTGCTGGTCTCCGGCGCCTCCAACCTGGCCGCCGACTCCAGGGTGCTGCTGGAGAGCGTGGAGAAGCGGCGCGCGGACGTCGCCGCGTTCAACGGCGTGCCGGCCTCCTCGGTGCCGGTGGACGCCCTCACGGCGTCCGCGTCGGGCGTCGACCCCGACATCTCGCCGGCCTACGCCCGCCTCCAGGCGGACCGCGTCGCCAAGGCCAACGGCCTGCCGCGGGACAAGGTCCGCGCGCTGGTCGAGGACCATGTCGAGGGCCGTCAGCTGGGTTTCATGGGCGAGGAGCACGTCAACGTCCTGAAGCTGAACGTGGCGCTGCGTGAACTGGCGGGCCGCGCCTGACCGTTGTACCCGTACGGGGTGGTGCCGCCGGTGATGCGCCGGCGGGCACCACCCCGTCGGCGTACCGCGGCCCGGCTCAGCTGCCGCCCGGCTCAGGTGCCGTCGGGGGCGAGGGAGCGCCAGATGCGTTCCGGGAGCAGGCGCATCGCCCGGTCCAGGTCGAAGTCGTGCGCGCCGGACAGGTGGCGGCGCGCGGCCTCGGCGACCGGGCCCATGATGAGGGTCTCCACCAGGGAGGCGGGCAGGGGCGCGATCTCGCCGCGCTCGGCGTACTCCCGCAGGCGGCCGGTGAGCGGCGCCAGCTTGTCGAGCTTGGCCGAGTGGACCTGCGCGGCGTGCGCGGCCAGGTAGCCGGAGTACGCGGAGGCGTGCAGGAAGAGTGCGGCGTCCCGGTGCTCCTCGGTGAAGCGCAGATAGGCGCGGACCATGGCCTGCACGCCGGTGCGCGCGGTCCGGGTGCGCCGCACGGCGTCGGCCATCGCGTCGAACAGCCGGTCCATGCAGCGGGTGTAGAGCGCCGCGGCCAGCCCGTCGAAGCTGCCGAAGTGGTGGTAGAGACTGCCGAGACTCACGCCGCCGGCCGCCGTGACGGCGTTGACGGTGAAGCCCTGTTGGCCTGCCGAGGCGTACACCTTCAGCGCGGTCGTGAGGAGGTGTTCGGCCGTCGCCTCGCCGCGCGGTTGTTTGGGAGTCATCGCCGAAAGCGTACTGCCGACAGCGTATCTGGAACTTTTTTCTAGAAAACCGCTCGAGGAAATACGCCGCGTCGTCCACACTCGTGTCCAGCGGCGGGCGTGGGCCGCCAGGACCGGACGGGGGTCGGTCCCGGCCTGCCCGCGCGCCGCCCCTCACGGGCCCGGGACGTCACGGGGGCGTACGTCACCAGACGTCGCCGGGCCGCCAGTCGCAGACGAGCTCGCCGTCGAGGTCCAGGGGCGTGCCGTGCAGCGGGAAGACGTAGAGGAAGCCGTCCTCGTCCGGGGTGCGCTCGATGCCCGTGGGGGCCAGCACGCCGGAGGGGCCGCGCCACAGCCGCCAGCCGCGGCCCTCGTACAGCGGCACCGCCTCGTCCGCGGCGCCGAGCGCGCCGAGTTGGTAGCCGCCGCGGCGCAGCGCGCCCTCCAGGGCGGCCATCACGGCGGAGCCATGGCCCGCGCGGCGCCGGTCCGCCCGTACGGCCACGCCCTCGACGTACCCCGTGCGCAGTGGGTGGCCCCCGTGCAGCAGGCGGCGCTGCACCA
This sequence comes from Streptomyces mashuensis, assembly GCF_014654785.1. GTDB lineage: Bacteria > Actinomycetota > Actinomycetes > Streptomycetales > Streptomycetaceae > Streptomyces > Streptomyces mashuensis. Next base: position 138,518 of record NZ_BNBD01000001.1, read on the forward strand.
GCGAGCCGTGCGCTATGAGCTCGGTGCCGTCGAGGACCAGGGCGTGCAGGCCGCCGATGGTGTGGTCCCAGTCCTCGTCGGTGAACTCGCCGTCGAAGGCGTCGTCGAGGAGGGCGCGCAGGGCGGCCAGTTCGGCGGGGGAGAGGGCGGACGTGTGGGCGAGGCGGAGGTCCGTCATGCGGCCATCCTCGTCCCCGGCCGCCCGGCGCTCAAGGCCGCAGGTCACCGCGTGTGCGGGCAGCGGGGTCCGGACGGGTGCGGGGCGGGGCGCGCACGGCGTCAGAGCTGCGTCAATACCCGCCGTTCACCAGCCCGGTGTCCGTAATGTCCGCATCCTGCGACGTAAGGTCGTGCCGTGCGGCAGTGCGCCCCCTCGGGCCCGGCAGAAACGGTCCGGGCGCGGCCGCGGCAGTGGAAGACAATGGGGCCATGGGACGCGGCAACCTTCGGATCTACCTCGGCGCGGCGCCGGGCGTCGGCAAGACCTACGCCATGCTCTCCGAGGCGCACCGCCGGGCGGAGCGCGGCACGGACGTCGTCGTGGGCTTCGTGGAGCACCACGGCCGGCCGCGCACCGAGGTGATGCTGCACGGCCTGGAGCAGGTGTCCCGGCGCGAGCTCACCTACCGTGACTCCGCCTTCACGGAGATGGACGTCGACGCGGTCCTGGCCCGCCGCCCCGCCGTCGTCTGCGTCGACGAGCTGGCCCACACCAACGTCCCCGGCTCGCGCAACACCAAGCGCTGGCAGGACGTCGAGGAGCTGCTGCAGGCCGGCATCGACGTGATCTCCACCGTCAACATCCAGCACCTGGAGTCGCTGGGCGACGTCGTGGAGTCGATAACGGGCGTCCGGCAGCGCGAGACCGTGCCCGACGAGGTGGTGCGCCGCGCCGGCCAGATCGAGCTGGTCGACATGTCGCCGCAGGCCCTGCGCCGCCGCATGGCGCACGGCAACATCTACCAGCCCGACAAGGTCGACGCGGCCCTCTCCAACTACTTCCGCCCCGGCAACCTCACCGCGCTGCGCGAGCTGGCGCTGCTGTGGACCGCCGACCGGGTCGACGAGTACCTGCGCCAGTACCGCGCCGAGCACGACGTCTCCACCATCTGGCACGCCCGCGAGCGCATCGTCGTCGGCCTCACCGGCGGCCCCGAGGGCCGTACGCTCATCCGCCGCGCCGCCCGGCTGGCCGCCAAGGGCTCCGGCAGCGAGATCCTCGCCGTCTACATCGCCCGCAGCGACGGCCTCACCTCCGCCTCGCCCAAGGAGCTGGCCGTCCAGCGCACCCTGGTCGAGGACCTCGGCGGCACGTTCCACCACGTCATAGGGGACGACATCCCCGCGTCGCTGCTGGAGTTCGCGCGCGGCGTCAACGCCACGCAGATCGTGCTCGGCTCCAGCCGCCGCAAGACCTGGCAGTACGTCTTCGGGCCCGGCGTGGGCGCCACCGTCGCCCGCGACTCCGGGCCCGACCTCGACGTGCACATCGTCACGCACGAGGAGGTCGCCAAGGGCCGCGGGCTGCCCATCGCGCGCGGCGCCCGGCTGGGCCGGGGCCGGCTGCTGGCCGGCTGGCTCACCGGCCTGATCGGCCCCGCACTGATGAGCCTGCTGCTCACGCACATCGGCCCGGACCTCGGCCTGGCCAACGACATGCTGCTGTTCCTGTCGCTGACGGTGGCGGCGGCCCTGATCGGCGGCCTGCTGCCGGCCCTGGCGTCGGCGGCGTTCGGCTCGCTGCTGCTCAACTACTACTTCGTCGAACCGGTCCACCAGTGGACCATCACCGACTCCAAGAACATCATCGCCATCGCGATCTTCGTCTTCGTGGCGGTCTCGGTGGCCTCCGTCGTGGACCTGGCGGCCCGCCGCACCCAGCAGGCGGCCCGGCTGCGGGCCGAGTCGGAGATCCTCTCCTTCCTCGCCGGCAGCGTCCTGCGCGGCGAGGACAGCCTGGAGGCGCTGCTGGAGCGGGTCCGCGAGACCTTCGCCATGGACTCCGTCGCCCTGCTGGAGCGCTCCAGCGACGTCGACCCGTGGACCTGCGCCGGCAGCGTCACCGGCGCCGGCGGCGGGCCGCTGCTGCGGCCCGAGGACGCCGACGTCGACATGCCGGTCGGCGACAACATGGCGCTGGCCCTGTCCGGCCGCGTACTGCCCGCCGAGGACCGCCGCGTGCTCGCCGCGTTCGCCGCACAGGCCGCGGTCGTCGTCGACCGCCAGCGGCTCGTCGGCGAGGCCGAACGGGCCCGCCGCCTCGACGAGGGCAACCGCATCCGCACCGCCCTCCTGGCCGCCGTCAGCCACGACCTGCGCACCCCGCTGGCCGGCATCAAGGCGGCGGTGACCTCCCTGCGCTCGGACGACGTGGCCTGGTCGCCGGAGGACGAGGCCGAGCTGCTGGCCGGCATCGAGGAGGGCGCCGACCGGCTGGACCACCTCGTCGGCAACCTGCTCGACATGTCCCGGCTCCAGACCGGCACCGTCACCCCGCTCATCCGCGAGATCGACCTCGACGAGGTCGTGCCGATGGCCCTGGGCGGCGTGCCCGAGGGCAGCGTCACCCTCGACGTCCCCGAGTCCCTGCCGATGGTCGCCGTCGACCCCGGCCTGCTGGAGCGCTGCGTCGCCAACGTGGTCGAGAACGCCGTGAAGTACAGCCCCGGCGACACGCCCGTCCTCGTCTCCGCCAGCGCCCTGGGCGACCGCGTCGAACTGCGCGTCGCCGACCGCGGCCCCGGCGTGCCCGACAGCGCCAAGGACCGCATCTTCGAACCCTTCCAGCGGTACGGCGACGCGCCGCGCGGCGCCGGCGTCGGCCTGGGCCTGGCCGTCGCCCGCGGCTTCGCCGAGGCCATGGGCGGCACGCTCGCCGCCGAGGACACGCCCGGCGGCGGCATGACCATGGTGCTCACGCTGCGGGCCGCGCCGGGCCGCCCGCCGGTCCGTGCCGACCTGCCGGCGCAGGTCACCTCGTGAGCCGTGCCCCGGCCCGTACCGCCGGTCAGGACCCCGCCGATCAGGACCCCGGGCCCCCAGAGGGGACCCGCACGAACAGCAGAGGTGGTTCAGCATGAACCGGGTGCTCGTGGTGGACGACGAGCCGCAGATCGTCCGCGCCCTCGTGATCAACCTCAAGGCGCGGAAGTACGAGGTGGACGCCGCCCCCGACGGCGCCACCGCGCTCCAGCTCGCCGCCGCCCGCCACCCGGACGTGGTCATCCTCGACCTGGGCCTGCCGGACATGGACGGCGTCGAGGTGATCAAGGGCCTGCGGGGCTGGACCCGGGTGCCCATCCTCGTGCTGTCCGCGCGCCAGACCTCCGACGAGAAGGTCGAGGCGCTGGACGCCGGCGCCGACGACTACGTGACGAAACCGTTCGGCATGGACGAGCTGCTGGCCCGGCTGCGGGCCGCCGTCCGCCGCGCCGAGCCCACCGGCCCCTCCGGCACCGTCGACGACGCCGTCGTCGAGACCGACGCCTTCACCGTCGACCTCGCCGCGAAGAAGGTCAACCGGGGCGGCAAGGACGTCCGCCTCACCCCCACCGAGTGGCACCTCCTGGAGGTCCTGGTCCGCAATACGGGCCGTCTTGTCAGCCAGAAGCAGCTGCTCCAGGAGGTGTGGGGGCCCTCGTACGGCACGGAGACCAACTACCTGCGGGTCTACATGGCCCAGCTGCGCCGCAAGCTCGAACAGGACCCCTCGCACCCCCGGCACTTCATCACCGAGCCGGGGATGGGGTACCGCTTCGAGACCTGAGTTCCCGGGGCTCCGCGGGCCCTCGGGGGCGGCGCCGGAGCGCCCGTACGGCGTGTGCTGCCCCGGTAGGCTGGGGGTATGAGCGCCGTATCCCGTTCCGAGAAGCCGACCGGCAGGTTCCGCCGCATGCTCGACCGGCTGTCCTCCTCCCAGGAGGAGCTGCACTCCGCCGAGCTCCAGCAGGACGCCGAGGCCCGCGGCTGCCAGCGGATATGCGACTGCGGCGACCGGGACGTCGTCAAGGTCACCGGTACGCTCCGGACCGTCACGCTGCGCCCGCGCGCCGGCGTGCCCGCGCTCGAGGCCGAGCTGTTCGACGGTTCGGCCGCGCTCGACGTGGTCTGGCTGGGGCGCCGCTCCATCGCCGGCATAGAGCCCGGCCGTAAGCTGATCGCCACCGGCCGGGTCTCCATGAGCCGCGGCCGGCGGGTGCTGTTCAACCCCCGATACGAACTCCGACCGCTCGGACAGGAGTAGCTCTTGCCGTCCATCGACAAGCCGGCGGAACAGCGACCGGCGGATCACGAGGCGCGCCGTGCGCCCCGGCACGCGGCCCGTGGCGGCGCGCAGGGGACCGCCCCGGAGGGCGCGGATTCCCGGGCGGTCACCGAGGCCGCCCTGTTCGAGGCGTTCGGCGGCGTGCGGGGCATGGTGGAGACCACCGTCCCCGGCCTGGTCTTCGTGGCCTTCTACACCGCCAAGCGCGACATCCACCTCGCCGCGCTGGCGGCCCTGGGCCTCTCCCTGCTCCTGGGCATCGCCCGGCTGGTGCGCCGGGACACCCTCAAGCACGCCTTCAGCGGCGTCTTCGGCGTGGCCATCGGCGCCGTGTTCGCGATGATGTCCGGCGACGCGAAGAACTTCTACCTGCCGGGCATGCTCTACACGCTCGGCCTGGCCGTCGCCTACATCGTCTCGGCGCTCGCGGGTTTCCCGCTGATGGGCCTCATCCTCGGCCCCGTCTTCAAGGAGAACCTCTCCTGGCGGACCCGCAACCCCGGCCGCAAGGTCGCGTACACCAAGGCCAGCTGGGCCTGGGGCCTGATCCTGCTGGCCAAGTCGGCGATCCTGTTCCCCCTCTACTGGTGGGGCGACGTCACGCACCTGGGCTGGGTGAAGGTGGCCCTGGGCATCCCGCCGATGCTGCTGTCGGTCTACCTGACCTGGATCTTCCTGTCGAAGGCGCCGCCGCCGATCGACGTCTTCGCGGAGATGGAGGCCGAGGAGGCCGCGCAGCGCGCGGCGGAGACCGAGGCGAAGGCCACGGCGCGCTGAGCTCTGCATGGCGGAGGGCCCCGGGACGACGTCCCGGGGCCCTCCGCCATATCGGCACCGCCGTCAGCCGGCCGTGTCCTCGCGGCGCACCGACAGCAGGTCCTCCAGCTGCTCCTCGCGCGCCGGCGCGGCCACGAACAGCAGCTCGTCGCCCGCCTCCAGCGCGTCCTCCCGGTTGGGGGTGAGCACCCGGTTGCCACGGATGATCGTGACCAGCGAGGTGTCCTCGGGCCACTCGACGTCACCCACACGGGTGCCGGCCAGGCCGGACTCCGGCGGCAGCGTGAGCTCCACGAGGTTGGCGTCGCCCTGGCTGAAGCGCAGCAGGCGCACCAGGTCGCCGACGCTCACGGCCTCCTCGACCAGCGCCGACATCAGGCGCGGGGTGGAGACGGCGACGTCCACGCCCCAGGACTCGTTGAAGAGCCACTCGTTCTTGGGGTTGTTCACCCGGGCCACGACCCGCGGCACCCCGTACTCGGTCTTGGCCAGCAGCGACACCACCAGGTTGACCTTGTCGTCACCGGTGGCAGCGATGACCACGTTGCAGCGCTGGAGCGCGGCCTCGTCCAGCGAGGTGATCTCGCAGGCGTCCGCCAGCAGCCACTCCGCCAGCGGCACCCGCTCGACGGAGATGGCCGAGGGCGCCTTGTCGATGAGGAGGACCTCGTGCCCGTTCTCCAGCAGCTCGCCCGCGATCGAGCGGCCGACGGCACCGGCACCCGCGATAGCGACCCTCACAGTTCCACTCCGTTCGTCCCGGCCACCACGGCCGTACCGGTCGCCCCGGTCGTCGGCGCGCTCATCAGTGACCCTCCTCGGGGCCCTGGGCGAAGGCCGCCTCGACCTTCTCGACCTCGTCGGTGCGCATCATCACGTGCACCAGGTCGCCCTCCTGGAGGACCGTGGCGGACGTCGGCAGCATGGCCTCGCCCAGACGGGTGAGGAACGCCACCCGCACCCCGGTCTCCTCCTGGAGCTTGCTGATCCTGTGGCCGACCCAGGCCGCCGAGGCGGGCACCTCGGCCAGCTGGACCCCGCCGCTCGGGTCGCGCCACAGCGGCTCGGCGCCGGACGGCAGCAGCCGGCGCAGCATCTGGTCGGCGGTCCAGCGCACCGTGGCGACGGTCGGGATGCCGAGCCGCTGGTAGACCTCGGCACGGCGGGGGTCGTAGATGCGCGCGGCGACGTTCTCGACGCCGAACATCTCGCGGGCCACCCGGGCGGCGATGATGTTGGAGTTGTCACCGCTGCTCACCGCGGCGAAGGCGCCGGCCTCCTCGATGCCCGCCTCGCGCAGGGTGTCCTGATCGAAGCCGACGCCGGTGACGCGGCGGCCGCCGAAGCCGGAGCCCAGGCGGCGGAAGGCCGTGGGGTCCTGGTCGATCACGGCCACCGTGTGGCCTTGCTGCTCCAGGGTCTGTGCGAGGGCCGCGCCCACGCGCCCGCACCCCATGATCACGATGTGCACTACGACCGCCCCAGGCTCCGGAGTACCGCGCTGACCTGCACCATCACCCTGCTCACATCTTCCTTCTTCGGTTCGGCGCCCCCGGGCGAGCGCCCGTGGGTACGACGCGACATGCGCCCATGGGAGCTTTGTCCCCATCGGCGCATGGCACCACCGTATCCGCATCCCCGTGCGGTCCGGGCGGCGGACCGCCGATACCGGCAGCGAGGGGTGATCGTCAAGGGTTGTCCGGGCCACGCCGCGCGTGTCATCGCACACCGTGACGAAGATCGGACACACGGCCTCTTGCGTGGTTAGGATGATCAGCGTATTCCGCTTCTGGACGGGACGTCAGGACGCCGACCTGTCCGGCTGACCGCATGCCCTTTCGTCCAAGAGGAATTGATGTCGCATCACATACCGGAGGTGGTGATCTGGTGCCTGGTAGCAGCGCTGACCGCCGTCGCGGTGCTGCTGGCCCGGCAGCGGACGATCACCACCGGACTGCGCAGGCGCGTCACCCAGCTCGAGGACAGCGTCGGAGCGCGTGACGAGGAGCTCGGCCACCTCGTCGCCGTACGGCTGCCGGCCGTCGGCGACTCGGTGGGCCAGGAGGTGCCGCTGCCGGGCCCGCTGGACGACCGGCTGGCCGGTACGGAGTTCACCCGGCACCTCCAGGCGGTGATGGACCTCTTCACCCAGGCCGTCGACAAGGCGCAGGCCCGCGCCGACCAGTCCGCGAAGGCCGCGCTCAAGGCGTCGATGCGGGCCCTCCAGGGCCTGGCGCACGAGCAGCAGATGGCCATCTCCGAGATGCAGGAGCGGCACGACGACCCCGAGGTGCTGCGCGACCTGCTGGAGATCGACCACACGAACTCGCAGTTCGGGCGGCGTGCCCAGGCCATCGCCGTGCTCTGCGGCTCCTGGCCCGGGCGTCAGCGGGTCGCCTCGCCGCTGATGGACGTGGTGCGCGGCGCGACGTCGCGTATCCGCGACTACCGTCGCGTGCAGGTGCACGACCACTTGGACACCGCCGACATCGCCGTCATCAGCCGCGCCGTGGAGCCGGTGGTGCTGGCCGTCGCCGAGCTCCTCGACAACGCCGCCCGCCACTCGCAGCCCAACACGTCGGTGGAGGTCAGCCTCCAGCCCGTGCACAACGGTGCGTGCGTCGTCGTCGACGACGCGGGCGTGGGCATGGACGCGCAGGAGGTGCAGCGCGCGGCGGCCGTCCTGTCGGGGCGGCGCCCCGTGGACGTCTCGCGGCTCGGCGACCCGCCGCAGTTCGGCTTCCCGGTGATCGGGGTGCTGGCGGCGCGCTACGGCTTCAGCGTGTCGGTCGACACGCGCTCGCCGTACGGCGGTGTGCGCGCGGTCCTGTTCCTGCCGGGCGCGCTGCTCACGCAGCTGGAGCTGGACGGCCCGAGCACGACCCCCCTCACCACCCGCGCCTCCGACCACACCCGCGCCACCCGCCCCCGCCCCAACGGCCCGTCCCGCCGCCACGCCCGCCAGTCCCCCCACGACCACGGCCTGCCCACCCCGCCGGTCACCCCCGAGACACCGCTGATGCGCGGCGTCCCGTACCCGGAGACGCCGGCGGGCGGCACGTACGTGGCGGGGGCGACCCGGGGCGAAGGCCCCGCCCAGCCGGGCCGCCGCCGTGCGCCGGAGCCGCCGTTCGGCGGCGCCCGGACGGAGAACCCCGGCACGCCGGGAGCCCGGTTCGGACGACCGGCCGAGGAGACCGGCACGGGGATGCGGGGTGCACCTGGTGCGCCCGGTCCGTACGCGCCCGGCGCCGATGCGGCCGGTACCGCCGTGCCCGGTGGCGCGCGCGGTGCCGGAACGGCTCCGGCGGGTACGGCCGGCCCGGCCGGTGCGTACGCGCCCGGCGCGGAGGTGCGGGACGGCGCGGCCGGTCCGGCCAGTGCGGCCGGTGCGTTCGCGTCCGGCGCTGAGGCGCCGGAGGGCGCGGCCGGGAACCGGGCGCCGGGTGGTGCGCGTGGCGACGGCTGGGCGCCGGAGGGCTGGGCGGCCGACGCGGCCGGTGCCGCGGCGTCCGGCGGCGCACTCGGCGCCGAAGCGGGCCGGCACGGGCGCCCCGCGCCCGACGCCGCGGACGGCACCGCCGTGCCCGGCATGGCCCGTCCCTACGCTCCCCGCGTCGAGGCGCCGGCCGACGGCCACGGCGCCTCCGGCAGCACCGCGCCCCACGACCCGTCGCCGTTCGGCACGTCCGCCGGGGCCGGCGCCGCGCCGGGCGCCCCGGGCGCGTACCCGGCCGAGCCCCACCCCCCGGCCCCCGCCCCCGGCGGCACGGGCACCGCAGCCGGTGCACCCCCGGCCCCGCCGGGTGCCGGCGGCGACGCCGCCCCCGACGTGCACGGCACCACCGCCGGTGGGCTGCCCAAGCGGCGGCGCCGGCAGCCCGCGCGGGGGTTCGGGCGGCCGCTCGCGCCGCCCGTCGAGACGCCGCCCGAGCGGACCGCCGAGGAGACGGCACGGCGCATGGGCGCGTTCGCGCGCGGCACCCGTGCCGGCCGTACCGACGGCCGTGGGGAGCGGTACCACGGCGACGTACCCGCAGAAGCCGCAGAAGACGAAGGGAACCCGCACGCGTGAACGACCACATGAACAAGGATCTGAGCTGGATGCTGGACGAGGTCGTGAAGGTGCCGGAGGCCCGGCACGCGATCCTCCTCTCCGCCGACGGCATGCTGCGCGCCCACTCCGGCGGCATCGACCGCGACGAGGCCGAGCGGCAGGCCGCCGCCCTGTCCGGGCTCCAGTCCATCAGCCGCTCCACGGCCGAGTTCTGCACCCACCCCACGCACCAGGACACGCCGTGGCGGCAGACGCTGGTGGAGTTCGCCCACGGCTACGTCTTCCTCATCGCCGCCGGCCCCGGCGCGTACCTCGCCGTGTCCACCGGCGAGAACGTCGACATGGAGGCCGTCACCTACCGCATGCAGAAGACGGTCGACCGGCTCGGCAAGGAGCTCGTCACCCCGCCGCGGCAGGGCGTCTGGCCGCAGACGGGCGGCCCGCGGGGCCGGGCGTGACACCCCCGCCGGGCCCGGCCGCGCGGCGCGACAAGGGGCTCGTCCGCCCCTACGTCGTCACCGAGGGTCGCTCGCACCCCACCCGCAACACCTTTGACCTGGTCACCCTGGTCATGGCGCACGACGACCGGCCGCTGACCGGCCTCAGCCCCGAGAAGCGCGCGCTCATGGAACTCTGCCTGGGCGGCGCGCTGTCCGTCGCCGAGATCGCCGGCCACCTGATGCTCCCCGTCAGCGTCACCAAGGTGCTGCTCGGCGATCTCGTCGACAGCGGCCACCTGTCCACCCGGGCGCCCATCCCCTCGGCCGACCTGCCCGAGGCACAGATCCTGCAGGAGGTGCTCGATGGACTCCGCGCTCGCCTCTGACGGAGGCATCGTCCCCCCATCCGTCCCACCCGCCCCCTCCGACGGCGGCGGCCGCTATCTGCGGCAGTCCGTGCGCACCGCCGTGAAGATCCTGGTCGTGGGCCACTTCGCGGTCGGCAAGACCACGTTCGTCGGCTCGCTCTCCGAGATCCGGCCGCTGCGCACCGAGGAGCAGATGACGCAGGCCGGCGCCTACGTCGACGACCTGGCCGGCATCCAGGGCAAGACCACCACCACGGTCGCCATGGACTTCGGCCGCCTGACGCTCAGCGACAGCCTGGTCCTCTACCTCTTCGGCGCCCCCGGCCAGCAGCGCTTCACCCGGCTGTGGCAGGACATGACGCAGGGCGCGCTGGGCGCCCTCGTGCTGGCCGACACCCGGCGGCTGGAGCAGTCGTTCGACGTGATGGGGCTGCTGGAGGAGCACGGCCTGCCGTACGCCGTGGCCGTCAACCACTTCGACGGCGCGCCGGTCCACCCCGACGAGGAGATCCGCGAGGCCCTGGACCTGCTCCCGGAGACGCCGCTGGTGACGTGCGACGCCCGCGACCGGGTCTCCTCGACGCGGGCGCTCATCACCCTCGTGGAATACCTCCAGTCCCTCCAGTCCCTCCGAGCCGGTACCGCCCAGGAGTACGTGTGACCCACCGCCCCGACGCCGGCCCCACTCCGCCGCCGGGCTGCCCCGCACACCAGCCGTACCAGGCCGGCCGGCCGCACCTCGCCGGTCAGCCGTACCCCGCCGGTCAGCCGTACCCCGGCAGCCCGGCCCCGTCGTACGTGCCGCACCAGGAGCCGTTGCCCGTCACCCCCCTCTACGGGCCCGACTTCGCCGCCGACCCGCACACCGTCTACCGGCGGCTGCGCGAGCTCGGCCCCGCCGCGCCGGTGGAACTGGCGCCGCGGGTCCGGGCCACCCTGGTCACCGACTACCGGGCCGCGCTGGACGTGCTGCGCATGCCGGGGACGTTCTCCAAGGACGCCCGCCGCTGGCGGGCCCTGGCGGAGGGCCGCGTCGAGGCGGACAACCCGGTGGTGCCCATGATGGCCTACCGGCCCAACTGCCTGTTCTCCGACGGCGACGAGCACCGCCGCTACCGCCAGGCCGTCGACGACAGCCTCGCCCGCATCGACCCCAACGCGCTGCGCGGCTACGTCGAGCGCAGCGCCGACAGCCTCATCGACCGCTTCACCGCGCTCGGCGAGGCCGACCTGCTCGGTTCGTACGCCAAGGTGCTGCCGCTGCTGGTCTTCCAGCAGCTCTTCGGCTGCCCCACCGAGCTCGGCGACCGGCTCGTCGAGGGCTTCTCCGGCATCTTCGACGGCGTCGACGCCGAACGCGCCGACGCCCTCATCACCAGCAGCCTCACCGAGCTCATCGCCCTCAAACGCCGCACCCCGGGCGCCGACGTCACGTCGTGGCTGATGGCGCACCCGGCGCAGCTCGACGACGAGGAGATGCTCCACCAGCTCGTCGTGCTCATCGGCGCCGGCACCGAGCCCCAGCAGAACCTCATCGCCAACGCGCTGCGGCTGCTGCTCGCCGACGACCGCTTCGCCGGCGACCTGGCCGGCGGCAGCCTGCCCGTCGAGGACGCCCTCGACGAGGTGCTGTGGCTCGACCCGCCGATGGCCAACTACGCCGTCCACTACCCGGTGGAGGACGTGGCCTTCGGCGGCGTACCGGTGCGGGCCGGCGAGCCCGTCGTCGTCAGCTTCGCCGCCGCCAACACCGACCCGGCCCTGCGCTCCGACCGCCGCCTGGGCAACCGCGCCCACCTCGCCTGGAGCGCGGGCCCGCACCACTGCCCCGCCAAGGACTCGGCGCGGCTCATCGCTGCCGCCGCCGTCGAACGCCTGCTGGACCGGCTCCCCGACCTCGAACTCGCCGTACCCGCCGACCGGCTGGTGTGGCGCCCGGGACCGTTCCACCGCGCCCTGACCGCCCTGCCCGTCCGATTCCCCCCGGTGCCCGTGCCCACCCCCGCACCCGCGCCCGTCACGCCGGGCGCGCCGCACCCCCCGGCGGCCGAGCAGCCGCCGGCCCCGACCCCAGGAGAGAGCCGATGGAACGCCAGACCTGCCCCGTCGTCATCGACCCCAGCGGCCGCGACATCCACGGCGAGGCCGCCCGCATCCGGGCCCACGGGCCGGCGGTCCCCGTGGAACTCCCTGGCGGCGTGGTGGCATGGGCAGTGACCTCGCAGGCCCTGCTGAAGCGCCTGCTCACCGACCCCCGCGTCTCCAAGGACCCGCACCGCCACTGGCCCGCCTGGATCAACGGTGAGATCTCGCCGGAGTGGCCGCTGTACACCTGGGTCGCGGTGACGAACATGTTCACCGCGTACGGCAGCGACCACAAGCGGCTGCGCACCCTCGTCGCCAAGGCGTTCACCGCCCGCCGCACCGCCGCCCTTCGTCCCCGCATCGAGCGGATGGCCGCGGACCTCCTCGACGCGCTGGACGCCACCGCGCCGGGCGAGGTCGTCGACCTGCGCGAGGCGTACGCGTACCCCATCCCGATCCAGGTGATCTGCGAGCTGTTCGGCGTCGAGGACGAGGCCACCCGCGAGGGGCTGCGCCGCTGCGTCGACTCGATCTTCCACACCGCCGCCGGCCCGGAGGAGGTCACGGCCACCTACACCGAGCTGTACGGCCTGCTGCGCGGCATCGTCGCCGCCAAGCGCGAGCGGCCCGGCGACGACATGACCAGCGTGCTGATCTCCGCGCGCGACGAGGACGACTCGCGGCTGGGCGAGCAGGAACTCGTCGACACGCTGCTGCTGATGATCGGCGCCGGGCACGAGACGACGGTCAACCTCCTCGACAACGCCATCCACCTGCTCCTCTCCCACCCCGAGCAGCTGGCGCTGGTGCGCGCGGGCAAGGCCGGCTGGCAGGACGTGATCGAGGAGACGCTGCGCGTCCAGGCGCCCGTGGCCAACCTGCCGCTGCGGTACGCGGTCGAGGACATCGAGGTCGGTGGGGGAGTGGTGCTGCGCAAGGGCGACGCGATCCTCGCCGCGTACGCCGCGGCCGGCCGCGACCCGCAGATTCACGACAGGGTCGGCGATGGGGTCGGCGATGGGGATTCGGCCCGTTTCGATGTGATGCGTACCACGAAGGAGCACCTCTCCTTCGGCCACGGCGTCCACTTCTGCCTGGGCGCCCCGCTGGCGCGCCTGGAGGCCGAGATCGCCCTGCCCGCGCTCTTCGCGCGCTACCCGGACATGGAACTGACGGTTCCGGCCGAGGGCCTGGAGCCCGTGGAATCCTTCATCTCCAACGGCCACCGCTCACTTCCCGTGACCCTGCGGCCACGGCGCGCCTGATCTCCGGCGGCGTCCGCGGAACACCCCCGGACGCACCCCGAGCCCCCGCGGCTGCCCGCAGCCGCGGGTCTTAACGACCCCTTAACGCATTTTTGTGCCCCCGCGCAGCCGGGTGGGCGGCAGGCTTGCGGAGCCCTTACGATCCTCTGCGTGTCCAAACTGACCGACCTGCCGAAACGGATCATCATCGGCCGGGCGCTGCACAGCGACAGGCTCGGAGAGACCCTCCTGCCCAAGCGCATCGCCCTCCCCGTCTTCGCCTCCGACCCGCTCTCCTCCGTGGCGTACGCTCCGGGCGAAGTGCTGCTCGTCCTGTCCGTGGCAGGTGTGTCCGCCTACAACTTCAGCCCCTGGATCGCCGTCGCGGTCGTCGTGCTGATGTTCACGGTGGTCGCCTCGTACCGCCAGAACGTCCACGCCTACCCCAGTGGCGGCGGCGACTACGAAGTCGCCAACACCAACCTCGGGCCCAAGGCCGGCCTGACGGTCGCCAGCGCCCTGCTGGTCGACTACGTCCTGACCGTCGCCGTCTCGATCTCCTCCGGCATCGAGAACCTCGGCTCCGCCGTCCCGTTCATCATCGAGCACAAGACCATCTGCGCCATCGCGGTGATCCTGCTGCTCACGCTGATGAACCTGCGCGGCGTGAAGGAGTCCGGCAAGCTCTTCGCCATCCCGACGTACGTGTTCGTCGGCGGCGTCTTCCTCATGATCGCCTGGGGCGCCTTCCGCGGCCTGGTCCTCGGCGACTCGATGCGGGCCCCCACCGCCGACTACACGATCAACGCCGAGCACAAGGGCCTGGCCGGCTTCGCCCTCGTCTTCCTGCTGCTGCGCGCGTTCTCCTCCGGCTGCGCCGCCCTCACGGGCGTCGAGGCGATCAGCAACGGCGTGCCCGCCTTCCGCAAGCCGAAGAGCAGGAACGCCGCCACGACGCTGGCCCTCATGGGCGGCCTGGCCGTCACCATGTTCTGCGGCATCATCGCCCTCGCCATGGTCACGCACGTGCGCATGGCCGAGGACCCGGCCGTCCACCTGCTGAAGAACGGCAGCCCGGTCGGCGACGGCTACACCCAGAACCCGGTGATCTCGCAGGTCGCCGAGGCCGTCTTCGGCAGCGGCTCGTTCCTCTTCGTGGTGCTCGCCGCGGCCACCGCGCTCGTGCTGTTCCTGGCCGCCAACACCGCGTACAACGGCTTCCCGCTGCTGGGCTCGATCCTCGCCCAGGACCGCTACCTGCCGCGCCAGCTGCACACCCGCGGCGACCGCCTGGCGTTCTCCAACGGCATCGTGCTGCTGGCCGCCGCCGCGGCCGTACTGGTCTACCTCTACGGCGCCGACTCCACGAAGCTGATCCAGCTCTACATCGTGGGCGTCTTCGTCTCCTTCACCCTCAGCCAGACCGGCATGGTCCGGCACTGGAACCGCCACCTGCGGACGGAGACCGACCCTGCCGCCCGCCGCCGCATGGTCCGCTCCCGCGCGATCAACACCTTCGGCGCCTTCTTCACCGGCCTGGTGCTGGTCGTCGTGCTGCTGACCAAGTTCACGCACGGCGCCTGGGTCGCCCTGCTCGGCATGGTCGTCTTCTACGTGACGATGACCGCCATCCGCCGCCACTACGACAGCGTGGCCGAGGAGATCGCGGTCGCCGACGACGCCGGCGACGACGTCGTCCGCCCCTCGCGCCTGCACTCCATCGTCCTGGTCTCCAAGGTCCACAAGCCCACGCTGCGGGCCCTGGCCTACGCCAAGCTCATGCGCTCGGACAACCTGGAGGCGCTGAGCATCAGCGTGGACCCGGAGGAGACGAAGACGCTGCGCGAGGAGTGGGAACGGCGCGGCATCGACGTCCCGCTGAAGATCCTCGACTCGCCGTACCGCGAGATAACCCGGCCCGTCATCGACTACGTCAAGAGCCTCCGCAAGGAGAGCCCGCGCGACGCGGTCAGCGTCTTCATCCCCGAGTACGTGGTCGGCCACTGGTACGAGCACCTGCTGCACAACCAGAGCGCACTGCGCCTGAAGGGCCGGCTGCTGTTCACGCCGGGCGTGATGGTGACGTCGGTGCCGTGGCAGCTGGACTCCTCGGAGGCCGCCCGCCGCCGCGCCCGCAAGCGCGCGGAGTGGAACGCGCCGGGGTCCGTGCGCCGGGGCCCCGTGCCGCAGCAGCGCCGCGAGAAGGCGGCGGCGAAGGACTAGCGGGACGGAGCAGGGCGGGACACCGGTCTAAACTGGACGGCTGTCCCGCCTTTCTCTTTTCTTTCATTCTTTCTACGCTCTGGAGCCGACCGAGATGCAGCCCACCCCCGCCACCTCTCTGGTAGGCCAGGAGTACGAGGTCGAGGTGGGCCCGGTGGCGCACGGCGGCCACTGCGTGGCCCGCACGGAGGGCGGCCGGGTGCTGTTCGTACGGCACGCGCTGCCGGGCGAACGCGTGGTGGCGAGGGTCACGGAGGGGGAGGAATCCTCCCGTTTCCTCCGTGCCGACGCGGTCGAGATCCTCACTCCTTCCAAGGACCGGGTGGAGGCCCCCTGCCCGTTCTCCGGCCCGGGGAAGTGCGGCGGCTGTGACTGGCAGCACGCGAAGCCGGGCGCGCAGCGCCGCCTGAAGGGCGAGGTCGTCGCGGAGCAGCTCAAGCGCCTGGCGGGCCTGACGCCGGAGGAGGCCGGCTGGGACGGCACGGTCGTCCCGGCGGAGGGCGACAAGGTCCCGGCGGGCCAGGTCCCGGCGTGGCGCACGCGGGTGCAGTACGCGATCGACGCGGAGGGCCACGCCGGCCTGCGGAAGCACCGCTCGCACGAGGTCCAGGTGATCGACCGCTGCCTGATCGCGGCGGAGGGCGTGTCGGAGCTGGGCGTCGAGAAGCGCACGTGGCCGCAGATGGCCTCGGTGGAGGCGATCGCGGCGAGCGGCTCGAACGACCGCCAGGTGATCCTGACCCCGCGCCCGGGCGGCCGCCTCCCGCTGGTCGACCTGGACAAGCCGGTGTCGGTCCTGCGCGTGGGCGAGAAGGACGGCCAAATCCACCGGGTCCACGGCCGCGCCTTCGTCCGCGAGCGGGCGGCGGACCGCACGTGGCGCGTCTCGGAGGGCGGCTTCTGGCAGGTCCACCCGAAGG
Organism: Streptomyces mashuensis; assembly: GCF_014654785.1. Taxonomy (GTDB): domain Bacteria; phylum Actinomycetota; class Actinomycetes; order Streptomycetales; family Streptomycetaceae; genus Streptomyces; species Streptomyces mashuensis. The sequence continues at coordinate 154,896 of NZ_BNBD01000001.1, forward strand.
CGGCGGACACCCTGGTCCAGGCCGTCATGCAGGGCCTCATGCCGCGCAAGGGCGACATGGCCCTCGACCTCTACTGCGGCGTCGGCCTCTTCGCGGGCGCCCTGGCGGAGCGCGTGGGCGAGAAGGGCGCCGTCCTGGGCATCGAGTCCGGCAAGCGCGCGGTCGAGGACGCCCGCCACAACCTCCGCGACCTGGACCGCGTCCGCATCGAAGAGGGCAAGGTCGACCAGGTCCTCCCCCGCACCGGCATCACGGCAGCCGACATCATCGTCCTCGACCCCCCACGCGCCGGCGCCGGCAAGCAGACGGTCCGCCACCTGGCCTCCCTCACCCCCCGCCGCATCGCCTACGTGGCCTGCGACCCGGCAGCCCTGGCCCGCGACCTGAAGTACTTCGCGGAGGAGGGCTACCGGCCGGTGACGCTGCGGGCGTTCGACTTGTTCCCGATGACGCATCATGTGGAGTGCGTCGCCATCCTCAAGCCTGTCGCGAAGGGCGTGTGACCTGCGGTTTTGTGGGTGCGCGTTATGTGCGGTGTGGGCGTTACGGGAGATATCTTGACGCTGAAATGACGCTCGTGACGCTCATTTGACGCTCGTTCTGATGGAGTGTCAGCCGACTGATCGCGAAGGTCGTGCTGGGTGGGAGGCATGCTCCCGAGGACTGTCTTTGCGGAAACGTGAAGGAAGGCGGCCGGGTTCCGGCGCCGCCGGCTACGGTGGTAGGCGCGCTCCCGCCGTGCCTTGGCGGGCCGGGCGTGGCGGTGCGGATGCCCAGCGTGAACGTCACGCGTGGCTGTGGCGGAGGGCCTGGCTTCCGCCCAGCGGCCGGGGTTGTCCATGTCCGCGCGGGCGGCGTCTTCCCTGTTGCCGTCAGCTCGGTCTCCGCGACCTGCTGCAAGTCAGCCCGTGGCTCGGCCGGGACCTTCAGCCACTGAACTTCGCGCGCAAGCGTTCGTTCTCCTTCTCCAGAGCCTTGACACGTCGTTCGAGTTCGGCTCGTGTCGGCTTCTTCGGCGGCGGAGGAGGAGACGGGGGTTCTGCGGCTTCCGGTGGCTCGCCACGCAGTCCTATGGGTTCGAAGGCCACGATCGTTTGGCGGTCTTCCCCGCACTCCGAGCATCGCTTGTCGTATGACCCGGCGGAGAGGGGGTCGGGGTACGTGCAGTGCGCCTCTGTCTCGATGATGTGGCCGCAGTGCAGCCGGACACGCCACCGCATGATCTCGTGGTCGGCCTTCTTGAAGGACTGCATCAGCTTCGCGACGTTCTCGAACGCGTGGCGGCGACGCTCTGCCCTCTCCGGGTCTGCCCGGCATTTGGCGTTGTCCTCCTCGACCTGACGCCGAGCCCACCGGCTGGTCTTCCCGCTCTCCTTTTGACGGTTGTGGTCCCTGCGGGTGAGTTCATACTCCTCCAACGGAACGCCGCTGCTCCGGTATTTGACTTCGCGCATGACGGGCCAGCGTAGAGGCGGCGCCTACGCAGCCGTGGGGATGAACGGCCTTGGTCAACCAGCTTGCGGATTCTGCCCATGAGTGACCGCCGGGGTGCGTACTGGCACAGGGGGCCGGTCTCCACGAAGCCGCTGATGGTTGACCGGATTCGTGGTCACAGCAGTCAGGCTCCATGCGTTCCGTTCTCCATGACCGCGTGTGGGAGCTTGTGTGGCGACCGCGAAGGCATCCGTAGAACCTGGCGCTGACAACGGGGAGGACGGAGCCTGTCCGACGGCGTCACGGTCGTGCGTCAGACCTTGAGCACGAGGAGGGAGTCAGACCTTCTCGGCGGTCACGCGCGGGTGGTCGGCGGTGAGGATGGCGATGTGCTCGACGTCGGATGTCAGGATCGTGACACGGCCGGGCTGGGCGAGGGCGGTGGCGCAGAGCATGGCGTCGATGGCGTATTTGTGGCCGTGCAGCCCGGTCGTGCGCAGCAGAGCGGCGGCGGACTGGGCGAGGGCCTGGGTGACCGGCTCGACCCGCAGCCGGGACAGCGTCCACTTCAGGGCGGCGTCGTTGATCCGGGGGTGGATCACTTCGACGAGGACCGCGGCCGAGGTGATCACCGGAAGGTCGGCGTCGCGGGCGGCGGTGAGCCATTCATGGACCTCGCGGTCGCGCTGTACGGCTTTGGCCAGGCCCTCGCTGTCCAGGATGAGCGCGCCGCTCACGCGGCTGCCCCGGCATCGGAGGACGTGCCACTGGTGAGCTTGGCGCGCTTGGCGGCCACGGCATCCGGGTCGGCGGGGCCGTGGGTCTGGTCGAAGTCGGCGATCAGCTCGTCCAGGTTGTCGCGCTCGATCTGTCGCTGGGCGGCCCTCTCCAGGTACGCGGACACACCGCGCTTGCCGACCCGCTCACGGATCGCCTGCAGGGTGCCGGCGGTCAGGGAGACGGAGATGCCGCTGGTGGGGCCGTCGCCGGGAGGGAAGTCGGTGCCGTCATCAGCCATGACCCGAGTATGGCATTTCAAATGCCATAAGGCGAGATCTCCGGCGGTGGTGACCTCGGGCCCCCTGGGCCGGCGGGCGTGTGTCGAAAGTGCGCAGGCGGCGCCCATAGCGTCCGCACCGCACATTGATCTTGCACCCGATGTGCGTCATGCACGTCGCTGACCGTGGTGTCAGTGCCGCCCTCTAAGATTTCTCACTGCGGGGGCAGCCTCACGTTCCTGGCCGCGGTGGGAGTCCACGGCAGGCACAGGGGTGCGCAGACAGACAATAGGCGGGGAGTCGCATGCTGGAAGGCCGGTGGAGAGCGGTCACCGAGTCCGGGTACGAGCACGAGCGCCGCGGTCTGGACGCCATCCGCAAGCGCCTGCCGGACGAGGAGCCGTGGCGGGCCTGGTCGAACTTCATGTTCACCGCGAACAGCGGGCATGTCCGTGAGGTTGACCTGCTGGTCACCTCTCCGGCCGGTGTGTTCCTCGTCGAGCTCAAGGACTGGCACGGCTCGGTGAGCGGCGGAGGCAACGACTGGGTACAGACCACGCCTGGCGGGACCCACCGGCGCCACAGCAATCCTCTGCACCTTGCGAACCGGAAGGCCAAGGAGCTTTCCGGTCTGATCAACGACGCCATGGGCCGGAGCGGGGGCCGGCCGAAGGTCTGGGTGGGCGAGGCGGTCTGCTTCACCGACGACAAGCTCCGCCTGCACCTTCCTGCCGCCGACCTGAACGGCGTGTTCACGATCAAGCAGCTCGTGGACATGCTGTCCGAGCCGCCGGGAGACGCGCGGCGCCGTATAACGGCCGAGACGTCCCGCCACGTCGACAGGGCCCTGAAGAAGCTCGGCATGGCACCTGTCCGCCGCCGGCATGAGGTGGGCTCCTACCTCCTGGAGCCGAAGGCGTTCGATTCCGGGCCCACCTGGGCCGACTATCTGGGCCGGCACACTCAGCTGCACGACGTCGCACGGGTGCGGGTCTTCCTCAGTGAGCGTGGCGCCTCCGACGCCGAGCGGCGTTCCGCCGAGCGGGCTGCCGCTCGTGAGGCGCTGGTGCTCAGCCGGTTCCGGCATCCGGGTGCCGTGCAGCTGAAGAGCTACCTGCCGTCCGGGCATCCCGCCGGGCCTGCCATCCTCTTCGCCTATCACCCGGAGACGCTGCGCCTGGACGACTACCTGGTGCAGTACGGCGGCCGGCTGGACCTGCGGCAACGCCTCGCCCTGGTGCGGCAGCTCGCCGAGACGGTGCGCTCTGCTCACTCCCGGCGCGTCCACCACCGCACGCTGTCGGCGCATTCGGTGCACGTCATTCCGCGCGATCGCGGCCCGCGCGGGCGGGAACTCAGTGAGGAGCGGCGGTGGCTGAGCCCGTCGCTGCAGATCGCGGACTGGCAGATTGCCACGGGACAGAGCGCCAGCCGGGGCAGGCCCCTGACCCTGGCTCCCACGAACGTGTCGGGACTCCACGCCTCGGAGCAGGCTGATCCGTATCTGGCACCGGAGCTGGGGATCGCGAAGGCCGATCCGGTGCGACTGGACGTGTACGGGCTCGGTGTTCTCACGTACCTCCTGGTCACCGGGCAGGCGCCCGGCGTGAGCCAGGGCGAGGTCATGGCACGCCTGGAAGCCGGTGAGAGCCTGCGGCCGAGTCTCCTGGCCGACGGGCTCACCCCGGACATCGACGACCTGGTCGAGGCGTCCACGGCGTACAAGCCGGGCCGGCGTCTGTCCACGGTCGACGACTTCCTGGAGATGCTGGAGTACATCGAGCAGGCATTCGCCGAGAAGGACTCCCCCGCCGCGGTCCCGGCCTCCGGCGCGGGCCGGAACGGTGGCGGGCCGCCAGGGGAGACGGACGAGGACCGCGGCGAACCGGAGAAGGATCCCCTGGAGGCCGTCGCCGGGGATGTGCTCGCCGGGCGCTGGGAGGTCGTGCGCCGGCTCGGTACGGGATCGACCTCCCGTGCGTTTCTGGTCCGGGACCTGGCGGGCGAACCGCGGCGCAGCGGTGCTCTGCCGGTGGCGGTGCTTAAGGTCGCGCTGAACGAGGCCAAGCACGGGATCCTGGACAGGGAGGCCGAGGTCCTCGGCCGTATTCACCGGGACTCCAGCATCATCGCGCTGTACGAACGGGAGCCGCTCACGCTCGCGGGCCGCCGGGTACTCGTTCTCGAATACGTCGGCGACAGCCGCGAGCTGAAGGACCAGGACGGCGGCGGGAAGGGCCCGAAGCGGCGTGAGGACACCGTCGCGCGTCAGCTGCGGGACAACGGACGCCTGGGCATGGACCAGCTGGAGGCATACGGGAAGTACCTGTTCGGCGCCGTGGAGCATCTGGAGGCGGAGGGAATCTGGCACCGGGACCTGAAGCCGGACAACATCGCCATCCGTATCCGCCCCAACAGCACCCGGCAGCTGGTGCTGATCGACTTCTCGCTGGCCGGGTACCCGGCGAAGGAGATCGAGGCGGGCACCGAGGGCTACCTCGACCCGTTCCTGGGAATGGTCACGCGCGGCTCGTACGACGGTCACGCCGAGCGGTACGCGCTCGCGGTGACGTTGCACGAGATGGCGTCGAACGAGCTGCCCCGATGGGGCGACGGGTCGGTCACGGCCCGGCAGACCGACTCGAAGGAGTGGCCCTACCCGCAGCTCGCCACTGATGCCTTCGAGCCGGCGATTCGCGACGGCCTGGTGGCCTTCTTCCGCAAGGCCCTGGCCCGGGAGGTGAAGGACCGCTTCCCGGACCTCAAGCCGATGGAGCGCGCCTGGCAGGCAATCTTCCTTGACGCCCAGCGGACGACGGCCCCCAGCTCCGGGCACGGGGCGGCGGACGATGCCGGCGCTGCGCGTGCAGCCGGCCCGTTGATCGGACGGGAGGACGACGACGCCACCGCCGAGCAGATCCGTGACCAGCAGGCGGCGCGGGCCGACCGTACGACACCGCTGTCCGTGGCGGGCCTCACGCTCTCCGCGCAGTCCCAGCTGTTCGCCCTGGGGCTGAACACCGTCGGGGACGTGCTGGAGTACTCGGCGAGGAAGTTCCTCACCGCGCCAGGTATGGGCGCACGCACCCGGGACGAGATCCAGCGCCGGCAGAAGGAGTGGAACCTCCGCCTCGGTAAAGCGGTCCCCTCGCCGCTGAGCGCGGAAGCCCGCAAGGCCGCGAGCCAGGAGATCACGGAGCTGGAACAGGCGGTTGCCGAAGCACTGGCAGCGGAGGGGCGTCACTGCACCGACTCGCCGGTGCTGGGCGCGCTGAGCCTTGACGCGCTTGCCTCCCGCCTCGTGCCCAGACCGTCCGGTGGCAGTGCCCGTTCCAATGCCACGGAACGCGAAGCGATCCGGCTGCTGCTGCGGCTGCCCGACGAGAAGGGCAAGCTGCCCGAGGGGCTGCCCTGGATGCGTCAGAGGGACGTCGCCGACGCGCTGGGCCTGACAGCGGGGCGTATCCCGCAAATCGTGAAGAAAGCTCGCGAACGCTGGCATAACGACCCGGCCCTGGCGCTCCTGCGGGAACAGGTGGTGGAACTTCTCGCCGAACGTGGGCGCGTGGCTTCGTTGATCGAACTCGCTGACGCACTGATCGCCCGACGTGGCACCCTCCAGCGGGTGAAACGGCGTGACCGGCGCGCACTGGCCCTGTCGCTGCTGCGCGCGGTGGTGGAGCGGGAGAGCTACGACAACGAGTCCCCGCAGCTCTTCCGCTACTTCCATGCCCGGATGCCCAAGGGCGCCGACCCGGTACTCGGCCTGCTCGCCCTGGACGTCCGCGAAGGTGCGGACGGCCCGGACACCCCTACGTTGCCCGCCCTGCAGGACTACGCCCTCAACCTCGGCATGCGGGCCGACCGCCTGGCGGCACTCGAATCCCTGCCCACGGCGAACACGGTCCTCACCGAGCTGGACGCGGTGCGACGGCCACCGGGCACCCTGGGCTGGGACGAGAGGCGCACCGCCGAGATCGCGGTCGCCGCCTCCACCCGGGCTGCCCTCACGCCTCGTCTGGAGATCTACCCGCGCGACCTGGACCTGGTGCGCGCACTGCGGATCACGCAGGCCGGTGTGATCGCCGTCCAGCCGGGCGTCGAAGAGGAGCGGCAGCCGGGCCTGACGGTCGACGCCCTGCACAAGCGGGTCACCACCCGCTTCCCCGACCTGGGCACCGATCCACTGGCGCCGCGCGAACTGCCCACCGGCAGCGACCTGGTACGCGCCCTGAAGGGAGCCGGTTTCGAGCTGAAACTGGCCACGCGCTACGACGGTGTGCTCCGTCTCATCCCGGACCGGCCGTCCGGGGACGTCACCGCCGGGCTGACCTCGGCGAGCTGGGGTCCCTCGGCTGCACGCCACTCCACTCCCACGCAGTACGACGCGGATACGACCGTCGCTGCCGCCGTCAAGGCCGAGCAGCGGCTCGTGCACTCGGCGCGGCAGGACGGCTTCCGGGTCCTCACCGTCCCCCCGCGAAGTGTCGAGGAGGCGGTGCGCAGGCTGGCCGGCGAACCGTACCGGGCACGACCCGTGTCGTTGACCGGGATCTTCCTGGAAGAACTGCGGGGCGTGGTCGGTGAGGCGGCCCGTCCGACCTGGGAGACCATCCTCAAGGCGGACGCCGCCGAACCCGGCACTCGGCCGTTCCAGCAGCTGCGCATCCGCACCGACAAGGCGTGGGGGCGCGTGGAGCCTCGACTGCGAGAAGAGCTGGCTCAAGGGCAGGGTCCGCTGCTGCTGACCGACACCGTGGTCCTGGCCCGGTACGACGCGTTCGACCTTCTCGGCCGGCTCGCCGAGGAAGCCCGTCAGGGTGGCAGCCCCCTGTGGCTCCTCGTCGCCCAGTCCGACCCGGCCCGGCCACCACGGCTGGCCGGGCAGAGCGTGCCGTACCAAGCGGGCTTCGACGAGTGGATAGTCGTTACCGATGGCTGGGTCGCACGCAAGCACCTCGCACCGGACGCCTGACCGCTGACCCGCTGCCCTTTGACCTGATTTCCCCCCGTTCTCCACAGGAGCCGTTCCGTGATCGACCGCAAGAGCCTCCTTGCCGACCTGCAGAAGCAGGTCAAGGCGGCAGAGACCGACCTTGAGAAGCAGGTCAAGGCCGTCCCGGAGGTCGGGGCACGGCTGCGCGGCGAGTACGAGCAGGCCCGGAAGCTCGGGCGCACGGCGGCGACCTGGAACGCCTGGCTCGGCGAGCGGGTCACCCAGGTCGCCGTGGCCTGGGTTCTCGGCACGGTCTTCGTCCGCTTCAGCGAGGACAACCATCTCATCGCCCAGCCGTACATCACGTCCCCTGATGTGGCCGGCCGGGAGATCGCGCAGGCACGCTACGAGGAGTACCTCGAGAAGGACGCCGACCCGACGTACCGCGGCTGGCTGGAGACGGCCTTCGCCGAACTGGGCGCAGGCCAGGCCGGACGACTGCTCTTCGACCGTGATCACAACCCGCTTTACCAGATTCCGCTCTCGCACGACGGGGCCGGCGCGCTGCTGGCGTTCTGGCGGGAGCAGCGCACTGCCAATGGCGATGGCGAGGCGGATGGCTCCGTTCTCGTGCACGACTTCACCGATCCGCTGAGCGAGGACGGCACCGAGGGCTGGGACACGCGGTTCCTGGGTGACCTGTATCAGGACCTCAGCGAGGCGGCCCGCAAGACGTACGCGCTGCTGCAGACGCCGGAGTTCGTGGAGGAATTCATCCTCGACCGCACGATGACACCGGCGGTACGCGAGTTCGGCTTCGAAGAGCTGAAGATGATCGACCCCACCTGCGGATCCGGTCACTTCGTCCTCGGCGCGTTCCGGCGGCTGGTGCGGATGTGGGCCGAACAGCGCCCCGAGGTGGGCCCGTACGAACGTGTGCGAGCAGCCCTCGAATCCGTGCACGGGGTGGACCTCAACCCGTTCGCGGTCGCGGTGGCACGCTTCCGGCTTCTGGTCGCGGCGATGGCCGCGAGCGGTATGCGGACGTTTGAGGAGGCCCAGCAGTATGAGTGGCCGATCCAGCTCGCGGTCGGCGACTCCCTGATCAAGGACCGGCAGCTGGAGCTGCAGCTGGGTCTTGGGCTGGGGGACGAGGAGTCGGCGGCTGGAGACCCGCTGGCCGAGTTCTCGTACGCGACGGAGGACGTGCACGAGTACCCCGGGATCCTGCAGGAGGGGCGCTACCACGTGGTGGTGGGCAACCCGCCGTACATCACGGTCAAGGACAAGCAGCTCAACCAGCTGTACCGGGAGCTGTACGACGCATGTGCCGGGACGTACGCGCTGTCCGTGCCCTTCGCCCAGCGATTCTTCGAGCTGGCCAAGCGGGGCGGGGCCGACGGCGAGGGCTACGGCATGGTCGGCCAGATTACGGCGAACTCCTTTATGAAGCAGGGGTTTGGCGTGAAGTTGATCGAAGAATATTTCGCCCACAGGGTCGAATTGACGGAAGTTATCGACACCTCCGGCGCGTTTATTCCAGGCCATGGCACGCCGACGGTCATCCTGGTCGGGACTCCTCGTTCAGGCAGCGGTCGCTCGTTGACTATTCGTACCGTGCGAAGTGTGCAAGGTGAGCCTGGGGCCCCAGACGACGCCGAGCAGGGGCTCGTTTGGCAGGCTATTGTTGCGCAGATCGACCGTCCCGGCTCTGTGGGGCGATGGGTTTCTGTCGACGACCTTAGCCGTGAGCGTCACTTTCAGAAGCAGCCCTGGATCTTGCTCGATGGTGGGCGTGAGTTGCTCGAGGAGATTGAAGGCGCGTCAAGCGGACGGCTTCTTGAGAATGTGGCGGAGATTGGTGCTGGCGCAGTACCCCGCGAGCATGAAGCGTATGAGATTGGCGCAGGCGCCCTCCGGCGGCATCGAATTCCGCCAAAATACCAGCGTCCAATCGTAGCCGGTGCAGACATTCGCGATTATTCGGTCGGTGAGGCCGTGCTGTCGATCTGGCCGTATTCGAGTGAAACGCTTGCTGCCGAATGTTCTGGGGCTGTGGAGCGGGTTTTGTGGCCGAACCGGATCCACCTTCAGAGACGCGTTGCGTTTGGCAAGAGTCAGCTTGACCGAGGGCTTTCATGGTTCGAATACTCGATGTTCTTCGCCGAGCGGTACAGGAATCCGCTCTCTATCTCCTATGTAGTTGTGGCGGCGAATAATCAGTTCCTTCTGGATCGTGGCGGGAAAGTCTTCAAACAGTCGGCGCCGGTGATTAAGCTTCAGGCTGAGGCGTCAATCGAAGAGCATCTTCAGCTCCTCGGGGTTCTCAATAGCTCCACTGCCTGTTTCTGGCTGCAGCAAGTCAGCCACAATAAGGGAGAGGGTGGTGGAGCTCGAGTTGATGCTGGCTACTCTGCGATGGGGAGCGAGGCATGGAAGAATAACTATGAAGTAACCGTCGCTAGGCTGCGAACATTCCCTCTCCCGGCCTCTTATCCCACCCTTCTCGCCGCCGCATTGGATCGCCTCGCCCAACAGCTCTCCAAAACAACCCCGGCCGCCCTCGCCGCCCATTCCGTCCCTGCTGCTCCTGCTCTCCGAGAAGCTCAAACCCGCTACAACTCCATTCGCGCTCGCATGATCGCCCTCCAGGAGGAGCTGGACTGGCAGGTGTATAGCCTCTACGGCCTGCAGTCCGATGATCTGCGCCTGCCCGACGTCACCGCCGTACCCGAACTCGCCCTCGGCCAGCGTGCCTTCGAGATCGTGCTTGCGCGGCGGGTCGAGGCCGGGGAAGCGAGCGGCGAGTGGTTCGCGCGGCACGGGTCCACCCCCATCACGGAGATCCCCGCCCACTGGCCCGCCGACTACCGCGCACTCGTGCAGAAGCGCATCGACGTGATCGAGTCGAACCGTGCCATCGGCATGGTCGAGCGCCCCGAGTACAAGCGGCGCTGGGCCACCGAGGGCTGGGACGCGATGCGGCATAAGGCTCTGCGGTCCTGGCTGCTCGACCGGATCGAGGATCGTGCCCACTGGTTCGACGCCAGCGGAAACCCCACGGTCACCACTCTCTCCCGCCTCGCCGAAAGCCTCTCGGCCGACGAGGACTTCACCTCTGTCGCCGAGCTGTACGCACCCCGGCAGGACCTCGTGAAGACCGTCCGCGACCTGCTCTCCGAGGAGCACGTGCCCTTCGTCTCCGCCCTGCGCTACAAGCCCGCCGGGCTGAAGAAGCGTGCCGACTGGGAGTACGTGTGGGAGCTGCAGCGGGAGGAGGATGCCGCGACCGACGAGCCCGCCAAGCGGAAGGTCCGCGAGCGCACCCCCCTGCCGCCGAAGTACACCTCCGCGGACTTCCTGCGGCCGAGCTACTGGCGTGCGCGCGGCAAGCTCGACGTGCCCAAGGAGCGGTTCGTGTCGTACGGCACGGTCAACGTGCAGTCGCCGGAGCTGTACGGGTGGGCCGGCTGGGACCACCTGGAGCAGGCCCTCGCGCTTGCCTCGTACATTCAGCAGGCCGGCCTCGGTGACGAGGAGATCGTGCCGTACCTGGCCGGGCTGCTGGAGCTCCAGCCCTGGCTGGAGCAGTGGTACGGCGAGTACGACCCCGAGTTCGGGGCGTCGCCGGCCGCCGAGATCCTGGCGTTCCGGCAGCAGAAGCAGGGAGAGCTCGGGCTGACCGACGACGCGCTGAGGGCTTGGCGCCCCGCCGCCACTCGCGGGGGTGCGAAAAAGGCTGCCGCGCCGAAGAAGCGCACCGCCGCGAAGGCCGGCGTCCAGACGTCCGTCATGGACACTGTCACCGGCGCAGAGTCCGACTGAGCAGGGCGAGGAGAAGACACGTCATGGCGTTCATGAGCAGGAACAGCCCTCGTCCCGAGGGCCGGCCGCTGCTGCGCGAGCTGATGCGCATCCCGGAGTCGGTGTCCACGTCCGACTTCGTGCTGAAGCTGAACGAGGCGGTCACCCCGGAGGGCGCCGAGGCGGCGCTGAAGGACTACGTCGTCACCGACCGCCTCCTCGGCAACTTCGACGAGGCCCTCGACCTGATCAAGGCGGCGCTCGACAGTCAGTCGTCCAAGGCGGCCTATCTCCACGGTTCGTTCGGTTCCGGTAAGTCGCACTTCATGGCGGTGCTCTACGCGCTGCTGTCGGGGAACCAGGCGGCCCGTGAGCGCGAGGATCTCGACCCGGTGCGGGCCCGGCACTCGTGGCTGGACGCGGGCGACCGCAAGTTCCTGCTGGTGCCGTACCACATGCTGGGTTCGAAGTCCCTTGAGCAGCGTGTGCTCGGCAAGTACGTGGAGCACGTCCGCAGGCTGCACCCCGAATGCCCGTTGCCGCAGGTCTACCGGACCGACGGGCTTTTCGAGGACTTCGCCGAGCAGCGCCGTCGCAACGGCGATGCGTGGGTGATCGAGCAGCTCGCCGACGCCGGTGGCGGCCAGGAGGACGAGTGGGGAGATGCGTTCGCCTGGACCAGTGAGCTGCTCGACCAGGCGGTGAAGGCGCCGGAGGAGCACGAGAACACCAAGGGCCTGGACCTGGACAGTCCGTCCACGCCGCGGGAGCTGCGGGCTCGTCTCGTCCAGGACCTGACCCAGACGCTGTTCCCGGCCTTCGCGCGCAGCGCCTCGGAGGACTCCGACGGGTTCGTCTCGCTGGACAAGGGGCTTGGCATCATCGCCGCGCACGCCAAGGCTCTCGGCTACGACGGGCTCGTGCTGTTCATGGACGAGCTGATCCTGTGGCTGGCCTCACGCATTCACGACCAGAAGTTCGTCTCGCGCGAGGCCGACAAGATCACGAATTTTGTGGAGGGCGGCGACGAGCGGCGTGCCATCCCGGTGGTGTCGTTCATCGCCCGCCAGCGTGACCTGCGGGAACTGGTGGGTGAGGAGATGTCCGGGGCGGCTGAGGCTGCCGTGCAGGACACTCTGAAGCTCAATGGTGGTCGCTACGACGAAATCGTCCTGGAGGACCGGAACCTTCCGCAGATCGCGCAGGCGCGCCTGCTCAGGCCCCTCCCCGGAGCCGAGGCGAAGATCGATGCGGCGTTCGCCGAAGCCAAGAAGCTCGGGCCGGACGTGTGGGACACCCTGCTCGGCCACGACAAGTCCACCACCGGCGCGGACGAGGACGCCTTCCGGCGGACCTACCCGTTCCCGCCGGCCTTCATGGACACCCTGGTGCATATCTCCGCCGCTCTGCAGCGGTCCCGCACCGGCCTGAAGCTTATGAGCCAGTTGCTCGTGGATCACCGCGACGACTGGCGGCTGGGGCAGCTCGTGCCGCTCGGCGATCTGTACCCGGCGATCGCGGGAGGCGGCGACAAGGCGTTCAGCGGGGAGACGAACGTCCACTTCGAGGCAGCGGACAAGCTGTACCGCGACAAGCTGCGCCCGTACCTGCTGAAGACCAACCAGGTCACCGAGGACGACGTCGAGGCTTACCGGCGCCGGCCCGAGACTCTCGGCGACCCCCAGCTGGTAGCCCGCTGCCGGGACTTCACCGGCGACAGCCGGCTCCTGCAGACCCTGCTGCTGTCCGCGCTGGCGCCCAGCGTGCCGGCGCTCGCCGACCTCACCCTCGCACGGCTGCACGCCCTCAACCACGGATCCATCACCACCCGCATCGCGGGTACCGAGGTAGGCCGGCTCGAACAGAAGGTGAAGGAGTGGGCGGCGACCTTCCCGGAGATCAAGGTCACCGGCACAGGGCCGGGCGCGGTGGTCCGTCTTGAGCTCACCGGCGTCGACCTGGACGCCGTCCTCGCGAACGCCCAGGTCCACAACAACCTGGGCAACCGGCGAACCAAGATGCGAAGCCTGCTCAAGGACGCGCTCGGCGTGGGTGACGGGCCCGGCGGCTTCGACGCGTACGACGTGCTCGATCTGGTGTGGAAGGGCACCGAACGGCAGGTCGAAGTGGTCTTCGGCAACGTGGCCGACATCGACTCCCTGTCGGAGGCGGCCCTGCGGCCCAGCCAGGACGACGCTTGGCGGATCGTCGTCGATTTCCCCTACGACGAGGGCGAGTTCGGGCCGATGGACGACGTTCAGCGGCTTCGTGCCCTGCGGGAGAAGCCGGGCGGTGACTCGCGCACCCTGGCGTGGCTGCCCACTCATCTGACCGATGCCTCCCGTAGCGACTTCGAGCGTCTCGTCGTCATCGACAAGGCTCTCGCCGACGAGGTCCGCTTCGACTCCGACTTCGCGCGCAGCCTCAACGCCGACGACAAGGCACGTGCGAAGGGGATGCTGCAGTCGCAGCGCGACATCCTCACCGAGCGCGTCACCCAGGCGCTGCGGCAGGCGTACGGGCTCGCGCAAAAGCAGGAAGGCGTCGTCGATCTCGGCTTCGACACCCACCTCGTCGCCCTCCAGGACGTACCCGGTCTCCAGCTGCCCCTCGGTGCGCAGTTGAATGCCGCCGCCCGCGACCTGGCCGGCAAGCTGCTCGCCCACCAGTACCCCGCTCACCCGGACCTGGACCCCGACGGCACGGGCAGGCCCGTGAAGCCCGCCGAGATCAAGACCGTCTTCGAGTACGTGCGCAAGGCCGCCGAGGACCGCGACGGGCAGGTCGAGGTCGATGCCAAGGACCGCAAGACCATGGCGCGGATCGCGGGCGGACTCGGCCTCGGCACGATGCGGGAGGCGTACTACCGGCAGTCGACCGCCTGGCCCGACCACTTCACCAGTAGGGCCCGCCGGGAGGGCATCGCCGAACCGACCCTGGTCAAGCTCTCCGACTGGAGCGACCACCCCGAACCGCGCGGACTGCCCGAGCCGCTGCGCCGTCTGCTTGCCGCGGCCTATGCGGAGATGACCGACCGGGTGTGGGTACGCGGCGGATTCCCCATCGAACCCGCGCCCGCACCGCACGAGCTGAAGCGGGACTACGCCCTGCGGGAGCAGCCTCTGCCCAGCGAGGAGGACTGGGTGGAAGCCGGCAAGCGGTACGAGACCATCTTCGGGGACCGCGCGCCGCAACTGCGGCGTGGGCGCATCGTCAACCAGTTCGCCGGCCAGATCAAGCAGGCCGCCGCAGCGCTCGCCCAGGACGCCGGGCGGCTTGTGGCAGAGCTGGAGAAGCACCGTGCTTTTCTCCGTCTCGACGACGACTCGCCCCGTCTCGTGCTCGCCAGGCGGGCGCAGGAGCTGGTGAAGTCCCTGACGGAGCCCGGCACCGAGGCCAAGACCGTCGTCGAGCGCCTCGCGCGCTTCGGCCTCGGCGACTTCACCGCTCACCGCTGCGCCATGTCCCTCAAGAGCGCCGGGAAGGTCGCTGCCGCGCTCCAGAACACCAGCTGGGACCAGCTGGGTCTCGCAGACACCCTGGGTGCGGAGGGCGCGGCCATTCTGGAACGGGTGCGGGATGCCGCTGCCGGTGACCCGGGGGACTACCCCGACCTGCCGGCAGTGCTGCACGCCGGCGGCCGCGAGGTGCTGACCCTGCTGAGGTCCCGGCAGACCACGGCGGAACGCCCCCAGCCGGCTCCGACGCCGCCGACCTCCGACAGCGTGGATCTCAACAGCGGCTCCGCGCACCCACTGGTGCTGCCCGAGCCGCCGGAGCCGGTGGCGCAGCCGGATCCCCGTACGCCGTCGCGGCCCGTGGCCCGTTCCGGCGGCGGGCGGACCACGGCCGCACGGGCTGCCGCCGAGCTGCAGGCGGAGATAGCGGCGCTCGCTGCCGAGAACCCCGACGCCACCGTAGAGGTCGTCTGGAAGGTCGTCGACTGATGTCCGGTACGGTCACCACAGCCGGTCCTGCCCGGGTGCCGGCAGGAACCGTCCGTCAGTACCTCGACGGTCGCAGCCGGCTCGGCGACGGCAGGGTTCGTGTCCTGCTGCTGCGGGCGGCTCCCGCCTGGGACGCGCCCGCCGTGCAGGAGACGGCGGGCGGACTGCAGGTGAGGGTGGCCGTCGCGCCCTCGGTGCTCGCCGTGCACGAGCAGATCCTGGCCCACCTCGACGCGGCAACTCCTCCCGACCCCAAGGTCCTGGTCGTCCTCACCGACCGCGAGGACACCGACATCGACCCCGCCCTGCTCGCCCGGGTCTACGGCGGGCAGATCCGGTCCGTCGACAACTGGCAGGTCGTGCAGGACGCATTCGGTGCGCGCGACATCGACGGGCGGTTGCGCGGCGAGACCTGGGTGGCCGAAGCGCTCCTCGATGTGGCGGCCACCCGCCGCTGGCCGTCGCTCGGCAAGAGCCTGCTCGCCCGCGACGAAGCCCTCATCCGGCTGGCCCGGCGCCGGCTCAGGCTCGGCCGCCACGACACGGACGAGCTGGGCGGAGCCGCCGTGTTTGACGACGGGGACCGGATCGACGCCGCCACCTTGTTCCGGTGGACCCTCACCCCCGGTGGTCCCGGCCTCCTGCGCGACCTGCGTGGACCGGAACGGGCCGGCTTGTCCCGCTTCCTCGCCGAACCCGAACAGGCCGGCTCCGCCGGAAAGATCATCACAGCCCTGGTGGATGCCGGACACGGCACCGACGCCGCCGCGTATGCCGTCGTCTGCGCCGCCCTGTGGGGGCACGCGGAAGCCGACCACGACCTGTACCGGGCGCGGGGGCGTGCGGAGCGGTGGCTCGGAGAGCAGCCGCCCGCTCAGGGCGACGAGCTCGACGCGCTTCTGGCCTCCTTCGGCCACAGCGGTGAGGCGTACGTCCGCGGCCTCGTCGACCGGGGCGAACACCGGCTCGCCGACCCGGTCCTCTCCCGGGCTGCACAGCTCGTCGTCCAGTTCGGGGCTCAGGCCGCCGCCGCTGCCAGCCCGCTGCTCCCGGCCGGTCTCGAGGCACGCTTCACCGCCGCAGGCCATGCTCTCGCCCACGGCGCCGGTGAGGTGGTCACGGATGCCGTCACCGCGCTGGCCGACCACGCGCTGGCCGCCGACAGCGCTACCCAGGCCAGGATCGAACGCGTACGGATGGCGGCGCGGCTGTGCCAGTGGCTCGCCACCGGGCCCGGGACCGATATCGCCTCGGTGGCCGACGGCATTGATCGCCAGATCCGGGAACTCGGCTGGGTGGACCGAGCCCTGGAACACCTGGAAGCGGGTGGCGACCCGGACCCTGTCCTCGCCGACGCGTACAGCCGGATCGGCGCACAGGTACGCGACAAGCGACGGGAGGTGGACCACGCGTTCTCCGAACGACTCGCGGTGTGGACGGCCGACGGTACTGCCCCCGGAGCCATGCTCACCGTGGAAACCTTCCTTAACCGCGTCGTCGCCCCCGTCGTCGCTTGTCCCGGCAGACGTGTCCTGCTCCTGCTCGTCGACGGCATGAGCGCGGCCATAGCAGCCGAGCTCGGCGAGGAACTGCGCCGGCAGTGGGCGGAGTACGACCCGCTCACCGACGCGCCCGGAGCACCCGCCCGGCGCGCCGTGGCCGCGGCCCTGCCCACCCTCACCGCCGTGTCGCGCACCTCGTTGTTCGCGGGCACCCTGATGAAGGGTGACCAGAACGACGAGAAACGGCTCTTCCCTCAGCACCCCTGCTGGAACGGAGCCCCGGCAGCGATCTTCCACAAGGACGACTTGCGCGGACCCGACACCGGCTCGCCCTTCTCCACCGCACTGGCCGAAGCTCTGGCCGACGAACGCACCAACGTCGCCGTGGTCCTCAACACCATCGACGACCGCCTCGCCAAGGAACAGAAACTCGGCGACGGCGCATGGCTGGTCAAGGAGATCGGCGGCCTGGAACCGCTGCTGCGCGCCGCCCGCGCGAACGGCATGGCCGTCCTCCTCACCTCCGACCACGGCCATGTGATCGAACGGCGTGGCACCAGGATCGACGCTGCCGGGGCCGCCGTGGGATCGGCCCGTCACCGCAGCCCCGGGGGGCCGCTCGCCTCCGCCGAGATCGAACTGTCCGGACCCCGCGTCGTCTGGCCGGAACCCGGATCGCGGATCGTCGCGCTGAGAGAACACGACACCCGGTACACCGCGCTCAAGGCGGGCTACCACGGCGGTGCGACCCTCGCCGAGTTCACCATTCCGCTGCTCGCCCTGCTGCCCTTCGGCGCCGAGGCGCCCACGGGATGGCGTGAGCTGGGCGACACCGCACCCTCCTGGTGGTCGGCGGATGCCCAGGCTGCTGCCGCAGCCGAGGCCGGGCCCGGGACCGGAGCCGAGACCAGTGCGATGCCCGATGCCGCCGGCGAACGTTCCCGCCGTAAGCAGTCCAAGAAGGCCGCCCCCGCGGCAACCGAGGGTGCCATCGGCCTGTTTGGTGAGGACGAGGTGACACCCCCCGCACTCCAGGACGCGGCTGGCCCTACCGTTGGGACCGCCCCCGGCCCGGACCGGGCGGAGGACCCTGCCGTCGCCCTGGTCGAGCGCCTCATGGCCACCGATCTCTACCAGGCGCAGCTGGACCTGCTCGCACGCAAGCCACGCGACAAGTCCGTCCTCCCGAAGGCCCTGGCCGCGCTCGTCGAAGCAGGCACCCTGCCCATGACCGCTCTCGCTGAACGAGCCGGCCAGCCCGCTACCCGAGCCCCGGGCTTCGCAGCGACCCTGGCCCAGCTCCTCAACTACGACGGAGCACAGATCCTGGAGATCCTCCCCGACAACCGGACCCTGCGCCTGCACCGCGCCCAGCTGATCGAGCAGTTCGGCCTGTGAGCCGGAGCCTCGCAGCCATGACGGCTGGGCCGGCTCACCGGCCCAGCCGGTCCGTATGCCGGCGGCCCGGTGTCCGTTGGGGTGTCGGGCCAGGTGGGCGCCCGGATGGGAGACTGTCCGGGTGAACACGCTGGGATCTTCAACACCCGGGGCCGCCGCCTCGATCGGCGCCGTACGGCGCCGTGCCGTGGTCGACGCGCTGCGGCGTGGCGCCGTGCCCGAAAGCGGTCTCGACCTGCTCGCCACCGGCCTCGACCGCTTCGAGCGGGCAGTGGACCAGGAGCTGGAGAGCGTCGCCGCCGGCGGCTCGGTGTTCAAGGCCGTGCGCGGCGAATACGGATCGGGCAAGACCTTCTTCACCCGCTGGCTCGGCGAACGCGCCAAACGGCGCACGTTCGCCGTAGCCGAAGTACAGGTGTCGGAGACCGAGACTCCCCTGCACAAGCTGGAGACCGTCTACCGTCGGCTCACCGAGCGCCTGACCACGGCGAGCTTCCCGCCGAGCGCCCTGCGGCCGGTGGCCGACGCCTGGTTCTACGCGCTGGAGGAGGACGCCCTCGCCGACGGCGCGAGCGATAAGGAACTCTCGCAGGCCGTGGAGAGGCTGCTCACCGCCCGCCTCGCCGAGGTGTCCCGGCACGCCCCCGCCTTCGCCACTGCCCTGCGCGGATACAAGCAGTCCCTGGACGCCGGAGACGAGGCCACCGCCGCCGCGGTCATGGCCTGGCTCGGCGGTCAGCCACACGTCGCCGCGACCGCCCGGCGCAGCGCGGGCGTCCGAGGCGACCTCGACCACTTCGGCGCCTTCGGCTTCCTGCAGGGCCTGCTCACCGTGCTCCGGGACGCCGGGCACGCCGGCCTCGTCCTCGTCCTGGACGAAGTCGAGACCTTGCAGCGGGTTCGCTCCGACGCCCGCGACAAGGCGCTCAACGCGCTGCGGCAGCTCATCGACGAGGTCCACTCCGGCCGCTTCCCCGGCCTGTACCTCGTCATCACCGGCACGCCCGCCTTCTACGACGGACAGCAGGGCGTACAGCGCCTCCCGCCGCTGGCTCAGCGCCTCGCCACCGACTTCACCACCGACCCCCGCTTCGACAACCCCCGGGCTGTACAGATCCGACTGCCCGGATTCACCGAGGAATCCCTGACCCGCCTGGGCGCCACCATCCGTGACCTGTACGCGGAAGGCTCCCAGTCCCCGGACCGGATCAAGCAACTCGCCGACGACGCCTACCTCGCCGAACTGGCGCGGGTCGTGGGCGGGGCCCTAGGGGGAAAAGTCGGGGTGGCGCCGCGGCTGTACCTGAAGAAGCTGGTCGGTGACGTCCTCGACCGGATCGACCAGTTCTCCGACTTCGACCCGCGCACGCACTACAAGCTGACCGTGGGCAGCGGTGACCTGACGGCCGTGGAACGGAACTTCGCCGCGGCCATGCCGGCCGCCTCGGCGGACGATCTCGACCTCGAACTCTGAAGGCCCGTCTTCGACGTACCGCCCCTCTGACGGACCCGTGCAGGAGCAGTCACAGACATGCAGGAGCAGTCGCGCGTCACCGACCCGGCAGAACGCCTCGACCCGGTCGTCCTGCACCACATCGTCAACACCCTCGGGTGGCCCGACCTGCGCCCCCTGCAGAAGGCCGGCGTGCATCCGCTGATGGACGGCGAGGACGCGATCCTGCTCGCGCCGACGGCAGGCGGGAAGACCGAGGCCGCCGTCTTCCCTCTGCTGTCCGCCATGCGGGAGAAAAGCTGGACCGGGACCTCCGTCCTCTACCTGGCCCCGCTCAAGGCGCTTCTGAACAACCTGGTACACCGGGTCGACAGCTACGCCCAGTGGGTCGGCCGTCGAGCCGCCCTATGGCACGGCGACACCCCCGAGTCCGTACGCCGCCGCATCCGCACTGAATCACCCGACTTCCTGCTCACCACGCCCGAGTCCCTCGAAGCGATACTCATCAGCGCCAAGAGCGACCACACGCACATGCTGGGGCACGTGCGCGCCGTCGTCGTCGACGAAGTACACGCCTTCGCTGGGGACGACCGCGGCTGGCACCTGCTCGCCGTACTCGAACGCCTGGAACGGCTGGCCCGCCGGCGTATTCAGCGCGTCGGTCTGTCCGCAACCGTCGGTAACCCCGACGCGCTTCTGACCTGGCTCCAGGGCGCGAGCCCCGCCGACCGCCCCGGCCGGGTCGTCGCCCCCGGGGTCACGCTGCCCCGCACCGACTCCGCTGCGACCGTCCCCGCAGACCTCCCGCGCCCCGCAGGGGACGTGGAGCTCGACTACGTCGGATCCCTCGCCAATGCCGCCAAGGTGATTTCCGCCCTGCACCGGGGGGAGAAACGCCTTGTTTTCTGCG
Source organism: Streptomyces mashuensis (assembly GCF_014654785.1). Lineage (GTDB taxonomy): Bacteria > Actinomycetota > Actinomycetes > Streptomycetales > Streptomycetaceae > Streptomyces > Streptomyces mashuensis. The sequence goes on from NZ_BNBD01000001.1 coordinate 175,278, forward strand.
ACTCCCGCAGGCAGGTCGAAGAACTCGGCGCGGCACTGAGAGCCCGCGACGTCACCGTGTTCCTCTCCCACGCATCCCTCTCCACCGACGAACGTGCACGCTCCGAGCAGGCATTCGCCGAAGCACGCGACTGTGTCATCGTCTCCACCTCCACCCTCGAGCTCGGCATCGACGTCGGTGATCTCGACCGCGTCATCCAGATCGACTCACCCAGCACCGTGGCCTCGTTCCTGCAGCGCATCGGCCGCACCGGACGCCGCCCCGGAACCTCCCGCAACTGCCTGTTCCTCACCACCCGGCCCGACACCCTGCTCCAGGCCGCCGGCCTGCTCACGCTGTGGACCCGTGGGTGGGTCGAGCCCGTCACCCCGCCCCCCTCACCCCGTCACCTCGTCGTACAGCAGCTCCTCGCCATCACTCTGCAGGAACACCGCATCGGCGACCGCCTGTGGCCCGAACAATGGAACGGCCTCGCCCCCTTCGACCGCTCCGCCACCCCCCTCCTGTCCCACCTTGTCGATGGCGGCTTCCTGGACAGTGACGGCGGCATGCTGTTCGTCGGCCCCGAAGCCGAGAAGCACTTCGGCCGCCGGCACTTCATGGAATTGACCGCCTCGTTCACCGCGCCGCCCGAGTTCACCGTGCTCGCCGGACGCACCGAGATCGGCACCACCGATCCCACCGTCCTCACAGAAGAACGACCGGGCCCGCGCCGCCTGCTGCTGGCCGGCCGCAGCTGGCAGGTCACGTTCATCGACTGGGCCCGACGCCGCGCCTTCGTGGAACCCGTCGAGGACGGCGGCATCGCCAAATGGCAGGGCACCGAAGCCCGCGGCCTTTCCTACGTCCTCACCCGAGCCATGCGTGACGTCCTGCTCGGCACCGACCCCGACGTCCGCCTCACCCGCCGCGCCACCGCGACCCTCGCCGAACTCCGCATGGACCGGGCCCCCCACGAAGTACACCCGGCAGGCACCTTGCTGGTCCGCGACGCAGACGCCACCCGCTGGTGGACCTGGGCCGGCTACCGCGCCAACGTCACCATCACCGCCTCCCTCGGCAACCTCGCCGACCCCGTCCAGCGCCCCACCGACACGCACGTCCGCCTGCGCCAGGACCTCAGCCTCGGCGACTGGAAGGCCGCACGCGCAGAACTCCCCGACTCCCTGACCCTGCCGACCGTCGACCCGCGCGCCGTTCGCGGCCTGAAGTTCTCCGCCGCCCTGCCGCCCCGAATCGCCACCGCCACACTCGCTGAACGCCTCGCCGACTTCGACAGTGCGCTGTTGGTTGCGCGCGAGCCTGTGCGCCTGGAGTGGGGTGGTTGAAGCACGGAAGTCCAGGTGGGGTTCTAGTCGCAGCCGCTGTGGGGGACCAATAAGAACTCTCAGTAATCGCCAGATGAATCGGGATGCAGTGGGCCACGACCGTCGCCGGAACGCCGCCGTACGCACAGCAGCCGTTGCTCTCGCCGCCCGCCTCGCCGAGCTGACCGGCATTGCGCCCCGCATCACCGACGAACCCCATGCCGTCCGCATCGAAGTCGACGTCACCGATGCCGCGTTACGCCGCTGGACGGAGCTGCTGGCGATCCTCGAACGCGGCACCGACTACGGCGTCACCAACGTGCCCAGCGGACAAGTCGCCTGGATGCGCATCGAGTCGCCGAGAAGAGGCCCCCGCCCGTGACCACACCGCAGCTCGACGGCCTGCCCTTCGCCAAGGGCCACGGCTGTCAGAACAGCTTCCTGCTCCTTCCCGATCCCGCCGGTTGCCTCGACCTCACCCCCGACGAGATACGCCGGCTGGCCGACACCCACACCGGCGCCGGAGCCGACGGCATACTGCGCGTGGTGCGCTGCACCGCCACCCCCGAGGCCGCCGCGATGGCAGGGGCAGCCGAATGGTTCATGGACTACCGCAACGCCGACGGCAGCCTCGGTGCGATGTGCGGCAATGGGATCCGCCTCTTCGCCCGGTACTTGGTCGATGCCGGCCATTGCGCGCCGGGCACCCTTGCCATTGCCACGCGGGCCGGAGTCCGTCACGTTCGTGTCCCGCCGGAGAGCGATGGCGCACAAGGCCAGGTGAGCGTCGTCATGGGCAGCCCCGCGTTCCCCGGCCCCGACCACATCACGATCGTCGCCGCCGGACGCCGGTGGCCCGCGACCCATGTCGACATGGGCAACCCCCACGCCGTCGTCTTCGTCGACGACCTCGCCGACGCCGGCACCCTGCACGTCCCTCCCACCACAGAACCCGCCGACGCCTACCCTCACGGCTTCACCACGGAATTTGTGGCCGTCCGCGGTCCGGGACACCTGGCCCTGCGTGTCCACGAACGCGGCGTCGGCGAAACCCGCGCCTGCGGCACCGGCGCCTGCGCCGCCGTCGCTGCCCACCGACGCCGTGCCCATGACACCCGGGCCGCCGATTACCGCGTCGATCTCCTGGGTGGGCGGTTGCACGTGGCTGTCGCCGGTGACGGCACCATGACTCTCGCCGGGCCTGCTGTCATCACCGCCCATGGCGTGATCGGCCTTCCGGGCTCGGTGGAGAGCACTGATCCGCTCTGGGAGCTCGAAGGCGTGCGATGAGAGAACGCTATAGAAATAGAAGGCGCAGGACGAGTGCGTCCCGCGTGAGGCTTTGTGGGGTGGTGAAGCCGGCCAGGGCGAGGGTGAGCTTGAACCCGGCGAGGAGGGTGCAGATGACATGCTCCGCTCCGGGTCGGCCTTCGAGGGGCAGGACGTGGACGTAGGGGCGGCCGAGCAGGACCGTGCGTGCGCCGAGCGCGAGGGCCTTGAAGATCGTCGCCGGTGCGGATGCCGCTGTCGCACAGGGCGTCGAGGCGGTCGCCGACAGCATCGGCGATGCCGGGGAGGGCATCCGCCGACCCGACGGCGCCGTTGATCTGACGGCCACAGTGGTGGGAGACGACCACGCCGGTCATGCCCGTGTCCGCCGCGCGCTGGGCGTCGGCCGGGTGCTCAATCCCCTTGAGCACGATCGGCCCATCCCAGTGCTCGCGGATGAAAGAGAGGTCCTCCCAGGTTTTGTGGGGGTCACCGGGCGCGGTGAGGGCCGGCCCGAGCCGGTGGGCTTGCCGGTCAAGTGCGGTGTCGCGGGTTGGTCGCGGTGGCAACGAGCTCGCCGCGGCCTTTTTCTTGGGAGTAGGCGCGCCGGGCCGCGCGGCTGCTGCCTTGAGATTGTGGCCGTCATCCGTCCGCGGTCATGTCCATCGCTGACGCTCGTATGACGCTCTGACCGCTTCCGACGCCCGTCGCTCGACGCGAATACCATGGCTGACCTGCGGCTTCTACCAGCATCCGGGGTGCCGACACCTTTTCGATGACGCATCATGTGGAGTGCGTGGCGATTTTGAAGCGGGCGGCGAAGGACGCCTGACCTGCGCCTTTCGCGATGCGCACTATGGGCGTTACGTGCGGTACAGGCGATGTCGTGGCGCTCATCCTGAGCGTGTGTCAGGGGCCTTGCCGGCAGGCTGCGGGCCCTAGGCCCGGCCGTAGTCGCCTGCTTCAGGGCGCGAGTCCCGATAGCAGGACCCGGATCTCCGCGTGATCACTGCTCTGGTGCGGGTGGGCCGCTGAGGTGGCCGGTGAGCATGCTCCTCGGGTCCTCGGGGGTGAATCCCGGTCGAGTGACTGGATAAATGCGGCCTGAGTGGCGGGAGTTGACCAGAGGAGCCTTGTGGGGTACTTCTAAGGGGCGTCGATCTTCATCGTCGTTTTTGCTCGACACTTGGACCGCCAAATCCGGGTGGCCCCGTGAGGGGCACTGCGATCCTCGGAAGCGTCTGGGCAAGGGGCCCTGGCGGGACCACGGTGAAGGTTCAGCGGCAACGGGATGCGGCAGGCGCCACGGAGCACATCGCTAGCCGTCGGGCTGCGGTCCCCTTCGTGGGCGGACGAGTTATCCATCTTCTGGAGTCGTGCCGCTGAAGCCGGCACAGCACTGGGCTGTGTTCGGTGGTGTCACGATGGGCCCTGAGCCAGTGACTGAAAACATACCTCTCTTCCAGGAACCGCAGATCTTCCAGCCGTCCGTGAGTCTTTCCGCGGCGGCCGCCGAGGATCTCGAGGAGCTCAGCATCACGCGCCGGCCGCAGCCGCTGCCGGATGTGCCGGAGACGTCCGCGCTGCGCAAGGTTGCCGCGAGGCTGGAGAAGAACCCGCGCACCAACCTCAGCGAGGGTGCCCGCAAGGCAGCCGCTGCCCTGCAGGTGGAGCCCGAGCGGGCCGCGCTGCTCGTCACAACGCAGCCCAACGGCGTCTCGCTTCTGAGTGAGGTCTCGGTCCCGGGCGGCTCGCTGTACGTCATTGAGTGCCGGGCCTGGACTCGCATGCTCTTCCCGCTCTACCAGCCGCGCATCGCCGCCCTGTCGCTTGCCGTGCCGCCCCCGAAACTGCTGGACGAGCACGACGCCAACGGCCCGCTGGCGCAGGCCCAGTGCAAGTTCGACAGCCCCAGGCAGCTTGCGGATCTGGTCCGCGAAACCGTCTCCGGCACGCTGCATGTGCCCAAGGCCGACTACTCCGACTCGATCCTGCAGCGCGGGGTGTCCGAGCCCCTGCTCGTCATCCTGGTGCGGGTCACCTTCGCCGACAACTCGCCTGACCGGGTACTGCCGGTCGTCGTCGACGGCATCTCCCGGCTGTCCTCCGCCGCCAAGACCCGCACTGGCAAGAGCATCGCCGGTGCTGCCGATGCAGTTGTTGAGGACCTTCTGCGCGACGCCAACTCCCTGCGCCGTGCCATCCGTGAAGAGGTCGCCCACTACAACTCCGCCTACCAGCGAGGACTGTCGGACCAGGTAGTCCGCGTCGGCCAGGCCGCCACTGTCCCCGTGCGCTTGGTCGTCGGCGCCCGCAACGGCGACACCATGGAGGTCAACCTGTGACCACGCAGACCGCAATGCAGACGTCCGCGATGTCGTTTGTGACGATGGTCGAAAACTTGGTCGCTGGCGAGCACCTGGAGAAGAATCCGTGGACGCCGGACGCGATGTGGCACAACATCGCCAACCAGACCATCGACGCCTTGGTGGCCCGCGGCAAGCTGCGCCGTGAGGAAGCCGATGTCATCACCGGGCAGACCCCGCTGGCGGAACTGCCCACAGTGCTCGGCTGCCCGGATCCTTCGCCCATCTGGCGGTGTATCTACACCGCCTACCGTCTTACCGCAGGTTCGTCCTTCAGCGAGACGAAGGCCGAGATCCGCAACATCATGGCGCGCCGCGCGGTGACCACCAAACAGTTCAGCTTCATGCTGGGTGTCATCGTCGACCGGGACGTCCGGCGCTCCAAGGCGCGCAAGGAGCCCGGGGCACGGCGGCCCGCGTCCCTGCAGAGGGCTCGCAACGCCTTCGGGGACGGTGGCTTCCTCACCGAGGATGTACCGGGCCGGCAGTGGTTCCCGGTGTTCGAGCCGCTGTCGCAGTTGCTGGAACGCGCCCTGGGCGGTGACCGCGACGCCCGGATCACACTCATGATCGGCGGTGGTTTCGCACTGATGATGGACGGCCACCTCACTCGGGACCGTGAGTCGAAACTGTTCGAGGGCAGTGCCCCGTTCCGAGGGTCACCCCCGGCCATCCTCACTGACCTAGCCGGGCATGAACACGGCCTGCGCATGCTCGCCGCCGCATGGCAGCACTGGGACCCGTCCAAGCCGGAGCACGAGTACGACATCCCCGTCGTCAACGCTGACGGCAGCGTGGCCATCGCCGGCGACACCCGCGAGACCCGAAGCCCCGAACGTCTGACCGAGTACCGGCTCTACGAGATCGCCAGCCCGGCGAAGGCTATGGCCGGCTTCCTCAAGCAGCAGGAGGCACGCAAGGCCCGCAACCAGGCCGCAACTCCTGAGGACCGCGACCGGCACAACCGGGAACGCCTCGCCATGGCCCTGGACATCGCCAAGGACGCGGCCACCGCCCTGAAGAACTCCCCTGTCTCCCCGCCGCCGCACCCCTTCGGCATGTACGAGGAGTGGGAACGCACCCGGAACACCGCCCACCAGGTCTACGAGATCCTCGTCAGGGCGGAACCTGATCCCGAAGAGGGCTTCATCTCAAGCACGGATCCCGAAGAGGACGAGGACGCCGAGCACGACAACGCATGACCCGACAGGTGAGGGCCGTCTCTACAGGGGCAGCCCTCACTTGGTGCGAGACTTAGGTGTCGAGTCTTGGAACATCCACATGCTCCTGAAACAACGCCTCGACTGATCAGACGCTGACCTCCCCTTACGAGGAACAGTCGGGCCCGCGTGGCCAGCGACCTTTCTGCTGTGGGCCGTTTCAGCAGGCACCCGGGAACGTGGAACCCGGCTGTCGCCTCAGTGCGGGGGGCTGACAGCTCCCCGCCATGCGGGCTCACGCTCGTTTGACGCTCTGGGCGTACGGCAGATCGCGCAGGATCTAGTCATGTGCCCTTTGGTCTGCGGTTCCTTTTGTTCCTCCCCTCACGGCGTGGTTCGGATGACGCATCACGTGGAGTGCGTGGCAATCCTCAAGCCTGTCGCGAAGGGTGTGTGACCTGCGCCCTTCTCAGTGCGCATGATCGCCCCTAGGTACCGGGCCCCACGAGTCGGCACGGGCCGGCTCCTCCACCCCTAGGCCGATGCTTTGGCCGTAAACCTTTGCCGAAGCTAAGGTATGCGGCCGTACTCGGCGGATCGCTCCCGTGGAGAGGGTGGGGATGGGGCTCATGGATGCGGACCACGCGGAGCTGGTCGTCGCGGCGCAGGCCGGTGACGACCGGGCGCGGGAGAAGCTGATCGCCGCATACCTGCCGTTGCTCTACAACATCGTCGGGCGAGCGCTGAGCGGGCATGCCGATGTCGACGACGTCGTCCAGGAAACGCTGCTGCGCGTGGTGCGCGACCTTCCCGGTCTGCGGGCCCCGGAAAGCTTCCGGTCCTGGCTGGTGTCGATCACGCTCCGCCAGATCAACACCTACTGGCAGCGGCAGCGCGCTCTCGCCGGCCGGACCACGGTCATCGACGAGGCACTCCGGACACCGCACGCCGGCACCGCGCTCGAGGACGCGACGATCCTGCGTCTGCACATATCGGACGAGCGCCGTCAGGTGGTCGAAGCCGGCCGGTGGCTCGATCCGGACCATCGCGTGCTGTTGTCGCTGTGGTGGCAGGAATGCGCCGGTCTGCTGAGCCGTCACGACATCGCCGACGCGATGGGGCTCAGCGTTGCCCACGCCGGAGTACGCCTGCAGCGCATGCGCGAGCAACTGGACCTGAGCCGGACGATCGTCGCCGCGCTGGCGGCGGACCCGCGCTGTCCGCAGCTGGACGAGACCGTCGCCGGCTGGGACGGTCTCCGTACCTCCGTGTGGCGCAAGCGGATCGCGCGGCACACCCGCGACTGCCCCGTCTGCACGGCGACGACGACAGAGCGGGTTCCGGCCGAACTGCTGCTTCTCCACCTCACGCCGCTGGCCGTCCCGGCCGCACTCATCGCGACGCTGGCCGCCAAGGGCCTGCTGTCCGGTACCGCCGCGAGCGCCGCCGGTCTGGCCACGGCACACGCCACCGTCGGCACGGCGTCGGCGTCGGCGGGAGGCGGTCTGCACGGCTCGCTGATGGGCAAACTGTCCGCGGTGACCGCTCATCCGATGGTGAGCCTCGCCACCGGCGCCGTGCTCGTCGCCGGGGCCGCCACCTACGCGGCCTGGCCCGAACCGGCGCCTCGAGTGCCCGACGTCATCGCCGCTCCCACGCCGGTCCCGTCGCGTACCACCACGTCGGCCACACCGTCGCCCTCGGTGAGTCCGTCCGCCGTCGCAGGCACTGTTCCGCTGGGCGCGCAGGCGCTGGAGTCCGTGGACCAGCCCGGCCTGTTCGTCACGTACGCCGGCGACTTCGCGACGATCGGCGGCGCGCAGGCACGGGAACGGGTCACCTTCACGGTCGTCGGGGGGCTGGCCGACACACGGTGCGTCACCTTCCGTGCCGCGGACGGCCGGTACCTTCGCCATCACTACCTGCGGCTCCGTCTGAGCGCCAACGACGGCAGCGAACTGTTCCGTGAAGACGCCACCTTCTGTCCGCGTCCCGGGGCGGTCGCCGGGTCGGTGACTCTGCACTCCCACAACTATCCCGGGTCGGTCCTCCGCCACCGCGACGGTGGCATCTGGCTCGACGGCTCCGACGGCACCCGGGCCTTCGCCGGCCAGGCCTCCTTCATCGTGCGCGGGGCCCGGGCCTGACAACCGCTGCTGCGCGCCCTGCCCACGGGGACGGCCAGGTCACGGGGCCCGGCATAACGCTTTCCGCCTGCGAGATGCATCACTGAGCAATCGTGCGGGCGGCGCGACTTTTTTCGTTACGGGAACGCGCGTTCGCAAGCCTCCACTTCAGGGGGGCTCCCGGCTTCCCCGTTGACGAATCCCCTGAAGAAAGCTGCTCACATGACGCGACACGCCCACGAACCCATCGTGACGGGCCTGCACCGGCTCCGCCGGCGTCGCCGGACACTGACGACAGGACTGGCGGCCGCGGCGGTGGTGGCCGGTGCCGTGACGCTCCTCCCCGGCTCCGCCGGAGCCGCAACCCTGGGTGCCCAGGCGGCCCCCTCGGGCCGGTACTTCGGCACGGCCGTGGCTGCCGGGAGGCTCGGCGACTCGACGTACTCCACGATTCTCGACCGGGAGTTCAGCATGATCACCCCGGAGAACGAGATGAAGTGGGACGCCACCGAGCCCTCCCGCGGCACCTTCACCTTCGGCCCGGCCGACCGGATCGCCGGCCACGCCACCGCGCACGGGCAGCGGATGCGCGGCCACACTCTCGTGTGGCACAAGCAGCTGCCCGGCTGGGTCAAGTCCATCACCGACGCCAACGCCCTGCGCAGCGCGATGAAGAACCACATCACCACCGAGATGACCCACTACAAGGGCAGGATCTACGCCTGGGACGTGGTCAACGAAGCCTTCGCCGACGGCTCCTCCCGGCACCGCGACGACTCGGTGTTCCAGACCGTGCTGGGCGACGGCTTCATCGAGGAAGCGTTCCGCACCGCCCGTGCGGCCGACCCCTCGGCCAAGCTCTGCTACAACGACTACAACATCGAGAACTGGTCGGACGCCAAGACCCAGGGTGTCCACCGCATGGTCAAGGACTTCAAGTCCCGTGGCGTGCCCATCGACTGCGTCGGTTTCCAGAGCCACTTCGGAGCGGGCGGCCCGCCGGCGAGCTTCAAGACCACCTTGGCCGCCTTCGCCGCCCTGGGCGTCGACGTCCAGATCACCGAGCTGGACATCGCCCAGGCGTCACCCACCCACTACGCGAACACGGTCAGCACCTGCCTGTCCGTGGCCCGGTGCACCGGCATCACGGTGTGGGGCATTCGGGACGGCGACTCCTGGCGCAGCGGCGAAAGCCCCCTGCTGTTCGACAGCAACGGCAGGCCCAAGCCCGCGTACACCGCCGTCATGAAGGCTCTCCATTCCGGTCGTGCCGGCGGTACCCCGGCCGAGCCGGCCGGCGGCACGTGTGCTCTTCCCTCCACGTACAAGTGGAGGTCGACGGGTGCCCTCGCACAGCCGTCGAACGGGTGGGCCGCGGTGAAGGACTTCACCCACGTGGTGCACAACGGCAAGCACCTGGTCTACGCGTCGAGCGCGTCGGGGACCTCGTACGGCTCGATGGCGTTCCGCCCCTTCACGAACTGGCCGGACATGGCGTCGGCCGGCCAGACCGGCATGAAGGAGAACGCGGTGGCGCCCACACTGTTCTACTTCGCACCCAAGAACGTCTGGGTGCTGGCGTACCAGTGGGGTCGGTGGCCCTTCGCCTACCGTACGTCGAGCGACCCCACCAACCCCAACGGCTGGTCCGCGCCCCAGCCGCTGTTCACCGGCAGCATCCCCCGCACCGCCTCCCCCACCGGCCCGATCGACCAGACCCTGATCGGCGACGGCCGGAACATGTACCTGTTCTTCGCCGGTGACAACGGCAAGATCTACCGGGCGAGCATGCCGATCGGGAACTTCCCGGGCAACTTCGGATCCTCGTACACGACGGTCATGAGCGACACGCCGGACAAGCTGTTCGAGGCGCCGCAGGTCTACAAGGTTCAGGGCCGGGACCAGTACCTCATGATCGTCGAGGCGAAGGGTGCGCACCAGGTGCGCTACTTCCGTTCGTTCACGGCCTCCAGCCTGAGCGGTTCGTGGACCCCGCAGGCCGGCAGTGAAAGCAACCCCTTCGCGGGCAAGGCCAACAGCGGTGCCACGTGGACCGACGACATCAGCCACGGTGACCTGGTCCGCGAGAACCCCGACCAGACCATGACCATCGACCCCTGCAACCTGCAGTTCCTCTACCAGGGCAAGTCCCCTGACGCGCGCGGCCCCTACGACCGGCTGCCGTACCGGCCGGGTGTCCTCACCCTGCAGCGCTGACCCGCCCGATCCACGGTGATATGCAAGGAGAACACCTCCCCATGAAGAATCCCACGGACGCAGGGCGCCGCGGGCGTCACCGCCGCCGCAGGACTGCGACCGGCCTGCTGCTCGGTGTGCCGGCCGCCGTCGTGCCGTACCTCCTGTTCACCCAGGAGGACTCCCAGGCCGCGACGATCGACGGCAGCACCTACTACCGGCTGGTCTCCGTGCGCAGCGGCAAGGCGATGGACGTCAACGCCTTCTCCACCGCCGACGGCACCCGTATCCAGCAGTGGACCGACCAGAACACCGCCAACCAGCAGTGGAGACTGAGGCCCACCGGGGACGGCTACTACGAGCTCGTGAACCGCAACAGCGGCAAGGTGCTGGGCATAGCGGGCGGCTCGACCGCCCCGTCGGCTGCCGCCGAACAGCAGACCGACAGCTCCTCCGCCTCCCAGGAGTGGCGGATCGACGACGTGAGCGGTTCCGGCGCCGTCACCTTCACTTCCCGCAGGAGCGGCCAGGCCCTGGACGTCTCCGGAGGCTCCACGGCCCAGGGCGCGGCGATCATCCAGTATCCCGGCACGGGCAGCACCAACCAGCAGTGGAAGCTGGTGAAGGTGACCGACGGCCAGGCGGCTGCGGCCGGACCGTACAGGTGGAGGAACGCCCAGGTGGTCGGCGGCGGTTACGTCACCGGACTGGTGTTCAACCCACGGGAGAAGGGGCTGCTGTACGCGCGCACCGACATGGGCGGCGCCTACCGCTGGGACACCGCGGCCGAGCAGTGGATCCCGCTCACCGACTGGCTCGGCGAGAAGGACTGGAACCTGCTGGGCATCGACGCGCTGGCCACCGACCCCGTCGACCCCAGCAGGCTCTACCTCGCGACGGGCACCTACACCAACAACTGGGCCGGCAACGGCGCGATCCTGCGCTCCACCGACCGGGGCCGCACCTTCCAGCGCACCGAGCTGCCGTTCAAGCTGGGCGGCAACGAGGACGGCCGCGGGGCCGGCGAACGGCTCGCGATCGACCCCTCGGACAACCGCACCCTGCTGCTGGGTACCCGTAAGAACGGCCTGTGGCGCAGCACCGACCACGGGGAGACATGGCGGCAGGTCTCCTCGTTCCCGGTCAAGGACGGGGCGGGCAGCGGAGCGGGCATCTCCTTCGTGACGTACGGCCCGGCCGGCAGCAACACCGTGTACGCCGGCGTCGCCGACAGGTCGGCCTCCCTCTACCGCTCCACCGACGGCGGCACCACCTGGCAGGCCGTCCCCGGGCAGCCCACCGGCCAGATGCCGCAGCACGGCGTGCTCTCCGGTGACGGTTCGCTGTACCTGACGTACACCGACAACCTCGGACCCAACGGCGTGACGACGGGCTTGGTGTGGAAGTACACCCCGGCAGGCGGAGCGTGGAAGAACATCTCCCCGTCCCAGGGCCCCTACGGTTTCTCCGGCCTGGCCGTCGACCCGCGCAATCCGACCACGGTGATGGTCACCACCCTGGACCGCTGGTGGCCCGAGGACGAGATCTACCGCAGCACCGACGGCGGCACGACCTGGAAGGCGCTGGCCGGGAAATCGGTACGGAACGCCTCCGCCGCTCCGTACATCGGCACCCACACCGGGCACTGGATGACCGCCCTGGCCATCGACCCCTTCGACTCGGGGCACGTGCTGTACGGCACCGGCAACGGCATCTGGCGCAGCAAGGACGCCAACGCCACCGACAGCGGCGGCACCAGCCACTGGACCGTGGGCGCGCGCGGCCTGGAGGAGACCGCGCTGATGGACGCGATCGCCCCGCCCGGCGGTGCCACCGTCATCACCGCCATGGGGGACCAGGGCGGCTTCCGTCACGACGACCTGACCAAGGTGCCCGCCGGGCGGCTGGACAACCCGGTGATGACCAACAGCACCGACATCGACTTCGCTCAGGCCAACCCCTCGACGATGGTCCGTGTCGGCCGCGGCGCACAGGACGGCGCCTACTCCACCGACGGCGGCAACAGCTGGCACGGCTTCGCGTCGGAGCCGGTGGCCGGCGCCCGGGACGGCCGTGTCGCGCTCGCGGCGGACGGCTCCGCCATCGTCTGGACCCAATCCGGCCAGGTCCCGTACCGCTCCACCGACAAGGGCGCCACCTGGTCGAAAGTCCGCGGCCTGGGCACCGACGCCGTGGTCGTCGCCGACCGCTCCTCGGCCACGACGTTCTACTCGCTCACCGGCGGCACGCTGTACGCCAGCACCGATGGCGGAGCGTCCTTCACCGCCCGCGCCACCGGCCTGCCGGCCGGCGGCCGGCTCATGGCCGTCCCCGGCGTCGCCGGGGACCTGTGGATCTCCGGCGGTCATCAGGGGCTGCTGCACTCCACCGACGGCGGGCGCACCTTCACCCGGCTCACCACGGTCGGGTCCGCCTCCGCCCTCGGCTTCGGCAAGGCCGCACCGGGCGCCTCCTACCAGGCCCTGTACATGATCGGCACCGTCAAGGACGTCAGCGGGGTGTTCCGCTCCACCGACAAGGGCGCCACGTGGCTCCGCGTCAACGACGACGCCCACCAGTGGGGCGGCATCGGCAGCGTCGGCGTCATCACCGGCGACCCCGACACCTTCGGCCGCGTCTACATCGGCACCAACGGACGCGGCCTCCAGTACGGCGACCCGTCCTGACCGCGGCACCGGACCGGACGCCCGTCCGGCGCCTGAGCTGACGCATTCTCAATACCAGGAAGACCGTCCCTCCGGCCGATGCGACATTTCGGCCGGAGGCCGGCCTACCCCAGCACCGCCTCCCCCAACAACGTCAGGCTGTGCAATGCCAGGTTGTTCTTCCGTTCCGTCGTCACCAGGCCCGATCGGCGGAGGACTCCTATGTGTTTGCTGGCCGAGGGGTTGGAGATGTGGAGGCGGCGGGAGATTTCGCCGGTGGAGCTGGGGATGCGGACGCATTCCAGGACGCTGGCTCTGGTGTGGCCGAGGAGTTCGCCCAGGGCTGCGCCCGGTTCTTCGGTGTGCCAGAGGGTGGCGGCGGCTTCCGGGGTGAGGTTGTAGACGAGGGTGGGGAGGCCCTGCCAGCCGGAGTCGGGTGGGAGGAGGAAGGGGTGCGGGGCGAAGAGGGACGGGGCCAGGACCAGGCCTGCGCCGGTCAGTTCGAGGTCGCGTGTGTCCTGTGCCGTGTCCACCCTCAGGTGCGGGGCCTCCCAGGTGATGGCCGGGTGGAGGTTGTTCAGGACGCTCTCCACGCCGCCCGACAGGACCGTTCTTCCCCACGTCTCCCGTTCCAGTTCCAGGAGGTTCCGGATTCTGTTCCAGAAGGGTGCTATCGCCAGCGCGTGGAAGTCCTCCCGGGGCGTTGCGCGGCGGCTGCGGCGTTTCACCTTGCGGCGCCACTCCGTGAACGCGTCCTGATGCTGTTCCGCGAAGCGGATCTCCGCGAAGCGCGTCTCGAATTCCTCGCCCAGCGTGCTGATGAAACGGACGCGGGACAGGTCCGCCACCGTCAGGCGCAGGCACACCACAGAAAGTCCTCCCTCAGCGCCAGTCCATCGACACGGCGAGGCTGCTGTACCCCTGGATGAGGTTCGATCGCATCCACGCGGGGTCGCCCTCCAGGCTCACCGAGCGCACGTCGGAGGCCAGCCGGGACAGGAGGCTGCGCAGCTCGATGCGGGCCAGGGCGGCCCCCAGGCAGTGGTGCGGGCCGGTACCGAATCCTAGGTGGCGGTTCGGCCGGCGATCAGTGCGGAAATGGCCAGGATCGGCGAAAACCCGCTCGTCGCGGTTGGCCGCCGACAGCCAGGCCACCACGGGTTCCCCCGCCCGCACCAGCTGCTCGCCCAGCAACACGTCCTCCTGCGCCACCCGGAGGACGTGCATCGCGGGTGATGTCCAGCGGACCGCCTCCTCCACCGCCGCGTCCAACCGGTCCGGGTCGTCGCGGAGCTCGTCCAGCAGCTCCGGGAATCGCGCCATGATGTGGAAGACGCCCGTGATCGAGTGGCGCGTCGTCTCGTTCCCGCCGATCAGCACGTTGTCGCAGTTGATCACCACGTCGTCCACGCTCAGCCGCCCGTCGGCCAGCAGCGCGCTCACCAGGTCGTCCCCGGGCTTCTCCTGCCGTTCCGCCACCAGCTCGTGGAAGTAGAACAGGATCTCCGAGTGCGCCTCGGCCGGCGTCATCTTGTCGAACGAGCTCTCCTCGCCGCCGAACGCGTGGTTCGTCAGCTCGATGAGGTTCTCCCGGTCGCCGATCGGCACCCCGATCACCTCGCAGACGATCGCCGCCGGCAGCCGGGGCCCCACCTCCCGGGCCACGTCCGTCACCCGCGCCGACCGCATCCGCTCGGCGATCTCCTTCACCTCGCGCTCCAGCACCGACTGGAGCTCCGGCGCCCGCAGCCGCGACAGGAACGGGCCCACGAGCCGCTTCAGCGCCGTGTGCCACTCCCCGTCCGACACCACCAGCATCCGGCCGCCCGAGCTGTCCGGGTGCTCCTTGTCGAAGCCGATCATCATCCCGTACTCGGACGTGAACGGTGCCTTCGGGGACAGGACCGTTCCCACGTCCTTGTGCGAGAACACCGACCAGAATCCGCCGGGCGACAGGCCCGGTTCGCTCCACACCTTCGCGTCGGTCTCCGTGTACCCCCGCCACATCGCGAAGCGGTCCTCGGTCGTGTAGAGGTCCGGGTTTGCCAAGTCCATCGATAGCGTCCTTACAGGTCGGCGGTCATCAGTGTCGGTTCGGGCTCCGGGACCTCCGGCGGGTTGCGCATCACCGTGCTCAGCACCGCCGACACGGTCACCGCCACCAGCACCGCCGCGCACCCCAGCAGCGTCGCCGTCCGGCCGCACACCTCGTACGCCAGGCCGCCCGCCAGCGGGGCCAGCGCCCCGCCGCCCGCGCTGCAGATGTTGGCCACGCTCATCACGCGGCCCCGGTGCGAGTCGGGTGTGAGCAGCAGCTCGTACGTGGTGAAGTAGGCGTTGGCCGTGGGCGCCACGAGGGCGGTGGTGCCGAGCAGGATGCCCGGGGTGAAGCTGCCGGGCAGCAGCGCCATGGCCGCCGTGAGCACGCCGAACAGGCCCAGCACCACGACGATCGGGCGGGAGCCGGTCAGGACGCGCTGGAGCACCGGCGCCGCCAGCGCGCCGAGCAGGCCGCCGACGCCCACCAGCGCCGCCATCAGCCCCACCGCGCCCGACGTCATGCCGCCGGTCTTCGCCGCGGCGATGACGACGAAATAGACGGCGCCGTAGAAGAAGTTGGTGACCGTGGCGTAGAACAGGCCGAGGCGGAGAAAAGGCACCCCGGCTATCCAGCGGATGCCCTCCAGGAGTTCGCGCGGCGACCAGCGGTCGGCCGCGGGGTCGCGCGGCGCCGCCGGCTGCTTCCGCAGGAACAGCAGCAGGCCCAGGCTGACGGCGTGCGCCACGGCGCCCAGGGCGAACGGCAGCGCGTTCCGCATCGCCTGGAGGAAGCCGCCCGCCGACGTGCCGACGAGCTGGCCGGCGTACGTACGCGCCGAGTTCATGGCCACGGCGCCGGCCAGCTTCTCCTCGGGGACCAGCGCGGGAACCATCGCCTCGCCCGTCACCAGCATGACGGCGGTGGCCACCCCGTTGACCAGCGCGAGCAGCACCAGCGCCGGCAGCGAGGCCGTCCCGGCCCACAGCGCCACCGCCGCGATGCCGAAGACGGCGACCAGGGCCGCCTCGCACCACAGCAGCACGGACCGCCGGTCGAACCGGTCGGCGACCGCACCGGCCGGCAGGCCGGCCACCAGCATCGCGGCGGCGTCCACGAAGCCGATGACACCGGCCTGCGACGGCGACCCGGTCAGCGTCAGGACGAGCAGCGGCAGCGCGATGAGCGAGGTGCTGTACGCGAACTCGCTCACCGCCTGGCTCACCCAGAGGAGGGTGAAGTCCCGGCCGGCACGCCGTGGCGCAGCGGCTCCTTCGGCAGTTCCCACGTCGGCGGTCCCCTCAGCCCAGCACGCGCGAGCGCGAGCGGGTGTGCACGTACGTACGGCGGATGTCGCGCACCATGCTCGTGCGCTTCAGCCAGCGGTCGGTGCCGTCGTAGCGGGGCGTGAAGAGATCCCGGCCGTGGACGACGCGGTAGTTGTCGAGGAAGGCGACCTCGCCGGGTTCGAGCACCACGCGCCGTGCCCCGGCGGCCAGCAGGTCCGCGCAGTCGCGCAGCGCCGCCGCGGCCTCCTCGTCGCCCGGCAGCGGGCTGGTGAAGTCCGCGTCGATCCGCAGGTACGGGTGGTCGCGCGGGCCGAAGAGGACGGACGACCGCTCGTGCTCCCGTTCCTCCAGCGAGGTCAGCGGGGCGTCCGCGCCGTGCTCGGGCAGGACGACGTGCGAGTCGTCCGGGTAGAAGAGGAAACGGTCCTGCTGGAGCACCTCACGGGTGGCCTCCGGCAGCGCGATGTCGTCGAGCGAGGCCACGGTGGTGCCGACCCCGTCGGGGTTGCGCAGGCACAGCAGCGCCACGTAGTCGCCCCGGCAGGTGTGGAAGACGTCCTCCGTGTGCAGGGTCAGCTGCGTCTGGCTGCTGGCGCTGGTCAGCGACGTCTCCTGGCCCCGGGACGGGCACACGTCGTGCACCAGCCGGCCGTTCTGCTGGCTGGCCCAGCCGAACGGGTCGCCGAGGACGGAGGCGACCAGGAGCAGCACGAGCTCCTCCCGGATCGCGGCGCCGTCCTTCTCGGCGGCCTGCCAGCTGGCCGGCGTGGGCACCAGGTCCGCGTCCACCGGAAGGCCCGCCACCTGGATGACGGGCTCCTCGGCGGCGCGGGAGGAGACGAGGAACTGCCGTACGCCGACGGGCAGCCGCTCGGACTCCGCGCGGATCGCGTCGACGTGCCGGAACGGGTCCCAGCCCGGGGTGCGGGCGAGGAACCGGTCCGCCAGGTCCGCGACGGCCGCGGTGTCGGACGGGTCCAAGACGTAACGAGCCACAAGAAAAACCTTTCAGTCGGCTTTCGGTCCGCTTCGGTCCACTGCGGGTTCCGCTCCGGTCGGCCGCCGCCCTACGCGACGATCTCCTGCAGACCCCGCAGGAACTGCTGCGCGAGGCGCTCGACGGTGGCGGTGCGGTGGATGCCGGGGGAGTGGAACCAGTCGATCCGCAGCTCGCCGTCGATCACGGCCGCCACGATGTCGATCAGGTGCGGACGGGACTCCCCGGGTGCCTGGTCCTGTCCCAGACCGTCCAGCTGGCCCCGGATCAGCCCTTCCTGGCTGACGGAGAGGTCCCACTGGCCCATGTAGTTGAAGCTCACGCGCGGCTGCTCCTGGCCGGCCAGCACACTGCCCGAGGCGTCCGGCGCGGACAGGTGGCGCAGTGCGCCGTACCCGATGCCGCGGCCCGGCACCTTGCGCAGCTGCCGCTTGACGGCCTTCAGCGCCGGGCCCCAGGGGCCGGCCGGCACGTCGAGCGTCACCGGGTAGATGGTGGTGAACCAGCCGACGGTGCGGGAGAGGTCGACGTCGTCGAAGATCTCCTCGCGGCCGTGGCCCTCCAGGGCGACGGTGACCGGCGCGCCGGCCCAGTCGCCCAGGACCCGCCCGAGCACGGCCAGCAGCACGTCGTTGATCTGCGTGCGGTGGATGCCCGGCACCCGCTTGAGCAGGGCCTCCGTCTCCTCCCGGCCCAGCGTCACGGTCGTGGTGACCGTGCTGCCGAAGGTGTTGGGGGCCTCGCCGTCCCGCGGGATGTCCGGCGACGCGGCCGCGGCCTCCCAGTGGGCGACCTCGTCGTCGAAGCCGCCCGCCCGCACGTGGTCGAGGAGGCGCTGCGCCCACTGCTGGTAGCTGCTGGTACGGGCCCCCAGGCCGGGTTCGGCGCCGGCGGCCAGCTGCCCGTAGGCGGTGGCCAGGTCCTCCAGCACCACGCGCCAGGACACGCCGTCCATGACGAGGTGGTGCACCACCAGGAACAGCTGCGGCAGCCGCCCCTCGCCCAGCCGGAACAGCACGCCCCGCACCAGCGGCCCCGTGGCCAGGCGCAGCGCCCGCTGCGCGGCCAGCGCCGCCTCCTCCTGGGCCCGCTCCCGCTCGGCCTCGCCCACGCCCGCCAGGTCCACCTCGGTGAGCAGCCCGAGCAGTTCCTCGGGCGTGGCGGTCCCGTACTCCTGGGTCCAGCCGTCCGGGCCGTGGGTGAAGCGCATCCGCAGCGCGTCGTGCTGCGCGACGACGGCCTCCAGCGCGCGGGTCAGCAGCGCGGTATCGGTGCCGGGGGCCAGCTCGACCTGCACCGACATCGCGTAGTGGTCGGGGGCCACGGTGTGCTCGGCGAAGAACCACCGCTGGATCGGGGTCAGTTCCACCGCGCCGGCCGCAACGTCCTGACCGGCCCCGCCCTGCCGCTCCGCCTCCCCGACGACCTCGGCGAGCGCCGCGACCGTCTGGTGCAGGAAGAGCATCTTGGACGTGAGGTGCAGGCCCGCCTGCCGGGCGCGGGAGACGACCTGGATGGAGAGGATCGAGTCGCCGCCCAGGGCGAAGAAGTTGTCGTGCACGCCGACGCGTTCCACGCCCAGCACCTCGGCCCAGACGGCGGCGAGCGCCTCCTCGGTGGCGTCGCGCGGGGCGACGTGCTCCTCGCCGAGCAGCTCGGCCCGGACCTCGGGCGCCGGCAGGGCACGGCGGTCCACCTTGCCGGTGGGCGACAGCGGCAGCGCGTCCAGCGTCACGAACACCGCCGGGACCATGTAGTCGGGCAGCGTACGGGCCAGGTGGTCGCGGAGTTCGGCGGTGGTCAGGTCCCGGCCGGCCACGACGTACGCGACGAGGCGGCGGTGGCCGCCCGCGTCCTGGTGGGCGACGACGACGGCCTCGCGCACCGCCTCGTGCCGCACCAGCGTCGTCTCGATCTCGCCGAGCTCGATGCGGAACCCGCGGATCTTCACCTGGTCGTCGGCGCGCCCCAGGTGCTCCAGCGTGCCGTCGGCCCGCCACCGGGCGACGTCGCCCGAGCGGTACATGCGCTCGCCCGGGGCGCCGTACGGGTTGAGGGGGAAGCGTTCGGCGGTCAGCTCCGGCCGGTTCAGGTAGCCGCGGGCCAGGCCGCCGCCGGCGACGTGGATCTCGCCGGGCACGCCCACGGGCACGGGGGCGCCCGACGGGTCGAGCAGCAGCACCCGGTAGCCGGGCAGCGGGCGGCCGGCCGGGATGCGGCCGCCGGCCACCACGTGCTCGGCGCACACCTCCTGGAACGTGACGTGCACAGTCGTCTCCGTGATGCCGTACATGTTCACCAGCCGCGCCCCGCAGGCGCCGTAGCGGTCGAACCAGGTCATCAGGTGCTTGGGCTCCAGCGCCTCGCCGCCGAAGACGATCCAGCGCAGCGCCGTGGGCGCTGCCGCGCCGCTCTCCGCCGCGGCGGTCACCAGCTCACGGAACATCGACGGCGTCTGGCTCAGCACCGTCACGCCCTCCGTGCGCAGCAGCTCCCACATCGCCTCGGGCGAGCGCGCCACGTCGTGCGGCACGATCACCGCGCGCCCGCCGGTGGCCAGGCAGCCCCACAGCTCCCACACCGAGAAGTCGAACGCGTACGAGTGGAAGACGGTCCACACGTCGCGGTCGTGGAAGCCGTACGCCGGGCCGCAGTTGGCCAGCAGGTGCAGCACCGAGTGGTGCTCGACGGCCACGCCCTTGGGACGCCCGGTGGAGCCGGAGGTGTAGATGACGTACGCCAGGTCCCGGCCGGTGACCTCCACCTCGGGCGCGGTGGCGGGGTACGCGCCGAGCAGCGCCGCGTCGTCGAGGTCCACCACGACCGCGTCGGTCGCGGGCAGCCGGTCGTGCAGGCCGCCGTGGGTGACGAGGATGCGGGCACCCGAGTCGCGGACCATGTGCTCCAGGCGGTCCGCCGGGTACGCCGGGTCGAGCGGCACGTACGCCGCGCCGGCCTTGAGGATGCCGAGCAGGCCGGTCACCATGCCCACGCCCCGCTCGGCGGCGAGGCCGACGAGCCGGTCCGGGCCCGCGCCCAGGGACCGCAGGTGGTGGGCGAGCCGGTTGGCGCGCTCGTCCAGCTCCCGGTACGTGAGGGACTCGCCGCCGCAGGTCACGGCAACGGCGTCCGGGGTCGCGGCGGCCCGCGCGGCGACGTGCTCGTGGATCGTGCCGGCCGGGGCGGGCACCCCGCCGGTCTCGTTCCACTCGCGCACCACGAGGTCCGTCTCGCGGCCGGTCATCAGCGGCAGCGCGGCCACGGTCCGCGACGGGTCGGCCGCGACGGCCTCCAGGACGACGCCCACGTGCTCGGCGAACCGGGCCACCGTCGCCTCGTCGAAGAGGTCGGTGCTGTACTCGACCAGGGCCCGGACGCCGCCCTCGTGCTCCTCGAACTCCAGCGTCAGGTCGTACAGCGCGGTCTCCCGGACCGGCTCCAGGCCGGACGTCGTGACGCCCGGCAGCCGCAGCCCGTCGTCCGGGGTGTTCTGCAGCACGACCATGACCTGGAACAGCGGGGTGCGGCTGGTGTCCCGCTCCTTCTGCACGGCCTCCACCACGCGCTCGAACGGCACGTCCTCGTGCGCGAACGCGTCCAGGACCGTCTCCCTGACCCGCCCCAGCAGGTCGCCGAACGACAGCTCCGGGTCCACGTCGGAGCGCAGCACCACCGTGTTCACCAGGAACCCGACGAGCTGCTCCAGGCCCGTGTGCCCGCGGCCCGCCGACACCGTGCCGACGGCGACGTCCCGCTGCCCGGAGTACCGGGCGAAGACCACCTTCAGCGCGGCCGTCAGCGCCATGAACAGGGTGGCGCCCCGCTGCCGCGCGGCCTCCTTCACCGCCGCCACGACCGGCGCCGGCACCTCGAAGCCGTACACCGCGCCGGCCGAGGACCGCACCGCGGGCCGGGGCCGGTCCGTGGGCAGCTCCAGCGGCGCGACGCCGTCCAGCCGCTCCTGCCACCAGGCCAGCTGCCGCTCCAGCAGGCCGCCCTCCTCCAGGCGGCCACGCTGCCAGGCGGCGAAGTCGGGGTACTGCACGGGCACCGCGGGCAGCTCCGCCGGGGTGCCTCTCAGCCGGGCCGCGTACAGCTCGCCCAGCTCCCGGGCCACGATGCCCGTCGACCAGCCGTCGGTGACGATGTGGTGCATGCCGAGCACGAGCACGTGCTCGTCCGCGGCCAGGCGCACCAGCAGCACCCGCAGCAGCGGGCCGCGCGCCAGGTCGTACGGCCGGCCGGCCTCGGCCCGCACCAGCTCCCGCATCCGGTCCTCGCGTTCGCCGGCGGGCACCGCCGACAGGTCCTCGACCCGCCAGGACGGCTCCAGGTGCGCGTGGACGTGCTGCACGCCCCGGCCCCCGGCCACGCCGAAGGTGGTGCGCAGCGCCTCGTGCCGCCCGGCGAGGTCGCCGAGGGCGGCGCGCAGCGCCTCCGCGTCCACCTCGCCGCCGGTCAGCCGTACGCCCAGCGTCGAGTGGTACTCGGTGCTGTCCTGGTTGAAGTCCTGGAGGAACCACAGGCGCTGCTGGCCGAACGACATCGGCAGGTCGCCGTCGCGCGGCACCACCGGGATCACGTCCCCGCCTGCCGTCTCCCCGGGGGCCTCCGTCAGGGCGGCGGCCAGCTCCGCGACCGTCGGCGCGTCGAACAGCACGCGCGGCGACAGCTGCGTGCCGAACGCCCGGTGCACGCGGGAGACGACGAGGATGGACAGGATCGAGTCGCCGCCCAGGCCGAAGAAGTTGTCGTGCACGCCGACCCGGTCGACGCCGAGGACCTCGGCCCAGATCGCGGCGAGCGTCTCCTCGGCCGCGTCGCGCGGCGCCACGTACTCCATGCCGGTCCGGTCGTCGCGGCCCTCGGGCCGGGGCAGCGCCCGCATGTCGGTCTTGCCGTTGGGGGTCAGCGGCAACGCGTCGAGCAGGACGAACGCGGACGGCACCATGTGACCGGGCAGGGACCCGGCGAGGGCGGCCCGCAGGGCGTCCGGCGTCAGCGGGCGGCCCGGCACCACGTACGCGACGAGCCGCCGGTCACCGGGCGTGTCCTCGCGGACCGTCACCACGGCCTGGCGGACGCCGTCCACCCGGCCCAGCGCCTCCTCGACCTCGCCGGTCTCGATGCGGAAGCCGCGGACCTTCACCTGTCCGTCGGCGCGGCCGGCGAACTCCAGCTGCCCGTCGGCGGTCCAGCGCACCAGGTCGCCGGTGCGGTACATGCGGCTGCCGGGCGCACCGAACGGGCAGGCCACGAAGCGTTCCGCGGTCAGGCCGGGGCGGCCCAGATAGCCGTGGGCGACGACGGGCCCGGCCGCGTACAGCTCGCCGGTCACGCCGACGGGCACCGGCCGCAGCTCCGGGTCCAGCACGTACAGCGCGGCGTTGGCGATCGGCCGGCCGATCGGGACGGTGTCGTCCGCCGCGCCGGCGACGTCGGTGGCGGTGATCTGGATGGTCGTCTCGGTGGGCCCGTACAGGTTGCCCAGCCGGACGCCCCACCGGTCGCGGAGGGCGTCGGCCAGCGCCTTGGGCAGGGCCTCGCCGCCGGACAGCAGCAGCCGCAGGGCGCGCGGCCGCCGGTCGAGGGGGAGCGCGCCGAGCAGCGACGGCACGAAGTCCGCGACGGTGATGCCCTCCCGGTCCATGAACTCCGCCAGCCGCAGCGGGTCGCCGGCCAGCTCGGCGGAGACCACGTGGGCGGTCGCGCCGGACAGCACCGACAGCATCAGCTCCCACACGGAGACGTCGAAGCTGATCGAGGCCCGCATCAGCACCTGGTCGCCGGGGCCGGTCGGGTAGGCGGAGTCCAGCCACGGCAGGTGGTTGGCCAGGTTGGCGTGCGTCACGCCGACGCCCTTGGGACGGCCCGTGGAGCCCGACGTGTACAGCACGTACGCCAGGTGGTCGCCGGAGAGCGTCACCTCGGGCGCGGTCGCCGGGTGGGCGGCGATCGCCGCCGCGTCGGCGTCGAGGTCCACGACCACCGCGGCCCCCGCCTCCGGCAGCCGGTCGCGCAGCGCCGCCTGCGTCACCAGGATCTCGGTGCCGGAGTCGCCGAGCATGTGTGCGAGCCGGTCGGCGGGGTACGCCGGGTCGAGCGGCACGTACGCCGCGCCGGACTTGAGCACGCCCAGCATGCCGACGAGCATCCGCACCCCGCGCTCGACCGCCAGGGCCACGCGCCGGTCCGGTCCGGCGCCGAGGGACCGCAGGTGGTGGGCGAGCCGGTTGGCCTGCTCGTCCAGCTCCCGGAAGGTGAGCGCGTCGTCGCCGCACCGGACCGCCACCGCCTCCGGCGTCCGGGCCGCCCAGCGCACGAACCGCTCGTGGGCGAGCTCACCGGCGACGTCCACGGCACCTGCCGCGTTGAAGTCGTGCAGCAGCACGCTTTCTTCGGCGGACGACAGCATCGGCAGCTCTCCGACGAGGCGCCGGGGGTCGGCGGCCATGCCGGTGAGCAGCGCCTCGAAGTGCCGGGACAGCCGGGCGACGGTGTCGTCGGTGAACAGGTCGGCGTCGTAGGACAGCTCGTAGGCCAGGGCGTCACCCGCGTAGGCGACCAGGTTCAGCGGGAAGTTCGTCGCCTCCACGCCTTCCAGGCCGGACAGGCGCAGGCTGCCGCCGTCCGCCGGGCGGCCGGCCGCGGCCCGGTCGTTCATCGGGTAGTTCTCGAAGACCACGAGGCTGTCGAAGAGGTTGGTGCCGCGCCCGACGCCGCTCCAGTTCTGGATCTGCGTCAGCGGCACGTACTCGTACTGCCGCGCCTCCACCTGCGCCCGCTGCACCCCCGCCAGCCACTCGGCGACCGGCGCCCGGCCGTCGACGGCGGCGCGCACCGGCAGCGTGTTGATCATCATGCCGACGATGGAGTCGACACCCGGCAGGTCGGCGGGCCGGCCCGAGACGGTGGCGCCGAAGACGACGTCGCGCTCGCCGGAGTACCGCGACAGCAGCAGCGCCCAGGCGCCCTGCACCACGGCGTTCACCGTCAGCCGGTGCTGCCGCGCGAAGGCGAACAGCTTCTCGGAGACCTCGCGGGACAGCTCCCGCGCGAGGCTGCCGGCGGGCCGGGCCCGGTGGCTCGCGGCCGGGCGCCGGTCGTACGGCAGCGGCGTGGGCTCCTCGACGCCGGCGAGCAGCGCGCGCCAGTACGTCTCGGCCTGCGCCAGGTCCTGCTGCTCCAGCCACTCCACGTACGCCCGGAACGGCCGCCGCTGCGGCAGCGCCGGCTGCTCGCCGGCGGCCAGCGCCTCGTACGCCGCCGACAGGTCGGCGAGCATCTGGAAGGTGCTCCAGCCGTCCAGCAGGACGTGGTGGGAGGTGCGGACGACACGGACGCGGCTGTCGGTGACGCGGATCAGCGTGAGCCGGGTCAGCGGTGCGACCGACAGGTCCATGCGCTGCTCGCGGTCCTCGGCGAGGAGGCGCTCCAGCGCCGCCTGCTGCTCCGCCTCGTCCAGGCCGCGCCAGTCCAGGGTGCGGACGGGCAGTTCGGCGTGGCGGCGGACGACCATCAGCGGCCGGTCCACGCGGTCCCACACCAGCGAGCCGCGCAGGATCTCCAGGTGGTCGTTGACGTGCTGCCAGGCGCGGGCGAGCACGCCGGCGTCCGTGACGCCGTCGAAGACGAACGACATCTGCTCGGAGTACGCCTGCCCGGTGGGGTCGGCCAGCGTGTGGAAGAGCATGCCGGCCTGCATCGGCGTGAGCGGGTAGATGTCCTCCACGTCGCGGCCGTCACCGGCGATGCGGTCCACGGCCGCCTGGTCGAGGCGGGCGAGGGGGAAGTCGGACGGGGTGGCGCCGCCGCTGCCCTCGGTGAGGCAGTGCGCGACGGCCTCGCGCAGCGCGGCGAGGAAGTCCCCGGCGACGCGCTCCACGGTGGCCGGGTCGAAGACCTGGTCGGAGAACGTCCAGTTGACCGCGAGCCGGCCGTTCTCGACCAGGCCGATGACGTCCAGCAGGTACGGGCGCGGCTCCTCCGGCGCGTGGTCGAGGCCCAGCGCCGGCAGCCGGTCCCGTACGAGGCCGTCGCCGCTGGTGGTGCCCTGCCACTGGCCGAGGTAGTTGAAGCTGATGCCGGGCAGCGGGTCGTCGCGCAGCGCGTGCCCGGGGGTGCCGGGGAGGGAGAGGAAGCGCAGGGCGTCGTAGCCCAGGCCGCGGCCGGGCACGGCCCGCAGCTGCTCCTTCACCGCCTTGATCGTCGCGCCCCACCCGGGCCCGCCGTCCTGCTGTGCGGGCAGGGTCAGCGCGACGGGGAAGTGGGACGTGAACCAGCCCACGGTGCGGGAGAGGTCGACGTCGTCGAAGAGCTCCTCGCGGCCGTGGCCCTCCAGGCCGAGGACGACGCGGTCCTGCCCGGTCCACCGGGCCAGGGCCCGGCCCAGGGCGGACACCAGCAGGTCGTTGATCTGCGTGCGGTAGACGGACGGCACCTGGTGCAGCAGGGCCCGGGTCTCGTCCTTGTCCAGGCGGACCTCGACGGTGTGCTCGTGCGCGGTGACGTTGGCGCCGTCGCGGTCGCGGGGCAGCGGCGGCGCGGCGGCGGGGGCCACGGCGGCCCAGTGCGCGACCTCGTGGTCGAGGCCGCCGGCGCGCACGTGCTCGGCGAGGCGGCCGGCCCACTGCTGGTAGCTGCTGGTGCGCGGGCCGAGGTCGACGTCCTTGCCGGCGGCCAGCTGCTCGTACGCGGTGCTCAGGTCGGCCAGCAGGACGCGCCACGACACGCCGTCGACCACGAGGTGGTGCACGGCGAGGAACAGCCGCGGCGGCAGGCCCCCGCCCGGCAGCACGACGACGGCCTTCACCAGGCGGCCCGCGGCGAGGTCGTGCGACCGCTGCGCGGCCAGCGCCGCGTCCTGCACGGCCTGCTCCCGCGCCTCCTCCGGCACGGCCGCCAGGTCGAGGACGTCCAGCAGCCCGCCGGGCACGGCGTCGCCGTACTCCTGCACCCACTCCCCGGACCCGTCGCGGACGTACCGCATCCGCAGCGCGTCGTGGTGCGCGACGACGGCCTCCAGCGCGCGCGGCAGCAGCGCCGTGTCGGTGCCGGGGGCCAGTTCCACCTGCACCGACATCGCGTAGTGGTCGGGGTCGACCGTGTGCTCGGCGAAGAACCAGCGCTGGATGGGGGTGAGTTCGGCGCGTCCGGTGGGTGCGTCCGCGGCGGCGGCCGGCAGGGCGGCGGCGTCGTGCTCGACCACGGCGGCCAGCGCCGCGACCGTCTGGTGCAGGAACAGCAGCTTCGACGTGAGCCGCAGCCCCGCCCGGCGGGCCCGGGAGACCACCTGGATGGAGAGGATGGAGTCGCCGCCCAGGTCGAAGAAGTTGTCGTGCACGCCGACGCGCTCCACGCCCAGCACCTCGGCCCACGCCGCGGCCAGCACCTCCTCGGTGGCGTCACGTGGTGCCACGTAGTCGGTGCCGGCCCGGTCCGCGTCGGCGGCCGGCGCCGGCAGGGCACGCCGGTCCACCTTGCCGCTGGGGGTGAGCGGCAGCGCGTCGAGCGTCACGAACGCCGCGGGCACCATGTAGTCCGGCAGCAGGCCCGACAGGTGGGCGCGCAGCTCGGGGGTGCCCAGGGGGCGGGCGGTGACGACGTAGGCGACCAGGCGCCGCCGCCCGGAGTCCTCCTGCCGCGCCACGACGACGGCGTCCCGCACCTCGGGGTGGGCCAGGACGGCGGTCTCGACCTCGCCCAGCTCGATGCGGAAGCCGCGGATCTTCACCTGGTCGTCGGCGCGGCCCAGGAACTCCAGGGCGCCGCCCGGCAGCCGGCGGGCCCGGTCGCCGGTGCGGTAGAGGCGGCCGGTGCCGGTGAACGGGTCGGGCACGAACCGTTCGGCGGTCAGGTCGTCCCGGCCGTGGTAGCCGCGGCCCACGCCCTCGCCGCCGATCCAGATCTCACCGGGCACACCCACCGGCACGACCTGCATGGCGGCGTCGAGGACGTACACGCGGGTGTTGGGCAGCGGGTGGCCGACGGGTACGTACACGCCGTCCCGCAGCGTCTCCTCCGTGGGCAGGAAGACGGTGGAGTCGACGGTGGCCTCGGTGCCGCCGTACGCGTTGACGACGACCGTGCCGGGACGGACCTGGCGGAGCAGCTCGCGGCAGTCCTCGACGCGCCAGCCCTCGGAGCCCACGGAGATCAGGCGCAGCGGCGGGAAGCCGTCGCCGCGCCGGTCCACCTCCTGGAGGACGGCGTTGAGCAGCGACGGCACGATCTCCAGGCCGGTGGCGCCGGTCTCGGCGATCAGGTCGAGGAGCGCGGGCGGTTCGGTGGTGACGTCCTTCGACGCGATGATCAGCGCGCCGCCGAACGGCAGCGAGCGGATGAGGTCGGCGAAGAACAGGTCGACGGAGAGGCTGGAGACGGACAGGAAGCGCAGCTTCAGCTCCGTCAGGTCGTACTGCTCGTCCCATGCGGCGCAGATGTGCCGGACGTTGCGGTGCTCGACGGCGACGCCCTTGGGGTTGCCGGTGGAGCCGGAGGTGTAGATGACGTACGCGAGGTCGCCGGGGGCCACGGCCACGTCGGGCGCGGTGGACGGCTGCGCGGCGAGGGCGGCGTGGTCCGCGTCCAGGTCCACCAGGGTGGCGCCGGTCTCCGGCAGCCGGTCGCGGGCGTCGCCCTGGGTGACGACGAGCCGGGCGCCGCTGTCGGCCAGCATGTACGTCAGCCGGTCGGCGGGGAAGGACGGGTCGAGGGGGACGTAGGCCGCGCCGGCCTTGAGGATGCCGAGCAGGCCCACGGCCATGCCGGTGCCCCGGCCCACGCACAGGCCGACCAGCGACTCGGGGCCGGCGCCCAGGGCCCGCAGGTGGTGGGCGAGCCGGTTGGCGCGCTCGTCCAGCTCGCGGTGGGTGAGCGTGCCGTCCTCGGCGACGACGGCGACGGCGTCGGGGGTGCGCGCGGCCTGCTCGGCGAGCCGCTCGTGGATGAGCGCGGCCGACTCCAGGGGCCGGTCGGTGGCGTTCCACTCCGTCACCAGCTGTCGCCGCTCGGCGTCGGTGAGCAGGGGCAGTTCGGCCACCGGCCGGCCGGGGTCGGCGACGGCCCCGCCGAGCAGCGTGACCAGGTGCCCCGCCAGCCGTTCGACGGTCGCGGCGTCGAACAGCTCGGTGCTGTACTCGATCAGTCCGGCCAGCGCGCCGTCGCGCTCCTCGAACTCCAGGGTGAGGTCGCACAGGGCCGCGTCGCGGTCCAGGGGGTACTCCACCGCCGTGACGCCGGGGAACGCCACCGCGTCGGCGGGCGCGTTCTGCAGCACGACCATCGCCTGCACCAGCGGGGTGCGGCTGGTGTCCCGCTCGGGCGCCAGCGCCTCCACCAGCCGGTCGAACGGCACGTCCTCGTGCGCGAACGCGTCGAGCACCGTGTCCTTGACCTGGTCCAGCAGCGCGGTGAACGACATGCCCGGGTCGACGTGCGCGCGCAGCACGACGGTGTTCACCAGGAACCCGACCAGTTGCTCCAGCTCCTCGCGGCGCCGCCCGGACGAGGAGGTGCCCAGCGCGATGTCCTCCTGGCCCGACCAGCGGGACAGGACCACGTCGGCCGCGGCGGTCAGCGCCATGAACAGCGTCGCGCCGCGCTCCCGCGCCAGCTCCTTCACGCCGGTGACGACGTCCGCCGGCACCTCGAACATCAGGGCCGCGCCGGCCGAGGACCGCACCGCCGGCCGCGGCCGGTCGGTGGGCAGCTCCAGCGGCTCCAGGCCCGCCAGCCGCCCCCGCCACCACTCCAGCTGCTTCTCCAGCAGGTCGCCGCTCTCCAGCCGCTGCCGCTGCCAGGCCGCGAAGTCGGGGTACTGGAGCGGCACGGCGGGCAACCGCGCCGCGCGGCCCTCGGCGCGCGCCGCGTACAGCTCGCCCCACTCGCGGGCCACGATGCCCAGCGACCAGCCGTCGGTGACGATGTGGTGCATGCCCAGCACGCACACGTGCTCCGTGGCCGACAGCCGCACCAGCAGCACCCGCACGAGCGGCCCGGTGCGCAGGTCGTACGGGCGGCCCATCTCGGCCCGCACCAGCACCCGCACCCGCGCCTCGCGCTCCTCCGCCGCGACGTCCGACACGTCGGCCGCCGACCACTCCGGCGCCAGGTCCGGGCGCAGCACCTGCACGCCCCGGCCGTCGGCCGGGTCGAAGGCGGTGTGCAGGGCCTCGTGCCGCGCCACCAGGTCGGTGGCGGCGCCGCGCAGCGCCTCCGCGTCGAGGGGGCCGGTCAGCCGCAGCGCCAGCGCCAGGTGGTAGTCGGCGCCGCCCGGCGCGAAGTCCTCCATGAACCAGATGCGTTGCTGCCCGAACGACATGGGCAGCGGCTCGTCGCGCGACACCACGGGGATGCCGGCCCGTGCGGCGCCGGCCCGGCCGGCCAGGCGCTGGGCGAGCGCCTCTCGCAGGTGCGCGGGGAGCGCGGCGATCCGGCCCTCGCGGGAAGACGGCGTGGTCATGAGAACCCCCAGGAGACGTGGGCGCCTCCTGGCGAGGCGGACCCAGCGGTGGTGCGCGGAACACGGTGGAACGGGACGGGCGTACGGGATGGTGTACGGGTGCGGGCGCCGGCGGCGCGGCGGGTCAGCGGCCGGCCAGGCTCCGGGGCCGCAGGTCGGTCCAGTGGGCCTCCACGTACGCGAGGCACTCCTCGCGCGGCCGGCCGTCGAGGACGACGGCCCAGCCCGCCGGGACGTCGGTGCCGGCGGGCCACAGCGAGTGCTGGCCCTCGTCGTTGACGAGCACGTGGTACGGACGGTCCGCCTGCTCGAAGGGGTTGGACATGCCGGTGTTTCCTTTCAGCTCAGCAAATGTGGTGGGTGTCGGGGGTCTCGTCAGGCGTCGGCGGCGCCCGCCTCCAGTTCGGCGAGGATGCGCTCCTCGACCTCCAGGGCGGTCCCGGCGATCGTCGGCCGCTCGAACAGCGCGCGGGGCGACAGGTCGGTGCCGAACGCCGCGTTGATCCGCGACGCCAGCCGCACGGCCAGCAGCGAGTCGCCGCCCGCCTCGAAGAAGTTGTCGTGGACGCCGATGCGTTCGGTGCCCAGCAGCTCCTGCCAGATCTCGGCCAGCACCTCCTCCGTGACGGAGGACGGCGCCGCATAGGAGGCCGTGGTCTCCACGCGCTCGTGCGGCGCGGGCAGCGCCCGCCGGTCGACCTTGCCGCTGGGCGTCAGCGGCAGCGCGTCCAGGGTGACGAACAGCGCCGGCACCATGAACTCCGGCAGCGTCGCGGCGAGGTGCTCGCGCAGGTCCGCCGCGGCCGGCGCGCCGTCGCCGGCCGGCACGACGTGCCCGACCAGGACCGTGCGGTCGCCGTCCGCGTGCGCCACCACGGCGGCGTCGGCGACCCGCGGGTGCGTGACGAGCGCGGCCTCGATCTCGCCGGTCTCGATGCGGTAGCCGCGGATCTTCACCTGCCCGTCGCCGCGCCCGAGGTACACGAGCGTGCCGTCGGCCCGCCACCGCGCCAGGTCGCCCGAGCGGTACATCCGCTCGCCGGGGCCGCCGAAGGGGTTCGCCGGGAAGCGCTCCTCCGTCAGCTCCGGCCGGCCCAGGTACGCGCGGGCCAGGCCGGCGCCGGCCACGTACAGCTCGCCGGTGACGCCGACCGGGACGGGCGCCCCCGACTCGTCGAGGACCAGCACCCGGTAGCCCGGCAGCGGCCGCCCGATGGGCAGCGGCCCGCCGGCCGCGACGTCCTCGGCGGTGATCTCCTGCCGGGTGACGTAGACCGTCGCCTCCGTCGGCCCGTACTGGTTGACCACCCGGGCCGCGCCGCCGCCGTACCGGCCGAACCACGTCGTCAGGTGCTTGGGCTCCAGGGCCTCGCCGGCCAGCACCACCCAGCGCAGGGCGGGCAGCGGGCCCGCGTCCGCCGCGGCGGCGCTCTCCACCAGCGCGCGGAACATCGACGGCGTCTGGCACAGCACCGTCACGCCCTCCGCGCGCAGCAGCTCCCACGTGGCCGCGGGCCGCTGCGCCCAGTCCCCGTCGACGACCACCAGCCGGCCGCCCGAGGTCAGGCAGCCCCACATCTCCCACACCGACACGTCGAACGCGTACGAGTGGAACGCCGTCCACACGTCGTCCGCGCCGAAGCCGTACGCGGGACGGGAGTTGACCAGCAGGTTGAGGACCGAGCGGTGCTCGACCGCCACGCCCTTCGGCCGGCCCGTCGACCCCGACGTGTAGATGACGTACGCCAGGTCGCCGCCGGTCACGGCCGTCTCCGGTGCGGAGGACGGCCGCGCGTCGATGGCGGCGCGGTCGCCCTCCAGGTCCACGACCGTCACGCCGTCGGCCCGCGGGCCGTCCGGCCCGGTGCCGTGCGTCAGCAGGATGCGGGCGCCCGCGTCCTGGAGCATGAACGCCAGCCGGTCCGCGGGGTACGCCGGGTCCAGCGGCAGGTAGGCCGCGCCCGCCTTCATGATGCCCAGCAGCCCCGCCACCAGCTCCGCGCCGCGCTCCGCCGACAGGCCGACGACCTGCCCCGGGCCGGCGCCCAGCGCCACGAGGTGGTGCGCGATGCGGTTGGCGCGCTCGTCCAGCTCCCGGTACGTCCACGTGGTGCCGCCCGACGTCACCGCGGGCGCGTCCGGCGCCGCCGCGGCCCGCTCGGCGACCCGCTCGTGCAGGGTGCCGGGCTGCGCCGGGGCGTCCTCGGCGGTGTTCCAGGTGTGCACGACCCGCTCGAACTCGCCGTCGGCGAGCATCGGCACGGCCGCCACCGCCCGCTGCGGGTCCGCGACGACGCCGCGCAGCAGCGCCGTGAAGTGCCCGGCGATCCGCTCCACCGTGGCGTGGTCGAACAGCTCGGCGTCGTAGGCCAGCGTGCAGGCGAACGTGTCGTCGGCGTACGCGAGCAGGTTGAGCGGGAAGCTGGTGACGTCCATGCCCTCCAGGCCGCGCAGCCGCAGGCCGCGCTCGCCCGCCGGCTGGTCGTCCTTGGGGTAGTTCTCGAACACCACGAGGCTGTCGAAGAGGGGCGTGCCCGCCCCGGCGTCGCTCCAGCCCTGGATCCGCGGCAGCGGCACGTACTCGTACTGCCGCGCCTCCACCTGGTCCTGCTGCACCCGGGCCAGCCACTCGGCCACCGGCGCCGCGCCGTCCACGGCGACCCGTACCGGCAACGTGTTGATGAGCATGCCCGCGATCGAGCCGGCCCCCGCGAGGTCCGCGGGGCGGCCCGAGACGGTGGCGCCGAAGACGACATCGCGCTCCCCGGCGTACCGGGCCAGCAGCAGCGCCCAGACACCCTGGACCAGCGTGTTCACCGTGATCCGGTGGGAACGGGCGAACGCGAACAGCTCCTGCGACGCGGCCTCGGACAGCCGGGTCTCCAGGCGGCTGGTCGACCGCGCCTGGTGGCCGGCCGCGGGCCGCCGGTCGTACGGCAGCGGCGTCGGCGCACCAAACCCGGCGAGCAGCCCCCGCCAGTACGTCTCGGCCTGCGCCAGGTCCTGCTGCTCCAGCCACTCCACATACGACCGGAACGGCCTGCGCACCGGGTGGGCGGGCTCCTCGCCCGCCGCCAGCGCCTCGTAGACGGAGTGCACCTGCGTGAGGACGCTGAAGGTGCTCCAGCCGTCGAGCAGCAGGTGGTGGAACGAGCCCACCGTGCGCACCGACGTCTCGCCGACGCGGATCAGCGCCAGGCGCAGCAGGGGCGCCGCGGACAGGTCGAGGCCGCGGGCGCGGGCCTCCGCGAGGTGGCGCTCCAGCGCCGCCTGCTGCCCGGCCTCGTCCAGGCCGGTCCAGTCCAGCCGTTCGACGGGCAGCGGGGCGTGCCGGTGCACGACCATCAGGGGCCGTTCGACGCCCTCCCAGACGACGGAGCTGCGCAGCACCTCCAGCCGGTCGGCCACCTGCTGCCAGGCGCGGGCCAGCAGGTCGATGTCGGTGACGCCGTCGAGGACGTACGTCATCTGCTCGAAGTAGGTCGGCGAGGCGGGGTCGGCGAGCGTGTGGAAGAGCATGCCGGCCTGCATCGGCGTGAGCGGATGGATGTCCTCCACGTCGCGGCCGTCGCCGGCGATGCGGTCCACGGCGGCCTGGTCGAGGCGGGCGAGGGGGAAGTCGGACGGGGTGGCGCCGCCGCTGCCCTCGGTGAGGCAGTGCGCGATCGTCTCCCGCAGGGCCGTGAGGAACTCCCCGGCCAGCCGCTCGACGGTGGTGGTGGCGTGGATGCCGGGCGTGTGGATCCAGTCGATGCGGAGCTCGCCGTCGCCGACGGCCGCCACGATGTCGACGAGGTGCGGGCGCGGCAGCTCCGGCGCCTGGTCGCGGCCGAGGCCGTCCAGGCGGCGCCGGATCAGGCCGTCACCGCTGGTGGTGCCGTCCCACTGGCCCAGGTAGTTGAAGCTGATCCACGGCCCCTCGCCGGCGGCCGGCGCCCCACCGGACAGGTAGCGGACGGCGTCGTGGCCGATGCCGCGCCGGGGCACGGCCCGCAGGTGCTCCTTGACGGCCTTCAGCGCGGTGCCCCAGTCGCCGTCCGGCACGTCCAGGCACACCGGGTGGGTGGTGGTGAACCAGCCGACGGTACGGGAGAGGTCGACGTCGTCGAAGAGGTCCTCGCGGCCGTGGCCCTCCAGCGCCACCGTCACCGGCCGGCCCGCCCACCGGGCCAGCACCCGGCCCAGCGCGGCGAGCAGCACGTCGTTGATCTGCGTGCGGTAGACGGCCGGCACCTGCTGGAGCAGCGCCTTCGTCTCCTCGCGGCCCAGCCGCACCGACGCGACCGCCGACGCCCCGAAGGTGTTCGGCGCGTCACCGTCGCGCGGCGCCTCGCCGGCCGCGGGCACGGCCGCCCAGTACGGCAGTTCGTCGTCGAAGCCGCCGTCCCGCACGTGCCCGGCCAGACGGCCGGCCCACTGCTGGTAGCTGCTGGCCCGGGCGAGCGGCCCGGCCGGGCGGCCCTCGGCCAGCCGCGCGTACGCCGTGGCCAGGTCCTCCAGCAGCACCCGCCACGACACGCCGTCCATGACGAGGTGGTGCGCGGTGAGGAACAGCCGCGGCAGCCGGCCCGCGCCCAGGCGGAAGAAGACGCCCTTCAGCAGCTCCCCGGAGGACAGGGCGAGCGAGCGCTGCGCCGCCTCCGCCGCCTCGTGCAGGGCCGCCTCGCGGGCCTCGGCGTCCAGGCCGGACAGGTCGCGCACCGTGAGCGGCAGCGCGGCCGGGGCCTCGGCGTACTCCTGCACCCACACGCCGTCCTTGCGGAAGAACCGCAGCCGCAGCGCGTCGTGGTGGGCGACCACGGCGGACAGGGCGCGCTCCAGCAGCGCGGTGTCCGTGCCGGGCGCCAGCTCGACCTGCACCGACATGGCGTAGTGGCCCGGCCCCTCGGGGTGGTCCGCGAAGAACCGCCGCTGGATGGGCGTGAGCTCCACCCGGCCGGAGACCGGCCCGCCGTCGCCGGCCGCGGCCTCCGCGCCCGTCGCGTCGTCGGCGAGGGTGCCGACGGCCGGGGCGAGCGTGGCCACGGTCTGGTGGACGAACAGCAGCTTGGAGGTGAGCCGCAGGCCGGCCTGGCGGGCCCGCGAGACGACCTGGAGCGACAGGATGGAGTCGCCGCCCAGGTCGAAGAAGTTGTCGTGCACGCCGACCTGCCCGACGCCCAGCACCTCGGCCCACACCGACGCCAGGGCCGCCTCCGTCGCGTCGCGCGGGGCGACGTACTCGGGGCCCTGCCGGCCGCCGGCCTCGCCGGGCTCCGGCAGGGCGCGCAGGTCGACCTTGCCGTTGGCGGTCAGCGGCATGCGCTCCAGCGGCACGAACACCGACGGCGTCATGTGGTCCGGCAGCGACCGGGCCAGGTGGTCCCGCAGCTCGCCGGGCGCCAGGTCGCGGGACGGCACGACGTACGCGACCAGACGCCGGTGGCCGGAGGTGCCCTCGTGGGCCACCACGACCGCGTCCACCACGGCCGGGTGCTGCTTGACGGCGCCCTCCACCTCGCCCAGCTCGATGCGGAAGCCGCGGATCTTCACCTGCCCGTCGGAGCGGCCCAGGAACTCCAGCGTCCCGTCGTTCCGCCGGCGCGCCAGGTCGCCCGAGCGGTACATCCGCGTGCCCGGCTCCCCGTACGGGTCGGCCACGAACCGCTCGGCCGTCAGGCCCGGCCGGCCCAGGTAGCCGCGGGCCAGGCCGGGACCGGCGAGGTACAGCTCGCCCGGCACGCCCACCGGCGCAGGCTCCAGCTCCGGGGTCAGCACGTACGCGCGGGTGTTGCCGATGGGCGTGCCCAGCGGCACCGGCGCGGCCGGGTCGAGGTCCGCCGGGACGTCGTACGTGGTGCTCAGCGACGTCGCCTCGGTGGGCCCGTAGCCGTTGGCGAGCCGCACCTGCGGGTGGGCCGCCAGGAGGCGGGCGCAGTGCTCCGGCGACACCTTGTCGCCGCCGGCCACGATCTGGCGCAGCCCGCCGAGCGCGGCCACGTCGTCGTCGACGACCTGGTGGAACAGGCCCGCCGTGATGGCCAGGTGGGTGACGCCCCGGCCGCGCAGGAACGCGCCCAGCGCCTCGCCGCCGGAGGCGTCCGGCGGCCGCACCGCCAGCCGTGCGCCGTGCAGCAGCGCCGCCCAGATCTCCAGCGTCGACGCGTCGAACGACACGGACGCGAACTGCGCCACGACGTCACCGGGCCCCACGTGCAGGAACCCCGAGTCGTGCACCAGGCGCACCACGGCCCGGTGCGAGGTCATCACGCCCTTGGGGGCGCCGGTGGACCCGGAGGTGTAGATCACGTACGCCAGGTGGCCGGGGGAGAGGGCGACCTCCGGCGGCGTGGCCGGGTACAGCGACGTGTCCTCGTCCACGTCGACCACGACGGCACCTGTGGCGGGCAGCCGGTCGCGCAGGTCCTTGCGCGTCACCACCAGCCGGGCCCCGGCGTCCTTCAGCATGTACGCGAGCCGGTCGGCCGGGTAGTCGGGGTCCAGCGGCACGTACGCCGCGCCGGCCTTGAGGACGGCGAGCAGCGCCACGACCGTCCGCGCGCCGCGGCCCAGGCACAGTCCGACGAGGTCCTCGGGGCCCGCGCCCGCGGCGGCCAGCCGGTGCGCGAGCCGGTTGGCGCGCTCGTCCAGCTCCCGGTACGTCAGCTCCTCGTCGTCGTCGACGAGGGCCACGGCGTCGGGGCGGGCGGCCACCTGCGCGGCGAACAGCTCCGGCAGCGACGCCTCCGGCAGCGGCCGGGCCGTGTCGTTCCACTCGTGCAGGACGCGGTGCCGCTCCGCCCCGGAGAGCATCGGCAGGGCCGCGACGGGACGTCCGGGCTCCTGCGCCGCCGACCCGAGCAGCACGGTGAGGTGCTCGGCGAGCCGGGCCACGGTCGCCTCGTCGAACAGGGCGGTGCTGTAGATGACGCGGGCCGTCAGGCCCTCCCCGGCCTCGGAGAACTCCAGGGTGAGGTCGAAGGGCGCGCCCTCGTGCTCCAGGTGGTGGGGCCGCACCCGGACGCCGGGCAGCCGCAGGTCCTCCTGCGGGGCGTTCTGCAGCACCACCATGGTCTGGACGAGGGGGGTGCGGCTGGTGTCGCGCTCCTGCTGCACCACCTCCACGAGCCGCTCGAACGGCACCTCCTCGTGGGCGAACGCCTCCAGCACGGTCTCCTTGACCTGGTCGAGGAGCGTGC
This sequence comes from Streptomyces mashuensis, assembly GCF_014654785.1. GTDB lineage: Bacteria > Actinomycetota > Actinomycetes > Streptomycetales > Streptomycetaceae > Streptomyces > Streptomyces mashuensis. The sequence goes on from NZ_BNBD01000001.1 coordinate 212,333, forward strand.
CGAAGGAGGCGTCGCGGTCCACGCGCGAGCGCAGCACCACGGTGTTGACGAGGAACCCGACGAGCTGCTCCAGCTCCTTGGCGCCGCGACCGGAGGACGCCGTGCCGACCGCGATGTCGTCCTGCCCGGACCAGCGGGCGAAGACGGCCTTGACCGCGGCGGTGAGCACCATGAACAGGGTGGCGCCCCGCTCGCCGGCCAGGGCGCGGGCCCCGGCGACGGTGGCGGCGGGCACCTCGAAGACGTACTCGGCGCCCGCGGTCGACCGCACCGCCGGCCGCGGCCGGTCCGTGGGCAGCTCCAGCGGGGCCACGCCGGCCAGCCGCTCCCGCCACCAGTCCAGCTGCCGGCCCAGCAGCGCGCTGTCGTCCAGCCGGCCGCGCTGCCAGGCGGCGAAGTCGGCGTACTGCACCCCGGGCTTCGGCAGGCGCGCGGCGCGGCCCTCGACGCGGGCCGCGTACAGCTCGCCCAGCTCGCGGGAGACCACGCCCATCGACCAGCCGTCGGTGACGATGTGGTGCATGCCCAGCACGAGCACGTGCTCGCCCTCCGTGAGGGCGGCCAGCAGGACGCGGACCAGCGGGCCGGCCTGGAGGTCGTAGGGGCGGGCCAGTTCGGCGCGCAGCAGCGCGCGCAGCCGGTCCTCGCGCTGCTCCGCCGCGACGCCGGTCAGGTCGAGCTCCGTCCAGCGGGGCTCCAGCGCCGGGTGGACGACCTGGACGCCCCGGCCGGCGACGACGCCGAAGGTGGTGCGCAGCGACTCGTGCCGGGCCACCAGGTCGCCGACGGCGCCGCGCAGCGCCGCCGCGTCCAGGTCACCGGTCAGCCGCAGCCCGACGGCGGTGTGGTAGCCGGCGTTGCCCGGGTCGAAGTCCTCCAGGAACCACAGCCGCTGCTGCCCGTACGACATGGGCAGTTCGCCGTCGCGGGGCACCACCGGGATGGACGTCTCGCCGGCCTGCTCGACGGAGGAGACCGACGCGGCCAGCTCGGCGACGGTGGGCGCGTCGAACAGGGCGCGCGGGGACAGCTTCAGGCCCAGCGCCTTGCGCAGCCGCGACACGGCGCGCACGGAGAGGATGGAGTTGCCGCCGAGCGCGAAGAAGTCGTCGTGCACGCCGATCCGTTCGGCGCCGAGAACCTCGGCGAAGACGCCGGCGATGGTCTCCTCCACGGCGTCGCGCGGCGCGACGTGCGACGAGGTGTCCGCACCGGCGGTCTCCTGCGCGCTGCCGGGCGCGGGCAGCGCGCGCCGGTCGACCTTGCCGTTCGGGGTGAGCGGCAGGGCGTCGAGGACCACGACCGCCGCCGGGACCATGTACTCGGGCAGCGCGGCGGCCAGGTGCTCGCGCAGCGCGGCGGGCGTGGGCCGGGCGGTGCCGGCGGGCGACACATACGCCAGCAGGTTGGTGTTGTGCGGGACCACCACGGCCTGGGCGACGTCCGGGTGCGCGTCGAGCGCGGCCTCGATCTCGCCCAGCTCGATGCGGAAGCCGCGCACCTTGACCTGGTCGTCGGCGCGGCCCAGGTACTCCAGCGTGCCGTCGGCGTTCCAGCGGGCCACGTCGCCCGTGCGGTACATGCGGCTGCCCGGCCGGCCGAAGGGGTCGGCCACGAACCGCTCGGCGGTCAGCCCGGCCCGGCCGTGGTAGCCGCGGGCCAGGCCGGCGCCGGCGACGTACAGCTCGCCGCGGACCCCGGCCGGCACCGGGCGCAGGGCGCCGTCCAGCACGTACACCCGGGTGTTGGCGATGGGCGTGCCGATGGGCGGCACGGCGGCGCTGCTCAGCGGGGCGCTCATGGTGGCGCAGACGGTGGTCTCCGTCGGGCCGTACGCGTTGACCATGCGGCGCCCGGCGGACCAGCGCGCCACCAGGTCGCCGGTGCTGGCCTCGCCGGCCACGACGAGCGTGGCGCCGGCGGGCAGCCCGCGGCCCTCGGGCAGGACGGCGACGGTGGCGGGGGTGAGCGTGGCGTGGGTGACGCCGTGCCGCTCGGCGTAGGCGGCCAGCGGCTCGCCGGGGAGCATGACCTCCTTCGAGCCCATCACCAGCGTGGCGCCGGTGAGGAGGCCCATGCAGATCTCCCAGAACGCCGCGTCGAAGCTGGCGGAGGCGAACTGCAGCACGCGGCTGCCGGGCCCGGCGCCGAACGCCTCGGCCTGGACGGCGGCCAGGTTGCCGATGCCGGCGTGCGACACGAGCACGCCCTTGGGGCGGCCGGTGGAGCCCGAGGTGTAGATCGCGTATGCCAGGTCCTCGGGCACCACGGCCACCTCGGGGGCGGTGCCGGGCAGGGCGTCCAGCTCCGCGCGGTCCCGGTCCAGGTCCACCAGCGTGGCGCCGGTGTCCGGCAGCCGGCCGCGCAGGGCCTCCTGCGTCACGACCAGCCGGGCCCCGGAGTCCTGGAGCATGTACGCGAGCCGGTCGGCGGGGTAGCCCGGGTCCAGCGGCAGGTAGGCCGCGCCGGCCTTCATGATGCCGAGCAGGCCGGCGATCATCGGTGCGCCGCGCTCCACGCACAGGCCGACCAGGACGTCGCGGCCGGCGCCGAGCTCCCGCAGCCGGTGGGCGATGCGGTTGGCCTGCGCGTCCAGCTCCGCGTACGTGACCTCGGCGTGCTCGTCGACGACGGCGACGGCGCCGGGGCGGGCCGCGACGTGTGCGGCGAACAGTTCGGGGAAGGTGCCGGTGGGCACGTCGCGGGCGGTGGCGTTCCACTCCCGTACGACGCGGTCGTACTCGGCGTCGGTGAGCATCGGCAGCGCGGCCACCGGGGCGCCGGGGCCGGCCGCGGCGCCGGCCAGCAGGACGGTGAGGTGGCCGGCGAGCCGGGCGACGGTGTCCGCGTCGAAGAGGGCGGTGCTGTAGCGGACGAGGGCGGTGAGGCCGGTGCCGGTTTCGGTGAACTCGACCGAGAGGTCCAGCGGGTCGAATTCGGCCTGCGGCCCGTCCTGTTCCCGCAGCACCACCATGGTCTGCACGAACGGCGTGATGCTGGTGTCCTGCTGCGGCGCCAGCGCCTCGGTCAGCTCGGCGAAGGACAGCCCGTCGTGGGCGAAGGCGTCGCGCACGGTGCCCGCGAGCCCGTCGACCAGCTCCCCGAAGGGCGCCTGCACGTCGACGTGGCCGCGCAGCACCACGGTGTGGCCGGTGCGCGGCGACACCGTGCCGACGGCGATGTCGTCCTGGCCGGAGTAGCGGGCCAGCAGCGCCTGCACGGCGGCCGTCAGCACCTCCAGCAGGCCGGTGCCCCGCGCGTCGGCGAGCGCGCGCACGGCCCGGGCCGTCGCGGCGGGGACGTCGAACGTGTGGCCGGCGGTCTCCGTGGAGCGGACCACCGGGCGGCGGCGGTCCAGGGGCAGTTCGACGGGGACGACGCCCGTCAGCCGTTCCCGCCAGAACTCCACGTGCGGGGAGGGCTCCCGGCCAACCGACGCTGCGGCGCGAGTCACGCTGTGCCTCCATGATGGACGGACCTCCCCGCGGCACGCCGCGGCCCGGGGTGCGGGCGCGCGGCGGCCGGGAGAAAGTCGGGGGCGGAACAAGGGAAGGGGCCGGGCCGAGCCCGGGAACGCTGGAAGGGCGGCACGCCGCCCCGGTGGGCCTGCCTACGCGGCGGGGGGCAGCCGTCGGGCGGAACGCCCGGCCAGCCGCAGGAGGGTGACCTCGCCCGTGTCGCCGTCCGGCAGGAACCGGCCCGCGTAGGGCGCCTGCCCGGCGTCGACGCGCCGGGCGGTGAAGTACAGGCCGTCGTGGAGTGTGACGTCGGCGACGAGGCCGGTGCGGTCGCTGAGGCGGACGCCGCCCTCGTGCCGGCGCACGGAGAAGACCGTGTCGCCGTTGGCGTAGTCGCCCAGGACCGGTGCGGGGTCCGGCGCGGTGGCGCCGGTGGCGGGGCCCGGGGGCAGGCCGGGGTCGTGGTCGGCGACGTCCAGGCCGAGGGAGCGCAGCTCCTCGACGACGTCGAGCCACAGGCTGGAGCCGGTGGTGGCGTTGGTGGTGAGGGCCACGGCCGCGCCGGTGCCCGGGTGGAAGCGGAGGTTGCAGGTGCCGCCGTCGACCGTGCCGTCGTGGCCCAGCCAGCGGTTGTCCGGGCCGCCGTAGCAGCCCAGGCCCGGGGCCCAGCCGTCGGCCATGCCGAAGGAGTCGGCCGCCGGGTCGGGGGTGTGCATCAGGGCGCGGTGCTCGTCGTCCAGCAGCGTGTCCGCCTCCGGGTGCCGCCCGGTGTGCAGGCGGGCGAAGACCAGCAGGTCCTCGGCGCTGGCGGACAGGCCGCTGGCGGGCGCCCACGTGGCGGGCAGGAGCTGGTCGACGGGGTGGGCGCCGGGCGTGCCCGGCCGCACCGCGTGGCCGTGGGCGAGCACCCGGCCGGACGGCTCCGTGGCGGTGGTGTGCGGGAGGACCGGGTCGAGGCCGAGCGGGCGCAGCAGGAAGTCGCGGAGCGCCTCGTGCCACTTGAGGCCCGTGACCTCCTCGACGACGCGGCCCAGCACGTTGTAGCCGGTGTTGGCGTACGAGAAGCCCCGGCCGGGGCGGTCCAGCAGCGGCAGGGCGGCGACGCTCGTGGTGTAGCGGAGCAGCGAGCGCTCGGCGGGGTCGTCGAGTTCGTGGTCGGCGATCAGGCCGCCGGTGTGGGTGAGCAGGTGGCGGGCGGTGACCTCCGCGAGGGACGCGTCGGCGGCGCGGCGTAACTCCGGGAGGAGCTCCGCCACCGGCTCGTCCAGGTCCACGTCGCCGTCGGAGGCCAGCTGCACCAGCAGGGTGGCGGTGAACGCCTTCGTCACCGACCCCAGGGCGAAGGCGGTGGAGGTGTCCACCGGCTCCGGCCGCCCGGCGTGCGTGACGCCCGTGGCGACCGACACGGTCTCCGTGCCGGTGTGCACGACCAGCTGGGCCCCTGGGACCGCGTTCTTCTCCGCCAGCGCGCGCAGCCGGTCCGCAACGACTCGAGTATCCACAGACAGTCTCCCCCATACCGACCCCGTGAGTACGGTTACCCGCACCCGAAGGGGTGCGGCTAGCCGTACCCCCTCATCCTTGATCGAACGCACGGTCGGGGGCAAGGTGTTTCCGTGGGAGGAAAACCCGCACGTCACAAGGGTGTTGACGGAGGGTGGCCGGGCGGTCCGGCCGCGGGGGCCGCGGCCTGCGGCCCGTAGGGTGACCGCCATGTCGGCAACCCGGTACACGTATCTCGGCCCCGAGGGCACCTTCACCGAGGCGGCCCTGCGCACTCTCCCGGAAGCGGCCACCCGGGAGCTCGTCCCCATGGTGTCGGTGCGCGCCGCCCTCGACGCCGTGCGCGGCGGCGGGGCCGCGGCCGCCCTGGTCCCCATCGAGAACTCCGTCGAGGGCGGCGTCACCGCCACGCTCGACGAACTCGCCCACGGCGAGCCCCTGATGATCTACCGCGAGGTGCTGCTGCCCATCGCGTTCGCCCTGCTGGTGCGGCCCGGCACCCGCCTGGAGGACATCAAGACGGTGACCGGCCACCCGGTGGCACAGCCGCAGGTGCGGAACTGGCTGCGCGCCCACCTGCCGGACGCGGTGTGGGAGTCGGCGGCCTCCAACGCCGACGGCGCCCGGCTGGTGCAGGAGGGCCGCTACGACGCGGCGTTCGCCGGCGAGTTCGCGGCCGCCACGTACGGGCTGGAGCCCCTGGTCGCGCAGATCCACGACGCGGAGAACGCCGAGACCCGCTTCGTGCTGGTGGGCCGCTCCGGCCGGCCCGCGGCGCCCACCGGCGCGGACCGCACGTCCGTCGTCGTCCGGATGGGCACCGACCGGCCCGGTGCGCTGCTGGAGCTCCTCCAGGAGTTCGCGGTGCGCGGCGTCAACCTGATGCTGATCCAGTCGCGCCCGACCGGCACCGGCATCGGCGACTACTGCTTCGCCATGGACGCCGAGGGGCACGTGGCCGAACGGCGCGTGGCCGAGGCGCTGATGGGACTGCGGCGGATCGCGCCCATGGTGCGCTTCCTCGGCTCGTACCCGCGCGCCGGCGTCCGGCCGGGCGACGTGCCGGCGCCGCGGCCCGGCACGACCGACGCGGAGTTCGTGGCCGCCGCGGACTGGCTGGCCCGCGTCCAGGACGGCCGGGCCTGAGCCCCTCCGTCAGGACGCCTCGCGCCGCAGGTAGGCGAGGACGGCGAGCACCCGCCGGTTGCCCTCCGCGGGGTCGAGGTCCAGCTTCATGAAGATGTTGCCGGCGTGCTTCACCACCGACGCCTCGGTGACGCTCAGCCGCTGCGCGATCGCCTGGTTGGTGAGGCCCTCCGCCATCAGCGCCAGGACCTCCCGCTCCCGCGGCGTGAGCCGGCCCATCGGCCGGCCCGCGTCCTGCTGCGCCAGCAGCACCCGTACGACCTCCGGGTCGAGCACCGTCTGCCCGGCGGCGACCCGGCGCAGCGCGTCGAGGAACTCCGAGACCTCGCCCACCCGGTCCTTCAGCAGGTAGCCCAGCCCGGCCGCGCCGGCGCCGCCACCGCTCAGCAGCTGCGTGGCGTAGGCCGTGGCCACGTACTGGGACAGCACCAGCACCGGCAGGCGGTCGTGGCGGGCCCGCAGCTCCAGCGCCGCCTTCAGCCCCTCGTCCCGGAAGTCCGGCGGCATCCGCACGTCGGTGATGACGACGTCGGGCCGCTCCTCGTCCACCGCGCGGGCCAGCGCCTCCGCGTCACCGACGGCGGCGGCCACCTCGTGGCCGCCGCGCGTGAGCAGTTCGACGAGTCCTGCGCGGAGCAGGACGGCGTCCTCGGCGAGTACTACGCGGAGCACGGGACCTCCACTCGGAGCCGGGTCGGGCCGCCGACGGGGCTGGACACCACCAGCCGGCCCCGCAGGATCGCCAGGCGGTCCGCGAGGCCCGCCAGGCCCGTCCCCGCCGAGGGGTCGGCCCCGCCCTGCCCGTCATCGGTGATCACCAGGATAAGCCGGTCGTCCTCCAGCCTGCCCTCGACCGTGACCCCCGACGCGCCGCTGTACTTGTTGGCGTTGGTCAGCGCCTCGGTCACCGCGAAGTACCCCATCGTCTCGACCGGGCCCGGCAGCCGGTGCGGCAGGTCCACGTCCACCGTGACCGGCAGCGGGTTGTGCAGCGCCACCTCCGTCACCGCGGCGGCCAGCCCGTGGTCGGTCAGCACCTGCGGGTGGATGCCCCGCACCAGGTCGCGCAGTTGCTCCAGGGCGCGCCGGGCCTCGGCGCGCGCCCGCGTGACGAGTTCCGCCGCGGCCGGGTTCTGCTCGCCCAGCTCCATCTGCGCCAGCCCCAGCGTCATGGTGAGCGCGACCAGTTGCTGCTGCGCGCCGTCGTGCAGGTCGCGCTCGATCCGGCGCCGCTCGGCCTCGAACGCGTCCGCCAGCCGCGCCCGCGAGCGCGTGAGCTCCATGACGCGCGGGCTGAACTCCTCGTCCCGCGACGACAACAGGAACCACGCCGTCCGCACCTGCGCGCCCGCCAGCAGACCCGCGAGGTACGCGCACAGCACCAGCCCCAGCAGCCCCACGGCACTGAACGGCAGCCCCGCCAGGGGCCCCGGCACCGCACGGCCCGGAATGATCATCACCGGGCCGGAGTTCAGCGCCACGATGCCGGGCGTCGCGAGCAGGATCAGGGAGAACCCCAGCAGCGCCGTCACCCCCAGCCCCGCCACGGCGAACACCACGCCCAGCAGCACCGCGTAGCCCAGCTCCCGCCACGTGGCCCGCTCCCGCATCCGGGTGCGCAGCCACGTGCGCGCCCCGGCGCCCGGCAGCGAGGCGTGCGGGTCCGGCAGCGGCACCGGGTCGACCAGGCGCAGCCGCCGCCGCTCCACCCGCGCCACGGGCAGCCCCGCCACCGCGGTGGCCGCCAGCACCAGCAGGCCCACGCCCACCACCGACAGCACCACACCCAGCGCCACCAGCGCCACCAGGGACGCCAGCACCACCAGACCGAACAAGGAGCCGCTGAACAGGTACGCCCAGCAGCGCACCGGCCAGGCCGAGAGCAGGAAGCGCCGGGGGCGCCGTAACGCCTCCCACACGGCGACGGGCTGGACGCCGTCCCCGGACGGCCGTGCTGACATCGTGGAGCCTCCCGCCGGACCACGCCCCGCGCTCCCGCGGCCGTGGTCCTCCGTACCGTGTGACCCCCGGACTCTAACCGTGCCGCCCCACCCGCGTCGGTAGGGAAAACCCACCCCGAAAGGTTCGCGTCAGCTCCACTGCGCCCCCGCGGCCCGCCGTGCTGGACTGGATACGATCCCGCCCGCCCCGCAAAGGACCACGGCATGTCACTGCTCAGCGCAGCCACCACAGCCACCGCACAGGACGTACCGGCCACCCGCCTCGTCTCGGTCTCCAAGACGTACCCGGGCGCCGCCGGCACCGTGCTCCACGGGGTCTCCGTCCACTTCCCGCAGCGCGCGCTCACCGCCGTCATGGGCCCCTCCGGCTCCGGCAAGACCACGCTGCTGCACTGCGCCGCCGGACTCGACCGGCCCACCGAGGGACAGGTGCTGCTCGGCGACACCGACCTCGCCACCTGCGACGAGCGGCAGCTCACCCTCATCCGGCGCGGCCGCGTCGGCTTCGTCTTCCAGCAGTTCAACCTCCTCCCCATGCTCACCGCCTACGAGAACGTCGCGCTGCCGCTGCGCCTCGACGGCCGCCGGCCCGACCGGGCCCGCATCCTGGAGGCCCTGCGCCAGGTCGGCCTGGAGAAGCAGGCCGGCCGCCGCCCCGCCCAGCTCTCCGGCGGGCAGCAGCAGCGCGTCGCCATCGCCCGCACCCTCGTCGCCGAGCCCGGGATCGTGTACGCCGACGAGCCCACCGGCTCCCTGGACCGGGCCACCGGCCGCCAGGTCATGGGCCTGCTGCGGGACCTCGTCGACCGCGCCGGGCGCACCGTCGTCATGGTCACCCACGACCCGGCCGCCGCCGCCCGCGCCGACCGCGTCGTCTACCTCGTCGACGGCCACGTCGTCGGCACCGACCCCGCCCCCACCGTCGAGCGCATCAACGCCCGCCTCACCGCGTGGGAGAACTGACATGTGGCGCCTGTCCCTGCGCTCCGTGCGCCACCACGCCCCCCTGTTCGCCGGCACGTTCGTCGCCCTGACCCTCGGCGTCACCCTGATCGCCGTCTCCGCCGCCGCCCTCGCCGCCACCTGGTCGGTGCCCACCCCCTCCGGCGCCGGACTGCCGTCGGTGACCCTCACCGACGGCGAGGGCACCCGCCACACCCTCGTCACCGGCGCCCCCGACCTCGGCGGCATCCAGACCGTGCTCGTCATGGCCGGCGTCGTCGCCGCCTTCGTCACCGTCTTCGTCATCGCCGGCACCTGCGCCCTCGGTGTCGCCCTGCGCCGCCAGGACATGGGTCTGCTGCGCCTGATCGGGGCCGGCGGCCCCCAGGTGCGGCGCATGGTCGTGGGGGAGTGCCTGGCCGTGGCCGTGCCGGCCGCCGCCCTGGGCTGCCTCCTGGCCGCCGCGGCCACCCCGTGGGCCGTCGACGCCCTCAACGGCACCGGCCTCGCCCCCGTCGACCTGCACCCCGGCCCCCTCGGCGGCCCCCTGCTGTTCGCCGCCGGCGGCGGCCTGGCCATCGCCGTGCTGGGCGCCCTCGCCGCCTCCCGGCGCGCCTCCCGCGTCCGCCCCACCGAGGCCCTGCGCGAGGCCGCCCTGGACTCCGCCGGAATCACCGGGGGCCGCGCCGCCCTGGGCGTCCTGATGCTCCTCGCCGGCACCGCCATGGTCGCGCTCGCCCCCGGCGCCGGCGCCGAAGGCGCCGTCCCCCTCGCGCTGTTCGGCTCCCTGGCGCTCACGCTGGCCGCCTCCGCCCTCGGCCCCCTCTACCTGCCGCGGCTGGCCCGCCTGGTCGCCGCACCCCTGAAGCGCACCCGCACCGTTTCCGGGCGGCTGGCCCTGGAGGCCGTCGGCAGCGCCCGGCTGCGCACGGCGTCCCTGGTGGGCCCGGTGCTCTCCATCGTCGCCGTGGTCGGCGTGTTCACCTCCGTCATGGCCACCACCGGCAGCACCGTCGAGGCCGACGACCGGGCCCGCACCACCGGCCAGCTCGTCGTCGAACCCGCCTCCGGCGCCGGCGACACCCTGGACGCGGGCGTCCTCGCCCGGCTCCGGCAGGCCCCCGGCGTCCGCGCCGTGTCGGCACCCGCCCCCGTCGACCTCGCGGTGGCCGGACCGTACTCCGCGTGGCAGGACGAGGGCGCCGTGGCCGACCTGCCGGCCCTCACCCGCACCCACCGCGTCGACGTCGTCGAGGGCACCGTGCGCGCCCTCGGCCCCGGAACGGTCGCCGTCTCCAAGGAGTTCGCCGACTGGTACGGCTACCACGCCGGCGGCCGCCTCACGTACGGCCTCTACGGCGGCCGGCCCGCCTCCGCCCGGATCGTCGCCGTCCTCGACGGCGGGTCCGCCGTGCCGCACGTCGTCCTCCCGCCGTCGGTCACCGGCGCCGCCGCGCCGGAGCGGGCGACCGTGCTGCTCGGCGCGGTGCCGGACGGCGGCACCGCGGCGGCCGCCCGGGAGCTGGCGCGGTACCTCGGCACGGACCGGGTGACGGTCACCCCCACCGGCGACTGGTTCGCCCACCACGCGAGCTCCCAGGACCGGCTCAACCGCCTCGTCCTGCTGGTCCTCGCCGGCCCCGCGTCCGCGTACGCGCTCATCGCCGTGGCGAGCACGTCGGTGATGTCCTACAGCCGCCGCGGCCGCGAGGTCGCCGGCATGCGCCTGGTGGGCGTCAGCCGCGAACAGGTGCGGCGGATGGCGCTGTGGGAGGCGGGCATCACCACCGCCCTCGCCGCGGCCCTGGCCGCCGTCCCGGTCGCGGTGGGCCTCGTCGCGTACCGGTCGGCGCTGGCCGCCACGTACGGCACCGTCGCCGTCAGCGTGCCGTGGGGCGTGCTGGCCGGGCTGGTCGCCGCGTGCCTGGCCGTGGCCGGCGGCACCGGTCTGATCGCCGCGCAACGACTCCTGGCACAACGGGAAGTGGCCGCCGTCACGGCCCGCCAGTGACGCCGCCGCGGATGCGGGAAGACGGCGGCAATGCGCCGGGGGTTTCGTCCGGAAAAGCAGGCTGCGCGGCGTAGCGTCATTCCCCGGACGGCCCCTATGCTGAGCAAACCCCAACCGGAAACCGATATCGACGACCTGGACAGGCGGGAGCCGCTGTGCGTGTCCTGATTGCCGAAGACTCCACGCTCCTGCGCATGGGAATGGTGCGGTTGCTGGCGGACGAGGGGATCGAGGTGGTCGCCGAGCTGGGCGAGGTGACCGATATTGTCCGGGTCGTAAGGGAAACCGCTCCGGATGTCGCCATCATGGACGTCCGGATGCCGCCCACCTTCACCGACGAGGGCATCAGGGCCGCCCGCGCCATTCAGGACTCATGTCCTGGAACCGCCGTTCTGGTGCTTTCCCAGTACGTCGAGTACGCCTACGCCAGGGAACTGGTGGACAACGCCCGCGGCGGGGCGGGTTACCTGTTGAAACAGCGGGTCGGAGAGCTGGAGGACTTCCTCTCCGCACTGGGCCGGGTGGCCCGCGGCGAGACCTTTCTGGACTCCGAGATCTACCGGCAATTCATGGGCGGGCCACGGGAGAAATACGCCGCAGGTCTTCTCACCAGCCGGGAACGGCAAGTTCTCGAGCTGGTCGCGACCGGGCTCACCAACTGCGGCATCAAAAACCGTCTCAACATTTCCGAGCGGGCCGTGGAGAAGCATGTGACCTCCATCCTCAGCAAGCTGCGGATCCCCAGCTCCGGCGAGGACCACCGCCGGGTGCTCGCCGTCCTCGACTATGTGCGCGGCACCGGCCGCGACACCGTCGCCGGAGCGGCGGCGGAGTGACGCCGGACGAGCGGCGGCCCCTGGCCGCCCTGCGCCTCCACGACGCCCACGTCCGGCGGATCGAACGCGACCTGCACGACGGGGCGCAGGCCCGGCTGGCCGTGCTGCTGATGCGGATCTCGCACGTCACCCGGCGGGCCGGGGACGACGCCGCCGCCCTGCGGGAACTGCTGGAGGAGGCCCGGCACGAGATCGCCCGCGCCCTGGACGACATCCGCGGCCTGCTGCGCGGCATCCGGCCGCCCCTCCTCGCCGACCGCGGCCTGGCCGCCGCCGTCGCCGAACTCACCGCCGCCTGCAGCCTCCCCGTGTCCGTGGACTGCCGGCTGGACGGGCGCCCCGGCGCCGACGCCGAGACCGCGGCCTACTTCATCGTCGCCGAGTCCCTCACCAACGCCGTCAAACACGCCGCGCCCACCCGCATCCGCGTCCACCTGGCGCGGTGCGGCGACCGGCTCGTGGTCGAGGTCACCGACGACGGCACGGGCGGTGCCGCGCCCGGCAGCGGCAGCGGGCTGCGCGGCCTCGCCGACCGGGCCGCCGTCCTCGGCGGCACCTTCCGGCTCACCAGCCCGCCCGGCGGGCCCACCACCGTCCGTGCCGTCCTGCCGTGGGCCGCGGAGGACAGCGCCTGAGACCCGGGCAGCAGCAAGGGCCGTGGGCCGGGAACGCACGCCCCGGGCCCACGGCCCCACCATCGAACGGCCCGGCCACCGGACGGCTCAGCCACCGGACGGCTCAGACCAGCACCTTCGCCAGCCGCCGCACGCCCTCCTCGATGACGTCCGGCGGATGCCCGGCGAACGACATCCGCAGCGTGGCCGCATCACCGGCACCGGCGAAGAACGGCTCGCCCGGCACGTACGCCACGTCGTGGGCCACCGCCTCCGGCAGCAGCGCCGTCGCGTCCCGCCCCTCCGGCAGCCGCACCCACACGAACATCCCGCCGTCCGGCCGGCTGACCGTGCTGCCCTGCGGCAGCACCCCCTCCAGCGCGCCCAGCATCGCCGCGCACCGCTCCCGGTACAGCGCCCGCGCCGGCACCAGCCGTGCGTCCAGGTCGTGTTCGGCCAGATACCGCGCCGCCACCGCCTGGTCGACGGTCGAACTGTGCAGGTCCAGCGCCTGCTTGGCGAGCACACAGGCCCGCCGCACCGCCGCCGGCGCGTGCAGCCAGCCCAGCCGCAGACCCGGCGCCAGCACCTTCGACAGGCTGCCCAGCAGCACCGTACGGTCGGCGGCCTCCTCCAGCGCCGCGATGCGCGGCAGGTGCTCGCCGCGGAACCGCAGCTCCCCGTACGGGTCGTCCTCGGCGATCCAGAAGCCGTGCTCCGCCGCCAGCCGGGCCACGGCCCGGCGGCGCTCCAACGGCAGCGTCTGCCCGGTCGGGTTCTGGAACGTGGGCACCAGGTACAGCAGCCGCGGCCGCTCCCGCTCCACGGCCTCCGCCAGCGCCGCCACGTCCACGCCGTGCCCGTCGGTGGGCACCGGCACCACCCGCGCGCCCGCCTGCCCGAAGCACTGGAGGGCCGCCAGGTACGTGGGCTGCTCCACCAGCACGGTGTCGCCGGGCTCCAGCAGCACCGCCGTCAGCAGCGTCAGCGCCTGCTGCGCCCCCGTGGTGATCAGCAGCCGGTCCGGGTGGGCGGCGAGGCCCTGCCCGGCCAGCCGTGCCGCGATCGCCTCGCGCAGCCGGGGGTCGCCGTCGGTGACCGAGTACTGGAGCGCGCGGTACGGCTCGTCGGTGAGCACCTGGTCGTACATGGCGCGGATGCCGGTCACGTCGATGAGCTCCGACGCCGGCAGCCCGCCCGCGAAGGAGATCACCTCGGGCCGGGCCGTCAGCGCCAGGGCCTCCCGGATCACCGAGCTGCCGGCCGCCGCGGTCCGCCCGGCGAGCGCCGGCGGCGGCACCCGCACGCCGTCAGTCATCGTTCCCCCTGGCCGCGACGCCGCGCTCCAGCAGCGCCAGCACCGCGTCCATGAACGACCGGGTGGTGCCCTTGCCGCCGAGGTCCGGCGTGGCCGCCTCGCCGCGCGCCGCCTCGTCCAGGCAGCGGCGCAGCAGGGCCGCCGGTGCGCCGTGCCCGGCGTGCTCCAGCAGCATGGCCAGCGACATCACCGTGGCGTACGGGTTGGCGATGCCCCGGCCCGCGATGTCGGGCGCGCTGCCGTGCACCGGCTCGAACAGGCCGATGCCCGTCTCGGGGCAGATGCTGGCGCTCGCCGCGAGGCCCAGGCCGCCCATCAGGGCGGCGCCGATGTCGCTGACGATGTCGCCGAACAGGTTCGACGCCAGCACGCCCTGGTACGGCGACGGGTCGCGGACCAGGTGGTAGCAGAACGCGTCGACGTACTCCTCCGAGCCCTCCAGGCCGGGGAAGTCCTCCAGCTCGCGGCGGAACACCTCCTGCCACAGCCGGCCGGTGTTCGGCACCGCGTTGGCCTTGTGGACCAGCGTCACCTTCGTCCGGCCCGTGTCGCGCAGCCGGCCCAGGCAGTAGCGGACGAACTTCTCGACCGTCTCCCGCGTGTACACGCACTCGTCGATCGCGACGCCGGTCCGGCCGCCCTGCGGCACCGTGCCGCCGACGCCCACGTACAGGCCCTGGGTGTTCTCGCGGAAGATGTCGATCACGCCGGTGGGCAGCGTCACGGGGCGGTGGTTGACGTACAGGTCGAGGCCGCGGCGCATGCCGAGCAGGATCTCGCGGCCGTGCGCCATGTCGGGGATGCGCGGGTCGCCCAGCGCCCCCAGGAGCACGGCGCCGTACTCCTTCGTCAGGCGCTCGATCGCCCCCTCGGGCAGGCCGACGCCGGTGCGCAGCCAGGTGTCCGCGCCCCAGTCGAGGACGTCGTGGGTGATGCCGAGGCCGTACGCCTCGTCGAGCAGCGTCAGGACGGGAAGGGCGGCGGGGACGACCTCCTGGCCGATGCCGTCGCCGGGAACGACTGCGATCCTCATGCCTGCACCCGCGTCCCGAAGACGTCCTCGACGGAGGCGAGCCGGCCCGCGATGGCGGTGGCGGCCACCACGTAGGGCGAGGCCAGGTACACCCGGCCCGGGCCCGAACGACCGGGGAAATTGCGGTTCTGCGCGCTCACCGTGACCTCGTCGGGGCGCTCGGAGACGCCCGGGCCCGCGTTGATGCACGCCCCGCAGGACGGCGGCAGGACGGTCACGCCGACCTCGCCGAACAGGTCCAGGTAGCCGCGGTCCGCCGCGTACGCCATCACGTCCTCGCTGCCGACCTGGATGTACGCCTGCACGCCGGCGGGCACCTTCAGGCCCCGGTCGCGGGCGAGCGCGAACACGCTCGCGTACATGTCCATGTCGTACGCCTTGCCGCCGGTGCAGGAGCCGCCGTAGACCTTGTCGACCGTCACCTCCTCGCGCACCGTGGCCAGCGGCACGGAGTTGCGGGGGTCGCCGGGCAGGGCCACCATCGGCTCGATGCCGCCGAGTTCGAGGTCGACGACCGCGGCGTACGTGGCGCCCTCGTCGGAGCGGACGGCGGTGCCGGTGGACGCGCCGGGGCCGCGGCGGGCCAGGTGGGCGTACGTGACCTCGTCCGGCTCGAACAGGGCGGTCATGCCGCCCGCCTCCACCGCCATGTTGCACAGGGTGGCGCGCTCGTCGAGGTTGAGGCCGGCGCTGCCGGGCCCGGTGAACAGGAGCACCTTGCCGAGGGTGCGGCTGCCCTGGATCTCCGGGTGCGCCAGCAGCGTCAGCATGACGTCCTTGGCGCACACGCCCTGCCGCAGCCCGCCCAGCAGGTTGACCTGGATGACGCCGGGCACCTTCACCAGGATCTCCCGGTTGTACCAGGCGTTGGCGATGTCGGTGGCGCCCACGCCGAAGGCGAACGCGCCGACGGCACCGGCGGTGCAGGTGTGGCTGTCGGTGCCGATGATGACGTCGCCGGGCCGGGCGACGTGCTCGACGATGTGGTTGTGGCAGATGGCGCGGCTGCCGCCGGTCTCGGCGGGGCCGACGAAGTTGCCGCCGCTCAGGGCCGCGAACTCCTGCTGCCGCCGGCCCAGCCCGTCGACGCGCGCGATCAGCTCGGGGCCGTTCGGGCGCCGCTCCAGCACCGAGGAGGCCAGCGACAGGTGGTCCTGGAAGAACCAGCACGTCTCGGGCCGGGCGAGGGTGGCGTCGGTCCCGAACTGCTGGGTGAACATGCCCGCGGCCATGGGCGTCACGTACTCGTGCGAGAAGCGGACGTCGGTCTCGACGAAGTACGACTCGCCGACGCGGACGCTGCCGTCCTCCGGGCGCGGGTTGCGGGCCGACAGCCGGCTCTGGACGATCTTCTCGACGGCGTTCAGCGGGCGCACCGCGTCGAACCGGGGCCGGATCGCCGAGCCCGCACGGTTGAAGCCGAACAGCCCGCCGCAGTCGATGATCGCGCGCTCGATGTCGTTGGCGCGCCGCGTGAACGCCTCCAGCGGCAGCTCCTCGCCGGCCAGCAGGGCGTCCAGGAGCGTGAAGTCGTCGCAGGTGACGATGCCGACGTTGCGGCAGTTCTGCTCGTAGATCCGCTCGAAGGAGCGGGCGAAGACCACCTCGACGCCGGCGTACTTCTCGGCGTACACGGCGTGCTCGCGGGAGGAGCCGCAGCCCTTGGCCTCGCCGCTGACGATGATCTGCGGGGCGAACGCCTTGAGGGCGCCCTCGCCGACCGTCTTGCCGCGCAGCCCGAGGTAGGCGTAGTCGCCCAGCTTCTCGTCGTACCAGTAGCAGCACCAGCCGGGGATGATCTCGTCGGTGGAGATGTTGTTCATCAGCGGCTCGTGGAGCAGCTCCGCCGGGCCGCGGGTGCCGCTGCCGTCCAGCTGCGCGGCGAGCAGGTCCGCGTCGTCCGTGACGACCAGGACGTTGCCCCGCAGCCGGATGGTGCGTCCGCCGCCCCCGTCCGTCCCCGTCGCCCGGCCCGGCTCGCTCTGCTCACTCAGCTGTCGCAATGATCTGCCTTATCTGTTCGTCGGTGAGGGGGCCACGGCTCGCCTTCGCCCTCGCCAGGACCTTCTTGAGGTACGTGGGGTTCTCGCTGTCGTAACCGTGCACCGTCAGCCAGTACTTGACGTTGTTGGTGCCGGACGCCTCGTCGACGAGCACTTCCTGCTCCCGGCCGAGCAGCCCGGCCGGGACGGCGGAGTACACCATGTCCTTCACGAGGGCGTTGCCCTTGCGGTGGGCCTTGAGGATCGCCGAGGCGTGCACGCCGGCGCTGGTCTTGAAGACGTCCCGGCCCAGCGCCGGGTAGTTCTGCGGGATGCCGACGCCGAGGACGTCCGACGCGTACGCGGCGTAGGCGCGCAGCGCGTCGAGGTCGTACCGGCCGTGCCCGTCCAGGTGGCTGTTGACGATCAGCTGGTCCAGGGAGGCGTTGCCGGCGCGCTCACCGATGCCGAGGATCGTGCCGTGCACCCGCTCGCAGCCCTCCGCGAGCGCGGTGAGCGAGTTGGCCAGGGCCAGGCCCCGGTCGTTGTGGCCGTGCCACTCGAAGCCCACCGGGTGCCCGCGGTCGGCGAAGTACGCCCGGGACCAGCGCAGGAGGGCCCGCGTGCCGGCCGGGACGGCCGCGCCCACGGTGTCGCACAGCGTCAGCCGTGCGGCGCCCGCCTCGATCGCCGCGTCGTAGACCCGGCCCAGCACCTCGGGGGTGCAGCGCACCGCGTCCTCCAGGACGAGCACGAACTCCGCGCCCTCGTGCCGGCAGGTGAGCGCCGCCTCGCGGACGTGCCGCTGGATGGTGGCGATGTCCCAGTCCTCGACGTACTGCCGGATGGGGCTGACGCCGATGAAGACGTACGCCTCCACGGGGACCTGGGCGCGCTGGGCGATCTCGCCGATGGCGTGGATGTCGGCGGGGTGGGTGCGGCCGGCGTAGCCGAGGGCCAGCGGATGGCCCTGTGCGGCGACGTGCCGGGCCACTTCCACGCACTCCTGCACGGCGGCCGGGTCGGAGCCGGGGAAGCCGAGGTCGGCGGAGCGGACGCCGGCCCGGACCATGTGGTCGACCAGCGCGAGCTTCTCGTCGAGCGAGGGATTGCGGACGTTGGGGGCCTGGAGCCCGTCCCGTAACGTCTCGTCGAAGAAGACCCCGGTGAGAGCCCCTGGGCGGGCCGGGTGGGCCGGCACGTCCGGCGCCGGGCCGGCCGGGTCCGTGGCGGCCCCGGCGGTGTTCCAGTTGAACCAGATGTCGGCACCGATGTCGTCGTGCTGGCCGGTGGTGTCGTGCACTCGACCTCCCCGTCAGGTGTCCGGCGGCGGGAAACCGCCGCCGGAGGCACGCAGAACCTTCAGACGTACGGCTACCCGCACCACGAAGGTGCGGGTAGCCGTACTCCTTCATCCTTGATCGGACACCCGGCCGTGGGCAAGGAGTTTCCCAGGGAGGAAAAAGACCAGCTCAGCAGCGCTCAGGGGGAGTTGGGGGCTCAGTCGGGGGTGCCGGTCGAGCCGGGGGTGAGCATCGCGCGCAGCCGCTCGGCCGAGGCGTCCCACGACCACTCCTTCGCCACCCAGCGGCGGCCCGCCGCGCCCATCGCCGCCCGGTCCGGCGACGTGAGCATGCGGACGACGGACCGGGCGACGGCGGCCACGTCACGGCCGTCGACCACCGCGCCCGTCTCGCCGTCGAGGACGGTGTCCGGCGCCCCGCCGGAGTCACCGGCGATCACCGGCAGGCCGCTCGCCGCGGCCTCCAGGAACACGATGCCGAGGCCCTCCGCCTCCAGCCCCGCCTTGCGGGTGCGGCAGGGCATGGCGAAGACGTCGGCGAGGGCGTAGTGCCGCGCGGTCGCGGCGTGGTCCATGCCGCCGGCGAAGACCACCGACCCGGGCGCCTGCGCCCGGGCCAGCCGGCGCAGCCGCTGCTCGGCCGGGCCCCGGCCCACGATCAGCAGGGCCGCTTCGGGCACCACTCTGCGGATGTGCGGCATCGCCCGGATCAGCGTGTCCTGGCCCTTGCGGGTCACCAGCCGGGACACGCACAGCACGACCTTCCGGTCCCGCAGCCCGTACCGGTCGCGCAGTTCCCGCAGGGCGTCCTCGTCGGGGTCGGGGCGGAACGCGTCGGCGTCCACGCCGGGCACCAGCCGGCTCAGCCGGGCGTGCGGCCCCAGGGCGGGGGCGATGCGGGCGCGGGTGTACTCGCCGAGGTAGGTGACGACGTCGACGTGGTCGCCCACGCGGCGCAGGAGCTGCCGGGCCAGGGGAGTGCGGGCCCACCAGATCTCGTGGCCGTGCGTGGTGGCGACCATCTGCCGGATGCCGCCGCGGCGCAGTGCGGGCGCCATGGCGGCCAGCGGCGCCGCGGCGCCGAACCAGACGCGGTCGCAGCCGTATTGGCGCGCGATGCGCAGCGCCCGCGCCGTGACGCGGCGGGTCGGCAGCAGGGTGCGGGAGGGGTCGCGTATGACGGGGAAGTCCAGCGTGGCGTCGTACGCCTCCGCGCCGGGCTCGCCGGAGGTGTAGACGACGACGTCCGGCAGGCGGACGGCCATGGCGTGGACGAAGGTCTCGATGCCGCCCTGACGGGGCGGGAAGTCGTTGGTGATGATCAGCGTGCTCATGAGGACACCGGTGTTTCGGTCGTGAAGGGCGGAAGATCGGGGGGTGTCAGGCCGTGAACAGGTAGTTGCGGCAGTCGTCGCCGACGTGGGGCGCCTCGGTCCAGCGGCCCCGGTGCCACCGGCGCATCCGGTAGCCGTACGCCCGCAGGTGGCGCACGACGTCCGCGGGCCGCGCGCCGTACTTGTCCAGGTGCCGGCCCTCCACCTCCAGCAGGAGGGAGGGGCGGTGCCGCAGCAGGGTCTCGCGCGCCCCGGTCAGTACCGCGAGCTCGGCGCCCTCCACGTCGGCCTTGACGAAGCCGACCTTCTCCAGGCCCGCCGCCTCCACCAGCTGGTCGAGGGTGCGGACGGACGTGGGGACGGAACGGGCGGCACGGAACTCGGCGTTGGGGCCGGGCCCGTCGGCTCCCTCGGTGAGGTAGGCGCGGCCGTGGACGGGCGTGCCGTGGCGCAACGGCAGGCTCAGCGTGGACCGGCCGGGGCGGGCGCCGAGCGCCGTGTGGTGCACCACCACATTGGCGCAGCCCAGGGCACGCGAGGCGAGCCGCAGCCAGCGGGCGGGCCCGGGCAGCGGCTCGACGCTGTGCACCTGCCCGGCGGGGCCGACCAGCGAGGACAGCGTCCAGGTGTACAGCCCGTACTCGGCGCCCACGTCGAGGCAGACGTCACCGGGCCGCACCACGGCGGAAAGCCCGGCCACCTCGTCCTCGACGAACGGCAGCCGGGGCGCGGCCCAGCGCAGCGCACCGGCTACGGCACCGGTGCGCAGCGCGCGAGGGGTCACCGGACTCCTCCCGCGGGTACGGGAAGGGGCGCGGGTACGGGTGCGGCGCCGGCGCGCGGCGACGGGACGGCCGGGGCGCCGTGCGGGGCGCTGCCGGCCGGGGGCGGTACGGGCCGGCGGGCACCGGCGGCGAGCCGGGTCCACACCACGAGCACCAACGGCAGCGCCAGATAGCCGAACCGGCCGGCGGGCGCGAGCAGGAACGCCACGCACAGGCCGGCCGCGAGCCGGTCGGCGGCGGCCACCGCACCCGTGGGCGGCCGCAGGACGAGGGAGGCGGCGACCGCGACGCCTCCGCACACGAGCAGCCCCACCGCCGCGTACCAGCCGGCGGTCCCCAGCCCGGCGAGGAGGTGGCCCGGCAGCGGACTGCCGGCGGGGGTCGCCACCTCGCCCGACCCCAGGGGGAAGGCCAGTACTTGCTGGACCATCGGTCCGGGGGACAGCACCGCGCCCGGCAGCACCACGGCGAGCGTGCCGGCCAGCGCCGTCCCGGTGCAGCGGAGGGCTGCTCGTGTGCCGCGGGCGCTCCCCAGCAGGGCGGCGGCCACGGCTATCGCCGGCCACGCCGTCCACTTGAGGGAGCACGCGGCGGCGAGCACCAGGCCCGCCGTCGCGGGACGCCCGCGCGCCGCCAGGGCCAGGCCGAGACAGCACAGCCCGGCCAGCGGCAGGTCGACACCGCTCACGCACAACGGCAGCGCCACCACGGGGGAGGCGACCAGGACCGTCATGGCCGTCCCGTACGGGCCCGTACGGGTGGGGGCGGCCGGGCCGCCGCCCAGCACCCGCCGGCCCGCGGCGAGGCACAGCAGGAAGGCCGCCGCGCACCACACGCGGGCGTCCGTGAGCAGGCGCAGCGCCCAGCCGTGGTCGCCGGCCAGCGCTGCGGGCAGGCCGAAGAAGGCCATGCCAGGAAGGTAGGGGTTGTAGTCGGTGACGGAACGGGGGAGTTCGAGGTAGGGCGAGACCTGGTGGAGCATCAGGTCGCCCGACCGCTCGATCACCCCGACCTCGCTCTGCGCCCGCCCGGTGAGCACCAGGTAGAGGAAGGGCAGGGCGACGGCGCCGGTGAGGGCGGCGGCCAGGGAGAGGGTACGGGCCCGGGGCCGCGGCAGCCCGCACGCGGCCAGCGCCGCCACGCCGTAGCCGGCGGCGGCGCACCAGCCCCAGACGCGGTGCGTCTCCAGACCGGAGACGAGGGGGAACGAGGCCGCCCACGCGGCCGCCAGTAACCAGCCGGCGATCCACAGCCGCCGGCGGTCGACGCGGCGGACGGCGTTTCGGAGGCGAAGGTTCCAGGGGATCCCGGCGGTTCGGTTCGGCACGCCTCTCATTCCAGCCCCCGGAGGCCGGTGCGGTCAGCAGGGGCAGGTGGAGAGTTCAAGGTGGGGTTTTCCCCACCATGGGCCGGTAACGGGGTGGGTAACGGGACCGCTGCGGGACCGCGGCAGGCGAGGACTCGTGAGGTGAGCATGCGGCGCGTCGGATCCCTTCTGTCGAACAACAGTTGGTGAAGCCGTGACTGCCGACTCTATGCTGCCGCCGCTGATCGCGGGACAGGCTGTGGACAACGCCGCTGCGGGCTCGGGCCGGAGGTCAGCGCAGAGGACGGTAGGCGGTCAGCGTGACCGACAGCGTGACGTCGCAGCGCTCCGGCAGCCGCGCGACGCGGCGGCGCAGGTCCTCGCCGTCCTGGTGGTGCGCGTTGGGCCCCATGCCGACCAGCAGGCCCAGCGCCTCGTGGTCCAGGACCATGGCCGTCGTCAGCCGCTCGGAGGCGGTGACGGCGAAGTGCGGGGCGAGTTGCCCGGCGAGCCGCTCCTCCTTGCGCTCGTCCACGCGCATCAGGCCGAGCGGACCGACGAGTTCCGCCAGGTGGTCGGTGCGGGGCGTGACGACGAGCAGCGTGCCGCCGGGGTTCAGTACGCGCCGCAGTTCCGGGCCGTTGCGCGGGGCGAAGGTGTTGAGCACCAGCGCCGCGGAGCCGTCGCGCAGCGGCAGGGGCCGCCAGGCGTCGGCCACGACGGCCCCGATCCGCGCGTGCGCCTTCGCGGCCCGCCGGGCCGCGAACTTGGACAGGTCGAGGAGGACGCCGTCCCGCCCGGGCAGCTCGTCCATGACGTGCGCCTGGTAGTAGCCCGTGCCGCCGCCCACGTCGGCCACGCAGCCCGGCACCCCGGGGTCGGTCACCGTCCGCGCGAGCCGGGCCAGCGCCGCGGCGAGCGGGGCGTAGTGCCCGGCGCCCAGGAACGCGGCGCGGGCCTCCACCATCTCCTTGGTGTCCGCGTTGGCCCCCGCCTGGCGGGCGAGCAGGCTGACGTACCCCTGCCGGGCCACGTCGAATCCGTGGCCGGCCGGACACCGCAGGGTCCGCCCGTCCGCCTCCAGGGGGCCGCCGCAGTGGGGGCAGCTCAGATACCGCACGACAGAATTCAGCATGATCGTGCCGATCGTAACCGGAGGCGGGACGGCCGGCGTCAGGCGCGGCGGGGGCGCAGGCCGGCCAGGGCCTGGTCGACGAGCCGGTCGGTGAACGCGTGGGTGAGGGGCCGGCTGCGGAGCAGCCAGCGCTGTGCGAAGGGGCTGAGGATCATCTCGGCGGCCAGCTCGGGGTCGGCGTCCGGGTCGACCTCGCCGGCCTCCTGCGCGGCGCGGATCCGGTCCGCGTACGCGCGCGTGCCCGGCTCCAGCACCTTGCTGGTGAAGCCGGCCGACACCTCGGAGTCGTTCACCATGGCCACGTACAGCGCCCGGTAGGGGGCCTGGAAGGCGGGGTCGTTGAACTCGTCGACGGTGGCCCGCAGCACGGCCTTGAGATCGGTGGCCAGGTCACCGGTGTCCGGCAGGGTGCCTCCGCCGTCCTGCACTCCCTCGGTGAAGGCGTCCAGCAGCACGGCGCCCTTGGACGGCCACCAGCGGTAGATCGTCTGCTTGCCGACCCCGGCACGGGCGGCGATGCCCTCGATCGTCAGCTTGTCGTAGCCGGTCTCGCCCACCAGGGCGAGCGCGGCCTCGCAGATCGCCTGGCGCGAGCGCTGGCTGCGACGGGTGGCGTCGGGTGCTGTCTTGTTGGCCATGGGCCGCAGCCTACCGAGGCCGCGGAGGTGTCGAGCCGATACGTATCGTCCCCCGGTTGCGCCCCGCCCGCCCCCGGTCGCGCCCCGGGGCGCGCACCCCGACCCGTGCCCCGTCCTCCCCCGCGCAACGGTGACGGACTGCGTGTCATTCGGCCTAACGGGGGTTTTCTCCCTAGAATCTCCGGATGTACATATCCAGTACGTTTCCTGGAGGGGGGATCCGGTGAACCGCTCAGAGGCCGCCGACACACACTGGAAGGGCCTGGCCGACGTCGTGCCGCTCCGGGGTCACCAGGACTGGCCGTCCTGGTCCGACCACCGGGCCCTGCCGGCCGAGGAGCCGCAGGACGACGGCCGGCAGCGGCTGGTCGTCCTGCGCGCCCAGTTCTTCGAGGACGCACGCCAGGTCGCCGAGAACCTCGCCGCACAGACCCCGGTCCTGCTCGACCTCACCAGCGCCGAACCCGAGGTCGCCAAGCGCATCCTGGACTTCTCCAGCGGCGTCGTCTTCGGCCTCGGCTGCGCCATGCACCGCGTCGACAGCAACGTCTTCCTCCTCGCGCCCGACGGGACGGAGGTGTCGGCGGCATACCCCGATCGTAGGAAGAATGATCAGCTGAAACGCTTCGGCTGAGAGGCCGCCCCTACCGTCCCAGCCATGGACGCCGCCCCCCAGCCCCCGCGCCCCGTCGTCACCGAACTCCGGCTCTCCGCGTTCAAGTCGCACCGCAACGCCGTCTTCCCGCTCGGCCCCATGACCCTCCTGCGCGGCGCCAGCGGCACGGGCAAGTCCAGCGCGCTCCAGGCGTACGAGGTCCTCGGGCGGCTTGCCGCGGGCGACACCCTCGGCGAGGCCCTGACGGCGGTGGAGGGCGGCGCCCCCGCCTGCGTACCGCACGGGGCGCGGCCCGACGCCCAGGGGCGGCGCGGCTTCCGCATCGGCTGCACGGTCGACGGGCCGGCGGGGCCCGTACGGCTGGACATGGCCGTCCAGGCCGAGCCGGAGCTCCGGGTGGTGGGGGAGCGGCTCACCGGCGCCGGACGCATCCTGCTCACCACGGCCCTGCGCGACCCGGGCCGGCCCAAGGTGGAGGCGGCCTGGCACACGGCGGGTTCCGTGCCCGTCACGCGCGCGCCCCTGCCGGACGACCGCATGGGCACGGCGCTGCTGCCGCTCCGTGTCGCCGGCAAGACCGCGGGCCAGCGCATGGTCCTGGACGCCGCCGAGCAGGTCGTCGTGGCGCTGCGCTCGGTCTTCGCCTGCGACCCGCGCCCGGAGGTGATGCGCGCGCCCGTCGTCGCGCGGGACGGGCGGCTGCGCAGCGCGTGTGACAACGTTGCCGCGGTGCTGGGGCGCACCCGCCACGAGTGCGTGACGCGTCACGCGGCGCTGGTGGACGCGGTGGGCGCGGGGTGCCGGGGTCAGGTGGACGGGCTCGGGGTGCAGGTGCTGGAGGGCGGCCGGGTCCGGGGCGTCCTGGCGCGGCAGCAGGGGCCCGCGACGCCGCTGGAGCGGCTGGGCGACGGCGAACTGCGCTACCTGGCGCTGTGCCTGGTCCTGCTGACGGGTCCGGGCGTGCTGGAGGTCGACCCGGCGGCGGAGGTGCTGCCGGCGCGGCAGGTGCTCACGGTCCTCGCCGACGGGCTGGACCGGTGCCTGGACGGCGGACAGGCGCGCGAACTGCTGGACCTGGCGGCACGGATGTGCCGGCGGGGGCACATCCGGCTGCTGGGGACGGTGCGGGGCGAGCTGGCGAGGGTGGCGGAGGAGGTGGACGGGGCGGCGGTGGTAGACCTGGGGGCGTGACCGCACAGCAGCCCGACACTCCTGATGCCCCCGCGACCTCCGTGACCCCCGCGACCTCCGTGACCCCCGAGGCTCCCGGCTCTTCCGGCGCCCCTGAGCAACCGGGGGCCGCGCACGACCTGGCGGCGCTGCAACGGCGGCTCGCCGACTTCGCGGCCGCCCGCGACTGGCAGCCCTTCCACACGCCGAAGAACCTGGCGTCGGCCCTCAGCGTCGAGGCGTCCGAACTGATGGAGATCTTCCAGTGGCTGACGCCGGAACAGTCGGCCCGGGTGATGGACTCCGCCGAGACGGCCGGGCGCGTACGCGACGAAGTCGCGGACGTTCTGGCCTATCTGCTGCAGTTCTGCGAGGTGCTGGACATCGACGTGCTGGCGGCGCTTTCGGCAAAGATCGACCGAAATGAGCGGCGATTTCCGGCGCCGGGCGGGGGTGCGGAGGACGTCAGTGGCCGCGCCGATCGTCACTCTACGGAGTGATTGAGTTATCCACACCGCATCTGGTATCCACAGATTTCTGAATTCCCCTGGCTTTTCCGGCGGTTAGTCATCACTCTGGGTAGTGAGAGCGGGCGGACGGAAAAGTGGGGGAACGGGCATGGACGCAGCGCGGCTCATCGATGCCACGCGGCACGCGCTGGCGAGCGCCGGCGCGATGGAGGACATCGTCACCGAGGCATGGCAGGCACAGGCCCTGGCGGAGGCCGTCGGCCGCCATCTCGCGGCCCACGGGCCCTTCGAGGCCCGTGCCGCGGCCCGCGGCCTGAGCGAGGCCGGCGGCCGGGCCTCCGGAGCGCTGTGCCAGAGCGCGCTGCGCACCGGGGGGTTACGCGCGGGCCGGCTCACCGAGGTGCGCGACCCCTGGCAGGTGCTCACCGACCTCGGCGAGCTCCTCGGCGAGGTCGGCATAGCCCTCGTCGGCGTCGCCTGCACCTGCGAGGAGGACGCCGTCTACTGGCAGTGCATCGAGGCGATGGACGCCGCCGACGAGACCGGCGACCGCGTCGGCGGCCTGTTGAGACGGCTCGCCCTGCGCGAGCGCGGGGGCGCGGCGTGAGCGGGCGCCGCCGGCCGGCGGCCCCGGCCGGTCAGCCCTGCCCGGTACCGCCCTGCGGCGAGGCCGGCTCGGTCCCGGCCTCGTTCCGGTCCGCCGCGCGGTCCGCCGACTGGAGGTCGGCGTCCAGCTGCGACAGGTCGGCATTGAGCGCGGCCATCAGCTCCTCCATCTGCTGCAGCAGACTGCCCGGCGCCGCGGCGGACGGCCGGGGCTGCGGGGACTGCGGGGAAGCGGCCTGGGCGGGTACGGCCCCTTCGGGCGCGGCTTCCTGGGTCATGGTGGCCTCCTCGGCCCTCGCCCTGCCCGGCCGGGCGGGCGGCGTTGCGGTCGTCGCCTCCGGCAGCGAACACCGGTGCGCGGGCCGGGCGGTCCGGCTCCGCCCGAGCCAACGATCACCGGCCGTGGCGGACACTGCCGGATACTCCGCCGACGGTCTCGCACAGCGGAATTTCACCCGGCCGGAGTGAGTCGGGGTGGCTGCACCACCGATGATTGACGAGCGCTCGAAACGAGCGAGAAGGACTGGGAAAGAGCGGAAACAAACGAAACGGAGCCGGCCTTGTCCCTGCCCACCACCCCCTTCGCCACCACGCTCGCCCAGGGCCGGGTGCTCGTGCTCGACGGCGGACTGTCCACACAGCTGGAGGCCCAGGGCTGCGACCTGTCCGACGCGCTGTGGACCGCGCGGCTGCTCGCCGACGACCCCGGGCAGATCGAGGCGGCCCACGACGCCTACGTCCGCGCCGGCGCCCAGGTCCTCATCACCGCCAGCTACCAGGCCACGTTCGAGGGGTTCGCGCGCCGCGGCGCCGGGCCCGCCGAGGCGGCGCGGCTGCTGCGCCGCAGCGTGGAGCTGGCCCGCGCCGCCGCCGCCCGCGCCCCGCACGAGGTGTATGTCGCCGCCTCCGTCGGCCCGTACGGGGCCATGCTCGCGGACGGCAGCGAGTACAAGGGCCGGTACGGGATCGGCGTGGCCGAGCTGGAGCGGTTCCACCGCCCCCGCATCGAGGCACTCGCCGAGGCCGGCCCCGACGTGCTGGCGCTGGAGACCGTGCCCGACGCCGAGGAGGCCGAGGCGCTGCTGCGGGCCGTCAGCGACTGCGGCGTGCCGGTGTGGCTCTCGTACAGCGTGGCCGGCGAGCACACGCGCGCCGGCCAGCCGCTCACCGAGGCGTTCGCCCTCGCCGCCGGCAACGACCAGGTCGTCGCCGTGGGCGTCAACTGCTGCGAGCCGGCCGACGCGGACCGCGCCGTCGAGATCGCGGCCCGTGTGACGGGCAAACCCGTCGTGGTCTACCCCAACACCGGCGAAGCATGGGACCCCGCCGCCCGCACCTGGTGCGGCACCCCCACCTTCGACCCCCACCGCCTCACCGCCTGGCAGGCCGCCGGCGCCCGGCTCATCGGCGGCTGCTGCCGCATCGGCCCGGACCGCATCGCGGCACTGGCCGAGGTGCTGCACGACTGAGCGGCGGCTCAGGGACGTGACCGGCCGCCTGCTGGAAACGCGCGTGCTCAGGGGACGAACCCGGACGATACTCGTCTGCGTGTTCCTGACCATCAGCACCACCGGCACCAGCCGTCGGCCGGCCACCGACCTCGGGGTTCTCCTGCACAAGGACCCCGGCCGCGTGCAGCGGTTCTCCACCGCGCACGGCACCGCGTACGTGTTCTTCCCCGAGGCCGGGGAGGAGCGGTGCACGGCCGCGTTGCTGCTGGAGCCGGGCCGGGCAGCGCACGGGACCGTCAACGACCGCCCGTACGCCGCCTCGTCCTCCCTCGCCGTCGCGCTGGGCAACGTCTTCGCCTCCGCCCTCCAGGGCCGGTGCGCCGGCCGGCCCGAGCTCGTCGACGAGCGCCGGCCCTTGCGCGTGGAGGTGCCCGTGCTGCCCGCCCACCGCGGCCCCGACCTGCCCGAACGGCTCTTCGCGCCGCTCGGCTGGACCGTGACGACCCGCCCCCTGGCCCCGCACGGGCAGCGGCTGCCGTACGTCTCGCTGCTGCTCGAAGGCGAGCAGAGGCTGACGGACGCCCTGCGCCACCTCCACGTCCTCCTGCCGGTACCGGACGACGCCCCCGGCACCTGCCGCCCGGCCGAGCACGAGACCGCCGCGCTGCTGCGCTCCGGCGAGGGCTGGCTCGACGGCCACCCCGAAGAACGCCTCGTCACCGACGCCCTCCACAGCACCGCCCGTAAGGACGCAGCCCCCGCATGACCGTCACCGTCACCGTCCCCGACCTCTGCCTCGTCGTCCTCGTCGGCGCCACCGGCTCCGGCAAGTCCACCTTCGCCGCGCGCCACTTCCGGCCGACCGAGACGGTGTCGTCCGACGCCTGCCGCGCCATGGTCGCCGACGACGAGACCGACCAGGACGCGAGCGCCGACGCCTTCGACCTGCTGCACTACATCGCCGGCAAGCGGCTCGCGGCCGGCCGGACGACCGTCGTCGACGCCACCGATGTCCAGGTGGAGAGCCGCCGCCGGCTGCTGCGGCTGGCGCGCGAGCACGACGTGCCGGCGGTGGCGGTCGTCCTGGACGTCCCGGAGGACGTGTGCGCGGCACGCAACGCCGCCCGCCCCGAGCGGAAGGGCGCCGGGCTGCGCGTCGTCCGCCGGCACCGGCGGGAGCTGGCGGAGTCCCTGCCGCGCCTGGAGCAGGAGGGTTTCCGCCGGGTGTACGTGCTGCGCGGCGCCGCGCAGGTGGAGGCCGCCGAGGTGGTGCGCGAGCGGCGCCCCACCGACCTGCGGCACCTCACCGGCCCGTTCGACATCGTGGGCGACGTGCACGGCTGCCGCTCCGAGCTGGAGACCCTGCTCGAGCGGCTCGGCTACGTCCTGGTGCGGGACGCGGCAGGACGCGCGGTCGACGCCGCGCACCCCGAGGGCCGCACCCTGGTCTTCGTCGGCGACCTCGTCGACCGCGGCCCCGACAGCCCCGGCGTGCTGCGCCTCGCCATGGGCATGGTCGCCGCGGGGCACGCCCTGTGCGTGCCGGGCAACCACGAGAACAAGCTGGACCGCCACCTCCGGGGCCGCACGGTGAAACCCACGCACGGCCTGGCCGAGACCCTGGAGCAGCTCGCGGAGGCCGAGCGGGCCGACCCGGGGTTCGGCGAGCGCGTCCGCGTCTTCGTCGACGGGCTCGTGGGCCCGGCCGACCACTACGTCCTCGACGGCGGCCGCCTCGTCGTCTGCCACGCGGGCCTGCCGGAGCAGTACCACGGCCGGTCGTCGGGCCGGGTCCGGGCGCACGCGCTGTACGGGGCCACGACCGGCGAGAAGGACGAGTTCGGGCTGCCGGTGCGGCTGCCGTGGGCGGAGGACTACCGGGGCCGGGCCGCGGTCGTGTACGGGCACACGCCGAGCCCGTCCGCCCGGTGGCTGAACAACACCCTCTGCCTGGACACCGGCGCCGTCTTCGGCGGCCGGCTGACGGCGCTGCGCTGGCCGGAGCGCGAGCTGGTGGACGTACCGGCCGAACGGGTCTGGTACGAGCCGGCGCGGCCCCTCGCCGCGGCCGCCCCCGCGCTCGACCTGGCCGGCGTGGCCGCGCGCCGCACCGTCGAGACCCGCTCCCTGGGGCGGGTCACGCTGCGCCCGGAGGCCGCGGCGGCGGCGCTGGAGACGCTGAGCCGGTTCGCCGGCGACCCGCGGCAGCTGCTGTACCTGCCGCCGAGGCCGGCGCCGTGCGCCGCGTCGCGGCAGGAGGGCCACCTGGAACATCCGGCCGAGGTGTTCGCCGGCCACCGCGCGGCGGGCGTGCGCAAGGTGCTGTGCGAGGCGATGCACGGCGGCTCGCGCGCGGCCGTCCTGCTGTGCCGGGACGCGGAGACCGCCGCCGCCCGCTTCGGCGTGCCGGACGGCCTCCCGGGCGCCGCGTACACGGCGACGGCACAGCCGCTGTTCGCCGGCGCCGAGGCGGCGCGGCCGGTGCTGGAGCGGCTCACTGCCTGCGTGGCCGGGGCGGGGCTGTGGGAGGAGCTGGACACCGACTGGCTGCTGCTGGAGGCGGAGGCCCTGCCGCAGCCGCCGGCCTCGCCCGCCCCGGACGGCTACGCGGCGGTGGGCGCCGCCGCGGCCGCGCTGTTCCCCACCGTGCTGGCGGCCCTGGACGCGGCCGCGGCCCGCGGCGTGGACGTCGCGGAGCCGGCGGCCCGGCAGCGGGAGCGGGCCCGGGACGCGGCGGCGTTCACGGAGGCGTACCGGCGGTTCGGTGCGCCCGCCGCCCCCGCCGCCCCCGCCGCCCCCGCCGCCCCCGCCGCGCCCGCCGTGCCCCTTCCCGTGTCCGCCGCCGTGCGGCTTGCCCCGCTCCGGGTCCTGGCCGTCGACGGTCGCAGTCTCGCCACCCAGCCGCGCGGCGAGCAGCTCGCCCTGGTCGACCGGCTGGTCGCGCGGGACGGCGCGCTGCTCGCCCGTACGGACCGGGTCCTGGTCGACACGGAGGACGAGGCGTCCGTGGGGGCCGGCACACGGTGGTGGCAGGAACTGACCGCGGCGGGCGGCGCCGGCATGGTGGCCGGGCCCGCGGCGGAGGGGTACGGCCCGCAGGTCCCGCCGGCCGTGGCCTGCCGGGGCCGGGACCACCTGCGGCTGTTCTTCGGGCCGGAGTACACGCGGCCCGGCAATCTGGCCCGGCTGCGGGCGCGCCCGCTGGGCCACCAGTGGTCGCTGGCGCTGCGCGGGCACGCGCTGGGGCGGGAGGGCCTGGAGCGGTTGGCGGCGGGGGAGCCGTTGCGGCGCGTGCACGAGACGGTGTTCGCGACGCTGGCCCTGGAGGCCGAAGCCGCCGCTGCCGGTGCCCGTGCCGGACGGGCGTCGTACGCCGAGTGATCTCGTGCCGCCCGGGTCAGGATGGAGGGATGGGATTCCATGTCGATTCCGAGGCCGGGCGGCTGCGGCGCGTCATCCTGCACCGTCCCGACCTGGAGCTGAGGCGGCTCACGCCCTCCAACAAGGACACGCTCCTGTTCGACGACGTGCTGTGGGTGCGGCGGGCCCGCGCCGAGCACGACGGCTTCGCCGACGTGCTGCGCGAGTGGGGCGTCGAGGTCCACCTGTTCCGCGACCTGCTGGAGGAGAGCCTGCGGGTGCCGCAGGCGCGGAGCCTGGTGCTGGACCGGGTGTTCCACGAGCGGGAGTACGGGCCGCTGGCCACCGGCCGGCTGCGCGAGGCGTTCGGCGGCATGCCGGCGCCAGAGCTGGCGTCGTGGCTGGTCGGCGGGATGACCAAGCGGGAGTTCCTGGAGCGGTACAGCGAGCCCGTGTCGGTGCGGTTCCACGCGCTGGACGTGGACGACTTCCTCCTGGCGCCGTTGCCGAACCACCTCTTCACGCGGGACACCTCGGCCTGGATATACGACGGCGTGTCGGTCAACGCGATGCGCTGGCCCGCGCGGTGGCACGAGACGGTGCACTACGAGGCGGTGTACCGGCACCACCCGCTGTTCGCGGCGGGCGGCTTCCACGTGTGGTGCGAGGGCCAGGCGGCGTACCCGTCGACGATCGAGGGCGGGGACGTGCTGGTCATCGGCGGGGGAGCGGTCCTCATCGGCATGAGCGAGCGGACGACGCCGCAGGCGGTGGAGATGCTGGCGCACCGGATGTTCTCGGCCGGCTCGGCGCGGGTCATCGTGGCCCTGGACATGCCCAAGGGCCGGGCGTTCATGCACCTCGACACGGTGATGACCATGATTGACGGCGATACGTTCACGCAGTACGCCGGGCTGGGCATGCTGCCCTCGTACACGATCGAGCCGGGCACGGGCGAGAGCGAGCTGAAGGTCACCGATCATCCGCCGGAGCACATGCACCGGGCGATCGCCGCCGCGCTGGGCCTGGACTCGATCCGGGTGCTGACCGCGCGGCAGGATGTGCATGCGGCCGAGCGCGAGCAGTGGGACGACGGCTGCAACGTGCTCGCCATCGAGCCGGGCGTGGTGGTGGCGTACGAGCGGAACGCCACCACCAACACCTTCCTGCGCAAGCACGGCATCGAGGTCATCACGATCCCGGGCAGCGAGCTGGGCCGGGGCCGTGGCGGGCCGCGCTGCATGAGCTGCCCGGTGGAGCGGGACGCCGTGCCGGGGATCAGCTGATGCCCGGCAGGGCCCCGGCCGACGGGGGCCGACCCCCTGTCGTATAAGAATGCGAGACATCGTATAGAGTTACGAACCAACGTGCGATGTCGGGATGCGGAGACGAACGGGAGCCACCCATGGCGACACACCTCAAGGGCCGTCACCTCCTCAAGGAGACGGACCTCACCGCCGAGGAGTTCCACGGCCTGGTCGAGCTGGCGGCGGAACTGAAGGCGGCCAAGGCCACCGGGGTGGAGGAGCAGCGGCTCCGGGGCCGCAACATCGCGCTCGTCTTCGAGAAGACCTCCACCCGGACCCGGTGCGCCTTCGAGGTCGCCGCCGCCGACCAGGGCGCGCGCACCGTCTACCTCGACCCGGCGGGCTCGCAGGTCGGGCACAAGGAGTCGGTCCGCGACACGGCCCGCGTGCTGGGCCGGATGTTCGACGCGATCCAGTACCGGGGGCACGGCCAGGAGGTCGTCGAGGAGCTGGCCGCCCACGCCGGGGTGCCCGTCTTCAACGGCCTCACCGACGAGTGGCATCCCACCCAGATGCTCGCCGACGTCCTCACCATGACCGAGCACACGCCCAAGCCGGTGGAGCACATCGCCCACGCGTACCTGGGCGACGCCCGCTACAACATGGGCAACTCGCACCTGGTGACCGGGGCGCTGCTCGGCATGGACGTACGGATCGTGGCGCCGCGGGAGCTGTGGCCGGCCGACGCCGTGGTGGCCGAGGCGCGCCGCCTGGCCCAGGTCAGCGGGGCCCGCGTGACGCTCACCGAGGACGTGGCGGAGGGCGTGGCCGGCGCCGACTTCGTCTCCACCGACGTGTGGGTGTCGATGGGCGAGCCGAAGGAGGTCTGGGACGCGCGCATCGCGCTGCTCGGCCCGTACGCGGTGACCATGGACGTGCTGCGGGCGACGGGCAACCCGGCGGTGAAGTTCCTGCACTGCCTGCCGGCCTTCCACGACCTGGGCACGACCGTCGCCCGGGAGATCCACGAACGGCACGGCCTGACCTCCCTGGAGTGCACCGACGAGGTCTTCGAGTCGCCGCACTCGGTCGTCTTCGACGAGGCCGAGAACCGGATGCACACCATCAAGGCGCTGCTGGTGGCGACGCTGGGCCGGTGAGGCCGCACCGATGAGTGCTATCGCGTACTCGTGACGACAGTCACAGAGCGGTGATAACTTCGCCGGGCAGGCACCAGCCCTTCCCGGCTGAAGGAGGCCGTGCGCCATGAGCCCGTTCACCGGCTCCGCGTCCCGTACCGAGCACTGGCGGCACCTGCGCCTGACCGTCGACGCAGGTGTCGCCACCGTCACCCTCGACCGCCCGGACAAGCTCAACGCCCTCACCTTCGGCGCCTACGCCGACCTGCGCGACCTGCTGCCCGAACTCGCCCGCGACGGCTCGGTGCGGGCCCTGGTCCTGGGCGGCGAGGGCCGCGGCTTCTGCTCCGGCGGCGACGTCGACGAGATCATCGGCGCGACCCTCGCCATGGACACCGCCCGCCTGCTGGACTTCAACCGCATGACGGGCCAGGTGGTGCGGGCCCTGCGCGAGTGCCCCTTCCCCGTGGTGGCCGCCGTGCACGGGGTCGCCGCCGGCGCCGGGGCCGTCCTCGCGCTCGCCGCCGACTTCCGCGTCGCCGACCCCACCGCCCGCTTCGCCTTCCTCTTCACCCGCGTCGGCCTCTCCGGCGGCGACATGGGCGCCGCCTACCTGCTGCCCCGCGTCGTCGGCCTCGGCCACGCCACCCGACTGCTCATGCTCGGCGACCCCGTCACCGCCGACGAGGCCGAACGCATCGGCCTGATCAGCCGGCTGTGCGCCGAGGGCGAGGCCCACCAGGCCGCCCACGCCCTCGCCCGCCGCCTCGCCGACGGCCCCGCGCTCGCCCACGCCCAGACGAAGGCCCTGCTCACCGCAGAACTCGACATGCCGCTCGCCGCCGCCGTCGAACTCGACGCCGCCACCCAGGCCCTGCTGATGAACAGCGCCGACTACGCCGAGTTCCACGCCGCCTTCACCGGCCGGCGGCCCCCCAGGTGGCAGGGGCGCTAGCCGTGGCCCGCGGGACACCCCGGGCGCCGCACGCCGCGCGCGTCGCCGTCATCGGCGGCGGGCCCGGCGGCCTCTACGCGGCGGCCCTGCTCAAACGGCAGGACCCCGGACGGCAGGTCACCCTCTGGGAACGCAACCGCCCCGACGACACCTTCGGCTTCGGCGTCGTCCTCTCCGACGAGACCCTCGGCGGCATCGAGAGCGCCGACCCCGACGTGTACGCGGCGCTGCGCCGCGAGTTCGTGCGCTGGGACGGCATCGACGTCGTCCACCGCGGCACGGTGCTGCGCTCCGGCGGCCACGGCTTCGCCGCACTCGGCCGCCACCGGCTGCTGGAGGTCCTCCAGCGCCGCTGCCTCGACCTGGGCGTACGGCTGCTGTTCCGCACCCCCGCGCCCCCCGCCGCCGAACTGGCCCGCACCCACGACCTCGTGGTCGCCGCCGACGGCCTCCACAGCCGTACCCGCGAGGACCACCGCGACGTCTTCCGCCCCACCCTCACCCCCCACCGCTGCCGCTACCTGTGGCTCGCCGCGGGCACCGCCCTCGACGCCTTCCGCTTCGAGATCGCCGAGACCCCGCACGGCGTCATGCAGCTGCACGCCTACCCGTACCGGCACGATGCGAGCACCGTGGTGCTGGAGATGCGCGAGGAGGTCTGGCGCCGCGCCGGCCTCGACCGCCTGGACGCCGCCGCCTCCGCGCGGCGCTGCGCGGAATGGTTCGGCCCGCCCCTCGGCGGGCAGTCGCTGCGCTCCCACCGGTCGGCGTGGGCCGCCTTCGTCACCGTCGTCACCGAACGCTGGCACGACGGGCGGATCGTGCTGCTCGGCGACGCCGCCCACACCGCCCACTTCTCCATCGGCTCCGGCACCAAGCTCGCCGTCGAGGACGCCCTCGCCCTCAGCCACCGCCTGGAGCGCGCCCGCACCGTGCCGGAAGCACTCGCGGCGTACGAGGCCGAGCGCCGGCCCGTCGTGGAGTCCACGCAGCGCGCCGCCCGCGCCAGCCTGGAGTGGTTCGAGGAGCTGGCCCTGCACGTGGACCAGCCGCCGCGCCGCTTCGCCTTCAACCTCCTCACCCGCAGCCGCCGCGTCACGCACGACAACCTGCGGCTGCGCGACGCCGCGTTCGTCGCCGCGGTCGAGGCGGAAGCGGGCGTACCGCCCGGCACCCCGCCCATGTTCACGCCCTTCCGGCTGCGCGGCCTCACGCTCCGCAACCGCGTCGTCGTCTCGCCCATGGACATGTACCGCGCCGTCGACGGCACCCCCGGCGACTTCCACCTCGTGCACTTGGGGGCACGGGCCCTCGGCGGCGCCGGGCTCGTGATGACCGAGATGGTGTGCGTCAGCGAACGCGGCCGCATCACCCCGGGCTGCACGGGCCTGTACACGCCCGAGCACGAGCGGGCCTGGCGGCGCATCACCGGCTTCGTGCACACGGAGGCGCCCGGCACGGCCGTCGGCATCCAGCTCGGCCACTCCGGCCGCAAGGGCTCCACCCGCCTCATGTGGGAGGGCATCGACCAGCCCCTCCCGCACGGCAACTGGCCCCTGGTCGCCGCCTCCCCCCTGCCGTACCGGGCCGGCGTCAGCCAGACGCCGCACGCCCTCACGCGCGACGGCATGACCGCGATACGGGACCAGTTCACCGCCGCCGCGCGGCGCGCCGCCCGCGCCGGCTTCGACCTGCTGGAACTCCACTGCGCCCACGGCTACCTGCTGTCGGGCTTCCTCTCCCCGCTGACCAACCACCGCCAGGACGCGTACGGCGGCACGCTCACCGCCCGCCTCGCCTATCCGCTGGAGGTCTTCGACGCGGTCCGCGCGGCCTGGCCGGACGACCGGCCCATGACGGTCCGCATCTCGGCGACGGACTGGGCCGACGGCGGCACGACCGCGGACGACGCGGTCGCCATCGCCCGCGCCTTCGCCGCGCACGGCGCCGACGCGATCGACGTCTCCACCGGCCAGGTCGTACCCGACGAACGCCCCGCGTTCGGCCGCTCGTACCAGACGCCGTTCGCGGACCGCATCCGGCACGAGGCGGGAGTCCCGGTGATCGCGGTCGGCGCGATCTCGTCGTGGGACGACGTGAACTCCCTGATCCTGGCGGGAAGAACAGACCTCTGCGCCCTGGGCCGCCCCCACCTGTACGACCCGGCATGGACCCTGCACGCGGCGGCGGAACAGGACTACGAGGGCGAGGGCGCACGCTGGCCGGTACCGTACCGAGCGGGCAGCAGACGCCCGCCGACGGGACGGAAGATGTGAGGGGTGCCCCCTACGCCAGCACCCCCGCCACAAAGCGCTCACCCGCATCGCGCAGGCGGGAGTGCAACCCCGCGAACACCCGCTGGGCCCGGCCGCCAGGCCACCCCTCCGGTAGGAGCCCGGACGGCAGCCCCGGATCCGCATACGGCAGCCGCCGCCACGAATCCAGCGCCAGCACGTAGTCCCGGTACGCCTCCTCCACCCGCACCGGCCGCCGCCGCGACCACCGCCGCAGCACCGGCTCGTACGCCGCCAGGAACGCCCGGTGCTGGCATGCCAGCGACTCCAGGTCCCACCACCGCGCCACCGCCTCGGCCGTCGGCTCGAACCCCAGGTGGTTGCCGCGGAACAGGTCGACGTACGCGGCCAGGCCCAGCCGTTCGAGCGTGTGCCGCGTCTCCTCGTGCACGTGGGCCGGGGCGATCCACACGCCCGGCGCGGCCGTGCCGAAGCCCAGCCGGG
Source organism: Streptomyces mashuensis (assembly GCF_014654785.1). Lineage (GTDB taxonomy): Bacteria > Actinomycetota > Actinomycetes > Streptomycetales > Streptomycetaceae > Streptomyces > Streptomyces mashuensis. The sequence goes on from NZ_BNBD01000001.1 coordinate 249,390, forward strand.
CCAGGCGCGAGCGGAGCAGGTGCCGCTTGTGCCGTTCCTGCTCCGGCACGGAGAAGACGGCCAGCAGCCAGCCGTGCCCGGGGCGCGCCGGCGCGCGGCCGTAGATGCGCCGGTCGCCGTCGTCCAGCAACTGCCGGGCGGCGTCGGACAGTCCGTACCCCGCCGCACCGCCGGACGTGCGGCCGGGGACGAGCAGGCCGCGCCGTTTGAGCCGTGAGACGGCCGACCGTACCGACGGCGCGTCCACGCCAAGGGCGCCCAGCAGGCGGATGAGGGCCGAGACGGGCACCGGGCCGGCCGGGGCGTCGGCGGTGCCGCGCCCGTAGGCGCCGTAGAAGGTGACGATGAGGGACCGGGGGGTGTGCGTCGGTGGCTGGTCAGTCACGGGGAAACTGTAAAGCGCCGGAACGGAGCCGGAACCGCTGCAATTTGCCGGTGGGCGTGCGCGGCAGCGCGTCCAGGAACTCGATCTCGCGAGGGCACTTGTACGGGGCGATCTCCTTTCCGGTGAACTCCAGGAGGCGTGCGCGGGTCGCATCGGTGCGCGGCACGCCGGCCCGCAGCACCACGTGCGCGACGACGGCCTGCCCGCGCCGTGGATCGGGCCGGCCGGTGACGGCTGCCTCCAGCACGTCCGGGTGGCGGCACAGCGCCTCCTCGACCTCCGCCGCGGCGACGTTGTGGCCCGCCGACACGATGAGGTCGTCGGCGCGGCCGACGAACCGGAAGTAGCCGTCACTGTCCCGAACGTACGTGTCGCCGGTCAGGTTCCAGCCGTCGCGGACGTAGTCGCACTGCCGCTCGTCGGCCAGGTAGCGGCAGCCGGTGGGGCCGCGCACCGCCAGCAGCCCCGGGCGCCCGTCGGGCACCGGCCGGCCGTCGGCGCCGACGACGCGTGCCTCGTAGCCGGGCACGGGCAGTCCCGTGGCGCCGGGCCTGATCAGCTCGTCGGACGCGGACAGGAAGATGTGCAGCATTTCCGTGGCGCCGATGCCGTCGATGAGGGGAACGCCGGTGGCGCGGTGCCAGGCGTGCCACAGCGCGGCCGGCAGGTGCTCGCCCGCCGAGACGCAGCGGCGCAACGACGACGTGACGTCGTGGGCTCCGTCGGCCTCCAGCCGGGCGAGCATGGCCCGGTACGCGGTGGGCGCGGTGAACAGCACGGAGACGCGGTGGCGCTGGATGTCGCCGAGCATCTTCTCCGCGCCGCGCCACGGCGTGAGGAGCGTGGAGGCGCCGGCGCGGAGCGGGAAGACGAGGAGCCCGCCGAGGCCGAACGTGAAGCCCAGCGGGGGACTGCCGGCGAACAGGTCGCCGGGCAGGGGCCGCAGGACGCACGCGGAGAACGTGTCGGCGACGGCGAGCACATCCCGGTGGAAGTGCGCGCAGCCCTTGGGGCGTCCGGTGGTGCCGGAGGTGAACGCGACGAGCGCGACGTCGTCGGCGGAGGTGGGCAGCGCGGCATAGGATGCCGGTTTGCCCTCCGCGCGGCGCAGCAGGTCGTCGTGGCCGTCACCGCCGTAGAGCATGACCCGTAAGGGGGGTACGGGTGCGGCGGCGAGGCCGTCCGCCGACCGGGCGTCGCACAGGGCGTGCCGGACGCGCGCGGCGCGGCAGACGGCGGCCAGTTCCCGGGGCCGGTGCTCGGGCAGCACGGTCACGGCCACCGCGCCGGTCTTCATCACCGCGAGCCAGCACGCGGCGAGGCGCGGGCTGGTGGGGCCGCGCAGCAGGACGCGGTTGCCGGGGACGACGCCCAGGTCGTCGGTGAGGACGTGGGCGATGCGGTCGGTCTCGGCGCGCAGCCGCCCGTACGACCAGACGTGCCCGGTGTCGTCCCGCAAGGCGGCCCGGTCGGGGCCGGTGCGGGCGATGGTGCCGTCCAGGAGCTCGGCGCCGCAGTTGAGGCGGGCGGGGTAGTGCAGGCCGGGCGACCCGGGCAGGTCGGGGCGGAGGTCGGGCCACTGCCCGGCGGGCGGCAGGTGGTCGCGCGTGAAGGTGTCGACGTGCGCGGACGGATGGAGTTCCATGGCGGGGCCGCACCCCTCACACCGGGCGGGTCACGGGGGGACGAACGGGGGTCTTGCCAGGGCTCACTCTCCCTGCCAGCGTAGCGAGTTGGTGACGGCGGTCAAGAGAACGCAATAGGTGGATGCGGCTTGAGGAGAGGTGGTCTCCGGGTGACCTCACCGTTCGCGCTGAGCGCCGGCCAGCGCGCCTGGTACGCGGAGGTGCGCGACCTCGCCGCGCAGCGGCTGCGCCCCCTCGCGGAGGCCGGAGCGCCCGGGCGTGTCAACCGGCCCCTGGTCGAGGCGCTCGGCGAACTCGGCCTGCTGGCCCGCGTCCTGCCGCCCGGCGGGGACGGCCCTGCCGTGTGCGCGATGGACCTGTGCCTGCTGCGGGAGGCGCTCGCCCAGGAGTGCACGGAGGCCGAGACCGCGCTCGCCCTCCAGGGGCTGGGCGCGTACCCCGTGGCCCGGTTCGGTACCCGCGAGCAGCGCGAGCGGCACCTGCCCGCCGTCGTCGCGGGCCGGGCCGTCACCGCGTTCGCGCTCAGCGAGCCCGGCGCCGGCTCGGACGCCGCGGCCCTGGCGCTCGCGGCCCGCCCGGCGGGCGACGGCGGCTGGCGGCTGCACGGCGAGAAGTGCTGGATCTCCAACGCCCCCGACGCCGACCTCTGCACCGTCTTCGCCCGCACCGGACCCGAGCCCGGCGCCCGCGGCGTCACCGCCTTCCTCGTGCCCGCCGGCCGCCCCGGCCTGGGCGGCGCCTCCGTGGAGATGCTCGCCGCGCACCCCGTCGGGACGCTCACCTTCGACGGGGTCCCCGTCGGACCGGACGACGTGGTGGGCGAGGTGGGCGGCGGCTTCCGCGTCGCCATGGCCACGCTCGCGCTGTTCCGGCCCAGCGTGGGCGCGTTCGCCGTCGGCATGGCGCGCGCCGCCCTCGCCGCGACCCTGGCGCACGCCGCCGGGCGGCAGGCCTTCGGCGGCCCGCTGAAGGACCTCCAGGCCGTCTCCCACCGGCTCGCCGAGATGGCCACCCGCACCGAGGCCGCCGCCCTGCTGGTGTACGCGGCGGCCGCGGCCCACGACGCCGGCGCCGAGGACGTCGTACGGCGCGCGGCCATGGCCAAGCTGTTCGCCACCGAGACCGCCCAGTACGTCGTCGACTCCGCCGTCCAGATCCACGGCGCCCGCGCCCTGTGCCGGGGCCACCTCCTGGAGCACCTCTACCGCGAGGTGCGCGCGCCCCGCATCTACGAGGGCGCCACCGAGGTGCAGCGCACCATCATCGCGAGGGAGCTCTACCGATGACGGCAGCACCGCCCGGCCCCGGCCGCCCGTTGCGGCGCGTCAACCCCGCCGGGCTCGCCCCGCCGTCCGGCTTCAGCCACGCCGTGGCCGCCACCGTGTCCGGCGGCACGCTCGTCTTCCTCGCCGGCCAGACGGCCCTGGACGCGACGGGCCGGATCGTGCCGGGTGACATGGCGGCGCAGTTCGAACGGGCGCTGGGTCACCTGCTCACGGCCCTGCGGGCCGCGGGCGGCGAGCCGTGCCACCTGGCCCGCCTCACCGTCCACACCACCGACGTGGCCGCCTACCGGGCCGCCGCCCGCGAGCTGGGCGCCGTCTGGCGCCGCCTGGCCGGCCGCGACTACCCGGCCGTCGCGGTCATCGGCACCACCCGGCTCTGGGACGAGGAGGCGCTGGTGGAACTGGACGGGGTGGCGGTCCTGCCGGGCCCGGAACCGGACGGCCGCTGACCGGGGCGGCGTACGCCCGGTGTTACGGTGTGAAACCGGCCCGCCCCCACGCGGACCACCGCTACTCGCCCGAACGGAGTGACGTTCCCCATGGCCTCCGGTGCTTCCCGGCCGTCCCGCCGGGGCGACGGCGAACCGACGTTCACCGAGACGGCCCGGCGGCAGCAGATCGTCGAGTGCGCCATCGACCTCATCGCCACGAAGGGCTACCCGGCCACGTCCCTCGCGGCCATCGCCGAGCGGGCCGGCATCTCCAAGGCGGCGGTGCTCTACCACTTCTCGTCGAAGGACAACCTCACCCGGGCCACGCTCACGCACGTACTGGAGCGGTTCCGCGCCTACGTGACCGAGCGCGTCGAGCGCGAGAGCGACCCGGTGGAGGCGCTCGTCGCCTACGTCCGCGCAATGATCGGCTACCAGCAGGCGAACCGGCGCCACGTCCGCGTCATCACCGAGATGCTGCTGGACGACGAGGGCGGCACCAGGCTCAAGACGCCCGGTTCGCACGACACGTACGGGCGGTGGCAGCACCTCGCCGGGCTGCTGCGGGCCGGCCAGGAGGCCGGTGCGCTGCGCGCCTTCGAGCCGCGCACGGTGGCGCTGGCCATCGGCGGCGCCATCGACAACGTGATCGCGCACTGGCTCGTGCACCCCGACTACGACCTGGACGCCGCCGCCGAGGAACTGGTGGTCCTCACGCGGCTGGCGGTCGGCCGCCCGGCCGCCCCGTAAGGGGGCTGTCCGGCGCCCTTACAGGGCGGCGGCGCGCCCGCGCAGCAGCAGGTTCTGGGTGCCCAGGCCGATCGCCAGGTACGCGTACAGCGACGTGGCGCCCAGAATGCCCGCGCCGGCCGCATGGTCGATCCACATCCCCAGCCCGAAGTGCACGGCGGCCGAGGTCAGCCACAGCCCGGTCGTGACGGCCGTGCCCTGGCGCAGCACGCCGCGCTCGGGGTCGCGCCAGACGCGTACGGTGCGGGACCGGGCCGCGCCGAGGCCCGCGGCGACGGCCAGGCTCACCGTGAGCAGGACGATGGGCAGGGTGGTGAGGGGGTGTTCCTTGACGACCGAGGCGATGCCGAAGGCGAGCCCCGCGACGCCCAGGACGGCGAAGAGCACCGGGAAGACCAGCGAACCGTGGCGCCGTAGCGGGCGGGCCCGCAGCTGACTGCGTATCACCAGGCCGACGACGACCAAGGCCAGGACGGCGGTCGCCTCGCTGTTCGTACCCCGCATGATGTTCCCCCCGTCGGGCACCGCGGCCCCTCGCGCGGTGTCGTGGCCTCATTCTGCGGGGGACACCGGCGGACGTGGCGACCGGGGCCCCCTCAGCCGGCGGCGGCACGCACCGCGAACGCGGGCGCCCGCTCCGGCCGCAGCCCCACGCCGCCCAGGTAGCCGGCGACGGTACGGAGGGCGGGCACGGCCCGCAGCAGCCGGAACGGCGCCGGCAGCCGGTCCGGGTCGAGCTGTCCGGCGAGGGCGGGCCGGATCAGCGCCTCGTGCTCGGCGAGCTGGCCCTTCTGGACGGCCACCGTGGGCAGCCACCGGCGCCGCTGCACGCGGCCCAGGTCCTCGGTCGTGACGGCGCCGCGGCGCAGCGGGGCGGCGAGCAGCCGGGCGGTGGCGACGGCGTCCTGCACGGCGAGGTTGACGCCGACGCCGCCGGTGGGCGACATGGTGTGGGCGGCGTCGCCGATGCACAGCAACCCGGGCCGGTACCAGCGCTCCAGCCGGCCCATCGTCACGTCCAGCAGCTTGACGTCGTCCCAGGAGGTGATGGCGTCCGTCACCTCGGGGCCCCAGCCGAACAGGGCGCCGAGACGGTCGCGGAACCACTGCACGTCGTGGGCGCGCATCCGGCGGTCGGCGCCCTTGGGGATGAGGTAGGAGGTCTGGTAGTAGTCGCCGCGGTCCATGGTGACGGCGAACTGGTCGCCCACGGACCGCATGAACACCCGCCCGTCCTTGGCGCCGTCGTCGTCCCGGGGGAGGGGCACGCGGACGTTCCACACGTCCATGGGCACGTCGAACCGCCGCTGCCGCATCCCGGCCGCCTCGCGGACGGCGGAGTCACGGCCGTCGCAGGCGACGGTCAGCGCGGCGGTGATCTCACCGGTCCGCCCGTCGGGCCCGGTGCACCGGACGCCGGTCACCCGTCCGGCGCCGTCGGTGAGCAGCCCGGTGGCGGCGGTGCGCATGCGCAAGGAGAAGGACGGCTCCTCGGCGGCGGCCCCGGCCAGCATGTCGAGGAAGTCCCACTGCGGAACCATGGCGATGTACGGATGCGCCCCCGGTATCCGCCGCAGATCGGCAAGCGGCACGACGGTACCCCCCAGATGCAACCGCATCTCGTCCAACCGCCGCGCCGGCAACGCGGCGAACCGTTCCCCCAGCCCGAGCTCGTCCAGCAACCGAAGCGTGGAGGGATGCACGGTGTCGCCCCGGAAGTCCCGCAAAAAGTCCCCGTGCTTCTCCAGAACGGTCACCTCCACCCCGGCCCGGGCAAGCAACAAGCCGAGCATCAAACCGGCGGGACCGCCTCCGACGATGCAACAGGTGGTGCTGGTGGTGTTTTCAGTGCGCATGTGAATCCCCCTAGCGTGCGCGCCCTGACCATACGGTCAGGCATCTGACCGATCGGTCAGGACTCTACTCCTGTGCTGGAAGAGGGTGCGGTGACAGGGGGCGCGCAGCACGGGGAGTACCAGCCATAAAGGCTGAAAAGACGGCATTACGTGTAGCGGCGACCCGGCGGATCCTGAAGCAGCGAGCTTGGAGACCGAGGGAGAAGCGCCAGGGAAGAGGACGCGGGCTGAGCCGAGGGGGAGCCGCCATGTCCCGATCGCTGTACGTTCCCGTTCTGCCGGCGAAGCGATACGCCCGTCAGGCGTACCTGCAGCTGATGCCCTCTGTACAAGCGGCTGTCATGCCGCTGTGGAACCTTCCGCCCCGTACAGGCCTGGGCCCTGATGTACTCGCCATGGGGGTCCGACGGGACATACGGGCCGTGAGCAAGGCTCACCGCCATCATCCCGCCTGGGTCGATGCCCCGTGTGCCGACGAGACACAACTGTCGCTGCTGGCTGATGCCTTGTCCACGGACGCCGAAGCGAGTCTGCTGCGCCCGGTGACGGGGCCGGACCGTCCCGAGGCGCATCAGAACGCGATGCTCCAACACGCTCGGTTCACGGGGCACGGGCTCGCCATACGGGTCATGCTGCCCGGTGAGTGGGACGACGCCGTGGGCCAGGGTGTTCGTGACCTGGTCGCCCGCGTCGATCCCGCGGTCGAGGCGGACCTCCTCCTCGACCTGGGCGCCGTGCGCGCCGACCGGCCTGACGCGGCGAAGGAGTCGTTGCGCGCGCTCGACACCCTGGTACCGCTGATGCCGTGGCGGACGACCGTTGTCCTGGCCGGCGGCTTCCCCGATGTGACCGCCCGGCTGCTGGAGCACGGGACAGCTGTGGAGCCTCGGTGGGACTGGCGCGTCTGGCAAGAGCTGAACGGCAGCACGCGCGATTACGTCCGCCGGCTCGTCTACGGTGACTATGGAATCGATTCCACCCGCGGCATCACTCGCGGACCGTCGTCCGGCAACGGCGGCCCGCCCTGGGGCGTGCTGCGGTACACCACCTGCACGTCGTTCGTCCTCGTGAAGGTTCCGACAGGAGGCCCCGACCGGGCCCCCACCATCCGGGCCGCCGCTCGGGAAATCCTTGGGCTGGCGGATTTCCGTGGTGCGACGGCCGGCGCGGGTGAGACCTGGCTGCGCGACTGCGCGCGCGGACTCGGCCCGGCAGGCACCGGGAACGCCGCGGTCTGGCTGCAAGCCGGCACCGTCCAGCACATGACGTACGTCGTCCGGAGCCTTCGGCCCTGACCACGACGGCGGTACGGATTCAGCCGAAGAGCGGCTCCAGCATCACGTCACCGGCCAGGATCCGCCACGCCGGCACCCGGACCGTCCGTGCCACCGGTCCGGGCTTCGCCCCGGAGCCACCGGACGGCAGTCCGGGCAGCAGGTCGCCGCGTGCGTGCGTCAACCGCAGATGGCGGGCCGGGGTCCGGCCGTTTTCCGTACCCGTGTCGATGAGGACCGCGGTGTTCGCCCCGTCCGTGGTGAACAGCAGATCGACGGTGTGCCCGCCGACCACCGCCTCGCGCTCCAGATCGGTGACGCCGCGGCGACCGAGGTAGTCCTGGAGCCGGTCCGTGAGCTCCTCACGGAAGCCACTCCGGGCTTTTGCGCCGGAGGCTGTACCAGCCAGATCCACCGAGGATCCCGCACCCAGCACTTCCGACCGCTCCGCGAGGAGCGCCGGCAGGCCCGCCTGCCCCTGCCAGAAAGCATGGCTGCCCACCGTGATCAGCTGCGACTTCGCCCGTGTGACGGCCACATTCCACAGGTTGACCTGACTCGCCACCCAGTGCGTCGTACGGGGAGGGGTGTTGCCGGTGGCCACCGGGCTCAGAACCATGACGTCTCGCTGCCCGCCCTGGAAGGCATGAACGGTGCCGACCCGCACGCGGTCGTCCTCCGCCCACACCCGTGCCAGAACCTCCTTCTGGGCACGGAACGGTGTCACGACGCCAACCGTTGCATCCTCCGGAAGCCGTGCAAGCAGCTCGTCCACCGTCTCCCGTACCTGTGCGGCCTCCGCCGGATTCCGCCAGGACTGACCGCCCGCACCCCGCGCGGACTCGCCGTACGGCACGTCGACCCAGCCCAGCGCGGGACCCGGAGCGCTCAGCCCGACAGGGTCGAGCGCCGGGACCTGCTTCCTGACGTCGGTGAGGACCTGCAACTGTCCCGCATAGCAGTAACCGTTGACGACATCGGCGATCGCCGGGTGACACCGGTAGTGCTCGTCGAGCAGCAGCGCCGTTTCGCCGTGCTGCGCCGCGGCATGGTACGAGGAGTACACGTGGTAGGTGAGCCGGTGATCCTCCAGCTGCGCGGCGCTGAGCCCGGCCCGCACGCGGGCCTGCCGCTCCTGCTGCGCCGTGATCCCGGGGATGTGGCCGAGCTGCATCGGGTCGCCGATGATCAGCGCCCGCTTCGCCCGGAACAGCAGCGGCAGCACCGCCGGAATCGAGCACTGGCTGGCTTCGTCGATCACAACGAGGTCGAAGAGTTCTGGAGTGAGTTCGAGCCGGCGAACCGAGTGGGTGCTGATGGCCCAGCCCTTCAGGTGCGCCATGAGATTGCGCTGGCTCTTCCAGAAGCCGGAGCGCCGGCGCAGGGCCTGGAGCCGCTGAGCCATCAGCGACCGCCCCCGGGCCATGGCCTCGGCGGCCACGGCCCGGGCGAGTTCGCCCGAGGTCTCCGACAGGCCGGCACGGCTCTCCAGACGCGCCTGCTTCAGCGCCTCCTCGTCCAGGGCGAGATGCCGCGGTACGAGATCCCTCAGCGTTCCTTCCACCGCTGCGACGTCCGCAAGGGCGAGCAGGAGCTCGGGCGGTACCGGCCGTTCCGTGGCCCAGGCCGGCCAGGAGCCCGCAGAGGTCTCTCCGACCGAGGCGACGAACGTGGACAAGGCCTGCCCTCGGCGCCATCGACCGAAGGAGAACCACCGGGCGACGGCGGCCCGCCGGGCCCGTCCCTCCCAGCCGGCGAGTGCGGTGGCTCCGCTCTCGGCCCATGCCCGGTCCAGCAGCTCCACGGGCAGCTGGAGCTCGTCCGCACGATGCGCACGTTCCCGCAGCAGCTCCAGCAGCCGGGCTTCCTCACCGATCAGCCGCGCCGCCTCGACCTCGTGCGCGGCCGCCCGTGCGTGCCGGTTTCTGAGGTCGCCCGCCACGGTCGCCGCACCTCGCGCCGGGGCCTCGACCGGCTGGGCGAGCAGCCGCTCCAGCTTCGCTGCCTCGGCCTCCAAGGCCTCGGAGTTCCCCGTCCGCATGAGCAGCCCGGGGGAGATCGCGTCGCAGCGCTCGGCCACCACGTTCACGGCCTCGTTGTTCGTGGAGGCGACGAGGACCGACTGTCCGGCGGCGACGGCGGTGGCGACCACCGCCGTCACCACTTCGCTCTTCCCGGTGCCGGGCGGCCCGGTGGAGACGGTGAGCGGGCGGGTCATCGCAGACGTGATCACCTGCGCCTGGCTTTCGTTGCACGGCCCCGGGGACACCACGACCGGCGCATCGGTCCCACCACGTCCGCCATCGCCGCCACCGGTCAGGAGCGCGTCCAGCGCAGTGCCGGAGATCTGAGCGGTGCGGGTGGACATCTGGAGCAGATTCTCCACGAGGCCTTCGGTCGCGGTCCGTTCCAGACCCGACGGCGCGAGGAGGACGGCGGCGTTGTGAGCACCCGGGCGCAGCGAGTCCATGACGGAACGCTCACTGAGCGCGGACAGATCGAGCGGTTCCAATTCCGGGAGCCCGAGCTGCGTCAAGAGTTCCCGCACCGCCTTGACCATTTGGGCGGCGTTGCCCTCCTGCCAGGTCGGCTGCCAGCGGGCGAGCAGCTCGGCGGCGTCGTCGTCCTCCAGCAACTCCGTGATCACACCGCTGTGCAGCGAGGGCACCCCGCTCGGGCTCAGCCGGTCACGGCCGTTCTCGTCGGGTGCCAGCTCCATCGGCTGGATCAGCAGCGGTGCGATGCGCACCGAGGCCCGCCGCCTTCCGTCCCCGCCGCGCTCGGGCAGGGTGACGGCCGGGTATCCGTACCAGTATTCCTGCAGTGCGGCCTCGTCGACCTTTGCGCCGGTGCTCTTCGCCTTGGGCAATTGGGGTGGGGCGGGAAGACCGGACCCCAGTCCGGACTGGATCGTCTCCGATCCCTTCCCCAAGAGGAAGTACGCGGAGCCCCGGCCGCTGTCCCGGTCGGGCAGCATTCCTGACGCGGCCTGCGCCCCCAGGCAGTGGGCGTAGTAGCGCAGGAGGCGCTGCCGGTCGACGCCGTCCTGGGCATCCTGCCCGGCGAGCCTGCGTGCTTTCAGCAGGGCCGAGGAGGGCGCAAGACCTTCGGCGGCACCCCGTGGCGGTTCGGGGAGCTGGACGGAGCGGGCCACCGAGCGGGCCAGGGGGAGGGAGTGCGTCGCACGGATGGTGGACTTCGTGGGCCGCTGTTCCTCGGGTACGCCATTGCGGACCATCTGCGCGGTCAGGTACTCGAAGAGGTCGTCCGGGGTGATCCAGCCACTGTCCTTGATCCGCCCGCTGCGCAACCCCTCGACGATCTCACCGGTGAACCGGGAGGTGCCGAGCGAGGACCCGGCCGGCGCCATCGCCGAGGCGGCCTGGAGGGCGTCCGAGGCAGTGATGAAATACACGCCGGTCGGCCGGAGGAGCGTGCTGGGTGCGGGCCGTTCACTGCTGTCCGCTGCCCCCTTGGCCGTCCAGCCCTGTACGACGGAGCCGCTGGAGCAGCAGTCGAGCAGCACGACCTTCGAGGAGGCCCGGCAGGACTGGAGCATCCTCTCCAGGAACTCGGCCGGCACGGCGGTGCCCGGAAGGTCCTCCGGGTCGGCGTCCCGGGTGAGGAAGTACAGCTGGCCGTCGGCCTCGCAGAACTCTCCGTGCCCGCTGAAGTAGAGCAGCGCCGTCTCGCTGGCCTGCCGCTCCTCCAGGAACTCCTCGATGGCGTGCAACATCTCGGCGCGCGTGGGCTCGGCGACCATCGCGCACTCGTTGTACATGCCGATCTCGGTGCTCTCCAGCACCGCCTGCATGTAGTGCAGGTCTGCTCGGACCGGCGGCAGATCGTGGTACCGATCGCTGTCGTACGTGGATACGCCGATGAGCATGGCGTACCGGTCGTTGTCACTCACGCCGCGCCCGTCCCCTCCGGATCGCCGTCCGCCGGACCCACGTCTCCATTGAGGAACCGCTCGATCCGCGCGTCGTCCGCACGGGCCTGCTTGCCGGAGATGGTCAGCGTCGCGCCGTCGGGCCGCCTGATGGTGATGGTCCGCTGGGGCACGCGGGCCAGCCAGACCTGAATCGCGGCGGCGACCAGGGAACCGCCGCTGAACACCAGGCCGAGGAGGTCGGTGACCGGCCCGCCTTTGTCGGTCTCGCCGATGCCTGCAGGGCCGGCCGGAACCTCGAGCGCGGCCTGCGCGTCGGTCCCGGCGAGGGCGCCGAGCAGCTCGCGGGCTTCGCGCCGGGCGCGCAGCGGATCCTCGTCGGCGATGGAGATGTGGTAGCCGGCAGCCGGGTCGGTGTGGTTGGTGCTCACGCGCTGTCTCCCCCTTGAACTTCCCGTGCAGTGCACACACGGACGGCCGACCCTAGCGGCAGGCACTGAGAGACTGCGGGACGATTTCCGAAACCTGCTGGTCAATGGCGTGAAACGCGCAGCTCGGTCCGGGCTGCCTGCCCAGGAGCGCCGACGCGCGATCCCCTCCTGCTCCCATAAATGCAAGCAGGAGGGGATAGGCAGCGTTTTCTGAAAGCAGTCGGAAGGCGGTCAGATGTCCCGGAACGTCTCGATCTGGGCGCCCACCGAGTTCAGGCGTTCGGCGAGGTCCTCGTAGCCGCGGTTGATGACGTAGACGTTGCGGAGCACGGACGTGCCCTCCGCCGCCATCATGGCCAGCAGGACCACCACGGCGGGCCGCAGGGCCGGGGGGCACATCATTTCTGCGGAGCGCCAGCGGGTGGGGCCCTCGACCAGGACGCGGTGGGGGTCGAGGAGTTTGACGTCGGCGCCGAGGCGGTTGAGGTCGGTGAGGTAGATGGCGCGGTTGTCGTAGACCCAGTCGTGGATGAGGGTCTGGCCCTGGGCGGAGGCGGCGATGGCCGCGAAGAACGGCACGTTGTCGATGTTCAGCCCGGGGAACGGCATCGGGTGGATCTTGTCGATCGGCGCCCGCAGCTTGGAGGGGCGCACCGTGAGGTCGAGCAGGCGGGTGCGGCCGTTGTCGGCGCGGTACTCGGGGCTGCGCTCGTGGTCGAGGCCCATCTCCTCCAGGACGGCGAGCTCGATCTCCATGAACTCGATCGGCACCCGGCGGATCGTCAGCTCCGACTCGGTGACGACGGCTGCGGCGAGGAGGCTCATGGCCTCGACCGGGTCCTCGGAGGGCGCGTAGTCGACGTCGCGGTCGATGTGCGCCACGCCGTGCACGGTGAGCGTCGTGGTGCCCACGCCCTCGACGCGCACGCCGAGCTCCTCCAGGAAGAAGCACAGGTCCTGGACCATGTAGTTGGAGCTGGCGTTGCGGATGACGGTGACGCCGTCGTGGCGGGCGGCGGCGAGCAGCGCGTTCTCGGTGACGGTGTCGCCGCGCTCGGTCAGCACGATGGCGCGGGTGGGGGCCACGGAGCGGTCCACGCGGGCGTGGTACATGCCGTCGGTGGCGGTGATCTCCAGGCCGAAGTGGCGCAGGGCGGTCAGGTGGGGCTGGACGGTACGGGTGCCCAGGTCGCAGCCGCCCGCGTAGGGGATCTTGAAGGCGTCCAGGCGGTGCAGCAGCGGGCCGAGGAACATGATGACGCTGCGCGTCCGTCGCGCCGCCTCCAGGTCCATGGCGGCGAGGTCGAGCTCGGCCGGCGGCACGATCTCCAGGTCGTTGCCGTCGTTGATCCACCGGTGCCGGACGCCGATGCTGGCCAGCACCTCGAGGATGCGGTAGACCTCCTCGATCCGCGCGACGCGCCGCAGCGTGGTCCGGCCGGCGTTCAGCAGCGTCGCGCAGAGCAGCGCCACGCAGGCGTTCTTGCTCGTCTTGACGTCGATGGAACCGGACAGCCGGCGGCCACCGACGACGCGCAGATGCATCGGGCCGGCGTAGCCCAGAGAGACGATCTCGCTGTCGAGGGCCTCCCCGATGCGAGCGATCATATCAAGGCTGATGTTCTGATTACCCCGCTCAATGCGGTTCACCGCACTCTGGCTGGTACCCAGAGCCTCCGCCAGCTGGGACTGGGTCCAGCCGCGGTGCTGGCGTGCGTCGCGAATGAGCTTGCCGATACGGCCGAGGTAGGCGTCTGTCATGCGACAGACCGTATCTCACATATGAGATTGGCGCGCGTTGCGGCATGCCTTCTCACGACTTCTCCGACAATCCGAAGAGTCGGTGTGGGTTGGGGAGGGTCTCAGAAGTCCGAGGTGTCGAGATCCAGGTCGAAGGGGGTGGGGAGGTGGATGGCGGTGCCGAAGGGGTGGGGGCCGTCGGTGTGCGTGTAGCCGAGTCGGCCAGGTTCGCTGAAGAGCGTGCAGGAGCGCTCCTGGCGGTCCACGAGGAGGTAGAGCGGGGCCCCGAACTCGGCGTAGCGGCGGCGCTTGACGACCCGGTCGGTGTCGCCGTTGGAGGAGGAGGTGACTTCCACGACGAGCAGGGTCTGGTCGGGGAGGAGGGCGTCGGCGCCTTTGGCCAGTTCCTTCGGCACGACGGCGATGTCCGGGATGTACCAGTTGGGGGTGCCGGGGAGATCCAGGTCGCCGGATCCTGTGACGCAGCCGAGTTTCCTCACGGTGGTTTCGATCTGGCTGCGGATCGAGTCGGCAGCGGACTCGTGATCCCAACTCGGCGACATCAACGTAATGACCCCCTCCACGATCTGCACTCGATCCCCCTCGATGTGCCGGATCGCATACTTCAGCGCGGTTTCGGGGTCGTCGGCTGCATAGGAGCGGGGCTGTGGCCTGTGGGGCTGGACGCTCATCGGGTCCTCCTGGCGCGCGGGGTTCCTGCAGCGTGGCGACTGCCCCCGGTCTATCGCAACCGGCGTGGCGCCGGGTGTGTCCGCCGGTCATGGCCACTCGCACGGGTGAACGGCCTGTCGAAGGCCGCGGTGCACGGTCGGCCTATCCGGGCGTGACCGGGCCGCGCGGGTGTACTAGAGTTATCTCGACATCGAGATATTTGCCGAGAGGCGTACCGCTGTCGCGCTGGTTAGGGAGACCTAAGTTAGGTGCACCTTAGCGTATTGGCGCGGTCCGGCGGCGGCAGGATGGCCGCAGTACGCGTATTCATGCATGAAGGAGACTGTCGTGTCGGCGAACAGCTTCGACGCCCGCAGCACGCTGCAGGTGGGCGGCGAGTCGTACGAGATCTTCCGGCTGGACAAGGTCGAGGGCTCCGCGCGCCTTCCCTACAGCCTGAAGGTGCTGCTGGAGAACCTGCTCCGCACGGAAGACGGTGCGAACATCACCGCCGACCACATCCGCGCCCTCGGCAGCTGGGACTCGCAGGCCCAGCCCAGCCAGGAGATCCAGTTCACGCCCGCGCGCGTGATCATGCAGGACTTCACCGGCGTGCCCTGTGTCGTCGACCTCGCCACCATGCGTGAGGCCGTCAAGGAGCTCGGCGGCGACGCCTCCAAGATCAACCCGCTGGCCCCGGCCGAGCTGGTCATCGACCACTCCGTCATCGCCGACAAGTTCGGCACGCCCGACTCCTTCGCCCAGAACGTCGAGCTCGAGTACGGCCGCAACAAGGAGCGCTACCAGTTCCTGCGCTGGGGCCAGACCGCCTTCGACGAGTTCAAGGTCGTCCCGCCGGGCACCGGCATCGTCCACCAGGTGAACATCGAGCACCTGGCCCGCGTCGTCATGGTCCGTGACGGCAAGGCGTACCCCGACACCCTCGTCGGCACCGACTCGCACACCACCATGGTCAACGGCCTGGGCGTGCTCGGCTGGGGCGTCGGCGGCATCGAGGCCGAGGCCGCCATGCTCGGCCAGCCGGTCTCCATGCTGATCCCGCGCGTCGTCGGCTTCAAGCTCACCGGCCAGCTGCCCACCGGCACCACCGCCACCGACCTCGTGCTGACCATCACCGAGATGCTCCGCAAGCACGGCGTCGTCGGCAAGTTCGTCGAGTTCTACGGTGAGGGCGTCGCCGCCACGTCCCTCGCCAACCGCGCCACCATCGGCAACATGTCGCCGGAGTTCGGCTCCACCGCCGCGATCTTCCCGATCGACGACGAGACCCTGAACTACCTGCGCCTGACCGGCCGCAGCGAGCAGCAGGTCGCGCTCGTCGAGGCCTAC
Source organism: Streptomyces mashuensis (assembly GCF_014654785.1). Classification (GTDB taxonomy): domain Bacteria; phylum Actinomycetota; class Actinomycetes; order Streptomycetales; family Streptomycetaceae; genus Streptomyces; species Streptomyces mashuensis. The sequence continues at coordinate 265,103 of NZ_BNBD01000001.1, forward strand.
GCCAAGGAGCAGGGCCTCTGGCTCGACCCGGCCGCCGAGCCCGACTTCTCCGAGAAGCTCGAGCTCGACCTGTCCACGGTCGTCCCCTCCATCGCCGGCCCGAAGCGCCCGCAGGACCGCATCGTCCTGGCCGAGGCCGCCACGCAGTTCGAGCGTGACGTTCTCAACTACGTCTCCGACGCCGACGAGGCCGGCGAGGAGTCCTTCCCGGCCTCCGACTCCCCGGCCGCGTCCAACGGCGTGCCGTCCCGCCCGACCACGGTCACGGCCCCCGACGGCTCGACCTACGAGATCGACCACGGTGCCGTCGCCGTCGCCGCGATCACCTCCTGCACCAACACCTCGAACCCCTACGTCATGGTGGCCGCCGCCCTCGTGGCCAAGAAGGCGGTCGAGAAGGGCCTGACCCGCAAGCCGTGGGTCAAGACCACCCTGGCCCCGGGCTCCAAGGTCGTCATGGACTACTACGACCGGGCCGGCCTCACCCCGTACCTCGACAAGCTGGGCTTCAACCTCGTCGGCTACGGCTGCACCACCTGCATCGGCAACTCCGGCCCGCTGCCGGAGGAGGTCTCCAAGGCCGTCAACGACCACGACCTCGCCGTCGTCTCGGTCCTCTCCGGCAACCGTAACTTCGAGGGCCGGATCAACCCCGACGTCAAGATGAACTACCTGGCGTCCCCGCCGCTGGTCGTCGCCTACGCCATCGCCGGCTCGATGAAGGTCGACATCACCAAGGACGCGATCGGCACCGACACCGAGGGCAACCCGGTCCACCTCAAGGACATCTGGCCCACCGAGGCCGAGGTCAACGAGGTCGTCGCCTCTGCCATCGGCCAGGACATGTTCTCCACCTCCTACGAGGACGTCTTCGCCGGCGACGCCCAGTGGCAGTCGCTGCCGGTGCCCACCGGCAACACCTTCGAGTGGGACGCCGAGTCCACCTACGTCCGCAAGCCCCCGTACTTCGAGGGCATGACCATGGACCCGGCCCCGGTCACCGACATCACCGGCGCCCGCGTCCTGGCCAAGCTCGGCGACTCGGTCACCACCGACCACATCTCCCCGGCCGGTGCCATCAAGGCCGACACCCCCGCCGGCAAGTACCTCACGGAGCACGGCGTCGAGCGCCGCGACTTCAACAGCTACGGCTCCCGCCGCGGCAACCACGAGGTCATGATCCGCGGTACGTTCGCCAACATCCGCCTGCGCAACCAGATCGCGCCGGGCACCGAGGGCGGCTACACCCGCGACTTCACCCAGCCCGACGCGCCGGTGTCGTTCATCTACGACGCCTCCCGCAACTACATCGAGCAGGGCATCCCCCTCGTCGTCCTCGCCGGCAAGGAGTACGGCTCCGGCTCCTCCCGCGACTGGGCCGCCAAGGGCACCGCGCTGCTCGGCGTGAAGGCCGTCATCGCCGAGTCGTACGAGCGCATCCACCGCTCCAACCTCATCGGCATGGGCGTCCTCCCGCTCCAGTTCCCCGAGGGTGCCTCCGCCGAGTCCCTCGGCCTGACCGGCGAGGAGACCTTCTCCTTCACCGGCGTCACCGAGCTCAACGAGGGCCGCACGCCCCGCACGGTGAAGGTCACCACCGACACCGGCGTCGAGTTCGACGCGGTCGTCCGCATCGACACCCCCGGTGAGGCCGACTACTACCGCAACGGCGGCATCATGCAGTACGTGCTGCGCAGCCTGATCCGGAAGTAAGCCTCCGGCCTCCGGCAGTTTCACAGCAGTACCAGCACACGGGCCGCACCCCGTACGAACGGGGTGCGGCCCTTGCCGTTGCCGTGGACTCAGTCAGCCGCGTGGCTTCGGGTGACGGTGACCAGCAGCGGTGTGCGGATGCCCAGTGAGGCGGCGGTGTCGGCGATCGCCTCGGCCAGCCAGCCGATCGCGTCGCACGACCACTCGGTGAGTTCCCCGCGCAGCACCATGCCGTGCAGGGGCGGGCCGTTCCAGAAGCTGTCGTCGAACGGCGGGGCGAGGACGGCATCCTCGCCGACGAGGTCGTGCGAGCCGTAGGCGAAAACCGGCTGGTCCAAGTGGCGGAGACGGTTTGCGAGCTGCTCCGCGACGCCGGGGACGGACGGGTCCCGGCCGCTGTTGATGTTGACCTCCACCGGTGCCCTCGACCGTGGGTCCCGCCCAGCGAACCAGTCGGCCGTCAGCATCGACGGGAGGGGCGCGTACGCAGGGCGGGCCGCTGCGTCGAGTCCCTGAACCGGCAGGAGGAGTTGTACGGCGGTGACGCGCGGAGTGCCGAGCTGTGCGGTCGCGCTCTCGGCGCACTGGAGGAACGGCCGTACGGGCAGCGGCCGGTCGTCGGCCACGGCACTGGCCTCGACCTGGAACCACGAGATCAGGTCGGCTCCGGACGCGATGGAGTGGTCGTTCCAGTCGGCATCGTTCATGGCCCACAGGCCGGGGGCTCGCCGCATACGGTCCTCGGCGCCGCCCCCGGCCGACCTGTCGTCGAGCCATCCCATGGCGAGCGACCGCTGGTGGAAGAGCGAGTAGGCGTCGTATTCGTGGTCGGGAGCGCCCCAGGCGTGCGCGGCGAGTTCCCCGTGCAGGGCGGCGAACATGGTGCCCGCGGTCCGTCGGGCCGCAGGCACCATGCCGGGCTCTCCTGTGGCGCTGTGCTCTGGCACGCCGAGTCCTCTCTGGTTGCTGTGCCCGTAGCCGCGCCGTTCTGCATGTGTCGTTCTCAGAACACCTGGCAGGCGACATCGGCTTGGCGATACGGCCGCTCGCCCGTGTCGCTCTCACCGATTACATCCACGTCCACGTGGTTGCGCCACGATGCCGCGCTGGTGTTGGTGCAGTTGTGACGTGCTGCCGTGCGGTAGCTGCTCCCACCTGTACCGGGCTTGAGCGTTTCTGTTTCCGAACACGCCTTCCGGCGCCAGGTGTTGTCCGTGTACCACTCGTAGAGGCAGTTGTACACCTTGGCGCGGTCCTTGGTGCAGGTTCCCTTTCCCCACCACCCGTGGCCAGACACCGCCACTCCGGTGCCGGACCGGTGCGGGTTGTCCCTCCCGCTCACGGGTGTGCAGGCAGCTGCCAGTGCCGCCTCGGAGTCCACGTCCGTCGGGTTCTCCATGGGGAGAACCTGTCCGTCTTCGTCAAGGTACACAGCGGAGTCGTCGATGCCCTGCGGTGCGATCCCCGGTACGGCGTCCTCCTTTGCCACAGCCTGGGAATGAATACGATCCGGCGCGCTTTCGGTCGGTATGGACAAGGCCGTCGCGGGCGTCGACACGCCTCCGATCGCCAGAGTCGTGAAGACTGCCACGGCGGCTCGCCGTAAGTTCACGTTCAGCAAAGCATCCCCCCATCATGCAGCCAGTTTTGATCTCGGCCGCCATATGATTACCTGCCATTCCAAGGCGGGACGACCTGATAACCGGCCAAACCGCACAATGTAGCGGGCCCTCATGGCTGGGGCGGATGGCTCCGGAAGCGGCCGCCCGGCGCTGGTCCTCCAGCGCGGCCAGGCGCTCGGCGGCGAACCGCTTGCGCTAGCGCCGCGCGTTGTCCACATGTAAGCCGGACACCGCCTGCCCTGATGGCTGCGGCGACACGGAGCCCCCCGCAGGTCAATGAGGCGCTGCACTTGGGTTTACTGACGCAGAAGGCCGAACGGCTGGTCCGCTGAGTAAGCGCCTCGCCTGGGTGGGAGTGGCCTGTCGCCCATGCCTGGCCCGGCGCCGAACTCGTCGTCGTCCCCGGCGCCGGCCACCTCGGCACCGACGCCACGCACCACCACGTACGCCGCGCCCTCGCCCGTTTCGCCACCGTTCACCGGTAGTCCCCCCGAACCCCAACTCCCCGTCCCCGACCGCGCGTTCCCCTCACCACCCACCCGGGTCATTCCGTAACCCGACCGGGTGATCGGCAGGTTGGGGAGGAATGGGCCGCCGGGGACCGGGTTAGGTTCCCGGCCGGGACGACACGCCGGCCGGCGGCCGCCCCAGAGGGAGGGGAACGACACGATGGGATCCGCCGTCACGTTCGGGGAGCTCGACCGCCTGTCCGGCGACGAACTCCCGCCGCGGATCGCCCTCTCGGACCTCCTGCCGCTCGGTACGGCAGGCGCCCCGGCCACCGATCAGCCGGTGTATCCGACGCTCGTCCGAACCGAGCACGGTGCAACGGTGGCCTACGCCTGCCAGTACCGGCAGAACCCCGGCAGCCCCGGACTCCTCGTCGCCCTGGGGCTCGCCCCCAGCTCTCCCGGCTACACCTCGACCTGCATCCCCGCGGCCATCTCCAGCCACTGATCAGCCACAGTCCCGGCCACGGACCGGCCGCAGCACCACCCCCAGGCTCGCCGTCGGCGTACCTCCGTCGCCGACGGCGACAGCAAGCGCGTCATCCAGTCCCGCAAGAAGGCCCCAACAGAGAGGGAACGGCATGGACAACGCCATCAGCTTCGAGGAACTCGACCGCATCGCCGGCGAGGTGCTGCCCGAGCGGACCGTCCTCGGCGTCGTGGCCAGCCCGCTCGGCTACGCCGGCCCCGGCGACCCCGCCGGCGGCGCGGGCGCGGGCGCCGGTGCGTCCAGCAGCGCCGCGGCAACGGGCGGCGGCGTGTTCGCCCCCGTACCGCACGACCACGGCACCACGGCCCTGTCGGCCTGCCAGTCCTTCGACCACCAGCAGACCGCGGGCCTGTTCGGTTCGCTCGGCCTGCCGTCCCAGAACCCGACGGCCAACCTCACCTGCGTCCCCGCGGCCATCTCCAGCCACTGATCAACGCCTGGCGGCCCGCCGTACGCGTACGGGGAGGGTCCGGGGCCTCGCAGCCCCGGGCCCTCCCCGCCGCCCCCTGCCCCCCGGAGGGTGCCATGTCCCTGCTGCCGTCCGCCCCGCGTCCGGCCCGGCTCGGGGAGCCGGCGCCGGTGCCCGGCACGGAACTCGTCGGCGAGTTCGAGGACTCCGGCTACCGCGAGCCGCCGCACCTCGTGTGCCGCTCCGACGGCCAGATCGTGCGGCTTCCGCCCCTCCTCTACCAGGCCCTCCGCGCCCTGGCCCAGGCCGGGCCCGGTCCCGCCGTCGCCGAGCGCGTGGCCGTCGGCCTCAGCCGCGAGACCGGCCGCCGCTTCTCCGCCGAGCACGTCGCCTTCCTCCTCGACAAGAAGCTCGCCCCGCTCGGCCTCACCACGTACGCCGACGGATCGCCGCCGCCTCCGGTCACGCGCAAGGACCCCTTCCTCGCCTTCCGCTTCCGCCTCGCCGTCGTGCCGGAGCACGTCACGTGGTGGCTCTCCGGCCTCTTCGCCTGGCTCTTCCGCCCGGCGGTGGTCCTCCTCGCGCTCGGTGCGTTCTCGGCCGCCGAGACGTGGCTGTGGCTCACGCAGGACACGAGTGCGGCGCTCTGGACGGTGCTGTCCTCACCGGGCGACGTCCTGCTGGTCGTCGCCCTCGCCGTCGCGTCCTGCGCGTTCCACGAACTGGGCCACGGTGCCGCGTGCCGCTACGGCGGCGTACGCCCCGGCGCGATGGGATGCGGCCTCTACCTGGTGTGGCCGGCGTTCTACACCGACATCACGAACTCCTACCGCCTCGGCCGGGCCGGGCGCATCCGCGCGGACCTGGGCGGGGTCTACTTCAACGGGCTGTTCGTCCTCGGGCTCGTCGCCCTGTACGTGGGGGTGGGGTCCCCTCTGCTGCTCGTCGCGATCCTCTCCGTCCACCTGGAGATGGTGCAGCAGCTGCTGCCGACGCTGCGGTTCGACGGCTATTACATCGTGGCGGATCTCGTCGGCATCCCCGACCTGTTCAAGTACATCGGCCCCATCCTCAAGCGCGTCGTCCTCCGCCGCCCGGCGGACGAGCAACTGCGCGCGCTGAAGCGGTGGCCCCAGGTGGTGGTCGCGGCGTGGGTACTGCTGCTGGTGCCGGTGCTGGCGTTGCAGCTGGGCATGGTGCTCTTCAACCTGCCGCAGGTGGTGACGGCGGACTGGCAGAAGATCACCGCACTGATGGGCAGCGCGGTGTCCTCCGGCAGCCCGGTGCTGAGCATGGCCGCGGCGTGCGTCCAGACGGTGCTGCTGGTGCTGCCGCTGGTGGGCGTGGGGCTGGTGCTGGGTGGGCTGGTGCGGTCGCTCATCCGGCTGGCCCGGCGGCGACGTCACTCCGCTTGAGGGTACGGAGCGGGTCGCATGACGCCCGCCCCCGCCGGGGTGGCGTTTCCACCGACGCCACCCCGCCGGGTCACCGCGTCACAGCCGTCGGCCGTACCGGCCGTCGCACGTCGCGTACTTGTCGTACACGGCGCACTCGTACTCGCTGCCCTGCGCGTAGCCCAGGCGGAACTTCGCCTTCGGGTACGTGTTGTCCGACTTGTTGTGGCCCGTGATCTCGATCAGCGAGCCCTTCTTCCACCACCAGCCCGACACCTTCGCGAAGCCCTTCCCCGGCGTCCGCGTGTTGGGGTGCGAGCACACGTAGTCGTTGTACTGGTTGTGGCCGCAGACCACGATCTCGTCGGACCAGTACGTCGAGACCCATACCTCCACCGACGCGTACGTCGGCCGTGCCTCCGCGGCGGTGGCCGTTGCCAGTGGGAGCCCTATGGCCGCGGCGGCGGCCAGGGCCACGAGCGGTGTGCGTAAGCGCGACATCGTGTTCCTCTCCCCGTGGGAACTTCCTGCCGCCGCAGTCTAGGAACGTGCCTCCCGCCACACATCAACCCCGCGGCGTACCCCCCGGGTAAACCCCCGCAGTAGCAGCAGCGCGCCCGCGCAGCTCCACTTCCGCCAGCGTCGCCGCGCCCCCGCCCAGTACCTGCACCCGGTACTGCCGGTACGTCGCCGGCGCCCGCAGCGCGAACGGGCGGGTCTGGTGGTCCCACGTGAACGTCTCGCCCTCGCGGCGGTCGAGTTCCGTCCACGTCGTGCCGTCGTCCGAGCCGCTCAGCACCCAGCCGCGCGGGGCGTCGGACGCGGTGGCCGAGGTCAGGGTGTACGACGTGACGTGGGTGCCCTCCCGGGCCCCGAAGTCCGCGTGCTCGAACGCGGCGCTCGTGCGGGACGTGTCGTCCGTCAGCGCGAGGGGGTCCGAGCCGGGGCTGATCACGTCGCCGGCCGGCTCCGGCACCCGGTCGTCCTTCGTCACGGACGTCGGGCCGGCGTCCTTCCCCGAGCCCCAGGCCGAAGGGCGCGGGCCCATCGCGAAGTCGACCGTGCCGCCGGCCGCGAGCAGGGCGTGCGGCAGTGCGGTCGACTCCCACGGCTTGCCGTTGACGCGTACGCCCTGCACGTACACGTTCTGCGCGCTGTTGCGCGGGGCGCGGACGACCAGGTCGTGGCCGTTGTCCATGTGGACCGTGGCCTTGGTGAAGAGCGGCGAGCCGATCGCGTACTCGCCCTGGCCCATGACGAGCGGGTAGAAGCCGAGGGCGCTGAAGACGTACCAGGCGGACATCTCGCCGTTGTCCTCGTCGCCGGGGTAGCCCTGGCCGATCTCGCTGCCGAGGTAGAGGCGGGAGAGGACCTCGCGGACCTTCTCCTGCGTCTTCCACGGCTGACCGGCGGCGTCGTAGAGGTACGCGATGTGGTGCGAGACCTGGTTGCTGTGCCCGTACATGCCCATGCGGACGTCCCGCGCCTCGGTCATCTCGTGGATGACGCCGCCGTAGGAGCCCGCGAACTCCGGCGCGCCCGTCTCGGGGACGGTGAAGTAGCGGTCGAGTTTCTTCGCCAGGCCGTCGCGACCGCCGTACAGGTTGGCCAGGCCGCGGGTGTCCTGGGGTGCGGTGAACGCGAAGTTCCAGCCGTTGGACTCGGTGTAGTCGTGGCCCCAGACGCGCGGGTCGTACGCCTCGGGGGACAGCCGCCAGGCGCCGGTGTCGTCGCGGCCCTGGAAGAAGCCGATGCGCCGGTCGAAGAGGCGGACGTAGTCCTGGGCGCGTTCCAGGAAGTACGCGGACTCCTCGCGGTAGCGGGGTTTGTGCGTCCGCTCGTACAGGGCCTGGCCCATGCGGGCGAGGCCGAAGTCGTTGAGGTAGCCCTCCAGGGCCCAGGAGAGGCCCTCGCGGGTGGCCGTGCCGGTGTAGCCGCGGAAGACAGACGTGGCCATGCCCTTGCGGCCGGTGCCGGGGCTGCCGGGGACGACGGTGGCGTTCTTCAGCGCCGCCTCGTACGCGGCCTCCGCGTCGAAGGCGACGCCCTTGACGTACGCGTCGGCGAAGGCGACGTCCGAGCTGGTGCCGGTCATCAGGTCGGCGTAGCCGGGCGAGGACCAGCGGGAGATCCAGCCGCCGTCCTTGTACTGCTGGACGAAGCCGTCGACGAGCCGGCCCGCGTGGCGCGGGGTGAGCAGGGCGTAGGCGGGCCAGGTGGTGCGGTAGGTGTCCCAGAAGCCGTTGTTGACGTACACCTCGCCGTCGACGATGCGCGCGCCGGTGCGGGTGGGCGTGTCGGAGCCGGTGGGCGGCGAGAAGGGGCTGGCGTAGCGGGGGCGCGGCCGCTCGCGCGTGCCGGTGTTCTCGAAGCCGGAGTTCGGGTACAGGTAGAGCCGGTAGAGGCAGGAGTAGAGGGTGGTGAGCTGGTCGGCGGTGGCGCCCTCGACCTCCACGCGCCCCAGCAGCGCGTCCCACGCGGCGCGCGCCCGGTCGCGCACGGCCTCGAAGGAGGTGCTCGCGGGGATCTCCTGCTCCAGGTTGGCGCGGGCCTGGTCGGTGCTGATGAGCGAGGTGGCCAGGCGGAGCGTGACGGTGTGCCGCGCGCCGGGGGCGAAGCGGAAGTAGCCGGTGACGCCGTCGGCGGGGTTCTCGGCCCGCGGGTCGGCCTCGGGCGGTGCGCTGGCGGTGCTGCCCTTGAGGCCGGTCCTCGCCGCGTCCCCCTTGAGCTTGCCGCTCGCGGTGACGGGCGCGTCGAAGACGCCGTACACGAAGAGCCGGCCGGCGCCGGTGGACAGGCCGCTGCGGACGTCGGACCAGGCGGTGAAGGAGCGGCCGGCCGGGTCGAGGGTGAGGCCGCCGGGGCCACGGACGTTGTCGAGAACGACCGAGGCGTCGGCGCCGGGGAAGGTGAAGCGCATGACGGCGGCGTGGTCGGCGGGTGCGACCTCGGCCTTGAGGCCGTTGTCGGCGGTGACGCCGTAGTAGTGCGGCCGGGCGGTCTCGCGGGAGTGGTGGAAGGGCAGGGCACGGGCGCCGCGCGAGGCGTCGGGCACGCCGGCGGCGGCGGACGGCATGACCTGGAAGGTCTGCCGGTCGCCCATCCAGGGGCTGGGTTCGTGGGAGGCGGACAGGGCCTGGAGGGTGGGCAGGTTGTCCTTGTTGTTGGTGGCCGCGTACTGGTACAGCCAGTCGGTGGAGCCTGCGTTGGTGACGGGCGTCCAGAAGGTGAAGCCGTGCGGGACGGCGGTGGCGGGGAAGGTGTTGCCGCGCGAGAAGCCGGAGCTGGAGAGGGTGCCGCGGGTGGTGACGGCGCGGTCGGCCGGGTGGGCCGGGGGGTGCTCGGCGGGGGCGGGCGCGAGGGAGACGTCGTCGATCCAGCCGCGGAACTTCGCGGGGCCGACGGGCGAGTCGTAGGCGACGAGCACGCGCTCGACGGTCTTGCCGGCGGCGACGGAACCGATGTCCGCCTGCTTGTTGTTCCACTGGTTGACGTAGAGCGTCTTGGAGGCGGCCTGGCCCTGCGGGGTGAGGAGGGCGCCGTGCTGGTCGCGGGCGCCCAGCCGGCTGAGGTACGTGCCGTCGGTGAAGGCGAGGTCGAGGGCGACGTGGGTGGCGGGGTAGCGCACGTCGGCCTCGGGCATCGAGGGGAAGACCTTGTACGACAGCCGGGTCCGGGGGGTCACGGCGACCCGCACCCGGAAGACCTTGTTGTACGAGTAGCCGCGGCCGGTGGCCTGGTGCATGCCGCCGTAGCGCAGGGCGTGGGTGCCGGTGAAGCCGGCCTTGGCCTTGGCGGTCGGGGAGCCGGTGGGGCCGCGGTCGACCTGGCTGCGCATGTCGGGGGGCGGGGGAGTGGTGGCGCGGTCGGTGGCGAACTGCACCTCGGCCAGCTGGGTGAGGGGCTCGCCGCCGTTGCGGGTTATCTCCAGGCGGAACCGGCTGTACGCGGTGGCGGTGCCGGTGCCCGCGCCGACCGGGAACTCGCGGGTCTGCGTCCGCCGTTCGAAGATCTCGTCGTGGCGGCCGTCGAGGGTCGTCCAGTCGCGGCCGTCGGCCGACCCCTTGAGCACCCAGTCCCGGGGGTCGCGGCCGGGCGCGTCGTTGGCCGAGGTGAGGGCGTAGCGGACGAGGGTGACGGGTTCGGACAGCTGGAACTCCAGCCAGGCGGTGCGGTCGAAGACGAGCCACTTGGTGGCGCTCTCGCCGTCGACCAGGTTCTCCTTCACCTCGCCGGCCTCGGCGTGCTCGCCGCTGGCGCGGACGGCGGTGACCTTGTCGGTGACGTTGCCGGGGATGCCGCTGCTGTCGTCGCCGTCCACGCCGGCCGCCCGGGGCCGGCCGTCGGGGCCGGTCTCGACGGTGTTCAGCCAGTCGGGCCGGGGCTCGCCGGGCTCGAAGGAGGAGGCGAAGCGGTCGGTGGTGCCGGCCGGCCCGCCGGCGGCCGAGGCGGGGGGTCCACACGCGATCTGACTGGAAGTCATCACTACGGCGGCCAGCAGGAGGGCCATCGGACGGAAGGAGGTACGCCATCGGGAGTAACCGAGTCTGTGCCGCATCCCTTGCCCTCTCCACGAAGAGCCGACAACGTTGTCACCCGCGTCGCGCAGAGATAAGTAGGTCCTGAGACACCAGTGGTGTCAAGGGTCTCGGGGTTGGTGTCGCCAGGGGTCCGGCCGGGCCGTGCGGGGGTGTTGCGCCGGGGTCGCGGAGGGTGCCGGCGGAGGTCTCAAGTCGGGAAAGACTGGCGGTCAACGGTGCCCCGATCTTGCCCAGTTGATCGAAGTGGACTATACCTGTCGGCAATCCGGGGCGGCCGCAGCCCGCCGTGGAGACCAGGGGGAGGAGCGGCGGCCCCGCGCGCCGTGACGGACGCCTTCCCGGCGCACGCCCAGCACCACGCACCCAGCACCAAGCTCAACCGACCTGCGGTGTCGGTTCCTTCGGCGTCCCCGCGCACCCGGCGCGGGGGCCGGCCGGCGGACCGGGCCACCGCCTGAGTCCCGGAGAAGGCGAGGACGTACGCATGGGAACCACCTCGGGAAACACGTCGGGAATCGGGCGCCGCGACCTGGTCAGGCGCGCCGCGGCCCTCGGACTGGTCACCGTGCCGGCCGTCGGGGCGCTCGGCGCCTGCGCGACGGGCGGCGGCGACGGGGACAAGGACGGCAAGCAGGCCGGCAAGGGCACCAAGAGCGCCAAGAACCCGCTCGCCGTGGAGGAGAAGGCGCCCCTGGACGTCGTCATCTTCGACGGCGGCTTCGGGCAGCAGTACGCCAAGGACGCCGAGGCGGACTACAAGGCGGCATTCCCCGGCGCGCAGATCCACCACACGGGCACCCAGGACATCCTCACGCAGCTCCAGCCCCGCTTCAACGGCGGCACCCCGCCGGACGTCATCGACAACTCCGGTGCCAAACAGATGGACATGGGCACCCTGGTCGCCAAGAACCAGCTGGCCGACCTCAACGACCTGCTGGACGCGCCGTCGTTCGACGACCCGTCGAAGAAGGTGCGCGACACGCTGCGGCCGGGCGTGGCCGAGATGGGCCGCTTCGGCGGCAAGGAAACGTGGGTGCTGTACTACGCGTACACCGTCTACGGCGTCTGGTACTCGAAGACGAACCTGGCGAAATTCGACGCGCAGTACCCCGAGACCTGGGACGAGATGCTCGCGCTGTGCGAGAAGGCCAAGAAGAAGGGCGTCGCCGGCTGGACCTACGCGGGCAAGCACCCGTACTACCTGCCGTTCAGCCTCTACCCGTTCATCGCCAAGATCGGCGGACCGGAGGTGCTGACGAGAATCGACAACCTGGAGCCGAACGCCTGGAAGGACCCGGCCGTCAAGGCCGCCTTCGAGGCGTACTACGAGCTCTACAAGAAGGGGTACGTGCTCCAGGGCACGCCGGGGCTCGACCACATCCAGTCGCAGACCGCGTGGAACGAGGGCAAGGCGCTGTTCCTGCCCAATGGCTCGTGGGTGGAGAACGAGTCGAAGAAGACCACGCCGGCCGATTTCCGGATGGCCGTGGCCGCCCCCTCCAGCCTCGACAAGAACCGCGACAAGATGCCGTTCGGCACGATCTGGGCGTCCGGCGGCGAGCCGTTCATCGTGCCGCGCAACGCGAAGAACCCGCGCGGCGGCATGGAGCTGCTGCGCATCATGCTGGGGAAGAAGTCCACGCAGAACTTCATCAAGTCCGTCTCCTCGCTCACCTCTCTCAACGGCGGCACCGACGGCCTCTCCCTGCCGCCGGGCCTCACCTCCTGCCAGGAGACGCTGGCCAAGGCCGGGAAGAACGTGGTGAATCCACGGATCGGGGACTGGTACGTCGCCCTGCAGAAGGAGAAGATCGGGGTGGGCGCGCTGGGCGAGATGATGGCCGGCCGGCTCACGCCCGACGAGGCCATCAGCAAGATCCAGCGGTATGCCGACGAGACCGCGAAGGATTCGTCCGTGAAGAAGTACCGGCACGTCTGAACGGGGTCCCCGCTCATGCAGCACGGCAAGTACCGTTTCATCGCCGGATTCCTCGTCCTGCCGCTGGCCCTCTACGCGGTCTTCGTCATCTCGCCGTTCGTGCAGTCGATCTACTACTCCTTCACGGACTGGACGGGGCTCTCCTCCGACCTGCGGGTGACGGGGCTCGACAACTACCGGCGGCTGTGGCACGACGACATCTTCTGGCAGGCCGTCGGGCACAACGTGCTGTTGCTGCTGGTGCTGCCGCTGGTGACGCTGGGGCTCGGGCTGTTCTTCGCCTTCATGCTCAACGTCGGCGGCCGCCGCCGGAAGAACGCGGCGGTCGCCGGTGTCCGCGGTTCGTCCCTCTACAAGGTCGTCTACTTCTTCCCGCAGGTCCTGTCGATCGCCATCGTCGCGCTGCTCTTCCAGTTCGCGTACAACCCCAACAGCGGCGCGCTGAATTCGTTCCTGGGCGCGATCGGCGTGGACGCCCGGCCGGAATGGCTGGGCAATCCGCACCTGGCGCTGTGGTGCGTGACGGCGGTGATGGTCTGGAGCAACGTCGGATTCTACGTGGTGCTGTTCTCGGCCGGCATGAGTTCGGTGCCGCGCGACTTCTACGAGGCGGCGCTGCTGGACGGCGCCAACCGGCTCCAGACCTTCTTCCGCATCACCCTGCCGCTGCTCTGGGACACGGTGCAGACCGGCTGGGTCTACATGGGCATCATGGCGCTCGACTCGTTCGCCGTCGTGCAGATCATGACGGTGGGGCCGGGCGGGCCCGACTACTCCACCGAGGTGCTGTCCTTCTACCTCTACACCAAGGCGTTCCGCGACGGCCAGGCCGGCTACGCGACGGCGGTCGGCGTCGCCCTGCTCATCGTGACCATGATATTCGCCGGCATCGTGATGAAGCTGGGCCGGCGCGAGCGGCTGGAGTACTGATGGCCCTGCGTACGGATTCCCGGCCCGGGGGGCGCAGCCGGCAGGGCACCGAGGGGACGGTCCTCAACGTCTTCTCGCACGCCGTGCTGATCATCTGGGCGCTCATGGTGACCCTGCCGCTGCTGTGGGCCGTGATGAGCGCCTTCAAGACGGACCGGGAGATCTTCACCTCGCCCTGGTCCCTCCCCGGCGGCCTGCACCTGGACGCCTGGGGGCGGGCCTGGTCGCAGGCGCACATGAGCCAGTACTTCGTGAATTCGCTGCTGGTGGTGGCCTGTTCGCTCACCGGCACGATGCTGCTGGGGTCGATGGCCGCGTATGTGCTGGCGCGCTTCGACTTCCCCGGCAACCGGTTCGTCTACTACCTCTTCGTGGCCGGCATGAGCTTCCCGGTGATCCTCGCGCTGGTGCCGCTGTTCTTCGTGATGAAGAACATGCAGCTGCTCAACACCTACCCCGGGCTGGTCCTCGTCTACATCGCCTATTCGCTGCCCTTCACCATCTTCTTCCTCAGCGGTTTCTTCCGGACGCTGCCCACCTCCGTCGCCGAGGCCGCGGTGCTCGACGGCGCCTCCCACACCCGTACCTTCTTCCAGGTGATGCTGCCGATGGCCCGGCCCGGGCTGATCAGCGTGGGGATCTTCAATTTCCTCGGCCAGTGGAACCAGTACCTGCTGCCCACGGTGCTCAACGTCGGCGACGAGGACATGAAGCTGCTGCCGCAGGGCCTGGTGGCCCTGGCCGCCAGCCAGGGGTACAAGGGCGACTGGTCCGGGCTCTTCGCGGGCCTGGTCATCGCGATGCTGCCGGTGCTGGGCGCGTACATCGTCTTCCAGCGCCAGGTGCAGGCGGGGCTGACCGCCGGGGCCCTGAAATAGGGCCGCCCGGGTGCCCGCGCCCCCGGCGGACCACTGCCGGAGGCACCCTCCGTACGATGGTCGGGGCACTGCCCCGGCCGTTCGTCCTCTTGACGGGACGCAACGACGGCGGCTCAGCTTAGAGTTCATATGTTGTACGGATGGCCGGGCTCCGGAGCCGCAGCCCGGCCGCGAGGTGGGAGTGGATGGGCGTGGAGACTCCGGGGTCGCAGTCGTCGCTGCACCGGGCCAACCTGGAGCGGGTGGTGCGGGCGGTGCGCATGGCGGGCTCCCTCACCCAGGCCGAGATCGCCCGGGCCACCGGCCTGTCGGCCGCCACGGTCTCCAACATCGTCCGGGAGCTGAAGGACACCGGGACGGTCGACGTCACCCCCACCTCCTCCGGGGGCCGCCGGGCCCGCAGCGTCTCCCTCTCCGGCGACGCCGGCACGGTCGTGGGCGTCGACTTCGGCCACACCCACCTGCGGGTGGCCATCGGCAACCTCGCCCACCGGGTGCTGGCCGAGGAGGCCGAGCCGCTGGACGTGGACGCCTCCGCCGCCCAGGGCCTGGCCCGGGCGGAACACCTGGTCAACCGCCTGATCGAGAAGGCGGGCATCGACCGCGGCAAGATCATCGGGGTGGGTCTGGGCGTGCCCGGCCCCATCGACGTGGAGTCCGGCGTCCTCGGCTCCACCGCCATCCTGCCGGGCTGGGCGGGCACCAATCCGCGCGACGACCTCGCCGCCCGCCTCGACGTGCCGGTGCACGTCGACAACGACGCCAACCTGGGCGCCCTGGGCGAGCTCGTCTGGGGCGCCGGCCGGGGCGCCACCGACCTGGCGTACATCAAGGTCGCCAGCGGCGTCGGCGCCGGCCTGGTGATCAACGGCCGGATCTACCGGGGCCCGGGCGGCACCGCAGGCGAGATCGGCCACATCACGCTGGACGAGGCCGGCCCGGTGTGCCGCTGCGGCAACCGCGGCTGCCTGGAGACCTTCACCGCCGCCCGCTACGTCCTGCCGCTGCTGCACTCGGCCCACGGCCCCGACCTGACCGTGCCGCGCATGGTCCGGCTGGCGCACGACGGCGACCCCGGCTGCCGCCGCGTGATCGCCGACGTGGGCCGGCACATCGGCAGCGGCGTGGCCAACCTCTGCAACCTGCTCAACCCCAGCCGGGTCGTCCTCGGCGGCGACCTCGCCGAGGCCGGCGAGCTGGTGCTCGGCCCCATCCGCGAGTCGGTGTCGCGGTACGCCATCCCCAGCGCCGCCCGGCAGTTGGAAGTGGTGCCCGGGGCGCTCGGCGGCCGGTCCGAGGTGCTGGGCGCGCTCGCGCTCGTCCTCAGCGAGATGGGCGACTCCTCGCTGCTGGACGGCAGCGGGGCCGGGGCCGGGGTCCGGGTGCCCTGACGGCCCGGCCTTTCGCACTGCGCTTCCCACTGCGCTTCTCACCGCGCCCCTCACGCGCGGGTTCAACTTCATAACGCATGGCATCGTTGCCTTCTTGTTGTCGTTTCACTGGTTGACGCCTGCTCGGCGCGGGGGGAATCGTGGCGGCCACCTCGGCCGCAATGACGCGGCCTCGTCAGGGAGGTAATGCACGTGAATGCGCATGTGCGTGGCACGGTCGTCGCCCTCGCCGCCGTTTCTCTGGCCGCCGGGCTCGCCGCCTGCGGAAAGGCCAAGGAGGCCGGCGGGAACGACGGCCCGAAGAAGGACCCGAATGCCCCGCTGACCATCGGTCTCCTGCTCCCCGAGAACCAGACCGCCCGCTACGAGCGTTTCGACAGGCCGCTGATCGAAAAGAAGCTCAAGGAGCTCGCCGGCCCCCGCACCACCGTTCTCTACGAGAACGCCAAGCAGGACGCCTCCGTCCAGCAACAGCAGGTCGACACCATGATCACTAAAAAGGTGGACGTCCTGATCCTCGATGCGGTGGACGCGAAATCCATCGCGAGTTCCGTGAAGAAGGCCACCGGCAAGGGCATTCCCGTCGTCGCCTACGACCGCCTCGCCGAGGGCCCCGTCAAGGCGTACACCTCGGTCGACAACGAACGCGTCGGCCGTATCCAGGGCGAATCCCTGCTCAAGGAGCTCGGCGACAACGCCGGCAAGGGCCAGATCGTGATGATGAACGGCGCGATCACCGACCCGAACGCCAAGATGTACAAGGACGGCGCCCACTCCGTGCTCGACGGCAAGGTGAAGATCGGCCGGGAGTACGACACCAAGGAATGGAAGCCGGAGAACGCCAACGAGAACATGAAGGGCGCCATCTCCTCGCTCGGCAAGGACAGCATTGTCGGCGTCTATTCCGCGAACGACGGCATGGCCGGCGGCATCATCACCGCCCTGCACAGCGCCGGCTTCACCAAGCTGCCCCCGGTCACCGGCCAGGACGCCGAGCTGTCGGCCGTCCAGCGCATCCTCACCGGCGAGCAGTTCATGAGCGTCTACAAGCCCTACAAGCCGGAGGCCGACGCCGCCGCCGAGCTGGCCGTGGCCCTCGCCCGGGGCAAGGACGTCAAGAGCGTGGCCAAGTCCACCGTCACCAGCGGCACCACCAAGAAGGTCCCCGCCGTCATCGTCACGCCGCTGCCCCTCACCAAGGGCGACATCGCGCAGTACGTCGGCAAGGAGGGCTTCTTCACCCTCGACGAGATCTGCACCGAGAAGTACAAGGCCCAGTGCGACGCGGCCGGCCTGAAGTGAGCCCCACGGCAGCCGCCCCGGCGGCGCGGCGAAGGAGATGATGCTCGTGTCCGCTACGCCCGTGCTGGCGTTGCGCGGGATCTCCAAGCGGTTCGGTGCCGTGCAGGCGCTCACCGACGTGGAGCTGGAGATCCGTCCCGGCGAGGTGGTCGCCCTGGTGGGCGACAACGGAGCCGGCAAGTCCACCCTGGTGAAGACCATCGCCGGGGTCGCCCCCGCCGACGACGGGGTGATCGAGTGGGAGGGCCGGCCCGTCACCGTGGACCGGCCGCACACCGCCCAGGAGCTGGGCATCGCGACCGTCTACCAGGACCTCGCGCTCTGCGACAACCTCGACGTCGTCGGCAACCTCTTCCTGGGCCGGGAGCTCCGGCGCGCCGGGGTGCTGGACGAGGTGGAGATGGAACGCCGCTCCCGCGAGCTGCTCGCCACCCTCTCCATCCGCATCCCCAGCGTCCGCATCCCCATCGCCTCGCTCTCCGGCGGGCAGCGGCAGACCGTCGCCATCGCCCGCTCGCTGCTCGGCGAGCCCAAGGTCGTCATCCTCGACGAGCCCACCGCGGCGCTGGGCGTCGAGCAGACCGCCCAGGTCCTCGATCTGGTCGAACGACTGCGCGAACGCGGCCTGGGGGTGATCCTCGTCAGCCACAACATGGCCGACGTCCGGGCCGTCGCCGACCGCGTCGCCGTCCTGCGCCTGGGCCGCAACAACGGCACCTTCGACGTGCGCACCACCACCCAGGAACAGATCGTCTCGGCCATCACCGGGGCCACCGACAACGCCGTCACGCGCCGCGCCCGGCGCGCGGCGGACCGTACGGAAGCGGCTGAAGCGGCCGGAGCGGCTGAAGCGGAAGGGGGCGGGGCATGACCACCGACCTGTCGGAGAACGCCGGCGAGCCGCGGGAGACGCCCCCGGCCGCCGGGCAGGCCGTGGCCGCCGTCGACCCGCGGCTGCTGGTCCGCGAGGAGGGCTTCGCCGGCTACTGGAGCGAGTTCCGGCGCAAGCTGCGCAGCGGCGAGCTGGGCTCCCTGCCCGTGGTCGTCGGGCTGATCGTCATCGGCCTCGTCTTCCAGGTGCAGGACTCCGCCTTCCTGGGCGCCGAGAACCTCTCCAACCTCTTCGTCACCGCCGCCGGCACCGGCCTGATCGCGGTCGGCATCGTCTTCGTCCTCGTCCTCGGCGAGATCGACCTGTCCGTCGGCTCGGTCAGCGGCCTGGCCGCGGCCGTCCTCGCCGTGCTCAACGTCCACCACGGCGTGCCCGAGTGGCTCGCGCTCCTCCTGGCCCTCCTCACCGGCGCCCTCGCCGGTGCGCTGCACGGCTTCTTCTTCGCCCGCATCGGCGTCCCCGCCTTCGTCGTCACCCTGGCCGGCCTGCTCGGCTGGAACGGCCTGATGCTCCAGGTGCTCGGCGCCAACGGCACCGTCAACCTCGACGACTCCGGGCTGGTCGCCGCCCTGACCAACCACTACTTCACCGACATCGCGGCGGCCTACGGCCTCGCCACGCTGGCCGTGGCCGCCTTCTTCCTGGCCTCCTGGCGCGACAGCAGGCGCCGCGAGGCGGCCGGCGTGCCCAGCCGGCCGCTGAGCGAGCTGGTGCTGCGCACGGCGGCCCTGGCGGTGCCCGCGTACGTGGTGGCGTGGCTGTTCAACCAGTACAAGGGCCTGCCGCTGGCCGTGGTGATCTTCCTCGGGGTCGTCGTGGCGTCCGACTTCGTGCTGCGCCGCACCTCCTACGGCCGGAAGGTCTTCGCGCTGGGCGGCAGCGTCGAGGCCGCCCGCCGGGCGGGCATCGACGTGGCGGCGGTACGGATCTCCGTCTTCGCCCTGTCGGGGGCTACGGCGGCGCTCGGCGGCATGTTCCTGGCCTCCCAGATCAACGCCGCCAACCAGTCGTCCGGGGCCGGCAGCCTGCTGATGAACGCCATCGCGGCCGCCGTGATCGGCGGCACCAGCCTCTTCGGCGGGCGCGGCTCGGCCTGGTCGGCGCTGCTGGGCGTGCTCGTGATCCAGTCCATCGCCTCGGGCATGGCCCTGCTGGGCATCGCCTCGGCCGTGCAGTACATGATCACCGGTGCGGTGCTGCTGGCCGCCGTGGTGATCGACTCCCTCTCCCGCCGCACGCAGAAGACGGCGGGGCGGGCGTAGCAGCGGCACCACCGCGGCCGGGCGCTCGTACACCCGTACGGGCGCCTGCTGGGCCGTTCGCGTGAGATAGGTCGCAGCACCCGTTCACCGCCACCGCGGGCGGAACATTAGACTCGACGGACTGCAATCTGATCAGCCCGACAGCTCGACGAAGGAGGCAACGGGTGGCGCTGCTGACCCGCATCAGGGGACCGCGCGATCTGGACCGGCTCAGCCCGGAGCAGCTCGACCGGCTGGCCGCGGAGATCCGCACCTTCCTCGTCGACGCCGTCTCCAAGACCGGTGGCCACCTCGGCCCCAACCTCGGCGTGGTCGAGCTGACGATCGCCCTGCACCGCGTCTTCGACTCGCCCGTGGACCGCATCCTGTGGGACACCGGTCACCAGGCGTACGTCCACAAGCTGCTCACCGGCCGCCAGGACTTCTCGAAGCTGCGTGCCAAGGGCGGCCTGTCGGGTTACCCCTCGCGGGCCGAGTCCGAGCACGACGTCATCGAGAACAGCCACGCCTCCACCGTCCTGAGCTGGGCCGACGGCCTCGCCAAGGCCAACCAGGTGAAGGGCCGCAAGGACCACGTGGTGGCGGTCATCGGCGACGGCGCCCTCACCGGCGGCATGGCCTGGGAGGCGCTGAACAACATCGCCGTGGCCAAGGACCGGCCGCTCGTCATCGTCGTCAACGACAACGAGCGCTCCTACGCGCCCACCATCGGCGGCCTCGCCAACCACCTGGCCACCCTGCGCACCACCGACGGCTACGAGCGCTTCCTCGCCCGCGGCAAGGACCTGCTGGAGCGCACCCCCGTCGTGGGCAAGCCCCTCTACGAGACGCTGCACGGCGCCAAGAAGGGCCTGAAGGACTTCATCGCCCCGCAGGGCATGTTCGAGGACCTCGGCCTGAAGTACGTCGGCCCCATCGACGGCCACGACATCGAGGCCCTGGAGTCCGCGCTCCAGCGCGCCAAGCGCTTCAACGGCCCCGTCCTCGTGCACTGCCTCACCCAGAAGGGCCGCGGCTACAAGCACGCCGAGCAGCACGAGGCCGACCGCTTCCACGGCATCGGCGCCATCCACCCCGACACCGGCCTGCCCGTCGCCTCCGGCGGCGCCAGCTGGACCTCCGTCTTCGCCGACGAGATGGTGAAGCTGGGCCGGGAGCGCGAGGACGTCGTGGCGATCACCGCTGCGATGATGCAGCCCGTGGGCCTCGGCAAGTTCGCCCAGGAGTTCCCCGACCGCGTGTACGACGTCGGCATCGCCGAGCAGCACGCCGCGACCTCCGCGGCCGGCCTGGCCACCGGCGGCCTCCATCCGGTCTTCGCCGTCTACGCCACGTTCCTCAACCGCGCCTTCGACCAGGTGCTCATGGACGTCGCCCTGCACCAGTGCGGTGTGACCTTCGTCCTGGACCGGGCCGGCGTCACCGGCGACGACGGCGCCTCCCACAACGGCATGTGGGACATGTCCATCCTCCAGGTCGTCCCCGGCCTGCGCATCGCCGCGCCCCGCGACGCCGACCAGGTCCGCGCCCAGCTGCGCGAGGCCGTCGACGTCAAGGACGCCCCCACCGTCGTCCGCTACAGCAAGGGCACCGTCGGCCCGGCCGTCGAGGCCGTCTGCCGCATCGGCGGCATGGACGTGCTGCGCCGCCCCGCCGACGCCACCGAGAAGCCCGACGTCCTCCTCGTCTCCGTGGGCGCGCTCGCCCCGATGTGCCTGGAGATCGCCGACCTCCTCGACAAGCAGGGCATCTCCACGACCGTCGTCGACCCGCGCTGGGTCAAGCCCGTCGACGAGGCCCTGCCGGGCCTGGCCGCCGAGCACCGCGTCGTCGTCACCGTCGAGGACAACGGCCGCGTCGGCGGCGTGGGCTCCGCCGTCGCCCAGGCCCTGCGCGACGCGGGCGTCGACCTGCCGCTCCGCGACTTCGGCATCCCGCAGCGGTTCCTCGACCACGCCTCCCGCAAGGAGCTCATGGCCGAGATCGGGCTGACCGCCCCGGACATCGCCCGCCAGGTCACCGGGCTGGTGGCCAAGCTGGACGGCCGCTTCGACGAGGAGACCCCCGGGGCCCCCGAGACGGCCGACGCCGTACGCGACTGACGCCACCGGCACCACCGGCATCCAGGGCCGGCCGGACCCCGTACAGGGTGGTCCGGTCGGCCCTTTCCCGTACCGCGGGAATGTCCTCCATCGGGTGAATCCTGACGGGGGTGGCCGTTGTCACCCCTCCACGGCACCGAACATCGCGGACACTCGCCCAGTTCAGGCAGGACAGGACGAGCGACGCCGAGCAGGTGGAGGTGAGCCCGTGAGCGCGCAGCAGCCCGCCCGGAACGGCCGCGGCAGGAGCGGAGTGTTCCGGACCAAGACCGTCGAGCAGTCCATCCAGGACACCGAGGAGCCGGAGCACACGCTCCGCAGGGACCTGTCCGCCCTCGACCTGACCGTGTTCGGTGTCGGTGTCGTCATCGGCACCGGCATCTTCGTCCTCACCGGGAAGGTCGCCAAGGAGAACGCGGGCCCCTCGGTGGCCCTGGCCTTCGTCCTCGCCGGCGTGGCCTGCGCCCTGGCGGCGCTGTGCTACGCCGAATTCGCCTCCACCGTGCCGGTGGCCGGCTCCGCGTACACCTTCTCGTACGCCTCCCTCGGCGAGCTGCCCGCCTGGATCATCGGCTGGGACCTCATCCTGGAGCTGGCCCTGGGCTGCGCCGTCGTCGCCGTCGGCTGGTCCAGCTACATCCGCTCCCTCCTCGACAACGCCGGCTGGCACCTGCCCGGCGTGCTCACCGGCTCCCACCACGGCACGCTCGGCTTCGACCTCCTCGCCTGCATCCTCGTCCTCGTCCTGACCGGCATCCTCGTCGCCGGGATGAAGCTCTCCTCGCGGGTGACGACCGTGGTCGTGGGCGTGAAGGTCACCGTCGTACTCCTGGTGATCATCGCCGGGGCCTTCTTCATCAACGGGGACAACTACCACCCCTTCGTCCCGCCGTCCAAGGGCACCGAAGGCGGCAGCGGCCTCGCCGCGCCCCTGATCCAGCTGATGTTCGGCTTCACCCCGTCGAACTACGGCGTGATGGGCATCTTCGCCGCCGCAGCCGTCGTCTTCTTCGCCTTCATCGGCTTCGACATCGTCGCCACCGCCGCCGAGGAGACCCGCAACCCGCAGCGCGACGTGCCGCGCGGCATCCTCGGCTCCCTGGCCATCTGCACCCTGCTGTACGTCGCCGTGTCCATCGTCGTCACCGGCATGGAGAAGTACACCGACCTGTCCACCGAGGCACCGCTCGCCGACGCCTTCAAGGCCGTCGGCCACCCCGTGTGGGCCGGAGTCATCAGCTTCGGCGCCGCCGTCGGCCTCGTCTCCGTCTGCATGATCCTGCTGCTCGGGCAGAGCCGCGTCTTCTTCGCCATGAGCCGCGACGGGCTGCTGCCGCGCTTCTTCTCCACCGTCCACCCGCGCTTCGGCACGCCGCACCGCTCCACGATCCTGCTGGGCGTCGTCGTCGCGATCGTCGCCGGGTTCACCTCGATCGACGTCCTGGCCGAACTGGTCAACATCGGCACACTGTTCGCCTTCGTCGTCGTCGCGCTCGGTGTCGTCATCCTGCGCCGCATGCGCCCCGACCTGCCGCGCGCCTTCCGCACGCCGTTCGTGCCGGCGGTGCCGGTGCTGTCGGTCCTCGGCTCGCTGTGGCTGATGCTCAACCTGCCGGCGGAGACATGGGTGCGGTTCGCCATCTGGATGGCGATCGGCGTGGTGCTGTACTTCGTGCACGGCAGGCGGAACAGCCGGCTCAACGTGCGCTGAGGGGGCGCTGGGGAGGCGCTGGGCGTCCTACGGCCGGACCGCGCGCGGCCCGGTCACCTCGGCGCCCAGCGCCCGTACCCGCTCGCGCAGCCCCCGGTCGGCGGTGACCACCACGCGGCGCCGCTCGGGGGGCTGCCGGGCCACGACCTCCACCACCCGGTCGTCCCCGCTGCCGTCCGCCGCCTCCACACCCACGCCGGGCACCGGGGCCGTACGGCGCGCCGCGCCCTCCACCACGAGCACCACCTCGACCGGGCCCGGCAGCGGCGGCTCCACGGCGCCGGGCGGCAGCCCCGCCGTGGCGTACGTCACGAGGCGGTCGCGCAGCCGCTCGGCGGCCCCGAGCCGGTCGCGCCACCAGCCGTCGGGCACCGAGCCCACCACGTTGGCGGCGTCGACGACGAGCAGGGGGAGGCGAGAGGTGCCGTGAGAGGTGCCGTGAGGGGTGTCACTCATGCATCCAGCCTCGCACGCCCGCCCACCGAAGTGGATCTCCACCGGTGTTATGGTCGGGGGTCGACGAAGAGCGACGGGGAGCACAGGGCTCCGACAGAGTCCGAGAGAGGCTGGCAGCGAGTCATGGCAGTGCGGACCGCCACCCCCACCACCGGCTGGCTGCTGCGGGGCACCGACGGGCGGCTGACGGCCTGGGCCGCGGTCGCCGGCGGCGTGCTCCGCTGGACCGAGACCCGCCCCGGCGGCCCCGGGTGGACCGGCCCGCAGCGCTTCGACGTGCCCGGCCTGGAGCCCCGCCTCTCCATAGCCCGGACCCCCCAGGGGTACGTCCACCTGGCCGGCCTGCGCCGCCGCGCCCACGACGACGGGCGCGCCGAGACCGACGTCGTCTACACCACACAGTTCCAGTCGGGCCTGGCCATGACGCCGTGGCGCTCGATCGGCACGCCCTACGGCCAGGACTGGCAGCGCGCGGACCAGATCGGCGCGCCGACGGTGGTCGTGGACTCGGTGGGCGCGCACATCGTGGTGCGCAACGCGGGCGGCGGCGTGTGCGCCCGGCGCATGGACGTCCGCGGGGCGTGGGGCCCCTGGACGGACATCAAGGGCAGCCACGTCCTCGACACGGTGTCCGCGGCCGTCACGGACGACGGCCGCATCGAACTCCTCGCCCCGGCCGAGGAGTTCGTGCTGCGCTGGCGCCAGGAGGAACCGGGCGGCCCGCTCCGCCGCGTCCTCAACACCCCGGCGAAGCCCCTGGCGGGCTCCGCCTCGTCGGCCCCCGCCGCGGACGGCCGCATCGCCCACTACTGGCGCTCGGCGGCGGACGGCGTCCTGCACGTCCAGACCCCCGACGCCGGCCCGGACGGCGCCGAGGCCCCGGCCCCGGTGCCGCTCACGTCCCTCGGCGGCGACGGCCAGGGCCCGGTGGCGTCCCTCCGCACCGAACTGGCCGGCCGCCCCTGCACGATCCTGGCCCAGCGGGCCCCCTCGGGCCGCCCGGCCGTGACGGCCTTCCCGGACGACGCCCCGTCGGAAGCCACCTGGCAGGAAACGGGCGAACCCTGCGTGGGCGCCCCGACCCTGACCCTGGACGCGGCGAACCGCGTGGTCCTGGCCACGATCACCCCGGAGGGCGGGCTGAGGGTGGCCCGCCAGAAGGACGGCGAACCGGGGCTGGCGTTGGGGGAGTGGGAGCGGGCCTGACGGCCCTGCTCCCGGGCCCCGGAGAACAGGGGCCCGGTCGTCACGGGCCCGCCGTCACAGTCGCTTCGCGCTCCGCAGCCCCGTCGCGTAGAAGCCGTTGCCGTCCAGGCGGGCTGTGCCGCCCTTGTCGCCGAAGGTGGGGCCGTTGGCTTCTTCCCGGCTGGAGATGAAGCGGGGTTTGCCGTCGGTGTCCAGGCCCAGGTAGATGCCGACGTGGTCGAGGCGGTCGCCCGTGCGTTTGTCGATCTCGAAGAAGACGAGGTCGCCGGGCTGGAGCCGGTCGGTGGTCTCCGGGCGGTGGCCGGTGAGTTCGAGGACCGGGACGCCCGGGCCGAGGCGGGCCATGCCGTTGGCGGTGCGGGGGAGGCCGTCGCCCTTGGTGTCCTTGCCCAGGAGGGGGTAGCGGGCGCGGTAGCCGAAGACCGTGCGGACGAAGCCGGAGCAGTCCATCGCGCGGTAGCGCTGGGGTTCGGGGCGTTCGGTGGTGCCGTCGCGGAAGGTGTACGGGATGCCGAGGTAGTCGTAGAAGTCCGACTGCTCCAGGCGCAGGTCGCCCGCTTCCGAGCCGTTGGGGTTGATCGGGCCGAACTGGGCGTCGCCCGCGTAGGGGATGCCCTTGGCGTCCTTCTTCAGGGGCGCGCCGTCGAGGTAGTCCGTCGCGAAGGCGAAGATGTCGGGGTCCTTGCTGCCCAGGTGGTCGCCGAACCACTGGCGGAACCAGGCGCTCTTCTCCGCGCCCTCCTTCCACGGCTCCGGCAGCAGCCGCACCCAGCTGTCGGTGGTGACCTTCGCCGTCGTGAAGCTGGGCTCCGTGAAGGTGCGGCTGGGGCCGGTGAGGACGGCGGTACGGGCGTTGTCGGTGAGGGTGGCGAGGACCGTGCCCTCGGCGGAGCGGACCACCGTACGGGCGGGGTTGGCCAGGCGCTCGTAGCGGTACTCGCCGGCCGGGACCGCCTTGCCGGCGGTGGCCGGCGCCCCCGCGCGCACCGACTCCACGGGCGGTGCCGTCCCCTGCTGCTTGTCGCGCAGCTCCACCGTGAGGTACGCGCTGGTGCCCAGCAGGCCGAGCACCGCGAGCGTGTGCAGGGCGCGGCGGCGCCCGGCGCCGCGGTTCTTCTTCCGGGTTCGGTTGCGGCTCCGGTT
Source organism: Streptomyces mashuensis (assembly GCF_014654785.1). GTDB lineage: Bacteria > Actinomycetota > Actinomycetes > Streptomycetales > Streptomycetaceae > Streptomyces > Streptomyces mashuensis. The sequence goes on from NZ_BNBD01000001.1 coordinate 290,993, forward strand.
CTGGTTCCGTCGTGACATGGGTGTGCCTCTCAGGCGGTCGGCATGAAGCCGAGCAGGATCCCGGCGGTGAGGACGACGTAGTTGGCGAGCGAGACCGTGCAGGTGGCCAGCAGCGTGGCGCCGCGCGGCTGCCGGACCAGCTGGTACGCGATGAGGCCCGGCACGATGAAGCCGAGGGTCTGGTTGGTGTACATCAGCGGGAACTGCTGCTGGAGGATCAGGTGGAGGGTGGCCTGGAGGACCACGCCGGTCAGCACCACGGCCGCGAAGAGCCGCTTGCCGTAGAGGATCACGTGCCGTTGCAGCAACAGGGTGCCCAGGTACGTCAGCACGGTGATGCCGACCACCATGGCCGCCCGCTGGAGGTCCTCGACCAGGGTGAGCGCCAGCCAGCCGGGGGTGATCATGCCGCCGGGGGAGAGGTTGGTCGTCAGGTAGCAGACGAGCGAGAACAGCAGCCCCAGGGCGATGCCGATGGCGGCGATCTCCGGAGTGAGAACGGCGGGGATCAACGGACGTCTCCTGTGGTGTGGTGCATGGGTTCGTCGTCGGCCGGCAGCTCCGTCAGGCGCTCCAGCAGCAGCTCGCCCTGGCCGTGGATGTTGCCGATGGCCACCAGCGACGAGCCCGGCGTGAGCCGGCCCAGGATCTCCGCCTCCAGCTCGGCCGCGGGCCGCCGGTCGCCGCCCAGGTCGGTCACGCGGTCCCGCCACTGCGCGGGGATCGCGTCGTACGCGCTCCTGGTGGGGTGGCCGATGAGGAACACCGCGTCGGGCGCGAGGCGCGGGATCAGTTCGCCCATCTGCCCGTTGCGCTCCACGCGGTCCGGGCGGCAGTTGATCAGCACGTTCAGCGGGCGTTCGATCGCACCGAGGCCCAGCAGCTGCTCGACGTTCATCAGCGTCGACTCGGGGTCGTTGGCCGCGAAGACGTTGGCGAACCGGAACGGCATGCCCTCGCGCGTGCGGTAGCGCTCCACGGACAGCACGCCGGGGTCCGGCGGCGCGTCGTACATGCCCCGCAGCGCGGTGGCCCGGTCGACGCCGCACAGCTCGGCGACGGCCAGCGCGATGGCGACGTTCTCCTTGAACGTGAACCAGCCGAAGCCGCGCAGCTCCTCGTCGGTGACGGTCTCCGGGTCGACGGCGATCAGCCGGCAGTTCCGCTTCGCCGCCTCCTCGCGGAGGATGGGCAGCCGGTCCTGCTCCGCCGTGACGCAGACGCCGCCCTGCGGCATGGACCGGCTCAGCGAGCGCGCCACGTCGTCGAGGGTGGGGCCCATCTCGGCGAGGTGGTCCTCGCGGACGTTGCACAGCACGCCGATGGTGGAGCGGATCAGCTTGGTCTGGTTGACCTCCTGGAGCGCCGGCATGACCGCCATGCACTCGATGACCAGGGCGTCCGGCCGGTAGGCGGCGGCGCGCCGGACGATGCCGATCTGCTCGACGACGTTGGCGATGCCGAACTTCCGGTGGACCGGCTCCTCGGTGGCGTCGGGGTGGATGAAGCGTGCCGCGGTGCCGGTGGTCTTGGCGACCGTCACGAGGCCGCCGCCGCGCAGGGCGCCCGCGCACAGCCGGGTGATGGAGCTCTTGCCGCGGATGCCGTTGACCAGCACCCGGGTGGGGATCTGGTCGAGGCTCGCGAAGTGCCGGCGCTGCTCGATCACGCCCGCCACCAGCAGGACGGCGCAGCAGACCACGAGGACCGTGTAGAGGAAGAGCACGGCTACCGGTTCCTTTCCTGCCGTTGCCGGACGAGTTCCTGCCGGATGAGTTCGAGGTTGCGGACGACGGCGCCGACCTCGTCGTGGTGCTGCGGGAACAGCACGGTGCGCCGGTCGCCGGCGGCGAGGGCCTCGGCACGGGCGGCCAGGGAGCGCAGCGGCTGGACGACGACGATGTGCAGCCAGCCCAGGCAGGCGACGGCGGCGGTCACGCCGAGCAGGCCGGCCAGCATGGTGCGCCGCTGGGCGGTGTACTCGGGCAGGTCCAGCCAGGAGGCCGGCTGCGAGCTGACGACCTGCCAGCCGAGGTCCTTGACGGCGCCGCCGCCGGTGAAGGCGGCGGCCGCGGCGATGTCCGGGGTGCCGCCGGAGCGGTGCAGTACGGCCGTGCCGGAGCTCTTGGCGCCCGCGCCGGACGTGGTGAGGGCGAGGTCCTGGAGGTGCCGGCCCGGCAGCGGGGCGAAGGCGCGGAAGCCGTGGGCGCGGTCGGCGGCCACGATGCGCCGGCCCTTGTCGACGAGCCAGACGTGGCCCAGGCCGGGCCGGGTCACCATCGAGACGAGGAACTGCGGGTCGTACTCGCCGACCACGGCGCGCCCGCTGTCGCCGGGGACGGCGGCGTAGGCGGCGACGGCCGGTTCCTTGCCGGAGGTGTTGAGCTGGACGACGGAGTCGGGGTGCGGGGCCCTGCCCTCGGGGTGGCGGGGCGTGGCGCCGGCGCGGGCGAGGACGGTGCCGTCCTTGCCGACGACGTAGACGGAGCGGTAGCGGCTGTGCTCGCGGAGGGTCTTCTCCAGGACGGCCCCTGCGTCGTCCTGCTGGTGGCCCGCCACCGCCTGGGCGGCGGACGCCACGTCGGCCCAGCCCTCGTTGAGGGCCTTGCGGACGCGGTCGGCGGCGGTGTCGGTGCGGCGGCGCTGGTCCTCCACCAGCTGCTGCGGTACGGACACGGTGGTGCCGGCCCGGTTGACCAGGAACAGCAGCGGCGCCGCCCAGGCCAGCAGCAGGACGGCGCACACCGCGACGGTGCCGCGGGTGCCGAAGCCGCCGCGGGCCCGGCCGGCCCGGGTGGGGCGGCCGCCGAGCAGCTGCCGGCGCAGGCTCTCCAGCGCGGCGCCGGTGCGGGCGGCCTCCCGGCCGGGGAAGGAGGGCACGGGCCGGTCGAGGTCGCCGCGGGCGAGGCGGCGGCTCTCCAGGTACAGCCGCAGCAGGGGCCGCTGGACGGTGCGCAGCAGGACCCAGCCGACGACGAGGGCGAGCACCAGCAGGATGCCGGCGGCGGCCAGGCCGAACGTCTGGGTGCGGACGGCGGAGGGGTCCTCGGTGATCTCGACGGCGGTGATGACGGACAGGCCCAGGGTGCCGGCGGCGCTGGTCTCGCCGGGGGCGCGGCCCGCGGCGGCGTAGCCGACGGCGAAGCGGGCGCCGTCGCGGCCCTGGCCCACGAGGTGGCCGCCGGCGCCGGGGTGGCCGCCGGGTTCGGGTGTCTTCGCGGAGTCGGCGGCCGCGGTGCGGCGGGCCTTCTTGGCCCACGCGGTGCGGGCGACGGACGGGCCGTCGCTGGCCAGCACGGTGCCGGCGGAGTCGACGACGAGCAGGGAGCGGTCCTCGCCGGCGGAGATGCCGGGGACGTTCAGGCTGCCGGAGGCGACGAGCAGCCGGGTGCGGTCGCCGGCGCGGAGCGCGGTGACGACGAGCATCCGGGTCTCGCCGGAGGGCAGCCGCACCAGCCGGGGCCCCAGCACGTCGCGCCCCTTGAGGACGGTGGCCAGGGGGATGTTCTCGCCGCGGGCGGCGAGCAGGGTGCCGCCGTCGGGGTCGACGACGGCGGTGCCGCGCCACTTGTTGTAGATCCGGCCGAGCCGGTCGAGGACGACGTCGGGCTCGGCCGCGGCGGCGCCGCCGAACTGCGCGGCGGCGCGCTCCAGGTCGGTGATGCTCTCGTCGAGGGAGGCCCGCAGGGCCAGCGCGCCGTCCTCGGCGACGTGCTGCTGCGAGGCGAGCACGGCGGCGTCGGCGGCACCGCCGTCCCGGTCGCCGAGCACCAGCGCGGTCAGGCCGGCGACGGCCAGCAGCAGCGCGAGCAGGGCGGCTATCGGGGGCCGTGCGCCGCCCAGGAGCGGCATGTCGGCGCGGCGGCGCGTCCGGTGCCGGCGCATCCGGGGCCGGCGGGCGGGGCGCCGGCGGGAGCCGCGCGGTGCGGACAACGGTCTTCCTCTCGGTCGCGGCACGTGGGGCATGCCGGACCGTGGAGTGTCTGAGCTGTCTGCCGCGCTGTGGGGGAACGATGAGCGATCAGATTGTAAGCATTCATTAAAGAATGGACAAAAGGCTCGGCGTGGCTCCTCGCCACCCCCGTCCTCACCCCGCCCACACCCCGGTCGCTACTCCAGCGGTCGCAGCCCGTCCGCCTCCGCGCCCCGGTTGAGCACGATGCCGCGCGTCCGCTCGTACGCGGTCCGGTACCGCGCCCGCTGCCCGGCCGTCAGGTCGTCCCGGCGCAGCGCCGCCCCCAGGTCCACCACGCGGATCCGCGGCTCCAGCTCCACCAGCGTGGGCACGTACCGGGCGTCCGTCACCGACCACCGGCCCTGCCGCTTGGTGAAGGTGAAGCGCCCCATGACGCCCTCCTCCGTGATGCCCAGCGGCTCGGCGTGCCGCGCCACCTGGTTGCCCAGGCCGTACGCGACCCACCGGCCCGACACCTTCTCGAAGGGCTGCACCACGTGCGCGTGGTGCCCGACGACCAGGTCGATGCCGGTCTCCCGGGCGATCCGCCGGGCCAGGGCCAGCTGGGTGCCACTGGCCTCGTTGTGCCCCTCGCGCCCCCAGTGCACGCTGGCGAACACCACCTCGGCACCCGCCGCCCGCGCCCGCTTCTCGTCCCGGGCCATCCGCGCCACGTCGATGGTGTTGGCCAGCCACGGCTTGTCCCGCGGCAGCTCCGTGTCGTTGAACCCGTACGCGTACGACAGCTGCGCCACCTTCACACCCTTGACGTCCAGGATGTTCGGCGTGTCCGCCTCCTGCGCGCTGCGGGCCGAACCGGTGTGCCGCAGCCCCGCCGCGTCCAGCGTGTCGAGGGTGCGCCGCACGCCCTCCGGGCCGTGGTCGAGGGCGTGGTTCGAGGCGGTCGAGCACGTGTCGTACCCGATGTCCTTGAGCGTGCGGGCGATCTGCGGCGGGACGCTGAACTTCCGGTAGCCCAGGAAGGGACCCTTCGGGTCGGCCAGCACCGTTTCCATGTGGCAGACCGCCAGGTCGGCGCCGCGGACCACGGGCGCGATGCCGGCCATGACCGCGGCGAAGTCCGGGCCCGGCCGGCCCGCCTCCTGCGCGTCCTTCCGGGCCTGCTCGGTGATCTCCGGGTGGATCAGGACGTCGCCGCCCGCGGCGAGCGTGAACGACGCCTCGGCCGGCGCCGCTTCGCCACGGGTCCACGCGTACCCGGCCGCCGTCGCTCCGGCGAGGGCCGTCGCGGCCAGGGGGAGCACGGTGCGCAGGCGGAGGGAGCGGGGTCGTTTCATCACGGTATTTTGACCGGCATGAGGCTGAAGGCGGAAATCGCCGCCCCCCGGGTCCGCGCGGTGGCGCCCGTGCTGCTCGGCGCCGTGATGACGGCCGCCCTTCCCGGGCTGACCGGCTGTTCGGGGCCCACCGGGCACGATGCCGCCGCGCCCCGCGCCGGCGACCGCGCCGCCGTGAGCGCGCCGCCCGGCCCCGAGGCCACGGTCGACCTCAAGCAGTGGATCACCGCCTTCACCGACCGCATCGCGCAGGGCGGCCACTACCGCATCCCCGCCGCCGGGGACCGTGAGGCCCTGGCCACGGGCGTACGGCGGCTGGTCGACGGCGACCCCGCCGGCGCCGAACGGTCCCTGGCGCGGGCCGGCTACCACGCCCGTACCGTCGTCGACCGCGACGGCGGCCGGAAGTACGCGGAGGTCGCCGACGCGACGCAGGACGGCGAGGCGACGCGGGGGTGGGGACGGGTGTACGTGGACCTCGGCGCCCCCGTGCGGTGGCAGGTCCAGGTCCCGCACCCCGCGGCCGACCAGCGCTCGGAGCAGCTGGGCATCGGGGTGCTGCGCGGTGCGCCGGGCGGGGTGCTCATCCTCGCGGGGGCGTACCGCAGCGGGGGGCCGGCCGGGGACGAGGATGCCCCGGACGTCGCGCACCGTACGGACTCCGTCTTCGCGGCCGTCGCCGGCGCCCTCGCCGACGCGCGGCTGCCGGCCGTGCAGGTGCACGGCTTCGCGGACAGCAGCCTGCCCGACGAGGACGTCGTCGTCTCGCCCGGCAAGGGCGACGCCGGCCTGCCCGCCGCCCGGCGGCTGTCCGCGGCGCTGCGCCGCGAGGAGCTGCGGGTGTGCGAGGTGTGGAAGCGGTACTGCGGCCGCCTGGAAGGGCGGACGAACGTGGAGGGGGACCACGCGGATGCGGTGGGGGTGCCATTTCTGCACGTGGAGCATGCGCGGCGGGTGCGGATGGATGACGCGCTCGTCGCCCGCGCGGTGCGGGCGCTGACACGCGTGGTGGAGCGGTGGGGCGCGGGGCGGGCGGGGTAGGCCCCGTGCCGGGGCTCCGCCCCGGACCCCGCTCCTCAAACGTCGGAGGGGCTCCCAAGGGAGCCCCTCCGACGGCCTCGGCGGGTTACGCCGGCACGCTCGCCACGCCCACCGGCAGGAACCGCTTGCCGTTGACGCGCTCGGAGACGCCCTCGCGGTCCAGGTACGGCGTGATGCCGCCCAGGTGGAACGGCCAGCCGGCGCCGGTGATCAGGCACAGGTCGATGTCCTGCGCCTCGGCGACGACGCCCTCGTCCAGCATCAGGCCGATCTCCTGCGCCACCGCGTCCAGGACGCGGGCGCGGACCTGCTCCTCCGTCAGGACGGTGTCGCCCTGCTTCAGCAGCGCCGCGACCTCCGGGTCCAGCTCCGGCTTGCCGGAGTCGTACACGTAGAAGCCGCGCTTGCCGGCCTTGACGACGGCCGCCAGGTTCTCGGAGACCGTGAAGCGGTCGGGGAACGCGCCGTGCAGCGTCTCGGAGACGTGCAGGCCGATGGCCGGGCCGACCAGCTCCAGCAGGACCAGCGGCGACATCGGCAGGCCCAGCGGCTCGACGGCCTTCTCGGCCGTCGCGACCGGGGTGCCCTCGTCGATGACGTTCTGGATCTCGCCCATGAAGCGGGTCAGGATGCGGTTGACCACGAACGCCGGGGCGTCCTTGACCAGCACGCCCGTCTTCTTCAGCTTCTTCGCCACGCCGAAGGCCGTGGCCAGCGCCGCGTCGTCCGTGCGCTCGCCGCGGACGATCTCCAGCAGCGGCAGGACCGCGACCGGGTTGAAGAAGTGGAAGCCCACGACCCGCTCGGGGTGCTTGAGCTTGGACGCCATCTCGGTGACCGAGAGGGACGAGGTGTTGGTGGCGAGGATGGTGTGCTCCGGCACGACCGCCTCGACCTCGGCGAACACCTGCTGCTTGACGCCCATCTCCTCGAAGACGGCCTCGATGACGAAGTCCGCGTCGCCGAAGGCGGCGGCCTTGTCCAGCGAGCCGGTCACCGCGGCCTTGAGGCGGTTGGCCTTGTCCTGGTTGATGCGGCCCTTGAGCAGCAGCTTGTCGATCTCGCCGTGGACGTAGGCGATGCCCTTGTCGACGCGCTCCTGGTCGATGTCGGTCAGCACGACCGGCACCTCCAGGCGGCGCAGGAACAGCAGCGCCAGCTGGGAGGCCATCAGGCCGGCGCCGACGACGCCCACCTTGTTGACCGGGCGGGCGAGCGACCGGTCCGGCGCGCCGGCCGGGCGCTTGCCGCGCTTCTGCACCAGGTTGAAGGCGTAGATGCCGCTGCGCAGCTCGTCGCCCATGATGAGGTCGGCCAGCGCCTCGTCCTCGGCGTCGAAGCCCTGGCGCAGGTCGCCGTTCTTCGCCGCGGAGATGATGTCCAGGGCGCGGTACGCGGCCGGGGCCGCGCCGTGCACCTTGGAGTCGGCGATCGCCCGGCCGCGCTCGACGGCCTGGTCCCAGGCCTCGCCGCGGTCGACCTCGGGGCGGACGACCTCGGTGTCGCCCTTGAGGACCGAGGCGGTCCACAGCAGCGACTGCTCCAGGAAGTCGGCGCCCTCGAACAGCGCGTCGGCGATGCCGAGGTCGAAGACCTGCTTGCCGCGCAGCTGCTTGTTCTGGTTGAGCGAGTTCTCGATGATGACCGACACGGCGCGGTCGGCACCGATGAGGTTCGGCAGCAGCGTGCAGCCGCCCCAGCCGGGCACCAGGCCGAGGAAGACCTCGGGCAGCGAGAAGGCGGGGAGCGCGGCCGAGACCGTGCGGTACGTGCAGTGCAGGCCGACCTCGACGCCGCCGCCCATGGCCGCGCCGTTGTAGTACGCGAAGGTGGGCACGCCCAGCGAGGACAGGCGCTTGAAGACGTCGTGGCCGCCCTTGCCGATGGCCAGCGCGTCCTCGCGGCGCTTCAGCAGCTCGACGCCCTTGAGGTCGGCGCCGACGGCGAAGATGAACGGCTTGCCGGTGATGCCGGCCGCCACGATCTCGCCGGCCTTCGCCTCCGCCTCGACCTGGTCGAGGGCGGTGTTGAGGTTGGCCAGCGACTGCGGGCCGAAGGTGGTCGGCTTGGTGTGGTCCAGGCCGTTGTCGAGCGTGACGAGCGCGAAGCGCCCGGCACCGCCCGGCAGGTCGAGGTGGCGGACGTGCGCCTGGGTGACGACCTCGTCCGGGAACAGCTCGGCCGCGCCCTTCAGGAGCTCTGCGGTGGTGCTCATGCCGCTCCCTCGCTGCGCTCGGTCGGGCATGCGCACATGCTGCCCCTTTTGACTGTTCGCTCGCTGCGCTCGCTCACTTGTCGCCCCCCTCGAAGTGCGGGTTCTCCCAGATGACCGTGGCGCCCATGCCGAAGCCGACGCACATGGTGGTGATGCCGTAGCGGACCTGCGGCTGCTCCTCGAACTGACGGGCCAGCTGGGTCATCAGCCGGACGCCGGAGGAGGCCAGCGGGTGGCCGAACGCGATCGCGCCACCGTACTGGTTGACGCGCTCGTCGTCGTCGGCGATGCCGAAGTGGTCCAGGAACGCCAGGACCTGGACGGCGAACGCCTCGTTGATCTCGAAGAGGCCGATGTCCTCGATGGTCAGACCGGCCTTGGCCAGCGCCTTCTCGGTGGCCGGCACCGGGCCGATGCCCATGACCTCCGGCTCCACGCCGGCGAAGGCGTAGGAGACCAGGCGCATCTTCACCGGCAGGCCCAGCTCGCGCGCGACGTCCTCGGCGGCGATCAGGGAGGCGGTGGCGCCGTCGTTCAGGCCGGCCGCGTTGCCCGCGGTGACCCGGCCGTGCGGACGGAACGGGGTCTTCAGCCCGGCCAGGTTCTCCAGCGTGGTGCCCGGGCGCATCGGCTCGTCGGCGGTGGCCAGGCCCCAGCCGGTCTCGCCGCCCTCGGGCGAGGTGCGGCGGACGGAGATCGGCACCAGGTCGGCCTGGATCTTGCCGTCGGCGTACGCCTTGGCGGCCTTCTCCTGGCTGCGCACGGCGTACGCGTCGGCACGCTCCTTGGTGATGTGCGGCAGGCGGTCGTGCAGGTTCTCCGCCGTCATGCCCATGAACAGGGCCGACTCGTCCACGAGCTTCTCGGAGACGAAGCGCGGGTTGGGGTCGACGCCCTCGCCCATCGGGTGGCGGCCCATGTGCTCGACGCCACCGGCCACGGCCACGTCGTAGGCGCCGAAGGCCACGCCACCGGCGACGCTGGTGACGGCGGTCATCGCACCGGCGCACATGCGGTCGATCGAGAAGCCGGGCACCGACTGCGGCAGGCCGGCCAGGATGCCGGCGGTGCGGCCCAGGGTCAGGCCCTGGTCGCCGATCTGCGTGGTCGCGGCGATGGCGACCTCGTCGATCGTGGCCGGGTCCAGGTCCGGGTTGCGGCGCAGCAGCTCCCGGACGCACTTGACGACCAGGTCGTCGGCGCGGGTCTCGTGGTAGATGCCCTTCGGGCCCGCCTTGCCGAACGGGGTGCGGACGCCGTCGACGAAGACGACGTCCCTAGCGGTACGAGGCACGTTGGCTCTCCTCCAGGTGCGGATCGCTGCGCGCGGGCATGCCGGTACGGCTCCGCCGCGGTGCGGACTGACACCGTCATGCTACTTGCGGGTAACCACGCTGCACAGACCCTCCGGCGGGAGCGTTGAAGGTCACATTCCCCCGGTGCACGGACGCGGGGCGGGCCGGAGAAATCCAGCCCGCCCCGCGTACGGAGAACCGGCGTCAGCCCGCCGTGGCCAGCGCCTTCACCAGCACCGGCGTGGTCTGCTCGATCTGCCAGGGACGCGCGCCGTGCGCGGCGAGGAGCTCCGCCACCGCCTCCGGCGTCACCGTCCGCGGCGGCTCCCAGCACAGCCTGCGCACCGTGTCCGGCGTGAGCAGGTTCTCCTGCGGCATGGTCAGCCGCTCGGCCAGCTCCGACACGGCGGCGCGGGCCGCCGACAGGCGGGCCGCGGCGGCCGGGTCCTTCTCGGCCCACGCGCGGGGCGGCGGCGGGCCCGTCAGCGGCTGGCCCGGCTGCGGCAGTTCCGCCTCGGGCACCGCGCGGGCGCGGTCGATCGCGGCCTGCCACTGCTCCAGCTGCTTGCGGTTCACCCGGCCGAACCCGGACAGCGCGCCCAGGGCCCGGACGTCGGTGGGCAGGGCGAGGGCGGCCTCGACGATCGCGGCATCGCCCAGCACCTTGCCGGGCGAGACGTCGCGGCGCCGGGCCAGGTGGTCGCGGACGGTCCACAGTTCGCGGACCACGGCCATCTGGCGGCGCCGGCGCACCTTGTGCATGCCGGACGTACGGCGCCAGGGGTCCTTGCGGGGCGGGGCCGGCGGGGCGGCGGCGATGGCGGCGAACTCCTGGCGGGCCCACTCCAGCTTGCCCTGCCGGTCCAGCTCCGCCTCCAGGGCGTCGCGCAGGTCCACCAGCAGCTCCACGTCCAGCGCGGCGTAGCGCAGCCACGGCTCGGGCAGCGGGCGGGTGGACCAGTCGACGGCGGAGTGGCCCTTCTCCAGGGCGTAGCCGAGGACGTTCTCGACCATGGCGCCGAGCCCCACCCGGGCGAAGCCCGCGAGCCGCCCGGCCAGCTCCGTGTCGAAGAGCGTGGCCGGGGTCATCCCTATCTCCCGCAGACAGGGCAGGTCCTGCGTGGCGGCGTGCAGCACCCACTCGGCACCGGAGACGGCCGCGCCCAGCGAGGAGAGGTCCGGGCAGCCGACCGGGTCGATCAGGGCGGTGCCGGCGCCGGCGCGGCGCAGCTGGACGAGGTAGGCCCGCTGTCCGTAGCGGTAGCCGGAGGCGCGCTCGGCGTCGACCGCCACGGGGCCGGTGCCCGCGGCGAAGGCCGCGACCACCCGCTCCAGGGCGGCTGCGTCGGCGACCACCGGGGGGATGCCCTCACGGGGCTCCAGCAGGGGAATCGGCGCCGAATCGACGTCGTCCGGGGGGCCGCCCCCGGTGGTTCGCAGTGTCGTGTCTGCTGCGGTCTCTTGGGCGTCGGTCACTGGTCAAGGGTATCTGTGGATGGCAAGCGCCCGGCGCCGGAACGTTCCGGCGCCGGGCGCGGCGCGGTCGGGGCGGCCCCGGGCCGCCGGCGGGCTCAGTGGATGATGCCGGTGCGCAGCGCCACCGCCACCATCCCGGCCCGGTCGCCGGTGCCGAGCTTGCGTGCGATGCGGGCCAGGTGGCTCTTGACGGTGAGCGCCGACAGGCCCATGGAGACGCCGATGGCCTTGTTGGACTGGCCCTCCGCAACCAGCCGCAACACTTCCACCTCGCGTCCGGACAGCTCGCGGTAGCCGCCGGGGTGGCCCGGCGCGCCGGGCGGGCGCCGCTGCATGCGGGCGGCGGCCGAGCCCAGCGGGGCGGTGCCGGGGCGGCCGGGCACGCCGAGATTGGTGCGCGTACCGGTGACGACGTAGCCCTTGACGCCGCCGGCCAGCGCGTTGCGTACGGCGCCGATGTCGTCGGCGGCCGACAGGGCGAGGCCGTTGGGCCAGCCCGCGGCGCGGGTCTCGGAGAGAAGCGTCAGGCCCGAACCGTCGGGGAGGTGGACATCGGCCACGCAGATGTCGCGCGGGCTGCCGATGCGCGGCCGTGCCTCCGCGATGGACGACGCCTCGATCACGTCGCGCACGCCCAGCGCCCACAGGTGGCGCGTGACGGTGGAGCGCACCCGGGGATCGGCGACGACGACCATGGCGGTCGGTTTGTTCGGGCGGTAGGCGAGGCTTGCGGGTTGCTCGAGGAGAACGGACACCTGGCCTCCAGTGGGGGAGTGGCGGGGACGGGTGCCGACTTGGGGATAAGCCGGTGCAATTCCGTATCGGAAGGGTCACAAGGTCCTTCGGCACGCGAACGGCCCAGCTTTAGACAATGATCACGAATTGGTGAGTAACAATTCGGGCAATTCAGGCGATTGACCTACGGTTTCGTCACCCGAACGGCCCAGCTCTGGCCCGCGCTCAGGCCCCCACGGCCCCCCGCCGGCCCCCGCCCGCCCTCGCCGGCGGCCGTCAGCGGCTGTTGTCAGCGGCTGTTGTTCGGCCCCCGCCGCTGCGGCAGCGTCACGATGCCCGCCTCCGGCGCGCCGCCCGGCGGCAGCCCCGCGATCTGGCACAGCAGGTCGCACCAGGCCGCCAGGTGCGCCCCGGTGTCCGGCACCCCGGCGCCGCCCACGCCGCCGACCACGGCGGACGCCTTCCCCGGCGCCGGCGACCACGACGCGCGGATCTCGATCCGCGTCGACGGCTCGCGCTCCCGCAGCCCGCCGAAGTAGTGCGAGCCGGCCCGCGTCACCGTGCCGCTGGGCGCCACGTACGGCACCCTGCGCGCCTCCAGCGCGCCGGTCAGCCACGACCAGCACACCTCCGGCAGCAGCGGGTCCGCCGCCATCTCCGGCTCCAGCTCCGCGTGCACCAGCGTGACCAGGCGGAACGTGCCGCCCCAGGCCTCGTGCCCCGCCGGGTCGTGCAGCAGGATCAGCCTGCCGTCCGCCAGCTCCTCGTCGTCCACGACGACCGCCGCCTCCAGCGCGTACGAGTACGGGGCGAGGCGCTGGGGCGGCGGCGTGGGGTCGAGCTCGATCTCGGGCCGCAGGCGAACCCCTTGCAGCCCCGCGACCGCCTGCCGGAAGACGGACGGGGTCTCCTCCCCGCCCGCGTCGTCCGGACCGTCCGAGAGGTGTCCCTGCGCCGCAGCCATGCCCGGAAGACTAGGCCGAACCGGCCCCGGTTCCGGGTAGGGACACCCACACGGGCGGGTCACTCGTTCGGCCCGTGCGAAGATTTGGGGCATGAGTGAGGACGCGGTTCACGATTCGGCTTTTCTGCGGGCGTGCCGGCGCGAGCCGGTGCCGTACACGCCCGTGTGGTTCATGCGGCAGGCAGGCCGCTCGCTCCCCGAGTACCGCAAGGTGCGCGAGGGCATCCCGATGCTGGAGTCGTGCACCCGGCCCGAGCTCGTCACGGAGATCACGCTCCAGCCCGTGCGGCGGCACGGCGTGGACGCCGCGATCTTCTTCAGCGACATCGTGGTGCCGCTCAAGGCCATCGGCGTCGACCTCGACATCAAGCCCGGCATCGGCCCGGTCGTCGCCGAGCCCTTCCGCACCCGCGCCGACCTCGCCCGGCTGCGCGACCTCACCCCCGAGGACGTGCCCTACGTCACCGAGGCCGTCCGCCTGCTCACCGCCGAGCTCGGCGGCACGCCCCTCATCGGCTTCGCCGGCGCGCCCTTCACCCTCGCCAGCTACCTGATCGAGGGCGGCCCCTCGCGCTCCTACGAGCGCACCAAGGCCATGATCTACGGCGACCCGCAGCTGTGGGCCGACCTGGTCGAGCGCCTCGCCCGCATCACGTCCGCCTTCCTGAAGGTCCAGATCGAGGCGGGCGCGAGCGCGGTCCAGCTCTTCGACTCCTGGGCGGGCGCGCTCGCCCCCGCCGACTACCGCCGCTACGTCCTCCCGGCCTCGGCGTCGGTCTTCGCCTCCGTCGCGGAGTACGGCGTGCCGCGCATCCACTTCGGCGTGGGCACCGGTGAGCTCCTCGGCCTGCTGGGCGAGGCCGGCGCGGACGTCGTGGGCGTCGACTGGCGCGTCCCGCTGGACGAGGCGGCCCGCCGCGTCGGCCCCGGCAAGGCGCTCCAGGGCAACCTGGACCCGGCGGTGCTCTTCGCCCCGCGCGAGGCGGTCCGGGCGAAGACGGACGAGGTGCTCGCGGCCGCGCGCGGCCTGGAGGGCCATGTGTTCAACCTGGGTCACGGCGTCATGCCGGCGACCGACCCGGACGCGCTGACGCACCTCGTGGAGTACGTGCACGAGCGCACGGCGCGGTAGGGCTTCGCCCCGGGGACTTCTCGTCCCCGGGGAACTACCGCTCCAGCACCATCGCCTGCCCCTGCCCCACCCCGATGCACAGCGCCGCCAGGCCCACGCCCGAGCCCGCGGCGGCGAGCTGGTGGGCCACGGCGCCCGCCAGGCGGGCGCCCGAGCAGCCCAGGGGGTGGCCGACGGCCAGTGCGCCGCCCCGCTGGTTCACCAGCGACGGGTCCAGGTCCGGCCACTCCGCGAGGCAGCCCAGGGCCTGGGCCGCGAACGCCTCGTTCAGTTCGACGTGCGTGAGGTCGCCGAAGCCGCGGCCCGCCTTCTCCAGCCCCCGCCGGACCGCACGCACCGGGCCCAGGCCGTACAGGTCCGGCTCGATGCCCGTCACCGCCGTCGCCCGCACCCGGGCCAGCGGCTCGCGGCCGGTCGCCCGCAGGCCCTCCTCGTCGCACAGCAGCAGCGCCGCCGCGCCGTCGTTCAGCGGCGAGGAGTTGCCCGCCGTGACCGTGCCCTTCCCGTCCGTCCGGAAGACGGGCTTCAGCGCGGCCAGCGCCTCCGCGGACGTCGTGTCGCGGATGCACTCGTCACGCGCCAGGGCGACGCCCGGCAGCGGCACGACCTCCGCGTCGTACCCGCCCTCCCGCCAGGCCCGTGCCGCCTTCCGGTGGCTGGCCAGCGCGAACGCGTCCTGCTCGGCGCGGCCGATGCCGTGCCGGTCCGCGATGCGCTCGGCACCCTCGCCCAGCGAGACCGTCCACTCCGGGGGCATCGCCGGGTTCGTCATGCGCCAGCCCAGGGTCGTGGAGTACATCCGCTGGTCGCCCGCCGGGTAGCCGCGCTCCGGCTTGGGCAGCACCCAGGGGGCGCGGCTCATCGACTCCACGCCCCCGGCCACCACCACGGACGCGTCGCCCAGGGCGATCGCCCGGTAGCCCTGCACCACGGCCTCCAGGCCCGAGGCGCACAGCCGGTTCACGGTCGCGCCCGGCACCGTCACCGGCAGCCCCGCCAGCAGCACCGCCATGCGGGCCACGTTGCGGTTCTCCTCGCCGGCACCGTTGGCGTTGCCCAGCACCACGTCGTCGATCCGCGCCGGGTCCAGCTCCGGCGACCGCGCCACCAGCTCGCGCAGCACGTGCGCGGCCAGGTCGTCCGGACGCACGGCGGCGAGCGCCCCGCCGTACTTCCCGACGGGGGTGCGAACGGCGTCGACCACGTACACGTCCCGGATGCGATCGTTCATGCGCGCGAGTCTTCGCCCGCACCCTTGCCCTGTCAATGGGGTGGCTGCCGGGCCGCGGACGCCGGTTTGAGAGAGTGAAGGCATGAGTGGGGACATGAGCGACTCCGTCCACCCCGTCCACCCCGGCCGGCCGCACGTGGCCGTGATCGGCGGCGGCATCTCGGGGCTGGCGGCAGCACACCGCCTGACGGGCGGCGGTGTCCGCGTCACGGTCCTGGAGGGCTCCGGGCGCGTCGGTGGCAAGCTGTACGCGGGGGAGATCGCCGGGATGCCCGTCGACCTCGGCGCCGAGTCGGTGCTCGCCCGGCGGACCGAGGCCGTGGACCTCGCCCGCGCCGTCGGCCTCGGCGACCGGCTCCAGGCCCCCGCCGCCACCGCCCTCCTCTGGACCCGCGGCACGCTGCGGCCCCTGCCCGGCGGCCACATGATGGGCATCCCCGGGGACCTCGCCCCCCTCGCCGCCTCCGGCGTCCTCTCCCCCGAGGGCCTGGCCCGCGTCGCCGGCGACGCCACGCTGCCGCCCCTCGACCTGGGCGAGGACGTCGCCCTCGGCGAGCTCGTCGCCGCGCGCATGGGCCGCGAGGTCGTCGACCGGCTGGTCGAACCGCTGCTCGGCGGCGTCTACGCCGGCGACGCCCTCCGCATCTCGCTGCGCGCCGCCGTCCCCCAGCTCTTCGAGGCCGCCCGCCACGCCCCCTCCCTGGGCGAGGCCGTGCGGCAGCTCCAGGCCCGTGCGGCGGCGGCGCCGAGCAGCGGCCCCGTGTTCCAGGGCATCGAGGGCGGCATCGGCACGCTGCCGCTCGCCGTCGCCGACGCCGTACGCGCCCGGGGCGGGGTGATCCGTACCGGCGCCCCCGTCACGGGCCTCGCCCGTACCGGCGACGGCTGGCGTGTCGAGCTGCCCGGCGGCGAGGTGCTGGCCGCCGACGCCGTCGTCCTGGCCGTACCGGCGCCCGACGCCGCCCGCATCCTCGCCCGCGCGGCCCGCGCCGCCGGCGCCGGGACCGCCGTCGACGAGCTCGCCGGCGTGGAGTACGCCTCGATGGCCCTGGTCACCATGGCCTTCCGCCGCTCCGACGTGGAGGGGCTGCTGCACGGCAGCGGCTTCCTGGTGCCGCCCGTCGACGGCCGGACCATCAAGGCCTCCACCTTCTCCAGCAACAAATGGCGCTGGAACGCCGACGCGGACCCGGACGTGTTCGTGCTGCGCACCTCGGTCGGCCGGCACGGCGACGACGCCGGTCTGGAGCTGCCCGACGCCGAGCTCGTGGCCCGCTCGCTCACCGATCTCGGCGACGCCGTGGGCCTCGCCGCCGCCCCGCTGGAGACCCGCGTCACCCGCTGGGACGGCGGCCTGCCCCAGTACCCCGTCGGTCACGTCGCGCGCGTCGCCCGCATCCGCGAGCACGTCGCGCGCCTGCCCGGCGTGCGGGTGTGCGGCGCGGTGTACGACGGCGTGGGCATCCCGGCCTGCATCGCGAGCGCGTACCGGGCGGCCGGCGAGATCCTCGCGGACCTCGCCGCCCCGGCCGGGGGGCCGCGGCACGGCCGGGGAGAGTGACGAGGGAGAATGGGAACCATGACTGACGCGCAGAAGACCCCGAATGCCGGGAAGAAGGCCAAGGACCTCAACGAGGTCATCCGTTACACCCTCTGGTCGGTGTTCAAGCTGCGCGACGTCCTGCCGCAGGACCGCGCCGGCTGGGCCGACGAGGTGGAGGAGCTCTTCGCGCAGCTCGCGGAGAAGGACGTCACCGTCCGCGGCACCTACGACCTGTCCGGCCTGCGGGCCGACGCCGACGTCATGATCTGGTGGCACTCGGAGACCTCCGACGCCCTCCAGGACGCCTACAACCGCTTCCGCCGCACGAACCTGGGCCGCGCCCTGGAGCCCGTGTGGTCCAACATGGCGCTGCACCGCCCGGCGGAGTTCAACAAGTCGCACATCCCGGCGTTCCTCGCCGACGAGGAGCCGCGCGACTACGTCAGCGTCTACCCCTTCGTCCGCTCGTACGACTGGTACCTGCTGCCGGACGAGGACCGCCGCCGCATGCTCGCCGACCACGGGAAGATGGCCCGCGGCTACCCGGACGTCCGGGCGAACACGGTCGCCTCGTTCTCGCTGGGCGACTACGAGTGGATCCTGGCCTTCGAGGCGAACGACCTCTACCGGATCGTGGACCTGATGCGTCACCTGCGCGCCTCGGAGGCGCGGATGCACGTCCGCGAGGAGGTGCCGTTCTTCACCGGCCGCCGCAAGGCCGTGGCCGACCTGATCGCCGGGCTGGCCTGAGCCCCCGCATCGCGAACGCCGGCCGTGCTGGAGATCCAGCGCGGCCGGCGTTCGCGCGTCCTCAGGTCGTCGTCGCCCGCGGCTCCGCCCTGGGGGCGCAGTACGCGCGGCGCGCCGGCACCTCGCCCGTCAGCAGGTAGCGCTCCAGGTACCGGTTGACGCACGCGTTGGGGCCGCCCGCGATGCCGTGCGTGCCCGCGCCCCGCTCGGTGACCAGGGCCGAGCCCGCCAGCCGGCGCTGGAGCTCCAGCGCCCCCCGGTACGGCGTCGCCGCGTCCCGCTCCGCCGCCAGCAGCAGCGTGGGCGGCAGCCCGGAGCCGCGGCCGACGTGGAGGTCCACCGGGCGCTGCCGCGGGCCCTTCCAGAAGGCGCACGGCAGGTTCATGAAGGCGTTGCTCCACGTCTCGAAGGGTGCCCGCCGCGCCAGGCGGTCGTTGTCGCGGTTCCACCGCTGCCAGGAGCGCGGCCAGACGGCGTCGTTGCACTCGACGGTGGTGTAGACGGCGTTCTCGTTCTCCGCGGCCCGGGCCCCGGCCAGGCCCGGCGCGGCGATGGCGACCAGCGGCTGGTCGTCGCCGCGGAGGTAGGCCGACAGCGCCTCGGCGTTGCGCGCCCAGTGGCTGTCGGTGTAGCCGGCCTTCAGCATCGCGCCCTGCATCTGGGCGGGGCCGACCACGCCGCCGGCGGGGTGCTGCTCCAGGCGGTGGTTGACCTTCTCGTACGACTCCAGCACCTGCCGCTCCGTACGGCCGAGGTGGTAGACGGCGTGGTGCCGGGCGACCCAGCGCCGCCAGTCGTCGAAGCGCCGCTCGAAGGACATGGACTGGTCGAGGTTGTTGCCGTACCAGATCTTGCGGGGGTCGGGGTTGACGACGCTGTCGAAGACCATGCGGCGGACGTGCGTGGGGAAGAGCGAGGCGTACAGGGCGCCGAAGTAGGTGCCGTAGGAGGCGCCGACGTAGGTCAGTTTCCGCTCGCCGAGCGCGGCCCGCAGCACGTCGAGGTCGCGGGCGTTGTTGAGGCTGGTGAAGTGGCGCAGGTCGGAGCCGTTGCGGCGGGCGCAGCCGCGGGCGTAGGCGCGGGCCTTGGCGATCTGCTTCTTCTTGTACGCCGCGGAGGGGTGCTCGGGGGCGGGGGTGGGGCCCTTGGCGAAGGTGGCCGGGTCGGTGCAGGACAGCGGGGCGGAGCGGCCGACGCCGCGCGGGGCGTAGCCGACGAGGTCGTAGACCTCGGCGACGTTGCGGTAGGCGGGGAGCCGGCCGACGAGCGGGTAGAACATGCCGTTGCCGCCCGGACCGCCGGGGTTGAACACGATGGCGCCCTGCCACTCGTCCTCGTCGCCGGTGGCCCGGGCCCGGCTGACGGTGAGGCGGATGTGGCGGCCGTGCGGGTGGGCGTAGTCGAGGGGGACGGAGACGGTGCCGCACTCGATGGGTGCGGGCAGGCCCTCGGAGGCGGGGCAGTCGCCGAAGTCGATGCCGTCGGCGGCGGCCTCGTACGCGGCGAGGGCCACCCCGCGCTCCTCGGCGCCGCGCTCGAGGGCGCTGGCGCTGGGCAGACCGGTGAGCCCGGTGAGGATCAGGGAACCCAGGGTTCCGTAGACGGCGGCTGCTCTCACTGGGCGGTCCCTTTCCGTTGCCCTGTATGTAATTCGGCAAAAGGGATAATTGGGTCGTCAGTTGGCGAAGTAAAGCACCGGGATCGGATGTCGGCCGCGATGCGCCCGAAGGGACCCAGCGCGGCGCCCGGCGCCGCACGGCCGGCGGCCGGGCCGTGATCGATGGGTTGGCCACCTGGCTTCTGCGGCAAGATGGCGGGAGGGGGTGATGGGCGTGTGCGAGCGGCCGGACGCGAAGAGGAGCCCGAACGGAAAGCGCTACGACCCCGAGAGGCTCTTCCTCCCCCCGGACGACGATCTCGCCCCCAACCGGCCCGGCGAGACGCTGCGGGTCCGGCTCGACACCTCGCGCACCGGCCGCCTCGGGCTGGTCCTCGCCCGGCTGCTGGGCCGCCGCCCCGTGGAGGACGCCTGGCGGCGGTCACTCGCCGCCGAGCGGCTGGTGGGCGCCGAGCTGGACGGCCTGGCCGCGGCCGGCTGGGAGGTGGTGCACTCCATCGCGCTGCCCGGCGACGCGGTCGTGCCGCACCTCCTCATCGGCCCCGGCGGGGTGTTCTGCGTGGCGCCCGAGCCGGTGCGCGGGGCGCACGCGGAGGTGGGCGAGGAGACGGTACGGGTGGCGGGCGAGCGGCACGGCCGCCCGTGCGTCCGCCGGGTGCGGCAGGCCGCCGCGCGCTGCGCGCCGGTGCTCACCCGCGGCTGCGGCTTCCTGGTGCGGGTGCACCCGGTGCTGGTGCTCGTGGGCGCCGCCGGCGTCGAGGTGACGCCGGCGCTGGAGGACGTACGGGTCCTGCGGGAGGACGAGGTGGCGGGGCTGGGCGCGCTGGGCGGGGCGCTGCACCCCGACCGGGTCGACCGCGTGCACACCGTGGCCCGCAACCGCCGGGTCTGGCTCGCCGCCTGACGGGGCCGGCCGCGGAGAGGACTACCAGGCGCGCGGCAGGCCGTCGGCCAGCAGGCGGCGCAGCAGCTCCGCGTCCTGGTCGGTGAGGCCGTCGACGAAGCGGGTGAGGACGACCTCGCGGTCGGCGCGGCCGTCGAGCACCTTGAGCATGCGCCGGGCGGCGAGGCCGGCCTCGTCGGTCAGCGGCGCGTAGGCGTAGGCGCGGCCGCGCGGGGTGCGGGTGAGCACCTCCTTGGCGTGCAGCCGGGAGAGGATCGTGACCACCGTGCTGTAGGTCAGCTCGCCGGGGAGCGTGCTCTGCACCTCGCGGGGCGTGAGCGGGGCGCCGGCGCGCTGCAGCGCCGCGAGGACCTCGCCCTCCAGCGCGCCGCTCGCGCGGCGGCGCGCGCCCTGGCGCACGACGACGGCCGGTGGGGCGGCCGTGGCGGCGGTCGGTGCAGCGGCCGGGGTGGCCGTGTCCACGGGCGGGGCCGTTTCCATCTGTTCTCGTCTGTTCCTTCTACTGCGCCGCCCGCCGGACGGCGGGAGGTATCTACAGGAGTGTAAAGGAAATGAGGGGAACGTCCGGTAACCCGCCGGATCTCCACATTCCGGCTGTGGCAGACTCCGCTCGAAAGCACGCACGACCAAGGCGGAGGGTGGGCCCATATGGCCGGAAGGCGCAGAAGCACGACGCACGCCGGCAAGCCCGCCGCGCCCCGGTCCGCGGGCGGCAGGGCGGGCGCGGCGGCCCGCGGCCGCCGCCGGGCGGACCCCGGCCCGCTCGTGGACCGCCTGCCCGCATGGCTGCCACGCCTGCTGCGCCGACTGCGCCCCGCCTACCCCCGCCCCGGCCGCTCCGGCATACGCCGCTGGATACCGTCCTGGCGCCAGGCCCTCGGCCTCTTCGGCTACGTGACGGGCGCCGTCGTGGTGCTCGTCGCCGTCCTGTACGCCCGCACGGACATACCCGCCGACCTCAACGCCTTCGCCACCCAGCAGGACAACGTCTACTACTGGGCCGACGGCACCGAGATGGCCCGCACCGGCCCCGTGGACCGGCAGGACACCGCGCTGGAGAAGGTGCCCGAGAAGGTGCGCTGGGCGGCGCTGGCCGCCGAGAACGAGACCTTCTACTCCGACAGCGGCGTCTCGCCCAGCGGCATGACCCGCGCCGTCACCAGGATGGTCACCGGCGGCGACACCCAGGGCGGGTCGACCATCACCCAGCAGTACGTGAAGAACGCGTACCTCAACCAGAAGCAGACGCTCACCCGCAAGGTCACCGAGATGATCATCGCGGTGAAGCTGGACAACAAGCTCAGCAAGGACGAGATCCTCGAGCGCTACCTGAACACCAGCTGGTACGGGCGCGGCGCCTACGGCATCCAGCGCGCCGCCCACGCCTACTACGGCAAGGACGTCTCCCGGCTGAACCCCAGCGAGGGCGCCTTCCTCGCCTCCCTCCTCAAGGGCGCGGCGCTCTACGACCCGGCGCTCGGGCCGAAGAACCACGAGCGCGCCGTGGAGCGCTGGAACTGGATCCTCGACCGCATGGTCGCCATCGGCAAGCTCTCGCCGCAGGAGCGCGCGGGCTACACCCGCTTCCCCGAGCCGCAGGCCCCGCCCCGGCCCGCCGGCCTCGACGGCCAGACCGGCTACCTCGTCGACACCGCCCGCGCCTACGTCACCGCGCACTCCAGCCTCACCGACGCCGACCTCGACCTCGGCGGCTACCAGATCCGCACCACGTTCGAGAAGCCGCGCGTCGACGCCCTCGCCAAGGCCGTCGCCGACGCCACCGCCAAGTTCGACCCGGAACGCCGGGAGGCCGACCGGAACGTACGTGTGGGCGCCGCGTCCGTCACCACCGACGGCCGCATCGTCGCCCTCTACGGCGGGCCCGGCTACCTCAAGCAGGGCTTCAACGACGCCAACTCCTCCGTCGTCCCGGCCGGCACCGCCTTCATGCCCTTCGTCTACGCCGCCGGGCTCGCCGACGGCGTGCAGCTCACGCGCGGCGGGCCGCGTACGCCCGTCACGCCCGCCACCGTCTACGACGGCGACGACAAGGTGGCGATCCGTACGCCGGAGGGCCCGTACTGGGACCGCTCCGGGAAGATCGTCAAGACGGCCAACGACGGCGGGAAGTCCTGGGGGAAGGTCACGCTGAAGGAGGCCCTGGCCCAGTCGGTCAACGGGCCCTTCGTCCAGCTGGGCATGGACGTGGGCCTGGACCGGGTGGGCGACACCGCCGTCCGCACCGGCCTGCTGGCCGACAGCCTCGGCTCCCGCACCCCCGGCTTCTCCCTCGGTACGAGCACGCCCAGCGCCATCCGCATGGCCGACGCGTACGCGACGTTCGCCGCCAAGGGGATGCACACCGAGCCGTACTCCGTCGCCCGGCTCAGCCGCAACGGCGACCCGGTGGAGATCGAGAAGCCCACCGCCGAGCGCGCCCTGCCGGCCTCCGTCGCCGCCGCCGTCGACGACGGCCTCAAGGAGGCCGTGCGCCGCGGCTCCGCGACCGCCGCGCAGGCCGCCGGCGCCGGCACGGCGGGCAAGACCGGCACGGCCCCCGACCACAAGTCCGCGTGGTTCGCCGGCTACCGCGACGCGGTGGCCACCGCGGTGTCGCTGTCCCGCATCGACCCCGCGAGCCAGGAGCTCCAGCCTTTGGACGGCCTCGGCGGCGCCCCGAAGACGGCCCCGCCGAGCACGTACGCCGCGTACCCGGCGGACATCTGGACACGGGCGGTGACGGGGCGGCGGTAGCCGGACGGTCCGGAGGCGTTCACGTGTGGCACTTCGGCCGGGCGGGAGGCAGAAGTGCCACAGACGGCTGCCGGCCGTCCTACTTGAGGAACGTCCTCCAGTCCGGCGCCTGGGCCGGGTCCAGGCCGCGGAGCTTCTCCAGGACCTTCGGGTCCTGGGCATCGAGCCAGTCGGCCAGCTCCTTGAAGGAGACGCAGCGCACGTCCTTGCGCGTGCAGACCGTCTTCACGACGTCCTCGACGGCCTTCATGTAGATGCCGCCGTTCCAGTCCTCGAAGTGGTTGCCGACGTACATCGGGGCGCGGCTGCCGTTGTAGACGCGGTTGAAGCCGTTCAGGTAGCCGTCGCGGGTCAGTTTGCGCCATTCGTCGTACTTTGCCGGGTCGCCCTTGGTGTTGTCGCCCGACTGGTTGTAGAGGAAGTTGAAGTCCATCGAGAGGACCTGCTTCTCGCTCTTGGGGTACGGCAGCAGCTGGAGCGGGAAGTTCCAGATGCCCTGGGACTTCGTGGGCCACAGCTGGAAGTCGCCGGGCGAGCTGGCGTCGTAGCGCCAGCCGAACTCCTTCGCCGCCTTCAGCAGGTTCTTCTGGCCCTCCAGGCAGGGGGCGCGGCCGCCCGCCAGCTCCTTCTTGAAGTCGAACGGCAGCGGCGGCAGGTCCTTCCAGCCGGTGTTCGTCTTCCAGTTCTGCACGAAGGCGTAGGACTGCTCGATCTCGCTCTTCCACTCCTCCTGCGACCAGTCGCCGCCGCCCTGCTTGCCGCAGAAGTGGCCGTTGAAGTGGGTGCCGATCTCGTTGCCGTCCTGCCAGGCGGCGCGGAGCTGGCCGAGGGTGTCCTTGATGTGGGCGTCCGTGGCGTACGAGATCGCCGCCTCGCCCGCCGCGTGCTGCGGCGGCTTGTACAGGCTCGCCTTCGACTTCGGCAGCAGGTACATGCTGCTGAGGAAGAAGGTCATGTGCGCGTTGTTGTCCTTGGCCACCTTCCGGAAGTGCGAGAAGAGGTGGTCGTCGCCCTCCAGCGCGCCGTCCCAGGAGAACACCACGAACTGCGGGGGCTTCTCGCCGGGCTTCAGCTTCTCCGGCTTCGGCTGGTTCGGCTGCGGGCCGGTGTACGCGGTGGAGCCGTCCCCGAGGACGTGCACCTTGCCGTCCCAGGACTCCGTGGGCGACGGCGCGGGCGAGGCACCCGTCCCGGCCGAGGGGGCCGCCGACGCGGCCGCGGGCGTCCCCCCGCCCCCTTCCCCGGAGGCTCGGGTCAGCCCGACGACCAGCGCGACGGCCACGCATATGGAGCTCAGAGCCGTCACGCCGTACACAGACCTCTTGGACAACTCGCACTCCCTGGCGCATGTACAAACGTTCAGGGCGTCAGTATCACAGGAGCCTGTGAAGGCCACGTACCGGCCGGGGGGCCGGGCCCCGCCGGAGCGGGGCCCGGCGGGCGGTCAGCCCTCGACGCCGTAGTACTGCGCCAGGAAGCCGGTCACGTGCTCGGCATGCGGGGTCAGCTCCGGCAGGTGCGTGGCCAGGGCGCTGCGGACCGCCGCGGAGAGCTCCGGCAGCCCGGTCGCCGCGCCCTTGATGTACGGGTCGAGGCGGCGGACGAGCTCGTAGTTGCTCTCCACGTCCAGCTGCCGCATCGCCTTCTCCAGCGGCGCGGCCCCGTCCGCCGTCGTCGGCGGCAGGAGCCGGCTGACGAACGTGACGCGGTGCATGACCCGCCAGCACGGCGGCTTGCGGTCCGACTGGCGGGCCTGGCGCAGGGCCGCCGCGTTGGGGTCGGTGCCGTTCTCCAGCCAGGTGGGGTCGACGACCTTGTGGAAGAAGGTGTCGAAGTGCTCGGTGTCCTCGCCGAGGTAGAAGCTGAGGAACCGGTAGGCGTCCACCTTGCCCGGCGCGTTGACGGGCTTGCCGTCGGCGTCGAAGACGGGCTTGCGGTTGGCGTCGTACTGCTGGACGTTGCCGGACGGCGAGCAGGTGACGTTCAGCCCGAAGGAGCGGGTGGCCTCCTTGCCGCGGGCCCGGGTGACGGACATGCCGCCGCCGACGGCCGCGTCGAGCTGGGCGTTGATGCCCACGCCCATGATGTCGAACGACGTGCCGACGGACGCGCCCACCGAGCCGGACAGCGAGTACGAGCCGGAGGTCGTCTCGCTGACGGCGTCGGTGGTCTCGGTCGTCTCGGCGAAGAAGCCGCCGTCCGCCGTCCAGACGTACGTGTTGACGAGGTCGCGCCGCGAGAAGCCCTCACCGGTGGTGTTGCCGGCGGTGTCCCGGCCCTTGCCGGGAGCGGCGTCCCCGCCGATCGCGCCGCCCAGGACCCGGCCGGCCCGCTCGGCGGTCGGGTCGGGTGCGTGGGTGTCGGTGGAGACCGTCTCGTAGTAGCCGCGCAGCCGCTGCTGCTCCCGCTGGATCCGGCGCTTGATGGCGTACGCCTCGCGCGGCTTGTAGTAGCTGTACTCGCCGTGGTCGCGGGCGCCCGCGTAGTCCGGGTCGAGGACCTTGCCGCGCTCGTCGTAGCCGACCGTGCCGTCCAGGGTGCCCTGCTTGGTGTAGCGGGGGTTGATGGGGAAGGGGACGACGTTCCAGTCCTTGGGGATGTCCGGATTGGGCTGGATGCGGTAGGCGACGAGGGAGCCGCTGTGCGCGAGGCGCAGCGCGAAGACGTCGGCGGTCTGGGACTGGACGAGCGCGAAGCCGGTGTTGACGGGGACGTAGCGGCGGCCGAGCGCCGGGTTGAGCGGCTTCAGCGGGTCCTCCCAGCTGCCCGAGAGATCCACCTTCATCGCCCGCGCGGTGTTCTCGCCCTGGGAGACGGCCGTCTCGTCGGCCCAGCTGTTGGAGAACTCCAGGCTGCCGCGCACGCTCACCGACACCTTGGCCTTGGCCATGGACTTGGCGACGCCGAAGCCCAGCGGTGCCGCGATCATCCACATGTCGACATCGACCTCGTTGGACAGGGCGAAGGAGAACGCCGCGTCGACGCTCCGCTCCCTGGCCGAGGACAGCGAGTGGACGACCTGCTCGGCCTGGGTGAACTCCACCGAGGCGACGCTGTCGTACGTGGCTCTGTCGGGGTCGACGGTGTTGGGCGTGAGGTTCTCCGACGGCACCGGGGGTGCGCCCTCGATGTAGCCCACGAGCTGGGGGTCGAACTGCACCTGGCCGACCCACTCGCTGATCAGGTCGCCGGCCTTGTAGCCGGTGACCAGGTGCCAGCGGCCGTCGCGCAGGTAGCCGTACGCGCGCTTGAGTACGCCGGACGCCTCGCCCTTGGCGGTGTACTGCATGTCCGCGTACTCGGCGACGGCGGGCGCGCCCGAGATCTTCTCGTGGAAGGGGGTGCGCATGGCGGCCAGGGCCGAGCGGACCTGGGCGGTGTCGCTGGAGACGGGCGCGGTGGACAGGACGGCGGCGGGGCGGGCCGGCCCGTCGCCGAGGGTGAGGTCGTTGCCGCGCAGGCCCTCGTCCCGGACCAGGTTCGCGCTCTCGTCGGTGGAGGCGCGGTCGAAGGACCAGTAGGCGATCAGGTCCTCCTTCTCGCCCTTGAGGCGGGTGAAGAGATTGTCGAGGACCTGTTCCTGGGTGCGGGCGGTGCGCCAGATCCGCACCTCCTCCAGGACACCGTGGAAGGGCTGGGTGGCCTTGCCGTCCTCGAGCCGGGCGCCGAGGGTGAACCGGGTGTCGCCGTAGCCGGCGAAGTCCTTGAAATTCTTGCCGTCGAGGGGGTCGCAGGCCACGGAGACGCCGTTGCGGTAGATCCGGAAGGCGCTGCCGCGCGGGTCGGGGTTGCGGGTCCAGCGGGCGCCGCGCAGCCGGGCGGGGTGCGAGCCGGTGGTGTCGGCGGCGGTGTTGCCGGCGTTCTCTGCGAAGCGCCACTGCGCGGTCAGGCCGCGGTCGCGGGCGGAGACGGGCGTACCGAGCTGTGCCGCATCGCGTGCGACGCCCCACAGCCGGACCTCGGCGACCACACCGGTCAGGAAGCGGGTCTCCAGGCCCTCGCGCGCCCGGCCGATGTCGAGGGTGCCCGTGTTGCCCTTGGCGCCGGGGCCCTCGTAGCGGGCGGCGCCGGCCTCGCGGCCGTCGATGAAGAACCGGATGTCCTGCCACTCCTGGACGTCGACGGACTCCACGAGCTCGACGGTCTGCTTGACGGGCCTGCCGTCCGCCCCCGTGGCGGTGATCTCCTTGTTGCCCTTGCGCTCCTGCATCGACCGGCCGCTCTTGCGGACGACGGCGAGGCGGTGGAACGTTCCGGCGCCGACGGCCCCGGTGGACGTGAAGCGCACCAGCCTGCCGTCCGGCTCCTCGAAGCCGAACTCCAGCTTGCCGTCGGGCAGGACGAGCGGCCGGTACGGCACGCTGCCGCCGGAGCCGTCGGCGGTACGGCCCTTGGAGAGCAGGCCGTGCGGGGCGCCGAGGGCGGCGACGCGGCAGAAGACCTCGACGGTGAGGTCGCCGGCCATGTCGAGCGCGTCGTTGTCGGCCGCCTCCAGGTACGCGCCGTCGGACAGCTCGACGGCCCAGGACTGCTCGTAGGCGGCGGCGAGGTGGGCCCACTCGTGCGGCGGGAAGGAGTCCCGGGTCGCCACCAGCCGGTCACCGGCGCCGGCGACGATGCGGTAGGTCGTCTCCGCGGTCTGCTTGAGCTCGGCGGTCGTGGTCGTGGTGGTGACGCCGCCGCGCAGGTAGACGTGCCGGCCCTGGCCGGAGCGGTCCAGGACCCCGGGCTTGTCGCCCACCCGGTCCAGCGGGTCGCCGGAGGGCCAGTAGCCCAGCAGGCCGGGCTCCATGCCGCTCAGCCGTACGTTCTTGCGGTCCCGGATCTCCGCGGCGGTGCGGGCGGTGCCCCAGAGCCGGACCTCGTCCATCTCCACGGCCGCGTAGTCGGGCACCCAGCCGCCGAAATGGCTGCCGAAGCTGAAGAGACCGTCTCCCTGGTAGGTGCCCGTGGCGATGCGCCGGTCCTCGGCGACGCCGTCCCGGTAGATCACCTGCTCCCGGGTGGTCGCGTCGAAGACGCAGGCCCAGTGGTGCCAGCCCGCGAAATCCTGGCCGTGGGTGGTGGTGAGGTCGTCGCCGTGGAAGGCGAAGGTGAAGGTGCTGGTCTCGCGCCAGCCGATGTGCAGGGAGCCACGGGTGGTGGCGTGCGAGGTGCCGTGGCCGACGACGTACTGCGCCTTGCCGTCCCATTCCCTGGTGCGCCGCGCCCAGAACTCCACCGTGAAGGACTGGCCCGCGAGGCTGAAGCCCTTCTCGGTCACGGCCACGCCGCTCGTGCCGTCGAAGGCCAGGGCGGGCACCGCGGTCGCCGCCGGGGCGAGCAGGTCCAGCGTGTACGGGACGTCGCCGGTGCCGGCATGGACGATCCGGGCCGCGCCGGACACCGTCTCGGGGTTGACCCACGCCTCCAGGGTCAGGTCGCGGGCCACCGCCACCCGGTCCGACTGCTCCTGGGGCAGGGTGAGGACGTTCTGCCGGCCGTCGAAGGAGTACGCCCGGCCCGGCTGGTCCGCGCGCCAGCGGCAGCCGTGCCCGGCGACGAGGTCCGTGACCTCGCCGAGCGGGACCTCCTGCGCCGTGCCCGGGTCGGCCAGCACCAGCCGGGAGCCCGCGGAGAGCGGGACGCCGGGGCGGTTGGAGGAGGCGCGGCGGTGGTCGTGGCGCAGCCGCTGGACGGCCTCGCCGGGCTGCGGCTCGGGGCCGCCCTCGCCGGCGTCCAGCCGGAGCGTCGTGGCCCCCGCCGCATGGGCGGCCTCCGTGAGGGTCCATGGCGAGGGCCACCGTGGTGCCCTGGTGACGCACGGTGGTGGTGTGAAGGTAGGCGCGGTCGGAGTAGACCTTCAGTAACTGCTGTTCGCCAGGCAAGACGGCTCCTCGGAAAATGATGTGCGGAGGCGCGAGAACCCTCCCTGACCTGCGCCGCTCCTGATGCGGAAACGGCGGCGACACACGATTTACCGGCGCGGGACGTGCGTCAAGGACCGCTTCTTGCCGGCGGCCGGAACCAGATGGCCCCGGGGGCCGCAGCCGGTCGTCACCGTCACCGTCACCGTCACCGTCGCGGGCCGCGCGGCGCGGGGCGGCCGGGCGGGGTCAGGCCGGGGCGTCCCCGAAGTCCCGGACGTCCAGCTGTGCGCCGCCCGCCAGGGCGGACCGGTGGGCGACCAGGCCGGGCAGGGTGTAGCGGGCGGCCGTCCAGGCGTTGACCGGGGGTGTCTTCCCTGTCAGGCACGCCGAGACGAAGTCGTCCGCGAGGAACTGGTGGGAGCCCTGGTGGCCGTTGGGCTGCCCGGCGAACTCGGCGGGCAGCCGGCCGATGTCATGGACGGGCGCGAACCTGCTGACGAACGCGTCACGCAGGGACGGGTCGATGCCGGCGAGCGCGGCGTCGTCGAGGCGAGCGGTCGGTACCGTGCGCATCAACTCCTCGATGTCCTGCGCCTTCTCGCGGTCCTGCCACAGCGTGGTGGTGGCCAGCTGCTCGAAGCTGGCCTCGGTGCCGAAGAAGCGGAACCGGGATTCGCGCAGCAGGGACGGGTAGCCCACCCGCCGCATCTCGTTGGTGCGGACGACCCCGCCGTCCGCGGTGCGGAAGAGCGCCGTTGCGTTGGAGAAGTCGTTGTCCCAGCGGCTGACCTCACGGTCGAAGACTCCGTCGCCTCTGGTGTCGGAGACGCCGAGGCAGGACACGGAGGTGACGTGCGAGCCGGTCACCGCGAGCACCCCGCCGAGGGCGTGGGTCGGGTAGTACATGGGCGGGAAGCTTGCGGTCTCCTTCCAGCGGTCGCCGCCGCTGTAGCGGTACGCGTCGTAGAAGCCGAGGTCCATGTCGTGGACGTAGTCGCCCTCGGCGTAGAAGATCTCGCCGAACGCGCCCTCGGCGTGCCGCCTCCGGCAGTACACGGCGGCGGGGTTGTAGTAGCTGGTCTCACCCATCATGTAGGTGAGGCCGGTGCGGCGCACGGCCTCGACGATCGCCTCGATGTCCTCCTCGGAGACGGCCATCGGCACGCTGGAGTAGACGTGCTTTCCCGCCTCCAGGGCCTGGAGGACGAGGGGGCCGTGGGTCCAGCGCTGGGTGAAGATCGCGACGGCGTCGACGTCCGAGGCGAGCATGTCCTCGAAGGACGTGTAGGTGGTGGCGACGGCGTGCCGGGCGGACTCGCGCTCGAGCCGCTCGGGCACGGCCTCGGTGAGGCGGACGTCGTGGACGCCCGGGTGGGCCTGGAAGAGAGGGATGAACGCGCGGGCGAACTGCCCCGCGCCGACGACACCGATGCTGATGGTCACCGTAGTGGCTCCTGGAAGCGGATGCGGGCGCGCCTTCGGGTCAGCTGTTCCTGGCCATGGCCTTCTCGTACTCGCGGTCGTGCACCTTGACGCGCATGAGGTGGCGGCCGACGCCTTCGGGCCCGACGTCGGTACGACCGTGCAGCAGGCGCCTGTTGTCCAGCAACAGGAGTTCGCCCGCCCGCAGGAGGAAGACCGTGGGCAAGTGCTGTGATTCCAGCGCGCGTTCGAACGCGCGGAGCGCGCTGACGTGCTCCTCGTCCAGGGCCTGCCCGGCCCGCTCCACGCCTGCGGTGACCCGCACCGGGCAGTACCGCACGGTGGCGCCCCCGCCGGACATCGTGAGGATCGGGTGGGTCGTGACCGACGGCTCGTCGCTCCCGGGCTCATGCGGAACAGCAAACGGATAGCAGGGGTCCTGGAGTGCTCGCAGGTGGCTGCGGTCGGCGATTGCGGCAGCGACATCCGCTGCGCTCACCAGAACGGTCTGCCCGTCGCCTGCGGGACTCGGGCGGACGCACAGCAGTCCGAGGTAGGCATGCGGGTGTGCCAGCAAGGGGGAGTCGGTGTGGAACGGGTCCGGATCCCGGTAGGGCCGGGCTTCACTGTCGACCACGTCGTGCACGAGGGAGTCCGGGTTCGGTCCGTTGTAGCTCGGATCGACCCTGCCCAGAGCGGCGGCGGCGATGACCAGCGCAGTGGTGTCGAGCGGGAAGTTCTCGACGACCACGGCCAGCGAGACGCGGAGAGCGGTGACGGCTTCGTCCAGGAGCCGGTGCAGTTCGGGGATGCCTTCCCGGGCGCGGCGAAGAGCCGCCTGCTGGGTCCGCTCGCTCTTCAGCTCTTCCGGCCGCCAGGTGGAACTGAAATCGGCCAGTGCGACGGCGGTCGAATCCGTCATGACGAGTCGAGGTGGCCATGCCATGTAAGGCATTGAAGCAGATTTTTCCCCCGGACCCATCCGCCTGGAACCTCTGGGATCACGCCATGCTGTTGCCCCACGCGCACCGTATTGACCGCGCTGGGGAACCCTCCTAGCCTGTTCGGGCCGTACCCAATCGCAGACGATCATGGACGTAGCAGATACGGAGTGTCGCACGCATGGGGACCAGCACGGCACCGTTGTATGACCGGAAGAAGGCGCTCTGCAGCCTCTCCGAGATCGATCCCGACCACCCGATACCCAGGGTGTCCTCGTTGCTCTCCGACGAGCGCAACCACGAACTCCTCGGATACCTGCAAGCCGAGGCATTCACTCATGTTTTCACGGGGGACGTGGAAAGCGATCCTCAGCAGTTCTTCCGTGTTCTGGACCGAGAGCTCCGCGAGGCGCCGTCCTTTCACCTCTGGGTGGATATTCCGCTCTGCCGGTACCGCTGCCATTTCTGCCAGTTCCCGACACTCGTGACGAGCAGCCGGCCCGAGACGGCCGACGCGACCGCACGCCGGTGGGTGGACGCGAACATCAGGGAAGCCCGGTCCTGGGTGGAGGCGGTCCCGGCGCTGCGCACCGCTCCGGTCGGCGAGTTCTGTCTGTTCGGCGGTACGCCGAGCGTCCTGCCCGCCCACGAGATCGAGCGCCTGGTGGGCTTCTACCGGGAGACGTTCGCCTTCGACGAGCGGACCTCGATGCGGGCGGAGGGAAGCCCGGATTCCCTCACCGAGGAGATCCTGGGGACCCTGCGCGGTTTGCAATTCACTGCACTCTCCTACGGCATCCAGTCCCTGGACGACCGGCTGCTGGAGGTCGCCAACCGCCGGCACACCGGGGATCAGGCGCTACAGGTTCGTGCGGCGGCCGAACGGCTGGGTTTCGCCAGGGTCGACGGTGATCTCGTCTGGGGCCTGCCCGGCCAGACGGTCGTCGGTTTTCTCGACGACATCGACCGTCTGATCGGAGCCCGGTTCAGCACCATTGTTGCGATCAAGCTTCATTTGCGGTCCTTCCATGACGTGGAATCGGCCATCGGGCATGTGTCGCCGGCCCCGTGGGAGGATCCACGCGTACGCGAGCAACTGGCCCGGCGTGGATTTCAGTGGCCGTCGTTGGGGCAGCAGTTGCAAATGCGGGAGGGGGCCGTCGACCGGCTCGCCGATGCCGGCTACTACGAGCACCCCACCACCTACTTTCCCCGGCGCGACGTCGGCCCGGAACTGTGGCGCTCGTTAAACCTCGACCAGGACAAACAGGTCCCGCAGGTGGGTATCGGCCTGGGCGCCTACAGCTGGTGCGGGGAGGCGGAGGCGAATGCGGTGGCTGCTCCGGCGAAATATCTCGGCCTGGTCGAGAAGGGCGAGATCCCGTTGGAGAAGGTCACGACGGTGAGCGCGGATCACCGCGAGGTGCGGGCGGTGCAGATGGCGTTGTCCACCTGTCAGCCACTGCTTGAAGAGGTTCATCGCTCCCGGTTTCCCGGCAGCTCCCTGCTGTCCGGCAGGTGGGGTGCGATGTTCGACTCGCTCGCCGACCGCGGGCTGGTCCGGATCGACCGGGGGGCCGGCAGCGTCGCCCTCACCGAAGCAGGAGCCACGTTGGTGGAGGCCGTCATCAATACGCAGCTGGGCCGGTGACGCCGGGGTGCGCATAGGACTGGTCTGCGGGGACGGAGTGCCGGCCAGCGGCCTGCTGACCATCTTCCGTAACGTCGTCGGCCTGGGTGTCGGCCTGCAACTGCTCGAACTGCCCGTATCCGCCGATCTGGGCTACTCGTGGCGACCCGACAAGCCCGCCTTCTTCCCGTACGGGCCGGCGGAGCAGGAGGCGTCCGCGTTGCTGGAGCCGGCCCGGCCGGCCCCTCCCGTCCTCGGGGACCTCGACCACGCGGCGGCCGAATGGACCTCCATCCGGATGTCGGTCGCAGAGGGTGCGGCTCTGGGCCCCGTCGAACGTGTCCGGCTGCACGAGCGTATCGACCGCCTGGCCGGCCGTTACCAGGACTACTTCTCGGAATGGATGCGCCGGAACCGGGTCGACTGGACCATCGCGGTCAACATGACGCTCTCGGACGCCGTGCCCGTCACCAAGGCTCTCCACACTGCGGCGCGCGACCGCCGCCGCGAGAACCGGGCCGGCGGCGTGCTCTTCTGGGACCACGATCTCTTCGGCAGTTGCGCGGACCACGACGAAGGCGTGCGCAGGTATCCGGACCGTCCCAATGAGTTCACCCCGCTTCCCGGGACCGGCCCGGGCGTACGGTGGGCGGTGGTGTCCGAAGCGCTCGCGGAGGAGGCGGCGGGCTACCCGGTGGCGGGGCGGCCGCGGGTGGTGCCCAACGTCCTGCCCCGCGTGCCCACCGGACCGCTCGAGCCGCGGATCGAGGAATTTCTCGACGGCCTGGGTCTCGATCCCCGAAGGCCGATCCTGCTCAACCCGGTGCGGGTCTTCCGGTTCAAGGGCGTGGAACTCGCCCTCGAAGTGCTGGCGGCGGCCCGGTCGGCCAGCGCCGATCGCGGACTTCCCGCCCCGTACCTGCTCGTGTTCGGCAGCCTGGCGGAGGATGCCTCCTACTCCGACGAGGTGCTGAGCACCGCGCGGCGCCTCGGCCTGCTGCCCGACGTGCGGTTCCTCGACGGTGTCCCGTTGTGCAGCGTCCGGGACAGCACCGGCTCCTGGCGGCTGGACGAGACAGACCTTCTTCGGGCAGCCGCGGCGAGCGGTGGTGGCGTCGTCTTCACCCCGAACACCGAAGACGTCGAGACGGTCGGCCTGGGGCCGGCGCTGGCTGCCGTCGCCGGACTGCCCTGCGCGAGCACGCACTACGCCGCCTTCGCACCGACGTACGGAAGGGACTTCTTCGTCGTCCCGGTGGATCCCCGCCCTGCCGGAACAGTCCGGTCGGGCGACGAGCTGGTGGCAGCGATGCAGGCGAACCGCGCCGGGGAGCCCCGCATGGCCGGCATGTTGCGGCGCAACCGGCAGATCGTCGACCGCCGCTTCCCGGCCGGTCCGTGGGCCGAGCTGCTGACGGAGCTGGCGGAGGACACCGGATAGCCGCCCGTGCAGCGCCGCCGCCCTGGCCGGACGGATCGATACAGCAGGAGGGTACGCACATGCGCGAGTCCGCCCCAGTGCCCGACATCCAGGAGATCGTGCTCACCGCGCAGGAGACACGTCATGCGGACGACGCCATCCGCCGGCTCGTGAGCGAGTACGACACGACGGACGACCTCGGCCTGCTGGCGAGGCTCGCCGAACACCGGGACAGTCTCCCGGTACGGCTGACGGACGTACTGGCCGGTATTCGGTCCCGGCTGGGTAGCGCGGTCACGGTGATACGCCGGCCCCGACCGGACGAGAACGTCGGCCCGACGCCGTCGCACTGGAGACTGCGCGGACACGCCGCCACAGCCGCCCACGACCTCTGGCTGGCGATGGTGTCGGTACAGGTCGGCGAGCCGGTCTGCTGGCAGACGCTGCAGGGAGGCAGACTGTTCAACGACGTCCTGCCGATCGAGGGCCAGGAACATGCGCAGACCGGCCACAGCAGCGTGAACAACCTCGACTTCCACGTCGAGGACGCCTTCGACGACGACCGCTGTGACGTGCTGGCCCTGCTCTGTCTGCGCAACCGGGACCTGACCGCGACGACCGTCGCCACCGCCGACCAGCTCGTCGACGTCGGCGCGGAGGACCGCGAGCTGCTCAGCCGGCCTTGCTTTGCCATCCTTCCCGACCCCGAACACCTGAAGGGGAGCGGAACTGTTGATCCGTCCCCCGTGTGGCGCCCCGTGCTCTTCGGCGGCTCGCGGCCGTATCTGAGGGTCGACCCGGCATACACCACCACCGCGCCGGGGGACGACGCGTCGGCACGGGCGTTCTCCCGGCTGTGCCGTCGACTGGCGGGAGCACTCGTGCCGGTCCGGCTGAGCCCCGGCGACCTGCTGCTCATCGACAATTACCGGGCCGTGCACGGCCGGGAGCCGTTCCGGCCCCGTTACGACGGTACCGACCGCTGGCTGCGCAAGCTCACCCTCACCTTCGACCTTCAGCAGTCCAGTGGCCGCCGACGGGCCGGGAGCCGGGCCCTCGCCTTGTCATGACGGACGTCGTACGAGCAGACTCACGGCGGTGATCCGGTGGGACGAGGCAGGGGCGGTCAACAGAATGTTCGACGAGACGACCACGCTTGATACGTCTTCCCTTTCCGCATGGGTGGAGAGCCGCCTCGGCAGCCGCCCCAGGACAGAGCTGTGGCGCTGGACGCATCTGTCCACCGTCCTCGCCGTGGAACTGGCGGACCGGCGCCGGGTGGTGATCAAGATCCGTCCGTTCGCCGACCGGTTGACCGGCTGCTGGCAAACCCACCGGCTGATGTGGCTGGCAGGGCTGCCGTGTGCGGAACCGCTGGGCGAGCCCGTCCGAGTCGGCAGCCGGATCGTGACGATGGAAACGCTGGTGGACGACGGCCCGGCACTCGACGTCGCGCCCCGTTCTTCGGCCCGGTCGGCCGCCGAACTGGCCCGGTTCGTGTCGGCCGCACCCGCCGTGGACGCGATCGGCACGCTGGACCCGCCTCCCCCGTGGGTGTGGTGGAACCACGACCAGGACGGTATCTGGCCGCTTCCCGACGACCAGCCGGAGGACCTCAACCGGCACCCGGGGCCGGACTGGCTGGACGACGCGGCAACCCGGGTACGCAAACGGCTGGACGAGCACGACCTCGGCGCCCCCGTCGTCGGCCACTGCGACTGGGAGGCACAGAACGTGACGTGGAAGGGTGGTGTGCTGCACGCCGTGCACGACTGGGACAGCATCGTGGCGCTGCCGGAAATCGTCATCGCCGGTGCGGCTGCCGCAGTGCACGCCGTCATGGGCGGCCGTCCCGGCGAGGCGACGATCCCGCACACGGCTCGGTTCATCGATGCCTACCAGGAGGCCAGGGCACTGTCCTGGACCGCTGCCGACCGCGAGGCCGCCTGGGCTGCCGGTGCGTGGGTGCACTGCTTCAACGCCAAGAAGGCGACGCTGCGTTCCGACGGCGGACCCGTCGTCGCACGGCTGGCCGGGGGGATCGAAGAACGATTGCGTCTCGCAGGCGCTTGAGACCGTGTCCTGCATGCATATGGCACGAAGGTGACACCGGGGAGGAATGAAGGATGCGCATAGGGGTCGTATGCGGCGACGGGTTACCCGTGTCCGGGCTGCTGACCAGTCTGCGGTACGCGCTCGATCTCGGTGTGCGGTTGGGCGTGGTCGAGTTACCGGTGATCACGGATCTTGGGTATTCGTGGCGGTTCGACAAGGGCTTTTCCCCGGATGGCCGGGGTGAGCCGTATCCGGACTGGATGATCCCCGCCTGTATGGACCTGCCGGGCAATCCTGACGAGTGGGGGCGGGATGTGCTGGCCGTGCGCGACCGGGTGGCCGCCTTCGACGAACTCGGCGCCCCGGAACGCGAAAGGCTCCGGGAGGAGATCGACCGGCTGGCGGCTCCGTACGAGCGGCATTTCCGCGCCATGCTGGCGGATGCCGACGTGGTGATCGCGATGAACATGACGCTCACCGACGCAGTGCCGGTGACGCTGGCGTTGCTGCGTGTGCTGGACGAGATGTTCGCGGACGGCCGGCGGACCGGACGGGTCGTGTGGTGGGACCACGACCTGCTCAAGGACTACGCGCGGACCACGGACGGGAAGCGCCTCTACCCGGTCTTCCCGAATGAGCTGACCCCCCTGCCGGGGGCGAACGACTACACCCACTGGGCAACGCTGACACCGGCCCAGGTCGCCGAGGCGACCGGCTATCCGACCGATGCGGTGCCGGTCCTCCTGCCCCCCATGGTGCCCCTGTCGATACCGAACGGGGACCTGGGAGCACATCAGCTCGAGTTCCTGGCGGAGCACGGCATCGAGGAGGACCAGCCGGTGCTGGTCGCCCCGAAGCGCGTCGTTCCCGAAAAGGGTGTCGCGCTGTCGTTGCGCCTGCACGCCGCGACGATCGCGGAGGCGCGCAGACGCGGGGACCCCCTCCCGGTGCTGGTCGTGTTCGGCAGCCTCGCCGAGGAACGGGAGCACGCCCAGGACATGCTCGGCCTGGCGGACAGCCTCGGACTGGACGGCCTGGTGATCTGGGCCGACGGCGTGCCGCTCAGCAGCCGCCGCGACGCGCGGGGGGTGCACCTGGACGAGATCGACCTGTTGCACATCGCGCGGAAAAGGTGGGGTGCGGTCGTCTACACACCGGACGTCCCCGGTGTCGAGGCCGCGAGCATGCCTCCGGCGTTTGCCGCCGTGGCGGGATTGCCGTGTGCGGTGAGTCCCTTCAAGATTTTCGCATCCGTCTACCCGGGGTACTCGGCGGTGATGGTCGGCGCGTCGGCCGGCGAACTCGAGCAGGCAGCCCGTGAACTTCTCGACGCGCTGGCGGCCGTGCGCAGCGCCGACCCCGTCATTCAGCAGAAACTCGCAAAAAACCGCGACATCGCCCTGCAGACCTTCGGGGAGGACCACTGGCGCGCATTCTGGCAGGAACTGGCCGCGGCCTTTCAGTAACCCGGTCCTGGCTTCAAGAGAGCGTGCGCAGCGCGGGGTGGTCGGCCACGATGGTGCAGGAGCCCGGGGCGATCTCCGTGAAGCCTGCGTCCCGCACCACCGGCAGGCCGCTGCTCGTCAGCTCCGCCCAGCGGGCCGGGTCCGCCGTGCGCACCGCCAGCGCGAAGCCGGCCGCGCGCCACGCCTCGCGCTCCGCCGCGTCCAGGGCCCACCACGCCAGCTGCGCGCCGTGCCCGGCCTGCGCCATGGCCTTGCCCGCCGACATGTCCAGCTCCGGGTTGAGCCACAGCACCGGCAGCCCGGGCTCCGGCGCGGCCGGCGGCTCCGGGTCGTCGAGGTCGGTGCCCGAGACCTGGAGCTTGACCAGCTCCTTGGGCCAGCCGTCCAGCGGCACCGGCGGGTAGACCCGCACCTCGGCGGTGCGGCCCGGCACCGTGATGCCCTCCAGCGCCGACGCCTTGCGCCACTCCGCGCCGCGCGCCCGCCGCACCACCTTCCGGATGCGGGCGTCCTGCCAGTCCCGCACCGCCTGCGTCCACGGCCCGTCCGCCGCCGTCGCCCGCTCGTCCGACAGCAGCACCAGCACCGCCCGCGCCGCGGTCTCCAGCGCGTCCGTACGGGCCGGGGGCGCGGTCTTCTCCAGGCGCACGACGAGGGGCAGCACGTACTGCGGCGCCTCGTCGCGCGGGTCCGGGGGCGGGTCGGTGGAGGGCGCGGCGGCGGGGGCGGTGGTGGTCTCGGTACGGGTCACCACTCCAGTCTGCCAGCCGCCTCCGTGGTTACTGTGGGGCCCATGAGACTTGAGGGGGTAGGGCACCGGTATCGACCCGGTGGCCCGTGGGTCCTGCGCGACATCGGCCTGGAGATATCGGCGGGGCGGCTGACCCGCGTCGTGGGCGGCAACGGCAGCGGCAAGTCCACGCTGCTGCGCCTGCTGGCGGGCATCGAGAGGCCGGCCCGCGGCCGCGTCGTGGGCAGGCCGCGCACCGCGTACGTGCCCGAACGCTTCCCGCCGGCGCTGCCGTTCACCGCGGCCGGCTACCTGACGCACATGGGCCGCGTGCACGGCCTGCGCCGGGCCGCGGCCGAAAAGGCCGCCCACGCGTGGCTGGAACGGTTCGGCGCCGGGCGGCACGCCCGTACACCGCTGTCCGAACTCTCCAAGGGAAGCTGTCAGAAGGTCGCCGTGGCGCAGGGCCTCATGGCCGCGCCCGACCTGCTCGTCCTCGACGAGGCGTGGACCGGGCTCGACCCCGACGCGCGCGCCGGGCTCGACCGTGCCGTCCTCGACCGGGTCGCGGCGGGCGGCGCCGTCGTCTTCGTCGACCACGACCCGCGCCGCCTGGCGGAGCACACCGGCACGGCCCACCGCCTCGCCGCCGGCCGGCTCACTCCCACGCCCCCGCCCGCCTGCTCCGCCTCCGTCCTGGTGGAGGCCGAGGCCCCGGACGGCACGCCCCTGCCCGCCGGGCTGCCGCCCGTGACGGCCGTGCCGGACCAGGAGACCCGCCCCGGCACCGTATGCCTGGCCGTCGCCGCCGACGCCTCAGACGCGCTGCTGCGGGCCCTGCTGAGCGCGCCGCAGCCCTGGCACATCCGCGCGGTCACCCCCATTGCCCCGGGAAAGGAGACCGGCCGGTGACCGCGCTCCTGCGCTACCAGTGCGCGCTACTGCTCCGCTCGCACCGGTGGCTGCCGCCCCTGCTGCTGTACGTGGCGTTCCTCGGCATCGGCGTCCGCCCCTCGGAACCGGTCCTCGGTTCGCTCGGGTTCGCCGCCGCCGCGCTGCTGCCCACGGCGGCCTGGCTGGTACGGGTCTGTGTCACGCAGGAGCCCGACGCCGCCCGCCAGTGCGCCGCCGCGGCGGCCGCGCCCTGGCGGGTGCACCTGGCGAGCCTGCTGACGGCGCTGCTCGCCTCCGCCACGCCGGCCGTGATCGCCACCGCCGTCGTGACGGCCGTCAGCGACCCGTACACCGCCGGGCGGCGCGCCGAGGTGGCTCTGGGCCCCGCCGCCGTGCAGGGTGTGGTCGCGGCGCTGATCTGCGTCCTGCTGGGCACCGCGGGCGGCGCGCTGTGCAACCGGCCGGTGCTGCGCGGCACCGCGTGGACGGTGCCGGCCACGGTGCTCGTCTCCTTCCCCCTGCTGTTCCTCCCCGGCTCGCCCGCCCGGGCGGCCGTCACGGGGCTGTCCGAGGGCTCGCGCACCGGGGCGGTCGTCGTGCCGTGGCCGGGCCTGGCCGGTGCGGCCGTCCTCGCGACCTGCGCCTGGGCGGGGGCGTGCGCCCTCAGCGCGCGCCGATGAGTTCCGGCACGAGCACGAACTCGTGGCCCGGCGCCCGCAGTTGCGGCACGAGGCGCCGTACGGCCTCCTGGCGCGCCGGCTGCATCGTGCGCTCCATTGACCGTTCTGCACGCCGGTCGTAGAAAGGTGTCGTACGGGCGTGCACGGGCCGAGTCGAATACTGCGTGGGCGCGGGACCGGTTCTTTTCACAGCAGTGCTGGTGGTCGGGTGCGGCGGTGGCGGCTCAGGCGGCCCGTCACGCCAAGGAGGAGCTGCAGGTCGACGCTCGCGCCCCCACTGCACACCGGAGGGAGCGCACAGTTGACCACTGTCTCTTATGCAGGGATCTCCTTCCCGGCCCCGCCCTTGAACCCGGAATCCCGTACAGCCATGATGCGCAGCATTTCTTGGCTCGAAAAGCATCGCATCATCGAGGGGGAAACCCAGAAGAAGAAACTCGCAGCACAGCGCATCGACCTCATGTGCGGGTCATTTTTCCCCCACGGTCGAGGGGAGGTCTATGCCGCCCTCTCTGATTGGATCATGCTCGAAGCTGTCATGAACGACACATACGCCCGGATCGGACCCGACACGGCAGCCAGGGCACAGGCCGAGATCGCGGACATCACCTCGGTTCTCGATGGCTCGAAGCTGCGGCCCGGCACCGCCTTCGGCTCCGCCTTCGCCGACGTGTGGCCTCGCCTGCGCGACACCGGCATGCCCGGGCACTGGCAGCAGCGCTGCACCGAAGTCATGAGGGCCTACGAGAACCACTACATTCGAAGGACGCGAGGCGAGGCCGTCTTCGACAGCGTCGAGGAGTTCGTCGATTTTCACGCCATGGGGTCCCGGGTGGGCTATGTCTTCTCCGAACTGGAGCGTCGGCTGCCCATCGCACAGCGGGTGTACGAGTCGGAACTCGTGCAGCAGATGATGCGTACCGCTCTCTTGCCCTACACCATCCCTCACGAAGAAGTCGCGCTTTCCCTGGACCGCCGGACAGGGGAGCAGCACGGCCTGGTCGTCACCCTGAGGCGGGCCACCGGGTGCAGCGAGAAGCAGGCCGTCGAGAAGATGCACACCCTCTTCGAGAGGAACTGGCGCAAGCTCCTGGAACTGGAAAAGAAGCTTCCAGACCTGGCTGAGCAACTTGATCTGCCTCCGAATGACCATCGAGCCTTGCACATGTATGCCGAAGCCATGCGCAGGCACATCATCGGAACGGTGTTCTGCGGACCTCTCATGGGGCGCTACAGCAGAGACGACACCGCCCTGTGACGAAGCCGTCCCGATGACGGATGCGCCCACGGCATCCCCTGCTCAGGCTCACTCTTCGCATCCAGGACGCCTTCCCCTCATGCCGGCTTCTCCCAGCGAAAGGGTCCGCTCCATGAGTGCCACGGACGAGCGCCGCGCCACCGATCTCGTTGAACTCGTCGAGGAGGACGGGAGTGCCTGCGGGAGCACCGATGTGATCGACGCGCACACCCACGGAAAGCGTCACCGTGCCTACTCGGTCATGCTCTTCGACGGCCATGGCAACGTCCTCATCCAGAAGCGTGCCGCCGACAAGACGCGTTTCGCCGGCATCTGGGGGCCTTCCTGCTGCGGCCACCCCGCGCCGGGAGAGGACCTGGTCGCCCAGGCCCGTCTCCACTGCCACGAGGAGCTCGGCATTTCGGGCATCGAGCCACGCGACGTCGGCGCCGTCAGCTATCGCCTGACCGACCCGACCAGCGATTACGTGGAGGCCGAGTACGACCACGTCCTGATCGCTTTCTACCACGGCACCCCGGATCCCCATCCCGACGAAATCGACGAGATCCGCTGGGTACCCGTCGACGAACTGGCACGCGAACTGGACGACCCGCCCCAGGGCGTCACCTACGGGGAGTGGCTGCGCCCCGTCTTCGACGTGGCGGTTCCCGCCGCGGAGAAGGCCGGCCTCCTCCATGTCAACGCCACCCGCGCCCACGACCCCCACCAGCAGAACGTCTACGCGTACTACCAGTTCAAGACCTCGGACAAGATCAACACCGAGGCGGGGGCCGACGACTACGTCCACTCCCACTTCGCCCTGATCCCCTACAACCCCACCGTCCTCGAGGTGGAGGACGAGGAAGCACGGCAGAAGGCGATCCTGCGAGAGCTCCACCGCATGGAGAACCACCAGTGCGACGACCTCATCGACCTCATGCCTCCCCTGCCCCCCACCAGCCGTGTCGTCGACGCCGCCTGCGGCCGCGGGGGAACCGGCTTCCGGGTCTGGGAGCGCTTCGGCTGCACCGTGCACGGCGTCGACTTCTCCGAGCAGCGGATCGCCTTCGCCAACGCCATTGCCGAACGGCGAGGCATCTCCGACCACGTCCAGTTCTTCCACGCGAACGTCGAAGCCACCGGACTCGTCGAACACAGCTACGACGTTGTCTTCATCAACGAAGCGGCGGTCCATGTGCCCGACCTGACGAAGCTGTTCGCCGAAACAGCCCGGCTGCTCAAGCCCGGCGGACACCTCGTCTTCGCCGAGTGGATCGCCGACAGCTTCACCTCGAAGAAGTCTCCCGAGGTGACAGCGATCAACAACAACTACTACACAGCCCTCCCCTCCCGCGGCGAAGTCCTCACCTGGCTGCTCGACAACCGACTCGTCCCCCTCCATGTCACCGACCGTCGCCTCGACGTCCTGCCCTACTGGGAACTCCGTTCCCACTGCGACCATCGCACCGGCGTCGAGAAACCCTTCCTGACCGCGTTCGCCACGGGCGCCATGAATTACGTCATGTGCACCGCCGTCTACCAGCCCGACCACATCGCCACGCGCTGACTCCCACCCCACCACGCGGTGAGGTCCTGACAGATGTCCGTCGTATCCGCTCGCTGATCCCATGCGGTACCGAGTCGTCCCCGTACACATGGAGGAGATCCATGCCGGACGTACAGGACTCCTGTTCAGCACCGGGTGAAGGACCCCGGCCGGTGACCGAGATCCTGGCGTGGGCCGGTGACCTCATCGACTCGCCGCTTCAACAGGCGATCGACTCCTTGCCGTCCTCACTCCGGAGGGTGGCCGGCTACCAGCTCGGCCGCAACGATGCCGACGGCCGCCCGGCGCGCGCCGGAGGCGGCAAGGCCCTGTTCGCCACCTTGGCCCTGCTGTGCGGCCGAGCCGCCGGCGGACCTGCCGCCTCGGCAGTGCCCGCGGCAGTGGCGGTGCAGCTGCTGCACGATGCCCTGCTCCTCCACGACGACATCATCGACCAGGACTCCACGCGCCGCGGTCGCCCCACCGCGTGGAAGGTCTTCGGCACGTCGAGAGCCATGCTGGCCGGCACGGCGCTGTACGCCCAGGCATGTACCCAGCTCGGCAGCCTGGACCAGGACGTGGCGGCGGACTGTGTCCGCATCTTCAATGCGTCCATGATCCGGGTGATGGACGGCCAGGCCCGCGACCTGGCGTTGGAGGAACACGCCGACGCCGGCCTGGACGAGTGCCGGACCATGGTCGCGGCGAAGACCGGCGAACTGGCCAACGCCTGCTTGCTCGGGACAAGGTCTGTCTGCGCGGACCCGGACCGGCTGAGGGAGATCAAAGCCTTCGGCGACTTCCTGGGCCTGGCCTACCAGATCACTGACGATCTCCTCGATGTGTGGGGCGACCCGGCGGTGACCGGGAAATCCGCCCACTCCGACCTGGCCGCCCGTAAGAAGACCCTGCCGGTGGTGGCTGCCCTGCGCTCCGGCACCCCGGCCGGTGCCGCCTTCGCGGACCTGT
This sequence comes from Streptomyces mashuensis, assembly GCF_014654785.1. GTDB lineage: Bacteria > Actinomycetota > Actinomycetes > Streptomycetales > Streptomycetaceae > Streptomyces > Streptomyces mashuensis. The sequence continues at coordinate 334,743 of NZ_BNBD01000001.1, forward strand.
ACCGACGCGATTCCGGGTTGAGCCCCACCGAACTGGCCCATGCGGCCGACCTGATCGAGCAAGCGGGCAGTCGCCGCTGGGCCCACGAGCAGCAGGCCCACTGGCTGAGCCGCGCGCACGCCCATCTGCACCGGGCCGTGCCCGACCCCACCTCCGCGGCCGAACTGCGCGCCCTCACCCAGCTGATGATCAGTCGCGACCACTGAGGGGCCGCGCCGCGCGACGCCCGTCCCATCGTGTGCTGCTCCCGCAACAACCACCCCCTCACTCCCGCCCAGCCGAGGAGACCACCATGCACACGCCCCCTGGCAACCTCGCCCGCACCCGCTTCGAGGCGGAGGCCCATACGTACTACGACACGAAGCGCAACGACGCACTCAACCTCGACCTGGGCCACACCGACGGGTACTACCACCACCACTTCGCGGTCGGCGATTTCGACCGCAGCATCCTGACGTTCACCGGAAGAGCACGGCAGCAGGCCATCGCGACCGAACTGCACCGTATGGAGACCCGCCAGGTCGACGTCATCGTCGACGCGCTCACCCCGCTCGACAGCCGGGCCCGCGTCCTGGACGCCGGCTCGGGCCGCGGCGGGACCGCGTTACTGCTCCACCATGCCTTCGGCTGCCACGTCGACGGGGTCAACTTCTCCACCTACCAGAACACCTTCGCCCGGCTTCAGGCCGACAAGCACGGCTGCGCCGACACCGTTCGCTTCCACGACCGCAACATGGTGGACACCGGTTTCGCCGACGCGAGCTTCGACGCCGTCGTCACCAACGAGAGCACGATGTACGTCGACTTGCACGAGGCATTCACCGAATTCGCCCGTGTTCTCAAACCCGGCGGCAGGTACACCCTCACGACCTGGTGCCGGAACGAAGCGATCGCCCCGCACTCCCGCGAAGCCGAAGCGATCGACCGGCACTACCGCTGCCACACCCACCGTCGCGCCGGCTACCTGCGCGCCCTGCTCGATGCCGGCCTCATCCCCTACCAGGTCGACGACCTGACCAGCCGGGCCATCCCCTACTGGGAACTGCGCCACGAATCCGAGCTCGCCTCCGGCATCGAGACGGCCTACCTGACGGGCTACCAGAGCGGACGCGTCAACTACATCCGCATCACCTCCCGCAAAGCCGAGCTGTAAGGCAGGAACGCCATGGCTTCCTCATCGCGTCCGGACACTCCCCGGAACTCGCCACCGGTGCCGGAGGCGCTGCTCGTGCCGGACATCGTGACCCGGTGCAAGGACCTCATCCGTGCGGGCATGGAGGAGGCTCTCGAGGCACTGCACCCCGACGTCGCCCAGGACTGCCGCTACTACCTGGGATGGTGCGACCTGGACGGAACTCCGCATCGGCAACGGGGCAGCAGGACGGTGCACGCTCCCGTCGTGCTGCTGTCCGCCCAAGCCGTCGGAGCCGATCCGCACACGGCCATCCCCGGGGCGGTCGCGATCGAGCTCATGCTCAACGCCACCTTGCTCATGGACGACATCATCGACGAAGACGCGGTGCGCCGGGGCCGGCCCACCGTCTGGGCTGCCCGCGGCGCACCGGAATCACTGCTCGCCGCCGTCGGGCTCTGGGCAGAAGTGAACAACCTGCTCCTCGGCCTTCCCGGCGACGGCGGGACGACAGCCTTCCGCCTGGTCAACGACCAGTTGACCTACCTGTTCCGGGTCGTTGCCGCGGAGCGGGACCTGATGCGGCGTCACGTCACCGAACTCAGCGCCGCCGAGCTCGATGCCCACCTCGAACTGTGCTACGAGCACGACGGCGCCCTCCTGGGGTGCAGCGCCGCCATCGGCGTCCTCCTCGGCGGCGGATCGCTCACCGCCGCCGCACCGCTCGTACAGGCAGCCGAGCACGCAGGCGCGGCCTGGAAAATCATGAACGATGTCGAGGATCTCTGGCAGAACCGCGACCTCGTCGGTAAACCCGGCTACAAAGATCTGCAACAACGCAGAAAGACGTTTCCGCTGCTGGCCGCCGTGCGAGCCACCTCACCCGCGGCCGACCGGCTTCACGACCTGCTCGGGCAGGACTCCCTCGACGCTGAAACGTTCGCCGTCATGGCGCAACTGATCGAACAGGCGGGAGGTCTGGAATCCGCCGAGACTGCCGCGCACTCCCATCTCGCCCGGGCCCGTGCACTCCTCGACGAATTCCCCATGCCCGACCCGGTCAAAGCCGAGCTGAACAGCGTGTTCCACCACATCGCCATCCGCCGACCGCAGTCGCCTGCGGTGGACGCCGGCAGCGGGCCGAGGACGGGCTGCACAGGGCGCATGACCGGATCGCTTCCCTCCCGCCGGCCCGGTGAAGACCACAGGAACGGACGGGGTGGGTAGACCTCCCGCCATGGCAGTGAAGCCTCAGCAGATCCACCGCATCGTGGCCGCCGTCACCGCCCGCGCGGTGCACGGCACGGCCCTGGTGGCGCTCGACGGCCGGGCGGGCTCCGGGAAGACGACGCCGGCCACTCTCCTGGCCGAACACCTGGGCGGCCCGCAGCGGGCCACTGTCATCCATGGTGACGACTACCTGCTGCCCAGGTCGCTTCCCGAACGCCTGGCCATGGACACCGTGGCGGGTTACGCCGGCTACTTCGACCGGCCGCGCCTGCGCGACCACGTGCTCGTGCCGCTGTCCGGCCGGGCGCGCATCCCCTCCAGTCGCGGTCGGCACCGCCCCCCGCTCCCAGGCTGTGTCCGAAGGGCCGGGCGGCCGGCGAAGGCCGGCCCGCTCATGAGGTCACTTCACCTCGACCGTGACCTTCCGACCGGACTTCACCCCCCCGGTCGGCAACAGCAGCCTTATCCTTCCGGCCGGCTCGACGCCACGGCGAAGGGCCGGTTCCAAACCACCCGACCGAGGGCTCCGCGCGCCCGACCTGTCGGACACGCCCTTGCCCGTCTGGCGTACACGCGCTCAGTGCGCGCCGATGAGTTCCGACACGCGCACGAACTCGTAACCCTGCGCCCGCAGGTGCGGCACGATGCGCCGCACCGCCTCCTCGGTGACGGGCGCGGCGCTGCGGGTGCAGTGCATCACCACGACCGAGCCGGGCCGCACCTGCGACAGCACCTGCGCGGCGACGGGCCCGGCCTGCTTGGCGAAGGCGTCGCCGCTGACCACGTCCCACTGCACGGCCGTCACCTGCGCCGGCCCCAGCTCGCGCAGCACCGCGTCGTCGTGGCAGCCGCCGGGGAAACGGAAGTACGGCACCACGCGCTGCGCCCCGGTGCGCCGGATGGCCGCGAATGCGCGCTCCACGTCGGCGCGCGCGGTGCCGGGGGCGAGGGCGGGCAGGCCGTAGCAGGGGGTGGTGAACGCGTGGTGGCTGTACGAGTGGTTGGCGATCTCGAACAGCGGGTCGCCGCCGAGGGAGCGGGCCTGGTCGGGGTACTCCTCGGCCCACCGCCCGGTCATGAAGACGGTGGCGGGGACCTTGAGCTGTCGCAGCGCCGCGACGAGCCCGGGGTTGTCGAAGTGCTCGCCGCGCGCCGCCCGCGGCCCCTGGTCGGACGTCATGTCGGCGTCGAAGGTCAGCGCGACGCGCTTGGGGCCGGTGCGCGGGCCGTGCGAGAAGACGGGTGCGGCACCGCCGGGGCCGGGCGGCAGGGTGGGTGCGGCGAACGGCGACGGTGACGGCGACCCGTCCGGCACCGGCGCGGTGGCCTTCGCCGTGCCGGCCGCCGCGGTCGTACGGGCGGGGGCGGGGCTGCCGCTGCCGCCGCAGGCGGCGAGGGTGCCGCACAGGGCCGCGGCGGCGACGGCGAGGAGGAGGGGGCGTGGCGTTCGGGGCATGCCCGGATTCTCCCCGAGGCCCCCCGTCCCCTTGCTCCTCGGCCCGCTCCTCGGCTCCTACTCCTCGACCAGGCGCTTGGCGTCGCGGGCCAGGGCGGTGAGGCGGGAGATGGCGCGGAAGTACTTCTTGCGGTAGCCGCCGTTGAGCATGTCCTCGCTGAACAGCTCGTCGAACGGCCGGCCCGATGCCAGCACCGGCACCTCGCGGTCGTACAGCCGGTCGGCCAGGACCACCAGGCGCAGCGCCGTGGACTGGTCCGGCACCGGCTCGACGCCGGTGAGGCAGACCGCGCGCACGCCGTCGCTCAGCGCGCCGTAGCGGCTGGGGTGGACCTTGGACAGGTGCGCCAGCAGGTCGGGGAAGGCGTCGAGGGAGGCGCCGGCGGTGCGGTGCGCCACGCGCTCGACGGTGGCGTCGTCGTACGGCGCGGGGGCCTCGGGCAGGCCGCGGTGGCGGTAGTCCTCGCCGTCGATGCGCAGGGTGCGGAAGTGCGCGGACAGGCCCTGGATCTCGCGGAGGAAGTCCGTGGCGGCGAACCGGCCCTCGCCGAGCTTGCCGGGCAGCGTGTTGGAGGTCGCGGCCAGCGCCACGCCGGCCTCGACGAGCCTGCCGAGGAGGGTGGAGACCAGCACCGTGTCGCCGGGGTCGTCGAGCTCGAACTCGTCGATGCACAGCAGCCGGTGGCCGCTGAGGGTCTGGACGGTCTGCTGGAAGCCGAGGGCGCCGACGAGGTTGGTCAGCTCGACGAACGTGCCGAACGCCTTCTGCTCGGGCGCGGCCGGGGTGGCGTGCCAGAGGGAGGCCAGCAGGTGGGTCTTGCCGACGCCGTAGCCGCCGTCGAGGTAGACGCCGCGCGGGCCGGCGGGGGCGGCCGGCTTCGCCTCGCGGCGGAACCAGCGCTTGCGGCCGGTGCCGCCGCCCGCGGGGGCGCCGAGGCCGGCGGCGAAGCCGGCGAGGACCGTGACGGCCTCGGCCTGGCTGGGCTGCCGTGCGTCGGGGACGTACGTGTCGAACCGCACCGCGTCGAAGCGCGGCGGCGGCACCATCTCGGCGACCAGGCGGTCGGCCGGGACGTGCGGGCTGCGCGAGGTCAGCGCGACGGGCGCGGTCGCCGTACGCGGTCCGGCTATGGGGCCGGGGGCGTCGGCGGGGCCGGTGGCGCTGGCGCTGGTGGGTGATGCGGTGGAGGACGACACAGCTGTCCAGCGTAGCCCGCGGTCGTGGGCCGGGGGCGGCCGGGCGGGGCGACCCGTGTCACACTGCGGCCCATGCGACGCCTGTTCCCCTCCCCCCTGACCCCCGCCGACGCCGAAGACCGGGCCTGGGGCCTGGACGAGCTGGCCGCCCTGTACGCCTACCCGGAGGAGGCCGGAAGCGGGGGCCGTGCCTGGCTGCGCTGCAACATGGTCTCCTCGCTGGACGGCGCGGCCCACCACGAGGGGCGTTCCCAGCCGCTCTCCTCCGACGCCGACATGCGGATCTTCGGCACCCTGCGGGGGCTGGCCGACGCGGTGGTGGTCGGCGCCGAGACCGTACGGCAGGAGGGGTACCGGCCCGCGAAGGCACGGGAGGCGTTCGCGGAGCTGAGAGCGGCGCACGGGCAGGCGCCCGCGCCGGCGATCGCCGTGGTCAGCGCCGGGCTCGCGCTGGACTTCTCGATGCCCCTGTTCACGGAGCCGCTGGTGCCCACGCTGGTGCTGACCGGCGCGGACGCCCCGGCGGAGCGGGTGGCCGCGGCGCGCGCGGCGGGCGCGGAGGTGCTCGTGGCCGGGGAGGGGCGCGGGGTGGACGCCGCGCGCGTCCCGGAGGTGCTGGCCGGGCGCGGGCTGACGCGGCTGCTCACCGAGGGCGGCCCGCGGCTGCTGGGGCAGTTCGCCTCGGCCCGGGTGCTGGACGAGGTGTGCCTGTCGCTGGCGCCGCTGGTGGCCACGGGCACGGCCCCGCGGATCATGTCGGGGCCCCCGCTGGAGGTGCTGGAGAGGTTCGCGCTCGCCTCGATGCTGGAGGACGGTGGTTTCCTCTTCACGCGCTACCGGCGGGTCTGATAAAAGGTCCCGCGGATCCGGCGGAAGGGTCCGGCAGATCTGACGAGAACGGTCTGACAATCGACGGAATTAGCCGTTCCGGTTCTCGTTCCGTGGGCAGAATTGAGTCAGACGCTCCCCCGAGAGCACGTCGCCCCACGACCGGACGGGCGCGCTCACGGGGAGCACGCGCAGGATGGTTTCTGTTGGGCCCGGTGGCCCACGGAGAAGAAGGGCTCCACCGTGTTCACGAGCGTATTGATGATCGAGCAGCCGCTGTCCGCCGCGGACGTCGGCTTCGTCACCACCCTCCACGACGACGACATGTCCTTCGTCGTCCTCCTGCGGCCGCGCGGCGACGAGGACCGCCTGCTGCGGGCCATCGACGACGTGGCCCTCGGCGAGCTGGAGAAGGCGGTGCACGAGGCCGACGAGCCGGAGGGCGAGGAGGCGCTGCGGCCGGCCGCCCTCGCCCTGGAACAGTCGCTGCGCAGACTCCGCGCAGCGGGTTCGCAGGCCGTCGGCCAGGTGATCGACGGGCACCCGCTGGACCTGCTGCGGTCGGTGGTCGAGCAGACCCACGCCGACGAGGTGATCGTGCTCACCGCCCCCCACCTGGTCGAGGAGTTCTTCCACCGCGACTGGGCCTCCCGCGCCCGGCACAAGGTGGGCGTGCCGGTGCTGAAGCTGTACGCGCACAGCGACGAGGACGTCACGGAGGGCACCGAGGGCGAGGCCGCCACCGAGGGGGCGAAGCCGGAGGCGTGAGACGGCGCGGCGGGGGCCGGCCCCAGAGGGCCGGCCCCCGCCGGTCAGCCCAGCCGCCCGTCCGTCATCGTCACGACGCGGTCGGCCCGGCCGAGCAGCGCCCGGTCGTGCGTGACCAGCACCGTCGCCGTGCCGTGCTGCCGGGTGACCGCCGCCAGCAGGTCCATCACGCGGGCGCCCCGCTCGTGGTCGAGGGCCGACGTCGGCTCGTCCACCAGCAGCACCGACGGCCCGCCGAACAGCGCACGGGCGATGTTCACGCGCTGCCGCTCACCCCCGGACAACTGGTGCGGGCGCCGGCGCCGCTTCGCTTCGTCCAGCCCCACCGACTCCAGCAGCTCCGCCGCCCGCGCCCGGGCGGCCCGGACGCTGCCGCCGCGCAGGTGCTCCACGGCCAGCAGCTGCTCCTCGGCCGTCAGTGACGGCAGCAGGTTCGCCTGCTGGAAGACGATGCCGACGCGCTCCCGGCGCAGCGCGGCGCGCTCCTTCTCGCTCATCCCCGTCGTCTCCCGCCCCGCGACCGTCACCCGTCCGGAGTCCGGGCGCATCAGGGTCGCCGCCACCGCCAGCAGGCTGGACTTCCCCGAGCCCGACGGCCCCACCACCGCCGTCAGCGAACCCGGCGGCACGGTCAGCGACACGGCGTCCAGCGCGGTCAGGCGGCGGTCGCCGTCGGGGTAGGTGAGGGTGACGTCGTCCAGCACGAGGGCGGCGGCAGCGGTGGTGGTGCTCATCGGTGGGCTCCCAGGGCGGTCAGCGGGTCGACGGACGTGATGCGGCGCACCGCCAGGGCCGCACCGGCCAGCCCCAGCAGCACCATGGCGGCCACGGGCACCGCCACCGTGGCCGTGCTCAGCTCGAACGGCACGGCCGCCGAGGCCGGCCACCCCCCGAGCGCGCCCAGCGCCCCGCCCAGCAGCGCACCGGCCCCCAGCACGGCCAGGGCCTGCGCGAGGGCGTCCCGCACCAGGTAGCCGCCGCTCGCGCCCACCGCCTTGAGCACCGCGACCTCCGGCCGCCGCTGCACCGTCCACACCGTGAAGAACGCCCCCACCACCAGCGCGCTCACCACCAGCAGGAACCCCTCCACCAGCCGCAGCGTCCCCTGCTCGGCCGCGTAGCCGGGGATGCCCGGCAGCGCGTCGTCGAGCTCCACGGCCCTCGTCGATGCTGCGACGGCCCCCGACGGGCCGCCGTCGCCCGTCACCGCGAGCACCGTCGGCTGCGGCTGGTGGCCGACCAGCGACCACGTGCCGAGCGTCGCCCACACGGTGGGCGCGTGGCCGTGGCTGCGGTCCGGCGTGATACCGGCCACGACCAGCTCCCGGCTGCCGAGCGTGACCGTGCCGCCGACGCGGAGCCCGTGCTCCCGCGCCACCCGCTCGCCGACCGCCACCTGCCCGTCCCGGGGCGCCGTGCCCCGCAGCAGCTCCGGGCGCAGCCGCTCCGTGCTGCCGAAGACGCTCACCGACGAGGCCGTGCCGCCCGCCGTCAGCCGCGTCATCGCCACGCCCAGCGGCTCGGCGGACGTCACGCCGGGCGCCGCGCGCCAGGCCGCGAGCTGCCGCTCGTCCACCGTGCTGTTGCCGAACGACACCTCGGCCGCGGCCCACGCCGGGGCGCCGAAGACGACCCGGCCGGCCGGCAGGCCCGCCACCGCCGACGTCGCCTCCCGGGCCAGACCGCCCGTCAGGCCGTTGAGGAACACCACCAGCATGGTGATGAGCACGACGACGGTGCCCATGAGGGCGAACCGCCCCCGGGCGAATCTGATGTCACGGAGCGCGACGAACACGCGGAATCCTTCGGTACGGAACAACGGGTATCGAGCCCCACCACCCTCGCGCGCCGCGCGCCCGCCGGCATCGGGGCAAGGTCCGGTCGCCGCCCCGTCCGTCCGGTGCAGCCGGAAATCCATCGAACGGTTGATGCCCCGGCCGTCCGGGGGCCCGCCCGCACGCCCGTACGCTCGACGGGTGAGCAGCGTGCACAGAACGAGTCCTTCCGGCGCCGGACCGGCGGATACGTCGGCGGAGCCGCCGGCCGAGATGCCGGCGCTGCGCCTGGTCCGCCTCGCCTTCCACTGCGCCTTCTACGGGCTGCTGGCCGTGGCCCTGCTGACGGCCGGCGAGCGCCCCGCCGTGCTGCTGCCCCCGGCCCTCGCGCTCGCCGCCGCGTACGGCTACGGCGTGATCCTCCCGCGCCGCCGCCCCGGCGCCTGGCTCGCCCTCGTCACCGCGCTGTGGCTGCTGCTCCTGGCCCTGGACCGGAGCTTCAGCTACGTGGCGTTCCCGCTGTTCTTCCTCTTCCTGCGCGCCCTGCCGGTGCGCCTGGCCCACCCCGCCGTGGCCGCCGCCACCGCCGCCGTGGTCGCCGCGCAGGCCGCCGGGCCCGGCGGGTTCACCGCCGCCAAGGCCGTCGGGCCCGCGGCGGGCGCGGCCGTCGCCATCCTCACCGCGTACGGCTACGCCGCCCTCTACCGCGAGAGCGGGCGCCGTCAGCGGCTCATCGACGACCTGGTCCGCACCCGTGACGAGCTGGCCGCCGCCCAGCGCGAGGCCGGCCGGCTCGCCGAGCGGCAGCGCCTGGCCCGCGAGATCCACGACACGCTCGCCCAGGGCCTGTCCAGCATCGTGCTGCTGGCCCGTGCCGCCGAGCACGCCCCCACGGCCGGCGCCGCCCGCGACCGGGCCCGGGAGATCGGCCGCACCGCCGCCGACAACCTGGCCGAGGCCCGCCGCTTCGTGCAGGCCCTCACCCCGCCGGCCCTGGAGGACGCCCCGCTCCCGGAGGCCCTGCGCCGGGTCACCGCCCGTACCGTCCCCGGCGCCGCCTTCCGCCTGGACGGCGAGCCCGTGCCGCTGCCCGTCGACACCGAGGTGGCGCTGCTGCGCCTCACCCAGGAGGCCCTGGCCAACGTGGCCCGGCACGCCCGCGCCGGCCACGCCGCGGTGACCCTGGCCTACCTGGACGGGCAGGTCACGCTGGACGTCTACGACGACGGCGTCGGCTTCGACCCGGGCGCGCCCGGCCCCGCCGGCCGGCCGACGTTCGGCCTGCACGGCATGCGCGAGCGCATCGCCGAGCTCGGCGGCACCCTCACCGTCGAGTCGGCACCGGGCGAGGGCACGGCGATCGCCGCGTCCCTGCCGGTCCGCACGGCGGAGACGGAGGCCGCGGCGTGATCGCGGTGCTCCTGGTCGACGACCACCCCGTCGTACGGCGCGGGCTGCGCGCCCTGGTCGACGAGCTGCCCGACGTGGAGGCGGTCGGCGAGGCCGCCGACGGCGCCGAGGCGCTGCGCCTGCTGGACGAGGGCGTCCGGCCCGACGTCGTCCTCATGGACCTCCAGATGGGCGCCGGCATGCACGGCGTGGAGGCCACCCGCCGCATCACCGCCCGCCCCCGGCCGCCCGCCGTGCTGATCCTCACCACGTACAGCACCGACGCGGACATCCTCGCGGCCGTCGAGGCCGGCGCCACCGGCTACCTGCTCAAGGATGCCCCGCCGGAGGACCTCGCGGCCGCCGTCCAGGCCGCCGCGCGCGGCGAGACCGTCCTCGCGCCCCCGGTCGCCGCCCGCCTCCTGGGCCGCGTCCGCTCCGGCGGCCGGCCCGCGCTGTCGCCGCGCGAGACGGAGATCCTGGGCCTGGTGGCGGAGGGCCTGGCCAACCGGCAGATCTCCAAGCGGCTGTTCATCAGCGAGGCCACGGTGAAGACCCACCTCGTGCACATCTACGACAAACTCGGCGTGGACAGCCGTACGGCGGCGGTGGCGGCGGGCCTGGCGGCGGGGCTGATCCGGACGGTGTGACGGGGCGCGGGGGCGAGGTGCAAGAATCTGCCTAGCTCTATTTAAGTCTGGCTCGACCCCGCAGGCACCGATCACCACCCAGGGAGCACCGCACATGGCACCGGCCGTCCCCACGACGATGGACCGACCGCACTTCATCGGCATCGGCGGCGCCGGCATGTCGGGCATCGCCAAGATCCTGGCGCAGCGCGGCGCGGCCGTGGCGGGCAGTGACGCGAAGGAGTCGGCGACGGCGGCGGCGCTGCGCGAGCTGGGCGCCACGGTGCACATCGGGCACGCCGCGGACCATCTGGCGGCCGACGCGACCTGCGTCGTCGTCTCCAGCGCCATCCGCTCCGACAACCCGGAGCTGGCCGCGGCCGCCGAGCGCGGCATCCCGGTCGTGCACCGCTCCGACGCGCTGGCCCGTCTCATGGACTGCCTGCGCCCGATCGCCGTGGCGGGCACCCACGGCAAGACGACCACCACCTCCATGCTGGCCGTCTCGCTGGACTCCCTGGGCCTCGACCCGTCGTACGCCATCGGCGGCGACCTGGCCGGCCCGGGCACGAACGCGCGGCACGGCGGCGGCGAGATCTTCGTGGCGGAGGCGGACGAGAGCGACCGCAGCTTCCACAAGTACGCGCCCGAGGTCGCGATCGTCCTCAACGTGGAGCTGGACCACCATGCGAACTACGCGTCGATGGCGGAGATCCACGAGTCCTTCGAGACGTTCGTCGGCCGGGTCCGCCCGGGCGGCACGCTGGTCGTCAACGCCGACCAGGAGGGCGCCCGCGAGCTGACGCGCCGCGTGGCGGGCCGCGACGGGCTCGACGTGGTCACGTACGGCGAGGACAAGGACGCGGACGTGCGGGTCCTCGACGTCACGGCGCACGGCCTGACCAGCGAGGTCACCGTCGACCTGAAGGGCACCGAGCTGACCTTCACCGTGTCCGTGCCGGGCCGGCACTACGCGCACAACGCGGTCGCGGCCCTCGCCGCCGGCGTGGCGCTGGGCATCCCGGCCGCCGACCTGGCGGGCGCCCTGGGCACGTACACCGGCGTGGGCCGCCGCCTCCAGCTGAAGGGCGAGGCGAACGGCGTCCAGGTCATCGACTCGTACGCGCACCACCCGACCGAGATGACGGCCGACCTGGAGGCGATCCGCGGCGCCGCGGGCGACGCCCGGGTGCTGGTGGTCTTCCAGCCGCACCTGTTCAGCCGCACCCAGGAGCTGGGCACGGAGATGGGCCGGGCCCTGGCCCTCGCCGACGCCTCGGTGGTCCTGGACATCTACCCGGCCCGCGAGGACCCGGTCCCGGGCGTCACCAGCGCCCTGATCATCGACGCGGCGCAGGCCGCCGGCGCCGAGGTGCGCGCCGAGCACGACATGGCGGCCGTCCCCGCCGTGATCGCGGGAATGGCACGCCCCGGTGACCTCGTTCTGACCATGGGCGCGGGCGACGTCACGGACCTCGGTCCGCGGATCCTGGCCCGCCTGGAGAGCTGACCCGGGAGGACGACGACATGCCGTACGAGGTCGAGAAGACGGACGAGCAGTGGCGCGCCGAGCTGACCGCGGAGGAGTACCACGTCCTCCGCGAGGCCGGCACGGAACCCGCGTTCCGCGGCGAGTACACCGACACGAGGACGCCCGGCGTCTACGAGTGCCGGGCGTGCGGGGCGGAACTGTTCACGTCGCACGAGAAGTTCCCCAGCCACTGCGGCTGGCCGAGCTTCTACGACCCCCGGGACTCCTCGGCGGTGGAACTCCTGGAGGACCGCTCGCACGGCATGCTCCGCACCGAGGTCCGCTGCGCCCGCTGCGGCTCCCACCTGGGCCACGTCTTCGAGGGCGAGGGCTACCCCACCCCCACCGACCAGCGCTACTGCATCAACTCCATCTCCCTCCGGCTGCGGCCGGAGGAGGCGTAGCGGCAGCCGGTCAGCCCTTCTTCAGGGCCGCGAGGCCCTTCTTGAGGTCCTCGTGGTTCATCACCGGGACGAGTTCGACCTCGGCCTCCAGGTCGAGGAAGAGCTTCTCCGCCACGGCCGGGATGCGGGACGGGTCGTCCAGGTCGAAGACCATCAGGCAGGTCCGGCCGCCGTCCATGGCGGCGAAGTAGGCGGCCTCCGGCTTGAGTTCGTCGAGCAGGCCCTGGACGGCGTCGGGCATCGTGCCGTCGCGGATCACCTCGTTGCCGGCGTGGGTGTCCAGCCGGGCCCTGAGCAGCGTGCGCATCGTGATCGTCCCCTTACGCTCCGGCTGCGCGCCGCGCGGTGCGGGCGCGTCACTTCCAGCGTCCCTCCGCCCGCCGGGGGCCGCAAAGCCGCCCGCCGGCGGCCGTCAGCGCAGGACCGCCGCCGACTCCGGGGGCAGGGTGAGGGTGCCGTCCGGGGCCGGTGGGGGGACCCGGCCCCACGCCGCCTGGATCTCGGCGGGCGTGTGGGGGAGGGGGAGCGTCACCGTTTCGCGGGTCGGGTTGACCGTGATCGTGTACGGGGCGCGGTGCAGGACGGTGGTGCCGCCGGGGCCCACCGTGACGTCCGTGGCGGACAGCGGGGCGTCGTGCGGCAGGTCCGTGCGGAGGGCGATCAGGCGGCGGTACCAGGCGAGCAGGCGGGCGTGCGGTTCGCAGGCGGGTTCGGTCCAGTCGAGGCAGGACCGGTCGCGGGTGGCCGGGTCCTGGGGGTCGGGGACGTCCTCCTCGGCCCAGCCGTGGGCGGCGAACTCGCGGCGGCGGCCGGCCCGTACGGCCTCGGCCAGCTCCGGGTCGGTGTGGTCGGTGAAGTACTGCCAGGGCGTGCGTGCCCCCCACTCCTCGCCCATGAACAGCATCGGCGTGAACGGCGCGCCCAGGACGAGCGCCGCCGCGCAGGCCAGCAGCCCGGGGGAGAGGCGGGCGGACAGGCGGTCGCCCACGGCGCGGTTGCCCACCTGGTCGTGGGTCTGGGCGTAGCCCAGCAGGCGGTGCGCGGGCGTGCCGGGGTCGAGGGGGCGGCCGTGCGGCCGGCCGCGGAACGACGAGTGCGTGCCGTCGTGGAAGAAGCCGCCGCGCAGCGTCTTCGCCAGGGCCCGGGGCGGGTCGGCGGCGAAGTCGGCGTAGTAGCCCTGGGACTCGCCGGTGAGCAGGGTGTGCAGCGCGTGGTGGAAGTCGTCGTTCCACTGGGCGTGCAGGCCGAGCCCGCCGGCCGGGCGGGGCGTGGTCGTGGCCGGGTCGTTGAGGTCGGACTCGCCGACGAGGAACAGCGGCCGGCCCAGCCGTGCGCCCAGTTCGTCGACCGCGGCCGACAGTTCGGCGAGGAAGTGGACGGGGCCGTGGTCGACGAGGGCGTGCACGGCGTCCAGGCGCAGTCCGTCCAGCCGGTAGTCGGTCAGCCAGGCCAGCGCACTGCCCGTCAGGTACGCACGAACCTCGGGTGATCCGGGTGCGTCGAGGTTGACGGCGGCGCCCCACGGTGTCTGGTGGGTGTCGGTGAAGTACGGGCCGTACGTGGGCAGGTGGTTGCCGGACGGGCCGAGGTGGTTGTGCACCACGTCGAGGACGACGCCCAGGCCCAGTCCGTGCGCCGCGTCCACGAACCGGGCGAGGCCCTCGGGTCCGCCGTAGGGTTCGTGCACGGCCCACGGCGCCACCCCGTCGTAGCCCCAGCCGTGCCGGCCGGGGAAGGGGCAGACGGGCATCAGCTCGACGTGCGTGACGCCCAGGTCGGCCAGGTGCGGCAGCCGTTCGGCGGCCGCGTCGAACGTGCCCTCGGGCGTGAACGTGCCCGTGTGCAGCTCGTACAGCACCGCGCCCCGCAGCCCGCGCCCCCGCCAGCCGTGCCGCCACGGCAGGCGGGCGAAGTCGACGACGGCGCTGAGCCCGTCCGGCCCGTCGGGCTGCCGGCGCGAGCGCGGGTCGGGCAGCGGCGGGCCGCCGTCCAGCGCGAACCCGTACCGTGTGCCGTGCCCGCCGGGGGCCTCGCAGCACCACCAGCCGGCCCGCCCGGGGTCCGGCCCCATCACGTACGTCCGGCCGTCGGCCAGCAGCTCCACGACCCCGGCCCACGGCGCCCACACGTCGAACAGCACGACTGTCTTCTTCCCCCTGCGGGCCGCGTCGCACGCGGCATCTCACCGCTTCCCGGCCGGTCCCGTTGCTGGGAGCATTGGTGTGTTCGGTGAGTCACGGCGCTGGGGGTACGACGTGATAGAGCCTCTGCTGCCCACGGATCCGTCCGGGGTCGGGCCGTACGTCCTGGTGGCGCGGCTGGGCGGCGGGGGGATGGGGAAGGTCTACCTGGGGCGTTCCCCGGGCGGTCTGACGGTCGCGGTGAAGGTGGTGCGGGCGGGGCTCGCCGAGGACGAGCGGTTCCGCCGCCGCTTCGCCCTGGAGGTCGAGGCCGCCCGGCGCGTCGGCGGCTTCTACACCGCGCAGGTCGTGGACGCGGACACGGAGGCCGACCCGCCGTGGCTCGTCACGTCCTACATACCGGGCCTGTCCCTGAAGGAGGCCGTGGAGCAGCGCGGCCCGCTGCCCCTGGAGACCGTCGCGGCGCTCGGCGCCGGCCTCGCGGAGGGACTGGCCGCCATCCACGTACGGAACCTGGTGCACCGCGACCTCAAGCCCGGCAACGTCATCCTCGCCGAGGACGGGCCGCGCGTCATCGACTTCGGCATCGCCCGTGCCCTGGACAGCACGTCGCAGCTCACGCACACGGGCGGTGTCATCGGCACGCCGGCGTTCATGTCGCCCGAGCAGATCCAGGGCCGGGAGGCCACCCCGGCCGGCGACGTCTTCTGCCTCGGCTCGGTGCTGGCGTACGCCGCGACCGGCCGGCCGCCGTTCGGCGAGGGGCCCTCCGAGGCCGTCGTCTACCGCGTCGTGCACGGCGAACCCGACCTGACCACGCTGCCCCGCGGCCTCCTCCCCCTGGTGCGGGCGTGCCTGGCCAAGGACCCGGCCGCCCGGCCCGGCGTGACCGCGATCCTGGACCACTGCGCGGGGCCGCGCGGCACCTCCGCGTGGCGGCTGCCGGTGGAGGTCCGGGCGGTGATCACGCGTCAGACGGCGGAGACGCGGGCCATCATCACCGAGGCCGGGCCGTCCACCGCGTCGGGACCCGCGGCGGGGGCGCCGCGCGCCGTCCAGCCCCTGCGGGCCCGCCCGCTGGACACCGGCGGTGGCTACACGCACCTGTCCCTGCCGTGGCTGCCGGGCGAGACGGGCGGCGCCCGCAGGACCACCGTGGTGTGCTGGCACCGGAAGGTGGGCGACACGGTCGACAAGGGCGAGCCGCTGCTGTCGGTCTCCTCGGCGCGGGGCGACGTCGTCATCACCTCGCCGAGGAAGGGCATCCTCTTCGCGATCCACCGCCGGGAGGGCGCGACCGCCCGCACCGGCACGGTGGTCGCGGGCATCGGCCAGGAGGGCGCCGCCGTACGGCGGCCGCCGCTCTCCCGCCGCGTCCGCGTCACGCTCGCGTCGTCCGTGTGCCTGCTCCTCACCGCCGCCGTGATGACGGCGGTGTGGGCGTGGCCCCTGCACTGAACGCGGCCTTCACTCACCCCCGTCCCGCACCAGCAGCGCCACCGGCCCCTCCCGCAGCAGCTCCGCCACCGGCACCCGCCCCCGCAGCCCCCCGCGCCCCGACAGCACGTCCCGCCACGCGGCCCCGCCCGGCGGCAGGTCCAGTACGGTGTCCCGCCAGCCGCCCCCGGCCGCCAGCCGGAGCGGCAGCCGCGTCACGACCGTGACGACCGCCCCGGTCCGCGCGAACGCCACGCAGTGCGCGGCCGCCGGGCCCCCGGCCGGCAGCGGCTCGTACGTGGCCTCGGCACCGAACCACCGGGGATGCTCCCGCCGCAGCCGCAGGGCGGCCCGGGTCAGGCGCAGCTTCTCGCCGGACAGGCCCGCCGGCTCCTGCCCGGACGATTCCGGGAAGGCGGGCGGGCGGCGGTTGTCCGGGTCGACCAGCGCGGCGTACAGCCGCTCGGTGCCCATGTACACGTCCGGGACGCCCGGCATCGTCAGGTGCAGCAGCGCCGCGCCCAGCACGTGGGCGCGCACCGCGCCGGCCAGTTCCCCGGCCAGCGGGGCCAGGGCGCGAGCGGCCGGCCCGCACGGCCCGCCGGTCACGAAGCCGGCCACCGCCTCCTCGTACGCGGCGTCCGGCTCGGTCCACGTGGTGCGCAGGCCCGCCTCGCGCACGCTCTTGAGCACCGCCGGCACCAGCCGGTCCGCGGCGACCGGCTCCCCGTCCGTACCGGCGCCCAGCCCGAAGGCCGTCTGCCACGCCTGCCACGCCACATGCCGGTCCGGGCCCGGGGCGCGGCGCCACAGCTCGTCCATCAGCTCGCCCCAGCGCGCGGGGCGCGCGGTGAGGGCGGCGATGCGGGCCCGGACGTCGGCGCTGCGCTTGGCGTCGTGCGTGGACAGCACCGTGCCCGTCAGCGGCCGCTCGGCCTGTGTGCGGGCACAGTACGCGTGGAACTCCTCGGGCGTCACCGCGGGCCGGCCGGGGTCGCCGCCGACCTCGGCGGCCGACAGCAGCGGCACGTACCGGTAGAAGGCGGTGTCCTCCACCGACTTGGCGCGCAGCGCCGACGCGGTCTGCGCGAACCGTGCGCAGAAGTCCCGCTGCTCGGGGCCGTCGCCGAGCCGCCCCAGCGCCGCGTCCCGCACCACGTCGACCGCCGCGGCCTCCTCCGGCACCGCGAACGCGGCACGGGCGCCGCGCGCCGCCTCCTCCAGCATCGCGGCGTCCTCCGGCGCGGCGGGCCGGCCCGGCGTGGCATAGGGGCGGTAGACGGGCAGCCGTACGAGGATCTCCCGCAGGGCGGTGCGCAGGGCCCAGGGGGCGTGGTCGCGGAGGCCGGACGGGCACGCGGAGCCCTCGCAGAGCCGTACCGCCGTGCGGACCAGCCGTTCGGTCTCGGCGGACAGTTCGTGGGTGATGACGTGCCGGGCGGCGCGGCGCAGGGTCGCGGGCCACTGGCCGCCGAGGCCGGCGGGGGGAGCGGCGAAGGCGCGGTAGGCGGCCGTCAGTTCCTCCGCCCCGGCGGGGTCGGTGAAGAGCCCGTCGACGTGGCGCAGCGCGTCGTAGCCGGTGGTGCCGGCCGCGGGCCAGCCGGCGGGCAGCCGTTCGCCGGGGCCGAGGATCTTCTCCACCACCGTCCACCGGCCGCCCGTGGCCTCGTCCAGCCGCCGCAGGTACGCCGCCGGGTCGGCGAGCCCGTCGGGGTGGTCGACGCGGAGCCCGTCGACGACGCCCTCGCGCAGCAGGCGCAGCACGGTGGCGTGCGTGGCCTCGAAGACCTCCGGCTCCTCCACGCGCACCGCGACCAGCTCGGAGACGGTGAAGAAGCGGCGGTAGTTGAGTTCGGTGCGGGCGAGGCGCCACCAGGCGGGCCGGTACCACTGGGCGTCCAGCAGCTGGGGCAGCGGCAGGTGTTCGGTGCCGGGGCGCAGCGGCAGCACGTGGTCGTGGTAGTGGAGGACGCCGGCGCGGCGGTCGGCGCGGAAGTGCGCCAGCTCGTCGCCGAGCCGCCCGCCCAGGACGGGCAGCAGGACGCGGCCGCCGTGCGCGGACCAGTCGATGTCGAACCAGGGGGCGTACGGGGAGGCGGGCCCGTCGCGCAGGACGGCCCACAGCGGCCCGTTGAGCCGCTCCGGCGCGGGCAGCGCCATGTGGTTGGGGACGATGTCGAGGACCAGCCCGAGCCCGTGGGCGTGGGCGGTGGCCGCGAGCGAGCGCAGCCCCTCCTCGCCGCCGAGCTCGGCCCGTACGGCGTCGTGGCCGGTGACGTCGTAGCCGTGCGTGGAGCCGGGCACGGCCTCGAGGACGGGCGAGAGGTGCAGGTGGGAGGCGCCCAGCGCGGCGAGGTACGGCACGGCGCGCTCGGCCGCGGCGAAGGGGAACGCGGGCTGGAGTTGGAGCCGGTAGGTGGCTGTGGGTGGTGCGCTGCTGTCACGCGTCACAGAGCATACGTATCCCCGGTTTCCCCGCGCTCACGCCGGCCGTCGCCACACCGCCAGGCTGCGGCCGGTGAGCGTGAGCCGGTCGCCGGGGCCGGCGGTGGGCCCGTCGGAGGTGACGCCGTCCGGGCGGGCGGTGTCGACGACGAGGCGCCACAGCCGGCCGTGGTCGGGCGGGACGGCGAAGTCCAGCGGGCCCTCGTGCGCGTTGAACATCAGCAGGAACGAGTCGTCGACGATGCGTTCGCCGCGCGGGCCGGGCTCGGAGATGGCGTTGCCGTTGAGGAAGACGGTGAGGGACTTGGCGTAGGCGACCTGCCAGTCGCATTCCCGCATTTCCTGCCCTTCCGGGGTGAACCAGGCGATGTCGGACAGGTCGTCGTGGGTGCCCTGCGCGGGACGGCCGTGGAAGAAGCGGCGGCGCCGGAAGACGGGGTGGTCGCGGCGGAGCCGGGTCAGGGAGCGGGTGAAGGCGAGCATCCGCCGCGCCAGGTCGTGGCCGGGGTCGCCGGGGTGCGGCCAGTGCACCCAGGAGAGCTCGTTGTCCTGGCAGTAGGCGTTGTTGTTGCCGTGCTGGGTGCGGGCGAACTCGTCGCCGTGGCCGAGCATGGGGACGCCCTGGGAGAGCATCAGCGTCGCGATGAAGTTCCGCATCTGACGCTCCCGCAGCTCCAGCACCTCCGGGTCGTCGGTCTCGCCCTCCACGCCGCAGTTCCACGACCGGTTGTGACTCTCGCCGTCCTGGTTCTGCTCGCCGTTGGCCTCGTTGTGCTTCTCGTTGTACGAGACGAGGTCGCGCAGGGTGAAGCCGTCGTGGCAGGTGACGAAGTTGACCGAGGCGATCGGCCGCCGGCCGTCGCCCTGGTAGAGGTCGGAGGAGCCGGTCAGCCGGGAGCCGAACTCGGCCAGCGTGGCCGGCTCGCCCCGCCACAGGTCCCGCACCGTGTCCCGGAACTTGCCGTTCCACTCGGTCCAGAGCGGCGGGAAGTTGCCCACCTGGTAGCCGCCCTCGCCCACGTCCCACGGCTCCGCGATCAGCTTGACCTGGCTCACCACCGGGTCCTGCTGCACCAGGTCGAAGAACGACGACAACCGGTCCACCTCGTGGAACTGCCGGGCCAGCGTCGCCGCCAGGTCGAACCGGAAGCCGTCCACGTGCATCTCGGTCACCCAGTAGCGCAGCGAGTCCATGATGAGCTGGAGCACGTGCGGGCTGCGCATCAGCAGCGAATTGCCGGTGCCGGTGGTGTCCATGTAGTACCGCGGATCGTCCGCCAGCCGGTAGTACGAGGCGTTGTCCAGCCCCCGGAACGACAGCGTCGGCCCCAGGTGGTTGCCCTCCGCCGTGTGGTTGTAGACCACGTCGAGGATCACCTCGATGCCCGCCTCGTGCAGCGCCCGCACCGCCGACTTGAACTCCAGCACCTGCTGGCCCCGGTCGCCCCAGGAGGCGTAGGCGTTGTGCGGGGCGAAGAAGCCGATGGTGTTGTACCCCCAGTAGTTGGCCAGCCCCCCGTCCACCAGCCGGTGGTCGTTGACGAACTGATGGACCGGCATCAGTTCGATCGCGGTCACCCCCAGCTCCGTCAGGTGCTCCAGGACCGCCGGGTGGGCCAGCCCCGCGTACGTCCCGCGGACGTCCTGCGGCAGCGCAGGGTGCAGCATCGTCAGGCCCTTGACGTGCGCCTCGTAGATCACCGTGCGGTGGTAGTCGGTGCGCGGGGGCCGGTCGTCGCCCCAGTCGAAGTACGGGTTGACCACCACCGACGTCATCATGTGCGGCGCCGAGTCCATGTCGTTGCGCTTCTCCGGCCGCCCGAACCGGTAGCCGTACACCGCCTCGCCCCACTCGACCTGCCCGCTGACCGCCTTGGCGTACGGGTCCAGCAGCAGCTTCGCCGAGTTGCAGCGCAGCCCGCGCCCCGGGTCGTACGGCCCGTGGGCCCGGAAGCCGTACCGCTGGCCGGGCATGACGCCCGGCAGGTAGGCGTGGCGTACGAAGCCGTCGCTCTCGCGCAGTTCCACCGCCGTCTCCGAGCCGTCCTCGTGCAGAAGGCACAGCTCGATCCGTTCGGCGGCCTCGGAGAAGACCGCGAAATTGGTGCCGGCGCCGTCGTACGTGGCGCCGAGGGGGTAAGCCTGTCCCGGCCAGACCTGCATGAGGTGAGTGTTCCACCCCGGAGCCCCCTTTCCGTAGATCTCCGCAGATCTTCGCCGGATGCGCGACACCCGGCCGCCGTCCGCCCGCCGTCCGTCCGCCACCCGTCCGGCTATGAAACAGCTCACTCTCGGCCAGGGCCGCACCGGCAACCGCCACGGGACCGGCTCGAGTTGGCCGGAGCCCGGCGGGCGGCGGGTGCACCGGCCTCCGCCCGCGCAGTAGTCTGCCTTGATCGTTGGACGGGGGCGGAAGGCGGTGCACTGGTGAGCTCGGGCGGGCTGGAGCTGCCCCCTGGAGAGGAATGTTCCGGGGGAGACGGCGCGACCGGCACCCCACCGGGTGTCGTCTCCCTGACGCGCCCGGTGGAGATCGGCACGGAGCTGGACTGGGGCGCCGAGGCCTGGGACGAGGTGCGCACCCGCGCCCGCCGGGCCGGCCGCGCCTACATCTGGCTCAACCTCGTCGAACAGCGGCTGCGGGCCGTCGTGGCCACCGTGCTGCGCCCGGTGTACGAGCCGGTGCACGGCGAGGAGGAGTGGGTCGTGGCCGCCGCGGGCCCGGCCGGCCAGGAGTGGGTGCAGCGCGCCGTCGCCGTCCGCGAGGTCAGCCGCCGCAAGGGCTACCTGCTCGACCCCGCCGACGACAACGTCCTCAGCTTCCTCACCCTGCCCCAGCTGCGCGAACTGCTCGTCCAGCACTGGCCGTGCTTCGAGCCCTGGCTCGACGACCGGCGCGAGCTGGAGCTGGCCCTCGACGAGCTGGAGGTGGCGCGCAACGTCGTCTCCCGCAACCGCGCGCTGTCCCGGGCGGTCCTGGACCAGGCCGAGCGCGCCGCCGCACGGCTGCTCGACATCCTCGGCGGCGGCCACGGCACCGGCGCCGGCGCGGACCGGCTGCCCGTCGACGCCGTCGAGGACCTCGTGGGCGACCGGTACGCCGACGTGGTGGGCGTCCACCCCGACCGGGTGCGGCTCCAGCGCCAGCTGCCCGTGGAGGACCTCTTCGGCAGCGCCCGCCGCCTGGACGCCGTCGGCATAGGGCTCAACCTGCTGGTGCAGAACTACTCCGGGCGCCGCCTCGTGCGGCTCGCCGAGTCCGGCTGCCGGGCCCGGCTGCTCTTCCTCAACCCCGCCAGCAGCGCCGTGCGGCGCCGCGAGAAGGAGCTGGGGATCAAGAAGGGCGAGATGAGCCGGTCCGTCGAGATGAACATCATGCACATGCGGCGGGTGCGGGACCGGCTGCGCGACACCGCCGCGTTCGAGATCCGGGTCTTCGACGAGACCCCCCGCTTCACCGCCTACCTCGTCAACGGCGACGGCCCGGACGGCCTCGCCGTCGTCCAGTCCTACCTGCGCAAGGCGCGCGGCATGGAGTCGCCCGTCCTGGTGCTGCGCGGCCGGGGCCGCCAGGTGCTGCGCGACGGCCCGGGCACGGGCGACGCCCTCGGCGGCCTGTTCGAGACGTACCGCGAGGAGTTCGAGGGCGTGTGGGAGGAGTCCCGCCCCGTCTCGTGAACCGGGACCTCCACTGAATGACCGTCAGAACGGGTGTGCGAGGACCCGCTGTCAGTGGCGCGTGCGAGGGTGGGGCCACCACGGGGGAAAGCACCACCGAAGGGGGAAACCCACCATGGCTTGGCACGAGGAGCCGCTCATCGGCTTCGACCTGGAGACGACGGGTACCGACCCGGCGACCGCGCGCATCGTCACGGCGGCGGTGCTGGAGACGAAGGACGGCGAGACCGTCCGCGGCCGCCACTGGCTGGCCGACCCGGGGGTGCCCATCCCGGGCGAGGCCGCGGCCATCCACGGCATCACCAGCGAGCGCGCGGCGGCCGCCGGCCGCCCCGCCGCCGAGGTGGCCGAGGAGATAGCCGACGCCCTCACCGGCCACTGGGCCCTGGGCCTGCCCGTCGTCGCCTACAACGCCTCGTTCGACCTCAGCCTGCTCGCCGCCGAACTCCACCGGCACGGCCTGCGCCCGCTCCGCGACCGCCTCCTGGACGCGGGCGGCACGGGCGGCGTGGACGGCACGGGCGTCGGCCCGGTCGTCGACCCGTACACCATCGACCGGGCCGTCGACCGCTACCGCAAGGGCCGCCGCACCCTGGAGGCGGTGTGCCGCGAGTACGGCGTCGTCCTGGACGAGGCCCACGAGGCGGGCGCCGACGCACTGGCCGCGGTACGGGTCGCCCGCGCGATAGCCGGACGGTACCCGCGCGTGGCCGGCGCGGACCTGGCCGGCCTCCACCGCGACCAGATCCGCTGGTACGCGGAATGGGCGGCGGGCTACCAGGCGTGGCTGCGCCGGCAGGGGGACGCGGGGGCGGTGGTGGAGCGGGGGTGGCCGTTGCGGTAGGGGGGCCACCGTCAGAACGGGTACCAGCGCACCGTCGTGTCACCGTCCCGCAGGGACGCCACCCGGCGCGCGAACTCCGCACGCGCGGCAGGGTTGCCCGGCGCGTGCTGTGCCACCCACGCGCAGCTCGCCGTCTCCCGCGCCCCGCGCAGCACCGCGCAGCCGTCCCACTCGCGGACGTCCCAGCCGTAGGCGTGGACGAAGGCGTGGTACTCGTCGGGGTCCAGCCCGTAGCGGTCGAGGCTGAGGGCCGTCACCACCAGATCGTGCTCGCGCAGGTCCGAGGAGAACGTCTCCAGGTCCACCAGGACGGGCCCGTCCGGCCCGACGTGCACATTGCGCGGCAGCGCGTCGCCGTGCACGGGGCCCGGCGCCAGGCGCGGCACGAGCGCGGCCGCCGCACCGGCGAACGCGTCGCGGCGCTCCCGCAGGTACGCCGCGTCGGCCGGGTCGATCGCGTCGCCGGCCAGCCGCAGCCAGCGCTCCACGCCGCCGAGCAGGTCCCGGCGGGGGAGCGCGAACGCCGGGGCGGGCAGCGCGTGGACCTCGCGGAGCAGGACCGCCAGGTCGGCGGGGCGGGCCGGGCGCACGGCCCCGGGCAGCGGGCGCCACAGCGTCACCGGGTGCCCCTCGGCCACCCGCGCCTCGGGCTCCGCGGCCCGTACGGCGGGCACGTCGCTGCCGGCGAGCCACGCGGCCACGCGCAGCTCCCGGCGCGCCCGCTCCAGCAGGGAGGGCTCGCGGCCGACCTTGGCGACGAGCCCGCCGGTGGCGAACACCGCGTTCTCGCCGAAGGAGAGCAGCCGCGCCTCGTCACCGGGCAGCCCCGCCGCCGTCAGCAGGGCCCGCGCCCGTGCCTCGGTGAACACCATGTCCGTCACACCCGTGCCTTCTCTTCCGGTCTCGTGGCCAGTCTCCCTGGTGGCCGGGGACGGTCCCGCACCGGGGCCGCGCGTGGCCGGAAAAAATCCGTGGAGCGAGACGCAGCGTCTCGTTTAGCGTGGCGTCCATGACCGCCACGCGCACCGAACGCCCTGCCCACATCGCCATGTTCAACATCGCGGCCGCCGGCCACGTCCACCCCGGCCTGGAGGTGATCCGCGAACTGGTCCGCCGCGGCCACCGGGTGACCTACGCGGTCCCCCAGGAGTTCGCCGAGGTCGTCGCCGGCACCGGCGCCGAGGTGAAGGTGTACGAGTCGACGCTGCCCATCGCGGACGACCCCGACTCCTGGGGCCAGGACCTCATCGACCACCTGGACATGTTCCTCGACAACGCCGTCCACTCCCTCCCGCAGCTCGCCGCCGCGTACGAGGACGACGTACCCGACCTGGTCCTCTACGACAGCACCGCCTACCCGGCCCGGGTCCTCGCCCACCGCTGGGGCGTACCCGCGGTACTGCTCTCCCCCCACATGGTGGCCTGGGACACGTGGGAGCAGGACATCGCGGACGAGATCTTCGGCCCCCTGATGACGACCGAACGCGGCAAGGCGTACGAAAAGCGGTTCGCGGGCTGGCTCGCGGACAACGGCCTCCCCATGGACCCCAACGAGTTCAGCCGCCGGCCCGACCGCTGCCTCGCCCTCATCTCCCGCGTCATGCAGCCGCACGCCGACGGCGTGGACGAGACGGTCAACACCTTCACCGGCCCGTGCCACGGCGACCGCGGCCACCAGGGCACGTGGGAGCGGCCCGCGGACGCGGAAAAGGTCCTGCTGATCTCCCTCGGCTCGGCCTTCACGAAGCAGCCCGCGTTCTACCGCGCGTGCGTCGCCGCCTTCGGCAATCTGCCGGGCTGGCACGTGGTGCTCCAGATAGGCAAGCACGTCGACGTCGCCGAGCTGGGCGAGGTGCCGCCGAACATCGAGGTGAGCTCGTGGGTGCCGCAGCTGGCCATCCTGCGGCAGGCCGACGCGTTCATCACCCATGCGGGCATGGGCGGCTCCCAGGAGGGCCTGGCCAACGGCGTGCCGATGGTGGCGGTGCCGCAGGCGGCGGACCAGTTCGCGAATACGGAGCTGCTGGTGAACCTGGGGGTGGCCCGGCACGTCCCGACGGAGGAGGCCACGCCGGAACTGCTGCGGGAGGCGGTGCTGTCGTTGGTGGCCGATCAGGAGGTGGCCGAGCGCCTCGACCGGATTCGCGCCACGATGGCGGGCGAGGGCGGCACCCCGTACGCGGCGGACCTGGTGGAGGCGGAGCTGGAACGGGTGCGCTGACGCTGGGCCTTTCCCCACCCCGCCCCTTCCCGAACCGGGGCTCCGCTCCGGACCCCGCGCCTCAAACGCCGGCGAGGCTTGGTTTTTGGCGCGCCTGCCCTTTTAGGCGGCGCCCCGCCACCACCGCCTCGTCGTACCGTCGCAGCACCAGCTCCGCCAGTTCCGGGGCCGCCCCCAGTACGTCCGCCACCGTGTCCGCCTCCGCCGAACCCGCCGCGATGCGGGCCGGCAGGCGGCCGGGGGCCAGGGCGAACGGGGCCACCGCGACCCGTGGTGCGCCTGCCGTACGCAGGGCGGTCACGGCCTCCGCCGGGCGGGGGCCGCGGGCCGACGCGTACGCCGGGCGTACCGCCCACCAGCCGCCCGCGCGCTGCCACTCGCGGGCCAGGCGTTCCACCTCCGCCGTCGCCTCCGGGTCCGAGGAGCCCGCTGCCGCCAGGACGACCGCCGTCGACGCGCGGTCGTGCACGCCCGCCTCCGTCAGCCGGCGTTCCAGCGCCGCCCGCAGCAGCGGCGACGGGCCCAGTACCCCGGCCGTACGGATCGTGAGGCGCGGCAGCCGGGCCGCCGCGGCCCTCAATGCGGCCGGGACGTCCGTCTTCGCGTGGAACGCCCGGGTCAGCAGCAGGGGGAGCACCACCGCCTCCCGCTCGCCGGACGCCGCCAGAGCGCCCAGCGCCGCCGATACGCGCGGGGCGTTGAAGTCCAGGAATGCCACTTCCGCCCGCAGGCCCGGCCGCCGCCCCGCCACCCCCGCCCGTAGCGCCTGCACCGTCGCCGCGTGGCGCGGGTCGCGGCTGCCGTGGGCGAGGAGGACCAGGGGCGGCGGCGTCACCGGGCCGCCGCCAGGCCGCGCGTGCGGAGCACGCGGCGTTCGAGGGGGCTGAAGACCGCCAGGTCGACCGCGATGCCCACGAACAGGATGAGGAGGATGCCGAGCAGTACCCCCGGCATGTCCGAGTCCGTGCGGGCGTTCTCCAGGAACTGGCCGAGTCCCAGGCCCAGGTCGGGGGAGGAGGCGATCAGTTCGGCGGCCATCAGCGACCGCCAGGAGAACGCCCAGCCCTGCTTGAGCCCCGCCACGTAGCCGGGCAGGGCCGCGGGCAGCAGGACGAACCGGGCGCCCCGCACCCCCGTGGCGCCCATCGTGCGGCCCGCCCGCAGGTACAGCGGCGGCACCTGGTCGATGCCCGCCACCAGCCCGTTGGCGATCGACGGCACCGCGCCCAGCAGGATCACCGCGTACATCGCCGCGTCCGTGATGCCCAGCCAGATCACCGCGGCCGGCACCCACGCCACCGACGGCAGCGACTGCAGCCCCGACAGCACCGGCCCGATCGCCGCCCGCACCAGCGGCACCCGGGCCACCAGCAGGCCCAGTGGCGTGCCGATGGCCAGGGCCGCGAAGAAGCCGAGCAGGCCGCGCGAGACGCTGGTCCAGACGATGCCGAGGAGGGTGCCCTCCAGCCACAGCCGGCGCAGGCTCGCCCAGACCGCCGACGGGTCGGGCAGCTTGTAGGTGTCGGTCACCCCGGCCAGCACCAGCAGCTTCCACACCGCCAGCACCAGTGCCGCCGCCACCAGCGGCGGCAGCGTCTTGCGCAGCAGCGTCTCCCGCCAGGGGGAGCGTGCCCGGGGCGCGGCGGTCTCCAGGGCGTCGAGCCCGGCCTCCAGTCCTGCGAGGTCCGAGCGGGTCTCCGGGCGGGTCTTCCCGCTCACCGTGTCAGTTCCGGCCATGGCGGCGGATCTCCTCCCGCAGCTCCGTGGTGATCTCCACCGACAGGTCGGCCACCGCCGCGTCCTCGATCCGGCGCGGCTGCGGCAGGTCCACCACCCACTCGCGCACCACCCGCCCCGGGCGGGAGGACAGCAGCACCACGCGCTGCCCCAGCCGCACCGCCTCGCGGACGTTGTGGGTGACGAACAGCACCGACAGCGAGGTCTCCGCCCAGATGCGGGTGAGCTCCTCGTGCAGCACGTCCCGGGTGATGGCGTCCAGCGCCGCGAACGGCTCGTCCATCAGCAGCACCCGGCTGTCCTGGGCCAGCGCGCGGGCCAGCGCCACCCGCTGCCGCATGCCGCCCGACAGTTCGTGCACCCGCTTGCGGTACGCGCCGCCGAGCCGGACCAGCTCCAGCAGCCGCTCGGCCTCCGCCCGCCGTTCGGCGCGCGGCACCCCGCGCAGCCGCAGCGCCAGCTCGATGTTGCGGCCCGCCGTCAGCCACGGGAACAGCGCGTGCTCCTGGAACATCAGCGCGGGCCGCCCGCCCGGCACCTCGATCGTGCCGGAGCCCGGCCGGTCCAGCCCGGCCACCAGCCCCAGCAGCGTCGACTTGCCGCACCCGGACGCCCCCAGCAGGCACACGAACTCGCCGGGGCGCACCTCCAGGTCGATGTCCTCCAGCACCGGCCGGCCGTCGCCGGCGCGGCCGTAGCTCTTGTGCACGTGGTCGATCCGTACAGCTGCCGCGGACGCCATCCGTTCACCTCCGGACGCAGGAACTGCTGGGACACGGACGGGCCTGCGTGCTCCCACTGCCGCGTACACGGTCACCGCCTCCCCAGGCCGGCGTCGGACACGGCCGGCCGGCCCTCGGCGCGCAGCACCTTGTTCAGCGGCGCCAGGTCGTAGATGCCGGTCAGGTCCGGCTTCTCCAGCAGGCCCGCCGCCACCGCGTGGTCGGCCTGGGCCCGCAGCGTCGCGGCCAGCGGGTCGTCGGTGGTGCGCAGCGACGCCCAGGCCGGGTCGAGGACCTCCGCCGGCAGGTCCTTGCCGGTGAGCTTCTTCAGCGCGGCGTTCGCGGCGGCCTTCGCCCGGTCGGGGTTGGCCGCGATCCACGCGTTGGTGCGCACCGAGCCGCGCAGCACGGCCTCGACCACGTCGGGGTGCGCGGCGAGGAACTTCTGCGACACCACCACATTCGTGATGACGAACTTGCCGTCCGGCCACAGCGAGCTCTCGTCCAGCAGCACCTTGCCGCCCTGGGACACCAGCTTGGAGGCCGTCGGCTCGGGCACCCACGCCCCGTCGACCGAGCCGGACGCGAAGGCGTCGGGGGTCACCTTGTTGTCGGTGCGGACGACGGACACGTCGCCCTTGCCGCTCTGCGGGTCGGTGTGCCAGCCCTGCGCGGCGATCCAGTCGAGCAGGGCCACGTCCTGGGTGTTGCCCTTCTGCGGGGTGGCGATCCGCTTGCCCTTCACGTCGGCGACCGAGGAGATCTTCTCGGGGTCGACGACGAGCTTCACGCCGCCGGACGCGGACCCGGAGACGATGCGCAGGCTCTTGCCGCCCGACTTGACGTAGCCGTTGATCGCGGGCGACGGCCCGATCCAGCCGATGTCGACCGAACCGGCGTTCAGTGCCTCGATCTCCGACGGGCCGGCGTTGAAGGTCGTCGTGCGCAGCTTCGTGCCGCCCAGCTCCTTCTGGAGCAGCCCCTCCTGCACGCCGACCAGGGCGGTGGCGTGGGTGAGGTTGGGGAAGTAGCCGATGCGGACGGTGTCCGCGGACAGCGCGGACTTTCCGGCGCCGTGCGCCGTGTCCGCTGCGGCGCCGGCCACGGCCTCCTTCTGCGACCCGTAGCCGCAGCCCGCGAGCGCGGCGGTCAGCACACAGGCGGCGGCCCCGGCCAGGACGGCACGGCGGGCGGTGCGGGCGGCGGCAGGCATGGCGGTTCCTCTCGGCGGGCCGGGCGTACGCCGAAGGCACGTCCGGCGGTCCGGCGGTCAAGGGGGGGCGGGGTGCTGGGGAGGCTGGAGCGGGGTGGGTCACTGGGGCCGGGCGGCGGCGGTGAAGGCGCCGCCCGCCATGCCCGCCGTCAGCGTCGTCCCGTCGTCCGGGTCGACGATCAGGAACGAACCGGTGCGCCGTGAGGCGGCGTACGGGTCGAGGGCGAGCGGTTCGGCGGTGCGCAGCAGCACCTGCCCGATGTCGTTCGCCCGCAGGCCGTCGGGGGCGGGGTGTCGGCCGAGGCCGTCGAGGTCGAGCCGGGAGACGACGTCCTTGACGACGGCCTTGACCGTGCGGGTGGTGTGCTTGACCAGGACCCGGTCGCCGGTGCGCAGCGGCCGGTCGGCCAGGTGGCAGACGGTCGCGTCGACGTCTCTGGTCACGGCGGGGGCCGCGGCCGTGGGGGCGAGGAGGTCGCCGCGGGAGACGTCGAGGTCGTCGGTGAGGCGCAGCGTCACCGACTGCGGTGCCCAGGCCACGTCGACGGCGTGGCCGAGGGCGTCGATGCCGGCGATGGTGGTGCTGCGGCCCGACGGCAGGACGGTCACCTCCTGGCCGGTGCGCAGCACGCCGGCCGCGATCTGCCCGGCGTAGCCGCGGTAGTCGGGGTGGGCGGCGGTGCGCGGCCGGATCACGTACTGGACGGGGAAGCGGGCCGGCTCGGTGGCCGGGTCGGCCACCACCGGCACGGTCTCCAGGTGTTCGAGCACGGTGGGGCCGCCGTACCAGTCCATGCGGGACGAGGGCGTCACGACGTTGTCGCCGGCGAGCGCGGACACCGGGATCGCGGTCACGTCGGGCACGCCCAGGGACGCCGCGTACGCCGCGAACTCCTCCGCCACGGGCGCGAACGCGGATTCGGCGTAGCCGGCCAGGTCCATCTTGTTGACGGCCAGCACGACGTGCGGGACGCGCAGGAGGGCGGCGACGGCCGCGTGCCGCCGGGTCTGCTCGACGACGCCCTTGCGGACGTCGACGAGGACGACGGCCAGTTCGGCGGTGGAGGCGCCGGTGACCATGTTGCGGGTGTACTGGACGTGCCCGGGGGTGTCGGCGAGCACGAAGCGGCGGCGGGCGGTGGCGAAGTAGCGGTACGCCACGTCGATGGTGATGCCCTGCTCGCGTTCGGCGCGCAGCCCGTCGGTGAGCAGCGCCAGGTCGACCTCGCCGTGGCCGCGGTCGCGGGAGGCGTCCGCCACGGCCCGCAGCTGGTCGGCGAGGACGGACCGGGAGTCGTGCAGCAGCCGGCCGACGAGGGTGGACTTGCCGTCGTCCACGGAGCCGGCGGTGGCGAACCGCAGCAGGGACGTGGCGGTGGTGGTGCCGGTGACGGTGGTGCTCATGGCTAGAAGTACCCCTCGCGCTTGCGGTCCTCCATGGCGGCCTCCGAGAGCCGGTCGTCGGCCCGGGTGGCGCCGCGTTCGGTGAGGTCGGAGGCGGCGATCTCGGCGACGACGGCCTCGGCCGTCGTGGCCCCCGAGTCGACGGCGCCGGTGCAGGACATGTCCCCCACCGTGCGGTAGCGCACGAGCCGTCTCTCCACCGGCTCGCCGTCCCGGGGGCCGCCCCACGCGCCGGGCGCGAGCCACATGCCGTCGCGGCGGAAGACGGCGCGCTCGTGCGCGTAGTAGAGCGACGGAAGCTCGATCTTCTCGCGGGCTATGTACTGCCACACGTCCAGCTCGGTGAAGTTCGACAGCGGGAAGACCCGGACGTGCTCGCCGGGGGCGTGCCGGCCGTTGTAGAGCTGCCACAGCTCCGGGCGCTGCCGGCGCGGGTCCCAGCCGCCGAACTCGTCGCGCAGGCTGAACACCCGTTCCTTGGCGCGGGCCTTCTCCTCGTCGCGCCGCCCGCCGCCGAACACCGCGTCGAAGCGGTGCCGCTCGACGGCGTCCAGCAGCGGCACCGTCTGGAGCGGGTTGCGGGTGCCGTCGGGCCGCTCGCGCAGCCGGCCCGCGTCGATGAACTCCTGCACGGAGGCCACGTGCAGGCGCAGGCCGTGCGTGGCCGCCACCCGGTCGCGGTACTCCAGCACCTCGGGGAAGTTGTGCCCGGTGTCGACGTGCAGCAGCGGGAACGGCACGGGCGCCGGCGCGAACGCCTTGAGCGCCAGGTGCAGCATGACCACCGAGTCCTTGCCGCCGGAGAACAGCAGCACCGGCCGCTCGAACTCGCCGGCCACCTCCCGCATGATGTGCACCGCCTCGGACTCCAGGGCGTCCAGGTGCGTCAGGGCGTACGGGCTGTCGCCCGGCCCCGGGTGCGCCGGTGCGGCGTTCATGCGAGCCCCCTCTCCGTCAGCAGGGCGTGCACGGCGGCCGCGGACTCCTCGGCGGGCGCACCGTGCGCCTCCAGCCGCAGGTCGGGCGCCTGCGGTTCCTCGTACGGGTCGTCGACGCCGGTCAGCCCGGTGAGGTCGCCCGCCGCCTGCCGGGCGTACAGGCCCTTCACGTCGCGGGCCGAGCAGACGGAGAGGGGCGTGGCCACGTGCACCTCCAGGTAGGCGGTGCCCTCCGCCTGGTGGTGGGCGCGGACGGCCTCGCGGGACGTCTCGTACGGCGCGATCACGGGCACGAGGGCCTTCACGCCGTGCGAGGCCAGCAGCTCCGCGACGAAGCCGACGCGGCGTACGTGCGTGTCGCGGTCGGCCCGGGAGAACCCCAGGTCGGCGGAGAGGAAGGTGCGCAGCTCGTCGCCGTCCAGCACCTCCACGGCGTGGCCCTCCCAGCGCAGGCGGCGGGCCAGCGCCCGGGCGATCGTCGTCTTCCCGGCACTGGGCAGGCCGGTGAGCCACACGGTGGCTCCTGTCATCGGCTTCTCCTGGTCGTCCGTCATGTGTGCAGCCCGCACTCGGTCTTGCCGCGTCCAGCCCACCGCCCGGCCCGCGCGTCCTCGCCCGGCCGCACGCGGCGCGTGCACGGAGCACAGCCCACAGAGGCGTAGCCGTCCATCAGCAGCGGGTTGACGAGCACCCCGTGCTCGGCCACGTACGCGTCCACGTCCGCCTGCGTCCAGCGGGCGATCGGGGCGACCTTGACCTTCCGGCGCCGGGCGTCCCAGCCGACGACGGGGGTGTCCGCGCGGGTGGGCGACTCGTCGCGGCGCAGCCCGGTGGCCCACGCGTCGTAGCCGGCCAGGCCCCGTTCGAGCGGCTCCACCTTGCGCAGCGCGCAGCACAGGTCCGGGTCGCGGTCGTGCAGGGCGGGGCCGTGCTCGGTGTCCTGCTCGGCGACGGTGCGGCGCGGGGTGAGGGTGACGACGCGGACGTCCATGACGGCCGCCACCGCGTCGCGCGTGCCCAGGGTCTCCGGGAAGTGGTAGCCGGTGTCGAGGAAGAGCACGTCGATGCCGGGCAGGGCGCGCGAGGCGAGGTGGGCGACGACCGCGTCCTCCATGGACGAGGTGACGCACAGCCGGTCGCCGAAGGTGGCGGCGGCCCAGCGCAGGATGTCGAGGGCGGGCGCGTCCTCCAGCTCCCGGCCGGCGCGCTCGGCGAGCACCCGCAGCCGGTCGTCGTCCCCGCTCATCGTGGCTCCTCCGTCGTCAGTCCCCGGGCCAGCAGGCCGAGGAAGGCGAGCCGGAAGGCGCGGTTGCAGGCCGCGCACTCCCAGGCGCCGTGCCCGCCGCCCTCCGGCAGCTCGGCCGGGCGCAGGTCCTCGTCCCCGCAGTAGGGGCAGTAGAAGGGTGCTGCTCGCTCGCTCATGCCAGGTCCTCCTCGGCCGCCCGCGTCACCCACTGGGCGAACCGCTCGCCGTCCTCGCGCTGCGCCAGGTAGCGGCGCAGCACCCGCTCGATGTAGTCGGGGAGGGCGGTGGCGGTGACCTTCAGGCCGCGCACCTTGCGGCCGAACCCGGCGCCCAGGCCCAGTGCGCCGCCCAGGTGCACCTGGAAGCCCTCCACCTGCCGGCCCGCGTCGTCCAGGACGAGCTGGCCCTTGAGGCCGATGTCGGCGACCTGGATGCGGGCGCAGGCGTTGGGGCAGCCGTTGACGTTGATGGTCAGCGGTTCGTCGAACTCGGGGAGTCTGCGCTCCAGTTCGTCGGTGAGGCGGGCGGCCAGCCCCTTGGTCTCGACGATCGCCAGCTTGCAGAACTCGATGCCTGTGCAGGCCATGGTGCCGCGCCGGAACGGCGACGGCGTCACCCGCAGGTCGAGCGCCTCCAGGCCGGCGACGAGGGAGTCCACCCGGTCGCCGGGGACGTCGAGGACGATCATCTTCTGCTCGGCGGTGGTGCGCAGCCGGCCGGAGCCGTGCGCCTCGGCGAGGGCCGCGACCTTGGTGAGGGTGGTGCCGTCGACCCGGCCGGCGCGGGGCGCGAACCCCACGTAGAAGCGGCCGTCCTTCTGCCGGTGCACGCCCACGTGGTCGCGCCAGCGCGCCACGGGCTGCGCGGGCGCGGGGCCGTCGAGCAGCGGGCGTCCCAGGTACTCCTGCTCCAGCACGGTACGGAACTTCGTGGCGCCCCAGTCGGCCACGAGGAACTTCAGCCGGGCGCGGTTGCGCAGCCGCCGGTAGCCGTGGTCGCGGAAGATGCCGATGACGCCGCCGAAGACGTCGGGGACCTCGGACAGCGGCACCCACGCGCCGAGCCGGACGCCGATGCGGGGGTTGGTCGAGAGGCCGCCGCCGACCCACAGGTCGAAGCCGGGGCCGTGCTCGGGGTGGTGCACGCCCACGAACGCCACGTCGTTGATCTCGTGCGCCACGTCGAGCAGCGGCGATCCGGAGATCGCGGTCTTGAACTTGCGGGGCAGGTTGGAGAAGGCCGGGTCGCCGATGAAGCGGCGGTGGATCTCCTCGATGGCGGGGGTGCCGTCGACGATCTCGTCGGCGGCGACGCCGGCCACCGGCGAGCCGAGGATCACGCGGGGCGTGTCGCCGCACGCCTCGGTGGTCGAGAGGCCGACGGCCTCCAGCCGGCGCCAGATCTCCGGCACGTCCTCGATGCGGATCCAGTGGTACTGGATGTTCTGCCGGTCGGTGATGTCGGCGGTGCCGCGGGCGAACTCCTGCGACACCTCGCCCATGACGCGGAGTTGAGCGGTCGTCAGCCGTCCGCCGTCGATGCGGACCCGCAGCATGAAGTAGCGGTCGTCCAGCTCCTCGGGCGCGAGGACGGCCGTCCGGCCGCCGTCGATGCCCGGCCGCCGCTGGGTGTAGAGGCCCCACCAGCGCATCCGGCCGCGCAGGTCGGCCGGGTCGATGGCGTCGAAGCCGGCCTTGGCGTAGACCGTCTCAATGCGTGTCCGCACGTTGAGACCGTCGTCGTCCCGCTTCATCTGTTCGTTCGGGTTGAGCGGGGTGAAGTGACCGGCGGCCCACTGGCCCTCGCCGCGGTGGCGGCCCGGGGAACGCCGGGGCGGGGCTGCGGCGGGGGAGGGCGGGGTGGAGGCTGCTGCCATGGCGACATGTCCTTAAGGTCCGCATACGCCGGCCCACGGGAGCGCGGTGCAGAGGCAGAAAGGGGAGACTCGCCCCCGGGCATACGGGTGCACAGGGTGGGGCGGCGAGGAAACGGCGGTGGTGCTGTGACTGTCAGCCCGCCGGACAGATGGCGCTGGACATGCGGCAGAGATCGACGTGACGCCGACTCACCAAGGCGATTCCAGCACGAGACATGACGGAAGAGTGGCACGGTGTCATTCGGCCAGTCCAGAGGCGTCCCGCATGGCAAGACGGATTGTCTCGCCATGCGGGACGGGGTGTCGGTGAGCGGCCCGGTGTCAGGCCCCCGGCCAGCGGTCCGGCACCGGAACGACCGGCTCGTCCTCGGTGCGCACGTCGAACACGCGGAAGCCGCGCCGCTCGTAGTTGCCCAGTGCGTGCGGCCCGTCCTTGCTGCACGTGTGCACCCACACCCGGCGCGTCTCCGCGCGGCCCGGCCAGCGCGCCGCCAGGTCCCAGGCCCGCGCGGTGCCCACCGACAGCAGGTGACCACCGATGCGCCGGCCCCGGAACTGCGCGATCAGGCCGAAGTAGGCGATCTCCACGACCCCGTCCGGCCGGCCGTCCAGCTCGATGTACCCCGCCGGCGTGCCGCGCTCGTACGCCACCCACGTCTCCGTGCCCGGCCGCTCCAGGTGGGCGCGCCACCGCTCGTACGGCCACCCGAGCCGGTCGGTCCAGCTCAGCTCGGAGCCGACCGCCGTGTAGAAGAAGCGGCTCAGCTCCGGGCAGGGCACCTCCGCCCGTTCGATCCGTATCCCGGACGCCGCGTCCGGAATGCGAGCGGGTCGCAGGTCGTCCGGCGAGGTCTGCTCCAGGGACCAGGTCGTCACCGCGACCGTCCCCGCCACCCCCGCAGCCTTCCCGGCCTTCTCGGCCTTCCCTGCGTTCTCGGCAACGTTCTCGTTCATGGCCGAAACACCACCACACCCCGGCCGCTAACCGGCGGGCGGCCCCCCGCGCGCCGCCACCACCACCGGCGCCCGCGACGACGGGAGCAGCTCCTCCGCCCGGGGCGGCAGCAGCAGCTCCACGTCCAGGCCGTCGGCGAAGCGGTACGGCCGGTGCCGCAGCACGCCCGCCAGCGTGCGCCGGATCCGCGACATCTCCGCCCGCACCGTGACCGTGCGCGAGGCATCGCCGAACAGGTCCTCCGCCAGCTGCGCCGCCGTACGCCCCTCCCGGTGCCGGGCCAGGACGTACAGCAGCTCGGCGTGGCGCGGGCTGAGCTCGTGCGACCAGTGGCCCGCCTCGCCGGAGACCGTGACCGTCCACGCGTGCGGCTGCCGCAGGTCCAGCCGCACCCGGCTGGGCGGCGCGCCGTCGTCACCCTCGTCGACGCGTACCAGCCAGCCGTCGGGCAGCGGCTCCAGCCGGCACGGCCCCAGCGACGGCAGCCACACCCGGCCCGGCTCCACCGAGCGCGGCAGCACCACCCGGCCCACGGGCGCCATGCCCGTCACCGCCGCCGTCCAGCCGTCCCGGTCCACCGCCAGCGCCCGGCCGCCCACGCGCGCGAGCATCGGCGCCGCCACCGCGCGCAGCCGGTCCACCGACTCCCAGTGCCGCGCCCGCAGCTCGGCCTCGCCCACCTTGGCCACGGCGGTCACCAGCGCCAGCGTGGCCGGGTTGAACGCCTGCGCCGGACCGCTGACGTTGACCACGCCCAGCAGCCGCCCGTCGCGCGGGTCGTGCAGCGGTGCCGCCGCGCACGTCCAGGAGTGGTGGGTGCGGATGTAGTGCTCGGCGGAGTGCACCTGCGCCGGCACCCGCTCCACCAGCGCCAGGCCGATGCCGTTGGTCCCGACCTGCTCCTCGGTCCAGGTGGCGCCCACCTGGAAGCCCAGCCGGTCGGCGCTGCGGCGCACCGCCGCCGTCCCCTCCCGCCACAGCAGCCGGCCCTCGTCGTCCGCGACGACGATCAGGTGCCGGACGGCGTCGACGGCCTCGCGCAGCCCGCCGCGCAGCTGCGGCAGCAGCTCGCCCAGGCGGGACGTCTCCCGCAGGTGCGTCACCTCGTCGGGCGGCAGCAGCGGCACCGCGCCGCCCGCGTCCGGGTCGAGGCCGTGCCGGCGCGTCCGCTGCCAGGACGCCCCGATCTGGGGCCGCGGCGGGGCGGGCGGCCGCGCGCCGGCCAGGGCCGCTTCATGGACCGCGGGCAGCAGAGCCGCGTCGATGGGTATGCGGTTCACGCTGCCATGGTGCCTGCTGACGGGCCGGGTCCGCCGCTCCATCCGGAAGATTGCAACGACCTGCAACCATTGCGCGGCCCCCCGGCACGGGCGGAGAGTGAAGGGGAGCGGCCGGGGGGTGGTGCCGAGTCGGCGCAGCATCACCCCCCGCGGCCGCCGGTTGCGCCCGGTCAGCGCGGACGAGCGCGGGTGAACGGGGTGTGTCGCGGCGGCTACCTTTGGACCGTGCAGGCAGCAGAAGAACATTCGGGCCGCCCGGCGGGCCGGCTCCGCAGGGCCCGGGCCCTGTACCGGAACGTGTCGAAGCGCAGGACGGCCTGGCTGATCCTGAAGGACACCGTCAACTCCTGCATGGAGTACCGGGTCACCGGGCTCGCCGCGGAAGCGGCCTTCTTCACCCTGCTGTCGCTGCCGCCGCTGCTGCTCGGCCTCCTCGGCCTGCTGCGCTACCTGGACGACTGGACCGGCACCGAGACCATCAACGCCATCCAGCAGAACATCCTGGACGTCTCCACGGCGGTCCTGTCCGACAAGGGCAGCCGCGAGATCGCCGAGCCGCTGATCCGGGACATCCTCCGCTTCGACCGCCCCGACCTGGTCTCGGTGGGCTTCGCCGTCGCCCTGTGGTCGGGCTCCCGGGCCGTCAACGTCTTCGTCGAGACCATCACCATCATGTACGGGCTGGAGGGCAAGCGCGGCATCGTCCGCACCCGCCTGCTGGCCTTCGTGCTGTACCTCGTCGCGCTCGTCATCGGCGCGGTGGCGCTGCCGCTGATGGTGGCCGGGCCCGACGCGGTGGTGGAGGTGGTGCCGTGGAGCGCCGAGGTGGTGCGGTTCCTCTACTGGCCCGTCGTCATCCTGCTGTCCGTCGCCTTCCTCACCACGCTGTACCACGTCTCGGTGCCCGTCCGCTCGCCCTGGGCGGAGGACATCCCGGGCGCCTTCGTGGCCCTCACGATGTGGGTGCTGGGCAGCTTCCTGCTGCGCATCTACCTGACCCACACCGTGGAGGGCGTGACGATCTACGGGTCGCTGGCGGCGCCCGTGGCCGTGCTGCTGTGGATCGGTGTCTCGGCGTTCGCGGTGCTCGTGGGCGCCGCCGTCAACGCCGCCCTGGACCGCGTCTGGCCGTCGGTCACCACCGCCACGGCCCGCGCCGAGGTCGACCGCAAGCGCGAGGCCGCCGTGCTGCAGGCGGCCCGGGAGCGCGCCGCCGCCGCCCTCGTCCACGAGTACGAGGACGACCCGTACGAGGAACCGGAGGACGGCGCGACGGCCCGGGACCACGAGCCGCCCTCGGAGTTCCCCGAGCGGTGGGCGCAGTTCCTGCCGCCCGAGGACGTCCGCTCCCGGCTGCACAAGCCCGAGCACCAGCCCAAGCACGCGAGGCACGCCAAGCCGCGCAAGGGCTAGGGCGCCGCGGCTAGGCTCCCTGGCTCTCCGACCCCGAACGGGTGGGCGCCGCGTCGGGCGACGCCTGGCGCCCCACGGTGGGGTTCTGCTGCGGCTGCGGCTGCGGCTGGGCCTGGCGCACCAGGAGGCCGTCGCCGTGCGGCGACGGGCGCGGGACGCTCCCGGGGCCGTGCGGCGCCAGGTCCGCGTGGTTGG
Source organism: Streptomyces mashuensis (assembly GCF_014654785.1). Taxonomy (GTDB): domain Bacteria; phylum Actinomycetota; class Actinomycetes; order Streptomycetales; family Streptomycetaceae; genus Streptomyces; species Streptomyces mashuensis. The sequence continues at coordinate 372,827 of NZ_BNBD01000001.1, forward strand.
GGAACTTCTTCAGCGCCGGCTCGTACCGGGTGGGCGCGAGGAGCGGGGCCACCCACCGGAGGACGACGTTGCCGAGCGTGGAGGTGTGCCGGATGTACAGGTCCAGCGGGACGAGCTCGCTGCCCATCCGGCGCTTCGGCTCGTAGTTCATGGGGGTGCTGTAGATCCACCGGTAGCCGTGGGACGCCGCCCAGTCGAACAGGTCGCTCATGATCCGGTAGTAGAGGTGGAGGTCCAGGGCCTTCGGGTACTCGAGGCCGAGGTACTCGTCGTAGACCGCCCCGTCGTGCAGCAGGCACAGCTTGAAGGCGACGGCCTCGCCGTCGGCCGTGCGCCAGACGAAGAACCGGGTGCGGTCCGGCATCCGCCGGGCCAGCTCCAGGAAGAAGTCCGTGTTGAGCCGCTCGAAGCGGCGGTCCGCGCGCTCGAAGACCTGGAGGTAGAGCGCGTACAGCGACTCCGCCAGCGCCTCGTCGATCTCGTCGTGGACGGTCAGGTGCACCGCGCGCGCCCCCTGCGTGGCGCGCAGGTGCCGCCGGATGCCCTGCCGCGACGACCTGCCCAGCCGGGTCCGCAGGTGCTCGTCGAAGCTGCCGGCGGCCAGGGACAGGCGGGTCAGCGGCAGGCTGGGGAGCGTGGCGAAGCCGCGCTGCCGGAAGGGCTCTCCCATGACGTCCCGGTAGCGGCTCGGGAAGTCCTTCATGACGATCAGCGAGGCCCGCGCCTGCCGCGCGGCGTCGCGCAGCCCGGCCGCGAGGACGCGGGCGCACTGCGCCCGGCCCTCCGGGCTCGCGCCCGTGAGGTGGCCCTCGCCCGCCGCGCCGCCGACCATCATCGTCCGGGCGAACAGGAAGCGCGGGAAGAGCCGGCGCGGGGCGGCGAGGACGCGCTTGAGGGCGGGGCTGACGCCCATCAGCATGTCCTGGTCGACCAGGAAGAAGGGCTGGACGCCCAACTCCTCGCCGTCCTCGCCGAGGACCAGGAAGCGGCCGAAGTCGTAGCCGTCGATGGTCGCCTCGACGACGTCGTAGTACCGGCTGTCCTTCCGCTCGTGCGCGAAGGTCGCGTCCCACAGCGCGCGCACCGGCGCCCGGTCGGCATCGCTCTTCGACAGTTCCCGGATCTCTCCACAGACGCGTGGTCGCATGTCCGTACGTCGTCTCCCTGCGCCTGCCGTCGGGCGGGCTTCGGCTCGGCCTGAAGCTGATCAACGAGCGGGCCCAGTATGACGGGACGAGAGGCACAAATCGCGCAACAGCGCCTTTAGTCGCACGTTTGGGTGAACGGTGGGGTGGCCGGCGGGCCGCGCGGGGGCCGCGCGGAAATTCGCTCGCGGACCGCGCCCGCCCCTCCCTACGATCCCCGCGTACCCGCACACGTCACGACCCAGGAGGTGACCTCGCGATGACTGTCGTCGCCACGGGCCACGCCCGTACTCGGAAGACATCCATCCGTTCCCTCCCGAAGGACCACCGACGTGTCCGCACACCTTTCCCGACCGCTCTCCCACCCGCTCGTCCGCTACGGCTGGGACAGCCGCTTCGCTGACGTCTTCGCCGCCGTCCACGCCGGCCGGGACCTCGTCCCCGGCCGCATCGTGCGCGTCGACCGCGGCCGCTGCGACGTGGTCGTCGCCGACGGCGACGGCGTCCGCACCGTCCTGGCCGACGCCGCCCCCGTCGCCACCGGCGACCCGCTGGCCGTCATGTGCACGGGCGACTGGGCCGCCGTCGACCTCGCCGCCGGGCACGTACGGGCGCTGCTGCCGCGCCGCACCGCGTTCGTGCGCGCCACCTCGTCCCAGCGGTCCGAGGGCCAGATCCTCGCCGCCAACGTCGACCACGCGCTGATCGCGGTCTCCCTGGCCGTCGACCTGGACCTGGGCCGCATCGAGCGGTTCACCGCCCTCGCGTGGGAGAGCGGCGCCCGGCCCGTCCTGGTGCTCACCAAGGCCGACCTGGTGCCCGGCCCGGCCCTGGAGCACCTGGTGGCCGACGCCGGGGGCGCCGCGCCCGGCGTGCCCGTGCACGCGGTGAGCGCCCTCACCGGGGCCGGCCTCGACACCCTGGCCGCCGCCCTGTCCGACGGCACCTCCGTGCTGCTGGGCGTGTCCGGCGCCGGCAAGTCCACCCTCGCCAACGCCCTCGTCGGCGCGGACGTGCAGGCCGTACGGGCCGCGCGCGACCGCGACGGCAAGGGCCGGCACACCACCACCACGCGCGACCTGCTGCCGCTGCCCGGCGGCGGTGTCCTCATCGACACGCCGGGCCTGCGCGGGGTGGGCCTGTGGGACGCCGGGGAGGGCCTGGCCCGGACGTTCGCGGAGATCGAGGAGCTCGCCGCCGAGTGCCGCTTTTACGACTGTGGCCACTCCGGCGAACCGGGCTGCGCGGTCGGCGCCGCCCTCGACGCCGGCGAGCTGACCGAGCGCCGCCTGGAGAGCTACCGCAAGCTCCAGCGCGAGAACGCCCGCATCGCCGCGCGCACCGACGCCCGGCTGCGCGCCGAGATGCGCCGCGACTGGAAGGCGAAGCAGGCCGAGGGCCGCTGGCACGCCGCCAACAAGCGGGGCGGCGGCCGGTAAGGGGGCCGGCACGGTGGTGGACATGGCCCTCGCCGCCCGGCGAGGGCCATGTCCGATTCCCGCCAGTGATCGCCCCGGCGGCGGCGCAGACTGGACACATGACCGCCTCCGCCGCCGACTCCCCTCCCGGCCCCGCCACCGACCTCGACGACGTCCGCTACCAGGCGGTACGCAGCCGCGACGCCCGCTTCGACGGCGCGTTCTTCACCGCCGTGCGGACCACCGGCATCTACTGCCGGCCCAGCTGCCCCGCGGTCACCCCCAAGCGCGCCAACGTCCGCTTCTACCCCTCGGCCGCCGCCGCCCAGCGCGCCGGCTTCCGCGCCTGCCGCCGCTGCCGCCCCGACGCCGCCCCCGGCTCCGCGCAGTGGAACGTCCGCGCCGACCTCACCGGCCGTGCCATGCGGCTGATCGACGACGGCGTCGTCGACCGGGAGGGCGTGGCCGGCCTCGCCGCCCGCCTCGGCTACAGCACCCGCCAGGTGCACCGGCAGCTCACCGAGGAGCTGGGCGCCGGCCCGGTCGCCCTGGCCCGCGCCCGGCGCGCCCACACCGCGCGCATCCTGCTCCAGACCACCGACCTGCCCATCACCGAGGTCGCCTTCGCCGCCGGCTTCGCCAGCGTCCGCCAGTTCAACGACACGATCCGCGCCGTCTACGCCCGCACCCCCGGCGAACTGCGCGCCCACGCCGGCCGCCGCCCGGACGCCGGCGCCGGGACCGGCGCCATCCCGCTGCGCCTCGCCCACCGCGGCGCGTACGCCGCCGCGCAGGTCTTCGGCTTCCTGGAGCGCCGCGCCATCGCCGGCGTCGAGGAGGTGACCGGCGCACCCGGCGCCCGCCTCTACCGCCGCACCCTGCGGCTGCCCTACGGCACCGGTGTCGCCGAGGTCGCCGAGCCGCCCGCCGGCGGCCGCGGGCACGGCGCCTGGCTCGACTGCCGGCTGCACCTCACCGACCCGCGCGACCTGGCCACCGCCGTGCAGCGCGTCCGCCGCCTGTTCGACCTGGACGCCGACCCGTGCGCCGTCGCCGCGCACCTGGGCGCCGACCCCCGGCTGGCGCCGCTGGTCGCGGCGCGCCCCGGGCTGCGGTCGCCCGGCGCCGCCGACGGCGAGGAGCTGGCGGTGCGGGCCGTCCTGGGCCAGCAGGTGACGGTGGCCGCCGCGGCGCGGCTCGGCGCCCGGCTGGTCGCCGCGTACGGCAAGCCGCTGCCCGCGCCCGACGGCGGCCTCACCCACCTCTTCCCCGACCCCGACAGCCTCGCCGGGGCCGACCTCGCCGAGCTCGGCATGCCGGACGCCCGCCGCCGCACCCTGCGCACGCTCGCCACCGCCCTGGCCGACGGCACCGTCGCCCTCGACGCCGGCGCCGACCGGGACGAGGCCGAACGGGCCCTGGTGGCCCTGCCGGGCATCGGCCCGTGGACCGCCGGCTACGTCCGCATGCGCGCCCTGGGCGACCCCGACGTCTTCCTGCCCGGCGACGCCGGCGTCCGGCACGGGCTCACCGCCCTGGGCGGAGCCCTCACCGACGCCGCCGCCTGGCGGCCCTGGCGCTCCTACGCCCTGCACCATCTGTGGCAGCACGCGACGGACACCGCCGCCCCCGCCGCGCGCCGCACCCGCACACCCCGCTGAAGCACGCCTGTTGAAGGATGACCCGATGTTCTGGACCGGACCCTGGACCACGCTCGACAGCCCGCTCGGGCCGCTGCTGCTCACCGGCCTGCCCTCGGCCACCGCGCCCGGCGGTACGGCCCTGGTCTCCCTGACCGTGCCCGGCCAGAAGAAGGCCCCCGTGCCCGCGCCGGACGTGCCCCCGGCGCCCGGGGCGTTCGCCGAGGCGCGGCGGCAGCTGGACGCGTACTTCGCGGGCGACGCGAAGGACTTCGCCCTGGAGTACGCGGCCGGGGGCACCGACTTCCGGCGCGCGGTGTGGGCTGCGCTCGACGCCCTGCCCTACGGCGCCACCGTCACCTACGGCGAGCTGGCCGACCGGGTGGGCGCGCCCCGGGCTGCGGTGCGTGCCGTGGCCGGGGCGATCGGCGCCAACCCGCTGCTGGTGGTGCGGCCCTGCCACCGCGTGATCGGCGCCGACGGCTCGCTCATCGGCTACGCGGGCGGCCTCGACCGCAAGCGGCGGCTGCTCGCCCTGGAGGGCGTCGCGGTCTGAACGAGGCCGGGCGAGGCGGGCTCAGTCCCGTACCGCCCAGCCCTGTTCGGCGGCGTACCAGCCCAGTTGCAGCCGGGTGGTCACACCGGCCAGCTCCATCAGGCGCTTGACGCGCCGCTGCACCGTGCGCAGGCCCACGCCCAGCTGTTTGGCCGCGCTCGCGTCCGTCAGCCCGGCCAGCAGCAGGTCCAGCACCCGCAGGTCGAGGGCGTCGGGCGCGGCCGTCACGGGGAGCGGGGGCACCGGCAGCGGGGGGCGGCCCTCGTGCCACAGGTCCTCGAACAGGTCGACCAGACGGTTCAGCAGCGGGCCGGGCCCGACGAGGAGGGCCGCGCACTCGGTGGTGCCGGACACCAGCGGCAGCAACGCGCCACGGCGGTCGGCGATGACCAGTTCGGCGGGTATCCGGTCGACGACCCGCAGCAGCGCGCCCCCCGGCACGGCGCCGGGCGCGGCCCGTTCGACGACGGTGCGCTGCGGCACGGCACCGGGCGCGGGCGGCGGCGCGGCCCAGGGCCGTTCCGTCAACTCGCCGCTCGCCTCCGTCAACATGGCGCACACTTCGTTGACCGCTCCGAGGCGCAGTCGCGCGAGCTGCCGGGTCACCGCCTCGACCCCCGTGACGACCTCCATCCGGCCCCGGCCGTCGCCCCTTTCCCCAGGCGTTTCGCCGTGCGCCGCCCGTCTTCCGGCTTCCGTCTCCGTCGCTGTGAGCACGCGAGGCCCTCCCCATCCCTGCGTTCGTCGTACCGCTGCGGGACATCATCCCTGGGGTGGTGTTCGCCGTGCACTCTTCCCGTATGCCCCGGAGTATGGACAATAAGGGCATGGATCAGCAGGGGGACCATTACGCCGAACAAGAGGACGCCTGGTGGCGCGAGTTGTACGGCCGCAGTGAACCCGACACCGGAGGCGTCGCCGCGGGCGACAGCCTCGACGAGAGATTCTCCTCCGCCTCGGCGGTGGTGAGTCCGGAGCCACCACGTACCCGGCAGCGGCCCAAACGGCCCCGGCCGCCCACCGAACCGCCGCCACCACCACCTCCGCCACCGCCGGTCGTCAGCGGCCCGGCGGCCACGGCCACCGCGCCCCCGACGGCGCCGCCGGGCCTCTCGCCCGCGCTGTCGGGCGGTGTGCCGCGGCAGACCAAGCGCTGGCCGCGCCCCGCCGGCGACGGCCTGCCCGTGCCCGTCAACCCGCAGCGCCCGGGCGGGACTTCCCCGCCCACGGACGACGCGCCCCCCGCCGAGGACACCGGCCCGCCCCCACGGCAGGAGCGGCAGGAACGGCAGGAGCGGGACGCACGCGAGGACCGGGACGAGCGGGACGAGCGCGAGGGCCGGGACGAGCGGGACGAGCGCGAGGGCCGGGACGAGCGGGACGAGCGCGAGGGCCGGGACGAGCCGTACGACCGGCCGGAGCCGTCGGAGCCGCAGGCCGACGAGCCGTCGGCGGAGGCCCCGCCGCCGCCCGATCCCCGGACGCGCGTCTCGCCCCCGCCGCTGCCCGTCCCGCTCGACGCGGCCGAGGCGTCGGCGCCCCCGCCACCGCCCCGCGCCGCCCGCCCCATGGGGCCGGGCGCCACGGCGGGCAGCCCACCGGACGCCCCCGCGGTGCCCGCGGAGGACCGTTCCGAGGCCCGTCCGGCCGCCGCGGAGGGCGGGCCGGCCGCGCCCGCCGACATCACGGCCGTCATCGACGCCATCGACGCCCTCGAAGCCGTGGACGTCACCGGCACCGGCGGCCCGTGCGACACCACGGACATCTCCGAGGTGCCGCCGCCCACCCCCGTCCACCGGCCCGTGCCCCCGCCGCCCGTGCGGCGGCCCCTGGTGCGGCCCCGCGCCCCGGAGTTCGTCAGGCCCCGGCCGCCCACGTACGAGCCCGAGCCGACGGCCTGGCCGGCCGCCGACCCCGGCACGCTCCAGGACCTCGTCCCCGACACGGTCCTGGACGGCGCCCGCTACGGCACGTTCACCCTGCGGGCCGCGTCCGTGCGCGGCGACTCCGCCCGCTACCGCGGCGAGCCGCGCCGCGACGCCCTGCTCACCGCCCGGTTCGGGAGCGGCGAGGACGCCCTGCTGCTCGTCGCCATGGCCAGCGGTGCCCGCGCGTCCGAGGGGGCGCACCGCGCCGCCCGCGAGGTGTGCGAGTGGATCGCCGGCGCGGTCGGCCGCAGTCACGCCCGGCTCGTGGAGGACCTGCACGCCGGCCGCCGCGACGAGCTCAAGTCGGGGCTGCACCGGCTGACCGACCGCACGTACGGGCGGCTCCGCGTCCGCGCCGGCGACCTGGGCCTGGGGCCCGCCGAGTACGCCGCCGGACTGCGCTGCCTGCTGCTGCCGGCCGACGCCCGGTGCCGCACCCGGGTGTTCTTCGGCGTCGGCGCGGGCGGACTGTTCCGGCTGCGCGAGGGCGCCTGGCAGGACCTCGACCCGGACCCGCCGGCCCCCGGCCGGGCGGCCGAGCCGGCGCACGGCTACGGCGCCGACTCCGGCTCCGTCGACCGGATCACCGTGGACCTGGGCATCCCCACGCCCGGCACCACCCCGGTGGTCGACCCGGACGAGGTCCCCGGCGAGCCCTTCCGCTTCCGCGCCTCGGTCGCCCACCCCGGCGACACGCTGCTGCTGTGCACGACCGGCCTGGCCGACCCGCTGCGGGGCGAGCCGGAGCTGGGCGTGCGGCTGGCGGAGCGCTGGACGCGGCCCGAACCGCCGGGCCTGGCCGAGTTCCTGGCCGACGTCCAGCTGCGCGTCAAGGGGTACGCGGACGACCGTACCGCCTGCGCGGTCCGGGAGGGGTGACCCGCCGCCGGCCACTGTCCCCGCCCCCGCGTCCCCGCCCCTTTCCGGTCGTGTTTCCCCGCGTGACGGCATGTTGAGCGCTCAACAGGCGTCGCCGTCCTGTGCCCGGGGCATGCATGTGCCGTGAGCGTGTTCGATGCCGGGGCGCCGGGGAGGGGTGGGGGCGGCGAGGGATGAGACGGCGGACTGCACACTGGGCGGGCACGGACGAGGACGAGAAGGACGCGGGGCCTTCCGAGCCGTACTGGGAAAGACGGCTCCGGCCCAAGGACCTGGCGGCGGTCGCCGAAGTCCGCGCGGGGCTCCGGGAGCTGCTCGCCCGGTGGGGCGCCCCGGGCCGGGCGCGCACCGCGGAGCTGCTGGCGAGCGAGCTGGTCACCAATGCCCTGGTGCACACCGACGGGGCCGCCGTGGTCTCCGCGCGGCTCACCGGGGGCGCCGCCGCCCCGGCCAAGGGCCGGTTACGGGTGGAGGTACGGGACTTCCTCTCCCGGCACCCCACGCTCCGTCCCGTCCCGGCCGCCGGCTGCGACAGCGGGCCCGGCCCCGCCGACGAGGCGCGGATCGCCGCGACCTCCGGCCGCGGCCTGGTGCTCGTGCACGCCCTCGCCGACGTGTGGGGCGTCCGTACGCACGCCGTCGGCAAGTCCGTCTGGTTCGAGCTGGACGCACAGGAGCCCTGAACCGGACGCACGCGACGCAGCCGTCGCGCGGTCCCGTCCAGGGCTCGTGGGCGTCAGCCGAACTGGCGCTCGATCTGGGCGAGTTTGGCCTCCAGCGAGTCGAGCCGCGGGATGGCCTGGGTGTCGTCCTCGGCGGTGAGGTCGATCGGGTCCGGGCCGCCCGCCGTGCCGCCCACCGCCTGGAGCGGGCGGGACCGCACCGGAAGCTGTCCCGGTTCGGCTATGGAGGGCTCCGGCCCGGACTGCGCGCCGATCTGGGCCGGCTGGGCGGCCGGCGGCACGGCGGCCGGCGAGGCCGCGGTCACCTCGACCTGACGGCCCCGGCGCACCCGCCCCCAGCTGCGGCTCTGCCGGTTGTAGGCCTTGATCCGGGCCCGCTCCAGCTTGCCCGCCTCGCGCCGGGTGCGGCGGTGCTGCGCCCGGGCCCGCTTGTCCTCGCGGACCTCCTCGACGGCCTCGTCCAGCGTCCGCACGCCCTCCAGCAGCATCAGCGACCAGGCGCCGAAGGTCTCGCGCGGCGCCCGCAGCCAGCGCACTATCCGGATCTGCGGCAGCGGGCGGGGCACCAGGCCCTGCTCGCGCAGCGCGGCCCGGCGGGTCTGCTTGAGCGCCCGGTCGAAGAGCACGGCCGCCGACAGCGACATGCCGGCGAAGAACTGCGGCGCGCCCGCGTGGTCCAGGCCCCGCGGTGCGTGCACCCAGTTGAACCACGCCGCCGCGCCCGCGAACGTCCACACCAGGATCCGGGAGCCGAGCGCCGCGTCGCCGTGGCTGGCCTCGCGCACCGCCAGGACCGAGCAGAACATCGCGGCGCCGTCCAGGCCGAACGGCACCAGGTACTCCCAGCCGCCGACCAGCCCCAGGTTCTGCCGGCCGAAGCCGACGAGGCCGTGGAAGGACAGCGCCGCCGCGACCGCCGCGCAGCAGAAGAGAAGGGCGTACGAGGCCACGCCGTAGACGGCTTCCTTCCGGCGTCTGCGCTCCTCGTTGCGTTCCCAGGAGTCCGTGCCGGCCGCCGTGTCCTCCGGGCCGGTCCGCCGGCCTCGCGCGTACACCGTCACCGCCACCACTGCCCCGACGAGCGCCACGGCCCCGGGGAGCGCCCAGTCCAGCGGTATGTCGGTCACTCTCATTTCGCGTCCCTTGCATGCGTACGGCGTTTCGCGCGTCATCCTCGCGGAATCGCGCCGGGCGCCAAGGGCTTTCACGGTAACTCCCGCGAATGGACGGCAAGGATATACGGAGAGTGGCCAGGAAATACGAACGGGCTTGCGTGGCAAGGGAGTTGTGTTCGGGTGAATGCAGCCGATCGAGTGGCGTCCCGGCCGGAAACCGGCGGCTACGGGTGTACGGCCCGATCGGGTGGCCGGATCAGTCGACGGCCACCGCGGACAGCCGCCGCACCCGCTCCCCGTCGCCGGTGCGCGGACACGTCAGACAGGTTTCCCGCGGGCGCACGGTGTAGAAGAAGCAGCAGCCCGCACGGTCCCGCGTGGCCAGCGGCACGCCGCCCGGCCCGCGCAGCTCGCGGAAGGCGGCGCCGCCCACGTACGGCGGCGTACCGCCCGGCAGCAGCAGTTCCAGCTCGCGGCGGGCGCGTTCCTCCTCGCCCAGCAGCCGGCCCACCCGCCACAGCCCCTCGGTGACCTCGTCGGTGGCCATGCCCCACAGGGCGCGCGGCCCGCGCCGGGTGCGCGGCCGGAACGCCTCCAGCACCGGCCCGAGGTGGGCGGCCACCGCCGCCCGCACCTCGCGGCGCAGCGCCTCCTCGTCCGGCACCGGCCGGGCGCCCGGCAGCCCGGCCGCGTCGTCGCCGGGCAGGCAGGCGAAGCCGGCGGCCCGCGCCGTGAACCGGCCGCTCGCCCGGTGCAGCGAGACGGCGTCCACCGGCAGGTACGGCACGCGCCGGTGCAGGAACCACGGCACGGTCAGCAGCAGGCAGACGTGCCAGGCGTAGCGGTGCAGGCCCAGGCTCGCCACGACGTCCGGGCGCGGGCGCAGGCCGTAGTCCCGTTCGGCCTGCGCGGCGTCGCGGGCGAGGAACGTGTCGAGGGCGGTGCCGCCGGCGGCCAGTGCGGCGGACGTCACCCAGCCGGGGCCGGTGCGCGGCGGGCCGCACAGCACGGTGAGGGCGGGCAGGGCCTCGGTCAGGCGGGCGTGGGCGGCGGTGAAGGGGCACGGGCAGGGGGCGGGGGCTGCGGGCATGCGGGACCACCGGAGTGCCGGGCGCTGATTGGTTAGGCTCACCTTACCCAGCTGGGCCGGGGTTTGAACGGCGGGACGCGGCGCCTATCGTTCCGTTGGACACCAGGAGGACCCCCATGGAGCAGGGCAGACCCCGCCCCTCGGTGCCACGGCCCGCGGCGGCCGGCCCGCCGGCGCCCGCGGCGGCGCGTGGCGAGCACACCCACGACGAGAGCGAATACCTCTACGACCGCTACGACCAGGCCCACGACCGGCGGCCCCGGCCCGTCCGCATGCCGCAGCGCCACTCGGTGCGCGGCCAGGTGCTGGACGCCCTGCGGCGGGCGCTGGCCGACGGCGAGCTCGCGCCCGGCGAGGTCTACTCCGGCCCGGCGCTGGGGGAGCGCTTCGGGGTCTCGGCCACGCCCGTGCGCGAGGCCATGCAGCAGCTCGCCCTGGAGGGCGCGGTCGAGGTGGTGCCCAACCGCGGCTTCCGCGTCGCCGCCCGCGACCCGCGCGAGCCGGCCGAGCTCGCCGAGGTGCGCACCCTGCTGGAGGTGCCGGCGCTGCGCCGCGCCGCGGCCGCCGTGCCGCCGGCCCACTGGCACGGGCTGCGCCCGCCGGCCGAGGCGGCGAGTGCCGCCGCGGCCGCGGGCGACCGCGCCGCCTACCTGGAGGCGGACCTCGCCCTGCACGGCGCGCTCCTCGCCCCGGCGGGCAACCGCAGCCTCGTCAGGGTGGCGGCCGACCTGCACCGCCGCGCGCAGTGGCGGGCCCCGCACGCCTGCCTGCGCACGGACGCCCGCGACCACACGCTCCTGCTGGACGCCCTGACCCGCGGCGACGTGGAGGCGGCCGTCTCCCTGTGGGAGCGGCACCTCAGGCGGTAGCCCGGAGCCGCTCCGCCAGCCAGGCCGGCACCCCGCCCAGCAGCCGTACGAGCCGCAGCGCCTCCGCCCGTAGCCGCGCCGCCTCCGCCACGTCCGGCAGCACCGCCGCCAGGGACGCCAGGGCCGGGGCGATGCCCACCAGGTAGCCGAGCTCCTCGCGGATGCGCAGCGACTCCGCGAACCCGTGCCGGGCCTCCGTCAGGCGCCCGTCGTGCTCGGCGACGGCGGCCATGTGCCGCCAGGTGAACGACAGCAGCAGCCGGTGGCCGTGCGCCGCCGCCCCGGCATGCGCGCGCTGGAACGCCGCCGTGGCGTCCGAGGGGTTCTCCGACAGGTGCTGGGCGATCAGCCCGCGCCGGAAGTCGAGCAGCGGCCGGGTCGGCGACTGGGGCGCGAGCAGCGCCGCGGCCCGTCCCAGCGCGGAACGGGCCTCGTCGGCCCGGTCCCGTACGCCCAGCAGGGTGGCCGCGTACGCCAGGTGGCCGCGCTCGCAGGCGGCGGCGCCGCGCTCCTCGTCGGCGGTGGCCAGCGCCTCGGCCTCGCGCAGGGCGCCCTCGGCGGCGCTCCAGCCCTCGCCGGTGAACACGCACCGCTCGGTCAGCACCGCCGTGCGCCGCAGGGCGGCCGCCGCGTCCTGCGCGGCCCGCGGGGCGAGGAGGGCGGCGGCGTCCTCCCAGCAGGCCCGCGACCGCAGCCGCCACACCGCCCGTCCGAGGGGGTCGTCGTCCTCCCCCAGCGATCCGCCCCCGCCCCCGGGCTCCTCCGGCCCCGGCAACCCCGTTTCCCGCATGGCGGTGTCCGCCACAGTCCCCTCCCCAAGCGCGCCGTCGAGCTGGAAGCGTGCATCGATCTCAGCACGGACAGGCGGGTGCGGCCAAGGGGCCGGTGTGAACCAATTCACATGCCCGGTCACACGCCCCGCCGGGGCGTCGCGCGCGCCCGTGCGGCAGCACCCGCGGTCTCCTGCGGTAGGCGGAAGGCTACAACGAGTCGCGCCCGGATGATCCCCTCGCGAAGAGAGTTGACGGAGTGTCAGCTCATGCGCAGGGCGAGGAAGAAGTCGAGCTTGTCCTCCAGCCGGGACAGGTCGCGGCCGGTCAGCTGCTCGATCCGGCCGACCCGGTAGCGCAGGGTGTTGACGTGCAGATGGAGCCGCGTGGCGCAGCGCGTCCAGGAGCCGTCGCAGTCGAGGAACGCCTCCAGCGTCGGGATGAGCTCGGCGCGGTGCCGGCGGTCGTAGTCCCGCAGCGGGTCCAGCAGGCGCGCGGTGAAGGCGCGCCGGACGTCGTCGGGCACGAACGGCAGCAGCAGGACGTGCGAGGCGAGCTCCTGGTGCCCGGCGGCGCAGACCCGGCCGGGCCGGGCGGCCGCCACGCGCCGGGCGTGCCGGGCCTCCTCCAGCGCACCGCGCAGCCCCTCGGCCGAGTGCACGGCCGCGCTGACGCCGAACGTGAGACGGCCGTCGTCGGCCAGGCCCCGGCCCAGCGGTTCGCGGACCGTCGCGAGCAGGCCGTCGGCGTCCAGGCCGGCCGCACCGGCCGCCGCGCCCACCGCCGCCGCGGCGTCCTCCGCACCCCCGGCCGCCACGGCCGGCAGCGGCACCAGCGCCACCGCCTCATCACCCGTATGGGCGACGGCGATGCGGTCGGACGGCTCGGCGCCGGCCGCGTCCGGGTCGACCAGCACCTCCTCCAGCAGCGCCTGGGCGACCGGGCCGCCGGGGATGTCGCCGTCCTCCCACTCGACGCGGGCGACGACCACCTGCCAGTGCGGCGCGGTGCCCAGGCCCGGCAGCAGCACCGGGGCGGCCACCCGCAGCCGGGCGGCGATCTCGGCGGGCGCGGCACCGGCCTGCACCAGCTCCAGCACCTCCTGCGCGAGCCGGCGCCGCACCGTGCGCGCCGCGTCCCGGCGGTCCCGCTCCACGGCGATGAGCTGGGTGACCCCGTGCAGCAGGTCCAGCCGCTCCTCCGGCCAGTCCCCGGCGTCGGCCTCCACGGCCAGCAGCCAGTCCGACAGCACCGTCTCGCGCACGTCCCGCCCGGCCGCCGCACGGCTGCTGCCGTGCACCGGGAACAGGGAGTACGTCGTCCCGCCCGCCGTCACGCGGTGCGGGCCGCGCCGCCCGCCGCGGGCGGCGGCCAGGTGCTCGCCGGCCAGGGCGGCGGCGACACCGGCCGGCAGGTCCGGGCCGGCCCCCGCCAGCGACGAGCCGGCGATGCGGCGGCCGGTGGGGGAGAGCACCCAGGCCCGCAGGTCCAGGTCGGAACCGAGCAGGTCGAGGACGACCTCCGGGCCACCACCGGCCGGCCCGCCCGTCATCAGCCGGCGGTGCCGGTCGACGACCGCGGCCAGGTCACCGGCGCGCTCGCTGGACACCTGCCGCACCACGTGCTCGGTGATGGAGGCGAAGGACACCGTCTCGTCCACCGAGAACAGCGGCAGCCGGTGCCGCGCGCACGCCTCGATCAGGTCGTCCGGCGTCGAGGCGATCTCCGCCTCGCCCGCCGCCAGCCCCGCCACCCCGGCGGACGTCAGGATGCGCACGAACCGCTCCGAGTCCTCCGGCTCGCGCCGCCACGCCAGGCCCGTGAGCACCAGCTCGCCGCCGGACAGATAGCGGCTGGGGTCGCGCAGGTCGGTGGTCATGACGCCGCGCACGGTGCGGTCGAGCTCGTCCTCTCCGCCCAGCAGCCGAAGGCCCAGCGCCTCGGTCTCCAGCAGTGCGCGCAGCCGCATCGTGGTCGCCGCCGATCTTTCTCGTGTTGCCAGTGGGATGCCGTGGGAATGCAGCAGGGTTTCCGCATCCCGTCTTTCGTTCGAATCTACAAGACGACTGCCGTGGCCAGCCAACCGCTTCATGGTTTCGGTGACTCACCGGCCCGGCCCCGGCCTCGCTGTACTGGCGGGAACAGCCCCCACCGAGCCCCGAGAGGGGACTCCCATGGACTTCCTGCGACCCGCCGGCTGGCCCGAGGCCCTGGCCGCCAAGGCCCGCCACCCCGCGGCCGTCCCCCTCGCCGGCGGCACCGACGTCATGGTCGAGATCAACTTCGACCACCGGCGGCCCGAGCACCTCCTCGACCTCGGCCGCGTCGCCGAGCTGCACACCTGGGAGACCGACGGCGACCACGTACGGCTCGGCGCCGCCGTCCCGTACGCCCACGTCATCGACCGCCTCGCCGCGCCCCTGCCCGGCCTGGCCCTGGCCGCCCGCACCGTCGGCTCCCCCCAGATCCGCAACCGCGGCAGCGTCGGCGGCAACCTCGGCGCCGCCTCGCCCGCCGGCGACAGCCACCCGGCGCTGCTGGCCGCGGGCGCCGACGTCGAGGCGGCCTCCGTGCGCGGCACCCGGCTCATCCCTGTCGAGGAGTTCTACACCGGCGTCAAACGCAACGCCCTCGCCCCCGACGAGCTCATCCGCGCCGTCCGCATCCGCCGCGCCACCGGCCCCCAGCAGTTCGCCAAGGTCGGCACCCGCAACGCCATGGTCATCGCCGTCTGCTCCTTCGCCCTCGCCCTCCACCCCCACGACCGCACCGTCCGCACCGGCGTCGGCTCGGCCGCACCCACCCCCGTCCGCGCCCGCACCGCCGAGGACTTCCTGACCGCCGCGCTCGCCCAGGACGGCCTCTGGGAGACCGCCCGGCCCCTGCCGCCCTCCGTCGTCCGCGAGTTCGGGCAGCTCGCCGCCGGCGCCTGCCGGCCCATCGACGACGTGCGCGGCACCGCCGCCTACCGCCGGCACGCCGTCGCCGTCCTCGCCCGCCGCACCCTCGGCTGGGCCTGGGACGCCTACCGGGCCGGCGAGGGGAGGGAGGCGCTGTGCGCGTGAACCTCACCGTCAACGGCCGCGCCCTGCACGCCGACGACGTCTGGGAGGGCGAGAGCCTGCTGTACCTGCTGCGCGAACGACTCGGCCTGCCCGGCTCCAAGAACGCCTGCGAACAGGGCGAATGCGGCTCCTGCACCGTCCGCCTCGACGGCGTCCCCGTCTGCGCCTGCCTGGTGGCCGCCGGACAGGCCGAGGGCCGCGACGTCGTCACCGTCGAGGGCCTGGCCGGCCGCGCCGGACTGCCCGAGGGCGCCCTCACCCCCGTCCAGCAGGCGTTCGCCGACGCCGGCGCCGTGCAGTGCGGCTTCTGCACCCCCGGCCTGATCGTCGCCGCCGACGACCTGCTGCGCCGCGACCCCGACCCCTCCGACGCCGACATCCGCGAGGCCCTCGCGGGCAACCTCTGCCGCTGCACCGGCTACGAGAAGATCCTCGACGCCGTCCGCCTCGCCGCGGCCCGCACCGGACCGGGGGAGGACCGGCCATGACGAACGACCACCGCCTCCGCACCGGGGGCCGCACCCGCGGCGGCGTCGGCGAGTCCGCGCCACGCCCCGACGGCACCCTCAAGGTCACCGGCGAGTTCGCCTACGCCTCCGACCTCTGGCACGAGGACATGCTCTGGGGCCACACCCTGCGCAGCCCGCACGCCCACGCCCGCATCCGCGCCCTCGACACCACGGAGGCCCTCGCCACGCCCGGCGTGCACGCCGTCATGACGTACGCCGACCTGCCCGCCGCCACCCACTACGGCCTGGAGATCGAGGACACGCCCGTCCTCGCCGACGGCGTCGTCCGCTGCCACGGCGAACCCGTCGCCCTCGTCGCCGCCGACCACCCCGAGACCGCTCGCCGCGCCGCCGCCCGCATCCGCGTCGCGTACGAGGAACTGCCCCTCGTCACCGACGAGGCCACCGCCACCGCCCCCGGCGCCCCCGTCCTCCACCCCGGCCGCACGGACGCCCACGCCGCGCACGTCCCGCACCCCAACGTCGTCCACCGCCAGCCCGTCGTCCGCGGCGACGTCACCGCCGCCCGCGCCCGCGCCGACGTCGTCGTCACCGGCGACTACGAGGTCGGCATGCAGGACCAGGCGTTCCTCGGCCCCGAGTCGGGCCTCGCCGTCCCCGCCGCCGACGGCGGCGTCGACCTCTACGTCGCCACCCAGTGGCTCCACGCCGACCTGCGCCAGATCGCCCCCGTCCTCGGCCTCCCCGAGGACAAGATCCGCATGACCCTCTCCGGCGTCGGCGGCGCCTTCGGCGGCCGCGAGGACCTGTCCATGCAGGCCCACGCCTGCCTGCTGGCGCTGCGCACCGGCCGCCCCGTGAAGATGGTCTACAACCGCTTCGAGTCCTTCTTCGGCCACGTCCACCGCCACCCCGCCCGCCTCCACTACGAGCACGGCGCCACCCGCGACGGCGACCTGCTCTTCGTCACCGCCCGCATCGTCCTCGACGGCGGCGCCTACGCCTCCTCCTCCCCGGCCGTCGTCGGCAACGCCGCCTCCCTGGCCGTCGGCCCGTACGAGGTGGACAACGTCGACGTCGAGGCGCTCGCCCTCTACACCAACAACCCGCCCTGCGGCGCCATGCGCGGCTTCGGCGCCGTCCAGGCGTGCTTCGCCTACGAGGCACAGATGGACAAGCTCGCCGACGCCCTCGGCACCGACCCCGTCGAACTGCGCCGCCGCAACGCCATGTCCCAGGGGTCCGTCATGCCCACCGGGCAGGTCGTGGACGCCCCCGCACCCGTGGCCGAACTGCTGCGCCGCGTCAAGGCGTTGCCCATGCCGCCCGAGCGGCAGTGGGAGACCGCCGGCGGTGCCTGCGACCTGCGCGCCCTGCCCGGCGGGCTGTCCAACACCACGCACGGCGAGGACGTCGTGCGGGGCGTCGGCTACGCGGTCGGCATCAAGAACGTCGGCTTCTCCGAGGGGTTCGACGACTACTCCACCGCCCGGGTGCGGCTGACGGCCGCCGGCGGGGAGCCCGTCGTCACCGTGCACACCGCGATGGCCGAGGTGGGCCAGGGCGGCATCACCGTCCACACCCAGATCGCCCGCACCGAGCTCGGCGTGGAACGCGTCGTCCTGCACCCGGCCGACACCCGCGTCGGCTCGGCCGGCTCCACCTCGGCCTCCCGGCAGACGTACGTCACCGGGGGCGCCGTCAAGGCCGCCTGCGAGGCCGTGCGGGAGAAGGCGCTGGCCCGCGGCCGGGCCCGGTTCGGCGCCGCCCACCCCGCGTGGGCCACCGCCGGACTCCGCCTGGAGGACGGCAAGGTGGTCACCGACGGCGGCGAGGTCCTGGCCCTCCTGGCCGACCTCCTGGAGGACGACGAACCGGTGGAGGCCGAGGTCGAGTGGCGGCACCGCCCCACCGAACCGTTCGACCTGCGCACCGGGCAGGGCTTCGGGCACGTCCAGTACTCCTTCGCCGCCCACCGCGCGGTCGTCGAGGTCGACACCGCGCTGGGGCTGGTCAAGGTGGTCGAGCTGGCCTGCGCCCAGGACGTCGGCAAGGCCCTCAACCCGCTCGCCGTCACCGGCCAGATCCAGGGCGGCACCGCCCAGGGCCTGGGCCTCGCCGTCATGGAGGAGATCGTCGTCGACCCGGCCACCGCCCGCGTCCGCAACCCCTCCTTCACCGACTACCTCATCCCCACCGTCCTCGACACCCCGGCCATCCCCGTCGACGTGCTCGAACTCGCCGACGAACACGCCCCCTACGGGCTGCGCGGCGCCGGAGAGGCCCCCACCCTCTCCTCCACGCCCGCCATCGTGGCCGCGATCCGCCGGGCCTCCGGCCTGGCCCTGCACCGCGTCCCCGTCCGGCCCGAACACCTGACGGGGACCTGAGACCGGCCGTCCCCCCCACCGCCGGATCCCCTGGAACGCCGGATCCCCTGGCTCCGTTGGAGCAACCACCCATGACCCAGGCACCCGTACGGCACCGGGCGCCGGACGGCGGCACACAGCCGTCCGCCGGCCGGTCCTGGCCCGACCGCTACTTCCACCTCACGGCCCGCGGCTCCACCTACGCCCGCGAAGTACGCGGCGGCATCACCACGTTCATGGCGATGAGCTACATCCTGCTGCTCAACCCGCTGATCCTGTCCGGCGCCGACGCCCGCGGCCACACCCTCGCCCGCACCGGCGTCATCACCGCCACCGCCCTGGCCGCCTGCGCGAGCACCCTCCTCATGGGCCTCGTCGGCCGCGTCCCGCTGGCCCTCGCCGCCGGGCTCGGCGTGTCCGGGGTCCTCTCCACGCAGGTGGTGCCCCGGATGACATGGCCGCAGGCGATGGGCCTGTGCGTCGTCTACGGGGCCGTCATCGTGCTGCTGGTGCTCACCGGGCTGCGCGAGCGCGTCATGAACGCCATCCCGCTCGCCCTCAAGCACGCCATCACCATCGGCATCGGCATGTTCATCGCCCTCATCGGCCTGGTCAAGGCCGGTTTCGTGCACGCCTCACGGGGCGGCGGCCCGCTCACCCTGGGCCCGGCGGGCGAACTGGCCGGCTGGCCGGTGCTGCTCTTCTGCGTCACCCTGCTGCTGATCTTCATGCTCCAGGCGCGGAACGTGCCCGGCGCCATCCTCATCGGCATCGTCGCCGGCACCCTGCTGGCCGTCGCGGTCGACGCCACCGTGGGCACCTCCCCGCGCAGCTGGCAGAACGGGCGGCCGGGGCTGGGCGGCGCCGCCGTGTCGATGCCGGACTTCTCGCTGCTGGGACAGGTCGGGTTCGGCGGCTGGGGCACGGTGGGGGCGGTCACCGTCGGCATGACCGTCTTCACCCTCGTCCTGGCCGGCTTCTTCGACGCCATGGCCACGGTCATCGGCGTCGGCACCGAGGCCGGGCTCACCGACGAGCACGGCCGGATGCCCGGCCTGAGCCGCGCCCTGCTCGTCGACGGCGCCGGCGGCGCCATCGGCGGCGTGACCGGCGCCTCGGGCCAGACCGTCTTCGTCGAGTCCGCCACCGGGGTGGGGGAGGGCGCCCGCACCGGGCTGTCCTCCGTGGTGACGGGGCTGCTCTTCGCCGCCTGCCTCTTCCTCAGCCCCCTCACCCGCGTCGTGCCCGCCGAGATCGCGGCCGCCGCGCTGGTGGTCATCGGCGCCATGATGACCAGCCACGCCCGGCACGTCGACTGGGGCGACCGGGCCGTCGCCGTACCCGCGTTCCTCACGGTGGTGCTGATGCCGTTCACGTACTCCATCACGGCGGGCGTGGGCGCCGGCGTCATCGCGTACTGCGCGATCCGCGCGGCCCAGGGGCGGTGGCGGGAACCGGGCGCGTTCATGTGGGTGCTGACGGCGGTCTTCGCCGGCTATTTCGCGCTGCACCCGATCGAGGGCTGGCTGGGCGTGGGCTGAGGAGGTGGACGACCATGCTGGACATCGCCGGGGAGCTGCTCGGCTGGTGCGCGGAAGGCCGCGACTTCGCGGTCGCGACGGTCGTGGCCGTGACGGGGAGCGCGCCGCGCGGCCCCGGCGCGGCCCTGGCCGTGGACGCCACCGGCACCGCGGTCGGCTCGGTGTCGGGGGGCTGCGTGGAGGCGGCGGTCTACGACCTGTGCCGGCAGGCCCTGGAAACAGGCGAACCCCTGCGGGAACGCTACGCCTCCTCCGACGAGGACCCCTTCGCGGTCGGCCTGACCTGCGGCGGGGGCATCGACGTCCTGGTGGTGCCGGTACGGGCGGACGCGCGGTGCCGCCCGGTGCTGGCGGAGGCCCTCGCGGCCGCGGCGCGGGGCGAGCCGGTGGCGCTGGTCCGCGCGGTACCGGGCGAGGGCGACGGCGGTGCCCTGCCGGTCCGGGACGGCGGTGCCCTGCTCGTCCGGCCCGACGGCAGCACGACCGGCACCCTCGGCGGCCCGGCGGCGCTCGACCGCACGGCGGCCGCCGAGGCGGCGGCCCTCCTGACGGTGGGCCGGACGGCGCTGGTGGAAGCGGGGGAGGGACTGCTGGTGGAGTGCAGCACCCCCCCACCCCGCATGATCATCTTCGGAGCGGTGGACTTCGCGGCGGCCCTCGCCCACGTCGGCCGCTTCCTCGGCCACCACGTCACCGTCTGCGACGCCCGCCCGGTGTTCGCCACGCCCGCCCGCTTCCCCGACGCGCACGAGGTCGTCGTCGACTGGCCGCACCGCTACCTCGACGCACAGGCCGCCGGACTGGACGGCAGGACCGTCCTCTGCGTCCTCACCCACGACCCGAAGTTCGACGTCCCGCTGCTGGAACGGGCCCTGCGCCTACCGGTCGCCTACGTAGGCGCCATGGGCTCCCGCCGCACCCACCACGACCGCCTCACCCGCCTCCGCACCGCGGGCCTCACCGACCGCGAACTGTCCCGCCTGCATTCCCCCATCGGCCTCGACCTGGGCGCCCGCACCCCGGAGGAAACAGCCCTCTCCATAGCAGCCGAAATCACCGCCACCCGCCACAAGGCCACGGGCCGCCCCCTCAGCACTCTGAACAGCCCCATCCACCGCGACGCACCCCCACCTCGCGGCTTGCCGTTCCGTCTCACCCCACCGTCTCGGGCGAACGACGGTTCGACGGCTCCGATAGGCTGAAGGGTCGTATGAGCTGCGGGATCGGAGTGCTTCGTCAATGTCTGGGCCTGATGTCACCGTCATCATCGCCGCGTACAACGCCATGCCACTCGTGACCCGCAGTGTCACCTCCGTCCTGAACCAGACCCTGGGGGCGGACCGGATCGAGCTGATCGTGGTCGACGACGGTTCCACGGACGGGACCGCGGAGGAGCTCGACCGTCTGGCGGAGCGGGCTCCGGCGATGCGGGTGATCCACCAGCCCAACTCCGGTGGGCCGGCGGGGCCCCGCAACGTCGGGCTCGACCAGGCCGGCGGACGTTATGTCTACTTCCTGGACGCCGACGACCACATCGGCCCCGAGGCGCTCGAGCGCATGATCAAGGCGGCCGACGAGAACGGGTCGGACGTCGTTCTCGGGCGGATCGTGGGGGAGGGGGGCCGCCGGGCGCCCCAGTCGATGTTCCGGCGCAACCAGCCGCGGACGGATGTGTTCTCCTCCAGGGTCTACTGGACCCTCAACCCCATGAAGCTGTTCCGCCGGGAGCTGATCGACCGGCTGCGGCTCCGTTTCGACACCACGCTGTCGATCGGTGAGGACCAGCCCTTCGTCGCCACCGCCTACCTGGAGGCGGCTGCGATCTCCGTCGTCGCCGACTACGACTGCCTCTACTGGGTCGCGCGTGACGACGGCACCAACATCACGGCGCAGGAACACGGTGCGCGGATGCGGACGGACCTCTTCCGTACGATGGCCGGGCTCATCGCCGAGCGCGTGCCCGCCGGGCCTGACCGTGATGTGCTCATGCACCGGCACTTCGCCGTCGAGCTGCGCGACGCCGTCCTCCAGCTGAGCAGGGAGCCGCAGCGCGACGTGCAGGAGACGCTGCTGCACGAGCTGGCCGATCTGGTCACGACGCACTGGTCGGAGGGCCTGGCCGCACGACTGCCCGCGGTGGTGCGCCTTCGGTGCCACCTGATCCGCCACAAGCTCCTCGACGAACTCCTCACGCTGGTGCGCTGGGAGCTCGACCGGGGCGCCGCCAGCTACGGCATCACGACCCTTGCCGCCAAGGCCGCCACCGGCCCGGACGTCCGCGTCGAGGGCGGTCGCGCCTACGCGCTCTTCCCCTACTTCCGTGACTCGACACTCGACATCCCTGACGACTGCTACGACATCACGGCCGAACTCCCGGTGCACCACCATGTCGACTCGGCCGAGCTCGGCGCCGGTGGCCTGCGCCTCGCCGGCCACGCCTGCATCGACCGAATATCCACGCGCGACGTGACCACCGAGCTGGTCCTCCGCAAGCGCGGAACGGACCTGGAGCGGCGGCTGGAGGTCCGGCACACGCCCACCCCGGCCCTGAAGCCGGCCACGGACGGCGGGCCCTACGTCTACGACATGGCCGGATACGAAGTGACGGTCGGCTTCGCCTCATTGACGCCCGGCCTCTGGGACATCTCCCTCGCCGTCGGTGCTCAGGGCATCGAGAAGCGGGTACGCCTCGGCAGCAAGCGGGCCGAGGCGGTGACCACGGCCACGACGGCCCTCGTCACGGACGAGGGGAAGGCCGTCGCCCTCTACACCACCAAGCCCTACGGCAACCTCACCCTCGACGTGGGAGAGACCCAGCACCGCGTGCCGCCCCGCCTGAAGATCACTGGTGTGTCGTGGTCGCCCGACCGGCCCGGCACCCTCGTTGTGAAGGGCCGTTGCACGCTCAAGAGCCGGCCGGCCGGCGCACTGATGCTGCGCGGCAAGGAGGCCGGTGGCGCGGAACAGGCGCTCACGGTCGAGGCCCCGCTTGCCGGCGGATCCTTCACGGCCCTCGTGCCCTGTACGACAGCCGGTGAATGGGAATGGGACCTCCGTCTCGCCGTGACCGGCAAGGAATGGTCGGTCCCCATACCGGTGCAGCCCTCGTTGAAGCCCGCTCGCTGGCAGCGGCTCGGTATGCCCTGGTACGCGAAGCCGCTGGGCGGGCGTGACGTGTTCACCCTGCGGGTCGGGCGGGTCGCGCTCGTGAAGGCGGCGCTGAGCCGGGTCCGCAAGATGGCGGGGGCCGCGGGCGGAGGCGGGCGCGGCTGAGCGCAGGGGCCGCCACCCGGGGTGTCGGTGGGGTGTGCCACGATGCGACGCGATTCAGCCATCTGTTGTTTCCTCAGTCAGCAGCACACGAACGAGAGTCGTCTTGACACCTTCCCCCACCCGAAGATCCTCCTGGCTGCGCGCCGTTGCCGTCACGCTGGCCGTGGCCGCCTGCGGCGGCACCGGCACGGCCGGGGTCGCCGCCGCCGACCCCGGGCCCCGGGGTGCGGCCGCGCAGGCCGCCGCGCAGTACTGGACCGCCGAGCGGATGGCCGCGGCCAAGCCCGTCGAGGCCGCCCACACCGCCGCGCCCGCCCAGGCGCCGCGGTCCGCGCTGCGGGCGTCCGGGGTGCGGACCGCCGCGCCCGCCGGCACGCCGCAGGGCTCGTACGGCGACGGACTGCCGATGGTCGGCACCTTCTTCAGCAGCGCCGGGCCCACCGGCGCCACGTACTGCACCGCCAGCGTCGTGCAGAGCCCCGGGCACGACCTGGTGCTGACCGCCGGGCACTGCGCCAAGTCCCTGGCCGGCGGCGGGCAGCGCATTTTCGTACCGCAGTACGTCAAGGGCAGGGACGCCGCCGGCCAGCCGTACGGCGTGTTCCCCGTCGACCAGGTCTTCACCGACCCGCGCTACACCAGGAACAGCAAGGGCCCCGACTCCGACCTGGACTTCGGCTTCGCCCGCCTGTCCCCCAACGCCCGCGGCGAGAACGCCGAGGACGTCACCGGCGCCCTGCGCCTCACGCCCACCCCGCGCTGGTCCAGCACCGTCACCGTCGTCGGCTACCCGGCCAGCAACAACCCCGGGCAGCGCGCCCTGTCGTGCACCGTGCCGACGTACCGGCTCACCGGCTTCCGCCAGATGGCCATGACCTGCGGCGGCTACTACGGCGGCGTCTCCGGCGGCCCCTGGATCACCAACTACGACGCCCGCACCCGCACCGGCGACGTCATCGGCACCATCGGCGGCTTCTACGGCGGCGGCAACACCAACAACGACGACTGGATCAGCTACTCCCCGGTCTACGACGGCCAGGCCCGCGCCCTCTACGACGACGCCGTGGCCGGCCGCACGCCCCAGCGGCCCACCCCGTACCAGCCGCCGTCCGACCGGGCCCGGCTGGCCGGCGCCGCCTCCACCTGGACCCACGCCAACCACCTCGTGGCCGGCGACTACGACGGCGACGGCCGCGACGACCTGCTCACGGTCTGGAGCGACGGCGAGGTCTCCTTCTACCCCGGCGACGGCGACGGCGGCTTCGGCACCGAGCGCCAGTTCGCGCCCGCGAACAGCTTCTGGAAGCTGGCGCGGGCCGTGACCGCCGGCGACTTCAGCGGCTCCTCGCTGCCCGACCTCCTGGTCCGCTGGGACAACGGCAAGCTCAGCTACTACGAGGACGTCCGCCCCACGGGCACCGGCACCGAGTACACGCTCGCCGCCGGCGGCTCGTCGTGGAAGTACGCCACCCAGATCACCGCCGGCCGCTACGACTCCGCGGACGCGGCGCGCGACATCGTCGTCCGCTGGGTGGACGGCAGCCTCACCACGTTCCCCGGCGTGAACCCCACGGGCATGGGCAGCGAGCGGCGGCTCGCCGAGGCCGGCTCCTTCTGGAAGAACGCCGTCGCCGTCACGAGCATGCAGCCGGCCGGCAGCGACCACTCGGCCCTGGCCGTCCGCTGGACCGACGGCTCGCTCGGCAGCTACACCCTCTCCGGCACGAGCATGCGCGGCACCCGGCTGCAGGCCCCGAACACCCTCTGGGCCCCCGCCGTGATGACGGCCGGCCGCTTCGCCTCCGGCGACGGCGGCAGCACGGCCGACGACCTGCTGGTGCGCTGGTCGAACGGCGAGACCTCGCTGTACGACGGCACCCGCGGCGACACGCTCGGCACCTGGACCACCCTGGTCCAGCCGCCGGCCTGACGGCCTGACGGTCGGGGAGGGGCGGGTGCCGCGAGCCGGCACCCGCCCCTCCCGGTTTCCCGGGACTCGTGTGGCAAGCTGGTTCGCAGTCCGTTCGTACGAGCGAGAGCGAGACCAGCGAGACCAGCGGGACGAGGAGGAGGGCGGAGCACGCACATGGCCCAGCTCGTCGAGATCAACGAGTGGCACCTGGCGACCAACATCGGAGCGGGACTCGGCTTCGGCGCGGTCATCGGACTGGAACGCCAATGGCGCGCCCGCATGGCCGGGCTGCGCACCAACGCCCTGGTCGCCGCCGGGTCCGCCCTCTTCGTACTGCTCTCGACGTACGGCTTCTCCTCCGCGACCAGCACCACCGGCTACGACGGCTCCCGCGTCGCCGCCCAGATCGTCTCCGGCATCGGCTTCCTCGGCGCGGGCGTCATCATGCGCGACGGGCTGAGCGTGCGCGGCCTGAACACGGCCGCCACCCTGTGGTGTTCGGCCGCCGTGGGCGCGCTCGCCGGTACGGGCCTGTACGTGCTGGCGGGCCTGGGCACCGCCGGCGTGGTCGGCGCCAACACGCTGCTGCGCCCGCTGGCCCGCAGCCTGGACCGGGAACCGCGGGGCGGGGCCGAGGTCAGCACCGACTACCACTTCGAGGTGGTGTGCGCCGAGGCGGAGGAGGCACACGTAAGGACACTCGTCGTGCAGTCCGTGGCGCGCCCCGGTTTCCTGCTGCGCTCGGTGCACAGCCGGGACGCCGAGGCGGCCGGGAAGGTGGTGGTGTCCGCGGAGCTGACGACCGAGCGACGCGACGCCGGCCTCCTGGAGGAGGCGGTCAGCCGGCTCTCCCTGGAACCCGGCGTCTCGGCGGTCAGCTGGACGGCGCTGCACGGCCCGGACGACGACGATGACGACGACGGCAACGGCGGCCGGCGCGCACGGGGCCGGCGGGTACGGAACTTCTTCACCGGCCGGTGAGGGCGGCCCGCCGGCCCGCCCGCCGCGACGCGAACCGGCGCTCTTGCCTGCTTTGCCCCACTCGGTGAGGTTTCATGTTTCCCTGGGCAGGATGCCCGGCGGCACGTGAGGAAGGAAGGCACAGGATGTCCGATGACGCGATGGGCGACGAGGTCTACCAGCCGGTCGGCGGCCCCGACGCGCAGGACAACCCGGAGCTCGACCTGGAGAACGCGCTGGGCGAGGACGCTCTCGACGAGGTGCTGGACCGGGGCTGGTCGCCGCCGGAGCGCCCGCTGGCGGTCGACCACACCGGCACCACGGCCCGCGAGCAGCACGACGGCGAGACCCTCGACCAGCGCCTCGCCGAGGAGGTCCCCGACGTGACCGCCCCGGACGGCGACGGCATCGGCGACCTGCCCGGCGGCAACGGCGAACCCGTGGACGAGGAGACGGGCGACGCCCGCGCGGGCCGCCTGGTCGCCTCCGACGACTGGATGCCGCACCGCCGCAACTCGGTCGCCGCCCGCGACGTCGGCATCGACGGCGCCGGGGCCTCCGCCGAGGAGGCCGCGATGCACGTCATCCCGGAGGAACCACCGGTGGAACCCCTGGAAGAGGAGTGACCGCCGGCGCTCAGCCCACGACGTCCAGGGTGGTGGGCCAGCCCGTGCGGGACGCGGTGGTGAAGAGGTCCTTGATGTCCTGGGGGCGGAGTTTGACGCAGCCCTCGGAGCGGTAGTCGGACGGGCCGTCCCAGCGCTGGGGCTCGGTGGTGCCCTGGGTGCCGTCCGGCTTCATCTCGCTGTGCACGAACAGCTCGGTGCGCTTGGTGCCCGTGCCGTCGGGGCGGCAGCGCTTGTCGTCGATTCGGAGGACGTAGCCGAAGATCCTGCCGCGCGGGTTGTGGGCGTTGTAGTCCGTGGCGTGGAACCGCACCCGGTACGTGCCGTCGGGCAGCCAGCCGCGGCTGCTCGCACAGGCGTCCTGGGTCGTGCCGGAGCCGGCCCGGTAGCTCTTCAGGACCTGCCCGGTGCGCCGGTCGACCAACAGGAGACGCGAGTCGGTCTGGTCCGCGTGGTTCTTCTCGAAGCGCAGCTGGGTGCCTCCGGCCGCCGGCTCCGCGGCCCGCGCGCCGGGCCCCACGACCGCCGCCAGCGCCGCGACGCACCCCAGGACTGCTGCGTTCCGCACGTGTCTGCCTCTGAACGTCACTGCATTCCCCCCTCGGACGAGCGGACGCCTCGGTCCGCAGCCCGATCCTGGCGGCCGCGGCCCGTGCGCGGCAAGGGGGTTGATCGGCCGAAGACGCCTCCCCAGGATGGGGGGATGTCCGTCCCCGAACCATGGCCCGTCACCGCGCCGGGCGTCGTGCGCCTGCCTTCCGGCCGTCTGGTGCGCGGCCGTGCCCTGCGCCGCCCGCTGCCGCCGGGCCCGCCGCCCACGTACGCCGTCCACCTGCTGGGCCGCCGCCCGCCCGGTACGCCGTGGGAGGCGGACTGGCTGCGCTGGCCGGACTTCCGGCTGCCGGCCGACCCGGCCCGGGCGCGGGCCGTGCTCGGCGAGGCGTGGGCCCGGGCCGCGACGGGCCGCGTCGAGGTGGCGTGCGGCGGCGGCCGCGGCCGTACGGGTACGGCGCTGGCCTGCCTCGCCGTGCTGGACGGCGTCCCGCCCGGCGAGGCGGTCGCCTGGGTGCGCCGCCACTACCATCCGCGGGCCGTGGAGACGCCCTGGCAGAAGCGTTACGTCCGGCGCTTCGGCGGCTGACGGTCCCTCACGACGTACGGACGAGCAGCCAGGCGTTCGGGGACAGGCTCGGGACCGGCGAGTACTGGCAGCTGCCCGACCAGTACGTCTGTCTGATGGTCCAGCCGGCGGGCGGGTAGGTCGAGGCGCAGGCGTTGACCTGGGTGCCGACCGGAAGGCCCGTCAGTTGCTTGATCTGCTTGGAGTTCGGGCTGCTACCCGGGCAGGTGCCGGTGGTCCACCACTGGGTGTCGACCCAGCCGGTGGGCGTCAGGGTCGAGGCGCACACGTTGAGCGTGTCGCCCGGGGCGGCCTGGGCGGGGGCCGCGGCGACGGCGGTGGCGGCAGCCGCCGCGAAAGCCAGGGCGAGGACGCGGGCACGCTGTCTCATCGGTTCCTCCGGGAGGGGACAGGTGGGGACGAGTGCGATGGCGGTGCACAGCCTCTCCGCCCGCAGCCCCTGTCACCAGTGCGTTTCCGGCCGTGCCCTTCCGGCCACGGCACCGCGCGGGCGTCACGACACCGACGTACCGAGCAGCCGTCCCGCGCCGAACGTGACCGCCGCCGCCAGCGCCCCCACCAGCAGCTGCCGGCCCGCGGAGCGCCACGGCGAGCGGCCGTTGAGCAGGCCGATGCCGGCGCCCACCGCGCACAGCGAGACCAGGAACAGGCAGACCGCCGCCACGAACGCCGGCGTTCCCGACGTCACGAGGTAGGGGAGGATGACGACCAGCGCGCCCAGCGCGAACGTGAGCAGGCTGGAGGCCGCCGCCGACCACGGCGAGCCGAGGGCGTCCGGGTCGAGGCCCAGCTCCTCGCGGGCGAGGGTGTCCAGCGCCACGTCCCGGTCGTTCATGATGGTGTCCGCGACCCGCCGGGCCTCCTGCCGGCTGAGCCCCTTGGCGCGGTAGAGGAGCACCAGTTCGTCGCGCTCGGACTCGGGGTCCTCCTCCAGCTCCCGGCTCTCCAGGCCGATCTCCCGCTCGTACATCTCCCGCTGGCCGGACATCGAGACGTACTCGCCGGCCGCCATGGAGAACGCGCCCGCCAGCAGCCCCGCCACCCCGGCCAGGACGAGGGCGGTGCGGGAGGAGCCGGAGCCGGCGAAGCCCATGACCAGGGCGGTGTTGGAGACCAGCCCGTCGCTGACCCCGAACACCGCCGCCCGCAGCGCACCCGAGCGGTCGCCGCGGTGCCACGTCTCGCGCCGGGCGATGCCCGCCCGCGGGTCCGGCCGGCCCTCGGCGAGGCGGGACAGGGTGCGGGCGTGCCCGCGTTCCTCCCCGGCCATGCCGGGTGCGGCGTCCGGCTCGGCGTCGTACGTACCGGCGTCGGCCTTCTCCGCCCGTTCCACCAGCGGCAGCACGGCCGCCGTCGACCAGCGGTCGGCGACCAGACCGAGCAGCCGGGTGCGCCACGGCACCCGGCCGGGCGGCGGCACCTCGGCGCCGGCGGCCCGCAGCTTGTCCTCCCAGTGCGCCGCGTGCCGGCGCTCCACCGCGGCCAGCTCCCGCAGCACCTCGCGGCGTTCGCCGGTCTCGGCGCGGGCCAGCCGCTCGTACAGCGCCGCCGCCTCGCGCTCGCCGCGCAGGAGCTCCCGCCACCGCCGCAGCCGTGCGGCCGTGGGCTGCTCACCGGCGGGGTCGGGCATGGCGGCTCCTCGGCGGGTCGCCGGCGCCGGTCGGCGCCGGTCCCCGGCTCCGACGGTAGCGGGCGCCCCGGGAGGCCGCGCGCTCAGTCGCGCGAGTTGCCGAAGAGGAGGCGGTAGAGGATCAGCAGCACGAGTGAGCCGCCGATCGCGGCCGCCCACGTCGCGCCGTCGAAGAAGTGCTTGGTGACCGGCCGGTGCAGGAAGTGCGCCGAGAGCCAGCCGCCGACGAACGCGCCGGCGATGCCGATGACGGTGGTGCCGATGAGGCCGCCGGGGTCCCGGCCGGGCAGCAGCACCTTGGCGATGGCGCCGGCCAGCAGCCCCAGCACGATCCAGCTGACGATGCCCATGGCCGTCAGACCCGTACGCCGAAGTCCTGGGCGATGCCGCGCAGGCCGGACGCGTAGCCCTGCCCGATGGCGCGGAACTTCCACTCCGCGCCGTGCCGGTACAGCTCGCCGAAGACCATGGCCGTCTCGGTGGAGGCGTCCTCGGTCAGGTCGTAGCGGGCGATCTCCCGGCCGTCGGCCTGGTTGACGACCCGGATGAACGCGTTCCGGACCTGGCCGAAGCTCTGGCCGCGCTGCTCGGCCTCGTAGATGGAGACCGGGAAGACGACCTTGGCGACCTCGGCCGGGACCGTGGCCAGGTTGACCTGGATCTGCTCGTCGTCGCCGTCCCCGCCGCCGGTGAGGTTGTCGCCGGAGTGCACCACGGAGCCCTCGGGGCTGCGCAGGTTGTTGAAGAAGACGAAGTGCTGGTCCGAGACGACCTTCCCGGCCGTGTCGCACAGCAGGGCCGAGGCGTCCAGGTCGTAGTCCGCGCCGGTCGTCGTGCGCACGTCCCAGCCGAGCCCGACCGTGACGGCGGTCAGCCCCGGGACCTCCTTGCTCAGCGAGACGTTGCCGCCCTTGGCCAGGGTGACTGCCATGCGTCCTCCAATGATCGTGGTGGTGTGCCCGCCCGCCACAACGCGGGGCGGAGCCGTATGGTTCCCGGGTTGCGCAAATGATGAAACGAACGTCCGTGGTCGCCCCCTCAGGGTTCGTTCTTCATGGCCTTCGCCTCGCTCTTGAGGATGCGCAGGGACTTGCCGAGGGCGCGGGCCGTGTCCGGCAGCTTCTTCGAGCCGAACAGCAGCATGCCCACGACCACCACGATCAGAAGGTGCCACGGTTCCAGACCGTTCCTGAGAAGCATGCTCGCTCTCCTCTCCCGCCAACTCTTGCCGTATTGCGCAACTGTACAACCGACGGGGATCCGCGGACGAAGTACGGCTGATCCGGCCGGTCCTTCCCCCGCCCGCCGGGGGTGTGCCACCGGCACCCCCGCTCCGGTGCGTAGGCTAGGGGCCGTACGCACCAGGCCGCAGGAGGAAGAGGAGGTACGGGTGACGTCGACGAGCGCCGGGCCGGGCGATCCCGCGCCCGAGGTCCTCCAGGAGGCCGCCGCCGTCTTCGGCCTGCTCGCCTCGCCCGTCCGCCTGCACATCCTGTGGCTCCTCGCCCAGGGCGAGCACAACGTCACCAGCCTCGCCGAACGTGTCGGCCACGCCCTGCCCGCCGTCAGCCAGCACCTGGGCAAGCTGCGCCTCGCCGGGCTCGTGGACGCCCGCCGCGCCGGCCGCCACACGGTGTACTTCGCCAGCGACCCGGCCGTCGGCGCCATGGTCGAGCAGGTCGTCGGCGGCGCCGGCGAGCCGTCCGCCCCGCCCCGCCGCCTGCGCAGCGCCACGGCCTGAGACACCCTGGAGCAACCGGGGCCTACGCCTCCCGCGCCGCCATCCGCCGCTCGTACCGCTTCCGCACCGTCACCAGCGCCAGCGCGTACAGCGACAGCACCGCCGCCAGCTCCAGGTAGTAGACGACCGGCAGGGCCGACATGCCCAGCGCCGCGCCCAGCGGCGACAGCGGCAGCAGCAGCCCCGCCACCGCCAGCGCCCCGGCCGCCCAGCCCACCGGGCCCACGCCACGGCCACCGCCCCCGGCGGTGCCCTCGGCCGTCCGGCGGCCCGTGTGCAGCACCACCATCACCAGCGCCTGCGTGAGCAGGTTCTCCGTGAACCAGCCGGAGTGGAACACCAGCTCGTCGTCCCAGCCGCCCGGCCCGCAGAACGAGCCCACCAGCACCCCGAACGTCGCCAGGTCCGCCACCGCGTTGAGCAGCCCGAAGCCGGTGATGAAGCGCAGCAGGTCGCGCGGGCGCAGCACGGCCGGCCGGCGCTCCGCCGCCCGCCGGGCCGGGCTGTAGGCGAACGCGAGCTGCGCGGCGTCGAAGCACAGGTTCTGCACCAGCACCTGCGCGGGCAGCATCGGCAGGAACGGCAGCAGCACGCCGACCGCCAGCATCGCGATCACGTTGCCGACGTTGGACGAGAGCGTCACCCGCAGGTACGCCGCGATGTTGCCGCTCGCGTGCCGGCCGGCGGAGAGGGCGTGGCCGATGCCCGTCAGGTCCTTCGGGCCGGGAGAATGCGGACCATCGGGCCCCGCCGGCCCCCCGAGCACCACGTCCGCGCTCTCCCGCGCCACGTGCACGGCGTCGCGCGGGCAGATGCCCACGTCGGCGGCGCCCAGCGCCGGCAGGTCGTTGGCGCCGTCGCCCAGGAAGCCGGTGGTGCGGCCCGTGGCGCGCAGCGCGGCGACGATGCGCGCCTTGTGCTCGGGGGTGCAGCGCGCGAAGACCGTGGTGTCCCGCACGGCGACGGCGAGTTCCTCGTCGCTCATGGCGTCCACGCGGTCGGCGGTGAGCATCCCGCCGACGTCCAGGCCCAGGTCGTGGCAGGCCCGCGCCGCCGTGCCGGGGTGGTCGCCGGTGAGCACCTTCACCGTGACGCCGCGGTCGGCGAGGACGCGCAGCGCGTCCGCCGCCGTGTCGGTCACCGCGTCCCGCAGGGTGACGAAGCCGCGGAACGTCAGCCCCCGCTCGTCGGCCGGGGTCCAGTCGCGCAGCCGGGCCCGGCGCTCGGCGGTGGCGATGGCCAGCAGCCGTACGCCGCGCGCGGCCTCCCGGTCCGCGAGGGCGTGCAGCCGCTCGCGCTCGCCGTCCGCCAGCGCGCAGCGGTCGAGGACGGCCTCGACGGCGCCCTTCACCACGAGCAGGTGCGTGCCGAGCCGGCCGGGTGCCAGGACGACGGCCGTGGTCAGCCGGCGCACCGGGTCGAACGGCAGCGCGGCCACGCCCTCGTACCGCAGTGCCTCCTCCTCGTCCGCCGCGTCGAGGATCGCCTCGTCCAGCGAGTCGGGGAGTGGCAGGTCGGCGAGGTGCAGCGTCCACCACGCGTTGACGGCCGCGAGGCCCAGCACCTCCGGGTCGTCCCGGCCTGCGGCGTCCAGCGCCCGGTCCACGACGGGCCGGTCCTGGGTGAGGGTGCCCGTCTTGTCGAGGCACAGCACTTCCATGGCGCCGAGGTCGTGCAGCGCGGGCAGCCGCTTGACGATCACGCCGTGCCGCCGCGCCAGCAGGGACGCGCCGCGGGCCAGGCACGTGGTGACGACGACGGGCAGCATCTCCGGCGTCAGCGCCACCGCGACCGCCATCGCGAACGGCAGCGTCTCCAGGCCCCGGCCGCGCAGCGCCGCGTTGGCCATGAGGACCAGCGGCGGCGTCAGCAGCATGAACCGCACGAGGATCAGCGAGACGCCGCGCACCGAGGTCTGGAACGCCCCGGGCCCGCGCCGGTGGCGGCCGGCGTGCGCGGTCGCGAGGTGCGTGCGCGCGCCGGTGGCCGTCACGACCGCCGTGCCGCTGCCGGCGGTGACGCTGGTGCCCTGGAAGCACAGGTGGGGCCGCAGGTACGGGGCGCCGTCGGCGGGGCCCGGCGCGTCGACGGGGTGCTTGGGCACGGGCGCCGACTCGCCGGTGAGGGCCGCCTGGTGCACGTGCAGCCCGGTGGCGCGGAGCAGCCGTACGTCGGCGGGTACGGGTTCGCCGGGGCCGAGCAGCACGACGTCGCCCGGCACGAGCTGGTCGACGGGTACCTCGCGCGGCACCGGGGGCCCGTCCTCGCCGGAGCGGCGCAGCACGGTGGCGGTGGTGGCGATCAGGTCGCGCAGCCGTGACACCGCCCGGTCCGCCCGGTGCTCGCCGAGCGAGCACAGCGCGCAGCTGACCATGACGAGGAAGATGATGACGCCGGCGGTGCCCCAGGACGCGACGGCCGCCGAGACGAGGCCGAGGCCGAGCAGCACGGCGGTGAACGGGTCGCGCAGCCCGCGCAGCACGCGCCGGGGCCACGACGGCGGGCGCCAGTCCGGCGGCGTGTTCTCGCCGAAGCGGGCGAGCCGCTCCTCGGCGGCCTCGTCGGTCAGCCCGCGCGGTCCGCTGTCGAGGGTCCGCAGCACTTGGAGGGCGGTCGCCGACGCGAGGTCCGGCCCGCTGCCGGTGTCCGGGCCGGGGTCTTTGCCGGCGCCGGGCCCCCGGCCGCCCGGTCCGCGCCCCGCCGGGATCGCCGGAGCCGCGACGTGCGGGCCCACGGCCGTGGTGCTCTCAGCCACCGTGTCCTCCGTCGTGCCCGGCCGTCGAGTGAGCCCACTCAGTCTAAGAGCTTCAAGAGTTGTACAAACGGGGCCACCTGTTGACGGTGTACGTTCATGAAATTTAAGGTCGCCGGACTCTTGGACGAGATCAAGACGACGGAGAACAATGACGTACTCCCGCAGGGCGCGACCGCGTCCGGCCCGCCTGACCTCCCTGGCCTCCCTCACCTCCTGCCTGCTCGCCGGCCTCCTCGTGGCCCCCGCACCGCCCGCGGCCGCGGCCCCACCGGCGGTCCCGCCCGCCGCCGCCCCGCCCGTCGCCGGCTGCCGCACCGGCGACGGCTGGACCCTCGACTCCACCCGCCTCACCGGCGACGACACCCACCACGCCTACGTCGGCAACGGCTACCTGGGGCAGCGCGTGGCGCCCAACGGCGCCGGCTACACCGACAGCGGCGCCAAGACCGGCTGGCCGCTCTTCACCCCCGCCTACGACGGCTCCTTCGTCTCCGGGCTCTACGCGTACAACCCGCGGACCGCCGCCGGCCGGCAGGCCGTCGCCGCCCTCCCCACCTGGACCGGCCTCACCGTCGCCACCGGCGGCGCCCACGGCGACACCTTCGACTCTTTGACACAATCCGGACGAATATCCGGCTACCGGCAGACCCTCTTCCAGCACTGCGGCCTCGTCCGCACCTCCCTCACCTGGACCGCTGCCGACGGCCGGCGGACCGACCTCGTCTACGAGGTCCTGGCCGACCGCGACGACGCCCACACCGCCGCCGTACGGCTGAGCATGACCCCGCGCTGGAGCGGCGAGGCCACCGTCACCGACCTCCTCGACGGCCGCGGCGCCCGCCGCATGCGGCAGACCGGCGGCGGCGACCGGACCGACCGCACCGATCGCACCGCCACGGCAGCCGGCCGGAACGCCCCGGACGGCCGGACCATGGACGTCACGTTCCGCACCGACGGCACGAACACCGACGGAGCCGTCGCCTCCACCCTGCGTGCCGGCAACGGCGTACGGCCGGCCAAGGCCGAAGCAGCGTCACCTACCAAGGATCTGACGGTGCGCCAGTCCCTCACCTTCCCCGTCCGCGCCGGCCACGCCTACGAACTCACCAAGTACGTGGGCGTCGACACCGCCCTGACCTCGCACACGCCCCGGCAGGACGCCACCGCCGCGTCCCAGCGTGCCGCCCGCCGCGGCTGGGACGGGCTGCTGCGCGCCCACGCCGCCGCCTGGGCCCGCCTGTGGCGCTCCACCATCGAGGTGCCGGGGCAGCGCGACCTCCAGACCTGGGTGCGCTCCGCCCAGTACGGGCTGCTGTCCAGCACCCGCGAGGGCGCGTCCAACAGCATCGCCCCCGCCGGCCTGACCAGCGACAACTACGCGGGCCTGGTCTTCTGGGACGCCGAGACGTGGATGTACCCGGCCCTGCTGGCCACCGCGCCCGGCCTCGCCCGGACCGTCGTCGACTACCGCTACCGCACCCTCCCCGGCGCGCGCGAGAACGCCCGCAAGCTCGGCTACCAGGGCCTCTTCTACCCGTGGAACAGCGGCAGCGACGGCGACCTGGGCCGCGAGTGCCACAGCGTCGACCCGCCCCACTGCCGCACCCAGATCCACCTCCAGTCGGACATCTCCCTCGCCACCTGGCAGTACTACCTCGCCACCGGCGACACCGCCTGGTTGCGCGAACGCGGCTGGCCCGTCCTCAAGGGCATCGCCGAGTTCTGGGCCGGCCGCGTCACCCCCAACGCCGACGGCAGCTACTCGATCCGCGACACCGCCGGCCCCGACGAGTACAGCAACGGCGTGAACGACGCCGTCTTCACCAACGCCGGCGCCGCCACCGCCCTCCGCAACGCCACCCGGGCCGCCCGGTTCCTCGGCGAACGCGCTCCGGGGGAGTGGACGACCATTGCCGACCGCATCCGCATCCCCTACGACAAGAGCCGCGGCGTCTACGAGCAGTACGACGGCTACCGCGGCAGCACCATCAAGCAGGCCGACACCGTCCTGCTGATGTACCCCCTGGAATGGCCCATGCCGCAGGGCGCCGCCGCCCGCACCCTCGACTACTACGCGGGGCGCACCGACCCCGACGGCCCCGCCATGACGGACTCCGTCCACGCCGTCGACGCCGCCGGCGCGAACGAGCCCGGCTGCTCGACGTACACCTACCTCCAGCGCGCCATCAGGCCGTTCGTCCGCGGCCCGTTCGCCCAGTTCTCCGAGGCCCGCGGCGCCAAGGCCGGTGCCGAGGACCCGCTGGCCGGCTCGCCCGCCCACGACTTTCTCACGGGCAAGGGCGGCTTCCTGCAGATCTTCACCAACGGCCTCACCGGCCTGCGGATCCGCGAGGACCGGGTCCACCTCGACCCGGTGCTGCCCCCGCAGCTCGGCCGCGGCGTCACCCTGCGCGGCCTGCACTGGCAGGGCCGCACGTACGACATCGCGATCGGCGCCCACGACACCACCGTGCGGCTCACCGACGGCGCGCCCATGACCCTGGACACCCCGCAGGGCACGCGCGTCCTCGGCCGGTCCGCGCCCGTCGTCCTCAAGACCCGCCGCCCCGACCTGGCCCCCACGGCCAACACCGCCCGCTGCACGGCCGCCTCCGCCTCCTCCGAGGAGCCCGGCCTGTACGCGGCCGCCGCCGTCGACGGCAACCCGGCCACGGCCTGGGTCCCCGACGGCCGGGACGGCGAACTGACCACCGACCTCGGCAGGTCCGTACGCGTCACCACGGTCACCCCCCAATGGAGCGGCCCCGCCCCGGCCTCGTACGAGGTCCGGCTCTCCACCGACGGCCGGCACTGGCACGCAGCCACCGGCGCGGTGAACGCGCGCTACGTACGGGTGGTGGTGCACGGACAGAACAGCGCGACGGCCCGCACGGGCATCGCCGAGCTGACGGTCTCGTAGCCCCACGGACATGCGGAAATGGGCGGGTGCGGGGAGGAACCACCTCCCCCCGCCCGCCCATCTGTTTGATCAACGGGGACCCGGCAAGGCGCACTCGCGCACGGCACAGCACGGCACAGCACCAGGGCAGGCAGGTAATCGGCATGGCCATCGGCAGGCGCACACTCCTCGCGGCGGGCACCGGAGCGGCGGCGACCGCCGCCGTCGCCCTCACCACGGGCACCGGCAGGGCGGGGGCCGCCCCCACGAAGAAAGCGGGCACCCGCGACTGGACCGCCCTCGGCAAGGGCCTCGCCGGCGGCCTCGTACGCCCCGGCGACGCCGCGTACCCCACCGCCCGCCAGCTGTACAACACCCGCTTCGACGGGCTGCGCCCGGCCGGCATCGCCTACGTGGCCGGCACCGCGGACATCGCCGAGGCGCTGGCCTTCGCCCGCCGCTTCTCCATACCCGTCTCGATACGCAACGGCGGCCACAGCTACGCCGGCTGGTCCAGCGGCAACGACCGGCTCGTCATCGACGTGTCGCGGCTGCGGACCGTCCGCACGCCGAGCGCGTCCACCGCGGTCGTCGGCGCCGGCGCCAAGCTCGTCGACGTCTGCACGTCCCTCGCCGCGCACGGCGTCACCATCCCCGCCGGCTCCTGCCCCACCGTGGGCGTCTCCGGGCTCACCCTCGGCGGCGGCCACGGCATCCTCTCCCGGGCCTACGGCCTGACCTGCGACAGCCTCACCGGCGCCACGCTCGTCACCGCCGACGGCAGGACCGTCGACTGCGACGCGACGCGCAACACCGACCTGTTCTGGGCCCTGCGCGGCGCCGGCAACGGCAACTTCGGCGTCGTCACCGAACTCCGCTTCCGTACGCACGCCGTGGGCGAGGGCGTCACCGGCTACGTCTCCTTCCCGTGGTCCAAGGCCGCCGCCGTGGTGCGGGCCTGGCAGGAGTGGGGGCCGGGGCGGCCGGACGAGATCTGGTCCGCGTGCGACCTGTCGGCCGCCGCGGGCGGCACCCCGCACATCTCCGTCGCCGCGTTCACCGTCGGCGCGCAGCAGGACCTGGCCAACGCCCTCGACGAGCTGACCGGCAAGGTGGCCAGGGCGACCGGCGGCAGCGCCGGCATCGGCACCGTACGGCTGCGGCGCCGGCCGTTCCTCGACACCGTGCGCGCGTACGCCGGCTGCGGCGACAAGCCCACCGACCAGTGCCACCTGCCGGGCACCACGCCCGGCCGCGAGAAGGCGGGCAAGCTGGAGCGCGAGACGTACGCGGCCTGCTCCGCCTTCTTCGACCGCTCGCTCGACACGGCGGGCGTCCGTACGCTCCTCGACCAGCTGGAACGCTTCGGCCGCGGCGTCAAGGGCGGCGGCGCCTCGGTGCAGCTGACCGCCCTGGGCGGCGCGGTCAACCGCGTCGACCCGCTGGCCACGGCGTTCGTGCACCGGCGGTCGCGGATGCTTGCGCAGTACCTGACGTCGTGGGCGGCCGGCGGGGCCGGCACGGCACAGACAGCCTGGCTGGACGGCATGCACGACGCGATGCGCCGCCACGCCTCGGGCGCCGCCTACCAGAACTACACCGACCCGGGCCTGAAGGACTGGCGGAAGGCGTACTACGGCGACGCGGCGGACCGGCTGACGAAGCTGAAGCGGCAGTACGACCCGGGCCGGCTCTTCGACTTCCCGCAGGCGCTCTAGCCCTCACTGCTCCTCGACGGTCCAGTCGGTGACGAAGAAGTACTGCCGGTCCACCTCGCCCTCGGCCTCCACCTCGCGGCCGGCGAGGTGGCTCACGTCGTCGCTCGCCTGGAAGGGGTTCGCGCCGGGCAGCCGCACCACGTAGGCGTGGTCGTCGCCGGTGTGCAGGACGAGCGCGTCGCGTTCGCTCTTGGAGCCCACGTCGACGCGCTCGTAGGAGAGCCTGCCGCGCAGTCGCCTCGTCGCCACCGGGTCACCGGGCCTCGTACTCGTCCACGGACACGATGTCGCCCTCGTGCTCGCGGACGACCACGACGACGTCGGTGGGCACCGGCGCGCCCGGGTCGCGCCGGGCGTGCAGGAGGTGCTGGCGGGGCGGCTGCCCGAAGGACTTCTGCGCCTGGCCCTCGTGCTGCCACACCTCGGCGAACGAGGACACGGCGGCGGTCGGCGGCAGGTCGTGCCGCTCGGCGATCTCGCGCAGGCGCGCGGTGAGCGCGGCGTCGCGTTCGGCGTCGGGGAGCGGCTCCGGTACGGACACGGACTGCTCCAGGACGTGGGCGAAGAGCCGGGCCTCCCGGCGGCGGTCGGTGCGGGCGGCGCCCGGGTCCGTCCCGGCGACGAGCTTGGTGGGGGCCTGCACCGGCTTGACCGAGGGGTCGCCGAGGAGGACGAACTGCGCGAGGGTCTTGAGGTCCACCGGATCGAGGCGGCCCTTGAGCTTGACGTAGTCCAGCCGCGCCTTGAGCGCGGCGTAGCCGCCGGACTGGCCCTGGAGGAGCTCCCGCACGAGGTACTGGGTGATGAGGTCGGCCTGGTCGCAGCTGTCGGCGGGCCCGTAGGCGATGGTGGTGCTGCCGAAGAAGACGAGGGCGCCGCTGCCGAGGTAGGTGTTGCACAGCGGCAGGTGCGGGGCGGCCGGCGGCGGGTAGAGCTCGGCGCCGTAGCAGCACTCGGCCGCCAGGACCGTCCCGCCGGTGAGATGCCGGTCGACGTCGCCGGCCTTGAGGGCCACGGGGTAGCCGGCGGGGCCCTGCCCGTACCACTGGGGGTCCTTGGCGGCGCCGTGGCAGTTGACGAAGTGGCTCCGGCAGGCCAGGGGCCCGGGCTGCCACGGTGATCCGCCGGGCGGGATCAGGTGCAGGGCGGACGCGTCACCGAAGAGCGTCGCCAGGTTCTCGCGCGTCGACTTCTCCCACACGGCGGCGGACAGCCCGAAGTACCCCTCGTACGCCCCGCGGTCCGCGGGTGCGGCGGCAGCGGCCCGCCCGAGGAGCCCGGCCAGGTAGGCCGGGTCGTGCCCGCCGGTCACGTCGGGCAGCCGGCCCACGACGCGGCTGGGCGCCGTGTACCGGCCCGGCTCCTGCCCGCCCGCCTCGTACGGGGTCTCGCAGGCGTACGGCAGGTCGCTGGGGACGACCGGGTCGTCGTCGGGGGCGTGGTTCTTCAGCGGGACGTGGGGGATGACGTCGCGGCTCCCCAGGAGCAGCAGGTAGTCGGGGCCGGCCGCGTGGCAGACGGCGTCGACGGCGTCCTTGTTCCGGCGCGCGTCGGCGGGGTCGGTCACCGCCTCGGCACCGTAGCGGGCCATGTCGTCCGGGCTGCCGAGGTCGACGACGGTGGTGTCGACGCCCCGGCCGCGGTCGGCCTCCACGAGGGTGGCGAGGGCGGTGCGGAGGGACGTGAGACCCGCCTCGGTGTATCCCTTGTGCTGCATGGCGGCGAAGTTCGCGGCCACGATCTTGGTCGAACTCATGGAAGCACCGGTCCCGTTTCGCTCAGGTCTTCAACGCGGCCAGACAGAACCGGACCAGCCCCGCGTCGACGTCCTTGACGATCCGCTGCATCTCCGCCCACGGGGGGTGGAAGCTGGCGGCGTCGGAGTTCGGGTCCTCCTTGCCCCACTCGATGGTGAAGGCGAGGACCTTGCTCTTGCTGCCGTCGACGATGTGGCGGGAGTAGGCGTAGTCGTCGCTGGTCCCGCAGGTGGGGTAGAGGTGGAAGCCGGACATCGGCGTGTACGTCCCCCCGCGGACGCCGTGCAGCCCCGCGCAGAACTCCTGGGCGAGTTCGAGGGCGGTGTCCGCGTCGGACTCCGGGATGTACTCCGCGTACGCGGTGTCATGGGGCAGGCCGCGCTTCCCGTCGTAGTGGGGGTTGCGGAAGTTCTGATCAGGGTCGGCCGACTGGTTCTCGTCGTCGCCCCAGATGTAGAGCATGTCCTCGGAGTAGCTGTGCACGTCGACGAACCACCGGGTGCCGGCGTAAGTGTCCAGCAGCCAACGGACGTTGCGCGTCTCGGGCTCGGAGAACGGGTGCGGGCCCTGGTACGTCTGGTAGTCGCACGGGTCGTCGGAGACCCGGGGCCCTGCGTTCGGGGCGAAGGCGGTGGTGAAGTCGAAGAGGAAGTCGAAGTTGCGGTTGATGTCGACACCGACGCAGGCCGGACCACCGCTCGCGTGGGCGCGGTTGCGGTTCTTCCGCCACATGGGGTCGGCGGTCTGGCTGTAGTGGCGGCCGTCGGGGTTGACGAGCGGGAAGACAACGACGGACAGCCCGTCCAGCAGGGCCCGGACCTGCGCCGCGTCGAACCGCGTACCGCCGTAGGCGAGCCCGGTGCCGCGCCGGTACGCCTCCAGGAGGTCGGCCGCCAGCAGGACGAGGACTTCGCAGCTGCCCCACTCGCGGGCGTGCACCCCGCCGGTCAGGACGACGCAGTCCTTGCCGCCGTCGGGGGTCGAACCGATTTCGAGGGCGTGGCAGGTCACGCCCTCGACCGACGGCTCCGGAAGCGCGACGAGCCGGCTCAGCTGCGGGTACGCGCCTGCGAGGCGGACCAGGGCCGAGTCGACCTCGGTGGTGTTCAAGTAGCGTGCGTTGCTGTTCGTATGGGCCGGCATGGGAACCTCACCGGATCATTCCTCGACCTTGTCGCCCAGCCCGCGGGGCACGGCCGAGGGATCGGCGAACCGGTCCCCCTCCCCGACCTCGGTCTGCCGGGCCTTGCCGGTGGCGGTGGCATCACCCACCACCTTCACGGTCACCCCTGGCTGCTCCAGCGCCTCGGCCTTCCGCGCGGGCACGTACGCGTCGATGCCGACACTGCCGTCCGCATGCGTACGGGGCCGCCCGCCGACATCGGGGCGCTCGTCACGGAGGAGGGCACGAAGGGTGTCCGCGTCCTTGGCGGTCACGCGGACGCGCAGGATCTTGTCATCGTGGCTGTTGTCGGGGGGCATGGCCTCACGTCCCTCACTGGGTGTCTGCTCTTTCACGGTGCGCCTGGCGGCGGGAGCGGTGTCAAGCGGGGCGGAATTCCGTTATCGCCCGCAACAAAGCGGAGTTGCGCGGGTTTGCCGGTCGTGTGGAGGCGTGCCTACGCTGGTTTCCGGGGGCGAACGGCAACCGTTTCCTCCGGCACGAGGTTCCGACCATGCCCCGGATCATCGGACGGCCCCCAGGGAAGGACTGGCGGCACCGGTCGCGTGCCCCTCTCGTCGTCCGCCGTTACGCGTCGAAGGGCCGGCAGGCCGTCCTCCGCACCGCTCACCTGGTGACCATGCGGTGGTTCGTACGGGGACCGGTGCCCGGTTCGGGGAAGTGGTCGCGCTGCCGGGGAATGCGCGCGGCCTGGCGGTACCTCGCCATGGTGGGGGCGGCCCTCTTCCTGTTCTGGTTCTCGGTGGCCCTGCCGCCCTCGCCGACTACCGCGGCAGCCTGCTGGCCGGGTGGTGCGGCGACAAGGGCATGACCTGCGGAGTGGTGAGCGGCACGCTGAGCCCGCTGCTCAGTCTCGGGTTCGCCACATCGATCTTTCTCCTCTTCTCCTACCCCCGGGTGGAGAGGAGGCTCCGCAGGATCGCACGGCAGGACCCGAGGAGACTGGTGCCCACCGCCGGGTCGGTACTGGAACGGGTCGTCGGCCGCGAGGAGTTGTGCCAGGTACTGGTGCGCACGCTTCAGGACCCCGCCATTCGCCGGCCGTGCCTGCTGGTGGGCGGCGTGGGCACGGGCAAGACCGCCGTCCTCGTGAAGCTGACCGAGATGCTGGCCCACAAGCGTGCCGTCCCTGTCCCGGTGCGGCTGAGGAACGTCGACCAGGACGGGGGACGGTTCGACTTCGCCGAGGCCGGCCGCAGGCGGTTCGGCGAGATGGTGAACTCCGAGATCAGGTCGAACGCCCACGGTGATCGCGTCTGGCGGCAACTGGTGTCGGACGGCAGAGCCGTGGTCATCGCGGACGGGCTGGAGGAGCTGTTCGCGGAGGGCGCCGGGCAGAAGGAGCGCGACGCCGCCATCCGCCGGGCCATCCGCAAGGCGGAGCAGGACCGGCTGCCCCTCGTCATCGCCTCCCGCCCCCACCCTCCGCTGGAGGAGTCGGACGCGGCCCTCATCGACCTGGAACCCCTCAGCGAGGAAGCCGCCCTGGAGTACCTGGCGGAGGATCAGCCGGACGCGGACGGCCTCCGCCTCGACTGGATCGTGGAGACCGCGGCGGTCGCGGAGGCGCCGCTGTACCTCCAGATCACCCGCGACCTGCGGCAGCACCACTGGCTGGAGTACCTCACCAAGAGCAAGGAATGGGAGGACCTGGACACCCGCCGTGCCGACCGGCCGACGCTGCGGCTTCGGCTCCTGGACACGTGGCGGCTGGCGCTGGTCAAGGGGCACATCCACGAGGACTACGCGCTTCCCGCCACCGAACGCGAGCAGACGATCGAAGCCGTCTCGGCGCTGGCCTGCGTCGGGTTGCTGGAGGACAGGCTCGAGGTCCGGTTCGACCAGCTGATCGACCGGCGGGACGGGCCGGCGGCCTCCCGTACCGCGTCCTCCCTGCGACGGAGGCTCAAGCAGTGGCAGCAGGGCGGCGCGCGCACGGCCTCCTCCGCGCAGGCGGACGCGTCCCCCGAGATCTGGGCCGAACTCAAGCGGCGTGTCCGGGGCCTGAGCGGAGACGACGGCATCGAGGCCCTGCCGGACGGAGCCGACATCACCCGCTGCCGCAGCCACCTGGCTCTGTACGCCGCGCAGGCCGAGAACCTGGGCCTGGTCGAGACGACCGGTGCGGGGGTCCGCTTCCCGCACAGCATCCTCCAGGCGTACCTGGGCTCCCGCTTCCTGCGCAGAATACGGCGCGACCACCTGGAAGCGGCGCTGCGCGAGCCCGGCCCCGGCAAGGAACTCCTGGTGGCGCTGGCCCTCAACTCGCGGATGCCGGCGAGAAACCGGCGGCCCGGCACGGCGCCCCTGCTCCTGGCCGCCGCCCAGGCGCGCTGCGACGCCAAGGCGCTCGAGCTCTACACCATGGCCCTTCAGGTCGACCTCATGGAACCGGCGTCCGGCTCCCGGCACCAGGACATCGCCGATTCCCTCCTCCACCGCTGGTCGGACATCACGGTCGGCGACCAGCGATCCCTCGGTGCGGCGAAGGAGTCACTGTCGCACCAGTTCGGGGAGGTGCTCCGCGCGATCGGCGACGCCCGGACGCGGGAGGACCCCGGGTACGGCAGGAAGCCGGCGCTGGAACAGTTCCTCTCGATCGCCTTCAAGGAGCCGCGGCACGCGATCCGGCTGGCGATCGTCCAGGAACTGGGCGCCTGCGGAGACGCCGCCTTCGACATGTTGCGCAACCGCTTCCCGGTGCCCCCGAAGGGCCCTCCGCCGGAGTCGTACGACCCCTGGAAGCAGTACGAGGAGAAGTACCGGAACAAGCAGTACGAGGAGCGGGCGGCGCTCCAGGAATTCAACCGCAGCAACCCGCAGCAGGACAGGCGGACTGCCGACAGGCGGAAGAAGCTGGAGGACGAGTACCGGGAGGAGAAGCGCGTCATCCGGCGGGAGTTCGTCGCCCGGGCGTGGCTCGTCCCCTTGATGGCCGGCTCCGTCACGGACAAGCACCGGCGGCAGGCCATGGAGCGGGTCTCGCTGTGGCTGGCCCACCTCGACTGCGAACGGCTCGGCAGCAACCGCGCCGAGCTGCCGTACACCCTGGAGATCGCCCTCGCCCAGGGCTTCAAGGGCGCGGCCAACCGGCGGTTGCGTCACCGCTGTGCCAACCGCGAGTCCCGCGAGTTCCTCGTGCAGCAGGCCGAGACCCTGCTCGCCCGAGCGCGCTGCTGGTACTCCCAGGTGACGCTCATCCACGCCCTGACGCTGTGGGAGCTCCGGGACGGCACGGGCAACCTTCCCGGCGAGACCGCCGGCACCCCGCGGTACGACGCGCCGCAGGCCGTCCGGCGCTGGGTCGGCATCGCCGGCAGCAAACGGGACCCGCGGAGCCGCAAGCCGG
This sequence comes from Streptomyces mashuensis, assembly GCF_014654785.1. Taxonomy (GTDB): domain Bacteria; phylum Actinomycetota; class Actinomycetes; order Streptomycetales; family Streptomycetaceae; genus Streptomyces; species Streptomyces mashuensis. Next base: position 417,309 of record NZ_BNBD01000001.1, read on the forward strand.
GCGACGTCGGGCCGAAGGGCAAGGAACGGCTGCACCCGTTCGTCGCGGAGGCCGCCGAGCTGGCGGCCCTGGCCCTGGAGACGGGGCACCCGGAGCACTACATCTGGATCGACGAGAGGGGAGCGATGCAGAAGGTCGGCTCCACCCCCGTCGACCCCCGCAACCAGCGCAGGCACAACCTCTGGATCCCCCCGTCGGTCGGCTGGAGCACCCTGCACCCCCGGGCGCAGCAGCTGCTCGCCGACGTGACCCTGTTGCTGAACCTCACCGAGCGGGACGGGGACCCGGACGAGACGGAGACCCGGATCGACCGGGCCAACCACACCACGCTCCCGCCCTGCCTCACCAAGGACCGCGAGCCACTGCGGCCCTCGCACACGGTGGGCCGGGCCGCCACGACCCAACCGGGCAGCACCTGCCTGCGCGACTGCCCCTTCGAAATGTGCCCCTACCCGGCAAAGGGCCAGCAGCCGTGGGCAGAACTCAACGAGCCCTTCTGCCGCCAGCAACAGGCACTGCTCCGCCCGGGCCGCCGCGGCTGGGCCGGCCTGTCCTCCCTGTGGTGGCAGCTCCAGACCCCGTTCCGCCACCGAACGGCCCCGTGGCAGGACATGCCCCGCAAGGAACTGCTCGACTTCTGGTCCAAGATGGCCCTCCGCTCCCGCTCCCACACGAGAAGCGGTGGAACGGACACCTGAGTCCCAGGCGGCCCTGGCTCTACAACCAGTCCCGCCGCTTGAAGATGAAGTACAGGCTCACGCACACCGCGGCCATCAGCAGGATCGCGAAGGGGTAGCCGAAGGCCCACTTCAGTTCGGGCATCGCCTCGAAGTTCATCCCGTAGATCGTTCCCACCAGCGTGGGGGCGAACAGAATGGCCGCCCAGGACGAGATCTTCTTGATCTCCTCGTTCTGCTCGAACCCCGCCTCCGCCAACGCCCGCATTTCCGCGTTCTGCTGTTGCGTGACGAGCGTGGCGTTGACGGCCAGGATGTCGGTGAGGGCCGAGCGGAAGCCGTCTACGCGTTCGCTGGTGTGGGTGACGTGGTCGGCGACGTCGCGGAGGTAGCGTTGGAGTTCCTCGTCGGTGCCGTATTTGGTGAAGCCGGCCATGAGGCCGCGGAGCATGCCGACGAGGGGGCGGGTGGCGCGCTGGAATTCGACCATTTCGCGGGCCAGTTCGTAGATGCGGCGGGAGACCGCGGGGTCGCCGCCGAAGACCTCCGTCTCGATTTCGTCGATGTCGTTCTGCACGCCCGCGACCACCGGGGCGTAGCCGTCGACGACCGCGTCCAGGATGGCGTAGAGGACCGCCTCCGGGCCCAGGGCCAGGAGTTCGGGGGTGGACTCCATGCGGCGGCGGACCGCTGAGAGGTCGGGGGCCGCGCCGTGGCGGACCGTGATGACGAAGTCGGGGCCGACGAAGACGTGGAGTTCGCCGAAGTCGACCTCCTCGGGTGCGTCCAGGTAGCGGGCGGCGCGGAGGACGACGAAGAGGGTGTCGCCGTAGCGTTCCAGCTTGGGGCGCTGGTGGGCTTCGAGGGCGTCCTCGACGGCCAGCTGGTGCAGGTCGAACTCCTCGGCCAGGGAGAGGAGTTCCGCCTCCGTCGGCCGGTGCAGGCCGATCCAGGCCATGCTGTCGGGGCGTTCACGCAGCTGGCGATACGTTTCCGCGAGCGAACCGGGCGTCGCCACGCGCACCCCGTCGCGGTAGACCGCGGCCTGGACGACGGTGCTGCCGGGCGGCGTGGCCGGGCGGTTGTCGTCGCCGGGGGCGGGGGTGGCCGGCGGTGGCGTGCCGCCGCGGGGTGTGGCCGGGCGCAGCCAGGAGGGTTTCCTGGGGGCCTGCCGGCGGCGGGGCGGGCGCTCGGGCATCGTTCGTCTCCCTGCTCGCTCGTCGCTGGACGCGGACCGCTCCAACGCGAACAGGATATACGTCCCGAAAGGAGCGGAGCCGGGGTGGTCAGGCGGCCGTGACCAGGGACTCCAGGTGCCGCCGCAGGACCTGCCGCATCGCCTCCGGCGTGACCCGGCCGGGCTGGGCGACGGCCTGGACGGTGAGCCCGTCGAGGAGCGCGGACAGCCGGCGGACCTCCACGGGGAGGTCGGCGTCCTCCGCTACGCGGCCGGCCCGCCGCGCCCCGTCCAGGACGCGGGTCAGCAGGTCGTCCATGGCTGCGTGGAGCTCGTCGGCGTGCCGGCGCAGTGCGGGGCGGAGCCGGGCGGCCGTGGTGAAGGCCAGCCACAGCGCGGCCTCCTCGCGCCGCTCGTCGTCCAGGGGCAGGAATTCGGCCAGCAGCCTCTCCACGTCGGCCCGGCGGCTCCCTCCGGGGCGTGGGGCGTCCAGGAGCCGCTGGACGTGGGCCCGGCACCGGTCGCCGATGCTGCGCGAGAGCTCGCCCATGGCGAAGAGCATCAGCTCGGAGTGGTCGTCGAAGTAGTGCCGCACCGAGCCGACGGCGAGCCCGGCCTCCTCGGCGACGTTGCGGAGGGAGGCGTGTTCCAGCCCCTCGCGGGCGGCGACGCGCAGTACGGCGTCGGCGACGGCCTGGCGGCGCGCCTCACGGTCGACGATCTTCGGCATGGGGTGTTTATAGCACGGGTGGGCTATATTTGTTTTGGCATGCGTGAGCTATAAAACGGCTTCGAGGAGTGAGAGTGAACATCTGGTTGCTGGCCGGCGTCATCGCCGTGGTCGTCGTCATCGTCGTCGTCAAACGCCTGGCCGGCGAACCCCTCGACGCCCGCGACCTGTTCGGCCCCGCCCTCGTCCTCACCGCCATCGGCACCTGGACCGTCGTCAGGAACGAGGCCGGGCTCACCGGCACCGACCTGGCCTGGACCGTGTCCGGTGCCGTCCTCGGCCTCGCACTGGGCGCGGCGCGCGGCGCCACCGTACGGGTCTTCGAGAAGGAGGGCGTGCTCTGGCAGCGCTACACCGGGCGGACCTTCCTCGTCCTCGCCGTCTCCCTCGCGGTCATGGCCGGATTCGGGTGGCTCGCCGCCCGCGGCGGCATGCACGAGGGCGCCCGGCCGGTGCAGCTGTCGATCGGCGTCGGCTTCCTCGGCGAAGCCCTCGTCGTCGGGGCGCGGGGGCTGGCCACCGGTGTGCCCTTCGCCACCAGAGCCTCTCGTCGCTCCTGACGGCCGGTCCCTCACTCCCCGACGTCGCGCGCCCGCAGGTCCGCCGCCGTCTCGCGGCGCACGACCAGCCGGGCCCGGCCGTCCGCGACCGCCACCACCGGCGGCCGCCCCACCAGGTTGTACGCCGAGGCCATCGACAGGTGGTACGCGCCCGACGCCGGCACCGCCAGCACGTCACCGGGCCGTACGTCACCCGGCAGCGCGATGTCCTGGGCCAGCACGTCACCCGCCTCGCAGTGCCGTCCCACCACCGACACCGGCCGCAGCGGCGCCCGAGAGGCCCGGCCCACCAGGCGCACCGTGTACCGCACGCCGTACAGCGCGGGCCGCGGGTTGTCGCTCATGCCGCCGTCCACGGCGACGAAGGTCCGGCCGCCGGTGGTCTTCACCGCCAGCACCCGGTACAGCGCCACACCCGCCGGGCCCGTGATCCAGCGCCCCGGCTCCACGGTCAGCCGGGGCACCGGCAGGTCCTCGTGGGCACAGCACAGCGCGAGCTCCCGCTGCACCCGCCCCGCCCAGGCGGCGGGGTCGAGGGCCGGGTCGCCGGCGCGGTAGGCGATGCCGAAGCCCCCGCCCAGGTCCAGCTCGGGCAGGGTCACGCCGTGCAGGTCGCGCAGCCGCGCCAGGAGCGCGACCAGCCGCCGCACCGCCGTGACGTACGGCTCCGCGGAGGGTATCTGCGAGCCGAGGTGGCAGTGCAGCCCCACCAGCTCCAGCCGTCGCTGGCCCAGCACCCGGGCCACCGCCCCCTCGGCGTGCCCGCCCGCGATCGGCAGCCCGAACTTCTGCCCCTCGACGCCCGTGCGCACCGCCGCATGCGCCCCCGCCTCGACCCCCGGCACCACGCGCACCAGCACCTTCTGCCGGGCGCCGGCGGGCACCAGCGCCGCCAGCCGCGCCGTCTCGCCGATGCTGTCGATGACGACGCGGCCCACGCCCAGCCGCAGCGCGGCCCGCAGGTCCTCGGGGCTCTTGGCGTTGCCGTGCAGCAGCACGCGGTCGCCGGGGAAACCCGCGTGCGCGGCCAGCTCCAGCTCGCCGGCCGAGCACACGTCCAGGCTCAGCTCCTCCTCGTCCAGCCAGCGGATCAGCGACCGGGACAGGAACGCCTTGGCGGCGTACGCGACCCGCGCGCCCGGCAGCGCGGCACGCCAGGCGCGGGCCCGCGCCCGTACCTCGGCCTCGTCCAGCACGTAGCAGGGCGTACCGAAGCGGTCGGCGAGCTCGGCCAGTGACACCCCGCCCACGCCCACGTCGCCGGAGGGAGGGAAGGCGGCCGAGGCCGGCCACACCGGGGCGGGCCCCGGCTCGGCCGGCAGGGGCGGCGGGGCGGCGGGAGCGAGCGGAAGGGACACGGACGTTCTCCTCGGGGAAGGTCGGTTGAGAGGGCCCTGAACCCGGAGGCTCAGGCGCCGGCCGTCGGCCGGGCCGCCGGGGCCGACAGCTGCGGGTCGACGCACACCTGCCCCACCCCCAGCGGCGCCGCCAGCGCCCGTACCGCCGTCAGCGCCAGCGGAACGCAGGGCACGCACGGCCCCAGACAGTCGGAAAGCCGCCGCCTGGAGGTGAAGGCGACGGCCGTACGGGCACCGAGCGGGGTGCGGAAGACGCGCAGGGAGAAACCGGAGGGGCAGGGGCGGACGGGGACGAACAGCAGGCCGGCCCGCCCCTGATGGGACGGCTCCTCGTCGCCTGCGGGCAGGTGTTCCCGGCCCGCCCCGGCGGGCTGGCCCGTGGTGGCGGCCACCGCGCGGACGGAAGCGGCCTCGGCGGGGGTGCGGCTCACATGCATGACGGTCCTCGCGAAGGAGTGGGTGGATGCGTCGGTCACGCTATGCCCCTCCCCGCGCCCCGCGACGGGGCTCTTGACAGCACGTTGACCCCTCGTGGCAGAGCCTTGACGACGCGTTGACGTACCCCGCCCGACCGGCCACGCTTCGGCACCAGGTCGGTGACGGGCTCTTGAAACACCGGCACACCGTGGACGAACAATGACCCGGGCGGGCACCGCCGCACGCCCCCGGCGACCTGGAGGAACACGTGACGGCAACGCAAGCCCCCGCAACGCCCCGCCCGACCGAGGAGTTCCGGGCGGCCCGGGACTTCCTGCTCGCCCACCGCGACGACCCCGACGCCGCCCGCGCCGGCTTCGCCTGGCCCCGGCCGGCCACGTTCAACTGGGCGCTCGACTGGTTCGACGTCATCGCCGCCGGCAACGACCGGCCCGCACTGCGCATCCTGGCCGACGACGGCACGGAGACCTGCTTCTCCTTCGACGAGCTGCGCCGCCGCTCCGACCGCGTCGCCGCCTGGCTGCGCGCCCGGGGCGTACGGGCCGGCGACCGCGTGATCGTCATGCTGGGCAACCAGGCCGAGCTGTGGGAGACCATGCTCGCCGCGATGAAGCTGCGCGCGGTCGTCATCCCCGCCACGCCGCTGCTGGGCCCCGCCGACCTCGCCGACCGCGTCGCCCGCGGCCGGGCGCGGCACGTGGTCGTCCGCGGCCGCGACGCCGCCAAGTTCGACGACGTACCGGGGGAGTACACCCGCATCGCCGTGGGCCCCGGCGCCGGCGCGGGCTGGCTCGCCTACGAGGACGCACACAGCGACGCTCACAGCGACACCCACAGCGACACCCACAGCGATGCCCCCGGCGACGCCCACGGGACCGAGGCGCCCGCCACCCCCTTCGTCCCCGACGGCCCCACCCGCCCCGACGAGCCCCTGCTGCTCTACTTCACCTCCGGCACCACCGCCCGCCCCAAACTCGTCCAGCACACCCACACCTCGTACCCCATCGGGCACTTGACGACGATGTACTGGATCGGGCTGCGGCCCGGCGACGTCCACCTCAACATCTCCTCGCCCGGCTGGGCCAAGCACGCCTGGTCCAGCCTCTTCGCACCGTGGAACGCCGGCGCCACCGTGCTCGTGCTCGACTACGACCGCTTCGACCCGGCCCGCCTCATGGCCGGCATGGACCGTTGCGGCGTCACCACCTTCTGCGCGCCGCCCACCGTGTGGCGCATGCTCATCCAGGCCGACCTGCGCGCGCTGCGCACCCCGCCCCGCGAGGCGGTCGCCGCCGGTGAGCCGCTCAACCCCGAGGTGATCGAGGCGGTTCGCCGGGCCTGGGGCATCACCGTCCGCGACGGCTTCGGGCAGACCGAGACGTGCGTACAGATCGCCAACCCGCCCGGTCAACCCCTCAAGCCCGGCTCCATGGGCCGCCCGGGGCCCGGGTACACGATCCTCCTGCTCGACCCGCAGACGGGCGAACCCGCCGACGAGGGCGAGATCGCCGTCGACCTCACCGACCGCCCCGTGGGCGTGATGACCGGCTACGAGGGCGACCCCGACCGCACCGCCGAGGCCATGGCGGGCGGCTACTACCGCACGGGCGACATCGGGGTACGGGACGCGGACGGGTATGTCAGATTCGTGGGCCGGCGCGACGAAGTATTCAAGAGCAGTGACTACAAGGTGTCTCCCTTCGAGCTGGAGAGCGCCCTCCTGGAGCACGAGGCCGTCGCCGAGGCCGCCGTCGTCCCCGCGCCCGACGCCGTGCGCCTGACGGTGCCCAAGGCGTACGTCGTGCTCGCCGAGGGCTGGGAGCCGGGGCCCGACACGGCCAAGGCCCTCTTCGCGCACTCGCGGGCCGTGCTCGCCCCGTACAAGCGCCTGCGCCGCCTGGAGTTCGCCGAGCTGCCCAAGACCGTGTCCGGCAAGATCCGCCGCATCGAGCTGCGCGAGCGCACCGCGCGCGGCGAGGGCGTGGAGTACCGCGAGGAGGACCACCGGTGACCGACCGCATCCCCGCCCCCACCTCCGCCCCCTCCCGCGAGTCCTATGAGGCCGGGCCCACCGACGTCCCCCTGCTGGAGGAGACCATCGGCGCCGCCCTGGCGCGCGCCGTACGGCGGCACGGCGACCGCGACGCGCTCGTCGATGTGCCGTCGGGGCGGCGCTGGACGTGGGCGGAGCTGGGCCGCGCCGTCGAGGAGGTGGCGCTCGGGCTGCTGGCCAAGGGCGTCGGGCGTGGCGACCGGGTCGGCATCTGGGCCGTCAACTGCCCCGAGTGGGTCATGCTCCAGTACGCCACCGCCCGTGTCGGCGCGGTGCTCGTCAACGTCAACCCCGCCTACCGCGTCCACGAACTGGCGTACGTGCTGCGGCAGGCAGGCATCAGTCTGCTCGTGGCCTCCACCGCCCACCGCACCAGCGACTACCGGCGGATGGCCGAGCAGGTCCGCGGCGACTGCCCCGCCCTGCGTGACATCGTGTACGTGGGCGACCCCACCTGGGACGGGATGGTCCACCTCGGCGGCGGCGTCGACCGGGCGCGGATGGCCGCGCGTGAGGCGGCGCTGCACGCCGGGGACCCGGTGAACATCCAGTACACGTCGGGCACCACCGGCTTCCCCAAGGGCGCCACCCTCTCCCACCGCAACATCCTCAACAACGGCCATTTCGTGGGGGAGAGCCTCGGGTACACCGCCGAGGACCGGATCGCCGTGCCCGTGCCCTTCTACCACTGCTTCGGCATGGTCATGGGCAACCTGGCGGCGCTCACGCACGGCGCCTGCGTGGTGATCCCCGCGCCGGCGTTCGACGCGACGGCGACGCTGCACGCGGTCGAACGCGAGCGCTGCACCGCGCTGTACGGCGTCCCCACGATGTTCATCGCCGAGCTGGGGCTGCCGGACTTCGCGACGTACGACCTCTCGTCGCTGCGCACCGGCATCATGGCGGGCTCGCCGTGCCCGGAGGAGGTGATGAAGCGCGTCGTCACCGAGATGCACATGGCCGAGGTCGCCATCTGCTACGGCATGACGGAGACGTCGCCGGTGTCCACGCAGACGGGGCGCGCGGACGACCTGGAGCGGCGCACAGGGACCGTGGGGCGCGTCCTGCCGCACGTCGAGGTGAAGGTGGCCGACCCGGAGACCGGGCGGGCCGTCCCCCGGGGCACCACGGGGGAGCTGTGCACCCGCGGCTACTCGGTGATGCTCGGCTACTGGGACGACCCCGAGCGCACCGCCGAGGCGGTCGACGCCGACGGGTGGATGCACACCGGCGACCTGGCGGTGATGGACGACGACGGCTTCGTCCGCATCGCGGGCCGCATCAAGGACATGATCATCAGGGGTGGTGAGAACGTCTACCCGCGGGAGATCGAGGAGTTCCTGCACGGACACCCCAAGATCTCGGACGTCCAGGTGATCGGGGTGCCCGACGCGAAGTACGGCGAGGAGATCATGGCCTGCGTCATCCTCCGCGACCCCGCGGACACCCTCACCCGGGACGAGCTGGCCCGGTGGTGCCGCGGCCGGCTGGCGCACTACAAGGTGCCGCGGCACCTGCGCGTCATGGATGCCTTCCCGCTGACCGTCAGTGGGAAGGTGCGGAAGGTGGAGCTGCGCCAGGAGGCCGTCGCGCTGCTGAGCGCGCCGGGGGAGTGAGGGCGGGCGGCGGAGGCGCACGCACAGTGGAGGGGGCGGGCCGTCCGGCGGCCCGCCCCCTCGCACTCCCCCGTTCCCCCGTTTCCCCCGTTCCCCCGTGGTGGTTCTTGCGGGCCCGCCGTCCCCCGTGCGTGGCGGGCCCGTGCACAAGTCTCTGCCCGGTACCCCTCAACTCGCCACGGTCAGCGGCGAGTTCAGAGGAAGAATTGAGCTTCACGGGGTGCCGCGGTCAGCGGCTGCTCCGCCGTACCAGCTCGTCGGCCCAGTCGTTGAGGGCCTGGGGCGTGCCCGTCAGATCCATCAGGAACAGCGGGAGGCGCAGGTCGTCGGCGCGCCGGCGGGCGTCGCGCGCGTAGCCGGCCAGCGAGAAGCAGACGCCGGCGGCCTCGGCCAGCAGGCCGTGCAGCCACAGGCACTCCACGTCCCGCAGCGTCGTGGGCAGCGTGGTCGGGTCGACCCGGACGACGAGGCCGCCGCCCCGCAGGTCCACGCCGGAGGCCGCCGGTGCCGGGCAGCCGCCGGAGCGCCGTACGCCCCGGAAGCCCAGCCAGCGCAGGTAGCGTTCGGCGGCCATGACCGCGTCCCGCTCGGTACGGATCGTCACCGGGCGGAAGACGGGCCGGGCGCCGGTACCCGGCTCCCGCCCGCCGCCGTCCGGAGGTTCCTCTTCCGCCGCCCGGGGGCAGCCGGCATCCGGGGCCACCGGCAGCCGCACCACCGTGCCGCACGCGCAGCCGAGCTCCGGGCGCGGCCACTGGCCCTGGCGGTCGCAGGCCGGGCAGCGCACCGCCACCCAGGAGTCGCGCCAGGTGCGGCGGACCAGCAGTTCGGGGGTCGCATCGGGGGGTACGGGCAGCGTGAGGGGTGCGCCGCAGGCGCACGGGAAGGTGGGTGGTGTGTAGGAGTGCTCACGGTGACACGTGGGGCAGCGCACCGGGACGTTCTCGGCCATGACAGTTCCGTGCCTCCAGTCCCTCTCCAGTACCGCTCCGGCTCCGGGTGGCCGGGCAGCGGTCCGCCGGGTGACGGGGACCCCATCGTCCACGATGCGGGCACGGGCCGGGTGCGAAACGTGAAGGCACGGGGAGAGCTTCCGCTCACAGCGGGGGCTCGAACTCCCGGACGGCGTCGATGTCGGTGCCGTGCGGCGTGTTCGCCTCCCGCTCGATCATGATCTCGACGAGGACGGGCCGCGACGTGGCCGCGGCCTGCTTCCGCGCCCACTCCAGCGCCGGACGGATCTCCGCCGGGTGCGTCACGCGCCGCCCCGAGCAGCCGTACGCCCGCATGATCGCCACATGGTCGGTGCCCGTCTCGTCGTAGTGCAGGTCCACCTGGTAGTTCATGCCGTAGCCGACGGACGCCTGCCGGATGAGGCCCAGGTACTCGTTGTTGAGCATGACGAGGACGAACGGGATGTCGTACTGCGCTGCGACCGCCAGCTCCTCCACCGTGTACTGGAAGCCGTAGTCGCCCACGACACCGACCACCTCGGTGCCGCCCCGGCCCATGCCCTCCAGTGCCTTCTTCACCCCGATGGCCGCCGGCACCTCCCAGCCCAGCGGGCCGGCCTGGCCGCACACCTGGTAGTGCCGCGGCCGGTGCGCCTTGTGATGCTGGCCGCCCCAGATCTGGTACAGCCCGATGGCCGTCACCACGTGCGTGTCCTCGCCGAACGCCTCGTTGAGCTCCTTGTAGACGCGCGGCGCCTTCACCGGGACGTCGTCGAAGTCCTCCCGCCGCAGCAGGGTGAGCTTCAGCTCGCGGCAGCGCGCCCGCCACGCGGCGAGCTCCGGCCGTGCGCCGCGCCGCCGGGCCGCCTCCAGCAGGGCGGCGAGGAACAGCCGTGCGTCGGCGACCACCCCCAGGTCCGGCTCGATCACCCGGCCCAGCTGGGTGGGTTCGACGTCCACGTGCACGAACGTGCGGTCGCCGCGGTAGACGGCGGTGTCCGCGCCGGTGTGCCGGTCGCCGAAGCGCGCGCCCACCGCCAGCACGAAGTCGGCCTCCAGGAACGAGGCGTTGGCGTACCGCTGGCTCGTCTGGATGCCGGTGGTGCCCATGTTCAGCTCGTGGTCGTCCTCGATCGCGCCCTTGCCCATCAGGGTGACCTGGAACGGCACGCCCAGCTGCTCCACCAGCTCGCGCAGCACGGCCGAGGCGCCGGAGAGGATCACCCCGCCGCCTGCCAGCACCAGCGGCCGCCGGGCCCGCAGCAGCAGGTCCAGCGCGGCCTCGACGGCGGCGGGGTGCGGGGGCGCGGCACGGAGCGGCAGCGGCGCGTCCGCCGTGGCGTCGTAACGGATCGTACGGCGCGCCACGTCCACCGGGATGTCGATCAGCACCGGTCCCGGGCGGCCCTCGCGCGCGACGCGGAACGCCTCGCGGAACACCCACGGCACCTGCGCCGCCTCCCGCACCTGCACCGCCCACTTGGTGACCGGCCGCACCATGCCGACGATGTCGACGGCCTGGAACGCCTCCTGGTGCAGCTTGGCCGTGACGGCCTGCCCGGTGACGCACAGCATGGGCACGGAGTCCGCGAACGCGGTGTACAGGCCGGTGACGAGGTTGGTGGCACCCGGCCCCGAGGTGGCCAGGGCCACGCCGACGCGGCCGTTGGTGCGGGCCCAGCCGTCGGCCATGTGCGCCGCGGCCGCCTCGTGCCGGACGATCAGGTGCTCGATGCCGCCGACGTCCCGCAGCGCCCGGTACAACGGCAGGTTGGCGGCCCCGGGGCAGCCGAACGCCACGTCCACGCCCTCGTCCCGCATGACGCGCACGGCCGCCTCCATGGCCGGAACGACGGGGACGGCGGGAATGGCGGGGACGGCGGGCCCGCTCATGTCGCCACGCCCGACAGGCGTTCGACGCCGCGCAGCAGCGCCGAGTGGTCCAGCCCGCCGTCGCCCTGGGCCCGCGCGGCGGCCATCAGTGTCGCGAGCAGGCCGCCCAGCGGCAGCACGACGCCGGTCTCGCGGGCGGCGGCCGTCACGATGCCCAGGTCCTTGTGGTGCAGGTCGACGCGGAAGCCCGGCGGGTGGTGGCGGCGGACGAAGTTGTCGCGCTTGCGCGCGAGGACGGCGGAGGCGGCGAGGCCGCCGCCCAGCACGTCGAGGGCCGCGTCCAGGTCCACCCCGGCGGCGCGCAGGAAGACGACCGCCTCCGCACAGGCCTGCAGGTGGGCGGCGACCATGAGCTGGTTGGCGGCCTTCACGGTCTGGCCCGCGCCGTGCGGGCCGCAGTGCACGACGGTCGTGCCCAGGGCGCGGAACAGCGGCAGAGCCTCCTCGAAGTCGGCGCGGTCGCCGCCGGCCATGACGGAGAGCGTGCCCTCGACCGCGCCGGCCTCGCCGCCGGACACGGGGGCGTCGAGGACGCGTACGCCGTGCGGTGCCGCAGCCTTGGCCAGGGCGGTGGCGGTGGCCGGGGCGACGGTCGACATGTCGATGAAGAGAGTGCGGGGGCGGGCGTGTTCCAGGACGCCTCCGGTGCCGTCCGTGCCGTGGGCGACGGCGGTGACCTGGGCGTCGGCCGGCAGCATCGTGACGACGACGTCGGCCCGCTGCACCGCCTCGCGCACGGAAGCGGCCGGGGTGCCGCCGCGGGCGGCGAGCCGGTCGAGCTTGTGGGCCTCCAGGGTGTACCCGGTGACGGGGTAGCCGGCGCGGATGAGGTTCTCGGCCATGGGCGAACCCATGACGCCGAGCCCGATCCACGCCACGTGGGGGAGAGCCATGCGGTGCCTCCAGTGGTGTACGGGGGAGAGGGGCCGTGTCAGGTGCCGGTGAGCCAGTCGAAGCGGCCGGGGCCGGGCGGGGCCGTGTACTCCAGGCCGGTCCAGCCGTCGTAGCCGGCCTTGCGGAGCCGCTCCAGCAGCCCGGCGAGGTCGAGGCGGCCGGTGCCGGGCGCGCCCCTGCCGGGTACGTCGGCGATCTGCACGTGGCCCGCGCGGGCGCCGTGCCGGTCGACGGCCGCGCCCACGTCCTCGCCGCCCCGGGCCAGGTGGTAGAGGTCCAGCAGCAGCCGGGCGTTGTCGAGGCCGGTCACGGCGTTGACGCGCTCGGCGACCTCGGCGGCGGCGTCGGCGGTGGTGAGGGGGTACAGCGGCGACTCGGCGGCGTTGAGCGCCTCGACGAGCAGCAGCGCGCCGGCCCGGTCGGCCTCCCGGGCCGCGTACGCGAGGTTCTCCAGGGCCAGGGCGTCCTGCGCGGCGGGGTCGGCGCCCGGGACGCGGTTGCCGTAGAGGGCATTGAGCGCGCGACAGCCCACCGACCGGGCGAAGGCGGCGGCGACCGGCACGTTGGCGCGGAAGCGCTCCGCCTCCTCGCCGGGCACGGACGCGGCACCGCGGTCCGGGCCGGGCAGCCGCCCGGCGTAGAAGTTGAGACCCACCAGCTGCGTCCCCGCGACCTCCAGCGCCGCGCGCAGCGCGTCGAGCCCGGCCTGCTCCGGCACGGGCGCCCCGGGCCAGGGCCACCACAGCTCGACGGCCGTGAACCCGGCGGCCGCGGCCGCCGCCGGCCGCTGGAGCAGGGGCAGTTCGGTGAAGAGGATCGAGAGATTGACGTCGAATCGATTCCGGGTAGCGAAAGAGTGGTTTCGCATAGAGGAAGGCTGGGGTCGTGTCCGAGACTCTGTCAAGGGTCGGTGCAGTACGTTGACCGCGTGCGATTGAGAGTGGAGTTCACGACGGAGCCGTTCGACCTGGAGCGGACGCCACGCCACGCCGAGGTGGCGCGGGAGGTGATCCAGGGGGCGGCGCTGGACGCCGTCGACGTCGGCCCGTTCGGCAACACCGTCGAGGGCGGTGCCGAGGTGGTGCTCGCGGCCCTGAACGACCTCCTGCGCAAGTCGCTGGAGGCGGGCGCCGACCGGGTGTCCCTCCAGGTCAACGTGATCGAGGGCGGCCCCGCGTGAGCGGCGAGGAGCATCCGCTGTGCGGTGCCGTACGCCCGCTCGTGGACGCGATCGGCGCCACGCTGCTGAACCCCGAACAGGCCGGTGACGAGGACGTGGTGCTGTCCTGGGAGGGCCGCCCGGTCGTCGCCGTACGGCTGCCACGCCTGCCCGAGTCGCTCGACGGCATACTGGCGGACCTCGAACGCCGGCACGGCACCCCCTTGGCCGGCCTGGACCGGCGGGCCAAGCAGGCCGTGGTCCGCCACCTGGAGGCTCGGGGTGCGTTCGCGCTGCGGCGCGGCGTGGAAACGGTGGCAGCGGCCCTGGGCGTCAGCCGCTTCACGATCTACAACTACCTCAACCGGGAGAAGGCGGGGAGGGCGGGGGAGGTGCCGGGGGAGGCGTGAGGGTCAGCGCTTCAGGGGGAGGGCGTGCTTCTTCTCCGCCAGGTGCTTCTGCATCTTCTGGAGCACGTCCAGTGCCAGGGTGTGCATGTTCTGTTCGTTCCCCGGGTCCCCAGCGGCCGTAGCTGACAGTGTGACGTTTCCGCTCCTTCCTGTTGCGATCGTGTACACCTGTGTCGTTTTCTGGCCGTTCTGGTCGGTCGTGATGTAGGTGCCGTCCTCGGCCACGCTCTCGTCGAACCCCGACAGCTGTTCGGTGGGGCTCTGGCGGATGTTCTCCCAGCGGTCTGTGTCCGATGACTGATTGGGGCAGCGCTGAACACTGCTCTCGTCGTCCTTGAGGAAGGACTTCGCGGTGTCCGGCTTGTCGAACACGCGCACCTGGGACGCCCCGGCGGTGGCGGGGTTGTCCCGCTGAGAGTCCCGCTCGAAGGAATACATGGTTCCGGTGCGGTCGCTGTGCTGGGAGACCTTGCAGTCCGCCCCCACGGTCGGCTCTCCGATCCCGTTGGCTTCGTTGCCTCCCGAGAAGCCCGGCCCCCAGTCTCCCGGGGTGGCGGCCACGTCCTTGGCCAGCTTCTGCGCGTCCGTGGTCGTCTGGCCCGACTCGCCCCCCGGCAGCAGGAGCACGACCACGACGACCACGACCACGACCGCGGCGACACCGGCCGCGATCCACGTGATGAGCCGGCGCTTCTTGCGCCGTTCGTCAGCCTCCGAGGGCTGCGGGTGGAGCGGGCCGGACGGGGGGCCGGGCGGTTGCGAGGTCACATTGGTGCGATACCACCCCTGATCGACGCCATTGTCCGCCGTTCGGGTACCGATCGCGTCGGCGACGGGTCTTTCAACAAACTGTTGACGTGCCTCCGCCGGAGGGTGTGTGCTGTCCGCACCCCGAACGAGTGCCGCACCCGAGCGCTTCGGAGGTCGCCGTGACCGCAAGTCCCCCGCCCGGCCTCACCCGCTTCAACTCGGCCGCGGAACACACCGCCCGCGCCGCCCTCCACCGGATCTGCTCCAGCACCGCCTGGGCCGAACGCCTGCTGTCCGGCCGCCCGTACGCCGACGCCGACGCGCTGCTCGCCGCGAGCGACGCCGCCGTGGCCGACCTCGGGCCGGCCGGCCTGGCCGAGGCCCTGGCCGCCCACCCGCCCATCGGGCGGCCCCGGCCCGGCGACCCCGTCTCCGCCCGCGAACAGCGCGGCATGGCGGACGCCCCGCCGGACATGCGTGCCGAGATGCTGGAGCTGAACCTCGCCTACCAGGAGAAGTACGGACACGTCTTTCTCATCTGCGCAACCGGACTGACGGCAGAGCAGATGCGGGACGCCCTGCGCCGCAGACTCCGCGCCGACCCCGCCCGTGAGCGCGAGACCGTCCGCACCGAACTGGGCCGCATCAACCGCCTGCGGCTCGCCCGGCTGGCCGTGGAGGAAGGGGATGACCCGGTATGAGCAGCACCCCCGCCACCACCGTCTCCACGCACGTCCTCGACACCGCCACCGGCCGGCCCGCCGCCGGCGTCCCCGTGACGCTCCACGCGGCGGCCGGCGACGGCGACTGGGCCGCCGTGGGGACCGCCCGCACCGACGCCGACGGGCGCTGCACCACCCTCCCCGCCCTGCCACCCGGCACCCCCCGGGCCCGGCTGCAGTTCGACCTCGCGCACCGCCCAGCCCCCGCCCCCGTCCCCGGGCCGTTCTTCCCCGAGGTGACGGTCGCCTTCACCGTCGTACCGGGCGAGCACTACCACGTACCGCTGCTGCTCAGCCCGTTCGGCTACTCCGTCTACCGAGGGAGCTAGCACCGTGATCCTTGGCCAGAACCAGTACGGCAAGGCCGAGACCCGTGTCGTCCGCGTCACCCGCGACGGCTCCGTCCACCACATCCGTGACCTCAGCGTGTCGGTCGCCCTCTCCGGCGACATGACCGAGGTCCACCTCTCCGGCTCCAACGCCGCCGTCCTCACCACCGACACCACCAAGAACACCGTCTTCGCCTTCGCCAAGGAACACGGCGTGGACTCGCCGGAGGAGTTCGGCATCCACCTCGCCCGGCACTTCGTCACCAGCCAGGAGACGCTGCACACCGCCCGCATCCGCCTCGCCGAGTACGGCTGGGACCGCATCGCGACCCCCGGCCCGGAGCAGCACTCGTTCGTCCGCCGCGGTCAGGGCACGCGCACCGCCCAGGTCTCCTACGACGGCACCGCCTGGCAGGTCCTGTCCGGCGTGGAGGACCTCGTCGTCCTCAACACCACCGGCTCCGAGTTCCGCGGCTACCTCACCGACCGCTACACCACCCTGCCCGAGACCACCGACCGGGTCCTCGCCACCGAGGTGCGCGCCCGCTGGCGGCACCACGACGGCACCGCGCCCGCCGGAGGCTGGGACCGCTCCCACGCGCAGGTGTGCGACCACCTCCTCCAGGCGTTCGCCGGCACCTACTCCCGCTCCCTCCAGCAGACCCTCTACGCGATGGGCAGCCGCGTGCTGGAGCACTGCGCGGGCATCGACGAGATACGCCTGTCCCTCCCCAACAAGCACCACTTCCTCGTCGACCTCGCGCCGTTCGGCCTGAAGAACGACCACGAGGTCTACTTCGCCGCGGACCGCCCCTACGGCCTCATCGAGGCCACCGTGCTGCGCGAGGGCGCCACCCCCGCCATCCCCACGGACTGACCCCACGGACTGACCCCACGGACTGACCGCCGGCCCCGGCCCGCCGGGCCCGCCGCCCCCCACACCCCGAGGACACCGCCACCCATGACCGCAGCGCCCGCGCGCACCGTCATCGAACGCACCGTCATCGAGAACTGCGCCGTCGCCACCGTCGACGCGCGCGACACCGAACACGCCGCCGGCCACGTCGTCGTGCACGGCAACCGGATCGAAGCCGTCGGCCCCGGCCCCGCCCCCCGGCACCTGGCCGAGGGGGCCCGCCGCGTCGACGGCACCGGCCACCTCGTCACGCCCGGCCTGGTCAACACCCACCACCACTTCTACCAGTGGCTCACCCGCGGACTCGCCCAGGACGCCGGCCTGTTCGACTGGCTCGTCGCCCTCTACCCGCTGTGGGCGCGCATCGACGAGCCGATGGTCCACGCCGCCGCCCGCGCCTCGCTCGCCATGATGGCCCGCGGCGGCGTCACCACCGCCATGGACCACCACTACGTCTTCCCGCGCGGCGCCGGCGACCTGCTGGGCGCGGAGATCCGTGCCGCCCGCGACCTGGGCGTCCGCTTCACCGCCACCCGCGGCTCCATGGACCTGGGTGAGTCCCGGGGCGGCCTGCCCCCGGACTTTGCGGTGGAGACCACCGACGCCGCCCTCGCCGCCACCGAGGAGGCCGTCGACACCCACCACGACCCGTCGCCCGGCTCCATGCTGCACATCGCCGTCGCACCCTGCTCGCCCTTCTCCGTCACCACGGAACTGCTGCGCGAGTCCGCCGCGCTCGCCCGCCGCAAGGGCGTACGGCTGCACACCCACGGCTCGGAGACGGTGGAGGAGGAGGGCTTCTGCAAGGAGCGGTTCGGCATGGGCCCGACCGACTACTTCGAGTCCACCGGCTGGCTCGGCGACGACGTGTGGATGGCCCACTGCGTCCACATGACCGACGCCGACCTCGCCGCCTTCGCCCGTACGCGCACGGGCGTCGCCCACTGCCCCTCCTCCAACGCCCGCCTCGGCGCCGGCACCGCCCGCGTGCCCGCGATGCTCCGCGCCGGCATCCCCGTCGGCCTCGGCGTCGACGGCACCGCCTCCAACGAGTCGGGCGAGCTCCACACCGAGCTCCGCAACGCCCTGCTGGTCCACCGCCTCGCGGGCGGCGCCCGCGCGATGACGGCCCGGCAGGCGCTGCGCCTGGGCACGTACGGCGGGGCCCGGGTGCTCGGCCGGGCGGACGAGACCGGCTCGCTGGAGCCGGGCAAACTCGCCGACCTCGTGCTCTGGCGCCTCGACGGGCTCGGCCACTCCACGATCGAGGACCCCGTCGCCGCGCTCGTCCTGGGCCCGCCCGCCCCCGTCACGCTCTCCCTCGTCGACGGCCGCCCGGTCGTCGAGGACGGCCGCCTGGTCACGGCCGACGAGGACGCGGTCGCCCGCGAGGCCCGTGTCCAGGCCCGGCGCCTGGCCCGCCTGGCGGCCGACGGCTGACCGGCCGGCCCCTGCCCCCTTCCGGCACAGGACAGGCACAGGAGGAGCGCGATGGCGACCGCCCCCGACCCCGCCCCCGATCCCGTCGGCAGCCCCGCCCCCGTCGGCGGCCCCGTCCCCGAGCCACCGCCCCGCGGCGGCCGTCCGTGGTCGCGTCACCGCCGCGGTGCCGGCGCCGCGGTCCACCCCGTCGACCGCGTGCCCCGCCCCGGCCGCCTGGCCGGCACCGGCCTCCAGCACCTCGCCGCCAGCTACGCCGGTGTCGTCGCGCCGCCGCTCGTCCTCGGCACGCACACCGGGCTGGGCCGGGACCGCACCACGTTCCTGGTGGGCGCCGCCCTCTTCACCGCCGGCATCGCGACGCTCCTCCAGACCGTCGGCTGGTGGCGCATCGGCGCCCGGCTGCCGTTCGTCAACGGCGTCTCCTTCGCCGGCGTCGCCCCCATGACGGCCGTCGCCGACGCGCAGGCCGACCCGCGCGACGCCCTGCCCGCGCTCTACGGCGCCGTCATCGTGGCCGGGGCGCTCGGCTTCCTGCTCGCGCCCCACTTCTCCCGGCTGCTGCGCTTCTTCCCGCCCGTCGTCACCGGCACCGTCATCACCCTCATCGGCCTCTCCCTCCTGCCCGTCGCCTTCGGCTGGATCCAGGAGGGCCACCCCGAACGCGCCCCCACCCCCACGGCCTTCGCCCTGGCCGGGGCCACCCTGGCCGTCGTCCTGCTGCTGCGGCGCCTGCTCACCGGCTTCCTCCGGCAGATCGCCGTCCTGCTCGGCCTGGTCGCCGGCACGCTGCTGGCCGTGCCCGCCGGCGCCGTCGACACCGGCGCCACCCGGCACGCCGCGCTCCTCGGCTTCCCCGCGCCGTTCCACTTCGGCGCGCCCCTCTTCCAGCTGCCGGCGATCGTCTCGCTGTGCGTGGTCATGCTGGTCTGCATGACCGAGAGCACCGCCGACATGCTCGCCCTCGGCGAGATCACCGGCCGGCCCGCCACCCCCGAGGTCATCGCGGCCGGGCTGCGCGCCGACACCCTCGGCAGCGCCGTCTCCCCGCTCTTCAACGGCTTCGCCAACAGTGCCTTCGCCCAGAACATCGGCCTGGTCGCCATCACCGGGGTGCGCAGCCGTTTCACCGTGGCCGCCTGCGGGGTGATGTTCGTGCTGCTCGGCCTGAGCCCGGCCGCCGCCTCCCTCGTCGCCCTCGTGCCGCAGCCCGTGCTGGGCGGCGCCGGCATCGTGCTCTTCGGTACGGTCGCGGCCAGCGGTATCTCGGTGCTCGCCCAAGCCGGGCTGGACAAGGGTGAGAACCTGCTGATCGCCGCCACCTCCCTCGGCGTCGGCATGGTCCCCGTGGTCTCGCACAGCTTCTACGCCGTGCCGGGGCTCCCGGCGACCCTGCGCACCGTCCTCGACTCCGGTGTCAGTGCCGGCTGCCTCACGGCCGTCCTGCTCAACCTCGCCTTCCGGCACCGCGCCGCCCCGCCCGCCCCGTCCTCCTCACCCGCCCCGGCCGGGGTGCCTGCGCGCCTCAACGGGACCGAGGGAGCATTGAGTGACAATCGGCGCATAACGGATGACTGAGACGGAGGGCGACCGTCCGTCAGTGCCGAGAGGTGTGCCGTCGTGGAGGAGCAGCCGCAGCACGGGAAACCGCAGCCCGGGAAGAACCGCTTCACCTTCCCCAGCGCCCTGACCGTCCTGGCGGCGCTCACCGTCCTCGTCTGGGCCCTCGCCTTCGTCATCCCCTCCGGCGCCTACCGGCGCACCCCGGCGGGCGATCCCGTGCAGGGCACGTACCACCACGAGGCGGCCCCCGGCGACGCCGTCCACCGCATCGGCCAGCTCTTCCTCGCCCCCGTCAACGGGCTGTACGGCATCCGCGACGCGAAGACCGGCCAGATCGCCCCCGACGCCACCGGCGCGCTCTACGGCAGCGCCGGCGTGTTCCTCTTCGTCCTCGCCATCGGCACGTTCATCACCGTCGTCTTCGCCACCGGCGCCCTCGACCGCGGCATCGAACGCCTCGCCCACCGGCTGCGCGACCGCGGGGCGCTCCTCATCGCCGGCATCATGACCGTCTTCTCGCTGCTGGGCACCGTCGAGGGCTTCGCCGAGGAGACGCTCGGCTTCTACGGGCTGCTGGTGCCGCTCATGCTGGCCCTCGGCTACGACCGCATGGTCGCCACCGGCGCGATCATCCTGGGCGCCGGCGTCGGCGTGCTGGCCTCCACCGTCAACCCCTTCGCCACCGGTGTGGCCTCCTCCGCGGCCGGTGTCGCACTGGGCGAGGGCATCGCCTTGCGCGCGGCCATGTGGCTGGTGCTCACGGCCGTCGCCATCGGCTACGTCGTCCGCTACGCCACCCGGGTCCGGGCCGACCCGGCGCGCTCCCTCACCGGCTTCCGCCCCGGCGACCGGGAGCTGGCCGGCAAGGCCGCCGAGCCGCCGGAGCTGACGCGCCTGCAGAAGACGGTCCTGGTGCTCGTCACCCTGGTCTTCGCATTCATGATTTTCTCGGTCGTTCCCTGGTCCAACGCGCTGTCCGGCCGCTCCGACGCCGCGCCCTACCGCTGGGAGCCGGACTGGTCCTTCGCCGAGCTCGCCGCGTTCTTCCTGGCCTGCTCGGTGCTGGTGGGGGTGGTGGCGCGGCTGGGGGAGCAGCGGCTGAGCGCGACCGTCGTCCGGGGCGCCGCCGACTTCCTCGCCCCGGCCCTCGTGATCGTGCTCGCCCGCGGCATCACGGCCGTGATGACCAACGCGAAGATCATCGACACCGTGCTGCACTCCGTGGAGTCGGCGGTGCGCGGCACCCCGGCGGCGTTCTTCGGCGTCATGGTGTTCGTCGTCAACCTGCCGCTGGCGTTCCTCATCCCCTCCACCTCCGGCCACGCCACCCTCGCCATGCCGGTGCTGGCCCCGCTGGCCCAGTTCGCGGGCGTGTCCCGCGCACTGACCGTCACCGCCTGGCAGTCCGCCAGCGGCTGGATGAACCTGTGGGTGCCCACCACCGCGGTGGTGGTGGGCGGGGTGTCGCTGGCCAAGGTCGGCTACGACCGCTACCTGCGGTTCGTGTGGCCGCTGCTGCTCCTGCTGGCCGTGCTGGTGTGCGGGTTCGTGGCGCTGGGCGCGGCGCTCGGCTGACGCCGGCCCGGGGCCCACTCCGGTCAGCCCTCCAGCAGCCCGTATGCCGGCAGGGTGAGGAAGTCGGCGTACGCGTCGTCCAGCGCGACCTTCAGCAGCAGGTCGTGTGCTTTCTGCCAGGCGCCCGCGGCGAACGCGTCCGCGCCCACCTCCTCGCGTACAGCGGCGAGTTCCCGCGCGGCGAGGTCCCGCACGAGTCCCGCGGTGACCTTCTCCCCGCCGTCGAGCACCACGCCCGTGTGCACCCACTGCCAGATCTGCGAGCGGGAGATCTCCGCCGTGGCCACGTCCTCCATCAGCCCGAAGACGGCCACCGCGCCGGTGCCGCGCAGCCACGACTCCAGGTAACGCAGGCCCACCTGGACGGCGTTGCGCAGCCCGGCGGCGGTGGGCCGGGCGTCGAGGGCGTCCACGGCGAGCAGCTGATCAGCCGTCACCCGCACGTCCTCGCGCAGCCGGTCCTTCTGGTGCGGCCGGTCGCCCAGCACCACGTCGAACGAGGCGCGGGCCACCGGCACCAGGTCCGGGTGGGCCACCCAGGAGCCGTCGAACCCGTCCCGCGCCTCGCGGTCCTTGTCGGCCCGTACGCGCTCCAGCGCCACCTCGTTGGCCGCCGGGTCGCGGCGCGAGGGCACGAACGCGGCCATCCCGCCGATGGCGTGCGCCCCGCGCCGGTGGCAGGTGCGCACCAGGAGCTCGGTGTACGCGCGCATGAACGGCGCTGTCATGGTGACGGCGTTGCGGTCCGGCAGGACGAACCGCTCACCGGCGTCACGGAACGTCTTGACGAGGGAGAACAGGTAGTCCCAGCGGCCCGCGTTGAGCCCGGAGGCGTGCTCCCGCAGCTCGTACAGGATCTCCTCCATCTCGAAGGCGGCGGTGATGGTCTCGATGAGGACGGTGGCGCGCACCGTGCCGCGCGGAATGCCCAGCTGCTCCTGGGCGAAGGCGAAGACGTCGTTCCAGAGCCGGGCCTCCAGGTGCGACTCCAGCTTGGGCAGGTAGAAGTAGGGGCCCTTGCCCAGGCGGAGCAGCCGTTCGGCGTTGTGGAAGAAGTACAGGCCGAAGTCGGCCAGGGCGCCGGGCACGGGCCGGCCGTCCACCAGCAGGTGCCGCTCGTCCAGGTGCCAGCCGCGGGGCCGCATGACCACGGTGGCCAGCCGCTCGGCGGGGCCGAGGGCGTAGCGCTTGCCGCCGGGGGCGGTGAAGTCGATGCGCCGCTCGAACGCGTCGATGAGGTTGAGCTGGCCGTGCACGACGTTGTGCCAGGTGGGCGCGGAGGCGTCCTCGAAGTCGGCGAGCCAGACCCGGGCGCCGGAGTTGAGGGCGTTGACCGTCATGCGGCGGTCGTCGGCGGGGCCGGTGATCTCCACCCGCCGGTCCCGCAGCGCGGGCGGTGCCTCGGCCACGCGCCAGGCGGGGTCCTCGCGGACGTGCGCGGTCTCCGGCAGGAAGCCCGGGCCCCCGGCCCGGGCGAGCGCGGCACGCCGCCCGGCCCGGCGGGCGAGCAGTTCGTCGCGGCGCGGCGTGAACCGGCGGTGCAGTTCGGCAACGAACGCGAGCGCCGCGTCCGTGAGCACTTCCTCCTGCCGCTCGACGGGCGGGGCGTCGACGCGGACGGGCGTGGCGGCCATGCGGTCACTCCTTCGACGGACGGGACCGGTCAGTGTCAGTGGAGATTATTTTCCTCATGCCGGAACGGGCAAGGGGGCGTCGGGCCGTGGTGGTCGTCGAGCGGTGCTTCGAGCAGCGCCAGGTCCTCCGGCCGGTCGACGTCGTCGGGTGCCGCGACGTCCCCGCACTCCACCAGGCGCAGCGCACCGGCGTGCCGGGCGAGGTGGGCGCGGGCCCCGCGGTCCCCCTCGGCCGTCGCCGTCACCCCCGGCCAGTGCTCCCGGCCCAGCAGCACGGGGTGGCCGCGGACCCCGCCGTACGCGGCGGCCGCCAGCGCCGCCCCCGCGCGATGGGCGGCCAGCACCCGGGCGACGGCCTCGGCGCCCACCCGCGGCTGGTCGACGAGCAGCACCAGCACCGCGCCGGCGTCCGTGGCATCCAGCGCCGCCAGGCCCGCCCGCAGCGAGGAGCCCATGCCCGACCGCCAGTCGGGGTTCTCCACGACCACCGGCCCGTCCGGCGGCGGAGCCAGCACCGCCCGTACGGCCGCGGCGTCCGCACCCACCACGACCTGCACCGGCTCGCAGCCGGCCGCCCGCAGCACCCGCACCGCACGCGCCACGAGCGGCTCCCCCCGGTGCACGAGGAGCGCCTTGGGGCGCCCGCCGAGCCGCCGCCCGCCACCCGCCGCCAGGACAAGTCCCGCGATGCTCCGCGTCATGCTCCCTGCATAGCGCACTTCCGGGCTCCCGCGCCCCGTACGGGAGTTCGTCGTTCGCACGAGAACGCACGGCCTGTATTTCGCTGTGTGTGTAGCGCGTCCCACGCAAAGTGGCGTTAACTGATCGCACGGGCGGCCCGGGGGAGGGGACGGACGTGACGGAGGGCGCCGTGGCGGTGGAACCAGCCGTGGAAAGGGAGCACGTGACGCGGTGCGGCCAAGAACCCGACCCCAGAGCGGGCGAACTCGGCCAGGCGGTGTCCCGGCTGCGCCGGGCCCTGGCGGGGCACCCCGCCGTCCTCCCGGACCGCGACGCCGCCGAGGACGAACTCGCGGCCCTCGACGCGATGGCCCGCGCCGGCACCCAGGACGTCTCCCGGCTGCGCCGGTCGCTGCTGCTGGTGGCGGGCGCGGTGGGCTCGGTGAGCGCCCTCGCCCCCGCGCTCGGCGAGGTACGGGCCGCGGTGGAACGGTTCGCCGACGACCCGGCGCCGGAGCCGGGCGTACCCGGCCAGCGCGAGGGCGGCTGACCGTACGGCGGCCGACCATACGACGGCTGACCGCACGACCGTACGGAGGGCCGCCGGGCCGGACGTCCCGCCGGGAGCCGCGTCAGACGGCCGCTTCGGCCGCCGCCGTACCCGCCGCCGGGGCGGCCAGCGTGGCCGACAGGTCCGCCGCCACCTCCTGGAGCAGCGGCACGATCCGCTCCGTGGCCTCCTCGGTCAGGCGCCCGGCCGGGCCGGAGATGGAGATCGCCGCCGACGTCGGCGAGTCCGGTACCGGCACCGCCAGGCACCGCACCCCGATCTCCTGCTCGTTGTCGTCCACCGCGAAGCCGTTCGCGCGCACCTGCGCCAGCTCCGTGAGGAAGCCCTCCGGCGTCGTGATCGTCTTCTCCGTGGCCGCCGGCATGCCCGTACGGCCCAGCAGCGCGCGCACCTCGTCGTCGGGCGACTGCGCCAGCAGCGCCTTGCCCACGCCCGTGGTGTGCGGCAGCACCCGCCGGCCGACCTCGGTGAACATCCGCACCGAGTGCCGCGACGGCACCTGCGCCACGTACACGACCTCGTCGCCGTCGAGCAGCGCCATGTTGGCCGTCTCGCCGGTCTCCTCGACCAGGCGGGCCAGGTGCGGCCGGGCCCAGGTGCCCAGCAGCCGGGCCGAGCTCTCGCCGAGCCGGATCAGCCGGGGGCCGAGCGCGTACCGCCGGTTGGGCTGCTGCCGGACGTACCCGCAGGCGACCAGGGTGCGCATCAGCCGGTGGATGGTCGGCAGCGGCAGCCCGCTGCTGGCGGCCAGCTCGCTCAGCCCGACCTCACCGCCGGCGTCGGCCATCCGCTCGAGCAGGTCGAAGGCACGCTCGAGGGACTGGACGCCACCGCTGTGCGAGGCGGATCTGGGCTCGGCGGACGGGGGCACGGCGCTCCTTCCGGGGGACTGGGTGGCAGCAGCCTACCGGCCGCCGCCGGGGTCACTTGCAGGTTTCTGCCCAGCGAAACCGTGCTTCCGTTGCACGAGAGAAGTGCGACCGGGGTCTTGACGGTGCCCGGGTGCGGCTGAAGACTGCCGGAAGCCGCGCTTCAACAGATTGTTGAAGCCGAGGGGAGGGGGAGTGGAGAACGTCCTGCGCTCGCGCCGGGTCGTGACGCCCGGCGGCGTCCGCCCCGCCTGCGTCGCCGTCGACGGCGGCCGGATCGCCGCCGTCCTGCCGTACGACACCGCACCGCCCCCGGGCACACCCGTCACCGATCTCGGCGACGACGTCCTGCTGCCCGGCCTCGTCGACACCCACGTCCACGTCAACGACCCCGGCCGCAGCGCCTGGGAGGGCTTCGGCACCGCCACGCTGGCCGCGGCCGCCGGGGGCGTCACCACCCTCGTCGACATGCCGCTCAACAGCCTGCCGCCCACCACCACCCCGGCCGCCCTGGACGTCAAACGGGCCGCCGCCCGCGGCCGGGTGCACGTCGACACCGGCTTCTGGGGCGGCGCCGTCCCCGGCAACGAGGAGGAGCTGCGGCCCCTGCACGACGCCGGCGTCTTCGGCTTCAAGGCCTTCCTCTCGCCCTCCGGCGTCGACGAGTTCCCGCCGCTCGACCCCGCGGGCCTCGACGCCGTCGCCACCCGGCTCGCCGCGTTCGACGGCCTGCTGATCGTCCATGCCGAGGACCCCGGCCGGCTCGCGCGCGCCCCGCAGCCCGCCGGGCCCGGCTACGCCGATTTCCTCGCCTCCCGGCCCCCCGCCGCCGAAGAAACGGCGATCGGCACGCTCCTGGAGACCGTACGGCGCCGGGGCGTACGGGCCCACGTGCTGCATCTGTCCTCCTCCGGCGCGCTGCCCGCCCTCGCCGCCGCACGCGCCGAGGGGCTGCCCGTCACCGTCGAGACCTGTCCGCACTTCCTTACCCTCACCGCGGAGGAAGTACCCGACGGCGCCACCGAGTTCAAGTGCTGCCCGCCCATCCGCGAGGCCGCGAACCGTGACGCCCTGTGGGCCGCCCTGGCCGACGGCACCCTCGACTGCGTCGTCTCCGACCACTCCCCGTGCACCGCCGACCTCAAGGTGCCCGACTTCGGCACCGCCTGGGGCGGCATCTCCTCCCTCCAGCTCGGCCTGCCGGCCGTCTGGACCGAGGCCCGGCGCCGCGGCCACACCCTCACCGACCTCGCCCGCTGGATGTCCGCCGGGCCCGCCGCCCTCGCCGGGCTGCGCGCCAAGGGCGCCATCGAGCCCGGCCGCGACGCCGACTTCGCCGTCCTCGCCCCCGACGAGACCTTCACCGTCGACCCGGCCGCCCTCCACCACCGCAACCCCGTCACCGCCTACGCCGGCCGCACGCTCCACGGCGTCGTCCGGTCCACCTGGCTGCGCGGCCGGCGGATCACCGACCACGGCACCCCGCTCACCGGGCCCACCGGCCGACTCCTGGAGCGCACATGAGCACCAGCGGCATACCCCGTCCCCGCCCCACGGTTCCCCCCTTCCCGCCCCTGCCGTCCTTCACCGGTGGCGCCGGCCCGTACACCGGCGGCGACCCGTACGCCGACTACCGCGCCGCCCCGGACCTGCCGTTCGCCCACCTGCCCGACCTCGCCGACCGCCGCGCCGGCGGCACCGTGCTCGCCGCCAACGACGACTTCTTCGCCGACCGCGAGAACCTCCTCGACCCCCGCCCCGCCCGCTTCGACCCCGACCGCTTCGGCCCCAAGGGCAAGGTCATGGACGGCTGGGAGACACGCCGCCGCCGCGGCCCCGCCGCCGACAGCCCGCACCCGGCCGACGACGACCACGACTGGGCCCTGGTCCGGCTCGGCGTGCCGGGCGTGATCCGGGGCGTCGTCGTGGACACCGCCCACTTCCGCGGCAACCACCCCGACTCCATCAGCATCGAGGCCACCTGCACCCCGGGCACGCCCGGCCCCGGCGAACTGCTGTCCGACGCGGTGCAGTGGACGCTGCTCGTCCCGCGCAGCCCCGTCGGCGGCCACGCCGCCAACGCCTTCGCCGTCCACGACGACCGCCGCCACACCCATCTGAGGCTGCGTCAGTACCCCGACGGTGGCATCGCCCGGCTGCGCGTCCACGGCGAACCCCTGCCCGACACCGGCTGGCTCACCGCGCTCGGCACCTTCGACCTCGCCGCGCTGGAGAACGGCGGCCGCGTCGAGGACGCCTCCGACCTCTTCTTCTCCCCGCCGCTCAACAGCATCCGCCCCGGCCGCTCCCGGCGGATGGACGAGGGCTGGGAGACCCGGCGCCGCCGCGACAAGGGCCACGACTGGGTGCGCTACCGCCTCACCGGGCAGGCGGTGCTGCGCGCCGTGGAGATCGACACGGGCTGCTACCGCGGCAACGCCGCGGGCTGGGCGTCCCTCTCCGTCCTCGACGCCACCACCGGCGCCGACCCGGCCGGCCCCGCCGCCGGCTGGACCGAGGCGCTGCCGCGCACCCCCCTCCAGCCCGACACCGTGCACCGCTTCGTGCTCCCGGCCACGCCCACGGCCACCCACGTGCGCATCGACATCCACCCCGACGGCGGCATCGCCCGGCTCCGCGTGCACGGCTCGCTCACGGAGGAGGGCGAGCGGGCGCTCCGGGCGGCTGCGGGGGGCTGACCCTGCTCAGCGGGGGACGAACTCGTCGGCCAGCGTGGACCAGAACATCGCCTCGTACGCCTGGACCAGCCGGCCGTGACGGTGCGCCAGGGTTTCCGACAGCCGCCCGTCGAGCAGGCCGGCGCCGACCGCGGCCAGCGCCCGCTCGGCGGCCTCCGGGTCCGGTTCGGCGAAGAGGTCGAAGAACCCGCACGCGGCGTCGTCGAAGCCGTAGTGCTCGCGCAGGGCGAGGGCCACGGTCGCGCACGAGGCGCTCCAGGCCGCGAAGTTGGCCGTCAGCGCCACGGCCGCGTCCACCGGCTCGGCGCCCAGCGCGAGCCAGGACACGTACGCCGGGTACGCCTGGCAGCCGGGGCGCGGCTCGTGGGCCCGTACGGCCTCCTCGCCGAGCCCGCAGGCCGCCGTGAGCGGACCGAGCCGCTCCAGGGCGACGGCCTCGCCCCGGGCGAGGTGGTCGTAGAAGGCGGTGACCGGCGGCTGCTGCAGGGCCGTGGCGCGGAGCGCCAAGTGGGTGAAGGAGCGCCGGTCGGCGGGGATGACCTGCCCCTGCTCCAGCGCGAGGGCCGCCACCGCGGCGAGCGGCGCGCGGCCCGCGGCGATCTCCGCCACCAGGCGGTTCTCCCCGGCGGCGGGGGCGAGCAGGCGCAGGGCGCCGTCGAGGACGTCCCGGGCGGTACGGGCCATGGGCACCAGGGTAGGGCGGTCCGGGCCTCAAGGGCGTGGGGCTGCCCGAAGCCGTTACTTCGCGCCGCCGAGGTAGAAGAGGAGGAAGAAGAAGGCCGAGATGAAGTGGACCGCGACGAGATAGATGAAGACGCGGATCTTCATGGGCACGGGCGCCCGGTCCTCCTCGTCGAAGCCGGGCCGGCGGGCGGCGCGGGCCGTGGTGCCGGCGGTGCTGCGGTCCTGGGCGTGCTCGGTCATGGGACGGCCCTTTCTGTCAGTGAACGCCGGTGGTGCCGTCGCCCAGGCAGAGCGCGGCGGCGCCGCTCTGCATGAGCGTGTGCAGGAACAGCAGGTCCGCGCCGCCGGACGACGCGGCGGCGATGCGGTGCGGGGTGAGGGAGTCGAAGTGCGCCGCGTCGCCCGGTCCGAGCAGGTGCACGGCCTCGCCCAGGGCCAGCCGCAGCCGGCCCCGGAGGACGTACAGCCACTCCTCGCCGGGGTGCACCCGGACCAGGCCCTCCTGGCTGCGGGGGCCGGCCGGCACGTGCAGCCGCAGCGCCTGCATGGCCCGCCCGGAACCGCCGGCGCGCCAGTACGTCCAGCCGCCCGCCTCCTGCGGTTCCATGCGGTCGGCCCGTACGATCGGGTCGAGAGCCTCGGGCACCTCGCCCAGCAGGTCGGAGACGGTGGTGCCGTACGCCCGCGCGAGCGTGAGCAGCATCGGCAGGGACGGCGTGCGCCGCCCGGTCTCCAGCCGGGAGAGGTGGGCCGGCGACAGTCCCGCGCGGGACGCGGCGGCCTCCAGCGTCAGGCCGCTGTGGCGGCGGTGCTCGCGCAGCTTGGGGGAGACGTGCGGGAGTTCGACGCCTTCGCCGCCTTCGGAGCTTTCGGGTGCGGACGCGCTCATGTCTCCGGTATAGGGCCGCCCATGCCTCTGGGGCAAAACTTTTGCCCCAGAGGCAAAAGCCGTCCGCACGTGGGGCCGGAACCGGAGGCAAAGGTACCGGTGAACGTCAGAAAAACATCAAGAAATTGGCATTGACATGACACGACGTGTTCACGCCATGCTGGCGTCATGACAACCCCCCACCGTCTCCGGTTCTCCCGTCGCGCCGTCCGCCTCGGCGCCCTCGCCGCCCTGGGCGGCACCCTGCTCCTCGGCACGCCCGCCGTCGCCTCGACGCCCGTCGCGGCGCACTCCGTCACGTCCGTCACCCTGAAGTCCACGGGCGACATCTGTTACTCGGAGCTGCCGTCGCAGGCCCACGACACCATTCGCCTGATCGACAACGGCGGCCCCTTCCCGTACCCGAAGGACGGCACCGTCTTCACCAACCGCGAGGGCGTGCTGCCGCGTCAGTCCAGCGGCTACTACCACGAGTACACGGTGATCACCCCGGGCTCCCCGGACCGTGGTGCCCGACGCATCGTCACCGGCCGCCAGGCGCACGAGGACTACTACACGGACGACCACTACGCGTCGTTCGACAAGGTCGACTTCTCCTGCTGAGCCGGCTCCGGCTCTTCCTGGCCGCCGCCCCTCCGGGGGCGGCGGTCTCCTTTTGTTGATCGTTTGTACCTACTGGTATGTACACTGAGGTTCGTGAGCACTCAGGACCGCCTCATCGAGAGCACCCGCGCCCTCCTCTGGGAGCGCGGATACGTCGGTACGAGCCCCAAGGCCATCCAGCAGCACGCCGGAGCGGGCCAGGGCAGCATGTACCACCACTTCAGCGGCAAGCCCGAGCTGGCCCTGGCCGCGATCCGGCGCACGGCGGACGAACTGCGGGCGCTGGCCGAGCAGCAGTTCTCCGGGCCGGGCACGGCCCTCGAACGGGTCGCCGCGTACCTGCGCCGCGAACGGGACGTGCTGCGCGGCTGCCCCGTCGGCCGCCTCACCCAGGACCCGGACGTCATGGCCGACCCCGAGCTGCGCCGGCCGGTGGACGAGACCTTCGCCTGGCTGCGCGAGCGGCTCGCCCAGGTGCTGGCCGAGGGAGTGGAGCGCGGCGAACTCACGGGCCTGGACCCGGTCGCCACCGCCTCCACCGTGATGGCGGTGCTCCAGGGCGGCTACGTCCTGGCCCGCGCCGCCGGCTCCACCGCCCCCTTCGAGCAGGCCGTCGACGGCGTCCTCGCCCTGCTCGCCACCCACGCCGCCTGACCGGCCCACCCGCCCGTACTGGAGGAGATCTCGTGCACGCCATGCAGTACCCCCTCACCCTGCCCGCCGACTACGACATGGGGATCATCCGCGAGCGCGTGGCCACCCGCGGCCACGTGCTCGACGACCGCGCCGGGCTGGGCCTCAAGGCGTACCTCGTCCGCGAGCGCGGCGACGCCGGCGGTTCGCCGGTCAACCAGTACGCGCCCTTCTACCTGTGGCACGACCAGGGGGCGATGGCGCACTTCCTCGCCGGGGGCGGCGGCTTCCAGGGCATCGTCGCCGACTTCGGCCGGCCGGTCGTCCAGCACTGGACGGGTCTGGCGTGTGCGGCGGGCCCGGCCCGCACCGCCGCGCCGCGGGCGGCGACCCGGCTGCTGACCCCGATGCCGGCCGGTGGCGACCCGGCCGGCCAGGTGGAGGAGGCCCTGGCGGAGGCCGGGGCGCTGGCCCGTACCGAGGGGGTGCACACCGTGGCCCTGGCCTTCGACCCCCGGTACTGGGAGCTGATGCGCTTCGTGCTGTGGGAGGCCGCGCCCGCCGAGTGGGAGAAGGAGGCGGCGGGGGAGGAGCGGTACGAGGTGCTGCACCTGTCGGCACCGGGGCTGGAGGAGCTGCCGCGGGGCCGGGCCTGGTAGGCCACCGGCAGGGCGGTCACCCAACGTAAAGCTGGGGCAAAAGCCCTTGTTAGGGTGATCGTCCTCAGAGCCCAAGATCAAAGGACATCGCATGACCCTGCCCGAGCAGAGCCCCGGGCCCGAGTCCGTCCCGTCCCCGGAGCCGGAGCCGTCCGGTGAGGCGGAGCAGCAGGCAGGGGAGAAGCTGTCCCTGACCAAGGAGGGTGCCGAAGGCGCGGAGGCCGTCGAGGCGCCTGCCGCCGGGACCCCGGTCGCCGGCGCCGGAGAGGCCCCGGCCGCCGGGGAGACGCCCACCGCCGAGACCCCGGCCGCCCCGGCTCCCACCGCCGTAGCGGCCCCTCCCGCCCCTCCCGTCGTGCCCGACCCTCCGCTCGCTCCGGGCGCTCCGGGTGCCCCCGGTGGCGCCCCCGCCACGGGTGCGTGGCCCGGCGCCTGGCCGCCGCCCGCGCCCCCGTACGGGCACCCGCACCCGTACGCGGTCCCGGCTCCGGCGAAGACGAGCGGGATGGCGGTGGCCGCGCTGGTCACCGGCGTCTGCGGGCTCCTGACCTCGCTGACGCCGCTCCTGGGCTTCGTGAACATCTGGTGGCTGATCTTCGCCATTCCGGGCCTCACGGCGGCCGGTGTGCTCGCCACGCTCGCGCTCAGCCTCGGCCTGATCGCCTGGGGGCACGCCCGCCGGGGCCGGGCGGGCAACGGGAGGATGGCCCTGACCGGCAGCGTGCTCGGTGGTCTCGCCGCCGTGTCGGTCGTGACGTTCGTCGTGATCGGCCTGGTGAACAGCTACGACTACGACAAGGACGTCAAGGACGACGACGACCGCTCCTGGTCGGCCCCCGCCCGGCCGGAGGCGTCCCCCTCCCCGGCCAAGCCGGAGAAGAAGACGCTGAAGTTCGGCGAGACCCACCGCTACGCCGACGGCGTCACGATCAGCGTGTCCCAGCCGGAGCGGTACGAGACGCACGGCCAGTTCACGTACGGGCACAAGGAGGGCAACATCGCCCTGCGCGTGGAGGTGACGGTCGTCAACGGCAGCGACAAGCAGATCAGCCTGCTCTCGCACATGCCGGACGTGAAGGACGCCAAGGGCGCCGACGTCGAGACGATCATCGACGGCTACGGCGCGACCAAGCCCTTCACCGGCACGCTGCTGCCCGGCAAGCAGGCGTCGACCCACTACACGTACTCGGTCTCGCCCGACGGGGCCAAGGAGCTCCAGGTGGAGGCGTCCGCGGAGAGCGGCCGGGAGGACGGCCTCTGGGTGGGGGTCCCGGCCTCGTAGGCCCCGGAGGGAAACGGGTATGTCCGGACAACAGGACCTCCGGACTACCCGTCAACCGGTCCCGCGGCTACTCTCCCCCCGTGGCGAAGCAGCAACCCCTTCAGTTCACCCTCGACCGGGGCAGTCCCGTGCCCCTCTACTTCCAGCTGTCGCAGCAGCTGGAGGCCGCGATCGAGCGCGGCGAGCTGGCCCCCGGCAGTCTGCTCGGCAACGAGATCGAGCTGGCCGGGCGGCTGGGCCTGTCCCGGCCCACGGTCCGGCAGGCGATCCAGTCGCTGGTCGACAAGGGTCTGCTGGTCCGCCGGCGGGGGGTGGGCACCCAGGTCGTGCACAGCCAGGTCCGCCGCCCCCTGGAGCTGAGCAGTCTGTACGACGACCTGGAGGCCGCCGGCCAGAAGCCGGCCACGCGGGTGCTGCGGCGGGCCGTGGAGCCCGCGAGCGCGACGGTGGCCGCGGCGCTGGGTGTTGCCGAGGGGGCCGACGTGGTGCACGTCGAGCGGCTGCGGCTCGCGCACGGCGAGCCCGTGGCCCGGCTCTCCAATCACCTGCCCGTCGGCCTGCTGGACCTGGAGGGCGGCGCGCTGGAGCGGGCCGGGCTCTACCGGCTGATGCGGACGGCCGGCATCACCCTGCACAGCGCCCGGCAGACCATCGGTGCCCGCGCGGCCACGCCCGCCGAGGCGGAGCTGCTGGCCGAGCCGGCGGGCGCGCCGCTGCTCACGATGGAGCGGACGACGTACGACGACACGGGCCGCGCCGTGGAGTTCGGCTCGCATCTGTACCGGGCGTCGCGCTACTCGTTCGACTTCCAGCTGCTCGCCCGGTCATGACCGGCCATGACGGTGGGCAACCTGTCATGCCGTAAGAATGTATGGACATAGCCTTGACGCGGTGTGGCGTGCGCCACTAGAACTCACCCACCGGAGCACCACGGGAGTCTTCAGGAGCGGCCGCGGAAGGGGGTCGGGACGGCACCGCCGGCGCCCCGGCCGACGGGGGTGACGGATGGTGACGGATACTTGGCGGTTGGGCCCGCGAACGGGTCCGGTCGCACCGTGACAGACAGTGAGAAGGGCAAGTCCTCGTGGCAAGGGTTCGGAGAGGCGCACGCGCGGTGAGCGCCGTGCTGGCAGCGGTGCTCGGCGCCACACTGGCGGGGTGCAGCAGCACCGGCGGCAAGCGCGCGGAGGAGCGGGCCGCCCAGGCGGCGGCCCAGGGCCGCGCAGCGGTGAACACCCCGCGCTGGAAGTTCGCGATGGTCACCCACTCGGGCGATGGCGACACCTTCTGGGACATCGTCCAGAGCGGTGCCAAACAGGCGGCGGCCAAGGACAACATCCAGTTCCTCTACGCGCACGACGTGGAGGGGAACCGGCAGGCCCAGAGCGTCCAGGCCATGATCGACTCCAAGGTCGACGGCCTGATCGTCACGCTCGCCAAACCCGACGCCATGAAGGACGTCGTGGCCAAGGCCGTCAAGGCCGGCATCCCCGTCATCACGGTGAACTCGGGCTCCGAGAAGTCCAAGGAGTTCGGCGCCCTCACGCACATCGGCCAGGACGAGACCATCGCCGGCGAGGCCGTCGGCGAGCAGCTCAACCAGCGCGGGAAGAAGAAGGCGGTGTGCGTCCTGCACGAGCAGGGCAACGTCGGCCACGAGCAGCGCTGCGAGGGCGTGAGGAAGAGCTTCAAGGGCCAGGTGGAGAACCTCTACGTCGAGGGCACCAACATGCCCGGCGTCCAGTCCTCCATCGAGGCCAAGCTCCAGTCCGACAAGGACGTCGACGCCGTCGTCACCCTGGGCGCCCCCTTCGCGCCCACCGCCGTGAAGGCGGCCCAGCAGGCCGGCAGCAAGGCCGAGGTCGACACCTTCGACCTCAACGCCAAGGTCGCCGCGGCGCTCCAGGACGGCAGCCTCGGCTTCGCCGTCGACCAGGACCCGTACCTCCAGGGCTACGAGGCCGTCGACCTGCTGTGGCTCCACAAGTACAACGCCGACACGCTCGGCGGCGGCCGGCCCGTGCTCACCGGCCCGCAGATCATCACCAAGGACGACGCCAAGGCCCTGACCGAGTACACGAAGCGGGGCACCCGATGACCGCCGGCGCCGCGGCCACTGCTGACGAACGCCTGCTCCGGCAGGGCCGGGCCCGTCGGCTGCTCGGCCGGCCGGAGCTGGGTGCGGTGGTCGGTGCCGCCGCCGTCTTCGTCTTCTTCTCGGTCGTCGCGGAAACCTTCCTTCAGGCGTCGAGCCTCTCCACCGTCATGTACGCGTCCTCGACGATCGGCATCATGGCCGTCCCGGTGGCGCTGCTGATGATCGGTGGCGAGTTCGACCTGTCGACCGGCGTCATGGTCACCAGCTCGGCGCTGGTCTCGTCGATGTTCAGCTACCAGATGACGGCGAACGTCTGGGTCGGCGTGGGGGTCTCCCTGCTGGTCACCCTGGCGATCGGCTTCTTCAACGGCTTCATGCTGACCCGCACCAAGCTGCCCAGCTTCATCATCACGCTGGGCACCTTCCTCATGCTGACCGGCCTCAACCTGGGCTTCACCAAGCTCGTCAGCGGCACGGTCTCCACCAAGACGATCGGCGACATGGAGGGCTTCCCCTCCGCGCGCGCCGTCTTCGCCTCCCACGTCACCGTGGGCGGCGTGGACCTCCAGGTGACGATCCTGTGGTGGCTCGGCCTCGTGGCCGTGGCCACGTGGATCCTGCTGCGCACCCGCGTCGGCAACTGGATCTTCGCCGTGGGCGGCAACGCGGACGCGGCCCGAGCGGTGGGCGTCCCCGTCAACCGCACCAAGATCGGCCTCTACATGGCCGTCGCCTTCTGCGCCTGGATCTCCGGCCAGCACCTGCTGATGTCGTACGACGTCGTCCAGTCCGGCGAGGGCGTGGGCAACGAATTCCTCTACATCATCGCGGCCGTGATCGGCGGCTGCCTGATGACCGGCGGCTACGGCTCGGCCATCGGCTCCGCGGTCGGCGCGTTCATCTTCGGCATGACCAGCAAGGGCATCGTCTACGCCCAGTGGAACCCGGACTGGTTCAAGTTCTTCCTCGGCGCGATGCTGCTCCTGGCGACCCTGCTCAACGCATGGGTCCGCAAGCGCGCGGAGGCGAACTCATGACGGATGCCACGACGGACGTCACGACGGACGCGGCCGTCCCCCTCGTCGAACTCGACGGCGTCAGCAAGCACTACGGCAACGTACGCGCGCTGGAGGGCGTCTCGCTGGAGGTCCACCCCGGCGAGATCACCTGTGTGCTCGGCGACAACGGCGCCGGCAAGTCCACGCTCATCAAGATCGTCGCGGGGCTGCACCAGCACGACGCGGGCACCTTCCGCATCGAGGGCGACGAGGTCCGCCTCGGCTCGCCGCGCGACGCCCTGAACCGCGGCATCGCCACGGTCTACCAGGACCTCGCCGTGGTGTCCCTGATGCCGGTGTGGCGGAACTTCTTCCTCGGCTCCGAGCCGACGAAGGGCGCCGGCCCCTTCAAGCGCCTCGACGTCCGCACGATGCGCGAGACGACCCACGCGGCGCTGCTGCGCATGGGCATCGACCTGCGCGACGTCGACCAGCCCATCGGCACGCTCTCCGGCGGCGAACGGCAGTGCGTGGCGATCGCCCGCGCCGTCCACTTCGGCGCCAAGGTCCTCGTCCTCGACGAGCCGACGGCCGCCCTGGGCGTGAAGCAGTCCGGCGTGGTCCTGAAGTACGTGGCCGCGGCGCGCGACGCGGGCCTGGGCGTGGTCCTCATCACGCACAACCCGCACCACGCGTACCTGGTCGGCGACCGCTTCGTCCTGCTCAAGCGCGGGGCGATGGCGGGCAGCCATGCCAAGGCGGACATCGCGCTGGAGGAGCTGACGCGCCAGATGGCGGGCGGCAGCGAACTGGAGGAGCTCAGCCACGAGCTCCGGCGGGCACCGGCCCCCGCGGACGCGCCGGGGGACTGAGCCGACCGGCCCCGGAGGGAGCGGGTCCGGTCGCCGTACGACGTACCGGATCGGTCCCCTCCGGGGGCCTGCGGTTTCGCCCCGGCCCCCGCCCGTGAGGCACAATCGGGACTCCGACCGTATCCACGAGGCGCCGCCTCCAGACACCGACCAGGGGCCACCACCCGTGCGAGCCCGCACCCGCACCGCCCGCAGAACCGCCGAGCTCCACGCAGTGGAGGGGGTGCCCCGATGAGCACGTACCGTGACCGCGTCAACCGTGGTACGACCCGCGACGCCGTGCTGCGCACCGTCCGCACCGCCGGCACGCGCGAGCGCCGCTCCCACCTCACCGCCCCCCGGGTCCCCACCGTCGGCATCGACATCGGCGGGACCAAGGTCATGGCCGGCGTCGTCGACGCGGACGGCAACATCCTCGAGAAGATCCGTACCGAGACCCCGGACAAGTCGAAGAGCCCGAAGGTCGTCGAGGACACCATCACCGAGCTCGTCCTCGACCTCTCCGACCGGCACGACGTGCACGCCGTGGGCATCGGCGCGGCCGGCTGGGTCGACGCCGACCGCAACCGCGTCCTGTTCGCCCCGCACCTGTCCTGGCGCAACGAGCCGCTGCGCGACCGCCTCGCCGGCCGCCTGGCCGTGCCGGTCATGGTCGACAACGACGCCAACACCGCCGCCTGGGCCGAGTGGCGCTTCGGCGCGGGCCGTGGCGAGGACCACCTCGTCATGATCACCCTGGGGACCGGCATCGGCGGCGCCATCCTCGAGGACGGCCAGGTCAAGCGGGGCAAGTACGGGGTCGCGGGCGAGTTCGGGCACATGCAGGTGGTGCCCGGCGGCCACCGCTGCCCCTGCGGCAACCGCGGCTGCTGGGAGCAGTACAGCTCGGGCAACGCGCTCGTGCGCGAGGCCCGCGAGCTGGCCGCCGCCGAGTCGCCCGTCGCGTACGGGATCATCGACCGGGTCGGCGGCAACGTCAAGGAGATCACCGGCCCGCTGATCACGGAGCTGGCGCGCTCCGGCGACGCGATGTGCGTGGAGCTCCTCCAGGACATCGGCCAGTGGCTGGGCGTGGGCATCGCCAACCTGGCCGCCGCGCTGGACCCCTCCTGCTTCGTCATCGGCGGCGGCGTGAGCGCGGCCGACGACCTGCTGATCGGCCCGGCCCGCGACGCCTTCCGCCGCCACCTCACCGGCCGCGGCTACCGCCCCGAGGCCCGCATCGTCAAGGCCCAGCTCGGCCCCGAGGCCGGCATGGTCGGCGCCGCCGACCTGGCGCGGCTGGTGGCCCGCCGGTTCCGCCGCGCCAACCGGCGCCGGGCCGAACGGTACGAACGCTACGCACGGGCGGGCCGCGGATGAGCGCCGTGATCGACCAGCACCCCGCCCGGCGCCGCCGCTGGCTCAAACCCGTGATCGTCTTCCTGCTGATCGCCGTCCCCGCGGTCTACCTCTACATCTCGGCGATGCAGAGCCGCGGCGGCGGCAGCATCAACAACCAGCAGCAGGCGGCGGCCACGGGCCTGGAAGAAGGCTGGCCCTCACGGCTCCAGCGCCGCATCTACGAGGTGACGGTCCCGCCGTACGCGGAGAACGTCGCGCACTTCGAGACGAACACCTGGAAGTCCAGCTCCCTGTACCTCCAGTTCACCACCACGCGGGAAAAGTTCGAGCGCTGGCTGAACGACGTGGGCGCGGACCCGGCCAAGCTGGAGGACGGCGACATCACCATCGACGACGACGAGGCGTCGAAGGTGGGCTGGAAGTTTCCCGAAGGCCACCACTGGGCAGGCACGGTCCGCGAACAGGACCGCCCCAAACCGTCCCTGGAAATCACGGCCAACCTGGACAACCCCGACTTCCCCCAGGTGTACGTGGTCTCGACGACGACCCCGTGAAGGGGGGCCGCGGGCACGGCGGTTAGCGTGTCGCGGTGAGCGAGACGACGCAGACCCTGCAGTACCGTTGGGACGGCCCGGAGGGTACTCCGGTGCTGGTGGTGGGCCCGGCTCTGGGCGCCACATGGCACATGTGGGACCGCCAGGTCCCCGAGCTGACGCGCCACTGGCGCGTGCTGCGCTTCGACCTGCCGGGCCACGGCGGCGCCCCCGCGGTGCCCGCGCCGGCGGTCGGTGCGCTCACGGAGCGCCTCCTCGCCACGCTCGACGGCCTCGGCGTCGACCGCTTCGGCTACCTCGGCGCCTGCGTCTCCGGCGCCGTCGGCATCGACCTGGCCCTGCGCCACCCGCACCGGATCGCCTCGCTCGCGGTCGTCGGCGCGGCAGCACACGGCACCGCGGCCGACTGGCCCACCCACGCGAAGGAGGCCCGCACCGCCGGCCTCGACCCCGTCGCCCGCCGCACTCCGGAACGCTGGTTCACCCCGCACTTCGCCGGCGCGCAACCCGCCATCGCGGACTGGGCGGTCCAGATGGTCCGCGCGACGGACCTCTCCTGCTACGCGGCCTCCGCCGAATCCCTGGCAACGTACGACGCCCGCCCGGACCTGCGCCGCGCGACGCTCCCGACCCTGGTGATCGCCGGCGCGGAGGACGAGGTCACGCCCCCGGCGGAGGCCCGCGCTCTGGTGGCGGGCATCCCGGACGCCCGCCTGGCGGTGATCCCGATGGCCCGCCACCTCACGCCGGTGGAACAACCGGCGGCGGTGACGGACCTGCTGGTACGGCACTTCACGGCACCGTGGGCGCCGGCGGCGCCGACGGCGCCGGACGGGGGTGCGGTGCCGGGCACGCCGGCTGCCGCCGGCCCGGCAGGTGGAAGCCCCGAGGGCGCCGGCGCGTTGCCGGGGGTGTCGGCTGCGGCTGAGCCTGACGGGGCGTCCGGGTCCGGCGCGGGCGGACCGGTCGCGGGAGCCCACGAGGGCGTCGGCCCGGCGCCGGGCGCGTCGGTGGGTTCCGACGGCGTGGGCGTAGCTGCGGTGAGCCCCTCCCCGAGTGGGCACGCACCGGGCGCGACCGAGATCGCGGCCTCCGTTGCCGGACGTGAGGCCGGTGCGGTGCCGGACGTGTCCGCCGCCCCCGGCCCATTGCAGGCGCGCCATGACGGGGATTCCCGGCCGGGGCCGGACGCCGCGCCCGGGCCGGTCGGTTCCGGTGCCGGCGCAGATGCGGGATTCGCGCCGGGACGCCCGGACGATGGTGTTGCGGCAGCTGCCGCCGGTGCGGGTGGTGTGCCCGCTTCCCCCGACGGTGGGCATCTGCCTGCTGCTTCCGGCGTGGCGCCGGTGGGCTCCCATGGGTCGCCGGCCGTGCCCGCGACGGGCACGGCCGAGCCGCAGTCCTTGCCGGGTCACTCCGGCGGCGTCGGCTCCGTCCCGGGTGCGCCCGCCGCGACCGGGTCGGCGCCCGGGCGTCCTGACGGCGGCGACGCGGCCTCGCTGCAGGGGCGGCCCGTCCCGGGCGCGGCAGCCGCCGCCGCGTGGCCGGTCGATACGGGTGCGGCTGCGCCCGCCATGGGCGAGCCGTACGGTGCTGCCGCCGCTCCCGCCGGGTTCGGGCCGCCGCTGTCCGGGGCCTATGCACCGGCCGGTACAAGTTTCGGTCCGCTCCTGCCGCCGCTCGTGACCGGCGGTGGCGCCGGTGCGGACGTACGCCGTGACGTCCTGGGCCCGGACGCCGAGACGACGACCCCCACCCCCAGCTCCTCCTTCGGCTCCTCCTTCGACGACTTCGTCACCCGTGTCGCCTGGGGCGAGGTCTGGGCGCGGCCCGGGCTCGGGCGACGCGAGCGGTGTCTCGTGACGCTCACCGCGCTCGTCGTGCAGGGGCAGCTCGATGCGCTCCCCGTCCACGTGCGCGCCGCCCTGCGGCACGGCGTGACCGCCGGCGAGATTGAGGAAACGCTTCTTCAGGCGTCCCTGCACGCCGGGTTCACCGTGGCCGGGGCCGCCGTCGAGGTCGTGCGCCGTGCCCTCGGCGACGAGGGAAGGGTGGCGTAGCAAGATGAGGGGCATGAAGCTGACCAAGCACAGCCACGCCTGCGTGCGCCTGCAGAAGGACGGCGGCGGCACGCTCGTCATCGACCCCGGGGCGTTCAGCGAGGAGGACGCGGGCGTCGGTGCCGACGCGATCCTGATCACCCACGAGCACCCCGACCATTTCGCCGAGGACCGGCTGCGGCGCGCGCTCGACGCGAACCCCGCCGCCGAGCTGTGGACGCTGCGCAGCGTTGCCGAAAAGGTCTCGGCGGCCTTCCCCGGGCGCGTGCACACCGTGGGGGAGGGCGACACCTTCACCGCCGCCGGCTTCGACGTGCAGGTGCACGGGCAGCTGCACGCCGTCATCCACCCGGACATCCCCCGCATCACCAACGTCGGGTACCTCGTCGACGGTTCCGTCTTCCACCCCGGCGACGCCCTCACCCTCCCCGGGCAGCCGGTCGACACCCTGATGGTTCCCGTCATGGCCCCCTGGAGCAAGGTGTCGGAGGTCATCGACTACATCCGCGAGGTCGGGCCGCGCCGGGCCATCGACATCCACGACGCGCTTCTCACCGATCTCGCCCGCCCCGTCTACGACCGGATGCTCGGCCCCGACGGGCCCGGTGTCGCCGGTGCCGCCCACGAGCGGCTGGCCGCGGGCGACAGCGTCCGGCTCTGATCAGGTCCGGCTCCGATCGCGTGCGCGGCCCGGCTGTCAGTGGCGGCCGTTAGGGTGGCCGCATGCGCATCGCCACCTGGAACGTGAACTCGGTCACCGCCCGTCTGCCCCGCCTGCTCGCCTGGCTGGAGAGCAGCGGCACGGACGTGCTGTGCATCCAGGAGATCAAGGCCGCCGAGGAGGCGTTCCCGTACGCCGAGCTCCGTGAGCTCGGCTACGAGGCCGCCGTCAACGCGGACGGCCGGTGGAACGGCGTCGCCGTG
Organism: Streptomyces mashuensis; assembly: GCF_014654785.1. Taxonomy (GTDB): domain Bacteria; phylum Actinomycetota; class Actinomycetes; order Streptomycetales; family Streptomycetaceae; genus Streptomyces; species Streptomyces mashuensis. The sequence continues at coordinate 458,576 of NZ_BNBD01000001.1, forward strand.
CTGTCCCGCGTGGGCCTGGAGCAGGTGGTCACGGGGCTGCCCGGCGGGCCGGAGTACGACGGCGTGCAGGAGCCCCGTGCCGTCTCCGCCACCTGCGGCGGCGTCCGCGTGTGGTCGGTGTACGTGCCCAACGGGCGCGAGGTGGGCCACGCCCACTACGCGTACAAGCTGCACTGGCTGGAGGCGCTGCGCGACGCCGTCAGCGCGGACGCCGACGACGACCGCCCGTTCGCGGTCCTCGGCGACTTCAACGTGGCGCCGACCGACGAGGACGTCCACGACCGGTCCGCCTTCGACGGCCTGACGCACGTCACGCCCGCCGAGCGTGCCGCCCTCGCCGCCCTGCGCGACACGGGCCTGACGGACATCGTGCCGCGCCCCCTGAAGTACGACCGGCCGTTCACGTACTGGGACTACCGCCAGCTCTGCTTCCCCAAGAACCGCGGCATGCGCATCGACCTCGTCTACGGCAACGCCGCCTTCGCCCGCGCCCACAAGGACGCGTACGTCGACCGCGAGGAGCGCAAGGGCAAGGGCGCCTCCGACCACGCCCCGGTCGTCGTCGACCTCGACGTATAAGACGTACGACGTATAAGACGTACAAGGAGACGCCCCTGCCTTTGAAACGCCCTACACCAGCTTTCTCAGGTCCACCGTCTCGCTGAACACCCGCATCCCCGCGTCGTTCGGGTGCAGGTGGTCCCCCGCGTCGTACCGCGGCAGCATCCGCTCCGGGTGCCGGGGGTCGCGGATCGCGGCGTCGAAGTCGAACACCGCGTCGTAGAGCCCGCCGTTCTCCGCCCGGACGTGCCGGTTGATGGCGACGCGGTGGGCGTCGGCCTGCGGCGTGCAGTCGTAGAAGCCGCCGCACGGCGCGATCGTCGCCACGATCACGCGCATGCCGCGCTCGTGCGCCCGTACCGCGATGGACCGCAGTGCGGCGACGACCTCGTCGGCCGTCGTGCCGGCCCGGATGTCGTTGACGCCCTCGAAGACGATGAGCGTGCGCGCCGACGTCTGGGCCAGGACGTCGCGTTCCAGCCGGTGCCCTGCGCTCACCCCGCTCTGGACGGTGCTGGTGCCCTCGCCCGCGTAGCGGTCGGTGACGACGCGGTTGCCGGAGATGCCGTGGTTGAGGACGCCGAACCGCGGCACCGTCTTCTGCCCCTGGAGCCGGCGCGACAGCAGGTCCGGCCAGCGGCCGTTGGCGCCCGGCGTCGCCGCCTCGCCGTCGGTGATGGAGTCGCCGAGGGCGACGACGGAGCCGGGCCCGCCGGTGACGTCGACGCCGGTCAGCAGGGGCCAGCCCTCGGTCTTCTGGCCGTACGCGCCGGCGCCCCGGTCGGCGGTGCGGTCGCCGGCGCCGTCGGCGCTGAGGTACGAGAGCTGGTTGCTGTAGCTGTGCAGCGGCAGCGCCCGGACGGTGCCCGGCAGGTGGAGGCTCACCAGCAGATTCGTGTCGGGCGGCACCCGGAAGCCCACGGGGTCGCTGGTCAGGGCCGCGCCCGCGGGGATCTCGGCGCCGGGCCGGCCGCCGAAGGCGAGCGGCGCCGGGCGGCCGCGGGTGGCCGCGTCCTTGCCCTGGAGGGCGATCGTGGCGTGCCCGATGCGCACCGGCCGGCCGGCGAACGTGTTCTCCAGCCGGATGCGCGTGTGCGGTCCGCCCGCGCTGCTGTGCACGACGAGCCGCAGCGTCCGGTCCGTCCACGGGCCCAGGGCGGCGTACCCGGACGTGGACGCCGACCAGCTGCCGGTCCACCCGTTCGTGGGAGGCCGCAGGGCGAGGGAGAACACGTGCAGGGCGGCCCCGGGCGCGCGGCCGGGGGCCTTCGGCAGGACCACGGACGTGATCTCCTTGCCGCGCATCACCGGCACGGTCACCGCGTAGAGCCGCGTGGTCTCGGTGCGCTGCCCCTGCGGGGTGTTGCGGTGCGGCAGGCCCACGGCCTTCGTGGTGAGGGGACCGTGCCGCCAGTCCGGCGCGGTGAGCGTGTACGCGCCCACGGACCCGTCGCGGTAGCGCACGAGCCCGGTGCCGGTGGCGTCGCCGCCGGTGCCGGCGACGAGGAACGTCAGTGCCTGGCCGCGCCCGGACAGCCGTACGGCCTGGCCGTCGGCCCGTACGTTGTCGGGGGTGCCGGGCGCGGTGCGCGGCCAGTGCAGCGGCGAGGCGTCGAAGGTCAGGGCCCGGCCGGGGGTCCAGCCGGCGGCGGCGAGGTCGCGCGCGGAGAACGAGGAGCCGGCGCCGTCGAAGTCGGCGGCGCCGGGCCGGGCGTCGTCGCTGACGGCCCGGTTGTCGAAGAGCCGCTCCAGGGGGAGCGGCTCCTTGCGGGGTGCGGCGTCGGGCGGGGTGCCGCCGGCGGCCAGGGCCGGCGGGACGGCGAGCGTGGCGGCGCACACCGCCCCCAGTACGGTCCCCGTCGCGGCCACGACCGTGGACCGCACGCGTCTGTGCCGGGTGGTGCCGGGTGTCCTGAGCCCGGTCCTCGGTGTCCGGTGCATGGGCGTCATGCCTCCCAGGGTGGCCAGCTGTGGAAGTGGCGGGATGAAGCTAGGGAGACGCCAGGGGAACGTCAAGGAGGCCAATCGGCCACGTCGATCGTCGCGTGCCGGTGGTGGGGCCGTTCGTGGGAGTGAGATCCTGGCCAGTATGAACATTCCCTTCTTGGACAGCTGGCGGAAGCGGCAGCAGCCCGGCTCCGGGATGGCGCTGCCCGACGCGGCCGGCCGGGACCCGGAGGGCCTGGCCGAGTTGTTGTCGGAGTGCGAACTGCTGCGCGCGCACGCCCAGTCGGCCGGGGTCGCGCTCGACGACTCGCCGTCGTCCCTGGAGGAGCTGGACCAGCTGCAACCACGCTGGCGGGAGGACCCGGAACTGGAGTCCTGGCTCGGTAACGACGCGGGCCTCTACCTGGGCACGGTCATCGTGCGCACGGTGCGGGGTGCGGGCTGGGCGATCCGGGAGGGCGACGGGCAGCCGGTGGTGATGCTCGCCAACGGCCGCGAGATCGACGTGGTCGCGGACGGCACGGCGTGGGCGGAGGACGGCGCTCCGGAGCTCAGCCAGGTGTACGCGGAGATCGCCGAGCGGTAGTCGAGCGCCCTGGCCTGCCCAGCTCTGCCGGTGGCCGCCCGCCTTCCGTCCCCGCCTTCCGTCCCCGGGTTCCCTCAGCTGGTGAACGTGATCCCGTACTCCAGCCGCCAGCGGTCCGCGCGCACGACGATGTCCGAGGTCTCCACGGCCCGGTCGTCGCCGTCGAAGTGGGTGCGCTCGACCACGGTCACGCACTGCCCGGCGGCGCAGCCCAGCGCCTCGGCCTCCGGTGTGGTGGCGGGGCGGGAGCCGACGAGCTCGCGGGCCCGTACGACGCGGATGCCGATGGCCGCGAGCCGGCCGCGCACGCCGCGCCGCGCGTACGGGCCGCGCTCGGGCAGCACGACGTCGGTGCCCTCGGTGATGGTGAGCGGTTCCCAGCTGGTGGCGAGCTGCACGGGGTGCCGGTTGGCCAGGTACTCGTACTGTGTGCACAGCACCGGTTCGCCGGGGCCGATGCCGAGCCGTTCGGCGATGGGCGCGGGGGCGGCGGTCTCGCTGGAGGACGCCTCCCAGGTGAGGGCGGTGCGCCCGGGGCCGTGGCCGAAGGCCGGGCCGGTGGGCTGCACGGGAACGGTGGGGCCCGGCCGGCGCAGGGCGGCCACGCCGTACTCGCGGATCTCGGCGGCGAAGGGGGAGTCCACGGCGCCGGTGGAGCGCAGCAGCGTGCCCAGGGGCGCGCGGTCGGTGACGAACACGCCCCGGCCGAACTGCCCTTCCGCGTAGCCGGCGGCCTTCAGCACGCGGACGGCCCGGTCCACGGTCTGGTCGCTGGCCTCGTACGCGCGTTTGAGTTCGGAGCGGGAGGGGATGCGGTCGCCGACCGCCAGCCTGCCCTCGTCGATCTGCCGTCTCAGGTCGTCCGCGATGCGCAGGTACACGGGCCTGCTGTCGGCCACACCGGCTCCCTTCCCCCTGAATTCCCCATTCCCCCGTACGGCCCCACAGGCTAGGTACCCAGGCTCGGTCTGTGTACCTAGGAGAGGCGCGGCGGACGGCGGGTGCGCGGGCCGGGGCGTCCGGGGAAATGGCGGCAAATGGCGGGGTTCGCCGACTCGATCCGGCTGAATCCCGGTTCGTGTGCGTGTCACCGGTGAAGTCCCGTTCCCGTGCCGGTAGTTTGCGGCGACCGCGCGACTGCCGGCGCGGCAAGCGGCGCCGAGAACGGACGGGGCTGGTATGGCCGTCGATCCACTGATCGAACTGCGTGACGTCAACAAGCACTACGGCACACTGCACGTGCTGCGCGACATCGACCTCGTCGTCGACCGCGGCGAGGTCGTGGTCGTCATCGGCCCCTCCGGCTCCGGCAAGTCCACCCTCTGCCGCACGATCAACCGCCTGGAGACCATCGACTCCGGCACCATCACCATCGACGGCCGGCCGATGCCGGACGAGGGGCGCGCGCTGGCGCGGCTGCGCGCCGAGGTCGGCATGGTCTTCCAGTCGTTCAACCTCTTCGCGCACAAGACGGTGCTGGCCAACGTCTCCCTCGCCCAGGTGAAGGTGCGGCGCCGCGACAAGGCCGAGGCCGACCGCCGCTCGCGCGAGCTGCTGGAACGCGTCGGTCTGCTGGCCCACGCAGAGAAGTACCCCGCACAGCTCTCCGGCGGGCAGCAGCAGCGCGTGGCGATCGCCCGCGCGCTGGCCATGGAACCCAAGGCGCTCCTCTTCGACGAGCCGACGTCGGCGCTGGACCCGGAGATGATCAACGAGGTGCTGGAGGTCATGCAGCAGCTCGCCCGGGACGGCATGACGATGGTCGTCGTCACGCACGAGATGGGCTTCGCCCGCTCCGCCGCCAACCGCGTGGTGTTCATGGCCGACGGCCGGATCGTCGAGGACCGCCCGCCCGAGGAGTTCTTCACCGCTCCGCGGAGCGAGCGGGCCAGGGACTTCCTGTCGAAGATCCTCAAGCACTGAGCGGGGAGGACGACGACGCCATGACGACCCGCCGCGCCCGTTCCCGTCCCCGCCTCACCGCTGTGCTGTTCCTCGCCGCCCTCGTCCTCCCGGTCGCCGCCTGCGGCCGGGAGGGCAGCCCGCCGGTGAAGGGCCCCCGGCCCGAGCAGCTGCCCGTCTACCGCGTCGCCACCGGCTTCCAGCTGCCCGGCTCCTCCGTCTGGGAGGCCGCCAGGCGCCGCGGGCACCTGGTCGTCGGTGCCAAGGAGGACCAGCCGTACCTGGGCGAGAAGGACCCGGCGACCGGCACGTACTCCGGCTTCGACATCGAGATCGCCAAAATGCTCGCCGCCTCCCTGGGCTTCGACCCCAAAACCGTCGTCTTCCGCACCATCGCCTCCGCCAACCGTGAAACCGCCCTCCAGAACGGCCAGATCGACTACTACGTCGGCACCTACACCATCAACGACCTGCGCAAACGCCAGGTCGGCTTCGCCGGCCCGTACTACATCGCCGGCCAGTCCCTGCTGATCCGCAAGGACGAGAAGGGCATCGACGGGCCGCAGGACCTGGCCGGCAAGCGCGTCTGCTCGGCGGCCGGGTCCACACCGCTCCAGCGCCTCCAGCGCGAGTACCCCCGCGCCCGCGCCGTCGCCTACGACACGTACTCGATCTGTGTGGACAACCTCATCAGCCTCCAGGTGGACGCCGTCACCACCGACGACACCATCCTCATGGGGTACGCCGCCAAGGCCCCCGATGTGCTGAGGGTGGTGGGCCGGCCCTTCTCCCGGGAGCCCTACGGCATCGGCGTGCCGCGCTCCGACACCGCCCTGCGCCTCGCGCTGGACGACGCGCTGGAGCAGCACGAGAAGAACGGCGACTGGAAGAAGGCGTACGACGCGACCCTCGGCCTCTCCGGGGTGCCGGCGCCCGCCCCGCCCCCCGTCGACCGCTACCCGGCGGCCCGATGACACCGGAGCGCCCGTGAACGTCCTGACCGACAACCTCTCCCTCTACGGCCGCGGCCTGCTCGGCACCGTCCAGCTCACCGTCTACTCCTCCCTGCTCGCCCTCGCCCTCGGCTTCCTCATGGCCGCCTTCCGGGTCGCCCCGGTCGCGTCGCTGCGGGCCTTCGGCACGGCGTGGGTGACGGTGCTCCGCAACACCCCGCTCACCCTGCTGTTCTTCGCGGTGCTGCTGGGGCTGCCGCGGTTCGGGCTCGTCCTGCCGTTCCAGCTGTTCGCCGTGCTCGCCCTGGGCTGCTACACCTCCGCCTTCATCTGCGAGGCGCTGCGCTCGGGCATCAACACCGTGCCCACCGGGCAGGGCGAGGCGGCCCGCAGCCTCGGCATGACCTTCTCCCAGACCCTGGGCACCGTCGTGCTGCCGCAGGCGTTCCGGACCGTCATCCCGCCCATCGGCTCGACCCTGATCGCCCTGGCCAAGAACTCGGCCATCGCCGGCTCCTTCAGCGTCACCGAGCTGCTGGGCACCTACAAGCCGCTCAACGAGCTCGGCTACAGCATCATCTGGTCGTTCGTCTGGATCGCCGTCGGCTACCTGATCGTGACCCTGTCCATCAGCGCGCTGTTCAACGTGCTGGAGCGCCGCTGGGGAGTGCCCCGATGACCACCACCGCGTCCGCCACGGCCCTGTACGACGTCCCCGGACCGCACGCGCGGCGCCGGCACCGGCTGTACGGCGCGATCGGCGGCCTCGTCATCCTCGGCATCGTCGCCGGGGTGGTGCTGCTGCTCGTGGACACCGGGCAGTTCACGGCCGCCAAGTGGCGCCCCTTCACGTACGTGGGCATCCAGGAGCTGCTGCTGCGGGGCCTGGGCAACACCCTGCGGGCCTTCGGCATGGCGGCCGTGCTCTCGCTCGCGCTGGGGGCGGTGCTGGCCTGCGGCCGGCTCTCGGAGCACCGGGCGGTGCGCTGGGTGGCCACGCTGGTGGTGGAGTTCTTCCGTGCCATGCCCGTCCTCGTCATGATCTTCTTCGTCTTCGTCGCCCTCAAGGTCCAGCCGCTGCCGGCGCTGGTCACCGGGCTGACCCTGTACAACGGCTCGGTGCTCGCCGAGGTCTTCCGCACCGGCGTCAACTCCGTGGACCGCGGGCAGGGCGAGGCGGCGTACTCGCTGGGCATGCACAAGACCCAGGTCATGACGCACGTGCTGGTGCCGCAGGCGCTGCGCGCCATGCTGCCGGCCATCATCAGTCAGCTCGTGGTGGCCCTGAAGGACACCTCGCTGGGGTTCCTCATCACGTACGAGGAGTTCCTGCACGCCGGCAAGCTCATCGCCGGCAACCTCGACTACGACCTGCCGTTCATCCCCGTCGTCATGATCATCTCGCCGATCTACATCGGCCTGTGCATGCTCCTCTCCCGGCTCGCCACGCTGGCGGCCCGGCACCAGCGGCGCAGCGTCAAGACGGAGACGGACAAGGTCGCGCCGGCGGAACCGGGCACGCTCCTGCCGGGGACGGGCGCCCATCCGTGAGCCGGGCGGGAGCGCATCCGTGAGTCATCCGTGAGCCCATGCGCCGGCCCGGTCGTGTGCTTGGTGCAGCGGTCGACAAGATTGACAGATGGTCACTCCGTGACGAATCTGGCCAGTGATCCACTTCCCAGGAACCCACGGAGGCAGTAGTGGCACAGGTGCGTGAACGCGGCGGGCGGTACGGAAAGGCCCTCGCGGCCCTGGGAGCCGCCTCGGCCCTGGCCGCCGGCGCCGCGGCCCCCGCGACGGCCGCGCCGTCCGCGGAAGGCGTCCCGGCGGGCGGCGCGCGGTACGTCGCCCTGGGCGACTCGTACACCTCCGGCCCCGGCATCCCGCAGCAGACGGGCGGCGACTGCGCCCGGTCCAGCGTCAACTACCCCTCGCTCGTGGTAAAGGCCCTGAAGCAGACGTCGTTCAAGGACGTCAGCTGCAGCGGCGCCAAGACCGACGAGATGTGGCGCGCGCAGGGCGCCAACCCGGCCCAGCTCAACGCCCTCGGCAGGAACACCCGCCTGGTGACCGTCGGCATCGGCGGCAACGACATCGGCTTCGGCACCATCATCGGCACCTGTGCCCAGCTGTCGGCCACCGACCCGGCCGGCGCGCCCTGCAAGGAGCAGTTCACCGCGGCCGGCAAGGACGAGCTCGCCGCCCGCATCGACGCCGCAGGCACCAAGGTCGCCCGCGTCCTGAAGGCCGTGCACCAGCGGGCCCCGCACGCCAAGGTCGTGCTCGCCGGCTACCCCGCGATCATGCCGGACAACGGCGAGGGCTGCTTCCCGTCCGTGCCGATCGCCGCCGGCGACACCCCGTACCTGCGCGACACCGAGAAGCGCCTCAACGCCATGCTGGCCCGCCAGGCCCGCGCCGCGCACGTCCGCTACGCCGACACGTACCGCCCCACGACCGGCCACGACGTCTGCCGCCCGGCCGGCGAGCGCTGGATCGAGGGCGCGCAGCCGGAGAGCCCTGCCGCGCCGTTCCACCCGAACGCGAAGGGCGAGAAGGCGATGGCGACGGCGGTGCTCGCGGAGATCAAGCGGCGCTGAGGGGCCGGTACGCCGGTACGGGGGTGCTGCGCGGGGCGGGGCGTGAAGTGCGGTGCGTACGACCGCGCTGATGCCTCGTCGTGTGCTCGCGCGCCGCGCCCCCGTACGCCGGGGCCTGTCGGCGGGCGGGCCGCGCGAGTAGGCTCCGGGGCCCGTTCGCCCCGAAGGGAGGCACCCCCCATGGCCTTGCCGAGACCGCTGCCCCGCCGGAGGGTTCACCGCCGGCGCCTGCCCGTGCTCGCCGCGACCGCCGCACTGCTCACCACCACCGGTCTGACCACCGCGGGCCTGACGCCCGCCGCCGCGAGCCCGTACGCGTCCGGAGCCCCGGCCCCCGCCCATTCCCCCGCCAAGTCCCCCGTCGCCACCGGTTACGGCGGCGCGGTGGCCAGCGTCGACGCCGACGCCTCCGCGGCCGGCATCGAGGTGCTCCGCAAGGGCGGCAACGCCACCGACGCGGCCGTCGCCGTGGCCGCCGCCCTGGGCGTCACCGAGCCGTACTCCGCCGGTGTCGGCGGCGGCGGCTACTTCGTCCACTACGATGCCCGGACGCACCGCGTCTCCACCCTCGACGGACGCGAGCGCGCCCCGCTGAGCGCGAACGAGGGCCTCTTCCTGGAGAAGGGGAAACCCCTTCCGTTCGCCGACGCCGTCACCAGCGGCCTCAGCGTCGGCACCCCCGGCACCCCGGCCACCTGGGACGCCGCCCTGCGGGCGTGGGGCAGCCGCGGCCTGGGCGAGGTCCTGGCGCCCGCCGAGCGGCTGGCCCGCCGCGGGTTCACCGTCGACGAGACGTTCCGCCGGCAGACCGCCGACAACGAGGCGCGCTTCAGGGACTTCCCCGCCTCCGCGAAGCTCTTCCTGCCCGGGGGCCGGCTGCCGGCCGTCGGCTCCACCCTGAAGAACCCCGACCTGGCGCGCACGTACCGGCTGATGGGACGGCAGGGCGTCGACGCCGTCTACAAGGGCGACGTGGCCCGCGACATCGTCCGGACCGTGCGGAAGCCGCCCGTCGACCCCGCCTCCCACCGGGTCGCCCGTCCCGGCGACCTGACGGAACGGGACCTGCGCGCGTACTCCGTGCGGCAGCAGGCGCCCACCCACACGGGTTACCGCGGTCTGGACGTGTACGGCATCGCGCCGTCGTCCTCGGGCGGCACGACCGTCGCCGAGGCGCTGAACATCCTGGAGAACTCCCGGCTGAGCAGCGTCGACAGGGCCACCTACCTGCACCGTTACCTGGAGGCCAGCCGGATCGCGTTCGCCGACCGCAACCGCTGGGTGGGCGACCCGGCGTTCGAGAAGGTGCCGGTGGCCGGCCTCACCTCGCAGGCGTTCGCCGACTCCCGGGCCTGCCTCATCTCCGACGACGCCGTGCTCACCAGCCCGGTGCCGCCCGGCGACCCGCGCAGGCCGGGGGAGTGCGCCGCCGGGCGCGGGCCCGGTGCCCCCACCCCGTACGAGGGGGAGAACACCACCCACCTCACCGTGGCCGACAAGTGGGGCAACGTCGTCGCCTACACCCTCACCCTCGAACAGACCGGCGGCAGCGGCATCACCGTGCCCGGCCGCGGCTTCCTGCTCAACAACGAGCTGACCGACTTCTCCTTCGTGCCGGTCAGCCCCGGAGTCCACGACCCCAATCTGCCCGGCCCCGGCAAGCGGCCGCGCTCGTCCATCTCGCCCACCATCGTCCTGGACCACGGCAGGCCCGCCTTCGCTCTGGGCTCGCCGGGCGGCGCCACCATCATCACCACCGTGCTGCAGACGCTCCTCAACCACGTCGACCGCCGGATGCCGCTGGTCGACGCGATCGCGGCGCCGCGCGCCAGCCAGCGCAACGCGGCCGCCACGGAGCTGGAACCGGGGCTGTGGGACAGCACGCTGCGCCGCAGCCTGGAGGCCAAGGGCCACGTCTTCAAGCTCAACCCCGAGATCGGCGCGGCCACCGGGGTGCAACGGCTGCCCGACGGGCGGTGGCTGGCCGCCGCCGAGCGGACCCGGCGGGGCGGGGGCTCCGCGATGGTGGTGCGGCCGGCGGGCTGACGCCACGCTCCACGACCCCTCTTCCCGCCTCTTCCCCGCTTCTTCACCGCTGCGGCGCGTCCCCCACACGGGTGGCGCGCCGCAGCGCGTACGCGACGGTTGTCCACAGGTACGGTGATGCTCTTGCCACGGGGAGTGACGGGACCTACGGTCGCATGCACACGCGGATCACCCGCGTGCCAGCCTGGCTGACGCCCCGGTATAGGAGCAGCTCATGGCCCACGTAGTCCGCGCCGCCCTGGTCCAGGCCACCTGGACCGGCGACACCGAGTCGATGATTGTCAAGCACGAGGAGCACGCCCGCGCGGCGGCCGCGCAGGGCGCCCGGGTGATCGGGTTCCAGGAAGTCTTCAACGCCCCGTACTTCTGCCAGGTGCAGGACCGGGAGCACCACCGGTGGGCCGAGCCGGTGCCGGACGGCCCCACGGTGCAGCGGATGCGGGAGCTGGCCCGGGAGACCGGCATGGTGGTGGTCGTGCCCGTCTTCGAGGCCGAGCAGCCGGGCCTCTACTACAACACCGCGGCCGTCATCGACGCCGACGGCAGCTACCTGGGCAAGTACCGCAAGCACCACATCCCGCAACTCCCCGGCTTCTGGGAGAAGTTCTACTTCCGCCCGGGCAACCTGGGCTGGCCCGTCTTCGACACGGCCGTGGGCCGCATCGGCGTGTACATCTGCTACGACCGCCACTTCCCCGAAGGCTGGCGCGCGCTGGGCCTCGCCGGCGCCCAGCTCGTCTACAACCCCTCGGCGACGTCGCGCAGCCTCTCCTCCCACCTGTGGCAGTTGGAGCAGCCGGCCGCCGCCGTGGCCAACGGCTACTTCGTCGCGGCCATCAACCGCGTCGGCCGCGAGGAGTACGGGGACAACGACTTCTACGGCACCTCCTACTTCGCCGACCCGCGCGGCACGCTCGTCGGCGGCCCGGCGAGCGACACCAAGGAGGAACTCCTCGTCCGCGACCTCGACTTCGGCCTCATCGAGGAGGTGCGGCAGCAGTGGGCGTTCTACCGCGACCGCCGCCCCGACGCATACGAGGGGCTGGTGCAGCCGTGAAGCCCGCCCCCGCCTCCCTGCACGCCCGCCACCGGGCCGTCATGCCCGACTGGCTCGGGCTCTACTACCGCGAGCCGCTGGAGCTCACCCACGGCGAGGGCCGCCACGTGTGGGACGCCCACGGCCGCCGCTACCTGGACTTCTACGGCGGCGTCCTGACCACCATGACCGCCCACGCCCTGCCCGAGGTCACCAAGGCGGTCGGCGAGCAGGCCGGGCGCATCCTGCACACCTCCACCTTCTACCTCGACCGGCACATGGTCGAGCTGGCCGAGCGCATCGCCGCCCTCTCCCGCATCCCCGACCCGCGCGTCTTCTTCACCACCTCCGGCACCGAGGCCAACGACACGGCCCTGCTGCTCGCCACCGCCCACCGGCGCTCCCACCAGGTGCTGGCCATGCGCAACAGCTACCACGGCCGCTCCTTCTCCTCGATCGCGGTGACGGGCAACAGCGCCTGGTCGCCTACGGCCCTCTCGCCGCTCCAGACGCTGTACGTGCACGGCGGCGTCCGCACCCGCGGCCCGTACGCACACCTGTCCGACGCCGAGTTCACCGCTGCGTGCGTGGCCGACCTGGAGGACGTCCTCGGGCAGGCACACGGCACGGTCGCCGCGCTCATCGCCGAGCCGGTGCAGGGCGTCGGCGGGTTCACGGCGCCGCCCGACGGGCTGTACGCCGCGTTCCGCGAGGTCCTCGACCGGCACGGCATCCTGTGGATCAGCGACGAGGTGCAGACGGGCTGGGGCCGCACCGGCGACCACTTCTGGGGCTGGCAGGCCCACGCGGAGAACGGCCCGCCCGACCTGGTCACCTTCGCCAAGGGGCTGGGCAACGGCATGGCCGTCGGCGGCGTCGTCGGCCGCGCCGAGGTGATGAACAGCCTCGACGCACACTCCGTCTCCACCTTCGGCGGCAGCCCCGTCACCACGGCCGCCGCCCTCGCCAACCTCACCTACCTGCTGGAGCACGACCTCCAGGGCAACGCCCGGCGCGTCGGCGGCCTCCTCGCCGAGCGGCTCCGCGCCATCGCCGCCGGGCTGCCCGTGGTGCGCGAGGTGCGCGGCCGGGGCCTGATGCTCGGCATCGAGCTCGCCGAGCGCGACGGCACCCCGTCCGGGCGGGCCGCCGCGGCCGCCCTCGAACACTGCCGCGAGGGCGGCCTGCTCGTCGGCCGCGGCGGCCGGGAGGGCAACGTCCTGCGCATCGCCCCGCCGCTGACGCTCACCGTCGCCGAGGCCGAACAGGGCGCGGCCGTCCTCGAACAGGCGCTGCGCCGCAGCCAGCAGGACCTCGACACCCTGGAGCGGCCATGAGCAGAACGGTGGTCCGCGGCGGTCTCCTCGTCACCGCCGCCGACGAGATCCCCGCCGACGTCCTCGTCGAGGACGGCACGGTGGCGGCGCTGGCCGCGCCGGACAGCTCGGCGGCCGCGGCCTGGACGGCCGACCGCGTCATCGACGCCACCGGCAAGTACGTCGTCCCCGGTGGCGTCGACGCGCACACCCACTTCGAGCTGCCCTTCGGCGGCACCGCGTCCTCCGACACCTTCGCCACCGGCACGGTCGCCGCGGCCTGGGGCGGTACGACCACGGTCGTCGACTTCGCGGTGCAGCCGCGCGGCGGGGCGCTGCGCGAGGGGCTGGACGCGTGGCACGCCAAGGCGGACGGCCAGTGCGCGATCGACTACGCCTTCCATATGATCCTCTCCGACGTGAACGCGTCCACGCTGAAGGAGATGGATCTTCTCGTCTCCGAAGGATGCACCAGCTTCAAGCTGTTCATGGCGTACCCGGGGGTCTTCTACAGCGACGACGGCCAGATCCTGCGGGCCATGCAGCGGGCCGCCGGCAACGGCGGGCTCGTCATGATGCACGCCGAGAACGGCATCGCCATCGACGTCCTCGTCGAACAGGCCCTGGCCGCCGGCCGTACGGCACCCCGGTACCACGGCGAGGTGCGCCGCGCCCTGCTGGAGGCCGAGGCCACGCACCGGGCGATCGCGCTCGCCCGGGTGGCGGGCAGCCCGCTGTACGTGGTGCACGTCTCGGCGCAGGAGGCCGTGGCCGAGCTGGCCGCCGCCCGGGACCTGGGGCTGCCGGTGTTCGGCGAGACCTGCCCGCAGTACCTGTTCCTCGACGTGGGCCGGCTCGACGGGCCCGGCTTCGAGGGCGCCAAGTACGTCTGCTCCACGCCGCTGCGGCCGCGCGAGCACCAGACGGCGCTGTGGCGGGCGCTGCGCACGGACGACCTCCAGGTGGTCTCCACCGACCACTGCCCGTTCTGCTTCGCGGGCCAGAAGGAGCTGGGCCGCGGCGACTTCTCCAGGATCCCCAACGGGCTGCCCGGCGTCGAGCACCGCATGGACCTGCTCCACCAGGCGGTCGTCGAGGGGCGGATATCGCGCCGCCGGTGGATCGAGCTCGCCTGCGCGGCCCCGGCCCGGATGTTCGGGCTGGCCCCGCGCAAGGGCACCATCGCCCCGGGCTCCGACGCCGACATCGTCGTCTACGACCCGCACGCCCGGCAGACGCTGTCCGCCGCCACCCACCACATGAACGTCGACCACTCGGTGTACGAGGGCATGGAGATCACGGGGCGCGTGGAGACGGTGCTGAGCCGGGGCGAGGTCGTCCTCGACCGCGGCACCTTCACCGGGCGCGCCGGCCACGGCCGTCACATCGCCCGCTCGACCTGTCAGTACTTGTGAGGAGCACGACACCGTGGACTTCGGCCTCGTCCTGCAGACCGACCCGCCCGCCTCCGCCGTGGTGGAGCTGATGCGCCGTGCCGAGGCGTGCGGCTTCCGCTACGGCTGGACCTTCGACTCCGCCGTGCTGTGGCAGGAGCCGTTCGTCATCCACAGCCGCATCCTGGAGCACACGGAGCGGCTGATCGTCGGCCCCATGGTCACCAACCCCTCGACCCGCACGCCCGAGGTCACGGCCTCGACCTTCGCCACCCTCAACGACATGTACGGCAACCGCACGGTGTGCGGCATCGGCCGGGGCGACTCGGCGATGCGCGTCGCGGGCCGCAGACCGGCCACGCTGGCGGAGCTGGGCCGTGCCATGCGCGTCATCCGCGACCTGGCCGAGGGCCGCGAGGCCGACCCGGGCGGCGGCACCCCGGTCCGCATCCCCTGGGTCCGGGACGGCGCCCTGCCGGTGTGGATGGCGGCGTACGGCCCCAAGGCGCTGGCCCTGGCGGGCCGGGAGGCCGACGGCGTCATCATCCAGCTCGCCGACCCCTTCCTGACCCGCTGGATGGCCGACGCGGTCCGCACCGCCGCGGCGGACGCCGGCCGCGACCCCGCCGCGGTCACGGTCTGCGTGGCCGCCCCGGCCTACGTCGGCGACGACCTGGCCCACGCCCGCGCCCAGTGCCGCTGGTTCGGCGGCATGGTGGGCAACCACGTCGCCGACCTGGTCGCCCGCTACGGCACGGACGGCTCCCTCGTCCCCGAGGCCCTGACCACGTACATCGAGCAACGGGAGGGCTACGACTACAGTCACCACGGCCGCGCCGGCAACCCCTCGGCGGACTTCGTCCCCGACGACATCGTCGACCGCTTCTGCCTCCTGGGCCCCGCCCCCACCCACATCGCCCGCCTCCGCGAACTCCGCGCCCTGGGCGTCGACCAGTTCGCGGTGTACGCGATGCACGACCGCAGGGAGGAGACGATCGACGCCTACGGCGCCGAGGTCATCCCGGCACTGGCCGGGGACGGCTAGGGCACGCGGGCCGTCCACTCCGGGGAGCTGAACTTGGTGGCGGCCAGTTCCTCGGCGCGGGCGCGTTCCTCGGGGGTGACGGTGCCTTCCGTGAGGCCGTAGCGGTCGCGGAAGGTGCCGATCATCCGGTCGATGACCTCGGCCCGGGGCAGGCCGGTCTGGCGGCGGAGCGGGTCGACGCGCTTCTTGGCGCTCTTCGTGCCCTTGTCGGACAGCTTCTCGCGGCCGATGCGCAGCACGTCGAGCATCTTGTCCGCGTCGATGTCGTAGGCCATCGTCACGTGGTGGAGCACGGCGCCGTCGCCGCTCACCACGCGCTTCTGCGCGGCCCCGGCGATCTTGCCGGCCTCGGTGGCGATGTCGTTGAGCGGCTGGTACCAGGCCTTGATGCCCATGTCGCCGAGGGCTGCCAGCACCCAGTCGTCGAGGTAGGCGTAGCTGTCGGCGAAGGACAGCCCCTCCACGAGCGCACTGGGCACGCACAGCGAGTACGTGATGGTCGAGCCTGGTTCGATGAACATGGCGCCCCCTCCGGAGATGCGGCGCACCACGGTCATGCCGTGGCGGGCCGCGCCCTCGGGGTCGACCTCGTTCCGCAGCGACTGGAAGCTGCCGATCACCACGGCGGGGGAGCCCCACTCCCACACGCGCAGCGTCGGCGGCCGCCGCCCGGCGGCGACCTCGGTGGTGAGCACCTCGTCGAGAGCCATGTGCAGGGCGGGCGACTGCGGCCCGTCGTGGATGAGCTGCCAGTCGTACGCGTGCCAGTCGGTGGCGTTCGCCAGCGCCCGGCGGACCGTGACGGCCACGGCCTCGCTGGTCAGCCCGTACATCACGGTGCCCGGCGGCAGCGCCGCCTCGATCCGGGCCGTGAGCCCGGGCGCCGGCGTGTCGGCGGGGGCGCCCTCCAGGGCGCGGTCGATGGCGGTGAGCGCCTCGTCGGGTTCCAGGAAGAAGTCCCCGGCCACGCGCACGTTCCGCAGCAGCCCGTCGGCGACCTCCAGGTCGACCACCACCAGCTTGCCGCCGGGCACCTTGTACTCACCGTGGTACACGGCGCTTCCTCCACCTTCGTCGACATCGTCCGACCGAGCGGTCGGATCAACCGTAACCCCGTCCGGTCCGCGGGCCGCGCCGTCCCCACCCCGCCCTTCACCCTCCGTACAAACCGAGGCCAGTACCCGTGCACCGGATGTCGGTGGGGCGTGGTTCGATGGCTGCATGGTTCGCATGGCGCATGTGCTCGATGATTTTCTGAGCGGCGGGGCCGCCGGGGTGGAGGAGGCGGTGCGGAAGGCCGCTGCCGTGGAGATCCTGCCGCGGTTCCGGCAGCTCGCCGCGCACGAGATCGTGCAGAAGAACGGGCCGCACGACCTCGTGACGGTGGCCGACCGGCTGGCCGAGGAGCACCTCACGGCCTCGCTGACCACGCTGCTGCCGGGCTCGGTCGTCGTCGGCGAGGAGGCCGTGCACGCCGATCCCCGGGGGCTCGACGCGCTCGCGGACGGCGATCCCGTGTGGATCGTCGACCCCGTCGACGGCACGCGGCAGTTCGTGCACGGCGACCCCGGCTTCGCCACGCTCGTCTGCCTCGCCCACCGCGGCGAGCTGCTCGCCTCCTGGACGTACGCGCCCGCCCTCGACCTGATGGCCGTCGCACGGCGCGGCGGGGGAGCGGAGCTGAACGGGGTGGCGCTGCGGAGCGGCTCGCCCGAGCCCGGGGCCGAGCTGCGCGTGGCCATATCGCACTACGACTTCACCACCGACGAGCAGAAGCGCGTGCTGGGTGCCCTGGACACCGAGGGCGTGGCGGTCCGTCCCTGCGGGTCCGCGGGGCTGGAGTATCTGCATGTGGCGCAGGGGTCGCTGGACGGGCTCGCATTCTCCTGGGAGAACCCTTGGGATCATGCAGCCGGGCTGCTGCTCGTCGCCGAGGCCGGCGGCGTCAGCGGCACGGTGGCGGGTGAGCCGTTCCGCGTCACGGGGGGCAACGCCCTGCCCTTCAGTGCCGCGCGGGACGAGCCGACCCTCCGTCATATCCTGGGCCTGCTGGCGTCCGCCGGCTGATCCGGCGGGCGGACAGGACACGAGGGGAGCCCAGCGGTGGCCACCATGCTCGACGCCGTCGTCGTAGGCGCCGGTCCCAACGGACTGACCGCCGCCGTGGAGCTGGCCCGCCGTGGTCTCTCCGTCGAGGTCTTCGAGGCCGCGGACGCCGTCGGTGGCGGCGCCCGCACCGAGGAGCTCACCCTGCCGGGCTTCCGGCACGACCCCTGCTCCGCCGTCCACCCCCTCGGCGTGCGGTCGCCCGCCTTCACCGCGATGCCGCTGGACCGGCACGGCCTGGAGTGGGTGCACCCCGAGCTGCCGATGGCCCACCCCTTCCCGGACGGCACCGCCGCGGTGCTGGCCCGGTCCGTGGGGGAGACCGCCGCCTCGTTCGGCGCCCGCGACGCCGGTGCCTACCGGCGGCTCGTCGCGCCCTTCCGCGGCCGCTGGGACACCCTGGCCGCCGACTTCCTGCGCACCCAGTGGGACGGCCTGCCGCGCGACCCCGTCACCTACGCGCGCTTCGGCCTCGTCGCCGCCCAGCCCGCCGCCGTCCTGGCCCGCACCCGCTTCCGCGACGAGAAGGCCCGCGGCCTGCTCGCCGGGCTCTCCGCGCACGGCATCGCCCCGCTGACCGGCATCGGCACCGGCGGCATGGCCCTGATGTTCGCCCTCGCCGCGCACGAGTGCGGCTGGCCCGTGCCGCGCGGCGGCTCCCAGGCCATCGCCGACGCCCTCGCCTCGTACCTGCGCGAGCTCGGCGGCACCATCCACACCGGCTTCGAGGTGAAGCACCTCGACGACCTGCCGCCCGCGCGCGCCTTCCTCTTCGACACCTCGCCCAGGGCCCTGGCCCGCATCGCCGGACTCGGCAACGCCTACCCGCACTTCCGGGACGGCCCCGCCGTCTTCAAGATCGACTACGCGCTGGACGGGCCCGTCCCGTGGACCGCCCAGCCTGCGTGCCGGGCCGGCACGGTGCACATCGGCCCCACCTACGGGGAGATCTCCGCGGCGCTGCACGCCGCCGTCCACGGCGACGACCCCTCCGTGCCGTTCCTCATCACCGCCCAGCCCACCGTCGCCGACCCCACCCGGGCCCCCGCCGGCAAGCACACCTTCTGGGTGTACGGGCACGTGCCCAACGGCTGGCAGGGCGACGCCACCGACGTGATCGAGCGCCAGATCGAACGGTTCGCGCCCGGTTTCCGCGACCTCGTGCTGGCCCGCGCCACCGCCGGCCCGCCCGCCCTCGCCGCCCGCAACGCCAACTACACCGGCGGCGACATCGCCATCGGCTCGGTGGCCGGGCTCCGGCTGCTGATCCGGCCCAAGCTCGCCCGCGTCCCCTACGCCACCGCCCACCCCGCCGTCTTCCTCTGCTCCTCGGCGACCCCGCCCGGGCCCGGGGTGCACGGCATGTCCGGCCACCACGCGGCCCGGGCGGTCTGGCGCAGCCTCCGCAAGCGCTAGGCAGGGCCTACGCGGCCGCCGCCAGGTCCGTCAGCAGTGCCGCCCGTACGGTCTCCGGGTCGGTGCCCAGCCGGCCGAGCACGTCCGCCGCGGCGCCGTCCCGCGCGTCCAGGATGCCCAGCAGCACGTGCTCGGTCCCGATCGCCCGGTCCTTGCGCTCCACCGCCGCCCGCAGCGACTGCTCCAGCGCCTTCCGGGCGGCCCGGTCGAACGGGATGTGCGGCGTACCGCCCTTGCGGCCGCGCAGCAGCCCCCCGCCGCCCTGCTCCTCCGGAGCGGCGGCCGGCGGCGGCGCGTCGAGGGCGCCCGGCCCGAAGACCTGCTCCGCCCGGTCCCGCACGGCCGTCAGGTCGATCCCGAGGGTGCGCAGCACCTCGGCGTCCTCCTCGTCGAAGGGCCCGGCCGGCGACTTCGACGCCGCCACGGCGCCGCGCAGCGCTTCGGCCGTGGCGCCGAACCGGGCGAGCGTGGCCGCGCCCGGCGCCTGCTCCTGCGCGGCGATACCGAGGAGCAGGTGCCCCGGGTCGATGCGGCCGTGGCCGAGCGCGCGGGCCTCCTCCTGCGCGCACACGACCACGGTCCGCGCGTCCTTCGTGAAACGTTCGAACATGCCTCAACCCCTCCTGGCGTGCTTCTTGTGGACGGCCTGCCGGCTGACGCCGAGAGCGCCGCCGATCTCCTCCCAGGACCAGCCGAGCCGCCGGGCCCGGTCGACCTGGAGGGCCTCCAGGTGCTCGACCAGCCGCCGCAGCGCGGCGACGGCCCGTAGTCCCACGCGGGGATCCGCGTGCAGGGCGGCCTCGGCGGTGCCGGCCGCCTCCTTCGCATCCGCTTCTGTTCCGGCCATGTTGTCAATGGTGGTTGACACGCGAGGCGACTGTCAACCGACATTGACGGATCCGTCCCTGATCGCTGCGACAGTCGTGATGTCCGAAAACCGCCAGTCGTGGTGCGGTGCAGGCCGCATGCTTGACCCATGCACACCGACCACGAGCGCGTCCACACCGTCGCCGACAGCCCCTACGGCCCGCTGACCCTGGTGGCCACCGACGGCACGCTCTCCGGCCTCTACATGGAGAACCAGCGCCACCGCCCACCCCAGGAGCGGTTCGGCGACCGGGACGACGCCCCCTTCGCCGAGGCCCTCCGGCAGCTCGACGCCTACTTCGCCGGCGATCTCACCGTGTTCGACGTCCCCCTGCGGCTGGACGGCACGCCGTTCCAGCGCCGCGTGTGGGACGCCCTCCTGGAGATCCCGTACGGGGTCACGCTGACCTACGGGCAGCTCGCCGAACGCATCGGCGCCCCCACCGCCTCCCGCGCCGTCGGCCTGGCCAACGGCAAGAACCCCGTCAGCATCATCGTCCCCTGCCACCGCGTGATCGGCTCGTCCGGCTCGCTCACCGGCTACGGCGGCGGGCTCGACCGCAAGCGCCGCCTGCTGGACTTCGAGCGCGGCACCGCCCCGGTGACCGAGGACCTGCTCTTCTGAAAGGGCTTTCTCGAAAGGCTCAGTGCTCGCGCAGCCAGCCCAGCACCTGCCCCGCGTGCTCGTCCGGCGGGAAGACCGGGTGGAAGACGTGCTCGATCACCCCGTCCCGCACGATCAGCGTCATCCGCCGGAACAACCGCGCCCCGCCCGCCTCGAACGTCGGCAGGTCCAGCGCCGCGGCCAGCTCCAGCCCCGGGTCGGACAGCACCGCAAACGGCAGCCGCAGCCGCCCGGCGAACTCCCGCTGGTACGCGGTGTCCTGCGACGACAGGCCGTAGACCGCCGTCGCGCCCGCCGCCGTCAGCTCCTGGTGGTGGTCGCGGAAGCCGCACGCCTCCGGCGTGCATCCGCGCGCCCCCGGAATCGCGTTCCAGCCCTCCGGCAGGTCGGTGTCCGGCCGCCCGGACAAGGGGTAGAGGTAGAGCACCGTCCGGCCGGGGCCCAGCGCATCCAGCGCCACCTCCTCCCCGGACGTGGCCGTCAGCGTCAGTGCCGGCATCGCCCGGCCCGGCAGGTGGTCCGCCGCGCCGTCGTCCTCCGGCACGGGCAGCCCCGCGGGCAACGTCGTGTAAGTGGTCTCCGCCATCCCGTCCTCGTCCTCGTCCGTTTCCGTCCCGCCGCCGCCCCGGTACGCCGCCGTGCGCAGATGCGCGGCCAGCGTGGCCCGGCGTGCGGTCAGTTCCTCGATGCGCCGCGTGAGGTCGTCGATGGCCGCCCGGTAGCCGGCCAGCGAAGCCGGGCAGTCGTCCGCGTGGTCCCGCCCGGCGGACAGGCACTCCACGAACGGGCGCGTGCGCTCGGCGGGTATGCCCAGCCGGACCAGCGCCCCGACCTCCCGTACGAGCCGCACGTCGTGGTCGCCGTAGTCGCGGTAGCCGTTGGGCAGCCGCCGGGGCGCGACCAGCCCCAGCGACTCGTAGTAGCGCACGGCCTTGACCGACACCCCGGCCCGCCGTGCGACCTCGCCGATCCTCATGTGCGCACCTCCGTACGGGACGGAGGCTAAACCCTGCCCCCAGGGGCAAGGTCAACCGCGCCCGGCCTCGTCCCCACCCTCGCCCTCGCGCTCGCGTGCGCTCTCCGCCACCCGCCGCAGCCGGGGGTGGCGCACCGGCCCCTGCTCGGTGACGGCCTCGCCGACCATCGTCCGCAGCGCGTCCCGCAGCCCGTGCAGGGCGTGGTGCCGGGCCATGCCGGCGCCCGGGTCCTCGCGCAGCTCGGACAGCAGCGACCAGCACAGCGCGAGCATCACCAGTACGAACGGCAGCGCCACCAGGATCGTCGCCGACTGGAGCGACTGGAGCCCGCCCGCCACCAGCAGCACGGCCGCCACCGCCGCCATCAGCACGCCCCACACCACCACCAGCCAGGTGCGCGGGTGCAGCGCGCCGCGGCTGGAGAGCGAGCCCATCACCAGGGACGCGGAGTCGGCGCTGGTGATGAAGTACGTCATGACCAGCGCCATCGCGATCCACGAGGCGAGCGTGGCCAGCGGCAGGGTGTCCAGCAGCGCGAACAGCGACGCCTCCGCGCCCTGCTGGACCGTGCCGGCCATGTCGGCCGCGCCCGTCAGGTCCAGCCGCAGCGCGCTGCCGCCCATCACGCAGAACCACACCACCGTCGCCCCGCTGGGCACCAGCAGCACCCCGACCAGGAACTCGCGGATCGTCCGGCCGTGGGAGATGCGCGCGATGAACGTGCCGACGAAGGGCGCCCACGACAGCCACCACGCCCAGTAGAAGACCGTCCACGCCCCCAGCCAGGACGGGTCGGTGAAGGCGCCGGTGCGGGTGGCCATGGTGAGCAGGTCGTGCAGGTAGCCGCCGACGGCCGCGGGCACCGTGTTGAGGACGAAGACGGTCGGGCCGAGCACGAACACGAACACCATCAGGCAGGCGGCCAGCACGATGTTGAGGGTGCTCAGCCATTTCACGCCCTTGTGCAGCCCGGAGAAGGCCGAGAGGACGAAGGCGGCCGACAGCGAGGCGATGACGACCAGCTGGAGGGCCCGGGAGTCGTGGACGCCGAGGGTGATGTTCAGCCCCTTGGAGACCTGGAGGGCGCCCAGCCCCAGGCTGGTGGCGGTGCCGAAGACGGTGGCGAAGACCGCGAGCAGGTCGATGGCGCGGCCCGGCCAGCCCGCCGCCCGCTCCTCGCCCAGCAGCGGGACGAACGCCGAGCTCAGCCGGTTGTCGCGGCCCTTGCGGAAGCCGGCGTAGGCCAGTGCCAGGCCGGCCATGCCGTAGATCGCCCACGGGTGCAGCGTCCAGTGGAAGAACGAGTACTCCAGCGCCGTCCGGGCCGCCGCGGGCGAGTTCGCGGGCACGCCGGTGCCCGGCGGCGGGGCGGCGAAGTGCTGGAGCGGCTCCCCGACGCCGTAGAACATCAGGCCGATGCCCATGCCGGCGCTGAACATCATCGCGATCCACGCGAGGTTGCCGAACTCGGGCCGGGAGTCGTCCGCGCCCAGCCGGATGCCGCCGAACCGGCTGAGGGCGATGACCACGCACAGGACGAGGAAGACGTCGGCGCCGGTCACGAAGAGCCACGCGAAGTTGGACAGCACCCACTGGAGGGCGGTGCGCGTGACGCCGTCGAACGAGTGCTTGCCCAGCGCCGCCCAGCACACCACCGCCAGGACGGCGAGCCCGCCGATGACGACGACCGGGCGGTCCGGCGGCTCCTCGGCGCCGGGCGGCACGGGCCCGCCGTTGATCTCGCTGCTCATGACGCCCCACTATGGCCGGGAAAGCCCGGTTGGCCGGGCTGGCACGCCGCCACGCGCCATGGGCAGCGCCACAGTCCCCCGGGTAGGGTCGCCGCGCCCGGCGGAAGCGACCCGACGGATGCGGCCCGGCGGAAGCGAGGGGACGAGCGGTGGCGGAAGTGACACGCGTACTGATCGCGACGGACAAGTTCAAGGGCTCGCTCACGGCGGTCGAGGTCGCCGACCGGGTCGCGACCGGGCTGCTGCGGGCCGCCCCGGCGGCCACGGTCACGGCCCTGCCCGTGGCCGACGGCGGGGACGGCACGGTCGACGCCGCCGTCGCGGCGGGCTTCACCCGGTGCCCCGTGACGGTGACGGGCCCGCTCGGCGCCCCGGTCGGCGCGTCGTACGCGCTGGGCGACGACGGCACGGCCGTCGTGGAGATGGCCGAGGCGTCGGGCCTGCGCCGGCTGCCGCTCGGCGTGCTGGCGCCGCGCGAGACCACGACGTACGGCACGGGCGAGCTGCTGCGCGCCGCGCTGGACGCGGGCGCCCGCACGATCGTCCTGGGCGTGGGCGGCAGCGCCACGACCGACGGTGGGGCCGGCATGCTCACCGCGCTCGGCGCGCGCTTCCTGGACGCCGCCGGGCGGCCCGTGGGCCCCGGCGGCGGCGCGCTGGCCGCCGTGGTCGAGGCCGACCTCTCCGGCCTCGACGAGCGGCTGGCGCACACCCGCGTGGTCCTCGCGAGCGACGTGGACAACCCCCTCACCGGCCCGCGCGGCGCCGCCGCCGTCTACGGCCCGCAGAAGGGCGCGAGCCCGGCCGACGTCGCCGCGCTGGACGCGGCCCTGGCCCTCTACGCACAGGTGCTGGACGGCGGCGCACGGGCGCAGGAGCCCGGGGCCGGGGCGGCCGGCGGCGTGGGCTACGGCGCGCTCGCCGCGCTCGGCGCGGAGTTCCGGCCCGGCATCGAGGTGATGCTGGACGTCCTGGGCTTCGAGCGGGCGGTACGTGGCGCGGACCTCGTGGTCACGGGCGAGGGCTCGCTGGACGAGCAGACCCTGCACGGCAAGGCCGTGGCGGGCGTGGCCCGGGCGGCCCGCGCGCACGGTGCGCGGGTGGTGGCCGTGTGCGGCCGCCTCGCGCTGCCGGACGAGGCGCTCACGGAGGTGGGCCTGGAGCGGGCGTACGCCCTGACGGAGCTGGAGCCGGACCCGGAGCGCTGCATGGCCCACGCGGGGCCGCTCCTGGAGCAGGTGGCGGCGCGCGTCGCCGCGGACTGGGTGCGGTGACGGCGACGGCATCGCGACAAAAGGTGTGGGGCCCCGGGCGATCGCCCGGGGCCCCACACCTTTGTCACTCGGTCCGGCTTCCTACGGAAGCTGCGCCGCCTCCCGCGCCTCGCGGCGGTTGTCGCGGAACGTGTTCACGCGGCGGGCCGTCGCGAAGAGCGGGATCACCGCGCCCAGCACCAGCTGCAGCGCGCAGCCGGTCTGGAGCAGCAGCTCGCCGCCCGGGGCGTCGAAGGCCCAGGCGGCCAGCAGGCCCATGCTGAGCACGATCCAGCTGAGCATCGCCACGGCCAGCGGCCCGCGCGGCTTGGGGTACTCGACGCGGCTCACCATCAGCCACGCCACACCCATGATCGCGAGCAGCGTCGGCACGAACGGCAGCTCCAGCAGCACGATGGAGACCACCGTCAGCGCCCCGAAGGGGCTGGGCATGCCCTGGAAGATGCCGTCCCGCATGGGGACGCAGGAGAACCGGGCCAGCCGCAGGACGACCGCCAGCAGCACGACGATGGCCGCGACCGCCGACACCCGCTGGTGGGCGTCGTCGGCGACCATGCCCCAGACGACCACGAAGTAGGCCGGGGCCAGACCGAAGCTGATCAGGTCGGAGAGGTTGTCCAGCTCCGCGCCCATCGCCGAGGCCCGCAGCTTGCGGGCCACGAGGCCGTCGAAGAGGTCGAAGACCGAGGCGAGCAGCATCAGTATCACGGCCGTGGCCGCGCTGTGCCGGGCCATGCCGCCGTCCTCGTTCCCCGTGAGGTGCGGGATGAGGACGCCGGTGGTGGTGAAGTACACGGCCATGAAGCCGCAGATGGCGTTGCCCAGGGTGAGGGTGTCCGCTATCGACAGCCGGGTGGACAGCGGCATGTCCTCGGTTCCGTCGGCGTAGTCGGCGTCCGCCGCCTCGGGCACCCACGCGGCCTGGGTGTCGGGATCAATCACGGTCAAGGCGCGTCACCCCCGCGGTGGTGGGCTGGCCGACCTCGACCGCGACCTCGACGCCCTCGGGGAGGTAGACGTCGACGCGCGAGCCGAAGCGGATCAGGCCGATTCGGTCGCCCTGCTCGACCTTCGTGCCGCTCTCTGTGATGTACGGCACGATGCGGCGGGCCACGGCGCCGGCGATCTGGACCATTTCGATGTCACCGAGCTCGGTGTCGAAGTGCCAGACGACGCGCTCGTTGTTCTCGCTCTCCTTGTTGAACGCCGGGACGAACCCGCCGGGCACGTGCTCGACCGAGGTCACCGTGCCGGCCATCGGAGCGCGGTTGACATGGACGTTGAGCGGGCTCATGAAGATCGCGACGCGGGTGCGGCCGTCCTTCCACGGCATGATGCTCTGCACCACGCCGTCGGCGGGCGAGATGACCCGGCCCTGGGCGATCTCCCGCTCGGGATCGCGGAAGAACCACAGCATGCCCGCCGCGAGCGCGGTGGCGGGCACGGCGAGCGCCGCCCAGCGGCCGGAGCGGCGGGCCTTGGTGAGGCTGACCGCCGCCGTGGCGACGGTGGGAAGGAGCCACGGCGATGCTCCGCGCGCGAGGCGTACACCGAGGAGGCTGTCGCGTGGTGCAGAGGAAGAGCTGTGGGGCATGGGTGACCTTCGTAGCGGAGGGTGCCGCGTAACGATCGGGGGACGGCGGCTTTCCCGGGATGCTATCGGTTGCGGGTGGCAACTGGCTAAGCGCCGGCGCCGGGCGTTGGCCGAACGGCGCGTGCCGCCGGCGGCGCCGTGTGATCTTCTTCTCGGAACCAATACCGCCATTTCCGGCCGTTCCGGGCGTTCGCCCCCCGGTTCAGCCTTGGATCCGGTACTCCTCGAGCAACCGGCGGCCAATGATCATTTTCTGGATCTCGGCCGTACCTTCACCGATGAGGAGCATGGGCGCCTCCCGGTAGAGCCGCTCGATCTCGTACTCCTTGGAGAAGCCGTAGCCGCCGTGGATGCGGAAGGCGTCCTCCACGACCTCCTTGCAGTACTCGGAGGCCAGGTATTTGGCCATGCCTGCTTCGAGGTCGTTGCGCCGGCCCGAGTCCTTCTTCCGGGCCGCGTTCACCATCATCGCATGGGCGGCCTCGACCTTCGTGGCCATTTCGGCCAGTTTGAACTGGATCGCCTGGTGCTGGGCGATCGGCTTGCCGAAGGTCTGCCGCTGCTGCGCGTACGCCACACCCAGCTCGAACGCACGCTGCGCCACGCCACAACCACGCGCCGCGACGTTGACCCGGCCGACCTCGACGCCGTCCATCATCTGGTAAAAACCGCGGCCCGTGACGCCGCCGAGCACCCGGTCCGCCGGCACCCGCAGCCCGTCCATGATCAGCTCGGTGGTGTCGACCCCCTTGTAGCCCATCTTCTCGATCTTGCCGGGTATGGTCAGGCCCGGCTCGACCTGCCCGAACCCGGGCTCCTTCTCCACGAGGAAGGTGGTCATCGACTTGTGCGGGGCGGTGCCCTCGGGGTGGCCCTCGTCGGTCCGGCAGAGCACCGCGACGAGCGTCGACGAGCCGCCGTTGGTCAGCCACATCTTCTGGCCGGTCAGGACGTACGCGTCGCCGTCCCGGACGCCCTTCGACGTGATGGCCGACACATCCGAGCCCAGCCCCGGCTCCGACATCGAGAACGCGCCGCGCACCTCGCCGGTGGCCATCCGCGGCAGGAAGTACTCGCGCTGCTCCTGCGTGCCGTGCTGCTTGAGCATGTAGGCGACGATGAAGTGCGTGTTGATGATGCCGGACACACTCATCCAGCCGCGGGCGATCTCCTCCACGCACAGCGCGTAGGTGAGCAGCGACTCGCCCAGGCCCCCGTACTCCTCGGGGATCATCAGGCCGAAGACGCCGAGCTCCTTGAGCCCCTCGACGATCCTCGTCGGGTACTCGTCCCGGTGCTCCAGCTCGGTGGCGACCGGAATGATCTCCTTGTCGACGAACTCACGGACGGTGGAGAGGATCTCCTGCTGGACGTCCGTCAGCCCGTCGGTCTGCGCCAGACGGCCCATGCTCACTTCTCCCCGTTCACGAGCTCCGGGCGGCCGGGCTGCTCCCCGCCGCGCTTCTCCACGTACTCGGCCGTGGGCACCATCACCTTGCGCCGGAAGACGCAGACCAGCGTGCCGTCCTGCTTGTAGCCGCGGGTCTCCACGTGCACGATGCCGCGGTCGCTCTTCGACTTCGACGGCGTCTTGTCCAGCACGGTCGTCTCGCCGTACAGGGTGTCGCCGTGGAAGGTCGGCGCCACGTGCCGCAGCGACTCGATCTCCAGGTTGGCGATGGCCTTGCCGGAGACGTCCGGCACCGACATGCCCAGGAGCAGCGAGTAGACATAGTTCCCGACCACGACATTGCGTCCGAAATCGGTGGTCTTCTCGGCGTAATTGCTGTCCATGTGCAGCGGGTGGTGGTTCATGGTCAGCAGGCAGAAGAGGTGGTCGTCGTATTCGGTGACCGTCTTCCCGGGCCAGTGCTTGTACGTGTCGCCGACGGTGAACTCTTCGTAGGTCCGGCCGAACTGCATCGCGCTCACGCCTCCGGGATCTCGAACTTGGACGTGCGGCTCATCCCGGCGGCCCGGCCCTTGCCGGCGACGACCAGCGCCATCTTCCGGCTCGCCTCGTCGATCATCTCGTCGCCGAGCATGGCCGAGCCCTTCTTCCCGCCGGCCTCGGAGGTGTGGTACTCGTACGCGTCCAGGATCAGCTCGGCGCGGTCGTAGTCCTCCTGGGAGGGCGAGAAGACCTCGTTGGCCGCCTCGACCTGGCCCGGGTGCAGCACCCACTTGCCGTCGAAGCCCAGGGCGGCGGCCCGGCCGGCCACCTCCCGGTAGCCGTCGACGTTCTTGATCTGGAGGTAGGGGCCGTCGATGGCCTGGAGGTCGT
This sequence comes from Streptomyces mashuensis, assembly GCF_014654785.1. Taxonomy (GTDB): domain Bacteria; phylum Actinomycetota; class Actinomycetes; order Streptomycetales; family Streptomycetaceae; genus Streptomyces; species Streptomyces mashuensis. The sequence goes on from NZ_BNBD01000001.1 coordinate 486,856, forward strand.
GGGCGCGGGCGGCCATCAGGATGCGCATGAGGATGTAGTGGTAGGCGTCCGCCGGGTAGCCGGGCGGCTGCTCGCCGACCACGAGGGTCTTCATGTTGATGGAGGCCATGAAGTCCGCCGGGCCGAAGATGATGGTCTCCAGCCGGGGCGAGGCGGCGGCGATCGCGTCGACGTTCACCAGGCCCTTGGCGTTCTCGATCTGCGCCTCGATGCCGATGCGGCCGACCTCGAAGCCCATGGTCTTCTCGATCTGCGTGAGCAGCAGGTCCAGGGCGACGACCTGCTGGGCGTCCTGCACCTTGGGCAGCATGATGCAGTCCAGGTTGGGCCCGGCGCCCTCGACGACGGTGATCACGTCGCGGTAGGTCCAGTGCGTGGTCCAGTCGTTGACGCGCACCACGCGGGTCTTGCCGGTCCAGTCGCCGTTGTTGAGCGCGTCGACGATGGTGTGCCGGGCGCCCTCCTTCGCCAGCGGGGCGCAGGCGTCCTCCAGGTCGAGGAAGACCTGGTCGGCGGGGAGGCCCTGGGCCTTCTCCAGGAAACGGGGGTTGCTGCCGGGGACGGCGAGGCAGGAGCGGCGGGGGCGCAGCCGGTTCACGGCGGTCATGCGGGGACCTCCAGGGGGTCGAGCTTGTTCGCTTTCCGGATCTCGTCGACGATACGGCCGATGATCTCCGTGATGCCGAAGTCCTTCGGGGTGAAGACCGCGGCGACGCCGGCCGCGCGCAGCGCGTCCGCGTCGGCGGCGGGGATGATGCCGCCGACGATCACCGGCATGTCGGTGGCGCCGGCGGCCCGGAGCCGGGCCAGCACGTCGGGCACCAGCTCGGCGTGCGAGCCGGAGAGGATGGACAGGCCCACGCAGTGCACGTCCTCGGCGACGGCCGCCGCCACGATCTGTTCCGGGGTGAGCCGGATGCCCTGGTAGACCACCTCGAAGCCGGCGTCGCGGGCCCGTACGGCGATCTGCTCGGCGCCGTTGGAGTGGCCGTCGAGGCCGGGCTTGCCCACCAGGAGGCGCAGCCGGCCGCCGCCGAGCTCCTCGGCGGTGCGGTGCACCTTCTCGCGTACGGCGGCCAGCGGGCTGCCGGCCTCGGCGGCCACGGCGACGGGGGCGCCGCCCACGCCGGTGGGGGCGCGGAACTCGCCGAAGACGTCGCGCAGGGCCCAGGACCACTCGCCGGTGGTCACCCCGGCGCGGACGCACTCCAGGGTGGCGGGCATGAGGTTGGCGGTGCCGGCCGCGGCCCGCTTGAGCTCGCTCAGGGCCTCCTGGGCCCGGCCCTCGTCGCGGTTGTCGCGCCAGCGGTGCAGGGCGGCGACGACGGCTGCCTCGCCGGCCGGGTCGACCGTCATGATGGCGGTGTCCAGGTCGGCGGTGAGCGGGTTGGGTTCGGTGGTCTCGAAGCAGTTGACGCCGACGATCTTCTCCTCGCCGGACTCGATGCGGGCCCGCCGCTCGGCGTGCGAGGCGACGAGCTGGGCCTTGAGGTAGCCGGACTCGACGGCCGCCATGGCGCCGCCCATCGCCCCGATCCGTTCGATCTCGGCCAGGGACTCCTCGACGAGCTTCGAGACCTTGGCCTCGATCACGGTCGAGCCCTCGAAGATGTCGTCGTACTCCAGCAGGTCGCTCTCGTGGGCGAGGACCTGCTGGATGCGCAGCGACCACTGCTGGTCCCAGGGGCGGGGCAGGCCGAGGGCCTCGTTCCAGGCGGGCAGCTGCACGGCGCGGGCGCGGGCGTCCTTGGAGAGGGTGACGGCCAGCATCTCCAGGACGATGCGCTGGACGTTGTTCTCCGGCTGGGCCTCGGTGAGGCCCAGCGAGTTGACCTGGACGCCGTAGCGGAACCGGCGCTGCCGGGGGTCGGTGATGCCGTACCGCTCCCGGGTGATGTGGTCCCAGATGCGGCCGAACGCCCGCATCTTGCACATTTCCTCGATGAACCGGACGCCGGCGTTGACGAAGAAGGAGATCCGCCCGACGACGTCGCCGAACCGCTCCGGCGGCACCTGTCCCGAGTCCCGCACCGCGTCCAGCACGGCGATGGCGGTGGACATCGCGTACGACACCTCCTGCACGGGCGTGGCGCCCGCCTCCTGGAGGTGGTAGCTGCAGATGTTGATCGGGTTCCACTTGGGGATGTGGCTGACCGTGTAGCTGATCATGTCGGTGGTCAGCCGCAGCGAGGGGCCCGGCGGGAAGACGTGCGTCCCGCGCGAGAGGTACTCCTTGACGATGTCGTTCTGCGTCGTCCCCTGGAGCTGCGCGACGTCGGCGCCCTGCTCCTCGGCGACCACCTGGTAGAGGGCCAGCAGCCACATGGCGGTGGCGTTGATGGTCATCGAGGTGTTCATGCGCTCCAGGGGGATGTCCTGGAACAGCCGCCGCATGTCGCCCAGGTGGGCGACGGGCACCCCGACCCGGCCGACCTCGCCCCGGGCGAGGACGTGGTCGGGGTCGTAGCCGGTCTGCGTGGGCAGGTCGAAGGCGACGGACAGGCCGGTCTGGCCCTTGGCCAGGTTGCGCCGGTAGAGCTCGTTGGACGCCTCGGCGGTGGAGTGCCCGGCGTACGTCCGCATCAGCCACGGACGGTCCTTGTGACGCTCGGTCATACGCTCGGTCATCGGTGGTCACACATTCCGGAAGCGGTTGATCGCGTCGATGTGCCGGGCGCGCATCTCCTCGTCGCGCACGCCCATGCCCTCCTCGGGCGCCAGGCACAGCACCCCGACCTTGCCCTGGTGGACGTTGCGGTGGACGTCGTGGGCGGCCTGGCCGGTCTCGTCCAGGCGGTAGGTCTTCGACAGGGTGGGGTGGATCTTCCCCTTGGCGATGAGGCGGTTGGCCTCCCACGCCTCGCGGTAGTTGGCGAAGTGCGAGCCGATGATGCGCTTCAGCGACATCCACAGGTACCGGTTGTCGTACTCGTGCAGGTAGCCGGAGGTCGAGGCGCAGGTGGTGATGGTGCCGCCCTTGCGGGTGACGTAGACCGAGGCGCCGAAGGTCTCGCGGCCGGGGTGCTCGAAGACGATGTCGATGTCCTCGCCGCCGGTGAGCTCGCGGATGCGCTTGCCGAAGCGCTTCCACTCCTTGGGGTCCTGGGTCCGCTCGTCCTTCCAGAACCGGTAGTCCTCGGCCTTGCGGTCGATGATCGCCTCGGCGCCCATGGAGCGGCAGATGTCCGCCTTCTGCTCGCTGGAGACGACGCAAACGGGGTTGGCGCCGCCGGCCAGCGCGAACTGGGTGGCGTACGAGCCGAGGCCGCCGCTCGCGCCCCAGATGAGGACGTTGTCGCCCTGCTTCATGCCGGCGCCGTTGCGGGAGACCAGCTGCCGGTAGGCGGTGGAGTTGACCAGGCCGGGGGCGGCGGCCTCCTCCCAGCTGAGGTGGGCGGGCTTGGGCATCAGCTGGTTGGACTTGACCAGGGCGATCTCGGCGAGTCCGCCGAAGTTGGTCTCGAAGCCCCAGATGCGCTGCTCGGGGTCGAGCATGGTGTCGTTGTGGCCGTCGCTCGACTCCAGCTCGACGGACAGGCAGTGCGCGACGACCTCGTCGCCGGGCTTCCAGGCGTTGACGCCGGGGCCGGTGCGCAGGACGACGCCCGCGAGGTCGGAGCCGATGACGTGGTACGGCAGGTCGTGCCGCTTGGCCAGCTCGCTGGTGCGGCCGTAGCGCTCCAGGAACCCGAAGGTGGACAGCGGCTCGAAGATGGAGGTCCACACCGAGTTGTAGTTCACGGAGCTGGCCATGACGGCCACGAGCGCCTCGCCGGGGCCGAGTTCGGGCACGGGGACCTCGTCCACGTGCAGCGACTTGCGCGGGTCCTTCTCGCGGGTGGTGAGCCCTTCGAACATCCCGGCCTCGTCCTTGTGCACGGTCACCGCGCGGTAGGACTCGGGGAGGGGGAGCGCGGCGAAGTCCTCGGCGCGGGTGTCGGACGCGAGGATCGCGTCGAGTATGTGGTTCACGGATGGCCTCCGGCGAAGCTCGTCGAGGGAACGGGCTTGAGGGAACGTCGGGGGTGGTGCGTCTGCTGCGGGTGGTGCCGTCGGTTCGGCGGGTGGTGCGGGTACGGGACCGTGCTCGGGTGGCGCGGTGCGAGCCTGGTGACGCAGGCGGGGTCCGGGCGCACAAGTCGCCCAGGTGACGGGGGACTTGCGGGGACAGCCGGCGCACGACGGTCGGGTCTGCGCGCCGGCCGCCCGGACGCCTTCAAGGTATGGCACCGCGTGCCAGCCGACAAGACACTGCGTGCCAAGAATTTCTCTCACTTGTCATGCGGGCGGCACGGATGAGCAACACAAAGGCCGCCCGGCGCCGGGCGGCCTGAGATGTTTGTGCGGTTGTGTCCTGAAATGCGGGGTGGATTCTAGGAGACGGTGCCGAGCGCCTTCTCGATCGCGCGCATGACCTCGCCCAGCGGCGCGTCCGTCCGCGCGACCGTCACCAGCACGCCGCCCTCGGCCCGCGCCGTGGCCGCGGGCTCCTCCTCCGCCGTGGTGGCGCGTCCCGCGCCGATGCCGGTGCCGAAGGTCTCCCGGACGATGGCGAAGGCGTGGTCGAGCTGGGTCTCCACATCGCCCTTGCCGCCGCCGCGCAGCCAGCGCCGCAGGACGTGGTTGTGCGCGGTGACCACGGCCGAGGCCGCCACCTCCGCCAGCAGCGGGTCGTCGTCGTGGTGGGAGGTGGACTCGTCGAAGTGGCCCAGCAGGTAGCGGGTGAACAGCCGCTCGTAGCGGGCCACGGAGGCGATCTCGCGCTCGCGCAGCGTCGGCACCTCACGGGTGAGGCGGTAGCGCTCCACGGAGACGGCGGGGGAGGCCGCGTACATCCGCATGACCTCCTTGATCCCCCGGCACACGGTGTCCAGCGGGTTCTCGTGCGGCGGCGCGGCCTCCAGCACGGCCGCCGCACGGACCAGCGTGTCGTCGTGGTCGGGGAAGATGGCCTCTTCCTTGGAACGGAAGTGACGGAAGAAGGTCCGGCGGGCCACCCCGGCCGCCGCCGCGATCTCGTCGACGGTGGTGGCCTCGTAGCCCTTGGTCGCGAACAACTCCATCGCCGCGGCGGCGAGTTTGCGGCGCATGGTGAGCCGCTGGGCCGCGGCGCGGCGGGCGCCGGCGGGCTCGCCGGCGGCCTTGCCGGTGCGCCGGCCCGGCCGGACGGCGGGTTCCTCGGCCTCGGCTTTCCCGGACTCGGGGGCGGCCCCGCGCGGCGCGCGGGCGGACTTGGCGGGCTGGGACATGTGGGGAACGTAACACGCGCCCGTGTGCCGGTGCCGGGGCGGACTCCCGGAGGGCTCCAGCAGACCGCCCCAGCCGGGGTCCCGGTCAGGTGCGCGCATGCTCGCGGAAGCCGCGCCCGGTCTTGCGCCCCAGCCGGCCCGCGGCGACCAGCTGTTCGAGCAGCGGCGACGGGGCCAGGCCCGGGTCGCGGAACTCCCGGTGCAGCACGCTCTGGATGGTGAGCGAGATGTCCAGGCCCACCACGTCCAGCAGCTCGAAGGGGCCCATCGGGTAGCCGCCGCCGAGCCGCATCGCCGTGTCCACGACGTCCGGCGACGCGTAGTGCTCCTCCACCAGCCGCACCGCGTTGTTGAGGTAGGGGAACAGCAGCGCGTTGACGATGAACCCGGCCCGGTCGCCGCAGTCCACCGCGTGCTTGCCGATCCGGCCGCACACCGCCCGGACGGTGGTGAGCGCGTCCTCGGCCGTGAGCACCGTGCGCACCACCTCCACCAGCTTCATCGCCGGCGCCGGGTTGAAGAAGTGCATGCCCACCACGTCCTGCGGGCGCGAGGTGGCCCGCGCGCAGGCGATCACGGGCAGCGACGAGGTGGTGGTGGCCAGCACCGCGCCCGGCCGGCAGACCCGGTCGAGCCCGGCGAACAGCTCCCGCTTGACCGCCAGGTCCTCCGCGACCGCCTCCACCACCAGGTCCGCGTCCGCCAGCGCGTCCAGCGTGGCCGCCGTGGTGACCGCGGCGAGCGCCGCCTCCCGCTGCGCCGCCGTCAGCCGGCCCTTCTCCACCGAGCGGGCCAGCGACGCGGCGATGCGGTCCCTGGCCGCCGTGGCCTTCTCCGCGGACCGGGCCACCAGCACCACCGGGTGCCCGGCCTTGGCGAACACCTCGGCTATACCGCTCGCCATCGTCCCCGAGCCCACCACCCCCACCGACCGCACCTCGCGGCCCGGGCCGGCCTCCGCGACCGGGCGCGGGGTGAGCGCGTCCGCCACCACGGTGCGCGAGCCGGGCCCGTCGTACGTGTAGAAGCCCCGGCCCGCCTTGCGGCCCGTGAGGCCGGCGGCCGCCAGCTGGCCCAGCACCGGCGCCGGCGCGTGCAGCCGGTCGCCCGACCACGCGTACAGCGCCTCCAGGACCGTGCGCGCCGTGTCGATGCCGATCAGGTCGAGCAGGGCCAGCGGGCCCATCGGCAGCCCGCAGCCCAGCCGCATCGCCGCGTCGATGTCCTCGCGCGTGGCGTACCGCGACTCGTACATCGCCGCCGCCTGGTTGAGGTAGCCCAGCAGCAGCCCGTCGGCCACGAAACCGGGCCGGTCGCCCACGGCCACCGGCTCCTTGCCCAGTTCCCGCGCCAGCGCGGTCACCGCGGCCACCGCCTCCGGCGCGGTGATCACCGAGGAGACCACCTCGACCAGCTTCATCACCGGCGCCGGGTTGAAGAAGTGCAGCCCCACCACCCGCTCGGGCCGGGCGGAGTCGGCGGCCAGCTTCGTCACAGACAGGGCGTTGGTGCTGGTGGCGAGGATCGCGCCGGGCCGCACGACCCCGTCCAGCGCGGCGAACACCTCCTGCTTGAGGCGGTGGTCCTCCGGCACCGCCTCGACCACCAGGTCGGCCTCCGCCGCGGCGGCCACGTCGCGGGAGGTGCGGAACCGGGCCAGCGCCGCCCGGCGCTCGCCCTCGGTGAGGAGCCCGCGCTCCACGGCACGGGCGGTGGCGGCCTCCAGGGCCGCCCCGGCCCGCAACGCGGCGGCGTCGGAGACGTCGATGCCGACGACGTCACGGCCGGAGAGGACGAGCAGTTCGGCGATGCCGGTGCCCATGGTGCCCAGGCCCACGACGGCGACGTTCGCCAGGCGCGGCGTGGCGGAGGGGGCGGAACCGAGAAGGGACGGCTCGGTCGTGGAGGTGCGGTCCATCGCGTGACTCCGTAAGGATGTTCCCCGTGGGCGGGGAGCGACGACATGAGGGAGGACGCGGACGGCAGCAGGCGCCCGCGGTGAGGAAGGTGGCACAGGGGGTGCGACCGGCAGGCCCTGTCCCGGGGCCGTGCCGTGAAGACGGAGTGCCGAACCGGCGGACTGCGTCGTGCGCCGGGCGTGAAGCCGGGCGGAACGGGCCGCGTCACCGGCCCGGGGAACGGGGTCGACCGCTCCTGTCCGGAGATTAACCGACGGGTAGCGCACAACGCCAGGGTGGTTGCGGGCCCACTTACGATGTGGCGGAGGCCACTCGGGGAGGAGAGCCGACATGGATCCGGAATTCCGCGCGCTGCTGAAACGGGTACGGGCCGAACTGGTCTCCCCGGCCGAGTTCTCGGCCTACGAGCACCTGCTCAAGCTCGTGCGCACCGACGGCCGCGCCGCCCGCGACGAACTCGCCGGCGTCCTGGTGGCCCCCGAACGCCCGCTGTGGGCCCGGGAGATCGCCGCCTTCGCCCTCGGCGTCAAGGGCGACCGCAGGGCGTTCGAGACCCTCGTCCTCCTCCTCAACTACCGCGAACCCGCCCGCTGTGCCACGGCCGCCCACGCCCTGGCCCTGCTCCGCGACCCCCGCACCGCCAAGGCCGCCGCCGCGCTGGCCACCAACCCGGTGCGCACCGCCTACGCCGTCCACCCCGTACGGCTGCTGGCCGAACTGCGCGCCCCCGAGTCCGTCCCGGCGCTGATGTCGACGCTGGAACGGCTGCTGGTGGCCCGTGACCACTGCTGGCCCGTCGCCCGCGCCTGCGTCGAGGGCCTGGGCCGGCTGGGCGACCGGCGCGCCGAGGCCACCCTCGTGGCCGCCCGGGAACACCCGCAGCTGCGCCCGGCCGCCGTCGAGGCGCTGGCCCGGCTGACCGGCCGGCGCGGCGGCGGCACCCACGGCGTACGGACCGGCTCCGTCACCTGACGCACCCCGGCTACGGCGCGGCGCCCGCACCGGCGGGGCGTGCGGGACCGACCGGGATACGGCGGGCGCAGGAGGGGGCGGACGGGCGGCGCGCACCATTGACGCGCACCACCCCCCGCTCCCGGCGCGCGCCCGGATTTTGGGGCGGTGCGACGATGGTGGTTGGCTTTGCCCGCACCCCCACGCAGGTGCGGCAGTCACGGCATCTGCGGATTTTCCAGCGTCCGGGAGGACAAGCAATGGGCCAGGTCGAGGCCACCACGCAGCGGACCATCGCGGCGAGCGCCGACGACGTCTTCGACGCGCTCGCCGACTACCAGGGCACCCGCCCCAAGCTCCTCACGGAGCACTTCAGCGAGTACGAGGTGCGCGAGGGCGGCGACGGCAAGGGCACGCTCGTGCACTGGAAGCTCCAGGCCACCAGCAAGCGCGTGCGGGACTGCCTGCTGGAGGTCGACGAGCCCACCGACGGCCAGCTGGTGGAGAAGGACCGCAACTCCTCCATGGTCACCACCTGGGTCGTCACCCCGGCCGGCGAGGGCCGTGCGCAGGTGACCGTGGCCACCCGGTGGAACGGCGCCGGCGGCATCGGCGGCTTCTTCGAGCGCACCTTCGCCCCCAAGGGCCTCTGCCGCATCTACGACGCCATGCTCGCCAAGCTGGCCGCCGAGGTGGAGGGCGCCGGCACCGCCGGCTGACCCCCGCCCCTGCGCGAACCCGCCCGGAGCCGCCCGGACCGTCCCGGTCCGGGCTCACCGGATCGAGTGGTTCTCCCCCCGGCGCACCCTCGTGCCCAAACCGCCTCCGACCGGCAGAAAGTGCCGTGTCCGGCGCTCCGGCGCAAAACGTCGCGCTTGCTGGCCGTTGTCGCGTAATGCGAGAAATGGGCGGCAACCGCAGGCACGACGAGGGGAGCAGTACGTGGGCGGGTCCACTGTCGAGACCATCGTGGCGACGAGCGGCAGGACGCTTCCGCCGGCCCCCGCGGCACCCCTCCCGGCCACCGCCCGCCCCCTGCCCGGACCCGGCCGGTCCCGGCTCGTCCTCGCCGGCCTCCTGCTCGCCGTGCTGCTCGCCGCGCTCGACCAGACCCTCGTCGCCGGCGCCCTGCCCGCCGTCGCCACCGACCTGCACGGCGCCGGCCGCGCCCCCTGGGCCGTCACCGCCTACCTGCTCACCTCCACCGCCGCCCTGCCCCTCCTCGGCAAGCTCGGCGACCTCTCCGGCCGCAAGCCCGTCGTCCTCTTCGCCCTCGTCGTCTTCCTCGCCGGGTCCGCCCTCGCCGGCTGCTCCCGCACCATGGACCAGCTCATCGCCTTCCGCGCCCTCCAGGGCGTGGGCGCCGGCGGGCTGTTCGCCGGCGCCCAGGCCGTCGTCGCCGACCTCGTGCCGGCCCGCGCCCGCGGCCGCCACCTCGGCGCCCTCGGCGCCGTGGCCGGGCTCGCCGCCGTCGCCGGCCCGCTGCTCGGCGGCTTCCTCACCGGCCACGCCTCCTGGCGCTGGTGCTTCTGGATCGACCTGCCGCCCGGCCTCCTCGCGCTCCTCGTCGTCGCCACCGCGCTCCGCCTGCCCCGGCCGCCCCGCCGCGCCCGCTTCGACGTCCTGGGCGCCCTCCTCCTCACCGCCTCCACCAGCTGCCTGGTGCTCCTCGCCACCTGGGGCGGCACCCAGTACGCCTGGACCTCCCGCACCGTCGCCGGCCTGGCCGCCGGTGCGCTCGGCACGGCCCTGCTGCTCGTCGTCGTCGAGCACTTCGCCGCAGAACCGATCATCCCGCCGCACCTCTTCCGGGACCCCGTCTTCACCGTCTCCACCCTGGCCGGGGCGGTCGCCGGCGTCGCCCTCGCCACCGCCGCCGGACACCTCACGGCCTTCCTCCGGATGACCGACGGCGCCGGCGCCGCCGCCTCCGGGCTGCTGATGCTGCCCATGATGGGCGCCGTCGCGGTCGCCTCGCTCCTCGCCGGCCACCTCGTCAGCCGAACGGGCCACTACAAACTGCTGCCCGTGCTCGGCGGCGCCCTCTCCGCCGAGGGCGCCTACCTGCTCTCCCACCTCGACGCCCAGACCGGGCGGCTGTCCTCCAGCCTCTGGATGGCCATCCTCGGCACCGGCATCGGCCTGACCCTGCCCGTCCTCGTCCTGGCCGTGCAGAACTCCGCCCACCCCGCCGACGTCGGTGCCGCGACCAGCGCCCACCACTACGTACGGCAGATCGCCGGCGCGCTCGGCGCCGCGGCCCTCGGCACCCTCCTCGCCCACCGCCTGGGCACCGCCCTGGCCACCGAACTGCCGCCGCGGCCCGGGCTCCCGGAGCCGGACTCCCTCACCCCGCAGCTGGTGCGAGCCCTCCCCGCCCCGCTGCGCGACGGGTACGTCCGGGCCTTCGCCGAGGCCGTGCCGCAGGTCTTCCTCGTCCTCGTACCGGTGCTCATCGTGGGCTTCCTGCTCGCCCTCCTGCTGAAAGAGAAACCACTGGTGTCCTACAACGCCCCCGACGCCGCCGTCCCGTCCGCGCGCACCGCACCGCCGGCCGACCCGGCGCCCTTCGTCGCGGGCATCCCCGTGACGGGCTCCGTCCAGCACCACGACGGCACCACCGTGCCGCGCGCCGCCCTGACCCTCATCGACGTCCAGGGCCGGCAGATCGGCCGCGGCGCCAGCGGCGAGGACGGCCGGTACGCCCTGAGCACGCCGGGCACCGGCGCGTACGTCCTCATCGCCGCCGCCGGCGGCCACCAGCCGCAGGCCGTCACCGTCACCGTCGGCGAACGCCCCGTCGAGCTCGACGTCGTCCTCGGCGGCGCCGGGCGGCTGGCCGGCACGGTGTGCACGGCCGACGGCACCCCGGTGCGCGAGGCCCTCGTCACCCTCACCAACGTGCACGGCGAGGTGGTGGCCTCCACCCGCACCGCGCCCGACGGGGGGTACGTCATCGCCGAACTCGTCGCCGGCGAGTACACCCTGGCCTGCTCCGCACCCGCGTTCCGGCCGGCCGCCATGCCCGTCACCGTCCAGTCCGCCCGCGAGACCCGCCAGGACGTCGAGCTGGCCGGCGGCGCGGTGCTGCGCGGCACGGTGCGGGCCGGCGGCGGGCGGCCCGTGGAGGACGCCCGGGTGACGCTGCTGGACGCCGCCGGGAACGTGGTCGACTCCGCCATCACGGGCGCCGACGGCACCTTCCGCTTCGTCGACCTCTCGGCCGGCGAGTACACGGTGGTGGCCGCCGGCTACCCGCCCGTCGCCACGGTCCTGCGCGTCGCGGGCGGCGGCCGCACCGAACGGGACCTCCAGCTCGGCCACGAGGACTGAGACGCGCCCGTCCGCGGTAGGAACCAGGGCATGGTGAAGATCCTGATTTCCGCTGACATGGAGGGGGCCACCGGGGTCACCTGGCCGGCCGACGTCCTGCCGGGCACGCCCCAGTGGGAGCGCTGCCGGCACCTGTTCACCTCGGACGTCGACGCGGCCGTCACCGGGTTCTTCGACGGCGGCGCCGACGCGGTCCTCGTCAACGAGGCGCACTGGAGCATGCGCAACCTGCTGCTGGAGAAGCTGGACGAGCGGGTGGAGATGCTCACCGGCAAGCACAAGACCCTCAGCATGGTCGAGGGCGTCCAGCACGGCGACGTCGACGGCGTCGCCTTCGTCGGCTACCACACGGGGGCGGGCACGGAGGGCGTACTGGCCCACACCTATCTGGCCAACTCCCTGACCGGCGTGTGGGTGAACGGCGCGCGAGCCAGCGAAGGGGTGCTGAACTCTCTCGTCGTCGCCGAATACGGTGTGCCGGTGGTGCTGGTGACCGGCGACGACCGGACCTGCGAGGACGCCCGGGGGTACGCCCCCCGGGCCCGGACGGTCGCCGTCAAGGACTACGTCTCGCGGTACGCGGCCGTGTGCCGCACCCCCGCTCGTACGGCCGCGGACATCCGTGCCGCGGCGAAGGAGGCCACCGCGCTGGCGGTGCGCCACGAGCCGGTGCGCAGCGGCCCGTTCACCATCGAGCTGGAGTTCGACGCCGAGCACCTGGCCGGGGCGGCGACGGCGGTCCCGGGCGTGGAGCAGACCGGCGAGCGGCGCGTGAGCTGCACCCTGCCGACCATGTACGAGGGCATCCGCTGCTTCAAGACGGTGACGACCGTCGTCTCGGCGGCGGTCGAGGAGCAATATGGCTGAAGCGGCGGGCGGGGCACACGCGACGGACGGGGGACGGGCGGGGCACGGGGGGCGGGAGGGGAGGGCGGGCCCGCGCATCGACCGGCGGGCACTGACCGAGGCGGTGCGCTTCACCTCGGACCTCATCCGCATCGACACGACCAACCGCGGCGGCGGCGACTGCCGCGAGCGGCCGGCCGCCGAGTACGTCGCCGGGTGCCTGGCCGACGCCGGTCTGGAACCGGTGCTGCTGGAGAAGGACCCCGGGCGCACCAACGTGGTGGCCCGGGTGCCGGGCGAGGACCGGTCGGCGGACGCCCTGCTGGTCCACGGTCACCTGGACGTGGTGCCCGCGGACCCCGCCGGCTGGAGCACGCACCCGTTCTCGGGCGAGGTGCGGGACGGCGCGGTGTGGGGCCGGGGCGCCATCGACATGAAGAACATGGACGCGATGGTGCTGGCGACCGTGCGGGCCTGGGCGCGGGCCGGGGTGCGGCCGCCGCGGGACATCGTGCTGGCCTTCACCGCGGACGAGGAGGACACCGGGGAACCCGGCTCGGCGTACCTGGCCGAGAAGCACGCCGGCCTCTTCGAGGGGTGCACGGTGGCCATCGGCGAGTCCGGCGGGTACACCTTCCACGCCGACGGCGGGCTGCGGCTGTACCCGGTGGCGGCGGGGGAGCGGGGCACCGCCTGGCTGAAGCTGACCGCGCGGGGCGTGGCCGGGCACGGCTCGAAGATCAACCGCCGGAACGCGGTGGTGAACCTGGCCGCGGCCGTGACCCGCATCGGCGGCCACCGGTGGCCGGTGCGGCTGGTGCCCACGGTCCGGGCGGCGCTGCGGGAGATCGCCCGGGTGCAGGGCGTGCCGGTGGACCTGGACGACCCGGAGCTGGACGTCGACGGCCTGCTGGACAAGCTGGGCCGGTCGGCGGCGCTGGTGGCCGCGACCGTGCGGAACAGCTCCAACCCCACGCAGCTGGAGGCCGGTTACAAGGTGAACGTGGTGCCGGGCGTGGCCGTGGCCCGGGTGGACGGCCGGACGCTGCCCGGTACCGAGGAGGAGTTCCGCGCCACGATGGACCTGCTGACCGGCCCGGACGTGGACTGGGAGCTGTGCCACGGCGAGCCGGGCCTGGCGGCGCCGGTGGACGCGCCGGTGTTCGACCGGATGCGGGCGGCGCTGGAGCGGTTCGACCCGCAGGCGTGCGTGGTGCCGTTCTGCATGTCCGGCGGCACGGACGCCAAGCAGTTCGCCCGCCTGGGGGTGAGCGGCTACGGTTTCTCGCCGGTGCGGCTGCCGGAGGGGTACGACTACCAGGCGATGTTCCACGGCGTCGACGAGCGGGTGCCCGTGGAGGGGCTGCACTTCGGCGTGCGGGTGCTCGACCACTTCCTGATGGACGGTGTCCTGACGGAGGATCAGGCGGGAACGTTCTCTGAGGAGGGGTAGCAATCATGGTGTCCACGACGCCCTACGGTGCCTGGCGGTCCCCCATCGGCGCGGAGCTCGTCGCGGCCCACGACGGCAGGCCGGACTTCGTGGGCACCGTCGGCGAGGAGGTGTGGTGGCTCGTCCCGCGCCCGGCCGAGGACGGCCGTTCGGCGCTGGTGCGGTGCCGCCCCGGCGGTACGGAGGCGGTGGCGCTGCCCGCCCCGTGGGATGTGCGCAGCCGGCTGATGGAGTACGGCGGCGCGCCCTGGGCGGGCGTGCCGCGTGCGGTGGGCGGCCCGCTGCTGGTGTTCGTGCACTTCGCCGACCAGCGGCTGTACGCCTGGGAGCCGGACGACCCGGCGGGTGCGCCGCCCCGGCCGCTGACGCCGGTGTCGGCGGTGGGCGGCGGGCTGCGCTGGGCGGAGCCGCTGCTGCTGCCGGACCGCGGTCCCGCGGGCGAGGTGTGGTGCGTCCTGGAGGAGTTCACGGGCCCGGCGCCCGGTGACGTACGGCGGGTGATCGCCGCGGTGCCGCTGGACGGCTCGGCGGCGCAGGACCGGGCCGCGATACGGGAGCTGAGCGACGGCGGGCACCGTTTCGTCACCGGTCACCGGCTCTCGCCGGACGGCCGCCGGGCCGCCTGGATCGCCTGGGACCACCCGCGCATGCCCTGGGACGGCACGGAGCTGCGGGTGGCCGAGGTCGCCGGCGGGCCGGACGGGGAGCGCTTCTCCGGGGCCCGTACGGTGCTGGGCGGGCCGGAGGAATCGGTGGCGCAGGCCGAGTGGGCGGCGGACGGCACGCTGCTGGCGGTCACCGACCGCACCGGCTGGTGGAACCTGCACCGCGTGGATGCGGGGGATTCCGGCGGGGAGTGGGCGGAGCCGGTCAATCTGTGCCGGCGCGAGGAGGAGTTCGCCGGGCCGCTGTGGCGGCCGGGCACGCGCTGGTTCGTGCCGATGGCCGGCGGGCTGGTGGCCGTGGTGCACGGCCGGGGCGCCCAGCGGCTGGGGATACTCGACCCGGAGACCGGCGAGGTGGTGGACGCGGCCGGCCCGTGGACGGAGTGGGCGCCGTCGCTGCACGCGCACGGCAGCCGGGTGGTGGGCGTGGCGGCGAGCCCGCGCAGCGGGTACGAGGTCGTCGAGCTGGACACGCGGACCGGCCGGGCCCGGGCGGTCGGCGCCCGGCACACGGATGCGGTGGACCCCGCGTACTACCCCGAGCCGCTGATCCGTACGTTCACCGGGCCGGACGGGCGGGAGGTGCACGCCCACGTCTACCCGCCGCACAGCCCGGACCACACCGGCCCGGCCGACGAGCTGCCGCCGTACGTGGTGTGGGCGCACGGCGGGCCCACCAGCCGCGCGGCGCTGGTGCTGGACCTGGAGATCGCCTACTTCACCTCGCGTGGCATCGGCGTGGTGCAGGTGAACTATGGCGGTTCCACCGGGTACGGGCGCGCGTACCGGGAGCGGCTGCGGGAGCGATGGGGCGTCGTGGACGTGGAGGACTGCGCGGCCGTGGCCGAGGCGCTCGCCGAGGAGGGCACGGCCGACCGGGCCCGGCTGGCGATCCGCGGCGGCAGCGCGGGCGGCTGGACGACGGCCGCCTCGCTGGTGTCGACGGGCCTCTACGCGTGCGGCACCATCTTCTTCCCCGTCATCGACCTGCTGGCCTGGGCGGAGGGCGGCACGCACGACTTCGAGTCGCACTACCTGGAGAGCCTCGTCGGCCCGCGGGCCGAGGTGCGCGACCGCTACCGCGACCGGTCCCCGGTGAGCCGGGCGGACCGGGTGACGGCGCCCTTCCTGCTGCTCCAGGGGCTGGACGACCGGGTCTGCCCGCCGGAGCAGAGCGAGCGGTTCGTGCGCGCGGTGGCGGGCCGGGGCGTGCCGCACGCGTACCTCACGTTCGAGGGCGAGGGCCACGGCTTCCGCCGGGAGGAGACGCTGATCCGCGCACAGGAGGCGGAACTGTCCCTCTACGCCCAGGTGTTCGGGCTGGACGTCGGGGACGTGCCGGCGGTGGAGCTCAGCAAGTGAGGCGGGGCCGGGCGGCGGGCACGACGACGGGGGCGCCGTCGCCGGGTGCGGCCAGCACGTCGGCGTCGATGTCGTAGAGCTCGCGGACGAGCGCGGCGTCCACGACCTGCCGCGGGGGGCCCTGCGCGACGATCCGGCCGTCGCGCAGGGCGACGACGGTGTCGGCGTGCCGGGCGGCGGCCGCCAGGTCGTGCAGGACCATCACGACGGTGCGCCCGGCCGCCGCCACCTCGCGGACCAGCTCCAGCACCTCCACGGCGTGGCCGAGGTCGAGCGCGCTGGTCGGCTCGTCGAGGAGGACGACGGGCGTCTGCTGGGCCAGCACCATGGCCAGCCAGCAGCGCTGGCGCTGGCCGCCGGAGAGCCGGTCGAGGCGCCGCCCGGCGAGGGCGGTCGTGCCGGTGGCCTCCAGGGCCTGCGCCACGGCCCGTTCGTCCTCGGCCGACCACTGCCGGAACAGGCCCTGGTGCGGGTGGCGGCCGTAGCGCACGAGCCCGGCGACGGTGACGGCCTCCGGCGCCAGCGGGGACTGCGGCAGGAGCGCCACGCGGTGGGCGGCGGCGCGCGGCGGGAGCCGCCAGATGTCGGCGTCGCCGATGCGCACCGTGCCCGCCTCCGGGCGGTGCAGGCGGGCGAGGGTGCGCAGGAGGGTGGACTTGCCGCAGCCGTTGGGGCCGACAACGGCGACGACCTGTCCCTCGGGGACGGTGAGGTCGACGCCGTGGACGACGGGGTGGCCGGGGTAGCCGGCGGTGAGCTGTTCCACGACAAGGCGCATGAGGTAAGCCTAACCTAACTTTTTCTTACCCCTTTCCCGTCTTTTCCCGTATGCGCCACGGAAGTTGGCGGAAGGGGGTCGGTCGATTCGGGTGCACATCGGTTCCCGTGGTGCGGAAGCGTGTGTAAGGTAAGGCTTACCTAATTCGAACGGAATGGGGGAACCGCCGTGGAGCACTCGGCCGTGCAGCAGTCCGAACTCGCCGGACGCGTCGCGCTGGTCACGGGCGCCGGGCAGGGCATCGGCGAGGCCGTCGTCCGCGCCCTCGTCGCCCGGGGCGCGCGCGTCGCGGCCCTGGACGCCACGCCCGCCGGCGTCAAGGCGCTGGAAGCGGAGTACGGCACCGGCACGGTCACCCACCACGTCGCCGACGTCTCCGACGGCGCCGCCGTCGAAGCCGCCGTCGGCGCGGCCGAGGCGACCCTCGGCCCGCTGGACATCCTCGTCAACGTCGCCGGAGTGCTGCGCACCTCACCGGTCGTCACCACCAGCGACGAGGACTGGGAACGCACCTTCGCGGTGAACTCCACCGGCGTCTTCCACGCCTCCCGCGCCGCGGCCCGCCGCATGGCCGGACGCCGCAGCGGCTGCATCGTCACCGTCGGCTCCAACGCCGCCGGCGTGCCCCGCACCCACATGGCGGCCTACGCGGCCTCCAAGGCCGCCGCCACCATGTTCACCAAATGCCTGGGGCTCGAACTGGCCCGCAGCGGAGTCCGCTGCAACGTCGTCTCGCCCGGCTCCACCGACACCGCGATGCAACGCGCCCTGTGGACCGACGACCGGGCCCCCGGCCGCGTCGTCGACGGCGACCCCGCCGCCTACCGCGTGGGCATCCCCCTGGGCCGCCTCGCGGAACCCGCCGACGTCGCCGAGGCCGTCGTGTTCCTCGTGTCCGACCGGGCCCGGCACATCACCATGCACGACCTCTACGTCGACGGCGGCGCCACGCTGCGCGCCTGACGCGCGCACACCCCCCGACACGGTGGTGGCCCCGATGCCGCGGGGCCACCACCGGCATGCCGCCGGGCGGGACGGTCCCCGCCCGGCGGCCCCACCCCTGTACCGGCCCGACCGCCCCAACCGGACAGGCCCCTTGCCGGACCGGCGGCGCCTTCCGCATGCCCCGCCGCGGGCGCACACTGCCCACCGGCCGCACACCCCACCCCTCACGCCCCGGCGCGACCCGCCGGGAGAACGGAGCAGCAGGTGACCACCGCCCAGCACCTCGCCGGCCTGCCCGACGGCCCGCCGCCGGCGCGGCCGGCCGCACCGGGAGGCCCGCCCCTCCCCGCCCGCCCGGACACCGCGGTCGGCGCCGCCACCTCGCTGCTCGACGCCTACGCCGCCGGCGACACCCGCTTCTTCGCCTCGCCCACCCGCACCCTCCTCGCCTACGGCACCCGCACCGAAGTGCCGCACGGCACCACCCCCTTGCACCGGCGCGTCACCGAGACCCTCGACGCCCGGCTGCTCGCCGGCGACGCCGCACCCCTCGTCGTCGGCGCCGTGCCCTTCGACACCACCGCGCCCGCCGCGCTCGTCGTGCCCCGCACGGTCCACCACGCACCCCCGCTCGCCCACGACCCCCTCATCGCCCTCCCCGCCGCGCCCCCGGCCACCACCGACTGGGACGTCCGCCCCCACCCCGAGCCCGACGCGTACGCCGCGGCCGTCGCCGAAGCCGTACGCCGCATGCGCGCCGGCGAGTTCGCCAAGGTCGTCCTCGCCCGCACCCTCCGGCTGAGAGCCGCACACGCGCCCGACCTGCCCGCGCTGCTCCAGCGCCTCGCCCGCCGCGACCCCGGCGGCCACACCTTCGCCGTCCCCACCGGCCCCGGCCGCACCCTGCTCGGCGCCAGCCCCGAACTCCTCGCCTCCCGCCACGGCGGCCGCATCGTCGCCAACCCCCTGGCCGGGTCCACGCCCCGCAGCGCCGACGTCGCCGAGGACGTCCGCCGGGCCGCCGCACTGCTGCACTCCGAGAAGGACCTGCACGAACACGCCGTCGTCGTGGACGCCGTCCGCGCGGCCCTCGCCCCCTTCTGCCGCACCCTCCACGTCCCCGACCGCCCCACGCTGGTGCGCACCGCCACCATGTGGCACCTGTCCACCACCGTCACCGGCGAACCCGCCGACCCCGCCGTCTCCGCGCTCGAACTGGCGTGCGCCCTGCATCCGACGCCGGCCGTCTGCGGCACCCCCACCGCCACCGCCCGCCGCGTCATCGACGAGCTCGAACCCTTCGACCGGGGCCCCTACGCCGGCATGGTCGGCTGGAGCGACGCCTCCGGCGACGGCGAATGGGTCGTCACCCTCCGCTGCGCCGAGGCCGAGGGCAGCACGCTGCGGCTCTTCGCCGGCGCGGGCGTCGTCGCCGAGTCCTCGCCGGAGGCGGAGACCGCGGAGACCGGCGCCAAGTTCCGCACGTTCCTCCAGGCCGTGGGGGCAGCGGGGGTGGAGCGATGACCGCCCCGGCCCCCGACGCACCCGGCTACCCGCCCGAGTTCGCGGCCCGCTACCGGGCCGCCGGCTGGTGGCGCGGCGAAACGTTCGGGCAGATGCTCCGCGAGCGGGCCGCCGCCCACCCCGACCGGGTCGCGATCACCGACCCCGCCGGGGACGGCCGCCACTGGACCTACGGCGACCTGGACACCCGCGCCGACCGCATGGCCGCCGGCCTCCTCGCGCACGGCATCGGCAAGGGCGACCGCGTCGTCCTCCAGCTGCCGAACATCGCCGAGTTCTTCGAGGTCGTCTTCGCCCTCTTCCGCATCGGCGCCCTGCCCGTCTTCGCCCTGCCCGCCCACCGCGACGCCGAGATCCGCCACTTCTGCGCCTTCACCGAGGCCGTCGCCTACGTCGTCGCCGACGTCACCGACGGCTACGACCACCGGGAGCTCGCCACCCGCGTACGGGCCGGCGTGCCCACTCTCAAGCACGTGTTCGTCGTCGGCGACCCGGGCGAGCACACGGCACTGTCCGACGTCCCGCGCGACCCAGTCGCCATACCCGACGAGCCGGAACCGCACGAGGTGGCCTTCCTCCAGCTGTCCGGCGGCTCCACCGGCGTGCCCAAGCTCATCCCGCGCACCCACGACGACTACCTCTACTCCGTGCGCGGCTCCAACGAGATCTGCGGCGTCGACGAGCACAGCGTCTACCTCTGCGCGCTGCCCGCCGCGCACAACTTCCCGCTCAGCTCGCCCGGCACCCTCGGCGCCCTCCACGCCGGCGCGCGCGTCGTCCTCGCCCCGCGGCCCAGCCCCGACGTCGCCTTCCCGCTGATCGAGCGCGAGCGCGTCACCCTCACCGGGCTCGTGCCGCCGCTCGCCCTCGTCTGGCTGGACGCCGCGCCCACCACCCCGTACGACCTCTCCAGCCTGGAGGTCCTGCTCGTGGGCGGCGCCAAGTTCAGCGAACAGGCGGCGCGCCGGGTCCGGCCCGTCCTCGGCTGCACGCTCCAGCAGGTCTTCGGCATGGCCGAGGGCCTCGTCAACTACACGCGGCTGGACGACGACGAGGAGACCGTCGTCACCACCCAGGGCCGCCCCCTCTCGCCCGGCGACGAGATCCGCGTCGTCGACGACCAGGACCACGACCTGCCGGTGGGCGCCACCGGACACCTGCTCACCCGCGGCCCGTACACCATCCGCGGCTACTGGCGCGCCCCCGAACACAACGCCCGCTCCTTCACCGCCGACGGCTTCTACCGCACCGGCGACGTCGTCCGCCTGACGGAGACCGGGCACCTCGTCGTCGAGGGCCGGGCCAAGGACCAGATCAACCGCGGCGGCGAAAAGGTCGCGGCGGAGGAGGTGGAGAACCACATCCTCGCCCACCCCGCCGTCCACGACGTCGCCGTCGTCTCCATGCCCGACGCCTACCTCGGCGAACGCACCTGCGCGTACGTCGTACTGCGCGCGGGCGCCGGGCCGCTGCGGCCCGTCGAGATCAAGAGGTTCGTACGGGAGCGGGGGCTCGCCGCGTTCAAGGTGCCGGACCGGGTGGAGTTCGTGGACGAATTCCCGCAGACGGGCATCGGCAAGGTCTCGAAGAAGGACCTGCGAGCGGCCCTCGCCGCCACCCACTCCACCGAGCTCTGAAAGGCTGCTCATGGCACTCCCCGCCATCGCCCCCTACCCCATGCCCACGGCCGCGGACCTGCCCGCGAACAAGGCGACCTGGACCGTCGACCCCGCGCGGGCGGTGCTGCTGGTCCACGACCTGCAGAACTACTTCCTCGGCGCGTACCAGCCGGGCACGTCGCCCGTGACGGAGCTCCTGGCCAACGTGGCCCGCCTGCGCGCCCACTGCCACCGCCTGGGCATCCCCGTCGTCTACTCCGCCCAGCCCGGCGGCCAGACCCCCGCCGAACGCGGCCTCCAGCAGGACTTCTGGGGCCCGGGTCTGCCCGACGACGCCCACGCGAAGGCCATCGCGGCCGAGGTGGCACCCACGGCCGGCGACACGGTCCTCACGAAGTGGAAGTACAGCGCGTTCGTCCGCACCGACCTCGCGGAACGGATGGCCGCACAGGGCCGCGACCAGCTCGTCGTCGTGGGCGTCTACGCCCACATCGGCGTGCTGACGACCGCCGCCGACGCGTGGATGCGCGACATCCGGCCGTTCGTCGTCGCGGACGCCGTCGCCGACTTCTCCGCGGAGGACCACGCGACGGCCCTCCACTGGACGGCGGCCAAGTGCGCCGTCGTCACCACCACCGAGCACATCCTGGAAGGGAAGTGACCCCGTTGCCGCCGACCCCGCTGACCGTGGAACGGATCCGCGCCGACGTGGCCGACGTCCTGGGCGAGGACCCCGCCGACATCCCCGACGACGAGAACCTCGTCGACCACGGCCTGGACTCGGTCCGCATCATGACCCTGATCGAACGCTGGAAGCGCGAACACGGCGTGGAAGCCGCCTTCGTGGACCTGGCGGGCGAACCGGCGATCGAGCGGTGGGCGCCGCTGCTGGGGGCCGAACGGTGAGCACCGGTACGGCGACGAGGCCGGCACCGGCGGGGCGGTGTGCGGGTGCGCCGGCGGGGCCGGGGCCGGTGCCCGTCCGGCGGACTGCCCTGCGGTCGGTGCGCCCGGCCTCCGTGTCCGCCGGGCCCGCACGCCCCGCTGCCGGCTACGGGCGCACCGCCGTGGCCCTGCCGCCTACCACCGTCATCGGGCCCGTCGAGGCCCGCGCCGCGCGTACCCCCGGCGCGACCGCGCTCGTCGCCGGCGCCGCCACGCTCACGTACGCCGGGCTCAACACCCGGGCCAACCGCCTCGCCCGCCACCTCGCGGGGTTCGGTCTCGGGCCCGGTACGTGTGCTGCGCTCGCCCTGCCTCCCGGGCCCCGGCTCGTCGTCGCGCTGCTGGCGGTGCTCAAGACGGGTGCGGCCTACGTGCCCACCGGGCTGGCGCCGGACACCGCGCCGCTGTGCGTCGTCACCGACGCCGCGACCCGTGCCTTCCTGCCCGCGGCCGGCGGGCCGTACGTGGTCGTGGACGACCCGCGGGTCCGGGCGCGCACCGCCGCGCAGCTGCCCACCGACCCAGGGCGCGCCCTCACCCCGCACCACCCGGTTGCCGTGCTCGGCGGCACGCCCGTGCCGCACGCCTGGGCCGACGTCCAACTGCGTGCCCTCCAGGGCTGCCACGGGCTCACCGCCGCCGACCGCGTGCTGTACGCGGCACCGGCCGGTGACCCCTGGCCGGCCGACCTGCTCTGGGCCCTGCGCGAGGGCGCCACCGTCGTCCTCGCCGCCCCCGGCACCGACCGCGACCCCGCGGCCCTGGCCCGTACCGCGCGCCGGTACGCCGCCACCACCGTCCGGCTCGCCCCGGAAGCCCTCGTACCCTTCGCCGAGGGCACCGGCGGGCCCGGCGCGCTGCGCCGCGTCCTGTGCACCGGCGAGGAGCTGGACCGCGCCGCGGCCGACCGGTTCCACCGCGCGCTCCCGGGCGTCGGACTGCACCGGCACCACCGCCCCGCCGGCCTGCTGGGCGACCTGACCCACCACCACTGCGCACCGGGCGGCCAGGGCCCCGTACCACTGGGCCGGCCGCTGTGGAACGCCCGGCTGTCCGTACGGGACGAGGTCCTGTACCTCGCCGGCCCCTGGCCGGCCATGGACGGCCCGGTCACGGGCTCGTACCGCACGGGCACGCGCGCCGTGTGGGACGAGACCGGCACGCTGTGGCCGGCAGCGGCACCGTAGGGCCGGGGCCCGCGACGTCCCCGGTTACGGGTCGCCGCCCACGGCGCCGGTCGCGCCCCGTTCGCACGCGCGCCGCAGGGGCCCTGCCGACGGGCCCCTGCGGCCACCGGCGGCCGCCAACGGCCCGGTGCGCGCGGAAGCGCACATCGGCCCGCCCCGCGCCCTTCACCGACCGCACCCCGCGGCCCCCGCGCGTTTCCCCCGTCCGGCTGGGCAGCCTTCCCCCATGACCACCATCCTCCGAACGCCCCGACTGACGCTGCGCCGTTGGCGCGAGGACGACATCGAGCCCCTGGCGGCCCTCGGCCCCGGTGGCGATCCGGCCGCCGCCCGGGACGACATCGCCGCCTGGGAGCGGGAGTGGGAGGAACGAGGGGTCGGGATGTTCGCCGTCGAGTTGCGGGAGACCCGGCGGCTGGCCGGGGTCGCCGGGTTGTCCGTGCCCGCCCACCTGCCCGCCGTGCTGCCGGCCGTCGCGCTCGGGTGGCGGCTCGGGGCGGTGGGCCGGGAGCGGGGGCTGGACGTCGAGGCGGCGCGGGCCGTGCTCGACTTCGCGTTGCGCGATCGGGGGGTGGCCCGTGTCGTGGCGGTGCATGCCGTCGGCGACGCCGGCTCCGAGCGGGTGCTGCGCGCGCTCGGGATGCGGCCGGAGGGCGAGACGGCCGATCCCCGGTGCGGCGGGCGGCTGCGTGTGCACGTGCTGGAGGCGTGCCCCTGACGTACGCCGTCACGCTTTCGGGCCCCCCACACGTGCCCCGGCCCCGCGGACCGGCCAGCGTGGACGTCGACGGCATCCGCCCCGGCCAGGGAGGACCCATTGTCCGCAGGCGCACCCCCACCGACCGCCGGCCGGCTGTGCGCCGCGGGGCTCGGCGCGCAGGGGCAGGTGCCCGGCGTCCTCGCGGCGGCCGGCGGGGAACGCGTGGGGGCGGTGGCCGCCGGCGACTACCACAGCCTCGCCGTCACGGGCGCGGGCCGGCTGCTGGCGGCCGGCCTGGACGACGAGCGCCAGGTCACCGGCATCCTGGGCGTGGCGCACGGCCGTCGCGTCACCGCGGTGGCGGCGGGCGGCTTCCACAGTCTCGCGCTGACCGAGGAGGGGGAGCTGCTGGGCGCCGGGAAGGACCACAACGCGCAGGTGACCGGCATCGTGACCGCCGCCGGCGGCCGGCGGGCCGTCGCCGCGGCGGGCGGCGCCGTGCATTCGCTGGCGGTGACCGACGACGGTGAGCTGCTGGCGGCGGGGCACGACGGCGACGGCCAGGTGACGGGCATCGTGCAGGCGGCGCGCGGCCGCCAGGTCACGGCGGTGGCGGCCGGTGACTTCCACAGCCTGGCCCTGACCCGGGACGGCCGGCTGCTGGCCGCCGGCCGCGACGACGACGGCCAGGTGTCCGGCATCCTGGCCGCCGCGGACGGCCGGAAGGTGGTGGCCGTGTCGGCGGCCGCCCTGCAGAGCCTGGCGGTGACCGACGACGGGCAGCTGCTGGCCGCCGGCCGCGACGGCCACCACCAGGTGTCGGGCCTGTTGCGGATCGCGCAGGGCCGCCGGGTCGTCGCGGTGGCCGCCGGCCACCTGCACAGCCTCGCCGTCACCCGGGAGGGCGAGCTGCTGGCCTCCGGCAAGGACGGCGACGGGCAGGTGTCCGGGATTCTCGCGGCCGTGGGGCGGGAACGGGTGCTGCGTGTGGCCGCCGGCGGCTACCACAGCCTGGCCGTGGTCGCCGTCGACGGGCCCCGCGGCCGCGTGGTGCAGGCCGACTTCCGCACCGTGGGCCGCGACCCGGCCCGCGCCCTGACGCTGCGTCTGCTGCGGCGCGGCGACGGCGAGACGGTGCCCGACACCGAGGTGGTGCTGGACGCCGGCGGGCCCGCCCGCGAACTGGCCGTGCGCGAGGGCGCCCCGGTGGAGCTGGCGGTGTGCCGGGCCGTCACGGGCGAGGTCCTGGCGACGGGCACGGTTCGCTTCAGCTACGACGAGATCACCCGCACCACGGGCCTGGACACGCGCGCCAGCCGCCTGCCCTCGTACCTGGCCTGCACCGGCCACGGCGGCGGCCGCTTCACCTTCACCTGGAACAGGTGACGCCCGCCGGGGCCGGGCCCCCGGCGCCCTCGTCGGGCGGCAGCACCCGCGAGGCGCCCACCGGCAGGTCCCACAGCTCGTCGCGGGGCCGGCCCGTGGCCTCCCACGCCGCCCGTACGCGGCGCAGCGGCTCCAGCGGGGGTTCGGCCGACAGCAGGAACGTCGACCAGTGCATGGGCGCCATGGCCCGCGCCCCCACGTCCAGGCAGGCGCGGACGGCCTCCTCCGGGTCGGTGTGCACCGGGCCGAGCATCCAGCGCGGGTCGTACGCGCCGATGGGCAGCAGCGCCACGTCGATGCCGGGGAAGCGTTCCCCGATGCGTTCGAACCAGAAGCCGTAGCCGGTGTCGCCGGCGAAGTACACCCGCCGGCCGCCCGGGGCCGTCACCATCCAGCCGCCCCACAGCGAGCGGCAGGTGTCGGTCAGCGTGCGCTTGCTCCAGTGGTGGGCCGGCACGAAGTCGAACCGCACGAGGCCCGCCGGGCCCGGCAGCTCCACGGCCTCCCACCAGTCGAGCTCGGTGACGTGCCGGAAGCGCCGCCGGCGCGCCCAGCCGCCGAGCCCGGCAGGCAGCAGCAGTGGTGTGTCGCGCGGCAGCCGGCGCAGCGTGGGCAGGTCGAGGTGGTCGTAGTGGTTGTGGCTGATGACGACGGCGTCGACGCGCGGCAGGTCCTCCCACCGCACCCCGGGCGGTGTGACGCGGGGCGGCGTGCCGAGGATGCGGCGCGACCACACGGGGTCGGTGAGCACGGTCAGCCCGCCGATCCGCAGCACCCAGCTGGCGTGGCCGGCCCACGTCACGGCGAGCGTGCCGGGGTCGGCGGCGGGCAGCGGCCCGGGCGCCACGGGCAGCCCGTCCACCTCCCGCAGCGCCTCCGGGCCGGGCCGCAGCAGGCCCTCGCGGGCCACCCGGGCCAGGGCGCGGACGCCGGGCAGCGGCGCGGTGAGGCGGTCGGCGAACGACCGGGGCCAGGTGCGGACCTCGCGCAGCGGGCGGGGTTCCGTCAAGGGGCGCTCGGTCTGCTCGGTCATCTCGCTCCAATCGGGGGACACCGCGTCAGGTCCCGGCAAGTTCGCGGAAGGCCGCCGCGACGCGGGACAGCGCCCGGGCCACGTCCGGCTCCGCCGGCGGGTCGGGGGAGCCCAGGGCGCTCAGCCGGTCCTCGGCCGCCGGGCCGAGCAGGTCCAGCACCGACAGCCGTACCCGCAGTGCGTCCGGGTCGTCGCCGAAGCGGTGCCCGCCGGGCAGCAGGCGGCCCAGCGCCGTGCAGAGCCGGTCCTCCAGTTCCACGGCGTCGGTGACGCCGCGCGCGGCCAGCGGCCCGCGCAGCTCGCCGAGGTCGGCGTACAGGTGCGGGCCCGCCTGCGGGGGCCGGCACAGCACCCCGGCCGCCGCCAGCTGCTCGCGCAGCGCGGCGCCCAGCGTGCCGTACAGCCGGGCGGCCGCGGCGGTACGGGTACGGACCGGCTCGGGGCCGGACAGTGCCCAGCCCGCGGCGGCGGCCACCGGCGGCGCCAGTTCGGCGCGGAGCGCCGCCAGCACCGCCAGTGCGCGGTCGCGCAGCACCGGGCCCGTGCCGGCGGCGGGGAAGCGGGCGACGGCGGCGGGCCAGGCGGGCGGCAGCAGCGGCCCGGACAGGTCGCTGACCACGACGACCCGGCGGGGCGCCACTTCGGCCGGGCCGACGAAGACCGTGCCGTGCGGGTCGTGCAGCACGTCGCGCCACGTCTCGTCGCTCACGACGGTCAGGTCCTCGGCGGCCGCCGCCTCGCAGACCTCGCCGACGATCTCCGGCGGGGCGACCGTGCCGGTGGTGTCGTCCGCCACCGACAGCACCAGGAACCGGGGCCGCCCGCCCTCCGAACGGATCCTGTCCACCGTCTCCAGCAGCGCGACGGGGTCGGGCACGCCCCCGCACTCGGCGGGCACCGGCACGTGGTAGGCCAGCCGGCCCGCCAGCCGGGCCAGCGGCGCGTACGAGGCCGAGCAGGGCCGGGTCAGCAGCACCTCGCCGCCCGCCGACGCGAACAGCGCCAGCAGCAGCGGCTGGCGGCCCGGCGCCGCCAGCACGTCCTCGGGGGCGGCCGGCAGTCCGCGCCGCGCCCAGTGGTCGCAGGCGGCGGTGCGCAGCTCGGCGCCGCCACCCACCGGCTCGGGGCCCGCGTCGGCCGCCGCGGCCAGCCGTGCGGCCAGCTCCGGCAGCACCGGCAGCCCCCGCTCCGCGGCCGGCAGCGCGAGGTGCGCCGGACGGGCCCGCTGCATCCGTACCGCACCTCCGTCACCGCACGCCGGGCACCGGCCACCCGCCGGTCCCTGGTCCACCTTGGCAGACCGGGCGCGGCGCGGCGGGGCGACACGGGCGCGCGGGTGACAGCCGGGTGAACGTCCCCCGCCCGGCCGGACGACGCCACCGGACGCCGGCGGATGCCGCCGGACGATGCCGCCGGGGGACGCCTCCCGTGGTGGCGGGCGCCCGGCGGGTACGCCCCCGGCGCACGCCGGAGCACCCGCCACCGGCCGCCGCCCGCGTACCCGCCCGTGCCGACCGCGTGCCGACGCGTGCCCGCCCGCGCCCGGACGCCGCCCCCCGGCGTTCTCCCACCGGCGCCGCTCCCCGCCAACTAGCCTGGTTTCCATGAACATTCTGGGGACTTCGCTGCGGGTGTGCGTCAACGACCTGGAGGAGGGGATCGCGGTCTACGAACGGCTGACCGGCGCCGAGGCGGTGCGTTTCCGGCGCGGTGGCGTGTCGGTGGCGGCGGTCGGCTGCTTCTTCCTCATGTGCGGCCCGGAGGCGGAGCTCTCCGTGCTGCGGAAGATCACCGCCACGCTCGCCGTCACCGACGTCGACGAGGCGCTGGCCGACCTGCGGGCCGTGGGCGCGGACATCATCGCCGGCCCCCTGCCCACGCCCATCGGCCGCAACCTGATCGCCCGCCACCCCGACGGCTCGGTGTTCGAGTACGTGGACCGCACGCCGGGCTGACCCCGGGGCCGCCGCCGGGGGTCAGGCCCCCATGCGGAAGTCGTAGCGGACGGGCAGCGGGTGCTCCGCCCGCGCCCGGTCCCGCACCTCCTCCGTCACCGGGCCGTCCCCCGCCACCAGACGTTCGGCCACGGCGAACCACACGTCCTCCAGGGCCCGTTCGCCCTCCCGCAGGTCGTCCACGTCGAAGCCCTCGTCGAACACCGCCCGCGCCGCCGCCGCGTCGCCCCGCGCCAGCAGCACCCGGGCCCGCAGCAGCCGGAACCGGCCGTGCGACCGCGCCGTGGGGTGCACCCCCGCCAGCAGCGCGTCCGCCTCCTCCGCCCGCCCGGCCTCCAGCAGCGCCTCGACCGCCTCCCGCGCCAGCGCCGTCGCCGTCGGGTGCGCCACGCGCGCGTGCCGGGCCTCGGCCACCGCGGCGGCGTACCGGTCGGCGGCCCGCTCCGGGTGCCCGTCCAGCCGGTCGGCGGCCCCCAGGCAGCGCAGCGCCGGCCACGCGCAGCCGTACCGCAGCGCCTGCTCCCAGCTGCGCACGGCCTGCGAGCGGTCGCCGGCGTGCCACTGTGCGACGCCCAGGTGGTACGCCGTGTACGGGCCGGGCCCGGCGCTCTCCAGCAGCTCCCGCCACGGCGCCGACACCAGCGACGGCCCCGGCTCCGGCCCCTCCTCCCGCAGCACGCCGTGCCGCAGCAACTCCCGCCACGGCCGCTGCTCCTCGCCGAGCGTGCCCTCCGCGAAGGGCGTGCCGGGCAGCTCCAGCCGGCCGCGCTCCACCTCCAGCGCGCCCCAGCCCGAACCGGCGGCCAGGGTCTCCTTGGGCTCGTGGTCGGCGTACGGCCGCCACGCCGCGTACGCGGCGTCCACGGTGGCGCGCGGCAGCGCCGCCTCCAGCCGCCCGGCCGCCTCGGCGCACGCCGCCGCCCAGTCCTCGCCGTGCACCCGCGCGGGGTCGGCGGCCAGCGGCCCGTACGCCTCCAGCCAGGCGAACTCGCCGCCGGGGTGCAGCGGTACGTGTTCCAGCTGGGTGGGCGCCAGGCCGGCCTGGATCTCGGCGTAGCCGCCGGTGCCCGGCTCCGTGAGCCACTCCTGCCAGCGCCGGCCCGAGGGGCCCGAGCCCCACAGGAACAGCTTGCGGCCCGTCAGCAGGTCGGTGGAGGTCTGCGCCAGGCCGTGGCCGTGGGCGTCGAGGGACGCGATCCAGCGGCGTTCGCCGTCCGGCAGGTCGTAGAAGTAGTCGGCGGGCCGCTGCCCGTTCAGCGGGTACGTGCGGTCGGCGCCGTCCCACACCGGCACCGGTACGCGCCGCAGGGCACGTTCGTAGCCGAAGTGGAAGGCGCCGGTGGCCGGGGCGAGGACCCGGCTGCCGGGCGCCTCGGGCACGGCGGTGTTCGACCACCAGTAGACGGGCGCGGTGTGGTGGTGCGGGTTGCGGACGCGGACGCCCACGTACAGGAAGTCGGAGCCGTCCGGCAGCCACAGGTCGACCTGGAACGGCAGGTCGCGCAGCCGTTCCCACTCCCACAGCCGCAGCATCTCGCCGCCGTCGGGCGCGGGCACGCGCGCGGCGTGCAGCGGGGCGACGGACAGCGTGGTGTGCCCGGTCGCCCCGATGTTCCACTCGATGCCGCCGGAGAACCAGGCGCCGTTGAGGGCGAAGCCGGCGGGCTGGAACACGGGGTTGGAGTACAGGAGTTCGCGGCCGCTCGGCTTGTGGAACAGGGAGTGCACGCGCCCCCCGAGCCCCGGCAGGACGGTCGCCCGCAGCCGGTCGTTCTCGACGACGAGGGCGTCGAGGTCGGTCCGTTGCCGGTGCCGCCCGTACGCGTCGCGGCGCCGCACCGGCAGCAGCGACCGCAGTGGCGCCCACGTCATCCGCCGCGCCATGGCGGGCGGCAGCTCCTCGCCGTCCCTGGCCCGGGGGACGGCGGGTCGGTGCACGTCACCCGGGGCGGCGAGCGGCGGCAGCGGGTTCTCCGGTCCCAGCGGCGCGGCGGGCAGCGTGAGGACGGCTCGGCGGACGGTCGTGGCCACGGCGGGTCAGCTCCTCGGGAGGGGGGCGTCCGCATGTGGGGGACATGCGGGGGACAGGGGAGTGCTTCCCCGCCGCAACCGCCGGCACGCGGCGGGTCCGCTGCTGCCGCGCGCTACCGCCACATCGCTGCGTCCGCCCCCAGCACGCCGGACGGGGCGGCCCACTGGCGCGGTCCACCCTCGAACGTCACGGGTGGCACTGCGTGCCGCAGCCGCCCGCGGGGCGTGTCGCGCTCCACCAACCAGGCGGCGGGGTCGTACGGCTCGCCCCCGGCCTCGCCCTGCTGGTCGTGCGGTACGTCCGCCATCAGCCACGCCGCCGTCCGGGCCAGTGCCAGCCGCGCCCCGTACGTACCGCCGCCGGCGCACTGCTCGGTGACGGCCCGCAGCACGGCGGCGGCCAGGAGGTAGCCGGTGCCGTGGTCCAGCGCCTGCGCGGGCAGCGCGCCGGGCGTGCCGTCGTCGGCGGCCTCGGCCACCGCCACGCCGCAGGCGGCCTGCACCAGGCTGTCGAAGCCGCGCCGGCCGCCCCACGGCCCGTACGTGCCCCAGGCGCTCAGCGAGGCGACGACCAGGCCCGGCCGGCGCTCGGCCAGGGCCTGCGGCGCGAGGCCGTGGCGGTCCAGGGCGCCGGGCCGGTATCCGGTGACGACCACGTCGGCGCGTGCCAGCAGCTCGTCGAACACCGCGCGGTCGGCGCGCCGCCCGAGGTCGAGCAGGGTGGAGCGCTTGCCGAGGCCCGTGTCGTCGTGCAGGTCCTGCGTCTCGGGCATCGCGGGCGGGTCGACGCGCAGGACGTCGGCCCCCAGCAGCGCGAGCGTGCGGGTGGCCACGGGGCCGGCGAGGACGCGCGTGAGGTCCAGCACCCGCAGCCCGGAGGCGGGCAGGCCGCGCGGGGCGGGACCCAGCGCGCGGCCCGGCCCGCCCCGTCCCTCGGCCAGTCGCTCCAGCGTCAGCAGCGGGTGCCCGGCGACGGCGGCGCCCTGCGGGTGCGCGGCCCACTCCTCGGGGGTGCGGACGGCGACGGCGAGCCCGCCGGCCGCGTACACCGCCTCCTCGACGGCAGCGGCCTCGCGCGTGGCGAGTTCCGCGGCGACCCGCCCGGCCAGGGCGGTGTCGTCACCCGAGCTGCCGGTGTCGGGCACGCCCAGGGCCGCCAGGAGGCGGGCGCGGTGGTGGGGGTAGTTGGCGTGGGTGCGCAGCCAGCCGTCGGCGGTGCGCCAGAAGCGGGACAGCGGCGCGAAGGCCGGGTGGGCCCGGCCGTCCACCCGTACGTGCCGCTCACTGACGAAGGCGGTGGCCACCGCGCCGTCGTCCACGGTGACGGCCGGCAGCGGCCCGCCGCCGCGCCGTGCGGCGTCCAGTTCGGCCGCCGCCAGCGCGCACGCTGCCACCGTGGCGCGGGCCGTCTCGCGGACCGGCAGGCGGGCGGGGAGGACGGACGACGGGCCGCGGAACGTGACGGCTTCCGTGCGGGCGGGGTCGCCGCCGAGAGCGGCCCACGCCTGCTCCAGCGGGAGGGAGGATCGTCTGGTCATCCGTTGAGTGTGGCACTGAGTGCCACATCGGGGGAAGGTCCCGGAAGGGGTGGTCCGCAGCGGGCCGCGGCCGGTCCGGCCACCAGAGCCCGCCGGACGCCTGGGGGAGCGGTGGCCAGCCCGTCGGCGAGGTGCTCGTCCTCCAGCAGCAGCCGCACGATCTGGGCGCTGTAGCGCTCGGCCGACTCGCGGGCGAAGCCCAGCAGCGGCCAGCCCCAGACCGAGGCCAGGTGCACGCCCGCGCGGACGACGCAGGGCCGGAGGGGGCTGGTGGACGAGACGACGGGCTGCACGGGCGTGCGGTTGCCCGGGCAGCCGCCCACCAGGTCGACGACGACCGTGCCGGGGCGCAGCACGGTGCCCAGGTCGTCGTCGGTGATCACGTAGTGCCGGCCGCGCAGCCGCGGTGCCAGTTCGATGCCGTTGACGACGAGGTCGGCGGTGGCGAGGTGGCGGCGGACGGCGGGCCGGAGGGCGGTGCGGCGGGTGAGGACCTCCACGGCCGCGACGCCCTGCCGCAGGCACTCGTCGAGCGCGCCGAAGGCCACGTTGCCGTAGCCGAGGACGACGGTGGACAGCCCGGCCGCCGCGGCGGGGCCGTGGCACCGCCGCAGGGCTAGGCCGACGCCGAAGCGGGCGCCGGCCCGCCCGGTCTCGTGCAGGCAGTGGATGCGGCGCCGCCCGAAGCGGCGTACGGGCAGGGAGGCGCGGTACGCGTCGACGCGCGCGGCGGGCAGCGCGCGGGCGAGCGCGACGAGCTCGGCGCACGGGACCGCGAACGCGCCCCGGGCGAGGGCGGGCGACCCCACCACGCGCAGCGCGGCGGGGCGGCAGCGGGCCGCGTACTGGAGGGCGCCGAAGAGCTCGGCGGCCAAGCCGGTGGAGGCGCCGGCGGGAGCCTCGGCGAAGGTGAAGGCGAGCGCGAGGTCGCCGGGCGGGTCCGGCGCCCGGCCGAGCACGGCGCGCATCGCCAGGCGGGCGCGGAGCAGGGCGTCGGGGAGCCGTTCGGGGCACTCGCGGATCTCCTCCATGGCGAGGAGGTTGACGCCGTGCTCCTCGGCCACGGCGACCCGCTCGGGCACCGAGCGGGCGTGCACCATGCACAGCAGGGTGGAGCCGGGGTCCATGCGGGCCAGGTCGCGGTGGGCGGGGCCCTTGAGCTTGATCACCAGGTCCTTGTCCCGGTACAGCGCGTCGTGGTCCTGGAGGGCGGCGCCCGCGGCGGCGTACGCGGCGTCGGGGAGGCCCAGGGCGGTGCCCGCGCCGCGCTCGACGGCGACCGCGCAGCCGTGGCGGACCAGGGCCGCGACGCCGGCCGGGGTCAGGGCGGCCCGGATCTCGGCGCCGTCGGGGTTCTCGGGGGAGCGCCGTTCGGCCGCGAGCCCGATGGCGCGGAACGGCCCGGTGCCGGACGGCACCGTCCTCACCGACATGGCGGCCCTCTCCGCCCTCACCGCACGAGCCCATGATGACAGCGGTGACCGTGGGGCGCGAGGGTAGGCGGTGGCGGCCGGTGCGGCACCTCGGCTCACCCGTTCGGGTGAGGTCGGCCGCAGGCCGGGCACGGCCGGGGCCGCCGCATACGCTGGTCGTGGTGAGCGAACGGAAGTACCCCTCCGAGCCGGAGCCCCTGGGCCGTACGTGTCCCTGGTGCCACGGGTCCGGCTGCGTCCCCCGGGTCCTGGCCTACAGCTGCGGGACGCATCCGTTCCGCGGTCCCGCGGAGACCGTGCACCGCTCCGGGCAGTGCCGCCACTGCCGCGGTTCGGGCGTCTACGCATCCGAGCAGGATCCGACCCTTGACCACGGCGGCGACCACGACGCATGATCTCCGGCGATGGACGAATCGCGGCCGGAAGCCGCGATTCCCGCACCTTTTCCGGTCGCCGGACGGGCCCCGCGGGACAAAAATCACCGATTTTGCAGCAGCTCCCGGGCCCCTCACCATGTGGACTCGACCGGACCTCGCACACCCGTGTGAGCCCCGCTTTCCGTGACACCCGTCACATCCGTGACACCGGCTCCGCCCGCAGGACGAGAGGCGCACCACCCCATGCACGACACCGACGGCACGCAAGGCCGCCGTTTCGGACTGCCCACGGCCACCGCGCTGGTCATGGGCAACATCATCGGCGGCGGCATCTTCCTGCTGCCCGCCTCGGTCGCGCCCTTCGGCACCGTGAGCCTGCTGGCCTTCGCCGTGCTGACGGTCGGCGCGATCGCGCTCGCCCTCGTCTTCGGCCGGCTGGCCCGGCGCCATCCGCAGACCGGTGGCCCGTACGTCTACGCCCGCGAGGCGTTCGGCGACTTCGCCGGCTTCCTGTCCGCGTGGTCGTACTGGACCATGACCTGGGTCAGCAACGCCGCCCTGGCCGTCGCCGGCGTCGGCTACTTCCACGTCCTGGCCGGCAGCTCCGCCTCGAAGACCGGTGACCTGGTCGTGGCGCTGCTCATGCTGTGGCTGCCCGCGCTGGCCAACCTGGCCGGCACCCGCTGGGTGGGCGCGGTGCAGATGGTCTCCACGGTGCTGAAGTTCATCCCGCTGCTGTTCGTCGCGGTCGTCGGGATCTTCTTCTTCGACCCGTCCAACCTGGGCTCCTTCGCCGACGGCGGGCACAGCTGGGGCAGCGGCCTGTCCGCTTCCGCGGCGATCCTGCTCTACAGCTACGTGGGCGTGGAGTCGGCGGCCATGAGCGCCGGCGAGGTGCGCGACCCGGAGCGCAACGTGGGCCGGGCCAGCGTCCTCGGCACGATCGGCGCGGCGCTGGTCTACCTGCTGGGCACGCTCGCCGTGTTCGGCACCGTTTCCCACGACAAGCTGGTGGCCTCCACGGCGCCCTTCTCCGACGCCGTGGACGCGATGTTCGGCGGGCACTGGGGCGGCACGCTGATCGCCCTGGCGGCCGTGGTCTCCATCGTGGGCGCGCTCAACGGCTGGACGCTGATGAGCGCCCAGGCGCCGTACGCCGCCGCGCAGGACGGGCTGTTCCCGGCGGCCTTCGGGCGCAAGCGGCGCGGTGTGCCGACCGTCGGCGTGCTGGCCGCGGCGGTGCTCGCCTCGCTGCTGACGGTCATCAACTACACGGCGGGGATCAACGGCGTCTTCGAGATCCTCGTGCTCATCACGACGTTCTCCGCGACGGTCCCGTACCTGCTGGCGACGGCGGCCCAGGTCCGCTTCCTGCTGGAGGGCCGGCGCGACAAGGTGGCCCCGGCCCGGTTCGTCCGCGACATGGTGCTGGCGCTCGGCGGCTTCGGCTTCTCCTTCTGGCTGGTCGCCGGCGCCGGCTACGCGGCGGTCTACCAGGGCGTGCTGTTCCTCTTCGCGGGGATCATCGTCTACGTCTGGATGGCCGCCCGGCGCCCGGCGGGCGAGGCGGCGGACGCGCCGGTGGCCGCCACGGCAGAGGCTGCCGAGGCCGAGCTGGTCGGCTGACGCGGACCGACGTCCCACGACGGACGGCGGGCGGGCTCCACGGGGGAGCCCGCCCGCCGTCGTATGCGCGCCCGGTAGAAAAAGCTTTTGTGACGCATGGGTTGTCAGTGAAATGTCACATTACTATGGTACGCCGCGCGTCCGGTCATTGACGCACCGTCAACCCCGCTGAGGAGAACCGGTGTCCGCGTTACGTACCGCGCGCAGAGGCGTGCTCGCCGTCGTCCTGACGGCCTGCCTCGCCCTGCCGGCAGCCCAGGGGGCCCAGGCGGCCCCCGCCCAGCCCACCAGACCCCCCGCCGCGGCAGCCCCCGCCGCCCCGGCCGCCACGACCGGCCCGTACGACGACGCCGACCGCGTCGCCGCACCACCCCGGCAGACCACCCGCACCCCCGCCCCCGGCGGCCGGGCCAACACGCCCGCCGAACCGGACCGCCTCCCGGGCCGCACCACCACCGGCACCGGGGGCGGCACGTCCGCCGGCCCCGCCCTCGGCGGCACCGTGCCCTGCACCCTCGACGGCATCACCGGCCTCGGCCCCGACCGCCTCGCCGACTTCCTCACCGACCCGGCCGTCACCGCCGAGGGCTGCCTGCACGGCCTCATCTGGACCTGGGACGCCCGCCTCGTCCCCGTGCTGTCCCGCGCCCACGTCCAGGCCGTCGCCCGGCGCGCCACCGAGCTGGCCCCCGCCCACGACGGCAGCGACTCCCGCCACCTGCTGGAGCTCTTCACCTACCTCCACGCCGCCGTCCACCACGACTTCTCGCACACCGAGATCGACCTGACCGACCCGGCCACCGTCGACGCCATGCGCCGCGCCATCGCCGCGTACGGCACCGCCGCCCACACCTTCGACCCCACCCGGGCCAACGCCGACACCCTCCGCGAGGCCCTCACCGCCGGCAGCGCCCAGGGGCTGCGCGAACACCAGTTGCCCCTCGTCCAGCGCGTCCTGGCCACCATGGCCCCCGGCGCCACCACCGCGACCGACACCGCCTGGGGCAAGGCCGTCCTCGCCGCCCTCACCGTCAACTACCTGGGCATATACCCCGGCAACAACGACACCGCCTTCCGCCGCGCCGCGGCCGGCGACCCCGGCTACCGCGCCGCCTTCCGCGCCTTCGCCGGATACGGCCACCTCAAGGGCACCGCCAACGCCTGGGCCGCGCGCGACGCCCTCAGCGAGTACGGCCGCTTCGGCCAGATCGACGGGCTGCGCCCGGCCGTCACCGCCGACCTCGGCGCCCTCCTGAAGCCCGCCGAGGCGAGCTTCGGCGACCTCAGCGCCCCCTGGGCCTCGCTCGTCTCCTGGCTGATCCTCTTCGACGCCTGCAAGCCGTACGGCGTGTGCAAGCCGCAGGTGGAGGCCCGGGTCTTCCCGCAGACGTACACCTACGACAAGGCCGGACTGGAGGTGCGCACCGCCCTCGACCACGAGACCACCGACGCCCTCTACTACGCGAGCAAACAGGTCAAGGCCCAGTTCTTCCGCGTCCTCGGCACGGACGCGCCGCTGGCCGGCGACCCCAACACCACGCTGCACGTCCGCCTGTACGCCTCACGCGCCCAGTACGAGGTGCTCCAGCCCCTCCTCACCGGCCTGAGCACCAACAACGGCGGCATGTACATCGAGCAGGGCGCCACCTTCTACACCTACCAGCGCCGCGTGCCCCAGGACTCCCAGCTGACGCTGGAGGAGCTGTTCCGGCACGAGTACACCCACTACCTCAACGGGCGCTGGGCCGTGCCGGGCATGTTCGGCGAGCCCCGCTGGTACACCGGCGACCTCACCACCGCGATGGACGAGGGCACCGCCGAGTTCTTCGCCGGCGCCACCCGCGAAGAGGGCGTCAAGGTCCGCAAGTCCCTCGTCAAGAGCGTCATCGCCGACACCGCCGGCGGCCGGCCCCGGATGACCGTCGACCAGTTCCTGCACGCCACCTACGACGGCGACGGCTTCCGCTTCTACTCCTACGCCGGCACGTTCTTCTCGTACCTGTGGCAGGAACACCCGTCCCTGCTGCGCGAGATGTACGCCTACGAACGCGCCGACGACCCCAAGGGCTTCGACGCCTGGCGCACCCGCCTCGGCCGCGACACGGAGCTCCAGCAGGGCTACGACGCCTTCCTCGACGAGCAGATCCGCCAGGTCGACGGCCTCTACGTGCCCGCCACACGGCACGTCCCCCTGGGCGACCTGGCCCTGTCCCGGCCCGGCGAGGTGCAGGCCGCCCTCGCCGCCGCCACGGAGCTGACCCCGTCCTGCACGGGCAACGGCGACACCGGGCGGCCGCGCTACGTGTGCACCGGGCGCGTCACCGCGCGCCTGAGCGACGCCGGCAGCCAGGACCAGGTCTTCCACGACATGGCCGACACGGTCGACTACTTCGTCCTCGACCGCGCCGCCTCCGGCCCCGACAACCTGACCGACATGAACTGCTCCTTCGGAGCCGTCGACATCGGGGCGGACCGGACCGCCGGCAGCAGCACGTACACGTGCGAGGGGCCGCTGAAGCCCTGACCCTCCGCGCCGTACGCCCCTGGTCCGCGGGGGCGTACGGCTCAGCCCACGTCGAACGCGTTGCGCAGCCCCAGCCGGTACCGCCACGCGTCCTGCCGCTTGAGCGCCTCCAGCTCCGGCGCCCGGTACAGCGGCGTCACCGTGCACCGTTCGGCGCCCGAACCCGCCGCGTCCAGCAGCGCGTTGACCGCCTCCCGGGCCGTGGCGTTGGCGCCCTCCATGGTGGCCAGGTCGATGTCGCAGGCCACGTAGTCGCCGCACAGGAACAGGTTGGGGACCGCGGTGCGGGCGGTGGGCCGGTGGTACCAGGTGCCCACGGGGTGGATGAGCAGCTGCTCGTCGTTCTCCGGCCGCGGCCCGCCCGGGCTGACGGCCGGGTCGAGGAACCACGAGTGCAGCACGCTGTCGCGCAGCACCGTCCGGCCCGTGTCGTTCAGCCCGGACTTCAGCTGCACCCACACCTCGCGGGCGACCTCCTCCGGGGTGCACTGCTTGGCGGTCTTGCCGTAGAGGATGCCGGGCCGGTCCCACTCGGAGACGTCCACGGAGAGGCAGTCGGCCACCGAGCCGTCGCCGTAGTCGGCCCGGAAGTCGCGGCCGCGCCAGTACTGGGCCTGCGAGACGGAGGTCAGCGACCAGGGCGTGTCGATGTGGTTGACGTGGCCGTGGATGATGGGCGTGGGCTCGGTGAGGTAGAACTGGATGCCCGTCATCCAGTCGGTGCGCAGCCGGTCGCAGGCCGCCAGCTGCGGGTCAGCGGCGCGCAGCCCGGCGTTCCAGGTGGTGCGGGCGTGCTCGACGGGCATGGCGGAGACGAAGTGGTCGGCCGTGACGGACCGGCGGGCGCCGGAGGTGTCCTCGACGACCGCCTCGGCGACGCGGCCCCCGGCCAGGCGCAGGTCGCGGACCGCGCAGCCGAGGCGGAAGGTCACGCCGAGGGAGCGCAGGTGGGTCACCCACGGGCCGATCCACGCCTCGTTGGTGGGCGCGTTCAGGACCCGGTCGGGCTCGCCGTCGGCGCCGCGGCCCATCGCGTTGTAGAGGAACGCCTCGATGCAGGTGGCCACGGTGCGGGTGCTGGCCACCTCGGCCTTGGTGGCGATGATGTTGCGCGTGATGCCGATGGCCAGCAGCTGCCGGTAGTTCTCCGACCGCCCGGCCGCCCCCAGGTAGTCGAACCACGGCACGCGCTCCCAGCTGCCGTTCCGCCGCTGCTCGCAGCTGGTGAACCAGACCAGCAGGCGGCCTGCGAAGTGCGCGACCTCGTGGGCGGGCAGCCCCTGGAACGTCTCGGCCAGCGCCGTCACCGTACGGAGGAACGCCTCGGGGGTGAGCACGGGCGGCGGCTGCCCGATGCTGCGGAACGGCAGCCGGATGTCCTCGCGGCCGCCGGTGCGCGCCAGCATCACCTCGGTGGAGGCGACGAGGTTGTCGTGACAGCCGTTGCTGTTGCCGGGGAAGGGGATACGGCGGAGGGTGTCCGGCAGGTTGCGGTAGAAACCGGGGATGAAGCGGAAGCCGTGCTCCCCGGGTAACGGCCGGCGGCCGCCCCGGGCGCTGCCGGGCACGTCCATGCTGCGGGCCTTGCCGCCGAGCGCGGTCTTGCGCTCGTAGACCGTGACGTCGAAGCCGCGCTCGGCCAGTTCGTGGGCGGCCGTCAGGCCCGCCACGCCGCCGCCGAGGACGGCGACGGTGGGGGCGGCGGCGCGCCGGGCTGGGCTTCCGGCGGGACGGGGCGCGGCGTGCGCCGTGCCGGTTGCCGTGGTGACGGTGGCGGCTGTGGCGGCTGTGGTGACGACGGCCGCGAGGCCGCCGGCGAACCGTCTGCGTGTGGTGCCGTTGCTGCCGCCGGGTCCGTGATCCGTCGTGGGTGCCGTGCCGGTGCTGGTGTCCGTGGGTCGCGCCATGGTCCGCCCCCTCGCCGCCTGCCGCCCGTAACGTGCGCTGTCCGGCGCGGGAGCATAGGGGCGTCCCCCGTACCCCGGAAGGGCCCTGGCGCCGCGTGCGGCCCACGGGTCGCAGTTTGGCGCGAAAGCTCTGCCGTCCCGTGGGACCCTTGGCCCACCGTCAAGCGGAATCAAGCGGAACACGGCGAAGGGAAGGGCGATGGCAGTGGAGCCGCTCTCGCAGAAGGACGTGGAGGAACGCCTCCAGGAACTGCCCGGCTGGAGCACGGACGGCGACCGGATCACGCGGACGTACTCCTTCGACGGCCACCTCGCGGCGGTGGCCATGGTGGTGCACGTCGCGCGGATCCAGGAGGAGCTGAACCACCACTCCGACCTGACGCTGGGCTACAACACCGTCCGCCTGGCGGTGAACACCCACAGCGCCGGCGGCAAGGTGACCGACCTGGACCTGGAGCTGGCCCGGCGGGTCGAGGCGGTCGCACCGGCGCACGGCGCCGGCTGACCACGGCGGACGAAGAGGCCCGGGGCGGGCACGCCGATGCGGCGCGCCCGCCCCGGGGCGTTCGTTCCGGTGCCGTCAGCTGATGTCGAACTCGGCCGGGTCCGGGCCGAGACGGGTGCCGCTGTCCAGGCCGGCGATGGCGGCCATGTCCTCGGCGTCCAGCTCGAAGCCGAGCACGTCGACGTTCTCCCGGATGCGGGAGGGCGTCACCGACTTGGGGATGACGACGTTGCCGAGCTGGAGGTGCCAGCGCAGGGCGACCTGGGCGGGCGACTTGCCGTGCTTGGCGCCGATGCGGCCGAGCACCGGCTCGTCCAGCAGGCCGCGGCCCTGGCCCAGCGGCGACCAGGCCTCCGTGGTGATGCCGTGCTTGGCGTGGACGGCACGCAGCTCGGCCTGCGGGAAGTACGGGTGCAGCTCCACCTGGTTGACGGCGGGCACCAGCGACGTCTCGCCCAGCAGGCGCTCCAGCTGCGCCACGGGGAAGTTCGACACGCCGACGGCGCGGGCGCGGCCGCTCTCGGCGATCTCCTCGAAGGCGCGCCAGATGGCGAGGTAGTCGTCGCGCATCGGGCGCGGCCAGTGGATGAGGTAGAGGTCGATGTAGTCGAGGCCGAGGCGGCCCAGGGAGGCGTCGAACTCGCGGAGGACGTTGTCACGCGTCCACGTCTCGGAGGCGCTGTTCCACAGCTTCGTGGTGACGAACAGCTCCTCCCGGGCGATGCCCGAGGCAGCGAGCGCCTTGCCCGTACCCTCCTCGTTCTCGTAGATGGCGGCCGTGTCGATGCTGCGGTAGCCGGCCTCCAGGGCGGTGGAGACGGCGGCCGTGGCCTCGTCGTCGGGCACCTGCCACACGCCGAAGCCGAGCTGGGGCATCTCGACGCCGTTGTTGAGGGTGATGGTGGGGATCTCGCTCACGAGCAGTCGATCCTTACGTCTGTCGACAGTGCTTACCCCCGGCACAACCGACGGATTCCGGATCGCATTCCCGCCCCGCCGCACGAAATCGCCCACATGGGTCACAGGGCCGTCAGCCGGCTGTCGTCCCGCTGTCCTCCGGTTGTCGTCAGAGGCGGTAGAGCGCTTCCACTTCCGCCGCGTACGCCTTCTCCACCGCCTTCCTCCGGAGTTTGCGGGTGGGGGTGAGCAGTCCTTGCGCCTCGGTGAAGGGCCCGCCCAGGATGCGGAAGGCCCGGATGGAGCCGGCGGGCGGCGCGGCGGCGTTGGCGGCCACCACCGCCCCGCGTATCTCCGCCTCCAGCTCCGGGTCGCGCACCAGTTCGGGCGGCGCGGTGGCGGCCCGGCCGCGCACGGCCAGCCAGTGGGCCACGGCGATGGCGTCGAGCGTGACGAGCGCAGCCACGTACGGCCGCCCGTCGCCGACCACCAGGCACTGGCCCACCAGCGGATGGGCCCGCACCCGCTCCTCCAGCGGCAGCGGCAGCACCCGCTCGCCGCCGGAGGTCACCAGGACCTCCGCTGCGCGCCCGGTCACGGTCAGATAGCCGTCGTCGTCCAGCTCGCCGAGGTCGCCCGTGGCCAGCCAGCCGTCGCGCAGCACCGCCCCGGTCGCCCGCGGGTCGCCCAGGTACCCGGCGAACACCTGCCCGCCCCGCAGCCACACCTGCCCGTCGTCGGCGACGCGCACCGACGTCCCGGGCACCGGCCGGCCCACCGTGCCGAACCGCGGCGCCTCCGGCGGGTTCGCCACCGCGGCCCCGGTGGTCTCCGTCAGCCCGTACCCCTCCAGCACCGTGATCCCGGCACCGGCGAGGAACAGCCCCAGCCGCCGCTCCAGCGGCGACCCGCCGGACACCGCGTGCCGCACCCGCCCGCCCAGCGCCTCCCGGACCCGGGCGTAGACGAG
Organism: Streptomyces mashuensis; assembly: GCF_014654785.1. Classification (GTDB taxonomy): domain Bacteria; phylum Actinomycetota; class Actinomycetes; order Streptomycetales; family Streptomycetaceae; genus Streptomyces; species Streptomyces mashuensis. The sequence goes on from NZ_BNBD01000001.1 coordinate 528,514, forward strand.
CCGGTCGAACACCTGGTGCTGCACCCGCAGGGCCGTGCCGGGCCCCGGCCCCCGCCCGAGGGCCCGTTCCTCCAGGGCCTCGGCGTACCGCACCGCGGCCTCCACCCCCTTCTCGAACGGCCGCGCCCTCCCCTCCAGCTCCGCCGCCCGCCGCGCCGAGGCGAACAGCTCCTCGAAGAACCACGGCACCGCCAGCACGAACGTCGGCCGGAACTCCCGCAGCACCGGCAGCAGCGCCTCCGCCGCCGGCTGCGGCTGGTGCCCCAGCTTCACCCGCCCCCGCACCGCCGCCACCTGCACCATGCGCCCGAAGACATGGGCGAGGGGGAGGAAGAGCACGGTGGACGCCTCGTCCCCGGGCCGGGAGCGGAACACCGTCGCGTAGCGGCGGACGAGGTTGTCGCTCTCGGCCATGAAGTTGGCGTGCGTGAGCACACAGCCCCGCGGCCGGCCCGTGGTGCCCGAGGTGTAGATGACCGTGGCCGGCGCCTCGGGGGTGAGCGCCCGGCGGTGCCGCTCCACCACCTCGTCGCCCACGCCCGCCCCGGCCGCCGTCAGGTCCTCCAGCGCCCCGGCGTCCAGCTGCCACAGCCGGGTCAGCCCGGGCAGCCGGTCGATGACCGAGCCGACGGTCATCGCGTGGTCCTCGTGCTCCACCACGCACGCCGACACGTCCGCATCCCGCAGCACCCAGAAGACCTGCTCGGCCGTCGACGTGGGGTACAGCGGCACGGTCTGGGCACCGATGCACCAGAGCGCGAAGTCGAAGAGCGTCCACTCGTAGCGCGTGCGCGACATGATGGCCACCCGGTCGCCGAACCGCACCCCCTGCGCGAGCAGCCCCTTGGCCAGCGCCAGCACCTCGTCGCGGAACGCCGCCGCGGTCACCTCCCGCCAGCCGCCGCCGGTCCGCCGGCCCAGCGCCACCCGGCCGGGTTCCTCGGCGGCATGGTCGAACACCACGTCCGCCAGGCCCCCGGTCCGGGGCGCCCCCACCAGGGGTGGGACGGTGAACTCGCGCACCCTCTCGCTCCTCGCGACGCTCCGCACAGCGCCGTGACCGTACCCGATCCCACCGGGCCCCGAACCCCCTTCGCCCGCCGTTCTCCACCCGGCGCCGCGTCAGGCGGTGCGCAGCACCACCTTCCCCTCGTTGCGGCGGGACTCGACGAGTCCGTGGGCCTCCGCCGCGGCCTCCAGCGGCAGTTCCGCGTGCACCCGCGGCCGTATCCGCCCGGCCGCGAACAGCTCCCACAACTCCCGCCGCCACCGCTCCATCAGCTCCGGCCGCTCGCGCGCGATCAGGGCCATCTGGAAGCCGATGGCCGACTTGGCGCCCACCAGCAGGTCGTACGCCTGGATCGTGCCGCCGCCCGAGCTGTACGCCACCAGCCTGCCGCCCGGCGCCAGTGCGGCCACGGCCGGCCCGAGCAGCTCGCCGCCGACCGCGTCCAGCACGATGTCCACCGGCTCGCCCCACGACTCCTGGTCGTACGTCACCACCTCGTCGGCGCCCAGCGACCGCACGAAGTCCGCCTTGGCCGCCGACCCGACCGCCGCGACGACCCGGCCCGCGCCCCGCGCCTTGGCCAGCTGCACCGCCAGATGCCCGGCACCCCCCGCCGCGGCCGTGACCAGCACCGACTCGCCCTCGGCCGGGCGCGCCGCCTCGTACGCGCCCCACGCGACGAGCCCCGTCCGGACCAGCGCCACGGCCTCCACCGCGCTCGCCCCCGCCGGGATGAGGGAGGCCATGGCGGCGCCGAGCACCGCGTGGTCGGCGTAGGCGTCCCGGAAGCACAGGCCCGTGACCCGGTCGCCCACCGCGAACCCCGCCACCTCCGGGCCCACGGCGACGACCTCGCCGGCCACCTCGCCGCCGGGGCCCGCCGGCAGCGGCAGCCCGCCCTCGCGGACCTTCCGGACGACCGGCAGCGTCACCCCGACCGCCTCCGTCCGCACCAGCAGCTCACCCGGACCGGGCTCCGGCACGGGAGCCTCCTCCAGCCGCAGCACCTCGGGCCCGCCGGTCTCCTCATAACGCACGCGCCGCATGCGCAACCACCCCCGACTCACTCGATCCGCAATCCGTTGGCATCTCCAACGTTGGCGATACCCACGTTACACGACTTCGTTGGGAAGTCCAATGGATTCCGCTAGGCTTGCCGCATGGCAGCCGAACCCAAGGCCCGGACCGCCCCCGCCGCCCCCGAGGCCCCGCCCAGCCCCAGCCCCAGCCCCGAGCCCGCCCTCGCCCGCGTCCAGGCCCTCCCCAGCTGGCTCCTCAACCGCGCCTCCGCGCGCGGCCGCCGCCTGGTGACCGAGGCCCTCGCCCGCGACGGCATGCGCATGGCGCACCACGCCGTGCTCTCCGCCGTCGCCGACCTCGGGCCCGTCGCCCAGGCCGAGCTGGGCCGCACCACCGGCTTCGACCCCAAGGACATGGTCGGCCTCCTCAACGACCTCCAGGCCCAGGACCTGGTCAGCCGGGCCCCCGACCCCGCCGACCGGCGCAAGAACGCCATCACCATCACCCCCGCCGGCCGCCGCCGGCTGGCGAAGCTGGCCGAACTCGGCGACGAGGCGAACGAGGCCCTGCTGGCCCCCCTCACCCCCGCCGAGCGCACCCTCTTCGTCGCCCTCCTCACCCGCGTGGTCGAGGGCGACGACTGAACGACGGCCGAACTGCGTCAAATCCCCGGCACCGCCCTACCGAATCTGGTGGGATGTCACATCTGGACGGCCTGACGGAACAGGAACGGAACAGGAACGGGGTGTCGCGTGAAACTGCAGCAACTGCACTACACCTCCACCGCCGCCGCCCCCACCCCCAACGGCTCCGGCTTCCGCTTCACCGCGGCCAGCCCCGAACTGCCCATCACCCTGCTCGGCGAGGCCGAGCAGCTGATCGGCTACGAGCCGCCGCTCGACGCCCCCGCCTGCCCCTCGCCCGAGGAACTCGCCGACTTCCCCGTCGCGTTCAGCCACAACCGGCTCTCCGACGGCAGCCGGCTGCTCTGCCGCACCGTACGCACCGGCCCCGGCCGCGGCGGCCGGCACGGCAACTTCCACGCCCACGCCGTACGGCTCCCCGAGGGCGGCGGCCTCCCCGGCGGGCTGCTGCCCATCGAGGCGTGGGAGTCACCGACCTGGGCCGACCGCACCCCGCCCGGCGGCGTCCCCGAACCGCTCGTCGCGGTCGTGCCCGCCCGGCGCATCGGCAAGAACGGCCTGCTGGAGTTCGTCCGGTCCCGCGCCGAGCGCCTGGAGCCCTTCCTCACCGACGTCCGCACCCTCTTCCGCACCCCCGACGCGCAGCAGATCCTCGTCATCGAGCGGGACAGCACCCACATCGCGTACTGGATCGCCGTCGCCAGCGCCGTCCTCCCGCGCGACCTCGCCGACCGGCTCACCTTCACCACCTACACACGCCGGCCCATGCTCGCCCGCCAGCAGATCGTCGGCGCCTACCCCGACGCCGACTTCGACTTCGTCTCCGCCGCCGCCCAGCACCGCTACCGCGTCCACGACTGCACCGGCGGCCCCTCCAGCCCCGCCCGCGCCGAGCGCGACCTGTGGGCCGCCGTCGCCGCCCGCATCTGGCTCGCCGGACAACCCGCCCTCTTCGCCGAGGCCACCCGCCGCTCGGCCCCCGGCGAGCCCCACGACGACGGCGACCGGCTCGCCGCCCTCGCCGCCCGCGAAGGCATCCTCCTGGAGTCGAACGGCCGTACGGCAGCGGCCCGCTGGGTCCGCGACCACGGCGGGCGCGGCGACCGCGGCAGCCTCGACGCCGGCCGCCTCGACCAGCTGCTGACCACCATCGCCGCCGGCGGCAGCGACCGCACCCCCGAGGAATGGACGGTCCTCGCCTCGCTCACCGGCGCGTTCACCGGCGCCGTGCCCCGCTCCACCACCGCGCCCCTGCGCCGCGACCTCCACGCCGAGCTGCGCCGCGCCGCCGCCGACCCGGCCACCCCCCTCGTCCGCTTCCTCACCCTCCTCCGCCTCGCCGAGTCGCTCAAGGTCGACCACAGCCCCGTCCTGCCCGTCCTCACCGCCCGCGTCACCGCCGTCCTCCTCGACGAGCGCGCCCCCGACCGCAAGGTCGTCCGCACCGCACTCGACGCCCACGCCCGGCTGCGCGCCGCCGTCCTCGACGCCCTCGACCGGACCGCCGCCACCCAGGACCCGCGCCCCATCGCCCGGCTGCTCGCCGCCGAACTCCCCGGCGCCGACCTCCGCGGCCGCCCCCACCTGCGCATGGCCGCCGCCCTCGCCGACGGCCTCGGCCCCCTCACCGACGGCCTGCGGCCCGACGACACGCCCGTCACCCCGCCCGACCGCCCCGCCCTCCTGCGCACCCTCCTCAAGACGGCCGGCCCCGAGCACCAGGACACCCCCTCCGTCGTCCGCACCGCGTTCCGGCTCGCCTGGGGCGACACCCCCCTCACCACCGCCCAGGCCGATGCCCTCCTGCCCGGCCTGCCCGACGGCTGGTACCGCGCCGAGGGGCTCGCCGAGACGTTCGTCCGCACCGCCCTGGACAGCGCCCCCGACGACCCCCTGGCGCCCGGCCTCGCCAAGGACCTGCTGCGCGCCCTGCTCATGGGCGGCGCCGACCTCGCCACCCGCGACCGGGCCGCGCTGCTCCTCCTCGAACACGCCGGGGAGCTGGCCGCCGGCGCCTGCCCGCCCGGCACCACCGCGGAGATCGTCGGCCTGCGCCGCCAGGCCGCCCCGCTGGAAGCAGCCGTCGACGACCGGCTGAGCCGGGCCCTCGCCCGCCGGCTGCTGTCCATGGACCCGCCCCCCGCGCCCAGCGAACTGCCCGACCTCATCCACTCCGGCGACGAGCCGCTGCTCCGCGCCTACGCCCGCGAGGCCCGCGGCGAAACCGTCGGCGCCGGCCTGCGCTCCACCCCCACCTACGCCGCGGTCTGCTTCGTCGCCTGGCACACGGCCCCCGGCGTCAGCCCCCTCTGGGACGAGATCCGCGGCGACCTCCTGGCCTCCGTACTGCGGCCGGCCGTCCGCCGGATGGGCGCGGAGGAGATCGAGGAGATCCGCCACTGCCTGCGCCAGGTGGGCGGCGAGTGGGCGGAGGTCTTCCACGAGTGGGACCGCCTCGGGGTCCTCGGCCGCCTCGGCGGCCGCTGGCGGGCCCGCCCGGGCCGTACGTGACCCCCGGCGCGGGCCCTCACCCGAGAACGATCCGCTCCTCCCCGGCGTAGACGTTCATCGACGCGCCGCGCAGGAAGCCGACCAGTGTCATCCCCGTCTCCGCCGCCAGGTCCACGGCCAGCGACGAGGGCGCCGAGACGGCCGCCAGCACCGGGATGCCCGCCATCACCGCCTTCTGCACCAGCTCGAACGACGCCCGGCCGGACACCAGCAGCACGGTCCCCGCCAGCGGCAGCAGCCCCTGCTGCTGCGCCCGCCCCACGATCTTGTCGACGGCGTTGTGCCGCCCCACGTCCTCCCGTACGTCCAGCAGCTCGCCGTCCGGCGTGAAGAGCGCCGCGGCGTGCAGCCCGCCCGTCCGGTCGAAGACGCGCTGCGCCTCGCGCAGCCGGTGCGGCAGGGCGGCCAGCAGCTCCGGCTCCAGCCGCAGCGGCCGCGGCCCGTCGGACAGCGGCCAGCGGGCCGTCGTCCGGACGGCGTCCAGGCTGGCCTTGCCGCACAGGCCGCACGACGAGGTGGTGTAGACGTTCCGCTCCAGGCTGATGTCCGGCAGCGGCACACCGGGGGCCAGACGGACGTTCACCACGTTGTACGTGTTCGACCCGTCCGCCGTGGCACCCGCGCAGTACGCGATCCCGGCCACGTCCTCCACGCCGCCGATCACGCCCTCGCTGACGAGGAACCCGGCGGCCAGCGCGAAGTCGTCACCCGGCGTCCGCATCGTGATCGCGAGCGGCTTTCCGTCGAGCCGGATCTCCAGCGGCTCCTCGGCGACCAGCGTGTCGGGGCGGCTGCCGACGGCGCCCTCCCGGATCCGGATGACGCGGCGGCGTGCGGTGACCCGTCCCATGGCGTGTGTCCTGTCGTCTCACGTGATGTGACAGCACCGTCTCACGCGCCCCCCGCCCCACCGGACCCACCCCCGCAACCACCGCTCGAACACCCTGGTCAAAGCCACTCCGAAACCTTGGTAGAGTTATCCATGTCGCCGCGGGGAACACCCCGCAAGGCGGCGAGACACCTGGTCCGGGTGGCGGAATGGCAGACGCGCTAGCTTGAGGTGCTAGTGCCCTTTATCGGGCGTGGGGGTTCAAGTCCCCCCTCGGACACCAGCAGAGACCCCAGTTCACCTGGGGTTTTTCTGTTTCTCCGGCTGTGGCGTGACCAACCACGTGACCAACAGCCGAGCGAACTTCCTGGTCAGACCAGGGATGACAGGCCGAGTCGGTTGGCGCTGGAAGCGGCCAGCTTCTTCGCTCCCTCAGCGCGACGCCTGCCGTACCGCGCCATCGTGTAGCCCGGCGAGTGGTGCCGGGCGTTGGCCGAGACCTCTACGGGGTTCTCGTGGTTGTCGAGATCGTTCGTGATCTTCGATGCCCGCCAGTCGTGTAGCCGGAAGTTGTCCGGCAGGTGCAGACGGTTGCGTGCCGTGCGCCAGCGGGCCGACACCTTCTCGGGGTCCTGTGGTCCGCCTGCCTCGCCCCGGTACAGCTTGAAGCCGTCACGGGCGAACACAAGGTCGTGGTCCACCCAGAGATCCCCGAGCCGTTCCCGCTCCGCGTCCTGGCGTTCCTTCTGCCACTTCAGGACGTTCATCAGGGCTTGGTCTACGTAGATGATCGCGTTGTCGTCTCCGTCCTTGGTGAGCTTGCGCAGCCGGTAGGTGTTGCCTTCCTCGACCACGACCCAGGCCAGTTCGATGGCGCACTCATCCCAGTGGATGAGCGACCACTTCCACCCCAGTACTTCGCTACGGCGGCACGAGGTGGCCGCGTAGGCGGTCCACAGCGGGGCATCCCGGCGGCAGTGGTGAGTGAGTCCGCCGTCACAGGCCCGGTTGCCGCACGGCTCCCATATCTCTTTGAGGAAGTGCGCCGTCTCGTGGTCGTTGAGGGTCGGGAAGTCCGGCGTAGCCGCCTTGATCTGCCGCTCCGTGGGCGGGTTGGCAGTGTGCGCCGGGTTGACCGTGAGGAGCTTCCTCGGTCCGGTCACCGAGTCGAGCGCAGCCGAGATGATGTTGTGGATGTGGCGGACGCTCTTGGGGCCGAGCGGCTTGTTCTCGTTCGCCTCGATGGGCGTACTCTCCAAGAGCCGGTACAGCTCGTCCAGCCGGTCGTCCGTCACCTCCACTACCTTCTCCCTGCCTATGTGCGGCTTGATGTGCAGCCGGATCTTCGGCTCGTACCCCTCCTTCGTGGTGTCCTCGCCCCGGTGCTTCGCGAGCCATCCGTCCATGAGCTGGCCCATGGTCATGTCGGAGCGGGGCGTGAGGGTGCCTGCCTCTTGGTCGGTGTGCCACTTGCGCAGCGCCCGTTCCGCCTCGGTCTTGTTCTTGTACTCCCGGCCTATCCAGTAGCGCTCCTTCCTGCCCGTCGCCGGGTTGAAGTGCAGGGGCGTACGCACACCCCAGGTGTTCGGTCGGCCCGTGCGCGGGATCTCCACCGGAGTCCCGCCGAGCCCGTTGCCACGCTTTGCCACCTAGCTAGTTCCCCCTCGTTCTGTCCCAGCCGCTACGGCTGTGGCGCGTCTTCGACATCGATCCCCTTCAGCGTTTCGACTGCCTTGTCCGTGAGCTGTCCGCCGGCCTTGCCTTCGACCTTGGTCAGGAAGCCGCGCTGACGCGCCGCCCGGAGGTGGCCCTTCAACGTGGCCTGCTTGGTGTCGGTCAGCTCTTCCAGCAGCGGGACCGGTGCCCGGTGACCGAGATCGACCGCTCTCACATAGAGCGACGAGAGAACGGCCAGGTACTCATCCGTCAGTCGGCCGGGCAGACCTTGCAGAACTCTCGCGAGTGCGTAGATCTCGGCTGCCGCGACCTTCTCCCGGTTGCGCTCCTTCGCCTTCTCGGAAGTGGGCACAGCCGTGTTGATCTGCCGGAGCACCGTGCTGGTGATTCCACGCGCAATCTCCTGCGGATCACCGTCAGGCGCTGGCTCGATTGCGATCTCAAGAGGGCCGCCGGAATCGATGTGGCCAGCAGGCCGGTACATGGTCACGTTCCATGATCCGATCCGCTGAACAACAGCTAGGCCCAGGCGGAACGGCTCGCCTTCGGGCTCGGTCTCTTCACTGGTCATGGCGGAGAACCTACGGGAACGCACCAGACCAGGCAAGTCCAGACGTGACGCAACCGGCTTTGACTGAACCGGACTGATAGCGCAGGATGGGCAGCCCGAGGGGAGCCTTCCCCTCCGCTAACCGAGGAGCTGTCCATTGCAGAACGCCCGCCTGATGAGCGTCGCCGACCTGGCCGAGTACCTGGGCGTGACGCCCGCGTGGGTCTACAACAACCACCGAGCACTCAACATCCCCGCCTGCAAGATCGGCGGACACCTTCGCTTCCGGCCCGCCGACGTGGACTGCTGGATCGAACGGGACTGCCGGGAAGCCGCCTGACCTGAGACCCAACCCCCGAGCCAGCCGGACGGCTGGCCGTGCCTACCAGAAGGGAGCACATGCGAACCACCGACTATCGGCGCACCCAGCGCCACACCGGAAGGGACACACCCGTTCAATGCGAGAAGGCTTCGGCCCCGGCCTGTACTGGAACAAGCTCTCCAAGAAAGACTGCGAGCGTCTCGCTCGCGATCCGGACGCTCACCTCTGGCTCCGCGTCTACTTCGCCGCACAGTGGCGCTTGAACCAGATCGGACATGCCGAGTTCCAGTCCGGCGAACTGGCCGAGGTGCTGGCGAAGAAGGGCGGCAAGCCCCTCGGTGAGGGCAGCGTGTCCAACGCCATCGCCAGAGCGAAGGAGAAGGGACTCATCAAGGACGAGTCCAACGCTCGCTGCCTGGTGCTCTCGCACCACCATGCGCGCACCGAGAAGGGCAGCCTGTCTTGCAGCCAGCACAATGCCCGGATCTGGCGCCCACGAGCCACCGCGTCTTCACGTGAGACGTGAGGCTGCCTCACGCGGGACGTGAAGGTGGCTTGCGCCTGACCTGCGAAGTTCTACGTCGCCTCTTATATCTAGTAAGAGAAGTCCAGAGTCGTGCAATGAGCGGCCCCGGTCGGGGCCGACAGAGCGAAGCGACTTACGTACGTATGCCAACGGCGAGACGTACATGCGCAAGCCGAAAGGTCTACGTCATGAGCGGCCCCGAAGGGGGCCGACATCGTGAAGCCACTTACACGCAGCGGCGAAGCGAAGGAGGGGCGCGCAGCGCCCCCATCGGAGGAAGACCCAGCGGCGAAGGCGTGAGCAGAGAGGGCGGCCATTCGGCCGCTCAACCCGAAGCCACTTACGTACATGCGTGCAGCGGCGAAGAGGTCAGCGACAGGGGCGGCCTCCGGCCGCACAGACGGAAGCCGCTTCGACAGAGCGGCCCCGAAGGGGCCGACATCAGGAAGACCAGGAAGCTAGCCAGGTGGGGCGCTGCCCCGCCCCCGCAGCGCGAAGCCCCTTCGGCTTGCAGCAAGGGGATTGGGCCGCTTACGCGGCCACAGAGCGAAGCCACTTACGGCAAGCCTCGAAGGCTTCATTCCTGTGCAGGCTCCGAGTGCCGGCCAGGCTAGGCGCGGCGCTCCCACCTGCTACTTCTTCGCCGCTGCCTCTGTCCGCTGTCGCGTGAACGACCTTGGAACCGTGGCGGTGGGAGGCTCGGTAAGGTCTACCGGTGGTGCTCTCCTTGCTCTTGATCCCCGTCGCCTGATCGACCTTGGGATGGTGGCAAGATTTTTTCTGCCATGACAGGGCGGTCCTTGGCTTTCCGCTCTAGGGGTCATACCCCACCCCCTTCGCCGTCGCGCTGGTAGCCCTGCTGTCCGTTGCCGTCACCCGGGTGCAGCGTGAGCCTGTGCCTTCCCTCCGCCGTTGCAGGCTTGCCCTTCACTCCATGGCAGGCGAACGGCTGTACGTCTGCGTGAGCGGCCGACAGGCCGCACGACTCGCGAGGGACGAGAGGGAAGCGACAGGCAGAGAGGCAGGCGCACAGCCTCTCGGCAAGGCAGGCAGGGCAGCGGGCAAGCCCAACAGGGCGCACCAGCGCCCCACTGTCGAAGGTGTCGAGCGCGAGCACCAGGACCACGGGCAACGCGGAGAGTGATCACGACAAGGCGTCTCGAAAACCTTCGATAGTGAGACGATCTGCCGGACTCCGGAGCATGTCCGTTTCGCCCTCACTCTCGCGTCTCGAAACTCGTCTCAAAAGATCCGTCTCGCGACTGGCTTTCGAGACACGTTTATGAGACGGTCTGGTCATGACCACGAACACCACCCCGGCCGATCAGGTCGAGCGTCACCCCTGCCCGAAGTGCGAAGCCCCCGCTGGTAGCCCCTGCCGGACGGGGGCGGGCAAGGTGGCAGCGAACTACCACACGGGCCGCTTCGCCCTCGTGCCGTCTCTGAAGGCGGAACTCACCGTGAAGACCCCGGCCGACCGCAACCCCGGTAAGCGGTGGGTGCAGGGTGAGCCCGTGCCCGTGGTGGCCGAAGCCGTGCCGGGCGCAGCGATACGAATCGCCTATGCCCGCTGCTCTACTGTCGGGCAGGAACTCCAGTCCCAGTTGGACATCCTTGCCCGAGCGAACTGCACCCGCGTCTTCTCGGAGAAGATCAGTACCCGCGTGAAGGAGCGGCCGGAACTGGAGAAGGCGTTGGCCCTGGCGCGGGAGATCAAGACAGCCGCCCCGAACCAACCGGTGATCCTCACGGTGGTGGAGATGAAGCGTCTTGCCCGCAACGCGGCAGAGCTCATGACGTTGTCCTCCACCCTGCAAGCGGACGGCATCCAACTGGAACTCCTCTCCGGCCCCTTGCAGGGTGTGTACGACCCGAACGGGGCGGGTGCCATCGTCTTCGCCGTCCTGGCGGTGGCCGCCGAGGTGGAGCGGGAAGGCATCCGGGAGAAGACGTTGGAGGGGCTGGACACTGCGGCCCGCAAGGGCAACCACGGTGGACGCCCCTCCGTGGTGGACGACGACAAGCTAGCCATAGCCCGTGCCAGGCACGCCAAGGGAGAGAGCGTCACGGCCATCGCCAAGGCGCTGGGGATCTCCCGAGCGACTTTGTACCGGCACATCGGTGAGAGCGCCTGAGACAGGCGCACAGGGGCGCACACGCTGCCCAGGGACCCTGACCTACCGAGCCTGTCAGGGTCCCTGGGGGCTCAGCTCCCCAGCGGAGCGGGAACCTCTTCGGCTAGCGCGTCCATCAGGAGTTCATCGCAGGGGCGGCCACGCCAGTAGCCGGACTGTCGCAGGCGGCCAGCGGGTTTGAACCCAGCCTTCTCGTACGCGGTGATCCCTGCCGCGTTCGGCTCCAGCACCTTTAGCCAGACCATCCGCAGGGCGGCGTACTCGAACGCCCACCGAAGCGTGAGGGCCGTTGCCTCTGTGGCCAGCCCTTGGCCCCGCGCTTCCGGTGCGAGCAGGATGACGTACTCGGCGGTCCGTACGGCTGAGTCGATCTGGAGCGTTGTGAGACCGACCGGGGTGCGCTCCTCGGTCGTGATCACCTCGAACTGGGGGAAGTCCCGGTTCCGTCCGGCCGCTTCCCATCCGCCGGCACGGACCTCCCAGGACTGGGGGACCTGGGTCCCGAAGCCCAGGATCGTGCCGGGGTCGTTCTCCCAGCGGTGGTAGTCGGGCAGGTGGTCGCGGTCCGGCATGGCCAGGCTGACGCGCTTGCCCGGGAGCAGGATGTTCGGGTCGGTCATCGATACCTCTTCGACGTTGGCTCTGGCCCGTTGATGGGCGAGTAGTCACCAGTCTGAGCCGGTTCCTCGACAGGCTGGCCGTGAACGTCACAGATCCACGCGTGCATGCGAATCGGATCGGTGGCGACGCCGTGCCGCCAGGCTCCTCCACGACCGCCAGCCGCCAGCAGGAGCGCGGCTGTCGTGGACTCCTCCAGGCATGCGACACGGGCGGGGAACAGTCGCGCGGCCCAGCGGACCGACCGGACTGCCAGGCTGGCGTGCGCCCGGGTCGGGCGGGGGAGGGTGCGGCCCGCTTCCGCCAGCCGTACGAGGCGGCCGAAGCGCGTGCGCCCTCGTCCCAGATGGCGCGTGGCGAGGGTGCCCGCGAGAAGCACGCTTGCCGCGATGCGCCACGACCACGGGGGCGGTGCCGGAGCGTCCAGCCGAGCGGATGACTCACTCGTCCCCCATGAGGTTTCCGAGGGACGGACCGTGACGGGGGCTGGTGCTTCGCTGTGTTCCAGGGAGTCGAGCCAGCGCGACAGGGAATCGCCGGTAAGGACCACGGTTGTTCCGGTCCGGTAGTTGACGACTACGCCCGCCGCCTCCGTCAGTGCGGTACGGGTGTGACGGCTCGGAGCGGGGACGTTCACGGCCTGTCCTCCCAGCGGACTCGTTCGGTCGCGGTGTCGCTGGCACGTAGCCATAGCTCGGTGCCGAGCAGTGGTTCGAGTAGTCCCCAGGGAACGTCCACTCCGAGCACGGCGCGCCGGAGAAGCGAGCGGAGGACTGCCGGGCGTACAAGGCCGAGGTCCGCCAGGTGTCCGTCAGCCAGCTCCAGGACGTTCGCCTGGTTGGCTCGTAGTCCGTGGTGGTGGTCCACCGCGAACAGCCCTTTGGAGCCACGCCGCACAACCTGCCCGGGCAGGAGGCCCATGACCGCATCGGTAAGCAGCGGCTTGTATCGGCGGGCCGACCACCGGTCCGAGGCGGGGACCGACATCACCGCTTCCAGAACCCGGGCGTCCGTGTACGGGTTGTGCATCTCGATGCCGTACGCGGCGGCAAGCTGGTTCTCCGTCGCGGCGGTACGGCCGACGTACCGTGCTTCGGTGAGTAGGTGGCGGTCGGCGTAGCCCAAGCCGTCAACGCCCGTCTCCGGCGAGATGACCGACTCGGCCAGGGCAGTCGCCTGGCGGGTGAGCCAGGGCTTCGGGAGCGCTACGCCTGCCAGCCGATCGGGCGCGCTCCAGGCCGCCGCCACGGCAGGCCAGGGGCTCGAACGGTAGAGGCGGCCCCACGCCTGAGCATCACGCGCCAGGCGGACAAGGCGGCCGGAGCGGGCAAGGTCTGCCAGGTGGACCGGAGGCGGCATGAACAGGGTGTCGCCGCCATCCCCGGTCAGGTGCACGGAGGCACCCTCCTCCGCCAGTAGGGCGAACTCGTGGCAGAGCTGCGCCACGGTCACGGCGGAGGGTGCCGGCTCGTCTGTCAGTACCAGGGCGTCCAGGTCGGTGAACGGAAGGTGTTCGCGGCCCAGGGCCATGAACCGGTGCCGGATGGAGGGGAACGCACGGGCCACCGTGCGCGCGTGGTCCACATCTCCACCCGACTCCCGGCCCTTGGGGTGGAAGGTGACACCCAGGACTGGCCCGCACTGCGCGGCATAGGCCGCGAGAGTGCTGGAGTCCAGACCGCCGGACAGGTCGGAGGAGACTTCCCGCCCCCTCACCCGGATCAGCACGCCGTCCGCCAGGTCGAGCCGTAGCCTGTCCACCGCCTCTGACCAGGTGGAGGGGCTTGGTCGCCAGTACGGCACGGAGAACGGTGCCCCGTCACGCGGAGCCGTCCACCGGTGGCCCGGCGGTATCTGAGCTACCCCGGTCCAGGCCGACCGCCCCGGGACGCAAGCGGTCGGGTGTGCAAGGTGGGCGGCCAGCCAAGCCGCGTCCGGCCGACTGCCCAGCAGGGAGGCGAGCGCCAAGGAACTGGACGCCCAGACGGGTGCGCCGTCAACCTCAGCCACGTACAGGGGGCAGGAGCCTGCCGGGTCGGCCCACAGGGTGAACGATCCCGCGCCGTCGTCCAGAGCCAGGGCGTAGGAACCAGACCAGGCCGAGGCCGCCGCGTCGAACTCTCGCAAGTCCGTCGAGCGGGCCAGCCGCTCCAGCTCCGGGTTCGTCGCTCCGCACGGGCCGAACACCGCCAGCCTCCGCCCACCCTCGCTCTCCACCTGGCGCACCACAGTGTCCACGGTCCAAGCGTCCGGCTTCTGCCATAAGGCATCAGCGCCCACGGGTCTCGGGGCTGTGCCGTAGGGGGCGAGTGCCCCGCCAAACCAACGCATGCAGTCACCTCCTCTGAGGAGCAGGAAAGGGCGCGGCGGCACCTCCGCAGAGATGCCGCCGCCGGGCGTCAGGCCCCGTAGGGAGAGCGCTTGTTCTCCACGCTGGAGCTGGTGTTGCCCTTCGTCAGGAGCGTCGCGTCCTCCAGGGTCACGACCTCCTCAACCGGCTCGGTGTCGAGCTGAGAGCGGTCCTCCACGGTGTTCACCTCCCTCCGAATCCCGTAGGGCGTGGAGGAGTGGCTACTCCTCCACGGTGGTACAGCCTCCCGGTGCGAGTCGTGCGGCCCGGGAGGGGCATGGGCCGGATCGCTTGGTGATCCGCGTGGTTCCCCTCAGTCGGTCGTTTCCTGGTCCGGTACCGACCGATCGACCAAGGGCGACATGAGGTCTTCCAGTTCGCTGTGCTGAGTCACGGTGACGCCGAGGAGGAACAGAGCAACGATGTGGCCCAGCACCCAGGTGGCGGTCAGCGCCGACCCGATGGGGTCGTGCCGTTCCCCGCGATGCCGACCCCTGGTCCCACCCGACCCGAGGTTCACGCCGTTCTCCGCTGCCATGTCCGCACCCCTCCGCAGGTTCACCACCGTGCCCGTTTGCGACAACCTCAAGAAAAGCGGAGGGAGTCCAAGCGCTCCACGGCATCAATGCGGCACTCTTGGTGCACCTCCGTGCACGGGGATGCCGCAGGTTCAGGTCAGGGGAAGGGGCCGTCGTGGGACTGGCGGAACGACGCAGGGCCCTGGGCTACAGTCAGGAGAAGTTGGCCGAGTTACTCGGGGTGGACCGCACCACGGTCGGGCGCTGGGAGAGCGGCAGGATCAAACCTCAGCCACCGCAGCGACGGGGCTTGGCCATCGCCCTCGAAGTCACTCTCGCCGAGCTTGACGCCCTCCTGACGCAGCCACGAGCAGTCAGCCAGGAGGCCACAGGGCACCAGTCCAGTGACCACCCAGGCGCGGGAGACCCCGACGAAATGATCCGCCGCGAATTCCTCCGCATCCTCACCGTTAGCGGAGCCCTTACCGCCCTGCCGTTGGATGAGGCGGAAGCCCTCACTGACGGAGTACGCAGGGGCGCACCCGCCGACTTCACGCGGATGAACAGCCACCTGTGGCAGGTCTACCAGCTAGCTCGTTCCAAAGGCTCCGTCTACCCCATCGTTCGCGACCAGCTCTCGACACTGAACGAGGCCCTGGCGGACACCCGAGGCAACTCCCGTCCGCTTCTGAACGCGGCAGCCGACCTCTTCCAGCTCGCCGGAGAAGTCGCCTTCGACGCCAACCGATACTCCGACGCAGCGGCGTCCTACTCCCTGGCGGCATCCGTCAGCAAGGACGCCCGAGCCTTCGACCTGTGGGCGTGCGCCCTCGTCCGGCATGCCTACGTGGACGTGTACGAGCACCGATACGAGCAGGCGGCGCAGATCCTCGGAGCGGCGGAGAGGCTGGCCCAGCGAGGAGACAGCAGCCTCGCCACCCGCCACTGGGTCGCCGCCGTCCAGGCCGAGGCGTACGCCGGCATGGGTGAGCTGGCCTCGTGTGAGCGCGCACTGGACGAGGCCGAGCGGGTGTTGGAGCTGGGCACGGACAGCACCAACGGGGGCTGGCTGCGCTTCGACGGCACGCGGTTGGCTGAGGAACGGGGAGCGCGCTACGTACAGCTTGGCCGCCTCGACCTGGCAGAAGAGACCTTGAAGCAGGCACTGGCCCAGACCGCCCTTGCCTCCGGGCAGTCGTACCGGCGCAGGGGCGCCGTGCTGGCCGACCTTGCCGCCGTCGGGGCGAAGCGGCGTGACCCTGAACAGGTCGTCGCGTACGGGCGGGAAGCCATCCGGTTGGCCCAGGCATCATCGTCCGGGTACGTCGCCCGTAGACTCCAAGCCCTGTGCGATGAGTTCGGCCCCCTGAGCAGGGACCGCCGGGTAGCGGAGCTGGGGGCAGAGATCGCCACGCTGAGCACGCCGTGACGAGAGGGGTTGGCATGTCGCAGGTCGAAGGCGCACGAGTGTTCCGGGAAGCCTGGATCGAAGGAGTGCACCGCCACTTCCCGGGGGAGCCGAAGCCCGGGTACGTCACTCCCTGGGAGGACACACCCCAGTGGGAGCGCGAGGCCGCAGGCGCCGTGTATGACCAGGTCCGCCAGTTCATCGAGATCAGTGGCGGTCACACGGCGAAGCTGTCTCGTGAGCAGAAGGGCCGGTTCGTGGCGGTGTGCTGGACAGCGCAGATGTTCAAGCACTTCGAGAACCCCAAGCCGGGGTACGTTGCCGACTGGCCCGACCTCCCGGCATGGCAGCAGGAGACCGACGCCGATATCTTCGAGGTCATCGAAAAGTCCTGATCAGGGCCAGGGTCGGAGGGTTGGTCACGTGACCAACGCATGACCAACAGGGGCCTGAAAGCCCCTGAAACAGCAGGAAAGAACAGGAGAAACGCCCGCCGAAATCAAGCCTGTCAGCGGGCGTTTCCCCAGGTCAGAGCGGTTGTGGGCTGGTGCCCGAGAGGAGAGTTCAAGTCCCCCCTCGGACACCAGAGGAAAACCCCAGCTCAGCTGGGGTTTTTTGGTTTTTCTGGGGGTCCCGTCCCGGCCCGCCTGCCCGACGGTGCTCCGACCGGCGGGGGGCCGAGCCCAAAGTGGATTCATCGTTCAGTGATCTTTGCGGATCAGATTGTCGTAGTCTCCAGGCAATGTGCAGAAGCGGGCTCGCCAGCGGGGGCGCGAGCGTAGCCTGCGGATATTCACCGTCTGTGTGGTGGGGTTACCCACAGGGCGGAGGGGGCGGTCATGGTTGCGGAAGCAGGGGTCCCGGCGGCGGTCCGGAAGATCGTGGGGCTGGTGGGAGAGCGCCCGGGTGGTGTGACGTGGGCCGAGCTCACTGCTGCGGCGCGCGTCCGGTACCCAGGGCTACCGGAACCCCGGCTGGCCAAGCTGGTCGGGCAGGCGGTGGCCATTGGCCTGCTCAACGAGGGCTTGGAGGGGCGATTTACTCTCCCCGTCGCCCCCGCCAGGTCGGCCGAGGCCGAGGCCGGGGAGCCGGCTCAGGTCCCCCGACGCGGGGGCCTACGGTTTGTCGCCATCGACGTCGAGAGCATCGCACTCCCCGTCCTCGAAGACCCCTATGTGGAACGGCACGTGTACCAGGCCGCGGCGATCCGGTTCGGGACGGACGCGGAGTGGATCGCCGACGCGCCTGCCTGGGAACGGTACGTACACGTTGCGTGCGACGACAGCGAAATCAGGGATCCGAGCGTACGGAAGCGAGTGTGCACCGAAGGTGCCGATCCGGCTCAGGCGTGGGAAGAACTCGCCCAGTACCTCTCCGGTGTCGACGTCGTCATCGCCTACAACGGCACCGGACTCGATTTTCCGCTGCTGAGGGAAGCCGCCAAACGTGCCGGATGTGAAGATCCACTGGAAGGCTACGCCATGGCTGATGCCCTCTACCTCGCCCATGTGGTGTGGCCCACAGCCCCCTCCCACAGGCTCCACGCGCTGGCCGGTTCCCAGGGCCTGATCGGACCCGAGTTACGCGCACACTCCGCCCCCGACGACGCCGAGCTGCTAGTGAGGACGGTGACACGGGCCTCCGCGGAAGTGGCCCGATGGGAGCCTGAACTGCTCCGGCTCGTGGCGGACGTATGCACAGACTCCGCCGGCTGGCAGGTGCTCCTGGAGCTCGCGCGGGCTTCAGCTGGCGCCAGGGAGGAACAGAACAGCGGACTCGCCTGGGACCGACGGCGTGTGTCCAGCCTTCTCGAGGAATTACTGCGACCCCGGCACCGGCCGCGCCGTGGGCCCGACGGAAAGCCGTCAGGGCGAGCTGTTGTTTCGGTACCTGCGGCGCTCCGAGGCGGCGACGGCAGGGTCGACCCTGCACGGCTTGCTGCCCTGGTGCACGGTGTCAGAGCCGAGCCGCGCCCTGCCCAGCAGCACATGGCCCAGACCTTGCACGATTGGACCACCGAGGGCATCTCCGGGCTGGTGGAGGCGCCTACGGGTACGGGCAAGAGTTACGCAGTGCTTGCTTCGGCACTCGAATGGCTGGCCGGATCCCCCGGCCGCACCGCGGTCATCACCACCTTCACCAAGCAGCTCCAGAGCCAGATGGCGGCCGACCTGACGGACCTCGAACGGGCTATGCCTGGTGTTCTCCAGGTCGCGGACCTGGTCAAAGGCCGGAACAACAGGCTTTCGTTAGCCACGCTCACCTCGGTGTTGGCGGAGGCGACACGCGCCCGCCCCACACGGCGCGGCCGCCAACGAGCCGTGGAGGCAGCCCGCTTCCGGGAGCTGCTCGTCTACCTCCTGGCACGGTTGCGGGACGCCGTTGAAGCCCCGCATTCCTGGACGGCGCGGTCGGTCGACCCGGTCGACCTCCCGGCCTTCTTCTCCGACTACATGGGCTACGCCCTACCCCGGTGGCTCACGGCCCTCTCCCAGCGCGACGGTGACTACCGGCCCGGGGCCGACACCCCTCTCGCCCCATATACGGACACGGTGCGCGAAGCCATCACCGGGCACCGCCTCATCCTGGCCAATCATGCCCTGGCGCTCGCCCATCTCGACGATCTCCGGGCGCTCGGGCAGGAGGTCCTACTCGTCGTGGACGAGGCCCACGAGATGGAGAATGCCGCCACCTCGGCGTTGAGTGTGACGGCGGACTACCGGGACATGGAGGATCTGCTTGCCGAATGTCGTGCGTGGCTCACCGAGGCCCAAAAGGGAAGTGCTCGCGAGCGAGTCGCTCAAACAGTAGCCGGGCTGGAGGAGCTGTTCGACGACGAGCGTCTGCCCCGCCTCGCCGCCCGGGCTTTCGATGCCAGGGCCAAGGGCGTCGGCGTGCGGATCGGCCATCGCACCGCCGTACTGGCCAGCCCCTATGCCGGAACGGCCGGGACGCAGGATGCACGACGGGTACAGAGACTCCTGGCGCAGATCGGGCGCGCGGTCGGCTCCGTGGCCACGGCCTTGGGCCGGTACCTCGCCGAACGCTCCACGGAGCTCGACGTGCTCGCCCAAGAACGCGTGCGAGGGCTGGTGCGTCGGGCAGACGACTGCGCGGCGAGCTTGAACCGCCTCGCCGCGGACACCGATGCTCTGCTGAGCCCTGCTCCCGCCACTCTCGACGGCACCCCGACAGACGCCTTGCCCTCACGCGTAGTCCACCTGGAGGAGTTGGGTGAGCCAGAACCGGGGCTCCGCTCCTACCGTTTCCGTGTCGCTTCCAGCCCCATCGACCTGCCCGCCGATCCGGAATGGCAGCGTTACCTCCGGTCCTTCCAACGCGTCCACTACGTGTCCGCGACGTTGCGGGTGGCCGGCGAATGGACCTTCTTCCGGGAACGGCTGGGGCTGGCCGCCGGCATTCCCGCTCTCGCGCTGCCCTCCCCGTTCGACCTCTCACGCCAGGCGGAGCTCGTGTGTTTCTCCGACTTCCCGTCGTGGGCGGAGCAGGAGGAAGGCGCCATGCGCACGGTGGCCCACCAGCTTGCCGGCTTCGCCGAGGAAATGACACGCATGCGGCCGGACGGAGCGGGACACGACGGCGGCGCCATGGTGCTCACCACGGCTCGAGCGACCGCAGCAGGGATCGGTGACCTGCTGGAACGGGAATTACGCTCTCGGTCCGTCATGGCGCCGGTGCACCATGCTCTCACCTTGGGGAACAGCCGCGCCGTCGCTGACTTCTCCCATGCCACCCGAGGCGGCGGCTTTCTCGTCGGCACGAAGGGGCTGTGGCAAGGAGTCGATGTACGGGACGAGCGCAGGATCCGCTTGGTGTGGATCAACAAGCTGCCCTTCGCCCCGTTCGCCGCACCCGTCGTCGAGGCGCGACGTGCAGCGGTACGAGATCGGGCAGAACGAGAGGGGCACCCTGATCCCGAGGGAGCCGCCACGGAGGGGTACTACCTGCCGCTGGCCGCGCTCCAGCTCCGCCAAGCAGTGGGCCGCCTCATCCGTTCGGAGAGGCACCGCGGCGTCATCGTCGTCAGCGACCGCAAACTTGGTGGTCACACCGGCCTCCGTCGGTCATACCGGCGCTCCTTCCTCAGCAGTCTTGAGGAGGGTCTCTTGCGTACCGACCCGGTCACACAAGAGGCAGGCGGCGGCAATGTCCTCACCATGGCGGACGGCTGGCGTCGCATATGGACGTTCATGGTCGACCAAGGACTCATCACCGCCGACCGAGCCGCTGCACTCTGCACGAAGGAAGCCCTGGAACGCCACACGTTGCTGCCGCACACCCGACGCATCCGTGAGCTCGCCCTCACTCGGGAGGAAGCTGAGCACCTGGGTGCTGAGGGCAGGCTCACCACCGAGGTGATGGAGCGCGCTGCGCTCGTAGGTGGCCTCCTCGGGCTCACCGACGAGCCGGTCACCCTCAAGCCCGCCCAGCGGAAGGTCATCCAGGCTGTGGCCGAAGGGCGCAACGTTCTCGGGCTGTTGCCCACCGGCTTCGGTAAGAGCTTCACGTTCCAACTGCCAGCGCTGGTGCTGCCGGGTGTCACCATTGTCATCAGCCCTCTCGTCGCCTTGATGCACGATCAGGCCCTTGAGCTCAACCGGTCGATCGGAGGAGCGGTTCGGGCGCTGATCTCTCCGCTGCGCGAATCCAGTAGCCGGGCAGGGAAAACGGAGGTTGCCGAGCAGCTCCAAGGACGCTGTGATCACGGCATCCGGCTGGTTTACGTCAGCCCGGAGCGCTTGTGCCAGCGACGCTTCCGCGAGCTCGTACGACAGGCCGTGGCGAGCGGAATCGTGAACCGCATTGCTGTGGACGAGGCGCACACCGTCGCCCAGTGGGAGGACTTCCGGCCCAGCATGAGGAGGGTTGGCCGATTCCTTGCGGAGCTCAGGGAAGAGTTCGGGCTGCCGGTCACAGCCCTTACCGCCACGGCCAACCGGTCCGTTCACGCGGCCCTGCGCGAGACCCTGTTCGGTCTGGCCCCGGAGCCGCACGCCGCTGGTTCCGCGGGGGAGCAAGTCGAAGCAGCCCACCCCGACGTACGCGGCGGACTCGTGACCGTACGGGAGAACCCGGTCCGCCCGGAGCTGGCCGTGTTCCGCCGCTCCCTGAAACAACCCGGTTCGGGCGGCATCGCAGGACTGGCAGAGCGAGTCGTGGACGCCCTTGACGGACACGCCATTCTGTACTGCCTCACCGTCAAGGAGGTCAATGCCCTCCACGCTCATCTGTCCGAGTACGTGGGCAACACCGGCGTCCGTGTCCTGCGATTTCACGGACGGCTCACCGAAGCGGAAAAGGCCGCCGTCATGGCGGAGTTCCGGGATGCACCACGACAAGGAACGGAAGGGTTCAGCCCCGTCATCACGGTGGCCACGTCCGCGTTCGGCCTGGGCGTCAACCGGTCCGACATCCGGACGGTGTTCTGCGTGTCCCCGCCCACCGATCTTGCCGCGCTCTACCAGCAGATCGGGCGGGCCGGCCGTGACAGCGCCGATCGGATGACCGGTGAGGAGAGGCCGTCCAACACGGGGCTCGCCCTGGCGACGAGCCGGGGCCTCCGCATGGTGCAGTTCATGACGAGTCAGGACCTGCCCGTGGCGGTCATGCGTCGCATGGGGCAAGCAGTGCTCAGATCACAAGGCAGCCTGGACGCCGGCGCGGTGGCCGAGGATCTCATGTCGGAGGACGTGGCCACCGGTGTGCTGGACGAAAATGATCTCCGCAGCAGACATACAGCGGACCGCTATCGCACCGGCGTCATGCGCGCCTTCAGCGCTCTCGCCGACCTGGGAGCCGTTACTGATCTCGGAGACTACCCGCCCCTGTGCACGATCAAAGAAGGTGACGACGCCCTCGCGCCGGAGAACGACGTAGAGCGGAAGATCGTGGAAGCCGTGCTCGCCGAACCGGCACGAGGGCGCCTCTCCGTTAATGCGCTGGACGCCCGACTGGCGCGCACCGTTCCGGAGTACCGCGATGTCGCGGACGGCCCCGCGGGCACCTGGGAAATCATCGCCGACCTGCACGACCGGGGACTGCTCGATGTGTCGGCGGCACCCAGCCGCCGCCTCGTCACCGCACTCGCTGTGCACCACCGCCACCTACCAGGCGGCTTCCTTCCCCTCCTCGCCCGACGCACCGCTCGAGCCGCTGAAGAACTCGCAGTGCTCAGGGGTTTTTTCGAGGACACCACGACCTGTGCCCAGCGCAAGTTCGCGGACTACTTCGGCGTGCCCGAGCTCCCCGCTGGTTGCTGTAGTACTGCGCATTGCCGCTGTTCGGCATGCTGGGCCGGAGCCGACTGGCCTGTGCGCGAGCGCCGGCCAGCCGTCGCCCAGGCATTCGAGAGTGCGGATCCACGCGCTGGTGGCAGTGCCGACAGCGCCGTACGCGCCCAGCGCCTGGACCTTCAGGTCCACCGCCTCGTCCGCCTGATGCCACGGGGGGTCCATCCGCGCATGCTGTGGCACACGCTGAGAGGCGACGAGGCGCCGTACCACCCGCTACGCCAGCGGCAGGTCCCGTTGCCCCGGACGCTGAAGGACAGCCGGCATTTCGGGGGACGCGCAGACCTGTCTTTCACCGAGGTCGAGAAGAGTCTTGGCCGGCTGGCCGCGGCAGGCGTGGCATGGGCTGCCGACGACGGCCGGTGGCACGCCCGGCGGCCCGCGGTGACCGGTGCAGTGCACCCCCGGCCCAGCAGGGAAGAGGAAGAAGGCAGAGCTCGATGACCAAGGCGTCGGATGTACCCCACAGACCGTGGCGGCCCTATGAGGACGAACCGCTCCTGACCGCTGCGATGGCTGACGGGAACGGTGACACACCGGACGAGGAACTGGCCCGGCTACGGGAGTACCTAGAAGCACTCGTCGCCGTCCGGCGCGCCCCCGTGCACGTGTCCGTCGCCTTCAACGCCGCCTACTTCGGCTACGACCTCGCAGGCGAGGGCTACGGAGTGGGCCCCCTCGACCCGGACGCCTTCCCCGTGGTCACCTTCGGTGAACACTCGCCTGCCCTACCCGTCGGGGCCATGGTTCGCATTGCTACCGGCTCCCAGCCCCTCTATGCGGAGATCGTGTACAAGGAAGGGCGGCACCCGGGAATCAGCCCCCTTGGGGACGTACCCGCCTGGATATCCGGGGCCCCAGCCGGCGCGGTGGGGCCGGGAGAGCCCGGTGCTGAGGACGAGCCCGTGCGCCGCGAGCTGCTGGTCCCTGACACGGAAGCCTTCGGTAAGGCCCTGAGCCTGAGCCCAGCCCAGCTGAACCGCCTCCGCCACCACGCACGATGGATCGATGCGCGCGGACACGTCTTGGTCGACGCCGTCCATCCCTCCCGCGAGGCGGCGCAGCAACGGGATGAGGAAGCCTATGCCGCCTACGTGCTCACCAGGGCGCGCCAACAATTGCTCAGTCCTTACGTGCCGGTGTCACTCACCGAGCTGGCGGGCGGACAGACAGACGCGTTGCTCCAGGACACATTGCTCCGCCTGCTGGCCGTCGTCCGAGGCGTACTGTCCACGAGCGACACGCTGCGGATGTGGGGGCCGTACGCCATGACATGCTCGGACCTCGCAGCGTGCTGGAGGGACCCCGGACCCCTCGGGGGAGACGACATGGGCGCCCTCGTCGCTGCCCTTCAGCGAGCTGCCAAGCCTGCCATTCGGCGCCGGTACGGCATGCCGGCACCGACCAGCATCTACACGGCGGTTGGGCCACGGTTGTACGACTTTCCCGGCGCCGAGCCATTGCTCACCGGTGTGGGATATGCGGCCGCCGTGTGCCGGGCCAATCTGGCGCTCGCCGACGTGTTGCGCGGTGAGAGTGAGAACGGTCTCTTCGGCAACGGAACCCTGGTCACCCTGGACGACGCGTTCGAAGGCGGCGGTGTGTGGCGGTCGTGCCACCCCGGCCGATCCGAGCCGGGGGACGATCCGCTGACGGCGGCCGGACGCGGCTGGCGCTCCCACCTCGAGACGCCGGAAGCACCGGTGGTGGACACACCGAGTGCTGCCCCCGTCGATGCGCCCGTGGACGAGACCGGCCTGGGGAACGGACAACTCCTGCGCATATCCGACAGCGAGGTGGCGTGGCGCATGCCCCTGCGACTCCTCCATCTCATGGAGGGCTACCTCCCGCTGCGCCCCATGGTCGCGGACGAGCTGCGCGGCGTGACCGGTGAGAACATCTCCGTCCGCCTGGAACTGGCTCACCCGGGAGGCGAGCTGGACGAATCCGAGGAGGTGCAGGACACCACCCTCGCCACCACAGCAGGGGTGGGTCGACTGCTGGGAGTTGAGTGGCCGGTGGACTTCTTCCCCGGCCTCGAGCTCCGCCTGCAGTGGCCACGTGGCGGGCGGGTCGTCCGTGCGACGACCATCCCGCTCGAGAACCCGGTCATGCTGGACGAGCATCTGGTTGCTCACCAGTACGACGCGATGATCCTCACCCGGGAGGGTGCACCAGGCAGCACCCGCACCCAGGACTCGGCCGTCGGTCTCGACCCGAATCGTCTGGTGATGCGCACCGTGCGCCGTTGTGGACTCTTGTCCCCTGACGGACACGCGCTCCTGGACCCGTCCTCGCTGCCCCTCGCCGTCTACGGCCGACCACCTGCCGAAGACCAAGTCACCGCTCTGGAAGCGGCAGTCAGCCGACTTCTCGCGGAGGGTGAGCTGTACGCTGCCACGGGGAGCCGTGACGCCGACGGCCGTCCTCACCACCCTCCGCGGGACCACGAGCGGCGGATCCCGCTCATCGGCTACCGCCCCCAGCCCATCCCCGCTGTGCGGCAGACCGGCCCGGTTGACCAGGTGCAGCAGTCGCCGTTGGTCACACCCCACCGAGTCCTGGGCCACGTGCGGCGTCTGCGTCCGGGCGAATCACCGAGCGAGACGCAGCGCGCTGCCTTCCGCGACCACTGCCGCAGGCTCGGCAAGGCCGATGGATGGGAGCTCCCGCCCGGCTACACCTTTGTCACCCAACACATCCGGGGCCACTGACGCCCTGCGCTGTCCCACAGCACCAAAGAACGGAGTACGCATGCACGACCAGTACCACGTTTTGGCGGGGCCGCCGATGTCACCGCCGGAAGCACCGCCCGAGCTCCTCAAGGCGCTTGCGGCCGCCCTCAACGCCGTGGGGACGCCTGTCGCGGACGCGCTCGACGAGGTCACTCTGGATGCTCTCCAGCTGGCCTTCCACTCGATCTCGCCGCGGGACAGGCAGGTCCTGTTACGGCAGGTGGGCATCAAGCTGGCCGCTCCCCGGCGGGCGAGCAAGTCGCTCTGCCGTGATGTCCTCACGCGTCTGCGGCGCGACGCACGGCAGCATTCCTGTGTCTGCGCCACCAAGGTACTGACGCAGCGGGTGATGGACGACGTGCTGGGTGCTGCCTGGTGCGAGGACGGCGAGGTGGCGGCGGATCCGGTCGCCCGCTGGAGCGAGGCCCTGGCCCGGGCGGCCATCTTCAGCTGGTGCCAAGCTTCCACCCTGGACGCCGGCCTGTTCGTGTGGGCCGCAGACCGGAACTGGCTCGGCCTTGGCACGAGCACCCCGCAGCTGGCCGCAGTGCGGACCGCAGCCATCGCACTGCTGGACGCCACAGCAGACTTCAGCCCCCACTCGGCCACGGTGGCCGAGACTCTGCGCCGTACGCCCTCCGCGGTTCTGCCGCAGACCCGGCAGGCCACGGAGGAGCCGGCATCGACCGGTTCCGCGGTGGATGCCGCCTACGGCCAGCTGGAAGCGTCTCTCTCCGCTGCCCGCGAGGCGGTCGGCCGCATCATCGACGCCCTCGACGCCGGAGAGCCGCCCGAGGAGGACGACCTCCTGGCGCTGTCCGCCCTCGCGCCACTGTTCACCGACCTCCAGCAAGCGTTGGCCGCTGTCGGCATCACCGACGTGCCCAGGCGGCTGGACGACCTTGCCCGGGCAGTGGAAGCCCACGGTGAGGCACGCAACCGTGACCTGGCCGCCCGGGAGAGGCTGCGCACGCTCCTCACGGTCGCCTGCGCCGAGGGCAGCGTCGGCGAGCCGGCGCTGGCCAGGGCACACGACCGGGCGAACCAGCTGCTGGGACGAACTGCGTGGGACGACACCGATCGGGCCCTGGCAGCGTCGCTCGCCATGTTGGTGGACATAGCCGAGCTGGCCGGCCAGGCCGACGACCTGTCGAGGATCATGGAGCTCCAGCAGCGGATCGGGCAGGACCTGCCCGACTGTTTGCATGCGGCCGTGATGTATCAGCACCTGTCCTTCACGCACCACGACACGGACACCACGGCTGAAGAGGGACACTCCGGCCGGGAGGAGACGCTGCTGCACGCGGTTCGGGCCGGGGCCGGCGAGGCCGACAGGCTGGAGCCGGTGCCGGTGCCGGTGCCGGATGAACCGCAGGACACTCCACAGGACACCGCCTCGGACGACAACCCGTCGGCCGAAGCGTGTGACGGAAGTCCGTGTGCTGAGAGCGACCTGCCCGAGGAGGCTGTAGACGTTGCACCGGGCACCGGACAGCCCCTCGCCGAGGCCCACGCCCCCGGCGACGAGCCGGCCCCCCAAACCGGAAGAGCTCCCGAGGAGGCTGACGAAACCCCGGCCGCCGGCCCGGCGCCGGCCGTGGTCGAGAAGGAGCTCACCCGGCTGGTCGCCGAAGGCAGGTTCGGCCTTGCCGCCCACCTGTCGCGGGCTGCCGGGCGATCCGGGTCCGAGGCCGCGGCGCTGCGCCTGGCCGCGGCCGCCGCCGTGCTGCGCCCCGGGCACAACGGCGCGGCCCGGGCTGTCGCGGAAGCCCTCCAGCAATGGGACCTGCTCGAATCCCGTGACGCGGAGGGCTTCGAGTTCCTGCTGCTGCCCGCCCTGGTTCGTGCCGCGCTCGTCACCGGGGAGCACGTCACCGCGGCTCAGCTGAAGGCACTGGCGCCGCGGTTGCCGGAGAACCTCGCTGCCGTCGCCATCGCCGTGGGCGACCGAGCGCTGAACAACGCTCTCCTCCTCGCACCGCCGATGGCCGTGATCGCTGATGTGTCGGAGTCCGAAGCGAGACTGCACGAGATCACCGAGCAATGCCGGGCCTTGCTGAAGCCGCCCCGCCTGCGCTTCAACCGGGCGACCAAAATTGCTGCGCGGTGGTTGGCCGCGGACGGTTTGCTCGGCGGAATGCTGCGGGACATCGTGGCCGGCAGGCCCGGTGCCGGCGCGTCGGCCCGCGAGGCCGTCGAGCGGCTGGGGCGCCTCTCCGAGGTCCAGAGCGAGATCGACCGTCTGGACCGGGAAGAGCGCGGTTCCAGTGGCCGCGCTCTGCAAGGGTCCGGTCGTCAGGACCTGGTGCACCTGGTCGAGCGAGTGGTGGACCACGTCAAGACCTGGCTCGACGTCACCGAGACTCTGCGCCGTGGGGAGACGGCCGAGAACGAGTGGGCCGTCCGGGCGATCGCGGCCATGCGACAGGAAGTGCTCGCCCTGCAAGCCGGAGCCCTCGCCGACCTGGACGCCGCCACGGGGCGTTCGGGCCTGCCCGCCGCTGCGGCGAAGGCTGCCCGGGAGGCGCTCGTCGTCCTGTTCCACGAGCTGGACCACGGCGCGGCTGCCCATTGGCCGGCTCCGGAGCTCGATGCGCGCGTCGTGATCGACGCGGAGTTGCTCAAGGTGCCGGTCAGCGGTGGTGGCCGGCCGTCCCTGCCGGACCTCCTCGCGGCCGTGGACCGGACCTGGGACGAAGCCTTGGAGCTCCAACAGGGCCAGGACGCGTTCCATGCCGCCCATCGCATTCTCGACCTGGCCGACTGGGGAGTGCTGCCGCACGCCGGCGCCGTCTGCTTCGGGGTGGAACGGCGTTCGGCCCTGGAGGAGATCGAGGGCCGCCGGCGTGTGGAGCTGGCAGAACGGCACGACCAGCTCGTCGCCGAGTTGCGACGGGCACAGGCCGATGGGGCGCTCTCCGACGACCAGGACGTCAAGCTCCAGGAGCTCCTGGCCGATGCCTGCCCGACGGCGGAGGACGGTACCCCCAGGGTGCTGAGCACGGTACGGCACATGCTCGAGGAGGTGGAGCGGCTGCTGCCCAGATACCGGAAGGAAGCCGCCGACCGTCTCCGGGCGCGTCTGGCGGCCCTGCCCGACATCACTGCCGACGAGCGGGCCCAGGTGCTGCGCCACCTGGACACCGGTGGCTTCGCGACCGCTGCGGACCTTGTCTACTTCCTGGAACTGGGCGAACCGGTACCGGAGATCGAGGCGGACGAATCCCACCTCGGAGGCTTCTACCCCGCCGTGCCCGCGGGACTGTCCGAGGGGGTCACCACGGAGCTCATCGGCCTCGTCCGTGACCGCCAGAAGCACCCGGTGCTGCCGGCCCTGGACTACACGCACCTGTCGGCGGACGAAGCGGCGCGGGCCGCCGACGCCTTGGCACGGTGGAAGGAGCTCGCGGACACGGCGCCCAAGGAGCGCCAGAACCGCAATGTCCGGACCATGCTCCTGCCGGCTCTCCAGCTCCTCGGCTACGAGGCCCAACGGGCTCTGCCCCTGCACGACCTGCCGCGGAGCAACGAGTACCGTTTCGTCGAGGTCGTCGACATCGAGGTCAACGGCCGGGCCTGGGTGCCCGCCTTCGGTACGAAGCTCCTCGAGCACGGCGGCAGGCTGCGCGTCCTCATGCTCTGGGGCCGCCCCGGGGCGAGGCTGCTGCTGAGCCGCGTGTTGAAGGAACCGAGCCGCGGAAGCCTGCTCGTCGCCTACTTCGGCACGCTCGGCCGCGAGACGCGCGAGGAACTCGCGACATTGTCCGACGGTTCGCTCATGGTCGTGGACGATGCGGCCCTCGCCTACCTGGCCGCCCACGGGAACCGCCAGGTGAGCGTGGCCACCGAGATATTGCTGCCCTTCTCCGGAGTGAATCCCTACATCAAGGAGAAGCGGGGCGGAATCGGCCGTGAGATGTTCTACGGCCGCGATGCCGAGCGCAAGAGCATCCTCGACCCCGACGGTACGCAGATCATCTTCGGTGGCCGGGGGCTGGGCAAGTCGGCGCTCCTCAACGACGCAGGTGGCCGCTTCGCGGAGCAGGAGCGGGGGTATCACATTCCCGTCTACCTGGACTTGAACCGGTACAACATCGGCACCGGCAACGCCCTGGGGCCGGAGACGATCTGGAGTGTCCTCGACCAGGAGCTCACGGAAAGGGAGGTCCTTGCGCCGCCACACCGGCGCAAGGTGCAGACGGCCGACCCGTACGAACGAGTGCGCTCGGGTGTCAAGGACTGGCTGGACGCCGACCCCCGGCGCAGGTTGCTCATCCTGATGGACGAGTGCGACCGGTTCTTTGAGGCCGATGTGCCGCACTGTACGCAGACCCAGCGGCTCAAGGGGCTGTGCACGGACAACCGGAACCGGCTGAAGGTCGTGTTCGCGGGTCTGCATTCTGTGCAAAGGTTCACCCGGCTGGCCCGCAACGGCCCGTTCCGTCATCTGGCGCAGACCCCGACGGTCGTCGGACCGCTGCGTCCGCAGTACGCCGCGGACCTGCTGGTGCTGCCGATGAGGGCGCTGGGCTTCGAGTTCGCCGACGTCGACCTGGTGAACCGGGTGCTGGGGTACTGCTCCTACCAGCCGTTCCTGCTCCAAATGTTCGGTAGCCGACTGGTTGAGGTCATGCAGCGCAAGCGGGCCCGGGGGGACCTCGCCGGTCCGCCGTTCCCCATCGAGGCGGCCGAGGTCGAGGCCGTGGAGTCGGACCCGTGGCTGCGGGAGGGCATCACCAAGGCGTTCAAGGAAACCCTCGACCTGGACGACCGCTACCGGGTCATCGCCAACGTGTTGGCGTGGTACGCGCGCGAATACGGCCTGGAGACGCGGCTGAGCGACGTCGAACTGCGGGACGAGTGTGCCGGCTGGTGGCATGAGGGCTTCAAACAGCTGGACAGTGAAGGATTCCGCACCTACCTCCAGGAGATGGTCGGCCTCGGCGTACTGGCACCCAACCATGACGGACGGGGCTGGCACCTGCGGGGACCCAACGCATTGCGCATGATCGGCACCAATCAGGAAGTCGAGACCCAGCTGCAGAGCGCCGAGAGCGAATGCCGCCTGGAGGAGACGGTGGTGCTGGAAGGCCGGCCCGAGGTCAGGGACGGCAAAGTGGCCCCCCTCACGGTCGCACAGGTCGACGACCTGCTGGGTGACCACAGCAACCAGACCCGGGTCGTTCTGGGCACCCCTGCCACCGGGATCGGCGACGTGGCTGAGACCCTGCGGACCGTCACCGGCCGCATGTCGGGCTGGACCATGCCGCCCGTCAAGAGCATCAGGGACTTCCGGCAGGACCTGACCGCAGGCCGCCCCGGGGAACGACGCGTCGTCGTCAGCGACCTGGCCGACAAGGAAGTGAACGACGACAACTGCCGTGAATCGCTGGCACTCGCCCAAAACCTCCTTCCGGAACGGCCGGGTGTGACGAGAGCTGTCGTACTCGTTGCGGGACCGCGGCAGCTCGGCCTCTGCCGCGATCTACTGACGGATGACGACACCGC
This sequence comes from Streptomyces mashuensis, assembly GCF_014654785.1. Classification (GTDB taxonomy): domain Bacteria; phylum Actinomycetota; class Actinomycetes; order Streptomycetales; family Streptomycetaceae; genus Streptomyces; species Streptomyces mashuensis. Next base: position 559,185 of record NZ_BNBD01000001.1, read on the forward strand.
GGCGTCCCTCCTGGTCGTGTTGCGCCGGCACGACCGTCATAGCCTGAAGACGTGGAGCCAGCGAAGCGGCCTGTTCGACAGCGATGAACGGCTGACGCGCATCCTGGAGGTGACCGGTGGCTGGCCCGTCCTACTGGACCGGGCCGTCGCCTTGCACCGCACGTGCAAGGACGAGGCCGAGGCGCTGCGGCGACTCGCCGACGAGCTGGAGTCGACCGGTCCGGCGGCGCGCTTCGTGGACGCTTCAGGGATCAACGCCGACCCGCTCATCGCCACGGGTTACCGGGCCGTTGCCAAGGAACTCAACGGTGACTGGGCTGACGAAGGCGTTCTGCTGACCGCCATGGAGCTGCACGGACTGGAAGAGGAGGAGGCCCGGTGGGCCTGCTCCTGCTTGGAGGCGTTCCAGGCCCTCGACCGGGACGGTTGCAGGTTGCGATTGGAGCCGGTTCTGTACAGGTGCTGGGCACGTCCCTGAGGCGCGGCACCGTGCGGGGGGCGGCCTCAGGCCGCCCCCCGCGACACCGTGGTGTCAGAAGAGTGAGAGCTGTTCTTCCGGCTCCGGTTCGCCCACGAGACTGGCGGCTTCCGTCAGATCGGGATCCACATCGCCCGCCTCCGGGGCGTCCGTCTCCGTGGTTTCGGCGAAAGTCGGCAGGACGTAGGCCTGGGCCAGGCCGGCCAGGTGCAAGGGCAGCGGCAGCGACAAGGCGTCCGGATAGTCGGGGGCCTGACGCAGTTGGTGCATCGCCATCGCGATTGCCTCGGGTCGGTCGCGGTGCCCGGTGCCGTCACCGCCCGGATGGCATCCCAGCACCGTAATTTCGACCAGGGCAGGGTTCCACGCGCCGGTCCCAGCCTGGGACGTGAGCTTGCCTGCCGCGTTGACGCGTGTGCTGAGACGATCCAGCGACGGGGAGATGGCATGGGTGCGCGGTCTGTCCGTCGTGCTGTAGAAGACGCGCTGCTCGGAAGGGCTCGTTTCGCTGGTTGACGGCAGCGCCCAGAACCCTGCCGGCTGGCCGTTCGCCTTGCCGGGCTTGGCCACTCCCCACCACTGAGCGGTCTCCCGCCCTGCGCGGCCTCTCACCCGGACCAGCCTCAGCTCGTCGTCCAGCCTGCGCGCGGGCGCATGGCCGTCCTTGATCAGGTCCCTTCGGGTAACGCCGTCCTGCAGCCATGGCCAGTGGAGCCGGCTGTTCTGCGCATGGGTGATGAGGACGGTCGGGCCGCCCCGCAGGGAGTGCAGGACGCGGTGCAGAAAACTGGCTGTGTCCTGCTGCTGCTGTTCCATGTGGGTGCGCCATTGCTGAGGCCGTGCCCCTGCGTCGGCCGCCGTCCTGTCGAGCGGTGAGGCCCACGCCCTGGGATCGACTTCTGCCTCCTTCACCAAGCCGAGGAGGAAGGCGGGGTAGGGAATCCACGTTCGCGCGGAGTCGTCCCACCCCTCTACCCGCGCCAGGCCCGGGGCCCCCGACAGCGGCGTGACCAGGACAGCCACCGGCAGATGCTTGGGAAGTCGCGTGGGCCCGTCCTTGCGCCGCTTGACCATCCAGAGAGCGGCGTACCGCAGTCCATCGCGCAGGGCGCTCCCCAGGGTGTGCTCCGGCAGCACGCGTACCCCCAATTGGCGTAGCCCGTCCAACCAGGCGTTGTGCGTGCGGTGACCGAGGTTGTTCTCGTTCTGGATCTGGCGGTCACCCGACGGGGTCACTGCGAACTGGGTGAGCACACCCGCATCGGCGCAACCGAGCCGCATGGCGAACTTCGGGTCGCTGCCGGCCTGCCGAAAGGTGCTGGGGTGAGCGATCTCCACGAGCGCGAGTGCCGGGTGGCCGGGGTCGGCCCCGTCCTCCCCAAGCCAGGAGCGCAGAGCGCTGCGCCGCTCCTTGATGGCAGCCGCGAGCCGTTCCCCCTTGCCCTTCACCGCCGGGTCGAGGAGCAGACGGTCACCGAGCCCGGCGGTCAGGGGGAGGCACCTCAACCGCAGCACCAGCTCTTCCGTACGCCATTCCAGCAGGATGGGGGAGCCCGGACGGGCATCGTCGAACTGCTGGTCCGAGACGTCCGACATGCCGCCGTCGCCGTCGAGGCCCAGCACCTCCGCGAACGCCGTAATGGCGGCCTGGCGGAACACCGATGTCTGCCACAGCAGACGAGCCTCGACGAGCGGGACGGCCCCCGACAGGGCATCCGGCGCGTCACCGAGGCGCGAGATGGCCGCGAGCGCGGTGCGCCTGGCCGCTGCAGCTCTCAGCTGTTCCGTCTTCTTCCCGGCGTCTCCCACCGGCTTGGCCCGGCGATTGGCCGGCGGGGCGACCCCGGTGCCACGGCGTACCAGGTCGGGCACGCGCACCACACCCTCGGGCAGTGCACTTTCCGCCCACTCCGTGAGTTCCGAACGCTGGTGCGGCATGAGGCCGGGCCCCACTTCGTGGGCCCCCATGCGGGTGCTGTGGACCACAAGGGCGCGTACGCCCGGCCCGTCCCCGATCCAGTCGAGGGGCTCGGCGAGCAGCCGTTCCGGTACGGGGAAGCGCTCCTGAAGGGTCAGGTGCTGCAGCATGCCGGCCGGGTCGTTGTGGAACCAGTCGAAGGTGTCCCGCCGGTGGTCACGGACGAGACGGGCCACGGCGAACCGGTCGCTCGCGGGGGCCCCGGCCAGCCACGGGATCTTCGGCTGGAGGTAGACCGACGTCGCCCGGTGGTAGGGGAGGTTCAGCCTGCCCGTGTCCGGCCTCGGGTGGGTCGCCCAACGCCGCACGCCCCAGTGCAGGTGGAGGTGCGGGCGGGGAGCGAAGGGAACGGTGTGCAGCGATATGTTCAGGGTGATCGAGAACCACCAGTCCCTGCGCTTGATGTGGCGGCAGAGGGGCTGGGACATCAGCTCAGCACCCTGCTCCTTGGGCCCGCGGGGAACGGCCCGGAACCTGAGTGTGCCGCCTTCGAACACGTACGGGTCCAGCTGGAGGATCCGGCGGGCCAGCGCATCGGTGGCCAGCTGGAACTGCCAGGACTCTGGTGCGGCGGTGCCGCCCGGCCCCGGTGGAAGGGCAGCGCCCAGCAGGTCCACACCGTCGATGTGCTCCCAGCTGGGTGTGGCCTCCTTCAGCTCGGTGCTGGTGCTCAGCATCAACGACCGGAACTCCGGGTCTTCCCTCGCGTCCTTGGGGCCCAGTGTCCGCAGCCAGGCGTCCATGAGCTGTCCCAAGACACGGCCGGGTAGGGGGTCGGGGACTTCCCCGGGGGCGTAGAGCCAGAAGTCTCCCACCGACCGGGCGTCCCGGGGGGCGGGCTGCCTGGGCCGGGGCCGGACGACGAGGTCGGGGGCCAGTGTCTGCAAAAGGCCGTCCAGACGTCCGGTCGGGGCGGTTTGGAAGTGCTGCGACTCGTCTCGCCCGTGGTTGCACAGACGCAGGGGGCCGTCGTGCCAGAGCTCCGGCCGGGGCAATGCGCGATAGCTCTCCGTCCAGGGGCGTGCCTCTGGTGCCAGGACGTACGCGGCCCGGCGGATCGTTCCGTACATGGTTCTCCGTAGCCGTAGGAGGTCAGAGGTGAGTACTGGGAAGGTGCCTGTTTTCGGGACCGTCGAGACGGCACAGCGCCTCGTACAGCGGCTGGTAGAGCGTCGTGACGAGAGCCGGCTCGGCCGGATCACGGAAGGAATGGTCGTGGTGGGGGCGGGTGAAGTAAGGGGCCAGGACATCGCGTAGGCGGATGAGGAGCCCGGCGTCCTTGAGCCAGTGGGGAACGGGTTCGTTCACGGCGCAGGTCCTCTGCCGGGCGGCCAGTTCCGGGGCGAACGCCGCGTCGACGAACACGACGCGTGCCGGTACTCCGCCACGTACCAGGCGCCCGATCACCTGCCAGATGGCGACCAGTTGGTCCCAGGCGAAGGATTCCTTCTCGGGCTCGGAGAGCGCCGAGTAGATGTAGGGGCGGGACAACAGGTGCCGCCACACACCGCGCGCCGTCGCCCGGAAGGCACGACCTGCCTGGTCCAGGGTGCTCGCCGCGCCCACCAGCTCTCCGAAGGTGCCGTGCAGCAGCCCTGGCTGGTCCCGGACGAATCGGGTGGCCCAGTCGTTGATGCCGAAGACAGCCAGGGAGAGATCGTCCGGCACGGGGTGCGGGCGTGCGAGGAAAAAGACGGTACCGAAAGCCGCGACCCTGGGTTCCCCAGCTACCTGCGGAACCGTGAGGATGTTGTGTCCTCGTTCGACGGCGAGCAGCGGCGCCACGAGCAATTCGGCGTCGTGGTCGTCGGCGAACGAGCCCAGGTCTCCTCGGCGTACTGCGTTCGGCCGGGCAGATGGCCTGGCCGTCAAGGTGTCGGAAGAGGGACCACCACCGAGCTCGGCGTCGTCAGCGATGAGCACCCGTACCTTGCCGTGCCAACGGGCCATCTCGTCGAGCTGGTCGGCGACGGCAGCCGCCTCGCGGTAGCTGCCGACCATAAGGAGAGCCCGACGTCTGCGGTCGTCGGCGATCTGGTTGAGTTCCTGCTGAAGCAGGCTGTTGTCGCCTCCCGGGCCCGGCTTGGCCAACTTGTCCACCATGGTGCGGAGCGTGGCAGCCCGGTCGTCCGGATGCGCACCCGACAGCCGGATCGGCCTGCCCTCGTCGTCGTATAGGAACATGGTGGTGAACTCGGTCTTCCGGATGGCCCGGAGCGTCTTCTCTTCCGGCTTGAGGACTGCTTCGACCGGGGCGAGAACGTGGGCGCGGGTCGAGGTGCCGGCCCAGCTCGTACCGGACATCAGCAGGACGTTGGGGCCGGGCAGCCCGTGCTGGGGGGCGGCTCCCAGCCGCGGGAGGTTCAGCAGAAGTTCGCGGCCGACGCCGGCACACCGGAAGAAACGCAGGGTTCCCGTCTGTCTCCCGTCAGTGTCCCGAGTCCGGTCCCGGTCATCGAGCAGGTACTGGAAGCCCAGGACGTTACCCATCGGCGATTCAGGCAGTAGGGGCGCGTAGTCGAGTGGTGGCCTGCGCACGAGGTCGTTGTTCGTGGCGTCCAGGCGTAATGCCGCCTCCACCTGGGGCCACAAGAAGGTGACCCGGTCGAGTCGCTGGTGGAGCGCGGCGAGGATCAGGGTGAATTCCAGTCGCTGGGCGTTGCGCTCGAGCCAGCCATCGCTGAACGGAACATCGGCGTCGGTCATCTTCCCTGGCCGGCGTCCCACCCTGGGGCGTTCGTCCGGTCCCGGAGCACCGCGCAGAAGACGGTCCAGGAGATACCGGACCCGCTCTCGTGTCTTCCGTTCGTTAAGGGTGTGCAGCAGGTCATGGGCAAGGCGGGTCAAGATGTCGGTGTCCGTTCCATACGGGCCCCGATCGCCGAGGGGATCGTCACGGAACGCATCGAACACCGCCGTCACCGCGGCGCGCCGGGCGGCATGGACGTCGTGCGGACGCCGCAGCGTAGCCGACAGTGTGTCCCCGTCCAGCCCCTCTTCGTCGTCGAACAGCTCGTTCTCGTCCTGCACCGACTCCTCCGACGCTGCTTCGGCCGGGGGATACCACTCGTGCAGGAGCCGTTCCTGGAGGGTCCAGGCGCTGAAGTAGTCGATCTGCACCCAGTCGCGCAGCTCTTTGTTGTTGATCAGCATGGCGTAGAGCCGGTCGGCTGCGGCCCCGACGACGTCCAGCGCGGCGGACCACCGCTCGACGTCGCGCTCGGACAGAGGCAGTCGGCCCTGCCGGGACAGTTCGGCGATTTCGTGCGTCTGCAGCTGGTCGAGCCATGAGTCGGGCCCCTTGGTCACCAGGGTTGCCGAGGGGGCGAACGCCCGGTCGAGCTGCATCTGGACGCGGTCGGCTTCGTCAACGATCAGGATGTTGCTGCGCAGAGCTGCCAGCTCCATGTACCGAAGACGCTCGGCGTTCAGCTGACGTGGCACGGCTGTGTTCACCAGACTCGCCGGGTTGGCCACCCAGATCAGGGCGTCGACGAGCTCGCGGGCCGCGGAATGGCGTGGGCAGACGCCCCACAACGGGCACGCGTGCGGCGGACCGGTCTCCTCCTCCGCTGCGTCCGGGCCCTCCTCGACCGCTCCACGTGCGTGACGCAAGGCTTGCCGGGCCCGCGCAGAGGCCGAATCGGGCGTCGTGCTGGAGGACGGCCGGCGGGGACGCAGTCGGCTGCAGGGTGCGTCTGCGTAACGCAACGGCTCGACGGCCTCCAAGCCGCGTTGCGCGTCGAGCGGGCACGCCGTACTGAGGTGCCGGAACGCCAGGTCCGTATGGGTCAGCAGGGAGCGGGCGCCACGGGCCGCGAGGCGCCGGTGCAGCCGCTGGGTGTGCTGCTCCCGTGTCGTGCTGCCTTGGACGAGGGAGGCTTTCAGACCGAGTGCCGTGAACCTTTCGGTCAGGGCGAGCTGTTCGGCTACATCGCCGACGACGACGGTGGTCCGCAGGTTCCTGCGGTGGGCCCAGACGGCGATGAGTGCCATGATGGTTGACTTCCCCGACCCGACCATCCCCACCATGTGGGTCAGCTGATCCAGCCGGAGCTGTGTCGCGCGCTCGAAACCGGTCCTGTCGGCGGTCCGTACGTCCAGGTGCAGATCCTGGAGACGGCGCTGCCAGTCGCCGGACGGAAGACCTCTGAGCCTTTCCTCTTCGTCCATCCACCGTGCCGTCTCTTCGAGCTCGTCGATCGGCACATCGATGGGCCCGGAAGGGCCGGGTCGCCCCGCAGCAAGGTCATGGCCCTCCGGTGGGGGCTGCATGAGATTCTGGGGAATCACCACGGAAGCCTGCCGACGGCGCTCCGTGAAAAGGTGCGAGCCGGCTTCAGCCCAGGGCAGCGGGTTGGTGGCGAACTCGGGGATCCGGCTGAGTGCGGTGTCGTAGACGGAGAACCGATGGGAGGCGATCGGAGGGTCGACGCGGCGCGCCGAACCGTGGCCCTGCGGCAGGCGGTAACCGCGCAGCTGCTCGGGGAGCTCCGTGTAGGCTTCCAGGCTTTGCAGCCACATCCGGCGCCTGCGCATGGGCCAGAGCAGATGGCGGGCGGACGCGATGGCGATCTGTTCGGCCGGTCCGTCGGCGATCCCCGCAGCCCTGGCGAAAGGGTATCCGCTGAGCAGCGCCCAGACGCCGTTCGCGGCCGCCTGCGGGTCGAGGAGCTCCAGGAGCCGCAGACCCAGCTCGACCTGGCAGAGCAGGGCGGGCCGGGTGCCGGCATGGGCCTCCGGCCAGGGGGTGAGGTCCTTGATCAGCGCTCTGTACCAGGAGCTGCGGTCACGCATGGCCTTCTTGCCTTTCCGTGAGGTTCGCCGAGCGGTCCGGGGCGATACGGGCGTGGGGGCCACGTTCTCCGCGGAGCCGGGCCATTGCCGCCTCTCTCAGCTGGACGTCGGTCAACAGACGCAACCCGCCCGCTCCAGGAGGCCGTTCCCTCGCGTAGACGTCCAGGTAGTCCTTCCGTACGGCGACCCGGAACCGTGGCACGACCCAGCACGCCTCGTCGTAGGACGGTTCCCGGGGCACGGGCTGCGCTGCCCGGCCCAGGAGGCCCGGGTGGGCCCAGTCCTTGACGTCGATGGCCCAGACGTGTCCGTCGGGGAACGTGACTCGCAGGTCGTACGCGTCGTAACCGGGCCACATCTCCACCACGAGCCCCAGGTGCCGCAGGCTCTGTTCCAGCTGGGTCTCGGCACGTCCAGGGCCGGTGACGAACTGACGCAAAGGGCGCCGGAGCTGGCGGAGTTCGCCTGCGGAGTGGCTGTCGAGTTCCTGACCCGGGGGCGGTGAGCCCTGGTGGCGGCACTGATCACGCTCGCACCACCAGCCACCGTCCACCAGGGGGAGCAGCAAGGTGAGGCATCGTCCGCAGGTGGCGTACTTGCCGTCACGCTCATAGGCGTCCGGCACCGGTTCGTAGATCTCGTCGATCAATTCCCGCACGGGGTCGAGGTAGAGATCGGTCGTGACGTCGAACCACTCGGCCTCCGTCAGCACCGGCCGGTCGACCAGAAGCCGGCGGAAGGCCGCGTACGACTCGGGCGAACCGTCCACGCGGCAGAGCCGCAGGGCCTCCGTGATCACCAACTGGTCGTACTGGGCGGAGCTGCTGTCCACGCGTCCCTTGACGGCCAACTCGTGGCAGAACTGCGTGGGCTTCGCCGACTGGGGATCGATCAGCCAGTCCTGCGCGGAGAAGATGTCCTCCGGCAGCTCCAGCGGCCAGCTGGAGACGGGGCGGCTGCGGCACCAGCGCAGCAGGTCCGGCAGGCTCGTCGGCGGGCTCGCGTCCTTGCGCAGACACTCGAGCACCAGGGCGTTGAGGGCGCGCTGGGCCTCAGCGGGGTACGGTAACCGGAAGGAGTCCAGGTTGCCGTGGTCGTCGAGCCGCACGATCGCGGTCGCGATGTCCCGTAACAGCCGTGCGTCTGAATGGCCGGCGAGGCGGGAAGCAGAGGACGTTTCGGTCATGGCATGTGCCCTTGGCCCTGAGACGGATGGCCGGCGACGTGCGCGGTGCCGACGGTGCACCACCGGCGAGCCCGGCACCCGCTGCAATGCCGTCCGGGTTGCGGTTCGTATGCGGTGTCTTCCAGGAGTGGCTGGGCGAGGCGCGTGATGACGGTACGGGCCTCCTCCGCCACCTCGGGGATGCTGGGGTCGATGCGTTCCAGGACGGAACGTCCGTCGCCCAGCAACTCGAACTCGACCCAGGAGCGCCGGGGGTCGGCACCGAGGGCCCCTGCGTTGAGCAGTAGCACTCCCATGGCGAGCTGGGGGTACTGCCGCAGGAGCGGGATGTGTTGCCTCAAGCGGCTGATCGACGTCTTCGTCTCCCGCCAGGTCCAGCCGCCACCGCGGGTGTAGAGCAGGTCCGGCGTCGCGAGGGCGACGACGTCGAGTTCCGGTACGTAGGCGGTCACGGTGTGCTGGACCCGTACCTGCTCCTGCGGGTCGAGCCGGGTCAGAGGGCAGAGCGCACGGTGCTCGTCGAGCATCGCTGCTGCCTCGCGGGCCTGCGCGCCGTGCAGTGCGAAGCCCCCCGCGCCCCAGGAATCGCGGTCCGGGGGACCGGGCATGTCGTAGCAGCTCGCCCGGGGGTGTGCTGCGTGTCGCTCGTTGAGCCAGGCATCGACAGCCCGGCCGCGGATCGTGTGGGGGTCCTCCACCAGGAGCGAGTCCAGCCGTAAGTGCCGGGTGAGGTGGTACTGGGCAGGGCACTCGCTGTGCAGCCGCAGGTCCCAGACGGATACCGAACGCCGACGGCGGCGCCGTGCCGGTGGCGTACCGCCCCACAGCGCGGGGGTCCGATGAAGGTCGGGACAGCGGCTGATGGCCTTGCACGAGACGCAACTCTCGCCGGGGCGGCGCTCGGTGCCCGTGGCGGCGGCCTGGAACGCTGGAGCGGCATGCTGCCTGAACTGCTGTCCTACTTCTTCCTGTTCCCAGTCCAGTATCGGCAGGACAGAACCGTCCGTGCACCCGAAGGCGAAGGCCCGCAGGCGCTGGGGAACGGGATGGGCCGCGGCGGCGTCCGGCGGAGGAGCCGAGCCTCGCCGGAAGTCGGCAACGGGCGCTCCCTGAGCCATCACCTGTGCCATGGCTGCCTTCTCAGCCTCGGGCCGCTCGGCCTTGGGCCGCCCGAAAGAAGGAACCCACAGGTCGCGCACGCGCCCATCCGCCGAGGCATAACGACGGCCCCAGACCGTGTGCTCGTATTGCCGGGCACCACGCTGGTCCGGCTCCAGCTGTCTGGCGGTACGGGCGATCCATTCCGGCCGGACGGGGAGGGTTGGCGGGATCCCCGCAGCCTGCGCTGTTTCCTGCTCGGTTGCCCGTGCTGTGATGTATCGCTCCAGGGCCTCGGCCGTCCAGCGGAGCAGCCCCGGGTGGGCCGGTGAGCTGCGACGGCCAAAGGTCCCTTGGGTGCTGTGAAGTTCGCGGATCACGAGCGCCAGTGGCCTCTGCTGGTGTTCGATCAGATCGAGCGCGGCGAACAAGGGTGCTGCCGCGAAGTCCTCCCACGGCTCGGGGAGGTAAGGGTGAGGCGGCTCGGGCCTCAGCAGTGGACGCACGGCCGTGAACCGCTGCACGGGGCAGGCGGCGGGTGCCGGACGGGCAACCGTCGTACTCACCCTGATGAGCCAGGAACTGCCCTCAACGCCGTCGGGCGCGGGCGGGTATGGCATGACCACCCCCTGGGGGAACGGAGGAGCGCGCAGGGGCGCTCCGTCCCGGTCGCCGGTGACCGGGACGCCTCTGAGCCGGAACCCTACACCGCTGTGAACTAAGTACACGTCCAAGTTGGCCCAGTTTCCCTTCACGTGATCCGCTACGCTGCTGAGCGCGGGGGTCGCTCAGGTGTTAGGGGAGGGATAGGGGTGGACGAGTGGTCCGAACGGCCGGTGGCCGGGGTGGTCCTCCAGGGGCGCTACGTGCTGGAGGAGACCGTCGCGAAGAGCGGCATGTCCGAGGTGTGGCGTGCCGGCGACCAGACGACCGGGCGTTTCGTTGCGGTCAAGTTCCTGCGCATGGACAGCGAGGACACCCACCACCTCGACGCACAGGAACGGCGGGAAGTGCAGCGGGAGTTGTTGGGGCGCTTTCGCCGTGAGGCCTTACTGCTCGAGCAGCTGGCCCATCCGGGGATCCCCGAGTTCTACGCTCAGGGCTCGTTCGCCGGGCGTCCGTACTTGGTGATGCAGTGGGTTGAGGGCGTCACGTTGCACGACTTCCTGAAGCGACATGGTGCGCTGGCTCTTCCGGTGGCTGTGGCCGGTGCGGTGCAGATCGCTCGTGCGCTCGCCCATGCTCATGCCCATTCCGTGGTGCACCGTGACGTCAAGCCCTACAACGTCATGCTGGCGGACGACGGGACGGTGGTGCTGATCGACTTCGGCATTGCCAAGCCCCTCACCGACGAGGCCACGCGCTACACCCGACCGGGCTCGACGCTGGGCAGCTTCGGCTATCAGGCACCGGAGCAAATCCAGGCCCTCAAGGCGAGTACCCGTACCGACAGCTACTCCCTCGGCTGTGTCTGCTACAAGATGTTCACCGGGCGCGCGCCTTTCATCAGTTCCCAGGGAAGCGTCCACGAACTGCAGGACCAGCACCTCTACGCCGTACCGCCGCCGCTTCTCAGGTTTGTTCCCGGCCTCCCTGTGGAAGTGAACGACCTCGTGTTGCGCATGCTCGCCAAGGAGCAGGAGCTGCGGCCGGGCATGGACGAGGTATTGGCGGTGCTGTCGCCTCTCGCGCCGTCACCCGGTGAGCCTGAGCCTCGTCCCCGGTTCGTCCCGGACCTCACGATGCCCTTCCGCTCTCCCGAAATCGACTGCTCCGCGCAGAGCGTTCCGCCACGTCTGCAAGCGGCCAGCGAATGGCTCGACCGGCGGATGGTGGACCGGCTCTGCCGACAGGCACAGGAGGAGATCGACCGTGGTGACCCCGCCGAGGCCGTCCGGAACCTGGCCGAGGTGGCTCATAGGGTTCGCAAGGAGTGGGGGTACAGCTCCCGGCTGGTGCGGCAGGTCTGGGAACTGGCGGCGGACGGGCTCCGCATCGCCGGGGGCTGCCGAGAAGCGGCCCACTTGTACGACGGGATCGCCACCGATCTCGTCCGCGGCCATGAACCGAGGGACCGTGCGGACCGGGCTGTTGCCCAGCTGCGTGCCGCCGAGTGCCGTCTGGTCGACTACGACATCGGTGGTGCCATGGCGATCCTTGCCGGCACAGCGGAGCTCCTGGAGGAACTCCCCGCGGCTTTGGCGGACCAGGTCGCCGAGGCCCGGAAGGACCTTCAGATCGACGTCAATGAGCGCTGTGCGTCACCGATGGACGCATAGCTGCTGGACGTCGTCGGCGCGCCGCGGACACGGCCCGTCCGCTCAGCCGGATGCGAGACGTCCTGCGGCGAGCCCCTCGTTCAGGTCGTGCAGGAGACTCCTTCCCGCCCCGTCGAGCTCGGCGAGCAGGTCCTTGAGCGTGGCCATGTGGCGAAAGACCTCGCCATAGCGGCGCTGTTCTTCCATGGGTAGTTGGAGGACCTGAAGCCGGCGAACATCCACCCGTGAGGAGCTTGAGGCGTGGGTACCGGCTTGCCGTCCGTTGGAGGGGGCGCGGAGACAGCAGGCCAGGAAGTGGTTGTCGAGTTGCTCGGGGCTGACCCGCAAGGAGTGCAGGTGCGCGCCGAGGGCGATGGGAGGGCCGTCGTGCACCCAGGCGTCGAACGCGCGGGTGGTTCCGGCCACCACTACGTCGCCGCGCTCGGCGAGCACCACGTTCCTGTCCCTTGCGTCGATGAGGGGCAGGGGGCTGCCGCTTGCGGTTCCGGGCACCAGATCCATGATGGTCAGTAGGGGGACGGCTTGCGCGGCGTCGACGGGCTTTGCGAGGGCATCGCCGGAGGGCTGCTGGCCGCTGTGGACCGACAGGACCTTTGCTCTGACCAGTTCGCCGATCGTGGTGGTCGGGTGGCTGGCGTCCTTGAGTTTCACTCTGGCGAGTGTGGCGCTTGTGTCCTGTACCGAGGCGGTGAGTCTCCTGAGCCGGGACCATGCTTCGGACAGGTGGCTGTCATCGGCTGACGACCCCGCACCGACATGGCGTCGGGGAGTGAGGTTGACGTCATCGTCCAGCAGGTCGACGACGCTCACCCGGGCCATCCCGGCCGGTACCGGAGCCGGCTGGTCGAGCAGGTCGATCGTCTGCCGGACGACCGCACGAAGAGCTTCCCAGTCCAGGACGCCGTCCCTTCCCCCCGGCCTGACCTGATCCGTGGCATCGGTCAGAAGGACATCGCTCAGGGCGTCCTGACCGCGGCGGGCATCCGGAGCACGTAGTACCCAAAGGTGCAAGGAGAGGCTGTGTGGCTGCGCGGCCCCCGGGGGCAAAGCGACAACGGCCCTGACGCATCCGGCACGCAGCAGGGAAGCACGGATTCTGCGGCCTGCTCTGCGGGAGGCCACGGCCGGGGGGAGAAGCAGTACGGCTGTGCCGCCCGGCCGCAGGCGGGCTAGAACGTGCTGCATCCAGGCGAGTTCGGGCTCGGTGCGGGGGGGCAGACCGTGGACCCAGCGGGCATCGGTGGCCATGGCCTTGGGGTCCCAGTCGCGCTCGCTGGACGGTGGGTTGCAGAGCGCGACGTCCGCCCGCAGGCCGTGGTACGGATCGGCCCGCAGCGAGTCGACCGCCGCGATGGTGACCCGGGCACCCTCATCCCCGGCGACGAAACGGAGCCGGGTGGAGGCCAGTTCTGCCAGTGCCTGCTCGCGTTCGCACCCCAGTAGGTCCACGGGGCCCTGTCCGTACGCCGCAGCGGCGGCGGCGAGCAGATGACCGGTCCCGCAGGCGGGGTCGAGCACGATGAGCGGGCCACCGGACCGGTCCGTCCGGGCGCGGAAGGCTGCCGTGGCCATGAGTGAAGCCAGTGCGGGAGGAGTTGAATCCACCTGGCGTACGTGCGCATCGAGCCAACGTTGCAGGAGAAAGTCGAAGATCTCCCGGGTCCCCTCACGTCGCGCCAGACGGGCGGCGTCGGCCACCAGATCCTGCGCTTCCGGTGTAAGGAGCGGCACCAGGGACCGCTCGTCCTCGTTCAGCATGCGTCGGCCGGCGGCGGCAATCGCCAGTCCGGACTTCTGCCGGCTGCCCAGGGCCTCGAAACGGGGCCAGAGCAGGTCACGATCGACCGCGTCCTTGAGTTTGTGGTTGTCCCGCAACCAGTCCTCGACCTCGGACAGGGAGAACTGGGGGCTCACGTCGGAGCCACCGATGCGCTTCGGGAAGGAATCGTGCCGTCGGCGCCAGTTGCTGACCGCGGCTCGCCCTACCCCGGCGATGCGGGCGATCTCCGCGAGAGTGACAGGAACCGTACGCACGGGCAAGGGGGTGCGTGCTGAAGCCATCGAGATCTCCCTGGGGGTCGGTGCGAAGCAACCAGGGTTGCTCCTGAGCCGCGGTGGCCTCTCGGGGGCACACCGGTGCCGGGCATCCCGTTTCCCCGGCAGGCTACTACGACGCGTTGACTTTGTTCACAATGGCCAACTGTGTTTTATGACCTCTTGCCTCAGCGTCACAGTCCTCCCCGGCCGCGGCCTTGTTGATCTTCGCTTACTCCCTTCCTAGGCTGCTGACTCTCGGCGATCAAGGGGGGACAGTCGATGACTGCTACGAAGCCCGTCACGAACGACAGCAGCGCAGGACCGGTCGAGATCCGGCTCTCCACCGGCGCGGTGCGGGGCCGGCGGGAGGCCGTCCGGGGTGGGGTCGTGGCCTTTCGGGGGGTGCCCTATGGGGTGAGCGAGGGGCGGTTCGGGGTGCCGCGGGGGTGTGCGGCTTGGGGTGGGGTGCTGGCGGCTGACGGGGACGTGGGGACCGTGCCCTGGCAGCCCGTGTCGCCCGTCGGGGCCCTGATGGGGGACCCTGCGCCCGGGGTGCAGACCGAGGAGTGCCTGACGGTCAATGTGTGGGCGCCCGAGCCCGGGGAGGGGCCGCGGCCCGTGCTCGTGTGGCTGCCCGGCGGCAACTTCCTCACCGGTGGCGCCGACCTGCCGCGTTACGACGGTGCGGAGCTGGCCGCGCAGGAGCGGATCGTCGTGGTCGTCGTCAACCACCGGCTGGGTGCGTTGGGGTTCCTCGCGCCGGAGTGGGCGGGGCCCGCCGAGCTGGTGGGGTCCGGGGCCGGGGTGGACTTCAAAGCCACCTCCGGCAGCGGGTACGTGACCAACGCCGGGCTGCTCGACCAGATCGCCGCCCTGCGCTGGGTGAAGAACGAGGTCCGGGCCTTCGGCGGCGACCCGGAGCGGATCACCGTGGCCGGGCAGTCGTCGGGCGCGCAGGGGCTCGCCGCGCTGCTGGCGCTGCCGCAGGTGCGGCCGCTGTTCCGGCGGGCCGTGCTGCACAGCCCGCCGCTGGCCGGTACCGCGCCGGGCAGGGAGGAGGCGGCGGAGACCGCCGCACGCTTCCTCGACGCGGCCGGCGTGCGCGACCCCGAGGGGTTGCGGGCGCTGCCCGCCGAACGCATCCTCGCGGCGCAGCAGCAGACCGGCCCGCGGTTCGGGCCGGTCGTGGACGGCGCCGTGGTCCTCGCCCCCGACCCTCTGGAGGCCCTGCGTGCCGCGCCGCCCCTGGACGGCGTCGATGTCCTCACCGGCGTGACCCGCAACGAGTGCGCCCTCTGGCTCGGCCTGAGTGACAACCCGGCGCACGCCACCCGCGAGGGCGCGCTCGACGTGTTCCGCGCCCGGTTCGGGGAGCGCGCGGAGGAGGCGCTCGACCGCTACGTCGCCACCGCCGTGGCCGTGCGCGACGTCCTGCCCACCGCCGTCGAGGACCTGCAGAGCGACACCGCGTTCGCCGTGCCCACCCAGCGGCTCGCCGCGACCCTGCACGCGCTGGGCGCCCGCACGCGGCTCTACCGCTTCGACTGGCAGGTCCCCGGCCGCAACGCCGCCCTGCGCGCCTGCCACTGCCTGGACGTCGCCTTCCTGCTGGGCGGTGAACAGGCCCGCCGCGCCCCGCTGCTGGCCGACGCCGACCCCGCCGAGACGGCCTCGCTGCGGCGCCGCATGCGCGCCCTGTGGGGCGAGTACGTCCGTACGGGCCTCCCGGCGCCGGAGGACGAGTGGCCCGCGTACGACCCGGCCGCGCCCGCCGTACGGGTCGTCGGCGGCGACCTGGACGGCGTCGTGCTGCGGTCCCTGCTGGAACCCGGGCGCGTCGGCCTCTGGTGACGCGGGCCGGGCGCGCACGCCGGGCGCCCGGAACCGGGTGCGGCACCGCCGCCGGGCGTCCCGCGGCGGCGCGCGCACCGTTGTCCGCCGCACGGCCATCCCCGACCATGGGGGCCTGCCGAGACCGGGGGAGGGGCGGGGCGGATGAGCGGATGGCGCACGGACGTCGTGGTCGTCGGGGCGGGACCCACCGGACTGGCGCTGGCCATAGGGCTGCGCCAGTACGGCGTCGGGGTCGAGGTGCTGGAGAAGGAGGCGCGCGGCAAACGGGAGGCGCGGGCGGGCATCGTCTGGCAGCGCGCACTGGAGGTCCTGGCCGACCTGGGCTGCGCCGACGCCCTGACGGCGGCCGGTCTCTCCCTGCGCGAGGTCGAGGTGTTCGCCCAGGGGCAGCGGGTGGGCGCCATGCCCATGCGCTGCCGCGACACCGCGTTCCCGCATCCACTGTCCATCGAACAGGACGCGGTGGAACGGCTGCTGGGCGACCGGCTCGCGGCGGTGGGCGGGGGCGTGCGCTGGTCCACGGAGGCCGTGGGACTGCGCCTGGGGTCGGACGGCGCCGAGGTCGACGTACGGCTTCCGGACGGCGGCACGGACACCGTGCGCTGCGGCTGGGTCGTGGGGTGCGAGGGCTCGCACAGCATGGTGCGCAAGGAGCTCGGCATCCCCTTCGAGGGCGCGCGACGCCCCGACCTCCAGTGCGTGCAGATCAACGCGCGGGCGGACTGGAAACAGCCCTACGACCCCGCCCGCAGCTACTTCTTCCTGGAGCGGGGCGCCTCCCTGGGGGTGTCGCCGCGGCCCGGCGGCGGCTACCGCTTCTTCTGCTTCCGCACCGACCCCGACCCGTCGATACGCAGGCCACCAGGTCTGCGCGAGATGCGGGACCTGGTGGCGGAAGCCACGCACGAACCCGGCGTACGGCTGTGGCCCACCGACCCTCCGTGGGCCAACCGGGCCCGGTTCCAGGACCGGGTGGCGGGCACGCTGCGCGCCGGCCGGGCGCTGCTCGCGGGGGACAGCGCGCACCTGTGGGCGCCCATCGGCGGCCACGGTCTCAACACCGGGCTGCGCGGCGCCCACAACCTCGCCTGGAAGCTCGCCTCGGTGGTGCAGGGCCGCTGCCCCGAGGGCCTCCTCGACACGTACACCGGTGAACAGCGGCGCACGGCCCACGCGGTGATGCGCGAGATGCGGCGCAACCTGCTGGAGCTGCCGCCCACGCCCGCCTCCCTGCGGGCCGTCCGCGCGCTCGGCCCGCGCCTGATGGCCACGCCCGCCTTCGCGCGGCGCATCAGCGCGACCCTCAGTGACCTGGCCATGGGGCACGCCGGGAGCCCCCTGTCGCAGGGCGGCGCCGGGGCCCGGCTGCCCGACCTGCCGGCCACCGTCGCCGGCCGCCGCCGCAGCCTGCACGAGCTGCTGTCGTACGACCGCTGGACGCTGCTGGCCGCTCCGGGCGCCCCCGTGGACGACGAGCGGCTCGCGGCGGTGACGGGCCGGTACGCGATCCCCGTCAGGACGTTCCGGCCGCGCCTGGACCGCGGTACCGAACGCCGGTTGCCCGCGGCCGCCCTCCTCCTCGTCCGCCCCGACCGTCACATCGGTCTCGCCGCGCACGACCTGCCGGCCCTGGAAACGTACATACGCCGCTGGTTCGTACGAAAAGCCTAATAATCGGGCGTCATGCCCCATTGATCCCCCACCCGGTCATCCCGGACCATAAGCCCGGGGTCCCTCAAGCCTGGGGTCCAACGGTCAAGGGGGAAGAACGATGCGCGACCGCACCGGGGAGATCACCGGGGACATCGACGAGACCAGGGACGTTGTGATCGTCGGCGCCGGGCCCACCGGCCTGGCGCTCGCGGTCGCCCTCCGCCAGTACGGGCTCGACGTGGCCCTCCTGGAGAAGGAACCCAGCACCAAGCGGCAGGTCCGCGCCAGCGTCATCTGGCAGCGCGCCCTGGAGGTCCTGCGCGATTTCGGCTGCTCCGACCGGTTCCTGGAACAGGGGCTGTCGCTGCGCCGCAGCGAGGTGTACATCGGGGGCCGGCACGCCGGCCGGCAGGACCTGGCCGTCACCGGCACACCCTTCGCCAACCCCCTCGCCATCGAGCAGATCGCCATCGAGGGCCTGCTGGCGGACCGCCTGCGGGAGCTGGGCACCGAGGTGCAGTGGAACACCGAGGCCGTCGCCGTCCGGACGTACGCCGACGGCGCGGAGGTCCGCGTACGCGAGCACGGCACCGGCCGCGACCGGGAACGGGTCATCGGCTGCCGGTGGGTCGTGGGCTGCGAGGGCGCGCACAGCCTCGTCCGCAAGACGCTGGACGTCCCCTTCGAGGGCGAACGCCGCACCGGCTTCCAGGCCGTGCAGATCAACGCCATGCCCGACTGGAAGTACACCTGCGCCCCCGACACCACCCACATCTTCGTCGAGCGCCGGGTGTGCCTCATCGCCTCGCCGCGCCCCGGCGGCGGCTACCGCTTCTTCGCCTTCCGCGACGACCCCGACCCGGGCCTGGCCGACCCGCCCACCGTCGACGAGATGCGCGAACTCGTCGCGCGTGCCTCGCACGACACCGGCGTGCAGCTGGTGCCCACCGAGCCGCCCTGGTTCAACCGGGCCCGCTTCCACGACCGGCTCGCCCGCTCCCTGCGCGTCGGCCGGGCGCTGCTCGCCGGCGACAGCGCGCACCTGTGGGCGCCGGTCGGCGGCCGGGGCCTCAACACCGGGCTGCGCGGTGTGCACAACCTCGCCTGGAAGCTCGCCGCCGTCCACCAGGGCCGCGCCCCCGACGAACTCCTCGACACCTACTCCGCCGAGCAGCGCGCCATCGTCCGCGACGTCATGCGGCAGATGCGCCGCAACGTCGTCGAGCTGCCCCCCTCGCGCGCCATGCTGCTGGCCATGCGGCTGGCCGTGCCCGCCGTGCTCGCCAGCGAACGCCTCAGCCGGGGCAGCAGCGACCTGCTCAGCGAACTGCCCCGGCACCACCGCGCCGGCAAGCTGTCCACCGACGCCGGCGGCCGGGGCGAACTGCGCGCCGGCGACCGCCTGCCCGACACGACGGTCGTCGCCGACGGCCGGCCCTGCCGCGTCCACGAACTCCTCTCCTACGAGCGGTGGACGCTGCTCACCGACCCCCGCGCCGACCTCGCCGCCCTGCGGCGCGCCGCCGACCGCCACTCCCTCCCGCTGGAGGTGCACGCCGTACGCCCCGGCCCCCGCGAGGGCGACGGGTTGCCCTCCGGCACGCTGTACCTCGTACGGCCCGACGGTCACATCGGCCTACGGGCGCGCCACACCGCCGTCCGCACCGTCGACGCCTACCTGCGCCGGTGGTCCACGCCGCGCACGCCCCGCTGAAACCCCGGCCACGTCAGCCCCCCCCCCTCAGCCTCCATCAGCCCCCCGGCCGCACCAGCAGCCGCTCCGGCCCGTGGAACACCAGGTCGTCGGCGTACCGCACGGCGTCCGGGCCCTCCGCCACCGTCAGCCACGGCAGCGACCGCAGCAGCTCGGTGAACGCCTCTTCGGCCTCCACCCGGGCCAGGGGAGCGCCCAGGCAGTAGTGCGCGCCCATGCCGAAGCCCGCGTGCCGGCGTGCGTCCCGGCGTATGTCCAGCCGGTCGGGCGCCGTCACGTACGCCGGGTCGCGGTTGGCCGAGCCCAGCACCAGCGTGACGTGCGAGCCGCCCGGTATTTTCCGGCCGCCCACCTCGTCGTCCTCGCGCGCCCACCGGCTGATCATCTGCACCGGCGAGTCGTACCGCACCAGCTCCTCCACGGCCCCGGGCGCGAGCTCCGGCCGCGCCCGCAGCAGGGCCAGCTGCCCGGGGTTGGCCAGCAGGGCCAGCAGGCCCTTGCCCACCAGGTTGGTCGTCGTCTCGTGACCGGCTGTCAGGAGGTGGATGCAGGTGCCCACCAGCGTGTCGTCCCCCAGCGGCTCGTCCTCCTCGGCCCGCAGCATCTCCGCGATGAGATCGGTGGTGGCGGGGTCGGCGTCGGCCGGCGTCTCCTTGGAGCTGCGGCGCCGGTCCAGCTCCGCCCGGAAGTACGCGTCCAGGTCGCGCGCCGCGGCCTCCGCCGCCGCGAACGCCCCCGGGCTCCGTGCCACCCGCGAGCTCGTGGCCTGTTGCAGCCCCACGGCCCGCTCCCGGAACCACGGACGGTCCTCCGCCGGCATCCCCAGCAGCTCGCTGATGACGAGGATGGGGAACGGCGCGCAGAAGCCCGCCACCAGGTCGGCGGTCTCCTCCTCCGCGAGGGCCGCCACCAGCCCGGCCGCGAGCCGGCGGATGCGCGGGCGCAACCCCTCGACCATGCGCGGCGTGAAGCTGCGTGCCACCAGCGACCGCACCCGTGTGTGCCGCGGCGGGTCCATGAACACCATCCAGTTGGCGGTGGTGCGCCGCAGGTGCGGGCAGTCCTCGGGCAGCCGCGCGGTGGGCGTGCCCCGCCCGTATGCCCGGCTGGTCAGCACGTGCGCCACGTCCGCGTGCCGGAACAGCGTCCACGCCCGGCCCGACCCGTGCACCGGGTCGGCCTCCCGGTAGCGCCGGTACAGCGGGTACGGGTCGCGCACGTCCACGTCCTCCGTGCGGAACGGCGGCAGCGCCGCGGCCGGGGCGCTCATCGCGCACCCCGCACCCTGTCGACGAGAGCCCCGGCCGCCGCCGCACCCGACGGCGGACGTGCCCCGCACCAGGCGACGTGCCCGTCGGGCCGGACGAGGCAGTACGCGTCCCCGTACAGGGCGCGCGCCGCAGAACCGGGCGCCCAGCGCGAGGTGTCCGTCGTCTCCAGTGGTACGCCGCGCAGCGCGAAGGCGGCCTCCAGGGGCGCCGTGCGCTCGCGGCCGGCGGGCGCCAGCAGGTGGAAGCCCCTGCCGAACAGGTCGAGCGTCGAGCGGCCCGGCGCCAGCCAGGCGTGCGGCGCCCGCCCGCCCGGCAGCACCGCCGTCCGCCAGTCGCCGCCACCTCCGCCCCCAGCACCGTCACCGCCACCGTCACCGTTCCCGGCGATCAGCGACGAGGCGTACCGGTAGCCCAGATGCACGTCGGGCGCGTCGAACTCGCTCCGCACGCCGCTCTCCTCCAGCACCCGCGCCAGCTCCTTGCGGGCCCGCTCGCCCTCCGCCGAGTCGTCCAGGATCTCCTGGGGCAGCTCGCGCCGCAGGGTGCGCGCCAGATGCACGTTGGCCTCCTCCAGGCTCTGCTCGGCGACCGGCCGCCGCTCGGCCTCGTAGGAGTCCAGCAGCCGCGGCCCGGCCCAGCCGGCCAGTTCCGCGGCCAGCTTCCAGCCCAGGTCGGCGGCGTCCACGATGCCGGTGTTCATGCCGAAGCCGCCCGACGGCGACAGCGTGTGCGCGGCGTCCCCGGCCAGCAGCACCCGGCCCGCGCGGAAGCGCCGGGCGATGCGGTGGGTGAGGTGCCACACGTTGTCGGAGAGGATCTCCACCGGCGTGTCCAGGCCCAGCGCCGTGCGCACCATCTGCTCGGCGTCGCCCGCCGGCGTGCCCTCGCCCGCGCTCACCGTCAGCCGGTACAGCTCCCGCCCGTCGATGGCCCGCAGCGGGAACCGCAGCCGCGGCGGGCGCAGCAGGAAGTACACCAGCGCGGCGCGCGGCCCCAGCAGTCCCAGCAGCTCCGGCGCCCGGAAGAGGATGTTCCGGAAGACCCGGGTGGCGTACCGGCCCGGCGCCTCGATGCCGCACGCCTTCCGCACGGGCGAGGAGGCGCCGTCGCAGCCCACCAGATACCGGGCGCGCAGCGCCAGCCGGGAGCCGTCGGCGAGGTCCGTGGCCACGGCCGTCACGCCCTCGTCGTCGTGGGTGAAGCCGTCCACCCGGCAGCGCAGCCACAGCCGCCCGCCGGGGTCCCGGCCGCGCACGCCCACCGAGCGGGCCAGCAGCGGGGCCAGCCAGTGCTGCGGGCAGGCGTGCTCGGGCTCGGGCGTGTACGGCGGCACGGGGCGGCTGTCGGCGGTGCCGAACGACAGCCGGTGGATCTCGTGGCCGCCGACCGCGGTGACCCAGGCGACGTCCAGCGTGTGGTCGCCGGGCCAGCCCGCGGCCCGGATCCGGTCCGCCACGCCCCAGCGCCGGAACAGCTCCATCGAACGGGGGCCGACCGTCGACACCTTGGGGTGGAACACCTCGCCGTCGGACGCCTCCAGGGCGAGGAAGTCCACGCCGCGCGCCCCGAGATCCAGCGCCAGGGCCATCCCCACCGGGCCGGCTCCGACGATCAGCACGTCGGTCTCGTACGTCCTCATGTCCCCGTCCCCTCCTCGCCCCTGCCGAAGCAATCGGCGTAGAAACCCATCATGTCCGCGACCTGCGCGGGCACCGGGCCGCACTTGCGGGCCGCCGCCTCCAGGTGCGCGAAGCGCAGCGCGATCGCACGCCGCGCCACATCAGGCCGGGCGACCGGCGCGGGCACGGTCTCCAGCTCGAACGTCGGCCCGGCCGTCCGGCCGCGCCGCCCCGACTCCATCGTGACCAGCAGCTCGGCCAGCGGCCGCATCATCCCGGTCATCACGTCGATGGAGGCGTTCATCAGCTTCGAGCGGCGCAGGCTGCCGTCCGGGCTCTCGCCGAAGTGCTGCACCATCAGCTGGAGCATCAGCTGGTACGACCGGTTGAACAGCCGTCCCACGGCCCGGGCCTCCGGGTCGGTGACGGGCGACGTGGCACCGTCACCGGCGCCCAGCGTGGGGTTGCGCAGCACCGGGTAGGACGGCTGCCACGGCAGCAGCCGCCCGTACGGGCCCGGCACCTGCTCGGTGGTCAGGGCCTCGGCGATGCGCAGGAAGCTGTGGAAGTGCGACACCTCGGCGCCGTCGGGTCCGGGGCCGCTCCCGGTTCCGCTCCGGGGGCTCCCGGGCACGCCGCCCTCGCCCTGCTCCGTGATGAGGTCCACCGCGAACAGGGCGCTGGTCAGGTCGTCGACCTCCAGCTGGTAGTCGGGGTGCACCGCGTTGACGGACGCGCGCAGGAACAGGTGGTGCTCGCCGCCGCCGCGCCCCTTGGGGACGAGGAACAGGCCGGGCACCCGTTGCAGCCCTTCCCGGATGCCCGCGTACAGCTCGCTGATCGAGTTCCAGGTGAAGCCCAGCGTCCGCGGCCCCGCGCCGGCGCCCGTTCCGTGCGCGCCGCGCACGTCCGGGACGAGCGCCTCCGGCTGCTCCAAGGCGACGTAGCGCTGGACGCTGCCCAGGCTCAGCCCTTCGAGCGCGAAGTCCAGCGGGACGGGCAGTTCGGCGTTGACGGTGGCGAAGTCGATGTGCGGGACGTGGAAGGGCTCGCCGAGCGCCGTGATGATGTTGTTGACCAGCAGGAAGTGGATCATTTCCTCGCGGGCCACCTCCAGCAGGGTGCCGCGGATGCCGCCGTCGCCGGTCTCGCCGCCGCTGCCGCAGGCCAGGTGCAGCTGGTGCGGCGTCCACTGCCCGCGCCGCACGTACTCCCGGCCCGCGCCGTACGTGGGCACGGAGAACGCCGCGTAGAGGTACTGGAGCATGACGGCCAGCTCGACCGCGGCGGCCTGCTTGAGCACCGCCCACAGTTCCCCGCGGGTGGTGATGGCCGGGCCGCCGCCGAGGACGGCCGGCACGGCGAGCGGCGGCCGGACGCGCGCCTGCTGGTTGCGCAGGTAGGCCAGGAGCAGGCGCGCCTTGGGGTCGGTCAGGTCGCGGGTGGGCGGCATGTAGTACGTCCGGTCCTTGTTCCGCGGGTCGCACATCTGCCACACCAGCTCGGCGTACGTCTCGACCTTGCAGCGGTCGGCGAGGCTGAAGACCTCGGAGCGCATGAAGCCCGACAGGTGCTCGTAGAAGGCGAACACCTCCCGGTGCAGCAGGTCGAAATCGACGTCCTCGCGCGGCACGTCGTCCAGGTGCCAGTCGTCGGGCAGGACGCGGACGGCCAGGGCGCCGGCCCCGGCCCAGTAGCCGAGGGCGTCCTCGTCGTCGTACGCGGCCCAGGCCGAGCCGGGCGCGGCCGGGTCGACGGGGGGCAGGTCGCCGGGGCCGGTGGAGAGCAGCACCCGGCAGGTGCCGGCGTGTTCGCCGCGGAGCGTGAGCGAGCCGTGCCCGTGCTCGTCGGTGTCCACGACGCATTCGGCGGCGTACGCGCCCTCGCCGCGCATCCCCAGCAGCACGGCGTCGCCGATGCGCGCGCCGGGGGCACCGGCGCACGGATCGGCGGGCAGCGCACGCGGGTTGAAGTACTGCCGTACGTGCACCGGGCCGGCGCTCGCCGGGCGCCCCCGGACGTACGAGCGCAGCGGCACCGTCACCGCGTGGTCGGCGCCGTGCGCGTGGTCGCGGTGGTGGACGACGACGCACGCCTCGTCGCTCTGCACGTTCACCTCGCGCTCGGTCAGCAGCGCCGTCCGGCGGCCGGTGCTGTCGGTGCCGGTGAGGACGAGCCCCTCGTCGCCGGTGGCCTCCCAGCCGGGTTCGGCGGGGAGGGTGAGCAGGCCCGAGGTGAGCGCCGCCCGCTCCCCGGCGTAGGCGGCGGCCGGTACGCGGGCCACGAGCCGGCCCGTGCGGGCCGTCCGCAGCTCCAGGTCACCGGCGTCCAGCGGGGGCCCGAGCCGGTGCAGCGGGCCGGGCCCCGGCTCGGGGGCCCGCGTGGTGACGGGCACGGCGGACACCATGTCCAGCGCCGCCCGGCCGCCGGCCACGTGGGCCGTCAGGTGGTGCAGGGGCCCGCCGGGCACGGGCACGAGGAGCCGCCCGGCGGGGTAGGTGCGCAGCTCGTCCGCGTACCAGGGCGCGACGGTGCCGCGCACCCGCCAGTGGCTGGGCGCGTCCGGCACCTGCGGCGAGGCCATGGCGTCCAGCGCGAACCGGACGACGAGCCCGTCCGCGCCCTCCTCCACCGCCTCGCGCAGGGCGAGGACGGCGGGGGAGAGGCGGGCGTCCGGCAGCCAGCCCGGACCGGCCGCCTCCGTGCCCGTGCCCGTCGTCGTGCCCCCGGCCGGGGGCACGACGACGAACTGGTGCACCGCGCAGTAGCGCAGCAGGGGCGCCAGCACGTGGTCGCCGACGTCCACGATGTGCCGGAAGTCGGGCCAGCGCGGCGGCTGGAGGCCGGTGACGTCGCCGGCGACCATGTAGCCCTGCCCCTCGTCGTGCGAGCGGCCCAGCCGGCCGAGCCCGAACCGGCCGGTCATCAGCGTCATCGTCCACCGCGACGCCGGGTCCAGGTCGAAGACGCGGGCCCGGTTGACGGTGGTGCGCAGGTACGCGTTGTAGTGGCCCCACAGGTCGACGTGCCGGCCGACGACCGGGTCGGCGGTGTCCGGGGCGTCGCCGGGCCGGGACCCGGGCCCCTCGGCGGAGACGACCCGGGCGTCGATCCAGAAGTGGCCGTTGCCGTCGAAGTTCCAGCCCTTGGCGGCGCTGAACTCCCCGGTTTCGCACGGCTTTCCGTTCCGGTCCCAGTGCGGCCCCTGCTGCTGGAGCCAGTCGTGGTACTCGGTGGTGGGCCGGCCGGGCGGGAAGGGCCCGTCGTCGGTCAGCGCCCGGTGCGCGGCCAGGTCGACGAGGCCGCTGCGGGGCCCGGTCGGCAGTTTGGTCACGGCGGTCCCGGCGAAGTGCAGCCGGGGCAGGTCGAAGACGCTCATCACAGGGCTCCCGCGGGGTTGGCGCGGCCGGTGACGGCCGGCGGACGGCGGCCGGGCACGTACGCCCCGACCTCTTCGACGGCCCGCAGCGCGGACTCGACGGCTCCCTCGATCCAGGCCGGTGCCGACGAGCAGTGCTCGCCCGCGAAGAACATCCGGCCGCAGGGCCGGGAGGCGCGCCGGATCTCCTCCTCGCACTGCTCGGGGCCCTTGCCCCAACGGGTGGTGCAGCCGCCCCAGGCCCACGGCGCACGGTCCCAGGCCACGCTGACGACGTCCAGCACCATGCCGGGCGCGAGCAGCTCGGGGTGGAGGGCCGCCAGCTCGCGCAGGACGAGGCGGTGCCGGCGCCGCTCGGGCAGCCGGCCCATCAGGTCGGCCTCCTCGCCTATGGTGTAGCTGGCCAGCAGGGCGGCGCCGCGCCCGGTGTCGCCCTCGACCGGCGGGTAGTACGTCTGCCGTATGCGCCCACCGGTGAACGAGGCGCCGCCGCGTATGCCGTGCTGCCACCAGAACGGCTCGCGGCAGTGGACGGCCACCTTGGTCGCCGGGCAGTAGTCCACCTCGGCCAGGACGGACAGCTTGTCGGGGTCGAGGCCGCGCAGCCGCAGCCGGCGCACGGCCGGGAACGGCAGGGTGCACACCGCGAAGTCCGCGCGCCGCACGACACTGCGGGTGCCGGTGCGGGCCCGGACGAGGACGTGGTCGCCGTGCACCTCGACGCCGGTGACGCGGTGGCCCAGCCGGAGCGGACCGCGCAGCCGGGCGGCGAGCCGTTGCGGCAGCTGGTCCATGCCGCCCTCCAGGCGCAGCAGCGCCGGCCCGGTCTCGGTCAGGATGTCGTCGAGGAAGCTGTTGAGGCGGGCGCTGCACCCGGTCCGCAGCCACGGGTGGGCGGCGAACACGGCCTGCAGGTCCACCCGGTCGCCGGCGGAACCGCGCAGATGCGCGGAGACGTCGGTACGGGCGACCAGGTCCAGCAGCTGGCGGCGCAGGTCCTCGCGGAGTTCGGCGCGCAGGTCCGGCGGCGCCACGGCGTCGACAATGGCAGTGAGCCAGGCGCCGAAGACGACGGTGCCGTCGTCGTAGTGGTGGCCCGGCAGGTGCTGTTCGAGCTCGCGGCGGAAGTTCTCGCCGAGCGGGCCGGCGGCGTCCCGGATTCGCAGGAAACCCGGCCCGGTGCGCAGGAATGCGTTCTCCTCCGAGAGCAGGGTCCGGAAGGTGCGGAGTTTCTCGTCGAGACCGGTCCGGTGGATGTATTCCAGGGTCCGGTGGTGGTGCGCCGGAATGCGCATCGCGCCGAGTTCCGCGAACGGCGCGCCGGGGCCCGGACCGAATCGGTGGGTGTGGATGCGGCCCCCGATGCGCGTGTTGCCTTCCAGGACTTCCACGCGGTAGCCCAGGGCCTCCAGTTCACAGGCCGTCACCAGGCCGGATATACCGGCTCCGAGGACCAGGACCGACGGTCCGGCCTGTTCGAAAGAGTCGAATGTGTGTGCATGCCAAACTTCGGTTGCGTCCAGCACCGTACTTCCCCCCGTAAAGTGCCTTGCATTCCCCGTAAGGGGCCCTCATAGGGTTTTCACAGTCGAGCCCCTGAGGCAATGGTATTTCCGGTCACCCAGATTCCCGCAACGCCTTTTTGGGTAGCGTCCACCAATGCGTAGACGTCGTACGACGGCATAGCGCGGCAACGCCCGAAAAGCGGTCCTGGGGCCTCCGCATTTTCCGCGGACAATGCAACGGTCAATCCCTGGTGCGCCGGTGGGCGCGGCCGCGGAAAAGTGGAAACCCGAAGCATCCGGCCGCCGGCCGCCCGCCGGGCCGGCCGGGGGCGTCCCGCCCCGGAACGGCGCGATGGGCCGGTCCGGGCCGGATGACGTAGCGGCGGGGGAGACGGAAGGCGTAAAAGGCCGGGCCTCTTCCGCGGCCCGGTACCGCGGCCGGTGTCTGGTTCCTTCCCGTTCGGGCCCGAAGTCCGGTTGAGGCGCCCCTTCCGCTCCCCCGGAAGAGTGACCACGGGGCACCGTGGCGCCCGTGGTGCGGGCCGCGCGACCATGGGGGCCGCCCGGCCCGCCGACCGCTCCGGAGGAGCCCATGGACTTCGACGTCGTCGTGGAGATCCCGCAAGGCAGCCGCAACAAGTACGAGATGGACCACGAGACCAGCCGCATCCGGCTCGACCGGATGCTCTTCACCTCCACCCGCTACCCGGCCGACTACGGGTACATCGACGGCACCCTCGGCGCCGACGGCGAGCCCCTGGACGCGCTCGTGCTGGCCGGTGACCCCACCTTCCCCGGCGTCGTGGTGCGCTGCCGGGCCATCGGGATGTTCCGGCTGCGGGACGAACAGGGCGAGGACGACAAGGTGTTGTGCGTGCCCGCGGCCGACCCGCGCCACGAGCACCTGCGCGACCTCAGACACCTGCCGGAGTTCGACCGCCTGGAGATCCAGCACTTCTTCGAGGTCTACAAGGAGCTGGAGCCCGGCAAGTCCGTCGACGTGGCGTGCTGGGCCGACCGCGCGGCGGCCGAGGCGGAGATCAGCGCGTCACGCAGGCGCGCCGCGCGGGCCGGGACGCGCGAGGACCTCTGAGCCGGCCTCCGAGCCGGGCGGGAAGCACGGGAAACACGGGGAGCGCCGGGCCGTCAGGGCTGCCGCAGCAGGGCCGCCAGGTGGCCGTCCACGTCCAGCAGCCCGCCCTCGCCGCCCGCCGGCACCACGGCGTACGTACGGGCCAGGAACGACCGCAGCTCACCCGTCTCCAGCTGCACCATGGCCACGCCCTCCGGCGCGTGGAGCTCCACCACCGTGCGGTGCGGCCCGCACGGCCACACCCGGACGTCCCCGCCGCCCGCCGAGCGCAGCAGCCCGCGGGCCAGCAGGTCGCGCGCGAAGGCCCACTCGACGGCCTCGCCGTCGAGCGACGCGGCGGCGGGGAAGGCGACGCGCACCGCGAACGGGTCGGAGCGGAGGTAGCGCAGCTGCGCGGGAACCGCGCGGGAGGGCGGGGCCGATGCGATGATCCGTGCCTGGACAGCCTGTTCGATGACAGTGGACACGCCAGCTCCCTTGCGGTTGTGGTCCCGGTGGTGCGCTTCCCGTGAAAGAGACGACCGAACCGGGGGCATCGTGCACCCGGTTTACGCGTGAGCTGCGTCACTCTCCTTGAAAAAGAAGACATTTACGGGTGAGCGCCCCGAACTCGAAGGAATGCCGGGGAAGGGAGTCAAGAGAGTCAAGGAAGACATGGGGAAAAGGGCGCGGGAGCGCGCCCCGGCGCAGACCGGCCGGTACGCGCTCCCGCCGCTCAGGGCAGCGCCGTGACGGCCGGCGGCCGCAGCCCGGGCGCGGTCACGGGCGGCCCGGCGTCGTACGGCTGCCGGAGGCCGCCGGAGCCGCCGCCGGGGCCGCTGGGGCCGCCGCCCGGGCCGCCGCGGGTGGCCCGCAGGAAGGCCGGCCAGCCGCCCGTCACCGGCAGCTCCGCCGCCGTCCCGGCCAGGTCCAGCGTCAGCCGGGGCCGCGTCGACGCCGGCTGCACCAGGCCCGCGTCCGTCCCGGCCACGATCAGCGCCAGCCGGTGCCCGGCCGGCACCACGTGATCGGTGGCACCAAGAGCGAGCGTGATCGTGTACGGCCGGCCGGGCGTGAGCACCTCGCCCTCCTCCAGCCCGGCGTGGTGACCCAGGTCGGCCCAGCCCCGGCTGAACACCGTGTGCGCCACCTGCGCCGTGTCGGGCTCGGTCACGCGGAAACAGCCGGTGTCGGCGGACGTGCCGGCGCCCCAGCACGTCCGGCCGGACAACGTCCGGATGCCCTCCCCGGCCCCCGCGTAGTTGCGGATCACGGCCGGGCCCAGGTCGACGAGGACCGCCGTCAGGTGGGCCGACCCGGTGGACGGCGTCACGGTCAGACGGACCCGCGACGAACCGGACAGCCGCAGGTCCCGGGCGAGCGGACCGGTGAGGAAGGATGCCTTGGCCGGCGTGGACTCCGTGGCGTGCGCCGCCCAGTCGCTCTCGTCCAGCGCCGGGTCGTCGGTGAACACCGACGCGGCCCCGGCCGGCGCGGGAAGGAGACCCAGGGTGCCGACGCCGGGCACCGGGCCGGCCGCCGGCCGCACGGTGGTGGCGGAGGTGCCCCGCGGCGGCCACACCGCGTCGGTGGCCCACTGCCCCGGCGCCCGCTCCACGTCCGCCATGGGCTCGCGCTCGACGCCGTTGTCGTAGCCCAGCAGGTAGTGGTCGAACCAGCGGTGCAGGGTGCGCACCCACTCCTCGCGGCGCAGGTCGAACGGGTCGACATGCCCGGCCTGCGACAGCCACACCTTGCGCTCCACGCCCTCCCGGGCCAGCGCGTCCCACCACTGCCCGAAGTGCTGGGTGCGCACGTTCAGGTCCTGCATCCCGTGCACGGCCAGCACGCTGGCCCGCACCCGGCCGGCGTCCTTGACGTAGTCGCGCTCCTCCCACAGCGGGGTCCAGTCGCCGCTGCGGGGCGCGCCCTCCCGCAGCGCGCGCTGCACGGCCTGGCAGCGGCCGCGCGCCGCCGCGCTCTCGACGCGGTCGGCCAGGCCGTCGGGCCCGCTGCCGAACAGGGCGGCGCCCTGCGCGAAGTAGTAGTCGTACCAGGAGCTGATGGCGCTGATGGGTACCACGGTGCGCAGCCCCGGCACGCCGGTGGCGGCCACCGCGTTGGCGATGGTGCCGTCGTAGCTCTTGCCGATCATGCCGACCGCGCCCGTGCTCCAGCCGGCCCGTACGGCGGTGCGGCCGCGGGCCGAGGCGTAGCCGCGTGCCCGGCCGCCGAGCCAGTCGACGACGGCCTTGGCGGAGAGGACGTCGGAGCGGCCGCCGACGTCCGTGCAACCGTCCGAACGGCTCGTTCCGGTGAGGTCGACCAGGGCGACGGCGTAACCGCGCGGCACGAAGTAGTTGTCGTAGTACAGCGGGAACTGGAGCGGCCGCCCCTGCGCGTCGTACGTCTTCTTCTGGCTCTCGTTGCCCCGCCCGCAGCACGCGTAGTACGGGCTGGCGTCCATGATGACGGGCACCCGGATGCCCTGCTCGGCGGCCTCGCGCGGCCGGATCACATCGACCGCCACCCGGTCGGTGCGGCCGTCGCCGTCACCGTCGAGGCCGGTGTCGACCCAGACCGACTCGCGTACGGCCTGTTCGTACGAGTAGACGGGTCTGCTCTCGTCCGGTGGTTTCGCGCCGTTCCCGGCGAGCGCGGCCGCCGGGGGCGCGATCAGGACGGTGACCAGGGCGGCCAGAGCCGCGAGAAAGGATGCCGCCCGGGGGAAGCGAAACTGGATGCGGGTGTTCCGGAAGGGTTTCGGCACGGCGGGACCGTAGCGCGGTCAACTCCTGGGCAGAAGAGGGGCGGACGGGGCTCGTGACGGGTGGCCGAACGGCCACTCGTGTCGGGCACGTGTCGATCACATGTCGGGACGGGCCATGGACATGACCGGGCGGGTGGTGAGTACATAGGCTGCGTTTGATCTTTCGCCCCCTACGAGTTGGAGTGAGCCCGTGCGTCACAGACTCATCGTCCCGAGCGCTGCCGCCGCCGCCCTGCTGCTGGCCGTCCCGGCATCCGCCGCCGACGCCACGCCCGGCGCCCCCGGCATCGGGGACTCGTACTACCCCACGTCGGGGAACGGCGGATACGACGTCTCCCACTACGACTTGAGGCTGAAGTACCAGCCGTCCACGGACCGGCTGGACGGCACGGCGACCCTCACCGCCACCACCACGCAGGCCCTCTCCCGCTTCAACCTCGACTTCGCGCTGGACGTCAGCGAGGTACTCGTCAACGGCAAGCCCACCTCGTTCGCCAAGTCGGGCGACCACGAGCTGGAGATCACGCCGTCGGCGCCCCTGGAGCGCGGCCGGCAGATCACCGTGGTGGTCCGGTACAGCGGCACCCCCTCGCAGGTGAAGATCAACGGGTACAGCGCGTGGCAGCGCACCCCCGACGGCGCCGTCGTCGCCAACGAGCCGGAGGCCGCCGCCTGGTGGTTCCCCAGCAACGACCACCCGCTCGACAAGGCCACGTACGACATCTCCGTCGCCGTGCCCGAGGGCCTCCAGACGGTCAGCAACGGCGAGCTCAAGTCGCAGACCACCAAGCTCGGCTGGACCCGCTACAACTGGCGCTCCACCAAGCCGCAGGCCAGCTACCTGGCGACGCTCGCCATCGGCAAGTTCGACATCACCACCGACAAGACCGCCTCCGGCCTGCCGGTCCTCAACGCCTACAGCAAGGACCTGGGCGACAACTACGACTCGGCCAAGGCCAGCGTCGAGCGCTCCACCGAGGTCATCGACTGGGAGAGCAAGGTCTTCGGCCCGTACCCGTTCAACGCCATCGGCGGCTACGTGCCCAACGTCAAGACCGGCTACGCCCTGGAGACCCAGACCCGCCCCTACTACAGCCCCTCCGGCTTCGCCAACGGCGCCAACGTCTCCCTCGTCGTCCACGAGCTGGCCCACCAGTGGTTCGGCGACAGCGTCTCCGTGAAGGACTGGCGCCACATCTGGGTCAACGAGGGCTTCGCGACCTACGCCCAGTGGCTGTGGTCCGAGAAGGAGGGCGAGGGCACGGCCCAGGAGCTCGCCGACTACATCTACAGCAGCATCCCGGCCGACAACGACTTCTGGAAGGTCAAGCCGTCCGACCCGGGCGCCGACAACCAGTTCCACAACGCGGTCTACAACCGCGGCGCCATCGCCCTCCAGGCGCTGCGCAACGCGGTCGGCGACAAGGTCTTCTTCCAGATCCTCCAGAACTGGACCAAGGAGAACAAGTACGGCAACGCCTCGGTCCAGGACTTCGTCGCCTTCGCGGAGAAGACCTCGGGCAAGAAGCTCCAGAAGCTCTTCGACCGCTGGCTGAACACCCCCGGCAAGCCGGCCGCGGCCGACGCCGCGCGCGACGGCATCGGCAAGGCGGCCTCTGCGGCCACGGGGAAGGGTGGCGCGCACAGCCTGAAGGCGGCGAAGCCGGTGGCCCCGAAGTCGTGGCAGAAGATCCAGGAAGCGCAGAAGGCGCACCAGCACTGAGCGCTGACTCCTGACTCCCGGTGCGGGCCCGTCGTCATGGACGACGGGCCCGCGCTTTTTGCGGAACAGGGGGCCATCGCCCGGGGGCTGGGGGTGGGTGCTCAGGAGGTGGTGAGTATCCGTACTCATCTTTCTGTGACCTGCGATCATTCGGGCGGCACTCGCTGATCCGCTGCATAAACTGACGCCTCGTTGTCAGGGCCGTTGCACGAGTACGGGTGGCTGGGGAGCATGTCTTCTTTCGCGTCGGAGTGGGCGCAGCTGAAGCGGGAGGCGACCGCTGATGCGGGAATGCACCTTGCGGGTGTCGGCGGGAATTCCGGCGGTTCTGGCTGGGTGAGTTCCGACCGGAAGGCATGGAGCGCGGCGGGTCATGGGGTCGGTCGGCTGGCCGGCAACGTCAAGACCGCGCTCACCGGGCTCGAAGACGGGCAGAAGGGCGCGAATGCGAGCGGCGTGCAGAGCGCGGTGGCCCAGGCCGAGGTGTACGAGACCTGGAAGACGTACCTGAACGCGCTCAGTGGCCGGTGCGGTCAGATACAGGGGCGTCTGGAGAAGGCCGGCAATGGCCAGTACAAGAACGACGAGGCCATCAAGACCGACTTCGACGGCATGGAGGCCATGTACAAGGACACGCCCGCCGTCGGTGGCGACCAGAAGGCCCGGTGATCCGGGCTCATGGACTTTGCGACGCTCAAGGCGTTCAAGCCCTCCGAATTCGAGGAGGCGGCGACCGGCTACGCCAAAACCGGTGACATGGCCAGTGCGGCCAAGGACAGCATCGAGAACGAAGTGGCCGCGGGCATGCGGAAGTCACTCAAGGGCGAGGCCGCGGATGCGGCCCACTACCAGCTCGGGGAGCTGGCCAAGGACTTCCACTACGTCCAGGCCGAGTGCGGGCTGATCAGCACGGCGCTCCGCGCATTCGCCTCCGACATGCGGGCGGTGAAGGACAAGCTCGACGCGGCCATCGAGGACGCCGAGGCCAAGAACTTCACGGTGGGTGCCGACGGCTCGGTCTCCTATCCGGTTGCCGGAGAGGCGAAGGGCAGCAGCCAGCCCAAGGCCGGCACGGCGACCGGCACGACGGATGTGACCGCCCAGGCGATCTACCAGCAGTCGGCCAACTTCAACCCGAACCCCAACTTCGGCGTGGCCCAAGGCATCGCGAACCGCATAGCCGCGGCCATCAAGGAGGCCACGGAGGTCGACGAGAAGTGGGCGCCGAAGCTGCGACGCCTGAAGGCCGACGACGACCTGACCGTCTCCGACAACGACTGGATCGACGTGACGTCGGACGCCGGGGCGGTACGGGACGGAGCAAAGAGCTACCTGAGCCGCATCAAGGAGCCGCCGAAGGGCGGCGACCCGAAGGCCAACGCCGACTGGTGGGCACACCTCTCCAGCGACCAGCAGGCCGACTACACCGCCATGTTCCCCGCGAGGGTCGGCGCCATGAACGGCCTGCCCGCGACGGTCCGCGACGAGGCCAACCGTATTGTGCTGGACGAGACGCGCGCCGATTACCGGAAGCAGCTGGACGCGATACCGCCGGAACCGAAGCGCTTCATCGA
The DNA here is from genome assembly GCF_014654785.1 of Streptomyces mashuensis. Lineage (GTDB taxonomy): Bacteria > Actinomycetota > Actinomycetes > Streptomycetales > Streptomycetaceae > Streptomyces > Streptomyces mashuensis. Next base: position 593,172 of record NZ_BNBD01000001.1, read on the forward strand.
CTTCCGCGAGACCGTGCGGACCAATAACGAGTGGGCGGTATGGGACAAGAAGTACGGCGCAAAGAAGCAGCACCTGGAGTCGACGCTGAAAGGTATGGAGGCCATACAGAAGCGTTTCGACAGTACGGGCACGGAGGGCCTGCCCGAGGCGTATCTGCTCGGCTTCAACCCGGAAGCGGACGGCGGGGTGGTCCTGGCCACGGGTAATCCGGACACTGCGGACCACACCGCCGTCTATGTCCCAGGTACGAAGACGCGTCTCGAAACCATCGACAAGGACATCAATCGGGGATCGAAGCTGTGGCAGGCGAGCCACCGTCTCGCGCCCGATGCCAAGATCTCGACCATCTCGTGGTTCGACTACGACGCACCCGACCACATTTTTCCGGAGGCCACGTGGGACGAGTACGCGGCAAAGGGCGGGCCCACGTTCCGGGAATTTCTCGAGGGAAACAGAGCCGCCCATCAGGCAGCCACGGGGAGCCACGCCCACACCACGATCATCGGGCACAGCTACGGCAGCACGCTCATCGGTGATGCGGCCAAGTCCGGCCTCCACAAGGACGGCCCACTGCTGGCCGACGACGTGATCGCCGCGGGCAGCCCGGGAATGCAGGCGAAACGTGCCGCCGACCTCGGCATCGACCCCAACCACATGTGGGCGGAGAAGGCCGACAACTATGATGACTGGGTTGTCCGGGAGGGTGGGGCCACGATGGGCCTCGGGGATGACCGGGTGGTTCCCACTGACAAGGAGTTCGGTGGGCATGTGATGAAATCGGACGCCCCGGATCACGGCGGATACTGGAACGTGAGGGATGACGGCGAACCATCCGTCAGCTTGAAGAACCAGGCTCGGGTCATCACGGGCCAGTATGAGGAAGTGACACTTGAGTGAGCCGCGTTCCGGGCTTCTGCGGAAGGTCCGGCGACTGTTCTTGCCGGTCGTTTCTCTGGCGGCCGCCTTGATTGTCTTGGGGTATTGGTACATGAGTAACGATGTCGAAGGTAAGCTCGGCTACAAGCCGGAGGTCCGTGCGGTCGAATCGGCCAAGCGTGAAGTCAATTCCATCTCCAGTCAAGTGCTCGACTGGATGGACGTCAAGGGAAAGGTCACCGAGGGTGGTGGGATGGTGGGCGCCTGTGATGCCGTTGACCCTGACTTCACCACGTACTACCAGGTGAATCACCCGTGGTCAATTTACGACTTGACGAGTGGGACCTTCGAACAGGCCATGCAGAACCTTCGCGAGAAGCTGCCGAAGAACGGCTGGGTGATCAAGAGGGACGGTCACACGAACTCCCAGGCCCGTAATCCGGAAATTGTGGCTTTCCATCCCGAAACCCACCACTGGCTCACTGTCGAGTGGGCTTGGAAACGGTCCGGAAACCCGCCGAAGATGATTATCGTTGACGTCGACTCGCGCTGCTACAAGGCGCCGGAGGGCACGAAGCTCTGACGGCCGCGGCTGAGGGCGTTGACGAAGGCGCCCCAGGCCGGGGCGGGGACGGTGAGGATGGGGCCGGTGGGGTTTTTGCTGTCGCGTATGGGGATGGTCTCGGGGGAATGGTCGGCGACCTCAACGCAGTGTTCGCCACCGCCGGTGCTGTAGGTGCTTTTACGCCAAGCAGTCGCAGTCACGAGCGCGTGCTACCTGTGGGCAGGTCGCCGTGGCTAATGGCGTTGACGAAGGAGGCCCAGGCCGGTGCCGGGACGCTCAGGATCGGGCCGGTGGGGTTCTTGCTGTCGCGTATGGGGACGGTGGTGCGGAAGTCGGCGGCGACTTCTAAGCAGCCGTCACCTGCGGCGGCGCTGTGGGTGCTCTTGCGCCAAGCAGTCGTACTCACGAATGCCTCTCCTCGATTACCTTGCGCACGAACGCCATGGATTGTGTGGGCGACAGTGCCTCCGACTGCAGGTGATCGTAAAGGGTTGCGAAGGGCGCGACAGTCTTCTCGTTCGAGGTGAACGCCGACTCTTCGACCCCTTCTCGGCACAGGACGGTACGGCCGTCGCGAAGTTCGAAAATGGTCGTCAGCCCGATGGCCGGGAACAGCGTCGCCTGATCGTGCAGGAGGATCTGCACGTTGATGTTCGGGGCCTCCGTTGCCTTCAACAGGTGCACGAGCTGGTCGCGGAGGGTGTCGGGCTGCCCCAGGCTTCGGTAGAGCGCCGACTCGTCGAGAACCGCCCAGATCCACGGTGGGTTGGTGGACTCGAGCACGGCCTGTCGGCCGAGGCGGAAATTCACCTTGTCGTCGAGGTTCCCGCCGTAGAAGGGCATGCCTGCGCTGAGCAGGGCCGTGGCGTACTCCCGCGTCTGCAAGAGAGCGGGAATCACGCTCATGTAGTACTTGATCTTCCTCGCATTCCGCTCCATGTCGAGCACCGCAGGTGCCGACCGCCAGTCGGCGCCACGCCGCTCCAGGCGGCACCACAGATCGCTCAGAAAAGTGTTCGCCCCCAGCGCCTCGTCCAGCCGTTCCGCGACGTCGAACGGCGGTGCCTCCCCGCCCTCGAACTGGGCGATCCGGCTGCGGGACAGGAACACCTTGTCGCCGAGGTCGGCCTGCGTCCAGCCGTTCCTGTCGCGCAGCTGCCTGATCTTTCCCCCGTACCACTTGTTGAATGGTTCCTCGGGGTTAAGTCCCCTCACCGTGGGCACAGTTGTTCCCCCTATGCCGGGCCGGGGCTCCTCACACCGGACCCGATCTCCTAACGCGGTTACCACTGGTCACGGTACCGCTACGCATGGAAGCTCGGATCCGGTTCGAATGAACGGAGATTCCGCCATGCCTCTCTTCCCCCGCACCGCCAAGTGCGACCCCGCGCGATTCGCCCCGCTGCCGGCCCGGCTCGGGCCCACCACCGATCCCGAGATCAGGGCCGTCATCGATCTCGTCGTCAACGCAACCGTCTCGCCGCCCGCAGGGCAGGTACTCGCCCTCACGCTCAAGCTCCGCCGTTTCCTGCACGAGCGCGTGCCCCGCATCCGGGAGGTCGCGGACCGGTTGCTGCCCGTCGACGACCCGCGGCGGCTTGCCGCCGAGAAGTGTGCCGACGAGGCCACGTACCGCGTCTGGTACGTCAAGCCGGCGGGCGGGCTGGAGGCCGAGTTCCGGTACTGTCTCGGCCTCGCCCGGATCGCCGAGGAGCTGCTCGACCACCAGTGCAGGCTCGCGCAGGGCACCGCCTCGCAGCCCTGACCAAGGGGCGGCTCAGTCCGCGAAGACCTCGCCCTTCTCCGCCTTCTCCACCAGCAGCGCAGGCGGCGCGAAACGTTCGCCGTACGCCGCCTGCAGCTCGCGTGCGCGGGTGAGGAAACCGGCCGCCCCGCCCTCGTAGCCGTTGACGTACTGCAACACCCCGCCCGTCCACCCCGGGAAGCCGATGCCCAGCAGCGAGCCCACGTTCGCGTCGGCGACCGACGTCAGTACGCCCTCCTCCAGGCAGCGGATCGCGTCCAGGGCCTCGGCGAAGAGCATGCGTTCCGTCAGGTCCGACAAGGCGTAGCCCGTGCCGTCCTTCAGTTCCGGCTTTCCGAAGTGTTCGGACAGGCCCGGCCAGAGGCCCAGACGTTCGCCGTCGTCCGAGTAGTCGTAGAAGCCCGCGCCGCCGCTGCGGCCCGGGCGGCCGAACTCCTCGACCATGCGGTCGAGGACCGCATCGGCCGGGTGGGGTGTCCACGTGCCGCCGGACGCCTCGACCGCGCGCCGGGTCTCCTCGCGGATCCTGCGCGGCAGCGTGAGCGTGAGCTCGTCCATCAGCGCCAGTACCTTGGCCGGGTAGCCGGCCTGGGCCGCGGCCTGTTCCACGGACGCGGCGGGCACGCCCTCGGCGACCATGGCCACGCCCTCGTTGATGAACTGCCCGATGACCCGCGACGTGAAGAAGCCGCGCGAGTCGTTGACGACGATCGGTGTCTTGCGGATCTGCCGTACGAGGTCGAAGGCGCGGGCCAGTGCCACGTCGCTCGTCCGCTCGCCCTTGACGATCTCCACCAGCGGCATCTTGTCCACGGGGGAGAAGAAGTGCAGGCCCACGAAGTCGGCCGGCCGCTCGACTCCTCCCGCCAGCAGCGTGATGGGCAGCGTCGAGGTGTTGGAGCACAGCAGCGCGTCCGGTGCGACGACGTGCTGGACCTCCTGGAAGACCTGCTGCTTGAGCTCGGGGTTCTCGAACACCGCCTCGATGACGACGTCCGCGCCCGCCAGGTCGGCGACGTCGGCGGTCGGGGTGATCCGGGCCAGCAGGGCGTCCCGGTCGTCGCCGCGGGCCCGGCGCTCCGCGTACGTCCTGCCCTTGGTGGCGTTCTCCGGGGTGACGTCCTTGAGGACGACCTCCAGGCCGGCCTTCGCGCAGGCGTAGGCGATGCCCGCGCCCATCATGCCGGCGCCCAGGACCGCGACCTTGCGCGCGGTGTGCCGCTCGACGCCTTCCGGGCGGCTGCGGCCGGCGTTGACGGCGTTCAGGTCGAAGAAGAAGCCCTGCATCATGTTCTTGGCCGTCTGGCCGGTGACCAGCTCGGTGAAGTACCGCGCCTCGACGACCTGCGCCGTCTCGAAGTCGACCTGGGCGCCCTCCACCGCCGCGGCGAGGATGTTGCGCGGTGCCGGGTAGGGCGCCCCGCCGGTCTGCTTGCGCAGGGTGGCGGGGAAGGCGGGGAGGCTGGCGGCGAGGGCGGGGGAGGCGGGGGTGCCGCCGGGCATGCGGTAGCCCTTCTCGTCCCACGGCTGCCGGGACTCGGGGTGCGCCTCGATGAACGCCCGCGCCTTGGCCAGCATGTCGTCGGCGTCGGTGGCCAGCTCGTGGACGAGCCCCGCCTCCAGCGCGGGCCGCGGCGCGTACCGCCTGCCCTGCAGCAGGACCTTCAGCAGCGCGTCCGTCACGCCCATCAGGCGCACCGTACGGACGACCCCGCCGCCGCCCGGCAGCAGGCCGAGCGTGACCTCGGGCAGCCCGATCCGCGACCCGGCCGCGTCGAGGGCGATGCGGTGGTGGCAGGCGAGGGCGATCTCGTAACCGCCGCCGAGCGCCGAGCCGTTGAGGGCGGCCACGACCGGTACGCCGAGGGTTTCGATGCGGCGCAGGTCGCGCTTGATGCTCATGGCGCCGTCGAACACGTGCTGTGCGTCCGCGGGTGTGGCGGTCATGAACTCGCGCAGGTCGCCGCCGGCGAAGAAGCTCTTCTTGGCGGAGGTGACGATGACGCCGCGCACGGTGTCGCGCTCGGCCTCCAGCCGGTCGGCGACGGCGGTGAGCGAGGCGACGAACGCCTGGTTCATGGTGTTGGCGGACTGCCGCGGGTCGTCGAGGACGAGGGTGACGATGCCGTCGCCGTCCTGCTCCCACTCCCAGCGGATCGTGGCGGGTGCGCTCATGGGTGCTGTCTCTCCAGGTCTGTGGTGATCCGGCCGGGTGGGCTGGTGGGCTACAGGCGTTCGACGACGGTGGCGATGCCCATGCCGCCGCCCACGCAGAGGGTGACCAGGCCGAACTGCTTGTCCTGGCGCTCGAGTTCGTCGACGACGGTGCCCAGCAGCATGGCGCCGGTGGCGCCGAGGGGGTGGCCGAGGGCGATGGCGCCGCCGTTGACGTTGATCTTCTCCAGGCCGATGCCCATGTCGGCGGCGAAGCGCAGGACGACGGCGGCGAACGCCTCGTTGACCTCGATCAGGTCGATGTCGCCGATGGTCAGCCCGGCCTTGGCGAGTGCCTTGCGGGTGGCGGGGGCGGGGCCGGTGAGCATGATGGTGGGGTCGGAGCCGGAGACGGCGGCGGACACGATGCGGGCGCGGGGCCGCAGCCCGTACCGTTCGCCGGTCGCGCGGCTGCCGATGGCCACCAGGGCCGCGCCGTCGACGATGCCGGAGGAGTTGCCGGCGTGGTGGACGTGGTCGATGCGCTCCACCCAGTGGTACTGCTGGAGTGCGGCGGCGTCGAAGCCGCCCTGTTCGCCGATGCCGGCGAAGGAGGGCTTGAGGGCGGCGAGCGTGTCGAGGGTGGTGCCGGGGCGCAGGTGCTCGTCGCGGTCGAGGACGACCAGGCCGTTGCGGTCGCGTACGGGCACCACGGAGCGGTCGAAGCGGCCGTCCTTCCAGGCGGCGGCGGCGCGTTCCTGCGAGCGGACGGCGAACGCGTCGACGTCGGTGCGGCCGAAGCCGCCGAGCGTGGCGATGAGGTCGGCGCCGATGCCCTGGGGGACGAAGCGGACGGCGTGGTTGGTCATCGGGTCGGCGAACCACGCGCCGCCGTCGGAGCCCATGGGCACCCGTGACATCGACTCGACGCCGCCGGCCAGGACCAGGTTCTCCCAGCCCGAACGGACCTTGGCCGCAGCCAGGTTGACGGCCTCCAGGCCCGAGGCGCAGAAGCGGTTCTCCTGGACGCCGGCCACCGTGTCGGGCAGGCCGGCGGCGATGGCCGCGATGCGGGCGATGTCGGAGCCCTGGTCGCCGAGGGGGCTGACGACGCCCAGCACGATGTCGTCGATCGCCGCGGGGTCGAGGCCGGGCAGCCGGCGCAGGAGTTCGTGGATGAGGCCGGTGACCAGGTCGACGGGCTTGGTGCCGTGCAGCGAGCCGTTGGCCTTGCCGCGGCCGCGCGGGGTGCGGATGGCCTCGTAGACGTACGCCTCGGGGCTCGTCGGTGTGCTCATGGTGCTCACGATCACTGGCCTTCCATGGGTGTCGGCGGGAGGGTGCCGGGCTGCTGCGGCCCGGGTGCGGGGGCCGGGGTGGGCCGCAGGGCGGGTACGTCCCAGTCGTGCGCCACTTCGGCGGTGTGCGCGCCGGGGGGCGCGGGCGGCCGGCGTACGGCGGCCGGGGTGGCGGAGAACCGGGGTGCGGGTGCGGGCTGGGTGATGCCGCCGTGCTCGGTGAACGTGCCGCGCGCGGCCAGGTGCGGGTGGCCGGGGGCCTCGCCGAGGGTGAGGACGGGCGCCACGCAGGCGTCGGTGCTCTCGAAGACCTCCGTCCACTCGGCGCGGCTACGTGTCGCGAACCGCTCGGCGACCAGCCGCCGCAGCTCGCCCCAGCGTGCGGGGTCCTCGCGCGGGGGCAATGGCTCGCCGATGCCCAGCAGCCGGACGAACTCGGCGTAGAACTGCGGTTCCAGCGCGCCCACGGCCATGTGGCCGCCGTCGGCGGTCTCGTACGTGCCGTAGAAGGGGGCGCCCCCGTCGAGGAGGTTGGCGCCGCGCCGGTCCTGCCAGCGGCCGGCGGCCAGCATGCCGTGCAGCATGGCGGTGAGGTGCGCGGTGCCGTCGACGATGGCGGCGTCGACGACCTGCCCGGTGCCGGTGGCGCGGGCGTGCTGGAGGGCGGCGAGGACGCCGACGACGAGGTAGAGCGAGCCGCCGGCGTAGTCGCCGAGGAGGTTGGCGACGGGGTAGGGGGGCCCGTCGGCGGGGCCGCCCAGGGCGAGTGCGCCGGTCACGGCGATGTAGCCGATGTCGTGGCCGGCGGAGGCGGCCAGCGGGCCGTGCTGGCCCCAGCCGGTCATCCGCCCGTACACCAGGCGGGGGTTGCGGGCGTGGCAGGCGTCCGGGCCCACGCCGAGTCGTTCGGCGACGCCGGGCCGGAAGCCCTCGATCAGCACGTCGGCGCGGGCGGCGAGGTCCAGGACGGTGCCGGGACCGCCGGCGGACTTCAGGTCCACCACCACGGAGCGCTTGTTGCGGCCCGTGACGTCCTGCTCCGGCGGCGGGCCCAGCGCGGTGCCGCCGGGGCGGTCGACGCGGACCACGTCGGCGCCGAGGTCGGCCAGCAGCATGGCGGCGAACGGTCCGGGCCCGATGCCGGCGAGCTCCACGACGCGCACGCCCGCGAGCGGACCCTCCCCTGCGCCGGCCATGCGGCCCCCACCCTCGTGTGTTGTGACACAACTGCTGTAACAGTCATCGATGTCAGGGATGGTAGGAACGGCTTCCGGCCTCCACAAGCCCCCTCGTGCCCCGCCCCCGTGCCCGGGGCCGGCTCACCCGGCGTCGAGGCGCGCCACGAGCCGCTTGGGTGCGACGGTGCGGTAGCTCTCCTCCACCCAGTCGCACAACAGCTCGACAGGGGTCTCCCCGCCCGTCAGCGGGACCGACACCCAGCCGTGCCGGCCCAGCCCGTACGCCGTCGGGGCCGCGCCCGGCACGGCCAGGGCATGGCCGTGCGCCTCCTCGTCCTTGAGCTTGACGGAGATGCCGTCGGAACCGGCACCCCCCAGGAAGACGAAGATCTTCTTGTTGACCTTGACGACCGCGTCGTCGCCCCAGGGGAACTCCTCGACGGCCTCGGGCAGCGACAGCGCGAACGCGCGCACCGCCTCCCGTGCCGTCCGCGGGCCCTTCCGTGCTGCCGCCATGTCCTCGGCCTCCTGCCCGGTGTGCGCAAGCATTGCAAGGCCCACGCTAAGGGCAGGGTCGGACAACCGGCCCGAACCGCCTCAGCCGGCCGCCAGGGCGCGGCGGCACAGCGAGTCCGCCGCCCGGGTCGTCTCCGGCAGGCGGTAGCGCGGCGCCAGCCGCAGCACGTGCGCGCAGGCCCGGTCCAGGTCCACGCGGTGGCCCACCGACACGAACACCGGCTTCACGCCCTCCTGCGTCCGCAGCGCCCGCCCGACCTCCTCCGCGCCGTCCAGCAGCGGCGCGCTGTCGCCGCGGCGCGGGCCGGGCGCGTCGTACGCGAAGACGAACGGGGTCTTGGCCACGCCGATCGTGGGCAGGCCGGTGAGCACGCCCAGGTGGCTGGCGAGGCCGAAGCGGCGCGGGTGGGCGAGCCCGTAGCCGTCGCAGACGACGAGGCCGGGCGTCACCGTCAGCCGCTCCAGCGCGGCGAGCACCGCCGGCACCTCGCGGAACGCCAGCAGCCCCGGCACGTACGGGAACGCCACCGGGCCCGCGGCCGTGGCCTCCTCCAGCACCTCCAGGGTGCCGGCGTCCAGCGCCACCGCTGCGGCCACCACCAGATCGCGTGCGTCGTCGTACGCCACGTCCACGCCCACCGCGACCAGGGGCGCGCCGGGCTCGGGGCCCGGCTCGTCCAGCACGACGCGGTCGCGCAGCCGGTCCTGGACGGCCAGGGCCCCGGCCTCGGTCACCGGCCAGCCGGGCGGGGGAGCGGCGGAGTCGTCACGTGGCGGGATCATGACGGCCCACCGTACGCGACCACAGGTGAACGGCGGCACCGGGGCGATGGGGGCCCGGTGCGGGGGCGGCGGGCGGCGCGCGTAGCCTGGCGCCATGTTCGTCCTGGAACTGACCTACACCGCGCCCATCGAGCGCATCGACGCCCTGCTCGAGGACCACCGCGCCTGGCTGACCGGCCACTACGACAGCGGTGCCTTCATCGCCTCCGGCCCCAAGGTGCCGCGCGAGGGCGGCCTGATCCTCGCCGACTTCCCGAGCCGGGCCGACGTCGACGCGGCCGTCGCCACCGACCCCTTCGTCACGGCCGGCGTCTGCACCTACCGGATCACCGAGTTCGCGGCGACGCGGACCGCCCCCGCCCTGGAGGAGTACCGGCAGCCGGTGTGAGCCACGGCCCGGCGGCACGAGGCACACGCCCCGGAAATCCCTTCGCCGCCGGGCCCGCCCACCCGTTACCGTCGTATCCGTATGAGCGCAACCCTCGTCGCCAAGGACCTCGCCGCCGGCCACGGCGACCGCACCCTCTTCTCCGGTCTCGACCTCGTCGTCGCACCGGGGGACGTCATCGGCCTCGTCGGCGCCAACGGCGCCGGCAAGTCCACCCTGCTGCGGCTCCTCGCCGGGCTCGGCACGCCCGACCAGGGGGCCGTGCGGCTCAGCCCGCCGCACGCCACCGTCGGCCACCTGCCGCAGGAGCCCGAGCGGCGCCCGGGGGAGACCGTCACGGACTTCCTCGCCCGCCGCACGGGCGTGGCCGCCGCGACCGCCGCGCTCGACGCCGCCTCCCAGGGCCTGGCCGACGGGGCGCCCGGCGCCGACGACGCGTACGCCACCGCGCTGGACCGCTGGCTGTCGCTGGGCGGCGCGGACTTCGAGGAGCGCGCCGCCGAGGTCACCGCCTCCCTCGGCCTCACCACCGGCCCGGACGCCCCCATGACCGGCCTCTCCGGTGGCCAGGCCGCCCGCGCCGGCCTCGCGTCGCTGCTGCTCAGCCGCTACGACGTCTTCCTGCTGGACGAGCCCACCAACGACCTGGACCTCGACGGGCTGCGGCGGCTGGAGGAGTTCGTCACCGGCCTGCGCGCCGGCACGGTCGTGGTCAGCCACGACCGCGAGTTTCTCGCCCGCACCGCCACCAAGGTCCTCGAACTGGACCTGGCCCAGCAGCAGATCGCGCTCTACACCGGTGGCTACGCCGCCTACCTGGAGGAGCGCGCCACCGCCCGGCGGCACGCCCGCGAGGCGTACGAGGAGTACGCCGACACGCGCGCCGGCCTGGAGGCACGGGCCCGCACCCAGCGCGCCTGGATGGAGAAGGGCGTGCGCAACGCCCGCCGCAAGGCCACCGACAACGACAAGATCGGCCGCCGCTTCCGCACCGAGACCTCCGAGAAGCAGGCCGCCAAGGCACGCCAGACCGAGCGGCTCATCGAGCGGCTGGACGTCGTGGAGGAGCCCCGCAAGGAGTGGGAGCTGCGCATGACGATCGCCGCCGCGCCCCGCGCGGGCGAGGTCGTCGCGACCCTGCGCGGAGCTTGCGCCCGCCGCGGCTCCTTCGTCCTCGGCCCCGTCGACCTCCAGATCGACCGGGCCGACCGGGTGGCCGTCACCGGCGCCAACGGCTCCGGCAAGTCCACGCTGCTCGCCGCCCTGCTGGGCCGGCTGCCGCTGGAGGAGGGCAGCGCCGCGCTCGGCCCCGGCGTCGTGGTCGGCGAGGTCGACCAGGCGCGCGGCCTGTTCCTCGGCGAGGACGCCCTGCTCGACGCCTTCGGCGCGGCCGTGCCGGACCTCACGCCCGCCGACGTCCGCACGCTGCTGGCCAAGTTCGGGCTGAAGGCCGCGCACGTGCTGCGCCCGGCCGCCACGCTCTCCCCGGGCGAGCGCACGCGCGCCGCGCTCGCCGTCCTCCAGGCGCGCGGCGTCAACCTCCTCGTGCTGGACGAGCCGACCAACCACCTCGACCTGCCGGCCATCGAGCAGCTCGAATCGGCGCTCGCCTCGTACGAGGGCACGCTGCTGCTGGTCACCCACGACCGCCGCATGCTGGAGGCGGTGCACACCACCCGCCGCCTGGAGGTGGCGGACGGGAAGGTGCGGGAGCTCTGAACGCCCGTTGAGGCTCAGGCCCCCGCCGTCAGGCCGTTGATCATGCGGTCGAGGAGCCGGCCGAAGACGGCGTCGGGGTCCGGGTCGGCGGCCGAGGTCGCCAGGGCCTCCGCCAGCTGCGGGTAGTCGCCCCCGGCCACGGCCGAGCGCAGGAACCGCGCCTGCACGTCGTGCAGTTCGCCGCCGCTGCGCCCGGCGGCCTCCAGCGCCCGCTGCTGGGCGAGTTCGTACGCGACGTGGCCGGCCACGAAGCCGGTGAGCAGGCTGAACGTCTCCAGCTTGGCCCGGCCGTCCAGCCGGGTGGGGGCGAGCACGGCGAGGACGTGCTCCACGACGGCGAGCGTATTGGGGCCGAACGTCTGCCGGGCCGGCAGCGCCGCCGGCAGCCACGGGTGGCGCCGCATCATGGCGCGCTGCTCCCACGCCAGGCGCCGCAGGTCGGCGCGCCAATCGCCGGAGGGTTCGGCCGGGAGGCCGTGCTCGGCGCTCACGCGGTCGATCATCAGCTCCAGCAGCGTCTCCTTGTTGGGGACGTAGCTGTAGAGGGACATCGTCCCGGCGCCCACCCGGGCCGCGACGGCCCGCATCGTGACGGCGGCCAGCCCCTCCGCGTCACCGATCGCGACGGCGGCCTCGGTGATCGTGGCGCGGTCGTACGCCGGGGGCCTGCCCCGGCGCGGGCGCGGGGCCGGGGCGGACCACAGCAGCCCGGGATCCACACCGGCGCTGCGGCCGGACGAGCCGGTACGGGCCACGACACACCACTCCTCACTCCCTGTGGCCATTCAACCATCTCGTCCCGTCCCGGTCCGTCCCGGCCGTCCGTTAATCTCGTACAGCGTACGAAAAAGAAAGCGCGACCGAGGAGCCCTGCCCCATGAGGACAGCAACGACCCGACCCCAGCCCCCGCGCCCGCTGCCGCCTTCCGTCCGGGCCCTGCGGCGCACCCTGCGGGGGCTGCCCGGCAAGCTGTACGACGTCGCGTACGAACCCGGCCTCGTCGTCCCCGCCGCCGACGGCAGCGCCCTGCTGACCGACCACTACCTCCCGGCCCGTGACCGGAAGCAGGCGCCCGGCGACTTCCCCACCGTCCTCATCCGCTCGCCCTACGGCCGCGGCTTCCCCTGGGCGCCCATGTTCGCGGTCCCGCTGGCCGAGCAGGGCTTCCACGTCGTCCTCCAGAGCTGCCGCGGCACGGGCGGCTCCGGCGGCACCTTCGACCTGTGGCGGAACGAGACGGCCGACGGGACGGCCACGGTGGCGTGGCTGCGCGAGCAGCCCTGGTTCACCGGCGTCCTCGGCACCACGGGCCCCAGCTACCTCGGCTTCACCCAGTGGGCGCTGGCCCTCGACCCGCCACCGGAGCTGCGCGCGATGGTGGTCCAGGAGGGCCTGCACGACCTGCACGCCTACTTCCGGCCCGGCGGCACGTTCGCCCTGCAGAACGGCCTCACCTCGGCCATGGGCCTCACGTGCCAGCACCAGGGCACCCTGCCCTTCGTCCGCGCCACCGCCCGGCTGCAACGCCGCTTCCCCGCCGCCGCCCGCACCCTGCCGCTCGGCGACGCGTACGTACCCGCCCTCGGCACCCGCGTGCCCTTCGTCGACGAGGCCCTGGCCCACGCGGACCCGGCGGACCCCGCCTGGCGGGGCGCGGACGCCGGCGCCGCGGCCGAGAGCGCGTCCGTACCGACCTGCCTGATCAGCGGCTGGTCCGACGTGGCCCTGGACCAGACGCTCCAGCAGTACGAACGGCTGCGCCGCGCCGGCTGCGAACGGGCGCTGCTCATCGGCCCCTGGACGCACCACTCCCTGCTGCAACGCGGCTGGCCCCAGGTCTTCGCCGAGACCCTCGCCTGGCTGCGCGCCCACCTGTGCGGCGATCCGTCGGGGCTGCGCCCGGAGCGGGTCCGCGTCCACGAGGGCGGCGGTTCCGCCACCGGCACCTGGCGCGACCTCGCCGACTGGCCGCCGGCCGCGCCCGGCCGCCGCTGGTACCCCGCAGCCGACGGCACCCTGAGCCGTGCGGACACCGGCGAGGCCGGCGCGCCCTTCGCCACGTACCGCTACGACCCCGCCGACCCGGTGCCCTCCACCGGCGGCCCGCTCCTCGACAACACCGCCGGCCCCCGGGACCAGAGCGCCCTGGAGGCCAGGGACGACGTCCTGACCTTCACCACCGCCCCGCTCCGGGAGCCGCTCCACGTCCGGGGGCCGGTCTCGGTGTCCCTGCGCGCGGCCGCGGACACCGGGCACGCCGACGTCTTCGCCCGACTGTGCGACGTCGACGGCCAGGGGCGCTCGGTCAACATCTGCGACGGCATCGTTCGGCTGCCCCCGGACACCACGGAACCGGCCGACGTCACCGTGGCGATGAGCTCCACCGCCCACTGCTTCGCCTCCGGGCACCGCATCCGCCTCCAGGTCAGCGGCGGCGCCCACCCGCGCTTCGCCCGCCACACCGGCACCGGCGACCCCCTGGCCACGGCCACCCGCCTCGTACCGGCGGAGGTCACCCTCCACCACCCGGCCGCGCTCGCGCTCCCGGTGACGGAGGACGGCGAGAGCGGCGACGACGGCAAGGCGTAGCGCCCGACCCGCCACGGGAGGGGGAAGCGGCGCCGAAACCGGGGCGGAGGCGGCCCGGGCGGCCGACCATGACGACATGTCACCAGCCCACGGCGGCCACGGCGCCGCACCCTCCCTGGTCCGCTGCAATCAGTGCGGCAACCCGATGTGGTGGGACACCACCGCCGGGCAGCGGCCCATCTGGTACTGCTCGGTGTGCGGCCACCCGCCGGAGCGCAAGGTCAACCAGGCGGCCGTGCCGCCGCCCTGCCCCGCCGGGTGCCCGTCGGCCGTGACGGAGGCCAGGGACGGCGTCAGACGGTTCGTCTGCCACTAGCGCCCCGGCCCCTTACGGTCTCCCGTTCAGCGCTGCGGGCCCAGCAGCCCCGCCCGGCGCAGGGCGTCGGCCATGGCTGCGTTGGCCGGGGCCGGTTCGCGCGACTCGCGGTTGCCGCGGCCGCCGCGCTGCTCCCCGCGGCGCTGGCGCGGCGTGCCGCCACCGCCGTTGCCGCCCGCGCCGCGCCGGCCGGCCCGGTCGGGGGACGAGCCCGCGGCGGGCGCGGCCTCGTCGTCCAGGCGGAGCGTCAGCGAGATCCGCTTGCGCGGGATGTCGACGTCGAGGACCTTCACGCGCACGATGTCGCCGGGCTTGACCACGTCGCGCGGGTCCTTGACGAACGTCCGCGACATCGCCGACACGTGCACCAGGCCGTCCTGGTGCACGCCGACGTCCACGAAGGCGCCGAACGCGGCGACGTTGGTGACCACGCCCTCCAGGATCATGCCCGGCGTCAGGTCGCCGATCTTCTCGACGCCCTCCTTGAACGCGGCCGTGCGGAACGCCGGGCGCGGGTCGCGGCCCGGCTTCTCGAGCTCCCGCAGGATGTCCGAGACGGTCGGCAGGCCGAACGCGTCGCTGACGAAGTCCTGCGGCCGCAGCGAGCGCAGCGTGGCGGTGTCGCCGATGAGCGCCGCCACGTCACCGCCCTTGGCGGCCTTGGCGATCGTCCGTACGACGGGGTACGCCTCGGGGTGCACGCTGGAGGCGTCCAGCGGGTCGTCGCCGCCGCGGATGCGGAGGAAGCCCGCGCACTGCTCGTACGCCTTGGGGCCGAGGCGCGGCACGTCCTTCAGCGCCTTGCGGCTGCGGAAGGGCCCGTTGGCGTCGCGGTGGGCGACGATGTTCTCCGCGAGGCCCGTGCTGATGCCCGACACGCGGGCCAGCAGCGGCGTGGAGGCGGTGTTGACGTCCACGCCGACGCCGTTGACGCAGTCCTCGACGACGGCGTCCAGCGACCGGGACAGCTTCACCTCGGGCAGGTCGTGCTGGTACTGGCCGACGCCGATCGACTTGGGGTCGATCTTGACGAGCTCGGCGAGCGGGTCCTGGAGCCGGCGCGCGATCGACACGGCGCCGCGCAGCGACACGTCGAGGTCCGGCAGCTCCTGCGAGGCGAACGCGGAGGCGGAGTACACCGAGGCGCCGGCCTCGGAGACCATCACCTTCGTCAGCTTCAGCTCGGGGTGACGGGCGATCAGGTCGGTGGCCAGCCGGTCCGTCTCGCGGGAGGCGGTGCCGTTGCCGATGGCGACGAGCTCCACACCGTGCTCGCGGGCCAGCCGCGCCAGCGTGGCCAGCGACGCGTCCCACTGGTTGCGCGGCACGTGCGGGTAGATCGTCTCGGTGGCGGCCACCTTGCCCGTCGCGTCGACGACGGCCACCTTCACGCCCGTACGGAAGCCCGGGTCCAGGCCCATCGTGGCGCGGGTGCCGGCCGGCGCGGCCAGCAGCAGGTCGCGCAGGTTGGCCGCGAAGACGCGCACCGCCTCGTCCTCGGCGGCCTGCCGCAGCCGCAGCCGCAGGTCGATGCCGAGGTGGACGAGGACGCGGGTGCGCCAGGCCCAGCGGACCGTGTCGGCCAGCCACTTGTCCGCCGGCCGGCCCCGGTCCGCGATGCCGAAGCGGCGGGCGATCGCCTGCTCGTACGTGCTGGGGCCGGGCGCGGCCGAGGGCTCCTCCGGCTCCAGGACGAGGTCGAGGACCTCCTCCTTCTCGCCGCGCAGCATGGCCAGCACCCGGTGCGACGGCAGCTCGGTGAACGGCTCGGCGAAGTCGAAGTAGTCGGCGAACTTGGCGCCCGCCTCCTCCTTGCCCTCGCGCACCTTCGCCACCAGCCGGCCGCGCGTCCACATGCGCTCGCGCAGCTCGCCGATGAGGTCGGCGTCCTCGCCGAAGCGCTCGGTGAGGATGGCCCGCGCGCCCTCCAGCGCGGCCGCCGCGTCCGCGACGCCCTTGTCGGCGTCGGCGTACGCGGCCGCCGCGGCGAGCGGCTCGACGGACGGGTCCGCCAGCAGGGCGTCGGCCAGCGGCTCCAGACCGGCCTCGCGGGCGATCTGCGCCTTGGTGCGCCGCTTGGGTTTGAAGGGCAGGTAGATGTCCTCCAGCCGGGCCTTCGAGTCCGCCGCCAGGATCCTGGCCTTCAGCTCGTCGTCCAGCTTGCCCTGGGACGCGACCGACTCCAGGATCGCCGCGCGCCGGTCCTCCAGCTCCCGGAGGTAGCGCAGGCGCTCCTCCAGGGTGCGCAGCTGGGCGTCGTCGAGCGCCCCGGTGGCCTCCTTGCGGTAGCGCGCCACGAACGGCACGGTCGCGCCGCCGTCGAGCAACTCGACGGCCGCCCTGACCTGCCGTTCCGCTACGCCGAGCTCCTCGGCGATCCTGCTCTCGACCGACGGGTTCCCGGCCGGCTGCGACATCGTCACGATCACGCTCTGCTTTCTTCGGGTGGTTCCTCGAGCCCGCTCAGCATTGTGGCAGGTGCACCCCGCCGCACCGGTGACCCCCGGCCGCGCCGACCGCCCGGCCGCGCCCGGTCGTGCCCGGCCGCGTCCTAGCCGCGCACGCGCGCCGGGAAGCCCGCGGCGGCGGCCCGGGCGAACGGACGCAGCAGTTCCGTCAGGCGTTCCGTGTCCTGCGCGCCCAGGTGCTCGTACGGCGCGGCGTCCAGGCGGTCCGTCTCCCGCTCCAGCTCGTCCCGCAGCGCGGTGCCGGCCTCGGTGAGGGTGCCGTCGGCGGCCAGCAGGCCACGGGCGCGCAGCCGGTCCTGCGCCGCCGTCAGCTGCTCCATGTCCCAGCCGCGCGAGGCCGCCAGCCACTCCAGGGAGAAGCCCTCGCCGGTCGCGGCGTGGCTGACCATCGCCTCCAGCGGGTCCAGCCCGGACAGCAGCAGGACGGCGAAGTGCCCGTCGCCGCGGTGCTCGCGCAGCAGCGTCGCGGCGTGCCACAGCGCCAGGTGCGGCGTCTCCGGCACCGGCAGACCGGCGAGGGCCGCGTACATGGGGCGGCCGGAGCGGGCGCACCCCTCGGTGGCGCGCACGGCCAGGCGCGCGGCCTCCGCCAGCTCCGGCGAGGCGAGGGCCTCGTCGCCGAGGAGCCGGCGCAGCGTGCTGTCGGCGGCGCGCAGCCGTGCGGCGAGAACCTCCTCGGGCGTGGTGACGTTCCACACGGCCGGCAGGTGGCGGGCTATCAGGTCGTGGCTGAAGTTGTGGAAGAGGGCGGTGACGGCGCCCGCCGAGACACGGCCCAGGGGCGCGGTGCGCGCGGCGAAGTAGGCGGCGTGGCGGTCGTCGATGCCGAGCCCGGCCAGCTCGGGGCCGTTGTCGGGGGAGAGGGCGACGACGGAGTGGAGGGTGTTGAGCAGCGCGTGGCAGCGCCGGCCGGCGCCGGCGGGAAGAGTACTCATGGCCTGATGTTACCGACGGGTCGGAACGGGGGGAGGGGGCCCGGCCCATGGCAGGAAAGGTGGGAAACCCGTCATTGCGGCCACGCCCCGGCGGCGGAAGCATGAAGGGCATGACCTTCCGCCACACGGTGCTGATCCTCCTCTACGACGGCGTCCAGAGCCTGGACGTCACCGGTCCCCTGGAGGTGTTCGCCGGTGCCGGGCAGGCGGTGGGGCGCCCCGGCGCGTACGAGGTGCGCACGGCGAGCCCCGACGGGCGGGAGGTCCGGGCGCAGAGCGGGCTGCGGCTGCTGCCCGACGCGGCGCTCGCCGACTGTGCCGCCCCCGACCTGCTGCTGGTGCCCGGCGGCGACTGCACCGACGCGCAGGACCCGCGCCTGGTGGCGTGGCTGCGCGAGCACGGCCCGGCGGCCGGGCGGCTGGTCTCGGTGTGCACCGGATCGTTCCTGCTGGCCGCCGCCGGACTGCTCGACGGCCGCCGGGCCACGACCCACTGGGCGTACTGCGACGCCTTCGCCGAGCAGTTCCCGGACGTCCGGCTGGACCCCGACCCCATCTTCGTACGGGACGGGCACGTGGCCACCTCGGCCGGCGTCACCAGCGGCATCGACCTGGCGCTGGCCCTGGTGGAGGAGGACCTCGGCCGGCAGCCGGCGCTCACCGTCGCCCGCCACCTGGTGGTCTTCCTGCGCCGGCCGGGGAACCAGCGGCAGTTCAGCGCCCAGCTGGCCGTGCAGACCGCCGCCCGCTCCGGGCTCCGCGACGTCCAGCACTACATCGCCGAGCACCCTGCCGCCGACCTCGGTGTGGAGGCCCTGGCCGCCCGCGCAGGCCTGTCACCGCGCCACTTCGCCCGCGCGTTCCAGGCCGAAGTGGGCACCACGCCCGGCCGGTACGTCGACCAGGTCCGCCTGGAGGCCGCCCGCCGGATGCTGGAGGACGGCACGCGGGGCATCGAGGAGATCTCCCGCGCCTGCGGCTACGGCACGCCGGAGGCCATGCGCCGGGCGTTCCTGCGTGCCCTGGGCACCGGCCCCGCCGAATACCGCCGCCGCTTCCGGGCAGTGGGCGCACCGGCTCACTGACGCCGCCGCCACCTTCTTTCCTTCCTTTTCTTTCAATCCTTCAATCCGTCAATCGGAGTTCCGTCATGCGCCTCGCCATCCTGCTCTTCCCCGGCTTCACCGCCCTCGACGCGGTCGGCCCCTACGAGATGCTCGGGCAGCTGCCCGGCGCCGAGACCCTGTTCGTCGCCGAGCGCCCCGGCCCGGTGACCAACGACAACGGCAACCTCACCCTCGTCGCCGAGGCGTCGCTGGACGACGTCACCGACCCCGGCATCGTCGTCGTGCCCGGCGGACCCACGGCCCGGCTGCCGCTGACGCCCGGGCCCGTGCAGGACTGGCTGAAGACGGTGGACGCCGGCACCACGTGGACGACGTCCGTGTGCACCGGCTCGCTCGTGCTGGGCGCCGCCGGGCTGCTCGCCGGCCGCCGCGCCACGACGCACTGGCTGTCGCTGGACCACCTGGCGGCCTACGGTGCGCAGCCCACGGGGGAGCGGGTCGTCATCGACGGCAAGTACGTCACGGCCGCCGGCGTCTCGTCGGGCATCGACATGGGGCTCACGCTGCTGGGCCGCATCGCCGGCGACCGGGTGGCGCAGTCGGTGCAGCTGCTGACCGAGTACGACCCGCAGCCGCCCTACGACGCGGGCTCGCCGGAGAAGGCGCCCGCCGACCTGGTCGCCGAGTGGCGCGCGCGGCAGCAGGAGATCATGAACCGGCAGGCCAGGTGAACCGCGGCTGACGGCGCTGGAGGAACGCCGCCACGCCCTCGGCGGTGTCGGCACCCGTGCGGGCCTGCTCCGACCAGTGGGTGACCCGCTCGGGGCTCGCCGGGCCGGCCGCGAACTCCTTGGCCGCCGCCTGGGTGAGCTGCGAGCGGGACGCCAGCAGCCGGGCGAACTCCGCCACCCGCCCGTCCAGTTCGGCGTCCGGCCACACCTCGTCCACCAGCCCGGTGCGCAGCGCACGGTCCGTGCCGACGAGCTCGGCCGAGAACAGCAGGTACTTGGCGGTGGCCGGGCCCACCAGCTCGACCAGGCGGCGGGTGGAGGAGGCCGGGTAGACGATGCCGAGCCGGGCCGGGGTGACGCCGAAGCGGGCGCCCTCGGCCGCGAAGCGCAGGTCGCAGGCGACGGCCAGCTGGCAGCCGCCGCCCACGCAGGAGCCGCGGACCGCGGCGAGGGTGGGCTTGGGGAAGGCGGCCAGCGCCTCCTCGGCCGCCACCGCCAGGTCGCGCGGCGCGCCGCCGCCGTCCGGGGTGAGCGCCGTGATGTCCGCGCCCGCGCAGAAGGTGCCGCCCTCGCCGGTCAGCACCAGCACCCGTACGGCGGGGTCGGCCGCGCACCGGTCCAGCAGCGTGGGCAGCTGCCGCCACATGGCGTTCGTCATGGCGTTGCGCTTGCCGGGGTGGGAGATGCGGATCGTCGCGGTGGTGCCGTCGACGTCCAGACGCAGTGCGGGCTCCATGCGCCGGATGGTAGCCGCACGGATCTCCGGGCGGACTCCTCACCGACCCCCTCGCCGAACCGCTCACCGGACCCCTCGCCGAACCGCTCACCGAACGCGACCGGGACGGCCAGGATCAGTCGCGAAGGTGACCGCGGCATACCCACGCGATCAATTCCTGCTCAAAACCACTGACTTCCGGGCAGGCCACCGGTGCGGACCGTGAGGTTCCCAACACTCTCCCCATGTGGTCGCGCCACGGTGAGGGGTTGGTACCGGACATGGAGATCCTGGGGAGCGGGCCGCCCGGACAGGCCCCCCCGCCCCGCAAGCCGGCCGAGTACGACGCCACGTGGCGCCGGCCCGTCCCCGCCCTGGCCGGCTCGGTGCCCCGCGCCCGGCACGCCGTCCGCGACCTGATCCGGTGCCGGCGGGTGCCGCTGCGCGAGGACCTGCTGCACGGGCTGCTGCTCATCGTGTCGGAGCTGGTCACCAACGCCGTGCAGCACGCCGCCCCGCTCTCCCCCGAGGTCGTCCTGGAGGTGTCCGTGGGTCCGGCCTGGGTGCGCGTGGCCGTCGAGGACAGCCACCCCTGCCGGCCCCGGCCCGCCGGGCCCGACGGGGCCGGGCACGACGACGGCGCCGAGCCGCGCACCGGGGGCCGCGGGCTGCTGATCGTCCAGGCGACGGTCGCGGAGGCCGGCGGGATGTTCGACGTGGAGCACACGGCGGGCGGCGGCAAGGTGGTCTGGGCCGCCCTGCCGCTGCACCCCGTCGTCACCAGCCGGCGCCGGCCCCGATGACCTCGCGGACGGCCGGACGGGCGGCGTCCAGCACCGTCCCGAACCATGCCGAGAACGTCTTCTCGCGCATCAGCTCCGCCAGCTCGGCCGGCGTCACGAACGCCGTCTCGGCGATCTCCTCCGGGTCCGGCCGCGGCTCCGTACGCACGGTGCCGACGAACAGGTGGTTGTACTCCTGCTCGACCAGGCCCGACGCCGGGTCCGGGTGGTTGTAGCGCACGGTCCCCGCCTCGCGCAGCAGCGCCGGGGCGATGCCCAGCTCCTCGCCCGTACGGCGGACGGCGGCGGCGAAGGGCGGCTCACCGGGGTACGGGTGACCGCAGCAGGTGTTCGACCAGACGCCGGGGGAGTGGTACTTGCCCAGCGCCCGGCGCTGGAGCAGCAGCCGGCCCCGGTCGTCGAAGAGGAAGACCGAGAAGGCGCGGTGCAGCCGGCCCGGTGCCACGTGGGCGGACAGCTTCTCGGCCGTGCCGGTCGTTCTGCCGTCCTCGTCGACCAGCTCCAGCATGATCGGGTCAGCGGTGGTCTCGGGGGCGGGCCCGGCCGAGCGGCCGGTGGCTGATGTGATCGGCATGGACCATCCTCGTCGTCGGTCTTCGGCCCTCAAGTCTGCCGTACGAGATGCCCACGACAGCGACAGACCAGACATCCCGGCCCCCGAGCGGGGCACAGCCACGGGCCCGGCCCGGTGACACGCCCCGGTGACACGGCTCAGTGGCAGAGCCGCGCCTCGTGGTCCGCGTGGCCGCTGGGCTCCAGCTGGAACGTGCAGTGCTCCACGGCGAAGTGCTCGCCCAGACAGCCCTGGAGGTCGTGCAGCATCTTCTCCTGCCCGGCCGAGTCCAGCCGGGACGGGTCGACGACCACATGCGCCGACAGCACCGGCATCCCCGACGTGATGGTCCACACATGCAGGTCGTGCAGGTCCTCCACGCCCGGCAGGGCCATGATGTGCGCCCGCACCTCGTCCATGTCGACATTCTTGGGCGCCGCCTCCAGCAGGACGTCCAGCGCCTCCCGCAGCAGCTTCAGCGTCCGCGGCACGATCATCAGCGCGATCACCAGCGAGGCCACCGCGTCGGCCTGCGTCCACCCCGTCACCATGATCACCACGGCGGAGAGCACCACGGCCAGCGAGCCCAGCGCGTCCGAGAGGACCTCCAGGAACGCGCCGCGCACGTTCAGGCTCTCCTTCTGCCCGCGCATCAGCAGCGCCAGCGAGATGCCGTTGGCCACCACGCCCACCAGGCCGAAGACCACCGTCTGCGCGCCCGGCACCTCGGTGGGGTTCGTCAGCCGCTGCACGGCCTCGAACAGGATGAAGCCGCCGACCCCGAGCAGCAGCAGGCAGTTCAGCAGTGCCGCGAGGATCTCGGCGCGGGCGTAGCCGAACGTCCGGCGGCTGGAGGCCGGGCGGCCGGCGAAGTGGATCGCCAGCAGCGCCATCGCCACGCCCACCGCGTCGGTGGCCATGTGGCCCGCCTCCGCGAACAGCGCCAGCGACCCCGTCAGCAGACTGCCGGCGACGTACGCCAGCAGCACCGTGAGGGTGATGCCCAGGGCCATGCGCAGCCGGCCCTTGTAGGCGGCCGCCGCCGTGCCGGTGGTCCCCGGCGGCGGCCCGCCGTGCGTGTGGCCGTGGTCGTGACCCGCTCCCATGGATGCCGCCTCCGTCAACCGTCGTCCAGCGGCCGGCGGGCACCGGCCGACGCCCAGTGAACTACGGGGTAGGGGTATCCGGCAACGCGACGCTGAACACCGTTGTCATTGCCTCTGACCTGCGCAGATGCCGTAGGGCGGTGATCAGCGACGACGTGCCCCGGGGCCTCACCGCGGACGTGCCTCCGGGTGGTGCAGGCACCAGCCCTCCCACGCCGACTCGACCATGCTGCGCACGTCGTGCACGGCCCGCCAGCCCAGCTCGTCGCCGATCCGCCCGGCCGAGGCCACGACGCGCGCGGGGTCGCCCGGCCGGCGCGGAGCCGTCCGGGCCGCCGGCTCCGTACGGCCGGTGACCTCGGCGATCAGGGCCGCCATCTCCCGCACGGACACCCCCGTGCCCGTGCCCACGTTCAGCGTCAGGTCGCCGCCGGGCCGCTCCACCAGCCGGCGGGCGGCGGCCAGGTGCGCGGTGGCCAGGTCCTCGATGTGGATGTAGTCGCGCACGCAGGTGCCGTCCGGCGTGTCGTAGTCGTCACCGAAGATCAGCGGCGGCTCGCCCCGCGTCAGGCGGTCGAACATCATCGGGATGACGTTGAAGATGCCGGTGTCGGCCAGCTCGGGCCGGGCCGCGCCCGCCACGTTGAAGTAGCGCAGGCAGGCCGTCGACAGGCCGTGCGCGGCGCCCGTCGCCCGCACCAGCCACTCGCCGGCCAGCTTCGTCTCCCCGTACGGGTTGATCGGCCGGCACGGCGTGTCCTCGGTGACCAGGTCCACGTCCGGCATGCCGTACACCGCCGCGGAGGACGAGAACACGAAGTTGCGCACCCCGGCCGTGACGACGGCCTCCAGCAGCACGGTCAGCCCGTGCAGGTTCTCCCGGTAGTACAGCAGGGGCTTCTCCACCGACTCGCCGACCTGCTTCTTCGCGGCCAGGTGCACCACGCCCGTGACGCCGTGCTCCTTCAGGGCCGCCTCGACCGCCTCGCCGTCCAGCACCGACGCCCGCACCAGAGGCACGTCCTCCGGGAGCCGGGCGCCCGAGCCCGAGGACAGGTCGTCCAGCGCGACCACCCGCTCCCCGGCCTCCGTCATCGCCCGTGCCACATGGGCACCGATGTAGCCCGCTCCGCCTGTGATCAGCCACGTCATGCACGGCACCCTAGTCCAGCCGGATGGCCGGAAACGTTTCTCCGTGCCGTTCCCCCGTCTGTGGGACTTTCGTCCGGTACCGCCGGGAACCGCCCGCCCCGCCCGGGCGTCCTGACGGTGGGGCCCTCGCACGGCGCCCGTGCGGGTGAACGGTGCCTTCCGTTGATCCGATAGCCTCTGCCGACGTGCCGCACGCCGCCGCACCGGACCGCCGGGGCCCGGCACGCCGCGCGCCCGCCCCCGGCCCCCTGCGCGCCCCGCGGCGGCCACGCCAGCTTCCAAGGAGTGAGTTCGTCTGTCGACCGCCATCCTCACCGGTACGCCGCCCGCCGGCTCCTCCCTCGAGGACGACCTGCGGTCGCTGGGCTTCGCCGTCCGCACGGCGGGTGACGCCGGCGCCCTGGCCGCCGAGCTCGCGGCCGTCCCGGCCGCCGAGCGGGTCGCCGTCGTCGACGCCCGCTTCACCGGCCACGTCCACGCCCTGCGCCTGGCCCTCACCGACCCCCGCTTCCCTGCGGCCGCGGTCGAGGGCGCGCTCGGCGCGCAGGCCGAGGCCCGCACGGCCCTGACGTCCGCGCTCGGTGAGGCGCCGGCCGAGGACCTCCCCGGGGCCCTCGCCGCCGGGCTGGAGGCCCACGGCGTCGCCGTGCACCGCCCCGACCTCGGCGTGCTCGTCGCCGCCGTGCCGGGCGACGACGAGGCACGGGAGAAGACGCGTGCCGAGGTCGCCGCCGTCGACGAGGAGGCCGTCCGGCTGCGCAGCGCCGTCAAGTCCCGCGACGGCTTCTTCACCACCTTCTGCATCAGCCCGTACTCCCGCTACCTCGCCCGCTGGTGCGCGCGCCGCGGCCTCACCCCCAACCAGGTGACGACCGCCTCGCTGCTGACGGCGCTGATCGCGGCCGGCTGCGCGGCCACCGGCAGCCGCGGCGGCTTCGTCGCCGCCGGCGTGCTGCTGATCGCCTCGTTCGTGCTCGACTGCACCGACGGCCAGCTCGCCCGCTACTCCCTCCAGTACTCCACGCTCGGCGCCTGGCTCGACGCCACCTTCGACCGCGCGAAGGAGTACGCCTACTACGCGGGCCTCGCCCTGGGCGCCGCCCGCGGCGGCGGCACCGACGACGTATGGGCGCTGGCGCTCGGCGCGATGGTCCTCCAGACCTGCCGGCACGTGGTCGACTTCTCCTTCAACGAGGCCAACCACGACGCCACCGCCAACACCAGCCCCACCGCCGCCCTGTCCGGGCGGCTGGACAGCGTCGGCTGGACCGTCTGGGCCCGCCGCATGATCGTGCTGCCCATCGGCGAGCGCTGGGCCCTCATAGCGCTGCTCACCGCGCTCACCACGCCCCGCACCGTCTTCGTGGTCCTGCTGATCGGCTGCGCCTTCGCCGCCTGCTACACCACCGCCGGCCGTGTGCTGCGCTCGGTCACGAGGAAGGCACGCCGCACCGACCGCGCCGCCCGGGCCCTGGCCGACCTCGCCGACTCCGGGCTGGTCGCCGAGACCGCCGCGAAGATCACCGCGCGCCGCGGCGCGGGCGCCGTCACCGCCCCCGTCCTGGCCCTCGCGGGCACGGGCGTGCTGCTCGTCACCCTCTGGTGGCACACCTCACCCTGGCTGCCGGTCGCCGGCGCCGCGGCGTACGCGCTGTTCGCCGGCGCCGCCGTGGCGAAGCCCCTGAAGGGGCCGCTGGACTGGCTGGTCCCGCCCGTGTTCCGGGCCGCCGAATACGTCACGATCCTCGTGCTGGCCGCCCGCTCGGGCGCCCCCGGCGCACTCCCGGCGGCATTCGGCCTGGTGGCCGCGGTCGCCTACCATCACTACGACACGGTGTACCGCATCCGTGGCGGCACCGGTGCGCCCCCGCACCCGCTGGTGCGGGCGATCGGCGGACACGAGGGACGCGTCCTGGCGGTCACGGCCGCCGCCGCCCTCTGGCACGGGCAAGGCTTCACCATCGCGCTGACGGCCCTGGCGGTCGCCATCGCGCTCGCGGTGCTCGGCGAGAGCATCCGGTTCTGGGTGTCCTCCGGGGCGCCCGCAGTACACGACGAAACAGGAGAACCCGCATGATCGGCCTCGTGCTGGCCGCCGGCGCCGGACGGCGTCTGCGCCCCTACACCGACACCCTGCCCAAGGCCCTGGTGCCGGTCGACGGTGACACCACCGTGCTCGACCTCACCCTGGCCAACTTCGCGGAGATCGGTCTGACCGAGGTCGCCATCGTCGTCGGCTACCGCAAGGAGGCCGTCTACGCCCGCAAGGAGGCCCTGGAGGCCAAGTACGGGCTGAAGCTGACGCTGATCGACAATGACAAGGCCGAGGAGTGGAACAACGCCTACTCCCTGTGGTGCGCCCGTGACGTGCTCGGCCGCGGCGTGATCCTCGCCAACGGCGACACCGTCCACCCGGTCTCGGTCGAGCAGACGCTGCTCGCCGCCCGCGGCAACGGCCAGAAGATCATCCTCGCCCTCGACACGGTGAAGAAGCTCGCCGACGAGGAGATGAAGGTCGTCGTCGAGGACGGCAAGGGCGTTCAGAGGATCACCAAGCTGATGGACCCGGCCGACGCGACCGGCGAGTACATCGGCGTCACCCTCATCGAGGCCGAGGCCGGCGCCGAGCTGGCCGACGCCCTGAAGGCCACCTTCGAGCGCGACCCCGACCTCTACTACGAGGACGGCTACCAGGAGCTCGTCAACCGCGGCTTCAAGGTCGACGTGGCCCCCATCGGTGACGTCAAGTGGGTCGAGATCGACAACCACGACGACCTCGCCAAGGGCCGGGAGATCGCGTGCCAGTACTGACGAGGCTCATCCCCTCGCCGGTCGTCGTCGACATCCGTCCGGGAGCCCTGGACGACCTGGCCGGCGTCCTCGCCGACCAGCGGATCTCCAGCTCCGGCAAGCTGGCCGTCGCCATCAGCGGCGGCTCCGGGGCGATGCTGCGCGAGCGGCTCGCCCCGGCGCTGCCCGGCGCCTCGTGGTACGAGGTCGGCGGCGGCACGCTGGACGACGCGATCAAGCTCGCCGACGCGATGAAGTCCGGGCACTACGACGCGGTCGTGGGCCTGGGCGGCGGCAAGATCATCGACTGCGCCAAGTTCGCCGCCGCGCGCATCGGCCTGCCGCTGGTCGCCGTCGCGACGAACCTGTCGCACGACGGCCTGTGCTCGCCGGTCGCCACCCTCGACAACGACGCGGGCCGTGGCTCGTACGGCGTGCCCAACCCGATCGCCGTGGTCATCGACCTCGACGTGATCCGTGAGGCCCCCGTCCGCTTCGTCCGCTCCGGCATCGGCGACGCCATCTCCAACATCTCCGCCGTCGCGGACTGGGAGCTCTCCAACCGCCACACCGGCGAGGCGATCGACGGACTGGCCGCCGCCATGGCCCGCCAGGCCGGCGAGGCCGTGCTGCGCCACCCCGGCGGCGTGGGCGACGACGGCTTCCTCCAGGTGCTGGCCGAGGGCCTCGTGCTCACCGGCATCTCGATGTCCGTGGCCGGCGACAGCCGCCCGGCCTCCGGCGCCTGCCACGAGATCAACCACGCCTTCGACCTGCTCTTCCCCAAGCGGGCCGCCAGCCACGGCGAGCAGTGCGGCATGGGTGCCGCCTTCGCCATGCACCTGCGCGGCGCGCACGAGGAGTCCGCGCTGATGGTGGAGGTCCTGCGCCGGCACGGCCTGCCCGTGCTGCCGGGCGACATCGGCTTCACCGAGGACGAGTTCGTCAAGGTGGTCGAGTTCGCGCCGCAGACCCGCCCCGGCCGCTACACCATCCTCGAGCACCTCGACCTCTCCACCGACCAGATCAGGGACGCCTACGCCGACTATGCACAAGCCGTCAGTCGCTGAACTGCGCCCGGTCGTGCACCCCGCAGGGGTGAAGGACCGGCGCAGCGGTGAGCACTGGGCCGGCCGCCTGTACATGCGGGAGATCTCGCTGCGGGTGGACCGGCACCTGGTGAACACCCGGGTCACGCCCAACCAGCTCACCTACCTGATGACCGTCGCGGGCGTCCTCGCGGCCCCGGCCCTGCTGGTGCCGGGGATCTGGGGCGCCGTGCTCGGCGTGGTCATGGTCCAGCTGTACCTGCTGCTGGACTGCGTCGACGGTGAGATCGCACGCTGGAAGAAGCAGTACTCGAACTCCGGGGTGTACCTGGACCGGGTCGGCGCCTACCTGTGCGACGCCGCGGTCCTGGTCGGCCTGGGCCTGCGCGCCGCCGACCCGTGGGGCAGCGGCCGGATCGACTGGCTGTGGGCCTTCCTCGGCACCGTCGCGGCGCTCGGCGCCGTCCTGATCAAGGCCGAGACCGACCTCGTGGGCGTCGCCCGCCACCAGGCCGGGCTGCCGCCGGTCAAGGAGGCCGCGTCCGAGCCGCGCTCGTCGGGCATGGCGCTGGCCCGCAGGGCCGCCGCCGCGCTCAAGTTCCACCGGCTGATCCTCGGCATCGAGGCGTCCCTGCTGATCCTCGTCCTCGCGGCCGTGGACAGCGCCCGGGGCGACCTGTTCTTCACCCGGCTCGGCACCGCGGTCCTGGCCGGCATCGCCGTCCTGCAGACGCTGCTGCACCTGGTGTCCATCCTGGCGTCGAGCAGGCTGCGATGAATACGCGGACGAGTACGCGAAAGGGGGCTCCGGTGAACCCCGAGGAGCTGACGGTCGGCGCGGTCGTGCTGACCATGGGCAACCGCCCCGACGAGCTGCGGGCGCTGCTGGAGTCGGTGGCCAAGCAGAACGGCGCGCCCGTCGAGGTCGTGATCGTCGGCAACGGCTCGCCGCTGCCGGAGATCACCGTGCCGGGGCTGACGATCCGTACGGTCGAGCTGCCCGAGAACGTGGGCATCCCGGCCGGCCGGAACGTCGGCATCGAGGCGTTCGGGCCCGCGGGCCGCGAGAAGGACATCCTGCTCTTCCTCGACGACGACGGCTCGCTCCCGAACCAGGACTCGGTCCGGCTGTGCCGCGAGGCGTTCGCCGCCGACCCGAAGCTGGGCATCATCACCTTCCGGATCGCCGACCCGGACACCGGCGTCACCCAGCGCCGTCACGTACCGCGGCTGCGGGCCTCGGACCCGATGCGGTCCTCCCGGGTGACGACCTTCCTGGGCGGTGCCAACGCGGTGCGGACCCGGGTCTTCGCCGATGCCGGCCTGCTGCCGGGCGAGTTCTTCTACGCCCACGAGGAGACCGACCTGGCGTGGCGGGCCCTCGACGCCGGCTGGATGATCGACTACCGCTCGGACGTGGTGCTGCACCACCCGACGACGGCCCCCAGCCGGCACGCGGTCTACCACCGGATGGTGGCCCGCAACCGGGTGTGGCTGGCCCGCCGCAACCTGCCCGCCCCGCTGGTCCCGGTCTACCCCGGCGTCTGGCTGCTGCTGACCCTGGCCCGCCGCCCGTCCCTGCCGGCGCTGCGCGCCTGGCTGGGCGGCTTCAAGGAGGGCTGGACGGCCCCGTGCGGCCCACGCCGGCCGATGCGGTGGCGTACCGTGTGGCGCCTGACCCGACTGGGTCGGCCGCCGGTGATCTGACAAGCTCTGTCTGAGAGCATCGGGCGCGGCCCGGGGCCGCAGGGCCCCGCAGCCGCGCACCCTTGAGGACGAAAGTGTCAACTGTGAGCGAGACAACGCACGACGGTGCGGTCGCCGTGAGTGCCCCGCCATCCCCCGACGACGGGCTGTCCGCCGCCGAGCTGGCCCGGAAGTACGGGCTGGCGGTGAGCGGGGCCCGGCCGCCGCTGGGCGAGTACGCCCGGCAGCTGTGGCAGCGGCGCCACTTCATCCTCGCCTTCTCCCGGGCCAAGCTGACCGCGCAGTACAGCAAGGCCAAGCTGGGCCAGGTCTGGCAGGTGGCCACGCCCCTGCTGAACGCGGTGGTCTACTTCTTCATCTTCGGTGTGCTCATGGGCGCGCGCGGCCACATGCCGAAGAGCACCTACATCCCGTTCCTGGTGACGGGTGTGTTCGTGTTCACGTTCACCCAGACGTCGGCGATGGCCGGCGTCCGGGCGATCTCCGGCAACCTGGGCCTGGTGCGGGCACTGCATTTCCCGCGGGCGGCGCTGCCGGTGTCGTTCGCGCTCCAGCAGCTCCAGCAGCTGCTGTTCTCGATGCTCGTGCTGGTGGCGATGCTGCTGGGCTTCGGCCACTACCCGGCCGCGTCCTGGCTGCTGATCTTCCCGACGCTCGCCCTCCAGTTCGTGTTCAACACGGGCCTGGCGATGGTCCTGGCCCGGGCGGGTGCCAAGACGCCCGACCTGGCCCAGCTGCTGCCGTTCGTGCTGCGGACGTGGCTGTACGCCTCCGGTGTGATGTACAGCCTGGTGGACCAGCTGAAGAAGGCGCACTCGCCCGGCTGGCTGATCGACGTGCTGAGCGCCAACCCGGCCGCGGTCTACATCGACCTCATGCGCTTCGCCCTCATCGACGGGTACGGCGCGGACAAGCTGCCGCCGCACGTGTGGCTGCTGGCGGTGGGCTGGGCGCTGCTCGTGGGCATCGGGGGCTTCGTGTACTTCTGGAAGGCTGAGGAGCAGTACGGCCGTGGCTGAGCAGCTGACCGGCGACCGTGTCCCCACGGTGATCGCCGACGACGTGCACGTGGTCTACCGGGTCTACGGCGGCGGGACGGGCCGGGGCAGCGCGACCGCGGCCCTGGACCGGATCATCCGGCGCCGGCCCAGCGTGGGCGTGCGCGAGGTGCACGCCGTCAAGGGCGTGAGCTTCACCGCGTACCGGGGCCAGGCCATCGGCCTGATCGGCTCCAACGGCTCGGGGAAGTCGACGCTGCTCAAGGCCATCGCGGGGCTGCTGCCCACCGAGCGGGGCAAGGTCTACACCGACGGCCAGCCCTCGCTGCTGGGCGTCAATGCGGCGCTGATGAACGACCTGACCGGCGAGAAGAACGTGATGCTCGGCGGTCTGGCCATGGGCATGACCCGCGAGCAGATCCGCGAGCGGTACCAGGAGATCGTCGACTTCTCGGGCATCAACGAGAAGGGCGACTTCATCACCCTGCCGATGCGCACGTACTCCTCCGGCATGGCGGCGCGGCTGCGGTTCTCCATCGCGGCGGCCAAGGACCACGACGTGCTGATGATCGACGAGGCGCTGGCCACGGGTGACCGCGACTTCCAGAAGCGCTCCGAGGCCCGCATCCGCGAGCTGCGCAAGGAGGCCGGCACGGTCTTCCTGGTCAGCCACAACAACAAGTCGATCCGGGACACCTGCGACCGGGTGCTGTGGCTGGAGCGCGGCGAACTGGTGATGGACGGCCCCACCGACGAGGTGGTGCGGGCGTACGAGAAGGAGACGGCCCGCTAGGGTCCGGCCTCTTTTCGCGACGCTTGTCACAGGACCCCCGTTGCGCACCGCACGACGGGGGTCCTGTCCTGTTTCCGGCGGTCAACTCGCTTGCGGACAGGGTTGATTCGGGCTGTGCGTGGCATGGTACGGATCAAGCACGTACCCGGTCGGCCGCCGGACGCCTGTACGGCGTACGCTGTACCGTGCTCTTTTGCGGCCGTTTGTCGAGGGCCGAAGGTTGAAGGCGGGACCCGTGCCCCGGGCCGCCGCGGCGGGACCGCGGGGCGCGCCCGAGGGGGAGCGCAAGGGAGGTCACCCTGCGGCGTGTCCGAAATAGGATGTTCTGGGTCGGCAGTGTAGAACGGGAGATGTGACGGCAATGGCTGCATTGGCTACGGGGCCTCTCCAGGGCGGAGAGGCGTACGCCGTCCCCGGTCCGGGCAGCCCGCGGTGACCGCGGGGACGGACGCGCGGCACGCGCGGGCCGTGCTCGACAAGGCCGCGCACGAGAACTTCCCGGTGGCACCCTTCTTCCTGCCCCGGGCCTGGCGCGACGACCTGATGGCGGTCTACGGCTACGCCCGCCTCGTCGACGACATCGGCGACGGCGACCTGGCGCCCGGCGGCCGCGACGCCGAGCTGCTCGGGCTGGACCGCGAGCAGGCCGGCGACCGGCTCGCCCTGCTCGACGCCTTCGAGACCGACCTGCGCCGCGTCTTCGCCACCACCGGCACCGGCCCCCGCCACCCCCTGCTCCAGCGCCTGCGGCCGACCGTCCGCCGCTGCGGCCTGACCCCGGAGCCCTTCCTCGGGCTGATCGAGGCCAACCGCCAGGACCAGCTGACCGGCCGCTACGAGACCTACGGCGACCTGCTCGCCTACTGCGAGCTGTCCGCCAACACCGTCGGGCACCTCGTGCTCGGCGTCACCGGCACCACCAGCCCCGAGCGGGTCCGCCGCTCGGACGCGATCTGCACCGCCCTGCAGATCGTCGAACACCTTCAGGACGTCGCCGAGGACCTGCGGCGCGACCGCATCTACCTCCCCGCCGAGGACATGCGGCGCTTCCACGTCACCGAGTCCGACCTGGCCCGCCCGACCGCCGGCGCGTCGGTGCGCGCCCTGGTCGCGTACGAGGCGGAACGCGCCCGGCAGCTGCTGAATGAAGGCACCCCCCTCGTGGGTAGCGTCCACGGCAGGCTCAAGCTGCTGCTCGCGGGGTTCGTGGGCGGAGGAATGGCCGCGCTGGACGCGGTCGCCGCCGCGGGCCACGACGTTCTCCCCGGACCGCCCAAGCCCACCCGGACGCGCCTGCTGCGCCGGGTGGGGGCGACACTGCGAAGAGAGGGGTGAGCGGCATCGTGACCGGAACGCCCTATGCGTCCGCGCCGGTACTCGCCGCGTACAGCTACTGCGAGGCCGTCACCGGACAACAGGCCGGGAACTTCTCCTACGGCATCAGACTGCTGCCCACGGCGAAGCGGCGGGCCATGTCGGCCCTCTACGCCTTCTCCCGGCGCGTCGACGACATCGGCGACGGGCCGCTGGACCCCGAGGCCAAACGGCTGCGCCTGGAGGAGGCCCGGACCACGCTCGACCGGATAAGGACCGGCGACGTCGCCGAGGACGACACCGACCCGGTGGCCGTCGCGCTGGCCCACGCCGTGCGCCGCTTCCCCATCCCGGTCGACGCGCTGGACGAGCTGATCGACGGCGTCCAGATGGACGTGCGCGGGGAGACCTACGAGACCTGGGACGACCTCGTCCGGTACTGCCGCTGCGTGGCGGGCGCCATCGGCCGGCTGTCACTCGGCGTGTTCGGCACCGTGCCCGGCGCGCGCGACGCCGGACGCGCTGCCGAGTACGCCGATACCCTCGGCCTCGCCCTCCAGCTCACCAACATCCTCCGCGACGTGCGCGAGGACGCCGCCAACGGCCGCACCTACCTGCCCGCCGAGGACCTGGCCAAGTTCGGCTGCTCGGCCGGCTTCCACTCGGTGCGCCCCCCGGCCGGCTCCGACTTCACCGGCCTGGTCCAGTTCGAGGTGCGCCGGGCCCGGGCCCTGTTCGCCGAGGGCATGCGGCTGCTGCCCATGCTCGACCGGCGCAGCGGCGCCTGCGTCGCGGCCATGTCCGGCATCTACCGCCGGCTGCTGGACCGCATCGCCGAGCAGCCCGGCGCGGTGCTGCGCGGCCGGGTCTCGCTGCCCGGCCGCGAGAAGGCGTTCGTCGCCGTCCGCGGGCTGTCCGGCTACGACGCGCGCAGCGTCCACCGGCAGACCGCCAGGGGGCGCGCCTGATGCTCCTGTTCCCCACCGGCCGGCGGTGCGCAACCCTCCGCCCGGTCGACGCGTCCCTGTCAGCAGCCAAGGGGGTGGACGGATGACGGCCGAGGCAGCAGAGACGGCGAACCGGCCCGACCGGCTCCGCACAGACGAGGCAGGCCGCCCCGACGGGGCGGCCGCGGTGGTGATCGGGGGCGGCCTGGCCGGCGTCACGGCCGCGCTGGAGCTCGCCGCCGCCGGCCTGCGCGTCACCCTCACCGAGGGCCGGCCGCGGCTGGGCGGCCTCGCCTTCTCCTTCCGCCGCGACGAGCTCGACGTCGACAACGGCCAGCACGTCTACCTCCGCTGCTGCACCGCCTACCGGTGGTTCCTGGACCGCCTGGACGCCACCGCCCTGGCCCCGCTGCAGGACCGGCTCGACGTGCCCGTCCTCGACGTCGGCCACCCCTCCGGCCGCCCCCGGCTGGGCCGGCTGCGCCGCACCGCGCTGCCCGTCCCCCTGCACCTGGCCGCCAGCCTCGCCACCTACCCGCACCTGTCGCTCGCCGAGCGCGCCGCCGTCGGCCGGGCCGCGCTCGCCCTGCGCGGCCTCGACCCGGCCGACCCCGCCCTCGACGGCGTCGGCTTCGCCGACTGGCTCCACCGGCACGGCCAGACCCCCCGCGCCGTCGAGGCCCTGTGGGACCTGGTGGGCGTGGCCACCCTCAACGCCACCGCCGACCGGGCGTCCCTCGGCCTCGCCGCCATGGTCTTCAAGACCGGGCTGCTCTCCGAGCCCGGCGCCGCCGACATCGGCTGGGCCCGCGTCCCCCTCGGCGAGCTCCACCACACCCGCGCCCTGGCCGCCCTGGAGAAGGCCGGCGTCCGCGTCGCGCTGCGCACCCGCGCCACCCGCGTCACCCGTACGGACGACGGCGGCTGGCACGTCGACACGGCGGGCGGCCCCGGCCGAACCGAGCGGCTGACCGCCGGCACGGTCGTCCTGGCCGTCCCCCAGCGCGAGACCCACGACCTGCTGCCCGACGGCGCCCTGGACAACCCCGGCCGGCTGCTGGAGATCGGCACCGCGCCCATCCTCAACCTGCACGTCGTCTACGACCGGCCCGTGCTGCGCCGGCCGTTCTTCACCGCCCTCGGCAGCCCCGTGCAGTGGGTGTTCGACCGCACCGACTCCTCCGGGCTGGCCGCACGCGACCCCCGCGCCCAGTACCTGGCCGTGTCCCAGTCGGCCGCGCAGGACGACATCGACCGGCCGGTCGCCGAGCTGCGCGAGCGCTATCTGCCCGAGCTCGCGCGGCTGCTGCCGGCCGCCCGCGACGCCCGCGTGACGGACTTCTTCGTCACCCGTGAGCGCACCGCGACGTTCGCGCCCACCCCCGGCGTCGGCCGCCTGCGGCCCGCCGCCCCCACGCGCGCGCCCGGCCTGTTCCTGGCCGGCGCGTGGACCGCCACCGGCTGGCCGGCGACCATGGAGGGCGCGGTGCGCAGCGGGGTCACCGCCGCCGGCGCGGCGCTCTCCCGGCTCGGCCTGCCCTACCGGAACCCCCTGCCGGAGGCGGCGGAATGAACCAGCGAGCCCTCCAGACGCGCGTCCCGGTCGGCGGGCCGCGCGCGAGCACCAACACCAGAGGAGAGACCGTGACATCGGCGATCCCAGCTGTCGACACCGCGGGCGTGCGCGCCCTGCTGGAGCGCGGACGGACGCTTGCCACGCCGGTGCTGCGTGCCGCCGTGGCCCGGCTCGCCGCACCCATGGACGCCGTCGCCGCCTACCACTTCGGCTGGACCGACGCCCAGGGCCGCCCGGTCTCCGGCGACGGCGGCAAGGCCGTGCGCCCCGCCCTGGCCCTGCTCTCCGCCGAGGCCGCCGGCGCCGCCGCCGAGGTGGGCGTCCCCGGCGCGGTCGCCGTGGAGCTGGTGCACAACTTCTCCCTGCTGCACGACGACCTCATGGACGGCGACGAGCAGCGCCGCCACCGCGACACGGTGTGGAAGGCGTACGACCCCGCCCAGGCCATCCTCGTCGGCGACGCGCTGTTCGCGCTGGCCAACGAGGTGCTGCTGGAGCTCGGCACGGTCGAGGCCGGCCGGGCCACGCGCCGGCTGACCACCGCGACCCGCAAGCTCATCGACGGGCAGGCCCAGGACATCTCCTACGAGCACCGCGAGCGGGTCACCGTCGAGGAGTGCCTGGAGATGGAGGGCAACAAGACCGGCGCCCTGCTGGCCTGCGCCTGCTCCATCGGCGCGGTCCTCGGCGGCGCCGACGACCGTACGGCGGACACGCTGGAGGCGTACGGCTACCACCTGGGCCTGGCCTTCCAGGCCGTCGACGACCTGCTGGGCATCTGGGGCGACCCGGAGGCCACCGGCAAGCAGACCTGGAGCGACCTGCGGCAGCGCAAGAAGTCCCTCCCGGTGGTCGCCGCGCTCGCCGCCGGCGGGCCGGCCTCCGAGCGGCTGGCCGCGATGCTCGCCGCCGACGCGAAGCTCACGGAGGCCCAGGCCGCCGACTTCGACGAGGAGGAGTTCGCCACCCGCGCGGCACTGATCGAGGAGGCCGGCGGCCGGGAGTGGACCTCCCAGGAGGCCCGCCGCCAGCACGCCACCGCCCTGGAGTCGCTGGACCGGGTCGACATGCCCGCCGAGGTCCGGGCGCAGCTCGTCGCGCTCGCCGACTTCGTCGTCGTACGGAAGAGTTGACCACCACGGAAGCGTTGACCCCGGCGGAACCCCCCGCCGGCACCTGACACCGGCTGAAGCAGCCCCCGAAGTACAGCATCACCAGCAGTACGGCAGAGAAGAGAGAGACTCACTGCGTTAGGGGAAAGCACATGACAGCGACGACCGACGGCAGCGGGGTGGGACATCCCTCCCGCGGGGCCGAGGCCGGCTCCCCGGACACCGTCCTGACCACACGTCAGGCGGCCGGGGAGGCCACCGCCCGGGCCGTCGAGCACCTCCTCGCCCGCCAGGACGCGCAGGGCTGGTGGAAGGGCGACCTGGAGACCAACGTCACCATGGACGCCGAGGACCTGCTGCTCCGTCAGTTCCTGGGCATCTCCGACAAGGCGACCACCGAGGCCGCCGCCCGCTGGATCCGCTCCCGGCAGCTCCCCGACGGGCCCTGGCCCACCTTCCACGGCGGCCCGGGGGAGCTGTCCGCCACCGTCGAGGCGTACGTGGCGCTGCGGCTCGCGGGCGACGCCCCCGACGCCCCCCACATGGCCGCCGCCTCCGCCTGGGTCCGGGACCGCGGCGGCATCGCCGCCGCCCGCGTCTTCACCCGCATCTGGCTGGCCCTCTTCGGCTGGTGGCGCTGGGAGGACGTGCCCGAGCTGCCACCCGAGCTGATCTTCCTTCCCAAGCGGTTCCCGCTCAACCTCTACGACTTCGGCCAGTGGGCCCGGCAGACCATCGTCCCGCTCACCATCGTCTCCGCGCTCCGGCCCGTACGGCCCGCGCCCTTCGCCCTGGACGAGCTGCACACCGACCCCCGCCGGCCCAACCCGCCGCGCCCCCTCGCCCCCGCCACCACCTGGGACGGTTTCTTCCAGCGCGTCGACAAGGCCCTGCACCGCTACCGCAAGGTCGCCGTGCGCCCCCTGCGGCGCGCCGCCCTCAACGCGGCGGCCCGCTGGATCGTCGAGCGGCAGGAGAACGACGGGTGCTGGGGCGGCATCCAGCCGCCCGCCGTCTACTCGGTCATCGCCCTCCACCTGCTCGGCTACGACCTCCAGCACCCCGTGCTGCGGGCCGGCCTCGAGTCGCTGGACCGTTTCGCCGTCTGGCACGAGGACGGCCCGGACGGCGCCCCGGTGCGCATGGTCGAGGCGTGCCAGTCGCCGGTGTGGGACACCTGCCTGGCCGTCATCGCGCTCGCCGACGCAGGCCTGCCCCGCGACCACCCGGCGCTGGTGAAGGCCGCCGACTGGATGCTGGACGAGCAGGTGCTGCGGCCCGGCGACTGGGCCGTGCGCCGCCCCGGGCTGCCCCCGGGCGGCTGGTCCTTCGAGTTCCACAACGACCACTACCCCGACGTCGACGACACCGCCGAGGTGGTCCTCGCCCTCACCCGCGTGGACCATCCCGACCCCAGCCGGCTGGAACGGGCCCTGGAGCGCGCCGCCCGCTGGACCGCGGGGATGCAGTCGCGCAACGGTGCCTGGGCCGCGTTCGACGCCGACAACACCAGCCCCTTCCCCAACCGGCTGCCGTTCTGCGACTTCGGCGAGGTCATCGACCCGCCCTCCGCCGACGTCACCGCCCACGTCGTGGAGATGTTCGCCCACCTGGGCCGCGGCCACGACCCGCGGGCCCGGCGCGGCATCGAGTGGCTGCTCGCCGAACAGGAGGAGAGCGGCTCCTGGTTCGGCCGCTGGGGCGTCAACCACGTCTACGGCACCGGATCGGTCGTCCCCGCCCTCGTGGCCGCGGGACTGCCCACCGCCCACCCGGCGATCCGGCGCGCGGTCGACTGGCTGCGGAAGGTGCAGAACCCCGACGGCGGCTGGGGCGAGGACCTGCGCTCGTACCGCGACCCCGGCTGGATCGGCAAGGGCGCCTCCACCGCCTCCCAGACCGCCTGGGCGCTGCTGGCCCTGCTGGCCGCGGGCGAGCGGGACAGCGAGGCCGTGGACCGCGGCGTGACCTGGCTGGCCGCCACCCAGCGGCCCGACGGCTCCTGGGACGAGCCGTACTTCACCGGCACCGGCTTCCCCTGGGACTTCTCCATCAACTACCACCTGTACCGGCAGGTGTTCCCGCTCACCGCCCTCGGCCGCTACCTGCACGGCGAGCCCCTCCCGGGCACCCGGCCGGAGCGCTGATGAACCCCGGCACGGTCCCCGCCCCGCCCGCCCCGCTGCTGGTCGCCTGCGCGCTCGGCATCGAACGCCTGGCGCTGCGCGGCGGCCAGGACGAGGCGGCCGGGCCCGTCACCGTGCTCCGCACGGGGATGGGCCCGCAGGCGGCGGACCGTGCCGTCACCCGCGCCCTGGCCACGCCCGGCCTCGGCGCCGCCGCCGTGATCGCCACCGGCTTCTGCGCCGGCCTGGCCCCCGGCATGCACCCCGGCGACCTCGTCGTGGCCGACGAGACCCGCGACGGGCGGGGGCGCACCGAGTGCGTCGGCGTCGAGCTGCTCGCCAAGGAGCTGGCCGAGGCCGTGCCGCGGCGCGTCATCCACACCGGGCCGCTGGTCGGCTCCGACCACGTGGTGCGCGGCGCCGAACGGGCGGCCCTGCACGCCGCCGGCGCGCTGGCGGTGGACATGGAATCCGCGGCCACCCTGCGCAGCGCGGTACGGGCGGGCGCCCGCCCGGTTGCCGCCGTACGAGTGGTCGTGGACGCACCGGAGCACGAACTCGTACGCATCGGGACCCTGCGCGGTGGAATATCAGCCTTCCGTGTGTTGCGCACCGTCCTTCCCGCCTTTTTCGAATGGCACCGTTCCTTGCTGCTCCCCAGGAGGTGAGCCAGATGGCCATGCCGCTCCGCCAGACCGTCCGGGTCGGTACCTATCTCTTCCAGCAGAAGCTGCGGAAGCGGGAGAAGTTCCCGCTCATCGTGGAACTGGAGCCGCTCTTCGCCTGCAACCTCAAGTGCGAGGGCTGCGGGAAGATCCAGCATCCGGCCGGGGTGCTCAAACAGCGCATGCCGGTGGCGCAGGCGGTCGGCGCGGTGCTGGAATCCGGCGCGCCGATGGTCTCCATCGCCGGCGGCGAACCGCTGATGCACCCTCAGATCGACGAGATCGTGCGGCAGCTGGTGGCCCGCCGGAAGTACGTCTTCCTGTGCACCAACGCCCTGCTGATGCGCAAGAAGCTGGAGAAGTTCACCCCGTCCCGCTACTTCGCGTTCGCCGTGCACATCGACGGGCTGCGGGAGCGGCACGACGAGTCGGTGGCCAAGGAGGGCGTGTTCGACGAGGCGGTGGCGGCCATCAAGGAGGCCAAGCGGCGCGGCTTCCGGGTCACCACCAACTCGACGTTCTTCAACACCGACACCCCGCAGACCGTCGTCGAGGTGCTCGACTACCTCAACGACGAGCTGCAGGTGGACGAGATGATGATCTCGCCCGCCTACGCCTACGAGAAGGCGCCCGACCAGGAGCACTTCCTGGGCGTGGAGCAGACCCGGGAGCTGTTCCGGAAGGCGTTCGCCGGCGGCAACCGGCGGCGCTGGCGCCTCAACCACAGCCCGCTCTTCCTCGACTTCCTGGAGGGCAAGGCGGACTTCCCGTGCACCGCCTGGGCGATCCCCAACTACTCCCTCTTCGGCTGGCAGCGCCCCTGCTACCTGATGAGCGACGGGTACGTGCCGACGTACCGGCAGCTCATCGAGGAGACCGACTGGGAGAAGTACGGGCGGGGCAAGGACCCGCGGTGCGCCAACTGCATGGCGCACTGCGGCTACGAGCCCACCGCCGTCCTGGCCACGATGGGCTCGCTCAAGGAGTCGCTGCGCGCGGCCCGCGAGACCGTCTCGGGCAACCGGGGCTGACGGCCGTGGCCCTCCATGAGCCCGTGTCGCTCGGCGTGCCGTCCGTTCCGGTCAGGCTCGCCGAGCGGCGGGTGAGCCGGAAGATCCAGGTCGGCTCGGTTGCCGTGGGTGGCGACGCGCCGGTGTCGGTGCAGTCGATGACGACGACCCGCACCTCGGACATCGGTGCGACGCTCCAGCAGATCGCGGAGCTGACGGCGTCGGGCTGCCAGATCGTGCGGGTGGCCTGCCCGACGCAGGACGACGCGGATGCGCTGCCGGTCATTGCGAAGAAGTCGCAGATCCCGGTGATCGCGGACATCCACTTCCAGCCGAAGTACGTGTTCGCGGCGATCGACGCGGGCTGTGCGGCGGTGCGGGTGAACCCGGGCAACATCAAGCAGTTCGACGACAAGGTCAAGGAGATCGCCAAGGCGGCCTCCGACGCCGGCACGCCCATCCGGATCGGCGTGAACGCCGGGTCGCTGGATAGGCGGCTGCTGCAGAAGTACGGCAAGGCCACCCCGGAGGCGCTGGTGGAGTCGGCGTTGTGGGAGGCGTCGCTGTTCGAGGAGCACGGTTTCCGTGACATCAAGATCTCGGTCAAGCACAACGACCCGGTCGTGATGATCAATGCTTACCGTCAGCTGGCGGCGCAGTGCGATTACCCGCTGCACCTGGGTGTGACGGAGGCGGGGCCGGCGTTCCAGGGCACGGTGAAGTCGGCGGTGGCGTTCGGTGCGCTGCTGAGCGAGGGCATCGGTGACACGATCCGGGTGTCGCTGTCGGCGCCGCCGGCGGAGGAGATCAAGGTCGGTATCCAGATCCTGGAGTCGCTGGGCCTGCGGCAGCGCCGGCTGGAGATCGTCTCGTGCCCGTCCTGTGGTCGTGCGCAGGTGGATGTGTACAAGCTGGCGGACGAGGTGACCGCGGGTCTGGAGGGCATGGAGGTGCCCCTGCGCGTCGCGGTGATGGGCTGTGTCGTCAACGGCCCGGGTGAGGCCCGTGAGGCCGACCTGGGTGTGGCGTCCGGCAACGGCAAGGGCCAGATCTTCGTCAAGGGCGAGGTCATCAAGACCGTGCCCGAATCCAGGATCGTCGAGACCCTCATCGAGGAAGCGACGAGGCTCGCCGGGCAGATGGCGGGGAAGGACGGCGCCCGCTCCGGGACCCCCGCCGTCACCGTCCACTGACCGGCGGGAGCGAGACCACGAGCCAGACATCGAGGAGGAGGGGCCGGAGTGTCGTTGCTGGAGAACATCCGCGGTCCGCACGACCTGAAGGCACTGGACGGCGAGGAGCTGACCGACCTCGCCGAGGAGATCCGTCACTTCCTGGTCCACGCCGTGGCCCGCACCGGCGGGCACCTCGGGCCCAATCTCGGCGTGGTCGAGCTGACCATCGCCCTGCACCGCGTCTTCGACTCGCCCGCCGACAGGATCCTGTGGGACACCGGCCACCAGGCGTACGTCCACAAACTCCTCACCGGCCGCCAGGACTTCTCCAAACTGCGCGCCAAGGGCGGCCTGTCCGGCTACCCCTCACGGGCCGAGTCCGAGCACGACGTCATCGAGAACAGCCACGCCTCCACCGTCCTGAGCTGGGCCGACGGCCTCGCCAAGGCCAACGAGGTGCTCGGCCGCTGGAACCGGCACGTCGTCGCCGTCGTCGGTGACGGCGCCCTCACCGGCGGCATGGCCTGGGAGGCGCTCAACAACATCGCCGCCGCCCGCGACCGGCAACTGATCATCGTCGTCAACGACAACGAGCGCTCCTACGCGCCCACCATCGGCGGCCTCGCCGACCACCTGGCCACCCTGCGCACCACCGACGGCTACGAACGCCTGCTGTCCTGGGGCAAGGAGCTCCTCGACCGCACCCCCGTCGTGGGCCGTCCCCTGTACGAGTCGCTGCACGGCGCCAAGAAGGGCTTCAAGGACGCCTTCGCGCCCCAGGGCATGTTCGAGGACCTCGGCCTGAAGTACGTCGGGCCCATAGACGGGCACGACATCGCCGCGGTCGAGTCCGCGCTGCGCCGCGCCAAGCGCTTCCACGGCCCCGTGCTCGTCCACTGCCGTACGCAGAAGGGCCGCGGCTACGCGCCGGCGCTGGAGGACGAGGCCGACCGCTTCCACACCGTCGGCATCACCGACCCCCGCACCGGCGAGCCGCTCCGGCCCTCCGCCGGCACGTCGTGGACATCGGTCTTCGGCGACGAGATGGTGCGGATCGGCACCGAACGACCCGACGTCGTGGCGATCACCGCCGCCATGATGGGCCCGGTCGGGCTGCAGAAGTTCGCCGCCGCCCACCCCGGCCGCGTCTGGGACGTCGGCATCGCCGAGCAGCACGCCGCGACCTCCGCGGCCGGCCTGGCCACCGGCGGCCTCCACCCGGTCGTCGCCGTCTACGCCACGTTCCTCAACCGCGCCTTCGACCAGGTGCTGATGGACGTCGCCCTGCACAAGTGCGGCGTCACGTTCGTCCTGGACCGGGCCGGCGTCACCGGCACCGACGGGCCCAGCCACAACGGCATGTGGGACCTGTCCGTCCTCCAGGTCGTCCCCGGCCTGCGCATCGCCGCGCCCCGCGACGCCTCCCAGCTGCGCGCGCAGCTGCGCGAGGCCGTCGGCGTGGACGACGCCCCCACCGTCGTCCGCTTCCCCAAGGAGGACGTCGGCCCCGACATCCCCGCGGTCGGCCGCGTCGGCGGGATGGACGTCCTGGCCCGGCCCGGCACCGGCGACGAGGACGTCCCCGGTGCCGAGGGCGCCGACGTGCTGCTGGTGGCCGTCGGCACCATGGCCGGCGTCGCCCTGGAGGCCGCCGAGCTGCTCGCGGCCCGCGGCGTGACCTGCACCGTCGTCGACCCCCGCTGGGTCAAGCCCGTCGACGCCGCGCTGCCCGCCCTGGCCGCACGCCACCGCATGGTCGCCGTGGCCGAGGACAACAGCCGTACCGGAGGCGTCGGCTGGGCCGTGGACCAGGCCCTCCGCGACGCGGGCGTCGACCTGCCGGTCCGTACCTTCGGCATCCCCGAGCAGTTCCTCGCGCACGCCAAGCGCGCCGAGGTGCTCGCCGACATCGGGCTCACGCCCGCCGAGATCGCCGGGCGGATCAGCGCCGCCCTGCGCACCACGGAGCCCCGCCGGCGGGCCTCCGTGGCCGTGAAGGAGAACGACGACGCATGACGGCAGAGACCACCACCCCCGACGCCGGCCCCACCCCCACGGCGCGGCGTCCCTCCTTCGACCTGGCCCGGCTGCTGGCCGAGCGCGGCGCCGAACGGTACGAGCTGCACACCCGCCACCTCAACCACCAGCTGCCGCGCATGCTGCGCACCATCGGCTTCGACAAGGTCTACGAACGGGCCGAGGGCGCCTACTTCTGGGACGCCGACGGCCAGGACTACCTCGACATGCTCGCCGGCTTCGGGGTGATGGGCCTGGGCCGCCACCACCCCGTCGTCCGCAGGGCACTGCACGACGTCCTGGACGCCTCACTGGCCGACCTCACCCGCTTCGACTGCCCGCCGCTGCCCGGCCTGCTCGCCGAGCGGCTGCTCGCCCACACCCCGCACCTGGACCGGGTGTTCTTCGGCAACAGCGGCACCGAGGCCGTCGAGACCGCGCTGAAGTTCGCCCGCTGCGCCACCGGCAGGCCCCGCGTCCTCTACTGCGAGCACGCCTTCCACGGCCTCACCGCCGGCTCCCTCTCCGTCAACGGGGAGGGAGGGTTCCGCGACGGCTTCGGCCCGCTGCTCCCCGACACCGCCGTACCGCTGGGCGACCTGGACGCGCTGGAGCGCGAGCTGCGCCGCGGCGACGTCGCGGCCCTCGTCGTCGAACCGGTCCAGGGCAAGGGCGTGTTCCTGCCCCCGC
This sequence comes from Streptomyces mashuensis, assembly GCF_014654785.1. GTDB lineage: Bacteria > Actinomycetota > Actinomycetes > Streptomycetales > Streptomycetaceae > Streptomyces > Streptomyces mashuensis. The sequence continues at coordinate 636,819 of NZ_BNBD01000001.1, forward strand.
CCGGCTGGCTGCACGCCGCCCAGGAGCTGCTGCACCGGCACAAGGCGCTGCTCGTCGCCGACGAGGTGCAGACGGGCCTGGGCCGCACCGGCGAGTTCTTCGCCTACCAGCACGAGACGGGCGTCGAGCCCGACCTGGTCTGCGTGGCCAAGTCCCTCTCCGGCGGCTACGTGCCCGTCGGCGCGACGCTCGGCAAGGACTGGATCTTCAAGAAGGTCTACTCCTCCATGGACCGGGTCCTCGTCCACTCGGCGAGCTTCGGGTCCAACGCGCAGGCGATGGCCGCGGGCCTGGCGGTCCTCGCCGTCATGGAGGACGAGGGCATCGTCGCCAACGCCCGCACCACCGGCGAGCTGCTGCGCTCCCGCCTGGCGGCGCTCACCGCCAAGTACGAGCTGCTGCACGACGTCCGCGGCCGCGGCCTGATGATCGGCATCGAGTTCGGCCGGCCCTCGTCGCTGCGCCTGCGCAGCCGCTGGACGATGCTGCAGGCGGCCCGCAAGGGCCTGTTCGCGCAGATGGTGGTGGTGCCGCTGCTCCAGAAGCACCGCATCCTCACCCAGGTCTCCGGCGACCACCTCGAAGTGATCAAGCTGATCCCGCCGCTGATCATCGGGGAGAAGGAGGTGGACCGCTTCGTGGACGCGTTCACCGCCGTGATGGACGACGCGCACAACGGCGGCGGCCTGATGTGGGACTTCGGCCGCACCCTGGTGAAGCAGGCGGTGTCGGGCGGGCGCTGAGCAGGCGGCGCTGAGGCGCGGTGCGCGCGGAGGGGCCGGCGCCGGCCCCTCCCGTACCCGCCCCCGGTCAGTCCGTGAGCAGGTTGCGCCGCAGCCGCTCGCGGGTCTCCGGGGCCAGGCCCAGCCCCTCGGCCAGGTACTTCTCCGTACCGCCCCAGGTCTCCTCGATCGCCGCGAACGCCGCCGCCAGGTACTCCGCGCGCGCCTCGAACAGCGGCGACAGCAGCTCCAGCGCCTCCGGGGAGCCGTAGCCGTCGGTGTCGTCTCCGCGCCGCACCCGGTAGCGGCGGTGCGGGGCGTTGGACTCCAGGTAGTCGGCCTCGATGACGTCGCGGCCGGCGCCCAGCGCCAGCAGCGTCACCGCCACCGTCAGCCCGGCCCGGTCCTTGCCCGCCGCGCAGTGCATCAGCGCGGGCACGGCGTCGTCGGCCAGGGCGTGCAGTACCTGGCTGTGCGCGGCCGTGCGGGTGGTGATGATCTCCCGGTACGAGTCGCACATCCGGCCCGCCGCCCGGCCCTCGCCCAGCACCGACCGCAGCTGCTCGGTGCCGCCCTCGCGCACCATCCGCCAGAACTCGCTGCCGTCCGCCGGGTCGCTCAGCGGGATGTTGACGTTCCGCACCCCCGCGAGGGCGACGTCCGGCCCCTCCAGCGCGATGTCGGCCGCGTTGCGGAAGTCGAAGACGGTGTGCAGGCCCAGCGAGTCCAGGAAGGCGGCGTCCGTCTCGGTGGCGTGCGCCAGGTGGCCGCTGCGGAACAGCACCCCCGGCCGCACCCGCCGCCCGCCGGCGACCGGCAGGCCGCCGAGGTCGCGGAAGTTGCGCACTCCCGTGAGGCCCGCCTCGGGGCCGGTTTCGGTGGACGGGACGTGCGGCGTCTGCGTCACGGGGGAGCTCCTCGGGTCTCTGGGGCGGGTCCGGCGGGTCTGGCGGGTCTCCGGGGCCGACGCGTCATCGTATTCCTGCCGTATTCCTGCCGGCCCGTATCCATCGGGGTGGGATACATCACGGCACGTCAACCCCTGGTTACGGTGGCGTAGGTCACTCCGCAAGGTGAAAGATGTACCGACGTGGCAGGCGATTCGTATTCTTCGACTACTTCGGGCACTCCGGCTTCTTCCAGTGCTCGCACGATCGGGTCGTACGCGGCCGTGGGGGACAGCTTCACCGAGGGCGTGGGGGACCCGGGGCCCGACGGCACCTTCATCGGCTGGGCCGACCGGCTGGCCGTCCTCCTCTCCGACCAGCGTCCCGAGCACACGTTCCGGTACGCCAACCTCGCGGTGCGCGGCCGGCTCCTCGACCAGATCGTCGAGGAGCAGGTCCCCCGGGCCAAGGAACTGGCCCCGGACCTCGTGACCTTCTGCGCCGGCGGCAACGACATCCTGCGCCCCGGCAGCGACCCCGACGACGTGGCCGCGCGCTACGAGGCCGCCGTGGCCGACCTGCGCGCCACGGTGGGCACGGTGCTCCTGTGCACCGGCTTCGACACCCGCGGCGTCCCGGTGCTGCGCCACCTGCGCGGCAAGATCGCCACCTACACCGCCCACGTCCGCGCCATCGCCGACCGGCACGACTGCCCCGTGCTCGACCTGTGGTCGCTGCGCTCGGTGCAGGACCGGCGGGCCTGGAGCGAGGACCGGCTGCACCTCTCCGCCGACGGGCACACCCGCGTCGCGCTGCGCGCCGCCCAGGTGCTGGGCCTGACCGTGCCGACCGACCCCGACCAGGCGTGGCCGGACGAGGACCGGCGCTCGCCCGCCGAGATGCGCTGGGAGAACATCCACTGGGCCCGCGAGCACCTGGTGCCCTGGATCGGCCGCCGGCTGCGCGGCGAGTCCTCGGGCGACAACGTCGAGCCCAAGCGCCCGGACCTGCTGCCGCTGTAGCAGGACGTACGGGGGCGCCGCCGCGAGCCACCGCGGCGGCGCCCCCGTTGCTGCGTCGCCCGCTGCTTAATGGGCCGGCGGCTCCTGGCACGGCAGCTCGGCCCACACCACGCGGCCCCGCCCGCTGTCGCCCGGCAGCACGCCCCAGGCCCGGGACAGCGCGCCCACCAGCAGCAGGCCGCGCCCGCTCTCCTCGTCCGCGGCGCTGCACCGCGCCCGCGGCTCCGTCGGTGCCAGCCCCTGGTCGGCGACCTCGATGCGCAGCGCGGCACCGCTCAGCCGCAGCTGGCAGCTGACCTTGTCGCTGTCGGTGTGCCGCACCGCGTTGGTGACCAGCTCGGAGACCACCAACTGCGCGTCGTCACACGCGACATCGTCCATCCCCCACTCCCGCAGCCGGGCGCGGACGCGCTGCCGCGCCTCCGCCACCGAGGCGTTGAGGGCCGGGAAGTGGAAGGCGTCCTGCAGACGGCCGGTGAGGACGCCGCCGCGGAACCCTAGTGAGGGTGCGTCGTAGGAGGGGAGCACTCCGCAACTATGTGCGATAGGACTCAGCTATGGCAAGGTTCAGTCTGTAAATTGCAGAATCGCAAGGACAGCCTGTCGGAACAACAGTCTGTTGGGTCAGCAGACTGCATGGCACACTGCTGGCACGGAACAGCCGGTGGAGGGGGTGGACAGTGGCGGACTCGCGGCCGGCGGGCGCCCCGACGGTCCTGCGGGTCGTGCTCGGCAAGCGCCTGCACGACCTGCGGGAGAAGGCCGGTCTCTCCTACGAGGAGGCCGGCCGCGCCCTGGACGTCACCCACGCCACGGTCCGGCGCATGGAGAAGGCCGAGGTCGGCCTGAAGATCCCGTACGTGGAGAAGCTGCTCCGCGTCTACGGGGTCACCGACCCGGCCGAGACCGACGCCTTCCTCGCCCTCGTCCGTGAGGCCAACAAGCCCGGCTGGTGGCACCGGTTCCGCGACGTGCTGCCCGACTGGTTCAGCGCGTTCGTCAGCCTGGAACAGGAGGCCAACCTCATCCGGGCCTACGAACCGCACTACGTCCCCGGCCTCCTGCAGACCGAGGACTACGCCCGCGCCGTCCTCCGGGCGGGCATGCCGCACGCCCGCGAGGCCGACGTCGAGCGCGCCGTCGCCGTGCGCCGCGAGCGCCAGGCCCTGCTGACCCGGGACCGGCCGCCGCTGCTGTGGGTCGTCATGGACGAGACGGTGCTGCGCCGCCCCATCGGCGGCCCGGACGTCATGCGCGCCCAGATCGACCGGCTGATCGAGGCCGCCGAGCTGCCGCAGGTGCGACTGCAGTTCATGCCCTTCGCCGCCGGCCCCCACCCGGCGATGTACGGGCCCTTCCACATCTTCCGGTTCCCCCTCCAGGAACTGCCGGACATCGCGTACGCCGAGAACCTCGTCGGAGCCTCGTACTTCGACCAGCGCGACGACGTGTCGTCCTTCCTGGAGGCCCTGGACCGCATGTGCGCGCAGGCCGCGCCGGCACACACCACCAAGGCGATCCTGGGTGGCATTCGTAAGGAGATCTGAACCATATGGATCCGGACCGCGTCTACAACGGCATGCCCGCCACGGACCTCGGCACCGAGGGCTGGAGCAAGCCGTGGAGCGGCGGCAACGGAGGCAGCTGCGTCGAGGTGATGCGGCTGGGGGACGGCCGCGTCGCGGTGCGCCAGTCCACCGACCCCGACGGCCCCGCACTGATCTACACGCACGGCGAGATGGCGACCTTCATCCGCGGTGCCAAGGCCGGCGAGGCCGACTTCCTGCTGGCCGCACCGGGTGTGCGCGCCGAGTGACGCGCGTGGAGTTACGCGCGTCGACCGACGCGCGCCGACCGGTGCGCACGGCCGGCCGGGCCGCGGCGGGGGGACAGCGACGAGAGGGGACAACGGCGTGAACGAGCACGGCACCGACGGCCCGGGGGGCGTTCCGGCGATCCCGGCGGCGGCCTTCCCACTGGAGGGCTTCGCGGCGGAGGAGATCGACACCAGCAGGCCGCACCCGGCCCGCATGTACGACTACTACCTCGGCGGCTGGGACAACTACGAGGTCGACCGGACGGCGGCCGAGCGCGTCATCGCCGCGCACCCGCAGGTACGCCTGTCGGCCCGCGCCAACCGGGCCTTCATGGGCCGCGCGGTGCGCGACGCGGTGGCGTCCGGCATCCGCCAGATCATCGACATCGGCACCGGCATCCCCACCTCGCCCAACACCCACGAGCTCGCGCGCGAGCTCGACCCCCGCGTCACCGTCGCCTACGTCGACAACGACCCCATCGTGGCCACCCACGCCGGGGCCAAGCTCACCGGCGCCGGCGGCGCCGGCTTCGCACTCGCCGACGTCCGGGACCCGGAAACGATTCTGCGGCACCCGGTCGTCCGCGAACTGATCGACTTCGGCGAGCCGGTGGCGCTGCTGCTCGTCGCCGTCCTCCACTTCGTCAGGGACGAGGAGGACCCGGCGGGCATCGTCGCCGCCCTCGGCGACGCCCTGCCCGCGGGCAGCCGGCTCGTGCTCTCGCACGCCACCGGGGAACCGTACGAGGGCTACGCCGCCGGCCGCACCGACCATGCCGCCCGCGACGGCGTCGTCGACGTCTACAAGAACGCCACGGCCACCCTCAACCTGCGCGGCCGGGCCGCCGTCGAGCGGCTCTTCGGGCCCTTCGAGCTCCTCGACCCGGGAGTGGTCCGGGTGCCGCTGTGGCGCCCGGACGGACCGGTCCCGGACCCCGAGGAGCTCAACAACACCATCTTCTACGGCGGTGTGGGGCGGAAGGGCTGAACCGTCAGGCGGGCGGGGTGCGGTGGGCGGGCCGGGCCGGGACGTCGCAGCTGTCCTTGAAGCCCTGGCTGGTCAGCCCCAGCGCCGAGTTGACGCGCGAGCGGAAGTTCTCCACCGCCACCATCGCCGTCAGCTCCACCAGCGCCTCGTCGCCGAGGGCGGTGCGCAGCCGGTCCGTCAGGGCGTCGTCCACGGTGGGCGGGGTGGCCGTCATCGCCTCCGCGTACTCCATGACGTCCCGCTCCAGCGGGGTGTAGACGTCGCTGTCGCGCCAGAACGGCACGTCGTGCAGCTTCTCGTGCGACATGCCGTTGCGGCGGCCCTCCCAGTAGCCGAAGTCCATGCACCACGAGCAGCCGATCGCCGCCGACGACGCCATCACCGCGAGGTCCTTCAGCCCGCGGTCCAGCTTGTTCCAGCGCGCCAGCGACTTCTCGAAGCGCGCGTCGGTGAGCAGCACGCGGCGGTGGTGCCCCAGCGCCAGCAGCGGCTCGATGACCTTGCCGTAGGCGCGCCTGCTGTAGCCGGCGACGAGCCGGTTCAGCAGGGTGCGCGGCGGGTCGAGGGGGATACGGGCCATGGTGCCGACCTCCAAGGTGACGAGGGTGCGTTGCTTTCGCCCGTACGACGCACCGGACGCCCCCGGATGTGACATGCGTAGCCTGGCGGCATGGACGGCGAGCTCTTCCCACGGCCTCCGGCGGAGATCGCGCCGGGCGCGGTCCACGTCCCCGGCTGGCTGGACACCGCCGCCCAGCACCGCCTGCTGGCGGCCTGCCGCGCCTGGGCCCGGCCCCCGGCCGGCCTGCGCACCGTCCGCATGCCCAGCGGCGGCGAGATGTCCGTCCGCACGGTGTGCCTGGGCTGGCACTGGTTCCCCTACGGCTACGCCCGCACCGTCGTCGACGGCGACGGCGCACCCGTGAAACCGTTCCCGGCCTGGCTGGACGACCTGGCCCGCGACGCCGTACGGGCCGCCCACGGAACCGGCCCGGGCCCGGACCCGTACGACATCGCACTGATCAACTTCTACGACGCGGGCGCCCGCATGGGCCTGCACCGCGACAGCGACGAGAAGTCGCCCGCCCCCGTCGTCTCCCTCAGCCTCGGCGACACGTGCGTCTTCCGCTTCGGCAACACCCGTACCCGGACCCGCCCCTGGACCGACGTGGAGCTGCGCAGCGGCGACCTGTTCGTCTTCGGCGGTCCGTCCCGCCTCGCCTACCACGGCGTCCCCCGCACCTTCCCCGGCACGGCGCCCCCGCACCTCGGGCTGCGGGGCAGGCTGAACATCACGCTGCGGGTGAGCGGGCTGTAGGGGGCGGGGGAGGGGCGGGCGTGGGGGCGGGCGTCGGGAAGATCCACACGGCACCGATAATGAAGACCCCCGACGCCCTGGAGGTGCCGTGTCCGGCTCCCGGCCCACCCGCCCGCGCTCGCCGCTCGACTCCCTGCGCCCGGCCGCCTTCGGCGCCGACCCGACCGGGGAGCGCCTGGCGCGCATCAGGCGGTCGCCGCACTTCGCCGATGGCGCCTTCGTCAACCCCGAGGGCCCCCGCCGCACCCCCGCCGGGTCCATGCTGCGGCTGCTGCCCGGCTACTTCAGCGCCGAGGAACGCCGCCGCCGCGCCCCCGCCCAGGCCGTGCCCGTCCACCCCACCACCGTCGCCGACCTCGCCCGGCCCAGCGCCTCGGGGCTCCGCCTCACCTGGATGGGCCACTCGACGGTGCTCGCCGAGATCGACGGCGCCCGCATCCTCCTCGACCCCGTGTGGTCCGAGCGCTGCTCCCCGTTCCCCTTCGCCGGACCGCGCCGGCTGCACCCCGTACCCGTACCGCTCTCCGAGGCCGGCCGCCCCGACGCCGTCGTGATCTCCCACGACCACTACGACCACCTGGACATGGCCACGGTACGGGCGCTCGCCCGCACCGGCACCACCTTCGTCGTCCCGCTGGGCGTCGGCGCCCACCTGGAGCACTGGGGCGTGCCCGCGGCCCGCATCACCGAACTCGACTGGCACGAACAGACCGAGGTCGCCGGCCTCACTCTCACCGCCACCCCGGCCCGCCACTTCTGCGGCCGCGCCCTGCGCAACGCCCAGCACACGCTCTGGGCCTCCTGGGTGATCACGGGCCCGGACCACCGCGTGTTCCACAGCGGCGACACGGGCTACTTCCCCGGCTTCGCGGACATCGGCGACCGGCACGGGCCGTTCGACGCGACGATGATCCAGGTGGGCGCGTACTCCGACCTGTGGCCCGACATCCACATGCGCCCGGAGGAGGGCCTCCGGGCCCACACGGACCTCCAGTGCGGCGACGCGACGACCGGCGTGATGCTCCCCATCCACTGGGGCACGTTCAGCCTGGCCCCCCACCCGTGGGCGGAACCGGCGGAGGGCAGCGTGGCGGCGGCGGAGAAGCACGGGGCGCGTGTGGTGGTACCGCGACCGGGCCAGCCGTTCGAGCCGGCGGAGGGGCTGCTGCTGGACCCGTGGTGGCGGCCGGGGACGGTGGAGGTGGCGGTGGGGACGGGGGCTACGGGGGAGTTGGGGTTGGTGGGGGACAGGTGATGCACGCGGTCACTTGGTCACAGCGATGATCTGACTCCAGATGGTCACCACGGCCACCAACTGCGCGAAGAGGAAGGCGAGCTGTCCGGAGAGCCCGTGCACGTGGTAGATCGAGGCCAGCAGGCCGAGGCGCCTCATCCAGTAAGGGCGTTCCCGGCTGAACGTGTCGGTGTCCATCCACATGCTCGTCAGGGTCAGCACCATGAGCATCAGGATGATGGACAGGACCTGCTCGCCCAGCTGCTGGTGGCCGATACCGAGATCCAGCCCGGCCACCACACCGATGGGGACGAGCCAGGCGACGAACAAGTAGAAGGCCCGTACGGGCCCGCGTTCCCCAGGGAGCACGCGCCACAACGCACCCAGGACGAGTCCGGCGCCGGCGAAGGACATCTCCTGAGCCAGGAACGTGCCCGCGGTGTCCGGAATACCGACCGGCGAATTGAGGGTGTGAGCCCAGTGGTGGGGCCCGTAGGCCTTCGCGTACCAGGCGGTGACCATGCTCGGGAGGATGCCGAAGAGAGCCGCCCAGCGAGCGGCGTTGAGGGCGTTCTCCCACCACCGTGGGTGTGGACCCCAGCCGAGAGCGACGTCCACCATGGACACGGAGTCCGGCAGGCAGTTGTGGCGGCACCGACCGGGGCGCCAGTCGTGCAGGGAGCGGAGTTGCTCCTCCAGGCCGTGTCTGTCGGCATCCCCCTTGCGCCCGTGGTCGACGAGGTGGAGCTGGTGGAGCAGGTCCCGGCACTTGCGGGCGTCGTCCATCAGCCGCTGGGTCCCGGCCGGGGTGCTCAACTCGGCGACGACACAGTCCTTCTCCGCCTTGTGGCTCACCCGGCCCAGAACCGACCATCTGCGTCCCACCTTCACCATGGCGTAGAGCGCGGCCATGTTCAGCGGCAACCACAGGCCGTACAGGGCTGCCACGCTGCCTGCGAACAGGGCCGACCTCAGCGCCACGATGATGGCGAAGACGCCGGTGACCAGCAGGAGATCCACCCCTTGTGGTCCGAGGGACGTGTCCGGTCTGGTCCGCGAACTGCTGTGCAACAGCGCCACAAGGGCGATCCCCGTCAGCATCCAGGTGTAGGCGTACACCCACTGCGGTCCCCTGGAGGCGAAGTCCGCGAGTTGCCGGCCGAGAGCGCCCGTGTAGCCGGACCCGAAGAGCGCCCGCGCCTGCCCCAGCCAGTCGGCGCGTTCCCACATGAATTCGAAGGCGAGGAGGCGGCAGGCCACCAGCAACGCTGCCAGGACGGCGAGTGACGACCCGATGACGGCGATGCGGCGGAGAGGATGCCTGACCCCGCTTCCCCACGCGGCGCCGCCCAGTTTTCCCTCGCTCGCAAAACGCCAGGCCCAGGCGGCGATGGCGGTCAGCCACAGCCACAGCGCGGACAGGTTCAGCAGGACCAGCCCGACAATGGCCGAGGTCGTCGGCGGGACGGTCGGCGTGAGGTTCCACTCCAGGCCGAAGAGGTGGGGAGCCGCGATGACCAGCAGGCCGAGCGCCGCCGCCGAAGTGGTGGACGCGACGATCGCATGGCGTGCCTTGATGCCGTTGCGGCTGTCATCGGCGCCCTGCATGAAGGACGACCACGGCTTTGCCAGCAGGACAAGAGCAAGACCCGAGGCAATGACGATGAGGGCTCTCCAGGAATGCACGCCGGAGGACGAACGAAGGAGCAGCAGGAGGGTGAGGCCAAGCGCTGCGCTCAGCCCGGCCCATTGCAGAACCGTGTTCGTCAGAGCCCGGGTGGCGGCCTTTTCGGGGGTGCCTTCGGCCTTCCGGCGAAAGCGCCATGCCGACGTGGCGATCACGCCGGATGCGGAGATCCACCAGGAGACGATGCCCAGGGAACCGATCCAGGCGACATGGGGGCTCAGCTGTGGGGCGAAATCCTGCGGCGGTACCAATCGGGCTTCGACGGGTGGAGGATGGTTCTTCCATGCTCTGCCGTGCCGGTCGATGTCCGCTTCCCCGGCGGGACGGGCAGCGCTGATGCCGAGGCCACCCGGGTCGACCTCGATCCTTTCCCAGGACGCCCCGGTCAAGGTTCGCGGTGCTTGAAGGGCGGCTTTCCAGTCATGGTCGGGCCTGACGTCGACCGTCCAGGGACCGATGGTGAAACGGCCGGCGGAATCGATCAGGTTCCACGACTCGTAGTGCAGGGTGACCCGGTCTCCGTGTTTGGTCGCCTGGGGGCTGGTGGTCTGCCACTCCGGAGGATGCCCTCTGGGTGTCAGCAGGCAGCGCATGGCCTCCCGGTACTTCGGAGATTCGGCGCTGAGGGTGAGCGCCTCTGCGATGTCGGCTCCCCACTGCTGTTCCGTCCCCCAAATGCTGGTGGTCTGCTCCACCTCGATGAAATCGGGGCGCTGCCGATGGAAGGCGAGCCTGGACGTCACGTGCAGCTTGTCGGGCTGCGCAAGGGAGCAGTCGGCCGCCGCCCCCGCCGCCCGTGACTCCGCCGGCTGACCCACCCACCACCCCAGCAGCACCACGACGAGCGCGAGCCACCGCCACCCCCGGCGGCGGGTCATCCCCGGGGCGGGCAGCCGCTGTACGGGTCGCACACGAGGATGACCTCGTAGGGGTCACCGGCGTACTCGTCGCGACGCGAGTGGTGGACGTCGGGCAGGAAGCGCCACTGGGACGGTTTGTTGTGCCGGGTGCGGCTCTTCTTCTCGACGCGGGTGTGGAGCGTGCGCGCCTCGTGGTCGGTCGTCTCGGTGAGGATCTCGTCCGCGGCCACGGGGAAGTGGTCGTGCAGCAGGCACAGGCCGAAGCGGTCCAGGTTCCCGTGCCGGTCCAGGACCTCGATCAGGTCCCGGACGAAGGCCGCGTCCTGGGGGCCCAGGGGCTCGGCCTGCTCGAACGGCGGGAGGGCCGCTCTCGAACTCGTCTTTTCGGTGCCCACCACTACCTCCGATGGCTACTCACAGTATTCCTATGGTCACCATATGTTCACTCAGGGTGGTGTGCAACCGAGAGGTCGCTGTTTCGGGCGGGGCCTCGGCAAGGAAGAGATGCCCCTGATCCCGTGATCCTGACGGGTCGCCAGAACGGAGCCCCCATGCCCCCCACCGCCGCCCGCCGCCCGAAGCTGCCGCTGCCGGCCGCGGTGGCCCTCGCCGTCGTGCTCACCCTGGCCGGCGGCGGGCCGGCCCTCGTCGCCGTCGGCCGTGCGGCCCACGCTTCCCAGGCCACACCCGCGACCGGTCTCGACGACCCGCGGAAGAAGGACATCGCCATGCGGCTGCTGTCCAGCGCGGAGAACTCCTCGCTCGACTGGCGCGCCCAGTTCGCGTACATCGAGGACATCAAGGACAGCTGCGGCTACACCGGTGGCATCATCGGCTTCTGCTCCGGCACCGGTGACATGCTCGGGGTCGTCGAGCTCTACACCCGGCGCAGCCCCGGCAATCCCCTGGAGCCCTTCCTGCCCGCCCTGCGCAAGGTCAAGGGCAGCACGTCGCACGCGGGCCTCGGGCCGCCGTTCGAGGAGGCGTGGCGCCGGGCCGCGCGGGACCCGGAGTTCCAGCAGGCGCAGGAGGACGAACGGGACCGCCTCTACTTCGACCCGGCGGTCCGCATCGCCAAGTCCGACGGGCTGCGTGCCCTCGGCCAGTTCGCCTACTTCGACGCGATCGTGATGCACGGCCCGGGGGTGGGCGCGGGCAGCTTCCGCGGCCTGCGCGCCACCACCCTGGCCAGGGCCCGGACCCCGGCCGAGGGCGGTGACGAGCGCACGTACCTGCGGACCTTCTTCGACGTGCGTACGCAGGCCATGCGCGCCAAGCACCCGCACCACGACACCAGTCGCGTCGACACCGAGCAGCGGGTCTTCCTCGACGAGGGCAACCTCGACCTCGAACCGCCGCTGCGCTGGCGCACGCACGGGGACGCGTACCGCATCGAGGAGTAGGGCTCAGTACTCAGTGCGTACGGCTCAGTGGCGGTGTTCCAGGTCGCAGCACGTGTCGCGGCGCAGCTGCCGTCCCACCTCCAGCCAGTCGGTGTGGAGGCGGCCGTGCCGGATCTCGGGCTCGCCGCCGCGCTCGTACGGCCGCAGCAGGTCCTCCTGCCGGAAGGCCACGCCGCCGCGCAGCACCGACGTCGTCCGGACGAGGGAGTCGAAGTCGGTGAACGGGTCGCCGTCGACGACCGTCGCGTCGGCCAGCTTGCCGGGCTCCAGGGTGCCGAGGTCGCCGTCGGCGCCGAAGGTGCGGGCCGGCAGGACGGTGGCGGTGCGCAGCGCCTGGGCGGGCGAGAGGCCGCCGTACCGGTGCAGGGCCCGCAGGCCCAGGTGCAGCGACAGGCCGACGGGCACCAGGGGCGCGTCCGTGCCGAGGGCGACGGTTCCGCCGCCGTCGAGGACGCGGCGGTAGACCTCGACCTCGCGCCGGAGGTCGGCGAGTTCGTCGGGGGTGGGGGCCTTGGCGGCGTTCTGCCGCACCGCCTCCACGTCCCACGGCGGCATCATGCAGGTGACGCGCGGGTCCTTGGCGAGGGCCGGGTCGGTGCCGGTCAGCGGCTCCGAGGTGAAGATGGTGGCCACCATGCGGAAGTCGGTGCGGGTGTAGATCTCGGCGAGGTCCTGGTACGAGCGGCCCGTGGCGGACACGGCGTGCCCGTACTCGAGGCGCTGCGTGGCCTGGAGGTGGGTCGTCAGGTCCTGGCCGAGCTGGACGCCGGGGGAGCAGAGGTGGCTGCCGGTGCGGACGCCCAGGCGGTCGTGCGCGAACGCGGCGGCCTCGCGCATCACCCAGCCGGGCGCCCGGACGTACGTCTTCACGAAGTCCCACTCGAGCGCGGCGGCCCGGGACAGCGAGCGGCGCAGGCCCTCGGGGGTGCGGTGGGCGCGGCCCATGCTGTAGGCGACGCGCGAGCCGTCGAGGAGCTCGCCGGCGGTGAGCAGCCGCGGGCCGGCGAGGGCGCCCGCGGCGATCGCCTCGCGGAGCCGGGCCTGCTCGTAGGCGAAGCCGCCGAGGGAGACGGCGGTGGTGATGCCGTACGCCAGCTGGAGCGCCGTCTGGCGCCCGCCGTACGTGTACTGCCAGGGGTGGGTGTGGGCGTCCCACAGGCCGGGGATCACGGTCTGGTGCGAGGCGTCGACGGTGGCGCGGGCGGCACGGCGGGGTCGGTGCGGCTCGACGGCGGTCACGCGGCCGGCGCGGACGACGAGGTCGACGTCCTCGCGGACCGTGGTGCCGGTGCCGTCCCAGAAGCGGCCGGCGTGGACGACGGTGTCGGCGGGGGTGGGGCGGCGGTAGTCCAGACTGACGGGGACGGTGCGGGTGGTGTTCGTACGGGTGTCGAGCAGCCGCAGCTTGCCGGCCGACAGGTAGAGGAGGTGGCGGCCGTCGGCCGACCAGGACGGGTGGTCGGCGGCCTCGTCCGTGAGCCGGCGCGGCTCGCCCGCGGGGCTGCCGTCGGCGCGTACGGGCAGCAGCCACAGCGCCGACTCGCTGATCACGGCCATGCAGCGGCCGTCCGGCGACCAGACGGGCCCGGAGTCGTAGCGGTCGGAGACCGAGGCGTGCGGGGCCACGGCGTGCAGCCGGTCGGTGCCGGTGGTGGTGTCGACGACGCGGACGAGGTTGTAGCCCTCGCGGAAGCGCCGGTTCAGGCGGTTGCGGTCGCAGAAGGCGAGGTGGCGGCCGTCCGGCGACCAGCTCGGCCGGCCGGGCAGCCCGCCGGCGCCCAGCGGGGCGGCCACCACCTTCTCCGTGGCGGCGGCGAGGTCGCGCACGACGACGTTGCCGGACATGTCCACGCAGGCCAGCCGGGAGCCGTCGGGCGACAGCGCCGGGTGCACGCGCCCGCCGTCGGCCAGCACGGTCTCGTCGCCGGTGGCCAGGTCCCGGCGGCGCACGGCGAGCAGGCCGTCGCGGTCGTCGACGTAGATCAGCGCACGGCCGTCCCGCGACCAGGAGGGCCCGAGGAGGTAGCGGGTGGGGTCGGCGGTCACGACGCGCCGGGGCGCCCGGCCGCCGGCCACGTCGGCGATCCACAGCGAGTTCAGCGCGGCGAACGCCACCTGCCGGGCGTCGGGGGAGAGCGCCGGGAGGTGCAGGGCACGGACGGGGCGGGCGCGGCCGTCGTCGGCGAAGTCGTGCTTCTTGAGCCGGTAGCGGGGCCGGTCGAGGGGGAGGCGGGCGGTGAAGGGAACGATCTCGGGCTTCTGCGCGGGGGCGCCCGGCCGGACGATGCGGAACTGCCCGCTCACGGTGATCAGCAGCTCGTCCCGCGACACCCAGCGCGGCGGCACGGGCTCGACGTCCCCGCCCACCGCCACCGGCGCCCCGTCGACGACCAGCGTGCACGTGGCGCCGGGCGCCGCGGTCGTCCGCAGGTACGCCAGCCGCCCCGCGGGGGACAGGGCGGGCGTCATGACTTGCGTACCGGCGGTGGCCTCGGCGTGCTCCACCCGCACCGGCCCGCGCCCGTCGGCGGGCACCGAGGCGACGGTCCGCGACTCCAGCCCGGCGGTCCGCACCCGGCCGCGCACGAACGCGATCCGCGTCCCGTCCGGCGTCCACACCGGGTCGAAGTCCTCCCAGGCCCCGTCCTGCCCCGGCCCCTCCTGGCCGGCGAGCCCGGTCACCTGCGTCAGCCGCCCGCTGCGCACGTCCACGACCCAGATCCGGTACGGGCTGCCGGCCACGGGGTCGCCGGCGCGCTCGGACGCGAACGCGATCCGCGTCCCGTCCGGCGACCACGCCGGCCCCCGGTCGTCCCACGGCCCGTCCGTCAGCTGCCGCAGCCCGGAACCGTCGGTGCCCAGCGTCCAGATATGGAAGCCGCCACCCCGGTACGCGCACACGGCCAGCCGTGTCCCGTCGGGCGAGTGCACGGGCCGGGTGGGCTCGAGATCGGCCGGCGTGATCGCGACGGCGTCGCCACCCTTGCGGGGGATCGACCACAGCACGTTCTGCACCTCGGCGACGAGCCGGTCCCCGCGCGGCGAGAGGCTGGCGGCCCCGTTGGTGGCCTCCCGGAAGGAGAGGACCTCCCCGGTTCCCGCCGGCCCCTGGGCGGCGGCCAGGGCCTCACCGGGCACGGCAAGGCCCACCCCGGCCACGGCGGCGGCCCCGGCGGTGGCCTGCAGGAATCTCCGCCGGGAGAACCGCCCGTCGACGGCGTCGACGGCGTCTCCGGCGCCCCTGGTGTCCGTGGCGTCCGCGGTTTCGGTGGTCTCGTTGGAGTACAACAGTCCTCCTGCGTCGGGCGATCGGGGGGTGCCGGTGCGATGCGCGAGGGGGCTCCCGGGGGAGTTTCCAGGGGGTGATGGTGGCACGCCGGGCATGCGGCGGTGCGACAGTTGAACAAGTGAGGACCTTGGGCGAGCAGAGACGGAGGGTAACGCTCCCGTCACGAACGCAAGACCAAGATCGACTACCGCCCGGGTGTGCGCGACCACGCCACGGAGTGCGGTATTGTTCTCATGCGCGGTCGGCGAGGGCGAAAGCCCGGGCCGGACGAGCACCGGGACGTGGCGCAGCTTGGTAGCGCACTTGACTGGGGGTCAAGGGGTCGTGGGTTCAAATCCCGCCGTCCCGACACGTAGAAACGCCCTCTGATCTGGGAGAAACCCCAGGTCAGAGGGCGTTTTTCGTTCTCTGGGTTCGGTGTTCATCTAATGCGGTGTCAGGCGCCCGGGGACCGCTTGGGGACCACGCTCCGGAAGAAACCCCTGATCAGACCCTGTTTCGCTGGGGACCAAGATGATGAGTGCTTTGGGGTGTTTGTGTGGTTCTCACAACGCCTGGAGAGAGGCGGCCAGCGGTCGGGACGGTGCCGGAGCGCCCCGCAGGTGGCTGCTGAGGGACCTGCCGGCGGCGACCAGGGCCCGGAGATCGGGGTGGAGATAGCGCTGGGTGGTCTGCAGTGATCCGTGACCGGCGATGATGCGCAGGACGTGCAGGGGGACGCCGGCGTCGGCCATCCAGGTCAGGCCGGTGTGCCGCAGGCCGTGGCGTCGCAGGTGCTCGTAGCCGAGCTCGGCGACGACCTCGTCCCAGTGGGTGGCGTCCCGCAGGACGGCGGTGGTGATGCGCCCGCCCCGTGGGCCGGTGAAGAGGCGGGCGTCGGGCTTGTGTCCGACGGCCAGGAGCCGCTGCGCGACCAGAGGGCGCACTTCCTCGATCAGCGGAATGCGCCGGGCCATCTTGCCCTTGGTGCCCTTGTCGATCAGGCCGCCCGGCCCAGGGGTGGTCTGTCTTCGTACGGTCCAGATCCAGTTCACCGGATCGATGTCGCGCGCCCTGACGCCGGAGACCTCGCCGATCCGGGCGGCAGTGCAGGCGGCGAAGGTCACCACGCTGCCCCAGCCCAGGTATTGGCCGTGGGACCGCCGGACCAGAGCATCGGCGAGGGAGACGAGGGTGTCCCAGTCGGACAGCGCCAGGGAGCGCGGGTCGTCGAGCTCGTCCTCGGCCTTCTTGTACTCGGCCTGCCAGCCGTTGACCCGTGCCGGGTTGACGGTGATGATGCCGTCGCGCTTGGCCTGCTCCATCACCCGGACCAGCACGGCCAGGCTGTTCTTCACCGAGGAGCGGCCCACCCCGTCGGCGATCCAGCCGTAGACACTGCGGTCGACGGCGCCGTTGCTGATCAGCGTCGCGGGGATGTGGCCAAGGCTCGGTACGACGCGCAGTCGCCACCCGGCGAGGTAGGGGTCCTTGGTCTTCTCCTCCAGCCCGCGCAGGGCGAGTCGCATGTTCGCGTCGCCGTACTGCGCGAGGGGCTGCATGGAGACGCTGGGGTCGACGCCTCGCAGCGACGCGGCGGTGACCGTGTCGATCCAGCCCTGGGCTTGGTCGACCGTGGCGCTGGACTCGGAAAGGGACCTGCGTTCGCGAGTGTGGGGATCGACCCAGCGGACGCGCGCCCGGTAGGGGAGCGGACGATCGGGGCGGTGCTCGATGTCGGGGGAGAGGGGGACGGCGATGGGCAGTTGCTCGACGTGCACCATCAGGCGGCCCGCGCCGGGTCGATGCGGTGGTCGGCCAGCCACCGGTGGACGTCGCGGGCGCTGTACACCACCAGGCGAGGGGACAGACGGACGAAGGGAGGGCCCTGGGGCGGGCGGGCGGTACGCCACCGGCGGGGGGTGGACGGATCCAGGTTGAGCATCCGGGCGAGCTGTTCGGTGGAGTACCAGGACTCAGCCGGCAGTTCGGGCTCGCTGCAGTGCGCGGCGGTGGGAGCGGGTATGTGGGGTGGTGCGTGGTGGGGCATGAATTTCCTGGATGGGCGGGGCCTGGAAGGTGTGGCGGTAAAGCCTGGCGAGTGATGCCGATTTGGTTGATCGGCCGCTCTCCGGCGAGACGCAACATTAGGTTCACGCCGTGGAAAGTCCACTCGTTCGGTGATGAGTTCTCCAGCGGAGAACACCGCCTTGAGATTCAGTCTGTGTGCCCGCCGCCGGTTTGGTTAACCGGCATTCATCAGCTATAAGGTCCAGCGCCAAGGACCCTCGCCACATCAAGCTGGCCGCAGTCCTGGCGCCGCTGCTGCGCCGGACCTCCCCCGAAGGGGGCGGCGGGTTCGGTGGCTCGTATGAACTCCGGCTGAGCGCGGAGGAGGCCGCCGAGCTCGGCGGCCTCCTCCGCGCTCAGCCGGGATGCTGCGGGCGCAAGGCGCAGGCGTAGACCGCGGGGCGAAGGCCGGCTGTGGATGTAGCCGGGCGCCTTGAAATACTCGCAGCTCGTGATGCGCGAGAATATGAAGTCGCTGATGCGGCACTCGAACCCAGGCCGGCGAGTCCAGTCGTGGCAGGACGCTGAGCACAATGCCGCAGCGTGGATGCGGCACTGGGGCTATACAGACGCCCGTGCGCAGCCGGGCGGTGCTGATGGCGGCATCGACGTGCGGTCGAGGCGAGCACTGGGGCAAGTCAAGCACCAAACAGCGGCGGTAGGGCGTCCGGAGCTCCAGCGCCTCTTCGGAGCGCGTGGCAAGGACATGGGTAAACAGCTGCTCTTCTTCACCGGCAGCAGCTATACCTCGACAGCCGTTGCCTACGCTGCGGAAAACGACATCGCCCTGTTTGTCTACCAGATGGACGGCTCGATGGATGCCGTCAACTCCCCAGCTCATCGCATCGCTGCCGCACGGCCGCCTTCCCGCATCACGCCGCCCGGGCCCGCGGCCCCACAGACGGTGCCATCTACAGCCAAGGGGTCAAGCCCTCGCGTCGGCCGAATAGTTCTCGGCCTCCTGCTGGCCGGCATCGCACTGGCCATTCCTGGCTCACCTGGTTTCGACCCTCTTCCGAACTGGGTCTGGGCGTCGACCATCCTCATGGTCATCCCTTGCATTCTCGTCTCATGGGGTGTGGCGGCCAAGGGGCGTCACAAGTTCTGGCCGAGCGGACTGGGTATGTTCTTGGTGGACGTCGCACTGGGCTGGATGTGCAATGCGAATCTGTGGCGAGGGAAGACCTCAGAGGTCATCATGCAAGGGGCTGTGACCGCGTTGACTCTGGCAGCTGCGCTCCTGCTGATCCGGTGGAACGCGTCTCTACGCCGCAGGAGCAACCCAGCTACGTTGAGCGATGGTGACCACGCCAAGCATTGAGCTCGAAGCATGCCGTTGCGCTGAAGTGATTTGACGCCGCCGCGCGGCCGGAAACAATCTTGTCTCTGCCGAACGTTATGACAGGCGGAGACAGGAAATGGGGGGCGGGACGTGTCGAGCCTGAAGCTGTTCCACGTCGGAGCGGGTGGTGTGGCTGAGGTTGCTGCCCGGCAGGCGGCGCGCGAGCGGCATCTGCAGGAGTTGGTCGAGAGGAACATGGAGACGTTCCTCCAAGTGCGCTTCCTGGCGAGTGAGTACAGCACCGGCCCGCGGCACGGCGGCCGCATCGACTCGCTCGGTCTCGACGAGAACGGCGCGCCCGTGATCATCGAGTACAAGCGAGGCCAGGACGCAGGCGTGATCAACCAGGGCCTCTTCTACCTGTCCTGGCTGATCGACCACAAGGCGGAGTTCCAGCACCTGGTCCGCGAGCGTCTCGGGGCAGCTGCTGCGGCCCGGGTGCTGTGGAGCGATCCGAGGCTGATCTGCATCGCCGAGAACTTCACTCGCTACGACGTGCACGCCATCGGCGAGATCCAGCGCACGATCGACCTGGTCCGCTACACGTACTTCGGTAACGACCTGCTCGCCCTCGAGCCTGTAGCGTTCGTTGCAGGACGAGGCGGGCAGACGCGCCGTCATCGGACTGTTGCTATCCCGGCCCAGCCACGTCGTGGTGCTGTTGAAGAACTGCGATCGGCTCTCGACGAGATCTTGATTTCGCTGGGCGACGATGTGGCGCAGGTGGCCCGCAAGCAGTATTGCGCGTACCGGAGACTGAGGAATTTCGCGTGTGTGAGCCGTACTCACAAACAGCAGCTACTGGTCTACGTGAATACCGACCCGCGAGAGGTGGACCTCATACCAGGGTTCACCCGTGATGTGACAGATATCGGGCATCACGGAACAGGATCCCTGGAGCTGCGTCTCCGCTCGGAAAAAGACCTTGAGCGCGCTGTCCCCTTCTTCCGCCTGGGGTACGCAGCCGCCTAAAGCTTGTCTCGTGACTCTGTGATCAGTGGCTGAGGGCGAGGTTGTGCATGTGGGCGACGCCGCTGGTGGCCCAGAAGACGCCATCGCCTTTCAGGCGGCAGTCCCGCAGGATCTTCCAGTTCTTCATGCGGGCGAAGGCGTGCTCGACGCGGGCGCGCACCCGTCGGTGGGAGGTGTTGTGCTGTTCCTTCCAGTCGGGCAGCCGGTCCTGCCCGGCCTGACGGCGGTGCGGCATCAGGACGCCGGTGCCCTGGTAGCCGCCGTCTGCGAGGACGGTCGCAGTGCCGCATGCGTCCTTGATGCCGGACTCGGCGAAGGCGGTGCAGTCGTTGCGGTTGCCCGGCAGGGGCCGGCCGACAGCCAGTACTACCCGGGTGTCCGCCTTGATCAGGACCTGAAGATTCGCCGAGTAGCGGTAGTTCTTCGACGAGGCCGACACCGTCCGGTCCCTCGTGGGCACCAGCGTGCCGTCCACGATGAGGACCTGGTGCCGTCCGGGTTTGCGTTTGCCCGGGGCCAGGGCCAGCAGGGGCCCGTGCCGGCTGATGATCCGGCCGACGGCCGCAGGAGAGATCCCGAAGAGCGGGGCGAGCTGGCGCATAGTGAGGTTCGTGCGGCAGTACATCGCCACCAGCAGGACCCGGTCCTCCAGGGCCAGCGCCCATGGGCGGCCTGGCCGGTCCGGGTCCAGGGCCCGGCCTCCGTTGCGGTGGACAGCCCGCACCAGACGTTGGAACTGGCGCGGGCGGAGCCCGGTGAACACCTCTGTGAGATCGCGGCGTTGAGCGGTGACGACCTGCATGACCAGCTCAACGCAGCACCCGACCACGAGTTACGAGACAGGCTTTACGATCTCGTGCACGGTTGGCCGTGGCGCGTCGTCGACCGCGGACGTACCCGTCTTCAGGCCGCGTGTGTGAGGGGCCTGGTTGCGTTTTGCTGGTGAGATACCAGGGCGGCGACGGCTTGGACGGTCTCGGGCAGTTGTTCACGGCGGCCGTGGTGGCGGGCGAGGGCCTTCCAGTTTTTGAGGTGGGCGATGCCGTGCTCGACGCGGATCCGTCGGGAAGAGTGCGCGTGCTTGGCCTGTGCGTGCATCTCCTCGTACCAAGGCGGCGGGTTCTTTCGGAACTTGCGGTGTGGCGGGGTGACGACCTGGCCGCCGGTCTGGGCGCCGAGTCCCTGGTAGCCGGCGTCGGCCAGGATCTCAACCCAGGGTCCGGTATCGAGGAGGTCGATGAGCCCGGATTCGCGGGCCTGGGTGATGTCCGGGCAAGCTGCCGGGCCGGGTCTCGCCGCAGAACAAGAGCCTGCCGGCGGCATCGGTGAGGACCATGGTCTTCACGGCGTTCTGCTTGCTCTTGCCCGAGATGAAGCGGTCCCGGCCGTCCGTTCCCTGGGCGGGGCGGCGGACCCGGATCTCGGTCGCGTCCAAGATGGCCGTGCGACCGCTCTCGCCCAGGTGGCTCACGACATCGGCCAGCGTTCGCAGCCGCATCCCGGGAGCGATAGTGCAGCCTCGCTCGGCCAGCAGTGGCCGGACTTCGCCGATCGCCCTGGTGATGGTGGAGCGGTCCACGCCGAACCAACAGGCCAGCACGTCGTGCGTGGCGCCGTGCCGGAGATGCACGAGTGTGGCCAGTAGCCGGTCGACGAAGACCAGCTTGTGCCGGGCCCCGGCACCCACAGCCCGCTTCCGGTCCCGGGAAACAAGCCGGGCCTGGTGTCGCTCGTGCCACAACGGCCCGAGCTCGGCAACGAGTTCAGCCAGCACCGTCGACGACAGGCCCGTGACCCGCTGGTTCCGAACGATCGCCGCCCTGATCCCCACCACGCTGAACACAACGATCAAGAAGCCGACGCGCCACGGCCAACCGTGCACGAGATCGTTAGCCTTTCGCGCTGGGTCCCTTTCGGCCTGCCTGAAAGCGGGATTCCATGATGCGGCTGGCAGCCGGTACGGCTCACCGGCGGCCCTGGAGTATGGATCGCCCTCGACTCAGCGGGGGCTTGGCACTGCTGCCGGCCCCGCTGCCGTGTGGGGACGTCAACTCGATGTACGCGTATCCGGGGTCTTGGTCAGCTCGGTGGCAGGAGGAACATCAGGCCACAGGTGTCGGGCGAGAGCGTCTGCTGCGACGGCCATCTGGGCGTGAGTGGGGTGTTCGGTCTGTGGGTCCAGGACGGTGGGCGGGTGTGGGCTGTAGCCGGGACCGCGGATGATTCCACGATCAGTGGGGAAGCGTCCCAGGATGGGGGTCCCGTAGCGGGCGAGTTGCTCCTCGACGGCCAGGTCGAAGTCGTCGGGCGGTACGCTCCCGTCGGAAGAGATGAGGAGCAGCATCCCGGTCAGGGGGTGTCGTGGGGTCCAGCGGCCCAGTTCCTGCTGGCGCCACTGCACGGCTGATTCGGCTGGTGTCAGAGTGATGGCCCTGACATCCTGCCCAGTTGTGGTGGGGAGTGGGATGTGTCGCTCGTAAGGGGTTGCCCGGTGCACGAGGATGCGTGCATCGGCGAGTCGGTCGAAGGGGTGTTCTTCGTAGGGCCAGTCGTCGTTCCTGCCGATCAGGATGACGCGGTCGTAGGCGCGTCGGGCATGCGCCAACGCGGCGGCGACCGCATCATCGCCACGCGAAACCTCCAGTGCCCAGAGCTCTCCGGGCGGCGGGGCGATGCGCAGCCGTCGCCACCCTTCGGCTGCCTCCGGGACCGGGGCTGTGGCCCATGCCGGCTGGCCCGGGTCGCCGAAGCTGAACTCGTGATCCCGGTTCCGGGTCAAGATGACTGCGGCGGCCAAGCCGCGGGCCGTCCAGACAGCCGCGATCTGCTCGGCCACCCAGGAGAGATCATCCCGGCGCACTCCGTCGGGGCGTGGTGCGCCGGTGAGCTGGATGACGGCGCCGTCGCGGTCTTGGGTGCGGTGGTCCGGGTTGCTCGTGTTGGTCTGGGGCCGGCTGACACTGAGGCAATCGCCGATCGCCGTCAGCGGCCGTGGGCCGGGCACCTGAATGTGCGGTGCGGACGGGGCGTGGCGACTGTGCACGGTCAGCACGCCCCGCCAGCCCCACACACCAGGCTGCGGCGCCAGCCGCACCGTGCACTCCTCGGTCCCGCAGGCATGGTCCAGGACACGCAGGCCGCAGCCCACGATGTGGTCGCTGAGCACCTCGATGAGACGAGTGTCATCGAACTGCCAGCCGGTCACCTGGCGTTCTACGATCCAGTCGAGTCCATAGTCGGTCAACCGGGTGTCTACCCGAATTCCGGCGTAACCGGACAGGCTGTCCCACAGACGCGGCCGCCGCAGCAGCGCACTGCCCATCGCGTAGGAGGCGCTGAGACGGCGCACCAGACTGCGTGTGACCGGTTCCTGCCGCTTGGGTCCGGGTTCGGGACACTGCGGATCCCACTGCACGCTGTGCCCGGCTGCACGGACCTGCTCTTCGTGAGCGTTCAGCAGCGCAGGCAGGTCTTCTTCATACGGTCCGGCCACCCATACCGACGGTTCAGCCGAGCGCCACGACCGCTCGTACAGCCAGGTGCGGAACCCGAACCGCAGCCGAGTACCGTCCGTCTGTACAAACAGTCCGCGCACCCCGCTCCACGGCCCCCTTTTAGGGCGGTACGGCAGCAGTTCGAACAACGCCTGCACGTCCTTGGCGCGCTCCACGCGCAGCACCAGGCCCTTGTCCACGGGCTTGGCCTCCCGTACCCCGAACGGCCGGGTCCGCCCGTCCACCGCGCCCAGCGCGGAGGCGAGCACGGACTCCAGTAGCGCCTGGTCCGCTGAAGCGGCAGGGATCAACCGGTCGAAGCGTTGAAGGGCGCCGAGGCGAAGGCGAGCGCCTTCCAAAGACTCACCGGTGAGCTGGGCGGCGGCATTGCTGATCTGGTCGAGGCTGTACATGGCGGGCTCCTTCCAAGCCGCCCCCGACCCGGGCAGCGAAGGCGCATGTCAGCACAGCAACAGCACGCAGAAACGGTGAAGGATGATGCGACGTAGGTTCTCTGCCAATGCCTATCGGTCGGGTCGGGCATCCAGAACTGGCCGCGTCCGAGGCCAGGCGGGAGGAATCTACCTAATCCACCCGACAGGTTCCAGCTACGTTGCGCGCTGATCCCTCAATTGGCGGTACGAGCTCGGGTCGTCGTCGTTCTGCACGGCCAAGTGATCACATGTTGGGCCGCTGGGCCCTGCTGGCACATCAGCGATCCCGCAGGAGTGCACACTGGGGCCTGCTCGCCAACCGGTATCCACTCGTGAGACTGCCTGACCAGCGGATGAGCTGAGCTCGCCCCGTCGACGGCGCTCAATCACTACGTGGCGTCCTCATCGCCCCACCGAGTTCGCCTTCCACCGCCTGCGCCAAGTCGTCCTTGACCTCATCAATCGAGCGGTCCGCCAAGCTGACGGTCTCGGTGTACCCGGCGAAAGGCATATCGGCCGCCGTCGCGCCGTACGGGAGAAGGAGTTCCTTCCGCCACAGGTCGAGCACCGTGGTTTCGACCGCCCGGGCCTGGTGGCCCAGCATCTCGATTGTGGCCACCGTCTGCCATCCGATGCTTATGTGCTCTTCGATGCGGTCGCTGCCGACTTTGGCGATTCCGATCTTGGCAGCGTTCAGGAACAGGTGCACTATCAGGTAGACCAGAGCGTCATCCTCGGCCCGAATGCCGTACCCGCCACAGTACTTGCAAGCGCCGGTATGGGCGTTCTTAAGGCTGTCGAATGCCGGGCTGACCTCCCTGCGGCACCGGTCGTTGAGGCAGCGGCTCCGCCAAGGCTTCTTGACACCAGGGAACGGTTCCAACGGCTCCGCTCCGGCGGTGCGCAGTATGTCCTCCGCGTCTTCCGGGCAGATCGCCCCGTTGCGGCGGCACAGATCGCATCCTGCCCCCTGTCCCTGCTTCAGCGCCTTGCGGATGCTGGTCAGAGTGGGGGCGGTGGTCCCGCCGCAGACGCTGCACACCGACGGCCAAGGCGTGTTGGTGCCTGGGTACGGACCGATCGGATCGAGGCCTCGCTGAGCCATGATTGTTCGCGCGCCTTCTTCGGTGCGTTTCTGCGCGCCACTGCATGGCCGGCAGGGCCCCTGGCCCGAGGTGACCACGTTGGCGTACTTCGGAGCACCGGGCTCACCGCAAACTCCGCAGGTGCCGGGCCAGGGCCTGAGCGCGCCGGGGTACTCGGCGCAGGGTCTCCAGCCTCGCGCGCGCATGCGCTCGGCGGCGACCACCGGGTCGATCTTCTTCGCCATGAAGAGGATCGTGCAGCGTTATCGTGACGCAAATCCGGTGAACTGGCGAACACATGCAGATTTACTGCTCACTGAAAGGTTCTCTCTTCGTCGGGACGGCGACCACAACGAACCGAGTCGGGCCGCAGGTGCAAAACCGGTTTGCCCGGCAGCCCGCATCGGGGCGTGATTCAGCGGGCCGGAGGCCTCTTGTTCGGGGCTCGGGCATCCTGGAACTGCACCTCAACCGTCCATGGCATGGCTGGTGGCAGGAGCCCGAGCAGCACATCGGTGGCTTTGTGGATCACCCGCCTCCTCGACGGGGTCGTGTGCGATCCATATCTTCTTCCCCGGCGCGCGATCACAGGGGACCGTGGCTACCGCGTCCGGACAACTCGGCTTTGTCCAATGGGAACGCACCTGCTGGTGGCTCTTGGTGGAGGGCGGTCGCGGGGGCGTTGGGGTGCAGTGGGTGGGCCGTATTGGGCGCGGAGCCAGCGCATCCGGGTGGTGGTGAGGTCACTGAGGGCGCGTTGGGAGGCGGCGATCAGTTGGTGGGGAGTGAGGGTGGAGTCGGCGGCGAGGCGGCCGATGCGGTCGCCGGTGGCGGAGGCTGTGTCCAGCAGGGAGTGACGCAGGACCCGCGTGGCCCAATAGACCGGGTCACCCCCGGAGAGCTGGCAGATGGCCAGGATGTCCTGAGGTGTGGTGTGCGTGAGGAGGCCGCGGTGCTGGGCTTCCCAGACGAGAGTAAGGGGGTCGATCGCCTCGCCGCGATGGTGCAGGGCGGCGAGGGAGCGGAAGAGCTCTGCGTGCAGGGGGTCACCGAAGTCCTCTGCATGGAGGAAGGCCCGGACCTCCTTCAGGGCCGAAGCCCGGGTGGTGGCTGCGGAAAGGAAAGCCTGCTCGTCGTCATGCCGTTGCTGATCTCGTCGTCGAACCTCTGGGACATCGGGAGTGGTACGAGCGAGCGTGGCAGGGTGGGGGCGCCAGTGGTGGGCGAGCGTGTCCAGGGCGCTGGTCAGAGTGTCGGCCCGTGCGCAGACCGCTTCCACGTGCGGTTCGCCGTCGCGGATGTGGCGGGCGGTCTGGGCGAGACGGGCGGCGTGCTCGGCGACCGTCCGGCGGGCGTGGCCGGCGAACACCATGCGCCCGTATGCCGGGGCGTGGGCAGGCTCGGGACAGATGCTGATCAGCGTGTGGACGTAGGAGGGCGTGAGGCCGGGGGCCTGTTGGGCTGCGTGGGTGGTGGCCTCGGTCACCCAGGACAGCCCCTGCTCGCTGGTCGGCCGGGTCTCGGCCGTGGCCGCGTGCCCGCGTTCGGTGAGGTCGAGCATCGCCGCGTACAGGGCGGTGTGCTGTGGGAGGTAGAAGTGCCCGGCCTCCAGCCATGGCGCGACCGTCGAGAGAGCGTGTGGCCGCAGGAGCAGGGCGCCGAGGAGAGCCTGCTCGGCCAGAACAAGCACGTTCTTGCCAGGCAGGCCCTCGATCGAAGCGCTCACGCGGCCTGCCCGAAGTCGTCCTGGGCCGGAGCTGCCTTGGCGATGGCGCGTGCCGTGATGGTCTTGGAAGCGCGGGCCGAGGCCGCGGACACCTCGTCCGCACCGGGCTCCTTGTACCAGGGGCGCAGGGTGAGCATGGCGGCGCGCATTCCGGTGGCGAGGCAGATGGCGGTGCCCTTGGCGAGGGCGCGGATGCGGTCGGCCGGCATGATGCGTTCCTGCCGCATGGAGACGGACTTGGAGGTGCCGGAGTCGGAGGTCGAGGTGGAGACGGTCTCGACGTCGTGGTCGCCGATCATCCGGGAGAGCTTGTCTGCGAAGTCGGGGTCGTCGATGCCGGAGCCGATGACCTTGATGGTGGCCGCGGACCACATCGCGTCCATGCCCGTGTCGCCCCATACCTTCTGGCCCTGGCGGTAGGACTGGAGAATGGTGATCGGGATGATCCCGCGCGATCCCAAGTGCGAGTAGAGATCCGGGAGATCGCTGATCTTGCAGACGTTGGCGGCTTCGTCCAGGATCGCGAGCATCGGCGGGTCGAGGCGTCCGCCGGCGCGTTCGGCGTGGGCGGTGGCGGTGCGCATCACGGAGTCCGCGCACGCGGCGATCAGCGCGCTCGCGCCGCCGCCTCCGTCCTTCGACAGCAGGTACAGGGTGTCGCGTGTCTGGACGAACCGGGTGGGCTTGAACTCGGGGACGTCGGCCTGCGGGGTGATCCAGGCGGCGATGTCGGCCGAGAGCAGGCATGCGGCGTACTGGCGGGCGGTCTCGTAGATGCCGTCCCGGGTCTCGGGCGGGCCTTCGACGGTGCCCTTGAGCTGTGCGGCGACGGCGTCGAAGCGGTGGTCGCGCAGTAGGTCGAGCGGGGT
This sequence comes from Streptomyces mashuensis, assembly GCF_014654785.1. Taxonomy (GTDB): domain Bacteria; phylum Actinomycetota; class Actinomycetes; order Streptomycetales; family Streptomycetaceae; genus Streptomyces; species Streptomyces mashuensis. The sequence goes on from NZ_BNBD01000001.1 coordinate 664,016, forward strand.
GCGGTCGGCAGGGAAGGCCAGCCACTGCATGACGTCGGTGATGGGGCGCTTGTCGACGGCGGCGGCGAGGAAGAGCTGGGCGAGCACGTTCTGGGCGGCCTTGGACCAGAAGTCGCCGGCGTTGGAGGCGTCGACGGACGCGGCGACGAAATGACCGGCCAGGCGGTTGGCGCCTTCAAGGGTGGTGGCGTCCGCGAGCGGGTTCCACCACATCTCGCGCGGGGCGTGGGCGATTTGCTGCGGGTCCATCGACCACGTCAGCCCCACCTTCCCCCGTGCCTCCAGGGTCGCGGTGTAGGCGTCGCCCGCGGCCTTGTTGGAGGTCAGCAGCACGGCGCCGGGGGCATTGAGCACTGCTGGGATGGCCAGGCAGGTGGTCTTGCCGGAACGCGGGGCCATGATGGCGACCGCTACGTCCTCGTACCCCATGCGGACTTCGCACCGGGTCCCGGCGAGGTCGCCGAGCAGGATGCCGGTCTGCTTCGGGTCGATCCTCTTCGGGTCGTTCTCGGCCAGGCTCGGCCGCAGGGACTGGGCCTTGGCGGTGATCTGCTTCGCGAGCAGCGGTTCGATGTCGCGCCGGGTAGCCATGCCCTTGACGGCCTTGCGGCCCTTGGAACCGGACTTGTGGCGCAGGTACAGGCGCGCGGCGAGGGCGGCGGTGGCCAGGAGCAGGGTGATGGGGAAGACGAGGGTGCCGATGGTCAGGGCGGTGTGGCCGGTGTTCGGCCAGAGCTCGTGGGGGTGCAGGAGCGCGTCGGCGGGCTGGAACGGTGCCCGGGGGCCGGTGTCGGTGAGGAAGGTGACGGCGTTCCCTCCGAGCCACGCGGCTGTGGCGAAGGGTATGGCTACGGCTATGCCGCCGATCAGGATGCGAAACAGGACGTCCGTAGCCGGTGAGGCGGATGTGGATGGGGTGGTGCGAGGAGGCAAATGAGGAACGTTTCTGTGGTGCGGGCGTACAAGGCCGGGCTGGGCTGGCGAGCTGCCGGAGGGCCTGAGTGGCGGGCGCAGCCGCATGCGGCGAAGGAACCGTCGGCGTGCGCACGATGTGAGGGTGGCGGTGCCGCAGCGGGACCGCCGCGCGTACCGGGTGGGCAGGGCCAGCGGCTCCCGCCGGGGGTGCAGCTCGGCTGGTGGGCGTGGCGGCTGATGCACCGATGGAGCAGACGGCGTGTCCGGAGGAAGAGGCGGCGGGTCAGACGAGCGGTCAGTCCGGTGATCGGGAAGGGGCCGAGAGGCATGGAAGGAGTGGAGGGCTACTTCCGGGTGCTCAGCGGCTTCTGCGGGAGCTGGGACTCGATGCCGCGCGCGGGGGCACTTGAGCCCCCTGGGCCGTACGGGATTTCAGCTGTGCTACGACCGCACTGTGGGTGGCCTTGTCGTACAGGTTGTGGGAGATGTTCGCGTCGTAGCCGGCCGCGGTAAGCAACAGCACGGCTCGCAGGGACCGCCGGTGAGTTTCGGCGTGGCTCAGCCCTTCGGGCAGTTCGTGCCAGGTGTAGATCGATGACGCCTTACGGATAAAGCCGAGGTCGTCGAGGTGGGTGAGGAGTTGTTCGGGGGCGCCGGTTCGGGTGTCGGCGTAGACGGTGCCGTCGCGTCGGTATATCTCGACATCTGTGCCGTATTCGTCGGCCAGGCTCAATGTGAGCTTCCTTCCTGGAGGGCGGGTGGTTACGGACGGTGTCGGGAAGTTCAGCGGGTCCGCCGCTGAGGGGCGGTCCCACTCGGATTCGCTGGCACGTAGTGCACGTGCTGCGGGGACCTGTCAGACCGGGTGTGGGGGATCACGCCGCTATCTCGTAGTCGTCGCGGTGGACGAGCTGATCGAGGCCGGTGAAGGTGTACCAGTCGCCTTCGGTGCAGCCCTGCGGCGGCAGCTGGGGCAGCAGCTCGGCGGCCAGGGCGCGGAAGAAGGCGAAGCACTCCGGGCAGTGCCGCTCGACGTGGATGAGGTATCGGGGATGCGCGGTGGAGAACGTGCGGGTGCCGCCGTGGGGATTGCGGGTGCGCCAGCCGTCCTGCCCGGTGGGGGTGTGCCAGGACGGGGCGACGATGGTCAGATCGTCGCCGTGCAGGTCGCCGTCCAGGCTGCCTCGGACGACCACGACACGGTCACCCGAGGCGAAGTGGTCGTGCGCGACCTCACGAGCGGGCGTGACGGTGTCCGTCGCATGGACGGGAAGCGGAGCGGAATCAAGCATGAGCAGGACCTCGACAGGGAAGCGGAAAGGGGGGGGCATCGGGCGCGGACGCCGTGTTCGTGAACGGTGAAATGGCGCTGAGGGAAAAGGCGTTACACGAAGGGGTTCTCGGTCGGCCGGTCGGCGTCGGTGGCCGCCGCGAGCAGCTCCGGCAGGTCCCCGCCCTCGGCATCCCGCTGGTCGATCCACCACCCCGCACGCGTGACGGTGCGCACCTGTTCCTCGAGCTCCGACCAGTCCGCCTCGTCCCAATCGCCCTCGACAACCAGTGCGGTATACGCATCTGCCACCAGCTGATGCCGGCACCGGATCGCCCACGCCAGAGCCTTCTCCGGGCCCTCCAGCGGGGGCATGTGGTAGCGCTGTTCCCACTCCGTCGCAGCCGCGTGCTCTTCGGCGCGACGGGTGGCGAGCCACTGCTGCTTGTCCACGGGGCTGCTCTCACGGGCGGCCTTCCAGCAGTCGGAGCACTCACGATCCCCGAGCCAGCGGGCGAAGCCGGCTCGGCGGTCGGCGGCGCGGTCGGACAGGTCGCGTTCGACCTGGTGGCCGCATGTGTGATCGATGGCCCAGTGCGTACGGACAGCCATGAAGTTCTCCTGTTCGCGGGTAGTTCGAGCGTGGAATGATCAGTGGCGGCGAACTGGGCACGGTTTGCCCAAGGGCGTCGGGGGGCGCGACGCGGGCCCGGGCGGATGCCCGGGTGGAAGCGCGCGAAGGCACCCCGATCGGCCGACGCCGGAGGTTCTCAACGCCGCATCTGGCTGCGGGGCGCCCACAGCGGAGGGTGTTTCGGTCGGGGCGGGATGGGCTTGAGGTCGGTGCGGCTCTGCCACGCGGCGGACTTTGTGACTGCGGCCTGGGCGGTCGGAGTCGCCCGCGGCGCGGTGCCTCGCACCATGGTCTGCCGGTGTTCGTCGGTATGCCGCCGCACGGGTGTTTGCTGGGGCTGCGTGGGATCGAGGCTGATGTCGGCGGCGACCTGATAGCGGGCGGCGCGCAGGGAGGCGATCGCTTGCTGGGCGCGGCGCTCGCCGTCGTTCTCGGGATTGGCCAGGGCGTAGAGCTTGCTGTCGGGGACCGGCTGGAAGCCAAGGAGCTTGAGCACGTGATCGGCGACGAACAACTCCTGCGGGTTCAACGCGACGTAGCCCAGTTCGGGGTGGCGACCGACGATGACGTGCGGTTCAGGGGTATCCACAGGGCTGTGCTCCGTGCTGGGAATGGCGTGATCGGCTCACCGGTGGTGGCGGGCTTCAGGGGGTGCCGGATTCAGCGCCCGCGCGGGCCGCTCTGGGCAGAGGAGTTCGCGACGACGGGGTGCGAAGCCGTGGCGGCGGTGGAGACTGTGCGGGTGGCCTGGTGCTGGCTGTTGAGGAGGTCGGTCCAGATGCGCTCGCCGTGGGCGTGCGTGAGTGTGGCGATCTCGCCTATTCCGAGCCGCAGTTCGGCGACGTCACGGGTGAGATTCTTGAGGCGGTCCGTGATGCGGTTGAAGGATGCGGTGAACTCACTGCGCAGGGCGGGCGGGCCGGTATCGGCGGCCCGGGCGGCGGCGAGACGGAGGACGCCCTCCAGGGCCGGAAGTGCTCCGGTTGCCGGGTGGAGCATCTCGTCGAGAACCGCGGCTACCTCTTGCAGATCTGTGGCAGCGGTGGCGTGGTGGGCCAGCTCGGTCAGGGAGGACACGGCACGGGTGGCCGCAGCTGGCTGTTCCTGAGAAGAGGGGGCGTGGCCAATGGAGACGTCGGTGCCGAGAGCTCCGAGTTGCAGGGCCGCGGTTCGCAGTCGCTCGTCACGTTCGGCCATGGTGAGCGTGGCCGGCAGGGTGAAGGTACCGGCCGCACGTGGATCTCGGTGGAAGCCGGTGCGCTCGAGGTGCTCGGCAGCGCCGGGATGGTCCGTGGTGGCGGTCAGCGTGCCGTCAGCCTGCCAGGCGAAGGACACCCGCGCCGTAGGCCGTGTCGCGGAAGCCCGCTCTGCAGCGGCTTTGCGCCGGACGTGGGCGAGGGCTTCCTCGTAGCGGGGCAGCAGACGGCGGGTGACGGTGGTGGCGGCGCGGACGGGGTCGGTGCTCACGGTGACGCCGTTCGGCTCCTGCACGCCTCGGAAGAGATGGTCTTGCACTCCAGTCGGGGTCAGGGCGGCGACGATGAACTCGCGCTGCTTCAGGGGCCGGTCGATGACGTACAGGCGCATGCCGTCCGGGCCGTTGAGGACGGCGTCGTGGGCCAGGACGAACTCGGAGACGGCCCACTGGGCGTGGCCCATGTCCCACAGTTCCTCAGTGATCGGGAACTGGTCGGGGTAGGCGGCGTGCGGGTGGTGGTGGCTGGTCCAAGCGCCGGGCAGGCGCTCGGCGAGTGCGGTGGCGAAGGCGGCCAGATCGGCTCGATGAGACAGGGGAGACTCTTTCCGGTTCAGGCGGCGGGGTCACAGGGTCGGTCGGCGCTGGACACTCGTGGCGAGGGGCGCTGCCACGGGCGGGCGCTGGGCCAGCGGCATCGCGGCGGCGGAGCGCGGTGGCGGCTGGACGAGGTGTCGGGCGTCCGTCTCCAGTTGGTCGGCGGTGTCGTGAAGGGCAGCGCGGGCCTCATCCACGTGATCGCGGATGACGTTCCAGGCGGCATCCCGGGCGTCGGCGAGATCCGGGAAGGTCGGCAGGTTGGCGTGTTCGTTGAGGAAGGCGACTTGCCGGAGGGCCTCGGCCAGAGAGCCCATAACCTGTGCCGTTCCCGCTGCGGCGGCAGCGAGCGCGCTGTGGCTGCGTAGCTCCGCCCGGGCGGTGGAGCGGGGACCGGTGAGCCGGTAGAGCAGGGCGTCGGACATCTCCTCGGCCATGCGGCTGGCTGCCTTCAGCCGGGCTCCGACGGTGTAGGCCACCATCTCCTCGGTGCTGTGCTCGGGGGCTTCCAGGCCGGCGGTCAGATCGCGGATCTCCCGTGCCACGCTGCGCAGGTCGTCGGTGTGGCGTACGTAGATCGACACATGGGCCCCCATCAGTGCATGCGGGCGTCGGTGTCGAAGAGCGCCAGTTCCTGGGCGTGGAGGAGGTGCTGGACGATGAAGGAGCGCCCGGCGACCTTCCACAGGCCGCGTCCGCGATTGAGGTGGGCGATGGCCTCGGACTCCACCGAGGTCAGTCCCAGCAGTCCGGCGGCGGCGAGGACCTGGTCGGCTTCCTGCCGGTAGACGATGCGGGTGGAGCAGTCGGCGAGCAGACCTTCGGCGAGTGCGCGTCCGCGCGATCCGGCGTCGCCTGCGGTGAGCAGGTCGGACAGGCGGTGGATGACCATGAGGTTGGCGATGCCCAAGCCGCGGCTCAGCTTCCACTGGGACTGCATGCGCTCGAGCAGGCCCGCGTGCCGCATCAGCCGCCATGCCTCGTCGTAGACGACCCATCGCCTGCCGCCGTTGGGGTCGGCGAGCGCGGACTCCATCCAGGCGCTGGCGCATGTCATGGCGAGAACGAGGCCGGTGTCGTCGCCGGAGCCTCCCAGGCGGGAGAGATCGATGGTGAGCATCGGGCTGCGCGGGTCGAAGACGACGGTGGAGGGGGCGTCGAACATGCCGGCGAGGTCGCCGTGGACGAGGCGGCGCATGGCGTGGGCGAGGTCGCGGGCGGCGTCGCCGAGGCGGCCGGAGAGTTCTCCGCCGGCGATGTCGAGCAGCCCGGAGTTGTTGAGGGTGGCGGCGATGTCGCCGAGCAGCGGAGTCCGGCCGGTCCGGGCGGCGTGGGTGACCACGCAGTCGAGAGCCACGTCGAGGGCGGTGTGCTCCATCGGCAGCAGGTCCCGTCCGAGCACGGTACGGGCCAGGGAACCGAGCAGCATCAGCCGACGCTTACGGACCTCACTGGACCAGTCTTCGGAGGAGACGCCGTCCGGCTGCGGCGGGGCATCCAGCGGATTCAGCTTTCCCGGGAGACCCGGACCGAGCGCGATGGTCGTACCGCCGAGCGCCGAGGCGACTGCCGTCCACTCGCCCTTGGGATCACAGGGCACGTAGATCCGGTAGCCGAAGGCCACGCTGCGCAGCGCGAAGCTCTTGGCCAGCGCCGACTTGCCCATGCCGATGACCCCGGCGAGCAGGACGTTGGGGTTGGTGAAGCCGTCGAGCTTGCCGTACAGGGCGAACGGGTCGAAGGTGAACGACGCCTCGGCGTGGACGTCGCGGCCGATGTAGGTGCCTTCGGCGCCGAGGCCGCCTTCGGCGAGGAAGGGGTAGGCGCCGGCGACGGTGGCGGTGGTCATGCGGTGGGCGGGCAGGGACAGCTTCCCGCCGCGCGCGGAGGCCGGGCCCGGCCGGCCGCTTGCCGGGTAGAGCGGCATGGGCCCCTGATCGTCGGCCCGGTTGCGACGGCGGGAGGGCGCGGGGCGGCCTTGCGGGCCTGTTCGCGGGCGTCGTGGAGGCGGCGGCGGTCGGCGCGGCGCTGGTCCCGGTCACGGCGGTGGGGTGTGAAGAGCGGGGAGGCGCTGGCACGGCGTGTCGTGCGGGCGGGCCGGTGAGTCATCGGGGAAGTGCTCGGCTTTCAGCAGTAACGGTTCAGCTGGTGCGGTGACGGGCGTGACCGTGGAGGGGGGAGTGCAGGTCGGCGGGGGTGGTCTGCTGTCGGACGAGGGCGCTGGTGCGCACGTGACGCAGGCAGATCGTCACGAACGGCGGCCCGGTGTCGATGTCCTGGCGGCAGATGCCCTCCTCGACCACGTCCGGATCCGGAGCGGGGGAGCGGGATACCTGGTGGAAAGCGTCGTGGAGGTGTTCGCTGGCCTGCCACAAACGGGTACGTGCCGCGGCCAAGTGACTGCTCTGAGCTGGACGTGCGGCCCTTGTCTGTTCGGTGAGCCGGCTGAGCAGGGTGTGGAGTGCGGTGAGGTGGGCATGGAGGGCGTCCATCTCGCTCCGGGTGGCCCGAGGGTCGCTGTCGGGGGATGTGGTGGTGCGGGTGTGGTGGCGGATGCCTGTGGTGGCTGCGGTGAGGTAGGCGAGCGGTTCGCCGTGGGTGAGAGGAGTCGGGGTTGTCACGAGAGGGTGGTCCTTCCTGCGGCTTGCGGTGTTACAGGGCGGCGCGGGCGAGCGGCAGGGCGGCGGTGGCGAAGGCGTCGGGCTGCTGGTAGTCCAGGCGACGCAGGTCGACCTGGGCGGAGACGGCGGCGGTCTCGATCTGGGCGCAGGCGGCGTCGAGTTCGTCATCGGTGTCGGCGGAAACGGTGAGCAGGCCGGTGAGGGCGACGTCCGCGTGACCGGCGATCAGCTGGCGCTCGCGCTGCTTGACGTCCGCGTACTCGACGTTGTCCTCTTCGGAGTCGACCTGGCCTCGACGCTGCCGCTCGGCGGCATCGGCGATGATCGTGGCCTTGCGCCGCTGGACGTCCTTGAGCGCGGCCTCCAGCTGTTGCGGCACATAGATGAGGGAGAAGGATCGCCGGACACCGGCGGAGAACAGCACGGTGTGGAGGAAGCCCGCGCCGACTTCGGTACGGGGCCAGTTCTCGACCCAGTAGGTGGCGTGGTGTGCGCTGTCGGTGATGATCCGGTCGGACTCCTCGACCTGGACGACGGGCCCGGCGGCTGCCGGATCGGCTTCGGCGCGGCCGGTGTGCGACCACTGCTGGAGGGCGGAGAGCGCCTTGGGGTCGTAGGCGGTGCGGATGACCGCGGCGATCTCCCGGGCATCGAGCCAGCCGGTGACGGTGAGACCGGCGTTGCGGGCGGCCTGGGTGAGAGTGGCGGTGGTCTGCTGGAGCACGGTGAACCCGCCGGCCAGTCCGCCGCCGGCCTGGGAGATGAGCCGTCGGGCGGCCTTCATGTCCAGGGAGACGGCCAGGTATGCCTCGTGCGGTGCTGCGGCGGGGCCGGCGGCGGCGACGAGTTCGGCGTAGACGGTGCCGGCGACGGGTGCCTGGGGGTGGCCGTGCTCGTTCCAGTGCCGGGTGAGGGCGTCGCCGGAGTCGGGGACGGTGCGTTCGAGGATCTGGATGGTCTTGATGTGGCCGGTGCGGGCCAGGCTGGCGAGGGTGCGGCCCCAGCCCGCGACGTTCGCGTTCTGGGTGGCAGGGTCGAGGAGGGCGAAGGCCCGACTGGAGATGCGGGTGACGGCGGTCATGGTGCCCGCGCCGGGGTCGTGGATGGCGGCGAGCTGCCGGTCGGGAGAGGTGAAGACCCGCAGCGAGGCGTCGGTGCCCGGCAGGTGGAGCAGGCCCTCGGCATGGGGGCGGGTGGTGGGACGGGAGAACCACATGTGCTGTCCTCGGGCGCGGCGGATGAAGTAGCGGGCGATGACCGGAGCCCAGTCGATGAGCGAGCGGCCGCCTCGGCGGATGAAGACGAGCGCGGTGACGGCAGCCCACAGAGGGGTGAGGGCGAAGGCGCCGGCGAGGCCGGTGCTGACGACGGTGAGCATCAGCACCGCGAGGGTGGCGGCGGTCAGGACGAGCTGGGGCAGGGAAAGCCCGAGCAGAATGCCGCGGCGGCTTCGGTGCGGGAACTTCACCATCACCGGCACGGCGGCGGAGTGATCAGACATGACAGACGAAGGCCGTTCTGGACGTACACGGGCTGTGGCGAGGTAGGAGCGCGGCGCGCTCGTGGCCGCTGCGGCCGGGTGGGACCCGGGGGCACCCGCCGCCGAAGCCGAAGCAGCAGGCGGGCGGGTGCCCCGGGGATGAGGGAGGGACGGATCAGTTGCCGGTCGCGGGAGGTGACGGCGGGGTGGCCGCGTCGCTTGACCGGGCGGCGGGCTGCGGCCTGGGGGCGGAGACCGCCGGGCCCTGTGGGGTCGGGGCCGGAGCGGCCGGTCCCTGCCCGATCAGACCGGAGCCGGAGGCCAGGCTCGCGCCAGGGTGGGTGCCCGCAGCCATCAGGCCGGACTGCTGCGGAGATACACCGCCTCCTGTGCCGGCCGCTCGGCTGGACTGCGGGGTGGATCCGCCGTTCGCCGTGGTGAACGGAAGGGGAGCAGCCGGCGTCGGCTCATCACCCGTGCCGCCGTCACCCTGGCCTCCCGGAGATCCGGACCCGGAACCGGGCTTCCCGGACTTTCCGTCAGGGGAAGAGGAACCGCTGTCCGATTCCGAATGGGAGTCGGTGCCGGAGGAGGGAGCTGCCGTGGCGAGCAGCTGACCGGGGACCTGGGGCGGACCCTGCGGCGCCGCCGAAGCCAGTGCCGCACCACCGCCACCCCCGGCCGACATGGCCACGGCCTTGCGCCCGACGCCCTGGGCGGTACGGGAGGCAGCCGCCATTCCGGCGCCGCCGGAGCGGTGGAGGTCCTCGCCGTGGCCGTCAGCGGCCCAGTGCACGAACCGGTACGTGATGTACGGGCAGAGCAGCACCATCACCATGACGACGATGCCGGCCATCGCGTCGGAGACCGCGGCGAGCCCGTCCTTGGCGTCCGTCTTGCCCATGGCGGAGACGCCCAGCAAGAAGACGATGGTCATCAGCAGTTTGGAGACGACGAGGGTGGCGGTGGCTTCGATCCAGCCCCGGCGCCACCGCTTGGCGACCTCCCAGCCGCCGCCTGCACCCGCGAAGCAGGCCAAGGTGACGAGGACGAGGATGCCGACCTTGCGGACCATCATCACGCACCAGTAGAGGAACGCTCCGACGGCGGCGCCGATCGCCACGAACGTCGGGACGAGCCAGCCGAGTTCGTACATACCGCCGTACTGACTCACCTTGATCATGCGGCGGACGGAGTCCGCGATCGAGGAGTGCCCGGCTTTGAACAGCCCGTCGGACAGGGCATCGACGACGGTGAGGGCGACGGTGGTGAACGCGATGGCGCCGAAGGCGAACATCACGCCGACGAGGGTGCCGCTGAATGCCTGGGCCAGGGCTTGACCGTCGCGTTTCCACGCGGCCCGTATGAGCTGGAGGCAGAACGTGCCGACGATCACCAGTAGGGCGATAGGCAGAACGAGTTCGTAATTCTCTCTGAACCAGCCTGCGTTGAGATCGACCTTGGTGGTGGTATCAACGGCTTTGGCGGCCAGATCGGCGGCCGAAGCCGCGAGTTCGCCGACACTCTTGGCGATCCACGCGCCCAGGCCCTCGGTGATGGATTTGCCAGGGTCTGCGACGAAGTCGATGGCGTCGACAGCCTTGCAGACGTTGTCCACCAGGGGCAGATTGCAGATTCCCACGGGTTTGTACCTCCTTCCTGTTGGGTGTGGGAATCAGGGCGCGACGCGGGGAGAGACCCCGGACAGGGCACAGTTGTGATCGGGGCGGCACTGGACGGCCAGCGTGACAGCACGGCCTTCGGCGCCGGCTCCGCCGCCGCGCCAGGAGATGGACTGCTTGCCGCTGACGGTGACCACGTAGACGTACGCCTCCGTGATGGCGCCGGGGTTGTCGCCGAGCGCCTTGGTGAACGCCTGCGGCATGTGGCCTTCCGAGACCTTCGCGGTGGCGTACTGGCCGTTGTCGTGCATCCGCGACCACAGGGTCGGGTCCGGGACCTGCGAGGCCACCGACTCCCAGTCGGTGTACTTCGTCTCCGGTGACATCCACGCCTTCAGCCCGGCGAGATGCTGCTTCTGGTTGATCTGGCGGGTGTCGTAGGACCACAGGGTGCCGGCGGCGGCCTTGGCGAACTCCACCGGGTCATGGGTGGAAGGCGGCGAGCCGACGGAGCCGCTGCTCCCGCTTCCCGCCGGAGGTGCGGGGGACGGGCTGCTCGTGGCAGCTGGTGCCGGGGCCTTGGTGGGGTCGTCGGGGCCGGCGGTGAGGTAGGCGGTCAGTCCCGCGGCGCCGGCGAGGATGGTCAGAGCCGCGATGCCGGCGGCCAGGCGCCGGTTCGTCGACCACGAGGCCGTACGGGACATCAGTGCGGCGGTGCGGGGCTGGAACCGTGGCTTGCTGTGACGTTTCTTCGGCATTAGTGGACCTGCGTCCCCAGGGTGCTGAAGAAGCTGACGATGCCGTTGGCGGCGCCGAGGCCGAGCGCACAGCCGGCACTCACGACCGCGCCCTTCTTTCCGTTGGCCTCGGCCTGGTGACCGCCGGTGTAGTGACCCCAGGCCCACACGGCGAGGCTGACGGCCAGGGCGCCGACGATCGCGATGATCGCGAAGAGGTTGATCGAGGAGATGACGTCCTTCAGGACGGACAGCCCCGGAAGACCGCCCTCCTTCGGACTGATGCCCGGGTTGTAGGCGAGGTAGCGGACATGGTCGAGCGTGGGCACAGGCAGAGCTCCTTGCGGCACGCCGAGACGGCGTGCGGAAAGCGAAGAAAGAAGGGGGAGAGGCGAGGCGAGCGCCTCGGAGAATGGGCCGCGAGAGGGCGCTCGAGGGAGGGGCGAGCGGCTGTGGAGGCCGGGGAGAAGGCGGCTCTCAGAACGGGTTTGCTGTGATTCGCTTCATCGGCGCGCCGTGCAGCGGTTCGCGCGGCCCGACGGGGCGTTGCAGCGGGTCAGCCGGCCGGTCAGGTGAGGATGCGGCGGGCCGCAAGAATCTGGGGCTTCCAGTTCGCGAGCGTGGTGATGCGGACAACGTCACCGGTCTTCGGTGCATTGATGATCAGGCCGCTTCCGATGTACATCCCGACGTGTTCGGGCACGCTCGGGGTGCCGCGGGTGAAGAGCAGGTCGCCGGGCTTGAGACTGCCGACGGAGACGGCCTTGCCTTCGTTGACCTGCGTGTACGTGGTGCGGGAGATGTTCACGCCGGCGGCGTGGTAGGCCATCTGCATCAGCGAACTGCAATCGCACCGGCCCATGGGGTCCGGTCCGTGGCTGTTCTCGCAGGTGCCGCCCCACTGGTACGGGGTGTCGAGCTGTCCGAGAGCCCACCGGATCGCGGTCTGAATCTTCTTCGGAGCGTCCTTGGGGATCTCGTAGCCCTTGGGCACGGCGCCCGGCGGGATCGTGCCGAAGTTGCTGCCGTCCGCCCCCGTGGAGCAACCGCCCTTCGGAGTCTTGGATTTGTCTTTCGTGTCCTTGTTCGCGTTCTCGCTGGCGTCCGAGGCGGTCTTGCCACCGTTGGGAAGGGTCTTGATGATCGCTGACTGCAGGGCGCGGGCGAGCGGCTCCCACTGCGCGTATGCGTTCGGGAACGCTGATATCTGGACGGCCTGCGCGGCCTGGGTGACGGTCACCGACTCCCACCCGCGCACTTCGAGCAGCCCCTTGTAGAACTTGGTGCTGGCGTAGACCGGGTCAAGGATCTGAGCGGGGGTTCCCCAGCCTGCGGATGGCCGCTGCTGGAAGAGCCCCAGCGAATCGAGGTCGCCGTAGCGCAAGTTGCGCAAACGGGACTCCTGCATGGCGGTGGCCAGGGCGACGATCTGCCCGCGCTCGGGAATGTGCATCGCCACGCCCGTGGCCACGATCGTCTTGGCGTTGGGTATCTGCTCGGCGGGCAGTTCGAGCCCCTCGACGGTGACCTTGCCGCCGGCCTTCCCGCTGAGGATGTCCTTGACCTGTTTGGTGACTGCTTCGACGTCGACCGATCCGGCCTCGCCGCCGCAGTCTCCGTGAGCGGCATTGGCCGCGCCGCCGCCGGCTGCGGCGACCGCGGCGGTTCCGGCGAGCAGCAGGGGGCTGAGGACCGCGACACCGATGGTCGCGACGACGGCCTTCAACGCCACCTGCCCACACGGCTGTCAGCTCCGCCCGGCGGCGGAGGCATGGCCGGATGAGGACATGGGTGTGCCATGAAAGGGCCCTTCGGGGTGAGTGGAGCCGGTCCGGGCCTGCGTTCTTGTCCAAAGGAGCCCGGAACGGATCTGGTGGAAATGCATCGGTGACCGGCGCGGGGGAGTTGCAGCTCCCGGAGGGCGCCGGCACGAACGACGTCAGGTGTGCGGAGACATGGCGAGGAGAACTCTCCTTAAGGAGGGCGGTGGGTAAGGGGAGATGCCGCCCGGTGGGGCCGGTGCGGCATGACCAGAACTGTAGGGACGGACCGCCGGTTGCCCAAAAAGTTCGGCGCCCGGAACCGAAGTTTGAGGACTTTCCGGTTCGACCAGGGTCAACCGGGAATCGGCGTCTACAGTCTGGAGCCGCTGCGCCACCGCCCGCTGAATTCCCCAGGGCGAGCCTCTAGGCCCAGCACCCTCCACCCCGCTTTCCCCACCCGTGAATGGGGCTTCCTCATGCCTTTTTCCCTGCACCAGGGCGACGCCCTGTCCGTGCTTGCTTCGCTACCCGATGACAGTGTGGATGCCGTCATCACCGATCCGCCGTACAACAGCGGTGGCCGGACGGCCAAGGAGCGCACCTCGCGCACGGCTCGTCAGAAGTATGTCTCCGGCGATGCCGCCCACGCGCTGTCGGATTTCCCGGGCGAGAACATGGACCAGAGGTCCTTCACGTTCTGGCTGACGCAGATCCTCACCGAGGCGCACCGGGTGACACGGCCGTCGGGCACACTGCTGCTGTTCACCGACTGGCGGCAGGCCGGCTCGATGTCGGACGCGCTGCAGGCCGGCGGCTGGACCTGGCGGGGCACGCTGGCCTGGCACAAGCCCCAGGCCCGCCCTCAGAAGGGCCGCTTCACGCAGAATTGCGAATTCATCCACTGGGCGTCCAAGGGCGCGGTGGACGCTGAGCGTAACCCCGTCTACCTGCCGGGTATGTACTCCGCGTCCCAGCCGCGCAAGGACCGCAAGCACATCACCCAGAAGCCCGTTGAGGTGATGCGGGAGCTCGTGAAGATCTGCCCGCCCGGTGGCACCATCCTCGACTTCTGCGCAGGTTCCGGAACCACCGGCGTCGCCGCCCTGCTGGAGGGCTACGACTTCATCGGCGTCGAAAAGACCAAGCACTACACACAGATCGCCACCGAGCGGCTCACCGAGACACTGCGCCAGGTTTCCCGGCAGCAGGACTACACCCTCGCTGGCCCGGCCGAGTAACGCAGGAATGTATCCGTCTGATACCGGCAGGCCCGGCATTCGCATTCCGGCGCCGGGTGACGGAATTCCCTGCCGGGCTCATTCCGGGCGTTGAACGCCACCGAACTCGTCCCGTTCACTGAAGAGGACCTGTGTCTGATTCGCACGACCCGGCCGCGGGAGAGGCTCCCGAGCCGGTCCGCATCACCGATCTCGACTTGGCCGATCTGTCCGCCAGTGTGCGCAAGCTGATCGACCAGAGCCAGGAACAGGCCCGCGTCTTGGACAGCCTGGCCGCCGATCCGCCGCCGATACCGCTGCCCGGTCCCGACTTCACCGCTTTCGGCGCGGGACCGGCGCCCTCCGGGGGCGGGGAGCCGCTGTTCATCATGGCCATGGAAGGCCAGGCGTACGAAGCCGAACTCGACTCGCTCACCGACTGGGTCGACGACCTTCTTCTCCCCGTCTACGGCCGGGAGGTCACCTCCAGTGCGCCGTGGTGCCCATGGTGGGACCAGCACCCCGAGGCCGTCGCCCGCCTGCATGCTCTGTGGCTCGCCTGGCAGCAGCACATCGATCCCGAGGCCGGACCGTCCGGTCCGGCCACTTGGCACCGGGACCACCTCGACCACACCATGGCCCAGCTCCGCGCGCCCAACGGCCCGTTCGCGGCGTGCACCACCAACCCGGCCCGCCTGGCGCACCGCCTGCTGCCCGGCCCGAAGCCCACCACCGACCCGGTCCCCACCGCCGGCCACACCCTGGCCGCGTGACGCCGACGTGAGTTTCCCCAAGTTCATGTTCGCCGCCGACCCCCGCGCCCTGGACGACCTGCGCGAAGCACCGACCGACATCCGCGACCTGTCCCTTCTGGCGCTACAGGACCTCGTCCACGGTGAACAGCGGGGGCAGCGCCTGGACGAACGGTGGGGCCAGGACCTGTCCGACTGCCGCAAGCTTTACGTCGACGCCAAAGTCGACTGGCGCATCGTCTACCAGGAACGCCCTGCCCCGGCCGGCTCCCTGCACAAGCGCGAGATCTTCCTGATCGCCATGCGCCCTCGCGCCGGGTTCGAGGCGTACAACACCGCCTTCCACCGGCTCGGCAGAACCCGCACCACCACCCCGCGCGCCGAAGCCGCCCGCGCCCGCTCTCCCCGCAATGTGCCCCTTCGGGCGAAGGCGGCTTCCAGCGCACCAACGCCGGCTCGCACCCCAGCCGGGACCACACCCCATGCCCAGAAAGGCTCCTCCCGATGACGCTCCTCGTCGATCTCCTGCTCGACGCCCCGAACCCTGAGCAGCACTGTCCCCGAAGCGGAGTCGCGAGCACCCGCGGACGGGACATCTTCGAAGCCATCGAACGGGTCCGCCGCGCCGACGAGAACCTGGCCCAAGCCGTCGCCCGGGCTCTGAGCACCGACGGGACTGCGGTCAGCGAGAATCCCGTCCTTGACGAGGCCATTGAGTGGCCGATGCAGGTGCTGGTCGGCGTCGACCTGCTCGTCGACCCGATCGCCTTCGACGACCAGAAGAGTGCAGGGCGCGCCGTCCATCCATCGCCGACCCTATGCGCTTGTGAAGCGCCCGGCACAGGACCCCTCCGCGAGATCCTTCGGGCATGCCGCGGTGCATTCTCCGCCCACGGCGACCCCACAGCGCTGTCGACGACCGCCCTGCTCGACTCCTGCCACCCCGGCATGCTGGCCCAACGCGCGGATACGACGACCCCTGAGTTCACCGCACGCGACCTGGCCGAGCAGCTCAAGCCGCTCGGTATCCGACCCGGCAACGTCACCGTCTCCCGCGGCGTGCGACGCAAGGGCTACCGTTACGCCGACTTCGTCGACGCCTGGCTCCGCCATACCCCCGACCTGTCGGTGGACCGCCACGTATCCGGTTGCCGCCCGTGAGCACCGGACGGACAGCCGGAGCCCCGGCCGCCACCGTGCCGACGCACCTCGACGCCAGGGTGGAGAGCGCCACCGGGTGGACCATCGAAGCTCTGTGGTCGACCGGCATGCACGCCTGCAGCGAACTGGCGGAGGTGGCCGCCGCCCACCGTGCCTTGTCGGATGCCGAGCGGGCCGTCACGTTCCATCGCACTCTGCTGCACCGGATCTCCAGCAGCGAGTTCCACGTCGACCAGGCCCTGTTCACCCGGATTCACCGCACCGTCGCCCAGCTGCAGGACGCCGCCGCACACCGCGACGCCCGAGCCGCTGACCTGCTGCGCGCGCTCCAGCCCATCGAAGAGCGCAACCGCGAGCAGCAGGTGTACTCCAGTGTCGGCCTTCTCCAGTCCGACTACGCGGCGCTCGTGGCCCTGGCCCCCGGCGGGGCAGTACTGCGTGAGCACCTGCTGACCCACCGCATGTCCATCACCACCTCGTCGGGCGGCCGCATCACCTGGCCGACGCTCCAGCGACTCGAAGCCCAGGGCCTGGTGAGCCGGGATGCCACGCACTCCCTCCAGGCCGGCCAGCCGATCGCCCTGACCGACTCCGGTCGCGCCTGTCTGACGCGCCGCACGACACCAGCAGCACGTTCCGCACGGACAGCAGCCGTCGGTGTGCGTACGACTCGACACCATCGACGCTGACGAACCACGGCATGCCGAAACCACGACTGAAGAACGCCGTTGAACACGCCCGACCTTCACCTGCCCGACCTCTTCGCACAGGACTTTCGCCTCGACGGCTACACCCTGGCCACCGGGAGCGACGAGGACCACTTCCTCGGCCTCGTCACCGACCACGACGACCTGACTCCGCTGATCGCCCACCACACCCCCGACGGCGCCCGCAGCTATCTCGTCCTGCACGACGGCGCCGCCATCTGGGACGTGCCGGGCACCGCGCAACTGATTGCCGTAGTGGTCAGCCGAGACCTCGGCAGCCAGACGCTTTGTTTTGAGAGCGAGCGCCACCCCGTTCTCCCGCTGGCGCAGCGGTGGCTGATCGCTCACGGTGCGGTCCCGGACGCTGTTCGCCTCCCGGCTCAGTGGGGCGGGCCCAAGCCGACTGACACCCTGACCAGTGTGCTGGAGGAGCAGCTGCTGACCTCCGGCGACCGCTATGAGGTTCTTGACCACTACACCGGTGATTGCGGCGAGTACGAGACATACGTGCTGGTTCACGACAAGGACCCCGCGAGCGCCGGGCAGCCGTACCGCCTCTTCCTGGAACAGATGGCGTCGGCGAGTGACACCTACACCCTGCGCGAAGGCGCCTTCCGTACCGAAGACGGCGCGCGGGAGTGGATGGCGGAGCGCGGCGGGCCGTTGCCGGCACCGCACATGGTTCCCGGCGCGCTCGCGGTGCCCCGGACCCAGGCTGCCCGGGCGGCCACCCGCAGGACCTCCTGCCCGTCACCCGCCCCTTGGCCGCCGGCCGCGCCGTTGCCGCCCGCTCCAGGGCCCGGTCGCCACCGCTGACCGAGAAGGCCACGGCCCTCTGGCGGCCCGACTGCCTGGGGCATGAGGTGCCTGGTTATAGCGCGAAATCACCGGTTACCCAAACCGGCTGAAATCCGGACCCTGGAACTTCCCGCGCATCCGGTTCAGGAGTGGAGCAATGAACGACGACGAGGTGATGGTGCTGCTCGGCGAGCGGATCGAGCAGTCCTTCGGCAGCGACCTCACCGACCTTCGGCAGCCGGCGCCCGGTGTGCCCCTCGCGGAGATCGCCGAGGCGTACGCCCGGCTCGTCGAACTGCAGCAGACGCTCGAGGGGCTGCACCACGTGCTCCTGGAGCGTCTGGACGGAGCGCAAGACGGCGACCTGACCGAGGTCGGTGGGCAGGAGCTGCTGGAGGCGGCTTCCGCGGTCACCGAAGCCATGGCTTCCCGTGACGCGCAGGCCACGGCCTTGCTCCAGCTCGTCGACACTCACGCAGCCGCCCCGCCGACCGGCCCGGTATCGGAGCAGGCAAGGAGGGCAGCGGCTGCCGCCGCCCACTCCCCGCACTACCCGCTCACCACCCCACCCGCTCCTGCCGCAAGTCCGGGTTCACCTGCAGCCGTGCGTTCGGGTGCGGTGGCCCGTCGCCGCTGACATGCAAGTGCCGACCCGTAGTTGATGAAGAGGTTCACGTGAGCACTGCGCTCCGCCCGTCCAGCCGGGACGCCGCTATCGAGGCTGCCTTCGGCCACAGCATCCAGGACCTGAACCAACAGCAGGCCATCGCACCGGCCTCGCCGGCCTTGCAGCGCATGCTGGAAATGCGGTCGTTCCTCACCGCAGTCGAGAGCCACCTGGACGAGGTACTCAACCGCATCCACACCGCTACCGCCCCGGGCCAGGAGCCCGTGGCCGAGGACCTTGCCGTCGACCTCCAGTGGCTGACGGCTGCCACCAGGACCAGAGATCAATACCGGCAGTCCATCGACCAACTGCTGCGCGTCATGCCCGCCTCTTCCGCCCGCACCCACCTTGCCCGCCCCACCGCCGCCCCCGCGCCGGCGCGGCCGGCAGCGACCGCTCAGGCCGGTCCGGCAGTACGCCGGATGCGCTGACCCCCTGACCGTGAAAGCTCTCCCTGGTGTGGACCACGACGCCGCCGAGATCCAGCGGCACATCGAAGACGCCTATGGATATCCCCTGCCCCGCCTGCGCGAATACACCCGGACTCACCCCGAAACGCCCCCTTCGCTGACCGCCCTCCTGACCATCCACGGCGACCTCGAACTCGCCGAGCGTGCCGTCGATTTTCACCTCGACCGCCTGCGCGGTTTCGTCGAACCCGGGCGACCACTCGGCGGCTTCGACACCAGCCACATCCTCGACTGCGCACAACGCCTCGCCCAGGCCCATGCCACCCGCAAGGCACACGTTGCCGCCGCCACCGTCCTGCTCGGCCCCCGTGTGGCCACAGCCACCACACCCGGCACGCCACATCCCGCCCCGCGGGCCTCCTCCACACGCACCCGCTGACCTGGAGCCATCGATGACCATGAGCACGTTCACGTCCACCAACACGCGCATCAACGACCTGCGGCGCGTGGAGGAGTCGCTGGCCATGATTGCTCCACGCTGGAGCGTGCGGATCCTGCACACCCTGGACCAGGACACCCCCCTGCGCTTCACCGAAGTCAAGCAGTGCCTGCCGCAGATGCAGGACCCCTCCCTCTCCCAGCGCCTGGCCGCCCTGGCCGACCACGGTCTCGTCGACCGCACAGCGTCCGGCAGGCGTCCGGTCTACTACGAACTCACCGAGCGGGGACGCGACCTCGCTCCCGTACACGACGCCCTGACCGCTTGGGCCACCGCATGCCTCGAACACACCGGCCACGCAACCGAGGCCGAGCACGCCGAGGATGCACTCAAACTCATCAGTCCACGTCATGCCACCGCCGTCCTGTGGGCCCTTCAGCAGAACGGGCCCATGCGCAGTGGCGAACTCTCTCGCGAGGTGACTCCGGGCATGTCACCGATGGTAATGACCTCCCGCCTGCGCCACCTAGGAGCCGATGGCCTCGTCGAGCGCGTCACTGATAGCCACCGTTCCCCTTACCGACTCACCCCTGCCGCACATGCCCTGGGCCCGGTCTACACCGCGCTCTCCGCCTGGGCTGCAGGCAGGCCAGCCACCTCCGCCCACCATCCGGTCTGGGCACCGGCGCACACGTCACAGCAGCGTTCGTCGGCCCCGGCCCTATGGAAGAGGGAGCAGCGGCAGGAACAGCGAACCGTTGCTGCGGCGGCCACGGCCACCAGTCCGGGCACCCCCGCCTTCTCCAACGCCACGCCCATGCCGCCGCGCACGACGCCTGCCATCAATGCCCAGCGGGTCGCCCCCGCGTGGCGGAAGGTTGACCTGTTCTCCCACGGCACCCGCACCCTGCTGACGAACCAGGCCCTTGTGGCCAGCGGCCGGTCCCGATGACGAACGCCGCAGACTTCAGAGGTGCCGAGGGGGCACGGGCCGCGCGCGCCATCGTGGCCCGTGCCCCGTTCCGGGCCGCCGCCGGCCACGACGACTACGTCCGCGGGCCGAACACCTGGACCACCCGTCCAAGCTGCTCCGCCTGAATACGGAGACCTCGCTGGCCATGCCCGGCGCTCTCACACCGCCTCCGGCTCGTGCTGGGGCCGGACTGCACTATGCCGCCCCGTTCGAGGTCGGCTGTCCACCGCATCGCAGGAGTACCACCCACCACATGCGCACACGCACCACCTTCCGAACCGCCCGCCTGGTCTCCACAGCTGTTGCCGCCGGCGTCGCGGGCACCCTGGCCTGGACCCCGGCTGCCCAGGCCGCCGATGCCAAGCCCGTCTCCTTCGGCCCCGGCTATACCATCCCAGACTCCGACGGGAACGCCGCCGCCTCCCACATCGGCGCCTACGGTCCGCCCGGGATCACCGTGTGGGGCGAGAGCGAGACGTACTGCGCGGACCCGGAGCGAAAGGGTCCGCAGGCCGCCGGCGGCTACACCGGCCCGAAGACCGTCTCCCACTGGATCTCCTCCGAGACCGGGCAGGCCGTGCCCGACGCCCATGTCGCCTATGCGAGTTATGTGATCGCCAAGTACGGGCAGACCCGCTCCGACGAGCAGGCCGCTGCCGTCGACGCCACCGTCTACGAGTTCCTGGCCGCCGGAAAGTACGCGCTCGAGGGCTCCCGCGGCAAGCAGCGCCTGGCCTACCCGAACGTCTCCCGGACGGCGCGCACGCTGGCCGAGGGCTACATCGCCGAGGCGAAGAAGCTCGCCGGTCCGTACACCCTGCACATCAAGCCCAGCGTGGAGAAGACCGCCGCCGGCACGAAGGTGGCGGTGTCCGTGGAGGTCACCGCCACGCTCTCCGGCGCGAAGGTACCCGGCGTGAAGGTCGCTCTGTCCGAGTCCGGGGCCGGCACCGCCAGCGGCACGGTCACCACCGGCAACGACGGCACCGCCCGTTGGGAGTTCACCACCAGCACGGCAGGCGAGGCCACCGTGAAGGCGACAGCGAGCGGCCTGCCGGGTTCCCAGCTGAAGGTCCTCGAACCCCGCGACAGCTCCGCACAGCGGATGCTGCTCGCCGGCGACACCACGGCCGCCGAAGACACCACGAAGGTCACCGTCACCCCGGCCACCGGCGGCGTCGAGATCCACAAGACCGACCCCGGCAAGGCGAAGATGGCCGGCGCCGCCTTCCAGCTCCTCGACCCGGCCACCGGCAAGGTCGTCGCCGAAGGAAAGACCAACACCGACGGCGTCCTCGTCTTCGGCAACCTCGCGCCCGGAAAGTACCGTCTGCACGAGACCGACAGCGGCGATGCGATCCACGCCCTGGTCCCCGACCAGGACGTCGTCATCACCGAGGGGCAGTCGGCGAAGGCCCACCCGATCACCGTCGTCGACCCCTTCAAGGAAGCCGACCTGCTCGTCAAGAAGATCGACAAGAAGTCCGGCAGGGCACTGCCGGGTGCGGTCATCGAGATCGACACCGACACCGTCGACGCCGCAGGAAAGCACCAGCCGGGCAAGAAGGTCACGCAGGTGACCACCGGCAAGGACGGTACCGCGAAGATCAAGCTCGGCGTCGATCTGAAGGACGGCACCCGCTACTTGGCCAAGGAGACCAAGGCCCCCGACCACTACGAACTGAACACCGTCCCCGAGCAGTTCACTGCCAAGCCGGGCGAGCAGCTCGTCGTCACGGTCGCCGACACCCCCGTCCCGCCCACCACGCCACCGACGACCCCGCCCACCACGCCTCCCACCACACCGCCCCACCACCCCGACAAGCCCAAGACCCCTGACACGCCCGACACCCCCGGCGGCGCCCTGGCTCACACCGGTGCCGAGACCACTGCCTGGGCTCTGGGCGGAGCCGCCGCGCTGCTGCTCGCCGGAGGCGGAGCCCTGTGGGCGACCCGCCGCCGGCAGAAGGCCGCCGCCGAAGACGAGACCCCTGACTCGGAGCAGTAAGCCCTCCCCGTCCGCGGCCGGGAGATACCACTGCTCCCGGCCGCCGGGACGGACAGCACCCTCAACCCCTGGAGCGAGTCCCGCATGCCTTCCTGCATATCCACCCGCACCGCCCGCCTTGTCATCGCCACGGCCGCCGCCGGAGTGGCCGGCATCCTGGCCTGGGCCCCCGCTGCCCAGGCGGCGCCCGCCGCAGCCGTCCCGCAGGATGGGGCCCGGCAGAAGATCACCGACCTCGTCAACAAGGAGCGCCACGAGGCCGGATGTGCCCCGGTGCGCCTGAACGACCAGCTGAACCTGGCCGCTCAGCGCCACTCCGACGACATGGCCAACCGCCACTTCTTCAGCCACACCAACCCCGACGGCCCCGGCCCCGGCAAGCGCATCACCGCCGCCGGATACCGATGGACCGCCTACGGCGAGAACATCGCCTACGGACAGCCGACCGCGGCCGACGTCATGAACGACTGGATGCACAGCGACGGCCACCGCGAGAACATCCTCGACTGCTCCTTCACGGAGATCGGCGTCGGTATCAACCACGCCCCGGGTGGGCCCCGCTGGACACAGGAGTTCGGCGCGCGATAGCCGACGAAGCCCCGCGCCTCGCGCCGCTCCTGGCGGCCCTGCCGCGCAGCCCGCCTGCCTCCCGGCCAGCACGGCGCTCCCGACAGGACCCGGCTCCCGGCCAGCCCCGGCCGTCAGCAGCAGGGCACAGGTACCCCGATTCCCGTTCCATGCCGTAACGCGGCGCCCCGCCTCGCCCCGAGCGGGGCGCCGCACATCTCCGGAGGCACGCAATCCCCCCGTCTCCCTTCAAGGACCCGTACCAGGAGTACCTCGTTGCCCCGCGCCACCTCGCCGGCTCCACTGCCATCGGCGACCTGGGACTTCAGCCCCTGCGCGACCTGGGCTGGTCCCTGCACAACGACGACCTCGGCAACGTCTACCTCTCCTCTCCCGACCACCGGATCCGCCTCGGCTACATACCCGAGGGCGAAGACGACGCCCTGTGGCGCATCAACGCCCACGACGACGCCTTCGGCCCCACACGCTGGGCGGCGACCTTCAACACCGCAGCCCCCACCGAATTCGTCACCGCCTTCACCACCGCCCTCGCGACCGCGTACACCCAAGGCCCCGACGCCTACCTCCACGCCGCCCGCGGACCCGCGCACACCGCCGTAGAACCGCTGCTCGCCCAGGGATGGACGACCGCACCCTCACGGACCGCCCTCTTCGACGTCCGAGCTCCCGACGGCAAAGCCGGGCTCGCCTACGACCGGCGCGTGCTGGACCACCACCGGGAGATGACCACCAACGACACCCGCTGGTACCTCTGGGGCGGCACCACACCCGACCGGCCTGACTGGTACGCCACCTTCTCAACCGGCACCCCCGTCCACCTTGTCGCCGCCACCACCACAGCCATCGCCGACCCCACCCCCGTCATTCGCTACACCGGCGAGATGAGCCGCTTCACCAAGACCCACGCCCAGCTCACCCCCATCCCGCCGCCCATCCCCACCCCGCTGGACGTACGACGCGCCCACGCTGCCCGGGCCCGCACCACCGCTGTCCGCCACCCCAGCACCACGGTGCCCCCGACGGCTCCGTCGCCGACTTACGTGCCTGCGGGCCACAGGAGCCGGTGAGATGCGCCAAGGGTTTGCCGCCGAAGGCGCTTTGAGGCAGATATCCGGGGGCACCGCTCGCGCCCCCCGTTCCCCCGACTGCTGAATACTTCGTATGAAGGCCCTCAACCCAAGCGCTGCTTGGGTTGAGGGCCTTCGTCGTGCTGGCAAGCGTGGTTCTCCCGGCATAGCAGAGAATCGCCCGGACATTGGAGATCAGCTGACAGCAGACGCGCAAGGGCCGCACTGGAGTGGTGAACCTCCCGAGACCCATGTCAAAGTCGCTTTGGCGAGAACAACCCCAGGTCTAGAAAGGGAGTTAGAGCAATGGCAATCGAATTGCCCACTCCGGGATTCCGCACCACCATCCAAGCCCTCCGCTTGCGCGAGTGGCCACTCGGCCCCGGCAACGCTAATAAAGTCATGGACCAATTCCATGACACTGACTACAAGTTCGTGGTCGATGACAGAGCAGACGTTCACATCGCTTCGAAGGACGGCCGACTCTACCTCGGGTACTTTCCCGACGGGCGGCCAGGAGGGCAAGGCGAGGGATGGAAAATCGCCGTCACCGGCACCGAACACGTACGCGGCTGGACAGCAACCTTCGAGCCCGACACCCCGGCCGAGCTCGTCGCCGCCTTCGTCAACGCGGTGATCTCCGGCTCCCGGCCACGCTCCTACGCCGCGTAAACCATCCAACCCAGACCCCACCGCCCGTACCCCGAGGAGAACTCCATGCCCTGTGACATCACCGTGCGTGAGCTCATCCACCGCCTGCAGACCTACGACGCAGACCGCATCGTCCGTCTCGCCATCGCCCCCGACTTCCCCTTCGCGCATTACCTCGGTGCCCTCACCGAAGGACACGACGACGCCGGCCTGCACTGCGTCTTCCTCGGCGACGGCGGACAGCAGAGCTACCTGCCCCGCCCGGTCGCCGTAGCCCTGCGGTGGACCCCCGACACCACCGGTCAGCGAGAACGGCGGCGCGCAGTACCCGCAATCTCACGCTGACCCAACCCATCACCGACCACCCACACCGATCAACGGAGCCGTCCCTGCCCCCGACAGACCCCGACCCAGCCCACAACGCTCGCTGTACCGCCCTCCGGCCCGACACGCACGGCGCGTTTCTCGTCTCCCCGCGCTACCTCGCCGGAGACGACGGCCTACTCGGCGACAGCGTCACCGACGCCCTCGTTGCCGCCGGATGGAGCTGCTGGACCACCCGCAGCCAGACACGCCACCTCTTCGATACCGACCAACTCCGAGGCGCCGAATGGCTCCCCGGCCATCCCAACGTCCTCTTCGACGGAGATCCCGTGCTCTGGGAATTCTTCGCCCGCACCGACCCCACGGCGCCGCCACAGTGGACCGCCTACTTCACCGCCCGCGTCCCCCACGAACTCGTGACCGCCTTCGCCACCGCACTGGCCACCGCGCCCGACGTCACCCGAGGCATCGAACCCGGCTGTATTCCGCTTCAGCCCCTCGCCGACGCCCACTGGTCCACCGACCCCACCGACGCCGGCAACACCTACTATGCCCCGAAACTCCAAGCATGGGTGACCTACGGAGCACTCTCCGAGGCGATCGAAGACGGCAACCCCCTGCCCGGACTCCCCGGATACCTCTCCTGGGCCCAGACCGACGACCACCTCCCGCACCACTGGTGCGCGGCCTTCAGCCCCTCCACCCCGCAAAACTTGGTCACCGCGTTCACCACCGCGCTCGCCGACCCTGCCCCCGTGCCGCGCTCCGCCCTACCTGAGGGCAGCATGGGACACATCACCATCAGCCTGCCTCGCTGACCTGCGTGCGCGCTGGTTGCACGCCACACGGTTCGCCCAAGGAAAACCCGCGCCCACCACTCTGCTGTGCGTTGTTCGGCAGCGGTGGCCCTGACCGTTGTCACTGCACGGGCGGAGAATCGGCGGATGGCCTTCGAACCGACGGCGGCTGGCGAGTCCGAGACCCTCGCCACTGCCTTACGCGCGTACCTGTCCAAGACCCGCTTCACCTTCACTGGCTTGACCGGCAAGGAGACAACCCGGTGCATCACCCGCGCGGTAGCGGAGTGGGCGAAGGCGTCCGGATGGAGGATCAGGTGTGAGGCGCCAATGCGCTACATCGACCCGCCTCGTGCACTGGGCGCGGGCTGCCGTATCTGCTGGTCGCCGCCCTGGTCCGCCTACCTGGATTTCCGCTTGGTTCGCAAGGACGGCCCTCCAGTCGCCCTTGAGATAGACCGCGCGGAGGACAGTACTGCCGTGGACAAGCTCCGTGATGAGGCCCTGCGCGGGCACCCTGCGCTGTGGGTCCGCTGGCACGGAGCGCTGCGTGCCGAGCTCCCGGCCGGTGTTGCCCGCCTACACCTGCCGGCACGGTCGAGCCGCTCTCCCGTCCGGTACTCGCTGGCCCCGGTCACCGGCACAGCGGCGATCACCCTCGGCGAGGCTGTCACGCCCAAAGCGCGAGCAGACGCCCTGCACCGGGACCAGCAGCGGATAGCGGAAGAGAAACGCGCTGCCGCCCTCCCCCGGGACGGCGGCCCCATCCGGTGCCCTTAGGGGTTTCAGCACAATGATCCGAAGGAGGCGGCCCAGGAGAACGGAGCGGCTGATCGTCTGGCACACCCGGTGCCTGAGGCTGGACATCGTAGAGGTAGCCACGGATCCGTCAGCGAGCCGGATGAGCAGGGAAGAGCCGCTCATCCGGCTCGTGCCGCACTGGTCGCGTCAACAACCAAGCGGGGATGCCAGGGGGCCTTGTCCGGATCAAGAGACAGGGATGCCCAGTGGCACGTCAGCATCTATGGGACGCCCGACGCTGAAGACACTTTGCCGTGCGCCGCCTAAGACCTGTCAAGGTGATCCCTGACAGCCGCCCCCTCAAGACCTGCCCTGACCTGGCCGTTCTCGTCCAGAGAACGATTCTTCAAAATGCGCTTCAGGCTACAATTTTTGAAGAAAGGAGACGCACATTCTTCAGACTCTGTCAGAGTGGGTTGTTGGCTGGCCTCGAAGCGTAGAAGATGACAGTGATCGGCCGGGCGGCGTCAACCGTCCCGGCTGAAACAAGTCCTTGTCCGGATCAGTAGACCCTCCATTGTTCGGGGCGGTGCATGTGCCGTCCCCCGATTGTGAAGGATGCTCGTGTTCGACAATAGTGCTTCTAGCCTCGCCGGTTTTCTTCTGTGCGTCCACGGTCCTGCCGAGCAGGGGGAAGGGCAGGTGTCTTTGCGTGATCTGCCGTTGGTGGCGCTGGCCCTACTGAGCCTCATCCTCGTGGCCCTGCTCCTTCTGGCTGCGCTGGGGTGGTCGGCATCCGCTGCGCTGTGCGCAATTGGTAGCGCCGGCCTCATTGCAGCGGAGCTGCGGAACCGTCTGGCCTGACCGCCGGGGGCGCCGACGGCGGCGCCCCCTTCGGGCTTCCTGGACGGAGGTAAAAGCCGTGGCCCGCTTCAGTAGCAAACTTCCAGCGACCGATAAAGCGCCCCACCGTGTTTTGCTTGCCCGACAATTACGTGAACTGCGGCATTGTCAGCGCCTGACACAGCAGCAGCTGGCGGAACTGTCGGGTCTGTCGACCGGCACCATTTCGACAGCGGAGAGTGGTCTTCTGGCACCCAGTACGAGAACGGTGACGGATTACGTGCTCGCCTGCGGCGAACTCGACCTCAGCCCCTGGCTCACACGCCGCGAGGCTGCAGCGCGCGAGTATGCGGCCGACCGCGCCGAGCAGAAGATGCAGCAGCGGCGAGCCCTTGCGCGTGACGACCGTCACCGTCAGGTGTGGCGCTCCACGTGGGAACGCTGGGAGCGAACGAGGAAGCTCACGCCTCCGTCCCACGCCTGTGGTTCCAGCTCCTTGCCGTTCTGGCTGGAGGGCCTGCGTAATTACCGATCACTTTCGTATCGGGCTCTTGCGCGTAAGAGTGACTACTCTCATTCGACTCTGACCGCCATGGGTCGTGGGCATCAACCTGTTACGGTCCGAGGGCTAACGGCTTTCTTGCAGGCGTGTGGTGTCCTCACCTTCTCCGAGCAGATCGAATGGCTAAATCTTCTCGAACGCACCAGCTCCAGTCCTCGCCGAGCGATGGACGCAGCGCTGGAGCAGGAACGACTTAGAAGCCTCATGGATCCAAGGAGTGGTGATGGAAGAGTCAACTCCATGACATGCCTGGATGCGGAGGATACCTCGGACTGGCAGCGTGGTCGCCCCGCGTGGCGGATGAAGTATGCGATCACTGTTGATCATCAAGTGATGAGAAATAACCTACAGGCCCTCGGTCGCTACTATGGCGGTACCTTTATTCCTGTTCTTGCGCACCATACTGGACTCCCTGCTAAGTCCATAAAAAACTATCTGGACGGGGGAGGTCTCACGGTAGACGGCAAGAACCGCCTGGCGGCAGCCCTCATGCGTATTGGTAAAACTCCACCGAACCGTGATGCTCTGCACGTCATCCTGCCTCCCCAAGCGGTCGGGAGGCCCGCCTCTGGCGCACGTACTCAGCCGGGAGGATACGGGCGAATGAAAGGAAATGCCCCGCGCTCCTCTGATTATGTTCCCTATTGGAGATAGGCGCCAGTGAAGGTGCCGTCGTAGCCCAGGAAGCGCACAGCGTGGCTGAAGTCCTGTGCCACGGCTGCCACGGGCCCCATCAGGGCCTCGAACTGCTCTGCCGACATGCGCGGTTCGGGCCAGGTGCGGGTGCAGCGGCAGCGGATGCACATGCCTTCGGCTGTCTTGATTACCATCCACTCCCTGTCTGCCCCGCACTGATGGCAGACTACTGTCGTATTGGCGATGACCAGCGGGCCGGGGTGGGGGAACGCCAGGAAGGACACCGCCGTCCGGTCCACCCGTAGCTCCGCCGGAATATCGACGGATTCCGGGGAGGAGCCTGTCTCCGCCGGAGCGGCGGGTTGCTGCTCAGAGGAGCCAGATTTCCCGCTGCGCCAGAACATCCAGTGTCCTCCCTACTGCGTTTGCCGTTTGCTGTTTTAGGATCGGCCACGAGTGCCGGGTCGGGCCACTTGCAGTTCGGCGTGCATCAGCGAGCGTTCCTCCCGTCCCGGCGGTGATCGCTGGGAGGCATCGGACGCGCAGTCCGGGTAGCTGTTGCCGGTGGCACGGTGGTTGTGGCCTGCGGGGTGTGGGCGTGCAGGTTGGCGATGCGGCGTACGCGCCAGACCAGTACGTCGCTGACAGAGCCAGCGGAGTCCAGTTCGCGCTGGCCGGCGGCCTCGCGGAGGAGAGCGGCGGGGTCGGCCCCGGCTCGTGCAGCATCGCTGAGGGTGGCGGCCAGGGCGTCCCAGCCCCTTTCGGTCAGCACGGTCTCAGCGAGGTGCGGGAGCACGGTGCGCACCGTCGTCTCGTACCGGGCGCGGGTGGTTTTCGGCAGGCGTCGGCCTCGGCCGCGCAGTGTGGTCAGCGGTGCATGAGCGGCGGAGTTGTAGGCGGCGCGCAGGTGCTCGGCAGCCTGGCGGGCGGCTGCGGCCTGCTGGGCGTGCTGATGCTCGGCGTGCCAGCGAGCCGCGGCCACCACGACGAGGAGCAGTGTGGAGAGCACCATGGCGGTGGCTGCTCCGTCTTCTCCGCGGCCGAGGGAGGGTCCGGCGTAGACGATTTCCCGGGCGGCCTTGCGCAGTGCGCGCGCTTCGGCGTGCTGGGCGCGGATGTGGGAACGACTGGCGCGCTCGAAGGCACGTGCTGCCAGCCGCAGTTCTTCGCGTGTAGTGGCAGCGGACGTTTTGGCGAGGGTGTCGAGAATCTCGCCGACGGCCGAGAGCTGGGCTGCTGCTGCGCCGTCATCGCCCTCGTTGTCGAGGAGGAGCACGGCGTCCCAGATAGAGGTTGTCGCCGCGCGGCGGGCCGAGGCTGGACCGATCGGCCGGGAGCGGATCGTGCTCTCCTCGCCCGAGTCCGGTGCGCCGACACGTTCCTCGGTTCCGGAGGTGAGGCGTTCGCGGATGCGGGGGAGGGAGAGATCGGGTGCCAGTTTCGACCCGGAGTAGAAAACGGGCTGGCCGTCCTTGTTGCGGTCGCCGGGCAGAGCGACGGTGTAGCCGAGCAGGTCGCCCGATGGCGCGGTGCGGGTGCGGACGAGGAGGCCGGAGGCGGCGAGGCGGTCGAAGAACTCCGCTTCGGTGTTCGCGCCAGCCACAGCCCGGCGTACGCTCTCGCGCAGTTCCTCCCGTGGAGTCTGCTCGCGGCACTGCCGGTCAGCCTTGTGGCGCTCGGCGCTGGTGGGTCGTTGAGCGGCGGTCCTGTCACCGGTGTTGAGCCGGCGCAGCCCGAAGTCGGCTTCGATACGGCGGGCTTCCTCCTGTGAGCGGCCGGCGTCGTTGTGGATCCGCGGCTTGCGCCCGTCCTCGCGCATGAGGGTGGCGATGATGTGGACGTGGTCGTGCGCGTGGCGTACGGCGGCCCAGCGGCACCCGGCCCCGTCGCCGGTGTCGATGCCGGTGGCAGCCACCATGCGCCGGGCGATCTCGCCCCACTGGTCATCGGCGAGCACCGGGTCGTCGGGGGCGGAACGGATCGAAAGGTGCCATACGTGCTTGTCCGGGCGCCGGTCGGCGGCGACGGCCATCACGGGCTGGTCGAGCAGCTGCTGCAGCTGCTTGTACGTGGCCTGCGGGTCCCGGCCCGGGTCGGGGGCCATTCCGTCCCAGGAGGCGACCAGATGAGGGTCGATGTGCTCCTCATGGGTGCCGGGCCCGTACAGGTAGGCGAGCAAGCCGATGGTGCGGCTGCCGCGTTTGTGGACTCGAGGGATCACGCTGGAGTGCCTTAGCGGTCGATCAGCTGCTGGGCGGCGGCCTCGACGCGCTGGACTGCGCGGCGGACGGCCTGGAGGACGACCTCGGCATGCGGGGCATCGGCACCCGAGTTGAGCGCTTTCGTCACCTGGTTGAGGTTGTTGCCGATGTAGCCGAGATGCCGTCGGGCGGCGAATAGCTCGGAGATCACTTCGCGCTCGGAAGCGACTTCAGCCGCAGTGCGTTCGAGGTCGCGGGCGGCAGTGAGCGCGCAGTGTGCGAGGAAGCCGGCGACGGTCATGCCGGCGGCCTTCGCCCCGGCGGTGATGCGGGCGAGCTCTTCGTCGTTCAGGCGGGCGTTGCGAACGTGGGTGCGCTGGCCCTGGCTGCGCGGTCCGCGCTGGTAGGGGCGGCGACGGACAGGGAGCTCGGCGCGCTCGAGGTGCTCGCGCGAGGAGGCGTGGCACGCGTGATACTCCGCCTCGTGCTGCGGCCCGCCCTCGGTCGCAGCCTCTTCCTCTGGTGCCCCCTGGTGCCGGAGGGCCTCCTCCGCCCGCTGGGCGGAGGCCCCTTTGGATACTCCACCACCGGTGGAGTATCCAAAGGTATAACTTGCTCGGCCCTGTGCCGAGTTGGGCGCCTGTGGCGGGCCGTGGTGAACCGGGGGCGATGCGCGGTCGCTCATCGCGGTGCTCCGTCAGAGTCGCGCAGCTGCTGCTGGAGCGTGGCGGCCAGGACGAGGACTTCGCGGGCGTCGCGCAGCAGCCACACCGTGCTGCCGGGGCAGAGCTGGGCGAGCCATTGGCCGTCTGGGCCTTCGACCGCGGCGTGCACGAGACCGAAGCGCATCAGGACGTCGACCCACGCGGCGGCCTCCAGGCCGGTGTTCTTCTGCACGGGCGTCGGGCGGTGTTTCATGTGCGCGTCCATTTCTTCGATGGGGGAGCGGGGTGGGCTCGACGGCTTGGCCGCTCCCTCGTGGCGTTTGGAATGTCCGGTCAGCCGCATTCGCGGCAGCGGCCGAGGTGCCGGTTCAGGGCGCGGGCCATGGCGTGGCGGGTGGTCTGGGCGCTGCTGTGGCAGGACCTGCCCATCGGGCTGTGCACCGCGCGCTCGGCGCGGAGCTCGTAGCCGGCGATTTCGCGTTCGAAGGCGGTCCGGATGGTGCGGAAGCGGTGGCAGTGGTGCACGGAGAGGGTCCTTGGTCGTTCGCGCGGTGCGCGGCAGGCCGGAGCGGGTCGGCCAGCCGCGCACTGCGGGGATGGGGGAGTCGGAGCGTCAGGCGGCTTCGGCGCGCAGGCGCTGGAGGATCAGGCCCAGGCGCTGGTTGCTGACCTGGATCTGCTGCTCCCGCAGTCCGCCCCGGACGACGGTCCGGTTGATGCGGCCTTCACGCCGGACCGCGGCACGGGCGATGGGGAGGAGCTGCTCGAGATCCTGCTCGTCACCATCGCCATCGTGCGGACCGGGCGCGGACCGGTCCGCACCTTCCCGGTCCGCAGCGGAGCCGGTCCACCGACCGTCGTCGACGGCGCTCAGCGGTGCGGACCGCTCCTGCGGACTGGTCCCCGCTTCCTGGTCCGCGGGCTGGCCCGCGCTGGGGGTGCTGGTCCGCTGGTCCGCTGCGGACCGGTCCGCCGAACCTGTGGACGGTCCACCGGGTGTCTGATCGCCTGCAGCCGGCGGAGCGTCAGTGGGGCCCTTCGCACGAGCGGACCGGTCCGCTCGGCCGACCGGGAACATGGGGCTGGCCACCTCGTCCTGCGGGTGCGGCCGGGCGCGTTCGCGATCCGGAGCCGGGTGCCGGCTCTGCCGTCCGCTGCCCGTAGTGGTCCGCGGTCCGCCGGCGGTGCGGACCGGTCCGCTGGCCGCTCCGGAGTCTCCGCTGTGGCGTGGACCGCTTCGCGCGGTCCGGTCCGGCCGGCTGGCCGCGTGCTCTTGCTCAGTGGACTGGTCCGCATCCGCGGTCCACTGGTCCGTGTCGGCAGAAGCCTGCGTGCGGACCGGTCCGTCGGTGTCGTCTGACAGGTGGGTGCGGACCGTGTCCGCGGACCGGTCCCCGCCCGTGGAATGGTCCGGGCGGACCGGTCCACGCCAGCTGGCTCCGACAGCGTGCTGGTGGCGGGTGATGAGGATGTAGAGGTGGACGGCGCCGGCGAGCGCGAGCGGAGCCAGGGTGGACAGGACGCCGACAGTGAGGTCGCCGAGACGTAGACCGGCGCCGGAGACATGGTTGATCTGGTTGAGGCGGACGGCGTGCAGGGCGTTGGCCCAGATGCTGGCCGCAGTCGCGGTGCCGAACAGCACCCATATATAGAGGCGGGCTCTCCAGGGCGCCGTCCGGGTGACGATCAGCGCGCGGACGCCGTAGCCGATGAACCCGTCGACCAGGAGGGGGAAGAGGTAGGTGAGCAGGCCGCGGATGTGGATGGCGGTGGCCATCTGCTGCAGCGCGTCGTAGGAGATGGCGCAGCCGGCGGCACCGAGGAGCAGGATGGCGGCGCGGTCCCAGCCGCCGACCTCGGCGGTGGTGGGGTGGGCGTGGGTCACGCTGCCTCGCCGAGGCTGTCGCGGTCGATCGCTGCACCGAGCGGTTCGGTCACGGTCGTCGCGGGGGCGCCTGCTGGTCGGCCGTCGGTCTTGGTGCCGTCCCAGTAGCGGTCGCGTTCCTCGACCTCCAGGTGCGCGGTGCGCAGGAGGTCGGTCGCCCAGTCCTCGCTGACGTTCAGGGTCCAGGCGAGCTGTTCGGCGGAGAAGCCAAGCTGGTAGGCGCGGCGGGCGACGGCGGTGCGCTCGGCGTTGCTGAGGTGGACGTCCATGCCACGCAGCCGGGCAGCGATGCGGTCACGGTCCAGGCGGCGGGCGAGTTGGTCGTGCAGGGGGCGGCGCTCGGCCTCGGTCAGGCCGCCGCGGATGCCATGGACGCTCTCGCTTTCGAGGGCGGCGTCCAGGCAGATCCGGCGTACGGGGCACTGGGCGCACAGTGCTTTGGCCTGGGCGATGTCCTTACGGGCGCGGGGGGTGGGGAAGAACAGCTGGTCCGCGGTCTGCGGGTCGAGGCTGCTGCAGGTGGCCTTGTCGTGCCAGGAGTGGTCGCCCAGTCGACGGAAGTCGGTCGAGGGCAGGGTGGTGGTACGGGCGTGCATGCTGGTGGCTCCGTTCGCCCCCAGGGCGCTGTGCGGGTAGCGCTCGGCCAGGGGTTCGGGTCTGCGGAGATGTTCGAGGGGATGCGGCTGGCCGCTTTGGCGGTCTGGGCCGGGTTAGGCGGCGTTGCCGTGGCGGCGGCGGTCAGAGCCGGTGAAGACCACTTGCTCGCACATGCCGGCCAGGCGGGAGGCGACACGGTCGCCGATCTGCGCCCGGAGGTCGCCGACGGGCAGGTTGCTGGTGACCAGGGTGGGCAGCTGGTGGATGCTGCGCTGGTTGATCAGCCGGTAGGTCAGTTCCTCGGTCCATTCCGAGGACTTCGCGGCGCCGAGGTCATCCAGGATCAGCACCGGGATGCGGATGATGCGGCGCAGCATCCACTCCGGGTCGGCGCCCTGACGCGAGCGCATCTCGGCGTAGAGGTCGGCGGCGGTGGTGGCGTGCCAGCGCACGTCGATGCCGGCGCCGAGCAGGCTGCGGATCGCCCCATAGGCGGCGTGGGTCTTGCCCCGTCCGGTCCGGCCGACCAGTAGCAGCGACGGGCCGTGCGTCACCTGCCGCCGCGCGGAGACGTTCGGTGCCTCGGCGGTGCCGGCGATGGTGTGTACCCAGGCGGCCACCCGGGGGTGGTCGGCGACTGCGTCCCGGTACAGGCGCGGGATCTGCTTCTGGGCTCGCTCGAGGGCGGGGATCGGCTCGGGGGTGTCGCTGACCGGCATCCCGCTCGGAGGCATGCCGCGCTCGGCGAAGATCCGCTGGAAGCGGGCGGCGATCGGGGCGGCCGACAAGGGCGCTGGATCGCGACGGTGAGGGTGCATCAGAGTGCCTCCTCGTACGCCGAGTCGTCGGCCGGGTTCATCCAGGGCGAGTACCCGCCGCCTACCCCGGAGGGGGCATGCCGGGCGGTGGCGTTCATGACCTCGTTGACCAGGCTCGGCAGCACACTCGGGCTCAGCCCCTTCGCCCGCAGCCGCTCCAGCGCGGCGCGCAGGTGCTCGGTGGCGATGCCCTCGCCGAGCAGCTGGTTCAGCTCCCGCCCCAGATGCCCGAGTACCCGCTCCGGAGGCCGGTGCGCGCAGGCGGCGATGTACTCGCCGATCAGGGTCTTGGCCGAGACGGTCGAGGGCGGGGGCGCGGTGCGCCCCGAAGGGATGGATCCAGGATCCAAGATCCTAGATCCAGACGGCGAGGGCTCGTCGAGTCCTCGCCGAGAGTTCGATGAATCTTCGTCGAATGTGCTTTGACCTGCGTTTTCCTCGTCAACCGTGGAGGTGGCAGCTTCCAGGTGCCCATCGGAAGGCGCCGGGGTGTCCGCGAGTGTGGGGGAGGGGGCGGTCTTCGGCGGCGAGGGCTGTTCGGGGCTCGCGAGGACTCGTCGAACGTTCGTCGAGGGCTCGACGAGCGCTCGGGGAGTGTTCACCGAGTCCTCGACAACGCGGACCGAGGGTGTTGGCGCGTGATCCGGCCGTGGCGTGTGGCCGCACTCGGCCTTGCAGGCACCGCATCGCTTGTCCTGGTCGTGGGCGGAGCACAGCGGCAGGCGCGAAGCGCTGGGCCGGTCGATCTTCTGGTGCTTCGCCCAGGCCACGATGTGCAGGTACCCGCGCCCGTCGCACCCGGTGTACCGGCAGATCAGCCCGGCACTGGCGAGCTGCTGGAGATCGTCTTCGACGTCCAGCGGGGTGTGCTCGGGGCGCAGCGGCCACAGCTTCCCGGCGATGATCGCGGGATGATCACGGTGACGCCCGTGGTCGTCGGCCTGGGTGAGTAGCCCGAAGAACGTCCGCTCGGCGGTGACCGTGCAGGCGGCGAGGGACTCGGAGACGAACGCCTCCGGCTTGATCGTGCGGATGCGCGCCATGATCAGCAGCCCCCGTCAGCCGCGCGGCGCCCGGCGTGCGGGCCGAGGCCGGCGGCTTGGTCCGCCGAGCTTTCCTGCTGGTGAGCAGGCATGTAACAATCGCTCCTTCGAGTGGGGCCGTCCGGGATGCCTCGTCCAAAGGGTCCGGATCGGCTCTGGTTGGACCTCCTCGCCTTTGCAGAGGCGGGAGCGTCGCTGTGGTTGGCGCCTGAGAGTTACCGCTCTCGGGCGCCAGCTCGTGTCTGCGTCTGTCGTGGCGCCGCGTCTACCACCCCTTCTCCCCGGACCTCCCTGGCTGCGGGGATCAGCACCATACGGTTAGCCCTCCGCCACAGTCCAGCGGTGCTACCTATCTGACCTGCGACGGAACACTCGGGTGTTGCGGGCCGTGAAAAACTTACACCCCAGTTACACCGTGCGGTCAACTGGAGTGTCCGACCTCAGGCTGGCGCTACACTGGAGTGGTGATCGCTAAGTTGACCGGTGACCCGGGTGAGGGGAGGGCGGAGATGGCAGGCAGTTCGGGAAAGACGTTCGCCGAGCTTCTGGAGCACCTGTTCCAGGAGATCCACCCACCCGGGCGCGGCTCGTACACCAATGCGGAGGTCGCGGAGGCGATCACCAAGGCCGCAGCGAACGGCGGCAAGGGCATCTCCGCCAGCGCCATCGCACAGCTGCGCACCGGGCAGAAGAAGAACCCGATGATGTCGACGATCAAGGCACTCGCCGACTTCTTCGGCGTCGAGCCCGGGTACTTCTTCGACCAGGAGGCCAAGGAGCGGACGGAAGCCGAGATCGCGCTGGTCGCCGCGATGCGGGACCAGGACGTGCGGCGCGTTGCCCTGCGTGCGAAGGGGCTGTCCGGGAACAGCCTGAGCATGGTCACGGCGCTCATCGAGCAGGCTCGGAGCATCGAAGGCTTGTCCGATGGAGAGCCAGCGCACGGTCTGGATCTCAGCCAGTAGCCTGCCTGTGGTAGGAACTGCCGCGCTGCTTAGGGCCGGCGCGGTGTCCAATTGCGCATGAGGACGATGAAGCGCAGCTGCGTATTGCGCAATGGGGCCAGGGCCATGATTTTCACCGGCACCTCTTCCCTCTGGTGGTAGGGCAGTCGCAGACGCCGGATATCCCCGTCGGGATGTACCTGAGTCCGGTTTGCCTTCCAGAGTTCCGCCGCTTCTGCGTTTCCGGAGAGGATGTCGTCGCGGAGCTGCGCAAGTTCCTTGCTCTTCGGGTTATGTGCGATGGCCACCCGGATTTGCGCCAGAAAGGGATTCGCCCAGTCGTCTCGCCAGTTGACCAGCTGCTCGCGGGCCTCCGGGTAGAGGAAGGCCCACCGCATGCTGTTCCGCTCGTACGGAATCCAGGGGAACCAGTCCGCCTGCTGATCGTTGTGCGCGACGATGTCCCACCAGAGGTTGGTGACGTAGGCCGGATTCGGGAGCTGGGTATCCAGGAGGGCTTGCATGCTCTCGTCGACCGCTGTGTCCACGGCCAGGCGGGTTGGCTCGGGTGTCCGGCCTACGGCCAGCTGGAACAGTACTCCGCGCTCGGTCTCGTCCAAACGCAGTGTCATGGCGAGCCGCTGCAGGAAGGCGTCCGAGAAATCGGCCGGCTCGCCCTTCTCCAGCTTGCGGTACCAGGTGACGCTCACCCCTGTCAGGGTGGCCACTTCCTGTTGAGTGAGGCCGGATCTCAGGCGGCGTCGCTGCGTATCGATGCCGGGGATCCTCCGCGGGTCGAGCCTCTCACGCCAGGAGACGAGCAGCTGCCCAAGCTCGTTCCCTGACGGCCTGACATCTTTGAGATGTCTGTCACCGTTCTCCATGGTGGGCGCGGTCCTCCCTCTTACGCAAGGGCAGCGGTTCTTTTTCTGATCGTGCCCTCAGAACGATGGATGCGCGAGCCAACTGGCGAGGTCAGGGCGAAGGCAGGGACTGACAGACCGTGCGGGGGAAGATCCCCCGATCGGCCTAATGCAGGCAGCGTCACACCGACTGTCGCCACTCCGAGTGGCGATTGTGAAGGTGCAGAATGCAGGGGCTGGTCATTGAGCGATCGGCCGACATGGAAGTTCAATTCGAGAAAGTTTAATTCGCAATGTCGCGCTCTGTTCTTGTCACGGGTGGAAACCGAGGGATCGGACTGGCCATCGCCCGGGCTCTCTCGGCCGCGGGGGACCGGGTCGCGGTCACCTACCGCAGCGGCGAGCCCCCGGAAGGACTGTTCGGCGTGCGCTGCGACGTCACCGACTCGGACCAGGTAGCCCAGGCCTTCTCGGCGATCGAACAGGAGCAGGGGCCGGTCGAGGTCCTTGTAGCCAACGCCGGCATCACCAAGGACAACCTGCTCCTGCGCATGGACGAGGCCGACTTCCTCGCCGTCCTGGACGCCAACCTCATCGGGGCCTTCCGTGTCGCCAAACAAGCGGCCCGAGGCATGCTCCGCGCCCGCAAGGGCCGCATCGTCCTGATCGCTTCCGCCGTCGCCCTCGCCGGCGAGGCGGGTCAGTCGAACTACGCGGCCTCCAAGGCCGGCCTTGTCGGATTCGGCCGTTCCCTGGCCAAGGAGCTCGGCTCCCGCGGCATCACCGTCAACATCGTCGCCCCCGGCCTGACGGACACCGACATGACTGCCGCCCTGCCGGAGGAGCGCAAGCAGCACATCCTCGAGCAGATCCCTCTGCGCCGCGCCGCGGCACCGGAAGAGATCGCCCACGCCGTCAGATTCATCGCCAGCCCCGAGGCCGCGTACATCACCGGAGCAGTGATCCCGGTCGACGGCGGCGTCGCCATGGGCCACTGACCCGCAACCAGCACACGAGCGGCATGGCCCGTACAGCCGCATCCCAGCTCTGGTGAGTGCTGGCGAAAGCCGCCCCCAGATGGACAACGCCGTAGGCATCGCGCCCGCGCAGGGAGGTCGGGAAAGCGACACGGGCCCAGACGGAATTGGAGGAGAACATGGACGACCGGCTGCGCATAGCCTGCTCGGAGCGGCTCGAAGCCCTGAGTCTTCCTCACCGCTTCGGCACCCAACAGCTGTGCGACGCCGTGGCCGAACTCCGCGGCAAACCGATCATCCTGCGCCCCATGGACACCGCGGTCACGGGCGACCTGCCGTGCGGTATCCGCGTTGAGACCTCCACCGCTGACGTCCTGTACTTCGAGCGCGGCACCTCCGCGCTCCACCAGATGCATATCCTCGCCCACGAAATCGGCCACGTCCTGTGCGACCACCCGGGCACCCTGTCACTGGGCGACAGCGCGGACCAGGCGCTCGGGCTGAATCCCACGCTCGTACAGCGGATGTCCGGCCGTACCAGCTACCGCACCGACGACGAGCGCGAGGCGGAAGTCATGGCCACCGTCATCCGCCAGCGGATCTACCGCGGAATGGAATTTCCGCCCAGTCAGCCTCACGACCGAAGTGAACGCTGGGAAGCCCTCTTCG
This sequence comes from Streptomyces mashuensis, assembly GCF_014654785.1. Taxonomy (GTDB): domain Bacteria; phylum Actinomycetota; class Actinomycetes; order Streptomycetales; family Streptomycetaceae; genus Streptomyces; species Streptomyces mashuensis. Next base: position 702,853 of record NZ_BNBD01000001.1, read on the forward strand.
CACACTTCCCCCAGAAAAAGCGCAAAAGACTGTGACCCCACCCCTCATTTTCCATACCGCGGACATTCTCATGCTGGCGGCCCTCTTCTGGTTCGTCCGGGGCCGTCGTACGAATCGGCGCCCAGTAGGCGCGAACGCAATGGTCGCCATCTTCGCCTCGCTCTGGGTGGCCTTCGCCGCGTACGCTCCCGCAGGCCGGTACGTCGTCGAGTCCGTCATCCCCCACGGCTCCCGGCTCGTCAGCAACTGCGCCAGTCTGACCGCCGCTACCGCGGTCCTGGCCTTCATGTTCCAGATCAGCGACCCCGACACGGCCCGCCGACGCATCCGCTTGCGCCTGATCTACCTGATCTCCGCGGTCTCCGTGATGAGCGGGCTATTCGTCGCCGGAGACGAAGACCGGTTCTCCCCGCAGCTCTACGCGCTCTACCTCTTCGTCTACGTCGCCTACCTGGGCATCACCGTCGGTGAATTCCTCGTCCAGACCTGGAAGCAGTCCTTCCGATCCCGCCGGACGAGCCAACGCATCGGACTGCGCACGGCGTCCGTCGGCTGCGCCTCCGCCCTGGTCTACTGCTGCTACAAGATCTTCACCCTGGTCTCCCTTGGGTTCGACCTGGGCCTGATCACGCACGGCTACCAGTGCTCCAGCATGGTGACCCCGGTGCGCTGCACATTCAGCGTTGCAGCGCCTGCCATCGGCGTGCTGCTGGTCGTCTTCGGCCTGACCCTTCCGGCGCTGGCCTGGCCCCTCAGTCAACTGGCCCGCAAGCGCTGGGAGACCCGCTCCTTCAAGGCCCTCGCGTCTCTGTGGAGCGAGCTCGTCGAGGTCAGCCCGGACATTGTTCTCACCCCCGCCGGCTCCGGCGAAGTGGCGGAGGACGACGCGGACTTCTTCCTCCACCGCCGCGTCATCGAGATCAACGACGGCATCCTCACCCTGCGGGCATACCGCTCCGGACGGGTCCAGCACGCCACCACACACGCGCTGGCCCAGCTCGGTGAGGCCGACACGCTCCGCGGACATGCCACCGTGGAAGCGGCTGTCCTCAAAGACGCTGTCAGGGCCAAGCACCGCGGCCTGAAACCGAACGGCGACATCGCCCGGCCTGCACCCGGCACCGACAAACGAGAGGGCAACCTGAGAGCCGAGACCGAGTGGCTGCTCCTCGTCGCAAAGGCATACGCCGACAGCGACGTCGTGCGCGCGACCACCACCGAGACCGCCCAGGAAAAGGAAGTAGTTTCCACACCATGAGCGACCCGCTGTCGTGCCCGGAGCTCCTCCAGAACCCCTATCCCTTCTATGACGAACTCCGGGCGGCAGCCCCAGTCAAGCAGGTGACCACCGGCTCCGGCGGCAGGCACAGCTATCTGGTGACCGGCTACGCCGAAGCGAAGGAGGCGTTCACGGACCCGGGACTGTCCAAGGACACCGCCCGGTTCTTCGCGGACCGTCCCTCGGGCCGTAACCTCCACCCCGCGGTCGCCCACACCATGCTCGCCACCGACCCGCCTGAGCACACCCGGCTGCGCCGCCTGGTGACCAAAGCCTTCACCACCGGCGCCGTCACCCGCTTGCGGCCGTACATCCGGGACACCGCCGACCGCCTCCTCGACGGCTTCCCGGACGACGGGGAAGCCGACGTCATCGCCGGTCTCGCCGTGCCACTGCCGGTCACGGTGATCTGCCAGCTGCTCGGCATCCCCGAGGCCGACCGAGCCCAGGTACGTACCTGGTCGAGCGACCTCTTCGCTGCCGGACAGCCCCAGCGGATCGACGAAGCCTCCCACGCCGTGGCCGGCTACATGGCCGACCTCATCGAGGCCAAGCAACGAACCCCGGACGACAGCCTCCTGCACGACCTGATCACCGTCCGGGACGAAGGCGAACACCTCAGCGAGGACGAGCTCGTCTCCCTTGCCGTCCTCCTGCTCGTAGCCGGCCACGAGACCACGACCAACTTCATCGGCAGCGCCGTCCTGGCGCTCCTCCAGCACCCCGAACTCCTCAACCGCGTACGAACCGAACCCGGCACGATGAGCAGCATGCTGAATGAGCTGTTGCGCTACGACTCGCCGGTCGGCATCGCCACCTTCCGCTACAGCACAAAGGTGATCACTCTCGGCGATACCGAAATCCCCGCCGGCGTGCCCGTGCTCATCTCGCCGGGAGCAGCCAACCGGGACCCCGCTCAATACCCGACTCCCGATCTCCCTGATGCCGACCGCGACGCCAGGGGGCACCTGGCCTTCGGGCACGGAATCCACCGTTGCCTGGGCGCGCCGCTCGCCTTGGCCGAGGCGGAGCTCGGCCTAGGCGCGCTCCTGGCCCGGTTCCCCGGACTCCGCCTCGCGGTAGCGCCCGAAGAACTTCGATGGCGTCGAACGCGACTCATGCGGGGACTGGAATCCCTGCCGGTGCTCACTCGGTAAAGGGAGGTTCCGCATACGGAGTGGTTATTGGGCCCTCTCGTATTGGCGCGCAGCTGAGTAATCACTCCATTGTGAACTGTCCTGGCCGACCGGGGGCTGGTACCCGCTGGCTCGTTGACGCCTATCCCATACTGGCTCGGAGGAGTTGGCACTTCTCGTCGCCTGTTGATCTCAATCGGACCCTCCGCGCTTGTAGTTGACCCGTCGTACAGGCCCTGGGGACACCCGTCATGCGCCAGCCTCGATACCGAGGTCGGTGAGCAGGCTGCGGACGTGGTGCTCGATCGCGTCGCGGATGGGGCGGACGGCGTCGACGCCCTGGCCGGCGGGGTCGTCGAGTGTCCAGTCGAGGTAGCGCTTGCCGGGGAAGACGGGGCAGGCGTCGCCGCAGCCCATGGTGATGACGACGTCGGACGCCTCGACGGCGTCGGTGGTCAGCAGCTTCGGCGTCTGGGCGGAGATGTCGATGCCGACCTCGCGCATCGCCTCGACGACGGCCGGGTTCACGGTCTCGGCGGGGGCGGAGCCGGCGGAGCGGACCTCGACCCGGCCTGCGCCGAGGTGGGCGAGGAAGGCGGCGCCCATCTGGGAGCGGCCGGCGTTGTGGACGCACACGAAGAGGACCGAGGGCTTGAGGGACTCAGACACGGGCAGAACCTTCCGGGGCGGTGGCCGGCTGGCCGGCGGGGGACGGCGGGAAGTAGCGACGGGCGGCCAGAGCGACGTACACCAGGCCGATCAGGACGGGTACCTCGATCAGCGGGCCGACGACTCCGGCGAGGGCCTGGCCGGAGGAGGCGCCGAAGGTGGCGATGGCCACCGCGATGGCCAGCTCGAAGTTGTTGCCCGCAGCGGTGAACGCCAGGGTCGTGGCGCGCGGGTGGTCCAGACCGGCCGCGCGGCCCAGTGCCATCGATCCGGCCCACATGACGGCGAAGTAGACCAGCAGGGGCAGCGCGATCCGGGCGACGTCGAGAGGCCGGGAAGTGATGGCGTCGCCCTGAAGGGCGAAGAGCACGACGATGGTGAACAGCAGCCCGTGGAGAGCGAACGGCCCGATGCGGGGGATCAGCTTCGTCTCGTACCAGGTGCGGCCCTTGGTCTTCTCGCCGAGGCGGCGGGTGAGGTAGCCGGCGGCGAGCGGGATGCCCAGGAAGATCAGCACGCTGCGGGCGATCTCCCACACGGAGACGTCGAGCGCGGTGGTCTCCAGGCCGAGCCAGCCGGGCAGGAGGGACAGGTAGAACCAGCCCAGTCCCGCGAAGGCGATCACCTGGAAAACGCTGTTGAGCGCGACCAGGACGGCGGCGGCTTCGCGGTCGCCGCCGGCGAGGTCGTTCCAGATGATGACCATGGCGATGCAGCGGGCCAGCCCGACGATGATCAGGCCGGTGCGGTACTCGGGCAGGTCCGGCAGGAACAGCCACGCCAGCGCGAACATCACGGCGGGACCGAGCACCCAGTTCAGCACCAGGGAGGGCACGAGGAGCCGGCGGTCGCGGGTGACGGTGTCGAGGCGGTCGTAGCGGACCTTGGCCAGCACCGGGTACATCATCACCAGCAGCCCCAGTGCGATCGGCAGCGAGACCCCAGTGACGGTCACCTTCGCCAGCGCATCCCCTAGGCCGGGCACGAGACGCCCCAGGCCGAGACCGGCGGCCATCGCGGCGAGAATCCACACCGCGAGGTACCGGTCGAGGAAGGACAGCCGGGCCGCCACCGGGGCGGTAGCCGTGCGGGTCACGAGGCAGACTCGGCCGGCTCGGGCAGGGGCTCGCCGGCGGGTCGGGTGAGGATGCCGGCGAGACGGTCGGTCATCTCCGGCAGCAGCCGGTAGTACACCCACGTACCGCGCCGCTCGGAGGCGATCAGGCCGGCCTGCTTCAGCAGCTTCAGGTGATGCGAGATCGTCGGCTGCGACAGGTCGAACGCCGGGGTCAGGTCGCACACGCACACCTCCCCGCCGGCCCGCGAGGCGATCATCGACAGCAGCCGCAGCCGCACGGGGTCACCCAGGGCCTTGAAGACCTTCGCGAGCTCTACGGCCTGGTCCTCGGCGAGCGGGGCAGTCAGCAGGCCGGGGCAGCAGCCACCGGGGCCGTCCTGCCCGAGCATCACGAATTCTTGATTCGACATGTCTCTATGTTGACGCTTGTCGATTCAAGGCGCAAGCTTGCATCGAAGTCGATCGATACAGTTAGAGATCGAGGAGATCGCCATGTTCCGTGTTCAGCTCGCGCTCAACGTCGCCGACCTCGAAGCGTCGGTGACCTTCTACTCCAAGCTCTTCGGCGTCGCGCCCGCCAAGCGGCGGCCCGGCTACGCGAACTTCGCCGTCGCCGAGCCGCCGCTGAAGCTCGTCCTCATCGAGGGCGAGGCCGGCCAGGACACCCGCCTCGACCACCTCGGCGTAGAGGTGGAGAGCACCGACGAGGTCACCGCCGCGACCGAGCGCCTCAAGGCGGCCAGCCTGGCCACCTTCGAGGAGAACGACACCTCCTGCTGCTACGCGCTCCAGGACAAGGTCTGGGTCCACGGCCCCGGCCGCGAGCCGTGGGAGGTCTACGTCGTCAAGGCCGACACCGACGCCCCTGGCAAGATCGCCGACATCACGACCGCGGAGTGCTGCGGTGCCACCGCCTGCTGCACCTCCAACGAGCAGGCCGCCGCCCCGGACCCAGCGTCGGCCGAAGTGGAGGCCAACGCCGGGTGCTCTTGCGCCGCCTGAGCCTCGTGGCTATTTTGCCGCCCGAGAAGCTGGCCCCGAGTCGGTCGGCTACTGCTCAAAGTCAACGGAGTTCGTCACAGCATTGCCCGCGCTCTTTCGAGGTCTTCCGGCGTATCGATGGCGATTCCGTTGTCCGGTACGGGCACCATGCGGACTCCGTAGCCATGTTCGACGAGGCGGAGCATCTCTATGCCCTCGGCACGCTCGACGGGGCCTTGCTCGAGCTGCCGGAACAGTTCGAGCCCGTCACGAGTGAAGCCGTAAAGGCCGAGCTGCCGAAGGTAGGTGGGGTGGTGGCTCTTCGGGTACGGGATCGGCTGGCGGGAGAACATCAGGGCCTTGTCGTTGTCATCGATGACGACCTTGACGACGTTGTGGTCGATGACCGCTGCGGCGTCGCTCAGAGTGGCGTACGCATTGACGGCCAGGGCGTCGGCGTCCGGGCGGGTGAGCGCGTGCGATACGGCGTCGATCGCCTCGGGGGAGATGAAAGGCTCGTCGCCCTGGACGTTGATGTATGCGTCCGCCTGAAGACGTTGTGCGCATTCGGCGACTCGGTCGGTGCCGGTGGGGTGCTCGCCGGTCATGATGCAGGGGATGCCGAGCTGGCGACACGTGGCTTCGATTCGGTGGTCGTCGGTCGCGACGACGGCGTAATCGAGGTGGTGCGCCTGCCGGCAACGTTGATGGACGTGCCAGAGCAGCGGCATCGTGCCGAGCACGGCAAGTGGCTTTCCCGGGAATCTCGACGCTCCCCAGCGGCAGGGGATGACCGCTATGTGACGGCGTGCGGCATTCATGGTCAGCTCTCGTTGATGGGGTGTGCACGGGCGTGTGCGCCGTGGCGGGAATACGAGTGATCACCTGTCGAAGTGGTCGAGCCAGACTTGCGCGATGGTCTGCCGGACCGTCGACGGCACTTCGTGCAGGCCGGGGTCGCACCCGCCGTGGCTGAGCGCGGCGGTGGCGGCGATGATCTCGGCCTGGACGAGGTGGATATAGCTGCCGACCGCCGCACCGTGCACGAAGTTGACCGCTCCTCCTTCGGCGAGCACGTAGAAGTAGTGCCCGGTCACCTCGTAACGGGTCAGGTGGTCGCCGACGGGAGCGCGCTGATAGAGGCCGTCGAGCGCGTCGAGCTCGAGCTCGTCTTCAGAGGAGGTGACCGAGGCGACGTAGGCGCCGTTGCGGAGGGCTTCGAAGTGACCTTGCCGCAGCGCCAGGTTGCCCGTGGCGCAGAGAACGAGTTCGGCGTCGCGGATCGCCTCGGTGCAGGACGACGGGGTGCAGAAGCCCTGGGAACGAGCCTGTACTCGTTTGACGGGATCACTGTCGAAGACGGTGACACGCAGGTCGTGGGCGCGCAGGGTGTGCGCGACGGAGCGGCCGACCTTGCCGAAGCCGATGACACAGGCACCGCGGCTGGTGAGGATGTCGCCCCGAGTGCGGACGAGCGCATCGGTCGAGAAGACGATGGAGCGGCCGACCAGGTGGTCCTCGCAGTGCTTCAAGGGAGATCGGGCCACGGAGAAGACCGGGCACGGCAGCTCTTCCAGAGCCTCGTACCGCTGGTGACCGTTCTCCGTGTCCTCGACGATGCCCAGGACGTGGCCGGAGAACTTCTCGGCCAGGGTGGCGACGGCGGGAGCGAAGTAGCCGCCGATGTCGAGCAGGACGACGTCCTGGCCGGGGGCGGTCTTCTCCAGGTAGTCCAGGGTTTTGGCGGGGTCGGCGAACGTGGCGCGGCTGAGGTCGTGCACGGCGTAAGTGCGCCGGACTTCCAAAAGCGCCTGGCGGTTGACGGAACGGGGCTTGGGCAGAACGGCCGCGATGGTCGACGCGCGGGCCAGCGCGTGCAGGAAGGCCGGCCTTTCCGCGAGCAGGTGGGTGATGACCAGCAAGCTGATCGCGCCGTCGAGGGGGAATTCGGCGGTGATCCGACGGAAGTACGCGTCGAGCCGGGCTTTCTCGGGACCTTCCACGGCATCTCCCTCTCTGCGGCGAGGTCAGGCCGCGGCGGGGTAGGTGGACCGGGCGAGCGCCTGCATCTGGGCGCGCATGCCGCTGGGCAAGTCGGTCGTGGCGCGCCAGCCGAGAGCGGCTTCGGCGAGCCGGGTATCGGCTCGGGTGCTCAGGACGTCTCCGCTGCGCGCCGTGTCGGAACGAACGTCGATTTCCCGGCCCGCGAGGCTCTGGGCGATGTTGATCACGTCGATGAGGGAGGCGTTTGTCCCGCCGCCGATGTTGACGATGCTCATGTTGTCCGAGGCGGCGCCGGCGGCGATGGTGGCGGCGACCACATCGTCGATGAAGGTGAAGTCCCGGCGCTGGTGACCGTCTCCGTAGAGCCGCAGGGAGCGGCCGGTGAGCGCGGCGTCGAGCGCGCGGTGGATGAACATGTCCGGGCGCTGGCGGGGTCCGTAGACCGTGAAGTATCGCAGGGCGATGACGGAGGTCGGGCATCCGGCGCGGGCGGCGTGGGCCAGGCACAGCTGTTCCTCGGCGAGCTTGGTGACCGCATACGGAGAAGCCGGGCGGGGACGGTCGCTCTCGACGCTGGGCCCTCCGCTGGTCACCCCGTAGACGCTCGAGGAGGAGGCCACCACCAGGCGGGGGACGCGCATGCGGGTGGCCGCCTCCATCACGCGCTGGGTGGCGAGGATGTTGGAGCGGACGTACTCGCTGAACTGCCATCCCCACGACGGGCGCACACCGGGGACGCCGGCCAGGTGGAAGACGAGGTCCGCGTCGACGAGCAGCGGGTCGATCGCGCAATCGATGAGGTCGGCGGTGACGGGGATGTAGCCGTCGCGGCCGTGCAGCACGCTGAGGTTGATGGCTGTGACCTCGTCGCTGGCCGGGCCGCGCCGGTCCACGGCGACCACGGTGGCGCCTGCCTGGAGAAGGGCGTGTGCGAGGTGGGAGCCGATGAATCCGGCCGCACCCGTCACGACCGCACGCTGGATGACCGGTGCGGAGACGGCGGGATGGATCTCTGACATGGTGACCTCCGAATGGGTCGCGGCAAAGGGTTCAGCTAAGGCGTGAGAGGACGGTGCGGCCGTGGGCGGCCAGGGTGGGGTCGCCTTGCTCGTGTCCGCGGACCAGGGCGGTGGCGGCTTCGATGGCGCCGAAGCGCTCGAGAAGGCGCTGCTCGGTGGCGGATGGACGGGATCCGTAGCCTTCGAAGAAGGCATCGCGGAGGCGCGGAGCTGCCTGCCAGCGGCGGAACTCCAGCCGCGCGAAGTCGCGCACGCGGGCATCACGTCGCATGTGCTCCATGTCAACGACCCGGAACGCATCTCCAGTGATCCAGTTATGCGGCTGGTAGTCGAGGTGGCAGACGGCGCTGTCCATCGGGGTGCCGGCCAGCTCGGCGGCGATCCGGCCGAGGAGCCGGTGCTCGGCTCCCGAGAGGAGGCCGGCTCGCTCGGCCTTGGCGATCCAGCCGCGCAGGCGGGTGGCGAGCTCGATGCTCAAGGCGCTGGCACTGCGTGCTGCCGTGGCCCGGTGAAGGGCCTGCAGGGCACGGCCGGCGTCGTGGTGCGCCTGCTCCTCCTCGGGAGATCCGGGAGGAAGGCTCTGACCTCCTTGCCCGTCGACGGCAGTGAGCAGCAGCGTTCGCGTGGCGTCCTGTCGGGCGACGAGCGCCGGTGCGTGACCCCGCAGGTGGCGGACCCATGTCGTGTAGGCCCGGACCTCTTGGGCGTAACGGACGGACCGCTCGTGCTGCTTGGCGACGTAGGTGTTCCCGACGCTGTCGGCGAGGCGTAGGAGCCGTGGGGGGAGCGCCAGGTCTGCGACGACGGTGACCTTGCCGACGACTCGATGAGCGAGTTGGACGCGCGGGTCGTCGAGGTCTGCGCTCATGGCGTGGGCTCCGCCGCCGGCCCGGCGAGGTGCGCGGCGTCGTTGTGAACCTTCAGCAGCCACCGGTGCTGGCCGAGCCGGTTGAGGTGGTGCTGCCACCGGCTGATCGATGCGTGGGAGACGACGAAGCCGGCATCGGTGCCTGGGCCGAGACCGAGCAGCAGGGTGTGGGCGGCGATCACGGTCTCGCCGTGCGCGGCGAACAGCAGGCGGTCGCCTTCGTGCGCGGCGATGAGGTTGCGGAGAAAGGCACTGGCCCGTTGCAGGTAGCCGTTCCAGGTGTCGGATCCCTCCGCCCACGGCTGGTCAGGGTGGACGTGCGGCGCGCCTCCGGCGGCGGTTTTCACCTCGGTCCAGGGTTTGCCGTCGGCTGCGCCGTGGACGGGACCGTCGAGGCCAGGGTGGGTGCCAACCGGCAGGCCGAGGGCCTGGCCGAGGATCTCGCCGGTCTGGCGGAGCCGGAGCCGGGGGCCCGTGTAGAGCGCGGTGAACGGGGTGCTTCGGTGCTCGGCGGCCAGCCGGGTAGCCGCCAGCGTCACCTGGGCGTAGCCGCGGGTGGTGAGTCCGGTGCAGGTCGCGGGCCCGCCGACGACGCCGTCGACGTTGCACTGGGCCTCGCCGTGCCGGATGAAGACGAGTTCGGTGGTGATCATGTTGAGCCTCCGAATCCGGGGACGCCGAAGCGATAGCCGTTGCGTCCGGCGTACGGGGCGGTCAGGTGCACGTGGAGGGCGAGAAAGGTATGAAGGTGCTGGAGATCGATGGCGGCCAGCCGGGTGTCGTGACGGGAGGCGGCCTCGTTGTAGAGGTCCAAGGCCTGTTCGACGCTGGGCGGTTCGATCGGGCCGTGCGTCATGATCAGCGTGGTGATCAGCTTGGCCAGGTCGTATCCGAAGGGGGCGAGCGTGAGGTCGTCGGTGTCGACCGTGAAGATCGTGCCCTCGGTGGTGATCAGGAAGTTCCGCGGGTTGCTGTCCTTGTAGAAGGCGACGGGCCCTTCAGCGGTCTCTTCCAAGAGCGCGAGCAGCATGTCCAGAACCGATGAGTCGGGCAGGTGGCCCTGTTCCAGCCGCTTGCGCAGGGCGACCTCGCGGCAGGCGACGTAATCGGGGAAGAGGGCGCCGTCGCGGAAGGCGTGCGGCCTGGTGAGCGAGGCGCGGTGCAGGTCGCTGGTCCAGGCGGCGCCGTGGGCATCACCCAGCAGGCCGGCCAGTCGGGGCAGGTCGTGCGGCTCGGCGTGTCGGCCCTCGATCCACGCGAAGGTCAGGCTGGTGGGGGCGGTGGCTGTGAGCGCGGGTTGGAGCAGCGGCCGGGCGTGCGCGGCCAGCCAGCGGTGGTGCCGGGCGGCTTCGGCCGCTTGCCTGGCGCTGACGTAGCCCTTGGTGAACCGGGTGGGGGTCATGGTCGGCCTCCCCGGTGCCGGGCCACGACATAGGTGATGACGGAGCTGGTGGTGATCGGCTGCTCGGGGAGCGCTTCGTGGAGTGCCTCGGCCAGTGCGCTCGGGTTGCCGTACAGGCCGGGGGCGAGGTGGTACTTCGGGTTCGTGGCGAGGTACTCCGCTGCATGATCAAGGCCGTCGAACGTGAAGCGGTGCTCTTCATGCTCGGTCGTGATCACTTCCAAAGAGGTGTCCGTCAGCTCCGCGAGGTTGCTGCTGTGCGCGGCGGTGTAGAGGCTCTCGTGTTGCTCGGCGAGCGGGTCGAGCCCGGCGGCGGCGACAAGGGCGTCCATGTCCCGATAGCTGTCCAGCGCTTTGGTGACCAGGACAGCGAGCCCGTCACCAGCCAGCACGCGGGCGATCTCGGCGAGGGCCTGCTCGGGCTGCGGCGAGTGGTAGAGGCAGAAGGCGGCCACCACCGACTCAGCTGAACCGCTGGCCAGAGGCAGCTGGTGGAAGTCCGCCTGGACGAACTCCGTACGAACACCGCGCTGCCTCCCCGCCCGCGCGCGGGCGTCGGCCAAGAGCGCCGGGGCCAGGTCGATGCCGATCAGCCTCGTCGGCCGGAGCTGCTCGGCCAGGGCCCGGCAGGTGGTACCGCGTCCGCAGCCGATGTCCACCACCAGCCCAAGCTGCGGTGCATCCTCGTCGCGATGATCCGTGAGGCGGCGGACGATGACCTCGGGCACCGGCCGACCAGAGGTCTTCGCGCGCATGAGGGCGCCGGTCCGGCGGGTCAGCCGGGTAGCTCGGCCGTACAGATCGTGATGCAGTCCGGGGTCGAGAAACGGGTTGGTGATCATGAGCCGCACCCCCGCAGGGGCTGCGACCGGGTCAGCCGTGCTCGGCGGCGACCTGTCGGAGCCAGCGGCGCGTGTGGCGTCGGCTGGTCAGCAGCACCACGGTGGCGTGCCCGGCGGCGAACTGCTCGATCTTGGCCATGACGCGGGGCCGCATCTTGCGCCGGTACGTTGCGACGTACTTGATCACGCCCCAGTGGATCCGGTTGTGCACCCCGTTGCCCCGGTGGCCGGCGCCGTGCCGGATCTGCCGGGAGAAGATCCCCCACAGGGCGGCCGGCGTGGAGACGTCCATGAGGACGACCGTGTCGCAGGCTTCGAGCCGGATCCGGAGCGTGGAGTTGTAGTTGCCGTCGATCACCCAGGCCGGCTGGGCGACGAGGTTCCGCTGCAGCTCGGCGAACTCCGCCATGGGCAGCTCGTTCCACTCCTCGTCGTAGAACGCGGCATCCAGGTGCGTCACCGGTGCGCCGAGCAGGGCGCCGAGCTTGCGGGCGACGTGCGACTTGCCGCTGCCTCCGCAGCCGACGACGGCGACCTTCTTCATGGTGCTCCAGCCTAGGGCTACGGGGACGGCCAGGCGGCCTGGCTGGCGGGAAAGGTCCGGGTAATCCGGGACGGGCTGCCCGGGTGCGGTGCCTCATCGGGCCGCTCCTCGGCAGGCACCCGCCGGGGTGCTGGCGACCGAGTCGAGGACGGCTTCCAGCGCGTCCACCTGGCGGCTCAGACCGAAGAGCTCAAGGCGGGCGAGGCAGGCGGAGATCAGTTCCGCGTGTCGGCGGGTGCCGGCGATCTTCTTCAGGTCAGTGATCTTGCGGACCACGTGGCCGCCCGACCGGACTACCAGCTCGTCGGGTACGAACCGCTCGACGTGCCGGATGCCGGACGGGGCCAGCGGCAGGCAGCCGGCCAGCACGGCCTCGAAGATCCGCTGCGTCATCTGGCCCGCCGCGGCGTACCGCTCGGGCAGCAGCAGGACGGTGGTCAGTGCGTCACCGTACAGGTTGGCGACTTCTGTGAAAGGGACCCGTCCGAGAAAGGTGACGTGCGGCCAGCGACCGGTCTGGGACCACTTGCCGCCGACCCGGTGCTCGAAGCAGGAGGCGGCCGGGGCGAAGAAGCGGTCGAAGGCTTCGTTGCGGTCGTACTGGTTGCCCACGTAGGCCAGCGGCACCTCGCGGGGCTTCATCGCCAGGGTGTTCGGATCGGCCTGGGCGAGCAACTCCTCGTCGACGGGGAACAGGAGCGTGTGGGCGCCCGGGGTGGGTTCCAGGGCGGCCTCGCACACCGCGACCGTGGAGCAGCGTCGCCAGATGCTGTCCGGTCGCAGCTGGCGGTCCTTGTCCCAGATCACCGTGGGCACGCGACGGTGCGTGGTGTAGTGCAGCAGCAGCTCGGACTGGCGGTGCAGATCACAGGTGTGACTCGAGGTTCCGCAGATGGTCGTGTTGCGCCCTTCGATGGGCCAGCGCCACTCGAGGAACAGGACGTCGATGTCGGGGAACCCGGCGTCGAAGGTGTAACGGCTGCCGACGGCGTCGCCGGCTTCGAACCGGTCGCGGTCGGCCTGCAGGAAGAGGATGTCGTGGCCGCGCGCGAGGAGGGCATCGATCAGGGGACGGCGGTGGCTGCGGCCTCCGTCGGGGGTGTCGGTGATGCCGTTGCCGAGGAAGCCCCAGAAGCTGTATCCGATCTTCATTTAGTGATCCACCGGCCTTCCAGGAGCAGCGCGTCCAGCCCGGAAGTCGCGAGGCAGTCGAGTGCCATCTCCGGAGTCCCGCAGATGGGCTTGCCCCTGACGTTGAGCGACGTATTGATCAGTACGGGGACGCCGGTGCGGCGCCCGAACGCCTGGAGAACGTCGTGCATGAAGAGGTTCTGCTGCGCGGTGACGGTCTGGAGCCGGGACGTTCCATTGGCGTGGACCACAGCGGGGATCTGCTCGCGGGCCTTGGCGGTTACCTGGGAGGCCATCGACATGTACGGGGCGTCCTGGCCGAGAGTGAAGAACTCCCCGGCCCTCTCGGCGAGGGCGATAGGGGCGAACGGGCGGAACGACTCCCGGAATTTCACCGTGGCGTTGAGCCGTTCCACGACGCCGTTTTCCAGAGGTGAGGCGAGGATCGACCGGTTTCCCAAGGCACGGGGGCCGGCCTCGACGCGTCCCTGGAACAGACCGACGATCATCCCCTGGGCCAGCTGGTCCGCGAGAAATTCCGCGGCCTCTCCGCCCAGCATCTTCTGCTTCAGCCCCGGCCGCCGGGTCAGGTCCAGGTGCGGCTGTGGGTAGGACGGCCCGAGGTAGCAGGCGCGAGCGACCCCTTCGAGAGGCTGCCGGCTTCCGGTGTCCGCGTGCACGGCGATCGCGGCGCCGATCGCCGTGCCGGCGTCGCCCGGTGCGGGCGGGACGAAGACTTCATCGAAGATCCCTTCCTCGACGATCCGCCCGATGCTGACGCAGTTCGTGGCCACGCCTCCGCCCACGCACAGCCTCCGCGACCCGGTGACCCGGTGAGCGCGGCGGGCCAGGTGGCGCATGACCTGCTCGGTGCGTTCCTGGAGCGCTGCGGCGAGGTCCTGGTGGACCTGCTGGGGCGGCTCCTCTGGGTTTCGCGGTGGGCAGGTGTCGGTGGTGAAGAGGGGCGAGATCCGGGGGTAGCCGGAGTGGAGGGCCCGTGGGGGAAAGTAGGCCGGGTCCACGACGAAGCCGGTGGCGGTGGTGCGGAGCGCGCGGGCGAAGACGGGCCGGAACCGGGCGGCGTCGCCGAGGGCCGCGAGCGCCATCACGGTGCCCTCCTCGTCGCCGCGTCGCCAGCCGAGATGTTCGGTGACGGCCCCGTACACGTAGCCGAGGGAGGCTGGGTCTCGGATCTCCTCCAGGGAGCGGATGCATGGGCGTTCGGCATAGTGGCCGTGGGCGACGGTGGTGGTCTGCCGTTCTCCGAGGCTGTCCATGACGAGGACGGCCGCCTCGTGCCATCCCGAGGCCGCGAAGGCGATCAGCTGGTGGGCGCGGTGATGCAGTACGGGGACGACCCGCGCGCGGGGGAACTCCCGCCGCAGGTATTGGAGGCGGCGCTGGGTGCGTACGGCGACCTTGGCGAACCCGGTGGCGCGTGGCAGGGCCCGCGAACGAGTTGCACTCGACAGCAGCAGCCGCGCCGAGGCGGGGACCTCGGCCAGGTAGCGGGCGGGCTGGAAGTTGTACGCGACGGCGTCCACATCGGTCGGCGCGAGGCCGGCCCGGCCGAGGAGCCAGGCGATGGCGTGGTGGGGGTATTCCCGCGTGTGCTTCTGCCCGGAGAGGCGTTCCTCTTCGACGAAGCCGACCAGCTTGCCGTGCACCAAGAGGGCTGCGGCCGAGTCGTGCGTGAAGGAGCACAGGCCGAGGATGACGCCGGGTACCTGATCCATCGCGGTCTTACCTTTCCGCCGCGGACGGGACGGAGACGCTGGCGCGGCGGTTCAGCTCGCCGTACCAGTGGATCAGCGCCTCGCCGAGCGGTCCCTCGACGGTCGTTGCGGTGTGCTGTGCCTCCCGGCGCGCCCCGTGCTTCCACAGGCGGTAGCTGCGCATCGTCGTGGCCATGGCGTCCCAGGTGGGATGCCCGATCTCGTCTCCGGCTTCGACGCGGCTGAGCAGTTTGTCGAAGCCCTCCCATGGGGTGACGAGGGTGGGCATGACCTGGCTCGCGTTGACGTCGGTCAGGCCGTCGGCCTGCTCGAGGTCGTGCTCGTAGATGTGCAGGGAGCCGACCTGGTGGTGGTACTCCCCGAGTTCGGCGCCCAGCCATCCGGCAACCAGCTCGTGCAACATGGTGTAGAAGAACAGGTCGTACGGCATGCCGGTCCACACGTCCTGACCGCGCATGCTCGTCGTCATGTGCAGGCGGCCGGCGCGCAGGTGGAAGCGGAAGCCGAGGGTGCACGGGACGTCCTTGTGGCCGGCGGCATCCCGTGCCGGGTCGTAGAGCTGGATCAGGGCCCGGCGGGAATCGGGGTCGTCCTTGAGAATCTCGACGACCCTCTGGAGCTGGTCGATCCTCCCGGCCCAGTTCCGCATCCGGGGCCCGTACGCGCCCTTGAGAACGCCGTCGTCGGCGTAGCGGCGCAGACGTCCGTTGAACTCGTGGATCCACGGAGCATCGGTTCCGGACAGGTACCAGACCGTCTCCGCCACGGCGAAGGCCGGGTTGATGATCCGGGCCGGCGGAGCGCACAGCAGCCGTGCCCTGGGTTGGGTCAGCTGCATGGTGACGTTGAGGACCTCGCGGGTCGCCATCCCACGAGGGCTGACTTTGTCCCCGTTCTTGGCCAATGTCACGGCTCCGACAAAGAGTTCGGCGATGCTGTCGGCGGTCAGATGCGTCATGGTCGCGTCTCCTCACCTTGCGATTCGCCAGGGCCAGCGCCCCGGCACGGTGGTGAACGGGGCTACGCCGGACCGGTCCGAGACCGGTCGACGACGAGGCGGGCGATGTCGCGGGCGCTGGTGCCGCGCCAGTGGCACACCGCGTCGGTGGCCCTGCGTGATCCCTGCGACTGGGAGGGCGTGCTCAGCGCGTTGGCGATGTCGTCCGCCGAGCTGCAGCGCTGGGCCAGGCCATGGTCGGCGAGGCCCAACGTCCGCCCACCGGGATGAGCAAGTTCGAGAACGGGCACACCCAGCAGCACGGCCTCGATGCCGCAGGTGGAGTAGGCGCTCAGGACCGCGTCGGCGCCGGCCAGGCACCCGCGGGCGCCGATCCCTGGATTGGCGGTCGCCACCGGCGGCCTGCTTGCCCTTTCGAGGAAGAGGTCGAAGGAGCCGGCGCTCTGCGCAGGGTGGGGCGCGATGACCAGGCCCCAATCTCCCCCGGCCTTCCGCATGCCCTCCAGGACGAGGTCCCCCTGGGCGCGGAGAAGGTCGGGGCCGAAGGGCTGGCAGGCCCACACCGCGATCTTCTCCGGTCGGCGGCCCGCGCGGGCGGACAGAAGGTCGTCGAGGTAGCGGCGCTGCCGCTCTTGATCGAGGCCAGCGAGGGCATCGAACCGCGGCTGCCCCAGGGCGTGGACCTCGGCGTCCGGGTGCCGTGCCCAGGCCCTCGCGGTCGCGACGTCCCGTTCGCCCATGACGACGATGTGACGGCTGTGCAGGGCCGGCCACGCCACCGATTGCGGGGTCCAGGCTCCGTGCTGGACGTAGACCGCCGTGATGCCGTTCCGCTCGGCAGCATGAACCGCGAGCGCGCCCAGCGGGCTGGTGTCGTTGCAGAGCAGGACGGTGTGCGGCCGAGTGGACGCGAACACGCCGTCCAGCCAGGTCTCGGCGCGGAGCACCGCGCGCCACGACGGCTGGCTGCTGCCGCAGCTCGTCTCGACGACGGAGGCAGCGAGGCGCTCCAGCCGGTCCAGTCGCACGGCCAGCTCGCGGACGCGGATCGTCTTGTCGTCGTCGCCAGGGTCCTCGTCTGTGGAGGCGGGGCCGGAGACCGTACCGGCGGGGGAGAGGAGGTCGGCTGGCGCCGGGCACAGGTGGATGGACGGGGCCGTCGGCTCCGGGCATCGGTCCGCGGAGTTCGTGGCCAGATCGACCAGGACACTGCGGTGGCCGTCGCGGGCCAGTTTATCCAGGACCGGCAGGATGGTCTCGGCGTGACGGGATGACCACGACAGAGCTACGACTACGGACTGCGGCAGCGCTGGCAGTATGGGGCGGGGTACAGGCGAAGCCTCCGCGGGGGAGACCGTGAGCTGCCCGAGCTGAGCCGCCCGCATCGGATCGCCG
Source organism: Streptomyces mashuensis (assembly GCF_014654785.1). GTDB lineage: Bacteria > Actinomycetota > Actinomycetes > Streptomycetales > Streptomycetaceae > Streptomyces > Streptomyces mashuensis. Next base: position 719,895 of record NZ_BNBD01000001.1, read on the forward strand.
GCAACCGGCGCGCCCAGGAGGTAGGCGGTGCCGGACCAGCTGACGGTGTAGAGGCGGTACTCACGGGAGCTTGTCTCACGCGTCCCGATCAATGCTTCGCCCGCAGCGGGGATGATGCAGCCGGGGTTTTGTGCGAACGGCTCCCACGAGCTCAGGGCGAGCAGCTTGCGGACAAGTTGACCGACGAGGCGGCGCACAGGGACGTGCTGCACGTGCAGCCATGAGGCCCCGCCGGGGGTCAAAGCCCGCTGGCCGCTGTGCGCCTCCAGCTTGGCCATCACGGCCTGGACGTGGGAGTCCAACTCTTGCCGATCGATGGGCACATCTTCGAGATCCGTCGTGGCGATCCACGCCGTCGTCCGCTGGTCCGGCAGGGCGTCTTCCGTGACGAGCGCCCACCAGCACGCCCTGTCCGCCCCCACCCGGGCGAGCAAGAGCGGGCCTATGCCGACCGGGCTCACAGCAGACTCCCTTCGAGGAAGGGCCCGGAGTGCCGGCCCTCATCGAGGAAGTGCAGGAGATCCTCCGGAGCGCGCGCGACCGGAGGGACCGGGGCACCGGGAGATCCATAGCCCCATTCCGCGTGGACGTAGGCGATGCCAGCCCGGCGCGCGGCTTCATGGTCGACCGCCATGTCGCCGACGAAGGTGGCTTGCGCCGGATCAGCACAGAGATCGACGAGTGCCAGCAGCAGGGGATCGGGGGCCGGCTTGCTGCGGCCAGGACCGCCAGCTGCGCGAACCGAGCCGAACGGGCACCCGAGCCGCGCCAGCAGCGGGGCCGCACGATCCAGCGGCTTGGACGTGACGACACCGAGCAGCCACCCGCGAGCGATGAGGGCATGGAGCACTCCCTCCACGCCTTCGAACGGCCGAGCCAGATGGGCGACGGCCTTCGACGCTTCCGAGTACGTCCGATGCACCGCCTCGGCGTCAGCCACGGCCAGGCGCCTCATGATGTCGTTGAACGGGCGGCCCAAATGCTGCTCGTACTGTTCGAACGGCACATCGATGTGGTGGCGCTGCTGGACCGCGCGCCACGCCTTCTGCATCACCGGTCGTGTGTCGAGCAGGACTCCATCGAGGTCCAGGAGCAGCGAGCGCTGTCCGCTGCGGCGCGCCGGATCAGTGTGAGGAAGCTGTATCGCGGGGCGGGGTGTCGAGGGCATGTTCTGCTCCCTGGAGTCCGGGGTGGAAGTGCCGTGGTTCGAAAGGGCGTGGTGAGCCTTCGGATGCCGGCGAAGCGCAGCGTGGGCGATCACTCCTCAGCCGGAAGGTCGGGCACGCTGGCCGGCGGTGGGCTCGGGAGGGCGTTGTGGTGGTGTTCGAGCCGGACGAGCTGCCCGAGCAGCCCCAGCGTGGCGACGATGCCGACCCCGTACGTCCACTTGCACACGGTGCCGACGGGGTCGTACCAGACGAGGCGGCGTCGAGGCTGTGCGCGGCCCCTCATGACGCGGCTGCCGGGTAGGGCTGCTCGAAGCCCGGCTCGGCGAGCGCGAGAGCGAGGAGGTCGCGACAGATGTGAGCGAGCTCTTGGGCGTACACGCAGCGCACGACCGCGGGCCCGGTCTTCGGTTCGTTGTTCAGCCTGTCTCGCACGGATGCGGCCATGAAGCGGATCTGGTCGTCCTGGCCGTACCGGGCCCAGTCCTTGGTCTCGATCTCGGGCAGGAGCAGCTGGATGTGGCCGCGCAGGCGCAGCAGCAGGTGATCGACTGTGGCGGCCAGCGGCAGCCTGCCGAGGGTTACGCGGACCGTGCTCATGATGTTGTCGACGTCGATGGGGTAGTCGATTTGCCTGGACTGGGGAGCGCCCCGGCGAGTAGCGTGCGGTCGGCGACCAGCGGCCGTCTTGAGAGTTCTCACGACGCGACCACCCGCCCGGATGCGGCCGGCCTCGCGGCGGATCGCGAGGCGGGCGCGAAGCCGCGGGGGAGGGGGAAGCGGGGTTCGCCGAGGACGCGCCAGCACAGGCGGTTGCCGGTGAAGGATTCGCGGGCGTGGAGCCAGCGCTGGTTGTCGATCAGGTAGCCCTGGCCGGCGTCCAGCGGGAGCCGGACCTGGTAAGTGATGAGCGCGCTTCGGAGATCCGGCAGGTAGCTCTGCACGGTGGGGCTGAAGCGGGCGAGGCCGTCGAGCCTGAGCCGTACGGATACGCGGTCGTCGGGATGCTCGGTGAACACCTGTGTCGCATGGCCGTCTCCGCCGCCGAAGAACGCCGTGCGCTCCTTGCTCAGCGCGACGATGGCTTCGCGGCGGCGTGCTGCGATGTCCGCGTAGACCGCTCGGCCGTCGGTGAGCAGACAGTCGCCGCCGGAGTGGGCGGGCGTGCCGCAGACCAGCAGCATGAGCCGAGGCGGCTCGGGGACGCCGGAGCGCTCGGTGTGCGGGGTGAGTTCGCCGTTGCCGAAACCCCCGTATCCGGCAAGGTGTGTGTGGCGGCGGGTGTCGCGGAGGGTGGTGAGCCCGTCGGGGTCGCTGTCGCGGTGAGGGGTGATGTTCATGATCCGGGAGGCGAACTCGCGGACGATGGTGCGGGAGGTGAAGCCGCTGAGTGTGATCATCCCGGTGTCGCGTAACCGCTCGCGGACCATCTCTTCGGCCCGCGACGCCTGAACGTCGACGTAGTGGGCCGTGTACGGCTTCGCCTCGCGCATCAGTGCGCTCCTCTCTTCCGGGACGGTGCGGCCAGGGTCGACTCGGACCAGTGGCGTGGTACAGCGACGGATTGTCGACTCGGACAATTCACATATCGAGACGGAGGGTTGTCGGGCGCGTGCTATGTTCCGCACGCCCCAAGGACCGGCGACGTACGAAGGACAGCGATGACCTACACGCCCCCGACCTGGCCCGTTTCCGTCAAGGCCGTTGCCCTCGACGTCCACCAGCGCGTGCTGCTGCTCAAGAACGAACGCGCGGAGTGGGAGCTGCCCGGCGGCCGCCTCGAGCACGACGACGACAGTCCGGAGACGACGGTCGAGCGGGAGCTGCTGGAGGAGACCGGCTGGGAGGTGAAGACCGGGCCGCTCATCGACGGCGGCGTGTGGATCTACGAGCCGATCCCCGGCCGACGTGTGCTGATCGTGACGTACGGCTGCACGGTGCTCACCCCGCATCGCGAGCCGGTCGTCAGCCATGAGCACAAGAGCATCGGCCTCTTCACGGCCGACGAGGTCCCGGACCTGAACATGCCCGACGGCTATAAGCGTGCCATCGCCACCTGGTACGGACAGCGGCAGCGCTGACCGGCCGTCGGGAGGCGTGACGTGATGCCGCCGGCGCCCCGCCCCGCCGCCCGCCATGTGCTCTGGCACTGGGCGACCCCGCAGGCCGAGGCCGTCCTCGCCAGCCGCGAACTCGGCACGATCCTGCGTTTCCACAGGGCCATGCACCGGCTCAACCAGACCGAGCTCGGCGAGGCCCTGGGCTACGACAAGACGTACGTCTCGGCCCTGGAGCTCGGCAAACGCTCGCTGGACGACGTCGGCTCCCGCCGTCGCGTCGCGGAACGCCTCGGCCTGCCGCCGCACGTCCTCGGCGTGACCGACGCCGCCGACACCGACCACCGGGCCATGGTGCAGTTCGGGGAGTCGACCGTCCGGCTCGCCGAGATCGCCCGCCAGTCCGGCCACGCCTCCGAAGCCGTCGCCGAGCTCTGGCCGCTCGTCGCCCGCCTGGAAGCCCGTGTCGAGGACGGGCACAGCGAACGTGACGTCGTACGGCTCCTCGCCCGCGCCCGCCTGGGCATCGGAGTCGCCCTCGGCAACGTGCTCCCCGAGGAGCGCCTGGCGACCGCGGCCCGCTGGACCGCCCGCAGCCTGGAAGCGGCCCGCCACCTCGGCGACGACCCCGCCCTGCTCTCCGGCATCCTGCGCATGCACGGCAACGAACTGCGCAAGGCCCGTCTCACCGGCGCCGCTGTCGAACGCCTGCGCCACGCAGCCGCCATCGCGCCCACTCCCGACGACCGCGCCGCCGTCCTGCCGCTCCTGGCCCGCGCCGCCGGAGCCATCGGAGACCGGAACCTGTTCGACACGGTGATACGCGAGACCGACAGCCTTCTCGACCGGGCCGCGCACACCTCGCTGTTCAACCCCTACTCGCTCCACGAGATCCGCCTGCGCGGACTCCTGGCCACGGGCCGCGCGCCGGCGGCGATACGGCTCGTCGAGGAACGGCCGGCGCTCACGACCAGGGTGGCGCCGCAGTGGCGGGTGATCGAGCTGGTCACCGTCGCCCAGGTCCGTCTCATCGGCGGGGACCGGGCGGGGGCGGCCGAGGCCCTGGACGTGGCGGTGAGCGAAGCGGTGGTGCAGCGGCTGCCGCACCAGCTGCAGCGCATGATGCGTGCCGCCGGCTTGCGGCTGCCGGACATCCGGGCCGCCGCGGGTGAGGCGCTGGACCGGATGCGACACGAGATGGCCGCGTAGGGCCGCGGCCGCGAGCCCGCTCACTGGGTCTGCCCAGGACCGAGATCGGGGAACGGGACCGCGCGGGCGAGGTCGTAGTAGACCTCGAAGTCGTGGGCGGGCCAGGTCGTCGCATCGCCGTGCGCTTTCCGGTAACGGGCCCCGACGGGGGATTCGGCGGGGCTCTCGAGCTTCTGGTCCGGGTGGGCGGGTCCGGACATGGCCGTGCCAGGAAAAACGGGCATGGGGAGGCTCCAGCCTGAGCGATCTGCGCGTTGTGTACGGGGGATGGAAAGCGTTGCCCAAAACCGGGAAGAATCATGGTCGTTGGGCTGTCCGCCTGGGCACGGATACTGCACTTCGCCGCCAAGGCTGTGAAAGCAGCTGATGCGTACGGTCCCCGGGTGTACGCATCAACGGTGTGAACGATTGAGGAGACGCGATGCCGCAGCCGCCGAAGCCACTGAACCCGACAGGATCGGTCAGAGAACGGTTCGGTGCCCACCTTCGCCACTGGCGCATGGTCCGGGGCCTGTCGCAGACCCAGCTCGGCGACATGGTCCACGTCAGCGGCAACCAGATCGGCAAGATCGAAAAGGGTGAGCGGACATGCCGGTTACCGCTGGCCCGCCTTCTCGACGCCGCCCTCGACACGGGCGGAATCCTGGAGTGGATGTGCGCCTTCGTCGAAGCCGAAGCGGACAGCGGCCGGCCTGATGCGTACAAGACCAAGGGCGGGACAGACTCTGGCCGTATAGGTGTTCCCGAGGCGGTCATGCTGTCACTCGACGATGACACGCTCAGTGACAACTGGAGTGACGTGCGACGCCGTTCCTTCCTCACCGCTGGAGGCGCGACCGCGATAGCGGCCTCTCCCTTCTCCCACCTGCTCGCCCCCACCGAGCCCGCGCAGCTCCCGGCCGTCGTACGCCTCCAGGACATCGAGCAGATCCAGGACGCCGCGAACGTGGTCTCCGGCTGGGACAACGCCTACGGCGGAGGCGGCATCGTCCGCCAAGTGGCCACGGCACAGCTGAAGTGGGCCTCCGCCCTCCTGGAGTGCCGCTGCCCGGAGAAGATCCGGCCGCAGCTGTTCGCTGCCGCCGCGCGGCTCGGCATGGTCGTCGGCGCCACCGACTTCGACGCGTACGCCCACGACGACGCTCGCCGCGTGTTCGCCTTCGCCGCCGCCTGCGCCGAGGAAGCCGGGGAATGGCACCTGCGCGCGAAGATCTACAGCTTCCGAGCCCGGCAGGCCATCTGGCTCGGCGACGGAGACACCGGCCTGACCCACGCCGAGCTCGGCCTCGCCCGCTCCGACCGGCTGACCGCCACCGAGCACGCCATGCTCCACACCGCCCGGGCCCGCGCCTACGCCAAGCTCGGCGACACCGAAGCCGCGCTCAAAGCCATCGGCCAAGCCGACGACGCCTTCGCCCGCCGCGACCCCGCCGCCGACCCTCCGTGGATGGCCTACTACGACGAAGCCCAGCACCAGGGCGACACCGGCCACGCGTTGTACGACCTGGCCCTCGCAGGCCATCACCAGCCGGCGGCCGTGGAGCGCTTCGACACTGCGGTGAGGCTCCACACCGATGCCTACGTGCGGTCACGGGCAATGTCGCGGACGAAGCTCGCCGCCCTGCACATGGCCGTCGGGGATCCGCGTGAGGCCGTTGCTGTGGGAGCGCTGGCCCTTGAGGATGTCGGGCAGATGCGCTCCCGGCGTGCCGCGGACGGGCTGCGCGAACTCGCGTCCCTTGGATACTGGCACCGCGCCATCCCGGAGGTTACGGAGCTTCGTGAGCGCGTCAAGGAGACGATCAACGCGTGAGCACCGTGGGCGCACAGTCCCGCGGTGTCCTCAGAGCCGCCTGCCGCCAGGTCGGACTCCCTGATGAAGGGGCCCAGCCGATACGAATCGCCGGCAATGCGATCTGGCGGCTCCCAGGTGGGATCGTCGCCCGCATCGGTCGCCCCGACGGCCGGGAGATCGCGGAACGAGAACTGGCCGTGGCTCGCTGGCTCACCGATAGCGGCGTTCGCACCGTCCGTCCGGCGATCGCCGACGGCCCCGTCCTCGTCGACGGCCGGCCGGTGACGTTCTGGGACGAGCTCGCGCCTCATCGGCCGGGGACCGCCGCCGATGTTGCCCGGCTGCTGAAGCAGATGCATCAGCTCACCCCGCCGGCCTCCCTCACCCTGCCGCCGCTCGAACCCCTCACCAAGCCCACGCGCCGCATCGCCGAGGCCGGCCTCCTCACCACCGATGACCGCCGCTGGCTCCAGGACCACGTCGGCCAGCTCGCCGCGGACTTCGCCGGCCTCCCGGCCGGCCTCCCGGCCGGCCTGCCGCTGTGCGCTCTGCACGGCGACGCCTGGGACGGAAACGTCGCCGTCGACGCCGACGGCACCGCCTACCTCCTCGACCTGGAGAACACCTGCTACGGGCCACCGGAATGGGACCTCGTCTCCACCGCGGTGAAGCACCTCACGACCGCCACCGTCACGGCAGCCGCATACGAGGACTTCTGCTCGACCTACGGCATGGACGTCACCTCATGGCCCGGGTATCCGGTCCTGGCGGGTATCCGGGAACTGCGCATGGTCACCTTCGCCCTCCAGATCGCCGACGAGCACCCACACGCCCGTGCCGAAGCCCAACACCGCGTCGACTGCCTGCGTGGCCGCAAGGGCCCACGCCCGTGGACGTGGACAGCTGTACCTTGAACCTACCCATGCCTGCAGCGCGCGCAGGACGTGACAGATTCTTCCGGCGGAGTGGGATGGCAAGGCTTGGACGGGGGCGATCAACACGCCGCCTCGACGACGACCTCGCCACCCGACGGCTGGACTTCGGACGAACCGGGAGATGGGCATCCGGTCCCAACTTCCATGTGCCAGGCCTTCTCGACCGCGTCTCTCACCCTCCGAAACTGATCAACTACCCTTTGTGGCGCATGGCTGTCCGTTAGGCTCGCAGCGGTGAATCAGGACACCAGCGCGTCGGCCCGGAACACTTAGAACCTCTATCGGAATGAGGCCCGAGTAATGCGGTGGTGGCGCAGGTGCTGGGCCTCGCATCATGAGCTGTGACAGTGATGGGTGCGGCAGAGCAGAGGTGGTTCGGTGGATCTGATCCATCTTTCGGACGGCGACAACAGCTTCCGCGTCCGGGTCCGCAGACGGCGGAACCAGTGCACATGGGTGAACGCACACTCGACAGCCCAACGTTGAACACCCAGTCCGGAGCCGTGCTCGGTGCCCACGACGTCGGGACCGCCCAGGGTGAGGCTGGCTGCTGATTCTTCCGCCGGCCCGCCGGGGCGGGTTTTCACCGCGCGCTTACCTCGCGCGGTGCGGGCGCTGGCCGGAGGGTTCCTAGCGTGGAGGCAGAGAGTCGGAACCGGGGTGGTGTTCCGGCCGCCCCGCACCGGCCGTGGAGGTGTCTGCCATGCGTCGTTCCCTCGCTGCCGCTGCAGCCGTTCTGGCCCTGGTCGCCGGAGCCGGGGCGGCCTGTTCTTCCTCGTCGTCTCCTTCGCACCCGCCCGCCTCGCCCTCGCAGACGCAGAAGCCCTCAGACGTCAATCCACCCGGTGACATACCCGACACCCAGGCGTTCGTGCCCTGGTCGTCCCCGGACGGCGCCTTCACGGTGAAGGTGCCGGAGGGCTGGTCGCGGATGTCGCAGGGGGTGGCGACGGTGTTCACCGACAAGTTCAACAGCGTGCGCGTCGAGCACGTCCCCGCCGCGACGGCTCCGACCGCGGACTCCGTACGTACCAGGGACCTCCCCGCGATCCAGGCCGGCAGCAGGCACTTCTCTCTCGTCTCGGTGACCGAGGTGCAGCGCAAGGGCGGCAAGGCGGTACTCGCCGAGTACCGCGCGGACTCGGCGCCCGACCAGGTGACCGGCAAGAGCGTCCCGCTGGACGTGCAGCGGTTCGTCTTCTTCTCGCCCGCCAAGGGCGAGGCCGTGCTGACGCTGTCCGGCGGTGTGGGGGCCGACAACGCCGACCCCTGGCGGACCATCACCGATTCCTTCCGGTGGACGTGATGACCGCGTCCGTGACCCCCGTGCTCAGCTCCCGTTCCCTGTACCGGTTCTTCCGGGCGGGAGAGGAGGAGACCTGCGCGCTGCAGGGGGTGGGGCTGGACGTGGGCGCAGGTGAGACCGTGGCGGTGACGGGGCCCTCCGGGTCGGGGAAGACCACGTTGCTCAACTGCCTGGCCGGCCTCGACGAGCCCGACGGCGGTGCCGTGACCGTGGCCGGCGAGCGGCTCAGCCACCGGCCCGAGCGCGAGCGGGGCCGCATCCGGGCACAGCACATAGGGATCGTGTTCCAGTCGGGCAATCTGCTCGAACACCTCACCGTGCGGGACAACGTCGCGCTCGTCCAGAGCCTGGTGCCCGCCCGGCCCCGGGTGCCGCCGCAGGTGCTGCTGGAACGGACAGGGATCGCGCACCGCGCGGGTGCTCTGCCGCGCCAGTTGTCCGGAGGGGAGGCAGCCCGCGCCGGGCTCGCCGTCGCCCTCGCCAACACGCCCGGTGTGCTGCTCGCCGACGAGCCGACCGGCGAGGTGGACGGGGAGACCGAGCGGCGGCTGCTGGCCCTGCTGCGCGAGCGTGCCGAGGAGGGAACGGCGGTCGTGGTGGTCACCCACAGCAGGGCCGTTGCGGCGGTCGCCGACCGGGTGCTGCGGCTGCGGGACGGGCGGTGGACGTGATGGGCGCCGTGACCCCCGACGGCAGCCTGCCGCTCGTCCGCTGCGAGGACGCGGCGCGCACCTACGGCCGCGGGCCGGGCGCCGTCGTGGCCGTGCACGGTCTCACCTGCGCGGTGCCGCCCGGTGCCCGCGTCTGCGTGGTGGGACCGTCGGGCTCGGGCAAGTCCACCCTGCTGCACCTGATGGCGGGCCTGGACCGGCCTACGACGGGCCGGGTGAGTCACCCGGGGCTCGGCGGGGAGAGTGCGGAGGGACTCGCCCGGCACATCGGCGTCGTCTTCCAGGGCCCGAGTCTGCTGCCCCCGCTCACCGCCGCCGAGAACGTCGCGCTCCCGCTGCGGATCGACGGTGTGCCGGAGGACGAGGTCGCCTCCCGTACGGGGGCGGCCCTGGTGCGCCTGGGCCTGGAGTCGCTGGCCGGACGGCTGCCGGACGAGTTGTCGGCCGGACAGGCCCAGCGGGTCGCGGTGGCCCGGGTACTGGCGCGCGGGCCCGCCCTCGTGCTCGCCGACGAGCCGACCGGCCAGCTGGACCGCGCCACGGGCCGTCAGGTGCTGGCGGTGCTGCTGACCGCCGCCGCGGAGCTGGGGGCGGCGGTCCTGGTGACGACCCACGACCCGCTCGTGGCCCGCGCCCTGGACATCCGCTGGTACATGGCCGACGGGCGTCTGGTCCAACCGGGGGGCCGGACGGATACCCGGGCCGGGACCCGGCCGGGGACCGGGCAGGAGAGGGGAGGGGACCGGCGGTGATCGGGATCTGGCTGGCCGGCCTGCTGCGCCGCCGTGGCGGACGGCTCCTCGGCGTCGCGGCCGGTGTGGCCATGGCCGTGGCGCTCCTGGCCGCGCTCGGCGGCTTCCTGGCGGCGACGCGGGCGACGATGACCGAGCAGTCCGTCCGCGGCGTCACGGTGGACTGGCAGGTGCAGACGGTGAGCGGCGCCGACCCCCGGGCCGTGCTGGCCACCGTGCGGAACACCCCCGGCACCCGGGCGGCGCTGCCCGTCGGATACGCCGACACCAGCGGACTGACCGCCACCGCCGGGGGCACCTCCCAGGCCACCGGCCCCGGTGTGGTCCTGGGCCTTCCGGCCGGATACGGCTCGGTCTTCCCCGGCGAGCTCCGGGTGCTGGCCGGGCGCGGCGACGGCGTGCTGCTGGCCCAGCAGACCGCCGCCAACCTCCACGCCGGCCCGGGCGACACCGTCGCCATCGGGCGCACGGGACTGATACCGGTGAAGGTCCGGGTGGACGGCGTGGTGGACCTGCCGCACGCCGACTCGCTCTTCCAGAAGGTGGGCGCGCCGCCGCAGTCGCAGCCGTCGGCACCACCGGACAACGTCGTGCTGCTGCCCGAGGCCCGGTGGCACTCCGTCTTCGGCCCACAGGCCAGCAACCGCCCCGATCTCGTCCACGACCAGATCCACGTACGGCGCAGTCACGCGCTGCCGCACGACCCGGCGTCCGCCTACGTGGCGGCGACCGGCAGCGCCCGCAACGCTGAGGCACGGCTCGCGGGCACCGCGGTCGTCGGCGACAACCTGGGCGCGGTGCTGGACGCGGCCCGCTCCGACGCCTTGTACGCCCAGATGCTCTTCCTCTTCCTGGGCGTTCCCGGTGCGGTTCTGGCCGGCGCGCTCACGGCGGCGGTGGCCGGCGCCGGAGCGGCCCGGCGGCGCCGGGAGCAGTCCCTGCTGCGGGCGCGCGGTGCCCCGGCGGGGCGGATCCTTGGGCTGGCGGCCGTGGAGGCCGTGGTCGTGGCGGCCGTCGGCGGGGCGGCGGGGCTGGGCGTCGCGGCGCTGCTGGACCGGGTGGCCTTCGGCACGACGGGCACGTTCTCCGCCGGATGGGCGGTGGCCGCGCTCGTGGTGGGGGCGGCCGTCTCGGGCGCCACCGTCCTGGTGCCCGCCCGCCGGGACCTCAAGGCTTCCACCGTCGTCGCCGGGCGCACGGCCGTGGAGCGCCGGCCCGTGCCGCGCGCCGCGTGGTGGCCGCTGGCCGCCGGGTTGCTGCTGGGGTCGCTCGCGGTGTTCCGGATCACCAGCCGTACGAATTACGCCCTGGTCCTCGCCCCCGAGGGCGCCCCCACCCTGTCGGTGGACTACTGGGCGTTCGCCGGGCCCGCGCTGCTGTGGACGGGCGGAGCGCTGCTGGCCTGGCTGGTGGCGGACCTCGTGTTGCGGCGCGGCCGGCCGGTGCTGGCCCGGCTGCTGCGGCCGGTGGCAGGGCCCCTGTCCGGGACGGTGGCGGCGAGCCTGTCGCGGCAGCGCGGCGCGGTGCTGCGGGGGGTGGTGCTGCTGGCGCTGGCGACCGCGTTCGCCGCCTCGACCGCCGTGTTCAACTCCACGTACCGGCAGCAGGCCGAGGTGGACGCGGTTCTCTCCAACGGTGCCGACGTCACCGTCACCGAGTCCCCGGGCACCACGTCGGGCCCGGCGGACGCGGCACGGGTGGCGGCGCTGCCGGGCGTGCGACGGGTCGAACCGTTGCAGCACCGCTTCGCCTACGTCGGCCCGGACCTGCAGGACCTGTACGGGGTACGGCCGTCCACCGTCGTGACGGCGGGCCGGCTCCAGGACGCCTACTTCGCCGGCGGCACGGCGCGGCAGTTGATGGACCACCTGGCCAGCCGACCCGACGGCCTGCTCGTCAGCGCCGAGACGGCGAAGGACTTCCAGCTCAGCCCCGGCGACCAGGTGAGCCTGCGCCTGCAGGACAGCCGCACCCACCGGCTGCGTTCCGTCGTCTTCCACTTCGCGGGCGTTGTCAAGGAGTTCCCGACCGCTCCCAAGGACAGCTTCCTGGTGGCCAACGCCTCCTATGTCGTCCGGCAGACCGGGGACAGCGCGGCCGGCACCCTGCTCGTCGACACCGGGGGCACCGGCCAGCAGGCCGTGGCCCGGCGCGTCCGGGCGGCGCTCGGCCCCGCCACGCACGTCGCCGACCTGCCGTCGGCCCGGACGGTGACCGGCTCCAGCCTGACCGCCGTGGACCTGAGCGGCCTCACCCGCGTCGAACTCGGCTTCGCCTTGGCCATCGGGGCGGCGGCGGGCGGTCTCGTCCTCGCCCTGGGCCTGGCCGAGCGGAGGCGCACTCTGGCACTGGCCTCCGTGCTGGGCGCCCGGGGGCGGCAGCTCTCCGGATTCGTGTGGAGCGAGGCGGCCCTGGTCGCCGTGGCGGGCGCGGCCGGCGGCACCGTGCTGGGCTGGGCGCTGTCCGAGATGCTGGTCAAGGTGCTCTCCGGCGTCTTCGACCCGCCCCCGGCCGCCCTCGCCGTGCCGTGGGGCTACCTCGGCGCCCTGGCCGCGGCCGTCGCGGCGGCCCTGGCGGTGGCCGCCTGGACGGCGGTACGGCACGCCCGGCGGCCACCGCTCACGGAGCTCCGGGAGCTGTGACCCGAGCTGCGCCTCCGAAAACAGGCGCTCACGGCTCCCCTCCTTCTCGCCCGCCGGCGATCAGCCAGGTGAAACGAGGGTGCGGCGACCTCCTCGACACCCTCAGCCGCCCACCCTCGGCCTCCACCAGGGAACGGGCGAGCGCGAGCCCGATCCCGTGCCCGCCGTCGTGCCTCCGCCGGGCGAAGACGTCCTCGTCACCGGGCAGGCCCGGGCCCTCGTCCTCCACGTCCACCGCCACCACCCCGGCGGCGTCCCTGGCCCGGACGGTCACCACGCCCCGGCCGTGGACCGCGGCGTTGGACAGCAGCACGTCCAGCACCTGCCGGGCAGCGCGCGGCGAGCCGACCGCCTCGGGCAGCCCTTCCTCGACGAGGACCCGCAGCGGCCGGCCGGCGGCCGCCAGTTCGCCGTGCCAGCGCCGTTCGGCCTCGGCGAGCAGCGAGCCCAGGTCCAGGGGCGCGCGCTCGGGCAGGTCCCGGGCGAGGGAGAGCAGATCACCCAGCGTGGTCTCCATGGCGGTGAGTGAGCCGAGGGCGGAGCGCATCGCGTCGCGCGGCCCGGGGGCACCGGTGGTCAGCGCGCTCTCCAGCTCCAGCCGCGCTCGGGTCAGTGCGGTGCGCAGCTGATGGGAGGCGTCGGCGCTGAAGGCCCGCTCCCGGCCCAGGAGCCGCTCGACGCGTTCGGCGGCACGGTTGAGGGCGAGGGCGACCTCGTCGGCCTCCGGCAGCCCGCAGGGGGCGGCTCGTGCCGTCAGGTCACCGCCCTCCAGCCGTCGGGCCGTCGCGGCGAGCGCTTCCAGCGGCTGTGCGAGGTGGCGGCTGGACCGCACCGACAGCGCCACCCCGGCACCGACCGCGACCACCGCCAGCCCCGCCATTCCCGCCCAGGTGAGCGCCGCCCGCCGCAACGGCCCGTCGGCCGGCGAACCGGCCCGCACCACCGCCCGGACCCGCTCCCCGGAACCCACCGGAACCGCCGTCACCAGCCAGTCGCCCAGCTGCCGTGCCGGAGTCCCGCCGGCCAGGGCGTCGCGCACGGGACCGTCGCCGTGGGCCGGCCCGGAACCGGTGACGAGGCGGGCCCCCTCGTCGTACACGGCGACCCGGGTGCCGGGATCGGCGCTCGGCACCTCCATGGGATCCCGGGTGTCGTGCACGTCGGCCGGCACCCCGACCGCCGTCCGCTCGGCGAGTTCCTGCAACGCGCGGAACTCGTCCTGCCGGTACAGCCTGAACACCGCCACCGCGAGGGGAACGGAGAACAGTGTCACCGCGCACACCACGGCGACGGTGATCGCCCGGAGGACGCGGCGCCGCACGGTCAGTGCTCCGGCGGCGGTTCGAGCCGGTAACCGAAGTGCCGCAGCGTCGTGATCCGCGCCCGGTCGCCGAGCTTGCGGCGCAGCGCGGCCACGTGGACGTCCAGGGTCTTGGTGGGGCCGAACCAGTGCTCGTCCCACACATCACTCATCAAGTCCTCCCGGCTCACGGCCTGGCCGGCGGAGGCGGCCAGCCGGGCGAGGAGGTCGAACTCCTTCGGCCGCAGCTCCACCTCGCCCGCCGCGGTGAGACAACGCCGGGCGGCGCGGTCGATCAGCAGGTCGCCGTGGCGGATCCGTACGGCGCCACCCGCCCCGCCGGGTGCGGCACGCCGCAGATGGGCCGCGATCCGTGCCTGAAGCTCTGCGAGCCGGAAGGGTTTGGTCAGGTAGTCGTCCGCCCCCGCCTCCAGGGCCTCCACGACGTCCATCTCCCCGGTCCGGGCCGTCAGCACCACGAGCACCGCACCGGGAAGCAGCTCCCTCAGGCGTCGGCACAACTCGAACCCGTCGGCGTCCGGCAGCCCCAGATCCAGCAGTACCAGCTCGGCGGGCTCCCGGGAGGCACGGGCGAGCGCCGCCGCACCGTCGGGGCACCACTCGCTCTCGTACCCCTGGGCGCGCAGCATCGAGGCGAGTCTGTCTCCGATGGTGTCGTCGTCCTCGACGATCACAACGCGTGCCACGTCTTTCACGCTAGCCGCGAGAAGGCGGCTGCTCGACCTGCACACCCCGTACGGCCCCGTATGACCCGCGTCGACGTGCTCAGCCCTTGAGGCCCCGGAAGTGGACCGGGACTTCCGGGACCTCATGCGTCATACGACGGGCGGGCGTCAGACGCCCGCCGCGGTGACGACGGCGTCGGTGGCGAAGCCGAGCACCAGGCCCAGCAGGACACACCAGGTCGTCAGCTCCTTCATGGCGGCCTTGCGCGCGACAGCCAGCAGCTCGATGACCACGTAGAGGATCGAACCGGCGGCCAGGCCCAGGAAGGCCACGGAGAGGGTCTCGCTGACCAGGTGCTGGCCCAGCAGCGTGCCGGCGAAGGTGGGCCCGCCGCCGATCAGGCCGAGCCAGAGCAGGGTGAGCCAGGACGGGCGTTCTCCCTCGGCGGCCAGCGGAGCGACGATGCCGAAGCCTTCGGTGGCGTTGTGCAGGCCGAAGCCGATGATGAGCAGTACGGCGAGGGAGATCTCTCCCTTCGCGGCGGAATTGCCGATGGCCAGGCCCTCGGCGAAGTTGTGCAGGCCGATGCCGGTGGCGATCATCAGCGCGAGTTCGCCGGCCTGCGAACGTGCAGCCCGGGTGGGCTCCTCGGCGACCGCGGCCCCGGGGCCGTCCGGGCGAGGCGTGGCCGCGGCGCGGCGGCGCGCGGTCCAGGCGTCGTAGCTGACCAGGCCGGCCAGACCGGTGGTGAGGCCGAGGACGAGCACGAAGCCGTTGGAGGCGACGGCTCCCCAGTGATGCCCGGCGAGCGCGCCGTCGACCGGCTCCCAGGCATGGGTCAGGACATCCCAGACCAGGAAGACCAGAATGCCGATGGCAGTGGCGTTGAGGCCGGCCTTGAGCCGGGGCGTGGGCCGTCGCAGGCGCCCTATGGGCAGGCCGAGGTAGATGGTGAAACCGGCTATGGCGCCGAGCAGGGCGACATGCGAGCTGGACATGGGACTCCGCAGCGGAAGAGGGGAAATCGGGAAGGCGAGGGCCGACATTAAGCCAACTAAGGTTTGCCTAACAACCGCCGGGACGGCTTCTTGGCTGACCCGTTACCTTGCAGGTGGGGGCGATATCACCGCGTTGCCGCGCTGGCAATTCGGCTCTGTTGTTCGAGGGGAGTCTGTTCGCTGGTGGCTTGGTCTCGACGCTCACTGATCGACTGCCGCCCTCGGCACACCATCACCCGTGGACCGGCACCTTCGGCAGGCGCGTAGCCGTCGAAAGCCGAGTTCCCAGTCGGCGCGTACTCGGTCCCGCGGGGGGCGCCCCCGCACAACGGCCTGGCGGCGACCGCGCCGGACAGGGCGACCGAGCACCTGCGGTCGTCCGGCTGGGACTTCTTCCGGGTGAACCGCCGACGACCAGCGGGCCGGCCGTTTGCGGCCGTGCGCGGCAGCTGCCTGAGGCCCTGCCGGGGAGGTCATGGCGGAAGACCCGGTGGGTACCTCCGCCTCCTTCGCCCGCGGGCACCCAGAGCCCGCCCCTCGAAAGCTGCCGCCAGCCGTATCGGAACCGGCCCGTACGACTGGGAACCACCGTTACGCTGCGCCGCGTGGTGAGTCGGGTGCTGACGGTGGCGCAGCGATGGCTGCTCGGGCTGATGATGGGGTGCTACGTCCTGGCCGGGGCTTTTCCCGGGCCCGGGGAAAGACTGCGGGGGCTGACGCTGCGGCTGCCCGTCGGCGGGGCGGTCTTCACCCTTCCGGCGTTGCTGCTGGCCGTGATGCTGGTGAATGCCGGACTCGGGGCGCGGGTCCGGGATCTGGGTACGGCGCTGAGGCGGCCGCTGCGGCTGGCCATGGGGGTGGTGGCGAACGCGCTGCTGCCCGCCGTTGTGCTTCCGGCCGTCGCCCTGTGCCTGCGGTCGTGGCCCGACCCGCGGGAGGTCGAGGCTCTGTTGGTCGGGCTCATGCTGGTCCTGGCCATGCCGATCGCGGGCGGGGCCGCCACCTGGGGGCAGCAGGCGGGCGGCAACGTTCCGCTGGCGGTCGCGATGGTGATGGGGTCGACGCTGCTCAGCCCGCTCACCGTCCCGCTCGGCCTGCGGCTGACCGGCTTCCTGGTCGGTCCCGGCGGCATGGGCGGCCTCGACGATACGGCCCGGCTGGACAAGCTGGCCGGTGCCGGGGTCGGCAAGTTCGCCCTGGCTTCCGTGGTGCTGCCCGCTCTCGTGGGGATCGTCCTGCGCACGCTGCTCGGGGAACGCCGGATCGCTCCGCTCATGCCATCGGTCAAGGCGGTGAACCTGGTGAACATCTTGCTGCTGTGCTACATCAACGCGGCGGGTGCCCTCGGGCGAGCAGTGGCCCACCCCGACCCGGACCTCTTCGTACTGGCCCTGGGCGTGTCAGGCGTGGTGTGCTGCCTCTCGTTCCTCCTCGGCCGGTGGATGTCCGTGTGGACGCGGTGTGAGAGTCCGGACAGCATCTCGCTCACCTTCGCCACCGGCATGAACAACAGCAGCGCGGCGGCGGTTCTGGCCGCCGTCTGGTTCTCCCACCGTCCGGAGGTGCTGCTGCCGGTCCTGTCCTACAGCCTTCTGCAGAAGGTCACGGCCGGAGCGTTGGGGGGTCGGCTGTCCTCCGACGGCGGGGTGGTCGACCGGTCCGCTCGGGAGGCCGGGCCCGTGCCGGCAGGAACGCGGGAAGGCCGCTGACGGGCACGGCCGGCATGCGCCCAGTGGCTCGCATCGGCCGCGCACCCTGGGAGCGTCAAGGTTGAGTCAATCAGTTGCGTAAGCGTGCAAGTATCACGCTATGCTGCTGGACGTTCGAAACGTTTGAGGCACCTCGTTCGGTGAGGCGTCTTCACGGACACAGGCCACTGACCCCACGACGTCGAGAGACGCCCAGGGTCAGGACAGGTCTCCCCGGCTTAAGGGGTGACCCCAAGTGGCTACCCTGTTCGAGGGATTACGCCGTGGAGTGCCAAAGCTCTGACGAGTCGGGGTGAGCCGACCCGCATCCGTCGAGGCCGGCTGGCTCCTTGCCGTGTCCGTCATGGCGCCCCCGTGCGCCCCGGCCGGGAGGAGGCGAGAGACATGGACGGCAGTAGTCACAGTCCGGGCCACAGGAGGCCCCGCATCCGAATGTCCTCGTTGACCTCCGGTACGCGGTAACGACCTTCCCTGCGCGCATTCCACGCGCCACGGCTTCGCAGCCGGCACCCGTGCGGCACCCTGCCGCTTCGGGTCGTCGCGCTGCCCGCTCGCAGGGGGGATCGCTGCTGCGTGCCCCAGACCCTCCCCCCGACGGGGGATCGGGAGGCTGTCATGACCGACCTCAGCACCACCGCCACCGCACCACCCGCTTCCGCATTGCGCACCGCAGTGCTCGACGACGCCCACGTCGGCGACATCCGCGGCGCCCTGGGCACCATCAAGCTGGACGACACGGCCCCGCGCCGGGGCCTGTCCGCCAAGCTCAAGACCCTCCTCGCCATCGTCGGCCCCGGCCTGATCGTGATGGTCGGCGACAATGACGCCGGCGCCTTCGGCACCTACAGCCAGGCCGGCCAGAACTACGGCACCAGCCTGCTGTGGACCCTCCTCCTGCTCATACCCGTCCTCTACGTCAACCAGGAAATGGTGCTGCGGCTCGGCGCGGTCACCGGGGTGGGGCACGCGCGGCTGATCCTGGAGAGGTTCGGAAAGTTCTGGGGCGCGTTCTCCGTCATCGACCTCTTCCTCCTCAACGCCCTCACGATCGTCACCGAGTTCATCGGCATCACCCTGGCCGTGGGGTACCTGGGGCTGCCGAAGGCGCCGAGCGTGCTGCTGGCGGCGGCGATCGTGGTGGTGGCCGCGTCGACCGGCTCCTTCCGCCGCTTCGAGCGCACAGCGATCCTCCTGTGCGCCGGCTCGCTGCTGCTGATCCCGGTCTACTTCATCGCGCACCCCTCGACGGGGCGGATGGCGCACGACTTCGTCGTCCCCGGCATGCCCCACGGCTCCCAGCTGTCGGACGTCATGCTGCTGATCATCGCGATCGTCGGCACGACGGTGGCCCCCTGGCAGCTGTTCTTCCAGCAGTCGTACGTCATCGACAAGCGCATCACCCCCCGCTTCATGCGCTACGAGAAGGCCGACCTGTGGCTCGGCATCGTCATCGTCGTCATCGGCGCCGCCGCCATGATGGGCTTCTGCGCCGCAGCCTTCGGCGGGCACGGCGAGTTCGGCCACTTCACCGATTCCGGTCACGTGGCGGCCGGGCTGGAGAAGTACGCGGGCAAGACCGCAGGTGTACTGTTCGCCGTCGCACTGCTCGACGCCTCGGTCATCGGCGCCTGTGCCGTCTCCCTCTCCACCGCCTACGCCATCGGCGACGTCATGGGCCTCAAGCACTCGCTCCACCGCGGCATCAAGGGCGCCAAGGGCTTCTACGCGGTCTTCGCCGGCCTGATCCTCACCGCCGCGATCATCGTGATCATCCCCGGCTCCCCACTCGGCCTGCTCACCGAAGGCGTACAGACCCTCGCCGGCGTCCTGCTGCCCTCCGCCTCGGTCTTCCTGCTCCTGCTCTGCAACGACAGGACCGTGCTCGGCCCATGGGTCAACGGACGCGCGATGAACGCCTTCACCTCCATCGTCGTCGCAGTCCTGGTCACCCTGTCCGTCATCCTGACCGCAGCCGTCCTCTTCCCTGGCATCACCTCCACCGCGATCCTCGACACCATGGCCGTCTGCGGCGTCGCCGGCATCCTCGCCCTCGG
Source organism: Streptomyces mashuensis (assembly GCF_014654785.1). Lineage (GTDB taxonomy): Bacteria > Actinomycetota > Actinomycetes > Streptomycetales > Streptomycetaceae > Streptomyces > Streptomyces mashuensis. Next base: position 739,176 of record NZ_BNBD01000001.1, read on the forward strand.
CTACGCCGAAACGCGCCGCCGCCGCAAGGGTTGGGCCCTGGCCGGCCCCGTCGACCGCATGGACAAGGAGAACTGGCGCATGCCACCGCTGGACCAACTGCCCCAACCCGTCATCTCCACCGGCCGCAAAGTCGGCCTGGCCGCCCTGCGCACCTACCTCCTGGCCGCGATGATCCTGGTGATCGTCCGCATCGTTCAGCTCGCCCTCGGCCACTGAACGTCCCCTGGCAGCGGCTGCCCCCCGTTCACCCGCAGCCCGGGGACGCAGGTGCAGGCAGGGGCCGCCCGGGGACCCCACCGTTGGTAACGGTTTCCGTTTTCATATAGCGTGGCGGCACGCACCCGACGACGGAGGTCCCGTTCCCATGGCCGTGCCCAAGCGGAAGATGTCCCGCTCCAACACCCGCCACCGCCGCGCCCAGTGGAAGGCGAGCACGCCCCACCTGGTGCCGGTCACCGTCGAGGGCTCCGTACACATGGTTCCGCAGCGCCTGGTGAAGGCGTACGAGCGCGGACTGCTGCGCCCGGAGGGCTGACGGCCATGGCTGATCACCGGCTGCCGGTGACCGTTCTCTCCGGCTTCCTCGGCGCGGGCAAGACGACCCTGCTCAACCACGTCCTCGCCAACCGCGACGGGCTGCGCGTCGCTGTGATCGTCAACGACATGAGCGAGATCAACATCGATGCCGCGCTGGTGCGGGGCGGAGAAGGCGCGCTGTCGCGGACCGAGGAGCGTCTGGTCGAGATGACCAACGGCTGCATCTGCTGCACCCTGCGGGACGATCTCCTCGAGGAGGTGGACCGGCTGGCCCGCGAAGGCCGCTTCGACTACCTGCTGATCGAGTCGAGCGGGATCTCCGAACCGATGCCCGTCGCCGCCACCTTCGCCTTCCCCCGGGACGATGGCGCGACGCTCGGCGACCTGGCCCGGCTCGACACTATGGTCACCGTCGTGGACGCCGCGAACTTCCTCCCCGAGCTCGCGGGCGGCGGCGGTCTGGCGGAACGCGGTCTCGACCAGTACGAGGACGACGAGCGGACGGTGAGCGATCTCCTCGTGGACCAGATCGAGTTCGCCGACGTCATCGTGGTCAACAAGCTCGACCTGGTGGACGCGGCGGACGCCGACCGGCTCCGGGCGGCGCTCGCCCGCCTCAATCCGGCCGCCCGCGTCGTGCCGGCCGAGCACGGCCGGGTGGACCCGTCGGCGATCCTCGGCACCGGCCTCTTCGACCTGGAGCGCGCCCAGCAGGCGCCCGGGTGGGTCAGGGAGCTCAACGGCGACCACACCCCCGAGACCGAGGAGTACGGCATCTCCTCGACGGTCTTCCGCGCCGGGAGGGCCTTCCATCCCGAGCGGCTGTGGAGGTTCGTCACCGAGGAACTCGACTCCGGTGCCTACGGCCAAGTGCTGCGTTCCAAGGGGTTCTTCTGGCTGGCCGGGCGTGACCGGGTGACCGGGCTGTGGTCGCAGGCCGGGGCCGTGGCCCGGTTCGAGCCCGCCGGCGCCCGCGAGCAGGGCGGGCCGGACGGGCAGGGGCAGGAAATCGTCTTCATCGGTACGGATTTGCGTCCTGAGGCACTGCGGCAGGCGCTGTCCGCCTGCCTCGTACGGCCGGACGAGTCGCAGACGTCATGGCCCGACCCCTTCCCCGCCTGGGACGCCCACGGCCTGGACGAGGACACCTGCGAGCACGACCACGGGCTGGAGACAGCCCGCGCTTAAGTGCCCGGGAACGAGGCCCGGACGTCAGCCGTCCCGCCAAGGTTCGCCCGGCGGGACGGCACTCGGCGTATCAACGCCGGCATTTGTCTCGTTGTAGTCCCTCGGCGCAGTGGGCGGTGCTCGGCTACCCGCCGCACTGGCACGGGCCGCCGGACTGGCATCCGCAGCTGCAGCCCGGACCGCAGGTGCAGCCTGCGCTGCACGTCGGGCCCGGAGTGTGAACGGTCATGTCAGCGCTCCTCCTTCGCTCATGCGGCTGTCTCATCGAGCGAACACCCGGCCGGTTCTTGACCGCAAGAGGGGGTACACGGGTAGCGGTCGCGAGAATGGAGAACCGGCCCCTCTCGTCGGATGCGCGTCGGCGGGCTGTGAGGTGGCGGTGGCCGCTCGATGTCGGAGTTACCTTCTGTCGCATGGCGTGGCACGGCGTGTTTCCAGCCGACTTCCGGCGACTTTCGTGAATCCCCGGCGCGGCTGACACTGGAAGGGCAGGCTCTCCCGTCGGACAGATCCGATCACGCGGGGGAGAAGGAAGGCTTTGCCATGCTGACCAGCGCGCACGCTTCTCACGCGAACCACACTCACCAGCACGGTGCGGAATGCGGGCACGTTGCCGTGCCCCACGGCGACCACGTGGACTACGTCCACGACGGGCACCGTCACGCCCGGCACGAGGAGCACTGGGACGACCACTGATCTTCAGCGTGTCTGTGCCTGATCTTCCTTCCGGCGGCAGTCCGGACAGCGGCCGGAGAGTTCGACGGCGTGCCGCACGTCGGCGAACCCGGAGGTCCGGGCGATCCGGGCCGCCCATTTCTCCACCGGGCCGGACTCGACGGGCAGGCTGAGGCCGCACTCGGTGCAGATCAGGTAGTGGCGGTGGTCGGGGCCGGTGCGGTGACGGAAGAGCCGCTCACCGTTGGTGTCGCGGAAGATGTCCGCACGGCCGGCCTCGGCCAGCGCGGTGAGGGTGCGGTAGACGGTGGACAGGCCGACGGACGAACCACCGGCCACGAGCCGCTTGTGCAGGGCCTGGGCGCTTACGAAGCCTTCCGCCACGACAAGGGCCCCCAGGACCACCGCACGCTGCTGTGTGGCGCGGCCGATCAGCGCCATATCGTGCACGGTGTCGTGCGTCGTTGTCGTTGCCTGCTGCATCATTGCCTGCTGCCGGTCGTCTGCCATCGCGGCGCTCCTCCGCTCAGCCTTCAGCCAGTACGCGGGGCGGGGCGCCGTATGAGGAAGGTGGCGGCGTAAACGGCAGTGGCCGTGGCCATGATGGCGAAGCTCGGCGGCATCCGCGGCACCGCGTACGAGGCGAACAATCCCGCCCACATCTCCGTCACCGCAAGGCCCACGGAGAGGGCAAGGGCACGATACGGGCGGTCGGTCAGCCGGATCGCGGCTCCGGCAGGGGCGGCGAGCAGGCCGAGCAGCAGCAGGGAGCCGACCGCCTGGGTGGCCTCGGCGGCACTGGCCCCGGCCACGGCCAGGAAGCCGTAGCCGAGCAGCCGGACCGGGACGCCACGCGCCGCGGCCACGGCTTCGTCCACCGTGGCGAACAGCAGCGGGCGGGCAGCCATCAGCACGACCAGGCAGACACCCGCGGCAAGCAGGGCCGCAGTGGTGGCGTGAGCCGCCGACATACCGAAGATCGAGCCGAACAGGACGCTGACACCCGCGGGGCCGTCGGCCGTGCTGCGGGAGGTGGTGTACAGGGTGACGAAGAACGCGCCCAGGCCGAGGACCCAGGAGAAGACGCTCCCTATGACGACGTCGTCCGGACGGGCCCGCCGGCCGAGCACGCCGAAGAGCAGCGCGACGGCGATCGTCGCGACGAACAGTCCCAGACGCAGGTCGCACCCGAACGCGAGGGCGGCCATGGCGCCGGTGAACGCGACGTGGCTCAGCGCGTCGGCGGTGAAGACCTGGGCGCGCAGCACGAGGAAGTAGCCGACCATGCCGCAGGCGGCCGCAACCAGCGTCCCGGCGAGGAGGGCGTGCTGGAAGAACGGCTGGGACAGGGCGGTCATGAGGCGCCCTCCTTGACCGGCCGGTCCGGCGAGGCCGCGCGCAGCGCACGCGTTCCCAGGGCGGCTCCCCAGGTGGCTCCCCGGGCGAGGACGTGTCCGGCGAAGGCGAAGGAGGTCACGAAGAACCCCAGCGGGTAGGGCGAGTAGTAGGCGGCGATCAGCCCGGCCCAGGTGGCCGCGAGGGCGAGCGCCACGGCCAGCGTCAGGCTCGCCGCCGGGCGGGCGGTGAGGGTCTGCGCGGTGGCGGCGGGGATCACCATCAGGACGAAGACCAACAGCGTGCCCGTGATCTGGCTCGCCTCGGCGGTCGCCGCCCCGACCAGCACGAGGAACGCGATGGACAGTCCCCGCACCGGAAGCCCACGCCCGCGGCGACTCTTGGGTCGACGGAGGCGAATAGCAGGGGTCGGCCGATGAAGGCCAGCACCGCGAGCACGGCGGCGCCCACGCAGAGCAGGACGGTCACCTGCGCGGCAGTGATGCCGAGGAACGTGCCGAAGAGGATCGTCTGCGGTCCCTGCAGCAGTCCCTTGTAGAGGACGGTGAAGAGGTACCCGCAGGCGAGGAGGAAGGCTTGGACGGTTCCCGTCAGCGCGGAGTTCTCACGGTCGCCGGTGTCGCGCAGGGCTGCGAGGATCAGGGCCGCGATGATGCAGAGGGTGAAGTAGCCGGAGACCGCGCCGGCTCCGAGGAGCACGGCACCGGCGGCGCCGGGGAAGGCGACGGCGGAGACGGTGTGCGCGGCGAAGGTCTGCCGTCGCAGCACCACGAACCACCCGACGACGGCGGAGACCACGGCCACGATCGCGCCCGCGCGGAAGGCGTTGACCATGAACGGGTACGACCACATCTGCTGGAGGTCGGCTACGAGGTTCCACGACCAGTGCGGGTCAGCCGGCATCATGACCGCCCACCGAGGAATCGGGCCGGCCGACCACGACGAGCCGTCCGTCCGATGCCCGCAGCACCTCGACCGGCGTGTCGTACAGTCCCGTCAGGGTCTCGGAATTGATCACGTCCTGCGGAGTGCCGGTGGCCGAGCCGCCCTCGGCGAGGTACACGACCCGGTCGAGGTGGTGCAGTATCGGATTCACGTCGTGCGCCACCATCACCACGGCCACACCCTCCTGATGGCAGATGCGTCCGATCAACGCGGCGACGCCGCCCTGGTGAGAGAGGTCGAGACTGTCCAACGGCTCGTCCAGCAGAAGAAGTCGCGGCCGGCGGACGAGCGCCTGCGCGATGAGAAGCCGCTGCTGTTCACCGCCGGAGCACTCCCCGACGGCCCGGTGGGCATAGGCGGTCGCCCCCACCAACTCGATGACCTGGGCGACGCGTTCGCGGGCGGCTCGGCGGTGCGGGCCGGGAAGGGGCAGCGGCACGCCCCAGCGGTCGCCGTCCAGGCCCAGGCGGACCACGTCGATGCCGCGGATCCGCATCGAGGCGTCGAAGCTGCGGCGCTGCGGCAGATAGCCGATGCGATCGCCGGTCCGACCGGGCCGGGCCCCCAGGACGCGCACCTCGCCCGCCGCGACCGGCATCGCCCCGAGCACCGCCCTGACCAGGCTGGACTTACCGACGCCGTTCGGGCCGAGGACGGCGATGAACTCCCCTGTCCCGACAGTGAGGTTCACCCCTGACCAGAGGGTGCGGCCGCCCACCCGCACGGCGGTGTCACGCAGCTCGAGTACGGGTTCGGCCGCTTGCCGAGGGCCGGGGATCCGGGCCCCGGCAGCCCCCGCCGGCGGCTCCATGGCCTCGATCATCGCCCGGTGGCCTTGGCCAGGGCCTCTGCGATGCCCTGGAGCTGGGTGGTCTGCCACTGCTGGAAGGTGATGTTGCCCGGGGTCGGCGTCTCCGTCACGGTGGCCACCGGAATGCCCGCCTCCTTGGCCTCCTTGACCTGTGCCTGCACATCCGGCGTGGAGTTCTGGCTGTTGTAGACGTAGATCTTGATCTGCTTGTTCTTGATCTGGTCGTCGATGGTGGCCTTGTCCTTGGCCGTGGGGTCGGTGCCCTCGCTCATGGCGTCGAGGAACGTCCCGGGGGTGAGCGTCTTCAGCCCGAGCCCCTCGGCGAGCGGGGTGACGATGGACTCCGAGGCACCGATCGGCGTGCCCGCGTACTTGCTCTTCATCTCCGATATGAGCTTGGTGTACGGGGCGAGATCCTTGGTCTCGTATGCGGTCCTGCGCCGGTCGAAGTAGGCGGCGTCGGCCGGGTCGGCCTTCTTGTAGTCGTCGGTGATCTTCTCGATGACCTTGTGGACGTCGTCCGGGGAGTACCAGCGGTGCGGGTTGCCGCCCTCCTTGACGCCGACGAGGTCGCCGACCTTGAGCTCGGCGCGCCCGCTCGCGGGGTTCGCGGCGAGGAGCTTGTCGGCCCAGGCGTCGTAGCCGATGCCGTTGACGATCGCGTACCGGGCGCCGGCGACGGCACGGGCGTCGGCGGCCTTGGGCTCGTAGTCGTGCGGGTCGGTGTCGGGGTTCCTGATGATGCTGGTGACGTGGACGTGGTCGCCGCCGAGCTGAGCGGCGATGCTGCCCCAGAAGTTCTCCGCCGCCACCACCTCGATCTTCCTGCCCGCACCGGAGCCGCTCGTAGCCGACGTGCTGCCGCCTGCCTTCCCGTCGGAGGAGGACGAAGTCGAACAGGCGGTGGCGGTCGCGGCCGTCAGGACCGCCAGGGCGGTGACGACGGCGGCCCGTGCGGGTGGCCGGGGAGATCGGAAAATGGCGGCAGCGGGCATGGGGGGCTCCTTCGGGTGGTGCCGGTGGCCCTGTGACCGTTCCGGCGGGCGTGGCTCACCCAGAAGGTGAATGAAAATGATTGTCGTATTAACTTAGGGGGGGAGTCATTACCGTGATTTGGCAGGAGTGCGACCATCCGGGCCGGACCATCTGCCAGTTGGGCGGCTCACCCTTGGGCGGGGCCGGGGTGTGCACGACCGAGCCGCCCCCCGACCTGCCGGTCGACGTCCCTCCGCCGGAGCTTGACGCCTTGGCTGCCCAGACCGGGGCAGGAGAACGGCCCGCCGACCGCTATTACGGGGACGCTGACGGCGCCCGGATGGGCGGTCGAGTAACGGCGGCGCACAGCCTCGTCGGATTGGCCTCGACCTTCTGCGAGCCGACGCAGGAGTGGGTCCCGGAGAGTTGACCTGCTGGGTAATCGGCACGGCGGGGCCGTGCTGAAGAAGACGTCAGACGGCACGGCCCCGCGCACATTCCAGCATGACGTCATTCCCCCGGAACTGTCTTCCCTCAGTTCCTCGGGCCAGAGGTTCCGTTGGTCAAGGAGAGCAAGTGGCCGACGGTGCGGGGCGTTGCGGGGCGAGAGGCTTTGCCGGCGGTGCGGCTCACCTCCCTTCCGGTCGCCGCGGATGGTGATAGCGCAGTCATCGGAAACGGGACTGGACGGCGGTGTATTGCTCGCCGTGTTGCCGGCGGCGGTCGACTCGGCCTGCGCCTGCTCGCAGACCTTTGGTGTCACGAGGCGGAGGGGTGGTGGCGGAGTCGGTGAGTGGCGCGTGATCTTCAGTACGCGCCTGCTTTTGCCGCGCACTGCGGAGTGTTGTTGCATAGGTATTGCAGGTGAGAATCCGCCCCGCCTACGGTGTGCCGTCTTCGGTAGCCGAAGGAGAGGAGCCCCCTGCGATGACCAGCAGCTCTTCCACCATCCCGGACATACGGGCACCCCGGTGGCGCCAGGCAGTCGTGGGGATATCCGGCCGTGAGTGGCGGCACCTGGCCGGCATGGCTGCAGCGATCCTCGCCCTGCACCTGATCGGCTGGTGCACGCTGATCGCCCTGGTGGTGCCGGAGCGCTACAGCCTGGGGGCGAAGTCCTTCGGGATCGGCGTCGGGGTGACCGCATACACGCTCGGCATGCGGCATGCCTTCGACGCCGACCACATCGCGGCGATCGACAACACCACCCGCAAGCTGATGCACTCCGGCCGACGGCCGCTGTCGGTGGGCTTCTGGTTCTCCCTCGGTCACTCCAGCGTCGTCTTCGCCCTGGCCTTCCTGCTCGCCCTGGGGGTCAAGAGCCTGGCCGGGCCGGTGGTGAACGACGACTCGCCGCTGCACAACGTCACCGGCTGGATCGGGACCGCCGTCTCCGGCACCTTCCTCTACGTCATTGCCGCCATCAACCTGGTCGTCCTCGCCGGGATCTGGAAGGTTTTCCGGCGGATGCGCGCCGGCCAATTCGACGAGGCGGCGCTGGAGGAGCAGCTGAACAACCGTGGATTCATGAACCGCCTCCTCGGACGGGTGATGAAGTCCCTCACCAGCCCGTGGCAGATGTACCCCATCGGTCTGTTGTTCGGCCTGGGCTTCGACACGGCCACCGAAGTCGCCCTCCTCGTCCTCGCCGGCTCCGGCGCCGCTTCCGGCCTGCCCTGGTACGCCATCCTGTGCCTGCCCGTCCTCTTCGCGGCGGGCATGTCGCTGCTGGACACCATCGACGGCACCTTCATGAATTTCGCCTACGGCTGGGCGTTCTCCAAGCCCGTCCGCAAGGTCTACTACAACCTCACTGTTACCGGCCTGTCGGTGGCTGTCGCCTTCCTCATCGGCACCGTCGAGCTCCTCGCCCTGATCGCCGACAAGGCCGGCCTCCACGGTGCCTTCTGGGACTGGATCGGCGGTCTCGACCTCAACGCGATCGGCTTCGCTCTCGTCGCCCTGTTCGTTGCGACCTGGGCCGTCGCCCTGATCGTGTGGAAGGTCGCCCGCGTCGAGGAGAAGTGGAGCACTCCCGTACGGCCCAGCGAGCCCACCACGGACTGACCGAGCGGACCCACCAGCCGCCCGTCGCGAAGCTTCTTGCGCATGGTGTGCAGGTACGATGAGGGTGCAAGAAGTGCCGGAGGGGGCCGGGAGGCAGTGTGGGGAAGGCTGCAGACGGGGGTCAGGAGGCGGCGGCCACGCTGCCGCCTGTGTCGCTCCTCCGTGCGGGTGCCGGAATCCTTGCTCAGGCACTGGCCGTACGCGAGGTGTACGAGAACGTCTTCACCGCGCCGACCTGGGAGGAACCGCACGGGGCCGGCGACGCCTTCCTCGACCGCCTGGCACGGGACACCGAACGTCCCGGGTTCGACGCCGTTCTCGCCGTTGACGGCACCCGCGTGCTGGGATTCGCGACCACCTGGATCACCCCCGACCCCTTCCCTGCCGGACGCTGCTACCCCCAGGTCGCCGCCATGCTCGGCTCCAGGCGTGCCAGGAAGTGGCTCTGCGGCGGCCGGGAAGTCGACGAACTGGCCGTGCACTCCGAAGCGCGCGGCCGCGGGATCGGCGCGGCCCTGCTCGCCGCAGCAGCCGCTCCAGCCGCGGACGGCCGATGCTGGCTCCTCACGTCCGCGCGGGCAACGGCCGCCGTCGGCTTCTACCGGCGCCTCGGCTGGCGCCAGGCCACTCACCCCGCGCCCGGAGGCGCGGGCGCCGTCGTCTTCCTCAACCCGGCCCACCCCGCGGTACGAAGCCGCGAACTGCGCTGACTCCTCGAAATGCGACGGCGTCGGCAGTTGCTGCAGGATCAGGCAGCTCCGAGGAGTGAGCGCGCCGGACCGCCGCGCAACCTGGAGACGATCGGGGTGACCGTGCGACGGGCGATCGCCACGATGGCCGCTCCGAGGACGATGCCGACGAGGGCTCCCACGAGGACGTCGTGGGGGTAGTGGGCGCCGACGTAGACGCGTGAGGCGGCCATCAGGATCGCCGCCGGCCAGGCGAGAGCGGCGAGGCGCCGGTCGACCAGCAGGAGCCCGGCCGCCACGGCGAAGGCGACGGTGGTGTGGTTGCTCGGGAAGGCGTAGTCGTTCGCCGGCGGGCACGCCTCGATGAGGAAGTCGTGCGGCAGGGCCCGGCAGGGGCGCGCCTCCTGGAAGAGGGATTTGACGCCGTCGTCGACGAGGTAGGCGATGACGACGGCGACCGGAGTGGCCAGGGCGGCAGCCATGGTGCGTGCGTCACGGGGGCGGGCCAGCCACCAGCCGGCCAGCAGGAGCAGGCCGAAGAGGGCGACGCCGTACGTCGTGTAGAGCGACACCGCGTCGTTGAGCCAGTGAGTCCGGTGCGCGAAGTCGGTGACGTCGGTGTAGAGGCCGCCGTCTATCGCGGCCCCGTCGAGGCCGGGCGCGCCGGAAGCGGTCGTCATCGTCTGCGAGTTCCCATCGTGCGGAGGGTGCGGTCCCGCGTGGTCGCGGTCCGACGGCATGCGTCGGGGGTGCGGACACCCGTCGGGTGACTACACGCCGATAGACGATAGCGGCGGTGGGGTGGTTCCGTGCGCCCGGGCCGGGTGAGGGCGATCAGTGAGCGACTTCGCCCTGGGCGACTTCGATCTTGTGGTGGAAGCCGATGGCGCCTGTCGCCGACGCGCAGACGGAGGTGGTGGCGCACGCGGCCAGGAGTACGGCGACCCACGGGGCGGCCCGGCGGCGGTGAGGCGCCGGGGCGGCGAGGAGGGCGGCGACGCGGCGCGGGACGGGGCCGGTCGTCGCCGCCGGTGCGACGGCCGGCCGCTCGGGGTGGTGGGCGCCCGAGGCGAGGGCCGCGCGGGCGATGGCGCGGGCGGTCAGGCGCCGGTCGCCGACGGCGGCGGCAGCGGCTTCGTCGGCGGCGCGCTCGGCTGTGTACCGGGTCGCGTCACGGACGGCGCGCAGGGCCGGGTGGCAGTGTGCGGCCAGTTCGGCGGCGGCCAGGAAGAGGTGATGGCGGTAGGCGTTGTGGGCGCGCTCGTGGGCGAAGAGGACCTCGCGTTCGGCCGCGTCGAGGCTGCGGATCATCGCGGTGGTGATCACGATGCGGCCGGGCCTGCCGGGCAGGGCGTAGGCGTCCGGGTACGGCGAGTCGACGACGCACAGGTCCCCCGCCACCGGCCGGCGGCGGACTTCGGCGTGGGCGGCCCGCAGCGTCCTGGCCTGGCGGACGGCGGAGCGGATCAGCGCCCAGGCTCCGACGGCGATCAGGCCGACCGCGGCGGCGGCCGAGGGCACGGCGACGGCGTCCCAAGGGGTGCGCAGGGGGTGGGCGAGCTCCCCGAGCGATGCGAAGAGGGGCAGTTTCAGCAGGCCCGTGACGACCAGGGCGCCCAGAGCGATCACCGAGCCGCCGGCCAGCGCGAGCGCGGCGAGGGTCAGCACCCACACCGCAGGAGCGGGGGCGAGCCGCCGCGCGGTGCGCTCCGCCAGCGCCGGCGCGATGAAGGGCAGCAGGAGGGGGAGCAGGAGGAGGGCGGTCATCGGTCTTCCGGTTCCAGGAGGTCCCTCAGGAACTGCTCGTCGTCGGGGCTGAGCCGGGCGACGAAGCGGGCCAGAACGGTTTCGCGGTCGGCGTCCCGTTCGAGTTCGCTGTGCATGCGCAGGGCCGTGAGGCCGGGGGCGTCCTGGACGGGGAAGTAGGCGTAGCCGCGGCCCTGCCGCAAGCGTCCGGCTATGCCTTTGTCGTACAGGCGCGCCAAGGTCGTGGTCACGGTCGTGCGAGCCGGGTCGTGGGGGAGGGCCGCCTGAACCTCGGCCGGGGTCAGGGGGGTGCCTGCTGCCCACAGGACGGCCAGGACGCTGGCCTCGAGCTCGCCCGCCGGCCGCCGTTCGTCCTTCGCGTTCGTCATGGGAACGTCCCTCACCCCGCTGTCGTCTACACACCGGTAGACCGTCTATATGCTTGTAGTCAGTCGGGGTGCCGTGCAGGCCGCCCGCTCCCTCATTATGAAAGGGCACGCGACGATGTCCGCACCCCTGCTCGCGACGGCGTCCCCGCTCGCCGTCAACGTCCTGGACGCCCAGTCGCTTCTCGGAGCCTTCGGCGTGCTCGGGGTCGGCGTGGTGCTGTTCGCCGAGACGGGCCTGCTGGTCGGATTCTTCCTGCCCGGTGACTCCCTGCTCTTCACCGCCGGCCTGCTGTGCACCAGCTCCTCGGCCACCGGCGTGCACCTGTCGCTGGCGCCGCTGCTGATCATGGCCGTCGCCGGGACGCTGACAGGCTCGCAGTGCGGCTACCTGATCGGCAGGAAGGCCGGTGGCACCCTGCTCGCCCGCAGTCGCTCCGCCCGGCTCCACGAGGGGGCGCAACGGGCGGAGGAGCTGCTGGGCCGGTACGGGTTCGCCAAGGCGATCGTGCTGGCCCGGTTCGTGCCCGTCGTGCGCACCGTCCTCAACCCCATGGCCGGGGCCCTCGGAGTCCCGGCGCGCTCGTTCACGCTCTGGCAGGTGGCCGGCGGGGTGCTGTGGACGGTGGGTCTCACCCTGGGCGGCTATGCGCTGGGCTCGTCCATTCCCAACGTCGACCACTACCTCCTTCCCGTCGTCGCCCTGATCGTCGCGCTGTCGCTCCTGCCGCTCCTGACCGAGGTCCTTCGCTCACGTCGCGCCGCGGCCGGGCGGCGGAGCGGGGCGGGCGAGTGACGGGGCGCCGCACAGCGACTGTGGTGGGCCTCACGGCCCTGGCCGGCTTCGCGTCGCTGGCCGGCATCGTCATCGCACGGGGTGGCGCCCCTCTGGCGGGGGACGGCCCCCTGCTCTCGTGGGCTGTCGGTCACCGCCCGGTCACGGCGGTGACCGCGATACGGAGACTGACCGATACCGGGACAGGCGCGGTCCCCTACGTGCTGGCCGCCCTGGCGGGTGTCATCGCGGGGCGTACGAAGCGCCAGAAGGTGTACGCGGCCACCGCGAGCCTGCTGTGCCTGGGCGTGGGGCAGCTCCTGCGACGGGCGGTGCTGTACCTGATCGGCCGGTCCCGCCCGCCGGCCGCGGAGTGGGCGACGCACGCCTCAGGGTGGTCGTTCCCCTCCGGCCACGCCACCACGGCGGCCCTCACGGCCGCGCTGCTGATCACGGCCGTACTCCTGCGCTCGCCCCCTGGCCGCTTCCTCATCGCGACGGTCGTCGGATGCTGGGGTGTCGCGGTCGGACTGACGCGCGTCTACCTTGGGGTCCACTGGTTCAGCGACGTCGTCGGTGGCTGGCTCTTCGCTCTCACCTGGTATGCGGCGTGCGCTGTGGCGGCCGCCCGGTGGGTCCCTACGCTGACCGCCCCACATGCAAGGGCGGTCCGGGCCCGGGGGGGCGACGCGCCTCCTCGCGCGAACGTCTGAAGGAGCGGCGTGCAGCACACCATCCTGGTCGTGGAGGACGACCACGCCTTGCGGGACGCGCTATTGCGCGGCCTGCGCGAGGAGGGCTTCGCGACCCTGGCGGCACAGGACGGTGCCGGCGCGTTGCGGCTGGCCGGCGGTGCCGTCGACGCGGTCGTTCTGGACGTCGGACTGCCCGATGCGGACGGGCGTGACGTGTGCCAGGCGATGCGGGCCAACGGATTGCTCCTCCCGGTCATTTTCCTGACCGCCCATCACGGGCTGACGGACCGTCTCGGTGGGTTCTCCGCCGGCGGCGACGACTACCTGACCAAGCCCTTCCACCTCGCGGAACTGGCCGCCCGGCTGCGAGTCGCCCTCAAGAGAGCAGGGCGAGCCGCTCCGGCCCCGGCCGGGGACCTGGCGCTCGACCCAGCGCGGCACACGATGACCGTACGCGGCCGCGACACCGCCCTCACCCCCACCGAGTTCCGGCTCCTGGCCCTGCTGACGGCCTCCTGCGGGGACATCGTGCGCAGGCGCGAGCTGGTCCGGACGGGCTGGCCCCACGGTGCCCAGGTCAGCGAGAACACCCTGGACCAGTATCTGAGCCGGCTGCGACGCAAGCTACGGGAAGCGGGCAGCGACCTGACCATCCGTACCGCCAGGGGAATCGGGCACCGGCTGGCATGAAGGCGTTCCTGCGGGCCATGTGGCCCTGCACCTTGCGCGGCCGTCTCTCACTGGTGGCACTCACGACGGCCGCGCTGGTGATGGTGGTCCTCACCGTGATGTTCAACACCGTCGTACGCGACCACCTGCAGCGCCAGGCCGACGACGAGCTGCGCACCCGCGCGGAGGCCGTGGCCACGACCGTGGACACGAGCAGCGACACCGTACGGGTGCGGGAGACGGCGGACGACACACTCCTCGACACGAACGTGTGGATCTATGCCGGCCCGCGGCTGCTCGAACACCCCGCCTCTGCTCAGGCAGGCGGCAGCCTCTCCGTGACCGCCGCCCGCCTCGCCGCGCGCGGGACCCGGTGGTGCACCACTTTCGAAGGCAAGGGCCCCGTCCGCCTGTGCTCACGTCCCGTCGGCAAGACCCCTGCCGGCACGGCACCGGGCGCCGTCGTCGTCACCGCCCTGGACCTCTCCCCCTACCGGGCCTGGGCCGACACTCTGCTCCTCGCCTCCCTTGCCCTGGGCACGGCGGTCCTCGCCTGCACCTACCTCCTCACCCGGCTCGCGGTCGGACGGGCTCTGGACCCGGTGCGGGTCATGACCGGCCAGGCCACCCGGTGGAGCGCCGCCGCCTCCGGCGAACGCTTCGGCGCCACCGCCCGCCCCGTCGAACTGGCACAGCTGGGTGCCTCCCTGGACGGACTCCTGGACCGCATCCGCGCGGTGCTGCGCCACGAACAGCTGCTCACCGGCGAGCTGTCACACGAACTGCGCACTCCGCTCGCGTGTATCACCGCCGAACTGGACTGGTGGCACGCCCGGCCGCGGTCGGCCGAGGAGACCCGGGCCATGCACGCCAGACTCGCGGAGGCCGCCCGGCGGATGCGGACGATCTGCGACACCCTTCTCGAGGAGGCGCGGGACAGTTCCCGGACCGTCTCCGGCATCACCACAGTCCTGCCGGTCCTGCGGCACCTCGCCGCCGAAGCCCCCGCCGCAGGCACGGCCACCGTGACGGTCAGCTGCCCCGAGACGCTGATGGCCGGCGTTCCCGCCGGCTTGCTGGAACGGATCGTCAGCCCCCTTCTCGACAATGCGTTGCGCTACGCCCTCTCTCGCGTCCTCGTCAAGGCGGAGCAGTGCCCCGAGGGCAGCGTGCGCGTCGAGCTTGTCGACGACGGCCCGGGCGTCCCGGAGTCCTTCACCGGTCAGCTGTTCAAGCCGGGCCGCCGCGCCGACCCCGGCGACGGCCACGGCGGAGCAGGACTCGGGCTGCCGCTCGCGCGACGCCTGGCCCGCTCCGCCGGCGGCGATGTGCGTCACGACGCCCGGCCCGCCCCGGGCGCCGTGTTCGTGATCAGTCTTCCCGCGGCGTGAGACGTTCGCGGTCGATCACGTCGCGGCCCGTCACCGTCAGGAACACCACCAGGCCGGCGATGACGGCCAGGAACAGCCCGCTGGTGGCCACCGTGCCCAGTCCCAGGCCGCCGTCGGCGGTCGGCTGGGACAGGTAGTCGCCGACCGAGGCTCCCAGCGGCCGGGTCAGGACGTAGGCGATCCAGAAGCCCCACACCGCGTCCAGGCCCAGGGCGAAGTGCGCCACCGCGACAGCCGCGATCGCCGAGGCGAACAGAGCGGCCGAGAGCCAGTACCCCAGATCCATGCGCTCGGCGACCAGGTCCCCCGCCGCAGTGCCCAGGGCGAAGGTGAACAAGACCGCCAGCCAGTAGAAGCCCTCCCGCCGAGCGCTGTCCACGTGATGGATGGACAAGGTCCGCTCGCTGCGGTACCACACGGCGAACACTCCGAGGAGCGCGAGGGCGAACGCCCCGGTGCTGGCCTCCAACGGCACACCCAGGTTGTCGGTCAGGTTGTCGGTGATCAGCGTGCCGACGACGCTGACGAGGGCCACGACGAGCCAGTAGAGACCGGGACGGTAGGCACGGGCCCTGAACTGCGCCACAAGCGCCGCCACCAGGAGCGCGCTCATCAGCAGCGACACACCGGTCAGCCCCAGGCCCATCCGGCCGTTGAGCAGATCCGCGGCGGTCTCACCGACCGTCGTGCACAGCACTTTGATCACCCAGAAGCAGAGCGTGACTTCGGGGACCTTGTTCAACAGCAGACGACGGCCGGCAGTCGTGCCGCGGGCGCCGGCCGCTGCCGGCGCCTCGGCGGCTTCGGAGATCTCAGGGGTCATGGCGCAGACCATGCCATCGCCAACCTGAACGCATCCTGACCAAAAGGGCCCGGCGCGATACCGCATGGCCGGGTTCCGGTACGCCACGCTTCGTGCGCCTGTTCATCCGCGAGAGTGGTGCTGCACCGCCGGCTCATGTCCTGGGTCAGGACCGGTGGGTGCGGGACTCTGCTGCTGTGGAGGACGCATGAAGGCGGTGGTGGCAGCCGTGGCGAGGATCAACACGGCTGCGGCAGGCGTTCCGGGCACCTTGCCGCGCGGGCCCACCGCTGCCCCGTCTCGCGGCCTGACTCATCCGACCTGCCGGCCGGTCACGTCGCCGCCCGGGTCGTCGGCCAGCACCACAGTCGCCTTGATCCGCTTGCCCACCGGCTCGCGGTGCATCTCGAAACTCCGGCAGACGGCCATCACGATCTCCAGCCCGTGCTGGCCCACCCGCCCGGGGTCGGTCGGTCTGGCGGCCGGCAACACCGGATCGCTGTCCCACACCGTCACCTCCACGGCACCGTCACTGACCTCCAGCGTCAGTAGACACGGCCCTGGAGCGTATTTCCGGGCGTTCGTCACCAGCTCGCTCACCACCAGCTGGACCATGCCCATCGCACGGCCCGACACCGGAAGCCCGTGCACCGCCTGCACATCCGCCAGGAAGGACCGGGCCAGGGCACGGGCCTCGGCGATCTCCTCGCTGCCCCCGAACGCAGCGGACACCGAGAGCAGCCCCCTGATCAGAAGCTTCTCGTCCTCGCCCTCTTCGGTCTGGTCCATGCGGGCCCCGTCTCATACCCCGAGCATCACACCTGATGCACACCGTTTGCCCCCGTACACGGACCGCAGGCGCACACAAACGGGTGATCAATGAATCGGTCAAAATTGCATCGCGGCCGGTCCGTCAGGCCGGGACAGGCACTCCATGATCGTGGGACGCCCTCCCCAATGACGGTGGGAGAGTTCTTCCCTTCAAGTAACAGCGTGTAGGGGGCGGTATGGGCAGGATTCCTCCGCTGACGGGCGTCAAGGAACTCGTGACCGTGCTGGACGGGCTCGTCGGGCGGCCTGTGGGCCGGCGGGTGCTGCCGGCGGTCGTCCTCGAAGGGAACCACGAGCGGGGCGCCGCTTTCGTCACCGGTTACCGTGACCGGCTGCGTGACGCGAGCGGGGCAGCGCTGGCTCCGCATGCGCTGCTCGGGGAGGCGCTTGTGGAGCAGGCGCAGCGGTCCGTCGAGCCCGACGTCGTGCTGCTCGACGAGCTGACCCGGCAGCTGGAACAGACCATGCCTGCGGCCGCCGGTGCGGCGCGCGCCCAGCGCCGTACGCTGGCCGAGAAGCTCTGCGTGGCCTGGGAGTAGGACATGCCCGGTCTGAAGGGGCTGCGGTCCTTCATCAGCACGGCATCTCTCGCCCATGGGGCAGGGAGCCGGTTGTGCCGGGTACCTGGGCGGGAGCCGAGACCCAGGCCGGTAACCTGCGGTTATGACCGAGGTCCAGATTGCGACACCACGCGACGCCTACGAAATGCTGCTGGCGGGCAACCAGCGGTTCGTGACGGGTACGCCGGAGCACCCGAACCAGGATGCCGCTCGCCGCACCGAGGTGGCGCCGGCCCAGAGCCCTTTCGCCGTACTCTTCGGCTGCTCCGACTCGCGCCTGGCGGCCGAGATCATCTTCGACCGTGGGCTGGGCGATCTGTTCGTCGTGCGCACCGCCGGGCACGTCATGGGGCCGGAGGTGCTGGGCAGCATCGAGTACGGGGTGAGCGTGCTCGGCGCGCCCCTGGTCGTGGTGCTCGGCCACGACGCGTGCGGCGCGGTCGCGGCGACCCGCTCCGCCGTTGAGGACGGCACGACGGCCGGCGGCTACGTGCGGGATGTGATCGAACGGGTGACGCCGAGCGTGCTGGCAGTCCGCGCCGCCGGGCGCACGGAAGACCAGGACTTCATTGCCGAACACATACGGCACACCGTCGACCTGCTGCTGGACCGCTCCCGTGTCCTCGCGGAGGCGGTGGACGCCAGGCGCGCCGCGGTGGTGGGGCTGTCATACCGGCTGGCTGACGGGACCGCTCAGCTGGTGACCGTCCGCGGCCTCGACGACGTAGCGGCCGACCTGGCCTCGTGACGGGGCGGAGCTCAGCGTTCCCGAAGACCGGGTACGACCGTGCGGAGCTGGTCGGCGCCGATCGCGCCCGCTCGCAGCAGGACGGGAACGTCGCTGCTGACGTCCACGATCGAAGACGGCACGGCGGCCGGCGTGGGGCCCGCGTCCAGGTAGACGGCCACGGCATCGCCCAGCATGCGCTGGGCGGCGTCGCAGTCCTGCGGCGAGGGGTGCCCGGTCAGGTTGGCGCTGGAGACGGCGAGTGGCCCGGTGGCGGCGAGCAGGTCAAGGGCGACCGGATGCGCGGGCATGCGCACGGCCACCGTGCCGTGGGTCTCGCCGAGGTCCCATTCCAGCGACGGCTTGTGGCGCGCGACGACGGTCAGCCCGCCTGGCCAGAAGGCGTCCACCAACTGCCTCGCCTGCTCCGGCAGGTCGTCGACCAGGCCCTCCAGGTCACCGGGGGAGCCGACGAGCACGGGCGAGGGCATGTTCCGCCCTCGCCCCTTGGCATCCAGCAGGCGCCTGACCGCCGCCGGGCTGAAGGCTTCCGCGCCCACTCCGTAGACCGTGTCGGTGGGCAGCACGACAAGCTTCCCGCCGCGCGCGGCATCTGCTGCTTCGCGCAGTCCGGCGGCGCGCTCGGACGCATCCGAGCAGCTGAAACGACGCGCCATCTTTGTTCTCCAGCCGAGCGGGCACCGCCCCGCACTCACCATCAGGTTCGATCCGCCGCCAAGACGGCGGCGGTGGTCAGCCTACTCGGTTCCGTCCGCCCGCTGCTGCCCACTGCGGCCGTGACCGCCGTCGCCGTCTGATGAACATGTTCGAGCGGTAGCGGGGGACCGTCCGAAAGAGGCAGTTGCCGGTTCGGACAGGCCTTGTCGAAGCCGGAATCGGCCTCGTGGCCGCGCTGCCTGCTGGCGAAGGGTGCGCGCTGTTTACGCGCTCGTTCAAGTAGTCTCGTCGTTCCTGGGGATGTGGCTAGTGTGGACGGGCAACCCGTTCGACCGCATGCACTGGGCGGTTCCATGGCCGCATAAGGACTGCAAGGCACTGGCTCGCAGGACAGCAGCGGAGTCGAACTGCTGGCTGAGCTGGTCAAGGCGGGCTTCGCCCCGCGGTCCCCCCCCGCAAGCCTGCGCGAGGCCACCTGGGGCGACCTCGCGTAGTGGGCCGAGGAAGCGGTCCGCAACCCGCGGTTGGGTCGTCTACCGGAGCGACACCTCCAGATGCCGGCCGAAGTCCAGCGGCGGCTCCGCGCACTCATGCCGGAGCGGGACCGCGCCACGCTTCTGTTCGAGCTCGGACCGACCGGTTCCCGGCACTAGTAGTGCTTTGTTAGGTGGCCCTTGTCGTGGTGGGTGGGCGGTAGTTCGCTGGCTGTATGAGGGCTGGGGAGCTTGCCGCGGTGCGGGGCCGGTTAGAGGAGTTCGTGTCGGATGTGTTCGCGCCGTTGGTGCGGCGGGATCAGCGGGCGAAGGGCGGGTTGTATCTGCGGGGGCTGCTGCTGGACGGCCGCAGGAAGTCGATGCAGCCGATGGCTGAGCGGCTTGGTGTCGATCATCAGCAGCTGCAGCAGTTCATGACGTCTTCGACCTGGCAGGTCGAGCAGGTGCGGGCCCGGCTGGCGTGGAGGGCTGTGGCCGTGGTCCGGCCGCAGGTATGGGTGGTGGACGACACCGGTTTCCCCAAGGACGGCCGTTTCTCGCCCGGGGTCGCCCGGCAGTACTCCGGCACTTTGGGCAAGGTCGGCAACTGCCAGATCGGTGTCAGCGTCCATGCCGCCTCCGGGGAGGCCTCGTGCCCGCTGTCCTGGCGCCTGTTCCTGCCCGCTGCCTGGGACGGTCCCGACGCGCAGGTCCGCAGGCAGGCCTGCCGGATCCCCGGCAGCGAGCGTCACCGGGCCAAGTGGCAGCTGGCCCTGGACATGCTCGACGAACTCGCCGGCTGCGGGCTGCGGCCTGCTGTCCTGGTCGCGGACACCGGCTACGGCGCGAACGCCGATTTCCGTCACGGTCTGGACGAACGCGGCCTGGCCTGGGTACTCCAGGTCAAGGGCGAGATGACCGCCCACGGCCAGGACGCGGTGCCGCACCAGCCTGAATACGGCGGGCTCGGCCCCAGGCCACTGCCCCGCTATCGCACCCGGCCGGTGTCATTGCGCGAGCATGTGCTGGCCGCAGGTCGCAGCCGTGGGCGGACCGTGACCTGGCGCAAGGGATCGAAAGCGGCAATGAGCTCGCATTTCGTGTTCCTGCGCGTCCGGCTCGCGGGCCGTCGCCCGAAGCCGGCTGCCGACGGCACCATCCCCTTGTCCTGGCTGATCGCCCAATGGCCCGAGGGCGAAAGCGAACCAGTGAAGTACTGGATCTCGAACCTGCCGGCCGACCTCCCCGCCAAGGATCTGATCCGTCTGGCGAAAGCCCGGTGGCGGATCGAGCATGACTACCGCGAGCTGAAAACAGCCCTGGGCCTGGACCACTTCGAGGGCCGCTCGTTCGCCGGCTGGCACCGGCACGTCACCCTCGTCACTGCCGCCCATCTGTTCCTGACCGAACAGCGGACACACCCAAAAGCCCCTGCCAGGGCCTGACCCTCTACCAGGCCCTGGACCTCCTCCAGCAGCTCATCGCCACCTGGACCGGAACCTGCCCCACCTGCCGACAGACCGTCCCATGGCAGCCCTACGACACCACCTAACAAAGCACTACTAGGCCATGTCTCTCCGATCATGAGCGGAGCCAGATGATCGCGAAGGTCACGGTGCCTGGGAACGCGTGGCCTCGCTTGTCATAGCGGGTCGCCACGGTTCGGAAGCCCTTGAGCTTGTTGATAGCCCGCTCGACGACGTTGCGTTGCTTGTACCACTTTTTGTCGAAGCCGGGAGGCCGGCCGCCGTGCGAGCCGCGCTTGATGCGGTTGAGCGCCTGGTCGACCTTCTCGGGAATGATGTGCCCGATACCTCGTTTGCGCAGGTAGGCCAGCGTGCGGGGGTTGCTGTACGCCTTATCGGCGCTGACGCTGTTCGGGCGGGAGCGGGGCCGCCCGGCACCGATGCGTGGGACGCGGATCTTCTCCACGACCGGCTCAAACCGGGTGCAGTCGGCCCGCTGTTCGGGTGTGACCACCAGGGACAGCGGGCGACACCGGCCGTCGGCGCTCAGGTGGACCTTGGTGATGAACCCGCCGCGCGAGCGGCTCAGGTCCTCACCTGCAGCACCACCTCCGCCAGGTGGCCGAGCAGGCCCGCCCACGCCGGATCGATCAGATGTTCCGCCGCCATCGCCCCTTTTGGGATGACGGGCGCGGGGCCTTGCGGGCACCGGCAGCGTGCTGGTGGGCGCGGATCACCGTCGAGTCGACCGAGACGTCCCAGTCGATAGAGCCCTCGGCATCCGCGACGGCCTGGACCTGCTGCAGGAGCCGCTCCCAGGTGCCGTCCGCAGACCACAGCAGATGCCTCTTGTGCACAGTCTTCCAGGGGCCGAGCCTCTCGGGCAGGTCACGCCACTGCACCCCGGTCCGCACCCGGTGCAGAACCCCGTTGATCACCTGTCGGTGATCCCGCCACCTGCTCGTCCGGTGCTCACCGGCAGAAGCGACTCCAAGCGAGCCCACTCCTCGTCCGTCAGATCACCGTGACCAGCCATACCAGGCCAACGAGTCGGGTGATCGGAGAAGCATGGCCTGGGCCGAGGTGGTTCACCGCCCCGTCGGGGCCCATGCGGCAAGTTCGTTGCCACCCGGCTCCCGGAAGTGGAAGCGCCTGCCGCCGGGGAAGTCGAAGGCCTCGACCGTGATGGTGCCGCCCGCCTTGAGGACCGCGCTTCGTGTCGCCTCCAGATCGTTCACCTGGATTACGGCGAGCGGCCCGGCCGGGGCTTCTGAGTGGTCCTGTTGGAAGCCGAGGCTGACTCCGCCGCCGCAGTCCACATCGGTGTACTCCGGGCCGTACGGCGTCCCCGCCCAGCCGAAGACGGACCCGAAGAACTCTGCGGATTCCCGAGCCGAGGTGGTGGGGAACTCGACCATCGTGAAGCTGTTCATGTCCTCGATCATAGGAAGGGCTGTTGGGGCCGTGTCAGTACACCTGGTGACAGTTCCGGGCCGTAGCCGCCCGCTATGACAAGCACGGCTAACGCCCGTCCGGCACGGTCACACAGCCGCACTGCTCATCTGGCCCTGCTCATGTTCGAAGAGACATGACCTAGCCGAGCACCTTCAGCACGCGCCGCCGACAGGACCGCGTGGCGATTTCGTGCTGCGGGGGAGTGGTACCGGTTGTCGGGAAGCTCCTATAGATCGTCAAGTGGTCTGTGGGAGCGGTTCAGTGCGGGTCATGTGAGGTAGGTGGCGGTAGATCTCGCGGGCGACGAACCGTTTGAGGCAGCGGACGATGTCCTTCTTGACCATGCCTTCGGCGGTTCGTCGTGCGACGTAGTCCTGGGTGCGCTGGTCGTATTTCATGCGGACCAGGACGATGGTGTGCAGAGCGTTGTTGGCTGCTCGGTCGCCTCCGCGGTTCAGCCGGTGGCGGTTGGTGCGGCCGGAGGAAGCTGGGTCCGGTGCGGCTCCGCAGAGGTGGGCGAAGGCGGCTTCGGAACGGAGGCGCTCGGGGTTGTCCCCGATGGGACCTTTGGCCGGGCTCCTATGAAGTCACAGAAGCCCGACCGGCCACGCGCCAGTCGACACCGCCCGGCCGGCCGACGATTCCCGTCAAGGACAGCCGAAGCGCCAGTCAGTCGAAGAGTCAGACCCTCGAGCGGTGCCACGTCACATCCTCACTGTCAGTCGGTGGCGGTGTTCCGTTCGAGGGCGCGGCGCAGTTGTTCGATTTTCGGGGGCAGGAGATCCGCGAGCCCGTAACGGTGGCGTCCGCTGTTGTAGCTGCGGATCAGCCCGCGCTGTTGCAGGGGCATGCCCTGGCGACGCCGGGTGTACGAGCCGTCGTCGTGCAGTGTGCCGGCGTGGTTGTGGGCGAGCGAGACCCATAGTGCCTTGGCGCTGCCCTCCAGGCTCTCGGTCAGCTCCGCACGGATGGGCAGCCAGCGGTCGAGTGCAGCCCGGCTCAGGGGCGACAAGGGGATGGTTTCGCGGCGCGCTGGCGTGTCCGTGCCGTGCTGTGGGCGGCGGAGGACGTCCATACTGCGGCCGTCCCCCGACAGGTGACAGATGCGCTGGACCACCAGCTCGCCGGCCCGCGCCCGGGTGTCGAGCATCACCCCCAGTACGGCGATGAACCTTGCCTGACCGGGCGACTGAGCCGTGCACACATCGCGATGCAGTCGGCGTCGCAGAGCTCTGAGCTGCTCGTCCTGCGGGACGGGCCTCAATGCGACAGGCCCCGCGACCCCTATGGTCAAGGCCGGAAGCCCTGCTTCTCGGCGGAGGATCTCCAGACAGACCAGCCGGGCCGCGTTCGTCGGCTCCGATGTCGGCGGCTTCTCACCGTTCACCAGACGGGTGCGCAGCGCGCCGGTCTCCGCCACCCGGATGTAGTGCCGTAGGACCGCCGCGTCGAGGAGCTGCGGCAGATCTTTCCGAGCTTGGCGGGGCAGCCGGTCCTGCTCGAGCGCGGCTGTCAGCTCCTGACGGACCATGCCGAGCTGACGCCGACGTGCCCCTCCGACGGCGAGACCGCCGATGAGCTCGTCGAGAACTGCGATGGACGGATGTGACACAAGGAGCATGGTGCCGCAGGGATGTAGCTAATAACAGGCCCCATGCGCGCTTGACTCGTTCCATCCCTGGTAATGGGCCAGCAGCGGGAGGGGGCCCTGCGATGACCGGGCGACGAGGGAAAGCCCTTGCCGTAGGGCGCGGCGGTGCTGCGTTGTAGCTAGCCGACAGTGCCTCAACGGAGGAGGGCCAGCCGTGGCGACAGGAACGTGGGGACCATTTGGGGACCACACGTCGTGCACGTAAACGGACAACTTTGGCGGTACTGCACGAAGTGGCTCGATGATTTGCCCTGAATATTGGTGATGTGGTGCATGTCTCCTTGACTGGGGGTCAAGGGGTCGTGGGTTCAAATCCCGCCGTCCCGACCAGCGTTTTCGCAGGTCGGAGCCCGTTTTCGCAGTGATGCGGAGGCGGGCTTTC
Organism: Streptomyces mashuensis; assembly: GCF_014654785.1. Lineage (GTDB taxonomy): Bacteria > Actinomycetota > Actinomycetes > Streptomycetales > Streptomycetaceae > Streptomyces > Streptomyces mashuensis. Next base: position 763,107 of record NZ_BNBD01000001.1, read on the forward strand.
GGTTGTTTGGGGCGGTGGCGGTCGCAGTGTGGTCGCGGGCCAGGCCCTGGGGATGTGAGGCGGAGAGTGAACTGGCTGCCGGGGCAGGGGAGCGGAGACGTGCGAGCCAGCGGCGGATGGGGCCGTGGGGGTTTCGGTGTGGCCGCGGCCAGCGAAGGGGAAGCGGGCGGCGGGCACGCCGCTTCTCTTGCCTCTCGGCCGTGGTGAGGGCGGTCTCGATGGCGTCGACGGCTTCGTGGGCAGCTTGGCGGGTGAGGTGGGGGTAGACGTTTGCCTGGTCGAGAGGGCGGAGTGTCGCAGCGTCTTCGATACGACGATGAACGGGACGTTTGCGGTGATGCTGAGCGTGGCGGCGAGATGCCGGAGGTCGTGGATGGCGATGCGTGAGACATGAGCTTCCATGGCGCGTTTTCGGAAGCGGTCGAGGATGGTCTGTGGTCGTAGTGGTCGCCCGTCGGGTCGGCAGAAGACCAGGCCGATGAACGGGTCGGCCGAGCTGTCGGCAGAAGGCCAGGCCGATGAACGGGTCGGCCGAGCTGCTTTCCAGATGAGTGGCTGCTGCTCGGCGCCGCAGGAGTGCCTCAGCTACCCGGGGCGAGATAGCGGCCCAGTTCTTGCTGCTGCGAGACTTGGGGGGAGTTCGAGGCGGGCATTGTTGATCGCCGAGAGTGTGCAGCGGATATAGAGGACGCGTTCGTCAGGTGGACGTCATCCCAGTGCAGAGCGAGTGCCTCGCCCTTGCGGATGCCGGTCCCTATGAGGACCTCGCACAGGTCTGCCATGAGTGGGTCGGCCTCGTGGCAGTAGGCGAGGAATCGCACTGCCTCCTGTGGGGTCCAGATCTGCCGTTCCGGGTTCGGCGGACGGGGGATGACCGTCGGTCGTGCTGGGTTGTGGGAGAGGCGGTGTTGGCGGACGGCGTCGCCGAGGGCGCTGGAGAGGGTGGCGAGGATGCGGCGGACGGTGACGCTGCCGCCGGAGAGTTGGGCGTGGGCGTAGCCGGCTATGTGCCAGTGGCTGAGCTCCTCCAGCCTCAGTGGCCCGAGGGCTGGTACGAGATCGTCCTGGACGTAGGCGCGGTAGCGCACCAGCGTCGTCGGTTTGAGGCTCAGGGCCTTGGTCTTGAGCCAGTCGGTGAGGTACTCGGCGACGGTCTGGTTCGGTCGGCGGTGAACCCGCCGGCCTCTCCGTCCAACAGCCGGCGGAGAGCGGCTTTGGCGGTGTCTTTGTCGGGGAAGCCGCCGCGGCGGACGGTGGGGCGGTCGGGTGTGGGGGAGGGGAGATCGACGGCAAGGTCCAGGTGCCGTGCTCACGGTTGATTGCGAGGTGGGGGCAGCGGTTGCCCAGCTGCCGTCGGTACTGGTCACGGCATCCGCACCGACGGTAGACGCGCCCCCGCGTGGCGGCGGAGCGCATGGTGATCACTTCCGGAAGATTGAACTGGTCCTACATGCTCATGCTGGACCTCGAAACCGGCGATCCGCGACCATCTATGCAACCACATGGCGGCTGGTGACCACCTGACCTGCAGATTCCCCTTGGCGGGGCGACAAGTGCGGGCTTCTGCTCAAGAGCGTCCGTGGTGACGTGGGTGAGCGCTGACATAGGGATGGCGCTGATTTCACCGGAGCGTGAGCGCAACGACAAGCACTATCGGAGCACCTGTCAAGATCTGCTCTTCTCGTATCCCGGGGGACCGAGACCACGTGTACCACCAGACGCGTGCCTTTATCTCGGTCGTCATGGACCGATTCCTCAAGGCCCGACGAGTCAGCTCTTCCCGATGCGGTCCGGACTTTCGGGCTGCGGATGAATGGAGCGTTGCTGCAGCGGTGAGCGGCGAGGATAGGTACGCCCCGAGGTGGGGAAGTCGATACAGCCGACCGGCGTGTCGACGTGCTGGTCAACGGGGAATCGGTCGCCGAGCCGATGAGGAATTGCCACAAGGTCACCGGTGTCGGCGAGTTCACCCAGTAGCGGACTCCGGTTGGCTTAGCGCCCCGATCGGCGATTGGCGCGGGTATCAGGTGATCGAAAAATCCCGCCGGGCAGGCCAAAGGGGGGGACCAAGGTTACGAAGCAGTCCACGGCCAGTTCCGGGTGTGCATGGAGAGCCTCGTACGCGATGACTGAGCCGAGGGAGTGTGTGCCAGCACCACCTTGGGGCGCACCTGTCGAATCGACTCGGTCATGGCGGACCGGGCAGCAGCCCGTACCTGTGGAACGTGGAGGTAGCGGTGGACCTCGCCCGCCAGCTGGACGGCGAGTCGAATGACCACTTTGATGGGGATGTTGCGTCGTCGGGAGATCCAGGACAGGACTTGCCGCAGTGGTGCAGTGATCAGTCCTTGTTGTTCTTGCAGGGTGGGTGAGCACAAGGCCAGCGCCCAGGCGATGACGAAAGACTGTTCTCGTTCGTCGATGGAAAGCAGGTCGGGTACGGTGGCCTGCTGTTCCGCGGCTTGGGTGTGGTGGGCGTAGTACGCGACGTGCAGGGTAGGAAGTTGGGGGTCGTCCAGTCCAACGGCCGTGAACCCCTGCTGAAGCCTGGGCTGCCACTGCCCTGCTAGTTCGGCGGCCCCCTGTTTCGGCGAGCGGCCGCACAGGTGGTTGGCGATGCCGTGCACTGCGGTGATCGTCACTGCATTGATCCTTCCTCAACGTGACAATGCACGGAGTAGGCCGGGAATCGCCACGGGTCGCCCGTGGTTATGCCCTTGATCTTGGTGATCTCGTACCAGTGTGCCTCCAGCCGCACAACCTCAAATCCGTCGAGCTCCAGTACGGCGACGAGAGCGCGTCCTGAAGTTCGGCCGTCGTCGCAGTAACGAGGCGTGCATAGACCAGGCCGGAGGAGGGCGGCTGTCCCCTCTCCCATTCGTCGACGGTGTGCAACTCCCATCCGTCCGCACGGGCGTCGCCACAGAGCAGTTCGCCCGGCAACCAAGCCAGGATGTGCGTGACGTGGACAGTCGGCTGCGTCGGGCGGGGTGCCGATGCGGCTGAGGAGCAGGCCCAGCCGAGGGCTGCGACGTGGCCACCCTTGCTGCCTATCAGTACACCACCGTCGTAGGGGGGTGATCGTGTGCACTCGGTCTGGTATTGGGGCCGGCCTGCCGTTCACTTGGCTGATCGTCATCAACTGAAAGCTGGCCACGAGGACGGAGCCCAGGAGCGAGGTCGTCAGGAGATCCCGGACCCGCACATGGTCGTCGTCCTGGGACTGCTCAGCCGCGAACAAACGCCCGCCCAGCATCGCAATCGATCTGACGCGGTCCAGCCTGATCGACTGCCGCAGGGTGCCGTCGGTCAGGGACCAGAGACAGACTCTCGTTGCGTTGTGGACGCTGACCATGAGGGACTCGCCGTCGATCTCGCCTGCGACCAGCTCCGTGACCGGCCCCTCCACGCCCGTGAGGATGTGGGAAGTCGACTCTTTCTGCGTGTCCCACACATGGATACCGCCGTCGGCGCAGCCGACCACGGCCCGGACCAAATTGCCCTGCGGGATGGCGGTCAGCGTTGTGGCCGGAGCAGGGAGACGGACCGTCGATTCCAAGAAATCTTCACCGATATTCCAGGTGTCGAGCTCATTCTCCGTGGTCACCGTGACGACGTAGGATGCGTCGCCGACGGTCACGGTAACGACGTGTGTGAGCTCGCCCAGGTCAGTCAGTTCGTGCTCTTCGGCGCCGGTGCTCAGATCCCAGGTCTTGACCTCGCCAAGCGCGAGTTCGGCGCTGAGGACGAGCTCCGAGCCGCCGAGCCGGGTAGTGCCGAGGACCGTGACGGGGTACCAGTGGTTCTGGCCGTGACCGAACCGCGGGCAGACGTCGAGGTCCCACACCCGCAGGTTGCCGTCGCGATGGCCGTGAGCGCGAGCCGAAAACGTTCGACCTGACGGACGTCTCCGAGCGTCAGTCCCCGGTCCTTGGCTCCCGTGACGACCTGGACGGTCTCGCCGTCACCCCGGACCGCATACATGCCGGGGTGGTAGGCGATGGGGGAGAACAGCGGGGCGGGTGCGTGCGTGCTGGATCCGCACCTCCTGGAGCGGGCCGTCTGATGAGAGGGTGACGGGCTGTTCATCCAGTTCGCACAGCACTCTCGGCCTGTGCTCCTGGGGCTCGGCGGAAATGCAGTGGAAGGCGAGGGAACCGTCTGCGGACTCCCTGCCGAGCAGTGAACGGATGGCGGTGTCCCCGGCGTTGGTAGTGTCGAGGGTCATGCCTAAGGAATCACCTGGCAGGCCGATCAGGGTGACGTCGCCACTGACCCGACCGACTGCCAGGCATGTTTCGTCTCCGCTGCCGACTACCGGCAGGGCTGAGACCCTCGCGCCGTCGAGGTGCGCGTCGGCGATGATCGCACCTGTGGCAAGTTCGTACAGCCGAGACGCACCTCCAGGTCCCCGGTCCCGAGATGCCCGATGCCGCGCATGTCCCGGGTGCAGCCCTCCACCAGCGCGACCGAGTCCGGGTCGAGTCTGAGACAGACCAGGATCGCCTCGTGCTTCGGACGGAAGATCACCGATGCCACGGTCACCAGCCGTCGGTAGGCGATGTAGTGCCGCAGTGATGCCACCTCGACCTCGCCCCACGCCGTGAGGGCCTCGTCCAGCTCCGCGTACAGGTCCCGCAAACACTCCGGCACGAGGCTGGTACCTGCAGGTGAATGAGTCGCAAGGGGCCGTCGGCGCGCCGCCGACCACGGCGTCCCGCTCCCGGCTCCGCCGAGACGAAGCGGCGCTCGGTGAGCCGGACGAGGGATCGACGGGCAGCAGGCCGCCGTCGAAGACGCGGTAGCGCACCAGGTCGGTGCGCTCGGGCAGCCACTGCGCGGCCACACGGTCGTGGTGGGAAGAACCAGCCGCGATGCGGACCATCCGCGGACGGCGCCAGTCGGTCGACTCGGCAGCCTCCGCGCCCAGCACCTTCCGGACCAGCGCCTCGAACTCGTGCTGCGCCAAGCGCAGCCAGGAGAGGTACGAGACGGCCTCCGACAGCACCTCGCTGTCGGAACCCTTCTTGAACTCGATCAGCACCGGGCTGCCGTTCTCATCCAGCCCCAGCGTGTCGATCCGCCCCCGGTGCCACGGACCAGTCGCGTACTCCGACGCCACGAACCGAATGCCGAGCATCTGCTCCAGACCGGCCTCGACCCGCCGCTGCAGCTCCACCTCCAGCGCCACCGTCGAACCGGAGAGCTCGACATCCCGACCGTCCGCGTCCTGCCGGAACAGCATCAGCTCGGTCACCAGCGCCCCCCGTGATCTCTGTAAAGGCCAATCAACGGGAGGCCGTGGGTATTCCGCCGTTGGGTAGCGGGAAGAGTGGCTTGCCCAGTCTCCGGGCCGGTACGCCCGAGCCAGGGGCAGGCGCCAACCAGTGGCCCGAAGTCCCGGCTCACCTCAGCGTTCGCAGTACTCTGGATCTTCCCCGAACGTTCGGGGGCCTTCCAGACAGACCATGGGATGGGCCAACCGTAGGATGCCGGCAGCACCTCGGGGCGGAATCCGACGCCGCGGACGTGGCAATGGCATGAGCTCCGGTGTCTGTTGCTGCCGCCAGCGATACACGTCTGCGGAGTCGCATGGATAGCAGGGCCCTAGCGGTCTTGTCGGTGTTTGTCCGTATGATTGACCCTCTCTGGAGTTACTGGGGGCTGCTTTCGGTCACAGGGGTGGGTGCCGCGTAATATTCTCGGGGCGCCTGGCGCGTCCGATCGATCTTGTTCTCCGAGGTAGACGCCGGATTCTTGATCTTGCCAGAGGTTGTGTGATCTCCTGGTGCTCGTTCTTCTCGTCCGATGGAGGTTGGCGCAGTGCGCAGGCAGCACTATGAGGTGCCTCTGGAGCGAAGCGACTACCTGGAGCTCAAGCGTCACAGGAACAGCTGCAAGCCCGAGAACTTCGGTAAGTGGCTCGGTGGCTTCGGTGCTGGCAAGCGCTTGGCCGTCGACCTCTTCTCCGGAGCGGGTGGACTGAGCCTCGGACTGGAGCGAGCCGGGTGGACGGTCGCAGCCGCGGTCGACTTCGACGAGCGGGCGCTCCAGACGCATGCCGCGAACTTCCCGGGCATGAGCCTCCACATGGACCTGGGCAATCCTGACGAGCGTGACAGACTCGTCGAGATGCTGGCGCCGGCCAAGATCGATCTGGTGGCCGGCGGCCCGCCGTGCCAGCCGTTCAGCAGGGCTGGCCGGAGCAAGATCCGCAGCCTCGTGGAGCATCACGGCCGCGATCCCCATGATCGCCGCAAGGAACTGTGGAGTGCCTACCTCGACGTCGTGAAGCGCCTCCGGCCGCGTGCGGTCCTCATGGAGAACGTGCCGGACATGGGTCTCGGCGACGACTTCTTCGTGGTACGCACCATCGAGGAGCAGCTGGAGGACCTCGGCTACGCGACGCAGGTCCGTCTCGTCGATGCGTGGAAGTACGGCGTTCCGCAGCACAGGAAGCGACTGATCCTGCTGGCGAGGAACGACGTGGAGCGCTTCTCGTGGCGGCAGGAGCTGGAGCACGATCAGCGGACCACGCTGCGTGACGCCATCGGTGACCTGCCGGTGCTGTCTGTCGTGCCCACCGAGCGTGTCGGGCAGCGCGAACTCCCTTACGACGAGCCGTCCGAGCTCTCCAAGTTCGCTCAGGACATGCGTAAGCGGGCGCGCAAGGACCGGGTATGGGACCACATGACCCGACGGGTCCGGAAGGACGACGCGGAGATCTTCTCCAGCATGGACTCCAAGACCCTGTACTCGGAGATCTCCCCGGAACTGCAGCGCTACAAGGCCGACCACTTCACGGACAAGTACAAGAAGCTCGACTGGGCGGACCTCAGCAGGTCGATCACCGCGCACATCGCCAAGGACGGCTACTGGTACATCCACCCCGACCAGGATCAGCCGCGCACCCTCACCGTGCGCGAGGCCGCGCGGGTGCAGACCTTCCCGGACAAGTTCAGGTTCGCCGGCACGCGCAGTGACGCCTTCCGCCAGATCGGTAACGCTGTGCCGCCCCTCCTTGGCGAGGCTGCGGCGGAGGCACTGCTGCCCGTGGGCGACGAGCAACCGAGCGAGGGTGGACTCCAGCCGCACTGGCGCACGGTCCGAAGGGACCTGACCGCATGGGCCGAAGGACGGCGTGAGTCGGAGGACTGGTACCAGCTTCCGGGCGAGCAAATGTCCGGCTTGCAGGCCGCCGTCGTGGCCATACTGTCCGGGACCCGGATCCAGCCCGCGCAGCTGGCGGAGATGGTCGAGGTCGTGCGGGGGCGGACGTCCCTGAGCAAGGCCGCGCTCGAGGCACTCACTGCGGCGGCACCCTCCGAGGCGGCGAAGGCGCGGGTCGCCCGGCTAGCCGCGGTGATCGGCAAGTCGAGTGTCTGGGGCGACGAGGAGCAGGTCCGCGAGCAGCTGAAGCTGAAGCCGGCTGAGGCGACGGTCTACCGGCTGCTGGTCGGCGAGGATCTTCTGTGGGTCGGGCAGGGGGCGCTGCGCGTCGCCGCCCGTCTCCACGGCAGCGACTCGGATCGCACGAACAGGCTCAGCGACGGTCGAGTGGACCTGGTGAAGCTCGTCGGAGCCGGCGAGGACGCGCCTCTGCGCATGGCTGCGCTGCGGCTCATCGGAAGCAGCTTCTGCCGGGCCAAGGAGCCGCTCTGCGAACTGTGCCCCCTGAGCAAGTACTGCGTCGCCAGGGAGAGCGTCTCGGGTGACCTGTTCACGGACGCGTTGACCGGAACCCACGGACGGGAGACGGTGCCGACCCGGACTCGCGAGCCTGGTCGCACTGCCGGGCGACGCTGAGCGCGGCGCGCTGAACGTCCGCCCGGATCTCGCACTCCCAGACGCGGACGACGGTCCAGCCGGCGGCCTCGGCTGCTGCGGTGTTCCGGCGGTCGCGTTCCTTGTTGGTCTCGATCTTCGCTTCCCACAGGGAGGCGTTCGGGCCGCGGAACGTCTTCGGGCCGTGCACAGGACATCCGTGCCAGAAGCACCCGTCGACGAACACCGCCATGCTGTATCTGGGCAGGACGAAGTCCGCCGTGCAATGGGCAGCCACCTTGCGCTGTAGACGGAACCGGAGGCCGAGCCGGTGTACGGCACGCCGGAGGGCCACCTCGGGTTTCGTGTCGCGGGGGCGCCGACCGCGCAGATGGCCGCTCAGCTCGGTGCTGACCCACTCCGCGCTCGTGGTGTCCTCACGTGCTGCCATACCTCTGCCCCAGCCCGTCGTCGGCCTACGAGTGCGAGGGTGCCACACTCGTCCCATGCTTCGTGAACCTGCAGAAATCCGTGTCGACGACCACGGCTGGATCGAGCTCCCCATCGGCCTGCTCGCGGAGGCGGGCATCGCACCTGGGGCGGACCTCTTGGCCTTCAGCGACGGCGACGGTCGGATCGTGCTCCGCCGCGCAGAGGACGCCATGAGGGACCTGCTCGAGCGCGGGGAGCTCTGAGGGCCGGGAGGAGTCGGACCTACGGACCAGGGACGAAGCCGAGCGAAAGCGCCTCGCTGCGCGCGTGCAGTGCCTGTACCGCCTGCGGCTCGGGAACCTCCCGTTCGAGCTCGAGTCGCCGACCGACGTACTGCGTGAGCTGGCGCTGCGAGGGATCCAGGTTGTGCGTCTCCTTCGCCCATCGCTCGATGGCATACCACTCGTCCGCCGGGATCGACCTCACCTCGTCGCTCGCCCCCCGATCGCTTTCCGCACCACCCGCGAGGGCCTCGTCGTCCAGCGGCTGATCACGGAGCTCGGCCTCCAGATCGCGAGGCACGGCCCAGGCCACACGGGAGACGGCGTCCCAGCAGGCGGGCTTCTTGGCCCACTCGCCCACGTGGTTGCCCTCACGCGGCCTGGTGACAACCCGCATGACCCGGGGGCACAAGTCGTCGATCGCGGCTTCGAGGGCTGGTGAGACCTGCTGCTCACGCCAGACCCTGTCGAGATCGATGCGCTGTTCCGTGGCGAGCGCCAGACGGGCCATGGTGTAGGTCGTGATCATGCTCTTGTAGCTGCCCGCCTCGTGGTTGGCAGCGATGCGGTCGACTGCCTTGAAGAGGACTGCCATGGCTATCACGCGCTGGCAGTACTGGACGTCGACCCGCGGGGGCGCCTCGCTGATGCGGTCCATGAACGCGACGAAGTTCTTCTGCGCGCCGCGGCTGACGCTGAACGGGAGCAGACTCCAGGAGTTGACGTACTTCGCGAGGTCCGCCTTGGTGAACTTCCGATTGGTCGGGTTGAGCTTCTTGAAGGTGCGCTGCTTCGCCGGAGTCCGGGCCTTGGCCACCTCGTCGGTGTACTGGCCGCGCGCCCTCTCGTAGAACCAGTGGGTCTCCTGGCCGCTGCCGTCCGTCGCCGGCGCCCACAGCGATCGGGTGATCCGCTGGACGGCCACGTGGTACGCGTGGTTCGAGCTGAAGTCGACGAGCGTCACGCGGTTCTGGGTGTTGGAGTACTCGGAGATCATCGGGACGATCTCCGAGAGCCGCTCGGGAGAGACCTCCGTCAGCTTCATCTGGACGGTCACCTGAGACAGGTCGGCCTTGTCCCGGCTCGAGGCGTAGTGCAACGAGGCCGTGGTCTGACCGCCGTTCACCACCTGGAGCCCGTGCACCCGGGAGATGCCCGTGGGGGTGCCGTCAGGGCCGTGCACGAAGTCGACCTGGGACGCGGTCGCCGTGATGCCGTTGTTGTACGCCAGGAACCTGCCCGGTGAGTGCAGCAGGGTCTCCCTGATACCCCGGTTGACCGATCCGCGGGCCTGCAGGAAGGACCGGACGTTCAACTCGAGAAGTCTGGTCCCGTACTCCCCGTACAGGTCGGCCAGTCTCTGGCCGGGGATCATGGCCATGGTCACCGAGTGGTCCGGCTCGCTGTTGGGTGCCGAGACGCAGGGCAGTGGTGGGTCGAACGAGACCACGATGGGCTCGCTGATGCTGCCGGATGTCTCGTGGCGGTGCAGCCGTGCCAGGTCCCACACCTCGTGGGTCACGGGGAGGCCGTCGAACTCGGTGGGCGGGAAGGCGGTACTCGTGCCGACGCGGTTGCTGAGCAGGAAGAGCCGGATCCTCCGTACCTCGGTGAGTGCTTTCTCCACTGCCGCGCACATGTCGTACACGTCGAAGGACTCGTCGATGTGCTGACGCAGCCCGTCCCGACACCGGCGGACGAACGTCAGCAGGCGCCTGAACGCGGTCTCCGCCTGCCCCTTCGTGAGCTTGGACTCCAGCGGGTCCAGGTCGAAGTCGGTCACGAAGAGGTCGAGGCACTCCCCGGAGTCCCCGATGCCGTACCCGTGCACGAGATGACCGTAGGCCGAGTGATAGGCGGTGAACGTGTTGGACACGATGCCGGCCCGTTCCAGGTCCTCGAACACGCGCCGCGTGAACGACTCCGGGGTGGTGGTCCCCTCGGCGTCGGCGGTGGCCTGGACGTCCGTGACGACGTCGTGGGCGTACTGGGACAGGTCGAGCTCAGGCATGGGGTCCCCCGATCAGTGCGGTCACCTCGTCGGTCGTGGCGCGGTGATGGTCAAGTCCCGAGGTGTTCACGTGGTACGAGCACTCACCGACGCCCTCGGGAAGATCCGCCTCGACGAGTCTCGGGAAATTCTCCCCCACGTGCCAGAAGCACAGGTCGCGAACTGTGTAGCGGGGCTCCTCGTACACGTCTCGCTGGCCGGGGAGATAGCCGGCCTGCACGAGACGACCGTCGAAGGCTGCTCGGACGACAGGGATCGTGAGCTGTTCGCGTATGCGGTCCACCAGGCGGTTCAGACTCTCTCCTGAGCCACCCCGCCGTTCGTCGAGCATCGCCAACGCCAACAGGAGCGCAGGCGTCCCGGTGTCGTCCAGCTGGCGCTCGCTGGCGATCCGGATGCTGCGGGGCCGTTTGGCGGTGCTGGCCTTCGCCTCGACGGCGACTCCGGGCAGCTGGAAGTCCTGGTTGGCTCCACTGGGCCCTGTCCATGCATCGACGGCCTCGGCCGGCCCGACGACGGGCAGGATGTGGTCGCGCAGCACCAGGAGCTCGCCGACGAGTCCACGACGGGCCTCAGGGCCGAGACCGTCCCTGCCGACGGCGCGAAGGAGGTCCTGCCACCGCTCGAACCTCTCCACCGCTGCTGTCAGGGCTGCTGCGGCCCCAGGGGCCTCTCGGACCGTGTCAGCTACGTCCGTAACGAGCGGGTTGAACACCTCTCGCAGCTCGTCGGCGGTGAGGACCACTTGGAGCTCGTACTCGAGACGCGACACGGCGCTCACGTTCATCTCCAGCCCGGCAGCGCGAGGCAGCTGGCGCACGGAGCGCACGATGTGGTCGGCGGAGCGAGCGTCCGCCCTGAGCACGAGCATGCGCTGCTGTGCCGGGTGGGAGACGGAGAGGAAGACGTCCAACGGGGCGTCTGGGTGCAGGCGGATACGGGACCTGCCCGGGGCCCCCTGGGGCGCCTCCAGGTCGCGCCACTCGGCTTCGGTGACGGTCACTCCCCGTCCTCCTCGTCGTCGACGGCGTCAAGGCCCTCCTTCTGCCAGATGGCGTTGACCACGTACTCGGTGTCGGACTGGTGCTCGGAGCGCGGGAAGCTCACCTTGAAGCCGACCAGGGGCGGCCGGGTCGGACCGTCCTCGGTCGCCGGCCGCTCGACCAGGTAGACAAGCATCAGTGCCTGGTCGGCTCGGCGCTGCCAGCGGACGTGGTCTCCCGAAGGCGACTGGGGTGCCTTCTCCCGCTTCTTGATGGCTGCGGCCTTCTGTGTCGCTTCCAGGGCGGCGTCCACCTGGTCGCGATCGAGGTCGAAGCGGTACTCGTCGGGAGGGCTGAGCAGTCGGCGGATCGTGTACCGACCGTCGCTGTCGACGTCGTTGAGCGCCGTGCGCTCCACGGGCCCCAGGCTGTAACCGGCGATGTCCTGCGGTTCCTTGGCTGCCTGCTTGCCGACCAGGACCACCGTCCACTGCGGGAGCTCACCTACAGCCATGCACTGTTCGATGTACTTCGCGATGAAACGGGGGCGAACCCTCTGGGCCATGCGGTCGGTCTCGTAACGCGTGAGGAAGTCCACGATGGCGTCGGAGGGCACCTGCTTCCACGTCACGTTGGCCCCCGCCGTCGTCTGGTCGCCGGTGGCCAGGCCGTCGAGTCTCCGGACGAAGTCCCCGAGTACCTTGAGGTTGTGTTCCGGGACCCCGTCGGAGACGTTGAAGATCACCGTCTCAGGCCCCTCCCCGGAATAGCTGAGCATGACCTTCGTGCCCTGGCGCATCTTGTTGGCAGCCGTGACGGCGAGGCCCAGAGAGGAGGCGCGGACCTTCAGGCCGAAGCGCCTCGGACTGAGGTTCAGCGCCGCCATCTCCTCGACCTCACGACGCAGTTCGTCGGTCGCGGCAGTCACCTCGATGTACTTCGCCTGCAGATCGGGAGTGGTGTACAGGCGGCAGAGGTCCTCGTGCCCCGGCCGGTATCCGAACCAGCGTCCCATCTGGAGCAAGGTGTCGTACGTGCTGGACGTGCGCAGGTAATAGCTGACTGTCAGCCCCTCCAGGGTGAGACCTCGGGAGAGCTTCTGGCCCCCGATCGCGATGACCGAGAGACCGGTCCTGCGGTGCTCGTAGTAGTCGAGTGCGTCGCGGGAGGCGCCGTTGACTGTCTTGACCACGATCTTCCGTAGCGCGGGCATGAGCTGGCTCGACACGTCCTCCCAGGTGATGCGTCGGGCTTCGTCCGCGGGAAAGTGTTCCGTGGTGGGGACGAAGTCCCGCTCCCACAGGGCCCGGAACTCGGCCATGCGCTGCGGTGCCTGTCCGTACCGGTCGCGGAGCGAGTCCACGAGGAGCCGCAGGTAGTCGTCCACCTGGTCCCGGACGATGCCTTGGACCGCCGTGAAGCGGGTGACGTGCACCAGCATGGAGTTGTGCACCTTGGTCTGTCCGCGCACCCGCCGTGCAGCGCTGGCGAGGACGAACGAGGCGATCGCCTCCCGGAAGGACCGGGGAAGGTCGTCGGAGGGGACGAAGGAGGACTTGTGCTTGCTCGGGATCCAGCTCTCGGCGTCGTCCACGGGGCGTACGAGCGGAAGCGGGGGCACGTCCTCCTCGTCGTCGTCGACCTGGAGACCGAACACCCGCTCCGGACCAAGATAGTTGGTCGGCGAGGGCAGGGTGCGGATGAAGCTGTCGGGGAAGAGGTCGGCGCCGAGTTCGGCGTGGTCGGCGTCGGGATCGATGTAGATGTTGGCGAACGGGGTGGCGGTGTACCCGACGTACGCCGACTTCTCGAAGCTCTTCATGAGCTCACGGATCGCACCGTTGGTCCTGGTCGGATCCGCGTCCGGATCACGCTCGGTGTTGATGGAGGCGTTGTCCGCCTCGTCGTCGATGACGAACAGCGGGATGTCGCGTACGACCTTGTTCCCGCTCTCGTCCTCCGTGCCCTGGACCTCGGTCACCCACGTCCGCAGGTACTCGAGGATCTTCCAGTGCTTCTTGACGACGAGAACGACCGGGAAACGGCCGAGCGGGAAGTTGACGGCGTTGGCCGCCTGCCGGCCGAAGTCGCCCTTCTCCGAGCTGTTGGTGGGGGATGCGATGTCGAGCTTCTTGGCGCCCGGCATGCGGCCGGCACCCATGAGGCGGGACTTCCCGTTCTGGTTGGACCGTTGCTGGTGCTGGGTGTCGAACCCCAGGAGCCCCTCGTCGACACGCAGCTGGGTCTGGCTCCGGAGGTCGTTGTGGATGCCGGCGAGGATCACCACGAACTGGTACCCGGCGTCCACGGCCTTCGCGGCGAGCCCGATGTACTGGCCGGTCTTGCCCGACTGGACCTGGCCGATCACCAGGCCCGTCCGGCGCCACGAGCCGACACGGCGCGGGTCCTCGAGCTGGCTCAGGACCTCGTCCGTGCTCTGGTCCAGCCGGCGCACGACGAGCGGCGGGAGGTTCCGGACGTCCTCCAGGTAACGGCGGTAGCGTTCCCAGAAGTCCCAGGCCCGGTCGTTCTTGGCTTCGGGCAGCCAGGGCTCGTGCCCGCTGTCGCTCTCCAGCCCGGAGGAGCCCTCCTGGAAGACCGCCGTCAGGACCTCGATCTCCTTGGCCAGCTGCTCACGGTCGAGAACCTCGCCCTGGCCGGCCAGCATCCCGAAGATGACGGTGACCGCGTTCTGCACCTCGTCCGGCGTCGGCTGACGGTCCTGCGACAGTAGTGCGAGAACCAGGCGACGGGCCTTGGCAAGGGACTCGAGAGAGTCCTCGGGGGTGGAACTCACAGCAGACCTCCGGCTGGGCGGGAATGGCATGGGCAGGCTAGGGGCGGGCACTGACAACGGGTTCACCCGTTCCAGAAGCCCTGCATCTGGTCGAAGGGGGGCATCGTCCGGAGGCGTTCGCGAGCGGCCGCAGGCGAGCGGCCGTCTGAGACCAGCGCCTCGTAGATGCGCTGTGCGACCTCCGTGGCCTCGGCGTCGGCAGGCCCGGGGCCCCCGAAGGGCTCGGGGTCGTCGCTGGTGTCCGTCTCGTGCATCACGCGGAGGGCGGTGACCGGCACCGTCTCCTCAAGCAGACGGATCAGGGCACGCACGTCATCCGAGCCGGTACCGCCAGAGCGCAGAGCCGCCTTCACCAGAGGGTGGCCCCGGTTGATCCGGCAGGTGACCTGGTCGTCGGCACGACGGACGTTCCACGCGTACACGAGCGGGTCCCCGTGCGTGCGCGCAGCGATCTGCCCGCGGTGCCGAAGCACGTCGGCGGCCCTTCTCCTGGCCTGCAGGGCGATGCGCCGCAGATGAGAACGCAGTGCGACGGGCGGGACGACACTGGACTTCCGGACGTCGACCCCCCATTCGACATCCGTCTCGGCGGGGATGTCCACGGCGATCCGTGCCAGGTTGTACTTCTCCTCGCGGCGCAACCCACGCTGTCCGAGCCAGTCACCGGCCAGGATCAGACGGTCCCGGCGGTACACGTAGAACCCCTGCTGGTCGAGCCACCCACGCGGGCCGGCGGCCTTCTCGTACTCGTCCGGGGCGAGCCTCTGGGCACTGGGGAGGACGAACGCCTCCACCCGTACGGAACCCGCCCCCGACCGCAGACGCTCGACCGGAAGGGGTTGCACGGACGGGTGGCGGGACAGGAACGGATCCCAGGGCTCGACGGGGCTGCCCGACACACGCAGGTTGCGACGTCGGCTTCCGGTGAGGAACCTGCCGAAGACCATGCCCAGGTGGGACTCCGTGCGGGCGGCCTCCGCGTAGAACTGCTTCTGGGTCCGCTCGTCATCCACCGTCACCGCATCGACGTGGTAGCCGTTGAGGCGCCGCCACAACACGATTGTGCCGTGGTCCGCCTCACCCCGGATCCTGTCGATCAGCTCGCAGGTCGTCTCGTCCGCGCCGCGTAGCAGTCGCCACTCGCCTGACCTCTCGACGACGTCGAGGTCCCACGTGCGTACGTGCCATTCGCCGCTGGTGGCGGTGGCGACGGTGAGCTGCCGGGCCTGTGAGAACGAGGCCGACTTGAGGCCGACGCCGAAGCGCCCCAGGTCCGTAGCGCTTCGGGGCGTCGCAGGGCCTCGCGCGGCCACGGTCATGGCGATCAAGAGCTCGCCGGCAGTCATCCCGGCACCGTCGTCGGCAACGGCGATCCAGGAGTCCTGCCCGGCCCAGGTGAACTCGACGTCGATCGTGAACGCCCCCGCGGAAATGCTGTTGTCCACGAGATCCGCGATGGCGGCAGGCAGGGAGTACCCGAGCGAACTGAGCGAGGCGACCATGCCCGCCGGCTCCGGAGCTGCTATGTCGTACGTCACGCCGATGTCCAGCCTGTTTCCGATTTCTGATACTGGTTGCGATTATCCACGTATGCCGTTCGGGTCCTGGATGGGTAGTCGAGTCGAGGTGTGAACGTTCCATTCCACGGCCCTCGGAGTCACGAGGGCTGGGCAGACGATGAGGACGTCGCCGTGTCGGATCAGCGGAGAGCTCCTGCACGAGCGCCCGGTCCGGTAAGTGAGTCTTTCCACCGCCAGCGCCCGATGCGACTCCGAGACGTCCGGGCACATCTCCGCGAGGACGGCCATCAGCCGGGCGTCTGTCAGGTGGAAGAGCGTCGTCTCCAGCCGGGAGAGCCTGTGCGCTGTCTGCTCGCACAGGGAGGCGAGTCCCGTGATCAAGACCAGGACGCTGATCATGTCGTCGGCGGTCATCCCTCACCCATGGGACAGGAATCGGCCACCTGTCCTTCGGGCACCGGCTGCCGGTATGCCTCGATCGTCGTGGAGGCGCGCTGGACGGCAGCGCGCAGGACCTCTGGTGGCGGGCTGGTCCGGGAGTCGACAGGCGAGTGGAGATCCATCGGCGCTCCGTCTCCGACAGCTTCAGCAGCCGTGTGGGACGTGCGTCGTGTTCGAGGAACATGTCGGCTACCTTGGCTGATGCGTTCCAGTGGTGGCGCATCCGGAAGCTTCCCCTGGTCATCAGAATCCGATAGGCCCCGCTCCGGTGGAGTCTCGTCGCCGTCCGGAGAAAGCCGTAGATCCGCTCCGGTCCGGAGTTCCAGCCACGCATTCACGCAGGCTCCACTTGTGGACGATCGGTGTTTGACGGGCCCTGCGACGCCTGGCGGGGCCGGTGATGGGGAGGGCAGAGCGTGGGCCCTCCCCACCGGGCATTCACAAGGTGGGGTCCCAGTACCCGACTTTCGAGCCGTCCGGGGAACCGAACAGGTGCCAGCGGGAGAGATTCCGGTTCCAGGACTGACAAGCCGTCTCGGGGAGCTGGAGGCAGCCGTGGTCCGCACCCTCGTTCGTGATCATGCAGTTGGGGTCGTACAGACAGGAGTCGTTGTCGACGGCCCGGCTCACGACCGCGTCGAGGTTCTGCTCGAGTACGGTCCGCATGGCTCCGAGGCTGAACTCGCTTCCGCCGTTGGGATAGATGGCGAAGGCCAAGTCGTACGGGAACAGGTATTCGGAGAGGCTGGTCTCGCTGTAGCCACTGTCGACTGCGAGCGCCCGCAGGAGCTGATGCGACAGGGAGTGGAGCAGACCGAAAAGCTCGTGGACGGGTAGATCGGGATGCCCTGGTGCCGGGCGGGTCTCGTGGGAAAGGGCCTTGCCGTCGCTCGGACCGAGCTGGTGTACCAGCCACTGGGTGACGCCGCCGGCGTCATCGAGGGCGCGTCGACTCACGAGCTCGTTGCGGACCAACCACCGGCTCACCCGTTCCCTGTCCACCGGGAAGAGGAGTGCCTCCGCCTGTGTGGGATGTGCGTAGAGCAGGGTCTTCTCAGGGGTGCCCCGTGAGGCGCGCCCCCGGTAGGGCACGAGGTCCGCCTCCTCGGGGCTGAACCCCGTCCGGCTGTAGCCGATCGCGAGGTAGGTGATCGGGAGATCGCTCACCAGACAGGTGTCCCGGCCGAGGCCGGCAGCCGCAAGGACCTCGGGGTAGCGCTCGTACAGGGCGCGGCGCTCGGCGTTGCGTGCCTCCCGCTGGAGGCGGGGGACGCCTAGGCGCTCCAGGTTGAGGACCCGACGGTAGGTGTGCAGCTCGGCTGCGAGCCCGCGGGCGTCGTCGCTTTCGGTGTCGAGCCCGAGAGCCTTACCCACCCGCTCCCTCAGATGGTCCACCTCGACGGGCATGAAGCGCGCCCGCAGCACACGCGCCTGGTCGTGCAGACCGGCCTCCTCCATCACACGGATGCTCTCGACGACCTCCTCGGGGACGTCCACCGTGTGTCCGTCCGTGAGTCGCCGGAACTCCTCCTCGGTGATCTCACCGAGCCACCAGCCGAGCACGGCAGCCGTGTAGAGGGGATTGCTCTGACGGGTGGCCTCTTCGGTCGTCGTCACGTTCACGAGCGTCAGGCCTTGGCCGACATGCGCCGTTCCCGCCGTGTGGAGCAGGGGATGCATGAACTTGTCCGGGTAGCTGCACGAGGAGTTGCTGCAGCTCCACTGCACACCCAGCGGGAACCCGCATGTCATGCACTCCCACCGGAAGTCGCGGAACCGACTCGCACGGTCGTCCAGCCTGAACCGGGTGTGTCCCCTCGGGCACTTGCTCGGCGGGAACATGGGCGACATCTCGCCGCACCTGTGCGCGAACACGAACTGGAGCTGCCGGTTGCCGACGGCGTTGCCGCACGCGGGACAGGCCGGCGGCCAGTCGTTCGTTCCCGGCCGGGGGTCACTGGCCGACCAGACGTGTCCGCACCTGCCGCCGGCACAGCGCACCACCCGAGGCCAGATACGGCAGAAGACCTTGCCGGGGACCACGACCTCGTAGTGGCGATCGGCGAGACGGTCCTCGTCTCCGGGAAACTCGGGTGCGCGGTCGGAGCCAGCGGCGAACGCGCGGCCGGCGGCCCGCCACCTGCGTACGAACCGCATGGCCTCCTGGACCAGGTGCACGCGGTCGAGTGAGGGGCCGTCGAACTCCTCGTCCCGTCCGAACTGCACCACCTGGGCGGTGTAGCCGCCGCGGTGGTCGAAGGTCTGACCTGGGCGGTACCGGTAGAGGACCTGGCCTCGGTCGCGGGCCATGTCGTCGTTCCTCGGGTTGAACGCCATCACGGCCTCCTGCCGTCGGACACGATGTGGAACGGGATGCCCTCGGAGACATCTCGGAGACTCGTCATGGGCCGGTATTCGAGGCCCAGGTAGTCGCCTGTGGCGCGGTATCCGCGGTTGTTGCCACCGGAGAGGCCGGCAGAGGCCCCGGCGGAGCGGAGGCTGGCCAGTGCATGCTCCACCATGTCCTCGAGGTCACTGTGGAGCTCCTGGCCCTCCGGGCGATCCGACTGGAAGACAGTGTGAAGTGCTTCCAACAGTGCGGTGAGCTGTACACCCTCGAGCCCTCCGAACGAAGGATCACGGAGCGCGGCCTGCATCTTCGAGAGGTCGTGCAGGTGCCCCGGCGCGTTACCCGCCCGCCACCAGTCCCGGTTGGCGACCTGGAGGAGATGGCCCATCAGTATCCCGGGGAGGGTCCTGCGGACGGCGAACCGGCTCCAGCGGTTGATGGCCACCGGCTCGACCATCCGGTCGAGGTACTCGTGGAACTTGCCGTGGTACCGGTAGTGCGACCGGTCCCGCTCCCGCACCGGGTTGAAGAGCATGAACACGAGGCCGTGGTACGCACGGCCGACCCGCGACGACGCCTGGATGTACTCGGCCATGGACCTGGGCATCCCGTTGAACAGCATGAGGTTCAACCGGTCCACGTCGACCCCGTGGCTGACCATGCTCGTCGCGACGACCATGCCCGTGTTGCCGTTGGTGCTACCCAGGTCGTCTAGGACGCCACGCACCTCGTCCAGGCGCGTCTCGCCTTTCAGCTCGGCCACGCGGAGATCAGGGAACCCCTCCCTGCGCAGGGCCTCGTTGACCTGGGTGTCCAGCGAGCGCCGGATACGACCGAAGTCCACGAGGGTCGTCGCATACGTGAGACTCGTACGGTACAGGTCTACGACTGCGCGGAGCTCCTCCTCCGGCCAGGCTTCGAGAGCCGGGGGAAGATCCCGGCGCTGGTCGAGCTTCCACAGAGCCCGGTGTGCGGACGTCAGGATCCTGACCAGCGTCATCTCCGCCGTACCTCGTGTCGGCATGACCCCGACAAAACGGCGCAGGGGAAGACCCCGGTCGAGACGCCAGTAGAAGCTCTCGTCGAGGTTGGGGCCGGGAAGAGGAACCACCACCGACCGCAGGCCGAAGAGGTGCTCGCTCTGGCGGTCCTCGCCACGGATGGTCGCGGTGGTCGCGACCACCTTCATCCGGACGCCCCGTCCGTCGGGGCGCTGCCGGGCTGTCAGTGTGCGCTGGACCTCCGCCAAGAGCCCCTCGTAGTGCCCCGAGAACGCACCGAGTTCCTCGTTGACCATGTGGAGTTCGTCGATGATCTCCAACGACGGGGAGGGGTCGTAGAGGGGAGCCCCCAAGGGCTTGGGAGGCGATTTCGGATGGCCTGGGGCATGACGCTCGTGGCACTTGCCGCCCCGACCGAACCCGTGGAGGGTGCACCAGCAGTCGACGTCCCCGAAGAGCGCGCCGAACCGGTCCGACAGTCCGATGTTCGCGAGCTTGTCCAGCGTGCCGACCACGACGGTGGGGAGGTAGCGGTAGATCTCCGTGTCCACCACGACGATCGGGAGGACCTTGCCGCACCGTTCGTTGCCGCAGACGTGTTCCAACCTGAGGCGCTGAGGGTCGGGCGGCGGGATGTGCACCGACCGCTCACCGCAGTAGGGGCAGTCGTGCACCAGTCGGAACGCGTGCCGCTCCGCCTCGCTCGACCGGAGGCGGTCGAGCGTGCGGTCGGCGGTCAGGGAGTTCGGCGTGTTGCCGCCGCCGGCGTAGAACCCGATGAAGAACGGCCACCCGGGGTCACCGCCGACCTCCTTGAGCCTGTCGGCGTTCCGTTCCCGGACGATGTCCGCGGCAGCGACGACGTCGAGTTGTCGCTGTGTCTGCTGCAGGGTGAGCAACCTGAGGGGGAAACGGCACCAGGCAGAGACCCCGACCGTTTTGCCCCTGGCGCGGTCGTAGAACATGCACACCAGCACCAGCCCGAGGTACGCCTCGGTCTTGCCGCCTCCGGTCGGATACCAGACGACGGTGGCCGCCTCTGTCGGATCCACGCCTTGGTCGTCGCCCCAGAGCCCGGGGGAGAAGAGGTGCTGCGGGTGTTCCCGCCAGGCCAGGGCGCCAAGCTGGCTGACGATGGCCACGAGCTGGAACAGCCGCCATCCCCGACTCGGCCGCTTCCGACGCTGGTTGAGCTCCGTCATGGACTCATTCGCGAGCTGGAAGGCCACCAGCAGGCGCCTGTCCCGACGCAACCACGCGATGCCGTCGCGGAACCGTGAGACCTCGAGCGCTGCGGCCCATCGGTCGGCCTCCTTCCGATCGGCCAGTCCGGGCCTGTCCTGGAGATCCGCTGTGCTCCAGGCCGGCGAGTCCAGGTACGCCTCCATCTCGTCGGCGAGGTCGTCGAGAACCGTAAGCGGGTCGGCCGCGAGCGCTGCGTATCCCCATCGCTCGTCTGTCCGGGCCACGGCGCGGTGGGTGTCGTGCTGTGGAACAGGCACACTTCGCACAGCCACGAGTCGCCCGTCGTGCCACTGCGGCTCGACACCGCAGTTGTTCGCGTACGCCCCGAGCTCCCCGGAGTAGCGATAGGCGTCGGCACCAAGGTCCATCGTGATCGGCAGCAGACGGTCGCCCTCGACTTCCAGGCCCGCGCGGAACAGGGCGTTGTCCCTGGCCTCGTCACGGCGCGTACGGCCGGCGTTGCTACCACGACCCTGGACGGTCACGACGGGGTCCTTGGCGAGGTTCTGGAGCGTCGCCGTCACTCGGAGCCGACCGGAGCCGACCGGCCTTGACGTGACGACGACGTGCGCGGCGGGGGACGGCACCACGGGGTCCCCGCCCACCTCCCGGGCCAGCCACTGCTCGAAGGCATCGTCGTCCTTCATCGCGGCAGGAGGGACCAGGCGCTCTCGGCGGTCGCTCCCGACACGACGGTCGATCCGCGGGTCACGGAGAGCCAGCTCGACGGCCTTCGCGAAAGCGCGCCGGAACTCGGCTTCCAGGGTCGGCCGCAGAGCGGCCTCGTGCCCCAAGACGATCTCCACCGGCCCGACCGTCACACCAAGTCGCTTGAACAACGGAGCCAGCCGGTACGGCTCCTCGCGTTCGCCGGCCCACTCCAGCTGCTGGACGCGGGTCGGCAGCGCAGAGTAGTAGAACGAGGCTTTGGCCTTGACAATGACGGAGCTGGCGTTCTCGGCTTCAAACTCGAATCCGAGGCTGTCCGGAGTGGTCCGTCCGTATCGTGGAGCGGCGCCGCCTGGCTCGACGGTGTGGGGGCCGAGGCTTTCCATGAAGTAGCGGGCACTGGGAGGTTCGCCCAGGCATACATCGCCTTGGGCCTCTCCCGTCGCGTCGCTGACCACCGCGCTCACGAGGTGCTCGACGAGCGCTGTCTGCTGGGCGACACTCGGCTCGAACGGGGGAGTGGTCACGGCGTCTCCCCAAGAGGCTGGGCGTGTGCCGCCGGAATGGGGGAGAGGCCGTAAGAGGACCTGACGAGGCAGGTGCCGTCGCTCGGGAACTGGCGACGGGGGAGCCGAATCGGCTCCGATGTGCGTGCCGGGGGTGGTGAACATGCCGAACCGGCCCGCAGGACAGGGATGTCCACGGGAACTCCAAGGTCCGCGAGTCAGAAGCCGCCATGGCACGACGCCAGGGCCGGACATCTTCTGCTTCTCCGAACCTGAGCAGCATGGGCTCAGATGGAGTGAAGTTACAAGATGCTAATCCGAATTGGTCAACTCTGTCTCGAACGATTCGATCTCTTGTCTGGATCGATCGAACGCGCCGATGAGCTCCTGCTCGGAGCGGATCGGTGTCCCCGTCCCCTTGGGCCATGGACGGGGGTGCCGACCTCTGTCGCAAGGGCGGACTGCGAGTGGCCCCGCTCTCGCCTTACCGCTTCGGCCTCCCGGTCCCGGTCGTCGTGTGTCGTCAGGTCGGGCTCCCGTTCCGTATCTCGGCCACCTGGTCCTGCGCGTCATGCGGAGTAGAGGGGCGCCAGCGCGATGGTCGCCGCAGCAAGCGCCTCGGGTGCGACACCGAGCGCCACGAGGGCCACGCCCGTCGCCAGCACAGTCACTAGAGCCACCAGGTCGTACACGGAGCGACGGCTGGGGGTGTGCTGGGGCATGGTGACTCTCCTCTGGTGACGTACGTGACGGAGTCGGACTGCGACCCCCGACTGCAGCCCGGGTAGTGGAGATCACCGAACTGCGGCGAGGGTTGCTGGACGCTGAGGACCGTCGAGGAGGCGATGCAGCAGATCACCGCCTTGGAGCGGAAGTTTGCCGCAACCGGTACGCACCCGTCTCCTGACACGAAGGCGGAACAGTGGCAGGGGACGGAGTCGATCCCCGGCGTCACACCCGGTGTGGACGAAGCGGCGATGGTGAGGCAGGAGCTGCTTGGTCTAGACGTATCGGGACGTCGAATGACGGCCGCGCTGGAGCCGGCCATGGAGAGGCTGCTCGACGGGGAGCTCACCGGACGGTTCCGCTGGGAAAGTTCACCAAGTCGGAGAAGGCGATGGCGGGGCAGCCCGTCGCGAACCTGATGCGGCGCGATTTCCGGTTCGACACCAGCGGAGGGCTCGGCCTCCGGATCGCCGGGGTTGATATGGAACTCAAGGTGACGTCCGGTTCGACCTGGATCGTGTCGAGGGAAGCGCAGGGCCTGTGTGCATGCTGATCCGCTTGGACCACCGGAGGTGGCTGTGAAGCCTCGGGGTGGTGAGGGCGACCGAGGAGCTGCTGGTCGACGGCGTCAACAAGGACGGCAAGCGGAATCTGAGCCGTGCAGGACACGAGGCGATTGAATGGATCCACAAGGACAGCCGCCTGCCGGCGAACGTCCTGAACCGACTTCCTGCCTCCGATCTGCAGGCGATTCTTGCCCAGGCAAGCTGCCAGGGGCGGGTGAACGAACTGTTCCGCCTGGCGCAGCGTCAGCCGGTGACCCCTCCGGTCCTCGCCACGGTCGAGAGGCAGCGGGATGCGGCGCCCTTCCCCCGGAGTGGCCCGCTACGGGGGGCCTGCGGTGGTGCTGCGACAAGAGCCCCCATCGCCGGTCGCCGCGCGGCAGGCGGTGGCGGTACGTTGTGATTGGCTGACAAGGCCCTGAGCGCGGCAGAGTGAGTAACGGGGGAAGAGCCCTGGGGACGGCTTGTGGTCGCAGGGCGGTCGCAGTGCTGGGACCGGTCGCGAGGGCATGGGCGATGGCGTCGGCCACCACCGTCGCGAGGTCCGGTCGCAGGGCGAGCGCGGGGGCGAGTTGTCCGGCGTGGACCTGCCCGGCGAGGCGGCCTCGGACGGCGAGATTGGCCTACACCAGACCGGAGTTGTGGCGGGCCATGTGTTCGGCGAGGCGGTCGGCCCAGCCGCGTAGCCCTGTCACGTCGTCGCCGTCGCCGAGGGCCACGTACCGCGAGAAGGGAAACTGCGTGCCGGGCATGGCAGGGCCTCTGTTTCGGTGAGTGGGCGGGGGGGCCCGAAGCATCACGTCCCTGATGCGGCGGGTTCCCCGTCACGTGTCTCTGCCGCGCGTCGTTCGAGGATGCGGAGCGCGGTCTCGCCCCACTGGATGTTCTCCTTCTCGAAGGCCATGCCGCGCAGCAGGGTCAGGTACGGCCCGATGCGTTCGGCCTGTGCGCAGTACTCGTCCTCGGTGCGCCCCTTCAGGAGGCGTTCCTTCAGTCGTTCGTAGCGGGCGAGTTTGGCCGCCGCCCACTCCATGCGCTCGGTGATCGCCGCTCGTACGGCCTCGACGTCGCCCACGTCTGCGCACTGCACCTTGACCAGCAGCTCGTCGCGGATCGCCGTCGGCTTGCCGGGTGGTTCGGCGACGTAGGCGCGCACGGCCTCCACCCCGGCTTCGGTGAGCGAGAAGAGCCGCTTGTTCGGCCGGCGCTCCTGTTGGACGACTCGGGCGGAGATGAGCCCCTCGCTCTCCATGCGTTCGAGCTCCCGGTAGAGCTGCTGAGGGGCGGCCATCCAGAAGTTTGCGACGGAGGCGTCGAAGCCCTTGGCCAGGTCGTAGCCGGACGCCTCGCCTTCGAGGAGGGCGGCCATCACCGCGTTGCGCAATGCCATGAGGGCAGAATATCGCCTCGTTGACTAGTCATGGATATGACTATCAAGTAGCCTCCGCGGTGCCTAATCAATTTATTGACTAGAGGTGATGCCGTGCATCCGTTCCGCCAGGCCGTCGAGAACCGTGACGAGGCCGCCATCGAAGCCCTCCTCGCCGAGAACGTCGTCTTCACCAGCCCCGTCGCCTTCAAGCCGTACCCGGGCAAGGCGATCACCGCGGCGATCCTGCGCGGGGTGATGCGGATCTTCGAGGACTTCACCTACGTGCGGGAGATCGCGAACCCGGACGGCCGCGACCACGCCTTCGTCTTCACCGCGACCGTCGACGGCAAGCAGATCCACGGCTGCGACTTCCTCCACTTCGACGAGGAGGGGAAGATCGACGACTTCACCGTCATGGTCCGCCCGCTGTCCGCCGCCCAGGCACTCGCCGAGGCCATGGGGGCACAGTTCGAACGGATCGCCCGCGAGGCCATGTAGGCCACGCAGGCCACACAGGCTTCGGACGCTTCGGGGAGCCGAGATGCGGCCGAGGCGTGAGCGACGTCGACGTCGACGCCGTCGTCATCGGGGCCGGCACCGCCGGCCTCACGGCCGCCGCCACCCTCCAGCGCGCCGGGCTGCGCCACCTCGTTGCCCTGCCGCCGTCACGCCTCGTGGACGGAGCGCAGGAGGTGGTCGCGCACCAGCGTGACATGCGGGTTCATCGACGCGCCGGGGCGCTGGACCAGGAAGCCGGTGTTGATCGGTGGGTCGTCCGGCTCGTTCAGGAGCACCAGAGCACCTGAGAGCAGCTCGTCGGCGCACAAGTAGCGCGGCAGCACGCTGAACCCGGCGCCGCCGACGACAGCCTCTTTGACCGCCCTCAGGTCGGGCACGGTGACGGTCGGACTGCAGGTCAAGCGCCTGCCGAACACGTGGCGCCAGTAGCGGCGGACGATCGGCACATCCTCGGCGTACGAGACGAGGGGCACCCCGTGCAGCACGGCGGGGCCCTCGGTTGCCAGGCCTGAGCCGATCCGTTCGGCCCATGCGGGGGCGGCGACCAGGACGAACTCCTCGTCGCCCAGCGGCACGGAGGCGAGCGTGCGGCCGCGTGGGCGCAAGGTGGCCACCACCAGGTCGTGCCGGCCCGCGCGCAGCGCGTCCAGCAGGTCGTCGGTGAGGCCGAATGTGATGCGCAAGCGCACGCCCTTGCCGACGAGCGGGGCGAGCGTCGGCATCACGCAGTGCGTGAGGTACTCGGCAGGCCCAGCCAGGTGCACAGGCTCCGCGTCACCCCCGCCGAAAAGTGTGCCGGCGCCGCTGACGGGGCCGAGGGCGTCCAGCGGCTCCATGACGCGCGCGGCCAGCTCGTCCGCGAACGGCGTCGGCACGACACCGCGTGACAGCCGCTCGAACAGCTCCCGTCCCAGCCGGCTCTCCAGAGAGCGGATCTGTGTCGTCACCGTCGGCTGGGACAGGCCCAGCGTCCGGGCGCCCGCGGTGAAGGCGCCGGCCCGGTACACCGCGAGGAACGTCCGCAGCAGATTCAGATCGAGAAGGCCGCCGCCGTGGGCCGGCAGTATTCCCGGCCTCCCATTGAAATCCCTATCTCTCACATGTAAGAGCCTATTGGATTTCGATGGATGAGGGTTCTACCTTCGACGACATCGCCGCACTGACGCACTGACGCACTGAGCACAAAGTGTCAGAGCTCCGGAAACGCCGGAGAGGCGGCGACATAACGTTCCCGATCCTGTACGGCCTGTATCGCCCCGTACGGGACCCGCACCCTCGGAGAACCCCCTCATGTCGAAGATCCTCTTTGTCCTCACCGGCGCCGACCACTGGACCCTGGCCGACGGTACGAAGCACCCCACCGGCTTCTGGGCCGAGGAGGCGGTCGCCCCGTACGAGGCTTTCAAGGCGGCCGGCCACGAGATCGTCGTCGCCACCCCCGGCGGCGTCGTGCCCACCGTCGACAAGGGCAGCCTGGCGCCCGCCATGAACGGCGGCGAGGAAGGCGCCGCCAAGATCACGGCCGCCCTCGCCTCGTTCACCGAACTGCAGTCCCCGATCCGCCTGGCGGACGTGCACCTCGACGACTATGCCGCCGTCTTCTACCCCGGTGGTCACGGCCCCATGGAGGACCTGGCCGTCGACGCCACCTCCGGCGAGGTGCTGACCCTTGCGCTGGAGTCCGGCAAGCCGCTCGGTGTCGTCTGCCACGGCCCGGCCGCGCTGCTCGCCGCCACGAAGGCCGACGGCACGAACTCCTTCCAGGGCTACGACGTGGCCGCGTTCACCAACGAGGAGGAGACCCAGGGCGGCTTCGCCGACAAGGCGAAGTGGCTGCTCCAGGACCGCCTCACCGAGGCCGGCGTGAACGTGAAGGCCGGCGAGCCGTGGGCGCCGAACGTGGTCGTCGACCGCAATCTGGTCACCGGCCAGAACCCGGCCTCCTCCGCCCCGCTCGCCGCCGAGCTGCTCAAGAAGCTGGCCTGAGCACCATGGGCACCGGCCGGCTCGACGAGGTCCTCGACGCGACGTACGACTGCCTGACCCGGTACGGCGTGCGGCGCACCACGATGGACGACATCGCGGCCACCATGGGCGTCTCCCGGTCCGCGGTCTACCAGTACGTCCGCAACAAGGACGACGCCTTCCGGCGGCTCGCCGGGCGGCTGCACGAGCAGGCGCTCGCGCGGGCCCGCCGGGCAGCGGCCGACACCACCCTCCCGTACGCCGCCCGCATCCAGGGCATCCTCGCAGCCAAGCTCGAACTCGTCCTCGAGCTGCACGGCGACTCCCCGCACATGGCCGAACTCCTCGACGACAAGGCACGCCTCTTCGGCGGGATCTGCTCCGCCTTCACCGCCGAGCTGCGCCGCCTGCTCACCGGTCTCTTCGCCGAGGCGGGCACTGCCGAAGGGGTCGAACCCGCCGAGGCCGCAGACATCTGCATCGCTCTCGTCATCGGCCTGGAGGGCGCGGCAGCCGCGCGGCACTTGCTGCCACTGGCGTCCGATGCCCTTGCGGCCGGCCTCCTCGGCGTACCCGCCCCCACCGTGACCGCGGGCAGCTGACCTTCCCGTCCGCCTCCCACCCGGCACCTCCCCTCAGGATCGTCATGCCTTTTTCCAGCCGTGAATGGCACCTCGTCGCCCGCCCCGTCGGCGAGCCCACGACCTCCGATGTCGCGCTCGAGACGGCCACCGTGCCCGAACCGGGCCCCGGCTCAACCTGCGCGGCATGAACGTCAGCGACCACTTCCACCTCGTGCCGGACTTCGCCCAGAAGGTGGGCGGCTGGCTCGCGGACGGTTCCCTCGTCGCCGATGAGACGGTTGTCGACGGCATAGAGAACGCCTTCGAGGCCTTCCAGGCCATGATGCGCGGCGCCAACACCGGAAAGATGCTCGTCCGCCTCCCGCGGGGCTGAGCCCGCCGGGCCCCTGAAAGCCGGCCGGTGTCGACCGCGCCGCCTCAAACCGGCTCCACCCCCACTTTCTCGCCTGGCGCCAGGCCGCCGACCGGTACGCCGAGCCCGGCAGCCAGGTCAACCACAGCGCCGACCTGCTGGTCAGCGCCTGCTGAGCAGCAACAGGAGTACCACCGCAATGTCTGACATCGAAGCCCTCGTCGCGTCGCTGCGGGCCACGTTCCGCTCCGGCAGGACCAAGCCCCTCGCCTGGCGCCGCGCTCAACTGATCGCGCTGCGCGCCCTGTTCACCGAGAACCGGGACGCCATCGCCGACGCCCTCCACGCCGATCTCCGCAAGCCGCGCCGCGAGGCGTACGCCGCCGAGGTCGACTTCCCCATCCGCGAGATCGACCACACCCTCGCCCACCTGGAGGAGTGGCTCGCCCCCGAACCGCTCGGCTCCGAGTCCCTGACCGGGCTGCCGGAGGGCACGACCGCCGCAACGCACTACGAACCGCTGGGCACCGTGCTCGTCATCGCGCCGTGGAACTACCCGGTCCAGCTGTCGCTCGTCCCCGTCGCCGGGGCGCTCGCCTCCGGCAACACCGTGATCCTCAAGCCGAGCGAACTCGCACCGGCAACCTCGACGCTGATGGCCCGCCTCGTACCGCAGTACCTCGACCCGGAAGCGGTCGCCGTCGTCGAGGGCGCCGTGCCCGAGACCACCGAGCTCCTCGCCCAGCGCTTCGACCACATCTTCTACACGGGCAACGGCACCGTCGGCCGCATCGTGATGCGCGCGGCCGCCGAGCACCTCACGCCCGTCACGCTCGAACTGGGTGGCAAGTCCCCGGTGTTCGTCGACCGCGACACCGACATCGACACCGTCGCGGCACGCCTCGCCGATGCCAAGTTCCGCAACGCGGGCCAGACGTGCGTCGCCCCCGACTACGTCCTGACCGACCCGGCCACCGCCCAGCGCCTCGCATCCGCACTGGCCGAGGCCGTCGAGCGCCTCTTCGGCAGCGACCCGCAGACGTCGGACGCCTACGGCCGCATCGTCAACCAGCGCCACTTCGACCGGATCGCCGCCCTGCTCGACTCCGGCACCCTCGCCTTCGGCGGCCGGACCGACCGCG
The DNA here is from genome assembly GCF_014654785.1 of Streptomyces mashuensis. Lineage (GTDB taxonomy): Bacteria > Actinomycetota > Actinomycetes > Streptomycetales > Streptomycetaceae > Streptomyces > Streptomyces mashuensis. The sequence continues at coordinate 792,330 of NZ_BNBD01000001.1, forward strand.
ACGACGTCTACATCGCACCCACCGTCCTGACCGGGGTGCAGGCCGAGGACCCGGTCATGCAGGAAGAGATCTTCGGTCCCGTCCTGCCGATCGTCGAGGTCGCCGGCCTGGACGAAGCCATCGCCTTCATCAACGACCGCGACAAGCCCCTGGCCCTGTACGGCTTCACCGAGAACGAGACCACGCGCGCCCGCCTCGCCGCCGAGACATCGTCCGGAGGCCTCGGATTCGGCCTGCCCATGGCCCACCTCCGCGTCCCCGACCTGCCCTTCGGCGGCGTCGGCGAGTCCGGCCTCGGCAGCTACCACGGCCCCTACTCCATCGCCACATTCAGCCACCGCCGCGCCCGGCTCGACGTACCACTGAACTGACCCCATTGCCGTGATGTCCGGCCTGCGGTTCGCGCAAGCCATCGAGGTGTCCCTCGTCGGGGTGAGGTGGCGCGTGGCTGCTGGGCGTGGGGGAAGGCTGGTGCCGCTGTGGGGACTTTGCGTGTCCGACGGAAAAGGGGGAAGTCGTGATTCGGATCTTCCGGGCCCGTGCCTTCGCTGCGGTGAGCGTCCTGGCCCTCGCAGCGTCCGCGACCGTCACCACCCTCACCACCAGCACTCCGGCGTACGCCGCCGACACCTTGCTGTGCTGTGACCAGGTCGTCGATGCCAACAATCCAGCCCCGCAGAACGTTGCCGGTCTCCTCGGTGTCGACGTCTCCCGCACCGTCGGAGAAGTCGGCCTCCAGTGCACGCCGATGAGCTCGGTGGGCGGTGCCGGTAGGTGTAACGCCCATCCTGTCGTCTGTGCGAGCAACAACCTCGACGGGATCATCGCGACAGGGTGCAGGCCGGGCAACGTGGGCGTGTGACCCCGCTCGTCGGGCCGGCCGCGAGGTAGCCCGCGTGGGGGAGGCGGATCGTTCGTGCGGATGAGGTGCGTCGGCGCGCGGCGGGGGAGGGTCGGATCATGTCGATCTCTCCTCACCTGGGCAAGTGGCCCGGGCGGGTTGCTGCGGCGTGGGGAGTCCTGTTCGCGGTGCCCAGTTTTGTCTGGGCGTCGGGCAGCACCTTCGGTGCGCAGTCGACGGTGTCGCCGTCGTTGGTGAGGCTCGCTCGCGACGGAGTGCCGTGGTTCCTCGCCGTCCTGGTGGTGACCGGTGTGCTGAAGCTGTTCGGGGCGCTGGTCGGCATCGGTCTGACGCGGCCGCGGGGCTCGCGGGTCAGCCGGCTCCTGGTGTTCTGCGGGGGTGGCGCTGCGGTGCTGCTCGCCTGGCACGGCGGCCTGTTCGTGGTCCACGGTGTGCTGGCCGAGGCCGGTGCCGTCCCTGTCGAGCCGGATCTGGCCGGGCTGACTCGCTGGTACCTCTACCTGTGGGGGCCGTGGTTCGTCGCAGGTGGTCTGGCCTTCGCCGCGGCGACCGCGCTGTACGTCCGCCACGGCGCCGGCGACCGGCGCACGCTGCGGTTCCTCGGAGCGGTGGGCGCGTTCGGGTCGCTGGCTCTGTCCGTGGCCTCGACCGCCACCGGCATCGGGTGAGAACGTAACCGCGAGCCGGCAAACGCGTTGGTCCGCCCGGCGGGGGTGACTGGGCCCGTCTCCCCGGACGACAGGAAGGCGCAGGCGTGCCCGTACCGCTGCACCGTGACCCGCAACGCACCCGTGAGGCGATCACCCGGTGGCTCGTCGAGCGTTTTCCGGGCGACGGGACCCCCACCCTCGGGCCCGTGAGCAGCCCTGTCGAGACGGGGTTCAGCGGGGAGACGCTGCTGTGCGACGCGACCTGGAGGAACCCCCGGGGGCGGCGCGTGGTCCGGCCGCTGGCGATCCGGGTGGCGCCCGTCACCCACCGTCTGCTGCCGGAATCCCCCTGGCACCGCCAGCTCAGGCTCCAGGAGCTGCTGGCCGGGACCGACGTACCCGTCGCCAGGATGTACGGGAGCGAAGCATCCGGTGAGCTTCTGGGCGGCCCCTTCGTCGTCATGGAACGGATCCGTGGGCGGGTGCCGGGGGACATCCCTTCCTATCACCGTTCCGGCTGGCTCGCGGAGCTGCGCCCGGCCGACCGCGCCCGCGTCTGGCACGGCGGGCTGGAGCTGATGGCACGGCTCCACCGGCTGGATGCCGGCGGTGCGCTCGACCTGTCCTTCCTCGGCCCGGCCGGCATCCGTCACCAACTCGGCGAATGCCTGGCGCGCGTGACGTTCTACGGCGTCCGGGACGCCCCCGTCGTCACGCGCGCCGGCGACTGGTTGCGGGCCCACCTCCCGGAGGAGCCCGACCCGCCGCGGCTGCTGTGGGGTGATGCCCGGATCGGCAACATCATCTACTCCGGGGCGACGCCGGTCGCCCTCCTCGACTGGGAACTCGCCACGCTCGGCGCCCCGGAGAGCGACCTCGCGTGGTACCTGTTCGCCGACCGCTACCTGAGCGAGGGCATCGGCGTACCCCGGCTCGCCGGCCTGCCGAGCCGGGAGGAGACCGTCACCGCCTACTCCTCCCTCCTCGGCCGGCCCCTCCGCGACTTCACCTTCTACGAGGTGTACGCCGCCTACCGGTTCACCCTGTTCACGTCCCGTGTCACACGCCTCATGGAGCGCACGGGCATCACATGGCCCAACGGACAGACGCCGTACGTACAGAGTGCGGCGCTGCTCGCAGAAGTGCTGGACGACGCCGCCGGCCGGGCCTACGCCCGCCCCGGCGCCGGCCTCACCACGTGACCGGCAGCCCCGCCGGCATGATGGCCATGCGGTTGGGGTGCCACGGCACCTCCTCCGCCGGGACCGCCAGCCGGAGGTCCGGGAGGTGGTCCAGCAGGACGCGGAACGCCGTCTCCGACTGGCGGCGGACCAGGTGGGCGCCGGGGCAGTGGTGGCGGCCGTAGCCGAAGCGCAGGTGGGGGTTGGGGGAGCGGGACGGGTCGAAGGCGTCCGGGTCGGCGAAGGCCGCCGGGTCGTAGTTGGCCGCGTCGAGGGACAGCAGGACCATCTCGCCCTCGCGTACACACGTGCCGCCCAGCTCCATGTCCTCCGTCACGAAACGGGGGATCGCGTTGCCCAGCACCACGCTGTACCGCAGCAGCTCCTCCACGCACTGCGGCAGGGTCTCCGGCCGGGCGCGTACGGCGTCCATCACCTCCGGGCGCTGGAGCAGGTTGAGCGCCGCCACGCCCAGGAAGCTCGCGAAGTCCTCGTAGCCGCTGACGAACAGCACGGAGACGATGTTCGACAGCTGCTCGTCGGTCAGTCCCCGGCCGCTCTCGTTCAGGTCCGCGAGGCGGTCCACGAGTCCGCGCGGCCGGCCGGGGGTGCGGCCCGCCATGTACTCGTGCATGTAGACACGGATCTCTTCCCAGTTCTTGGCCAGCTCCTCCTGCGTGGGCGTCACCATCGTCAGGTCGAGGTCCGCCCGCACGGCGAGCCACGCGTGGTCCTCGAAGGGCAGCCCCAGCACCCGGCACATGCACTGCGCGGCCACCCATTCCGCGAAGTGGCGCTGGAGGTCTCCCGGGCTGCCCTCCCGGACCATGGCGTCCAGGCCCTCCCGCGTGACCTCGGCGACCCAGCTGGCCGGCAGCTCCGGCTGGTTGCGGCCCAGCGCCTTGAGGACCTCGTCGCGCAGCCCCGCCCGCTGGAGGTGGTTCATGGCGTCCAGCAGCTCGGGCGCCAGGATCGGCGTGTCCTGGGCCGGCCCCTCCGGATCGGCCAGGACGGACCGTGCGAACCGCCGTTCGCGCAGGACGTGCTGGGCCAGTTCGTAGCCGGTCACCAGCCACGCCTCGCCGCCGGAGTTGGTGCTGACCCGGGCCACCGGGCAGCGGCCCCGCAGCTCGCCGAGTTCCGGGGCGAGACGGTCGCCCTTGGTACTGAACGGGTAGTGGGGGAGCGGCGTTTGCGGTGCCTGGGAAGCCTGCGGTGTGGTCACGGGATCACGGGGCCTTTCTCGTAAAAGGGGGCTTGCAAGGGGACTGCACCTTCACCAGCGCACCGGCAGGACGGCCGGGGCCCGCAGCGGCGTCGACTCGTCCCATGGGACCGACTCCGCCGGCACCGCCAGCTCGATGCCCGGCAGCCGCTCCAGCAGCACCTCGATCGTCGTGGCCAGCTGCATCCTGGTCAGGTTCCCGCCGGTGCAGGCGTGCGGCCCGTGCCCGAAGGCGACGTGTGCGTTGGGCGTACGGGTCAGGTCCAGGCGGTCGGGGTCGGTGAACGCGGCGGGGTCGCGGTTGGCCGAGGCGGGCACCGGGATCACCGCGTCACCCGCCCGGATGTGCTGCCCGTGCAGCGTGAAGTCCTCCTGCGCGACGAGGATGTTGATGGCGTTCATCAGCGGTACGTAGCGCAGCAGCTCCTCCACCGCCGTGCCCATCCGCTGCGGCGCGGCCCGCAGCTCGCGCAGCTGCTCGGGGTGCGTGAGCAGGGTGAACAGGGCGTTGCCGGTGTGCTGGATGTTGGTCTTGTAGCCCGCCATCAGCATGGTGACGACGAAGCTGACCACGTCGTCCCGCGCCAGTTCGCTGCCCGGCCGGCGGCTCTCGGCCAGCAGCAGCTGGATGTAGTCCGCGTCCCCGTCCGCGCCTCCGTCCTCCTTCTCCTTCCGGGAGATGAGGTCCTCGGCGTAGTCCTGGAGCGCGTACAGCGCCGCCAGCACTTCGTCCATCGACAGCCCGGCGGCGCCGAGCAGCGTGAGGGTGTGCGGCAGGTAGATGTCGCGGTCCTCGTGCGGCAGTCCCGTCGTCTCGCACAGCACCCGCAGCGGGAGCGGATCGACGTACGCGGCGACCAGGTCGGCCGTGCGGTCCTCGGCCGACGCCACCATCGCGTCGATGAGCTCCTCGGCGACGGCCCGGATGCGCGGCACCATGAACTCCAGGCGGCGCCGGCCGAAGAGCGGCAGCACCGTGCGCCGTACGCGCTCGTGGTGCTCGCCCGTCATCTCCAGGAACGTCGGCAGGCACGGCGGCGGTGCGTCGGGGCCCTCGCGGGGCGGCCAGGCGGACAGCAGCGGGCGGACGAGGCGGGGGTCGGCGAATGCGGCCCGTACGTCCTCGTAGCGGCTGAGCAGCCAGCCCGTCTCGCCGTTGGGCAGCTGGGCCTTCACCACGGGCTGCTCGGCGCGCAGCCGTGCGTAGCCGCAGGGCGGGCCGGCGGTGCCCGGCTCGACGGCCGGGACCGGGACGAGTTCCTCGGGAGCGGTCATGCGCCGGCCTCCGTTCCGGGGTGTGCGGCGCCTTCCGTGGGCCGCGGGATGTAGCCCGAGGTGAAGAAGAACTCCAGGTAGCGGTCCAGCAGTTCGGAGTCGACCGGCGGGCAGTGCAGGCCGCTGCCGGCCAGCGCCTCCTCCGCGTTGGTGCGGCCCAGGACCGGGAAGACGCCCTTGAGGTACATCTCCTTGACCGACATGTCGGCCTTGCGGCTGCGGTCCACGCACAGCGAGACGAACGGGGCCGTCGCGCTGGTCGGGTTCTTGGCGACGTGCCGCACCAGCTCGCCCACCCACTCGGCGTACGGCAGCATCCGTATGGAGAAGCCGGCGGCGCGCATCCGGTCGAGGACGTCGCCGAGGACCGCCGGGTGCGGGTTGGTGAGGTGGTGGACCCGCCACGGGTCCGGGGCCGGGTGCGTGGCGATGTGGACGACGGCCTCGGCGAGGTGGTCGACGGGGACGAAGTCCATCGGCAGCTCGATGTCGGGCGCGAGGCCCGTCTCGGCGATCGTCTTGAACAGCGAGCAGATGGCCGTCTCGGTGTTGCAGGCGCCGGTCGCGCGGTCGCCCGTCACCTCGTACGGCCGGTGGACCGCCACCGGCAGGCCCTGTTCCGCCGCCCGCCGCAGCACCTCCTCGGCGACCCACTTGCTCTCCGCGTAGCCCATGGTGAGCCCGTCGGCGTGGGCCAGCGGCATGTCCTCGTCCACCTTGTCCACCCCGGCCGTGCCGAAGCCGGCGACGACGGCGACGGTGGAGATGAAGTGGACGGGCACGCGGCGCGGTGCCGCCAGCCGGACGATGGTGCGGGTGCCCTCGACGTTGGGCGCGCGCAACTCCTCGTACGGGTAGAGGAAGTTGACGCGGGCGGCGTTGTGCACGATCAGGTCCAGGCCGGCGGACAGCTCCGCGGCGTGCTCGGCGGGCAGGCCGAGGCCGGGTTCCGTCAGGTCCGCCGGGAAGCACTCCACGCGCTGCCACGCGGCCTCGTCCAGGTGCAGCCCGTAGCGGCCGAGGGTGTTGCGGACGCGCCGGGCGGCGTGCGCGCGGCTCGACGCCCGTACGGGGCAGTGGATGCGCGCCGGCGTCATGCGCAGCAGCCGGTCGAGGAGGAACGCGCCGACGAAGCCGGAGGCGCCGGTGAGCAGGATGTTCCGGGGGTCCTCGGGGCGCGGGGCGGGGCCCTGCGCGGGCGGCAGGTCGAAGCCGAGCTCGCTCTCGCGCTCGAAGTCGACCGTCGGGCCGGCCGGGCCGGTCTGCCCGGGGCCGCCGCCGTCGGCGCGCAGGGCGCGGACGGCCGCCCCGAAGCCCTCCAGGGTGGGCGTGGCCAGCAGGGCCCTGATCAGGGTGGAGCCCAGCGCGGCGTCGAGGCCGAGCACGGCGAGGGTGCGGGTGACGGCCTCGGAAGCGAGCAGCGAGTCGCCGCCGAGCTCGAAGAAGCCGTCCTGCGGGGTGGGGCGGACGCGGAGCACCTGGTGCCACACCTCGGCGAGGACGTCGAGCAGCCCTTCGACGGTGGCGGGGCCGGACCCGGTGGTTGCGGCGTCGTCAGGGATGGGGGGCGTGGGCCGGGGTGCGGCGGCCTTCAGGCGCGCCCGGTCGACCTTGCCGCCGCTGGTCACCGGCAGGTGGTCCATGGCCACCAGCGCCGGCACGGCCTGGGCGGGCAGCCACTCGGCGCAGTAGGCGCGGATGCCGGGCAGGTCCAGGGCGTCTCCGGGCGCGGCAGCGGTGACGTAGGCGGTGAGGGCGTCCCCCTCCAGCTCCACGACGGCCTCGCCGATCCCGGCGTGGGCCCGTAATCGCGCCTCGACCTCGTCCAGTTCGACGCGTATGCCGCGCAGTTTCACCTGGCGGTCCAGGCGCCCCCGGTACTCCAGCAGCCCGTCCGCGCCCAGGACGACCCGGTCACCGGTCCGGTACAACCGGCCGAGCGGGCCGTGCGGTTCCCCGGACGGCAGGTGGACGAACCGCTCTGCGGTCAGCCCGGCGTCGCCCAGGTAGCCCAGGGCCAGGCCGTCCCCGCCGACGTACAGCTCACCCTCCTCGCCCGGCGCGGCGGCCGAGCCGTCGGGGCGCAGGACGTGGCAGACGGTGGCGCCGAAGGGGCGGCCTATCGGGACGTGCGTGGCATCGGCGGGCAGCGGGCGCACCACGTGGGCGGTGGAGACGACGGAGTTCTCCGTCGGGCCGTAGAAGTTGACCAGGGTGATGCCGGGGCACGCGGCGAGGATCTCGTTCGCCAGCCGGGGGTCCATCGCCTCGCCGCCGGCGGAGACGAAGCGCAGCGGGGCCAGGGCCTCGGGCCGGGTGCGGGCGACGAGGTGGAGGACGCTGGTCGTCAGGTACGCCACGGTCACGCCCCGGGTGCGGAACAGCTCCTCCAGCGCGGCCGGCGACAGCAGCTCCTCACGGTCCGCCAGGACGAGGCAGGCGCCGGTCAGCAGCGCGCCCCAGATCTCGATGGTGGAGGCGTCGGAGGACAGGCCGTAGCCGTGCAGCACGCCGTCGCCGGGCCCCGGCGGGAGCAGCTCGCGGTCGGAGAGCACCAGGCGCGCCACACCGCGGTGCGGGATCGCCACCGGCTTGGGGCGGCCGGACGAGCCGGACGTGAACACCACGTAGGCGCAGTCGGCGGCGGAGACGCCGGCCGGGGCGGCTACGGGGGTGCGGGCGGGTGTCCCGTCGGCGACGGGGGCGACGGCGTCCAGCTCCAAGCGGACGCTCAGCCCGCGCACCGGGCCGGCGCTGCCCGGCAGCACGACGGCCGCGCGCAACCCGGCGTCCTCGGCCATGGCGCGCAGCCGGGCCGGCGGCAGGTCCTCGTCGAGGGGGACGTAGGCGCAGCCCGCCTTGAGGATGCCCAGCAGCGCGACCAGCGCCTCCAGGGAGCGGCTGCCGCACACGCCCACCGGCGTGCCGGGCTCGACGCCCCGGTCGAGGAGGTGCGCCGCGAGGGCGTCGGAGCGGGCACCGAGCTCGCCGTAGGTCAGCGTGCGGTCGCCGTGCCGCGCCGCGAGCGCCTGGGGACGGGCCGCTGCCTGCTCCTCGAACAACTCGGGGAGACGCCGGTCGCGGGGGTAGGCGCGCGCCCAGGCGTACGCGTCGTGCGCGTTGTTCGCGTCGTACGGGCGATCGTGCGGCGTCCGGGCGGAAACATCGATGTCTGCCATGAAGACCTGTTCACTCGAAGTGCGGGGGGTGTCATGTCATCCATGCCGTGCTGTGCGTGGTGGAAGGTCAGCCTTCCGAGCCGGCCGGTTCGGCCTGGCCGTTCTCCGCGAACTCGGCGGCGAACGCGGCGAAGTTCGCGGTGCGCCAGTGCTGCGGGCGCATGCGGAAGGTGATGTCGTCCTTCAGCTGGTCCGCCGTCGCGTCGAGATAGGCGCTCGCCTCGTCGGGGTCGAGGTAGCGGCGGGCCATGGCCTCGCGCAGCGCGGGGTCGACCGGGTCGGCGACGGAGGTGATGGGGCCCTCCACGCTGACGTACCGGTACGGCCGGCTCTCGTCCTGGGCGCAGAGGCTGAAGCGGCCGGCGGCGCGCAGCATGCGGGCCTTGACGGTGTCCCGGCCGGTCTGCACGACGACCTCGCCGCCGGGCTCGTAGTGGTACCAGACCGGCACCAGCAGCGGCGCGCGGTCGCCACGGGTGTCGGTGACGCCGAGCACGCCGATGCGCGGCTCGGCGAGGAAGCGTTCGCGTTCGTGGTGCGGCATGACGGGCAGCATGAGGCGGCTCCCTGGGTCGATGAGTCGATGGACCGACGCGTCGATGGGTCGGCGATGGCGAAAACAGTGGTTTTAAGGGGACTTACCGCTAGTAATCAGGCCATGACCGGTAATCGGCGGAATGAGCCTGTACGTTCGCCATGCATCTGTCAACCATCGGCATCGTTCCCCGGCCAGTCACCGCGCCCGCGCCGGCCGGACGGCGCCGGGAGCAGCGCGGAGGCCACCAACGTGACCAGCAACAACGCGGCTTCCGCAGCCAGCGTGATCTGCATGGTTCCGGTGTAGCCGGAAGAGGCCGCCGGCCCGGGGCCCCCGGCCTCCGCCGTGGCGGTCGTCGCCGGGATCCGGCCGCCGAGCGCCGAGAAGAACACCGTGCCCAGCACCGCGCTGCCCAGCGCGCTGCCGAACTGCTGCACCGCGGTCAGCGTCCCGGCGGCCGAACCCGTCTCGTGCGGCTCGACGGCGGCCAGCACCGTCTGGAAGAACGGGCCCATCACCAGCCCCGTCCCCAGGCCGACGACCACCAGCGCCGGGGCGCCCTGCCACACCGTGGCGTGCGCACCGGCCGACCGCAGGACGTACGCGAACACGCCCACGCCGAGGGCCATCACCACGATCCCGGCCTGGACGAGCGGACGCCCGTACCTGCTCAGCGCCCCCGAGCCGTCCAGCACCTGGATCACCGCGAAGCCGGCGACGGTGCCGGCGGACCACGGCAGCACGGCGAGCCCCGCCTTCAGTGGCGAAGCGCCCAGCCCCGACTGGAAATAGAGGCTGAGCACCAGCGAGAGGCCCGCGATGGCGGCGAACAGCGCGGCACCGGTCACCAGTCCGCCCGAAAACGCTCGCTTGCGGAAGAGCGCCGGCACCACCAGCGGGTCGCCGCCACGGCGCACGACGCGCCCCTCGTACCAGCCGAAGACGCCGAAGAGGGCCACTCCGGCCGCCACCGACACGAAGGTCCACGCCGGCCAGCCCAGTTCGCGCCCCTGGACGAGCGGGAGGACGACCGGCAGCGCGGCGGCCGAGGCCAGGACGGCACCCACCAGATCCAGCCGCGTCGCAGCCGTCGGCCCCGAGGGCGGGAGGAACCGCCGGCCGCCGAGGAACGCCAGCAGGCCGAGCGGCAGGTTGACGAGGAACACCGTGCGCCAGCCCGCCCCGAACCAGTCGGCGCTCACCAGCCAGCCGGCCAGCACCGGGCCGCCCACGTAGGACAGCCCCATCACCGGCCCGTACATGCCCAGCGCCCTGCCGAGCTCCCGGCCGTGGAACATCTCCTTGATGAGGCCGAGCCCCTGGGGGATCATCACCGCCCCGAACAGCCCCTGGAGCCCGCGCGCCCCGACCAGCATGCCCGGCGACACGGCCGCCGCGCACAGCAGCGAAGCGGCGGTGAAACCGGCCGCGCCGGCCAGGAACGTCCGCCGGCGTCCCATGACGTCGCCCAGCCGCCCGCCCGTGATCAGCCCGACGGCCATGGCGAGCGCGTAGGCGGCTCCCAGCCACTGGGTGATGCCGGCCCCGCCGCCCAGGTCGGCCCGGATCGCCGGTGCCGCGACGGAGGCCACGAGGGAGTCGAGCATGTCCATCGCCTCCCCGGACAGGAGCACCCACAGCGCCGCCCACCGCCATTGGTAGGGCGGCGGCGCGAGCGCGGCGGAGGGCCCGCCGGGGGCGGACAGGGTCAGGTCATCGGCGCGGGGCTCGGGCATGAAAAGGATCTTTCCCAGGAACCGGGGGAGCGAGGCGGACTCGGCGACGGTTGGCGGGAAGCGATCCACCAGGGGTACGTAGGGGGTGCGCAGGGGGTTCCTCAGGGGGTTTCCCAAGGGTGGCGTCGTTGTGGCCGAAACGCGCCCTGGCCCCGCACAGGGATCTTCCGGCTAGGGTGACGGTGCAGCCGGTTCGCCCTGCTCGCCAGGCAGGCGCGTCGCAAGAGGGAACCCGGTGGGAATCCGGGACTGCCCCGCAGCGGTGAGCGGGAACGACCGCCGTCATACGCACTGGGCCCGCACGGGCCCGGGAAGCGACGGCCAGTAGGGGTCTGCCCGGCAGACGTGCCCGCGAGTCCGAAGACCTGCCGCTGCCCGCGCGCGAACGGTCGCGCGCGGCCATCCCGGTGACCTCGAGGGCGGGTCGGCGTACACAGGTGCGGTTCAGCGGGCGGGCACGCGTACGACGGTGGTGTCCCGGCCGGGCCTGTCGTCCCCCTTCGCGCCCTCGTCACGTCCCCGGGGCCTCGGCAGAGACTCGCGAAGGAGAGCTCCGTGACCAGCACGTCCGCAGCCGCGGCAGCACGCGCCACCGTCCACGGCTACCCCCGCCAGGGCCGCAACCGGGAACTGAAGAAGGCCGTCGAGGGCTACTGGAAGGGCCGCGTCACCGCCGGCGCCCTCCACCGGACGGCCGCCGAGCTGCGCCGCGAGAACTGGCGGCAGCTCGCCGAGGCCGGCGTCCACGAGGTGCCGACCGGCGACTTCTCGTACTACGACCACGTCCTCGACACCAGCGTCATGGTCGGCGCGGTCCCCGCCCGGCACCGCGCCGCCGTCGCGGCCGACGCCCTGGACGGCTACTTCGCCATGGCCCGCGGCACCCAGGAGGTGGCGCCGCTGGAGATGACCAAGTGGTTCGACACCAACTACCACTACCTGGTGCCCGAGCTCGGCCCCGACGCCGTCTTCACCACGCACTCCGCCAAGCAGGTCACGGAGCTGAAGGAGGCCCTCGCCCTCGGCCTCGCCGCCCGCCCCGTCGTCCTCGGGCCCGTCACCTACCTCCTCCTGGCCAAGCCCGCGCCCGGCGCCGCCCCCGGTTTCGCACCGCTCACCCTCCTCGACCGGCTGCTGCCCGTGTACGCCGAGGTCCTCGCCGACCTGCGGGCCGCCGGGGCGGCGTGGGTGCAGCTCGACGAACCCGCCCTCGTCCAGGACCGCACGCCCGCCGAGCTGAACGCCGTCGCCCGCGCCTACCGCGAGCTGGGCGGCCTCACCGACCGGCCGAAGCTGCTCGTCGCCTCCTACTTCGACCGCCTCGGCGAGGCCCTGCCGGTCCTGGCCAAGGCCCCCGTCGAGGGCCTCGCGCTCGACTTCACCCGGTCCGCCGCCGCCAACCTCGACGACCTCGCCGCCGTCGGCGGCCTGCCCGGCAAGCGCCTCGTGGCCGGCGTCGTCGACGGCCGCAACGTGTGGACCAACGACCTGGAGAAGTCCCTCGCCACCCTGGGCACGCTCCTCGGCCTCGCCGGCCGGGTCGACGTCGCCCCCTCCTGCTCCCTCCTGCACGTGCCCCTCGACGTCACGGCCGAACGCGACATCGACCCGCAGGTCCTCCGCTGGCTCGCCTTCGCCCGGCAGAAGGCCCACGAGGTCGTCACCCTCGCCAAGGGCCTCGCCCACGGCACCGGCGCCATCGCCGCCGAACTCGCCGCCAACCGCGCCGGCCTCGCCTCCCGCGGGGGCTCCGCCCTCACCCGCGACCCGGCGGTCCGCGCCCGCGCCGCCGCCGTCACCGACGCCGCCACGCACCGCTCGCAGCCCTACGCCGAACGCGCCGCCGCCCAGCGCGCCCACCTCGGGCTGCCGCTGCTGCCGGTCACCACCATCGGCTCCTTCCCGCAGACCACCGGCCTGCGCACCGCCCGCGCCGACCTGCGCGCCGGACGCATCGGCAGCGCGGCGTACGAGGAGCTCGTCGAGGCGGAGATCCGCGAGGTCGTCTCCTTCCAGGAGAAGGCGGGCCTCGACGTCCTCGTCCACGGCGAGGCCGAGCGCAACGACATGGTGCAGTACTTCGCCGAGCAGCTCACCGGCTACCTGGCCACCCGGCACGGCTGGGTCCAGTCCTACGGCACCCGCTACGTCCGCCCGCCGGTCCTCGCCGGCGACGTCTTCCGCCCCGCCCCGATGACGGTCCGCTGGACCCGCTACGCCCGGTCCCTCACCCGGCGGCCCGTGAAGGGCATGCTCACCGGCCCGGTCACCATGCTCGCCTGGTCGTTCGTCCGCGACGACCAACCACTCGCCGACACCGCTTGCCAGGTCGCCCTCGCCCTGCGCGACGAGGTGCACGACCTGGAGGCCGCCGGCACCCCGGTGATCCAGGTGGACGAGCCGGCGCTCCGCGAGGCCCTGCCGCTGCGGGCCGCCGACCGCCCGGCGTACGTGGCGTGGGCGACCGAGGCGTTCCGCCTCGCCACGAGCGGCGTCCGGCCGGACACCCAGATCCACACCCACATGTGCTACGCCGAGTTCGGTGACGTCCTGGCGGCCATCGACGCCCTCGACGCCGACGTCATCAGCCTGGAGGCCGCCCGCTCGCACATGCAGGTCGCCGCCGAGCTGGCCGCCGCCGGCTACCCGCGCGAGGTCGGCCCCGGCGTGTACGACATCCACTCGCCGCGCGTCCCCGCCGTCGCCGAGGTGACGGAGCTGCTGCGGACGGCCCTGACCGCCGTCCCCGCCGACCGCCTCTGGGTCAACCCCGACTGCGGCCTGAAGACCCGCACCTGGCCCGAGGTCCGCGCCGCCCTCGACCACCTCGTCCAGGCGGCCCGCATCCTGCGCGAGGAGCTGGGGCACCGGGCACCCTGACCCCGGGAGCCGGCGGACCGGACCGGCCTGCCCTGCCGGCGGCGACCGGTTCCGGCCGGAGGTTCCTGGGTACGGCTGGGGGAGCGAGGCTTTCCACGGAGGTGGCGCGGATGACGGAGGAGCCGGGGCCGGGGCCGTTCCCCACGATGACGGCGGCGGTCCAGGAGACGTACGGCCCGGCCGACCTCGGGGCCACTCCGCTGTTCGGCGGCGGTTTCATCAACTTCGGCCACTGGGAGGGCATCCCTCTCGACCCCTTCCCGGACGCGGCGGACCGGGCCCGCAGCCAGCAGGCCCTGTACCACCGGGTGCTCGCCTCGCTCGGCCCCACCCGGGGCCTGAGCGCGGTGGAGGTGGGGTGCGGGCTGGGTACAGGCTGTGCCCTGGCGCTCGAAGCGTACGGGGTCGCGCAGGTCACCGGCGTCGACATCCATCCCCAGCAGCTCGACCGGGCCCGCCGCGCCCACGCCGGGCTGCTGGCCGGCGGCACGGAGCGGCTGCGGTTCGTGCGGGGCGCGGCGGAGAGCATGCCGTTCGGCGACGCCGCGTTCGACCGTCTGTACAGCGTCGAGGCCGCCCAGCACTTCCGGGACCTCGACGCGTTCGCGCAGGAGGCGGCCCGCGTCCTGAAGCCCGGCGGCCGTGCCGCCGTCAGCAGCTTCTTCGTGCCCGACGCCGACCCGGCCCGGCCCGCGCAACTGGCCGGGCTGCTCGACACGTTCGCCACCGGCCTGGACGTGGCCCACAGCGTCCCGGAACTCACCGGATGCCTGGAACGGGCCGGGCTGACGGACGTCCGCGTCACCTCGATCGGCGCCGCGGTGTGGCCCGGCTGGGACCGCTGGCTGTCGGCCACGTGGGAGCCGGGCACCTGGCCGCGCAACTTCCTGCGGTCCTATCGCGAGGGCCTCCTCGACTACTACACGGTCACCGCTGCCCGGCCCGCGCCCGTCACGACACCAGGGGACCGTCCTCCAGCTCCGTCAGCCTGACCGTGCACAGGCCGCCGCGTTCCGTCCGGACGTCCGTGACCTTGAGCTGGGTGCCCGGCAGGAGGATGTACTCCTCCTCCTCGGTGAAGGCGGAGAAGTCGCGGATGCCCACGGCACGGACCGGGGTCACCTCGAACAGGGTCCGTCTGCCGCGGCTGCCGAGGAACGCGCGCGCCACGTGGAGCTTCGGTGTGCACGAGGACACACCCCACCAGGTGACCGTCCTGCCCGGCGGGTACTGGGCGCGCAGGTCCAGCGACACGCCGCGCCACAGCGGCTCGGTACGGGCGGGCAGCCCGGAGACGGCCGAGAACAGCAGGCGGAGGTACGGGAGGTAGGGGGTGAGCCGGGAGCGGTCCGGGGTGCGCAGGATCGCGTTGATCTCCCGGTAGAACGCGGACTCGCACGTGTAGAGGTGGAGGGCGGCGATCGCGTCCGCGGACAGGCCGCCAGGCGCCGCGTCCGCCCGCCGCTTGCCGAACTCGTGGGACCGCCGGACGTGCCCGTCGAGCCCGGCCAGCACCTGCGCGACCGGCCCGGTCGCGTCGCGGAAGTCCATGAGCGGCGTGTCGAAGACCCCCGTGACGGCGGGGAGGACGAGCCCCTCGTCCTTCACGCTCGACAGCCGCTCCAGGTACAGCTGGTGCAGCTCCATGGTGGAGGTGATGAACGCACCCATGCGCGCCGCCACGTCGCGGTCCGTGCCGCCACCGTCGTCCGCCGGCTCGTTCCACCCCTTGGCCGGCAGCCAGTCGACCGCGTCGGCGCCCAGCGACGCGAGGGCGTCGTTGACCACGGCGAAGTGGTCGCCGTCGCAGAAGACGTCGCCCTGTGCGGCCGGGTTGCAGTGGTCGATGTGCCGGACCTCGACGCCGGGGTACTTCTCCTGGAGCCGCAGGACCACCTTCTTCAGGTTCCGCGCGTGCGCGCCCCACCAGGCGAAGACGACGCCACGGTCCTCCTCGTCCGCGTCCTGCTTGGCCTTGAGGATCTCCTCGACGATCCGCTCGACGGCCGGCCGCCAGAAGGCGGTGTGCCGGTCCGTCGCCGTCGACCCGTCGCTGCTCGCGGTCAGCGCGGCGTTCAGCAGCAGCACGCCCTGCGTGAGCATCGCCTGGAACCACTCCGGCGGCTGGACGGTGTCCCGCTCCTTCAGCAGCGCGCGGACGTCCGCGATCGGCGTCTTCTTGGCGATGCCGTACTTCCACATCGCCGCCGCCTTGATGATGCAGCGGATGCTGACGACCCGGCCGAACTGGCTGTCCTTCCAGTCGTGGAAGGTGTTGTCGAACATGGCGATGCCGGTCGCGCTCTCCGGCCGCGGGTACGGGTTCTGGCCGAAGACGACGACCTTCCACTTGTGCGGTGGATGCGGCTTGAGCGCCTGGAAGGTCAGTTCGCGGACGGGAACGACGTCCGGGCCCCGCCCGGGGCCGATGAAGTCCGCCGCGCCGGGCTGTGCCTCGATGACGGGCCGCAGCAGCGGAAGCCACGGTTCCCCACCGCCCTTGAACAGGTCGGCGAGGGCCAGCGGGTCGTGCGCGCCGGGCGCACCGGGCGTGGACGAGGTGGTCGCATCACTCATGGCGGGGACGATAGGACAGGGCACTGACAGCCACCGGGGGCGTGCTTCTGACGGACCCTCTGTCAGTGGTGCGGGCTAGCGTTCCGGTCAGCCGAGTGGCCTTCCGATCGGAGTGAACCATGACCGAGTACCCCGTGCCGTCCCCGCTCAGGGTCGTGCTGACCGACATCGACACCGCGGTCGTCGAGGCGTGGCGGGCGGCCTTCGCCGACCACCCGGAGATCGAGATCCGCCGGGGCTCGATCCTCGACGAGGCCGTCGACGCGTGGGTCAGCCCCACCAATTCCCGCGGCCGGATGGACGGCGGCGTCGACGCGGCCGTCAAGCGGCACCTCGGGGCCGGCATCCAGCTGCGCGTGCAGCGGGCCATCCGCGACGGTTTCGCCGGGCGGCTCCCGGTGGGCAGCGCGGTGTGCGTTCCCTCCGGCGCCGTCACCCCGAAGTTCCTGATCTCGACGCCGACCATGGAGCACTCCGCGCAGAACGTGAGCGAGACCCTCAACGTGGCCCTGGCCTGCGCCGCCGCGTTCCAGGCCGTCCACCGGCAGAACGAGAGGGCGCCCGGCAGCATCCGGTCGGTGGCCCTCGTCGGCATGGGCGCCCGGACGGGCCGGGTGCCGGCCCGGGTGTGCGCGAACCTCATGTGGACGGGCTGGACGCTGTTCCAGGACCACCGTTTCGAGGACGACGACGAGTTGCGCAGCACCATCCTCGCGCAGCTCGACGACATCGAGAACGTGCCCCAGGACACGCGGGTCCGCATCACGCCGCCGCCCGCGCGCCCCGCCTCCCGCTCCCGCCGCCGCTGAGTGGCTGCACCCGGGTGACCACCCGGGTGACAACGCCGCCGACACCCCGCGCACACCGCACCGGTGTGCCCCGCGCCGCCCTTGAATGAGCCGGGACGCCCCCGGCACACAAGGAGTCACCCCCATGCGCGGTGTCATGATGCACGCCCCCGGCGACATCCGGGTGGAGCAGCGCGCCGACCCGGAGATCGTCGCCCCGACCGACGCGGTGATCCGCCTGTCGGCGACCTGCGTGTGCGGGTCCGACCTGTGGCCGTACCGCGGCATCGAACCCGTCGAGGGGCCGTCGCCGATGGGTCACGAGTACGTGGGCGTCGTCGAGGAGACCGGCAGCGAGGTGACGTCGGTCCGGCCCGGCCAGTTCGTGATCGGCTCCTTCTTCGCCTCCGACAACACCTGCGAGATCTGCCGGTCCGGCTACCAGTCGTCCTGCGTCCGGCGCGAACTGATGGGGCTGTACGGCGCCCAGGCGGAGCGGCTGCGCGTACCGCTCGCCGACGGCACGCTCGTCGCCACCCCCGAGGTCCCGCCCGACGACCTCGTCCCCGCCTACCTCGCCGCGTCCGACGTCCTCGGCACGGGATGGTTCGGGGCGCTCGCCGCCCAGGCCGGGCCCGGGAAGACGGTCGCCGTCGTCGGGGACGGCGCGGTCGGGCTGCTCGCCGTGCTGGCCGCGCGGCAGCTCGGGGCCGAACGGGTCGTCGCCATGAGCCGCCACGAGCCGCGCCAGAAACTGGCCCTGGAGTTCGGCGCGACCGACATCGTCACCGAGCGCGGCGACGAGGGCGTCGAACGCATCAAGGAGCTCACCGGCGGGCTGGGCGCGCACTCGGTCGTCGAGGCGGTCGGCACGCAGGAGTCGATGCTCCAGGCCATCCGCTCCACCCGCCCGGGCGGGCACGTCGGCTACGTCGGTGTCGCCCATGGCGTCGCCCTGGACGGGCAGGAGCTGTTCTTCTCCCACGTCCACCTGCACGGCGGCCCGGCACCGGTGCGCGCGTACCTGCCGGAGCTGATCGGCCTGATCCGCAACCGGACGATCGACCCCGGCAAGGTCTTCGACCTGACCCTGCCCCTGGACGAGGCCGCCGAGGCGTACCGGGCGATGGACGAACGCCGCGCCATCAAGGCCCTGCTGCGGGTGTGAGTGCGGAGGACGTCCCCGACGTGGCGCCGACGGCCCGCACGGCGGTGGCGTGGCTGCCGCCGCAGGAGCTGTGGCCCGCGATCCAGGACATCCGCTGGGAGCACGACCCGCAGGTACGGCGGTGGCCACCGCACGTCAACCTGCTCTTCGGCTTCGTGCCGGAGGAGGAGTTCGAGTGGGCGGTGCCGCTGCTCTGCGCCGCGGCGACGGACTGTGCGCCGTTCACGGCGCGGCTGGCCGGCGTCCGGTACTTCCGGCACCGGCACGACGCGACCGTGTGGCTGGACCCCGCCGCGGCCGGCGCGGCACCGTGGGCCCGGCTCCACCGGGCGCTGGAGCTGCGGTTCCCGCAGTGCCGCGGCCGCCGCGGCGGTTTCACGCCGCACCTGTCCCTGGGCCGCAGCCGGGACCCGCGGCGGCTGGCCGCGGAATGCGCCGCCCGGCTCGGCGCCCGGCCGGCCGTGGTGGAGGACGTCGTCCTGCTCTCCCGGCGCGGCGAGGAGCCGATGGAGCCCCGGGCCGTGATCACGCTGGGCGCGGGGGAGGTCCATCCGCCGCCCTAGCAACCGGGGCCCTACGGGGTGCGGCTGAGCCGCTCCAGCCACCAGTGCACCGTGCGGCGCAGTTGTTCGTCGACGGGTGTGGCCCGGACGGAGAACGCCGCTTCGTACGCGCTCGCGTCCACCACGAAGGGGCGGTCGAACTGGTACCGGATCTCCTTCAGCTCCCGCAGCAGAGGGGAGAACAGCGACGCGACGCCCAGCACCGCCGACGGGATCGCGCGGACCGGGACCGTGGCCGTCGCGGTGCGGTACGCGAGGCGGTCCACCATCTGCCGGACGGACTGCGGCGGCTCCGTCGGGACGTGCCAGGCCCGGCCCCAGGCCCGCTCGTCGCCCGCGACCTCGGCCATCACCCGGGCCACGTCGGGCAGGTACGTCCAGCTGTGCGGGGCGTCGGGGTCACCGAGCACGGAGACCGGCCTGCCGTGCAGCAGGCGGGGCATGACGCGTGCGGCCAGGTGTCCGCCGTCGGTCACGCCGGGGCCGAAGAAGTCCGAGGCCCGCACCTCGACGGCCTTGACGCGGCCCTGCTCGTGCAGCGTGCGCGCCTGCTCCCACACGGCGGCGCGTACGCGGCCCTTCGGGCCGGTGGCGGCGAGCGGGAGGTCCTCGGTCAGGGGCCCGTCGACGGGGCCGTAGCCGTAGAGGTTGCCCAACAGGACCAGGACGGCGCCGGTCGCCTCGGCCGCCGCGCAGAGCGACGAGGCCAGCGGCGGCCAGTCGCTCGCCCAGCGGTGGTACGCCGGCGCCGCGCAGCCGTGGATCGCGGCCGCACCGCGCGCCACCTCGGTCAGGCGCCCGGCGTCGGTCGCGTCGAGGGCGACGTGCTCGATGCCGGGCTCGTCGGTCCCGCCCGAGCGGGTGACGACGCGGACCGTGTGGCCCTGCCCGGCCAGCAGCCGGGCGGTGGCGGCCCCGGCGGGCCCGAAGCCGACGACGACGTGAGTGCTCATCAGCGCACCCTAGCGCGAGGGGTCCGGCCCCTCGCGCCAGGGTCTGCGGCGCACCGGGCCCCAGGGGCCCGGCTGCTCCTCGATTTCCTGCGTCGCCTCGTCGATGACTTTCCGTGAGATCCAGGCCAGAGGCTCGACGTCGCGGACCAGGGGCTCGTTGTCCGGGCCCCGCGCGGCCTCGCGGCCCCGGAGCAGCCAGGGGCGCACGCCCTCGCCCCGGAGCCGGGGGAGGTGGCAGTAGTCGTAGAGGCGGCGGGCGGCCCACAGCCGTATCGGCCGGTCCTGCCACCACGGCTCGACGTCCAGGGAGTTGGCGGACAGGCCGGGCAGCGGCGTGCCGGTGAGCTCGTCCACGCTGGAGGACGCCGCCAGGTCCACGCCGGGCCCGCGGGACCACCGTACGTACAGGTGCCGGGCGCGGGCCATCCACTCCGCCACCTCGTCCAGGGAGTGGAGCGTGGGAAGGTCGTCGGGGCTCTCGCTCATGGTCCTCCGCGGACGGGCCCGGCCGGCCGGGGCGAGAGCCGTGGTCGTCGTTCCCGTCCACCGCCCCGGCCGGCCGCCGGTCCTCCCGCCGCGTCCGTCACGTTCAGTCGCCGGACAGGACCTGCAGCAGGTCGCCGGCCTTCTGCTCCGGCAGGGCCCGCGCCACGTCCGCGAGGGCCACCATGCCCACCAGGTCGTGCCCGTCGATGACAGGCAGCCGGCGCACCTTGTGCTCGGCCATGGTCCGCACGACCACGTCGGCGTCGTCGTCCGCGCCGACGGTGACGGCCTCGCCCTGGGCCAGCTCGCCGGCCGTACAGCGCGCCGGGTCCTTGCCCTTGCCGAGCACCTTCACCACGATGTCGCGGTCGGTGAGCACGCCCTTGAGCCGCTTGTCGGTGCCGCACACCGGCAGCGCGCCGACGCTCAGCTCGGTCATCCTCCGCGCGGCGTCCAGGACGCTCTCCTCGGCGCCCACGCACTCCGCGCCCGGAGTCATGAGGTCTCGTGCCGTCGTCACGTGTCACTCCTTCCTCGTCGTCCGCCGGCCGCGGCCGGCGGGAGCGGGGGCTTCGCAACACGCCTGCCCGACGACGGGCGCCGTTAACGCGCGGGCAGCTCCGATCACCCGAGGCGGGCGCCTCAGCCGCCGACCGGCCGCTCCTCGAAGTGCCGCAGTTCCGCCGGGCGGGCGAAGAAGTGGTCGATCGCCTGCCCGAACCGCACGGCCTGCTCGCTCTTGAAGAAGTCCACCAGGTGGTGCTCCAGCGTCTCCCAGCCCACCCGCAGCAGGTAGCAGCCCGGGGACTCGGCGTCGCGGTGCAGGTCGACGGAGCGGCACCCCTCGGCGGACAGCAGGACGGGCCGCGCGGCCAGGAGGGCCTGCTCGAACTCCTCCTCTTGGCCGGGGGTGACGTAGAGGTACGCGTATTCGTAGATCATGGTCGGTCTCCTCAGGGGAAGGGCCGGGGTCCGGGGAAGGGGCGGGGAAGGTCAGGCCACGGCCTTGATGCGGGTGACGGTCAGGGCTCCGGCGAGCCCGACGAGCAGCGTGAACCCGTACAGCGCCGGGTAGTTGTGGCCACCGCCGAGGCCGAGCAGCAGGGGGGCGAGGGCCGGGCCGACGGACTGCGGCAGGACGTCCGCGCTGTTGATGACGCCCAGGTCCTTGCCCACCTCGTCCGAGCTGGGCAGCACCTCGGTGGCCAGCGCCATGTCCACGGCGAAGTAGAAGCCCGACCCGATGCCGAGCAGCGCCTGCGCCGCGTACACCTGCGGCAGGGCGTCCGCGGTCGCCAGCAGCGCCAGGCCGCCGGCGAGCAGCAGCGACGCGGCCGTCACGAAGGGCTTGCGGCGCCCGGCGCGGTCCGACAGCCAGCCGCACAGCACCGACGTCACCGCGCTCAGGCCGTAGTTCACCACGGTCAGCAGCGCGACGACGGCGGCCACCGAGCCCTCGCCGACGCCGAGCCGCGAGGTGAGGAAGTACGGCAGGTACGGCACCGGGGCGACGGACGCGAAGTAGGTCAGGAACCGGGTGAGCCACACCCACCCGAAGTCGGGGTGGGCGCGCGGGTCGGTCCAGAAGCTGCCGAGGAACTCGCGCACCGAGAACGGGGCGCGCCCGGCCGGGCCGGGCCGGTCGTGCAGCGGCACCGCGAACAGCACGACGACCGCCACGGCCACGGCGGCCGGCACGAGGAACCCGGCGGCGCCCGCCGAGAACACGGCGGCCGCCCCCATCCCCAGCGGCACGGCCAGCCGCTGGCTGAACCCCACGACGCCGGAGACCGTGCCGCGCTGGGCGGGCGGCACCTGCTCGGGCACCGTGGCCGCCAGCGCGGCGATCGTCGCGTTGAAGCACAGCTGGGCGAAGCACCAGCCCGCGGTGACGGCGGCGACCGACGGCACCAGGGCCACGACGGCCAGCCCGAGGCCCCCGCCGGCCACCCCGCCGACCATCCACGGCCGGCGCCGCCCCCACCGGGACGTGCTGCGGTCCGACAGCCGGCCCGCCAAGGGGTTGGCCAGCAGCGCGACCAGCGCCCCCAGGCTCGCCGCCACGGCCAGGCTGGTCTCCTTGTGCTGCGGGTCGACGTCCTCGATCCGCAGCGCGAGGGTGACGAGCGCGACCGACAGCACGGCGCTGTACAGGCCGAGGTAGCCCAGCCCGAGCCGGAGGACGAACGCCCGGGACACCCGCGCCCCGGCCCCGGCACCGGGGGACGTGCAGGACCCGGCGACGGGGCCCGAGGGCGCCGTCACAGCGCCGTGCTCCCGGGCCTCGTACCCCTCACGCCCCTCCGTCGCCATCAGCGGGCCCCAGGCGGGCGAGGGAGTCCGCCACGCTGTCGAGCAGGGCCTGCCACGCGTTCTCGAACGCCTCGACCCCCTCCTCCTCCAGGGTGCGGACCACGTCGTCGTAGTCGACACCGGCGCGGGCGAGCCCGGCGAGCACCGCGGCGGCGTCCTCGTGCCGCCCCCGGACCGTGTCGCCCTCGATCCGGCCGTGGTCCGCCACGGCGTCCAGCGTCTCCTCGGGCAGGGTGTTCACCGTGCCCGCCGTGACCAGCCCCGTGACGTACAAGGTGTCCGGGTAGGCCGGGTTCTTGGTGCTGGTCGACGTCCACAGCAGCCGCTGCGGCCGGGCGCCGGCGGCCAGGAGCGCCTGCCAGCGCGGCGTCCCGCTCAGCTCCTCGTACACCCGGTGCGCCAGCCGGGAGTTGGCGAGGCCGGTGCGGCCGCGCAGCGCCAGGGCCTCCTCGCCGCCGGCCTTCTCCAGCCGGCGGTCGGTCTCGGTGTCGAGCCGGGAGACGAAGAAGGAGGCGACCGAGGCGATGCGGCGGATGTCCAGGCCGTCGGCGCGCGCCTGCTCCAGGCCCTCGGCGTACGCCTCCCACACGGCGCGGTAGCGCTCCAGAGAGAAGATGAGCGTGACGTTGACGTTGATGCCCTCGGCGACGGCCCGGGCAATGGCGGGGAGGCCGGCCCGGGTCGCCGGGATCTTGATGAGGAGGTTGGGCCGGTCGACCGTCCACCACAGGTGCCGGGCCTCGGCCAGGGTGGCCTCGGTACGGTGCGCCAGCCGTGGGTCGACCTCCAGGGACACGTACCCGTCGAGGCCGCCGGTGCGGTCGTGCACCGGCCGCAGCACGTCGGCCGCGGCCCGGACGTCCGCCGTGGTCAGGGCGCGCACCGCCTCCTCGGCGGTGACGCCGCGCAGCGCGAGGTCGCGCAGCTGGTCCGCGTACGCGGAGGCGTTGCCGCCGGCGATGGCGCGCCGGAAGATGCCGGGGTTGGTGGTGACGCCGGTGACCGCCTTGTCGCGCAGGGCGGCCGTGAGGCCGCCGGAGACGAGGAGGTCGCGGCTGAGGTCGTCCAGCCAGACCGACACGCCGTGGCCGGTGAGCCGGCGGAGCGCTTCGGCCGGTGCTTCCGCAGGGGGTGCCATGGGGGGTGACTCCTGATCTCGTGGGGGGCGGCCCGTCAGGCCTTGATGGCGGCGCCGGCGTCGACGGGCAGGGTGGCCCCCGTGACGTAGCGGGCCTCGTCGGAGGCGAGCCACAGCACGGCGTTGCTGACGTCGGCCGACTCCACCCAGGGAACGGGCATCAGGCTCAGGGCGGTGGCGGCCTCGGCGAACTCCTCCAGGGTCGGGTCCTCCACGTCCGACAGCAGCAGCCGGCGGCCGGTGACGTTCTGCACCATGTCGGTGTCGACGTTGCCGGGGTGGATGCTGTTGACCCGGATGAAGTGGGGCGCCAGTTCGTTGGCCAGGGACCGCATCAGGCCCACGAGGCCGTGCTTGGACGCGGCGTAGTGCGCCATGTTGGGGCGGCCGAGGGTGCCGGCCACGGAGTTGGTGAAGATGATGGAACCGCCGCGGCCGGCCTCGATCATGTGCGGGACGACCGCGCGGATCGTGTTCCACGCGCCGGTGAGGTTGACGTCGATCATGTCGCGCCACTGCTTCTCGGACAGCTCCCAGGCCCGGCCCAGCGAGCCGATGCCGGCGTTGGCGCACACCACGTCGATGTGCCCGAACTCGGCGAGCCCGGCGGCGACGACCTCTTCGACCTGCCGCAGGTCCCGCACGTCGGCGCGGGCCGTGACGATCTTCGCGCCCTCGTTCTCGACGAGGCGGCGGGTCTCCTCCAGATCGTCGCCGGTGGCCAGCGCGTAGTGGGTGCTGCCGACCTCCTCGCAGATGTCGGAGGCGATGACGGACGCCCCCTCCTGTGCCAGCCGCACGGCGTGCGACCTGCCCTGGCCCCGGGCGGCGCCGGTGATCAGGACGACCTTGCCTTCCACACGTCCCATGGAGGAACTCCTTCTCGGTGTTCAGGCGGTCTCGGCGGTGACGGTGACGGGCCGGGCGTCCTCGGCCCTGGCCCGCAACGCCCGGACCGCGGCGCCGGGGTCGGCGGCGGCGTACACGGCCGAGCCGGCCACGAAGGAGTCGGCCCCCGCCTCGGCGCAGCGGGCGATGGTGGTCTCGTTGACGCCGCCGTCGACCTGGAGCCACAGCGGTACGCGGCGGCCGCCGAAGCGGGCGAGCGCGTCGATGGTGCGCCGGGCGCGGCGGACCTTCTCCAGCGTGAAGTCGAGGAACCGCTGGCTGCCGAAGCCGGGTTCGACGGTCATCACCAGGAGGGTGTCGGCCTCGGCGAGCAGGGCCTCGTAGGGCTCCAGCGGGGTGGCGGGGTTGAGCGCGAGCCCGGCCTGGGCGCCGGCCGCGCGGATGGCCCGCAGGGTGCGCACGGGCGTGATGGTGGCCTCGGCGTGGATGGTGACGCTGCGGGCGCCGGCCTCGGCGTAGCCGGGGGCCCAGCGGTCCGGGTCGGCCACGCCGAGGTGGATGTCGAGGGGCAGACGGACGTTCTTCACCAGGGACTCCACCACGGGCAGCCCCACGGTGAGGTTGGGCACGAAGTGGTTGTCCATGACGTCGACGTGGAGCAGGTCGGCGTCGTCGGCGACGGCGGCCGCCTCGTCGGCGAGCCGGGTGAAGTCGGCGGCGAGGATGCTCGGGGATATGCGCACGCTCATGACGGGACTCCCGGGGGGTCGCCGGGGACCGACAGGCGGATCCCGGCGGGCGTGACGGCGAGCGAGAGGGACCCCACGCCGTCCACGACGGTGTGGGCGGCGGCGAGTTCGGCGTCGCCGTGCCGGAAGCGGACGGCGACGGTGGTCATGCCGGCCGCGCGGGCGGCGGCGATGCCGTGCGGGGAGTCGTCGACGCCCACGGCGGTGGCGGGGTCGACGCCGAGCTTCTGCGCGGCGAGCAGGAAGCCCTCGGGGTCGGGTTTGGGGCGCAGGACGTCGTCGGCGCTGACGATCACGTCGGGGACGGGGAGGCCGGCGCTGCGCAGCCGCGCCTGCGCCACTTCGGTGTCGTTGGAGGTGACGAGGGCCCAGCGGTCGCGGGGCAGCGAGGCGAGCAGCTCCGCCGCGCCGGGCAGGGCGACGACCTTTGCCACGCGGGCGCGTTCGGCGAGCCGGACCTGCTCGGCGTGGTGCCGGATCTCGTCCTCGGTGAGGTGGGGGAGCAGGGTGCGCACGATGTCGGCGCGCTTCTGCCCGTAGAAGTCCGCGAGGTCGAACACGTCCCCGACGCCGGCGGACCGGGCCCACTCGCCCCAGCAGTCCTCGGCGTCCTGGTAGGAGTCGACCAGCGTGCCGTCGAGGTCGAACAGGACGGCGCTGTGAATGGTGGCCATGCAAGCAACTTCCCGTGTGGGGGTGGCTGAGTGGCATATTCACCCTACGGGCGCTCCCACCGATCACCCCTAGGGGGGAACCAGTCATTCCGGTCTGGTGCGGTGCCGCGCGGGGCGGCGGGGCATCGGTCCAGCTCGGCCGTCGTGCGCCGTGACCCGGCGCGGAGTGTCCCCTTCCGGCAGGCGCCCGGCCCCTCGCGCGGCGTGTACCCCGGGGGCCGTGCGTTCCCCGGGGTAAGGGCGCGCCGTGGGGCGCGGCCGGCGGGTGGCGCGAAGAGGTTGACACTTTGCGGGGCCCTGGGCGTACCCGCGGGATCAGGTGGCGGAGAGCGCCGTCCGGACGAGGCCGAGCACCTCCTCGTCGCTCAGCCCCAGCGCGCGGGCCTCGGCGACGAGCCGCCGGGCCCCGATGGTCAGCCGGGCGCGCCCGGCCGTCGGGCCTCCGGTGACGACGGCGCCGCGGCCGCGCCGCAGCTCCAGCAGCCCCTCCTCGCGCAGCCGCTGGTAGCCGCGCAGCACCGTGTGCATGTTGACGCCGAGCGACGTGGCCAACTCACGGGCGGACGGCAGGCGTTCGCCGGGCCGGACGGAGCCGTCGGCGAGGGCGCCGCGTACGCACGCCGCGATCTGGTCGCCGAGGGGGACGGGGGAGGAGAGGTCGACGCGGAACAGCACGGGTCAGCCTCCGTCGGGGGTGCGGCGGGCGCGGTCGGCCAGGGTGTTGAGGAGGGCGGCGGCGGTGGCGGCGTCGTCGACCGTGACGACGAATTCGCTGCCGGTCGTCAGCCGCAGGGAGATCGCGTCGCCGGAGCGCAGCACGATGCCGCTCGCGCCGGGCACGGCCCGGTAGCCCCAGCCGCCGAAGTCGCGCCACGGGTCGACGGTCCGCCGGCCTGCCTCGGCGATGCGCTCGAGCGGCACCGTGACGCGCGGCCAGGGGGCGAGGGAGGGCGTGACGGTGAGGCCGCGCCGGTCGGCGGTGACCCGGGCGCCGGCCAGCAGGGCTATGAGGGCCCCGGAGACGAGCAGCGGCAGGGCGGACGGCCACCCCGCCGTCCACCCGACGGGGAGGCCGGCGGCCGCCGTCAGCGCGCCGACGGCGGGCAGGACGCGGGAGCCGGCGACGCGCGACCAGCCGGCGGTCTCGGCGTCGCCGAGCGCGAGCCGCGCCGCACCGGCCACCGGACCCGAGGCGGCGGCGGGGGCTTCCGGGTCCCTGCCGCACAGCGGCCAGCACGCGCCGGCGACGAGAGCCGCGGACCCGAAGGCGAGTGCTGCCTGCGTGCCCGGCACGGTGGCGGAACTCGCCTCCTCCGCGCGGGCGTTGGCGAGCAGTACGGCGGTGATGATCCAGCCCAGGGCCACGGCGGTGCCCGCGCCGAGGACCGCCAGGGCGCGCTGCGGGCCGGGCGTGGAGCGCAGCCGGTACGTGAGCCCGCCGAGGAGGGCTCCCATGCCGAGGAGGACGGCCAGGGCCGTGCCGAGGAGGGCGCCCCGCCCCGAGAAGCCGTCGGCCTTCCCGCCGGCCCCGAAGTGGGTGGCGGGACGGTCGGGCAGCCGGCCGGCGACGGACAGGTACACCGCCAGGACGACGGCGGCGGCGAGCACGGACGGCACGACGGCGACCAGGACGCGCCGGACACCGACGGGCCCGGCGGGCCCCTCGGCCCCGTCGGACCCCGAGCGGCCCTTCACGAGCGAGTTCACTTTTCCTCCCCTTGTTCGCATCCAAGTAGAACAATTCCCGGGCCGGAAAGGGAAGAGGTGTAACCGCTCGTCGCACCAGGATTCGCAAGTTTGTGTGGCGCTGGACACCCGCATCGAAGGATCCGAGCCGCGTGGGGTTAGCATGTGAGCGCCGCCTAGCTCGAAAGAGACGCTTGTGACTGTCAACGAGGACTCGTTCACAAACTGGAAGCTGCGCGAGGAGATCGCGGAGTCGATGATCCCGGTCATCGGGAAGCTGCACCGGGAGCGGGACGTCACCGTCCTGGTCCACAGCCGCTCCCTGGTGAACAAATCGGTGGTCAGCATCCTGAAGACCCACCGGTTCGCCCGGCAGATAGCCGGTGAGGAGCTCTCGGTCACCGAGACCATGCCGTTCCTCCAGGCCCTCACCGCCCTCGACCTGGGCCCCTCCCAGATCGACATCGGCATGCTCGCCGCGACGTACAAGGCCGACGACCGCGGTCTGTCGGTGGCGGAGTTCACCGCCGAGGCCGTCGCCGGCGCCACGGGCGCCAACAAGATCGAGCGCTGTGAGCCGCGCGACGTCGTCCTCTACGGCTTCGGCCGCATCGGCCGCCTCGTCGCCCGCCTCCTCATCGAGAAGGCCGGCTCCGGCAACGGGCTGCGGCTGCGCGCCATCGTGGTGCGCCCGGGCGGCGGCCGGGCCGCCGACGACGTGGTCAAGCGCGCCTCGCTGCTGCGGCGCGACTCCATCCACGGCCAGTTCCAGGGCACGATCACCGTCGACGAGGCCAACGGCACGATCGTCGCCAACGGCAACGAGATCAAGATGATCTACGCCAACGACCCGTCGGAGATCGACTACACGGCGTACGGCATCAAGGACGCCATCCTCATCGACAACACGGGCAAGTGGCGCGACCGCGAGGGCCTCTCGCAGCACCTCCGCCCCGGCATCGACAAGGTGGTCCTCACCGCGCCGGGCAAGGGCGACGTCCCCAACATCGTCCACGGCGTCAACCACGACACGATCAAGCCGGACGAGCAGATCCTGTCCTGCGCGTCCTGCACCACCAACGCGATCGTGCCGCCGCTGAAGGCCATGGCCGACGAGTACGGCGTCCTGCGCGGTCACGTCGAGACCGTCCACTCGTTCACGAACGACCAGAACCTGCTGGACAACTACCACAAGGCCGACCGCCGCGGCCGCTCCGCGCCGCTCAACATGGTCATCACCGAGACCGGTGCCGCCTCCGCCGTCGCGAAGGCCCTCCCGGACCTCGACGCGCGCATCACCGGCAGCTCCATCCGCGTCCCGGTGCCGGACGTCTCGATCGCCATCCTGAGCCTCCAGCTCGGCCGCGAGACGAACCGCGAGGAGGTCCTCGACTACCTCCGCAACGTGTCGCTGACCTCGCCGCTCAAGCGGCAGATCGACTTCATCAGCGCGCCCGACGCGGTCTCCAGCGACTTCATCGGCTCGCGCCACGCGTCGATCGTGGACGCCGGCGCCACCAAGGTCGACGGCGACAGCGCGATCCTCTACCTCTGGTACGACAACGAGTTCGGCTACTCCTGCCAGGTCATCCGCGTCGTCCAGTACGTGTCGGGCGTGGAGTACCCGACCTTCCCGGCCCCGGTGGCCTGACACCCCTCCGCGAGGCACCGGCCCGCCCCGGCCCGTACGACGCCGTACGGCCCGGGGCGGCGGCCGAAAACACCCCGTTCCCCCGGCAGCCCCGGGGATCTAGGGTGGTCGGCTGTGACAGCTGAGGTGCGGGGGGCGGACGTGGCCGGGCAGGGCGTCGGAGCGCGGCAGGGCGCCGTGCTGGTCACCGGTGCCGCCGGGTTCGTCGGACGGCACACCGTCGAGGCGTTCCACCGGGCCGGTTTCCGCGTCACGGCCGTCGACCTCCGCCCCGCCCCCGTCCCCCTTATGCGCGCGGCCCGGTGGGAGCGCGCGGACTACGCCGACGCCGCACTGCTCGCCCAGGTCGCCGCGGGCCGGTTCGGCACCGTGGTGCACCTGGCCACCGCGGGCGACGAGGCGGCCGGCCCCGCCGAGGCGGCCCTCACGGGCCCGGCCCGGCTGGCCGACGCCTGCGCGGCGGGCGGCGCACGGCTGCTGTACGCCTCCTCGTACGCCGTCTACGGCGTCCAGCACCGGCAGGAGCCCCTTCCCGAGGACGCCGAGGACGACCGCACCCGCTGCTCGGGCCCGCTCGGCTCGTACGCCCGGTCGCTGCTGGCCCTCGACCGGCACATGCGGGCCCGCCACGCCACCGGCCTGGACTGGGCGGGGCTGCGCTGCACCCACGTCTTCGGCCCGGACGAGCAGGACAAGGGCCTGGCGGCCTCCTTCCTCAGCCGGCTCGTGCGCGCGGCCGCCTCCCGGGGGCGCGTCCGGCTGTACGACGACACGCTGACCGCCGCCCGCGACCACCTGCCCGTCGGCACGGTCACCGAGACCCTCGTCCTCCTCGCCCGCCGCCCCGAACCCGTCCCCCCGGACGTCTACAACCTCGGCAGCGGACACCCCGTCAGCTTCGCCGAGCTCCTCCAGTGGTGCGCCCGCGCGCGCCGCGAGGCGGGCGGCGGCGCCCTGGAGGTGGACCTCGTCGCCAACCCGGCCGCCGCCACCTACCGCCACTACACCTGCGCCGGCACCACCCGGCTCGACAAGGCGCTGCCCGGCCGGCCCACGGTGACGCGGCAGGACGTCGAGAGCCGCACCGCCGCGCTGTTCGCGCACTTCAGCCCCCTGTAAGGAGCGGCGCCGGGCCCCGTCGTGCGGGGAGCGCGCGCACGTGCCAGCGTGGAGGGAGGAGTGCCCGTACGCGCGGGAGGACGCCGTGAAGCTGTCGTTCCTCGACCGGCTGTACGAACAGCCGGGGCCCTGGGCCTCCGTCTACCTCGACACCTCCCGGGACGTCCGCGACCCCGAGAAGGCCCTCTCCCTGCGGTGGCGGCACCTGCGCGACGCCCTCGTCGCCGCGGGCGCGGACGACGACACCGTCGGCGCGCTGGGCGAGGTGATCGGCGCGGACCGCGAGGTGGCGGGCCGGCACGGCCAGGCGCTCTTCGCGGCGCGGGGGCGGCTCGTGCTCGTCGAGGAGCTGCCCGAGCCGCCCCCGCGCGACACGGCACGGTTCGGCCCGTTGCCGTACGCCCTGCCGCTGGCCGTGCAGTACGCGCCCGACATCCCGTACGCGGCCGTCGCCCTGGAACGCCTTGCGGACGGGGCCGAGGAGGTCGTGGTGGAGGTGGAGAGCGGCCGCTGGCCGATGAGCCGGGTCGTGCCCGGCCCGTCCGACCTGTACCGCGTCGCCGCCGCCGACTGGGAGCAGGAGGCGCCGCACCTGGCCGGCCGGCTGGAGGAGCTGGCCGGCCGGGGCGACGCCGAGGTGATCGTGGTGCGGGCCGACGCGGGCGACGAGTGGGCGCGCGGCGTGCTGGTGAACCGCCTGCCGCGGCGCGTGCGCGACCGCCTGCTCACCGTGCAGAGCGTCGCCACCGCCGAGGACGTGCCGCCCCGGCCGGGCGTCGGCCGCGCCCTCCTGGAGAACGAGCTGACCCGCCTCCTCGACGGCCGCTTCGCCGCCGCCGACCGCGGCCGGCTGGACCGCTACCGGGCCCAGCAGGCCCGCGAGCCCAGCGCGGCGGACGGCATGACCGCCGTCGTCGCCGCCCTGCACCGCGGCCGGGCCGACACCCTGCTGGTCAACGACCCCGTACGGCTGCCCGCCCGCGTCTGGGCCGGCGCCGAGCCCACCCAGCTCGCCCTGTCCGCGGAGGAACTCCGCGCGGCACGGGCGACCGCCGTCCGCGAGGAGGCCGCGGAGGACGCCCTGCTGTGGGCCGCCGTCGGCACCGGCGCCGAACTGCTCGTGGTGCCGTCCGGCACGCTGACCCTGCGGGACGGCGCCGGGGTGCTGCTCCGCTACTGAACCGGCGCGCCGGCCACGGAGCGGCGGCCGCCGTTGGCCTGCTGCCAGGAGCGGTAGACCGCCACGGCCTCCTCCCGCGGCTCGTACCGCATGGGCAGCCGGCGCTCGTCCCACGGCTTGGCGAACTCCTCGTAGAACGTCGCGAGTTCGAAATACTTCCGGTCGTCGACGTAGTGCGGTGCGTACGCCTCGCGGGTGGTCAGGAAGACCACCTCGTCGGGGGAGCAGTAGTAGAGCGAGCCCAGGCACATCGGGCACGGGTGGGCCAGCACGTAGATGGTCGTGCCGGTCAGGTGCTCGGTGCCGAGCCGGGTGCACGCCTCACGGATGGCGAGTATCTCGGCGTGGGCGGTGGGATCGCCGGTCTGCGCCACCTTGTTGGCGCTCTCGGCGAGGACCTCGCCGTCCTTGACGACGACGGTCGCGAAGGGACGGCCGCCCTCGGCGACGTTGCGGCGGGCGAGGTCGATGGTGCGCTGGACGAAATCCATGGCCGGCTCCGTGCTCAGAAGGGCTTGGTGGGCAGGTACTTGCCGTCGAGGGTGATGACGGCGCGCTCGCCGCCCTCGGGGTCGGCCACCTTCTTCACATCCAGCCGGAAGTTGATCGCCGAGATGATGCCGTCGCCGAACTGCTCGTGGACCAGCGCCTTGAGGGTGGTGCCGTAGACCTGGAGCATCTCGTGGAAGCGGTAGATCGTCGGGTCGGTGGGGATGCCGCCGGGGATCGAGCCGCGGGTGGGGACGGTCCGGAGCAGCAGCACCGCGTCCTCGTCGAGGCCGAGCAGCCCGGCGACGGCCCGGGCGGACGCCTCCGGGAGGGGGTGCTGGCCGAGGACGGCGGCGGTGGTGAAGGCGACGGACAGGCCGGCGGCGTCGGCGATCTGCTGCCAGGTGAGGTTCTTGCGGATCTTGGCCTCGACCGCGGCGTTGGCCAGGGTCTCGCGGGCGGTGGGGTCGAACTGTGCGTGCACCACGGGGTGCTCCTTTTCTTCGGGTGGTTTCGGGGAGTTCCGGGGTCAGGAATCCAGTTCCTCGACGGTCCCGGTCGGGATGTCGAAGAACCAGCCGCGCAGCCGCAGCGTGCCCTCGGCGAGGGCCCGGGCGACCGACGGGTGGGTGGCCAGGCTGGCCAGCTGGGCCCGGACGTTGGCACGCACCAGCGCGTCCACCGTGGCGGGCCGGGGGACACGGGCGGCGGACGCGTCGGCGTGCCGCAGCCAGCCGGCGACGGCCGGCGCGCCGGCCAGGTCGTGCCCCTCGGCGAGCGCCGTCATCGCGCCGCACGCCGAGTGGCCGCAGACCACGACCTCCCGCACGCCCAGCACCGACACCGCGTACTCGATGCTCGCCGCGACGCCGTCCGCGCCGGGGGTGTGGGCCGGCACGAGATTGCCGGCGGTCCGCACGACGAACAGCTCGCCGGGCTCGCAGCCGCAGATCAGCTCGGGCACGACCCGGGCGTCGGAGCAGCCGACGAACAA
The DNA here is from genome assembly GCF_014654785.1 of Streptomyces mashuensis. Lineage (GTDB taxonomy): Bacteria > Actinomycetota > Actinomycetes > Streptomycetales > Streptomycetaceae > Streptomyces > Streptomyces mashuensis. Next base: position 825,233 of record NZ_BNBD01000001.1, read on the forward strand.
GGTGTGCGGCGTGTGGTCCGTGGCCAGGCGGGCGAACAGGTCCGCCTTGGCCGGGAAGACGTCCCGCCGGAATCGCGCGACGCCCTCGGCGAGGTCTCGCATGGGTCACTCCCTTCGGTGGCCGCCCACCTCCGTGGGCCGGCAGAAACCACCCTGCACGACCTGCACCTATAGCGTCCAAGACGTGGAACACATGCTTCCCATAGGTGCCGCCTATAATGGTCCTCATGGCTCTGGAACTGCGTCATCTGCGCTATCTGCTCGCCGTCGCCGAGCACGGCAGCTTCACCCGCGCCGCCGAGGACCTCCACCTGTCCCAGCCCACGCTGTCCCAGCAGGTCAAACAGCTGGAGCGGGCCCTGGGCGTCCAGCTCCTCGACCGCTCCGGGCGCACCGTGCGGCTCACCGACGCCGGCGAGGTCTACGCCGGTCACGCCCGCCGCGCGCTGCGCGACCTGGCCGCCGCGGAACGCGCCGTCCACGACGTGCTGGACCTCTCCCGCGGCCACCTGCGGCTGGGCGTCACGCCCACCTTCACCGCCTACCTCGTGGGCCCGCTCGCCGCCGCGCTGCACACCCGGCACCCCGGCATCGGCCTCACCGTCCGGGAAGCGACCCAGGACCGCATCGAAACAGCCCTGCTCGCCGACGAACTCGACCTCGGCATCGCCTTCGCCGGCCCCCACCTGCCCGGCACCGAGGCCACCGCCCTGTTCACGGAGACGCTCAGCCTCGTCACCGGCACGCCCCCCGACGCCACCACCACCGCCCCGGAACCGCTACCGGTCCACGCCCTCGAGGACCGGCAACTCGCGCTCCTCAGCGGTGACTTCGCCACCCGCGGCCACATCGACGCCTACCTCGCCCGCCACGGGGCCGCCCCCCGCATCGCGGTCGAGGCCAACTCGGTGCAGGCCCTCACCGAGATCGTCCGGCGCACGTCCGTGGCCACCGTGCTGCCCGACGCCATCACCGACGACCACCCCGCCCTGACGCCCGTCCCCCTGGACCCGCCCCTCCCGGTCCGCACGGTCGTCCTGCTGCGGCGCGAGGGCGCGTACCACAGCGCCGCGTCCCGCGCCTTCACCCGGCTCGTCCGCGAGCTGGTACGGGAGCGGGGCTACGCCCCGGCGACCTGACGCCCGCACGGGGCCCGGCGCGTCAGTTCTCCACCGTCTGCACCTGCGGCGGGTGGCCGTTCCACGTCACGAACACCGACGACGTCCGGGCGCCCGCCACGAAGTCCACCCGGATCCAGGCCGCTTGCGTCCACACCCGCATCTGCCGGCCCTCGTCGGGCGTCGCCGACACCAGCGTGGCCGAGGCCCCGCCTACGTCGAAGACCGCCCGGCCGCCCTTGACCACGTAACTGCGCACCCCACCCGAGGCAGCCGCCGTGAAGGACCCCTCCGGTGGCGCGGCGGGGACCGGCGAGGCCGACGGCGAGGGCGGCGCCGGCGACGGCGTCAGGGACGGGGACGCGGACGGCGCCGGCGATCCTGCGGTGCCCGGCGCGCCGGCCGTCGCCACGGTCGCCACGGCCGCCGGGGACGACGGCGCCGCCCGGCCGATCGGCAGCGCGCGCGGCGGTTCGTACGCCGTGCCCGTGAGCACCGTCCGTACCCCGTACCAGGACACCGCCGTCGCGGCGCCCGTCGCCAGCACCCACGCCAGTGCCGGCACCACACCTCGCCTCATGCGTCTCATCCTGCCTCACCCGTATGGCGTACGGTGCGGCCCATGGCAAGACTGCTCGTCGTGGAGGACGACCCGTTCGTCCGCTCCGCCCTCATCCGGCAACTCACCGAGGCGTCCCACACCGTACGCAGCGTCGGCACCGCCCTGGAGGCACTGCGCGAGGTCGCCCAGGTCGGCTTCGACGCCGTCGTCCTGGACCTCGGCCTGCCCGACCTCGACGGGGCCCAGGCCCTGAAGATGCTGCGCGGCATCACCGACGTCCCCGTCGTCGTCGCCACCGCCCGCGACGACGAGGCCGAGATCGTCCGGCTGCTCACCGACGGCGCCGACGACTACCTCGTCAAACCCTTCTCCGCCGCCCACCTGACCGCCCGCATCACCGCCGTCCTGCGCCGCGCCGGCTGCCGCACGGAACGGGGCGGCGGCACCGCCGGGGAGCCGCTGCCCGAACGCGTGCTGGAGGTGGGCGGCCTCCGCGTCGACCCGCTGCGCCGCCACGCCCAACTGGACGGACAGCCGCTGGAGCTGACCCGGCGCGAGTTCGACCTGTTGGCGTACCTGGCCGCCCGGCCGGGCGTCGTCGTCCCGCGCAAGGAGCTCCTCGCCGAGGTCTGGCACCAGTCCTACGGCGACGACCAGACCATCGACGTCCACCTGTCCTGGCTGCGCCGCAAGCTGGGCGAGACCGCCGCCCGGCCGCGCTACCTGCACACCCTGCGCGGCGTCGGCGTGAAGCTGGAGGCGCCCGGGGAGCACCCCACGGCATGAGAGGCATGCGATGGGCCCTGGTCAAGGTCTCGCTCGCGGGCACCGTGATGGTCGTGCTGGCCTTCGCCGTGCCGCTCGGACTCGTCGTCAAGGAACTCGCCCGCGACCGGGCCTTCGCCGACGCGGAGCGGCAGGCCGCCCAGATCCGGCCGGCGCTCGCCATCACCACCGACCGCGCCCAGCTCGAACGCGCCGTCGCCAGCACGCAGGCCGGCGAGACCGGGCGGCTCGCCGTGCACGTCCCCCGCACCGCCGACGGCCCGCACGAGGCGTACGCCGTCGGCCGGCCCCGGGCGGACCTGCGCGCCGTGGCGGCTGCCCGCCGCGGCCGCTCCCTCGTCGCCGCCGTGCCCGGCGGGTACGCGCTCCTCCAGCCGACCGCCCTCGACCCCGAGGCGTTCGCCGTCGTCGAGGTGTACGTGCCGCACGACGCCGTCGACAACGGCGTCACCACCTCCTGGATGATCCTCACCGGTGTCGGGCTGGCCCTCGTCGCCGGCTCCGTCGCCACCGCCGACCGCCTCGGCCAGCGCCTCGTCCGCCCCGCCGAACGCCTCGCCAGGGCCGCCGTGGAGCTGGGCGAGGGCCGGCTGGGCGTCCGCGTCCGCGAGGACGGCCCCGCCGAACTCCGCGCCGCCGCCGTCGCCTTCAACTCCATGGCCGACGACATCGTCCAGCTGCTCGCCGCCGAACGGGAACTCGCCGCCGACCTCTCGCACCGGCTGCGCACCCCGCTCACCGTGCTCCGCCTCAACGCCGCCTCGCTCGGCGACGGCCCGGCAGCCGACCAGACCCGCGCCGCCGTCGACCAGCTGGAACGCGAGGTGGACCAGCTGATCCGCACCGCCCGCGAGGAGAGCCGCAGCAAGCCGCAGCCCGTGCTCGGCTGCGACGCGAGCGAGGTGATCCGCGACCGCATGGCCTTCTGGTCCGCGCTGGCCGAGGACGAGGGCCGCACCGTGCGGCTCGCCGGCACCGGCACCCCCGTCCGCGTCCCCGTCGCCCGCGCCGACCTCGTCGCCGCCCTGGACGCCATGCTCGGCAACGTCTTCCGGCACACCCCGGAGGGCACCGGCTTCGCCGTGGACGTCCACCACAGCAAGGACGCCGTGATCGTGCTCGTCTCCGACGCCGGGCCCGGCATCGCCGACCCCGGCGCCGCACTGCGCCGCGGCCACGGCGCCGGCGGCGCCGGGTCGACGGGCCTGGGCCTGGACATCGTGCGCCGGGTCGCCGAGTCCACCGGCGGCGACGTACGGATCGGGCGGTCGGTGCTCGGCGGCGCCGAGGTGCGGGTGTGGCTGTCGCTCACGGGCGGCGCGCGCCCCCGCCGCCGGCCCCGGCGCGGCCGGGCACGCTCCCTGACGGCCCGGCTCCGACGCCCCGTCATTAACCGTCACCGATGCGATCCTTAAGGGCGTCATAAGAACCCGCGCCCGGGCCCCGATCGGGCGATTCGTCCCTTTCGCTGTCGCTAGCGTGCCGTCGTGTCGTCCCCCCGAACGAGAACAGGCAGGCACGCGATGGGTTCCTCCGCACACCGCCGGCGCACCGGCCGCAGGACGAAGGCGGCCGGTGCCGTCCTCGCCGCGGCGATCGCGACGGCCGCCGCCCTCACCCTCACCGGTACGGCCCAGGCGGCGTCCGTCGGCGCGGACTTCTCCACCACCAGCAGCTGGTCGGGCGGCTACACCGGGCAGTACGTCGTGACGAACGGCACCGGACACGAAGTGCGGGGCTGGAAGCTGACGTTCGACCTCCCGGAGGGCGCACGGATCACGTCGCTGTGGAACGGCCGCCACACCGTGAGCGGCCGCAGCGTCACCGTCGAGCCGGAGAGCTGGAACGCCACCCTCGCGCCCGGCGCCTCGGCGGCCGTCGGGTTCGTCGTCGGCGGACCGGGCACCGCACCCACCAACTGCCGCATCGACGGGGCGAAGTGCTCCGTCGACCGGAACCCGGAACCGCGGCCCACGCAGCAGCCCACCGGCCGGCCCACGCAGCAGCCCACGGGGCAGCCCACCGGGCAGCCCGGCGGTGCCGCCGCCCGCTTCGCCCCCTACGTCGACACCTCCCTCTACCCGGCGTTCGACCTGACGGCGGCCGCGGAGAAGACGGGCGTGAAGCACTACACCCTCGCCTTCGTCACCTCCGGCGGCGGCTGCACGCCCAAGTGGGGCGGGGTCACCGACCTCGGCAACGACGCCGTGGCGGCGCAGATAGGCAAGCTGCGGGCGGCCGGAGGTGACGTCCGCGTCTCCTTCGGCGGCGCCGCAGGATCCGAACTGGGCCTCACCTGCTCCTCCGTGGACGAGCTGGCGGCCGCCTACGGCAAGGTGGTCGACACCTACCGGCTCACCAAGGCCGACTTCGACATCGAGGGCGGCGCACTGCCCGACACCGCCGCCAACACCCGGCGCGCCAAGGCCATCGCCCGGCTCCAGCAGCAGCACCCGGGCCTGGACGTGTCCTTCACCCTGCCGGTGATGCCGACCGGCCTCACCCAGGCCGGCGTCGACCTCGTCGCGAACGCGAAGCAGAACGGTGTCGCCGTCTCGTCCGTCAACGTCATGGCGATGGACTACGGCGCGTCGTTCAACGGCGACATGGGCCAGTACGCGATCGACGCCGCCACCGCCACGCAGCGCCAGATCAAGGGCGTGCTGGGACTGGGCGACGCGGCCGCGTGGAAGGCTGTGGCGGTCACCCCGATGATCGGCGTCAACGACGTGGCGAGCGAGGTCTTCACCGTGCAGAACGCGACCCGGCTCGCCGCGTTCGCCCGCGAGAAGGGCCTGGGCTGGCTGTCCATGTGGTCCGCGACCCGCGACAAGCCGTGCCCCGGCGGCCCGCAGAACTCCGCGTCCGCGACCTGCAGCTCCATCCAGCAGGACGCGTTCGCCTTCACCAAGGCGTTCGCCGCCGCCCAGCGCGGCTGACGCCCCCGCAGACCGCCCCGCACGCCGGCGACCCCCCACCACGAGCCGGCGTGCGGGGCACCCCCACCCCCACCCAAGGAGCACCCCCATGCGCACGCACCACCGTGCCGTCGTCGTGACGTCCCTGTTCGGCGCCGCGCCCCTCGCCCTCGTCACGCTGGCGGCGGGGCCGGCCGCGGCCCACGGCTCCCTGACCGACCCGGTCAGCCGGGTGTCGGCCTGTTTCGCGGAGGGTCCGGAACACCCGCGGTCGGCGGCCTGCAAGGCCATGGTCGCGGCCGGCGGCACCCAGCCGCTGTACGACTGGAACGAGGTCAACATCGGTGACGCCGCCGGCCGGCACCGCAGCATCATCCCCGACGGCCGGCTGTGCAGCGCCGGACGCGACAAGTACCGCGGCCTGGACCTGCCGCGCGCCGACTGGCCGGCGTCGAAGCTGGCCCCCGGCCCGCACACGTTCCGCTACCGGGCCACCGCGCCGCACCGCGGCACGTTCGAGCTGTACGTCACCAAGGACGGGTACGACCCGAAGAAGCCGCTGAAGTGGTCCGACCTGGAGGCCAAGCCGTTCGCCAAGGTCACGAACCCCCTGCTGCAGAACGGCAGCTACGTCTTCCGGGGCACCGTCCCGAAGAAGTCCGGCCGCCACCTCGTCTACAGCATCTGGCAGCGCTCGGACAGCCCCGAGGCGTTCTACACCTGCTCCGACGTGGACTTCGGCGGCTCCCGCGGGGTGGCTGCCGCCGCGGCGCCGAGCGACGACCAGATCGACCGGGAGGCGGCCCGGTCGACGGTCTCCCACGCCGGGCACGGCGGCGACGCCCACGGCCCGGCGGCGCAGGGCGGCACGGGCCACGCCGTCCCCGCCGCGGCCGCCGGTGCCACGACCGTCCAGGCACCGGCCGCCCCCGGCCAGGGCGGCAACCTCGCCGAGACCGGCGGCGACGGCACGAGCACGCAACTGGCGCTCGCGGGCGCCGCGACCCTCGCGGCCGGCGCGACCACGCTCCTCCTGGTCACCCGCCGCCGCGCGGCCCGCAACCGCGCCTGAGCCGGGTCAGCCCTCCACGCTCAAGTGGGTGAACGCCGTCGTGTGGCGCAGGCCCCCGGGGAGGGCGCAGTCGGTGGGGAGGGCGGCCGGGAGGGTCTGGATCGTCTTCTCCGCCGTGGCGCCCTTGCCCCGGCCGGCGACCACCACGCCGTGCAGGGTCGCGGTGTTGACGCCCGCCAGGCGCGTCGAGGGCCCGGAGCGGTAGGCGATGACGGTGGTGCTGCCGTCGCGATAACGCAGCGTCTCCCGCGACTGGTTGGGGGCGAACAGCACGCACTCGCCGCCGGTGGTGCCCTCCGTGTGGTACGTGGCCGTGACCTCGCGCCCGGGGGCGACGGTGCAGTGGTAGACGCCGTCGACTGTCACGGGCGTGGGCGCCGAGGACAGCAGGTGGAGCCCGCCGTACGTGATGTCCTCCCGGCCCGAGCAGGCGAACGACGCCGCGCGTCCGGGGTGCCCGTGGCCGGCCGGGGCCCAGGCGGTGGTCGCCGCCAGCGCCCCGGCGACGGCGAGGGCCGCCAGGACGGTTCTCACGCCTCGCGTGCGGGTCATGCGTTCTCCTTCGTCGGCTTCGTCGGCCCTGGCGGGGTCCCCGGGCGTGGTCTGGTTACCCCGGTGCCCCGCCGTTCCCCCCGCCGCCCACCACGGCGCCGGAGCGCGCGCCCCCGCGACCGGCGCACCTCCGGCCCCCGGCGCCCTGCCCGTACGCCCCGTCACCCCGGCACCGTGAACCGGCATGAGCGACACGAGCGCCACGAGTTGCACGAAGGCAGGGCCGGCGGCAGCTCCGCGCGTGGCCGCCGTCGCGGTCGCCGTCCCGCCGCACCGGCACCGGCAGCGGGACATCGCGGCGGTGTTCGCCGAGGCGTTCCTCTCCGCCGACGCGGCGGTGCGCCGGCAGTTCACGGCGATCGCGGCGCACTGCGGCATCGCCCACCGCAACCTCTCGCTGCCCCTGGAGGAGTACCGCCGGCGGCGCACGTTCACCGAGTACAACGCGCTCTGGGCGGCGACCGCGGCCCGGGTCGGCCACGAGGCCCTGACCGGGGCCCTCGCGGCGGCCGGCGTACGGCCGGACGAGGTGGGGGCCCTCGTCACCACCACCGCCACGGGTGTCACCCTGCCGTCGTACGACGCCGGGCTCGTGCACGGCGCCGGCCTGCCGGAGGACGTGACGCGCCTGCCGTTGTTCGGCCTCGGCTGCGCCGGGGGAGCCGCCGGTCTCGGCCGGGTGCGCGACCACCTGACGGCCTACCCGGACGGGGTGGCCGTCCTGGTGGCGGTCGAGCTGTGCTCGCTCGCCTTCCAGTGCGCCGACACCTCCCCGGGCAACCTCGTCGCCACGGCGCTCTTCGGCGACGCCGCCGCTGCCGTCGTGGTGGTCGGTGCCCGCCGCGCCGATCGCACCCACCACGCCTCCGGGCCGTCCCTCGTCGCCGGGCGCAGCCGCCTCCACGCCGGCACCGCGCACCTGATGGGCATGCGCGCGGGCTCGCACGGCCTGGCCGCGTTCCTCTCCCCGGAGATCCCCGCGCACGCCGAGAAGCACCTGCCCGACGCCGTGCACCGCTTCCTCGCCGGCCACGGACTGACGGTGGACGACATCGCCGCCTGGGTGGTCCACCCCGGCGGCCCGAAGGTCATGGAGGCCGTGGTCCGCTCCCTGGGCCTGCCGCCCGCCGCCCTCACGTCGTCCCGCGCCTGCCTGGCCGAGCGCGGCAACATCTCCTCCGCCTCCGTCCTCGACGTCCTCCGCCGCACCATGGCCGCGCCGCCGGCCCCCGGCGCGTACGGCCTGCTGCTGGCCCTCGGCCCCGGCGTCACCACCGAACTGCTGCTCCTGCGCTGGTAGCCGTCCGGCCCCGTTTCCGCCGTGCCCGCCGGGGTACCCGGTCGGCCGTGGGGCTTCTGACGCTTCCCGGGGTCTACGCGCCGCAGGAGGACAGCGCCCTGCTGGCGCAGGCCCTGCGGCAGGAAGGGCCGCTGCCCGGTGCCCGCGTCCTCGACGTCGGCACCGGCACCGGGGTCCTGGCCATCACGGCCGCCCGCGCGGGCGCCGAACGCGTCGTCGCCGTCGACGTGTCCCGGCGGGCCGTGCTCACCGCGCGGCTCAACGCCGTGCTGGCGCGGCAGCGCGTCCACGTCGTCCGCGGCGACCTGCTGGCCCCGGTGGCGGGGGAGCGCTTCGACCTGGTCCTGGCCAATCTGCCGTACGTGCCGTCGCGCCGGGCGGGCGTGCCGGACCACGGGCTCGCACGGGCCTGGGAGGGCGGCCGGGACGGCCGCGAGGTGGTGGACCGGTTCTGCGCCGGCGTGGGGCCGCTGCTGCGGCCCGGCGGGGTGCTGCTGATGGTGCACTCCGCGTTCTCCGGCCCCGGGGCCACCCTGGACCGGCTGCGGGAGGCGGGCCTGGCCGCCGAGGTCACCGGGCGCCGCGTCGTGCCGTTCGGGCCGGTGCTGCGCGGACGCCGCGGCTGGCTCCGGGCCCGCGGGCTGGCCGGGCCCGGCGAGGACAAGGAGGAACTGGTGGTGATCCGTGGCCGGCGCCCCGCCCCCTGACGAGCGGCCCGCCCGGCGGGTGTGGCACGACCCGGGCGGGCCCGTGGTGATCGAGGGGCCCGTCGAGGTCGTCATGGACGACGGCTCGGTGGTGCGCTCCGACCGGCCCGTCGTCGCCGTCTGCACCTGCCGGCGCAGCCGCATCCTGCCGTGGTGCGACACCAGCCACCGCGAACGGCCCGGCCCCGCCCCGCCGTCAGGCGGCCGGGAGCGGGACGCGCAGTGACGAGCCGCCCGAGCGCCACGCGCCGAGCACGGCGCCGGCGAACCGGTCCTCCAGCCACTGCGTGGCCCTGATGCCGAACACCACGTCGCCCGCCAGCCCCGGCTCGCGCCGCACCAGGTCCTCGACGACCTCGTGCCGTACGAGCTGCTCGTGCACGGCGTCCGCCTCCACGTGCTCGGCGTAGAACCGCACCGCCGCCGGCCCCGCCCCGAGCCGTTCCAGCGCGCGCACCAGCCGCCGGGAGGCCGGCGACGAGGTGATCTCCAGCACCGCGAAGTGGCCCACCAGGCTGCCGCGCAGCGCCCGGTGCAGCCCGAACAGCGACATGACGTTGACGGTGGCCAGCGTCGTGCCGGGCACGTGGCCGGCGTAGTGCCCGTACGTGTCGTCGAGGCCCAGGTCCCGCATCAGGTCCGCGTACAGCCGGGAGTGCACCCGGTCGGCGCGGCCGGCGCCGAACTCGTCGTACTCCACGGCGACCAGGCCCGCCTTGGCCCGGCCCGTCAGCCGGGGCACGGCCCACAGGTGCGGGTCGGCCTCCTTGAGCTGGTAGAGCGAGCGGTGGACGGCGTACTCGCGCAGATGCGACGTCCCGCCCTCGTCCTGGAGGAAGCCCGACACGCCGCCGCCGTCACCGGGTTCGGCCAGGACGCGGCGCAGGGCGGCGGTGACGTCGTCGCCGGGCGGGACGTCCGCGCGCAGCTGCTCCAGGAACCGGCGTTCCAGCGCGGCCCGGAAGCGCAACAGGTCCGGGTCCCACTCCCAGGCGTCCGGCACTCCGTCGAGGCCGTGGTAGTGCAGCTCGTAGCAGAGGCAGAGGGCCAGGTGGAGGTCGTCGCCGTACGGGTCGGCCGCGGCGGCCGCGGCACCGCCGGGCGGCGCCCGGTGGCCGGGCGGGCCGTCGAGCAGCTCCAGCAGGGCGGCGGACAGCTCCCCGCGCGGGTGCGGGCGTCTCATCCCTCCTGCCTACCACGCCGGGGCCGGTTCCGCCGCTCGGGGGACGCCCGGCTGCTCGCCCGCCTTGCGTGATCCCCGGGTGTTAAGGTAAGCCTTACCTACTCTTTGCCGACGGTGCCGATCACTCCGCCTGGGGGTCTCGTGACGACTGCAGTGGACGTCGCTTCCACGACCGGGACGGTCGCCGTGCCCTCGGCACCGGCCCGCGTGGACGTGCTGCGCGAGACCTACGAGGGGACCGCCGCCGCGCTGGGCTCCCTCGTCCGTCTGGAGGTGCCGGCCCGCGCCGGCGCCGGCCAGGTCACCGGCGCACGGCTCGTCAAGGACCCCGCCCTGCGCGAATGGCTCGTCGACCTGGCGGGCCGGCGCATCACGGAGACCCACGGCGTGACGCCGCGGCGCGACGTGGCGGCCCTGGAGGCCCTCCACCAGTACGCCTTCCTCGCCACCGCCGCCATGAGCGGGCCGTGGTTCCTCACGCGGCGCGTGCCCTGGCTCGGGCCCGACGGCATCGGCTACGACGAGACGTCCGGCACGCTGACCGTCTCCCCCTCCTACGTCACCTGCCTGCCCGGTGACCCGGCGGCCGGACTGCCCGGCGTCCGCGTCGTGCCGGACGAGGAGCAGCTGCGCGCGGTGCTGCGCGCCGCCGTCGCCCACCACCTGGGGCCCGTCCTGGAGGAGTTCCGCCCGCTGCTGCGCCGTGGCCCCCGCGCCGTGTGGGGGCTGGCCACCGACGAACTGGCCGAGGGCATCTGGTACGTGGGCCGGGTCACCGGCCAGGAGGGCCGCGCGGTGGCCGCCGCCGGCGCGCTGCTGCCGGGCTCGACCCCGCCGTTCGTGGGCGCCGCCGGTTTCCGGCCCTGTGGGGAGGGTGACGAGGAGGCGGACGGCGAGGCCACCCGCACCCGCGTCAACTGCTGCCTCTGGTACACCGTCACCCCGCAGAAGCTCTGCGGCACCTGCCCGCGCCGCAGCCGCTGAGGGCGGCACAAGAAGAGGCCGGGCGCTCCGTCACGGAGCGCCCGGCCCTTCCGCGTGCGGTGGTCAGGCGCGGGCGGCGTCGACCCCGTACGTCTTGGCGACGTCGTCCAGCACGGAGTTGGCGCCGTACAGGCCCACGGCGAGCATCCAGGTGGTGTCGTCCACCTCGTGGACCTGGCCCTTCAGCTGCTTCCAGAGCGGGTTGGCCTGGAACTTCTCCTTGTTCTTCGTGCCGGCCCCCGACGGGTCGGGGTAGGCGGTGACGAAGATGTCGTCCGCGTCGACCTTCTTGATCTGCTCCTCGGAGATGTCGGCGTTGAAGCCGGTGCCCTTGGCGTCCTGCGGCTTGTCGAAGCCGAGGTCCTTCAGGACGACACCGATGTAGGTGTCCTCCTTGTACAGGCGCGTCGGGCCGTCCACGAACCGGACGACGGAGACCGAGGGGTTGGCGCCCTTCTTCTTGCGGACCTCCTCGCCGACGGCCTTGGCGCGCTTGTCGTACGCGGCGATCTTCTCGTCGGCGAGCTTCTCCTTGCCGAGCGCCTTGCCGACGAGCTTGAGGTTGTCCTTCCACGTCGCGCCGGTGTCCTCGGTGAAGACGGTGGGCGCGATGCCCGACAGCTGCTTGTACAGCTTCTCGTGACGGACCTTCGCGGAGAGGATGAGGTCCGGCTTCAACGCCTGGATCTTCTCCAGGCTGGGCTCCTCGAGCATGCCCACGGGCTTGGCCTTGCCGGCGTACGCGGCGGCGTCCTTGCCGAAGTAGGCGGGCAGCTTCTCGTCAGGGGCGGCGAACGTGGTGTAGCCCACGACCTCCGACTGGAGGGCCAGCGTGGCGTCGACGAACGTCATGTCGAGGGCCACGATGCGCTTCGGGGCCTTCTTCAGCTCCGTCTTGCCCATGGCGTGCTCGATGGTGCGGGGGAAGGCCGAGCCGACGGCGGACGAGGAGTTGTCGCTCTTGTCCGTATCCTTGTCCGAGTTGCCGCCGCAGGCGGCAGTGGCGAGCAAGCCCGCGGTAACAGCGACGGCTCCGACAGTGCGGCTGAAACGGCTGAGCCAACGGGCTCTCATCTACGGGGTCCCTTCTCTGTTCACGTGGTACGCCATAAGGATAGGCTCACCTAAGTGGCCGGAAATCGTCGTGGAGGGGATCGTGACCGAAGCGCTACCTGCACCACCCAGGGAAACGCCCCGGAAACAGGGGCGGATCCAGCAGGTGGCGACCGAAAGAACCAGGAAACGGCGGACGGCGACGGCCGCCCTGACCGGCCTGCTGGCCCTGGCCGTGCTGCTGAGCATCGCGCTGGGCGCCGAACCCCTGACCCCGGGCCAGGTCTGGCACGGCCTGTGGCACGCCTCCGGCTCCGAGGGTGACGTCATCGTCCGCTCGCTGCGCCTGCCCCGGACCGTGACCGCGCTGGTCGCCGGCGTCGCCCTGGGTGCCGCGGGCGCCCTGATGCAGGGCCACACCCGCAACCCCATCGCCGACCCCGTCGTCCTCGGCATCAGCGCCGGGGCCGGCATGGGCGTCGTCGCCTCCCTCTTCCTCATCGGCGTCAGCAGCCTGTACGGCTACGTGTGGTTCGGCTTCCTCGGCGCCGCGCTGGCCGGGACGCTGGTGTACGCGGTGGGCGCGCTCACGCGCGGCGGCGCCACGCCCGTGACCCTGGCCCTGGCCGGCGCCGCGGCGCACGCGCTGTTCACCGCCGTCACGGCCGGCATGGTGCTCTTCGACCGGCAGGCCCTGGAGACATACCGTTTCTGGACGGTGGGCTCGGTCGCCGGCCAGCCGCTGGAGCTCACCGCGAAGGCACTGCCGTTCGTCCTGGCCGGGCTGGTGCTGGCCGCCCTGAACACGCCGGGCCTCAACGCCCTGTCGCTGGGCGAGGACGTGGCCCGGATGCTCGGCGTGCGCATCGGCCCGACCCGCGCCGTCGGCATGGCGGCGGTCACCCTCCTCACGGGCACGGCGGTGGCGATGTGCGGGCCCATCGGCTTCGTCGGCCTGGTCGGCACGCACGTCGCCCGGTACTTCTCCGGGCCCGACTACCGCTGGATCGTGGCGCAGGCCGCGCTCATCGGCGCGGCCCTCATGCTCCTCGCGGACACCCTCGGGCGGCTGGTGGCGCGCCCCGGGGAGCTCCAGGTGGGCATCATGCTGGCGCTCATCGGCGCGCCGGTCTTCATCCAGCTCGTCCGCCGCCGCGAGGCGGTGCGGATATGACCACGGACGTGAGGACCGGCAGGAGGAAGGCCGTCGTCCCCGGGCGCACGCCCCTGCGGGCCGGCCCCGTCTCGGCGGTGTGGCGGCCGCGCACCCTGCTGATCCCGCTGCTGACCCTCGCGGTGCTCCTCCTGGGGGTGCTCGTCAACTGCGGGCGCGGCGACATCGACATCCCGGTCGGCGACGTGGCCCGCGCGCTGCTGGGCATGGGCGACGAGACGAACCGCTCGGTGGTGACCGAGCTGCGGCTGCCCCGCTCGGTGACCGGCGCCCTCGTCGGCGCCGCGCTGGGGCTGGCCGGCGCCGTCGTCCAGGGCCTGGCGCGCAACCCGCTGGCCAGCCCCGACGTCCTGGGCATCACGGCGGGTTCGGGCGTGGGCGCGGTGACCGTCATCGTCTTCGGCGGTGCGTACGGCGGCGTCGGCGGCTCCCTGGGCGACATCGGCATCCCGGCGGCCGCGATGGCCGGCGGCCTGGTGGCGGCCCTGCTGGTGTACCTGCTGGCGGTGCGGCGCGGGCTGACGGGCTTCCGTGTGCTGCTGGTGGGCGTGGGCGTGAACGCCATCCTCACCAGCGTGCTGTCCTGGCTGCTGCTGAAGGCCGACATCGTCGACGCCGGCCGCGCCCTGCTGTGGCTCAACGGCAGCCTCAACGGCGCCTCGTGGGACACCGCGCAGCCGGTCCTGTGGGTGCTGGTGGTGCTCCTGCCCGTCGCCCTGCTGCTGTCGTTCCCCTTCGGCGCGCTCGTCTTCGACGAGGACACCGCGCGCGGCCTCGGCGTCCGCATGACCGCGACGCGGGTGGCGCTGCTGTTCACGGCGGTGCTGCTGACGGCCGCCGCGACCGCGAGCGCCGGCCCCGTCGCGTTCGTGGCGCTGGCCTGCCCGCAGCTGGCGGTCCGGCTGCTGCGCACGGGCACCCCGCCGCTGCTCGCCTCGGCGCTCGTCGGCGCGGCGGTCACCGTCTGGGCCGACGTGCTCGGCCGTACGGCCTTCGGCGCCGTGGAACTGCCCGTGGGCATCCTCACCGCCGCCCTCGGCGCCCCCTACCTGCTGTACCTGCTGATCCGGAGCGGAAGGGCCCGCACGTCATGACCGAGACCACCCGCACCCCCGTCGCCCCGGCCGGCGCGGCACCCGAGGACGCCCTCCCGGGGCGGCCGGCCGTCCGGCTGAGCGCGCGGGGCCTGACGCTCTCCTACGGGGACCGCACCGTCGTCCGCGAGCTGGACCTGGACGTCGAGGACGGCACGGTCACGGCCGTCATCGGGCCGAACGGCTGCGGCAAGTCCACGCTGCTGCGGGCCTTCGGGCGGCTGATGAAGCCCACCGCCGGCACCGTCCTGCTCGACGGCCGCCCGATCCACACCGTCCCCACGCGGGAGGTCGCCGAGCGGGTGGGGCTGCTCCCGCAGTCGCCGGCGGCCCCGGAGGGGCTGAGCGTCGCCGACCTGGTGGCGCGCGGCCGGCACCCGCACCAGACGTGGTACCGGCGGTGGTCCTCGGACGACGAGGCCGCCGTCGAGCAGGCGCTGCGCGCCACCGGCACCTTCGACCTGGCGGAGCGGACGCTGGACGAGCTGTCCGGCGGGCAGCGGCAGCGCGCCTGGATCGCGATGGCGCTGGCGCAGGAGACCGAACTGCTGCTGCTGGACGAGCCCACCAACCACCTGGACCTGGCCCACCAGATCGAGGTGCTGGACCTGGTGCGCGAGCTGCACCTGACGACGGGCCGCACCGTCGTCGTGGTCCTGCACGACCTCTCGCTCGCCGCCCGGTACGCCGACCGGCTGGTGGCCATGAAGGACGGCCGGGTCGTGGCCCAGGGCGCCCCCACCGAGGTGCTGACGGAGGAGCTGGTGCAGGAGGTGTTCGGGCTGCGCGCCCGCGTGCGCGTGGACGAGGAGACCGGGGCGCCCCTGGTCGTACCGCTGAGCCGGCACGACTTCAAGGCGACTGACGGGGTGTGAGGCGCCGGGCGGGACGGAAAGGCAGGGCACCTGAGGGTTGCGTCCACCATTTGCTAGGTTAGCCTTACCTAAGTCGGTGGATGGCGGAAAACCGCTCTCCCCCACCGGGCTTCGCCCTGCCCGTCCTGCCCCGCTCGTGACCGAAGGATCCCACCATGCTGCGTGCTCGTCTCCTCGACCGACAGGCGCAACGTGAGTCCGCCGCCCGCACCTACGCCCGGTCGATCCCGGTGGCGCCCGTGGCCGCCGCCGGCGCCGAGGTGACCGGTGCCGACGGCCGTACCTACCTCGACTGCCTCTCCGGTGCGGGCACGCTCGCCCTCGGCCACAACCACCCGGACGTCATCGCCGCCCTCCAGCAGGTGATCGGCTCCGGCGCCCCGCTGCACGCCCTCGACATGATCACCCCGCAGAAGGACGCGTTCAGCGAGGAGCTGCTCAAGCGCCTGCCGGGCACCCTGCGCGAGGACGCCAAGCTGCACTTCTGCAGCCCCGCCGGCACCGACGCCGTCGAGGCCGCGCTCAAGCTGGCCCGCAACGCCACCGGCCGGCAGGGCGTGTTCGCCTTCACCGGCGCCTACCACGGCATGACGCTCGGCGCCTCCTCCGTCTCCGGCCCCGGCCGGATGCGCCGCGGCTCCGCCGCGTTCGGCCCGGCCGAGGCCCAGCCCGTCACGCGGCTGCCCTTCCCGTACGGCTACCGCTGCCCGTTCGGCGTGGGCGCCGAGCAGGCCGGTGAGCTGTCGGCGCGGCTGATGGAGAGTTACATCACCGACCCCAGCAGCGGCGTCGGCAAGCCCGCCGCCGTCATCCTCGAAGTGGTCCAGGGCGAGGGCGGCGTCGTGCCCGGCCCCGACGCCTGGCTGCGCGAGGTGCGCCGCATCACCGCCGAGCACGGCGTGCTGCTCATCATCGACGAGGTGCAGACCGGCGTCGGCCGCACCGGCGACTTCTGGGCCTGCGAGCGCGCGGGCGTCACGCCCGACATCCTCGTCACCTCCAAGGCCGTGGGCGGCGGCCTGCCGCTCGCACTCATCGCCTACCGGCCCGACCTCGACACCTGGCAGCCGGGCGACCACACCGGCACCTTCCGCGGCAACACCCTCGCCATGGTCGCCGGCGAGGTCACGCTGCGCACCATCGCCGAGCAGCAGCTCGCCGAGCACGCCGCCAAGCTGGGCGAGCGCATCCGCGCCGGCCTGCGCGAACTGGCCGCCGAGCACCCGCAGATCGCCGAGGTGCGCGGCCGCGGCCTGATGATCGGCGCCGAACTGGTCGACCCCGCCGCCGAGCCCGACGCGCTGGGCTCCCGCCCCGGCGACCCGGCGTTCGCCCGCGCCCTCCAGCAGGCCTGCCTGGACCGCGGCCTCATCCTCGAACTCGGCGGCCGCGGCGACACCGTGCTGCGCCTGCTGCCGCCGCTCGTCCTCACCGACGAGCAGGCCGACGCCGTCCTGGACCGCCTCGCCGGCGCGTTCGCCGCCGTCACCGCCGAGCGTGCCGCATGACCGACGCCTCCCGCACCCCCGACGCCGGCACCGTCCGCGCCGACGCCGTCGCCGACCCCGCGACGCCCTACGCCCTGCGCCGGCTGACGTCCGTCGCCCTCGACGCCCTGGCCGACGGTGCCGCCGCCCGCGGCGGCCCGCTGCCCGCCGGCGGCCCGGAGCAGGTCGCCGCCCGCACCCGCGCCCTGTGCGCGCCCGTCCTGCCCGAGGAGGGCCTGGGCGCCGAGGACGCCGTGTACGGCGTGGCCCGCGCCGCCGCCGAGGGCGCCGCGGACCCCTCCGACCCGCACTGCGTGGCGCACCTGCACTGCCCGCCGCTGGCCGTGGCCGCCGCGGCCGACCTGGTGGCGTCCGCGCTCAACCCCTCGATGGACTCCTGGGACCAGGCACCCGCCGCCGCCGTCATCGAGGAGGAGGTCACCGCCGCGCTCGCGCAGCTGGTGTACGCCGGCCGGCCGGACCCCGACGCGGTCGTCACCAGCGGCGGCACCGAGTCCAACCTCGTCGCCCTGCTGCTGGCCCGCGAACGGGCCCGCGCCACCGGAGGCCGCCCGCTCCAGGTGCTGGTCGGCGCCAACGCCCACCACAGCGTGCGGCGCGCCGCGTGGATGCTGGGCCTGCCCACGCCGGTGGTCGTCGACTGCCCCGGCGGCCGGATGAGCCCGGCGGCGCTGGACCGCGCCCTGGCCGAGGCGGCCGGCGGGCCCGCGCTGGTGGTCGCCACGGCCGGCACCACCGACGAGGGCCTGATCGACCCGCTGCCCGAACTGGCCGCCGTGGCCCGCGAGCACGGCGCCGAGCTGCACGTCGACGCGGCGTACGGCGGGCCGCTGCTGTTCAGCGAGCGGCTCGCGCCGCGCCTGGCCGGCATCGAGCACGCCGTGTCGGTCACGTACGACCTGCACAAGCTGGGCTGGCAGCCGGTGGCCGCCGGGGTGCTGGCCGTCGCCGACGCCGCCCTGCTGGAGCCGCTCGCCCTGACCGCCGACTACCTCAACGCGGACGACGACACCGAGGCCGGCCTGCCCGACCTGCTCGGCCGCTCCATCCGCACCTCCCGCCGCCCCGACGTGCTGAAGATCGCCGCCACGCTGCGGGCCCTCGGCCGCCGCGGCATGGCCCGCACAGTGGAGCACTGCGTCGACACCGCCGCAGAGTTCGCGCGCGCCGTCGACGAGCACCCCGCGCTGCGCCGCCGCCCCGGCGACGTGGGCATCAGCACCGTGCTGTTCCGGCCCGCGGCCGCCGACGCGCTGGACGACGAGGCGGGCGACGCGCTCGTGGCGGCCGTCCGGCGGGAGCTCCTCGCCGAGGGCCGGGCCGTGCTGGGCCGGGCCCTGGTGGCGGACGGCGACGGCCGGCAGCGGCTGTGGCTGAAGGTGACGCTCCTTCACCCCCGCAGCACGGCCGCGGACCTGGATGCCCTGCTCAAGCTCGTCGCCGAGCGGGCCGAGGGCCCCTCGCCCGCATAGCGCGACGGCTTGGCATACCGCCCGGAATGAATTAGCTTAGCCTCGCCTAACCTGCTGGGGTGCCCGGATGCCGCCGGGCACCCCAGCCCCTGGTCCGCCGGGCACCCCGGGAACACCCCACGCCCCGTCAACTCCCACGCAGCAAGGCAACCGCCGTGTCCATAGAACTCCCGCCCTCCGCCGCCCCCCGCCCCGCCCTCCCGCAGGACGTCCTGCCCGCCGCCGTGCGGCGCCGGCTCCTCGGCCTCGCCGGGACCGGGACGCCCGTGGCGGCCTACCTCTACGACGGCGACGTCGCCGCGGCCCGCGCCCGCGAGCTGCGCGCCGCCCTGCCGGACTGGGCGTCGGTGTACTACGCGGTCAAGGCCAACTCCTTCCCCGGCATCGTCCAGGCCCTCGCCCCCCACGTCGACGGCTACGAGGTCGCCTCGCTGTCCGAGCTCGCCCTCGCCACCGCCGCCAAGCCCGCCGCGCCCGGCGCCCCCGCGCCCGTCGTCGCCGCCGGCCCGGCCAAGTCGCTGCCCGTCCTGACCGGCCTGGTCGAGGCCGGCGTCGAGGCCATCAACGCCGAGAGCCCCCTCGAACTGCACCGCATCAGCCGCATCGCCGTCGAGCGCGGCACCACCGCCCGCGTCGCGCTGCGCGTCAACCCCGCCGAGATACCCGTCACCGGCTCCCTCCACATGGGCGGCGAGCCCTCCGCGTTCGGCGTCGCCGAACCCGACGTCGCCGAGGCCGTCCGCCTCGCCCTGAAGCTGCCCGGCATCGACCTCGTCGGCTTCCACATCCACGCCGCGTCCAACAACCTCGACGCCGGCTCCCACGCCGCGTACCTGCGCTGGTGCATCGAGTGGAGCGCCGCCACCGCCGCCGCGCACGGCGTCGACCTGCGCCACATCGACGTCGGCGGCGGCATCGGCGTCGCCTTCGAGCAGGACTTCAAGGACGAGACCCCCTTCGACGTCGCCCTGTTCGGCGAGCTCGCCGCCGCCACCCCGCCCCCCGCCGGCGTCAAGGTCGCCCTGGAGCCCGGCCGCTTCCTCGTCGCCGACTGCGGCTGGTACGCCGCCGAGGTCACCGACGTCAAGCACTCCTACGGACAGTCGTTCGCCGCCCTGCGCGGCGGCATCAACCACTTCCAGCTCCCCACCTCGTGGGACATCGTCCACAACGTGGCCGTTCTGCCCGTCGACGCCTGGCCCGAGGACGTCCCGCGCCCCGAGGCCACCGGCCCCGTCACCTTCGTCGGCGAGCTGTGCACCCCCGAGGACACCCTGCTGCGCGACGTCCGGGTCGGCCGCGTCCGCGCCGGCGACATCGCCGTGTTCCCGTACGCCGGCTCGTACGGCTGGGAGTTCGCCATGCACGCCTTCCTCGGCCACCCCGTCGCCGACCGCATCCTCCTCTGAGCCGGGCCCCCGGCCCGACCCGCACCCGGAGCACCCGATGACCCTCCCGCCGAACCGGACCACGGCAGCCGGACCGGACCCCCTCGACCACCCGGACCCGGCGCGCGCCGCCGACGCGGCCGCCACCGAGACGCTGCTGCGCGCCTACGTCCGCGAGACCGGCACCCCCGTACCGCCCGCCGGCCACGACCTGGAACTCGGCTTCCCCGCCAGCGGGCTGCGGCTCGCCGTCCCCGTCCGGCACCGCTCCGCCACCGGCTGGCACCGCTTCGGCACCCCCACCGTCCTCGGCACCGGCCACACCGAACCCCCGGCCGCCGACGTCGCCCTCGTCGCCTCCGCCGCGATCCGCGAGTCCACCACCGGCCGCGGCCACCCCGCCCACCTGGGCACCGACGCCACCGCCCGGGTCCTCAACTCCGCCGCCCGCGTCGCCGCCCACCTCACCGCCCGCCGCGCCGAACCCGCCGGCACCACCGGCCCCACCCCCTTCCTCGACGCCGAACAGGCCCTCCTCCTCGGCCACCCCTTCCACCCCGCGCCCAAGAGCCGCGAGGAGGCCACCGCCCACGAACTGGCCGCCTGGTCGCCGGAGCTGCGCGGCTCCTTCGCCCTGCACTGGTTCGCCGCCCACCCGGACGTCGTCGTGGGGGAGAGCTGGGACGGCCGCCCCGTCACCGACCTGCTGCGCCCGCTCGCCGCCGGCCTCGACCTGCCCGCCGGCACCGTGCCCGTACCCGCCCACCCCTGGCAGGCCCGCGAGGTCCTTCAGCGCCCCGAGGTACGGCAGCTCGTCGACGACGGCCTGCTCCACCCCCTCGGCCCCGGCGGCGACCCCTGGCACCCCACCTCCTCCGTGCGCACCGTCCACCGGCCCGGCGCCGACGTGATGCTCAAGCTGTCCCTCGGCATGCGCATCACCAACTCCCGCCGCAACAACCTGCGCGGCGAGATGCGCCTCGGCGTCAGCGCCGCCCGCCTCCTCGCCGCCGGCCCCGCCGCCTGGCTGCGCGCCGAACATCCCGAGTTCGGCATCCTGCGCGACTTCGCCTGGATCTCCGCCGGCACCTCCGGCGCCGAGACCGGCCTGGAGACCGCCCTTCGCGACAACCCCTTCCACGGCGGCACCGGCGAAGGACTGTGCGTCGCCGGCCTGCTCGCCGAACGCACCGGCCCCGGCGACGGAACGGCCCCCCGCCACCGCTCGCTGCTCGCCGCCGCCGTGACCCGCGCCGCCCGCGCCCACGGCTGCACCGTCGCCGAGGCGGCCGCCCGCTGGCTCGAGTACTACCTCGACGTCCTCGCCGTACCCCTCATCAGGCTCCAGGCCCGGTACGGCATCGCCCTCGAACCCCACCACCAGAACACCCTGGTCTCCCTCGGCGAGGACGGCCTGCCCGCCGCCGGCTGGTACCGCGACAGCCAGGGCTACTACCTCGCCGCCTCCCGCGCCGCCGACATCGAGCGCCTGCTGCCGGGCGCCACCGACGGCGTCGAGCTCGTCTTCGACGACGCCTTCGTCGACGAACGCGTCGGCTACTACCTCTTCATCGGCAACCTGCTCGGCCTCGTCGGTGCCATGGGCGCCCAGGGCCTGGCCGCCGAGGAGGACCTGCTGCGCCTGCTCGGCGCCCGCCTCGAACGGCTCCGCGCCACCGAACCCGGCGCCAAGGGCCTGCTCGGCCTGCTGCTCGACGCACCGGTGCTGCGCTGCAAGGGCAACTACCTGACCTGCGTGGACGGGCTCGACGAACTCGTCGGCGACGTGCACACCCAGTCCGTCTACATCGACCTTCCCAACCCCCTCGCGGAGGCCCTGCGGTGAGCGCCCAGACCCCCTACGACCTCGTCGGCGTCGGCATCGGCCCGTTCAACCTGTCGCTGGCCGCCCTCGCGGACGGCGTGCCCGGCCTGAACGCCCTCTTCCTCGACGCCAAGCCCGCGTTCTCCTGGCACCCCGGCCTGCTCCTGGAGGGCACCACCCTCCAGGTGCCCTTCCTCGCCGACCTGGTGACGATGGCCGACCCCACCAGCCCCTGGTCGTACCTCAACTACCTGCGGTCCCACGACCGGATGTTCCCGTTCTTCTTCTCCGAGCGGTTCCTCATCCCGCGCCGCGAGTACGACCACTACTGCCGCTGGGCCGCCGAACGGCTGCCCTCCTGCCGCTTCGACGCCCGCGTCACCGCCGTCGCGTGGGACGCCGGCGCCGGCGCGTTCGCGCTGACGTACCGCTCGTCCGACGGCACCACCACCCGGGTCCTGGCCCGCCAGGTCGTCCTCGGCGTCGGCACCGACCCCGTCGTGCCCGCACCCCTGCGGCCCCTCCTCGCCGACGAGCACCGCGGCCGCGTCCTGCACAGCGCCGACTACCGCACCCACCGCGCCGCCCTCGCCGCCGCCGACGACGTCACCGTCATCGGCGCCGGCCAGTCCGGCGCCGAGGTCGTCCTCGACCTCATACGCCACCAGGACGGCCAAGGCCTCGGCGGCCCCTTCACCCGCTGGCTCGCCCGCACCCCCGCCTTCGCGCCCATGGAGTACTCCAAGATCGGCCTGGAGCACTTCACGCCCGACTACATCCGCTACTTCCGGCACCTCCCCGAGGACCGCCGCGAACAGCTCGTCCGCGAACAGTGGCAGCTGTACAAGGGCGTCAGCGCCGACACCCTCGGCGCCATCCACGACGAGCTGTACGAGCGCACCATCGGCGGCGGCCGCCCCCGCGCCGACCTGCACCCCGGCACCGAACTCGTGGCCGCCGAGCCCACCACCGACGGCTACCTGCTCACCTGCCGCCACGCCCCGCAGGACAGCGAGTTCACCGTCCGCACCTCCGCGATCGTCGCCGCCACCGGCTACAGCGCCCGGCGCCCCGCCTTCCTCGACACCCTCGGCGACCTCGTCGACTGGGACGACAAGGGCCGCTACCGCGTCGACGGCCGCTACCGGGTCGCCCTCGACCCGCGCGTCGACGGCACCCTCTACGTCCAGAACGCCGAGATGCACACCCACGGCGTCGGCGCCCCCGACCTCACCCTCGGCGCCTGGCGCGCCGCCACCATCCTCAACGCCGTCTGCGGCCGCACCGTCCTGCCCGTGCCCGACCGGGCCGCCTGGACCACCTTCGGCGCCCCCCAGGGCACCCCCGCACCGGCCGGCGCCCCCACCCCGGCCGCCGAACGGCGACCGGACACCGTCGGGACCCCGCGATGACCCCCGCCCGGCAGGCCGGGGGAGCGGCCCCGGCGCGGCCGGGCCTGCCGCTGCGGGCCGTCCTCATCGCGGTCATCGCCCTCTACCTGATCGCCGAGACCGCGCTGGCCCCCTTCCTCCCCCAGCTCTTCGACCGCCTCTACGGCGTCGACGACCCGGGGGCGACGGGCCTGTACCTGTGGATCTGCCGCATCGTCGGCCTCGTCGCGCTGCCCCTGTGGGGCCTGGCGGCCCGCCGCCGGCCCCTGCACCAGCTCGTCGTCACCGGGCTGTGCGCCGCCGCCGTCGTCGACCTCTGCCTCGGCCTCGCCCCCAGCTACGCCGCCTACACCGCACTGTCGGCCGCCTCCGTCGCCGCCAACGCCTCGCTGCTCCTGGCCTACCCGGCGTTCATCGCCGAGCACACCCGCAAGGCCACCGAGGAACAGAGCGACCCCGAACACGCCGAACTCGCCGCGGTGCGCTCCATCGTCCTCGTCATCCACCTGGCGGGCGTCGCGGCCACCCTCGTCGGCGCGGGCGTGCTCGCCCTGCCCGACCCGCGCCTGGGCGTCTCCGCGTTCGCCGTGGTCGACGTGGTCCTCGCCGCCCTCATCGTCCGCGTCCTGCGCCGCCTCCCCGCGGACCGGAAGCCGGACGCCGCGTCGGCGCCCGAGGCCCCGGCCCGCGCCGCGGTGCCGCTGCGCCGCCGCTGGCCGCTGCTGGTGCAGGCCGCCCTCATCGGCGTCGCCTTCGACTTCGCGCTGTCCGTGGCCCGCCCGTTCTTCACCGAGTTCGCCGAGGACCTCGGCAGCGGCTCCCTCGGCGGCGCCGTGCTGTTCTTCCTGCCCAGCCTCGGCGCCCTGGCCACGCTGCCGCTGGCCCGCCGCTGCCACGACCGGTTCGGGCCCCGGCTGCTGCCGGCGGCGGCCCTGGTCAGCGCCGCCGGGTTCCTGTGGCAGTACGCCGCCGACGGCCTGCCCGCCCTCGTCGCCGGCCGTCTCCTGGCCGGCCTCGGCCTCGGCCTCACCCAGGTCGCCGTGGAAATGCGCATGTTCCACTCCACCGGCACCGCCGGCCCGGCCTTCACCGCCGTCGAGACCGTCCGCTCCGCTGGGCTGCTCGCGGCGCCCCTCGTCTCGGCCGCGGTCGTCTCCCACGACCTCGCCCTGCCCCTCACCGTCGCCGCCGCGGGCCTCGCCTGCGTCGCCGTCGCCTCCCTCACCCGGACCCCGCGCCCGGCGCCCCCGCCGGACCGGGCCCCGGCCCCCGTTGCCGCGACCGCCCCCGCCGGTCTCCCCGACCGGACCCCGGTCACCGTCCCCGCCCCCGCCAAGGAGTACGACCGATGAACCGCGCCACCCGAGACACCTGGGCCGAGGCAGGACGCCGGCTGCTGGTCAAGGCCGTCGAGGAGTTCGCCTACGAGGAGCTGCTGACCCCGCTCCCCGACGCGGCCGCCGGCCCGGACGCGTACCGCCTCGACCTCGCCGACGGCGTCCACTGGACGTTCCGCGCCGGCCGCGGCACCTTCGGCACCTGGCGCCTGGCCGGCACCCCCGTGCGCCACCCCGCGCCCGAGGACGGCGAGGCCGGCCCCGAGCGGTTCCTCCTCGACGCCCGCACCGTGCTGGGCTGGGACGGCCCCACCACCGCCGAGGTGCTGCGCGAACTCACCGCCACCCGGCGCGCCGACGCCGGCTCCCTCGCCCGCGACCTGCCCGCCGCCCGCCTCGCCGACCTGGACCACCTCGACCTGGAGGCGTACCAGGACGGCCACCCCTGCATGCTGCTCAACAAGGGCCGCCTCGGCTTCTCCGCCGCCGACTCGGCCGCCTACGCGCCCGAGGCCGGCGGCACCGTCCGCCTCGTCTGGGCCGCCGTGCACAGCAGCCTCGCGGCCTACGCGGGCGTCCCCGGCCTCGACGCGGAGACGCTGCTGAAGGAGGAGCTGGACGACGACGTGCGCGAACGGTTCGCCGGCGTCCTCGCCGCGGCCTGCGCCGACGGCCCGTACGCGCCCTCCGGCTTCGTCTGGCTGCCCGTCCACCCCTTCCACTGGGACGAGGCCGTCGAGACGCTCTTCGCCGCGTACCTCGCCGAGGGCCGCATCGTCCGGCTCGGCGAGAGCCCGGACCGCTACCGGCCCCTCCAGTCGATCCGTACGCTCGCCAACCTCGACCACCCGCACCGCCGCAACGTCAAGGTGCCCCTCCTCATCCGCAACACCCTCGTGTGGCGCGGCCTGTCCACGCGGCCCACCCACGCCGCCCCCGACGTCAGCGCCTGGCTGCACGGCATACGCGCCGGCGACCCCTACCTCCGCGACGAGCTGCGCTTCCACCCCCTGGGCGAGGTCGCCTCCGTCGCCGTCGCCCACCCGCTGTACGAGTCGGTCGAGGACGCCCCGTACCGCTACCACGAACTGCTCGGCGCCGTCTGGCGCGAGCCCGTGGGCGCGCTGCTCGCCGACGGCGAGCAGGCCCGCACGATGGCGGCGCTGCTCAAGGTCGGCTCGGACGGCCGCGCCCTCGTCACCGAACTCGTCGAACGGTCCGGCCTCCCGGCCCGCGCGTGGCTGGAACGCTTCCTCGCCGCCCTGCTGCCCGGCCTCCTCCACCACCTCTACCGCTACGGCGTCGCCTTCTGCCCGCACGGCGAGAACACCGTCGTGCTCTACGACGCCCACGACGTCCCCATCGGCATCGCCGTCAAGGACTTCGCCGAGGACGTCAACCTCCTCCCGGACAACCGGCCCGAGTACGCCGGGCTGTCCGAGCGCGCCGACCGCGTCCTGCTGCGCTGGCCCGCCCACGAGCTGGCCCACTCGCTGCTCAGCGCCGTCTTCGCCGGCCACTTCCGCTTCTTCGCGCCGCTCGTCGCCACCCACCTGGGCGTCCCCGAGACCGAGTTCTGGGCGGCGGTCCGCGCCGAGGTCGGGAGCTACCACGACCGCTTCCCCGAACTCGCCGACCGCTTCGACGACTTCGGCCTCCTCGCCCCCGAGTTCGACCGCGTCGCCCTCAACCGCGAGCAGCTGCTCGGCGGCGGCTTCCACGACCGCGCCGAGAAGGACGAGGGCTTCGACGTCGTCCACGGCCGCGTCGCCAACCCGCTCGCCACCGCCGGGGAGGACCAGTGACCACCGGAACACCTGCTTTCGCCGACCTGCGCGCCGAGGCCGCGGCCGGCCGCCTGGAGGAGGTCGTCGTCGCCGTGCCCGACCTCCAGGGCCGGCTCCAGGGCAGCCGCCTCGCCGCCCCCTACTTCCTCGACGAGGCCGCCGCCAACGGCTTCCACGCCTGCGTCTACCTGCTCGCCACCGACGCCGAGATGAACACCGGCCCCGGCTACGCCATCGACGCCTGGAAGTCCGGCTTCGGCGACTTCGTGCTCCGCCCCGACCCGGACACCGTCCGGCTGCCCGGCTGGGACCCCGGCACCGCCGTCGTCCTCGCCGACGCCACCTGGCCCGGCGGCGAACCCGTCCGCGTCGCGCCCCGCCGCATCCTGCGCGAGCAGCTCGACCGGCTCGCCGCCCGCGGCCTGACCGCGTTCGCCGGCACCGAGCTGGAGTTCCTCGTCTTCAACGACTCCTACGAGCACGCCTGGGACCGCCGCTACCACGGCCTCGAACCCGCCACCCGCTACAACGTCGACTACTCCCTCCAGGGCCTGTCCGGCGTCGAACCCCTCGTCCGCCGCATCCGCCGCGAGATGACCCGCGCCGGACTGCGCATGGAGACCGCGCGCGGCGAGGTCCACCCCGGCCAGTACGAGATCGTCTTCCGCTACGACGAGGCGATGAAGACCTGCGACAACCACGTCTTCTTCAAGAACGGCGTCAAGCAGCTCGCCGCCGAGGAGGGCCGGGCCGTCACCTTCATGCCCAAGTTCGACGAGGGCGAGGGCAACTCCTGCCACATCCACCTCTCGCTGCGCGGCACCGACGGCAGCGCCGTCCTCGCCGACCCGGCGGCCGAGGACGGCATGTCGGACCTCATGCGGCACTTCATCGCCGGCCAGCTCCACTGCCTGGCCGACTTCACACTGCTGATGGCCCCCAACATCAACTCGTACAAGCGGCTGCGCCCCGGCGCCTTCGCGCCCACCGGCATCGGCTGGGGCCGCGACAACCGCACCTGCCCCGTCCGCGTGGTCGGGGCCGGCCACTCGCTGCGCATCGAGCACCGCGTGCCCGGCGGCGACGCCAACCCGTACCTGTCCGTGGCCGCCGCCGTGGCCGCCGGCCTGTACGGCATCGAGAACGAACTGCCGCTGCCGGCGCCCCACGCGTCGAACGCCCTGGCCGACGCCTCCGTGCCCCGCCTCCCGGCCACGCTCACGGCGGCCCTCCACCGGTGGGAGAACAGCGCGGTCGCGGCGAAGGTGTTCGGCGACGACGTCGTGGCGCACATCGCACAGGCCGCACGCACCGAACTGGAGGCGTTCGAGGGCGCCGTCACGGACTGGGAGCGGGTCCGGGGCTTCGAGCGCCTCTAGACGGCCCGTGCGGGCCGTGTCGCCGCGAGCAGCGCCACGATCTCCTCCGTGGTGCCGCGCTCGCCCAGGCGCGGGAAGACGTGGTCGACGCTGTGCCGGTGCGCCCCGGGCGCGAGGTCCGTCATGGCGTCGGTGGCGAGCGTGACGTGGTAGCCGTGCTCGTGCGCGGCGCGGGCGGTGGACTCGACGCCGATGCTGGTGGCGATGCCGGCCAGCACGACCTGCGTGACGCCGCGGCGGCGCAGCTGGAGGTCGAGGTCGGTGCCGTGGAAGGCGCCCCAGGTGCGCTTGGTGACGGTGACGTCCCCGGGGTGCCCGGTCACCTCGTCCACGAGGACGTCCCAGCCCTCGGGCATGCCCGCCGCCGGCCGGCCGAGCTCGGTGCGGCCCGGCGTGGCGGTCTCCGGTGTGGACGTGACGCGTACCAGGACCACGGGGAGCCCGTGGGCCCGGAACGCGTCCGCCAGGGTGACGGCGCAGGTGACGACCTCCGGCCCGGTGTACGGGGTGGTGGGCGCGGCGACGATGCCGTGCTGGAGGTCGACGAGGACGAGGGCGGTCCTCGGGTCGAGGGTGGTGAGTGCCATGGTGGTGCGGGGCCTTTCGGTCGTGTCGGGTGTGCCGGCCGGTGGTCTGCTCACGGCCGGTCCGTGCCGCGGCCGATCCGGCGCAGGGAGCGGTCCGGCAGGGTCACGGCGACGAGCAGGGCGGCCGTGCCGGCCAGGAACCAGGCGAGGTGGTGCAGGCCGGCGGTGGTGACGCCGTGCCGGAAGAACGCGGCGTTCGCGGACGAGGCGACCATGGCGCCGAGGTAGGCGAAGGTGCGCAGCAGCCCGGCGGAGGAGCCCATGCGCCCGGCGTCGGCCTGGTGGAAGAGGGCGTTCTGGTTGGCGAGGTTGTTGAGGCCCTGCGGGACGCCGGCGACCAGGGTGACGGCCAGGAGGAGCCACACGGGGCTGCCGGCGTGCACGAGCAGCAGCAGGAGGCACGCCGCGGCCTGGAGCAGACCGCCGGTCAGCAGTTTGCCGCGCACCTCGGGGCGGCGGCCGGTGAGGGCGGTGACGGCCATGGCGGTGAGGAACATCGGCGTCTGCACCAGCCCCGCCTGCGAGGCGCTCAGCCCGCGCCCCTCCTCCAGCCACTGGGAGAAGCCGTAGAGGAACGCGTACGTGACCGTGAACGCCAGCACTTGGCGGGCGAACGTGGCGAGCACGGCGGGGTTGCCGCGGAGGAGCCGCAGGTCGATGAACGGCTCGGGCGTGCGCAGCTCCCGCACGGTGAACGCCACGGACGTGGCGGCGGCGAGCGCGGGCAGGTACCAGTGGGCGGCCCGGGGCTCCGTCACGAACAGCAGGGCCGCGGTGAGCGACACGGCGAACAGCGCCATGCCGGCGGTGTCGAGGCGGGGCCTGCCGCCGGTGCCGGTGCCGGCCTGGGCGGCCAGGGGCAGGGCGGACCGTTTCGGCAGCCGCCGGGCGCCGAGGACGAGGCAGGCCGCGGCGAGCGGGACGTTGACGGTGAACAGGGTGCGCCACCCGCCGAGGCCGATGAGCAGCCCGCCGAGGGCGGGGCCGACGACTGCCACGGTCTGGTTGGCGAAGGAGAGGGCGGTCAGGACGCCGCCGGGGCTCTTCCGCCCGGTGCGGACGGCCTCGCTGCGGGTCAGGTGCATCGCGGCCGGGTAGGCGGCGCAGGTGCCGAGGCCGAGGAGGACGCGCGCCACGACGAGGACGTGCAGCGACGTGGCGACGGTGCCCAGCGCCCCGGCGACGCCGACCAGCGCGGCACCGCACAGATAGAGGAGACGGGGCCCGTAGGCGTCCACCAGGCGCCCCGCCACGGGCTGGCCGACGGCCGTGGCCAGGTACAGCGCGGAGAGCAGCCAGGCCGTGCCGGCCGGCGACGCGCCGAGGGCCCGGCCGATCGGCACCAGGGCGACCGAGATCATCACCGAGTTGACCGGGTTGAGGACCGAGCCCAGCAGCATCGGGGCGATCAGGCGGCGGTCGAACCCCTCCGGCGGGCCGTTCCGCGCGCCGCGCGGTGCCCGCACCGCGCGGACGGGGTGCCGGGTCACGGCTGCGTCAGCCGTTCGAGCACCGCCATGGCCTCGACGACGGTGCGGCGCTCGTCCTCCGTGCAGTGGTCCTGCAACGCCCGCGCCAGCCACTCCTCGCGGGCGTGCCGGCTGTCCGCGACGCGCTCGCGGCCCGCGGCGGTCAGGGAGAGCAGCTGCCGGCGACCGTCGTCCGGGTCGGGCCGGCGCTCGATCAGGCCGTGCCGGCCGAGCGCGGCGAGCGTGGCGGCCATCGACTGCGGGCGGACGCCCTCGGCGGCCGCGAGGTCGCTGGCGGAGGCCGCCCCGCCCTTGCTCAGCCGGCTGAGGACGGAGGTCTGCGACGGCGTGAGGTCGTCGAACCCGGCGACCTCACGCAGCCGGCGCCGCATGCGGCTGAACACGACCCGTACCTCGCGCGCGGCACGGACGGCGGAAGGGGAGAGGGCGGTGGTGGTCTCTTCCATGCCCCCACGTTAAAACCGTCAGCTGAAACTGTCCAGATCAGACTGTTCAGTTTTACCTGTCTATTGGATGGGTCCGGGGCGGGCCCCTTCGCCCGGGTGGCCCGTACGCCGGGCGGCGTGGGCGGGGGAGTGACAGGGTGGCGGGTGAGGTGAGGCGCCGGTGGACTTCGACACGGTCGCCGGCGAGCTGTACGGGCTGCCGCCGAACGCGTTCACCGCCGCGCGGGACCGGTGCGCCGCCGAGGCCCGGCGCGCCGGCGACAAGGAGCTGGCCCGGCGGATCGCCGCCCTGCGCCGGCCGACGCTCGCGGCGTGGGCCGTCAACCTGCTGGCCCGCGGCCGGCCCGACGACATCCGCTCGCTCGCGGCCCTGGGCGAGGCGCTGCGCGAGGCCCACCGGGCGCTGGACGGCGCGCAGCTGCGCGACCTCACCCGGCAGCAGCGCACCCTGGTCGACACCCTGGCCCGGCAGGCCGCGCAGCTGGCGGCGGAGGCCGGACACCGCCTCGGCGACGCCGCCCAACGCGACACCGAGGCCACGCTCCAGGCCGCGCTGTCCGACCCGGAGTCCGCCCAGGAGGTGGCCGCCGGCCGCCTCGCGACGGCGCTCGCCGCCCCCACCGGCTTTCCGGCCGGGGGCGACCGCGCCCGCACGGCGACCGTGACCACGCTGGAGGCCGCGCGGGAGCGCCGCCGCCTCCGCGAGGAGGCACCGTCCCGCGAACGCGAGGCGCGCCGGCGGAATGCCGAGGCGGAAACGGCCGAACGGGCACGGGACGAGGCCCTCCGGGAGGTCGAGACCCTGCGCCACCGCCTGGAACAGGCCCGGGCCCGGGCGGAGGAGGCGACGGCCCGGGCCGCCGAGGCCCGCGCCCGGGCGGAGGAGGCCGGGCAGCCGCCGGAGGAGGACCCCGGCTGACGGGCACATGCCCAGGCGCCCAACGGGCGGGTCCTCCCGCCCCCGCGGGCATGGCGGTGGTTCCTCCCGGAGGGCGTGGTGTAAGCAGGAGGCATGGACCTCCGGCGACTTCCGCGGCGGCCGGGCGACGTGCTCCTCGTGGTGCCGCTCCTGATCGTCGTGGCCGTCACCGTCGTGGACGTCCTGGCCCCTCCCGACGTGCACCTCGGGCCGTTCCTCGCCGCCGCCCCCGCCGTCACCGCGTCCTTCCGCGGTCCCCGGATGACGGCGTTCATCGGCTTCGTCGCCGTCGTCGCCCAGACCGTCGTCGCCGTCAGCCGGACGCGGCTCGACGACCTCAACCACACCCTCCAGATCACCGCGCTGGTCCTCATCTCCGCGATCGTCACGCTCTTCTCCCACCACCGCGAGCAGCGCGAGCGGCAGATGGTGCAGCTCCGGTCCGTCGCCGAGGCGGCCCAGGGCGTCCTGCTGCGGGCTCTCCCGCGGCGGCTCGGGCCGCTGCGCGTCGCCTCCGTGTACCTCGCGGCCGAGGCCGAGGCGCGGATCGGCGGCGACCTGTACGCCGTCGTCCGCACCGACCGCGGCAGCCGGTTCCTCATCGGCGACGTCCGCGGCAAGGGCCTGGACGCCGTCGGCGAGGCCGCGCTCGTCCTCGGCGCCTTCCGGGCCGCCGCCCACCGGCAGGCCGGACTGCCCGCCCTCGTCGCCCACCTGGACGGCGCCGTCGCCTCCGACCTGAGCGACCCCGGGACGCGCCGCCAGGCCGAGACGTTCGTGACCGCCGCCGTCGCCGAGGTCCCCGACGGCGACCCGGTGCTGCACCTCGTCAGCTGCGGCCATCCACCCCCGCTGCTGCTGCGCTCCGGCCGCGTCACCGCGCTGGAGGTGGAGCGGCCCGGCCTGCCGCTGGGCCTCGCCGAGTTCGCCGGCGGCGGCTTCGCCGTGGAGTCGTTCGCCTTCGCGCCCGGCGACGTCGTCCTGCTGTACACCGACGGCGTCGTCGAGGCCCGCGACGCGGCCGGCACGTTCTACCCCCTGGCCGAACGCGTGGCGGCGCGCGCCGGCACCGCGCCGCAGGACCTCCTCCACTTCCTGTGCAAGGACCTGCTCGCCCACTCCGGCGGGACCCTCGGCGACGACGCCGCCATGGTCGCCGTCCAGCGCCTCCCCGCCTAGGGCACGGTGTTCGGGACGCGTCTTCCGGGGCGTGGCTTCGTCCCCCTTTCGGCGGATCCTGTGAAGATCTTGTAGGGTCCCGGGGACGGCTGGGGGAGTTCCATGGACGACGTTCTGCTGCGGCTGGCCGGTGTCGGCCGTACCTACGGGGACCGCGAGGTCCTCCGCTCGGTGACCCTCGACCTCGCCCCCGGCGAGATCGTGGTGCTGCGGGGCGACAACGGATCGGGCAAGTCCACGCTCCTGCGCGTGGCCTGCGGCCGGGAACGCCCCACCACCGGCTCGGTGCTGTTCGGCGGCGAACCCCTCGACGAGGACGCGCCCGCCGCCCGCACCCGGATCGCCACCGTGATGGACACGGGCGCCCACTACCCGGACCTGACGGTGCACGAGCACCTCATGCTGGTCGCGCTCGCCCACGGCCTGGGCGCCGGCGCGGTCGGCGCCGTCGACGCCGTGCTCGACGAGCACCGGCTCGCCGGGCACGCCGACGCCCTGCCGTCCGCGCTCTCCTCGGGCCAGCTCCAGGCGCTCGCCCTGTGCGCGGCCTTCGTCCGCCCCCACGACCTGCTCGTCCTCGACGAGCCCGAGCAGCGGCTCGACCGGCACGCCCGGCAGGAGCTCGCCGACCGGCTCGCCGCCCACCGCGACCGCGGCACGGCCGTGCTGCTGGCCACGCACCACGACGCGCTGAGCGCCGTCGCCGACCGGGTGTTCACCGTCGTCGGCGGGACGCTCGACGCCACGGGAGCAGGCCGGTGACCGTCCTCACGCCTCCCGGAACTGCCGCTGTCCCCGACGGTTCGCACACCGCCGCCGCCCTCGCCCACCTGCACGAGGTCCGCGGCGCCTTCCGGGCCCGCCGGCGCAAGAGCGCCGCCATGGCGCTGTACGTCGTCGCCCTGGCCGGCGCCGGCTGGGGCCTGCCCCTCCTCGTCCACGCCGCCCGAGCGGACCGGCACCGGCCCCGCGCCGGCACGGCCGCCGCCGGCCTCCTCACGAGCCTCCCGCCGGCCGCCGCCGTGGTCTGCCTGCTGGTGCCGCTGCTGCTGGCGCGCGGCGCGGTGTGGCGCGGCCCCGTCGTCGTCGACCTGGCCACCGTGACCTGGCTGCTGCCCACCCCGGTGGCCCGCGCCGCGGTGCTGCTGCCCCGGCTGGCCTCGGCCGCGACGCTCGCCGGACTCGTGGGCGCCGCGACCGGCGCCGTGGCGGGCCTCCTGCTCGCCGCCACCGGCGCCGCGACCTGGCCCGCCGCCGCGGGGGCCGGCGCCTGGGCGGGCGCGGCCACCGCGCTCACCGGCACCGCCGCCGGTGTCCTCGTCGAACGCCACGACCGGCTGATGGCCCGCCACGGTGCACGGCTCTTCGGCACCGCCTGGGCGGTCACCGCCCTGTTCGCCGCCGGCGCCGCGGCAGCGGCCCTCCGCGGCAGCCGGCCCCCGTCCTGGCTCGGCCCGTTCTTCCTGTGGTCCGGGCCCTGGGGCTGGGCGGCCCAGCCGCTCGCCGCCGCCACCGGCACCGGCACCCCCGCGTGGTGGGCGGGCGCCCTGCTCTCGGCCGGCTTCACCACGGCCACACTGCTCCTGGCCCGCCGCGAGGCGCCGCACATCGGCCGGGCGGCCCTGCGCCTCCGCGCCACCGCCGCCACCCGGGTCGGCACCGCCCTGTCCGCCCTGGAGCTCCGGCAGGCCCGCGCGGGCATCCCGGCCCTGCGCGAACGGGGTTCGCGGCCCGTGCTGCGGCTGCCCGCCCCGCGCCGCACCTGGCTCCTCATGCCCTGGCGGGACGCCACGGGCCTGCTGCGCGCACCGGGCCGGCTCGGCTGGGCCGCCGTGTGGGCCGCCGCCGCGCCCGCCCTCACCGCGCTCGCCCCCCACACCGGCGGCACCACGCAACGGTGCGTCGTGGCCGGCGGGCTCGTCGCCGCGTACCTCGCCGCGGCGCAACTCGTCGAGCCCGCCCGCCTGGACAGCGACGACCCCCGCCGGTCCGCCCACCTGCCCCGGACGCCGGGCGCCCTCGCCCTGTGGCACGCGGTCGTGCCCGGCCTCCTCCTGGCCGGGCTGCTCGCGGCCGGCGGCGCCGCGGCCCTGGCCGCCGGCCGGCTGCACCCGCCGGCCGCGGCGGCCCTCCTCGCCACGGCACCGGCGCTCGTGGGCGCGGCGCTGGTCGGTGCGTACCGGGGCAGCGTGCCGACGTCCGTCCTCGTCGGCGTCCAGACCGCCATGGGCAACACGGGGCCCGTCCAGACCGTCGTCTGGTACGTGCGCGGGCCCCTGGTCGCGCTGCTGCTCACCGGCCCCGCCGTGGCCCGCACGCTGTGCGGCGGCACGTACGGTCCCTGGCACCTGGCCTGGCAGCTGCTGCTCGGCGCCGGCTGCCTGGAGTGGGCCCGCCGGACGGCACGCCGGCTCCACCGGGGCTGAACGGGCCCCGACGGCCCGTCAGGCGGCCGGGCCGGCCGCCCGTACCGTCTGGCCCTGCGTCGTCTGGCCCACCGGGCGGCCGGCCGCGTCGCACAGGTCGGTCTGCACCACGATCAGCGTCCGGCCCACGTGCAGCGGGCGCGCCGTGGCCCGTACCTCGCCGGAGCGCACCGGCCGGAAGAAGCGGGTCGACGACTCCGCCGTGGACGTGACGCAGCCCGCCGGCAGGTTGAGGTACGCGCACACCGCGCCCACCGTGTCGGCCAGCGCCATCAGGGCGCCGCCGTGCAGCGTGTCGCCGGCCGTGCACAGCGACCGCGACCAGGGCAGCGTGCCCTCGACCCGGTCCGGCCCGGCCTCCGTGAGGCGCAGGCCCAGGTGGCCGGCCAGGGGCATGAGGGCGACGAGGTCCTCCGGTTCGGGCATGGGGGTGGTCCTTTCCGGGCGGCGCGGGCGCCGTGAGACGGTGGGTGCACCGGATTCTGACAGCACCCACCGATCACCGAGGACCTTCCGTGCCCGAATCAGCCATCTCCCGCCGCTCGTTGGCCGCATCGGCCGTCGCGCTGCTCACCGGCGTGCTCGTGTCCCCCGCGGGCCCCGTGGACACGGCCGTCGCCGCCGGCGCACCGGTGCGGATCACGGAGGGACAGGTGCGCGAGGCGCCCCGCGGCGGCGTCATCCTCTACCCGTCGGTGACCAGTTGCCTCACCGTGACGGTCCGTCTGGAGGGCGGCGCGAAGGTCGGGGCGCACGCCAGCCTGTTCCAGGTGCCCGGCGAGTACCGCTCGGACGAGATCCTGCCCGCCGTGCGCCGAGCCGCCGGCGGGCGGAGGGTGCGCGCGGTGGAGGTGCGGGGCGCGGTCGGAGCCTGGTACCCGGGCTACTTCACCAAGGCGGTGGAGAGCTACGGCCCGGGCGAGGAGGTGCCGTACCCCACGAAGCCCGACCCGGACGGCATCGCCGACGCCGTGGCGCGCGGCCTGGGCGTGCCGCGCGCCTGCGTCACGGTGGAGGACCTCCCGGACGGCGACATCACCGTCCGCTGAGGCCCGTTCAGGTGTCGAGCAGGTGCGGCAGCCCGCGCCGCCAGCGGTCGCGGTCCACCAGCCGGGCCGCGGCGAACTCCGGCGCCTCGTAGCCGCGGAACGTGGGCACGGCCCGGGCGCCGTCCGCTCCGGCCGCCGCGAGGACGGCCGCGGCCGCGCGGCGGCCCGCCTCGTTGGCGGTCTCCATCGACGTGAAGTCGACGTTCGCGTACGTGCGGACGTAGTCCGCGGCGAGGAAGAGGTTGGGGACGGCGGTCGCCGCGTCCGGCCGCAGGTCCCACGAGCCGGTGTGGTTGAGCAGGTACGGATCGTCGTTGGCCAGGCCGTGGCCCGTCTCGGCGATGGCCTCGTCGAGGTACCAGGAGTGCAGCTGCGTGTCGGCCAGGACGGGCCGGCCGGCGGTGTCGTTCAGGTGCGCCTTCATCTGCTCCCACACCTCGCGGGCCACCTCGGCCCGCGTGCACTCCCGGGCGGGCCGGCCGTAGAGGATGCCGGGCGTGTCCCAGTCGGAGACGTCCACGGACACGCATTCCTGCACCTGCCCGTCGCCCCACGTGCGGGCGAAACCGGCCCGCCACAGCTTGGACTGGTGGATGGAGATCAGCTTCCAGGGCGAGTCGACGTGCACGATGTGCCCGCGCACGGCGGGGGCCGGGGCACGGAGGTAGTACTGGATGCCGTTGCACCAGGTCTGCTGGAGCCGGTCCATGGCGGCCAGCCGCGGGTCGGCCCGGCGCAGCGCGCCGTCCCACAGCCGGACGACGCGGTCGGAGGGCAGGGCGGCGACGAACCAGTCGGCGTCGATCCGGGCGGTGCCGCCGCGCGCCGTACGGGCCCGGGCGCCGGTGATGCGGCCGGAGCGCAGCTCCAGGCCCTCCACCGTGCAGCCGTGGACGAACCGCACGCCGAGCGCCCGCAGGTGGGCGGCCCACGGTTCGAGCCACGCCTCGCTGGTGGGGGCGTCGAAGATGCGGTCGGCGGGGCCGTCGCTGCCGCGGCCGAGGAGGTCGTAGAGGATGGCCTCGAGGCCCTGGCCGCAGGTGCGGGCGCTGGCGTTGGCGGGCCGCAGCGCCTGGAGGAGCTGGACGCCGCCGCCCAGCAGCCGCTGGTAGTCCGTCGACATGCGGCCGGCCTGGATGTAGTCCCACCAGCCCACGTACTCCCACTGGCCGAAGCGGCGCCCGGTGCAGCTGGTGAAGAGGATGACGGCCCGGCGGGCGAAGAACGCGGCCTCCTGGGGCGGCAGGCGCAGGGCCTGCTGGAGCAGCCCGGCGAGGGACTGGACGAGGCGCAGCGGGTCGGAGAGGGCGGGGAGCAGGGGCCGGACGGGGAGGGGGATGTCGAGGCGGCTGCCGGTGCGGGCCAGTTCGATCCAGTGGACGGCGGTGAGGTGGTCGAAGACGGTGCCGCCGCCGGGGTGGGGGATGCGCCGCAGCGTGTCGGGCAGGTTGTGGTAGAAGCCGAAGACACCGCGGTGGCCGTGCTCGCCGGGCAGGTCGCGGCGGCCACCGGTGCCGCTGTGCGGGACGTACAGGGAGCGGGCCTTGCCGCCGGGCACGGTGCGGCGTTCGTACACCGTCACGTCGAAGCCGCGCTCGGCCAGTTCGTGGGCCGCCGTCAGGCCGCCGACGCCGGCGCCGAGGACGGCCACGCGGCGGCGGGCGGGCCGGCGGGCGCGGGCGGCCGCGGTGCCGGCGGCGACGGGGGCCGCGGCGGCTCCCGCGGCGGCGGCCGTGCCGTACCGCAGGACGTCGCGACGCGGTACGGGGCGGGGCTGTCGGGGCGTGGTCATGCGGTCGTCCCCCTGCTGGTCGGCTCTTCCGGTCCGCCGGGGACGCTACGGTGCGGAAGGGGCACGCGGGGGAGAAACGGAATCCTCTCCACCGATCGGGCGGTGCCGTCAGCCCGGGAGCCGGCCGAGCGCGGCGGCCACGTGGCCCGTGCCGTCCTCCGCGGCGATGCGGGCGGCCAGGTCCCGGGCCCGTCGGCGGTACTGCGGATCGGTGGTGGCCCGGACCAGCGCCCCGGTGAGGGCGGGTGCGGTGAGCCGGCGCAGGGGCACGGCGCGCGGTGCCACGCCCAGGGCGACGAGGCGGGCGGCCCAGAAGCCCGCGTCGAACTGCACCGGGACCGGCACGGCCGGGACGCCGGCGCGCAGGCCGGCCCCGGTGGTGCCCGCGCCGGCGTGGTGGACGACGGCCGCCATGCGCGGGAAGAGCACGGAGTGCGGCACGTCCCCGACGGTGATCATGTCGTCGCCGGTGGCACGCAGTCCTGCCCAGCCCTCCTGGAGCACGCCGCGCAGGCCGGCCGCGCGCAGCGCGCGCACCACCTCGCCGCTCAGCCGGGCGGGGTCGGGGACGGTGGCGCTGCCCAGCCCGACGAAGACGGGCGGGGGACCGGCGGCGAGGAAGTCCAGCAGCGGCTGCGGCAGGGCGGGTTCGGGGTCGTAGGGCCACCAGTAGCCGGCGACCTCCAGGCCGGGCCGCCAGTCACGCGGGCGGGGCACCACGAGGGGGCTGAAGCCGTGCTGCACCGGCCAGTCCCGCCGTTCGCGGGCGCGCTGGGCGGCGCCGGCGGTCATGGGCGGCAGGCCCAGCCGTTTCCGCAGGTCGCGCACGGCCGGTGTGAAGATGTGCTCCATCGCCCGCAGCAGCGCGTGGCCGGCCCACCGGTTGCCGGCGGGCCCCAGCGACCCGCCGCCCGTCATCGGCGGGGCGAAGTCCCGCGTCGGGTGGACGGGTTGCAGGTTCAGGCCCATGCTCGGCAGGGAGAGGCCCTCGGCGATGGTGTGCCCCATCGGCGACATCGACCCCGCCGGCAGCACCACGTCGGAGGCGCGGGCCGCCTCCAGGAGGCTGTCCGCCATCTGCCCGACCAGCCGCCGGGCCATGACCGCCGCCCGTACGAACTTCCCCGGCCCGGTCGTGCTGCGGTGCAGCCCGCGCCCCCACTCCGACTCCAGGACGTCCCGCGGGTCCACCGGCATCGCGTGGAACCGCACGCCCGAACCGGCCACCAGCGGCGCGAACCGCTCGTGCGTCACCAGGGTGACGTCGTGCCCCGCGCCCACCAGGGCGTGGCCCACCCCGGTGTACGGCGCCACGTCGCCCCGGGAACCCGCCGTCATGATGGTGACCCGCACGGGGCCAGTATGGCGGGAACACCGGCTCCTGACACGGACGTCCCGCCCGGTCGCGTGGTCCGGGCGGGACGGTCCGGGGCCGGCCGCGTGGTGTCAGTCGCTCTTCTGCAGCCGCAGCAGCGACTCCACCAGCCGGTCCACCTCCTCGCCGGTGTTGTAGAGCGCGAGGGAGGCGCGTGCCGCAGCCTGCACGCCGTAGTGCGCGAGCGAGGGCTGGGCGCAGTGGTGGCCCGCACGGACGGCGATGCCGTCCCGGTCCAGCCACCCGGCGATGTCCGCCGGGTCCCGGCCGGCCAGGGTGAAGGTGAGCACCCCGATCCGTTCGGCCGCGGTGCCCAGCACCTCCAGTCCGGGCACCGCGGTCAGCGCCTGCTGCGCGTACGTCATCAGCTGTGTCTCGTACTGCGCCACCGCGCTCCGGCCGAACGACGACAGCCACTGGAGGGCGGACAGCAGGCCGACGACGCCGGATATGTGCCCGGTGCCGGCCTCGAACCGGTGCGGCGCCGGCGCGAACGTCGTCCGCTCGAAGCTCACCGACTCGATCATGTTGCCGCCGCCCTGCCAGGGCGCCATCTCCTCCAGCACCTCCGGCCTGGCGTACAGGGCGCCGATGCCGGTGGGCCCGTAGATCTTGTGGCCGGAGAAGACGTAGAAGTCGGCGTCCAGGTCCTGCACGTCGACGGGGAAGTGCGCGACCGCCTGCGCCCCGTCGACCAGCACCTTGGCCCCGTAGCGGTGGGCGAGCGCCGCCATCTCCTTCACCGGCGGCACGGTGCCCAGCACGTTGGAGGCGTGGCTGAGGACGACCAGCTGCGTCCGCATCGAGAGCAGGTCGGCGTACGCGTCCTGGTCGATGCTGCCGTCGGGCCGCAGCGGCACCGGCACCACCCGTGCCCGCGTCTCCTTGGCCACCTGCTGCCAGGGGACGATGTTCGCGTGGTGTTCGAGCACCGGTACGAGGATGTCGTCGCCGGGGCCGAGGTTGTCGCGGCCCCAGCTCTGCGCCACCAGGTTGATGCCCTCGGTGGTGCCGCGGACGAAGACGATGCTCTCCGGCGACGGCGCGCCCAGGAACTGCGCGACACCCGCCCGGCCCGCCTCGTACATCTCCGTGGCCTCGCGCGCCATGGTGTGCGCGCCGCGGTGGATGTTGGAGTTGGCGGTCGCGTAGAAGCCCGCCAGCGCCTCGATCACCTGCCGGGGCTTCTGCGTCGTGGCCCCGTTGTCCAGCCAGACGAGCGGCCGGCCGTTGACCGTCCGGTGCAGGATCGGGACGTCCCGGCGTGCCGCCTCGGGCGAGAAGCCGGGAACGTCAGGAGTAGTCATGGTACTTGGACACCTCGACGTTCTGGAGGACGGCGATCGCGTCCTCCACCAGCACCGCGGCGTTGAAGTACGCCGTCATCAGGTACGAGGTGATGCCCTTCTGGTCCACGCCCATGTTCCGCATGGCCAGGCCCGGCTCGATCTCGTCGGCGACCTTGGACGGGCGCAGGCCCACCACGCCCTGCTCGGCCTCGCCCATGCGCATCAGCAGGATCTCGGTGGTGCCGATGCCGGCGCCGCCGGAGAACCGCACCTTGTCGGAGGGCAGCAGGGGGACGCCGCGCCAGGTCAGCAGCGGGCTGCCGAAGCGGTTCTCGATGACCGGGGGCACGCCCCGGCGGGTGCACTCGCGGCCGAAGGCGGCGATGGCCTTGGGGTGCGCGAGGAAGTAGGCCGGCTGCTTCCACACGCGGGTCAGCAGCTCGTCCATGTCGTCGGGGGTCGGCGCGCCGGTGCGGGTCTGCACGCGCTGGCCGGGGGCGACGTTGTTGAACAGGCCGTACTCGGGGTGGTAGAGGATCGACGCCTCCTGCCGCTCGCGCAGCGCGTGGGCGGTGAGGTTCGACTGCGCCCGGGTCTGGTCGATGGGCCCGTTGTACAGGTCCGAGACGCGGGTGTGCACGCGCAGCACGGTCTGCGCGAGGGTCATGTGGTACTCGCGGGGAGCGTCCTCGTAGTCGACGAAGGTGCCCGGCAGGTCGGGCTCGCCGATGTGGCCGGAGCTGAGGTCGACGGGCACCTCGGCACCCGGCATGACCCCGCCGCCGGAGACGTACGCCTCGACTGCTGCCCGCAACGCCTCGTCGCGCTCGCACAGTCCGGCGAGCGCGCCGCGGTCCAGGCACAGCGCCGTGCCGGCGGTGACGGCCCGGACGCCGTACGGCATCGGCTCCGAGCGGGTCCAGGCGCCCAGGTCGAAGAACTGGCCGTCGCCGATGACCTCCAGCAGGATGTCGTCGCCGTACTGGCCCGTCGCCCGCTTCTCGGCGCGGCCGTGCACCAGCACCCAGAACCGGTCGGCGGCGGCGCCCTCGCAGGCCAGTTCCTCGCCGGGCCCGAAGGAGACCTCTGTGAACGCCCCGGCCAGGTGCTCCAGCACCGCGTCGTCGCTCTCCCGCAGGTACGGCAGTTCACGCAGGTCGCCGGGGATGACGCGGGGCGTGCTGTCGTCCGTGGTGCTGATGCGGTCGTCGCCCACGACGTAGGTGCGGCGGCGGTTCACGCGGTAGACGCCCGAGTCGATGTCCACCCAGGGCAGCGCCCGCAGCAGGTAGCGCGGCGTGATGCCGCGCATCTGCGGGGCGGTCTTGGTGGCCGTGGCCAACTGCCGTGCGGCATCCGGGCCGAGACTCAGCCGGTCGTTCATGGAGTTCCTCCTCCGCGCACAGACGTGTCACCCTGCGCGACGGCAGGGTGACACGGGATGACGAGGGAAATCCTGGCGGACGACGTGCTGATTCATCTGCTCGTCGCACCGGAACGACCGGTATTCGCCTCATGTGCCTGCTTTGCGAAACTCCAAGGCCGGCTTATGACGTGGCGTCACCCGCCGGCGTACACGTCCTCCACATAGCGCCCCTCGTCGGCCAGCGAGCCGAGCCATTCCTCGGCCGCGGCGGCTCCGCCGCCCTTCCGCCGGGCGTACAGGTCCCGCAACGCCGCGCGGACGCCCGGCGCCATGCGGGCGCCGTCGCCGCACACGTACACGCGGCCGCCCGCCTCCAGCATTGACCAGATCTCGTCGCTCTCCGCGGCGATCCGGTGCTGCACGAACGGCCCGGCCGGGCCCGGCCGTTCGCTGAACGCCGGACGCAGCGCCACCACACCCGCCTCCTCGGCCGCGCGCAGCTCCGCGGCGTGCAGGAAGTCGGCGTCCGGGTCGTCGCAGCCGAAGTACAGCAGCGCCGGCGCCAGGGACGCGCCGGATGCGGCGAGCGCCGCCCGGTCGGCGACGGCGCCGCGGAACGGCGCCAGGCCCGTACCGGCGGCCACCATCACCAGCGGCGCCGGGTCGCGGTGGTCGATGCGGAAGGCCGCACGGCACGGCTGCACGCGTGCCAGCACCGTGTCGCCCGGCCGCAGCGAGGCCAGGTGGTGCGAGCCGGTCCCGCGGAACTCGCCCGTGCCGGAGCGGGCCGGCGCGGTGAGCACCGACACCATCAGCTCGGCGTGGCCGGGGGAGACGGCGGGCGAGGACGATATCGAGTAGTGCCGCGGCCGCATCGCGGGCAGCAGCTCCAGGACGTCGGCGGCGCTCAGCGCGCCGCGCAGCGCCGGGTGGCCGGCCACCAGCTCCAGTACGGTCCGCGGGTCGTCGTCCGCCACGGCGCGCAGTGCCGCCTGCTCGGGCGGGCAGGGGTTGCGCTCGGCGAGCAGCGCCCGCTGCCGGCCGGTGGCCCGCTGCCCCAGCTCCAGGTGGTACGTCAGCAGGTCGCGCACCGTCAGCGGCCGGTCGACGGGCAACGTGTCCCGCCCGGCCCGCCGCGGCCGCACGGACAGCACCGCATCGGGGTCGAGCCCCAAGGTGGCAGCGGCCTCTTCGGCGCGGGCGCGGTCGTTCGCCGGCAGGACGGTGAGGTGGTCGGCCGTGCGGTAGGTGACACCGCCGGGCAGCGCGACCCGGACGAAGCGCTTGATACGCGGGTGGCCGGGCGCGGTCAGGTCGTGGGCTTCGGTGACCGTCATCGGCAGCAGGCCGTGCCGCTCGGCGAGCGCGTCCAGCGGGCCGCCGGTCACCTCCACGACCTCGTACGCGGAGGACTCCGGCGACGCGGTGCCGTCCGCCGTGAACTCCTGCGCGTCCGGGTCGCCGTACCGCTCCAGCAGCGTGCGGACGAGCGCGCGGGTGAACTCCTCCACCGACCCGGCCAGGTCGCCGGAGGCGTCGGCCTCGCCGCGGGGCAGCAGACGGGTGCCGCCGAGCGCGGCCAGGCGCTCGTCGAGGAGCGTGGGGACGCGCTGGTAGGTGGCCATCCAGTTGCGGTCGCCCACGCCCAGCACCGCGTACGGCACGCCGGCGGCGGCGTCCGGCGCGGCACCCTCCGTCAGCCACGTGGTGAACGCGGCCGCGTCGTCGGTGGGCCGGCCGTTGTACGACGCGGCCACGACCACCACCGGCCGGTCCGCGGGCAGCGCGCCGGTGTGCGCGTCCAGCGGTGCGACGACCGCCTCGCAGCCGAGCCGCCCCGCCTCGTCGGCGAGGTCCCGCGCCAGGTCGCGGCAGGTGCCGAAGTTCGAGCCGTGCAGCACCAGCAGCCCGGTGCCGCGCCGTACGCGCGCCGGCAGCCCGCCGTCACGGCCGGCGCCGCCGTCCTCCGCGCGGCCCGCCGCGGCCCGCGCGCCCGGCACCGCGGAACCGCTCGCCGCACGGTCGGCGGACGTACGGCGCGCCAGCGACAACGTGAAGCCGTCCGGCTTGAGCGTGAGCGTCTCCTTCACGCGCAGCCGGTACGCGGCGGTGTCGAGGAAGCGGTAGCGGTGCACCAGCAGACCCAGCAGCAGCGTCGCCTCGTGCAGCGCGAACTGCCGCCCGATGCACGCCCGCTCGCCGGTGCCGAACGGCTTGTACGCGTGCGGGGAGCGCGCCGCCTCCGCCGCCGGCGCGAACCGGGTGGGGTCGAACAGCTCGACGTTGTCGCCCCACACCGGGTCGCGGTGCAGCATCGGCGTCAGCACCGTGACGCCCTCCCCGGCCCGCAGCGGGTAGCGGCCGCCCAGCAGGGTGTCCTCGCGGGCCTCGCGCCCGAACGCGGCCGCCGTGGGCCACAGTCGCAGCGCCTCGTTGATCACCTGCCGGGTCCAGCGCAGCCGGCCGATGTCCTCGAACGCGGGCTCGGGATCGGCGACGTCGCCCCACAGCTCGTCGGCCTCCCGCTGCGCCAGCCGCAGCGCCACGGGGTTCTTCAGCAGGTAGTACAGGGCGAACGACAGCGCGCCGGAGGTGGTCTCGTGAC
The DNA here is from genome assembly GCF_014654785.1 of Streptomyces mashuensis. GTDB lineage: Bacteria > Actinomycetota > Actinomycetes > Streptomycetales > Streptomycetaceae > Streptomyces > Streptomyces mashuensis. The sequence goes on from NZ_BNBD01000001.1 coordinate 869,221, forward strand.
CGGCGATGAGGAAGGTGATGACCTGGTTGCGGATGTTCGCCGCGCTCAGGGGGCGGCCGTCCGAGGGGTGGGGGACGCCCAGCATCAGGCCGAGCAGGTCGTCGGTGCGGGTGTCGCCGGACGCCTGCCGGGCGCTGATCACCTCGTCCACGACGCCGGCCAGGAACGCCGCGTCGGCGTGGAACGCCGCGTCGCGTGCCGAGTGGTCGAGCTCCGGGTCCCGGCCCAGCTTGGTCATCGCCCAGTCCAGGCAGCGCACCATGGACGCCACGAAGGGGTGCGGCTCGCCACCCCGGTCGAACGAGCGGAAGTCGTAGCCGAAACCGGTCAGCCCGATCGTGTCGAGCGTCATCCGGGTCATGTCCTCGGCCACGTCGACCGGGGTGCCCTCGGCCAGGTGCCGGTCCCAGGCACCGATCAGCCGGCGGGCCACGGTCAGCATGGCCGGGTGGTAGGCGCGCATCGAGCCCAGGGCGAAGGCCGGCAACAGGATGTCGTGGGCGCGGGCCCAGTCCGGCTCGTCGTTGTAAGCGGTGAACAGCCCGTCCGCGGTGAACTCGCGGACGTTCTCCAGGGCCGGCCCCACGTGCTTGGCGAAACGGTCCTCGTCGGCCAGCTCGGCCACCAGGTCGAGGGAGGTGACGAAGAGCCGCTCGTTGCCGTGCTGCCGGCGGCGGAACACCGGGCCGTGCTCGCGGGCCAGGTCCATGGCCTGCTGGAGGGGGGTGTCGGTCGCCCCGTTGGCCGAACGGCACGAAGGTGTGACGTCGACGACCGGGACGGCGGCCGTGCGGGTGGGTGTCGCAAGGGTCATGCGTCTCAGGGTCGCCGCCCCGCGGCGCTCCGCCGGACCGGCGGACTGCATGATTGTGTAGCGGTGCCCGGCGTGTCGGCCTTGCGCCGCGACCGAGGACCGTACTGGCGGTAAGGGGGGCGGGGGCGGTGCGCGACGCGGAACCGGAGAGACGTGAGGGGCCCGAGGGGTGCGGGGAACACGTCATGTGGCGCAACTACTTCCTCATGCTGCTCGACCGGCTCCCCACGCCGGTCGCCATCTGCCGCGCCGACGGCACGATCACCGTGGTCAACCCCGCCATGGCCGCGGAGTGGGGCATGCCGCCCGGCCGCGTGCGGGGCCACCACCTCCTCGACCTGTTCCGCCCCGCCGACAGCGCCGCCGGGCAGCTGGGCCGCCTCGCCGAGGCGCTGCGCCTCAACCGCCGCTCCCGGTACACCATCCCCGTCCGCTGGCCCGCGGGCGGGGCGGACGGGGACGGCGGTGCGGAACGCCGGGGCGAGCTCGTCGTGGAGCCGGTCGGCGAACCGTCGCCCACGCACCCCGCGCTGCTGACGGTCCTGCGGCCGGCGGACGACGCGCCCGCCCGTCCGCCCGAGGCCGAGGTCGGGCCCCTGGAGGCCCGCATCCTCGCGCTGGTGGCCGCCGGTGCCACGACGGCCGCCGTCGGCAAGGCGGTGGGCCTGACGCCCGACGGCGTCAACTACCATCTGGGCCGCCTCAGCCGCCGCTGGCGCGTCCGCAACCGTACGGCGCTGGTGGCGCGGGCGTACGTGCTCGGCGTGCTCGACCCCGCGAGCTGGCCGCCCGCCCCCCGCGCCTGACGCCCTGTCAGGAAGCGGGGATCGCCGTCACGACGCCGCCGTCCACCAGGAGGTCGGCGCCGTTGACGAAGGACGCCGCGTCCGAGGCCAGGTAGGCCACCGCCTGCGCCACCTCCTCGGGCGTGCCCACCCGGCCCAGCACCGACTGGCGGGCACTGTCCGCGCGGGCCTCGTCCGTGGTGACGTTCTCGTGGTACATCTCGGTCTCGATGTAGCCGGGGCTCACCGAGTTCACCCGGATCCGGCGGCCGGCCAGGTCGGCGGCCAGCGTCCTGGTCAGGCTGCCCACCGCGGCCTTCGACGCCGCGTAGACGGAGCCCGTGGGCAGGCCGCGGTGCATCGTCCAGGACGCGTTGACGACGATCGCACCGCCGTCGCGCAGCAGCGGCAGCGAGCGCTGCACGGTGTAGAGGACGCCCTTGACGTTCACGTCGAGGACGAGGTCGACGTCCTCCTCCGTGAACTCCTCCACCGGCTTGAACACGCCGACGCCGGCGTTGGCGAACACCACGTCCAGGTGGCCGAACCGCTCACGGACCGCCTCCATCACCCGGTCCAGGTCGGCGGGGCGCGCGACGTCGGCGGGCACGGTCAGCACCCGGCCGGGCGCGCCGAGCCGCGCGGCGGCGTCCTCCAGCCGGCCGGCGCGGCGGCCGGTGAGGACGACGTTCGCGCCCTCGGCGAGGAAGAGTTCGGCGGCGGCGTACCCCATGCCGGAGGCGCCACCGGTGATCAGGACGGTCCTGCCGGCGAAACGGGCGGAGCTGTTCGTGGTGTCGTGGGTCATGACGTGATCGTGTCCCGCCCCGCACGGCCGTGGAGAGAGCCCGCCACCGGTGGTGTCCCCACCACCAGGCAGAAGGCCGGGTGGACACCGCCCCGCACTGACGCCCACGCCATTCACAACCCGCATGCGTGAATAGCCCCCCATCAGGTGTTGGACCGCCGGGGCCGGCCGCGGCGAGGGTGGGGGGCATGCCCCAGGTCCCCGCCCCCCGCCCGCCCCTGCTCGCCGTCTCCGGTGCCACCCTCGTCGCCGCCGCCCGGCCGGCGGCCCGCCGCACCGCGCCGCCCGGCCCGTACGCGCGGCTCTTCGCCGTTTCCGGCACCCGTGCCTTCACGCTGTGGGGGCTGCTCGCCCGGTTGCCGGCGGGCATGAACGGCGTCGCCGCCGTGCTGATGATCACCGCCGCGCGCGGCTCGTACGCCCTCGCCGGCGCCGTCACCGCCACCGGCCTCGCCGCGACCGCCGTCGTCGCGCCGTGGACCGCGCGGCTCGTCGACCGGTACGGGCAGGGCCGCGTCGCCGTGCCCGCCGCGCTCGTCGCCGCGCTCGGGTCGCTCGCCCTGGTGGCGTGCGTACGGTACGGCGCGCCGGCGTGGGCGCTGTGCGCCGCGTACGCCGCCACCGCGACCGCGCCCAACACCGGCGGGATGGCGCGGGCCCGCTGGGCCCACCTGTTCCGCGACGACCCCGCCGCCCGGCACACCGCGAACGCCTTCGAGCAGGCCGCCGACGAGGTGTGCTTCATGCTCGGCCCGGTGCTCGCCGCCTTCCTCTGCACCACGCTCGCCCCCGAGGCCGGCACGCTCACCGGTACCGCCCTGTTCGTGGCCGGCACCGTCCTCTTCGCCACCCGGCGCCGCACCGAGCCCCCCGTGGCGCCCGCCCCCGCCGACCGGCGCTCGCCGCTCCGGGACAACCCCCGCCTGGCCCTGCTGCTGGCCGTCTTCCTCGGCACCGGCGCCCTCTTCGGCTCCCTGGAGGTGGTGACCGTGGGCTTCGCCGACGCCCAGGGGCACCGGGGCCTGGCCGGGGCGGTGCTCGGGCTCCAGGCGGCGGGGTCCTGCGCCGCCGGGCTGGTGTACGGGCGGGTACGGCCCGCCGGGCCGGCCGGCGCCCGGTTCCGGCGCTGCCTGGCCGCGATGGCCGCTCTGGCGCCCCTGCCGCTGCTCGCCGCGCACACCGGCGGCCTGCCCGCCCTGGCCGGCGCGCTCCTGGTGGCCGGCATGGCCACCGCGCCCACCATGGTCACCGGCATGGGCCTGGTCCAGGCCGCCACACCCCCCGGCCGGCTCAACGAGGGCATGACCCTCGCGGTGACCGCCCTGCTCGGCGGCATCGCCGCGGGCTCGGCGGCCGGCGGCTGGACCGTGCAGCACCTGGGCGCGCCCGCCGGCTACGCCGTTCCCGCGGCGGCCGCCGCGCTGGCCCTCCTGACCGCCGTGGCCGGCCGGGCCGGGGACGGGCCCCGCCCCCGGGGCCGGGGCGGCGGCCACCCGGTGCGGGGCCCCGGTCGAACGGCGGGCCGACAGGAGATATCTTGATGTCGAGCAATGTTACAGACGTGAAGCGGAGCACACCGGTGACTGACTCGACCATCATCTACACACACACCGACGAGGCCCCGGCCCTGGCGACGTACTCGTTCCTGCCCGTGGTCCAGGCGTACGCCGGGGCCGCCGGGGTCAAGGTCGAAACCCGCGACATCTCCCTCGCGGGGCGGATCATCGCCGCTTTCCCCGAGTACCTCGCCGAGGACCAGCGCATCGACGACGCCCTCGCGGAGCTCGGCCGGCTGGCCAAGACCCCCGAGGCCAACATCATCAAGCTGCCGAACATCTCGGCCTCGATCCCGCAGCTGAAGGCCGCGGTCGCCGAGCTCCAGGGCCAGGGCTACGCGCTGCCGGACTACCCGGACGACCCGAAGAGCGACGAGGAGCGCGAGATCCGCGCCCGCTACGACAAGATCAAGGGTTCCGCCGTGAACCCGGTCCTGCGTGAGGGCAACTCGGACCGCCGCGCCCCCGCCTCGGTGAAGAACTACGCCAAGACCCACCCGCACCGCATGGGCGCCTGGTCGGCCGACTCGAAGACCAACGTCGCCACCATGGGCGAGAACGACTTCCGCTCCACCGAGAAGTCCGTGGTGATCGAGCGGGACGGCGCGCTGCGCATCGAGCTCGTCGGCGACGACGGCTCCACCACCGTGCTGCGCGAGTCCGTGCCGGTCCTCGCCGGCGAGGTCGTCGACGCGTCGGTGATGCGCGTCGCCGCGCTGCGCGAGTTCCTCGCCGCGCAGGTCGCCCGTGCCAAGGCCGAGGGCGTGCTGTTCTCCGTGCACCTCAAGGCCACGATGATGAAGGTCTCCGACCCGATCGTCTTCGGTCACGTCGTGCGCGCCTTCTTCCCGAAGACGTTCGCCAAGTACGGCGAGGTGCTGGCCTCGGCCGGCCTGACCCCGAACGACGGCCTCGGCGGCATCTTCAAGGGCCTGGAGGCCCTGCCCGAGGGCGCCGAGATCAAGGCGTCCTTCGACGCCGAGCTCGCCGAGGGCCCCGAGCTGGCGATGGTCGACTCCGACAAGGGCATCACCAACCTGCACGTGCCGTCCGACGTCATCGTCGACGCCTCCATGCCGGCCATGATCCGCACCTCCGGCCACATGTGGGGCCCGGACGGCCAGGAGCACGACACCCTCGCCGTCCTCCCGGACAGCAGCTACGCGGGCGTCTACCAGGCCGTCATCGAGGACTGCCGCGCCCACGGCGCCTACGACCCGGCCACCATGGGCTCCGTCCCGAACGTCGGCCTGATGGCGCAGAAGGCCGAGGAGTACGGCAGCCACGACAAGACCTTCGAGGTCCCGGTCACCGGCACCGTCCGCCTGGTCGACGAGGCCGGCAACGCCGTCCTGGAGCAGGCCGTCTCCGCCGGCGACATCTTCCGCGCCTGCCAGACCAAGGACGCCCCGATCAAGGACTGGGTGAAGCTGGCCGTCACCCGGGCCCGCGCCACCGGCGACCCGGCCGTGTTCTGGCTGGACGAGACCCGCGCCCACGACGCGCAGCTCATCGAGAAGGTCAAGGCATACCTGCCGGAGCACGACACCGAGGGCCTGGACATCCGCATCCTGGCCCCCGTCGAGGCGACCAAGCTGTCCGTCGAGCGCATCCGTCGGGGCGAGAACACCATCTCCGTCACCGGCAACGTGCTCCGCGACTACCTGACCGACCTCTTCCCCATCCTGGAGCTGGGCACCAGCGCCAAGATGCTGTCGGTCGTCCCGCTGATGGCGGGCGGCGGCCTCTTCGAGACGGGCGCCGGCGGCTCCGCGCCGAAGCACGTCCAGCAGCTGGTCAAGGAGAACTACCTGCGCTGGGACTCCCTCGGTGAGTTCTTCGCCCTGGTGCCCTCGCTGGAGCAGTACGCGAAGACCACCGGCAACGCCCGCGCCCAGGTCCTCGCCGACACCCTGGACCGCGCCACCGCCACGTTCCTCAACGAGGACAAGTCGCCCAGCCGCCGCCTCGGTGGCATCGACAACCGCGGCAGCCACTTCTACCTGGCCCTGTACTGGGCGCAGGAGCTGGCCGGCCAGACGGCGGACGCCGAGCTGGCCGAGGCGTTCGGCCCGCTGGCCAAGACGCTGGCCGAGCAGGAGCGGACCATCGTCGACGAGCTGATCGCCGTCCAGGGGCAGCCGGCCGACATCGGCGGCTACTACCACCCCGACGTCACCAAGGCCGCGGCCGTCATGCGTCCGTCGGCCACGCTGAACCAGGCGCTGGCCACCCTGGCCTGACGCCTCGCCCGACCGGGCGTACAGACGGGTGTGCCCCGGCCGGCGGTTGCCGGCCGGGGCACACCCGTGCCTGTGGGGGGTGTCAGCTGGTGGCGCTGCCCAGCCCGATGACGCTCGCGAAGAAGATGAAGAGCACCAGCGGGATCAGCACCGTGGCGACGATGCCGCAGATCAGGCCGCCGGTCGCGGCGCCCTTGTTCGTGGCCTCGCCGCGGTTGGCCTTGCCGCGGCCCAGCGCGCCGAAGATGATCGCGAGGATGCCGAGGATGACGCCGACGAACCAGAAGATCAGCGTGAAGTCCAGGACCACGCCGATGATGCCGCAGACCAGGCCCGCGGTGCCGAGGCCGTTGCTCGGCTGCATGCCCATGGCGTAGCCGGGGGCGGCGGGGTAGCCCGGTGCCGCGTACGGCTGCTGGACGGGGGGAGCGGCCGGATAGGCGGGGCCGGCGCTCGGGTAGCCGTACCCCGGCTGCGGGGGCGCCTGCGGCGGCTGCGGCGGTGGGGCGGGCTGCCCCGAGCCGTACGGATTCTGGTAGTAGTCGGACATTCCGAACATCCCCTCCTGTGGCATGTGCCGGGCAATCCTATGGGTACGGATCACGCCACGGCAGCCGGGTTGTCCGCCGGACCCCGGGGCGCGGTGGAGGGGAGGGCCGCGCCCGGGGCGGGCTCAGGCGCGGACGAGCTCCGACCTGAGCACGACCGCGGCGCTGTGGTCGCGGTCCTTCGTGGCGGTCAGCAGGGTCAGCGGCCCGTGCCGGGCCTCCTCCTGGAGGTGCCGCAGGGCCTCGGAGTGCCGGGCGTCGTGCAGTTCGGCGCGGTAGCGGCGGTCGAACTCCTCGAACTTCACGGGGTCGTGCCCGTACCACTCGCGCAGCTCCGTCGAGGGCGCGACGTCCTTGCACCACTCGTCGAGACGGGCCTCGTCCTTGGCCACGCCGCGGGGCCAGATCCGGTCGACCAGCACACGGCGGCCGTCACCCTGGGTGGCGGGCTCGTAGATCCTGCGGACGTGGACGCGTCGTCCCTGAGCCATCTCTTTTCGCCTCCTCCCGTCCACGCTACCGCGCGGCGACGGCGCCTGCCGTGCGGGCGCGGGCGGCGTCGTAACGGCGCAGCACCAGGCGCGCCACCGCCTCGTGCGCGCCCAGCGGAGCGGACACGAGCGCATTGCCGGGGCCCGCCGCCGCGGCCGCGCGCCGGGCGAAGTCGCCGGGCGCCAGCAGGTACGGAGCGACCGCGACCGGCCCGTGGCCCTGCTGCCGCAGCGCGGCCACCGCCTCGGCCGGGCTTGGCGAGCCGCCGAGGAACGCCGGCACCACCGGCCGTCCCAGGTGGCCTGCCAGCTGCGCGGCGGCCGTCGCCACCGCGGTCCGCGCACCCGGCTCGCGCGAGGCCGCCGCGGCCAGCACCACCGCGCCCCGCCCGGCCCAGCCCGCTTCCCGCAACCGGTCCGCCAGGGCGCCGGCCAGCAACGGGTCGGGGCCCAGGGGAGCGGCGGTACGGATCAGGGGCCGCCGCCCGGCGCGCCGCACGGCCGCCGGGATATCCGTCCGCACGTGGTAGCCGGGCCCGAGCAGCAGCGGCACCACCACGGCCGGCCCCGTCACGTGCTCCAGCACCTCGTCCAGCCCGGGCAGCGCGGGTCCCACGAAGCCGCACACGACCGGTGTCCCGGGCCGCAGGGCCCGCACGCGGTCCAGCACCTGCGCGACGGTCCGCAGCCCGGCGGGGTCCCGGGTGCCGTGGGCGACGGCCACGAGGACGGGCGGGGCGGACCCGGCGGCCCCCGGGCCGGCGAACGGGCTCATCGCGCCCCCGCCAGGCAGTAACCCCGCTTCGGCACCGTGCGGACGAGCGCCGCGCGGGGGCCCAGGGACTTGCGGAGGCGGGCCACGGTCACCTCGACCGCGTGGCCGTCGCCGCGGCCGTCCGGCCAGGCGCGGTGCAGGAGTTCCGTACGGCTCAGCACCCGGCCGGCCGCCTCGGCCAGGGTCCGCAGGACGGCCGCCTGGAGCGGGGGCAGCCACACCGGGGCGTCCTCGCCCAGCAACGCGTTGCCCTGGAGCACCACCGGGCCCAGGTCGCGGCGGGCGTGCTGCGGCAGGACGTGTTCCAGGGCCCGGACGAGCGAGCCGAGGCGGCCCCGCTCGGGCACGTGCGCCGGGACGCCCGCCTCCCGCAGCGGCTGCGCGCACAGCGTGCCGACGCAGAACGCCGGGACGTCCCGGCGCAGCGCGGCCAGCAGCCGTTCGCGCAGGCCGGCCGAGGCCGCCGCCTCCAGCAGCGCCACCGCCGCGGGTGCGCTGGTGAAGGTCACGGCGTGCACCTCGCGCCGCACCGCGCCCTCCACGAGGCGGCGCAGCGCGGCGGGGTCCTCGGGCGGGCCCCAGCGGTAGACGGGTACCTCGATCACCTCCGCGCCCCGCTCGCGCAGTGCCGCGCCGACGTGTTCCAGGGGTGCCCCGTGCTCCTGCACCGCCACCCGGCGGCCGCGCAGGTCGCGGGCGAGCAGCCAGGCCAGCAGCTCCTGGCTGGCCTCGGTGGAGGGGGAGAACGCCTCGGCGAGGCCGCTGGCGCGGACCGCGCCGGTGGCCTTGGGGCCGCGGCTGACGACGGTGGCCGTGCGGCACGCGCGCAGCAACGGCTCGGCCAGGCCCCAGCCCTCGGCCGCGCTCATCCAGCCGCGCCAGCCCACGCCCGTGGTGGCGATGACGTAGTCGGGCGGTGTGGCGGCGCAGCGTTCCGTGGCGTGCCGCAGCGCGGTGTCGTCGCCGAGCGGCACCATGCGCAGCGCGGGCGCCTCCAGCACACGCGCCCCACGGCGCGTCAGCAGTGCCACCAGTTCCTCGCGGCGGCGCGCGGCCGTCACCCCGACGGTGAAGCCGGTCAGCGGACCCACCGTGCCGTGCCGTTCGTCGTGGGTCGTCGGCCGGGTCGTCCCGGTCCTGCTCGTCGTGCCCATGGAGGCAGGCTCCCGCCGTCTTGTTACCGGCTGGTTGCGTTCAGGTGAGGTCCCGGTCAGCGCTGCCGCCCCCGTGTTACGGCCGGGTGCACCGCGCCTCACCGCGGAGCTGCGGCGCGGTGAGGAATCCGTACCGCCGCCGCAACGAGAAGGAACCGGTGCCGTAACGGCTTCGGCCCAGGCTCACTGCCATGACACCGACCGACACCCACTGCCCCTACTGCGCACTGCAGTGCGGCATGCGACTGCACCCCGCGGCGGCCCCGCGGGACCCGGGCGCGCCCCCGGTGGAGGTCGGTGAACGACCGGACTTCCCCGTCAACCACGGGGCGCTGTGCGGCAAGGGCCGCACCGCCGCCGCGGTCCTCTCCCGCGCCGCCCGCCTGACCGCGCCCCTGGTCCGCGACCGGGCCGGCGGGTCCCTGCGCGAGGCGTCGTGGGACGAGGCCCTGGACCGGGTGGCCGACGGGCTGCGGCGGACCGCCGCCCGGCACGGGGCCGCCGCGGCCGGCGTCTTCGGCGGCGGCGGGCTCACCAATGAAAAAGCGTATCTGCTGGGCAAGTTCGCCCGCGTGGTGCTGCGCACCCCCAACATCGACTACAACGGCCGCTTCTGTATGTCCTCCGCGGCCGCCGCGCACCGCGCCGCCTTCGGCCTCGACCGCGGCCTGCCGTTCCCGCTGGAGGACGTCGCCGGCACCGGCTGCGTCCTCCTCGCCGGCGCCAATCCCGCCGAGACCATGCCGCCCGCCCTGCGGTACTTCACCCGCCTGCGGGAGAACGGCGGCCGGCTGATCGTCGTCGACCCCCGGCGCACCCGCACCGCCGCCCAGGCCGACCTGCACCTGCGGCCCCTGCCCGGCACCGACCTCGCCCTGGCCCGCGGCCTGCTCCACCTGATGATCACCGAGGGGTACCTGGACGAGGAGTTCATCGCCGCCCGCACCACCGGCTTCGCCGGCGCCCGCGCCGCCGCCATGGCCCACTGGCCCGAGCGCGTCGAGCAGATCACCGGCGTGCCCGTAACCCAACTCCACGCCGCAGCCCGCCTGTTCGGCGCGGCCGCCACCGGCATGGTGCTCACCGCACGCGGCAGCGAACAGCACAGCAAGGGCACCGACACCGTGCGCGCCTGGATCGACCTCTGCCTGGCCACCGGCAAGGCCGGCCGCCCCGGCAGCGGTTACGGCTGCCTCACCGGCCAGGGCAACGGGCAGGGCGGGCGCGAGCACGGCCAGAAGGCCGACCAGCTGCCCGGCTACCGCTCCCTGACCGACCCCGCGGCCCGCGCCCACGTGGCCGGCGTCTGGGGCGTGGACCCCGCGACGCTGCCCGGCCCCGGCCTGTCCGCGTACGAGATGCTCGACACCGCCGGCACCCCGGGCGGCGTCCGGGCCCTGCTGGTCATGGGCTCCAACCCGGTGGTGTCCGCGCCCCGCGCCGCCCACGTCACCCGCCGGCTGCGCGCCCTGGACTTCCTCGCCGTCGGCGACGTCGTGCTGTCCGAGACCGCCGAACTGGCCGACGTCGTCCTGCCCGCCGCCCAGTGGGCCGAGGAGACCGGCACCACCACCAACCTGGAGGGCCGCGTCATCCTCCGGCAGGCCGCCGTCGAACCACCCCCCGGCGTCCGCACCGACCTGCAGGTCCTCGCCGGCCTCGCCGCACGCCTCGGCACCACCGACGGCTTCCCCACCGCACCCGAGGCCGTCTTCGACGAACTGCGGCGGGCCTCGGCCGGCGGGCCCGCCGACTACGCGGGCATCGACTACGCCCGCATCCGGGCCGAGGCCGGAGTGTTCTGGCCCTGCCCCGGCCCGGACCACCCCGGCACGCCCCGCCTCTTCCTCGACCGCTTCGCCACCCCCGACGGGCGGGCCCGCTTCTCCACCGCCGGCCACCGCCCCGAGGCCGAACCGCCCGACGCGCGCCACCCGTTGCACCTCACCACCGGCCGCGTCACCGCCCAGTACCAGAGCGGCGCCCAGACCCGCCGCGTCACCGAGCTCAACGCCGCCGCCCCCGGCCCCTTCGTCGAGCTCCACCCCCACCTCGCCGAACGCCTCGGCATCACCGAGGGCGAGGTCGTGGCCGTCACCAGCCGCCGCGGCCGCGCCCTCGCCCCCGCCCGCATCACCACCACCATCCGGCCCGACACCGTCTTCATGCCCTTCCACTGGGCCGGCGACGGCCGCGCCAACACCCTCACCAACCCGGCCCTCGACCCCGTCTCGAAGATGCCCGAGTTCAAGGTCTGCGCCGTCCGCGTGGAGAAGCTGCCCGGCGGCGGTGCGCCGTGACCCGCCCCCACCGCATCGCGGTCGCCGGAGCCGGCATGGCTGCCGCCCGCCTCGCCCAACAGCTCCGCGACCGCACGCCCCCGGACGCCGCCGAGGTCACCCTCTACGGCGCCGAACCCCACCCCCCGTACAACCGCGCCCTGCTCACCGCCGCCGTGATCGGGCGCCACGACCCGGAGACGCTCGGCCTGCCGTACGGCGACGGCACCGTCCTGCGCACAGGCACCCGGGTCGCCGCCGTCGACCCGGCCGCCCGCGTCCTGCGGCTGTCCGACGGCACCACCGCCCCGTACGACACGCTGGTCCTCGCCACCGGCGCCGCCCCCGTCCTGCCGTACGAACTGCGCGGCCCCCGCCCGGCCCGGGTGCACCTGCTGCGCACGCTCGCCGACGCCCGCGCCCTCGCCCGCGACGCGCGGGACAGCGCACGGGCCGTGGTCGTCGGCGGGGGAGTGCTCGGCGTCAGCACGGCCCACGCCCTCGCCGGGCTCGGCACCCGCACCGACCTCGTCCACGCCGGGCCCCACCTGATGCACCGCCACCTCGACGCCGGGTCCGCCGCCGACCTGCACCGCCTCCTGGCCGGGCTCGGCATCACCGCCCGCACCGGCACCCGCCCCACCGGCCTGCACGGCAGCCCCGCCGTCACCGCCGTCACCCTCGCCGACGGCGACAAACTCGAGGCCGACCTCGTCGTCCTGGCCTGCGGCGTCCGCCCCCGCACCGGCCTGGCCCGCGCCGCCGGGCTGCGCGTGGCCCGCGGCGTCGTCGTCGACGACCGCCTCACCACCTCCGACCCCCACGTGCACGCCGTCGGCGACTGCGCCGAACACCGCGGCACCCTCCACGGCCTGGCCGGACCCGCCTGGGACCAGGCCGACGTCCTCGCCGCCCGGCTCGCCGACCACGTCACCGGTGTCCCGCCGCGCGCCCGCCACACCGGGTCCCGCCCCGTGCTCCGGCTCGCCGCCGACGGCCTGCACCTGGCCGCCTTCGGCGACCCCGCGGCCCCCGCCGGCCACGACGTCCTGCGGCTGGCCGACGCCCGCCGCGGCACCTCCACCCGCCTCGTCCTGCACGGTGACCGGCTCACCGGAGGCGTCCTCCTGGGCGACACCGGTACCGCCGGCGACCTCCTCACCCTCTGGCGGCGCGCCGACCCCCTCCCCGGCGACCCCGCCCGCCTGCTCGTCCCCGAAGGAGCCCCCACGTGACGACCACGTCGCCGACCACGCCGCCCCCCGGAACCGCCGCCGCGCCGCGCCGCCTGGTCCTCGTCGGCCACGGCATGGCCGGCCAGCGCTTCCTGGAGGCCCTGTACGCGCACGAGGACGCCGGCCGGCAGTGGCACACCACCGTCCTCGCCGCCGAACCCCGCCCCGCCTACGACCGGGTCCACCTCACCGCCACCTTCAGCGGCACCAGCGCCGAGGACCTGTCCCTCTGCCCGCCCGGCTTCCTCGACCGGCACGGCATCGACCTGCGGCTCGGCGACCCCGCCACGGCCGTGGACCGCGCGGCCCGCACCGTCACCACCGGGGCCGGCCACCGGGTGCCCTACGACGTGCTGGTCCTGGCCACCGGCTCGTACCCCTTCGTGCCGCCCGTCCCCGGCCACGACGCGGACGGCTGCCACGTCTACCGCACCATCGAGGACGTCGACGCCATCCGCGCCCGCGCCGCCCGGGCCACCACCGGCGCCGTCATCGGCGGCGGCCTCCTCGGCCTGGAGGCCGCCGGCGCCCTGCGCGCCATGGGCCTGCCCACCCACGTCGTCGAGTTCGCGCCCCGCCTGATGGCCGTGCAGGTCGACGACGCCGGCGGCGCCCTGCTCCGCCGCAAGATCGAGGAACTCGGCGTCACCGTCCACACCGGCGCCGGCGCCCAGGCCGTCGAGACCAACCCCGACGGAAGCGTCCGCGCGCTGCGACTGTCCGACGGCACCACCGTCGAGGCCGACCTCGTCGTCTTCTCCGCCGGCGTCCGCCCCGAGGACCGCCTCGCCCGCGCCTGCGGCCTGCCGGTCGGCGAGCGCGGCGGCATCGTCGTCGACGCCCGCTGCCGCACCGCCGACCCGCACGTCCTGGCCATCGGCGAATGCGCCCGCGCCGCCGACGGCACCGTCTACGGACTCGTCGCCCCCGCCTACGCCATGGCCGACACCGCGGCCCGCGAACTCCTCGGCCTGGACGGCGAGTTCACCGGCGCCGACACCTCCACCAAGCTCAAGCTGCTCGGCGTGGACGTGGCCTCCTTCGGCGACGCCCACGGCACCACCGAGGGCGCCCTCGACGTCGTCTACGCCGACAGCCGCGCCGGCGTCTACAAGAAGCTCGTCGTCGGCGCCGACGGCACCCTCCTCGGCGGCGTCCTCGTCGGCGACACCGACGCCTACGCCACCCTGCGCCCCCTCGCCGCCGCCCGCGCCCCTCTGCCCGGCCCCGCCGAACGCCTCCTGCTGCCCGCCGGCGACGGCGACACCGGCACCGCCGTGGGCCCCGCCGCCCTCCCCGACGAGGCCATCGTCTGCTCCTGCCACAATGTCACCAAGGGCACCATCCGCACCGCCGTCACCGAGGGCGGCTGCCACTCCGTGCCCGCCGTCAAGAAGTGCACCAGGGCCGGGACCGGCTGCGGCAGCTGCGAGAAACTCCTCGGCACCCTCGTCACCGGCGAACTCGCCGCCGCCGGCGTCGAGACCACCCGCGGCCTGTGCGAGCACTTCACCCACACCCGCGCCGAGCTCTACGAGATCGTCCTGGTCAAGGGCATCACCACCTTCGCGGAGCTCGTCGCCGAACACGGCACCGGACAGGGCTGCGCCGTCTGCAAACCCGTCGTCGCCTCCATCCTCGCCGGCCTCGGCGACACCCCCCACGTCCTCGACGGCGAACAGGCCGCCCTCCAGGACACCAACGACCACTTCCTCGCCAACCTCCAGCGCAACGGCTCCTACTCCGTCGTCCCCCGCGTCCCCGGCGGCGAGATCACCGCCGAGGGCCTCATCACCATCGGCGCCGTCGCCCGCGACTTCGGCCTCTACACGAAGATCACCGGCGGCCAGCGCATCGACCTCCTCGGCGCCACCGTCGACCAGCTCCCCGCCATCTGGCGCCGCCTCGTCGACGCCGGCTTCGAGTCCGGCCACGCCTACGGCAAGGCCCTGCGCACCGTGAAGTCCTGCGTGGGCCGGACCTGGTGCCGCTACGGCGTGCAGGACTCCGTCGCCCTCGCCGTCGAACTCGAACTCCGCTACCGCGGCCTGCGCGCCCCCCACAAGATCAAGGCGGCGGTCTCCGGCTGCGCCCGCGAGTGCGCCGAGGCCCAGAGCAAGGACTTCGGCGTCATCGCCACCGCCGAGGGCTGGAACCTCTACGTCGGCGGCAACGGCGGCATGCACCCCCGCCACGCCGACCTGCTGCTCACCGACGCCGACCACGACACGCTCGTCCGCACCATCGACCGGTTCCTCATGTTCTACATCCGCACCGCCGACCGCCTGGAGCGCACCGCGCCCTGGCTCGAACGACTCGAAGGGGGCCTGGACCACCTGCGCGCCGTCGTCGTCGACGACAGCCTCGGCATCGCCGCCGACCTCGATGCCCAGATGGCCCGGCACATCGACGGCTACCAGGACGAGTGGGCCGCCACCCTCGCCGACCCCGACCGCCTCCGCCGCTTCGTCTCCTTCGTCAACGCCCCCGGCACCCCCGACCCGTCGGTGCGCTTCGTGCCCGAACGCGGGCAGATCCGCCCCGCCCGCCCCGACGAGACGGCCGGCCGGCAGCCCGCCACGCCCGCGCCCCCGTACACCCTCACCCCCACCCGTACCCGCACCCGTGAGGTGGCCGCACGATGACCGACACCGCCCTGCCACCCGTCACCGCCGCCCCCCACCCCCACCCGGACGCCGTCGTCGAGATCGGCGACGGCACCCGCTGGACCGCCGTCTGCCGCTACGGCGACCTCACCCCCGGACGCGGCGTCACCGCCCTCGTCGACGGTGACCAGGTCGCCCTCTTCCGCGACGACACCGGGGCCCTCCACGCCGTCGACAACCGCGACCCGTTCAGCGGCGCCTGCGTCATCTCCCGCGGCCTGACCGGCAGCCGCGAGGGCGTGCCCACCGTCACCTCGCCCATGTACAAGCAGACGTACGACCTGCGCACCGGCGCCTGCCTCGACGAGGACACCGCCCCCGGCGGCGCCCCCGCCGCCCTGCGCACCTGGCCCGTCCGCACCACCGGCCCGGCGGCCCCCCAGCCCGGTCCCCCACCCCCGGAGACCGCCGAGGACCGCCCCCGCACCCGTACGCGTCGGCGCACCCTCGACGAGTGGCGGCCCGAGGACCCCGCCTTCTGGGAGAGCACCGGCGCACGCATTGCACGACGCAACCTCGTCCTGTCCGTCCTCACCGAGCACATCGGTTTCTCGGTGTGGAGCATGTGGTCGGTGCTCGTGCTCTTCCTCGGCCCCGAGTACGGCATCGACCCGGCCGGGAAGTTCACGCTCACCGCCGTGCCCACCGCCCTCGGCGCCCTGCTGCGCGTCCCCTACACCTACGCCGTCGACCGCTTCGGCGGCCGCAACTGGACCGTGTTCTCCGGGCTGCTCCTGCTGCTGCCCACCGCCCTGATGGCCCTGGTCCTGCGGCCCGGCGTCCCCTTCACCACCCTGCTGCTGGTCGCCGCCGTCGCCGGGGTGGGCGGCGGCAACTTCGCCTCCTCCATGGCGAACATCAACGCCTTCTACCCCGAGCGCCTCAAGGGCCGCGCGCTCGGCATCAACGCCGGCGGCGGCAACCTGGGCGTGCCCGCCGTGCAGCTGGTGGGCCTGCTCGTGCTCGCCACCGCCGGTGCGGCGCACCCGCGCCTGCTGCCGCTGTGCTACCTCCCGCTGATCGCGGCCACCGCCGTGCTCGCCGCCCTGCGCATGGACAACCTGCCGCGCGGCCGGCGGCAGCCGAGCGTGCGCGAGATCGCCGGGGACCGCGACACCTGGCTGCTGTCCGTGCTCTACCTGGGCACCTTCGGGTCGTTCATCGGCTTCTCCTTCGCCTTCGGGCAGGTGCTCCAGGTGCAGTTCCACGACACGTTCGACACCCCGGTCAAGGCCGCCGCGCTCACCTTCCTCGGGCCGCTGCTGGGCTCGCTGGCCCGCCCCTTCGGCGGCGCCTGGGCCGACCGGCGCGGCGGCGCCCGGGTCACCCTCACGGTCTTCGCCGCCATGGCCGCGGCCGGCGCGCTCATCCTTGTGGCCGCCCGGCAGGGCCTCGCGGGCGGGTTCCTCGCGGGGTTCGTCGCCCTGTTCGTGCTCAGCGGCCTCGGCAACGGCTCCACGTACCGCATGATCGTCGCCGTCCACCACGCCCGGGCCCGTACGGCAGTACGGGCCGGCGCCGACCCCGCGGCGGCCGAGGCCGGTGCCCGCCGCCGGTCCGCGGCCCTCATCGGCCTGGCCGGCGCGGTGGGTGCGCTGGGCGGCGTCCTGGTGAACATCGCCTTCCGGCAGTCGTTCCTGGCCACGGGCGGCGGCGAACCGGCGTACGCCGCGTTCCTCGCCTTCTACGTCGGCTGTGCGGCCGTCACCTACGGGGTGTACGGGCGGGGCCGGCGTGTCTGAACCTCCCGCGCCGGCCCCGTGGCCGTCCCCGTACCGCCCCGTACCGCCGTGGTCAGCGGAAGCGCCGCAGCCGCAGGCTGTTGGTGACCACGAACACCGACGAGAAGGCCATCGCCGCACCCGCGATCATCGGGTTGAGCAGGCCGGCGGCCGCCAGCGGCAGCGCCGCCACGTTGTAGCCGAAGGCCCAGAAGAGGTTGCCCTTGATGGTGGCCAGCGTCCTGCGCGAGAGCCGGATCGCGTCGGCCGCCACCAGCAGGTCGCCGCGGACGAGGGTGAGGTCGCCGGCCTCGATGGCCGCGTCGGTGCCGGTGCCCATCGCCAGGCCCAGGTCGGCGGCGGCCAGCGCGGCCGCGTCGTTCACACCGTCGCCGACCATCGCCACCGTACGGCCCTCGGCCTGGAGGCGCCGGACGACGTCGACCTTGTCCTGCGGGAGGACCTCGGCGATCACCTCGTCGATGCCCACCTCGCGGGCCACGGCCCCGGCGACGGCCTTGTTGTCGCCGGTCAGCAGGACGGGCGTGAGCCCGAGGCGGCGCAGCTCGGCGACGGCCCGCGCGCTGGTGTCCTTGACGGCGTCGGCGACGGTGAGGACGCCGCGGGCCGCGCCGTCCCAGGCGACGGCCACGGCGGTACGGCCCTCGGCCTCCGCCGCGGCCTTGGCGGCGGCGAGCTCGGCGGGCAGTTCGATCACCCACTCCGCGAGGAGCTTCTCGCGCCCGACGAGAACCGCGTGGCCCTCGACCACGCCCTGCACACCGAGCCCCGCGACGTTCTCGAAGCTCTCCGGCACCGGCAGGGCGCCGGTGCGTGCGGCGGCACCGTCGGCGATGGCGCGGGCGATGGGGTGCTCGGAGGCGTGCTCCAGGGCGCCGGCCAGCCGCAGCAGCTCGTCCTCGGCGACGCCGGGCGCGGTGACGACGTCGTGCAGGGCCATCGTCCCGGTGGTGACGGTGCCGGTCTTGTCCAGGACGACGGTGTCGACGCGGCGGGTGGACTCCAGGACCTCGGGCCCCTTGATGAGGATGCCCAGCTGCGCGCCGCGGCCGGTGCCGACCATCAGGGCGGTGGGGGTGGCCAGGCCGAGGGCGCACGGGCAGGCGATGATCAGCACGGCGACGGCGGCGGTGAACGCGGCAGTGGCGTCCCCGGTCACGAAGAGCCAGGTCAGCAGCGTGCCGAGGGCGATGACGAGCACGACGGGGACGAAGACGCCGGAGATGCGGTCGGCCAGGCGCTGGACGGCGGCCTTGCCGTTCTGGGCGTCCTCCACCAGCCGGGCCATGCGGGCCAGCTGGGTGTCCGCGCCGACGCGGGTGGCCTCGACGACCAGGCGGCCGGAGGTGTTGACGGTGGCGCCGGTGACGGCGTCGCCCACGGTGACGTCCACGGGCACGGACTCGCCGGTGAGCATCGAGGCGTCGACGGCCGAGCTGCCCTCGACCACGGTGCCGTCGGTGGCGATCTTCTCCCCGGGGCGCACGACGAACCGGTCGCCGGTCATGAGCTCCGCGGTCGGGACGCGCACCTCGCGGCCGTCGCGCAGGACGGCCACGTCCTTGGCGCCCAGCTCCAGCAGCGCCCGCAGGGCCGCCCCGGCCTTGCGCTTGGACCTCGCCTCCAGGTAGCGGCCGGCGAGGATGAAGGAGGTGACGCCGGCCGCGGCCTCCAGGTAGATGGCGGACGAGCCGCCGGCGCGGGAGACCGAGAAGTCGAAGCCGTGCCGCATCCCCGGCATCCCCGCGTCGCCGAAGAAGAGCGCCCACAGCGACCAGCCGAGCGCGGCGAGCGTCCCGATCGACACCAGCGTGTCCATGGTGGCGGCCCCGTGCCGGGCATTGGTCCACGCCGCCCGGTGGAAGGGGAACGCGCCCCACACCACGACCGGCGCCGCCAGCGTCAGCGACAGCCACTGCCAGTTGTCGAACTGGAGGGCCGGCACCATCGCCATCAGCACCACGGGCACCGACAGCACCAGCGAGACCAGCAGCCGCTGCCGCAGCGCGCCGGTCTCGTCGCCGTGGTCCTCCCGCTCCCCGGCCGGGGCGGACGCCTCGGACGGGGCCGCCGGCCGCGGCGGCTCCTGCGCCGTGTAGCCGGTCTTCTCGACGGTGGCGATGAGATCGGCTATCCCGACCCCCTCCGCGTAGGAGACCTTCGCCTTCTCGGTGGCGAAGTTCACCGTCGCCGTGACGCCGTCCATGCGGTTGAGCTTCTTCTCGATGCGGGCGGCGCACGAGGCGCAGGTCATGCCGCCGATGGAGAGCTCGACTTCCGCGGTGGCCGGGGCGGCCGCCGCCCGTTCGGGGGCGATGCTGGTCATGAGGGCTCCTGGGGAGAGAACCGGTGTCGTGTTCCGACAGAGGAACCATATACCCCCCAGGGGTATTCCGACAGGGCCGGGGTGCGTCGCCGGCATGAGGGCGCACAGCACGGCGCCCCCGCCACGGGGTCCGTGACGGGGGCGCGCGGTGGAGCGTGCGCTGCGGCGGCTCAGCCGGTGACGGGGACGGCGACCTGGTGTCGCCGGGCCCGGTCGCCCGCCGGGTCCGTGCCCGCGCCGGCCAGCGGCGTGCCGGTGCCGAGTGCGCCGACCGTGCTGGTCGACAGGGGCAGCGCCAGCTCGTACGGCGTGTGCCCGAGCGAGCCCAGGACGAGGTGGGCGGAGGCCGTGGCCCGCCCGGTGGCGGCCGCGTTGGCCTCGGTGTTGAAGGGCTGCGCCGCCACGGCCGTGTTGAGGCCGAACTCGAGGGCGCCGGCCAGGGCGTGGCCGGGGTGCAGCGCGAACAACCGCTCCAGCTCCGCCCCCGCGGCGGCCGACCCGGCCGCCGCCGCCTTGAGGCCGGTGACCGTGCCGTGGTCCACGGAGAGGACGAGGGGGTAGTGGAACAGACCCGTGAGGCGCTCGTACACCTGCTGTGCGCTCCCGGCCCGTGCGTCGCGGGCGCGGACCACCGGCCGGCCCTTGACCGTGACCTGCCCGTCGAGCCCCGACCCCGTGGCGGCCGCGCCGGCGGCCAGTCTCAGGCGGCCCGTCGGCGCGGGCAGCGCACTGCCCGGCCGGAAGAACCCGGCGTCCCACTCGGACCAGGTGGGGGAGGCGTACGACAGGACGGCCGTGGCGCCCGTCAGCGGGTCGTCGACCCGGAGCCCGGCCGCGCCGTCGACCGCCGAGGCCAGCTCCTCGGCGCGGCACCGCAGGTCGCCGGGGTCGCTCTGCTCCAGCGCCGCCAGCAGGGCGCGCGCCCGCACGCCGGCGGGCCCCTCGCCGCCGGCCCGTACCGTGGCCACCGTGCGGCCGGGGCCCACGGCGGCGGGCGGCGCGCTCAGCAGGGCGTCGGCGGCGGCCACCACCAGGACGTCGCAGTCGTCCGGCAGCTCCGTGCGCAGCAGGTCGGCGAGGGTGTGGCCGGGCGCCGCGACGACGGTGCGGCACTCCTCGTACGGCGACCCGCCCGCGGCGGCCTCGACCTGGAAGGAATCGGCCGCGCCCTGCTCCACGACGAGCGCGAACCGGCGGTGACCGGAAGGGAATTGGCGGTAACGGCCGGGGCGGACGACGACCGGTGTCCCGTCGTGGGCCGTGGCGCTGGTGACACCCATCATCGGCATTCCCCCCGAGGCAGATCATCTGACCATAGGCAAACAACATGTGCCGAACGCACCGCAACATAGCGCGCCCGCAGAGAGGACGACCCGTCAAAACCAGTCAAGATCGGCGTTGCGCACGGGTGATCGGCGGTGGTATGCGGCATACGCTCCCTCTGTGCTCAATGTGACGGAGCTCCTCAAGCGACTGGCGGTGGGCCGGGCCCTGCGCAGCGAGGAGCTGCACGAGACCCTGCTCCCCAAACGGCTGGCCCTGCCGATCTTCGCTTCGGACCCGTTGTCCTCGGTGGCCTACGCCACCCAGGAGATCCTCCTCGTCCTCACCCTCGGCGGCCTCGCCTACCTCCACTTCACCCCGTGGATCGGGGCCGCCGTCGTGGCCCTGATGGTCGTGGTGGTGCTCTCCTACCGGCAGGTGGTGCACGCCTACCCCAGCGGCGGCGGCTCCTACGAGGTGGTCTCCACCAACCTCGGCCCCGCCGCGGGCCTCGTGGTCGCCGCCTCCCTGCTCGTCGACTACGTCATGACGGTGGCCGTGTCCGTCGCCTCCGGCGTGGACAACATCATCTCGGCGGTGCCGGCCCTCGCCGAGCACCGGGTGGCGATGGCCCTGACCTTCGTCGCCGTGCTCACCGGCGTCAACCTGCGCGGCGTCCGCGAGTCCGGCCGGGCCTTCGCGGCCCCCACCTACCTCTTCATCACCGGCGTCCTGGTGATGGTGGCCACCGGCCTGCTCCGCCACCTCCTCGGCCACACCCCGCTGGCCGAGAGCGCGGGCTACGGCATCAAGGCCGAACCCGGCGACGCCGGACTGGCCGGATTCGCCCTCCTGATGCTCTGCCTGCGCGCCTTCTCCAGCGGCTGTACGGCCCTCACCGGCGTGGAGGCCATCTCCAACGGCGTGCCGGCCTTCCGCAAGCCCAAGTCGAAGAACGCCGCCAACACGATGGCGATCATGGGGGCCATCGCCATCACCATGTTCGCCGGCGTCACCGTCCTCGCGCTCGTGGCGAAGGTGCGCATCACCGAGGACCCGTGCCGGCTCACCGGCCTGACCGGCGACTGCTCCGCGCACACCCAGCGGACCGTCATCGCCCAGCTCGCCTCGGCCGTCTTCGGCGGCGACGGCAGCCCCGGCTTCTACTACATCCAGACGGCCACGGCCCTGGTGCTGATCCTGGCCGCCAACACCGCCTACAACGGCTTCCCGCTGCTGGCCTCCATCCTGGCCCAGCACCGCTACCTTCCCCGGCAGCTGCACAACCGCGGCGACCGGCTGGCCTTCTCCAACGGCATCCTGGCCCTGGCCGTCGCCGCCGGCCTGCTGCTGTGGTTCTACCGGGCCAACGTCACCAGCCTCATCCACCTCTACATCCTCGGCGTCTTCACCTCCTTCACCCTCTCCCAGACCGGCATGGTCCGGCACTGGAACCGCGAGCTGCGCGAGGACACCGAGCCCGAGCAGCGCGCGCACCGGCGGGTGGCCCGGGCCGTGAACGCCGTCGGCGCCGTCGTCACCGGCCTCGTCCTGGTGATCGTCCTGGCCACCAAGTTCGTCCAGGGCGCCTGGCTCGCAGTGGTCGCCGCCACGCTGCTCTGGCTCATGATGCGCGGCATCCGCCGCCACTACGACGCCACCGCCGCCGAACTCGCCGTCGTCGACCCCCGGTCCGAACTCGTCCGGCCCTCCCGGGTCCTGGTGATCGTGCTGGTCTCCAAGGTGCACAAGCCCACGCTGCGCGCCCTGGCCTACGCCCGGGCCTTCCGGCCCGACAGCATGGAGGCCCTCACCGTCGCCGTCGACCGGGAGGAGACCGCCACCCTGGAACGGCAGTGGCGCGAACTCGACGTCGACGTGCCGCTGAAGGTCATCGACTCGCCGTACCGGGAGATCACCCGGCCCGTCGTGGACTACGTGCGCTCGCTGCGCGGCACCAGCCCGCGCGACGTGGTGAGCGTCTTCATCCCCGAGTACATCGTCGGCCACTGGTGGGAGCACCTGCTGCACAACCAGTCCGCGCTCTGGCTCAAGAGCCGGCTGCTGTTCACCCCCGGGGTCATGGTGACCAGCGTGCCCTGGCAGCTGAACTCCTCGGCGCGCGCCGACCACCCGGCGGGCCGGGCGCCCGGCTCGGTGCGGCGCGGCGAGCCGGTCCGGCAGCCCCGGCCGCCGCGCCGCACCGACGTCGCCGCGGAGTGACGCCCCGCCGGGGTCAGGTCCCGGCGGCCCGCTCGTAGAGGGCCTTGACCTCGTCGCCGAAGTACGGCCCGAACATGCGGTTGGGCAGGAACGTGTAGCCGAAGCTGTTCACCGACGCCTGCAGGCCGGTGCCGCCGGCCTCGTCGAACGAGGCGAACCAGGGGCCGCCGCTGGAGCCGCCCGTCATGTTGCAGCCGAGCCCGTGGTCCTGCGTCAGCAGGAAGTCCTTGCTCGACCTGCCGGAGCAGTGGATCAGCTTGGTGCCGTCGTACGGCGAGGCGGCCGGGAAGCCGAACGCGTACATGTCCTCGTTGTACGCCCCGTTGAACTGCACGCCCTGGCCGCCGACCACGTCGGTGAGCCGCTTGCCGTCCAGGGTGCCGACGACGGCGGCGCCGACGTCGTAGTTCATCTCCTCGCTCGCCTCCCACTGCGGGGTGGTGAGGGTCTTGCTCGCCGTCCAGGTGCCGTAGGGCGTCTGGCCGTCGTGGTAGCCGGGCACGAACGTCCAGTTGGTGTGCCAGCTGCCCTGGTACTTCACGCAGTGCCCGGCCGTGAGGACGGTGCTGCCGTTGGCGCTGGTGACCGCGTCGCCGGAGCAGGAGGCGTTGCGGCCGTTGAAGGTGAAGAACACCCGGCCCGAGGTCTTCACGATCGCGCCGCCCCCGGTCCACGGCCCACCGGGCTGCGGGAAGCTGCGGAGCTCCGGGGCGGGAGCAGTGGGGGCCGTGGGGGCGACGGTGGCCGTCGCGCCCTGGTGCCGGGGCGCCGCCGCGGTGCCGGCCCGGGGCGCGGGCAGGTCCAGCGGGGTGGCCGAGCGCATCCGCTCGGGCGTCCAGTAGTCCCGTACCCGCTGCTGTGCCGCGGCCGAGGCCGCGAGCGGGGGAGAGGCAGCGGGGCCGGCTGCGGGACCGGGGGCGGGGGCCGCCCCCGCCGGCGCGGTGGCCGCGGCCGTGGCCAGCAGGGTCCCGGCGGCCAGCAGGGCACCGGCGGTCGTACGACGGGAACGTCTCACGCGCGTACTCCTTCCGCCATGGCCGCGCCGTCCGCGCGCGGCCGTCGCGGTGAGCAGGGTGCCACGCCACCACGTGAATTGACAGGGGCGCGTCAAGAGCGGCGGGTCGTCGGGGTGCTGACCAGCAGCGGAGGGGCGGGAGTTGACGTGTTATCTTCACCGAATTGACGGGACCGGCCCGTCAATTCGGGGGGATCACCGGTGCGTTCACGTGCGCTGCCGGGCGCATCGCCCTGCCGCCACGACTTCTTTCTCGTAACGGGAGACCGCACCATGAACGCCATCGACACCCCCGCGACCGGCACCGAGGCCGTCCGCATCCTGGCTATATCCGGCAGCCTCCGCGCCGGCTCCGTCAACTCCGCCCTGCTGCGCGCGGCGGCCGCACTGGCCGGCCCCGAGGTCAAGGTCGAGCTGTGGGACGGCCTCGCCACCGTGCCGCCCTTCAGCGAGGACGACGAGGCCGCGCCCGGTGCCGCCGTCGAGGCGCTGCGGGCCGCCATCACCGACGCCGACGCCCTGCTCTTCGCCACGCCCGAGTACAACACCTCGATCCCGGGCCAGCTGAAGAACGCCCTCGACTGGGCCTCCCGCCCCTACGGCGCCGGCGCGCTGACCGGCACCACCGCCGCCGTCATCGGCGCCAGCCCCAGCGGCTTCGGCGCCAAGTGGGCCCAGGCCGAGCTGCGCAAGGTGCTGTCCGCCTGCGGCGCCCAGGTCGTCGGCGAGGAGCTGTGCGTCGCCAAGGCCCACACCGTTCTCGGCGAGGACGGCCTGCCCACCGACGAGGAACTGCGCACCGCGCTGACCGGGCTGGTCGGCACGCTGGCCGAGGCCGCCCGCGCCGCGAAGGCCGCCGCTGCCTGAGCCGTGCCCCGGTGATTCCCCGGGGCCGTGCCCGGCGAGCGCCGGGCACGGCCCCGTCGTGCTCTACGCGCTTCGCGCGTCGCGGCGTTCGCAGGTGGCCTGATTCGTTCGCACACGAACGAGCCGGAGCCGGAACATCGCACGCCGTAACCGATCCGGTGGGAACATCATTCCGCCGTTGGTGCGGTGACAGGAGTGCCGGCAGGAGTCAAGAGGGGCCTCGTCGCCTCCGCCATGAACTGGGGGCCGATGTGGCAGCGGATCAGGCGTCCGTCATCTCCGGGTGGGTCCTGCCCGCCGTCGTGTGCGCACCCGTGACGTGGGTGTGCCTGGTGTTCCGCTTCCGCGGGGAGGGACGGCTGCTGGGCAGCGTCCGCTCGGCGGCGCTGGCGCTCTGCGTGGCGCTGTGGACCTCCGGCATGGCCGCCGTCGCCGGTGGGCTGCTGCTGCCGCACGCGTCCAGTGTGCCGCCCGCGGCGCTGGGCGTCGTGACGGGCTGGGGCGTGGGCCCGCGGGGCCGCGGCGAGCAGGGCGGCGGGCGCGCCGCGCTGGCGGTGCTGACCCTGGGCAACTCCCTGCTGCTGCACCAGCTCGCGCTGCGGCTGCGCACCGACCGGGCCGAGTGGTGCGAGCGGATGGCGCAGGGCTTCCCCGACTGCTGGGACCTGGACGCCTTCGCGGCCGACCTGCGGGCGCACCTGCTGCTGCGGGTGGACGTGCCGGGCCGGGCCAAGGGGGCGCGGGCGGCCGTGCGGCGCGAGATCACCGAGCGGCACAAGGAGGTGCGGGCCGCCGCCCAGAAGTGGATCACCCTGGAGACGAAGGTGCAGAAGGCGTGCGACGAGCAGGGGCGCGCGCCCGGCCGCGAGGAACTGCGCCAGCTGCGGCGGGCGTTCGGCGAGGCGGAGCAGTACCTGACGTACCTGCTGGAGCTCGCGCACGCGCACGGCAAGCGGAGCGACGCGGCCCGCCTGCGCGAGCTGCGGGCCCGGTACGTGCCGGCCCGGGACGGCCGGGACGGGGACGGTGACGGGCGCGGCGACCGGGACGACACCTCGGGCGCGGCGCGGGAGCCGGAGAACGCGCCGCCGGTAGCCAGGGGCTGAGGGCGGGCCGTCCGGGGGCGCTGCTCAGTGGCGCCGTTCGGTGGCCGTGCTCGGCGACGCCGCTCGGCGGTGCTGCTCGGTGGCGCCGCTCAGCGGCGTGACGAGGGCGCGGCCGGGTGGAGCGGGGCCGGTTCGGCCGGTTCCGTCAGGGCGGGTTCCGCGGTGGCCGGCTCGCGGCGCGCGGGGGTGTCGTGGAAGGTGATCTCCACGCGGGCGTCGAGGGCGTCGGCGACGGCGGCCAGTGAGTGCAGGGTCAGGTTCTCCCCGCCGGAGAGGATCTGGCTCACCCGTCCCGGGGAGACGCCCATACAGTCGGCCAGATCCTTACGGGTCATGCCGCGCTCGGCCAGGAGGCCGGCCAGGGAGGCCGTCGCCTGCCGTGCCAGCCGGGGGCCCGCCGCCCCGGCCGCTCGGTCGTCTTCCCCGTACTTCGCCACGGAACGCCGCCAGGCCATGTGCTACCCCCACGTGCGATGCGGATGCCTCTTGTGCGATGCCTCTTGCCGGTACCTCTCGCTGATGAGCATGCCACCTTTAGCGTTAGCTAAAAGCCACTCGTGGGGAATCCTGCCGCCGCGTGTCGCGGAGGGGGCCCTTCCCCACCGGATGACCAGGGCATTCGGCAGAACCATCAAGTTCCGGCCAGATTTGCGGAGTTCACCCGTCCAGGGGCGCGCAGGGGTGTGCGCACGGAGTCTGGCCAACCCCGCGGGCGCCTCCTACGATGCGAACGCTCCCAGCCCGGCCGGGGCGGCAGGACGTTTCATGCTTTGACATGTGCATGGCACATCTTACGCCTCGGTTCCCGCAGCGACAACCGAGACAACCGATTGGAGCACCATGCCCACCGGTCTCTTCACAGCGGGCGCCCTCGCGGCGTTGCTCGCCACGCCGCTCGCCACCCACAACCCCTCGGTCATCACCAACCCGCCGCCGGACAAGATCGTGATCGAGGTCGCCACGGTCAACGGCTCGGGCTGCCGGGCGGGCACCGCCGCCGTCGCGGTGTCCCCCGACAACACGGCCTTCACCGTGACATACAGCGACTACCTGGCCCAGGTCGGCGTCGGCTCCAAGCCCACCGACTTCCGCAAGAACTGCCAGCTGAACCTGAACGTGCACGTGCCGCAGGGCTTCACCTACGCGATCGCCGCCGCCGACTACCGGGGCTTCGCCAAGCTCGAGGCGGGGGCGACCGGCACGGAGAAGGCGTCGTACTACTTCCAGGGCTCGCCCGTGACGACGCCCAGCGCCCACACCTTCACCGGCGCCTACGCCGACAACTGGCAGATCACGGACAGCGTCCCGGTCGCCGCGCTGGTCTGGCACCCCTGTGGCGAGCTGCGCAACTTCAACATCAACACCGAGCTGCGGGTGAACGCGGGCACCTCCGACCCGTCGAAGACCACGAGCTTCATGACCATGGACTCGACCGACGGCAGCATCAGAACGACCTACCACCTCGCGTGGAAGGAGTGCCCGGCGAAGTGACGGCCACGGCCGTACGGGTTCCCGGGCCGCCGGCCCGGGAACCTCGCCGGCCGTACGCCTTCGTGGCCCCGGTCACAACGATTTCGGCCCGCCGTACCCGGCCCCACCTGCGGTGATCGCAAACTGTCAGATAACGGTGACGCTCAGGGTATAGACCTTTGGCGGGAAGCGAGCGACTGTGGGGAAAACCCTCACACCTCCGGACAGCATCCGAGCCCCATGCCTCCCTTCAGTCGCGACACGGCCCCCCTCGCCGCCTGGCCGGCTCCGCCCCGGCGGCTCGACGGATTCCGGGGCGCCGGCTTCCCCTCCTGCTCCCACAGCCCCGTCGCCCCCTGGACGCTCCGCGGTCTGCCGCCGGGCCCGCCACCCGCCCGCTCCCTCACGCTCCCCCCGGTCACCACGTCCGTGGCCGTCGCCCGCCGGTTCACCCACCGGCTGCTGACCGAGTGGGGGCTGCCGGAACTGGCCGACGACGCCACCCTGCTCCTGTCGGAGCTGGTCACCAACGCGATCGTGCACGTGCCCGGGGACGCCGGGGACGTCCGCGTCGCCGTCAGCCGTACCCCCGGCCACCTCGTCGTCCAGGTCAGCGACCGCGGCGGCCGCCTGCCGCGGTGCGCCGAGGCCGGCGCGGACAGCGAGGGCGGGCGCGGCATGTGGCTGGTGGAGCAGCTGGCCGCGGCCTGGGGCCACCACGCCGCCGCGGGCGGCAAGACCGTCTGGTTCGCGCTGCCCCTGCCCCCGGGCGCCTAGCCGGTCTCCGCCGTCCGGCCCGGTGCGGGCTGCGCGGCGGGGCCGATCGGGGGGAACATGGAAACGCTGCGGCGTGACGGACGAGGAGAGGACGACGGAGGGCCGGGCCGCCGGCACGAGGCCGCCGCACCACCCCGAGCGGGCGGAGGGAGGACCTCGCATGGGCACCGCCGACGCGTACCGGCCGGAGCCGGACCGGCCGGGCCCGGCCCCGTACCGGACCGGCAGCCTGCTCGACGTGCTCAGCGTGGCCGCCGCGGTGCTCGACCGGGACGGCCGGATCGTGCTGTGGAGCCCCCAGGCCGAGGACCTGTTCGGCTGGTCCGCCGCCGAGGCGCTCGGCCGGTACGCGGCGAAGCTGCTGGTCGACGAGGCGCACCGGGACGACGTCCTGGAGCTCTTCGCCAAGGTCATGGCCGGCGGCAGCTGGGCCGGGGTGTTCCCCGCCCGGCACAAGGACGGCCGGTCCCTGCTCCTGGAGTTCCGCAACGTCCGGCTGGAGGACCAGGAGGGCGAGGTCTACGCCCTCGGCATCGCCACCGACCGCGAGGTCCTGCGGCATGTCGAGCGCGACCTGGCGCTGTCGCTGCGGCTGGTGGCGCAGTCCCCGATCGGCCTGGCCGTCCTGGACACCGGGCTGCGGTACGTCATGGTCAACCCCGCGCTCGAGCGGATGCACGGCCTGGCGGCCGGGGAGCACCTGGGGCGGACCGTGCGGGAGGCGCTGCCGTTCGTCGACGCCGACCGCGTGGAGGCGGCCATGCGGCAGGTGCTGGCCACCGGCACACCGCTGGTGGACCAGTTCGTCGTGGGCCCCACGGCCGACCCGTCGGCCGGTGCGCGGGCGCGCCTGGTCTCGTACTACCGGCTGGAGGACCCCGGCGGCCATGAGCTGGGGCTGGCCACGTCGGTGGTGGACGTCACCGACCGGCAGCGGGCCGCCGACGAGGCCCGGCGCCGGCTGGCGCTGATCGCCGACGCGTCGGTGCTGATCGGCACCACCCTGGACCTCGACCAGACCGCCCGCGAGCTCGCCGAGGTGGTGGTGCCGGCGCTGGCCGACGTGGCCGCCGTGGACGTCCTGGACTCCGCCCTGCACGGCAACTCGGCCCCGGCCGGCGCGGAGGCCGCCGTCTTCCGGGCGCTGGCCGTTGCCGCCGCCCCCGGCGCGGAGGACGCGGCGGGCGCCGCCGACCCGCCCGGCGAGATCGCCCAGTACGCCGCCGACCGGCTGGTCACCCGCTGCGTGCGCAGCGGCCGCCCGGTGCACCTGCCGCACGTGGCCGCCGCGGACCTGCCGCGGGTGGCGCGGGACGACACGGCCGCCGGCCGGCTGGGCCGGGCGGGCCTGCACTCGTACCTGGCGGTGCCGCTGATCGCCCGGGGCGAGGTGCTGGGCGCCCTGGACCTGAAGCGGACCCGCAACCCCGAGCCGTTCGGCGACGACGACGTGGTGCTGGCGGGCGAGCTGGCCGCCCGGGCCGCGGTCTGCATCGACAACGCCCGCTGGTACCAGCGCGAGCGCACCACCGCCGTCACCCTCCAGCGCAACCTGCTGCCCCAGCGGCCCGAGAACCTGGTGGGCCTGGACGTCGCGTACCGGTACCAGCCGGCGGGGGCCGCCGGCCAGGTCGGCGGCGACTGGTTCGACGTCATCCCGCAGCAGGAGGGGCGCACCGCGCTGGTCGTCGGTGACGTCATGGGCAGCGGCATCACGGCCGCCGCGGCCATGGGCCAGCTGCGGACCGCCGCCCGGACGCTGGTGGAGCTGGGCCTGGACCCGGCGCAGGTGCTGAGCCACCTCGACCGCACCGCCAGTGGACTGGACCAGTCGATCGCCACGTGTCTGTACGCCCTGTACGACCACCGCGAGGGCTGGTGCCGCGTCGCCAACGCCGGCCACCTGCCGCCCGTCCTGGTGCGTCCGGGGCAGCGGCCCGTCCTGGTGGACCTGCCGACGGGCGCGCCGCTGGGCGTCGGCGGCGTCCCGTTCGAGAGCGTGGGCGTGGCCCTGGCCCCGGGGGACCGGCTGGTGCTCTACACCGACGGCCTGGTGGAGACCCGCGAGGACGCGATCGACAGCCGCCTGGAGGTCCTGGTCGACCTGCTCGCCGCCGCCCCGCCGGACCTGGAGGCCACCTGCGACCTCCTCCTGCACGACCTGCGCGAGGACAACGACCAGGACGACGTGGCCCTGCTCATCGCGCGCGTGCGCGAGGACGGCGGCCGTGACCCGGGGTAGCCCGCACTCCTCGTTGTACAGTAGGGGAATCGCCCTTGACCTGCACAAATGCGGGCAGGGAGCCTACCTTTCGGGAGTACCTCGATGTACCGCACCATGATGAAGTCGAAGATTCATCGTGCCACCGTGACCCAGGCCGATCTGCACTACGTGGGATCGCTCACCGTCGACGCGGACCTGATGGAAGCCGCCGACCTGCTGCCCGGCGAGAAGGTCGACATCGTCGACATCAACAACGGTGCGCGGCTGTCCACCTACGTCATCGAGGGCCCCCGCGGCAGCGGGGTGATCGGGATCAACGGCGCCGCCGCCCGCCTGATCAGCCCCGGCGACCTGGTCATCGTCATCGCCTACGGCACGATGGACGACGCCGAGGCGCGCACGTTCGAGCCGCGGGTCGTCTTCGTCGACGAGCGCAACGCCGTGGTCGACCTGGGTGCGGACCCGGCCGCGGTGCCGGAGGGGTCGGGGCTGCTGCGCGGCGACCTGGTGGCGGCCGCCGAGGCCGAGCTGGGCTGAGCAGGGCTGAGCGGGGAACAACCGGTAATCGCTGGTGCGGGCGCCGCGGCGCCCGCACGTCAGTGTGCGGCGGGGGGCTCCGGCGACTGGCCGTTCCGGCTGGTCGGGAGGCCCTCCAACTCGCGTACCCGCTCGATGACCTCGTTGATCGACTGAAGGCTCCGCGAGGACAGGCCCGCCGCGCGCAGCGCCACCCGCTGCACCTGGGTGTCGCGGAGCGCCACGAGCAGGCCCAGGTCGGCGTTGACCTCCTCGGTCACCTTGTCGTCGAAGAAGTAGGCCGGAGGTACGCCGAAGAACTTCGCCAGCGCTTCCACGTGACGGAGCGTCGGATTGGTCCGCTGGCCCCTGCGCAGCAGCCAGATGTAGCTGCCCGAGATCGACACGCCTCCGGCGGTGATCGCGCGCGCCACCTCTTCCGTGCTGTACGGCTCCCGTCCTGCCGGTACCACCGTCCGGAACAGGTGGTTGAGTTTGTCGGCCAGTGTTTGCCCGGCCGTGGCGTCGGGTTCGTTCATGATCGCACCTCCCTCCGCGGCCAATCTAGCTTACGGGGGAGGGGGTCGGTCCATGTCCCGTTGGACTCAATGCGGTTGACAGCGCACATGCTCACTGCCTAGCGTCCTGGGTGTCGGAGGATCGACTGGTGTTGGACCCCTTCGAAAGAAGGGCCGCACACCAGTTGGCGGGGGAGGGGGATGACGTGACGGTTCCGCAGCCGGAACAGTGCATCACCGTGGTCCCTGTCGACTCGCTGCTGCCGGGGGAGTCCCCCCGGCTGGCCGGCGAGGATCCCCGGCACGTCCAGCGGCTCGCCCGGCTGGACGGAGCACTGCCCCCCATCGTCGTCCACCGCGCCACCGCGCGGGTCGTCGATGGTATGCACCGGCTGCGAGCCGCTCGTCTACGGGGGGATGAGCGGATCGCGGTCCGGTACTGGGACGGCAGTCAGGAGGACGCCTTCGTCTACGCGGTCCAGGCCAACAGCCGGGACGGACTGCCCCTGACCCAGGCCGACCGGTCGGCCGCCGCCGAGCGCATCATCCTCAGCCATCCGCACTGGTCGGACCGGCTGATCGCCTCGGCGGCCGGCCTGGCCGCCAGCACCGTCTCCGCCCTGCGCAGACGCACGGCGGACCGGGCGCCGCAGGTCACGGTGCGCGTCGGCCGCGACGGCCGGGTACGGCCGCTCAACGCCGCCGAGGGCCGGCGCCGTGCCGGTGCCCTCATCGCCGCCCGGCCGCACGCCGGCCTCCGCGAGATCGCGGACAGCGCCGGCATCGCCGTGGGCACCGCCCGCGACGTACGGCTGCGGCTGCGCCGCGGCCAGGACCCGGTGCCGAAGAAGCTGCGCGACGCGGAGAGCCGCGAGACCACCGGGCCCGTCCGGCGGACGGCCACCGACCGCGCCACCGCCGCCGGGAGCCCGGCCCGGCCGGTCGTGACCGCCGTGGGCGAACCACCGCTGCGCAGGCTCCGGTCCGACCCCTCGCTGCGCCTCACCGAGGGCGGCCGGGCCCTGCTCCAGCTGCTCAGCGCGCACGCCATCAGCGGCGACCGGTGGCGGCGCCTGCTCGACGCCGTTCCCGACCACCGCCGTTCGACGGTGGCGCAGGCGGCCCGGCTGTGCGCCGAGTCGTGGCTGCGCTTCGCCGTCGAACTGGAACGCCGCGCGATGTAACGGCGCGGACCCGGGTGGCGCTGTGGAAGACGAACAACCATGCGGGCCGCGTGCCCGGAGTGGACGGACGTGCGCGGCGAGCGCCGCAGGTTACGGGGGCCGGCAGTGAGCACTGTACGAGCCGTGGGCAACGACTCGCGGACGATCGCCTTCTCTCTACTGGGGCCGCTGACGGCCAGCGTGGGCGAGGAGCCCGTCGCCATCGAGGGCCGCCGGCAGCGCGTGGTGCTGGCGCTGCTGGTGCTGGCCCGGGGCCGGGCCGTCCCGGCGGACGTGCTGGCCCGCGCGGTCTGGGGCGAGCACCCGCCGGTGTCCGCCCGTACGCATCTCGCGCTGTGCGTCCGCGCGTTGCGCCGGGCCTTCCGCGCCGCCGGCCACCCGGGACCCCTCATCACCACGGCCCACCCCGGCTACCGGCTGCACACCGACGGCGTGGGCGTGGACGCCCAGGACTTCGAGGCCCTCGTCGACGCGGCCTGCGAGGCCGCCGGGCGCAGCGACCGCGAGGAGACCGCCGCCCTGTGCCGCCGGGCCTTGGCCCTGTGGAAGGGCCCGGCCCTGGAGGACGCGGGCGGCAGGGTGGCCGGCCCGGACGCCCGCCACCTGGAGGAACGGCGCCGCACGGCCTGCGAGGTCCTGCTGGCCATCGGCCGCCGCCAGGCCGAGGACGGCTACTTCGAGGAGGCCGAGGACAGCCTCCGCGACGCCGCCGCGGCGGCCGACGCCATGGCCGAACCCTGCCTGGCCGCCGAGGCCCACCTCGCCCTCGCCCGCCTCTGCGGCACGCTGTACCGCACCGCGGAGGCCCGCCGCCACCTGTGGTCGGCGACCTGCGCCTTCCGCGTGGCGGGCCTCGCCACGGGCGAGGCCCGCGCGGAAGCGGAAGCCCTCCGCCTCACGGAACGCCCCACGGCGGCCCTGGGACCGCTGGGCCTGATCCCACGCCAGTCGAAGAGGTGAGGCGGGGCTGTCTCTCAGCCCAGTTCCTCCGCCGCCGGGTACGACGTCTGCGCGCCCGGGCGCGTGACCGACACGGCCGCCACGCGCACGGCCAGGCGTGCCGCCTCGCCGAGGCGGTCCCCCTGGGCGAGGCGCCAGGCCAGGGCGCCGGTGAAGGCGTCGCCGGCGCCGGTCGTGTCGACGGCCTCCGCCGGGACGCCCGGCACGGTGGTGGCGCCCTCGTCGTCCAGGGTCAGCGCGCCGTCGGCGCCGAGGGTGACGACCACCGAGCGGGCGCCCCGGCGGCGCAGGGCGTGGGCCCGGTCGGCGGGGGAACCGTCCGCCACGCCGGACAGCAGACGGGCCTCGTGCTCGTTGACCACCAGTGGGTCCGCCGCCGTCAGCAGGTCGTGCGGCAGGTCGTGCGGTGGCACCGGTGACGGGTTGAGGACCACGCGCGTGCCGGCGCGGCGGGCCGCCCTCGCCGCCGCGGCCGTCGTCTCCCACGGCACTTCGCCCTGCAGGCTCAGCACGGCCGAGTCCGCGATCAGCGCGTCGGCCGCGGCCACGTCCTCCGGCGACAGCCGCGCGTTGGCGCCCGGCGACACCACGATCGCGTTGTCCCCGTCCGGGCCGACCACGATCATCGCCGTGCCGGTGCGGGCGCCCGCTTCGACGCGTACGTGCCCCACGTCCGTGCCCGCCGCGCGCTGCGCCTCCAGCAGCAGCTCCCCGTACGCGTCGTCGCCCACCCGTGCCAGCAGCGTCGTCCGCGCACCGAGGCGCGCGGCCGCCGCGGCCTGGTTGGCGCCCTTGCCGCCGGGGGACTCCACGAGGTCCGAGCCCGGCACGGTCTCGCCCGGCCCCGGCCGCCGCCCGACCCGGACCGTCAGGTCGGCGTTGGCCGACCCCACCACCAGCACGTCGTAGCGCCGTCCGCCGTTCGTCATCGGCACCGTCCTCGTCATCGGTGTCGCACCACCTTCGCCTCACGGATTCGCGATCACCCGCATTCTCGCCGCTGCCCGTCGCTGCCCGCCGCCGACCGCCCCCGTCACCCGTACGGCCGACGTCCGGCCGGGCCCGGCACAGGCCCGGACGGCCCAGTTCCGGCCGGTTCCGGCAGGTCATCGCGGTGCGTGAAGGAGCCGCTGCCCCGAGTCGCGCGACATGCGGGCGGGGGTGATCCTGGGCACGACCGTGGCCGATACGGCCGGCCCGGCACCGGGTTTCCGGCGCCGTTTGCGATCGGGGCGCGAGGGCAGCCGCCCTCCCGGAAGGCGCCCGGCCGGCAGGCACTCCTTGACGCACGAGCGAGGGGACATCCGTGACCATGGCTGACACAACGCTCTCCGCCTCCCCGGCCGGCCCCCGGGCCGCCTCCCCGGCCGGCCCCCCGGGACGGGCCCCCTCCCCGCCGTCCGGCGACTTCGACCGCCTGGCCGCACTGCCGGCCGGCCCGGAGCGCGACCGGCTGCGCCAGGAGATCATCGCGGCCTGGCTGCCCATGGCCGACCGCATCAGCCTGCGGTTCCGCAAGTCCGGCGAGAGCCTCGCCGACCTGCGGCAGGTGGCCGCGCTCGCCCTGGTCCACGCCGTGGACCGGTTCGACCCGCGGCGCGGCTACGCGTTCGAGTCGTTCGCCATCCCCACCATCAACGGCGAACTGAAGCGGCACGTCCGCGACCACGTCTGGTCCCTGCACATACCGCGCCGCGACCAGGAGCTGCGCGCCACCGTGCGCGCCGCGCGCACTCGGCTGGAACAGACCGGGGCGGGCTCGGAGGTCACCGTCGCCGAGCTGGCCGCCGAGACCGGCCTCTCGGAGGACGAGGTGCGGCGCGGCCTGGACGCGGACGGCGTGCACTACACGCTCTCCCTCGACCACCCCGTCGCCGGCGCCGACGAGCTGCCGCTCGCCGACACCCTCGGGCGGGCCGACCTCGCGCTGGACCTGGTCGTGGACCGGCAGTCGCTCAAGCCGCTGCTGGCCGCACTGCCCGAGCGGGAGAAATACGTTCTCTACTGGCGCTTCTTCGGCAATCTCACACAGAAGCAGATAGGCGCCCGGCTCGGTGTCTCCCAGATGCAGATTTCCCGCATTCTCACCCGCACCTGCGCCCGGCTGCGCCAGCAGTTGCTCGCCACGGCCTGAGCGCCATTCCTGTCATTCCTGAAGCGTGATTTGAGGCAGGCGAAACACCATGACATCAGAGCATTCAGGGCTCACCCCGGATCTGCCGCCGATCGTGGAGATCCCCGACCTGCCCCTCTCGGGGGAGGGGCACGGCGAACAGGGGGACCCCGCCGCGGGCAGCGGACGCGGCAGTGGGCACGGCGGCGCGCACGGCAGCGGATACGGCAGTGGCGCCCATCAGGGTGCTGATGGGCGCCACGGTCGCGCGGGGGAGGGGTCCGGCGGCTGACTGCGACCCGGTTCCCCGCGCGGGCGCGCTGTCCGGCTGTGACGCGCGCGCCTGGGGGGGCAAGAACTCAGTCGTTGACGCAGACGTTGCCGAACGTGGGGTTCAGCAGCCCGACGATGTCGATCGTGTTCCCGCAGAGGTTGATCGGGACGTGGATCGGGATCTGAATTACGTTGCCGGAGACGACGCCGGGGGAGCCGACGGCCGCACCCTGCGCGCCGGCGTCGGCGGAGGCAACACCGGCGGCACCGCTGATGGCGGTACCGGCGGCAGCGGTCAGGATGGCTGCCTTGGCGATACGCGACATGGTCAAACCTTTCTAAGGGGTGTTGAGACGCAATTGTGGCGGCTGTTTTGTGGCAGGTGCGCACAATAAGGTGGAACCGGGCATCAATTAACCCGGAGAGCCCAATAAGTCGGATGTAATGCAGAATCGGGAAATCGGGCGGAAAAACACTCCGGGCGCCGTTGCCGGCCCGCCCCCACGGGCCGGGGCCCCGGCCGCCCCCTCCTGCCCCGCCCGCCACCGGGTTTGGCGCTCCCGCGCTCTGCTACGTACAGTTCACCGGAAGGCTTGTAGAACATAAGGACTGGAAACGACAGCGGCCATGACCGTCACCGAAGAGAACCGCGACGGCGCAGACCGCACGTCGGCCCCCGGCATCGACCCCGAGCGCATGGCGATCTGCCTGAGCGTGCTCCAGGAGCTCGACGAGCTGCCGGTCGACCACCCCGACGCGATCGCGGTGCGCCGCGCCACGTCCGGCATCTACCGCATGGTGAAGCAGCGCCGCCGCCAGGAGCGGCGGGCCGCCAAGACCGCGCACGACCGGGCCGTCACCGAGGCCACCGCCACCGGCTCGGCGGACCGCATCGACGACGAGACGCAGGGCCTGCTGCCCAGCTCCAGCGCCGCCGGTGAGATCGCGGGCATCCTCCAGCGCCCCCGGTCCTGCTACATCTGCAAGGCCCGCTACGTCGAGGTCGACGCCTTCTACCACCAGCTCTGCCGCGACTGCGCGGCCGAGAACCGCGCCCGCCGCGACGCCCGCACCGACCTCACCGGCCGCCGCGCGCTGCTCACCGGCGGCCGCGCCAAGATCGGCATGTACATCGCGCTGCGGCTGCTGCGCGACGGCGCGCACACCACGATCACGACGCGCTTCCCCAACGACGCGATCCGCCGCTTCAAGGCCATGCCGGACAGCGACGAGTGGATCCACCGGCTGAAGGTCGTCGGCATCGACCTGCGCGACCCGGCGCAGGTCGTGGCGCTCGCCGACTCGGTGGCGGCCGAGGGCCCGCTCGACATCCTCATCAACAACGCCGCCCAGACGGTCCGCCGCTCCCCGCGCGCCTACAGCGAGCTGATCGCGGCGGAGAGCGCGCCGCTGCCGGCCGGCGAGCTGCCGGCGTCCCAGGTGATCGGCGCGTTCGGCAGCGGCGCGGTGGACGCCGTGGCCGCCCTGCCGGGCCCGCGCGGCGAGGGCCTCACCGCCCAGGAGGTCACCGACCTGGCGCTGGTCAGCGGCTCCGCCTCGCTGGCCCGCATCGAGGCGGGCACGGCGATCGACGCGGGCGGCCTGGTGCCGGACCTGGACCCGACGAACAGCTGGATCCAGACCGTCTCGGAGGTCGACCCGGTCGAGCTCCTCGAAGTCCAGCTCTGCAACTCGACCGCGCCGTTCATCCTCATCAGCCGGCTCCGCCCGGCCATGGCGGCGTCCGCGGCGCGCCGCACGTACGTGGTGAACGTCTCGGCCATGGAAGGCGTCTTCAGCCGCGGCTACAAGGGCGCGGGCCACCCGCACACCAACATGGCCAAGGCCGCCCTGAACATGCTGACGCGCACCAGCGCCCAGGAGATGTTCGAGTCGGACGGCATCCTCATGACCGCCGTCGACACCGGCTGGATCACCGACGAACGCCCCCACCCCGACAAGGTCCGCCTCGCCGCCGCCGGCTTCCACGCCCCCCTCGACCTCATCGACGGCGCGGCCCGCGTCTACGACCCGATCGTCCGCGGCGAAGAGGGCGAGGACCTCTACGGCTGCTTCCTGAAGGACTACCGCAAGGCCAACTGGTAAACGGGCCGGCCCCGGCCGCGTTTGGGCATGCGCCCCGGGACTATGCGTTCCTTTGGTGAGATCTTCACTCAATCGTAGGTTGCTCATGAGGACCGGCGGTTCCTGACCGCCGCCCTTGGGATGCTCCCCTCCCATCGATTCGATCACTGAGGGGGAGCGGACATGTCCGATCAGGCAGCTGCGGGCCCGGCCAAGGGCGGCAAGTGGAAGAAGGGCTGCGGAGGGTGCGCCGTCGGCACGACGGTGCTGGTGGGCATCCTGGTGGCTGTCGCCGCCTCGTCGGGCGGCGGCAAGCAGCCGGCGGACCGGACCGACGCCGCGACCGGTTCCGCGCGGGACGGCGCGGTCGCCCGGCCGCAGCCGGGCAAGGCCGCCGCGCAGCCCCGCACGGTGCTGACCGAATCCGGCAGCGGCATCAAGTCCACGGCGAAGTTCACCGTGTCCGGCGACTGGGACCTCCGGTACAGCTACGACTGTTCCTCGTTCGGTACCGACGGCAATTTCATCGTCTCGGAAGGCGGCACCCTGGGGAACACGCTGGTCAACGAGCTGGGTGCGCAGGGCAAGGACGTGACACACCGGCTTGACGGCGGTACCAAGTACCTGGAGGTCAACTCCGAGTGCTCCTGGAAGGTGGAGGCCGTCGACCTGCCCTGATACACGGCCCGCCCCCGTCCCTCAGCCCAGCGTCTCCCGCAGCCACCTGACCGCGCCCGCCACGTCCGGCGTCTCGGGCACGTTCTCGGGGGACGGGGGGCGGCGGATGACGACGACCGGGATGCGGGACTCCCGGGCCGCCGTGAGTTTCGCGGACGTGGCGGCGGCGCCGCTGTCCTTCGTCACCAGGACGTCGATCGCGTACCGGTGCAGCAGGGCGCGTTCGCCGTCCAGGGTGAAGGGGCCGCGGTCCAGGAGGACTTCGGTGCGGGGTGGCATCGGGGGCTCGGGGGCGTCCACGGAGCGGACGAGGAACCACTTATCCTTCAGGTGCGCGAAGGCGCCGAGGCCCATGCGGCCCGTCGTCAGGAACACCCGCTCGCCCATGCCGGACAGCGCCCGTGCCGCGTCGTCCAGGGAGGCGACGTCGTGCCAGTCGTCGTCCGGGCCCGCCACCCAGCCGGGGCGGCGCAGGGCCAGCAGGGGGACCCCGACGGCGGCCGCGGCCCGTGCCGCGTTGAAACTGATCGTTCCGGCGAAGGGATGGGTGGCGTCGATGAGCGCGGCCACGTGCTGCTCGCGCAGCCAGCGGGCGAGGCCCTCGGGCCCGCCGAACCCCCCGATCCGCACCTGCCCGGCCGGCAGCCGCGGCGCGGCGACGCGTCCCGCGAGCGAACTGGTCACCCGCAGCGCCGGATCGGCGGCCAGCTCGGCGGCGAGCCGCCGCGCCTCCGTCGTACCGCCCAGGATCAGGACGTGCCGCTCGGCGCTCACCCTCACCTCGTGCCTCTCGTCCGGTGCCGCAGGGATGCACCAGCCTAAGCGGCGGGCCCGCCGTGGCTGACGGGGGACCCGGCGGCGGCCGCGCCGCACAGCTGAAGCACACCGGCCTGCGCCACGGCTGGACCACCGGCGCCTGCGCCACCGCGGCCACCACCGCCGCGTACACCGCGCTGCTCACCGGCGAGTTCCCCGACCCGGTCACCATCACGCTGCCCAAGGGCCAGACCCCGGCGTTCGCCCTCGCCGCCGAGGAGCTGGGCGACGGCCGGGCCATGGCCGGCATCGTCAAGGACGCCGGTGACGACCCCGACGTCACCCACGGCGCTCTCGTCCGCGCCACCGTGCGGCCGCTCCCGCCCGGTTCCGGTGTCGTCTTCCGGGCCGGCCCCGGCGTCGGCACCGTCACCCGCCCCGGCCTGCCCCTGCCCGTCGGCGAGCCGGCCGTCAACCCCGTGCCGCGGCAGATGATGCGCGACCACGTCGCGGAGGTCGCCGCCCGGCACGGCGGCAGCGGCGACGTGGAGATCGAGGTCTCGATCGACCACGGCGAGGAGATCGCCCGCTCCACCTGGAACCCGCGGCTCGGCATCCTCGGCGGCCTGTCCGTCCTCGGCACGACCGGCATCGTCGTGCCGTACTCCTGCTCGGCGTGGATCGACAGCATCCGGCGCGGCGTGGACGTGGCGCGCGCGGCCGGCCGCCGGCACGTCGCGGGATGCACCGGCGCCACCTCGGAGAAGGTGGCCGTCGCCGTGCACGGCCTGCCGGAGGACGCCCTCCTGGACATGGGCGACTTCGCCGGCGCCGTGCTCAAGTACCTGCGCCGCCACCCCGTGGACCGGCTCACCGTGGCGGGCGGCTTCGCCAAGCTGTCCAAGCTGGCCGCCGGCCACCTCGACCTGCACTCGGCGCGTTCCCAGGTCGACAAGGGGTTCCTGGCGGACCTGGCCCGCCGCGGCGGCGCCGGCCCGGCGCTGGCGGAGGCGGTCGCCACCGCCAACACCGGCCTGGAGGCCCTCACGCTCTGCCGCGACGGCGGCGTCCCCCTGGGCGACCTCGTGGCCGCGGCCGCCCGCGACGAGGCCCTGGGCGTGCTGCGCGGCGCACCCGTCGCGGTCGACGTGATCTGCATCGACCGCGGCGGGACGATAGTGGGCCGCGCGGAGCCCAAGGGCCCGCCCCCGCCCCCGCGCCCGCGCGTCAGTCGCTGACGACCGTCCGTCCGCAGGTGTCCCGGTCCCGCGCCACCGAGTACAGGTAGCTGTCCGGGAACTGTTCCGCCGCCAGCGTCCGCCCGACCAGGATCACGGCCGTCCGTACGATCCCCGCCGCCCGCATCCGGTCCGCGATGTCGGCGAGCGTGCCGCGCAGCACCACCTCGTCCGGGCGGCTGGCCATGGCGACCACCGCGGCCGGGCAGTCGGCGCCGTAGTGCGGCAGGAGTTCGGCGACGACGCGCCCGGCGTGCCGCGCAGCCAGGTGCAGCACGATCAGCGCGCCGCTGCGGCCCAGCGTGGCCAGGTCCTCGCCGGGCGGCATGGGCGTGGCCTGGTGCGCGACCCGGGTGAGGATGACGGTCTGGCCGACCGTGGGCACCGTCAGCTCCCGGCCCAGCGCCGCCGCGGCGGCCGCGAACGCCGGTACGCCGGGCACCACCTCGTACGGGATGCCGGCCGCGTCCAGCCGCCGCATCTGCTCGGCGACGGCGCTGAAGACGGACGGGTCGCCGGAGTGCAGCCGGGCCACGTCCTGGCCGGCCTCGTGCGCGCGGACGAACTCCGCGGTGATGGCGTCCAGGTCGAGCGTGGCCGTGTCGACGAGCCGCGCGTCCGGCGGGCATTCGGCGAGCAGTTCGCGCGGCACGAGGCTGCCGGCGTACAGGCAGACCCCGCACCGGGCCAGGAGCCGGGCGCCGCGCACCGTGACGAGGTCGGCGGCGCCGGGGCCGGCGCCGATGAAGTACACGGTCATGCGGGGCGTTCTCCTTCGGTGGGGGCGGAGGTGGGGGCGGACTTGACCACGGACCACTGGGTGACCGGCATGGCCTGCCGCCACCCGGTGAAGCCGCCGACGGGCACCGCGTGCGCGACGGCCAGGCGCGTCAGCTCGCCGCCGTGCCGCCGGTACCAGTCGGCCAGCAGCGCCTCGGACTCCAGCGTGACGGTGTTGGCGACGAGCCGGCCGCCGGGCGGCAGCGCCTCCCAGCACGCCGGCAACAGGCCGGGCACGGTGAGGCCGCCGCCGACGAAGACGGCGTCCGGCGCGGGCAGCCCGGCCAGCGCGGCGGGTGCCGCGCCGGTGACCACGCGCAGGCCCGGCACGCCCAGCGCCTCGGCGTTGCGGGTGATGCGCCCGGCCCGTACGGGGTCGCGTTCGACCGCGACGGCCCGGCAGGAGGGGTGGGCGCGCATCCACTCGATGCCGATGGAGCCGGAGCCGCCGCCCACGTCCCACAGCAGTTCGCCGGGGGCGGGGCCGAGCGCGGCCAGGGTCGCGGCCCGCACGTGGCGCTTCGTCAGCTGGCCGTCGTGCTCGTACGCCTCGTCGGGCAGGCCCGGCGTGAGCGGCAGCCGGAGCGCGCCGGGCGCGCTGCGGCACTCGACGGCGACGACGTTGAGCGGGTCGCCGGGCGGGTACGCCCAGTCGTCGGCCGTCGTCCCGCCGCCCACCAGGCGCTCCGCGGGGCCGCCCAGCTGCTCCAGCACCGTCATGCGGCTGGGCCCGAAGCCCCGTTCGCGCAGCAGCGCGGCGACCTCGCCGGGCGTGTGCGCCCCGGCGCTCAGCAGCAGGACCCGGCGCCCGTCGTGCAGCGCGGCGGCCAGTGCGGCCAGGGGGCGCCCGACGGCGCTGACCACCTCGGTGCCGTGCAGCGGCCAGCCCAGGCGGGCGCAGGCGTACGACACGGACGAGGGGTGCGGCAGGACGCGCAGCCGTTCGGCGCCGACGACCTCGGCCAGGGTGCGGCCGATGCCGTGGAACATGGGGTCGCCGCTGGCCAGGACGCACACCCGGCGCCCGGCGTGCGCGGCGAGCAGCCCCGGCACCGCGGGCCGCAGCGGCGAGGGCCACGGCACGCGCTCGGCACCGCACTCGGGCGGCAGCAGGTCGAGTTGGCGGGGGCCGCCGATGACGGCCTCGGCGCGCAGCAGCTCCTCGCGGGAGGCGGGGGCCAGGCCGGCCCAGCCGTCGGCGCCGATTCCGACGACGGTCAGGGGGGCGTGGGTCACGGCGTCTCCTCGTCGGCTTCCGGACAGCACCGGAACTCTACTGACCTGCGGTGACGGCACCCACCCCGGGCCCAGGCCGCCGCCCTTGCTGCATAGGATGTGCAATTACCCAATCAATGCAAGAAGTGTCGATGCAGGAAGTGCAGGAGGTGTGCCCGTGAAGCGCTCGCCCGTGGTGCTGGGGATCGAATCGTCCTGCGACGAGACCGGCGCCGGAATCGTCCGCGACGGCCGGCTGCTGGGGCACGCGGTGGCGTCCAGCATGGACGAGCACGCCCGCTACGGCGGTGTCGTCCCCGAGATCGCCGCCCGCGCCCACGTGCACGCCGCCGGGCCCGTGGTCCGCGCCGCCCTGGACCAGGCCGGCCTGGCCCTGCGCGACATCGACGCCGTCGCCGTCACCACCGGCCCCGGACTCTCCGGCGCCCTCCAGGTGGGGCTGGCCTCCGCCAAGACCCTGGCCTACTCCCTGGGCGTACCGCTGTACGGCGTGCACCACCTCGCCGGGCACGTGGCCGCCGACACCCTGGAGCACGGACCGCTGCCGAACCCGTGCGTGGTGCTCGTCGTCTCCGGCGGGCACACCTCGCTGCTGCTCGTCCGCGACCTGGCCCGCGACCCCGTCGTCCACCTGGGCGACACCCTCGACGACGCGGCCGGCGAGTGCTTCGACAAGGCCGCCCGCATCCTGGGCCTGCCCTACCCCGGCGGCCCCGCCGTCGACCGCGCCGCCCGCGCCGGCGACCCCGCCGCCGTGGCCTTCCCCCGCCCCCTCACCGGCCCCGGCGACGATCCCTACGCCTTCTCCTTCTCCGGCCTGAAGACCGCCGCCGCCCGCTGGGCCGAGGCCCACCGCGCCGCCGGCCGCGAGCTGCCCGTCGCCGACGGTGCCGCCGCGCTGCAGGAGGCCGTGGCCGACGTGCTCACCCGCAAGGCCGTCGCCGCCTGCACCGACCACGGCGTCTCCACCCTCGTCGTGGTCGGCGGCGTGGCCGCGAACTCGCGGGTGCGGGCGCTGGCCGAGGCGCGCTGCGATGCTGCCGGTGTCGAGCTGCGCGTGCCGCCGCTGCGCCTGTGCACCGACAACGGCGCGATGATCGCCGCGGTCGGCGACCTCCTCGTACGGGCCGGGGCCGCACCCGCACCGCTCGACGTCTCCGTCGACCCGTCCGCCCCGCTGGAGTACGCCGCGCTCCACCCCGTCGCCCGTACGAAGCCCCGCACCGCAGCCGTCGCCTGAACCCCCGTCCGGAGGACACCGTGCGCACCGCCGACATCCGCAGCCGCTTCCTCGACTTCTTCGCCGCGCGCGGACACCACGTGGTGCCCAGCGCGCCGCTGCCCACGCCCGACCCGA
This sequence comes from Streptomyces mashuensis, assembly GCF_014654785.1. GTDB lineage: Bacteria > Actinomycetota > Actinomycetes > Streptomycetales > Streptomycetaceae > Streptomyces > Streptomyces mashuensis. Next base: position 913,282 of record NZ_BNBD01000001.1, read on the forward strand.
CGCTGCTGTTCGTCAACGCCGGCATGGTGCCGTTCAAGCCGTACCTCACGGGCGAGGCGCCCGCGCCCTGGCCGCGCGCCACCAGCGTGCAGAAGTGCGTGCGCACCCTCGACATCGAGGAGGTCGGCAGGACCACCCGGCACGGCTCGTTCTTCCAGATGAACGGCAACTTCTCCTTCGGCGACTACTTCAAGGAGGAGGCCGTCGCCTTCGCCTGGGAGCTCTCCACCGCCCCGCAGGCCGACGGCGGCTACGGCCTCGACCCCGGCCGCATCTGGGTGACGGTCCACCACTCCGACGACGAGGCCGCGGCCATCTGGCGGCGCGTGGCCGGGCTGCCGGCGGAACGCATCGTCCGCCGCGGCGACGAGGACAACTTCTGGTCCATGGGCGTCCCCGGCCCCTGCGGCCCCTGCTCCGAGCTGTACTACGACCGCGGCCCGGCGTACGGGCGCGAGGGCGGCCCGGCGGTCGACGAGGACCGCTACATGGAGTTCTGGAACCTCGTCTTCATGCAGTACGAGCGCGGCGAGGGCGCAGGGAAGACCGGCTACCCCCTCCTCGGCGAACTGCCGCGCCGCAACATCGACACCGGCATGGGCCTGGAACGCATGGCGACGCTGCTCCAGGGCGTCGACAACCTCTACGAAATCGACGAGACCCGCCCGGTCCTGGACCGGGCCGCCGAACTGACCGGTACGCGCTACGGCGCCGACCACCGCTCCGACGTCCGGCTGCGCGTCGTCGCCGACCACGTCCGTACGGCCCTGATGCTGCTCGCCGACGGCACCGCACCCGGCAACGAGGGCCGCGGCTACGTCCTGCGCCGCATCCTGCGGCGCGCCGTGCGCTCGGTACGGCTGCTCGGCTACGAGGACCCGGCCCTGCGCGAGCTGCTGCCGGCGGCGCGCGACTGCATGGCGCACAGCTACCCGGAGGTCGCCGAGGACTTCGACCGCATCTCCCAGCAGGCGTACGCCGAGGAGGACGCCTTCCGCAGCACGCTGCGGCAGGGCACCACGGTGCTCGACACGGCGGTCGCGGAGGTCAAGGCCGACGGCGGCCGGCTGCTGCCCGGCGCCAAGGCGTTCCTGCTCCACGACACGTACGGCTTCCCCATCGACCTGACGCTGGAGATGGCCGAGGAACAGGGCGTCGAGGTCGACCGCGACGGCTTCGCCGCGCTCATGGCCGAGCAGCGCGAACGGGCCCGCGCCGACGCCCGCGCCCGCAAGTCCGCGGGCGCCCTCGACACGTCGTTGCTGCGGCCGGTGCTGGACGCGCACGGCCCCACGGACTGGCGCGCGTACGACACGCTGCTGACCGAGTCGAGGGTGCTGGCGCTGCTGGGGCCGGGCGGCGGGCCGGTGCGCGCGGTCCGCAGCGGGGAGATCGCGACGGTGGTGCTGGACCGCACGCCGTTCTACGCCGAGTCGGGTGGCCAGGACAGCGACGCGGGCCGGCTGACGGGGGCCTCGGTGGAGGCCGAGGTGCTCGACGTCCAGCGGCCACTGCCGGGGCTGGTGGTGCACCAGGTGCGGGTGACCGCGGGTGAGCTGGGAGTGGGGGACACCGTGCAGGCCGCCGTGGACGCCGAATGGCGGCTCGGCGCCCGCCAGGCCCACTCCGCCACGCACGTCCTGCACGCCGCCCTGCGCCAGGTGCTCGGCCCCGGAGCGCTCCAGTCCGGCTCGTACAACCGGCCCGGTCACCTGCGCCTGGACTTCCCCTGGCGCGGCCCCCTCGGCCCGATGGCCCGCGCCGAGGTCGAGGAGGCCGCCAACCGGGCGCTCCGCCGCGACCTGCCGGTCGACGTGCGCTGGATGCCGCTGGCCGAGGCGAAGGCGCTGGGCGCGCTCGCCCTGTTCGGCGAGACGTACGGCGAGCGGGTACGGGTCGTCGAGATCGGCGGGGCGTGGTCCCGCGAACTGTGCGGCGGCACGCACGTCGACCACGCGTCCCAGGTCGGCGTGGTGGCGCTGACCGCCGAGTCGTCGGTGGGCGCCGGCATGCGGCGGCTGGAGGCGGCCGTCGGCTTCGAGGGCTTCGGCTACCTGGCGCGCGAACGCGACCTGGTCGCCCGCCTGGCCGAGCAGCTCCAGGCGCCGCGCGACCGCCTGCCCGAGCGCGTCTCGGCCCTCCTGGACCGCCTCAAGACCGCCGACCAGCAGGCCGCTGACCTCCGCCGCCGCACGGCACAGGCCCACGCCGCCGAACTCGCCGCGTCAGCGGCCGACGTGCACGGCACGCTGCTGGTCACCACAGTGACGGACGACGACGCCCGCGCCCTGGCCCTGGCCGTCCGCGACCGCCTCCCGGCGGACCGCCCGGGCGTCGCGGCCATCGCCACCACGACATCCGGCCGCGCCACCCTGACGATCGCCCTCAACCCCCGCGCCACGACGGCGGGCCTGTCGGCCGCGACCCTGGTGAAGTCCGCTCTCTCGGGCCGCGGCGGCGGCACGGCGGAAGTGGCCCAGGGCGGCGGCATCCCGGCGGAGGAGCTGGGGGCGGCGCTGAATGGGCTGAAGGGCCTGCTGGCACGGGAGTGAGGGCGGTACGGTGCGGAGAGCGACGGAAGAACGGAGACCCACGTGACCGCACAGCACGCCGAGGAACCGGGCGAACTCGTGCCCCGGCCCGAAATGACCTTCCCCGCTCTCCGCGCCGCGCTGGCGCGAGTCGCCTCCTCCCGGCTCGCGGAGTTCCAGGCGGACCGTGACTCGGCGTTCACGGCAGCCACGCAGCACGCTTCGTTCCGGCCGATCAGGGCCTTCCAGCTCAAGTGGGCGACCGAGATCGAGATCGAACGCCGGCCCGCGCTGGCGGCCCGCTACCGCGCCGCACTGGACGCCGCCAACACACTCGACCGTGCCGACCCACGATGGCGGACGGCCATGGACGAGTGCATGGCCGTCCGCGAGGAGGCCAGGGCGGCGGTGACCGATGACTGACGCCTGGGGGTGGGAGTACGACCCCGACCCCGCCTACGTGATCGGCGGCATCGACAACCTCGCGTTCGTCGCGAAGGTCGAGGAACGGGCGGACGAGCTCGTCCGGGCCGCGGCGGCGCTCTACCTGGACGGGGTGAAGTACACCGGTGCTTCGCCCCGTATGCAGGAGGAGACCGTCGACGCCTCGGGCATGTTCGTCTACCAGGTCATCCCGCGCCACCAGCGGGTCTACATCCGACAGGTGACCTTGCTCGGTCCCTGAGCGCTCACCCCTCCGGGTACCGGCGCGGTGTCCACACCACCGTTTCCGGGGAGCCGTCGGCCGCGCGGCGGGAGACGCGGGTCTGCGTCGATCCCACGATCAGCAGCGTGCGCATGTCCACCTCCGCCGGGTCCAGCTCCCCGAGCGGCACGATCCGGATCCGCTCCGCCGGGCCGCCCACGTCGCGGGCCAGGACCACCGGTGTTTCCGGGGATCGGTGCTCCAGCAGCAGGTCGCGGGCCTTGCCCACCTGCCAGACGCGGCTGCGCGAGCCCGGGTTGTACAGGGCCAGGACCAGGTCCGCCGCGGCCGCCGCGCGCAGGCGTTCCTCGATGACCTCCCACGGCTTGAGGCGGTCGGAGAGGGAGACGACCGCGTAGTCGTGGCCCAGCGGGGCGCCCGCGCGGGACGCCGCCGCGTGGGCGGCCGTCATGCCCGGGACCACGCGGACCGGGACGTCCCGGTACGGGTCCTCGGACGCGACCTCCAGCACCGCCGTGGCCATCGCGAACACGCCCGGGTCGCCCGACGAGACCACCGCCACGCGCCGGCCCTGCCGGGCCAGGTCGAGGGCGAACTCGGCGCGCTCCGACTCGACCTTGTTGTCCGAGGCGTGCCGCCGCTGTCCCGGGCGGGCCGGGACCCGGTCGACGTACGTGCTGTAGCCGACGACGTCCTGCGCCGCGGCCAGCACGCCCCGCGCCTCCGGCGTCAGCCACTGCGGGCCGGCCGGGCCCAGCCCGACCACCGCGACCTCACCGCGACCGCCACCCGCCGGCGCGGCGTCGACGCGGCTCGGCAGCACCGCCACCGAGAAGTACGGCACCGACGCGGGGTCGACGTCCGCCACGTTCCCGGTGCGCTCCCCGTCCATCGTGGCGCGCTCGACGTAGCGCGCCTCCTCCAGGCGCCCCGCGCGGTCCAGCGCGCCGCGCACGGTGGGGAAGGTGCGCCCCAGCTTCATCACCACCGCCGAGTCCGTGGCGGCCAGACGGGCGGTCAGCTCCTCCTCCGGCAGCGTGCCCGGCAGGATCGTCAGCACCTCCTCGCCCTCCACCAGCGGCTCGCCCAGCCGCGCCGCGGCGGCGCTCACCGACGTCACGCCGGGCACCACCTCGGTCGGGTAGCGGTGCGCCAGACGCTTGTGCATGTGCATGTACGAGCTGTAGAAGAGCGGGTCGCCCTCGGCGAGCACGGCCACGGTGCGCCCCGCGTCCAGGTGCGCGGCGAGCCGCGCCGCGGCCTCCTCGTAGAACTCCTCCATCGCACCCCGGTAACCACCGGGGTGGTCGGTGGTCTCCGTGGTGACGGGATAGACCAGCTGCTCCTCGACCTGCTCCGGGCGCAGGTGCGCCGCGACGATCGAGCGGGCGATGCTGCGGCCGTGCCGCGCGCTGTGGTAGGCCACGACGTCCGCGGCCCGCACGACCTCGACGGCCCGCAGGGTCAGCAGCGACGGGTCGCCGGGGCCGAGCCCCACTCCGTACAGACGGCCGGCCGGCTGGTGCTGCTCGCTCACTCTTCCTCGCTCGCTATCGCGTTGATCGCGGCCGCGGCCATCGCGCTGCCGCCGCGCCGGCCCCGCACCACCAGGTACTCCAGCCCCAGCGCATTGGCCGCCAGGGCGTCCTTCGACTCGGCGGCGCCGATGAAGCCGACGGGGATGCCGAGGACCGCGGCCGGGCGCGGCGCGCCCTCGGCCACCATCTCCAGCAGCCGGAACAGCGCCGTCGGCGCGTTGCCGACGGCGACGACCGCGCCGTCGAGCCGGTCCCGCCACAGCTCCAGCGCGGCCGCGCTGCGCGTGGTGCCCATCCGGCGCGCCAGCTCCGGCACGGCCGGGTCGGTGAGCGTGCACAGCACCTCGTTGCCGGCCGGCAGCCGCTTGCGGGTGACGCCGCTGGCGACCATGTTGGCGTCGCACAGCACCGGCGCGCCGGCCAGCAGCGCCTCGCGGGCGCGCGCGACGACGGCCGGCGAGTACGCCAGGTCGCGGACGAGGTCGGTCATCCCGCAGGCGTGGATCATGCGGACCGCGACCCGGGAGACGTCCGGCGGCAGCCCGTCGAGACCGGCCTCGGCGCGGATGGTGGCGAAGGACTGGCGGTAGATCTCCGCGCCGTCCTTTTCGTAGTCGAACACTGTGCCCTCGGTGCCCTCGTCGTTCATGCCGTGCGTGTGCGTGTGCGTTGGTGTGTACGTGTCGTGGTGCGTGCCCGCGCCACCGCCGTGGCCAGGTCCGCCGCCGGTGCCGCCGCCGGTACCGTCCGGCCGCCGTCCGGTGACGTGACGCGGTAGCCCGCGTCGGTCGCCAGCACGTCGACCCACCGGCCACCGGGGTGGCCGCACCGCCGCTCGCACCCGGACCAGTACACCGGCAGCGCGCCCGGCCCACCAGGGGGCGAGGCCGTCAGGCACGCGGCCGCGTCGGCCCGTACGTCCGCCAGGGACTTGGCGCAGCCCGGGCGGCCGGCGCAGGCGCCCGCGCCGTACCAGGGCGAGGCGGTGGAGGTGACCAGTCCGGCGGCGCCGAGCTCCGTGAGCCGCGCCGGGGCGGTGGCGGCCGGCAGGCCGGGGAGGACGACGCCGCGCCAGGGTGTCACACGCAGTTCGCCGTCGCCATCGCGCCCGGCGGTACGGGCCAGCAGCCGCCACTGCGCGCTGGTCAGCCGGCCGAGGGGCGCGTGCACGGACAGCGCGCACCGCCCGCCGGGCGCGGGCAGCACACCGGGGGCGGGCGGTGGGCCGGCAGTGGCGCCGGCGTGGGGGAGGGGCGTGGAGGTGATGCCGGCGGCGCTCAGGCGCCGCGCCAAGGCGTCGATGCCGGGGCGGTGTTCGGGCGGCAGCTCCCGTACGCGCCAGGCCCGGCGGCCGGTGTCCCGCAGCACGTCCAGGAAGACGGCGGCGGCGAGCACGGCGGCCCGCGGGGCGGCGGGGCCGGGGACGCGCAGCGCGGGGCCGTCGGTGCCGAAGCCGAGGCGGGCGTGGTGGCCGCCGGGCTCTGCGATCAATGTCACATCGGGGGCGAGGGCGACGATGTCGCCGCAGCCGTCGTCGAGGCCGAAGAGGAACCGGCCGGAGAGGGCGGAAAGGTCCGGTTCGCCCGAGCACAACAGGCGGTCCAGCTCCCGCACCCAGGGATGGACGAGGCCCGGGACGGGCGAAGCCACCACATTGCGGACGCGGTCGTGGCGGTCGGACGGCAGCAGCCCGGCGGCGCGCAGGCGTTCGCCGAGCCCGGCGCCGCAGTCGTCCGGCAGGCCGCGGAGCTGCACGTTGCCGCGGGAGGTGAGGTCGAGGTGCCCGTCGCCGAGGGTGTCGGCGAGGCCGGCCAGCGCCTCTGCCTGACGGGCCGTCAGCAGTCCGCCGGGCAGGCGGACGCGGGCCAGCGCGCCGTCGTCGGCGGCGTGCAGCCGCAGGGCGCCCGGGCAGGCGTCGCCGCGCGGGCGGTCGGGCGGGACGTCGGGAGTGCCGGGCATGCGGGGAGCATACCCAGGGGCGCCGGGCCCGCCGGCGGGCGAGGCGCGGAGAGGACGGGCAGAAGACGCGGAGAAAGTGCGGGTCAGGGGCCCGGCCCCGGCGCCGGTGCGACACGCATCGCTACTATGACTCCGCCAGCGACGGCGCCAGGGGAGGAAGCCGGTGGAACTCCGGCACGGTCCCGCCACTGTGAGCCCGGCAGCGCCGCACCGCGCCGCCGTGCGAGTCAGGAACTCCCGCCGTCCTCCCACCGCCCGGGGCGCGGACCCCGAGGAAGGCATGCCGTGATCCTTCTCCTGTCGACGTCCGACACCGACCTGCTCAGTGCCCGTGCGGCCGGCGGCCCCGTGCCCTACCGGCTTGCCAACCCCGCCCGGCTGCCGCTCGAGGACCTCCCGGCGCTGCTGGAGGGCACCGACCTCGTCGTCGTCCGCCTCCTCGGTGGCGTCCGCGCCTGGCAGGAGGGGCTCGACCAGCTGCTCGCCGGCCCCCGGCCCGTCGTCGTCCTCACCGGCGAACAGGCCCCCGACGCCCAGCTGATGGAACACTCCACCGTGCCCATCGGCATCGCCGCCGAGGCGCACGCCTACCTCGCCCACGGCGGCCCCGCCAACCTCGAACAGCTCGCGCGTTTCCTCTCCGACACCGTGCTGCTCACCGGCCACGGCTTCGAGCCGCCCGCCGCCGCCCCCACCTGGGGCGAGCTGGAGCGCGCGGCCAAGCGCTCCGGGGACGGCCCCCTCGTCGCCGTGCTCTACTACCGCGCCCACCACATGAGCGGCAACACCGCCTTCGTCGACGCCCTGTGCGGCGCGATCGAGGACGCCGGCGGCCGTGCCAAGCCGCTGTACGTCGCCTCCCTGCGCGCCCCCGAGCCCGAGCTCGTCGACGCGCTGCGCGACGCCGACGCCATCGTCACCACCGTGCTCGCCGCGGGCGGCACCCGCCCCGCCGACGCCTCCGCCGGCGGCGACGACGAGTCCTGGGACGCCGGCGCCCTCGCCGCCCTCGACGTGCCCGTCCTCCAGGCCCTGTGCCTGACCGGGCCGCGCAGCGCCTGGGAGGAGAACGACGAGGGCCTCTCCCCGCTGGACGCCGCCACGCAGGTGGCCGTGCCCGAGTTCGACGGGCGCATCATCACCGTCCCCTTCTCCTTCAAGGAGACCGACGAGGACGGCCTGCCCGCCTACGTCGCCGACCCCGAGCGGGCCGCCCGCGTCGCCGGCATCGCCGTGCGCCACGCGCTGCTGCGCCACGTACCGCCCGCGGAGAAGCGCCTCGCGCTCGTCCTCTCCGCCTACCCCACCAAGCACTCCCGCATCGGCAACGCCGTCGGCCTCGACACCCCCGCCAGCGCCGTCGCCCTGCTGCGCCGGCTGCGCGCCGAGGGCTACGACTTCGGCGACGAGGCCACCGAACCCGTGCCCGGGCTGGCCTCCGGCGACGGCGACGAACTCATCTACGCCCTCATCGAGGCCGGCGGCCACGACCAGGAGTGGCTGACCGAGGAGCAGCTCGCCCGCAACCCCGTCCGCATCCCCGCCGCCGACTACAAGCGCTGGTACGCCACGCTGCCGCAGGAGCTGCGCGACGCCGTCGAGGAGCACTGGGGCCCGCCGCCGGGCGAGATGTTCGTCGACCGCAGCCGCAACCCCGAGGGCGACATCGTGCTGGCGGCCCTGCGCCGCGGCAACCTGCTGATCCTCATCCAGCCGCCGCGCGGCTTCGGCGAGAACCCCATCGCCATCTACCACGACCCGGACCTACCGCCCTCCCACCACTACCTCGCCGCCTACCGGTGGATCGCCGCCCCGCAGGAGGACGGCGGCTTCGGCGCCCACGCCATGGTCCACCTCGGCAAGCACGGCAACCTGGAGTGGCTGCCCGGCAAGAACGCCGGCTTGTCCGCCGCCTGCGGCCCCGACGCCGCCCTCGGCGACCTGCCGCTGGTCTACCCCTTCCTCGTCAACGACCCGGGCGAGGGCACCCAGGCCAAGCGGCGCGCCCACGCCACGCTCGTCGACCACCTCGTCCCGCCCATGGCCCGCGCCGACTCGTACGGCGACATCGCGCGCCTGGAGCAGCATCTCGACGAGTACGCGCAGATCTCCGCGATGGACCCGGCCAAGCTGCCCGCCATCCGCGCCCAGATCTGGACGCTCATCCAGGCCGCCCGGCTCGACCACGACCTGGGCCTGGCGGACCGCCCCGACGACGACGGCTTCGACGATTTCCTCCTGCACGTCGACGGCTGGCTGTGCGAGGTGAAGGACGCCCAGATCCGCGACGGTCTGCACGTCCTGGGCACCGCCCCGGCCGGCCCCGAGCGCGTCAACCTCGTCCTGTCCATCCTCCGCGCCCGGCAGATCTGGGGCGGCACGACCGCCCTGCCCGGCCTGCGCGAGGCGCTCGGCCTGGACGAGTCCGCCGCGACGCGCACGACGGCCGACGAGGCCGAGGCGCGCGCCCGCGCGCTGGTCGAGGCCATGGAGGAGGCCGGCTGGGACCCGGCGGCGGTCGACCGCGTCGCGGCGGGCCACCCCGAACAGGTCGCGGCCGTCCTCGCCTTCGCCGCCCGCGAGGTCGTCCCCCGCCTGTCCGCCACGACCGACGAGCTCGACCACGCCGTGCACGCCCTGGCCGGCGGCTTCGTCCCGGCCGGCCCCTCCGGCTCGCCGCTGCGCGGCCTCGTCAACGTCCTGCCGACGGGCCGCAACTTCTACTCCGTCGACCCCAAGGCCGTCCCCAGCCGCCTCGCCTGGGAGACCGGCCAGGCCCTGGCCGACTCCCTGCTGGACCGCTACCGCACGGACAACGGCCGCTGGCCCGAGTCGGTGGGCCTGTCCCTGTGGGGCACGAGCGCGATGCGCACGGCGGGCGACGACGTGGCGGAGGCGCTGGCGCTGCTGGGCGTCCGCCCGGTGTGGGACGAGGCGTCGCGCCGGGTGACGGGCCTGGAGCCCGTCCCGCTCGCGGAACTGGGCCGCCCCCGCATCGACGTCACCCTCCGCATCAGCGGCTTCTTCCGCGACGCGTTCCCGCACGTCATCGGCCTGCTCGACGACGCGGTACGGCTCGTGGCAGCGCTCGACGAGGCGCCGGAGGACAACCACGTCCGCGCCCACGCCCAGGCCGACCTGCGGGAACACGGCGACGAACGCCGCGCCACCACCCGTATCTTCGGCTCCCGCCCCGGCACGTACGGCGCCGGCCTGCTCCAGCTCATCGACAGCCGCGACTGGCGCACCGACGCCGACCTCGCCGAGGTCTACACCGTCTGGGGCGGCTACGCGTACGGCCGCGGCCTCGAAGGCCGCCCCGCCCGCGCCGAGATGGAGTCCGCGTACCGCCGCATCGCGGTCGCCGCGAAGAACACCGACACGCGCGAGCACGACATCGCCGACTCGGACGACTACTTCCAGTACCACGGCGGCATGGTCGCCACCGTCCGCGCCCTGCGCGGCACCGCCCCCGAGGCGTACATCGGCGACTCCACCCGCCCCGAAACGATCCGCACCCGCACCCTCGTCGAGGAGACCTCCCGCGTCTTCCGCGCCCGCGTGGTCAACCCCCGCTGGATCGAGGCCATGCGCCGCCACGGCTACAAGGGCGCCTTCGAACTGGCCGCCACCGTCGACTACCTCTTCGGCTACGACGCCACCACCAACGTCGTCCCCGACTGGATGTACGACAAGCTCGCCCAGACGTACGCCCTGGACCCGGAGAACCGCGCCTTCCTCCAGGAGGCCAACCCCTGGGCCCTGCACGGCATCGCCGAACGCCTCCTGGAGGCGGAGAGCCGCGGCATGTGGGCCAAGCCGGACCCGCAGACGCTGGACGCGCTGCGGGAGGTCTTCCTGGAGACGGAGGGCGACCTGGAGGGCGGCGCCGAGTGACGCGGCGCGGGGCCCGGACGGGTGGCGGCACCGCCACCCGTCCGGGCCCCGCGCCCAGCGGCTGTCAGAAGCCGTAGCTGTGCACGACGTCCGACCACGCCTCCAGCCTGACCACGGCGGTGTCGCCCTCGTAGCATGCGGAACTCGGCCGTGTAGCCGGCGTAGGACTCCTCCCGGCACTTCGCGCCGGAGGCGTCCTCCGGCAGCGTCCCGCCCGCGCGCTGCACGACCTTCGTGCAGGGCACGCCGTGCGGGGCGAACGTCGCCCACAGGCCGTAGGACAGGCCTTTGTCCGTCCTTGGCCCGGTGTTTTGAGGCTGCGGCTCCGCTTTCCATAGGATCAGCCGATGATCACTAGGAAACGGCTGGCGGCGGGCGCGTGTGCCCTGTTCGTCGCCCTTGCCGGGGGAGTGGCGCCCGCGAGCGCCGCCGACGGGCCCCCGAAGGACTCGCCCAAGGTCGAACTCGTCCTCGACGTCAGCGGGTCGATGAAGGCGCGGGACGTCGACGGGCAGTCGCGCATGGACGCCGCCAAGCAGGCGTTCAACGAGGTCATCGACTCCGTGCCGCAGGGCGTGCGGCTCGGCATCCGGACGCTCGGCGCGACGTACGCCGGGGAGGACAAGGCCCTCGGCTGCCGCGACAGCGAGCAGCTGTACCCGGTCGGGGCCGTGAACCGGACCGAGGCCAAGAACTCCGTGGCCCGGTTGCAGCCGACCGGCTGGACGCCCATCGGCTACGCGCTGCGCGGCGCGGACAAGGACCTGGACGTCGGGGGCGGCACCCGGCGGATCGTGCTGATCACCGACGGTGAGGACTCCTGCGGGCAGCCCGACCCGTGCGACGTGGCGCGCGAACTCGCCGCCAAGGGCACGCACCTGACCGTCGACACGCTCGGCCTCGCCGCGGACGACAAGACGCGCGAGCAGCTCAGCTGCATCGCCGAGGCCACCGGCGGCACGTACACCACCGTCCACCACACCAAGGAACTGTCGGGGCGCGTCAAGCAGTTGGTCAAGCGCGCCGAGACGCCCGTGGAGACGCCGCGGCCCACGCAGGGCGGCAACGCCTGCGCGACCGCGCCCGAGATCGGCGCCGGCATCTGGACCGACCGCGAGACGTTCGGCGAGCACCGCTGGTACAAGGTCAAGGTCAAGCCCGGCCAGGAGCTGCGGGCCTCGGTGAGCGTCGCCGCGGACCGGGCCGTCGAGCGCGACTACGGCGTGCTCGTACGGGCCGTGGGCGAGGGCGGGCAGGAGCTCGTCCGGGGCTCCGACGCCGGCAGCGGGCGCACCGACGTCATCGCGTCCGGGCTGCGCCACCCCGTGTACCGGGCCGAGAAGGACGACACGCGGGCCCGCACCGTGTGCCTGGAGGTGTCGCAGTCCTTCGCCGCGCCGCCGTCCGTCAAGCGTGACCCCGGCCTGCCCGTCGAGCTGGCCGTCGACGTGGTCAAGGGCCCCGACAACCCGTCGGACCTGGCGGCCTTCGGGCTCGGCCGGGGCTGGGTGCTGCTGCTCGTGCTGGGCGGCACCGGGCTGCTCGCCGGTCTGCTGTTCGGCTGGCTGGCCCGCTGGCGGGTCGCCGTGTGGAGGGAGAACTGATGCGGTTCACCAGGATCACCAGGACGCTGGGCGGCCTGTTGCTGGCCGGGGCCGCGCTCGCCGTCCCGGCCGCGCCGGCCGTCGCCGACGACGAGAAGCCGGCGCCCACCGAGGCCGGCACCGCCTTCCGCACCGCGGTCGCGATCGAGCAGGGGCAGAAGGCCACCGCCGACGCCTCCACGGGCGACTACCTGTACTGGCAGTTCCCGGCCGGTGCCGGGCAGCAGCCCACGGTGAAGGCCACCGTCACGCTGCCCGAGGCGAGCACGCGCAACGGCGACGCCACGTGGCGGCTCGACGTCTTCGACGGGCTGCGCCGCCGCCAGGCGTGCAGCTCGGGCGAGCCGCTGCGGCGCGCGGCGCGCGAGGACGCCTCGGTGACGCTCACGTGCACGCTGCGGACCGTGCGGCCGTGGGCCGAGAAGTGGTCCAACGACCCGCTGCCGGGCGCCTACTACGTACGGCTCACCGTCGGTGACGCACCCGACCGCGACATGGGCCTGCCGGTGAAGGCCGAGGTGGAGGCCACCGCCGAGGACGCCGGCGGGGCGCGGGCGGAGGGCGGGTCGCTGGGCGCGCCGCTGCACGCCAAGGCCGTCGCCGAGCCGGAGGACGGCTGGGACGGCAGCTGGTGGTCCGGCCGCTGGGGCTGGACGCTGGGCGGCGCGGTGCTGTGCGCGCTCGCTGCTGTCGGCGGTTACACGCTGACGCGGCACCCGCGGCGCCGGTGACCCGGCCGTAGGGGGAGGGGCGGCACCCGCGACGGGTGCCGCCCCTCCGTCATGTCAGTCGCCTTCCTCCACTGCCTGGCGGTACAGGGCCAGCAGGTCGTCGGTGAAGTAGGAGCTGTACGAGATGTCCGGCGTGTCGCCCCCGGTGTGGTAACCGCCGATGACGCCGATCACCGACCAGCCGCTGCTGCCCGGTCCGCGGACGAGGAAGGGGCCGCCCGACGTGCCGCCCACGTAGCCGGCGCAGGCGATCTCCAGGAAGTCGCCCGGGGCGCCGGGGTCGGTGCTGGTGTAGCGGTGGGTGGAGGAGGTGCAGTCGAGCGGCTTGGGGTACGTGGTGTCGCTGTTGCCCGGGTAACCGACGAGGCGGACGCGGTCGTGGGTGTAGCCGGGGCGGATCGCCAGCTTGTAGGCGCCCACCGCCCGCTGCACGGTGCGGCCGTCGGCGCGCGGCCCGAGGCGCACCACCGCGAAGTCCCAGCGCGCGCCCTTGCCGGTGCCGAGGTCGTAGTACCGCTGGTCGATGTGGATGGCGCGGACGGGGAAGACGCCGTGCGGCTTGAGGCCGTCGTGGTACTGCGGCACGAACGAGAACTGTTTCTTCGGGTCGGGGGAGCGCAGGCAGTGGGCGGCGCTGACCGCGAGGTCGCCGTGCGGGCTGCGGACGACCGTACCGCCGCAGAAGCGGCCGGTGTTGTGGCCGTCCGTCCAGAAGAACGTGCCGACCTGGGGGAGCCCGTTGAAGGGGTGGCTGGGCGGCACGGGCCCGGCCGGGCGCGCCCCGGGGCGCTCGGTGCCCTCGGCGGGGCGCGCGGCAAGCATGCGCGCGGGGGTCCAGTACGCGTCGGCGGTGAGGGCCTCGCGTTCCTCGCGTACCTCACGTACCCCACCGCCGGCCGCCGCCGCGGGGACGGGGGCCGCCAGGCCCAGAAGGGCCGTGGCGGCCAGCAGGGCGGCGGCCAGAAGGGCCGGCACGGAGCCGGTCCTGGGTCTGTGCATGGTGCCTCCTCGGGCTGGTGCGCGTGAGCGGTGTGGAGGTCGTGCCCCGTGAGCGTGCCATCGACCCCTCGGGTTGTCAGGGGCAGGCGCTAGCCTGGTCGCGCAGGAGGGGGAACGTCCGCAGGGCGGACGCGAGGGAGGGAGTTCCGTCATGGTCGATCCGGTGTCGCTCGACGCCGTCACCACCGCGGTCTCGGCCGCGGCGGGGGCCGCGGGCACGGAAGCGGGCCGCCAGGTGTGGGGCGGGCTGGTACGGCTCGCCCGCCGCGCCGCCGGCCGGGGTGGCCCCGAGGAGGAGCCGGCGGACCTGGCACCGCTGCCGTCCGACCCGGCCGACGCCACCCAGGTCCAGGCCCTGGCTGCCCTCGTCTTCGGCCGCGCCTTCCAGGACCCGGACTTCGCCGCCGAGTTCCGCAGCTGGGCAGAGCAGGCCCGCACGGTCGTGTCGGTGGGCGAGGGCGCCGTCACCAACATCGTCTCGGGCCGGGCGAGGACGGTGCTCCAGGGTCGCGACTTCAAGGACGTGCACCTGGGGCCGTGACGGCCGCCGGGGCCGGGGCTGCGGCCGCGCCCCTCGCCTCAACTCCCGGTTAAGTCCTTCACGAGCCCGTTACCCGCAGCGGGCTAGTGCTCGTCGTTGTGCCGTGACAGGATGCCCCTCGCGGCCGTGCCGGCTTAACTGGCCGTGAGGTACCGCGCGGAACGGCGATGGGACGGGGCGATGGCAGTCGGGGGGGACAGGCCGGCTCGTGACGTGAGCAGTCCGCTCGCGGAGCGGCTCAACTACCTGTTCGCGAACATGCACCCGCCGGGCGCGCCCTACACCAACGGGCACGTGGCCGAGGAGATCAGCCGAGGGGAGGAGTACGGCGACGTCACCCTCACCGAGCAGTACCTGTCGATGCTGCGCAACGGCAGGCGCGTCAACCCCAGCCCCGACGTGCTGCGGGCCCTGGCGAAGTTCTTCGCCGTGCCCGTCGGCTATCTGATGGGCGACCTGTCGGCCGGCCAGGCCGCGCGGGTCGAGGAGGAGGTCCGGTTCCTGGTCGCCATGCGCGACCAGCGGGTACGGGCCATCGCCCTGCGGTCGGTGGGCCTGCCGCCGGAGGTGCAGGACAGCCTGACCACCATCATCGGCCAGTTCCGGCAGCAGATGAACCTGCCGGCGGACCCGCAGGACGCGGGAGGTGAGGTCCGCCCGTGACCCTGGCGACGGACGACCGGCTCTTCACGTACTGGCGGCGTACCGAGGACGAGGACGGTGCAAGCATGCGGGTGGGGCGCATCCGGCGGCGCTGCAAGCAGCTCATCCACGAGCTCGCCCTGCCCGCCGCCACCGACCTGCCGGGCCTGTGCCGTGTCGTCGCCGCCCGCGTGGGCCGGCCCATCCACCTCGTCCCGATGAGCCTGGACGGCGTCGTCTCCGGCATGACGGCCACCACCGACGACGCCTACTGGGTGGTCTACGAGCAGAAGACCTCGCCCTGGCACCAGGTGCACATCGTGCTGCACGAGATCGGCCACCTGCTGCTCGGCCACGACCAGGACCCCGCCGTCACCGAGGACGCGCTGAAGGTGTGGACGCCGTCGGTCGACGTGGCCACCGCCATGCGCCGCCTGGGCCTCACCATGGGCCTCGCCCGCCACCACTGCTACGACAACCTCACCGAGCGCGAGACGGAGATCCTCGGCACCCTCCTCATGGAGAAGGTCGTACCGTCGCCGCCCGGCGAGGACGAGCCGCTGGAGGGCCGCGCCGCCGAACTCGCCGCGTCCCTCGGCCCCGCCCTCCAGCACGTGCGGCAGCAGATCCGGGAGGGAGGCGGAACGGATGTTCTTTGACGTCCTCTACCTCACCTTCTCCGCCGTCACCTGGTGCATCGTCGGCTACAAGGCCCGCGCCTGGTTCCGTGACCGCGGCAACGTCGACCTCGGCCTGACCGCCCTGATGGCCTGTGGCGTGCCCGTCGTCTTCCTCTTCTCCGCGCCGAGTGTCTACCGCGCCTTCGACCGCCTGACCGGCGTCGCCAACCTGGCCATGGTGGTCCTCTACTCGGCCGTCGTGCTCTTCGCCGCCGGCGCCACCGTGCTGCTGCTCCGCTGGACGCACCGCGGCGACGACGCGGCGTCCGACGCCCGCGCCGCCCGCCGCGCCCGCCTCGCCATCGGCGCCGTCGCCCTCGCCTGGACCACGGCCGTCGTCTGCTTCGCGGTCGGCCGTCCGGACGAGGTCGAGCACCCCCGCGACTTCAGCACCGCGTACGCGGACGCGCCCGGAGTGGTTGCTTTCCTGGTGCTGTATCTGGCCATTTTCGGCAGCAGCCTCGCCGGGCTCGGCGTGCTCTGCCCGCGCTACGCCCGCCAGCTGGGCCGCACCTGGCTCGCCACCGGGCTCCGCACCCTGGCCGCGGGCTGCTGGCTGGGCCTGCTGTACTGCGCCTGCAAGCTCGCCGGCTTCGTCCTCACGTGGGCCGGCACCGACGTCTACTGGCTGTCCAACGGGGTCGCGCCGATGAGCGCCTCGGTGGCCGCGCTGCTCGTCCTGCTCGGCTTCACCCTGCCCGCCGTCGGCCCCCGCGCCGCGGCCTGGCGCCGGCTGCGCCGCCTCGACCCGCTGTGGCGCGAGGTCACGGCACACGCCCCGGAAGTCACCATCGAGGAGTCCCGCTGGCGCGCCGGCTGGGCCGTCCGCTGGCCGCTGGCCGACGTCGAGTGGCGGGCCAACCGGCAGATGGCGGAGATCCGCGACATCCAGCGCGGCGTCCGCCGCCACGTGGAACCGGCCGCGCTGGACATCGCCCGCGAGAAGGCCCGCGCCGCCGCCCTCGACGAGCGCCGCACGGCCGCCGTCGTGGAGGCCGCCGCCCTCCGCCGGGGCCTGGCCAACCAGGTCACCGGACACCTGGCGGCACCGCACGCCGACAGCGTCGTCGTCACCTTCAGCTCCGACCCGGCCGAGGAACACGAACACCTGGCACGCGTCGCCGACGTCTACCACGACCCACTGGTCGACGCGGTGCTCACCGAACTGCGCCAACTGACCGCGGCACGCCGTCCCTGACGGCGCGCGGCCCGGACGAGGCGGCCCTGGACGGGGGTCACGGCCGCCTGCGACACCGGCCGGCGCCGGGTGCGCCGGAACCACCACGGTTCCGGTCCACCCGGCGCCGCCAGTGCGACCGCCGGCCGACCGGAACCCCCGTCTAGAGTGCGGAACCATGCAGCCCATCGATGCCGCGTCCCGCGCCGAGTCCGTCGCCGAGTCCCTCGTCACCGACCCGCACGGCACCCTCGCCGCGCTCCGCGAGGAGTCCCCGGTGCACCGCATCACCGGCCCCGACGGCAGGCCCGCCTGGCTCGTCACCCGCCACGGCGACGTCCGCAGCGCCCTGGCCGACCCCCGGTTCTCGCTCGACAAGCGCAACGCCCTGCCGGGCCACTACAGCGGCTTCTCGCTGCCCCCGGCGCTGGACGCCAACCTGCTCAACATGGACCCGCCCGACCACACCCGGGTGCGCCGCCTGGTGGTCCGGGCGTTCACGCCCGGCCGCGTGGAGAAGCTGCGCGGCCCGGTGCGCGCGATCGCCGACGGGCTGCTCGACGCCGTCGAGCCCGGGGGCCGCACCGACCTGCTCACCACGTACGCGGGCCGGCTGCCGCTGATCGTCATCTGCGAACTGCTGGGCGTCCCCGAGGAGGACCGGCCCGACTTCCGGTCGTGGGTCGACGCGCTGCTCACGCCCGACCCGGAGCGGCCCCACCTGATGAAGGAGGCCGTGGTCGCGATGACACGGTTCTTCACCGGCCTGGTGGAGCGCAAGCGGGCCGAGCCCGCCGACGACCTGCTCTCCGACCTGGTACGGGTACGGGACGACGAGGGGGAGGACGGGAAGGACGGGGAGGAGGGGGACGGCCGGGGCCTGTCGCGGGACGAGCTGACCTCACTGGCCTTCCTCGTCGTCCTCGCCGGCTACGAACCCACGGTCCACCTCATCGGCAACACCGTACTGGCCCTGCTGGACCGGCCCGCCCTGCTGCGCCGGGTGCGTACGGATCCGGACGGACTCGCGGCGGCCGTGGACGAGGTCAACCGGTGGGACGGGCCCTACCCGATGGCGATCCGGCGGTTCCCGGTCGAGGACGTGGAGATCGGCGGGGTGACCGTGCCCAAGGGCGAGACGGTGCTGCTGTCGCTGGCCGCGGCCAACCGCGACCCGCGCCGGTTCCCCGAGCCGGACCGCCTCGACCTGGACCGGGACCGGTCGGGGCACCTGGCGATGGGCCACGGCATCCACCACTGCCTGGCGGCGCCGCTGGCCCGGATGGAGGCCGTGATCGCGCTCGAGGTGCTGCTGAACCGCTTCGAGAAGCTGGAACTCGACGTTCCGCGGGCGGAGCTGAGGTGGCGTCCGAGCATGCGCGCACGTGGCTTGATTTCGCTCCCTGTCCGCTGGTAATCGGCAAAGCGAACAGGTTTTTGGTGCATGACCCATCCTTGATGCGGTAGAACTGTTCTGAGCCCGCCCGGTGTGCATCCCCCGTCGCACCGGGCGGGCCTTCGCCGTCACAGCGTTCTCAGGCGCTCTGCGGCGCGGCGGCTCAGCCGCTGCCCGGCGGGAACTTCAGCAGGACCACCGCCGCGAGCATCTGGAAGCTCACCGATGCCGCCGCCCGGTGCGTGGGCAGGTGGTGCTGGCCCCGGATGAGCAGGGTGGCGAGCGCGCAGCCGAAGGCGGCCGTCACCGAGGCCGCCGCCCGCACGGGCACCGAGCCGGCCGGCAGGAAGGTGTCCAGCAGCAGCCGCGGCAGGTCGGAGGTCCAGAACAGCACCACGAACACGCTCGCGGTCGGCCCGAAGCGGCCGTTGCCGCCCAGGCGGCGCGCGATGGCGTGGGTCGCGGCGCCCAGCAGCACGCTCGCCAGCAGCATCACCGCCGAACCGATCCCCAGTGCCTCCAGCGCCAGCACGGGGCTGACCCCCCACTGGGTCCAGAAGGAGTCGTGGCCCAGGGTGCCGAGCGCCCCGCACAGCATCGACAGGAACGCCGCCGCGCCCCACGCACTGCGGTCCCGCAGCTCGTCGAGCACCTCCACGGGCCGGTACCACAGCCCGAATATGAGGCGGTGCCAGAGCAGCCGGCGCGGCTTGGCGGCAGGGGCGGGCGGGGGAACGGAGGTGGTCACGGGCATGGGTGCCGTTCTATCACCGACCGGGCGGGCGGAAGGATTCCGGTCCGGGCCCCGACCGGGCCCGGACCGCCGACGGCCGTTCCCCCGCCCGTCCCTCACGGTCCGTCAGGCGGGCGCCGGCGCCCCGGTGCCGGGGTCAGTCCCCGCCCCCGGCCGGCCGTCCCTGGGCCCGTCCTCCGGGCCATGAGCATCCGGGCCGTCCGCATCCGGGTCGGCCCCGTGCAGGTACTCCTCGCTGATCTCCCGCGGCCCGAACGGCCACACCTTCTCGTACGCCGCCCACAGCACGAACGCCACACAGCCCGCGCCCACCCACGCCAGCGACCACTCGATGGGGTGCTGCCCCGGCGCGCTGCGGTCCGCGTACCCGTAGATGACCAGCCAGCCCACCAGCGCCACCAGGCTCGGCAGCGGGTAGAGCCACATCCGGTACGGGCGGCGCAGCGCCGGCTGGCGGCGGCGCAGCACCGTCACGGCCACCACCTGGGCGAGCGCCTGCACGATCACCATCACCGTCATCAGCAGCTGGATGATGGTGGCCAAGCTCGTATGACGCCCGATCAGGAAGCCCGCGCCGCCGATGACGCCCATCGTCACCAGCGGCAGCACCGGGAAGCGGTGCCGGGGGTGCAGGGTGCCGAAGGAGCGGAAGAAGACCTTCTCGCGGGCGGCGTCGTACGGCACCCGGGAGCCGCCGAGCAGCCCCGTCAGCAGCGAGGCGAAGGCGGTGACGAGGATCAGCCCCGTGACGACCTGCGCGGCGCCCTTGCCCCAGGTGCGTTCCAGCACGGCCGAGGCCACGGACGTGGCGGCCACCGACTCCGGCTCCAGCATCTCCCGCCAGTTCACCACGCCCAGCGTGCCGATCTGGAGCAGCAGGTAGATCACCATGATGCCGAGGATGGACAGGACGATGGCGCGGGGCAGAGTACGGCCCGGCTGCTTGATCTCGGCCCCCATGTACGCGGCGGTGTTGTAGCCGCCGTAGTCGTAGACGCCGATGGTCAGGCCCGCCGCGAACCCCGTCCAGAACGTCTGCGTGGTCAGCGCGAACGCGCCGTCGGGGTAGTCGAAGGCGAGCCCCGGGTCGAAGTGGGTGAAGGCGGCCACGATGACGAGCACCACGGAGAGGATCATCACGCCCCACAGGACGGCGGCGATCCGCGCGATGTTCTCCACCCGCCGCCACAGCAGCAGCACCACCGCCGCCAGCAGCACCAGCCCCGTGACGTCACCCTGCCCCGGGGTCATCGACGGCCACAGGTAGCGCAGGTAGTCCACGAAGCCGACGACGCCGCTGGCCATGGCCAGCGGGATGAACAGCATCGCCGTCCAGACGAACAGGAACGGCATCAGCCGCCCGGTGCGGTACTGGAACGCCTGCCGCAGATAGACGTAACTGCCGCCCGCGCCCGGCAGCGAGGCGCCCAGCTCCGCCCAGACCAGCCCGTCCGCCAGCGCCAGCACCGCGCCCGCCACGAATCCGGTCACGGCCTGCGGCCCACCGAACGCCGCCACCATGAGGGGGATGGTGATGAAGGGCCCGATGCCGCACATCTGGCTCATGTTGATGGCCGTCGCCTGGAACAGCCCGATGCGGCGCACGAACGTCACGCGCCGCTCCGGCCCCTCCGGCCCATCCGGCTCCCGCGGTCCGTGCCGCATGCCCGCTGTGCGCTCTGCCATGGCGGTCAGCCCTTCTGACGGTCCCTCTGGTCGGGGTTCGTCGCATTGTCGCCCCTCACCCCGCTCCCGGACACGGAAGACGTGCGTTCCGCTTGACCTAGACTCGGCGCGTACGGCACCTCTCGTGACAACCCGGGACACCGGCCCGCGGTGAGACCGGCGGAGAAGAGCACCCATGCACCACCCGGCACCCGCCCACCCCGCCCACCCGGCGCATCCCGCCGGCCCCGCGCACGACCCGTACGTACGGGTCCGCGGCGCCCGCGAGCACAACCTCAAGGCCGTCGACGTCGACGTCCCCCGCGACGCCCTCGTCGTCTTCACCGGCGTCTCCGGCTCCGGCAAGTCCTCCCTGGCCTTCGGCACCCTCTACGCCGAGGCCCAGCGCCGCTACCTGGAGTCCGTCGCCCCTTACGCGCGCCGCCTCATCCACCAGGCCGGCGCACCCGCCGTCGCGGAGGTCACCGGGCTGCCGCCGGCCGTCGCCCTGGAACAGCGCCGCTCCGCACCCACCTCGCGGTCCTCCGTCGGCACGGTCACCACCCTCTCCAACGCGCTGCGCATGCTCTTCTCCCGCGCCGGCACCTACCCGCCGGGCGCGCCCCGCCTCGACTCCGACGCCTTCTCGCCCAACACCGCCACCGGCGCGTGCCCCGAGTGCCACGGCCTGGGCCGCGTCCACGAGGTCACCGAGGACTCCCTCGTCCCCGACCCGTCCCTCAGCATCCGGGAGGGCGCGATCGCCGCCTGGCCGGGCGCCTGGCAGGGCAAGAACCTCCGCGACATCCTCGACACCCTCGGCCACGACGTCGACCGGCCCTGGCGCGACCTGCCGCAGGCCGACCGCGAGTGGATCCTCTTCACCGACGAGCAGCCCGTCGTCACCGTCCACCCCGTGCGCGAGGCCGGCCGCATCCAACGCCCCTACCAGGGCACCTACATGAGCGCCCGCCGGTACGTGCTGCACACCTTCGCCGAGTCGAAGAGCGCGGCCCTGCGCGCCCGCGCCGAGCGGCACCTCGTCAGCCGGCCGTGCCGCGCCTGCGGCGGCAAGCGGCTGCGCCCCGAGGCCCTGGCCGTCACGTACGCCGGCAAGGACATCGCCGAGCTCGCCGCACTGCCCCTGGCCGCGCTCGCCGGCGTCGTGCGCCCCGCCGAGGGGACCGACGGGCCCGCCGCGGCCCTCGCCCACGACCTGCTGGCCCGCATCGAGGTCCTCACCGAGCTCGGCCTGGGCTACCTCAGCACCGACCGGCCCACCCCCACCCTCTCCGCCGGCGAGCTCCAGCGGCTCCGGCTGGCCACCCAGCTGCGCTCCGGCCTGTTCGGCGTCGTCTACGTCCTCGACGAGCCGTCGGCGGGGCTGCACCCGGCCGACAGCGCCGCGCTGCTCACCGTCCTGGACCGGCTCAAGGCGGCCGGCAACTCCCTCTTCGTCGTCGAGCACCACATGGAGCTCGTGCGGCACGCCGACTGGATCGTCGACGTCGGCCCCCGGGCGGGCGAGCACGGCGGCCGCGTCCTGTACAGCGGCCCGGTCGAGGGGCTGGCCGGCGTCACGGAGTCCGCCACGCGCCGCTATCTCTTCCCGGACGGCGGCCCCCGCCCGGAGCCCCGCGCCCCGCGTACCCCCACCGGAACGGTGCGCCTGCGCGGCATCACCCGGCACAACCTCCGCGGCCTCGACGTCGACGTGCCGCTCGGCGTCCTCACCGCCGTCACCGGCGTGTCCGGCTCGGGCAAGTCCACGCTCGTCGGCGACGTGCTCGCCGAGACCGTCGCCGCGCACGTGGAGGGGCGCCGGCCCGCGGTGGCCGCCGAGGGCCTGGCGGCCCTGGGCCGCCTGGTCCGCGTCGACCAGAAGCCCATCGGCCGCACGCCGCGCTCCAACCTCGCCACCTACACCGGCCTGTTCGACGCGGTCCGCAAGGTCTTCGCCGCCACCGACGAGGCCCGCGCCCGCGGCTACGGCGCCGGCCGGTTCTCCTTCAACGTGCCCGGCGGGCGCTGCGAGACCTGCCAGGGCGAGGGCTTCGTCGCCGTCGAACTGCTCTTCCTGCCCGGCACGTACGCGCCGTGCGCCGACTGCGGCGGCACCCGCTACAACGCGGAGACGCTGGAGGTCACGTACGAGGGCCGGACGATCGCCGAGGTGCTGGACCTGACCGTGGACGCCGCCGCGGACGCCCTCGCCGGCGTGCCCGGTGCCCGCCGCCCGCTGGGGGCCCTGCGCGACGTGGGCCTGGGCTATCTGCGGCTCGGCCAGCCCGCCACCGAGCTGTCCGGCGGCGAGGCGCAGCGCATCAAGCTCGCCGCCGAGCTCCAGCGCGGCCGCCGCGGCCACACCCTCTACGTCCTCGACGAGCCCACCACCGGCCTGCACCTGGCCGACACGGAGGTGCTGATGCGTCAGCTGCACGGTCTTGTGGACGCGGGCCACACCGTCGTGGTCGTGGAGCACGACATGGACGTGGTGGCCGGCGCCGACCACGTCCTGGACCTCGGCCCGGGTGGGGGCGATGCCGGAGGGCGCGTGGTCGCTTGCGGCACCCCGGCCGAGGTGGCGGTCGCCCCCGGGAGCGCCACGGCGCCGTACCTTGCGCGCGCCCTGGCGCGGTAGGGCGCCGCGGGGACGCCCATGGGGGCTCCCGGCGGCTTCCGGGCGCCTCCGGGAGCCGCCCCTGAGCCGTCCCGGAGCGGGACCCCGAACCGTCCCTGGAGTCGCCGCCGGGAGCTGCCCCCGCCGGCCGGTCCGCCGCTACGCTCGCAGTCAGGGCCCCACAGCCGGCCCGACACCCGGAATCCAGTCCCCAGCCCAGCCCCACCCCACTGGCCCGACGCACAGGACGGAGCACCATGACGCACGTTCTGATCATCGGCGGCGGCATCGCCGGACCCGTGACCGCGATGGCGCTGCGCCGGGCCGGCATCGAGGCGTCCGTCCACGAGGCGTACCCGCGCGGCGCCGACCGGGCCGGTGCCTTCCTCGTCCTCTTCGCCAACGGCCTGGCGGCCCTGGCCGCCATCGGCGCCGACGCCCCCGTGCTCGACCACTCGTTCCCCTCCGGCACGGTGGAGTACCTGGGCGACACCGGCCGCACCCTCGGCGTACGGCCGTTGGCCGGCGCCGGGCCGGACGGGACCGCCCCCCGCACCCTGCCGCGCGCCGTCCTGCACCGGGTGCTGCGCGAGGAGGCCGCCCGCCGCGGCATCCCGCTCGCGTACGGCAGGCGCCTCGTCGACGTCGTCCGCGGTCCGGGCGGCAAGGTCGTCGCGGTGTTCGCCGACGGCAGCCGCGCCGAGGGCGACCTGATCATCGGCGCCGACGGCCTCCACTCCCGCACCCGCAGGGTGCTCGACCCCGACGCCCCCCGCCCGCGCCACACCGGGCAGGTCACCGTCTGCGGCCGCACCCGCGCCCCCGGCCACGCCGCGCCGCCCGGCACGTACCGCATGATGTACGGCAAGCACGGCTTCTTCGGCCAGGTCACCGGCCCCGACGCCACCACCTACTGGTTCGCCAACCTGCCCGCCCCCGAGGTGCCCCGCGCCGCCCTCGCCGGGTACACGCCCGACCGCTGGCGGCGCCGCGTCACCGAGGCGTTCGCCGACGACGGCACGCCCGCCGCCGCGCTCGCCGCCGCCACCGGTGACGACATCGTCGGCATCAACGGCTACGACATCGCCTCCGTGCCCGTCTGGCACGACGACCGCACCGTGCTCGTCGGCGACGCCGCGCACGCCACCGCGCCCAACGCCGCGCAGGGCGCCTCCATGGCCATCGAGGACGGCGTCGTGCTCGCCCGCTGCCTGCGCGACCTGCCCGACGCCGGGCAGGCGTTCGCCGCGTACGAGAGGCTGCGCCGCGAGCGGGTGGAGCGGATCGTCGCCCTGAGCGCGGCCATGGCCGACCGCATCGTCCGTACGGAGGGGGAGCGGCGGGTCCGCGACGCCGAGGTGGAGCGGCGCCTCGCCGCCGACGCGCGCGACGCCCCGGACACCGACGGTTCCGCCGACTGGATCACCGGCTACCGCGTGGACTGGGAGGAGAAGGTGTGCTGACGAGCTGCCGCTGAAGTTGCCGCCGGGGCCGGGTGCGGCAGACTTGAGCCATGCCGGAGCTGCCGGAGGTCGAGGCCCTCGCCGGGTTCCTCGCCGGGCGTCTCGCCGGCCGTACGGTCGAGCGGGTGTTCCCCGCCGCGGTGAGCGTGCTCAAGACGTACGACCCGCCGCTGAGCGCCTTCGAGGGGCACGTGGTGGCCGGTGTGCACCGGCACGGGAAGTTCCTCGACCTGGCCGCCCACGACGGCCCGCACCTGGTGTTCCACCTGGCCCGGGCCGGCTGGCTGCGCTGGAGCGACAGTCTGCCCGCCGTGCCGCCGCGCCCCGGCAAGGGCCCGCTGGCCCTGCGGTTGCGGCTCGCCGAGGGCGACGGCTTCGACCTCACCGAGGCCGGCACGCAGAAACGCCTCGCCGTCCACTGCGTACGCGACCCCGCCGACGTCCCCGGCATCGCCTCCCTCGGCCCCGACCCGCTCGCGCCGGGCTTCACCCTCGCCGCGTTCACCGGGCTGCTGCGCGGCGAGCGCCGCCAGGTCAAGGGCGTGCTGCGCGACCAGGGCGTCATTGCCGGCATCGGCAACGCCTACTCCGACGAGATCCTGCACGCCGCCCGCATGTCACCGTTCAAACTGGCCGCCTCCCTCACCGACGAGGAGGCCGCCGGCCTCTACGAGGCGCTGCGCACCACGCTGCTGGAGGCCGTGGAGCGGTCGCGCGGCCGGGCCGCCGCCGACCTGAAGGACGAGAAGCGGTCCGGGATGCGCGTGCACGGCCGGACCGGGCAGCCGTGCCCGGTGTGCGGGGACACCGTGCGCGAGGTGTCGTTCGCCGACTCCTCGCTCCAGTACTGCCCCACCTGCCAGACCGGCGGCAAGCCCCTGGCCGACCGCCGGCTGTCCCGGCTCCTCAAGTAGGACGCGGCCGGCTCAGTCCTGCGGGATGCCGCGCGCGTCGGCGTGCGCCAGCTCCGAGTGCCGGTAGGAGTACGCGAAGTACACCGCCAGGCCGATCACGAACCACACCGCGAACCGCACCCACGTCTGCCACGCCAGATAGGTGATCAGCCAGATGGAGGCGGCCACGCCGATGCCCGGCACCACCGGCACCCCCGGGCAGCGGAAGCTGCGCGGCAGGTCGGGGCGCCGGTAGCGCAGCACGATCACCGCCGTGCACACCACGGCGAACGCCAGCAGGATGCCGATGTTCGTCAGCTCGGCCGCCTCACCGATCGGCACCAGCCCCGCGATGGCCGCGGACGCCACGCCCACGATCCACGTCACGCGCGTCGGCACGTGCCGCGTGGGATGGGTGTGCGCGAACCACTTCGGCAGCAGCCCGTCGCGCGACATGGCGAACCACACCCGGGTGACTCCCAGCATGAACGTGAACATGACCGTGAGGATGCCGATGATGGCCCCGACCGCGATGATGTCCGCGATCCCGCTCAGCCCCACCGACTTGAACGCCGTCGAGAAGCCGCTCTCCTTGTCGATCTCCGAGTAGTGCTGCATGCCGGTGAGCACCAGGCACGCCAGCACGTACAGCACCATCGAGACGGCCAGCGAGTAGAGGATCGCCCGTGGCATGTGGCGCTGGGCGTCCTTCGACTCCTCCGCCGCGGTCGACATGGCGTCGTAGCCGAACACGGCGAAGAACACCGTGGCCGCGCCCGTGAACGCGCCGCTGACCCCGAACGGGAAGAACGGCGAGTAGTTGGCGGCCTTGATGTGGAAGAAGCCCACCCCGATCACCATCAGCACCACGAGCACCTTCAGCGCCACCACGATCGTCTCGAAGCGCGCCGCGTTCTTGATGCCCATGGTGAGCAGATAGGCGATGAGCAGGCACAGCACCGCCGCGAACAGGTCGATGCGGTGGCCCGGCCCCGTGCCCGGCGCCCCCAGCATCCACGCCGGCAGGTGCGCGCCCGTCTCCCCGACCAGGAAGTTGATGTAGCCCGAGATGCCGATGGCCACCACCGCCACGATCGCGGTGTACTCCAGCAGCAGGTCCCAGCCGATGAACCAGCCGCCCAGCTCGCCCAGGACCGCGTACCCGTAGGTGTACGCCGACCCGGCGCGCGGGATCAGGCCCGCGAACTCGGCGTACGAGAACGCCGCCGCCGCGCTCGCCACCCCCGCGATGAGGAACGACACCAGCACCGCCGGGCCCGCCACACCGTTGGCGATGGTGCCCGCGAGGCTGAAGATGCCGGCACCGATGATGCCGCCCACCCCGATCGCCGTGAGCTGCCACAGCCCCAGCGTCCGGGTCAGGTGCTCACCGTGCGCCTCGGTCTCCTCCGCCTCCTCGATCGTCTCGATCGGCTTGCGGCGCAGCACGCCGCGGCCGACGCCGAGTCCGGCCATGTCTCGTCCTCTCGTCGAGGGGGACGTCGAGCGGGACGTCGTCGGCCATGATGACCGACCCGGGGCGGCGACGGAAGGCGCCGCCCCGGCCCCGCCGGGCGGTTCAGCCGATGGCGGGCGGGGCCGCCCCGGCCCCCGTCCCCCACCCGGACGGCCGCGCACCGACCGTGAACTCCAGCCGGTCCGAGCGGCGCAGCTGCGCCGTCGTCAGGTACGTCCGGTCGTGGGCCCGCCCGTCCAGCCGCACCGCCGTCACGTACCGGTCGGTGCGCGAGGTGCCCGGCGCGCTCACCGTGAACCGGCCGCGCGGGTACCACCTCCGGTCCAGGCGCAGCTCCACCCGGTCGAACACCGGGGTGCTCAGCCCCCACACGTCCGCGCCCGGCTGCACCGGGTAGACGCCGATCGCCGACAGCACCATCCACGCCGACATCGTGCCCAGGTCGTCGTTGCCGGTCATGCCCGACGGCGCGTCCGTGAACAGGGTCAGCGCCGCGTGCACCACGTCGGTGGTCTTCCACGGCCGGCCCGCCGACAGATACGCGTAGGGGGCGATGAGGTCGGGCTCGTTCTGCGGGTTGTACTTGTCCGCGTTGTAGTAGTCGTACGGGCCGTTCACCCACACCTCGCGCGCGGTCCGCGCCGGGTCGGCCAGCAGCCGGTCGAGGGCGAAGAAGGAGTCCAGCCGCTTCTCGGTGGCCGCCGGGCCGCCCAGCAGCCGCACCAGCCCCGGCATGTCCTGCGGCACCAGCCACTGGTACTGCCAGGCCGTGCCCTCGTGGAAGCCGGGGCTGCGCGCCGGGGCGGCGTCGCCGGTGAAGGCGCCGGCGGCGTCACGCGGCCGGAAGAAGCCGGTCGCCGGGTCGAACAACCGTCGGTAGTTCCGCGACCGGGCCGCGTACCGAGCTGCGTCCGCCCGGTGGCCCAGGGCCCGTGCCATCTTCGCCAGCATCCCGTCCGCGAGCGCGTACTCCAGCGTCGCCGACGCGCCCTGCTGCAGGTCCGAGTCGCCCGGCTTGGCCGGCGGACGGCCCGGTTCGTACGGCACGAAGCCGTTCTTCACGTACCGGGCGTTGCCCTCCCGCCCCGCGTACGGTGACCCGCCCGGCGGCACCCCGTCGGCGTTCTTCCGCAGCGCCCGGTACGCCTCCTCCTCGTGGCCGGCCAGCAGACCGTGGTGGAAGGCGTTGGTGAGGTACGGCGTCACCGGGTCGCCGGTCATGATGTTCGTCTCGACCGTCGCGTACCCCCACTTGGGCAGCCAGCCGCCCTCCGCGTCGATCCGCAGCACCGACAGCGCCATGTCCCGCGCCTCGCGCGGCGCCAGCAGGGCCAGCAGCTGCGCCTGGGTGCGGTAGGTGTCCCACAGCGACCAGTTCTGGTAGTACGTGAAGCCCTTCGCGCGGTGGACCCGCCCGTCCCATCCGGTGTAGCGGCCGTCCACGTCACTGCCGGTGTTGGGGGACAGGAAGGCGCGGTAGAGGGACGAGTAGAAGGTACGCCGCAGCTCCGGCGCGCCGCCGGTGACCCGTACGTCCCCCAGGCGCCGCTGCCAGGCGCTGTGCGCCGCGGCGGCCGTGGCGTCGAAGCCGGCCGCCTCCGCCTTCAGGTTGCGCTCGGCACCCGCGGCGTCGACGTAGCTGATCGCGGTGGTCGCCTCCACCGTCCGGTCCCGCGCCGTGTCGAACCGCACCCACGCGCCGTTGCGCCCGCCGGCCGACCGGGAGGCGCGCGAGCCGCTCGTCGTACGGTCGCCGCTCCACGTGCCCCAGGAGGCGAAGGGCCGGTCGAAGCGCGTGAGGGTGTGCACCGTGTACGGGCGGGTGTCGCGGCAGAAGCCGCGTCCGGTGATGGTGGCGCGCACCGTCCGGTCGTCCAGCACCTCGATGCTGGTGGACACGGTGCGGTGCAGCGACTGCCCCGCGTTGAACATCACGTTGGCCCGGTCCGTGGCGGGGAAGGTGTACCGCTGCCGCCCCGTGTGCGCGGTGGCGCTGAGCTCGGCCGTGATCCCGCCGTACGATCCCAGCCGCACCCGGTAGTAGCCGGGACGGGCCGTCTCGTCCTCGTGCCGGAAGGCGGCGGCGTAGCGCGCGTTGTCGGTCTCGGTGACGTCCCCGGTGGTGGGCAGCACGGGCAGGTCGCCGCCCAGCCGGCAGCCCACGCCGGACAGGTGCACGGTGGAGAAGCCCCGGATGTGCGTCTCGTCGTAGTCGTAGCCCGTGCCGTGCCCCGTGTCGGGCGACAGCTGCACCATGCCGAACGGCACGGCCGCGCCGGGGAAGGTGTTGCCCTCGTTCCGCGTGCCGATGAAAGGATTGACCAGGGTGGTGGGGTCCTCGGCCGCAGCCGCCGGCCGCTGCGGACCGAGCGCGGTGGTGCCCAGCACCGCGGTGAGCGCGAGAGCGACGGTGGCGGTGCGGCGCAACAGGTGTGGCAGCGGGTGAACGGTCCGTCTCATACGGGCCTGCCCCTCGGGGGTGGGTGACGTGGGAGTCCGTGTCCGCGCAGAGGCTGGCGCGGCCCGTCGGGGGAGTCAAGGACGCTGCGAACGGTGGGCGTGGTGCGGCCGCGGCGCGGCGGGGACCCGGCCGGGCGTGTCCGCCTCGCGGCCCCGGGCCCGGTGCGGCACGGTGGGAGCATGTCCAACCACACCTACCGGGTGACCGAGATCGTCGGGTCCTCGCCGCAGAGCGTGGACGAGGCGATCCGCAACGGCATCGCGCGTGCCGCGCAGACGCTCCGCAACCTCGACTGGTTCGAGGTGACACAGATCAGGGGGCAGCTGGCTGAGGGCGGGGTCGCCCACTACCAGGTCGGGCTGAAGGTCGGCTTCCGCCTGGAGGACACCTGATGAACCCGATGACAGGCTGATCAGTCGCTGTCGTCCGCCTCCAGCCAGAACCCGGCGCGCTCCCGCCAGACGTGCACCAGCTCCTCGTCCCCGGTGACGTCCACGCCGCCGCCGTCCGGCGCGGCGCGGCCGTAGACGAACAGCAGCAGGTCCGTCAGCGGCCCGCGGACGGTGACGGCCGCCCTGCCGTGCCCGTGGCGCCACCCGGGCCGGTCGCCGGTGAGATCCACCAGCCAGGACGCGTCCGCGTCCGTCGCCCAGAAGCACAGGGTGCGCCCGGGACCCAGCAGCGCGGGCCGGCCGGGCCCGGCCCCGTACGCCTCGGGGAACGCCGCGTACTCCATCCACTCGTCGAGCGCATCGGCCACCACCTCGGCCTCCGCGGCGTACGGCACGCCCGCCGCCAGCGCCGCGTCGAACCGGTGCACGAGCGTCTCGTGCGCCATCCGCCGCGCCCAGAAGTCCGTCGACTCCAGCCCGTCCGCGGGCGTCCACACCCGCGTCCGGGGCCCGGCCCCGCGCAACGCCTCGGCCAGCCGCGCCGCGCCCACGGCCAGCCAGGCGTCCAGCACGTCGGGATCCTCGTCCACGAACCGCGCGACGTCGTTCACCTGTTCGTCGGACACGGGCCCCACGGCCCGCGTACGGACAACCGTCTCGGCCCACCCGTGCGCGCCGCCGACGTGGCGCAGCAACTGCCCGAGATTCCAGCCGGGACACGAGGGCACGGGCGCCCGCAGGTCCGCGCCCCGGACGTGGTCCCTCAACAGGGTGGTCTGCAACAGGATTTCCGCACGGTGGCGCTCGAAGGTCAGCGTGGTCATGCGGCCACCGTATCCGGGTGTGCCGTGCATCAGTGCGCCTCGCGCAGGTGAATGCCCATGCGGGTGGCGGCGGCACGCATGGCGGGCAGATCACCACGGCGCTCGGCGGTGCGACGGTCGTACTTGATCTTGGCGCATACGAGGCAGCGGCGGGGGAGTTCCGGCGCGGGTGCGGTGTTCTCCTGATGCTGCTGGGTCATGGCGGCAGCCCTCTCGTTCCGTCGCAGTGGGTGATCTTTCCTGTGCAACAGGCAACCGGCTGTCCGGCCGTGGCGGTACTGTGACCGACGGGGGCGGCTTTTCAATGCTTTAAACGCTGCTCGGTCGCGAGGAGTTGAGGCCGGTGTCGAAACACACGCCGAACGAGGGCCTGGAGCGGCTGTACCGCGAGGCGAAGTGGACGCTGCGGCAGTTCGCGCGGGAGGTCAACCGCATCGGCACGGAACGCGGCACACCGCTGCGGTACCGCGAGCCGTCCGTGCACCAGTGGCTGCACGGCTACATGCCGCGCGAGGATGTCCGCCCGCTGATCCTGGAGGCGCTGTCGCGGCGGCTGGGCCGCCCCGTGACGCACGCGGAGGCGGGATTCCCGCAGCCGCGCGGGGAGCAGGCGACGCCCGGCACGGTGGAGGGGCTCGTCGACCTGGGGCGCCAGGACATGGACCCGTCGCGCCGCAGCGTGCTCGGGTACAGCCTCTTCTCGGTGGCGCTGACGGTGCCGGGGTGGCCGGACGTGGTCGGGCGGATGGAAGCAGTGCAGACGGGGAAGACGCAGCGGATCGGCATGGCGGAAGTCGACATGGTCATCGCCATGACCGAACGCGTCTCCGAACTGGACGACCAGTTCGGCGGCCGCCATGCGCGGCCGATGGCCGCGGCGTTCCTGGTCAACACGGTGGCCCCGTACTTGCGCGCGGACGCGCCGGACGCGGTGCGGAAGGCGATGATGTCGGCGGCGTCGGATCTGTGTTACCTGACGGGGTGGATGGCCGTCGACGAGGGGTTGCACGGGCTGGCGCAGCAGTACTACGTGAAGGCGCTCGAACTCGCGGGTGCGTCCGAGGACCACCTGACCTACTGCACGACGCTGCGGGGAATGAGCGTCCAGGCCGTGGACCTGGGCCATGGCCCGCAGGCCATGCGGCTGGCCGATGCCGCCGCAGCGGCGGCGCCGCAGGCGGGGCCCCGTATGCGCGCGTTCCTGGCCGGCCAGCAGGCGCACGCGTCGGCGCAGGTCGGCGAGCGCAGCAACGCGTTGCTGTTCCTCAAGGAGGCCGAAACGGCAATGGAGAAGGCGGAGTCGCGCGAGAAGGCGTTCGGCTCCTACGACCCCTCGTCGCTGCACTACCACATCAGCCACGTCTGTCACGAGCTGGGAGATCTGCCGACGGCGGTGGACGCGATGCGGGAGTCGGACAAGCTGTGCCACGCAGTCTACCGCCGGTCCCGCGTCAAGGAGCGCGCCACGCTGGCCGAGTTCCAGATGGAACTCGGCCATCTCGAAGCAGCCTGCGCCACCTGGAACGAGGCGCTCGACGAATACCCGCTGGTGCAGAGCAACAAGGTCGATCAGCGGTTCCGCACCATGCTCGGAATGATCCGCCCGCACCGGAACAACCGCACCGCACGCGCGCTCTACGAGCGCGCCCGGTATGTCGTGCCCGCGGCCGTTCCGGCCTGAACGCTGCTCATACGGGCCTGGGCCCGGTCAGGCCGTGTGGTCCGTGACATTGGCCACCATCGTGCGGAGCACCTTGAGCGCGGCCACGTACTCCTCGTCGCTGATGCCCTGGTGCACCACGGACCGGAGCTCGGTCGCCAGCTCGCGCACCCGGACTCGGGCGGTCTCGCCGGGATCGGTGAGGTGCAGGTGCTGCTCGGCGTCGAGCCGGAGCCAGCCGCGGTGCAGGAGCTGATCGACCACCCGGGCGATCTCGTGTTCGCCGTCGGCCAGCGGGGTCAGCTGGGTGACCACTTCCTCCCGGGTGGGCGGTGTCGTTCCGCCGTTCACGCGGTTGAGCACCCAGTACTGCGGCTGTGTGACGTCGATTTTGGCCATGGCGTCACGCAGGTGCCGGGTGACGGCCGTGTGGACGAGGCCGCTCCAGTAGCCGATGGGCTGCGTGGCCAACTTGTCGTCGGTCATCGCCGGGTCTGCCGGTGCCTGGTCCGTCATGGTGCCGGTCGGCTGCTCCATGGTCACGACGCCTGGCCGCGCGGGAGGACCGTCGACAGGACCTGCGGCAGCGGGTACCAGTCCGCCGTGGCGAAGCTGGCGTGGCCGCGGGCCAGGAGGGCGACGCGGTCGCGGGCCTGGGCCTCGGTGGGGCGGGTGCCGTCGATGGCCGGGGGGACGTTGTGCGCGTCGGTCATGACGACGAGGTAGTGCCGGTCGTCGTACCACGACGTGTCGATGCCGTTCGCGCCGCCGCCGAGGTACGTGGCGGCGTCGCCGTCGAACACGACGAACCAGGGGCGGATCGACGCGTCGGCGTACCGCGTACGCGGGTCACCGGCGGCGGCTCCGTGCACCGCGGGGAACGCGGTGGCGCGGTCGAGGTGACCGGCGGCGGCGAGGTCGCGCAGGTGGGTGGCGTACTCGCGGTCGGTCCAGAGGTGGTCGGCCGGGTTGCGTTCCTCCAGCGTGCCGGGGATGAGTTCGACGACGAACTTGCCGGCGAGGGCGGACCGGGAGGGCCAGGAGCCGGCCCGTACGGCCGCGTCGAGCGTGGCGTGCCGCCCGGTGAGGTCGCCGGGGCGGTAGAGCGCGTCGCCGAGCTTGGAGGTGAGGAGGGCGTCGAACTCGGCGGGCCCGCGGCCGCTGTTGGCGTTGAAGCCGTCCTTCATCTCCACCTTGAGGAGGACCGGGCGGTGCCCGGGGTGGGCGTCGTGCCAGGCGCGGATGTCGGCGAGGCAGCCGTCGAGGGGCTGGTTGCGGGTGGGGTGGGTGCGCAGCTGGGAGGGGGAGCCGGCGCCCTCGCAGTTGTTGTCGTTGCGGAGGGGGTTGCCGTGGGAGACGCGGAAGGACCGGCCGCCGAAGCCGTTCGTCCAGACGTCGAGTTCGAGGAGGGAGGCGCCGGAGTCGAGGGCGTCGGCGAAGTAGGGGTACTTGGCGCGGTCGTAGGCGTTGTGGACGCCGACGGAGGTGGTGGCGGCGTAGTCGCGCGGCTCGGTGGCGCCCACGGGGGTGGTCGCGGCGGCCGTCATTGCTGCTGCGGCGAGGAGCGTGAGGGCGGCGCGCAGCGGCCGTATGCGTCTCATGGGTTCTCCTGGAGCGCTGGTGGGCGGGTGGCCCGGGGGATGAGCGACCAGAAGAGTAACCGGAGGTGATGGTCGGTCAGATGAACGGCCGGTGAGAGAATCACCGACCATGCCCTTCGCACACGCGGCCGACGGCGCCGCACTCCACTACGAGGTCCGCGGCGCCGGTGAGCCGCTGGTGCTGCTGAGCGGGCAGGCCAACGACCACCACTGGTGGGACGCGGTGCGGCCCGCGTTCGAGGCCGAGTTCACCACCGTCGTCATGGACTACCGCGGAACCGGGGCCAGCGACCGGCCCGGGACGGACACGTACAGCACACCGGGGTTCGCCCGCGACGTGCTGGCCGTCCTCGACCATGCAGGGATCGGCCGGGCCCACGTCTACGGCACGTCCATGGGCGGGCGGGTCGCACAGTGGCTCGCCGCCGGCCACCCCGGACGCGTCGGCCGGCTCGTGCTCGGCTGTACGTCGCCGGGGGCGCCGCACGGCGTCGAGCGCGGGCCGGAGGTCCGGCGGGCCCTGGCGCAGCCCGATGCCGTGGCCGCACGGCGCGCGCTGCGCGAACTCATGTACACGCCGGCCTGGCTCGCCCGGCACGCCGGGCCGCTGCACACGCTCGGCGACCCGACGATGTCCGCCGGCGACCGCCGCCGTCACCTGCGGGCGAGCGCCCGCCACGACGCGTGGGACGCACTGCCGCGGATCACGGCGCCGACGCTCGTCGTCCACGGCACCGACGACAGGTTCAACCCGACCGCCAACGCGCCGCTGCTCGCCGAACGCATTCCGGACGCGCGGATGTGCCTCATCCCCGGGGCCCGCCACGCGTACTTCGAGGAGTTCGCGGACATCGCCACCCCGTTGGTGCTCGGATTCCTGACGGACGGGGTGCTGCCGACGCTACCGCCGCGCCGGACCGCGAGCTGAGTGCCGCAGCACGCAGTCGCCGCACATGCCGCCGCCGGTGGGCACGCGGTAGTACAGGCAGCAGGTGCGGCGGACGAACGACACGGCGGGGCGGGTGCGCAGGGTGCCGGTGTCGCGCAGCAACGGGTGCGTGAACAGGGCCCGGGTCAGCGCCACGGCCCGTACGGCGACCTGCGGGCGGCCCTCGGACCGGCACCAGTCGTGGAGGACGCGCGCCGAACCGGCGAGCGACGAACCGGCGTTGCCCCACAGCAGCTGCGCGGAGATCGGCACGACGGCGCGCGTGGCCGCGTGCAGCGGCACGAGAAGGCCGTCGACGACGGTGGCCGCGATGCTCCCGGCGTCCGCCGGGAGCGGCGGCGGGGCGGGGTGGGGCAGCCACAGGTCGTCCGGCGCGGTACGGGCCGGGTGCCACAGCAGCCGGCCGCCGGCCAGGTCGGGCACCCGGCCGGTGAGCACCGCCGCGCCGAGCGCGACGGACAGCAGCCGGCCGGCGATGCCCTGGAACGCGACGGAGGCCGCCACCCGCGTGTCGTCCGTGCCCAGCCGCTCGGCGACGACGGGTACGCGGGCGCGTACGGCGTCGTCACCGAGCGGCAGGCAGCCTCCCGGCGGTCCGTCGGTGCGCAGGGCGAAGAAGGGCCCCACGGCGGCGGGGTCGGGGAGGTGGTGCATGGGCGGCTCAGGAGTCGTTGCGGCGGTGGCGGGAGAGGACGAGGGCCGTGGCACCGGTCAGCAGCAGGGCCGCGGAACCGACGGCGGCGGGCAGGGCGGTGCCCATGCCGGTGGAGGCGAGACTTTCGCTGCCGCCTGTGGTGCCCGTGGTGCCGCCGGTCGGGTAGGTGGTGGGGTAGCCGGTGGGGTCGGGCGACGCGGTGGCGGAAGCGGATGGGGTCGGGGCCGGGGACGGCGTGGCGGTGGGATTCACCGAGGGGGAGACGGAGGGGGCGGGCGTGGGCGTGGGTGAGGGCGTGACGTCGGTGGTCGTGCCGCCCGTGGTCGTGCCGCCCGTGGTCGTCGTGTGCGAGGTGGTCGTCGTCCCGTGGTCCGACGCGCAGCCGACGACGGCATGGCTGCCCTGGGCGCCCTTGCCGTCGATGGCGGCCAGGGACGTGCCGGCGAGGGCGGGGAGCGCGCGGGCGGTGGCGGGGAGCGACTTGTCGACCGAGCCGCGGTCCTCCGCCGTGGCGTCACAGCCCAGTTGCTTGCCGTGCAGCCACTTCTGCCCCTTGGCGACGGCCTCGTGACGACCGCCGGCCGCCAGGGCCTGCACCCCGAGCGCGGTGGACTCGGTGTTGGCCGCGAAGCTGCCGTCGGCCTGCTGCTGCTTCTCCAGCCACTCCAGGGCGGGCTTGGCGTCGTCCTTGCGGTCGGCGGCCAGCAGTGCCTGGACGGCTATGGACGTGGTGCCGAGGTCGGGTGTGCAGTCCGCCCGGCCGGCCGCGCCGGGGAAACCTCCGCCCTGGGGGCAACGGGCCTTGGCGAGGAGGTCGACGGCGTCGGCGGGCGCGCCGCCGTGGCGCTGGAGCGCGAGCACGACCAGCGCCCGGGTGGTGAGGTCCTTGGTGTCCGTCTGCTGCTTGAGCAGCGTCGTCAGGTCCTGCTCGCCGAACTTCCGGGCGTCCCGGTGCTCGACGGCGGCCACGAGCGCGAGCTTGGCGACGGCACGCGGGCCGGTGGCGACGTACGCCTTGGCGTGCGCGGGCGTGGCGAGCCAGTCGGTGGCCTTCGTGGCGGCGTCACCGGCGGTGCCGGAGGCGGCGAGGCCGAGGACGACGTCGGCGGTCAGCTCGTAGTCGTCGCCGGCGTGGGCACCGCCGGTCAGCCGGGAGGCGACCCAGCCGGCGGCCCCGGCAGCCGGCCGGGATCCGGCCCCGGCCGCCTTCTCGGAGGCCGGATGGTTGTCGGCGACGGCCGCACCGCCGGGCAGCAGGAGTGCCGCACCGAGCAGGGCCGCGGGCAGCGCGACGGCTGCCCGGGGGCGCAGGGACGGGGGCATGGGCTCTCTCTCCTCGAGTCAGGTACGCGGAGCGGGAACAACGGCCGGAACCACGGGTTCACGAGGAAGAGCGCCGTCTCGATACCGATGGTGCCGGCAGCGGGCCCGTCCTATTCGAACGAACATCGAATGGCATCGCACACTGTAGCGCCACCCCCGACCTCGAGCCACGGCCGTCGCTGTGTGCTCCGACCCGACATGGCCGGCAGGCTCGGCGGGTTACGGCACGCGGTCGGATTCGGCCGAAGCTCGGGCGTGGCTCCCGGAGGTAACACGGGGGATCAAGCCAGTGCGTACCGAATAACCGAGTGATCACCCTGATTCCCGCCTGGTTCTGCCATGACGTGTGGATCTTAGGTAACGCATCAGCCTCTTTGATTCCGTTTCTTGCCGAGGAAGGTCGATGAATGACCACGCATGGGTGTCGGTGCCGGTTCGGTGGTTTCCGGACAGGGGTGGTTGAGGTGCTGGTGACGGACGTGGCGTGCGTGAATGATGAGGGTGTACACGACAGCGGCAGAGCCGGTGACGGCCGCAGGAATCGCGGCTGTCGGCACTGGAGTCGCAAGAGCCGGGAGGGGAGCTCTGCGGGGGAAAAGCCCGTGGGGCTCGGGCTCTGTCGACCGTCAGGACCGCCCCGTGAGGGGCAGGAGGGGAAACCGAGATGAAGAAATCCGCAGCCAGGGCACTTGCTGGCCTGGCGGTGGCTGGTGTAGCTCTGATCGGGGCTTCGCCAGCGTTCGCCGAAATCCGTGCCTACTCGCCGAACGGCAAGGCATGGGCGGCCACGGGCTACAACGACACCAAGTTGTGGTTGGAGCAGCGGACGGACGGCAAGTCTCACGCCGACTACTACCGCACCGATGACGACTCGCCGTATCACCTCTGGAACAAGAGTGGTGGGGTGGTGTCCAGCTCCCAAGGGGCGACGATCTACAAGGTCAGAGTCTGTGAGTGGGTGCCTGACAACAACGACAACTGTGGTCACTGGCAGAACAATTAGCCTCCACCGGGGCCAGCTGTCCATGCAGTGATGTGAGGCCCTTCGGCGGGAGGCGGCTATGCAGCCGCCTCCCGCCTCCATGCGTTGCCAATGTGCAGAGAAAACGAGAAGAGTACTTCATGGGGCAGGGTGGGGGAGTGCCGAACGAACCGGCACTTCGCGTGGAAGGGCTGTGTTACGAGGTCGGTGGCCGCGTTCTTCTTGACCATGTTGGATTACGTGTGTCGGCCGGCGAGTCGGTCGCCGTTGTCGGTCCGAGCGGTAGTGGGAAGAGCACCCTGCTGGGATGTCTGCTCGGCCTGGTAAGACCCGGAGAGGGTGTGATCTCGGTCGCGGGTCGGGACATTGTGCGTATGCGGCGACGAGAACTGGAACGACACCGCAGCCGGCACATGGGCGTAGTTTTCCAGTTCGGTGAACTGCTACCGGAGTTGACGCCGGTCGAGAACGTCGCGCTCGCTGCTCTGCTGGGTGGTGTCAAAGCACAGCTGGCCTACCGCCGCGCCGAATCCTTACTGAAGGAACTCGAGGTACGTGCTCATGGTATTTCCACGGGACATCTCTCGGGCGGTGAGCGTCAGCGCGTGGCCGTCGCCCGGGCTCTGATCAACGAACCGGCCATCCTGTTGGCCGACGAACCTACCGGTGCCCTTGACTCGGCCACACGTGACAGCGTCGCCCACCTGCTCTTCGACGTGCCCAGGCGCTGGAGCTGCGCGTTGATCGTCGTCACCCACGACAAGACCGTGGCCCAGAGAGCCGATCACTGTCTGGAACTGACCGGCGCCAGCCTGGTCCCGTATGTGGCAGGGATTCCGGGAGGCCGACAGTGACGAGATCCTTCACTGGTCGCCCCCTGTGGGCACAACTCCTGGTGATCGGCCGTGCGGGCGGAAGACGGTCGGAGGGGGGCGGGGTCAGAGCTGTAGCTCTGCTCCTTGCGGCCGCCCTGCTGGCTGTCGTGTTCTCCGCCGTGGTGGCGGTGCATGCCGTGTATGACGGCATTGAGCAACGCTCGCAAGCGCGCGCTCTTCAATACCAGAAGGCGTATCCCGCGAGGAAACCTGTTGCACTCGTGGTGGACAGCTTCGACACGGTAAAGGGGGTACAGCACAGTGTCGTCTTCGTGCGACCTCTCAGCGCCGATGCCCCACTACCACCAGGTGTGGAACGATGGCCCGCGCCGGGAGAAGTGGTGGCATCGCCTGGCCTCGTCCGCGCCCTGGAATCGGAACACGCCCCTGGCAGGTTCGGGAGGATCGTCGGCGAGATCCGCAATAGCGGGCTCGCCAGCCCCGGTGAACGGTTCGCGTACGTCAATCCGACAGAAGTGCAGTTGCGCCGGGCAAGAGTCGAGCCGATCGTCGGATTCGGCTGGCCAGGGCAAGGGATGCCCGGAGACCTCCTTTTCATCGGAGAACGTGCCGGCCTGCTCAACGCGTTGTGCCTCGTGCTCGTGCCGGTTCTCGTCCTCGCCGTCCTCGCCGTCCGCATGGGAGCGTCCGCCCGGGACAAGCGGACTGCGTTGATCAGTGCACTTGGTGGCGGATGGCGGGCACGACTGTGGCTCCACTGGGGAGAAGCGGGGCCTCCTGTCCTGGCTGGCGCGCTGCTCGGTACCCTCCCAGGTCTGATCGTCGCCACAACGGGCGATGTACGCCTGCCGTGGGTCGACTATTGGCTCTCCTCCGCCGACCTGCGCCGGTCGTTCTGGGAACTCCTGGGCATGGGAGGAGTTGCCGCAGCGTTCGTGCTGGCTCTTGTCGGCGTCATGCACCGGGCCGTCTCACGTCGCCGCTCCGTCTCGACCCGAGTGACTGCTCGACGTAGCAAAGTCGTTCACTGGGGAGCCCTCGCCTGTCCGATCCTTCTGTTCGTCACCGTTACGGTGCCCGCGCAGCTTGATCCTGCAGAGCACACCCAGCTGCGGGCCAACCTCTACAACATAGGTATCGGCCTAGTGCTGGTCACCCTGCCGTGTGTTGTCGCGCTCGGTGCCGCCGCCGTGGGCCGCGGACTTGCCGCCGCCACACGACGGACCGGCAGCGGTGGCGCACTGGTGTCCGGGCGCCATACGGAGTCTCATCCGGGGGTGACTGCTCGCTTGGTCGCCGGTGTGGCGGTTGCCCTGGTCGTGGTGACACAGGTGCAGCTGAACAGCCTCCATTTCGGATCTTCCGCTGCGGCTGCCCGGAGGACCGCCGCACAGATCGGCCAGAGTCTGCTGGTCATGGACTTCCGCCCGGAGAAGGTGGACAAGGGGCAGATGGAAGATCTGCTGCGGCGTCTCCCGCCAGGCACAGAGGTACTTGCCGTCCGTCCGGCGGACAGTCCTGCCGCGGCCACCTCGCTCCAGGGGTCGTGCAACGCCCTGCGGTCCGTGCACGTGCAGTGTTCCGGCGCCGCTCTGCGAGTCGACGTCAGGGCCGTCGACCGCCGTATCGCTGAAGCGATCCGCTGGACCGGTCCGAGACCGGATCACCTTGAGGTCAAAGTGGGGCCGGTACTGACCGACAACCTGCTGGAAGGCCCCCGGACTGTGTTTCTGACGTCCTCGGACGGCAAAAACCTTCCCGTCGTCGCCATCAAGCAGCTTGTGCGCGATCATTTGTCGATCAACGCAGCCCAAGTAGGGGTACCCGGTGAGAGCTGGCTCGAAGGGTCCAAGCTGACGGAGAACCACGGCCGGTGGGTGGCGTTCTTCGGAGTACCCGGAATCCTCGTGCTCGCCCTTGCTGTGGCACTCGTCAACCTCGCCGAGTTCCTGCGCTTCGGCAACAGCATGGCGCCGCTGAGCGTGCTCACCGGTCAACGACGGCTCTACTACTCGGCATCGGTGTTCTCCCTCCTCCTGCCCCTGATCGCTGCCATCGCCGTCGGTCTTGTGGCGGCACAGTGGCTGGCGGCACCACAGGAGGTGCCGGCCGAAGGGATCGTTCTTCCCATGTCCGTGGTGTGGAGTGCAGCCGGCGCCTTGGTCGCTCTGTCTGCCGTCACCTCCTGGTGGGGAGCCCGTGCCGCGATTCGTCAAGCGGCTCGGTGGCGTCCGTACGGCGCCTAGCTGCACCTCTGACGGTTCCGGTCGCTTTACATTCGGGAGAGGGGCCTCTGATGGTGGTGTCCACCACGCCGGTGCGGCGTACGGCTTGGGTGATTTCCGTTGCCCTGGCCGTGGCCGCCGTCGTGCAGCAGGTGCTGATCGTCGCCGGGTTCGGGGGGTGGTTGCCGGGGTGGCAGCCGTGGCCCTATTTGCTCGGGGCGGCGGTTGCGTTCGGGGTCAGTGGGGTGGGGCGGGAGGCGGCCGGTGCGGAGTTGCCGGTGCCCCGGGTCGTGTTGCTGCTCCGGCGATTACCCGTCGGCGTGTGGGTCGCCGGGGTGTTCGGGCTCGCCGCTGCCGTCTGGGCGGGGCTTCAGGATCACGAGCCGCACATCGGGCACGAGGAGGCCGTGTACGCCAACAAGGCGCGGTCGTGGCTGGACGGGACGCCCGATGCCGGGTGGGGGACCTATCGGCCCGTTGGGTTACCCGCGTTGGGGTATCTCGCCCTCACCGTGCACAACAGCGTCGGCTCCCTGAGAGTCGTGGCCCTGTGCCTGACCCTCTTCACCTTGGGCGTCACCTACTTCGTCGCCTCCCGGTGGACCACGCCCCGGCGCGCCGTGGTCGTGCTGCTCGTCCTTCTCAGCGGCATCGGGTTCCTCCGCCGCGTGCCCGAGTTCCTCAACGACATCGGCAGCACCGGGCTCGTCCTGCTCGCCGTCTTCCTCGTCACGCGGGCGCAGGAACGCCCCGGTTCGCGAGCCCTCCTGGCGCTTCCCCTCGTCGTCGTCCCCGCCTTCTACCTGCGGTACGGGACCGTCGCCAATCTCCTCGCCGTCGCCCTCGCCGCACTCGTCGCCTACGGGCCCCGGGCCTGGGCTGCGCAGTGGCGGCGGCTCGTGGGCGCCGGGGTACTGCTGCTCCTCGGCCTGGTGCCGCACTTCCTCTACGCCGCGCGGGCCACCGGGTCGCTGCTGGGCGTCATCACCTGGGCCACGTCCCAGGCCAACCGTTCCTTCTTCGCCGACGGACTGCTCTACTACCTCCTCATCTTCCCCTACCGCCTCGCCGGTGACCTCGGTGCCCTGGTGATGGTGGCCGGGCTGGTCGCGCTCGCGGCAGCCGTCCGCCGGCTGGCCGGCCGGCGCGCCCGCGACGAGGACCGGCGGTGCGTCTTCCTCGGGCTCAGCGCCGTCTTCGCGTTCGTCGTCCTCGGCTGCACCTCCCACGGTGAAGCGCGGTTCGTGTACCTGCCCGTCGTCCTGCTGACCGTCCTCGGCGTGCAGGCGGTCGCCGAACGGTGCCGTGGGCGGTCGGCGCCCGTCCTGGCCGGCCTCGCGGCCATGGCGGCGCTGACCGTGCTGGGCACCGCGCACGTCGTGGCGCACGGTGCGATGCGCGGGCCCAGCCGGCTGAGCGAGTCCACCGTGCCGGTGGCCCGCA
Source organism: Streptomyces mashuensis (assembly GCF_014654785.1). GTDB lineage: Bacteria > Actinomycetota > Actinomycetes > Streptomycetales > Streptomycetaceae > Streptomyces > Streptomyces mashuensis. The sequence continues at coordinate 955,867 of NZ_BNBD01000001.1, forward strand.
GCCTGGCCACGGACCGGCCCTGCCTGCTCGTCAGCGGGTACGAGCCGGAAATGGGCTGGTACTCGGGGTGCGACGCCGTCACCTACGCGCAGTACCGCGAGCGCGCCGTGCCACCGCACGTCCAGGTCAGCCTCGTCCTCTTCGACCGCGGGCGATTACAGCCCGGGCCGTCCGCCCTGAAGGCCCTGCTCGACGGCCGCGACGTCACCACCCGTGTCGTCCCCACCGACGGGCCCCTCGGAACGGCACGGGTGCTGACCCTTCACCCCTGAGCAGGCACCGACAGCGACAGTGCGAAGCGTCCCTCGTCGTCCGTCCACCAGTGGCGCAACGTCAGGCCGGCCGCCGCCAGTTCCCGCCGGACACCCTCCTGGCGGAACTTCGCCGACACCTCCGTCCGCAGCTCCTCGCCGCGTTCGAAATGCACCGCCAGGTCCAGCGACGGGATCTTCACCACCGCCGGGCCGCGGGACCGCAGCCGCATCTCGATCCACTCCCGCTCCGCGTCCCACACCGCCACGTGGTCGTACCCCGCCGGGTCGAAGTCCGCGCCCAGCTCACGGTTGATGACCGCCAGCACGTTCTTGTTGAACGCGGCGGTGACGCCGCTCGCGTCGTCGTACGCCGCCACCAGCGTCGCCGGGTCCTTGACCAGGTCCGTGCCCAGCAGCAGCGCGTCGCCGTCGCCGAGGCCGGCGCGCAGTCCGCCGAGGAAGGCGGCGCGTTCGGCCGGCAGGAGGTTGCCGATCGTGCCGCCGAGGAAGGCCAGCAGGCGCGGGCCCGGCACCGGCGGCAGCGCCGGGCCGTGCTCGAAGTCGGCGACCACGGCGTGCACCGACAGCCCCGGGTGCTCGGCGAGCAGCGCCTTCGCGGCGCCCGTGAGCGCGCTCTCGCTCACGTCCACCGGCACGTACGTCTCCAGGGAGGGCAGCGCGGCGATCAGGTGCCGTGTCTTGTCCGACGACCCCGAGCCCAGCTCGACGAGGGTGCGGGCGGGCACGGCCGCGGCGATCTCGGGGGCGCGGTCGCGCAGGATCTGCCGCTCGGCACGGGTCGGGTAGTACTCGGGCAGCCGGGTGATCTCCTCGAACAGCTCGCTCCCGCGGGCGTCGTAGAACCACTTCGGGGGGAGTTGTTTCGGCCAGCGGGTCAGGCCCTCGGTGACGTCCTCGCGCAGCGCGGCAGCGGTTGCGTCCTGGGGCAGGGTACGGGTGAGGGCGAACTGGCTCACGGCACAGGCTCCTTGCGCGGGAAATCGCGGAAATCGCGGAAGGGAACGGTGGGTGGGGTGGGGCTGGAAGAGTTACGCGGGCAGTCACACGGGCCGGTGGGAGAACCGCTCCGGCAGACGTTCGGGCAGGTGGGAGAGGGTCACACCGGCGCGGTCGGCGGTCAGCAGCGTGCGGTCGGGCACCTCGGCCCAGCGCGGGTCGTCGTCGTACGGCTCGGACGCCACGACCGTGCGGCTGCCGCCGGCGCCCTCGGCGAGGTACCACAGCGAATCGCCCCACGCCGTGGCGGCGATCGACACCCCGTCGGTGACCAGCAGGTTCAGCCGTGACCCGGGCGCCGCCTCGGCGACCGTCGCCGCCGTCACCGAGAGCGCCCGGCCCAGGTCGTCACCGGCCCGCAGCCGGTGCTCGGCCAGCGCCCACACGAACGCCGAGTCGCAGCGCGCCGCGAGCCGCAGCAGCGCCCCCGCGGGCAGCAGCGGCACCAGCGGCACCGCGGAGTCCGGCCAGCCGGCCACCGCGCCGTTGTGGCTGAACAGCCAGGGGCCGCCCGCGTACGGTGCCGCGGCCGCCTCGGAGTCGGCGCTCCGCTCCGTGGCGTCCCGCACCGCCGCCAGCAGCGCACGGCTGCGCACCACGCGCGCCAGGTCGGCGAACGACTCGTCGGCCCAGACCGGGCCCGCCCGCCGGTAGCGGGCCGGCCGCGGGTCGCCGGGCGCGTACCAGCCCACGCCGAAACCGTCCGCGTTGACCGTGCCGTTGCGCATGTGCCGGGGCGCCCACGACTGGCGCACCAGCGCGTACGGGGGTGCGACCAGCGTCTCGCCGAGCGGTGCGTCGGGCCCGAGCACCGCGATGTGCCGGCACATCAGCGGCCTTCCGCGTCACGTGCGGTGCGGAAGCCGGCGAAGATCTGCCGCCGCTGCGGCAGGTCCCAGTTGCGGAACGTGCCGCGGCAGGCCACCGGGTCCACGGCGAACGACCCGCCGCGCAGCACCTTGTGGGCGCTGCCGAAGAAGACCTCGGAGTACTCCCGGTACGGGAACGCCCGGAACCCCGGGTACGGCAGGAAGTCGCTCGCCGTCCACTCCCACACGTCCCCGATCAGCTGCCGCACCCCGAGCGGCGAGGCCCCGGCCGGGTACGCGCCGGCGGCGGCCGGCCGCAGATGGCGCTGGCCCAGGTTGGCGTGGCCGGGCCCGGGGTCGTCGTCGCCCCACGGGTAGCGGCGGGAGCGGCCGGTGGCCGGGTCGTGCCGGGCGGCCTTCTCCCACTCCTCCTCGGTGGGCAGCCGCCGCCCCGCCCAGGCCGCGTACGCCGCCGCCTCGTACCAGCTGACGTGCAGCACCGGCTCGTGCGGCGGAACCTCCTCCGTCACCCCGAACCGGCGGCGCACCCACGTGCCGCCCTCGCGGCGCCAGAACAGCGGCGCCGTCAGGCCGTGCCGGCGCACCATGGCCCAGCCGTCGGGGTGCCACCAGCGGGGCTCGGCGTAGCCGCCGTCGTCGACGAACGCGCGGTACGCGCCGTTCGTCACCGGCAGCGTGTCCAGGTGGAACGGCGCCACCTCGCGGACGTGCGCGGGCCGTTCGTTGTCCAGCGCCCACGGCTCGGTGGACGTGCCCATCGTGAACGGCCCGCCCGGCACCAGCACCTCGGCCGGCAGCGCGGCGGCGTCCGGCGACGCGGGCGGGGGCGGCGGCGCGGACAGCGCGGCCGGGCCGCGCCGCAGCTGGTGGGTGATGAGCATGGTCTCGTCGTGCTGCTGCTCGTGCTGGGCGACCATGCCGAACGCGAAGCCGCCGTCCAGCAGCGGCCCCTCGCCGCGCAGCACCCCGCCGTCGAGCGCGTCCAGCACCCGGCCCCGCACCTCCGCGACGTAACCGCGCGCCTCGCGCGGCGGCAGCAGCGGCAGCCCGGGGCGTTCCGCGCGCGGGTGCCGGAACGCGTCGTACAGCGGGTCGATCTCCGGCCGCAGGGCCTCGGCGCCGGCCGCCGCGCGCAGCAGCCACACCTCCTCCTGGTTGCCGATGTGGGCCAGGTCCCACACCAGCGGCGACATCAGCGGCGAGTGCTGGGCGGTCAGCTCGGCGTCGGTGACGCATTCGGTGAGGAGCCGGGTGCGGTCGCGGGCGGCCAGCAGGACGCCCGCGACCTGTTCCCGGAGGGTGTCGGTGCCCGCCCCCGTGGTGCTGCTCATGGCCGGGCCCCCTCGCCGCCGAACCCGCCGAGCCCGCCGAACCCGCCGAGCCCGACGGGCCCACCGGACCCGCCGGCCAGGTCGAGCAGGTCGTCGGCCGGGCACCGGCCCCGCTCCACGTACCGCTCGGTGAACGCGTCTACCGCCGCCACCACCTCCGGCCGGGCACCCAGCCGGGGCAGCGCCTCACGGGCCGCGGCGAAACAGGCCACCGCGGCGGCGTGCAGCTCCGGGTCGGCCAGCCCGTGCCGCGCCGCCCGCCGCCACAGGGCGTTGCGCGGCGGCGGATGCGGGCTCGGCGCGTCCGCCAGCGCCTTCACCGCCCGGAAGGCGGTCTCCGACGCCGACGGATCGTCGAACAGGGCGGCCGTGACCGCCACCGGCACCACCCAGCCGTCCTCGCCCGGCTGCGCGTCGATCATGCGCAGCTCCAGGTGGCCGCGTGGCCTTATGGGCGGGAACAGCGTGGTCAGGTGGTACGCGACGTCGTCCATCGTGGGCGGCCGCGGCCGGCCCGTGCGCATCCACTCCCGCAGCGGCAGCCCGCGCTGCACCGCCCAGGGCGCCTCCTCCGTCCGGACGAACATCACCGGCGCGTCCAGCGCGTACGCCGCCCACGCCGCCCGCAGGTCCTGCCCCTCGGGCGGGGCCAGCGTGCGGAACGGGTCCATCCGGGCGTAGCAGGCCTGCCGGCTGGAGCGCCACCCGGTGGGGCGGCCCAGCAGCAGCGGGGAGTTGGCGAACGCTGCGGAGAGCACCGCCCCCAGCAGGTGGGCCAGGCGCCAGCGCCTGGCGTACCCCAGGGGGCCGGGTCCCTCGTGGCCGGCGTCGACGCAGACCTGGACCGAGGCCGTACGGCACATCACGTTCCGCCCGGCGGCGTTGATCCGGTCGTAGTACACGATCATCGCGTCGTAGCGCGGCGTGTTCCGCACCCGTGGCGGCTCGTACCAGGGCTCCTTGCCGTAGCCCGCCAGGGCCAGGCCGAGCGTGCGGAGCTCCGCGCGGGCGAGCGCGAGGTCGTGCGAGAGTTCGTCCACGCAGGCGGTCAGCGACTCGGCGGGGCTGGAGCTGAACTCCAGCTGGCCGCCGGGCTCGATGGTGAACACCGACCTGAGCGGCAGGGCCCCGACCCGCTCGGCGGCCTCGGCCAGCCGGTGCGGTGCGACGGGGCGCGTCGGGTCGTGCAGATCGTGGACGAGCCATTCCAGCTCGGCCCCGACGAACCGGGGCGGCCCGGTCTTGAAGCAGATGCCGCGCACGAACGCGTCGGCCTCGGACTCGCCCACCGGCCCCGTGAGGGCGTCGTCGTCGGCAAAGCAGTCGGTCACGTTCGCCACCTCCCGTCCGTTGCTCCGTACCCGCAATCGGCGGCGAACAGTCGCGGAGCAGCCGGGACGGGGACAGGGGACGCCCGGAACCGGTCACAGGAGGGGCGGTCAGCCGGGGAAGAGGTCGGTGAAGGCACCCGTGGCGTCGGCCACGTCGCGGCCGAAGGGCAGGTTGAAGTCCCAGATGAGGAACAGCAGGAAGGCGATCATGGCGCTGTAGAGGCCGGCGAGCAGCAGCTCGCGGCCCGAGCGGCGGATCTGCAGGGTGTAGATCAGCCCGACCGCCACCAGCGCCCCGCCGATCAGCCCGAACCACACCACCGCCGGCAGCGTCGGCCCGGCCCCCTGCGCCCGGGCGTTGCGGGCCGTGTCGGCGGCCGTGACCTGGTCGAGCAGCGGCTGGTAGGACTGGCTCTCGTGGTCGTCGCGGGGCTGGTACTCGGTGACGTCCGCCCGCACTTGGTCCAGCAGCTGGGCGCCCTTGTCGGTCAGCTCGCCCTTCGCCAGCATCACGGGCCACTCCTTGTCGACCACGTACGTCACGTACGTCCGGATGTCCTCGCGGGTGCGGTCCCGGGCGGCCGGGGCGTACACCTGCACGCGCTCGGACACCTCGTGCAGGGCCTGGGCCTCGGCGCGGACGGTGTCCTGCGCGGAGTTGCGGGCCTCCCAGACGCCGGCGATGGCCAGTCCCAGAACAATGGCGTAGACCACCCCCACCATCATGGTCATGTACTCGATCACGTCGGGGGTCTCGCTCGGGTCGTCGTCCTCGCCGAGGCGCCGCTCCCGCAGCACGGTGATCGACAGGACGACCGCACAGGCGGCGGCCATCGCGATGGCCAGAACCAGCCACTCGGACAAGGGAACCTCCCACAGGGGACCACGAGGACGACGTGAGGTGACGACGTGAGGTGACGAAGGGGCGGGCGGGACGCGTGGCGGGGGTCAGCGGCCCCGGCCCCGGCTGCCGCGGCTCGACCGCGGGCGCAGCAGCGCCGCGGCCAGCACGGCCGGGGCGGTGAGCACCAGGGTGAGGACGACGACGGAGGTGCCGCCCCGGGGCGGGTGGGCCGCGGCGGCCTGGTGGTACGGGCGCAGGGTGGCGGGCGACCGGTGGGACCGGGCGGGCGGGTGCGCCGCCGCGGGGGGCGCGGGGTTGCTCTGCGACGGGGAGGCGGGGGACGCCTGAGAGGCCGCGGCGGGCGGGGCGGCTGCGGCCGGGGGAGCGGGGGGTGCGGCCGGGGCACCTGGGCTGCCGGGCGCGCCGGGTGCCCCCGGGGCGCCGGGTGCGCCGGGGGCGCCCGCGCCCGGGGGCGCGGGCGCGGGAGGAGCCGGAGCCGGTGGGAGAGCGGGCGGCGGCACGGGGCCCGGCGGGAGCACCACGGGAGGGGCGGGCGGTGCGGGAGGTGCAGGCGGCGCGGGCGGGGCCGGGGCCGGCGGCGCCGGCGGTGCGGGTGCGGGTGCGGGGGGCGCGGGCGCAGGGGGCGCCGGTGCGGGAGGGGCCGGCGCGGGTGGGGCGGCCGGTGGTGGGGCTTCCCCCGGCGGTACGGGTGCCGGAGCCGGGGGTGCCGGAGCCGGCGGGGCAGGCGGTGCGGGGGCGGGCGGTGCCGGGGCCGGGGGTACCGGCGCCGGGGGTGCGGGCGGTGTGCCCGGTGCCGCGTCGCGGCAGCGGCCGAGGCGCAGGGCTGCCTCCAGGCCGCCGCCCGTGAGCCGGCCCCCGGCGCCCAGGCACAGGTCCACGACGCGCACGTTGGCGCCGGCGGCCGTGCCGCCGGGGGCGCCCGGCGGCACGACGACCGCATCGGCGCCCACGAGCCGTACGGCGTGGGCGTGGGCCGTGATGTTCTCGTCCGAGCGGGCCCGTACGCCCAGGAGACCCGGCTCGGTGCGCGGGGGCACGGGGTCCGGCGGGTCGGGCGGCACCGGGGGCCCGGCCGCCGGGCCGGGGCGGCCGGCCCGGGCCCGTACGGTGACGTCGTCGGCGACACGGGCCCGCGCTGACACGGGCCCCGCGGTACGGGCCTGGACGTCGGGTCCGGCCAGGTCGGCTCGGCCACGGGCGAGGCGGCCGGCACCGACGCGCACGGTGCCGCCACGGGCGACCCGGGCACGCGCCGTCACGGGGCCCGCGGTGCGGGCGCGGACGTCGGGGCCGGCCAGGCCGGCATCGGCGCGGGCGAGGCGGCCCGCGCCGACGCGCACGGTGTCGCCGTCGGCGGCGTGCGCGAGCGGCACCGGGCCCACGCCGAGGGTGCTCAGCAGCGCCACCGCCGTCACCCACCCCGCACGTCCCGCCGTACGACCCGTCGTACGTCCCGCCCCGCCCGATGTGTCCACGGGCGTGATCCTCGGGGCACCGCACAGGCCACCCCCGGCCTCCCTCGTCTCATTCGTCCGATGGAGTGAATACCGGTGGGGGTGGCGCGATCAGCGGCTCACGCTGTGCTCGTTCCGTTCCTACGGCTGCTTCTCGCCGGTCGCGCGCTCCAGGACGGCACCGAGGTCGAGGCCGGGCGGCAGCGTGCCGAATGCCTGCCCCCAGTCGCCGGCCAGCCGGGACGCGCAGAACGCGTCGGCGACGGCGGGGGTGCTGTGCCGCACCAGCAGGCTGCCCTGGAGCACGAGCGTCAGTTGTTCGGCGACCCGGCGGGCCGACAGCTGGGCCTGCGTCTCGTCCGCCAGGGTGCCGAGGAGCGCGCGCAGGCGCGCGATGGCGGCGTCCAGCCGGGCGTCCGCGCCCGCCGCGCGCTCCACCTCGGCGAAGTACGCGTCCAGCGCGGCGGGTTCGCGCCGCAGCACCCGCAGCACGTCGAGGGCGGCGACGTTGCCCGAGCCCTCCCAGATGGAGAGCAGCGGCGCCTCCCGGTACAGGCGCGGCATGCCCGACTCCTCGACGTAGCCGTTGCCGCCGAGGCACTCCAGGGCCTCCGCGGCGTGCGCGCTGCCGCGCTTGCACACCGCGTACTTCCCGGCGGCCAGCCCGATCCGGCGCAGCGCCGCCTCGGCGGCATCACCGGCCAGCGACTGGTCGAGGGCCGCCGCCAGCCGCAGGGCGAGGGCGATCGCGGCCTCGGACTCGACGGCCAGGTCGGCGAGGACGGCGCGCATCAGGGGCTGGTCGACGAGGCGGGCGCCGAAGGCGCGGCGGTGCGCGGCGTGGTGCAGGGCCTGGCGGAGCCCGGCGCGCATCCCGGCGGCGGTGCCGAGGACGCAGTCGAGCCGGGTCATGTTGACCATCTCGACGATCGTGCGGACGCCACGTCCCGGCTCGCCGACCGGCCAGGCCACGGCCTGCTCGTACTCGATCTCGGCGGAGGCGTTGGAGCGGTTGCCGAGCTTGTCCTTCAGCCGCTGGAGCCGCAGGGCGTTGCGGGTGCCGTCGGGCAGCACGCGCGGCATGAGGAAGCACGTGAGGCCCTCGGGGCCCTGGGCGAGCATCAGGAAGACGTCGCTCATGGGCGCCGAGGTGAACCACTTGTGCCCGGTGACGAGGTACGAGCCGTCGCCGGCGGGCACGGCGGTGGTGGTGTTGGCGCGGACGTCGGAGCCGCCCTGCTTCTCGGTCATCGACATCCCGGCGATCAGGCCCCGCTTCTCCAGCGGCGGCCGCAGCCCGAAGTCGTAGGTGCGGGAGGCGAGCAGCGGCTCGTACGCGGCGGCCAGCTCCGGCTGGGCGCGGAGCGCCGGGACGGCGGCGTAGGTCATGGACACGGGGCAGCCGTGGCCGGGCTCGGCCTGCGCCCAGGCGTAGAACTTCGCGGCCCGCACCAGGTGCGCGCCCTCGCGCGGCTCGGCCCACGGCGCGGCGTGCTGGCCACTGGCCACCGCGGCGGCCATCAGGTGGTGCCAGGCGGGATGGAAGTCCACCTCGTCGACGCGGTGCCCGAAGCGGTCGTGGGTGCGCAGGACCGGCGGGTACGCCTCGGCGGCGCGGGCCCACTCCTGCACCTCCTCCGCACCGGCGCGGGCCCCCAGCTCGCGCACCTCGGCCTCGCCCCAGGGCGCGTCGCGGCGCAGGGCCTCCAGGAGGGCGGGGTCGTCGGCAGTGCTGAAGCCCGTCAGCGGCGGCGGCTGGTTCAGGACGTCGTGCGTGGCGCTCACGGGCACCTCCGGTGGACGAGGATTACGTTTTCAGGATGCGTGATGCCGGACTGTAATGGAAGGGATAGGGTGAGGCCGTCATGGATGCCAGGGTTCCGTTCGCCGCCCCCGGCCTGCGGCCGCTGACCGCGCGCTCGATCGTGCTCTCGACCCTGCTGGGCCACCACCCGCCCGCACTGCCCGCCCGGGCCCTCGTACGGGTGGGGGCCCTCTTCGGCGTGGCCGAGGGCACGGTCCGTACGGCGCTGACGCGGATGGTCGCCGCGGGTGACCTGGAGCAGCGGGACGGTGCGTACCGGCTCGCGGAACGGCTGGTGGCGCGGCAGGCCCGGCAGGACGACAGCCGTGCGCCGCACACCCGGGACTGGGACGGCGGCTGGGAGCTCGCCGTCGTCACCGGCGCGGCACGCCGGGCCGCACCGGACCGCGCGGCCCTGCGCCAGGCCATGGCCGCGCTGCGGATGGGGGAGCTGCGGGAGGGGTGCTGGCTGCGGCCGGCGAACCTCGTGCGGCGGGAGTGGCCGTCCGTGGTCACCGAGCAGTGCGCGGTCTTCACGGGTGCCGCCCCCGACGGCGACCCCGCCCGCGTCGTGGCGGCCCTGTGGGACCTGCCGGGCTGGTCCCGGCGCGCCCGCGAACTGGAGGAGGCGCTGCACGCCGCCGACGGGGTGGCGGAACGGTTCATGGTCTCCGCGGCCGTGCTGCGGCACCTGCTCGCGGACCCGGTCCTGCCCCCCGCCCTGCTGCCGGCCGACTGGCCGGGGGAGCGGCTGCGCGCGCGCCACGAGGCGTTCGACGCGGACCTGCACGCGGTGCTGCTGCGGCACATCGCGTAGCGGGGCAGCCGCCGGCGGACCCGGTGGTCAGCCGTCCAGGCGTGCGTACTGCCGCTCGACGGCCTTCGAGCTCCACTCTCCCAGCGCCCGGTCGATCGCGTACGACACCGCGAACAGGGCCACGAACTCCGTGGCGAGGAGGGCGGCCGGCCCGGGCGTGCCCTGGACCGCGAAGGGGAGGGCGGAGGTCAGCGCCTGCCGGTCGCCGAGGACGAGGCCGGCGAGGCTGAGGCCAGTGAGGGCCACGGCCGACAGGAGCGCCTCGACCAGGTAGGCGCGCCGCCTCCGGCGACGGCTGGGCGCGTCCGCGCCGGTGGGGAGCTCGATGCCCATGAGGGACCGGGGGGCCTCGGCGCCCAGCACGCGCTGCATCAGCGCGAAGACGCCCGCGGCACCGACGAGGACCACGATCGCCGCCGTGTTCGTCACCTCCTTGGTCCGGGCGTAGTCCCACACCAGTACGCCGAGGGCTGCGACCATGACGACGCCCAGGGTGACGAGGGCCGACGTGCCCGCCTTGAGGCGCTGCCGCTCATCCATGGTGTCCGTGTGCTCCTTCTTCCCAGAACAGGGAGTTGAGATCGGTGTCCAGTGCCCGGCAGATGGCGACACAGAGGCTGAGGGTCGGGTTGTGCGTGCCCGCCTCCGCCGAGTGGCCTGCTCGAATATGAGCAGTCCGTGACAGTTCCCCCGTTCCGCCCGGCCCGCGACAAGATCGTCTGGTACCGCCCCCGATACTGGATCCCATGTCACGCGTGCTGCTGATCGAGGACGACCGCGCCGTCCGGGAGGGCGTCACCCTCACGCTGCGCCGCCGCGGCCACGAGGTGGAGGCCGCGCCCACCGGCGAGGCCGGGCTGGCCGCCCTCGACACCTTCCGCCCCGACCTGGTCCTGCTCGACCTCATGCTGCCCGACAAGAGCGGCTTCGAGGTCTGCCGGCGCATCCGCGCCACCCAGCAGATACCGATCATCATGCTGACCGCGCGCGGCGACGACATCGACGTGGTCCTCGGCCTGGAGGCCGGCGCCGACGACTACATCGTCAAGCCCGCCCGCGGCGAGGTCCTGGAGGCCCGCATCCGCGCCGTGCTGCGCCGCGCCGCCCCCGTCGACGGTGCCGACCGCGAGGAGCGGCCCGCGGCCGCCGAGACCCACGGCGACCTCACCATCGACCGGGCCGGGCTGCTGGTCTCCAAGAACGGCCAGGACCTCGCCCTCGCCCCGTCCGAGATGAAGCTGCTGCTCCACCTGTCGGCCACGCCCGGCCGTGTCTTCAGCCGCCAGCAACTCCTGGAACACGTCTGGGAGCACAGCTACCACGGCGACGCCAGGCTCGTGGACGCCTGTGTGATGCGCCTCCGCACCAAGATCGAGGAGTCCACCCGCTCCCCGAAGTACATCCAGACCGTGCGCGGCTTCGGCTACCGCTTCGGCCCCGTCTGAGCCCGCCCGTGCGCCCACCCGCCCTGCGCGCCCTCGCCCGCGGCCTGCGCGCCCGACTCGTCGTGGCGTTCCTGCTGGTCGCGGCGCTCAGCGCGCTGACGACCGCGGCCCTGACCTTCCGCGAGGCCCGCACCGCCATCCTCAAGCGGACCCAGGACACCGCCGTCAACGCCCTGCGCTCCCAGGTCGACTCGCAGGTGCCCGACCTGCGCTTCCCGCCGCGCACCGGCGACCTGGTCAAGTTCACGCAGGACCTGGACCGGGCCGGCCAGGCCCAGCACTGGGTGGTGCACACCCGCTACAAGGACGGGCCGCTGCTGCCCCAGACGCCCCACGCCTCCCACCGCATCCCGCAGGACGTCCGGGACAAGGTGCGCCAGGGCGTCGCCGCCTTCCAGCGCGTCACCGTCGACGGCGACCCCTGGCTCGTCATCGGCCTCCCCGTCGCCTACCGCGACGACCCCGCCGACCTCTCCGGCCTGGAGGTCTACGCCGAGCTGCCGCTGCGCCAGGACGAGGCCAACGTCCACGCCCTCGTCGAGGCCGCGCAGAGCGGCGCACTGCCCGCCATCGCGCTGGCCGTCGTCCCGGCGCTGGTGGCCGCGCGCGGCGTGCTGCGCCCGGTGCGCGAGCTGCGCCGCGCCACCCAGCGCATCACCGAGGGCGAGCTGGACACCCGGCTGAAGGTCACCGGCAGCGACGAGCTCGCCGACCTGTCGCGCACCTTCAACGACATGGCCGCCGCCCTGGAGAAGAACGTCGCCGAGCTGCGCCGCATGGAGGCCAACTCGCGGCGCTTCGCCGCCGACGTCTCGCACGAGCTGCGCACCCCGCTGGCCGCGATGACGGCCGTCGTCGACGTGCTCGACGAGGACGCCGGCTCCCTCGACCCCGACACGGCCCACGCCGTACGCCTGATCAGCGAGGAGACCGGAAAGCTGGTCCGCATGGTCGAGGACCTGATGGAGATCTCCCGCTTCGACGCGGGCGCCGCCGCCCTGCACCTCGACGAGGTCGACGTCGCCGAGACGCTGCGCAAGACCCTCCAGTCGCGCGGCTGGCAGGACAAGGTCGCCACCGAGCTGCCCGAGGGGCTGCGCGCCCGCCTCGACCCGCGCCGCATCGACGTCGTCGTCGCCAACCTCGTCGGCAACGCCCTCAAGCACGGCGGTGAGCCCGTCAGCCTCTCCGCCCGCGTCGAGGACCGCCCCGACGGCGAGCACCTGCTGATCGAGACGGCCGACCGGGGCGAGGGCATCGACCCCGAGGTGCTGCCGCACGTCTTCGAGCGGTTCTTCAAGGCGGACGCCGCCCGCGTCCGCTCCGAGGGCAGCGGCCTGGGCCTCGCCATCACCATGGAGAACGTCCGCCTGCACGACGGCACCGTACGGGCCGCCAACGGACCCGGGGGAGGAGCGGTGTTCACCGTCGACCTGCCGCTGCGCCGAGGCGGTGAGGAGCAGTGAGGGCCCGGCGCGCCGTGGCCGCCGCGGCCCTGGCCGGGGCGCTGGCCGGCGTCCTGGCGGGCTGCGGCGTGGAGCCGACGGACGTGGTCGAGGTGGGCCGGCCCGCCCAGGGCGCCAAGCGGCCGGGCGCGCCCGTGAAGGAGGCCCGGCTCTACTTCGGCTACCCCGGCGGCCTCATCCCGGTCTCCCGCCCCGCGGACGCCGAGGTCACCGCCGAGGAGGCCGTGCCGCTGCTGCTGCTCGGCCCCAACGAGCCGGAGAAGATCCGCGGCCTGTACTCCGAGCTGCCCCGCATGGCCGGCCGCACGGTGGTCACCACGGGCGAGGGCACCGTCCTCATCCAGCTGCCCCTCGACGTCACCCGCCTCACGCCCACCGCGCGCAACCAGCTGGTGTGCACCGCCGCGCACAACGGCGTCCCCGGCGACCTGCCGCCCGAGGAGGTACGGGTGACGCTCAGCGGCGGCGGCAGGAAGGTGCCGGACCAGCTGTGCGACCGGCGGGCCGGCGTGCCGGGGCAGGCGGCGCCGACGGTGTCGCCGGCGCCCTGACCGGCCCGCTCGCGGCTCTCAGGGCTCTTACAGCTCTCAGGGCTTTACGGCTGGAGGCCGCCGAGCCGGCCCTCCAGCAGCACCAGCAGCTCCGCGAGGATGCCGGCCAGCTCGTCCTGCCGGTCCTTGCCGAGCCCCGACAGCAGCGCCTGCTCGTAGCGGAGCTGGTCGGGGATCAGCCGGTCGATGAGGTCCCGGCCGGCGTCGGTGAGCGACAGGTGCGCCACGCGCCGGTCGCGGTCGTCGGCGCGGCGCGCCACCAGGCCCCGTCCCTCCAGGACACGCAGCCGCTTGGTCACGGCCGCGCCCGAGGCGAACGTCTCCCGCGCGATCTGCCCGGGGGTCAGCTCCCGGCCCGTACGGCGCAGGGTGCCCAGGATGTCGAACTCCGCCCTGCTCAGCCCCTCCCCCACCAGCGGGGCGTCCGTGGCCTGCTGGAGCAGGGCGGCACAGCGGTTGAGCCGGCCGATGACGGCCATCGGCGCGGTGTCGAGCCCCGGGTGGACCTGCTGCCACTGCCGCAGCACGCGCGCGACGATGTCCTCTGCCACGGTTGTCGATCCTCTCCGGTTCGGGGTGCTACGGCCGCCAATTGTGCCGTGGTGCTTTCCGGTGCGGGCCGGTGGTCCTTTCCCTGCTCTCCCCCTCCCACCCGATTACCCGGAAACGCGTCGACGACCGGACATCAGCACGCACGCCAGCAGGCCCACCGTCGCTCCCACCAGCGTGTCGCCGCCGCGGTCCAGGACCGACACCGCCGCGTCCTGCCGGCCGGCGAACTCGCCCAGGAGCAGGGCCATCGGTGTCACGCACACCGTGCCCAGCCAGTAGTTGCGGGTGATGAACGCCTCCGCGCCGGCCAGCAGCGCCACCGTGACGGCGACCAGCGCGATCTCACCCGCCCGGGTGAGCGGCAGCAGCACCGCGAAGAGCAGCAGCCCCACCACGTTGCCCACCACGCGCTGCACCGCGCGGTGGCCGCTCGGACGCACGCCCGCCTGGAAGACGGCCGCCGCCGTCACCACCGCCCAGTACGGGTGCGGGCTGCCGAGCCCCAGCGCGGTCCACCCGGAGAGCGCGGCACCGGCCGTGAGCCGCGCCCCCAGCCGCAGCAGCGCCGCCCACGGCACGGGAGCCGCGACCGGTGCACGGACGGCCGCCGGAGCCGCGGCGTCCGGAGCCGTGTCCGGCAGGCTCGTGCCCCGGCGCAGGGTACGGGCGGCGGCCCGGAGGCGTTCGGCGCCGTCCGTGGCCCGTTCGGCCTCCGCGAGCAGCAGGGCCAGCGTCTCCCGGTGGCGCCGCGCCGCCGCGCCGCGGCCACCCGCCTTGGCCAGGGCCCGGTGGGCGGCCTGCGCGGCGTCGTCCGCGGCCCCGGACGTGCCGGTGCCGTCCACGCGGCGGGCCGCCGCCTCCAGGGCGCGGGCGACCGCGATGCGCTCGGGCCCGCAGGGGCGCACGAGGGCCGGTGCGAGGCAGACCAGCCACGCGAGGGCGCCGCAGCCGAGGGTGAGGGCCGCGTGGGCGGGGACCTCGCCGATCCGCTGCGGCACGAAGAAGGCGGTGGAGGAGACGAAGGTCAACACGACGTTGGCGGGCGGGCCGAGCCGGGTCGCGTCGCACACCGCCTTCTGCAGGGCCGCGACCAGCGCCGCCAGCAGCACCCGCAGCGGCCCCGACCCGGTCAGCGCGGCGCAGAGCAGCCCCGCCGTGACGCCGGCGGTCATGCCGAGGACGACGCCGGCCAGGACGCGGGCGCGCTCCGCGTACGGCCGGTCGTGCGCGTACAGGGCGCACAGCGCGCCGCCGGACGTGTAGAGCACCAGGTCGAGGCGGCCGAGGACGAGCAGCGTGAGGTCGGCCGCCGCCATGACGAGGGCCGCGCTGAGCGCGGGCTTGTGCCAGATGTCACCGGCCGGCCGCAGGGTGAGCGCGCCGCGCACGTGGCGCAGGCCGCGCACGGCGAGGAGCGAGGACGGGGAGGAAGGCATGCCTACGAGATTAACAGGTGTTTTACTCGTGAAATAAGCGCGGGCGGTGCTCTTCCTGGTCGAGGATCCGCCGTCTGCACTCCTCCGGCCCGCCCCACGCCGACCGCAGCGCCCGTGCCTTCCCCAGCCACAGCGACAGGTCGTACTCGGCCGTGTAGCCGAGCGCGCCGTGCACCTGCAACGCCGTGCGGCCCGCCGCGTACGCCGCCTCGCAGCAGGCCAGCTTCGCCGCCGCCACGCCCGTCCCGGCCCCTCCCGCGCCCAGCTCCACCGCCGCGCCGTGGAGCAGCGGCTCCGCGAACTCCAGCGCCACGAGCGTGTCCGCCAGCCGGTGCTTGACCGCCTGGAACGTGCCGATGGGCACCCCGAACTGCACCCGCCGGCGGGCGTGCTCCACCGACCGGGCCAGCAGCGCCCGGCCGGCGCCCAGCGCCTGGGCGGCCGTCGCGAACGCCGCCCAGCGCGCGGCCTCGGCGGCGGCCTCCCGCACCGCCCGCCCCCGGGCGAGCACCGGGCCGCCGGCCCGCGGCCGGGCCGGCCGCCGCGCCGGGTCCAGCGAGCGCCGTACGGAGCCGCAGCCGGGCGCGAGCCGCAGCTCGGTCCCCGTCACCGCCAGCACCGCGTCCGCGACGTCCGCGTCCAGCGCGTACGGGCCCGCCACCGGCAGCGCCAGGCTCAGCCGCGCCCGGCCGGCGGCCACCGCGGGCAGCCACCGTTCCGCGGGCCCCGGCTCGCCCCGCTCCGCCAGCCGCCCCAGCAGCACCGCACCCGCCACGGTCTCCACCACGGGCCCCGGCACGCAGTGCCGGCCCAGCTCGGTGAACGCCACCGCCGTCTCCACGGGCAGCAGCCCCGCACCGCCCCACTTCTCCGCCACGGCGAGCCCGAACACCCCGGCGTCCGCCAGCCGTTCCCACAGCACGCGCCCCGGCCCGTGGTCACCCCCGGCCCAGGCACGGACGGCGGCGGGCGTGTCCGCCGCACCCAGCATCCGGTCGAGGACGCGGCCGAACTCCCGCTGCTCGGCGTCCAGCGCGAACCTCATCGGCGCCGCCCCTTCGGCAGGCCCAGCAGGCGCTCCGCGATCACGTCCCGCTGGATCTCGTTCGTGCCCGCGTACACCGGGCCCGCCAGCGCGAGGACGCAGCCCTCCGCCCACGGCCCGTCGGCCAGTTCGCCGGAGGGTCCCAGCAGATCGAGGGCCGTCTCGTGCAGCGCCAGGTCCAGCTCCGACCAGAAGACCTTCGCCAGGCTCGCCGCCGCCGTCCCGCCGCTGCCGCCCGCGCCCCCGCCCCCGTCCGCGCCTGCGCCGGTCGCCTGCGCGTACCCGTACAGCTGGTACGCGCGGGCCCGGACCACCGCGTCCGCCACCCGGTCGCGCAGCGCCGTGCCGCCGTCCGGGCCGGTGCTCGCGCGCCACAGCGCCACCAGGCGCCGGGCCGCCGCCGTGAAGCGGCCGGGGCTGCGCAACGTCAGGCCGCGCTCGCTGCCCGCCGTGCTCATCGCCACGCGCCAGCCCTGCCCCGGCTCGCCCACCACGTCCGCGTCCGGTACGAACACCCCGTCCAGGAACACCTCGGCGAAGACCGGCCTGCCGTCCAGCCGCGCGACGGGCCGCACCCGCACCCCGTCCGCGCGCAGCGGGAACAGCGCGTACGTCAGCCCCTCGTGCGGCCGGCCCGCGCCGGGATGGCTGCGGAACAGGCCGAACGCCCGGTCCGCGAACGCCGCCCGTGAGCACCACGTCTTGTGGCCCTTCAGCAGCCAGCCGCCGTCCGTGCGGCGCGCCGACGACCGCAGGGAGGCGAGGTCCGACCCCGCCTCCGGCTCGGACCAGGCCTGCGCCCACACCGTCTCGCCGCGTGCCATCGGCGGCAGCAGCCGGGCCCGTTGCTCCGGCGTGCCGTGCTCCAGCAGCGTCGGGGCGAGCAGCTGCACGCCGTTCTGCGAGACGCGTGCCGGGGCGCCCGCCGTGTGGTACTCCTCCTCGAACAACAGCCACTCCAGCAGGGACGCGCCCCGCCCGCCGTACTCCCGCGGCCACGTCACCGCCGACCAGCCGCCCTCGTACAGCGTCCGCTCCCACGCGCGGTGCGCGGCGAAGCCCTCCGCCGTCTCGGGCGGCGCGAGGGGCGTGGGCGGCAGGTGGGCGGCCAGCCAGGCGCGGGCCCGGGAGCGGAACGCGGCCTCCGCGGGCGTCAGGTCAAGGTCCACCCTCCCTGCCCTCCTCCTTCATCGCCTGCACGTCCATGCCGCCGAGCGGGTCGGCGCACGTCTCGGCGTTGTGTGCGTGCGCCAGGTGGTGCAGGGCGAACGCCGCGTCGAGGCCGCCGTGCAGCCCCTGGAGGTCCTCGGCCTGGTTGACGGCCCGTTTGGCCAGGGCCAGGCCCATGCGCGGCATGCGGGCGACGCGCAGGGCCAGCGCCGCCGTCTCGGCGGCCAGGTCCGCCCGCGGCACCACGCGGTTGACCATGCCCACCTCGTAGGCGCGGCGCGCGCTCATCCGGTCGCCGGTGTACAGCAGTTCGCGTGCGACCCGCGGCGGCATCACCCAGGGGTGGGCGAAGTACTCGACGCCGGGCACCCCCATGCGCACCACCGGGTCGGCGAAGAAGGCGTCCTCGCTCGCCACGACGAGGTCGCACACCCACGCCAGCATCAGCCCGCCCGCCACGCAGGCGCCCTGCACGGCCGCCAGCAGCGGCTTGGGCATCTCCCGCCAGCGGCGGCACATGCCCAGGTAGACCTCCGACTCGCGGGCGAACCGCGCCTCCGCGCCCGCCCTGCCCACGTGGTCCCACCACAGCCCCGCGCGGCGCTCGAAGCTGACGTGCGCGTCCCGGCCGGGCGAGCCGATGTCGTGCCCCGCGGAGAAGTGGTCGCCGGCGCCCGCCAGCACCACCACCTTCACCGCGTCGTCGGCCGCGGCCGCCGCGAACGCGTCGTCCAGGGCGTACGTCATCGCGGAGTTCTGGGCGTTGCGGTACGCGGGCCGGTTCATGGTGACCGTCGCGACGGGGCCGGCGCGCTCGTAGCGCACCACCGGCTCGTCGGGGGGCGGGTCAGGGGGCATGGCGCCATCCTTCCCTAACAAGTGTTTGGTAGGTTACCGTGCCGCCATGAGCAGCGTCGAGGAGCCGGGCGCCCCCGAGGCCCCGCCCTACGTCCCCGGGCACGGCCTGCTGGCCGGCCGCAGCGCCGTCGTCACCGCGGCCGCCGGCACCGGCATCGGCGGCGCCACCGCCCGCCGCTTCCTGGAGGAGGGCGCCGACGTCGTCCTCGGCGACGCCCACGAACGCCGCCTCAAGGAGACCGTCGCCGCGCTCGCCGCCGAGTTCGGCGCCCGGCGCGTGACCGGCACGCCCTGCGACGTCACCGACGAGGACCAGGTCACCGCCCTCCTCGGCCTCGCCGAGACCCGGCACGGGCGGCTCGATGTCCTCGTCAACAACGCCGGCCTCGGCGGGACCTGCGAACTCACCGAGATGACCGACGAGCAGTGGCACGCCGTGCTCGACACCACCCTCACCGGCACGTTCCGCTGCACCCGCGCCGCCCTGCGCCGCATGAAGGCCGCCGGCCGGGGCGGCGCCGTCGTCAACAACTCCTCCGTGCTCGGCTGGCGCGCCCAGCGCGGCCAGGCCCACTACGCCGCCGCCAAGGCCGGCGTCATGGCCCTCACCCGCTGCGCCGCCGTCGAGGCCGCCGCGTACGGCGTCCGCGTCAACGCCGTGGCGCCCAGCCTCGCCACCCACCCGCACCTGGAGAAGGTCACCACCCCGGACGTCCTCGCCGACCTGACCCGGCGCGAGGCGTTCGGGCGGGCCGCCGCGCCCTGGGAGGTCGCCAACGTCATCGTCTTCCTGGCCAGCGACTACGCCTCGTACATGACCGGCGAGACCGTCTCCGTCAGCAGCCGCCGCGCCTGACCGGCCCCCGCCGTGACGGACAATGACACCGTGCCGACCAGCAAGAAGACCCCCACCGACGCCCAGGCCCCGGCGCAGGCGCAGGCGCGCCGCGCCGAGCTGCTGGCCACCGCCGCCGAGGTGTTCGCCGCCCACGGCTACAACGCCACCACCGTGCGCAGGATCGCCGAGCGGGCCGGCCTGCTCGCGGGCAGCCTCTACTACCACTTCGACTCCAAGGAGGCCATGCTCGACGAGATCCTCTCCGGCTTCCTCGACGAGCTGTGGGCCCGCTACGAGGCCGTCCTCACCGCCGGGCACAGCCCGCGCGGCACCGTCGAGGCCCTGGTCACCGAGTCGTTCCGGGAGATCGACCGGCACCGCGCGGCCGTCGCCGTCTACCAGCGCGAGGCCGGGCACCTCGCCGCCCTGCCCCGCTTCGCCTACCTCGCCGACTCCGGCCGCCGCTTCGAGGAGATGTGGCTGGCCGTGCTGCGCCGCGGCGTCGCCGACGGCGCCTTCCGCGCCGACCTCGACGTCCGCCTCGCCTACCGCTTCCTGCGCGACACGGTGTGGGTGGCGGCGTCCTGGTACCGGCCCGGCGGCACGCACAGCCCGGAGGAGATCGCCCGGCAGTACCTGTCGATGGTCCTGGACGGCATCGCCGTGCGCGCCTGAGCGCGCGGCCCCGGTCCCGTCCGGGCGCCCGTCCCCGAGGAGGGAACAGCCATGGCCGACGCATACATCGTCGACGCGGTCCGCACCCCCGTCGGCCGGCGCGGCGGCGCCCTGGCCGCCGCCCACCCGGCGGACCTGGCCGCGCACGTGCTGCGCGCCCTCCTCGGGCGCACCGGCGTGGACCCCGGCGCCGTGGACGACGTGGTCCTCGGCTGCCTCGACACCGTCGGCCCGCAGGCCGGCGACATCGCCCGCACCGCCTGGCTGGCCGCCGGGCTGCCCGAGCACGTCCCCGGCGTCACGGTCGACCGGCAGTGCGGGTCCGGTCAGCAGGCCCTGCACTTCGCCGCGCAGGCCGTGCTGTCCGGCACCCAGGACCTCGTGGTCGCGGGCGGCACGCAGAACATGTCCCAGGTGCCCATCGGCTACGCCTTCCACCAGGCCGTCCGCCCGCTCGGCCTGACCGCCGGCCCCTTCGCCGGCTCCGCCGGCTGGCGCGCCCGCTACGGCGGCCTGCCCGTCGACCAGTTCCACGGCGCCGAACTCATCGCCGACCAGTGGGGCATCACCCGGGAGCGGATGGAGGAGTACGCCCTGGAGTCCCACCGGCGCGCGGTACGCGCCCTCGACGAAGGGCGCTTCGCGCGCGAGACCCTGCCGTACGGCGACTGCACCGCCGACGAGGGACCGCGCCGCGACACGTCCCTGGCCAGGATGGCCGCCCTGCCGCCGGTCGTGCCCGGTGGCCGGCTGACCGCCGCCGTGTCCTCCCAGATCTCCGACGCGGCCGCCGCGCTCCTCGTCGCCAACGACCGGGCCCTGCGCACGCACGGGCTGACGCCGCGCGCCCGCATCCACCACCTGTCCGTCCGCGGCGAGGACCCCGTCCGCATGCTCACCGCGCCCATCCCGGCGACGGAACACGCCCTGCGGAAGGCCGGCATGAGGATCGACGACATCGACCTGGTGGAGGTGAACGAGGCGTTCGCACCGGTGGTCCTCGCCTGGCTCGCGGAGACCGGCGCGGACCCCGGGCGGGTGAACGTCAACGGCGGCGCGATTGCCCTCGGCCACCCCCTGGGGGCCACGGGGGCGCGGCTGATGACCACGCTGCTGCACGAACTGGAGCGCACGGGCGGCCGGTTCGGGCTCCAGACGATGTGCGAGGGAGGCGGACAGGCGAACGTGACCATCATCGAACGGGTGTGATCCCCGTTCCGTCGCTGCCGGACGGGCCGGCCAGCGCCGCCAGCACCCGCCGCGCCCCCTCCACCACGTCCCCCACGAGCTCCGCGCACGTCGGCACGTCCTCGATCAGCCCCGCCACCTGGCCCGCCGACATCACGCCCGCCTCCACGCGGCCCTCCACCATCGCCGCCCGCAACAGCATGGGCGTGCTCGCCGCCAGCAGCACCTGGCCCCACGCCAGCCCCCGGACCCGCCGCAGCGCCACACCGTCCCGCACCAGACGCGCCCACCCCGACCCCGACAGGCGGCGGAAGGCCACCGCGTGCCGCGCCGCACGGAGCAGGGACCGGGTGCGCCCCGCACCCTCCAGCCCCTCCACGAACGCCGTGCGCAGCACCCGGTGCGGCAGGCCGTCGACCTTCCGCGTCACCACCACGTCGGCCACCGACGCCGCCAGGTACGCCTCCTTCACCGCCCGCGGCACCGGGCTCTCCGCCGTCAGCAGGAACCGCGTGCCCATGCCCACCCCGCACGCCCCGTACGCCAGCGCCGCCGCCAGGCCCCGGCCGTCGAAGAAGCCGCCCGCCGCCACCACCGGAATCCCCACCGCGTCGACCACCTGCGGCACCAGCACCGTCGTCGCCACCCGGCCCGTGTGGCCGCCGCCCTCCGCGCCCTGCACCAGAACCGCGTCCGCGCCCCACGCCGCGACCTTCTCCGCGTGCCGCAGCGCCCCCACCGTCGGCATCACCACCACGCCCGCGTCCTTCAGCCGGGCGATCAGCCCGCGCGACGGGGCCAGCGCGAACGACGCCACGCGGACGCCCTCCTCCACCAGCACCGCGACCCGCTCGGCCGCGTCGCCCGCGTCCGCCCGCAGGTTCACCCCGAACGGGCGGTCCGTGCGCGCCCGCACGGCCCGTACCGCCGCCCGCAGCTCGTTCGGCGTCATCGTCGCCGAACCCAGGAAGCCCAGCGCGCCCGCCTCCGCCACCGCCGACACCAGGCCGGGGCCGGCCACCCAGCCCATGCCCGTCTGCACGACCGGGTGGCGGACGCCGGTGAGCCGCGTCAAGGCCGTCGGCAGCACCGGGGGCAGCGCCGGGGGCTCCGGGCCGCTCATCCCCGGACCTCGCGCTCCCGCAGCCCCGCCGGGTCCAGCACCTCGCGGATCAGCCGCAGTTCGGCGGTGCCGGGCACGCGCGTGCGCGGCACGTCGTCCGGTACGTCCAGCGGGAAGCCCGTCGCCGCCCGTACGTCCTCCGCCGCCACCCCCGGGTGCAGCGACACCACCCGCATCGTCCGGTCCGGCGTCCCGAAGTCCAGCACCGCCAGGTCGGTGACCACGCGGACGATCCGGTGGTACCGCGCCACCCGCGGCCCCGCGGCCGCCGCCCGGTCGTACCCCACGCCGCACACCATGTCGACCCGCTCGACGAACACGCGCCGCGAGTGCCGCGGCACCCAGTAACTCACGGGGTGGTTCACCGTGTTGGCGGGCGCGCCGCGCACCCCGATCAGCTGCCGGTGCGGCTGCCCCCAGTCGCCGACGCAGCTGATGTTCTGGTTGCCGTGCCGGTCGAGCTGGCTCGCGCCCATCATCGCGTGCCGCCGGCCCCCGTACGACAGCGACAGGTGCCGCCGGTACGGCAGCCAGCCCTCCACCGCACCGCCGCCCGTGACGAGCAGCGCCTCCCCGTCCGTCAGCAGCAGCCGCGGCGCGAACGTCAGCCGGGCCAGCCGCGCCCCCAGCGCCGGGACCAGCCCCCCGACCGGGCTCGCCAGGACCTCGCCGGCCCCCCGCCACGCCTCCGCGCACGCCACCACGCACACCTCGGCGCGCGTCGCCCCGCCGGTCACGCCCCCTCCCGCGCGAAGTCCGCGACCGCCCGCCGGTAGGCGTCCTCGTCGCCCGACAGGAAACGCCCCGCGAACGCCGCCCACGCCTCCGGGTCCGCCGCGGCCTTCGCGTACGCCGTCTGGAACGCCTCGTCGCGCCCGTAGTCCGGGGCGCAGGACGTGAAGTGGGCGCCGCCCGGCGCCTCCACGACCCCCGTCACGCAGTGCCGCTGGACCAGCAGCGTCTGCGGCCCGCCCGCCGCCGCGAACTCACGTGTCTCCACGATGTGCTCGCACGACACGTACGCCTCCCGGGCCGCCTCGCAGAACAGGTCGTCGAAGTACGGGTCGGGGCCCAGGTACTGGCCGTTGCCCAGCGCGTCCGCCCGGTTGACGTGCACCAGCGCCGCGTCGAGGGCGAGCGCGGGCACGGCCACCAGCTCCTCGCCGTCCGCGTAGGGCGACGTGACCGTGCGCAGGGACGGGTTGACGCGCAGCACGTCCGAACCGAGCCCGGCCCGCACCGGCAGGAACGGCAGCCGGTGCGCCGCCGCCGTCAGGCCCCACATCACCATCGACTCGTCGAGCTCCATCAGCTCCAGGGCGCCGCGCTCCCGGGCGGCCCGGAAGTGCGGTTCGAGGGGTACGGAGTCCAGCGTGGCGAACGCGGCGACGAGCCGGCGGACCCGGCCGGCCGCCACCAGCAGCCCCACGTCCGGGCCGCCGAACGAGACGACCGTCAGGTCCGTGAGCGAGGACCGCAGCACGGCCCGCACCAGCGCCATCGGCTTGCGCCGCGACCCCCAGCCGCCGATGCCCACCGTCATGCCGTCCCGCAGCCGGGCCACGGCCTCGTCGGCCGTCATCCGCTTGTCGCCGCCGTCCGCCGTCACGACCGCTCCTCCTCGCGCCGGCGCCCGCCGCCCGCCAGGAACGCGGCGCGGTGCCGCTCCGCGACGCCCGCCACGGCCGCCTCGTAGGTGAAGCCCTGCTCGTAGCGGTAGGCGCGGCGGACGTCCACCGGGTCGATGCCGTTGAGCGCGGCCTTGGCCAGCCGCAGCAGCACGCCGTCCTTCGCGGCGATCTCGCGGGCCAGGGCGCGCGCCGCCTCCGCCAGCCCCGGCCGCGGCACCACCCGCCACACCGAGCCGTGCCCGTACAGCTCGCGGGCGGTGACGGTGCGGGAGGTGAAGTAGAGGGTGCGCATCAGGTGTTGCGGCACCAGGCGCGCCAGGTGGGTGGCCGCGCCCAGCGCGCCCCGGTCCAGCTCGGGCAGGCCGAACACCGCGTCCTCCGACGCCACGACCGCGTCCGCGGTGCCCGCCAGGCCCACCCCGCCGCCCAGGCAGAAGCCGTGCACCGCCGCCACGACCGGCACCGGGCAGTCGTAGACGGCGGAGAACGCCTCCGCACAGCCCTGGTTGGCGCCCAGCAGCGCCCGGTGGCCGGGGGAGTGCTGGATTTCCTTGAGGTCGACGCCCGCGTTGAAGCCGCGCCCGGCCGCCGCCAGCACGACGCAGCGCACCCCGGGGTCGGTGCCCGCCTCGGCCACCGCCCGCGCCAGCGCGTGCCAGCCGTGCACGGGGAGGGCGTTGACGGGCGGGAAGTCCATCGTGACGATGGCGACGCCCGGTTCGGGGCGTGCGGTGGAGATGCCCATCGGGCCACCTTTCCACCAAACGTTTGTTAGGTATCCTCGACCGTACCAGCGGACCGCCCCCAGCGGGAGGAGCGCACGTGAACCCGAGCCCACCACTGGCCGGCCGCGTGGCCGTCGTCACGGGCGGCACCCGCGGCGTGGGCGCCGGCATCGCCCGCGCCTTCCTCGCCGCCGGCGCCGACGTCGTCGTCTGCGCCCGCCGGCCCCCCGAGGAACCGGTCACCGCCGCCGGCCGCACCGCGGAATTCCTGCGCCTCAACGTGCGCCGCCCCGCAGCCGTCGAGGACGTCATCACCCGCGTCCAGGCCACGTACGGCCGTCTGGACGTGCTGGTCAACAACGCCGGCGGCACGCCCCACCGCGCGCTGGCCGACGCGGACGCCTGCCGCCACGCCCGGGTCCTGGAGCTCAACCTCACCGCGCCGCTCACCGTCTCGCTGGCCGCGTACCGCGTCATGCGGGGGCAGGCGGGCGGCGGCTGCGTGCTGATGGTGGGCAGCGTCAGCGGGACGCGGCCGTCGCCGGGGGCCGCGGCGTACGGGGCGGCCAAGGCGGGCCTGGAGAACCTGGCGCGCACGATGGCCGCCGAGTGGGCGCCGCTGGTCCGGGTCAACACGCTGGTGCCGGGGCCCGTACGGACCGGGGCGGCGCGCGCCCACTACGGCGACGAGGACGGCACCGCGGTCGCCCGGACGATTCCCGCCGGCCGCCTGGCCGAGCCGGAGGACATCGGCGCGGCGGCCGTCTTCCTCGCCTCGGACGCGGCGGCCTACATCACGGGCGCGAGCCTGCTGGTGCACGGGGGCGGGGAGTACCCGGCGTACCTGACGGCCCTCGCGGAGCAGGAAGGGAGCGCGGGATGAGCGGGACGAGCGGGATCTGCGCCGGCCGTGTCGTCGCCGTGACGGGCGCCGGGCGCGGCCTGGGCCGGGCCCACGCGCTCGCCCTGGCGGCGGAGGGGGCGGCCGTGGTCGTCAACGACCTGGGGACGGGCCCGGCGGGGGAGGGTGCCTCCGAGGGGCCGGCCCACGCGGTGGTCGCGGAGATCCGTGCCGGCGGCGGCGCGGCGGTCGCCCATACGGGCGACATCGCCACGGATGCGGGCGCGGTGTCCCTGGTCGGCACGGCCCTGGAGGCGTACGGGCGGCTGGACGCGCTCGTCAACAACGCCGGCTTCCTGCGCGACCGCATGCTCGTCAACCTCGGCGAGGACGACTGGGACGCGGTGGTCGCCGTCCACCTCAAGGGCCACTTCCTGCCCCTGCGGCACGCGGCGGCGCACTGGCGGGCCCGCGCCAAGGCCGGGCAGGTGCCCGGGGCGCGCGTCGTCAACACCACGTCGGGCGCGGGCCTGCTGGGCAGCGTCGGGCAGGCCAACTACGCGGCGGCCAAGGCCGGCATCGTCGCCCTGACCCTGGTCGCGGCGGCGGAACTGGCCCGCTACGGCGTCCTCGTCAACGCGGTGGCCCCGGCGGCCCGCACCCGTATGACGGAGGGCCCGTTCGCGGACGCCATGGCCGCCCCCGGCGCGGGTGCCTTCGACGCGATGGCGCCGGAGAACGTGTCACCGCTGGTGGTGTGGCTGGCCTCGCCGGAGTCGGCGGGCGTGACGGGCCGGGTCCTCGAGGCGGACGGCGGCCGCATCACCGTCATGAACGGCTGGCACCGGGGCCCCACGGCGGACAGCGGCACCCGCCGCACGCCGGCGGAAGCGGGCGCCGCGACCCGCCGCCTCCTGGCGCAGGCACCGCCGCCCCTGCCGGTGTACGGGTCGGGCTGAGAAGCGAGGCGCGCGGTCGCCGGTCCCGGCCTTAGGACACCACGTCCTTGCCCCGGAAGTGCCGGAACGCCAGGGCCGTGCACACCAGCGCGTACGTCACCGACACCGCCGTGCCCTTCACCATGCCGCCCCACTCCGCGTGCGGCTGGAGCGCGTCCGCCCAGGCGTACTGCCAGTGGGCCGGGAGGAGCTCGCGCCAGTGGCCGAGCGCCGTCACCGCGTCCAGGACGTTGCCCGCGATGGTCAGGCCCATCGCCCCGCCCACCGCGCCCAGCGGCGCGTCCGTGACCGTCGACAGCCAGAACGCCAGGGCCGCCGTGACCAGCTGGCCCACGAAGACGTACGCCACGACCGCTGTCAGCCGCACCAGCGCCGTGCCCGGGTCCAGGGAACCGCCCGTGGGCAGCCGCAGCGGGCCCCAGCCGTACGCCGCCGTGCCCGCCGCCAGGGCCACCGCCGGCAGCAGGGCGATCGCCGCCGCGCTGAAGGCCAGGGCCACCGTCAGCTTGACCGCCAGCAGGCGGGAGCGCGGCACCGGGGACGCCAGCAGGTAGCGCAGTGACGACCAGCCCGCCTCCGAGGCCACCGTGTCGCCGCAGAACAGCGCCACCGGTACCACGAGCACGAAGCCCGCCGACACGAACACCGCCGTCGCCGCGAAGTTGAGGCCCGACGCGGTGGCGGTGTCCATCAGGGTGATCCGCCCGTTGCGGCCCTTGGGGTCGCCGCCGACGGCGAACGCCGCGATGAGCACGAACGGCAGCACCGCCAGCACCGCGCCCATCACCACCGTGCGCCGCCGCCGCACCTGCCGTGCCGCCTCCACGCGCAGCGGCAGCGTGCCGCCCGCCCGGTAGCCGGGCGCCGCCGCCGTACTCATGCCGTGCCTCCGATCAGGGTCAGGAACGCGTCCTCCAGCCGCCGGTGCGGGCCCACGCCCGTCACCGGCACCTCCAGCCGCACCAGCTCGGCGAGCAGCTCCGGCACCCGGGCGCCGTCCAGGCGCACCACCAGGCCGCCCTCGGCGCGCACCGCCGAGGCCACGCCGGGCAGCCCGGCCACCTTCTCGGCCATGACGTCCGTCACCAGGCCCTCCACGCCGATCAGCAGGGTGTCGCCCGAGCCGGTGATCCGCTCCACCGGCCCGGCGTCCACCAGCCGCCCGCGGTCCATGACCACCAGGTGCGTGCAGGACTGCTCCACCTCGGACAGCAGGTGGCTGGAGACGATGACCGTGCGGCCCCCGGCCGCGTAACGGATCATCACCTCGCGCATCTCCCGGATCTGCGGCGGGTCCAGGCCGTTCGCCGGCTCGTCGAGGATCAGCAGGTCGGGCAGGCCCAGCATGGCCTGGGCGATCGCCAGCCGCTGCCGCATGCCCTGCGAGTACGTGCGCACGGCCCGCTCCAGCGCCGAGCCCAGCCCGGCGATCTCCAGGGCCTCCTCCAGGTGCGCGTCCCCGGCCGGGCGGCCCGTGGCCCGCCAGTACAGCTCCAGGTTGGCCCGGCCCGACAGGTGAGGCAGGAACCCCGCGCCCTCCACGAAGGCGCCCACGCGCGACAGCACCGGCGCGCCGGGGCGCACCGCGTGCCCGAAGACGCGGATCTCGCCCTCGTCCGGCCGGATCAGGCCCATCAGCATGCGCAGCGTCGTGGTCTTGCCGGCGCCGTTGGGCCCCAGCAGGCCGAGCACCTGCCCGCGCTCGACGCGGAAGGACACGTCCCGGACGGCGTACCGGTCGGGGGAGCCGGCGTACCGCTTGCTCAGCCCGGTGATCTGCAACGGCACGTCGGCCAGCGCCGGGTCGGGCGGCGGTACGGCCGTACGGCGGCGGCCGGTCAGCAGCAGCGCCGCCGCCACGACCAGTCCGCCGGCCGGCAGCCCCCACGTCCACCACGGCAGCCCCGCCGCCCCGGTCCGCACCCCGGGCGCGGTGGGGACGCTCAGGGCCCCGCCGGCCAGGGCGACGGTGTACGTGGCGGGGCGGACCGGCGAGGCGTAGCCGAGGTCGGTGGCGGCCAGCACGAGGCGCACCCGGTGGCCGGGCGCGAACGTGTGGTCGACGGCGGGCAGGCGCACCTCCACCGTGCGGCCCTCCCGCGCGCCGGTGACGCGCACCGGCGTCACGAGCCGGCCGGGCAGCTGCTGCCGGCCGTCGGGGCCCACGTCGTACACCTTGGCGAACAGCACCGCCTCGTCGGCGTCCGAGGCCACGGTGACCCGCACCGAGGGGGCGCCCGTCACCCGGACGCCCTCGGTCAGCGGCGCCGAGTCGAAGCGGGCGTACTGGCCGGGGAAGTCGAGTGCCACCCCGGCGCCGAGGTCCGCCAGTTTGCCCAGCGCGCCGAGGCCGGGCACGGCCGAGACGGCGGGCGGTGCGGCACCGGCCGGGTTGGCGACGGTCTGCCGGCGCCCCTTCAGCGGGACGTCGCGGAGCCCGGAGCGCAGCCCGGGGTAGGCGGCGGCGGTGGCGGGCAGCAGCCGTGTGGTGCCGTCGGTGGTGTCGAGGCCACCGGTGCGGCTGACGCGGAAGGCGGGACCGGTGGCGGTGTCCTCCTCGCCCTTCAGGTAGCGGTCGAACCAGGCGCGCGTGCGCCCCGCGATCCGGTCGTCCTCCGCCGTGGTGCCGGTGTCGTGGCCGCCGGCGATCCAGTCGACGGACACGGGCGCCCCGTTGCGGGCGATCGCGCGGGCCGCCGCGTCGGCGTGGTCGAGGGGGAACAGCGAGTCGGCGCGGCCCTGGACGAGCAGCGTGGGCACCTTGATGCGGCCGGCCACGGCGGACGGGCTGCGCTGCTCCAGCAGCTCCCGGGCCGCGTCGTCCGGCCGCCCGGCCACGGCCACGCGCTGGTACATCGCGCACAGGTCCGCCGCGAACCGCCCGCAGGCGGACGCCCCGCCGCGGGGCTTGCGGGACCCCGACGTGAAGAAGGTGCCGGCCCACAGCTTCTTGAACACGTCGTTGGGGAACAGCGCGTCGGAGAGGTTCCAGTACGTGACGGCCGGGACGATCGCGTCGACCCGCCGGTCCCGGCCGGCGGCCAGCAGGGCCACCGCGCCGCCGTACGAGGGGCCGGCGATGCCCACGCGCGGGTCGCCCGCGGCGTCCAGGCGGACGTCGGGGCGGCGCGCGAGCCAGTCGAGGAGCCGGCTGACGTCGGCGACCTCCCGGCCGGGGTCGTTGAGGCCGATGCGGCCGCCGGAGCGGCCGAAGCCGCGCGCGGACCACGTCAGCACCGCGTACCCGGAGCGGGCCAGCTCCTCGGCCTGCTCGCGCTGGTCGGTCTTGCTGCCGCCGAAGCCGTGCGCCAGCAGCACGGCCGGCCGGCGGCCCGGCCCGCCCGCGGTGAAGAACGAGGTGTCGAGGCGCACCTCGCGCCCGCTCCCCGGCTCCTCCGGCACGGACAGCACCCGGTCCTCGCGGTGCACGGATGGGTGGCCGTCCGCGACCGAGGCCGCGGTCCAGGTGCCGGCGCCGGCGAGCACGAGGGCGGCGGCCACAGCGGCCGCCGCCCTCCGGCCGCGCGGCCGGGACAGGCGCGTGAGACGCAGCTTCATGTTCGAAATGCTAAGCGTACGGGTCACGCGTCCTGGGGACGGCCGCCCTCTGGTGCGCCGTCAGGCCCGTACGAGGCGCAGCGTGACGATCTGGAACGGGGTCAGGGAGAGCGGCACCGCGTCGCCGTCGAGCCCGGCGGCACGCAGGGGCCGTTCCAGCAGGTCGCACTCGGACGCCGACGCCACGGCGAACCCGGCGCGCAAGGCCGTGCGCACCCGGCCGCCCAGCGCCTCGTACAGCCGTACCACCACGTCGCCGCTGCCGTCGTCCGCGAGCTTCACCGCCGACACCACCACCGCCTCGTCCGCCACGGACACCAGCGGCTCCACCGCCCCGCCGCCCGGCACGCGCCGCTCCGGCAGGTTGATGCGGTGCCCCTCGCGCACCGCGTCCGCCATGGAGGCGCCCGGCACCAGCGCGTACCGGAAGCGGTGCACCCCCTGGTCGGTGCGCGGGTCGGGGAAGCGCGGCGCGCGCAGCAGCGACAGGCGCACGGTGGTGCCCGTGGTGGCGGCGGTGCCCTCCGCGCGCGGGATGCGGGTCACGTCGTACCCGTACGTCGCGTCGTTCACCAGCGCCACGCCCCAGCCCGGCTCCTCCACCCGGACGAACCGGTGCGCGCACGCCTCGAACTTGGCGGCGTCCCAGCTGGTGTTGGTGTGCGTGGGCCGGTGCAGGTGGCCGAACTGCGTCTCGGCGGCGATGCGGTCCGTGTGCACGTCCAGCGGGAAGGCCACCTTGAGGAACTTCTCCGTCTCGTGCCAGTCCACCTCCGTGGTGAACTCCACCCGGCCCGCGCCCGCCGGCAGCGTCACCGTCTGCTCCACCCGCGAGGCGCCGAAGCTCCGCACCACCCGCAGGGAGTCCGGGCCCACCCGCTCCAGCTCCACCGCACCCGTCAGGTCCGTGACCGTGTTGCGGTAGAAACGGTCCACGTCCCAGGCGTCCCACATCACGGGGAAGTCCTGGTGCAGCTGGAGCAGGTTGGCCGCGCCGCCCGGGGCCAGCGTCTCCCGGCCCGTCCCCAGGTGACGCACCGACACCACCAGGCCCCGCCCGTCGACCTGCACCCGCAGCAGCCCGTTGTCGAGCACGAAACCGCCGCCCTCGCGCCCGGTGACGGACACCTCCGGCGCGACCCCCGCGGCAGTGTCCGCGGCACGCGCCGCACCGAAGGCCGGCACCCCGCCCCGGGCGTGCGGCGCCGCGTTGAACACCAGCACCCCGGTGCCGTCCGCCGCCGCACCGGCCAGCGCGGCCTGCGCCGCCCCGACGACCTCCTCCAGCTCCGCCGCCACCTCCGCGTACGTCCGCGCCGCCTCCCGGTGCACCCAGGCGATCGACGTGCCGGGCAGGATGTCGTGGAACTGGTGCAGCAGCACCGTCTTCCACAGCCGGTCCAGCCGCTCGTACGGGTACGGGAACCCGGCGCGCACCGCGGCCGTCGCCGCCCACAGCTCCGCCTCGTGCAGCAGGTGCTCGCTGCGCCGGTTGCCCTGCTTGGTCCGGGCCTGGCTGGTCAGCGTGGCCCGGTGCAGCTCCAGGTACACCTCGCCCGTCCACACGGGCGCCTCCGCTCCGTACTCGGCGTGCGCCTTCTCGAAGAACGCCGACGGCTTCTCGAAGACCACCCGCGCCGAGCCCTCCAGGTCCGCCAGGCGTTTGGCCCGCGCCACCATCTCGCGCGTCGTGCCGCCCCCGCCGTCGCCCCAGCCGGTGGGCGCCAGCGAGCGCGTGGCGGCACCCTTGTCGCGGAAGTTGCGCACGGCGTGCGCCAGCTCCTGGCCCGACAGCTGCGCGTTGTACGTGTCGATCGGCGGGAAGTGCGTGAACACCCGGGTGCCGTCCAGGCCCTCCCACCAGAAGGTGTGGTGCGGGAAGGCGTTGGTCCGGCTCCACGAGATCTTCTGCGTGAGGAACCACTTGGCGCCCGCCAGCCGCACCAGCTGCGGCAGCGCCGCCGAGTAGCCGAACGTGTCCGGCAGCCACACCTCCTCCGTCTCGACCCCGAACTCCTCCAGGAAGAAGCGCTTGCCGTGCACGAACTGCCGGGCCAGCGCCTCCGACCCCGGCATGTTCGTGTCCGACTCCACCCACATGCCGCCCACCGGCACGAAGCGGCCCTCCGCGACCGCCTTCTTCACCCGCGCGTACACCTCCGGCCGGTGCTCCTTGACCCACGCGAACTGCTGCGCCTGCGACATCGCGTAGACGAAGTCCGGCTCCTCCTCCAGCAGCGCGGTCATGTTGGCGGTGGTCCGCGCCACCTTGCGCACCGTCTCGCGGAGCGGCCACAGCCACGCCGAGTCGATGTGCGCGTGCCCGACCGCGCTGATGCGGTGCGCGGAGGCGTGCGCGGGCGCGGCGAACACGCCGGCGAGGCACTCCCGGGCCCGGGCGGCCGTGCCGCCCACGTCCTGGAGGTCGAGCGCGTCGAGCGCCCGTTCCACGGCCCGCAGCACCTCCCAGCGGCGCGGCGCGTCCTCCGGGAGGCCCGCCATCAGCCCGCCCAGCACCTCCAGGTCCTGCACCAGCTCCCACACGGTGCGGTCCAGGACGGCCAGGTCCATCCGGGCCAGCCGGTAGCGGGGCGCGGCGTCCGCGGTCTCGCGGTCGCCCAGCTCGGTGGGGACGAAGGGACGGTAGTCCATGATCACCGGGTTGGCGGCGGCCTCGACGTGCAGCAGCACCTGCTCGCCGCCCTCCGCCCGGTCGGCGATCCGCACCCAGTGCGTGCGCGGGTTGAGGCCCTTGACCGGCGAGCCGTCCGGCCGGTAGACGAGGCCCTCGCACTGGAACCCGGTCATGTTCTCGTCGAACCCCAGGTCGAGGAGGGCCTCGACGGTCCGCCCGGCCCAGTCGGCCGGCACCGTGCCCGACACGGTGAACCAGCTGGTGCCCCACGCCGGCCCCCATGCGTCCCCCACCGCGACCGGCGTCCGCGGGGCCGCCAGCCCCTCGGCGACGGGCACGGGCTCCCCAGGGGCGTGCCACACCGAGACGTCCAGGGGCACGGACACGGGGTGGACGGCGGGCCGGACACGCTCGTCCAGCACGCGCTGCAGCCGGGCTTCGGTGAGGGCGCGGTCGTGATGCATCGGCGGTCCCTTCGCGGGAGGCGGGACGGGGCGGCGGGTCGGGTGCGGCCGTTCGGGGCCGGCGGTTCAGGGCCGGCCGGTGCCGTGCGGCCGGCGGAGCACGGTGGTGGCGGGGGACGACACGGCGTACAGCTCGTCCACGGCCCGCACCTCGATCCGGGTGGCCGGCTCGCCGGCCGGGCGGTGCAGCGCCGGGACGTAGAAGGCATGCCCAGCCGTGCCGCCGAGGAAGCGGCGGGCTCCGCCGGACAGCACCTGCCGCACCTCGTAGTGCCGCACCGGCCCGGGCGCGGCGTCCCACGCCAGCCGCAGCTCCGTGGTGCCGTCCGGGCGTTCCCGCGCCGCCGTGACGACGGGCCGGCCGGGCGGCGCGGGCGGCGGGGGCACGGCGTCGCGTACGGCCAGCCGGCCCAGCCGCCAGTGGACGGCACCGCCGTCCGGGGCGGTGAGGCGGACGCCGAGGCCGTGCAGGAGCCCGCGGTGCCACAGGGCGCCCAGCGGGACGGTGACCGTGGTCCAGGGGCTGCCGCCCGCGCGGAGCCGGCCGGCGGGCAGCCGGCGGAACCGTTCCCCGCCGCGCCCGCCCGGGGCCGTCGCGGCGGCCAGCTCGACGCGGACGGCGGCCGAGCCGGGGCCGGTGCGGTAGGTGAGCTCCACGACCGTCCGCGGGGAGAGCGGCAACCGCGTCGCGTACAGCTCCAGCGTCGTGGGTGCGGTGAGCTCCCCCGTGAGCAGCAGGCTGCCGCCGCCGTACCAGGCGTCGGCGAAGTCGAAGCCGACGGCGGGCCGGGCGCCCGCCGTATGGACCACCCAGCGGCGGCCCGGCAGCCGGTCCTGGAGGCCCAGGTGGTTCCAGGGCGCGTCCCCCACGCGTACGCCCCCGTCGTACCAGCCCAGGCCATGGCCGGTGTTGAAGACGGTGGCGAAGGGGAGGGAGGTGACGGTGGAGCGGTCGGCGACGGACACGGCCGGGGCCCGCCAGGGGCCCGGGCCCGGCGCCGGGCGGGCCGGGTCGAGGGAGGGCCCGGTCCAGAAGAGGTCGTCGCGCCGGTGGAAGGCGTCCGGGGCGCGCCCGCCGGCGGGCGGCGACGGCAGCGACTTCCACGTCCATTCGGGCCGGTAGAGGCCGAGCGAGGCGGCGTGCGGCCCGTCGGCGGGCAGCAGCGCGTCCCAGTCGACCCGCGTGTCCCAGCCCGCCGCCTCCACGTCGGCGCCCGCCCACAGCTCGTAGCGGTCGCGCCCCAGGGCGCCGGCCCGCGCCGCCGAGGCGGCCAGGCCGGCGCGGTGCCAGCCGAAGTTGAGGAACATGCTGCTCGCCGCGGCGAAGAACGGCGCGTTGTGGTCGTTGAGCTCGTTCTGCCAGGCGATGCCGCCCGACACGGCCATGGCGTCGTACCAGGTCACCCGCAGACCGCCGGGCTCCGCGCGCAGGTACGCCACGAAGTCGCGCATGTCCGCCGCCAGGCGCGCGTCGCCGCCGCCGGTCTCGGCGTTGAGGAACCAGCCGTCGAAGCCGTGGGCGCGGGCCGCCTCCGCCATCTTGTCCGCGACCGGGAAGCGGCCGTCCGGGCCGCGCCGCACCAGGTCGCGCGTCCAGCGCAGCTCGCCGCCGTACGCCACCGGCGGCAGGAAGACCGTGCCGAGGACGGGCACGCCGTGGCGGTGCGCGGCGTCCACGACGGGCGCGTTGGGCGCCAGGATCAGCCCCTCGCCCGCCGAGCCGCCCCAGAAGACCAGCTCGTCGAGGTACGCCCAGTGGGTGAGGGCGTAGTAGTCGGCGGTGGCCGAGCCCTGCGAGGGGTTGCCGGAGGTGGGCGCGAACGAGACGAGGGCGGACACCCGCGCCTGCCCGGCACGGGCGGTGGCGTTGGGCGGCGGGGGAGTGAAACGGGACGCGAGGGGGACGGTGGACCGGTTGAAGGGGAGGTCGGGGTCGGTGGCCGCGGACCAGGCGAGCAGGGTGTCGGGGTACCAGTACCGGGCGAACGGCTGGAGACCCGGCTCCTGTTCCCGCTCCCGCTTCTGCTGCTGTTCCTTCTGCTGCCTTCCCGCCGCTGCCACCGGTGGCGCGGGCAGGGCCAGGCCCGCCGCAGCGGCCAGCACCGTACGGCGGGTGAGCGGTCTCTCGCGCAAGGGGGCTCCTCCGGCGTTCCTCGTTGCTCGTTCCTCGCTTCTCGTTCCTCGGGCCGGGCTGCTACCGGCCGGTCACGTCCGCCACGCGCACCACCTCCTCGATGCCGCGTGCCGCCAGGTACGCCGCGTCCACGGCCCGTTCGGCCGGCACCACAGCCGGCCGGACCCCCTCGGCGGCCACCGCCACCCACGCCTCGAAGAACGCGCCCCCCGGCGCGCACACCCGGCGCCCCGGCGCCTCCTCCGCGCCGCCCACGTCGAGGGCGAGCGCGACCCGGCGCGGCCGCGCCGGCGCGAACGACCCCGCGCGCCACTCCCGCACCACCCGGGCCAGGGCCTCGCCCACCGGCTTGAGCCGCCGGTCCGTGGTGAACAGACCGAGGTCGTACTCCAGTTCCGGGAAGTCGGCCAGGGACCGGTCCACGTCGTGCGAGCACCACCACGTCACGCCCCACAGGTCCGGGCAGTCCAGGACGTGCGTCAGCGTCGCCCGCGTGAAGGCCGCCGCCCGGCCGGGCGGGACGTGCGGGGCCGGCGCGCCCGTCTCCTGGAGCCACACCGGCCGCGCCGGGTCCTCCGCCCACGCCTTCGCCAGTTCGGCCAGGTACGCGGCGTGCAGCTCCGTGGCCGCGCCCCGCGGCCCGTACCGCTGGGCGGTGCCGTTGAACACCCAGGAGTGCACCACCGTCATCGCGCCCAGGAGCGCCGAGTGCGCCGGCGTGAAGGGGTGCGTGCCGTCGTACCAGGCGGCGTCGTACGAGGCATGCACGTGCAGCCGGCCGGGGGCCGCCGCCTCGCACGCGTCCAGCATCCGCCGCAGCCAGCGTCCGGCCTCCGCCGGGGTGACCCGGTCGGGGTCGGGGTGGGGCGGGCCGGAGAACTGGTTCACCTCGTTGCCGACGGTCAGCCCGAGGAAGCCGGGCAGGTCCGCGAGGGTCTCGCCCAGCGCCGCGAGGTAGGCGGCCTGGGCCTCCACCACCGCCTCGTGCGTGAACAGGTTGCGCCGGTGCCAGGTGGTGGCCCACGAGGGCACGAAGTCGAAGCTCGACAGGTGGCCCTGCAAGCCGTCGACAGCCACGTCCAGGCCGCGCTCGGCGGCCGCGTCGGCGAGCAGGCGCAGCTGGTCGAGGGCGCGGGGCCGGATCAGGGTGCGGTTGGGCTGGAAGACGGGCCACAGCGGGAAGACGCGGACGTGGTCGAGGCCGAGCCCGGCGATGTCGTCGAGGTCGGCGCGGATCTCGTCCGGGTCGAAGTCGAGCCAGTGGTGGAACCAGCCGCGGCTGGGGGTGTAGTTGACGCCGAAGCGCATGCGGGGGAGCCCTCCTCAGCCCTTGACGGCGCCTTCGCCGACGCCGCGGAAGAAGTACCGTTGCAGGCAGACGAACATGAGGATCAGCGGGGCCACGGCGATGACGGTGCCGGCGGCCACCAGCCGCGGGTCCTGCGCGAACGTGCCGTGCAGGTGGTTGAGGCCCACGGTGAGGGTGAAGTGCCGGGGGTCCGACAGCACGATCAGCGGCCACAGGAAGTCGTCCCAGGCCCCCATGAACGCGAAGATCGCGACGACGGCGAGCGTGCCGCGCACCGACGGCAGCGCGACCCGTGTGAACCGCTGCCACACGTTCGCGCCGTCCACGACGGCGGCCTCCTCCATCTCGTACGGCACGGCGGCGAAGGCGTTCCGCATCAGCAGCACGTTCAGCGCCCCGACCGCGCCGGGCAGCACCACCGCCACCAGGCTGTCGTTCAGCCGCAGCTCCCGCACCAGGGTGAACTGGGCGATGATCACGGACTCCAGCGGCACCAGCAGCGCCAGGACGAAGGCCAGCCCGGCGGCCCGGCGTCCCCGGAAGCGCAGCCGCGCCAGCGCGTACCCGGCCATGGATGCACCCGCGAGGTTGGTGAGCACACTGGCGACCGCCACCTTCACGGAGTTGAGGGCGTAGTCCCAGACGGGCACGATGCGGGCCACCTCCGCGTAGTTGCCGAGCGTGGGGTGGCGCGGCAGCAGGCGCGGCGGCCAGGTGTAGAGGTCCTCGGTGCCGCCCTTGAGCGACGTGGACAGCTGCCACAGGAAGGGGCCGACGGTGAGGGCGAGGACCGCGGTCATCAGGGCGTAGCGCAGCGCCTTCTCCCAGGGGGAGGTGCGGGTCGTCCACGTCATCGGGCTTCCCCTTCCGGCCCCCTGGTCGTGCGGTCGCGGGCGCCCGCGTACAGCACGAGCAGCATGAGGAGCAGCGCCACGACGAAGACGACCAGGGACAGCGCCGACGCGTACCCGGTCCGGCCGCCGAGCCCGGTGCCCGTGCGCTGGACCAGCATCACCAGCGTGGTGTCCTGCCCGGCCGGCCCGCCGGTGGGGCCCGCCAGCAGGAACACCTCGGCGAACACCTTGAACGCGGCCACCGACGACAACGCGCCGACCAGCACCATCGTGGAGCGCACCGCCGGGACGGTGACGCTGGTGAAGCGGCGCAGCGGGCCGGCGCCGTCCACGGCGGCGGCCTCGTGCAGCTCGCGCGGCACGGTGGCCAGCGCCGCGAGGTAGATGATCATGTAGTAGCCGAGGCCCTTCCAGACCGTCAGCGCCATCGCCGCGAACAGCAGCAGCCACTCGTCCCCGAGGAACGGCACGGGGCCGGCGTCGGCCAGCCGCAGCAGCCCGTTGACCAGGCCGCGGTCGTCGAGCATCCAGTTCCAGATCAGCGCGACGACGACCACCGAGGCCACCACCGGCGTGTAGTACGCCGCGCGGAAGAAGGCCACGCCGCGCAGCGGCTTCTCCACCAGCAGCGCGAGCAGCAGCGGCAGCAGCACGGTGAACGGCACGACGAGCAGCACGTACAGGCCGCTGTTGCGCAGCGCCACCCAGAACTGCTCGTCGGCGGCCATGGCGCGGAAGTTGGCGAGCCCCACCCAGTGCCCCGGGGAGAGCGTGCGGGCGTCGGTGAACGCCCGGCCGACGGTGCTGACGAACGGGTAGAGGGAGAAGACGGCGACGACGGCGAGGCCGGGCAGCAGGAACAGCCAGGGACTGACGGCCCGGTGGGTACGGACGCGGGGGACACGGCGGACGCGCGGGGGGCGTCCGGGCACGGGGCGGAGCACGGCGGCGTCCGCTCAGCCCTGCCGCAGCAGCCGGTCGCTCTGCGCCACCGCGTCGTCCAGGGCCTTCTGCGGCGACTTTTTGCCCTGCAACGCCTTGGCGACCTCGTTGCGCAGGACGGTCTTCATCTCGTCGCTCATCACCACGGGCGTGTAGTTGACGGCGCCCTTGAGCATCCGTGCCGAGGCCACCCGCACCCGGCCCTCGTCGGTGCCGTCGTCCCGCGTCCAGTACGGGTCGTCCAGCGAGCCGCGGGTGCTGGGGAAGACGGCGACCTTGTGCGCGAACGCCTCCTGGTTGCGCCGGTCGGTGACGAAGTGGGCGAACGCGACGGCGGCGGCCTTGTGCGTGCTGCGCTCGCTCACGGCCACGCCCATCACGTACATGTTGGGCTTGCCCGTGTTGTTGGGCGCGTCGACGATGCCCAGCTCACGGTGGAGGCCGGGCGCGTTCTTGCGGAACGTCTCCAGGTCGTGGGCGCTGCCGGGGTTGATGGCGACCTTCTGCTCCAGGAACTTCTGCCCCGACTTCTCGGGCGTGTTGGTGAGCGCCTGCGGGTCGAGCCCGCCCTGGTCGTACAGGCGCTTGTAACGGGTCAGCAGCTCCACGCCCTTGGGTTCGTTGTACGTGAACCGGGTCGCGTCGTCGTTCATCAGCCGGACGCCGTAGCGGCCGAAGTCCTCGATGGAGGGGGCCGCCGCCAGCGTCGCGGTCCTGCCGCCCGACGCCTTCGTCATGCGCTCGGCGACGGCGAAGAGCTCGTCGAAGCTCCGCGGCGGCTTCTCCGGGTCGAGCCCGGAGGACCGGAAGAGCGCCTTGTTGTAGAAGAGCGGCCCGGTGTTGAGGTACCAGGGGAAGGCGTACGTGCCGTGGAGTCCCGGCAGGGCGTTGCCCTGCCAGGACTCGGGCGTGTACTCGTCCTTGAACCGCGCGGCGGCCGGCTCCTTGTCGAGGTTGGTCAGCAGGCCCGCCTTGGCCAGCGGGTACGACAGGTCGGGCGAGACGTTGACGACGTCGGGGAGCGTGCCGCCGGCGGCGTCGGCGCCCAGTTTCTCGGCGTAGTGTTCGGCGGGCTGGTCGACCCAGGTCACCTTGACGCCGGGGTTCTGCCGCTCGAAGTCGCGGACGAGGCCCTCGAAGTAGTCCTTGAAGCGGGCCCGCAGGTTCCAGGTCTGGAAGGTGATGGACCCCTCGGGCCTCCCCCCGGCCCCGGACCCGGCCCCGCCACCACCCCCGTCACCGCTTCCCGCGCCACCGCACCCCGACAGCCCCAGGACGAGCAGCAGGGCCGGCAGGAACGAGCGTGCGGGTCTGCGGACGACCGTCATGCCGACGAGCTCCTTCGATCGGGCCGGGGAGGACCAAGGTGCCGTGCGGTGGTGTGCGGGCGTGCCGGGTGCGTCAGGTGCGGGACCAGTGAAGAACCTGCACCCGTGCGGGGACCGGCGTCAATACCGCCGGACGCGCGAGGGGCCGCCCACGGCGTGCGTGGACGGCCCCTCGTGAGGTCACGGTCAGACCGGTTCGGGCTGGAGTTCCGGGCGGGGTGCCGGGGCGGGCTTGGGGTCCCACTGGCGGGTGACGCGGACGTAGCCGTAGATCACCGAGAGCATGGCCAGCAGGATGAGCGGGCCGGAGAACCAGCGGTGTTCGGCGATCTGCATCGGCAGGTAGCGGAACGCCAGCAGGAGCGTGGTGAAGACCACCGCGGCGTACGCGGCCAGCTGGAGGCCGGCGCGGTCCCAGTCGCGGGTCTGGGCGCGCAGGGCCGCCTCGATCATGAGCGTGAAGATCACGCCGGTGACGATGTCGGTGCCGTAGTGGTAGCCGAAGCCCAGCGTGGCGCCGAGCGTCGCGACCAGCCAGAACGTGCCGCCGTAGCGCAGGAGGCGCGGGCCCTTGCGGGAGTGGATGAAGATGGCGGTGGCCCACGCGGTGTGCAGGCTGGGCATGCAGTTGCGCGGGGTGAAGTCGTTGAACGGCATGTGCTGCGGTGCGGTGAGCGGGGTCACCGTGTTGGGCCACAGGTCGGCCACCGCCCAGTGCCCGCCGTCGGCGCCGTAGGCGAAGATCGGCCCGACCACCGGGTAGATCATGTAGATGCCCGGGCCGAGGAGGCCGATCACCAGGAAGGTGCGCACCAGGTGGTGCTGGGGGAAGCGGCGCTCGGCCGCCACGTTGCGCAGCTGGTACACCGTGACGAGGACCGCGGCCACCGCGAGCTGGATGTACACGTAGTCGAGGATGTGGTTCCCGACCGTACCGGTGGCCTCGACGAGCCGGCCCACCACCCAGGACGGGTTGCCCAGGGCGTGGTCGGCGGTGGCCACGTACTGGTCGAGCACCGTCGGGCGCGTCCTCGACGTGATGAGCAGCCATGTGTCACCGGTCTTGCGGCCGGCCACCAGCAGCAGCCCCAGCCCGACGCCCTTCAGCAGCAGGGCGCGTTCCCGCCCGGTGCGGCGCGTGACGGCGATGACGGCGCAGGCCAGGGTCACCCACAGGGCGCCGTTGCCGAACATCATCTTGGCGTCGACCGCCCAGCGCACCAGGAAGAAGACCACGTCGATGCCGGCGGCGACGCCGAACGCGATCAAGCGCTCCCGCCAGGGGAGCACCACCGACATCAGTGCCATGCCGGCGTAGAGGAGCGGTCCCGACTTGGGTGCGAAGACCACCTCCCGTACCTGGTTGGTGATCGGCCCGCGCATGCCGTAGTGGCGCGCGGCGATCTCCAGCGCGACGAGGAACGCCAGGGCCACCGCGGCAACGCCGGCCCACAGCATCGCCCGTGGTTGACGCCACACCGCGGGCGTCGTTCTGCTGTCTATTCGCGATATCAATGATTCGGCCGTCGTGTGAGGTTCCGGGTGGTCTGGTCGTGAGCCCGAACATGCTATCGGGGTTGTGGTGAGGGCGGGCGGGGGCCGCCGGAAGGTCGTCCCGCACCCCCGGATCATGACCGTACCTTTACGTACTGTTTAATTGCGAGCGGTTCGCAATTGCGGGCCTGTGGTACGAACGCATGAGCACTATCGATCAGGGCGTGATCAGAGGTATGGGCAAGACGGCCCGGTCCGTACGAGGAGCGGCCGCCGCGGCCGTGGCAGGGGTCCTGGTGGCCGGGGGTGCGGGGTGCTCCGCACCCGGCGGGGCCGACGGCGGACGGGCGAAGGACATGCTCGTGGTCGGGCTCGCCGAGGAGCCCGAGACGCTGAGCCCCCTGCTCGGCTACGGCAAGGACGGCAACTCCAAGATCTTCGACGGGCTGCTGCGCCACGACGCCGCCATGCGGCTCCAGCCGGCGCTCGCCACCGCCCTGCCCCGGGTCACCGACGACGGGCGCACGTACACGTACAGCCTCCGCAAGGGCGTGACGTTCAGCGACGGCAAGCCGTTCACCGCCAAGGACGTCGTCTTCACCTACCGCACCATCCTCGACGAGAAGACCAACAACGCCGCCAAGGGCGAACTCGACGCCATCGACCAGGTCACCGCCCAGGGCGACGACACCGTGGTCTTCTCCCTCAAATACCCCTACGCGCCCTTCGCCGAGCGCACCGTCCTGCCCATCGTCCCCGAGCACGCGGCCGCCGGGCAGGACGTCAACACCGGGCCCTTCAACACCACCCCCATCGGTACCGGCCCGTACGTCCTCACCGGCTGGAGCAAGGGCGAGAAGCTCACCTTCAAGGCCAACCCCCACTACTGGGGCGGCGAGCCGAAGATCAAGAAGCTCACCATGGCCGTCGTCAAGGACGACGACGTCCGCGCCACCCGGCTGCGGACCGGCGACCTCGACGGCGCCATCCTGCCGCCCGAGCTCGCCAAGGGCTTCAAGGGCGACAAGAGCCGCACCACGATCACCGCACGGACCACCGACTTCCGCGGCGTGACCCTGCCCACCGGCAACAAGGTCACCGGCGACCTCGCCGTCCGCCGCGCCCTCGACCTCGCCGTCGACCGGCAGGCCATGGTCGACACGCTGCTGGAGGGCGCCGGCCGCGCCGGGTACGGGCCCGTGCCCACCGACAGCCCCTGGTTCGCCAAGGGCACCGAACGCCCCCACGACCTGGAGAAGGCGAAGAAGCTCCTCGACGACGCCGGCTGGAAGGCCGGCGACGACGGCGTCCGCGAGAAGGACGGCACCCGCGCCGCCTTCACCCTCTGGTACCCCGCCGGTGACAAGCTCCGCGAGGAGCACGCCCTCGCCTTCGCCGCCGACGCCAAGAAGGCGGGCGTCACCGTCACGGTCCAGAGCGGCACCTGGGAGGTCATCGAGCCGCGCATGAAGGACGACGCCGTCCTCGCCGGCGGCGGCAACCCCGCCGACCCCGACTTCGACCTCTACAACCTCCTGCACTCCTCCCTCGCCCTCGACGGCTTCAACAACATGGCCGCCTACCGCAACCCCGACGTCGACAAGGCCCTGGAGGAAGGCCGCCGCGGCGGCGATCAGGCAGCCCGCAAGGCCGCCTACGACACCGTCCAGCGCGGCCTCGCCGACAACCCCGGCTACGTCTTCCTCACCCACGTCGACCACGTCTACGTCGTCAAGGACGCCTGGAAGGACCTCACCACCCAGGTCGAGCCGCACGACCACGGCCTGGGCGCCGGCCCCTGGTGGAACGCCGAGGACTGGCAGCCGAAGCAGTGACCCCGCGCCCGGCCGCCCTCCCCTGGGGGCCGATGGCACGCATGACCGGACGGCGGCTCCTGGCCGCCGTCCCGGTGCTCGCCGTCGTCACCTTCGGGGTCTTCGCCCTCGCCGCCGCCTCGCCCTTCGACCCGGCCCGCGCCTACGCCGGCACCGCCGGGCTCGGCGCCCGCCAGGACGTCCTCGACCAGCTGAGCGACAACCTCGGCGCGGACCGGCCCTTCGCCGCCCGCTGGTGGGACTGGCTCCTCTCCGCCCTCACCGGCGACCTCGGCCGGTCGCCCACCCTGCGCCAGCCCGTCGCCGACGTCATCGGCGAACGCCTCGGCTGGTCCGTGCTGCTGTGCGGCGTCGCCTTCGCCGTCGCCGTCACCGCGGGCACCGCGCTCGGCGTGCTCACCGCCCGCCGCCCCGGCCGCCCCCTCGACCGCGCCGTCACCGCCCTCGCCTACACCCTGGAGGCGGCACCGCCCTTCTGGCTCGGGCTGCTCGCCGTCTGGTTCTTCGCCGTCCACCTCGGCGTGCTGCCCGCCGGCGGCCTCACCGACACCGGCAGCGACACCGTCACCGCCGGCCAGGTCGCCTCCCACCTCGTGCTGCCCGCCGCCGTGCTCGCCTTCACCCAGCTGCCCTGGTTCGTGCTGTACGTTCGCCAGGGCGTCGGCGACGCCCTCCGCGAGGACCCCGTACGCGGCGCCCGCGCCCGCGGCCTGAGCGAACGCACCGTCCTCCTCGGCCACGCCCTGCGCTCCGGGCTGCTGCCCGTCCTCACCCTCGTCGGCTCCCGCGTACCCGAACTCATCACCGGCGCCCTGCTCGTCGAGACCGTCTTCAGCTGGCCCGGCATCGCCTCCGCGACCGTCGAGGCCGCCACCAAGGCCGACTTCCCGCTGCTGGCCGCCCTCACCGTGCTCGCCACCGCCGCCGTACTCGCCGGCAACCTGCTCTCCGACCTCCTCTACGGACTCGCCGACCCCAGGGTGGGATTCGATGGCTGACACCACCTGGCGCACCCGTGCGAGCGGCACCCGGCCCGTACGGACGGCCGCCGGCGCCACCGTCCTCGCGGCCGTCGTCCTGGCCGCCGTCCTCGTGCCCTGGCTCGCCCCCGTCGACGACCAGGCCGTCGACCTCGGCGCCAAACTGCTGCCGCCCACCTGGGCCCACCCCTTCGGCACCGACGAGGTCGGCCGCGACCTGCTGCTGCGCACCGCGCACGGGCTGCGCGTCTCGCTCCTCGCGGGCGTCGTCGCCGCGCTGGCCGCCACCGTCGTCGGCACCACCGTCGGCGGCCTCGCCGGCGCCCTCGGCGGCTGGACCGACCGCCTCGTCATGCGCGGCGTCGACCTCTTCTCCTCCGTACCGCACCTGCTGTTCGGCATCGTCGTCGTCGCCCTCCTCCGCCCCGGCACCGGGCCCGTCATCGCCTCCGTGGCCCTCACCCACTGGGTGTCGACCGCCCGCATCGTCCGCGCCGAACTGCTGTCCCTGCGCACCCGGCCGTACGTCGACGCCGCGATCTCCGGCGGCGCGACCCGCCTCCGCGTCGCCGTACGGCACCTGCTGCCCGCCGTCCTGCCGCAGGCCGGGCTCGCCGCGGTGCTGATGGTGCCGCACGCCATCTGGCACGAATCCGCACTGTCGTTCCTCGGCCTCGGCCTGCCCGCGCACGCCGCCAGCCTCGGCACCATGGTCAACAGCGCCCGCGGCTCCCTCCTGGCCGGCCAGTGGTGGCCCACCCTCTTCCCCGGCCTGTTCATCATCGTCCCCACCCTGGCCGTCGCCGCCCTGGCCGCCGCCTGGCGCGAACGCCTCGATCCCCGCGGCCGACCGGAGCCGGCGCTGTGAAACCTGCGAAGCCCCTGCTGACCGTCGACGGGATGTCCGTCCGCTTCCGCATGCCCGGCGGCCGGTACGTCGCCGCCGTCAGCGACGTCTCCCTCACCCTGCACCCCGGCGAGTGCCTCGTCCTCG
Organism: Streptomyces mashuensis; assembly: GCF_014654785.1. GTDB lineage: Bacteria > Actinomycetota > Actinomycetes > Streptomycetales > Streptomycetaceae > Streptomyces > Streptomyces mashuensis. The sequence continues at coordinate 1,000,600 of NZ_BNBD01000001.1, forward strand.
TCGGCGAGAGCGGCTGCGGCAAGTCGGTGCTGGCCTCCGCCCTGCTCGGCCTGCTGCCCGGCAACGCCGAGACGGCGGGACGGGCCCTGCTCGCCGGAGACGCGCCGCTGGACCTGCTGACCGCGAGCGAACGCACCCTCGCCCGCACCGTCCGCGGCCGCCGCATCGGCCTCGTCCCGCAGAGTCCCGCCGCCCACCTCACCCCCGTCCGCACCGTACGCTCCCACCTCCGCGAGACCGTCCGCGCCCTCACCGGCGTCCGCGGCACCGCCCTGGACCCCGCCGTCGAAGCCGCCGCCGCCCGGGCCGCCTTCCCCACGGACCACCTCGACCGCCACCCCCACCAGCTCTCCGGCGGACTCGCCCAGCGCGCCGCCACCGCCCTTGCCCTCGTCGGCGACGCCCCGCTGCTCCTCGCCGACGAACCCACCACCGGCCTCGACCGCGACCTCGTCGAGCGCACGGCGGACGAACTGCGCCGGCACGTCGACGCCGGCCACGCCCTGCTGATGATCACGCACGACCTGGCGGCCGCCGCACGCATCGCGGACCGGGTGGCCGTCATGTACGCGGGGCGCGTCGTCGAGACCGCCGACGCCGGGCCCTTCTTCGGTACCCCCGGCCCCCGGCACCCGTACGCCCGCCGGCTCCTCGACGCCCTGCCCGAACGGGCCTTCACCCCCATCCCCGGCATGCCGCCCGAGCTGGGCGCACTGCCGGAGGGCTGTGCCTTCGCGCCGCGCTGCGACCGGGCGGAGGCCGCCTGCACCCGAACGGTCCCGGCCCTCTCCGCCGGCGTGGCCTGCCACCACCCCCTGGAGGAGGTGCAGCCCCGTGCTGGAGCTGCGTGACATCACGGCCGGATACGAGCCGGGGCGGCCCGTGCTGCGCGACGTGTCGCTGACCGTCGGCGACGGCGAGGCCGTGGGGCTGCTGGGCCCCAGCGGCTGCGGCAAGTCGACCCTGGCCCGGGTCGCGGCCCTCCTGCACCGCCCCACGGCCGGCACCGTGCTCCTCGACGGCGAACCGGCCCACGGCTGGCGCCACCGCGCGCCACGCGGGCAACGCACAGCCGTCGGCGTCGTCTTCCAGCAGCCGCGCCAGTCCGCCGACCCCCGGCTGACGCTCCACGACGTGATCGCGGAACCGCTGCGCGCCACGGGCCGCCGCGCGGAAGCACCGGCCCGCGTGGCCGGACTGGCGGCGACGACGGGCCTGACGGACGACCTGCTGACCCGCCGCCCGCACCAGGTCAGCGACGGCCAGCTGCAACGCGCCTGCCTCGCCCGCGCCCTGGCCCTGCGCCCGCGCCTGCTCATCTGCGACGAGATGACGGCCATGCTGGACGCGTCCACGACGGCGGCCCTGGTGGGCGTGCTCGAGGCGTACCGCGCGGAAACAGGCGCGGCCGTCCTGGCCGTGAGCCACGACCCGGTCCTGCTGAACCGCTGGTGCGACCGGGTGGTGCGCTGGGACGACATCACCCGGGGCACCACCGCATCCGACCGGCCCCACCCTCTCTAACGGAACCGCACCAGCGGGAACGGCAGCGTCTCGCGGATCGACAGGCCCGTCAGGAACATCACCAGCCGGTCCACGCCCAGCCCCAGGCCGCCCGTCGGCGGCATCGCGTACTCCAGGGCCCGCAGGAAGTCCTCGTCCAGCTCCATCGCCTCCGGGTCGCCGCCCGCCGCGCGCAGCGACTGCGCGGTCAGCCGGCGGCGCTGCTCGACCGGGTCGGTGAGCTCCGAGTACGCCGTGCCCAGCTCCGTGCCGAAGGCCACCAGGTCCCACCGCTCGGCCAGCCGCGGGTCCGCCCGGTGCGGGCGGGTCAGCGGCGAGACGTCGGTGGGGAAGTCCTTGTAGAACACCGGCAGCGTCGTCCGCTGCTCCACCAGCCGCTCGTACAGCTCCAGCACCAGGTCCCCGTGGCCGTCGTCCACGCCGTGCGGCACGCCCGCCGCGTCGCAGTGCGCGCGCAGCGCCGCGACGGTGGTGTCCGGGCCGACCTCCTGTCCCAGGGCCTCCGACAGCGCGCCGTACACCGTGCGCACCGGCCACGCGCCGGAGATGTCGTGCTCCACGCGCCGGCCGTCGGCGTCGGTGCGCACCGCGAGCGGCGCGCCGTGGGCGGCCGTCGCCGCCTCCTGGATCAGTTCGCGGGTGAGGTCGAGCATCACGTCGTAGTCGGCGAACGCCTGGTACGCCTCCAGCATCGTGAACTCGGGGTTGTGCTTGTACGACACACCCTCGTTGCGGAAGGTGCGGCCCAGCTCGAACACCTTCTCCAGGCCGCCCACGCACAGCCGCTTGAGGTAGAGCTCCGGCGCGATGCGCAGGTAGAGATCCAGGTCGTAGGCGTTGATGTGGGTGGTGAACGGGCGCGCGTTGGCGCCGCCGTGCACCTGCTGGAGCATCGGCGTCTCCACCTCCAGGAACCCCCGCTCCAGCAGCCCCAGCCGCAGCGCCTGCACCGCCGCGCTGCGCGTCCGCACGGTGTGCCGCGCCTCGCGCGAGACGGCCAGGTCCACGTACCGCATCCGCACCCGCGTCTCGGGGTCGCCCAGGCCACGCCGCTTGTCGGGCAGCGGGCGCAGGCACTTGGCGGTCATCCGGGCACGCGTGACGAACACCGACAGCTCGCCGCGGTCGGTCGTCCCGATCTCGCCCTCCGCCTCCACGTGGTCGCCCAGGTCGACGTGCGACGTGAAGCGGCGCAGCAGCTCGGGCCCGGAGCCGTCGCGGGTGAACACCAGCTGGAGGTCGCCCGACCAGTCGCGCACGGTGGCGAAGGCGACGCCGCCGTGGTTGCGGGCGAGCAGCACCCGGCCGGCCACGGTGACGCGTTCACCCGTACGGGTGCCGGGCGGCAGGTCCGCGTGGGCGGCGCGGATCGTGGCGAGGGTGTGCGTTCGGTGCGCGTCGACGGGGTAGGGGTCGACGCCGGCGGCCCGCAGCCGTTCCAGCTTGCGGTGCCGGACCCGTACCTGCTCGGGCAGGCCCGCGAGCTCCCCCTCCGCGCCCTCCGCGCCGGCGGCACCGGGCTCCGCGCCCGGTGCGAAGCCCAGTTCGGTGAGCGAGGGCAGGCCGGCCGCGGGGGCGGGGCCGGCGATGCCGGGGGCGCGGCCGCGGCGCCACAGCTTGCCCAGGCTGGGCACGGAGACGAAGCCCTCGGCGATGCCCGCCGCCAGCCCGATCCGGGCCAGCGCACCGGCGTCGGCGTAGCAGAGGAAGCGGGGGTGCCACTCCGGGTTGTACTTCACGTTCGACCGGTAGAGCGCCTCCAGCTGCCACCACCGGGAGAAGAACAGCAGCAGCTTGCGCCACAGCCGCAGCACCGGCCCCGCGCCGATGCGCGCCCCCTCCTCGAACGCCGACCGGAACACGGCGAAGTTGAGCGAGACCCGCCGCACCCCGAACCGGCCCGCCTGCGCGCACAGCCGGGCCACCATGAACTCCATGACGCCGTTGGGCGCCGTCCGGTCGCGCCGCATCAGGTCGAGCGAGATGCCGTCGGTCCCCCAGGGGACGAACGACAGCAGCGCGATCATCGTTCCCTCGTGGTCCAGCGCCTCCACGAGCAGGCAGTCGCCGTCGGCGGGGTCGCCCAGGCGGCCCAGGGCCATGGAGAAGCCGCGCTCGGTCTCGGTGTCGCGCCAGGCGTCCGCGCGCCGGATGACCTCGCCCATCTCCTCGTCCGACAGGGCGGAATGGCGGCGGACACGGACGGTGGCGCCGGTGCGCTCCACGCGGTTCACGGCCTGCCGGGTGACGCGCATCTCCCGGCCGTCCAGGTCGAAGGAGCCGACCTGGAGGATCGCCTCGTCGCCCAGCTGGAGCGCGCCCAGGCCGTGGCGGGCGTACGCGCGGGCGCCCTCCTCGCCCGCGCCCATCACGGCGGGCTGCCAGCCGTAGCGGCCGGCCAGGTCGAGCCACGCCTCGATGGCGGGCGCCCACGCCTCCGGGTCGCCCAGCGGGTCGCCGGAGGCCAGGCACACGCCCGCCTCCACGCGGTAGGTGACGGCGGCCTTGCCGCTCGGCGAGAAGACCACGGCCTTGTCGCGCCGCGTGGCGAAGTAGCCGAGCGAGTCGCGGGTGCCCCAGCGGGCGAGGAGACCGCGGATGCGCAGCTCCTCGTCGCCGTGCAGCGCCGCCTCCAGGCGCTGCGAGCGGAACAGCGCCATGGCGGCGTTGAGCAGCGCCAGCGCGCCGAACAGGCCGAGCAGGAAGTAGATCCAGTGCGGGGGCCGGCCGGCGAAGTGGTGGGTGGGCACCAGCCCGCCGCACACCTTGTTGGCGGCGAACAGCAGCCGGTTGCCGCCGCCGCGCTCCAGGGTGCCGGGGAAGAGCGAGACCAGGCCCCAGCCCAGCAGCGTGCCGACGGCCAGGCCCGCGACGAGGACCAGCAGGGCGCGCAGGAACGCGCCGCGGCGTGACAGGGCGTAGAACTCGCGCCGCGCCAGGAGCAGCAGGCTCATCGCGGCCACGCACAGCACCAGCGACGGCAGGGTGTCCCAGTAGCCCACGGCCAGCAGCAGGGCGTCCGCGAGCAGCAGGAGGGTGAGGTAGGCCAGGACGAACCACAGGGTGACCCGCTTGCGGGCGGCCATGGCGGCCGCGAGCAGCAGCAGGAAGACGGCGTACGCGAGGTTGGCGGCGGTGGGGACGGTCAGCAGGTCCAGCGCGCGCGTGACGGGCTGCAGGGCGCGGCGCAGCGGCGGGACGACGGCGGTGACGGCGCAGTAGGCGCCGAGCAGGCCGAAGAAGACCGCGAAGCCGCCCGGAACGCCGTGCAGGAAACGGCGCCAGGCGCCGGCCCGGGCCTCGTCCGCGGCGGGCGCGCCGGACGGGCCCGCCTGCTGCCCCGAGGGCCCGGCGTCCCGGACAGTGCTCATTCCGTCAGCCTAGGCACGAGCAGGGCTCCGGGCACGCCGAGCGCCGGGAGCGCGGCGCGGAGGGGCCGAATCGGTGATTTCCCACCCGGTTGGAGTACATCTCCTGCCCGGCTCGCGGGGCCACGATGAGCGAGACTGGCGGACGTCCCGCCGCTGTGCCGAGGAGGTTCGCCGTGGCCGTGTCGATTTCCGTGGTCCTGTTGCTCGTGATCCTGGCCGTGGTGTTCATGCGCAGCGGGGGACTGCGCTTCTCCCACGCCCTCGTCTGCGTCCTGCTGGGCTTCCTGCTGGCCAGCACGAGCATCGCGCCGACCATTTCGCACGGCCTGTTCGCCACCACGCAGCTGGTGGGCGGCGTCCGGCCCTGACGGGCACGGGGCTCCGCCGGGCCGGACGCCGCGGGGCGCGGTGGTCCTACCGGCCGATCTCGACGTCCTCCAGGACGCCGAGCGCGTCCGGCACCAGCACCGCCGCCGAGTAGTAGGCGCTGACCAGGTACGAGGCGACCGCCTGCTCGTTGATGCCCATGAACCGCACGTTGAGGCTGGGCTGGTACTCGTCCGGGATGCCGGTCTGGTGCAGGCCGACGACGCCCTGGTTCTCCTCGCCGGTCCGCATGGCGATGATGGAGCTGGTGCCGGTCTCCGACACCGGGATCTTGTTGCACGGCAGCAGCGGAATCCCGCGCCAGGCCCGCACGGACGACCCCAGGACCTCGATGTTCTTCGGGTACAGGCCGCGCTTGTTGCACTCCCGGCCGAACGCCGCGATGGTGCGCGGGTGCGCCAGCAGGTACTGCGTCTTGCGGCGCCGTGCGAGCAGCTCGTCGAGGTCGTCGGGGGTGGGCGGGCCGCTGCGGGTGTGGATGCGCTGGCTCATGGCGGCGTTGTGCAGGAGCCCGAACTCGCGGTTGTTGATCATCTCGTGCTCCTGGCGTTCGCGCAGGGCCTCGACGGTCAGGCGGAGCTGCTGCTCCAGCTGGTTCATGGGCTCGTTGTAGAGGTCGGCGACGCGGGTGTGGACCCGCAGCACGGTCTGCGCGACGCTCAGCTCGTACTCGCGGGGCCGCAGCTCGTACTCGACGTACGTGCCGGGGATGACGGGCTCGCCGCTGTGCCCGGAGGTGATGGCGATGTCGGCCTCGCCGCGCTTGTTCGCGGGCGGGGTGGGGCGCGAGGAGACGTCCGTGACGTGCGCGCGGAGCGACTCGGAGCGGTCGGCCACCTCCTGGAACGCCGCGCGGGGCAGGGCCAGGACCGTGCAGCGCGTGACGGCGCGGACGGTGAAGCCCCAGGTGCCGTCGGGCTCCAGCGGGACGCGCTCGCCGAAGTAGTCGCCGTCGGCCAGGGTGCCGAGCACGGCCTCGTCCCCGTAGGGGCCGCGGCCGGTCTTGGTGAGCTTGCCGTGCGCGATCAGGAACACCTGGTCGGCGGGTTGCCCGGCTTCCACGAGCGTGTCGCCGGCCGCGTACTCGCGCTGCACGAACGCGTCGGCCAGCGCCTCCAGCACCTGCTGGTCCTCGTACCCGCGCAGCAGCGGCAGCTCGCCCAGCTCCGGCGGGATGACGCGGACCTCGGCGCCCGTCGAGATGAACTCGACGCGCCCGTCACCGACGGTGTACGTCAGCCGTCGGTTGACGCGGTACGTGCCGGCCGACACCTGGACCCAGGGCAGCACGCGCAGCAGCCAGCGCGAGGAGATGCCCTGCATCTGGGGGACGGTCTTGGTGGTCGTGGCGAGCTGGCGCGCCGCGTCCGTCCCGAGGCTGAGCCGGGACTGGTCCTGCGGTACGGAGTTCTCCGGCTCCACTGACGTGGTCATGCGAGGTGTTCACCCATCTGTGAGTTCTGCGGACGGACGGACTCGGCGGATTCACGGATACGCGGATTCCCAGATACGGCGAATCCGCGAATTCAGTGGCCCACTTCGACGTTCTCGAGAATTCCCAGGGCGTCCGGTACCAGGACGGCGGCCGAATAGTAGACGCTCACCAGATACGACATGATGGCCTGTTCGCTGATGCCCATGAAGCGCACTGAAAGGCTCGGCTGGTATTCATCGGGAATTCCGGTGCGGTGCAGGCCGATGACGCCTTGGCTCTCCTCGCCGGTCCGCATCAGCAGGACGGAGCTGACACCGGTGTCCGTGACGGGGATCTTGTTGCAGGGGAAGATCGGTACGCCGCGCCAGGCCGGCACCGAGTGCCCGCCGACCTGCGCGCTGTCGGGGTAGACGCCGCGGCGGTTGAACTCCCGGGCGATCGCGGCGATGGCCTTCGGGTGCGCCAGCAGGAAGCCGGGCTCCTTCCACACCGTGGCCAGCAGGTCGTCGAGGTCGTCGGGGGTGGGCGGGCCGCTGCGGGTGTGGATGCGCTGGCCCAGGTCGGCGTTGTGCAGCAGCCCGAACTCGCGGTTGTTGATCATCTCGTGCTCCTGGCGTTCGCGCAGGGCCTCGACGGTCAGGCGGAGCTGCTGCTCCAGCTGGTTCATGGGCTCGTTGTAGAGGTCGGCCACGCGCGTGTGCACCCGCAGCACGGTCTGCGCCACGCTCAGCCCGTACTCGCGGGGCGAGACCTCGTAGTCCGCGAACACACCTGGCAGCGCGGGCTCGCCCGTGTGCCCGGAGGCGACGTCGATGGCGGCCTCGCCGTACGCGTTCTGCGGGCGGCCGGTACGGGCGCGGACGCCCTCGACGTGTGCCCGCAGCTGCGGCGAGCGCTCCATGGCCTGCCGGAACTCGGCGTGCGGCAGCGTGAGGACGGTGCAGGCGGTCACCGCGCGGACGGTGACGTCCCACGTGCCCGGCTCGGGTGCGGCCAGCTCGCGGTCGCCGATGTAGCCGCCGCCGGCCAGCACGCCCAGCACGGCGGGCTCGCCGTACTCGCCCTCGTGCAGCTTCTCGGCCTTGCCGTGCGCGAGGAGGACGACCTGGTCGGCCGGCTGTCCGGCCTCCACCAGCAGTTCACCGGGCCGGTACTCGCGCTGCACGAACCGGCCGGCCAGCTCCTCCAGCACCTCCGCGTCGCCGAAGTCCCGCAGCAGCGGCAGCTCGCCCAGCTCGGCGGGGATCACCCGGACCTCGGCGCCGGTGGTGAAGAACTCCACCCGCCCGTCGCCCAGTGTGTGCGTCAGCCGCCGGTTGACCCGGTACGTGCCGCCGGAGACCTGCACCCACGGCAGCAGCCGCAGCAGCCACCGGGAGCTGATCGCCTGCATCTGCGGCACGGACTTGGTCGTGGTGGCCAGATTCCGGGCGGCCTCCGTGCCCAGGCTCAGCCGGCCGGGCGGATTTTCCGTACCGGCCCCGGACTCCACTGACGTCGTCATTTCGAATGCCCACCCCATCGTCGCGGAACTGCCCGTGCGGCGGCCCCGGGAAAAGGCCCCGGGCGCCCCGCCCGAACCTAGCAGCGGAATTCGGCGGACGGGATCACTCGATCGGATGGGATTAAAAGCTGCTCTCGCGTGTCACGACCCCGAGAAAACCCCGATGCCGTTCGCGACGGCCCGTTCCGCCCCGCCCGACGGATGGTTGCGCACGACCGCGTGCCCGCTGCCCGGGGAGCGCGTGACGAGCGTCGAGGAGCCGCCGCCGTCCAGGTTGAAGGCGTCCACCGACCCCACCGCCCGCATCAGCCGGGCCAGTTCCGTGAGCGTGAGGCCCGGCCGGTACGCGGCCCGCCCGTCCAGCGCCAGCAGGTAGACGCGCTGCCCCCGGTCGGCCAGCCCCGCGGCCGTCCGCACCGCCGCCGTCCGCCCGTCGAGCCCGGACAGCTGCCGGCCCCCGCGCAGCACCGGGAAGCCCCCGATGGCGAAGTCGTAGCCGCGCGCCTTGCGCGCCCGCAGGTACCGGTCCACCGACACCCGGTCGCCCACCGCCAGCCTGCGCAGCTCGCGCGCCCCCTCCTCGCGCCCCACCAGCACCAGCGAGCCCGAGGCGATGGGGCCCTTGCCCGGCCGTGCCGACCGTGCCGCCACACGGCCCCGCCGCACCGTCACCTCGTACGTCTCGTCGCTGCACGGCGCGCCGCGGTGGGCGTCCGTGCCGCACACCGCCCGCTTCCGCGACACCCGGCCCCACGCCGGCGTGAACACGCCGATGCCGTCGACCGGGATCGCGTACTGGTTGAAGCCGCTCAGCGGCAGGTCGTCGTCCTCGGTGCGCACCGAGCCCTCCAGCGAGAGCCGGTCCATGCGCGCCACCCCGTCCCGGTCCACGCCGAAGACGGCCTCGGTGTCCACGCCCCGCGGCATCGCCGGGCCGAACCGCTGCCCGTCGGGCACCGCCGCCTTCAGGGCGTGCCCGTCCGCGACGGCCGGGCCCACCGGCGCGCCCGTCTCCCGCACCCCCGGGTGCTGCACCTCGGTGATGTTGAAGAAGTCGCCGTTCACCCCGCCTACCGCGCCCTGCCGCTCCGTCATGCCGGACACCGTGTCCCGGGCCCCGACGGCGCCCGGGTACAGCAGGTCCAGGGAGACCCGGTCGTCGCGCAGGTCGACGGTGAGCAGGTGGCCGTGGGTGGTGCCGTGACCGCCGTGCCACGACACGGTCCGGTACGTCACGCCGGGCGCCACCCTGCTCGCGGCGCCCAGCCGGGCGGCGACCTGCCCCGTTCCGGCCCCGGCCCACGCGGTGCCCCCGCCGACCAGCGAGACCCAGGCCGTCAGTACTGTCACTGCCGCGCGCAGGCGGCGTCCTCGTCTGCCCACTGTCACCCCAGAGGTCACGTCAATTCCGCTGTGCGCAAGGCTCATTCATGCCCCGGCGAACGACAGGCGACGCCTGGGCGCCGGCTTCGGCACCACGCGTCACGGCTCTGTCCCGCGGCCCGGCGGGCCCCGATACTGGCCCCGACCGTCCCCGTGCCCGTGCCGCCGTTCCCGCCCCGTCCGGAGAAGCCGTCATGTCCCGTACGCGAAGAGCCGCCGTCGCCACCCTCGCCGCCGCACTCGCCGGCACGCTTCCCGCGCCGGCGCAGGCCGCGCCCCGCACTCCCGGGCTGCCGCCCCTGCGCCGTACGCACGCCCACAACGACTACCGGCACCCCCACCCGCTCACCGACGCGCTCTCCCACGGCTTCTGCAGCGTCGAGGCCGACATCTGGCTGGACGACGGCGGCGCGCTGCTCGTCGGCCACGACGCCGGCGACCTCGACCCCCGGCGCACCCTGGAGTCCCTCTACCTGGAGCCCCTGCTGCGCCTCGTCCGCGCCCACCACGGGCGCGTCCACCGCGGCTACGACGTCACCCTGCAACTGCTCATCGACATCAAGACGCCCGGCGACCCCACCTACCGCGAACTCTCCCGCCACCTGCGCCCCTACCGCGCCATGCTCACGTCCTGCGACCGCGGGCACGTCCGGCGCGGGGCGGTCACCGCCGTCGTCTCCGGCGACCGGGGCGCCCGCGGGCCCATGGAGGCGGAACGGACCCGGTACGCGTTCTACGACGGCCGGCCGGCCGACCTGGGCGGACCGCCCGCCTCCTTCGCGCCGCTCATCAGCGACGACTGGACGGCGCACTTCACCTGGCGGGGCACCGGCCCCATGCCTGCGGCGGAGCGGGCCGCGCTGCGGCGGACCGTCGCCACGGCGCACGCCGAGGGCCGCAGGGTGCGGTTCTGGGCCACGCCCGACGAGCCGGGCCCGGCCCGCGAGGCGGTGTGGCGCGAGCTGCTCGCCGCCGGCGCGGACCACCTCAACACCGACGACCTGGCAGGCCTGGAGGCCTTTCTCCGCGCAGGTCGGTGAGCACCCGCCGCAGCTCCGCCCGGGGCACCGACGGCAGCAGCCGGGCGACGGCGTACAACAGCTTGCCGAGCACGAACGTCGTGTCGGGCGTGGCCCGTACGAGGCCGCGCACCGCCTCCGTGTCGCCCCGCCACACGGCCTCCAGCAGCACTGCGACATCCGGCGCGCCCTCCTCGTCCGTCTCGACCCAGCCCGGCTCGTCCGGCACCCGGCGGGCGAGGTGGCGCAGCACGCGGTCGGCGACGTCGGGCCGGTAGGCGGTGCGCACGGCCTCGTTGGCGACCCAGGCGAGCGCGGTGACGAGCTCCCTCGCCTCCTCCGGCGTTGTGTCACGGGCCAGGCAGTCGTCGAACGCCTGCTGATTGCCGTGCCGGTACGCCAGCAGAAGGCTCGCCACCCGGGCCTTGGCCTCGCCGGCCTCGCTGACATGGAGCTGGGTCATCTCGGCAGTCATCGATGGGATCGTACGGTTTGCTGATCGTTGTACCGGTAGCGCCACGCAGGTGCCGATCGGGTGGAAAAACGGGCGGAATGTCGCGTTCCAGAGGGGAACGTGTAGCGGAACCGTCACCGCTGGGTGCGGACCGTGCCGTGCCGGGGACCCTGGCGGTATGACCACGGACCCCGGACCACCGCCCGGCCCTCCGTACGGCCCGCGCGGCCCGTACGGCCCCCGGGGCCCGCACGGGCCCTACGGCTACGGGCCGCCGCCGGCCGGTGGCTTCGGCCCGCCGCCGGGCGGAGGCGACGGGCGGGGGCGCCGCCTGGCGCTCGCCGTGGCGGCGCTGGTGGCGGTGGCCGCACTGGTCGTCGGGGTCCTCCTCGTCAAGGACGGCCGGGGCGGCGGCGCACCGGCCGGCGGCGGATCGCCGGGCGGGCCGGCACCGTCGCTCGGTCTCCCGTCGGGCTTTCCGTCGGAGCTGCCGTCCGGCCTGCCGTCCGGGCTGCCCTCCGGCTTCCCGACGTCGTTGCCGAGCGGGCTGCCGACCGCCCTGCCGTCGGCCCTGCCGAGCGTCCTCCCGTCGGACGTCTTCGGGCTGTAGCGCCGCCCGGGCCCCCGTCGGCGCAGCGGCCCTCGCGCCCGGTTTCAGTCGCCGGACGGTGCCTCGTACGCCGAGGCGAGCCGGTCGGCCATCAGGCCCGGCGGCGCCGACGAGGCCAGGCGCTCGGCATCCTGACGCTCCGTGAGCGGCCGCGGCAGCGGAGTCCGCCCGTGACCGGGGGACAGGGCCGCCGCCAGCAGCCGCCGGGCCCGCCCCGCCGCGTCCGCCGCCAGGAACTCCAGCGCCGCCACGTCCAGGCCCGGCGGCGGCGCGACCTGCGCGGTGAACACCGGCACGAGCTCCGCCGCCTCCACCGGCGGCGGGGGCGCGGGCAGCGGCGGCAGGGCACGGCCGGGCGCGAACGCCTCCCGCGCCGGCACGCCCCGGGGCGCCACCTCCGGCGTACGCTCCGGCGCCCCCGCCGTGCCGCACGCCCTCAGCTCACCCAGCAGCGCCTCCTCCGTACGCCCCCGCACCAGCAGCAGGACGAAGGGGTCCTCGTCCAGCAGCCGGGCCACCTGGTGGCAGAGCGCGGCCGTATGGGCGCAGTGGTCCCACGCCTCGCATGCACACCGCGGGTCGAGGTCGCCCACGCCGGGCATCAGGTCCACGCCCGCCGCGGCCGCGTCCTCGGCCAGGTGCGGCGGCAGGTCCCGGTCCAGGAGGGCCGCCAGGTGCTCCGTACGGCGGGCCACCAGGTCCGTCAGCCGCTCCCAGTCGCCGTCCGGCAGGGGGCGCACGAGCACGTCGGCCCGGTACGCCGTGCCGTCCTTGTCGTGCACGAGCCCCGTGAGCCGCCCGGGGCGTACGGCGACCGCGCCCACCGCCCCGGCACGCGCGTACCCGCGGCCCGCCTTCACCTGCTGCCCGTCCAGGGCCGACTCCTCCAGCGCCGCCAGCCAGGCCCGCGCCCACCGGCCCCGCGCGAACGCCCGGCCGCGCAGCGGCGGCAGGGCTTCGAAGACGCGCTCCTGTGCCGCATCCCTATAGGTGGCCGTCCCCACGTCACATCCCCCTCAGTTCGACCAGTTCCGCCAGTTCCGCGTCCGTCAGCTCGGTCAGCGCCGCCTCGCCGCCGCCCAGCACCGCGTCCGCGAGCGCCTGCTTGCGGCGCAGCATCTCCGCGACGCGGTCCTCGACCGTCCCCTCCGCGACCAGCCGGTGCACCTGCACGGGCTGCGTCTGCCCGATGCGGTGGGCCCGGTCGGTGGCCTGAGCCTCGACCGCCGGGTTCCACCAGCGGTCGAAGTGCACGACGTGCGCGGCCCGGGTCAGGTTCAGGCCTGTGCCCGCCGCCTTGAGCGACAGCAGGAAGACGGGGACCGCGCCCTCCTGGAAGCGGCGCACCATCTCCTCGCGCCGCGCCACGGGCGTACCGCCGTGCAGCAGCTGCACGCCGACGCCACGGCCGGACAGGTGCTGCTCCAGGAGCCGCGCCATCTCCACGTACTGGGTGAAGACCAGCACGCCGGCCTCCTCGGCGAGGATGGTGTCGAGCAGCTCGTCCAGCAGCTCGACCTTCCCCGACCGGCCGGCGAACCGTGGCCCGGCCCCCTGCTGCGCCGCCTGCCGCTCCTTGAGGAACTGCGCCGGGTGGTTGCAGATCTGCTTCAGCCCGGTGAGCAGCTTGACGATCAGTCCGCGCCGTTCGAAGCCGTCCGCGTCCGCGATCTCGGCGAGGGCCTCGCGCACCACCGCCTCGTACAGCCCCGCCTGCTCGGCCGTGAGGGCGACGGGGTGGTCCGTCTCGGTCTTGGGCGGCAGCTCCGGGGCGATGCCCGGGTCCGTCTTGCGGCGGCGCAGCAGGAACGGCCGGACGAGCGCCGCCAGCCGTTCCGCCGCGGCCGGGTCCGCACCGCCCTCGACGGCCTGCGCGTAGCGGCGCCGGAAGGCGGCGAGCGGGCCGAGGAGGCCCGGCGTGGTCCAGTCGAGGACGGCCCACAGCTCCGACAGGTTGTTCTCGACGGGCGTGCCGCTGAGGGCCACGCGGGCCGTGGAGCCGATGGTGCGCAGGGCCTTGGCGGTGGCGGAGGAGGGGTTCTTGACGTGCTGCGCCTCGTCGGCGACGACCAGGTCCCAGGCGGTGGCGGCCAGCGCCGCGGCGTCCAGGCGCATGGTGCCGTAGGTGGTGAGCACGACCTCCCCGTCGGCCAGGCCGTCCAGGGTGCGCGAGGCGCCGTGGAAGCGGTGCACCGGCGTGCCGGGGGCGAAACGTTCGATCTCGCGCTGCCAGTTGCCCATGAGGGAGGTGGGGCAGACGACGAGGGTGGGGCCGCCGGTGCCCGGAAGGGAACGCCGGTGCAGGTGGAGGGCGATGACGGTGATGGTCTTGCCGAGGCCCATGTCGTCGGCGAGGCAGCAGCCCAGCCCCAGGGAGGTCATCCGGTGCAGCCAGGTGAGGCCGCGCAGCTGGTAGTCGCGCAGGGTCGCGGCGAGCGCCGCGGGCTGCGGGACGGCCTCCCGGGCGGCCCCGGGGCCCGGGGATGCTTCGGGGTGGGCAATGCGGTCGCGCAGGGCCGCCAGCGCGCCCGTGGCCCGTACCTCGACGGTCTCGTCGTCGCCCGCCCGTGAGGGGGCGTGGCCGGTCAGGGCGGCCCCGAGCGCCTCGGCCGGTGTGACCGCGCGGTCCCGGCGCTCACGGGCGCGGCGTACGGTCTCGGGGTCGAGCAGCACCCACTGGTCGCGAAGGCGCACGGCGGGGCGGCTGGCCTCGGCCAGCCGGTCCAGCTCGGCGCGGGTCAGCTCCCGGTCGCCGACGGCGAACCGCCAGCGGAAGGCGAGCAGCGCGTCGGCGGACAGCAGGGACGGCAGGCCCGGCGCGCGGACGAAGCGGCCCTCGCCCTCCGCCGCCTGCGGTTCCTCCGTGTCGTCCTCGGGCGGGCCGACGACGGCGTGGGTGGTGAGGCCGCGGGCGATGTCCCGGGGCCAGTGCACCTCGACGCCGGCGCGGTCGAGGGCGGCGGTGGCGGCGCCGAGCAGTTCGCCGACCTCGTCGTCGGCGAGGTCCAGGGCGTGCGGCACCTCGTCGGTGAGCAGCGGCGACAGCGCCGGCCAGGCGTGCGCCGCGCGGCGGAGGGCGAGCAGGGCGTTGACCCGGGCGCGTCCGCCGAAGGAGGCCGGCGCGGTGCCGGACCACACGTCCGCCGCGTCGGCGACCAGGGCGGGGTCGGTGAGGCTGTGCACCTGCGGCACGGCGCGGAAGCGCGGCCCTTCCGGGCCGTCGTTCCCCTCCGCCTCCGCCGGGCCGTGGACCTCGATGCGCAGGGAGAGGCGGACGCCGGCCTCCCGCCCGGACGTCACGTCCTCCGCCCAGGGGCGGTGGTCCGGGACGGCGCGGGGCGCGGGCGAGGCGTACGCGCGCCCGCCGGCGGCGAGTGCCGCGGCCGGGGTGCGGGGCAGGCCGTCGGCCACGGCGTCGAGGAAGGCCAGGACGAGCGTCTCGGGGTCGGGCAGGAGCGGGCCGTCCGCCGCGGTGGGCGCGTCGGGCAGCGGGACGCAGTGCGCCTCGGGCGGCATGGCGGCGGCCAGGTCGCGGACCCGCTGCCGGTCGTCGGGGGTGAGCGGCCCGGCGCGCCAGACGTCGTGGTCCGTGGCGGAGATGCCGGGCAGGAGCCGGCCGCGGGCGGCGAGCTGGAGCGCGAGCACGGCGGCCGAGCCCCAGAAGGCGGCCGTCGCGTCGCCGCCGGCGGCGCGGGCGCGGGTGAGCACGGGCACGGCGTCGCGTACAGGCAGTACGGTCGCCCGTACGGTCGTGGTGGTCACGTCGCCGGGGGTGCCGCCGGGGGCGGGGACGACGACGGTCAGGTCGTCGTCCCCGTCGTGGGCGTCGGGGCCGTCCGTGCCGTCGGGCAGCCAGAAGGCCACGCGTCCGGTGCGGGCGGGGTCGTCGGGGAGGAAGGCGGCCCGGCAGCGGAGGAGCCGGGACAGCTGGGGCGGGGAGGGTGGTGCGGCGGGGAGCGGGGTCACGGCGCTGCGCATTCCTCAAATTTGACTAGCAGGGCGAGCGGCCGAGGGTACAGCAGGCGAACGCCGAACGTGGGGCTGCGTTTCGTGACGCCCGTCACGTCGGTGCATTCTGGAGCCGGGGCGGACGTGAGGACGTGGAACCGGCTTCGCCCGCCGGGCGTTGTCAGCAGAGCGCGGCGGTGGAGTGTCGTCGCGGCCGTCGCCAAGGAGGAGGACGGACATGAGCAACAGGGCCAAGGTGGCCGTCGGCGGCGTGGCGGTGGGAGTGATCCTGCTGTGGCTGCTGCCGTTCTGGGCCGCGCTGCTGGTGATCGTCGGTGTGCCGGTGGTTGCCTACGTGGCGCTCGACCCCTCGCAGCGGAAGCGGCTGGGCAGGGTCACGCGCAAGCAGCTGGACCGGTAGGCCGGCGGCCGGCTGTCAGCGCGCGGTGCCGGCGGGCGTGAAGGCAGGTGCCAGCGCGGCCTTCGTCAGCAGGCGGGGGCTGCCGGAGCCGTCGGCCGGGACGGTCCACAGGTCGGAGCCGAAGTCGCCGGGCAGCGCGTAGAGGAGGGTGCCGTCGTCGCGCCAGACCGCCTGGTCGTCGACGTTGCGGTGCTCGGCGGTGGGGGTCTCGCGCTGCGTGCGCAGATCCAGCACGTACAGCCGCCAGGGAGCGTCGGAGGAGGCGTCCTCGACGCGCTTCTTGTAGGCGACGCGGGTCCCGTCGGGGGAGAGGGAGGGGCATTCGACGTTGGTGTGCAGCGTCTCCAGGGTCTTGGCGGTGCGGTCGCCGCGGACGAGGTGGGTCCGGCCGCCGGTGGCCACGGTCGCGTAGAAGCGGGTGTCGTCGGCGAAGGTGACGCCCCAGACGTTGACGTCGGCGGCGCGGTGCGGCTGCCCGTCGACGATGAGCCGGTAGTCCTCCAGGTTGCGGTCCAGCTCGCCGGTGCGGGTGTCGAGGACGGACGTACGGGTGGAGAAGTTGCTGCCGGCGTACGAGTCGCCGCTGACGAACACCGTCCACGCCACCGTGCGGCCGCTCGGTGAGACGCGGGCGCGGGTGGGGATGCCCGCCAGGCCGTAGTGGCGGGTCTCGCGCAGCCGCACGTCCAGGACGACGGCGCGGTAGCTGTCGCGCAGCCCGCCGCGCACCGCCTGGAGGCAGATGCCGGTGCCGCCGGCGGTGTGGAAGCGCAGGCAGTGCACGCCCGAGGCGGTGCGGGGGCCGGCGGGGTCGCCGGCGGGCACGGAGGTCAGCTCGTCGCGGTGCGGGCCCCAGGCCATGTTGCGGAAGACGGCGCGGCCCGGTTCGTCGAGCGTGACCCGTCCCTGCCGCACCGGAGGGCCGTCCGCCCGGGTGCGGTCCTTCTCGGCGGCCCGCCCGGCGGCGTGCAGGGTGGCGGCGACGGCGACACCGCCCAGCAGGAGGAGGGCGACGGCCAGGACGAGGAGGCGGCGCGCGGTGGAGGAGAGGGCGCGCGGGGTGCGCGGGGCGTGCAGGGCGTTCAACGGGTGGGCTCCGGGGGCGCGTCGGTGGGGGAGGGGCGCAGCAGGACGGTGCCGGCGGCGGCGCAGACGCACAGTCCGGCGGCCGCCGCGGTGAGGGCCGTACGGTCGCCCCAGGCGGTCCAGGCCGCGCCGAAGGCGACCGAGCACAGGAACCGGGCCAGGGCCTGCCCGGTCTGCACCACGGCCAGCCCGCTGCCGCGCGCCTCGGCGGGCACGGCGTCGGCGGTGGCGGCGGCCAGGACACCGTCGGTCGCGGCGTAGAAGGCGCCGTGCAGGGCGAGGACGGCCGGGACGAGGGCGGCCGTGCCGCCGGTGGGCGCGAGCAGCAGGCCGTACGCGGCCAGGAGCGCGAGGTGTCCGCAGAGGAACAGCCGGCGGCGCCCGAAGCGGTCGGCGAGCACGCCGAACGGCACCGCCAGCAGCAGGAACGCCGCGGCCGTACCCAGCGGCAGCAGGGGGAACCACGCCTCGGGCAGCTCCAGCCGGCGCTGCACGGTGAGGTAGAGGAAGGAGTCGCTGACGGTGGTGAGGCCCAGGAGGACGGCGCAGGTGGTGAGCCGGCGCACGGGCCCGCGGCGCAGCAGCGCGCGCAGGGGCTCGGGGGAGGGCCGGGGGCCGTCGCCCGCGGTGGTGTCCCGCGGGGAGCGGCCGGGCACGAAGAGCAGGAGGACGACGACGCCGAGCACGGCCACGCAGCCGCTGGTGACGAAGACGGCGTCGTAGCCGTCGGCGGCCAGACGCAGCAGGGCGAAGGCGAGGAGGGGGCCGAGGAGGGCGCCGGCGGTGTCCATCGCGCGGTGCACGCCGAACGCCCGGCCGCGCGCGGCCGGTTCGGTGGCCAGCGAGATCATGGCGTCGCGGGGCGCGGTGCGCAGGCCCTTGCCGGTGCGGTCGGCGGCGAGCACGGCGCCGCTCAGCGGGAGGCCGTGGACGACGAGCAGCAACGGCTTGCACAGCGCCGACAGGGCGTAGCCGGCGGCGGCCACGGCCTTGTGCCCGCCGGACGGGCGGTCGGCGAGCCGGCCGCCGAGGAGGCGCACGAGTGCGGCGACGCCGTTCTGGATGCCGTCCAGGAGGCCGAAGCCCAGCGGCGACAGGCCCAGTTGGGTGACGAGGTAGAGCGGCAGGACGGCGGTGACCATCTCGGAGGAGACGTCGGTGATCAGGCTGACCGTGCCGAGGGCCACCACCGTGCCGGGCACGGCGGCCCGCCGGCCGCCGGCGGTGCGCCGGCCGGCCGGGCGGGGTGCGGTGTGCGGGGTGGAGCGGCTGTCCGCGACGTACACGGTCAGGTGGTCCAGATGCCGGTGACGTCCTTGGCGTCGGCGGCGTTCCCGGCGTGCGGCAGGCCGTACATGTCCTCCAGGGTGCGCAGCACGTCGTAGTGGTTGTACGTGGTGCCGGAGGTGGAGCCGGGCTTGACGGGCTGGCCGTAGAGGACGGTGGGGATGCGGTTGCCGCTGAGCCGGTTGTCCTCGTCGAAGGTGACGACGAGCAGGCTGTTGTGCGTCTTCGCCCAGTCGGCGTAGGACTTGAGGTTGTTCTTCAGCCAGGTGTCACCGGTGCCGACGGAGCAGTCGTGCATGTCGTTGCACATGTTGGGCACGACGAACGACACCGTGGGCAGCTGCGCGTAGTCCGTGCCCTTCGGGAAGGCCGCGAAGGTGTGCGCGGTGGAGGTGGGCACGTTGTCGAAGCCGAACCAGGGGTTGTGCTTCTGGCGGTACTTGCCGTCGCTGCTCTTGCAGGCCGTGGAACCCTCGGCGGGCAGCGACTCGTTGTAGCTGCCCCAGGTCCGGCCGGCGCCGAGGAGCTCGGAGGCGAGGTTGGGCTCGGCCGAGAAGCCGGGGTCGACGCAGCTGTCGTCGGTGACCCCCTGGGTCTCGCCGGAGAACAGCGCGTAGTAGTTGGGCTGGCTGGGGTGGGTCTCGGCGTAGGAGGCGGTGAGGCTGGCGCCGCCTGCGGCCAGGGAGTTGAGGTAGGGGGCGCTGGAACTGCCCATCACTTGGTCGTAGGCGTGGTTCTCGAAGACGACGACCACGACGTGGTCCGGCGTCGGTACCGCGGCGGGTGCGGCGGCGGAGTCCGAGGCCCACAGGCCCAGCGAGGTGGCGGCCAGGGCGAAGGCCGAGGCCAGGGCCGGCGCGGGGCGGCGGGTGCGGTGGGGGTGACGTGCTGCGGCGCGCACGAAGTCCTCCGTACGGGGCGTTCGGTGGGGTGGTGGGGGTGGGGCGTGGAGGTGCGCAGGAAGCGTAGGACCACGGTGGTGGCATGTACACGACTTTCGCGTGACGAGTTGGGGAACGCGGGGTGGGGGCTGGGAGCGGCGGCCCGCGGCCGGTGGCCGGTGGTCAGGCCGTGGGCAGGCCGAGCAGGGTGCGGGCCACGGTCTGCGGGGACTCGCCGCGTTCGCGCGCCAGGGCTATCAGGGCCCGGCAGGCCAGCTCGTTGACGCCGAAACACAGGGCCTCGGGCGAGACCCAGCGCGCCGCTTCGGCGCTCCTCTCGTAGTCGTTCTCGGCGCAGGCCGCCACATGGACCGCGGCCGCCTCGAACAGATTGGGCCGCCGGTCGGCGGACGGCCGGGGTGCCGGGGGCTGCCGGACCTCGAGGCGCTTGCGGAGTTTGTCGAACACGCGGATCACCTGCCCCGTCGAGCGGCCTTTCCTGCGGTCGTTCAAGTGTGCCCGGGGACCACGGGGTTGAACCCACCCACCGGCCGGACGGCCGGGTTGCCCGGCGCGCCCCCGTGAGCGAGGCTTGCACGGCAGTGACGGGGGGTCGTGCGGAACGGGGAGGCGGAGCATGGTAATGGGCAGGGACGTCGACGTGATGCTGGACGAACTGACCCGGCGCGCCGGGGGGATGCGCCACGCGCTGGTGCTGTCGGGGGACGGAATGGTCACCGCGGCGAGCACCGGGCTGGAGAGAGCGGAGGCCGAGCGGCTGGCCGCGGTCGCGTCCGGCCTGCACAGCCTGGCCCGGGGGACCGGGCAGCGGTTCGGGGCCGGCCGGGTGCGGCAGACGATGGTGGAGTTCGAGCAGGGCGTGCTGTTCGTGACGGCGGCGGGCGAGCGGGACTGTCTGTGCGTCCTGACCGGTCCGGGGGCGGACCTGGGGGCCGTCGCCTACGAGATGACGAGCTTCGTCCGTCGTGTGGGTGAGCTGTTGAAGCCCGGAAACCGGGGTTGTCCACAGGGCTGAGCGGGGCCGGCGATCCACCGCTAACGTCGTCACTGTCCGTGATGCTCGTCGCGGACCGTGAGGAAGCCGAGCGGGAGGGGATCGTCATGACGGTTCGTCAGAAGATGGTGGGCGAGGCCGGGGAGCGGCAGTGGGCCGGCTCCGTCGCGGAGTTCGGGGTGCCGTACGCACGGGCCGCCCGGGAGCTGGAGCTCAAGCCCCGGGAGCTGCTGCTGGCGGTGCAGCTGGGGGAGGTGCGGACCGTCGCCGACGGCCCCGGCGGCCGGCGCCGGGTGCCGCGGGAGGAGGTCGGGCGCCACCGCGCGCAGGAGGGCTTCCCGGACGCCCTGCGCACCCGGCTCCGGACGGTGGGCACGGCCGAGGGCGCCGAGCTGCTCGGCATCAGCCGGGACCGCTTCGCCCGCCTGGCGCGGGGCGGCTGCTTCGCGCCGGTGAACTTCTACGTCAACCGGTACCGGGCCGTCGTCTGGCGGTATCTGGCTTCGGAGCTCGTGGAGTTCGCGGAGCAGAACCCGGAGATGCTCAGGGGGCCGGCGCCCGCCCTGCTGCGTGCCGCGCTGGAGAAGCACCCCGACCGCCGCGCCCGGGGGTGGCGGGCCCGGCGCCTGGCGCAGCTCACGGCCCAGGCCGTGGACCCGTGGGAGTGCGCCGCCGTGCCGGCCGCCGTTCTCGGGCCCGAGGACCTGGCGCAAGCGGTGCCGGACCCGGTGGAGCGGGCCCGGCTCAGGGCGCTCCGGCCGCTGCTCGTCGACCCCCGGCCCGCCGGGACGGCCGTGGGCGAGGTGGTGGAGGAGCTGGTCACGGCCACCGACCGGGACGAGGCCGAGTGGTACCGGTACTGCCTGGCGCTGGCGCTCGACCGGGTGCGGGAGGAGCTGCCGCTCACGGCGCCCTGGCCGGGCCCGGGGGTTCCGGGCCCGGGCGTTCCGGACGCGGGCGTTCCGGCGTGGGCCGGGGCGGGTGCGCGGGTACCCGGGGTGCGGGTGCGGGCGGCGGCCGGCCCCGGTGCCGGTGCGGGGGCGGAGGGGGCGCGGTGGCGCCGGTGGTGGCCGTGGGCCGGCCGGGCGCGGTGAGGCGCCCGGCCGGCGCGGGCCGGGACCGCCTAGAGCTGGCCGACGTCCGTCACGCGGACCACCGCGCGGCCCTCCTCGTCGGACGCCGTGAGGTCGACCTCGGCCGAGATGCCCCAGTCGTGGTCGCCCTTGGGGTCGGCGAAGGTCTGCCGGACCCGCCACAGGCCGTCCTGCGGCAGCTCCTCGATCCGCAGCAGCTTGGGGCCGCGCGCGTCGGGGCCGGTGCCCAGCTCCTCGTACTCGTCCCAGTACGCGTCCATCGCCTCGGCCCAGCGGTCCGCGTCCCAGCCGGACTCGGCGTCCATCTCGCCCAGCTCGTCGACCTTGTCGAGCGCCGCCAGCTCCACCCGGCGGAACAGGGCGTTGCGCACCAGGACGCGGAAGGCACGGGCGTTGGAGGTGACCGGCTTGACCTGGTCGGCCCGCTCCTGCGCCTCCTCCGCGGACTCCTCAGCCGGGTTGGCCAGCTGCTCCCACTCGTCGAGCAGGCTGGAGTCCACCTGGCGGACCATCTCGCCGAGCCAGGCGATGAGGTCCTGCAGGTCGTCGGACTTCAGGTCGTCCGGGACGGTGTGGTCCAGCGCCTTGTACGCGCTCGCCAGGTAGCGCAGCACGATGCCCTCGGTACGGGCCAGGTCGTAGAAGGAGATGAACTCGGTGAAGGTCATGGCCCGCTCGTACATGTCGCGGATGACCGACTTGGGGGAGACCGGATGATCGCCGACCCACGGGTGGCTCTTGCGGTAGACGGAGTAGGCGTGCGTCAGCAGCTCCTCCAGCGGCTTGGGGTAGCCGACGTCCATCAGCCGCTCCATGCGCTCCTCGTACTCCACCCCCTCCGCCTTCATGGCCGCGACGGCCTCGCCGCGCGCCTTGTTCTGCTGGGCGGCGAGGATCTGCCGCGGGTCGTCCAGCGTCGACTCCACGACGGAGACCATGTCCAGCGCGTAGGACGGCGACTCGGGGTCCAGGAGCTCGAAGGCGGCCAGCGCGAACGTCGACAGCGGCTGGGTGAGCGCGAAGTCGGCCTGGAGGTCGACGGTCAGCCGGACGATCCGGCCCTCGGCGTCGGGCTCGTCCAGCCGCTCGACCACGCCGCCGTCCAGCAGCGAGCGGTAGATGGCGATGGCCCGGCGGATGTGCCGCAGCTGGTTCCGGCGCGGCTCGTGGTTGTCCTCCAGGAGCCGGCGCATCGCCTCGAAGGCGTTGCCGGGCCGGGCGATGACCGACAGCAGCATCGCGTGCGTGACGCGGAAGCGGGAGGTGAGCGGCTCGGGCTCGGAGGCGATGAGCTTCTCGAAGGTGTTCTCCGTCCAGTTGACGAAGCCCTCGGGCGCCTTCTTGCGGACCACCTTGCGGCGCTTCTTCGGGTCGTCGCCCGCCTTCGCCAGGGCGCGCTCGTTCTCGACCACGTGGTCGGGCGCCTGGGCCACCACGAAGCCCGCGGTGTCGAAGCCGGCGCGCCCGGCGCGGCCCGCGATCTGGTGGAACTCCCGGGCGCGCAGGGTCCGCACCCGCTGCCCGTCGTACTTGGTCAGCGCCGTGAACAGAACGGTGCGGATCGGGACGTTCACCCCCACGCCGAGGGTGTCGGTGCCACAGATCACCTTCAGCAGGCCCGCCTGCGCCAGCCGCTCCACGAGCCGCCGGTACTTCGGCAGCATGCCGGCGTGGTGCACGCCGATGCCGTGCCGGACGTAGCGCGAGAGGTTCCGGCCGAACTTGGTGGTGAAGCGGAAGTTGCCGATGAGCTTGGCGATCTCCTCCTTCTCCTCGCGCGAGCACATGTTGATGCTCATCAGCGCCTGCGCCCGCTCCACGGCGGCGGCCTGGGTGAAGTGGACGATGTACACCGGCGCCTGCTTCGTCTGGAGCAGCTCCGTCAGCGTCTCGGTCAGCGGCGTCGTGCGGTACTCGTACGACAGCGGCACCGGCCGGGTGGCCGAGCGGACCACGGCCGTAGGGCGGCCGGTGCGCCGCGTCAGGTCCTCCTGGAAACGCGAGACGTCACCGAGCGTGGCCGACATCAGCACGAACTGCGCCTGCGGCAGCTCCAGCAGCGGGATCTGCCAGGCCCAGCCGCGGTCCGGCTCGGCGTAGAAGTGGAACTCGTCCATCACGACCTGCCCCACGTCGGCGTCCTTGCCGTCGCGCAGCGCGATGGAGGCCAGCACCTCGGCCGTGCAGCAGATGATGGGGGCGTCGGCGTTGACGGACGCGTCGCCGGTGAGCATGCCCACGTTCTCGGTGCCGAAGATCTTGCACAGGTCGAAGAACTTCTCCGACACCAGCGCCTTGATGGGCGCCGTGTAGAAGGTGACCTGGTCGTGGGCGAGGGCGGTGAAGTGCGCACCGGCCGCCACCAGGCTCTTGCCGGAGCCGGTCGGTGTGGAAAGGATCACGTTCGCCCCGGAGACCACTTCGATCAGCGCCTCCTCCTGGGCGGGGTACAGCGTGATGCCCCGCTCCTGGGCCCAGGTCGAGAACGCTTCGAAGAGGGCGTCGGGGTCGGCATGGCTCGGCATCTGATCGATAAGGGTCACACCCCCATACTGCCTGGCCCCGGGCCGGATCAGGGAACCGGCCGGTCGGACGAAGATCATCCGGGGATTACGCTGAGTCGCCGACGTGGCGTCAGGAAGAAGGGGCGCCGCCTGGCGAAGAGGTGGAACGACCATGATGGGACCGGCACACTCGCTGTCCGGGGCGGCGGCCTGGCTGGGAGCGGGCGCGATCGCGGCCTGGGCCGGGGAGCCGATGCCGTGGCCGGTGCTCGTGGTGGGCGCGCTGATCTGCGCCGGCGCCGCGCTCGCCCCGGACCTCGACCACAAGTCGGCGACGATATCGCGGGCGTTCGGCCCCATATCCCGGCTGCTGTGCGGCGTCGTGGACGCGCTCTCGCACGCCGTCTACCAGGCCACGCGCACCAAGGCCGACCCGCGCCGCAACGGCGGCCACCGCACCCTGACGCACACGGCGCTGTGGGCGGTGCTGATCGGCGCGGGCGCCTCGGCGCTGGCCGCCACCGGCGACCGGTGGGCCGTGCTGGGCGTCCTCTTCGTCCACCTCGTCCTGGCTGTCGAGGGACTGCTGTGGCGGGCGGCCCGCACCTCGAGCGACATCCTGGTGTGGCTGCTGGGCGCGGCCGGCGCCTGGATCCTGGCCGGGGTCCTGGACCAGCCCGGCAACGGCTCCCACTGGCTGTTCCCCGGGGAGGGCCAGGAGTACCTGTGGCTGGGCCTGCCCATCGTGCTGGGCGCCCTGGTGCACGACCTGGGCGACGCGCTGACCGTCTCCGGCTGCCCCATCCTGTGGCCGCTGCCGATCGCCCGCAAGCGCTGGTACCCGGTCGGCCCGCCCAAGGTCATGCGGTTCCGCGCCGGCAGCTGGGTCGAGGTGAAGGTGCTCACCCCCGCCTTCCTGGTACTGGGCGGCGCCGGCGGGCTGGTGGCCCTCGACCTGGTCTGACCCCCGGCACCGCCCCCGGCCCGGGCCCGCTGCTCCGACGACAGGGCCTAGCGGTGCCAGGAGCGCCACAGCGCGGCGTACGCGCCGCCCGCCGCGACCAGCTCGTCGTGGCTGCCCATCTCGCTGATCCGGCCGTCCTCCGCCACCACGATCAGGTCGGCGTCGTGCGCGGTGTGCAGCCGGTGGGCGATCGCCACCACCGTGCGGCCCTCCAGGACGGTGGCCAGGGACCGCTCCAGGTGCCGGGCCGCACGCGGGTCCAGCAGCGAGGTCGCCTCGTCGAGGACCAGGGTGTGCGGGTCGGCCAGGACCAGGCGGGCCAGCGCGACCTGCTGTGCCTGCGCCGGCGTGAGGGCCGCGCCGCCCGAGCCGACCTCGGTGTCCAGGCCCTCGGCCAGCGCCCGGGCCCAGTCCTCGGCGTCCACGGCCCGCAGGGCCGCCCACAGCTCGCCGTCCCCGGCCGCGGGCCGGGCCAGCAGCAGGTTGTCGCGCAGGGACCCCACGAAGACGTGGTGCTCCTGGTTGACCAGGGCCACGTGCCGGCGCACGTCCTCGGCCGGCATCCGGGCGAGCTCCGCGCCGCCCAGCGTGACCGCTCCGGACCGCGGCCCGTAGATGCCGGCCAGCAGCCGGCCCAGCGTCGACTTCCCGGCGCCCGACGGGCCGACCAGCGCGACACGGGTGCCCGGCGGGACGTCCAGCGTCACCCCGTGCAGCACGTCGCTGCCGGCGCGGTAGCCGAAGCGGACGTCCTCGGCCCGCAGCGCGCGGCCGTCCGGGCGCACCGCCCCGTCGCCGTCCTCGGTGCCGATCTCGTGCACGCCCACCAGCCGGGCCAGCGACACCTGGGCGGTCTGCAGCTCGTCGTACCAGCGCAGGATGATGCCGACCGGCTCGCTCAGCATCTGCGCCAGCAGGGCGCCGGTGGTGAGCTCGCCGACGGTCATCCAGCCGCGCAGGACGCACGCGCCGCCGATGAGCAGCACGGCCGTCAGCAGCAGCACGTGCACCATGTTCACCACGGGGAAGAGCACCGAGCGCAGCCAGAGCGTGTAGCGCTCCCAGGCGGTCCACTGGGCGACGCGGCGGTCGGACAGCTCGACCCGGTGGGCGCCCAGGCGGTGGGCCTCCACGGTGCGGCCGGCGTCCACGGTCTCCGCGAGCGCCGCGGCCACCGCGGCGTACCCGGCCGCCTCGGACCGGTAGGCGCTCGGGGCGCGCCGGAAGTACCAGCGGCAGCCGACGGCCAGCACCGGGAAGGCGACCAGCAGCGACAGCGCCAGCGGCGGCGCGGTCAGCGTCAGCCCGCCCAGCAGCAGCCCCGCCCACACCAGGCCGATCGTCAGCTCGGGCACGGCCTCCCGCATGGCCTCGGACAGCCGGTCGACGTCGGTGGTGATACGGGACAGCAGGTCACCGGTGCCCGCGCGCTCCAGCACCCCCGGCGGCAGCGCCACGGACCGGACGAGGAAGTCCTCGCGCAGGTCGGCCAGCATCCGCTCGCCGAGCACCGCACCGCGCAGCCGCACCATCCGCGTGAACAGCGTCTGCACGGCCAGGGCCACCGCGAACAGCGAGACGGCGCGGCCGAGGTGGAGGTCGCCGGAGCCCTCCGACAGCTCCTCCACCAGGCCGCCCAGCAGGTAGGGCCCGACCATCGAGGCCACCACGGCCACCGCGTTGCACACCACCAGCAGCACGAAGGCGCGCCGGTGGCGGCGCAGCAGGCCGCGTACGTAGCCGCGGACCGTGGCCGGCCCGGCGACCGGCAGGATGGCCGCCGCCTCCGGGGCCGCCGGGTCGTGTTCCGGTGGCGCTACGCCGATCATGCCGATTCCTCCATCCGTTCGCGTCCATCCCGGTCGCCCGACGCCGCGCCGATCGCGCCGGCTTTCAGGGCGTCCCCTTCCCTCTGCCCGTCCGTATCCGAGTCGCGGGTGACGACCGCGCGGTACGCGGGCTCCGAGGCGACCAGCTCCGCGTGCGTGCCCGTCGCGGCCGCCTTGCCGTCACGGACGAACACGACCCGGTCCGCGCGGTCCAGCACCAGCGGGCTGGAGGAGAACACCACGGTCGTGCGGCCGGCGCGCAGCGCCCGGACGCCCTCGGCCACCCGGGCCTCGGTGTGGGCGTCCACGGCCGAGGTCGGTTCGTCCAGCACCAGTACCCCGGGGTCGGTGAGCAGCGAGCGGGCCAGGGCCAGCCGCTGCCGCTGGCCGCCCGACAGCGACCGGCCGCGCTCGGTGATCCGGGCCCGGAAGGCGTCCCCGTCCGCCTCCGGCGAGTGGCGCACCAGAGAGGCGAGCACGTCCTCGCACTGGGCGGCGGCCAGCGCCGCCTCCGCCGTCACCGCGCCCGAACACGGGACGTCCAGCAGCTCGGAGAGCGTGCCCGACAGCAGCACCGGCTCCTTGTCCTGCACCAGCACCGCCTCCCGCGCCGCCGCCAGCGCCGCCGCCAGCGGCAGCTCGTCCAGGGCGGTGCCGCCCAGCAGCACCGAGGGTTCCCCCTCGGCGGCCCGGCCCGGGGCGTGGCCGCCGAGCCGGTCGGCCAGCCGGCCGGCGGCGTCGGGGTCGCCGCACACCACCGCGGTCAGCCGGCCGGCCGGTGCGGTCAGGCCGGAGACCGGGTCGTACAGGTCGCCGCGGAGCCCGCCCGCGGGCGCCGGGCAGCCCTCCGGGCCGCTGGTCCGCTCCAGGGCCAGCACCCGGGCTGCCCGGCGCGCCGACGGCCGGGAGAACGCGAAGGCCTGTGCCAGCTCCTCGAACTGCCGCAGCGGGAACAGCAGGAAGGTGATCACGCCGTAGACGGTGACCAGTTCCCCCACGCCGATGCGGCCGTCGCGGGCCAGCGCCACGCCGTACCAGACGACCGCGATGAGGAGCAGCCCCGGCAGCAGCACCTGCACCGCGGCGATCAGCGCCCACATCCGGGCGCTGTGCACGGCCGCCCGCCGCACCTCCTGGGAGGCCCGGCGGTAGCGGTCCAGGAACAGCTCCTCGCCGCCGATGCCGCGCAGCACCCGCAGCCCGGCCACCGTGTCCGCCGCCAGCTCCGTGGCGTGGCCCGCCTTGTCGCGCTGCTCGTCGGCCCGGCGCGTGGCCGGCGGCAGCAACGGCAGGACGGCCAGGGCCAGGACGGGTACGCCGGCGG
Organism: Streptomyces mashuensis; assembly: GCF_014654785.1. Lineage (GTDB taxonomy): Bacteria > Actinomycetota > Actinomycetes > Streptomycetales > Streptomycetaceae > Streptomyces > Streptomyces mashuensis. Next base: position 1,028,640 of record NZ_BNBD01000001.1, read on the forward strand.
CGACGACGAGGCCGAGCGCCGGCTCGTAGACCACCAGCCCCACGCACACCACCACCGTGGTCAGGGCGGCGGCGAGGAAGCGGGAGACACCCTCCACGAACCAGCCGATCTTCTCCACGTCACCGGTCGAGACCGCCACCACCTCACCGGCGGCGATGCGCCGGGTCAGCGTGGCGCCCAGCTCGGCGGTCTTGCGGGCGAGGAGCTGCTGCACCCGTGCGGCGGCCGTGATCCAGTTGGTGACGCTCGCCCGGTGCAGCATGGCGTCGCCCAGCGCGGTCAGCGCGCCGAGCAGCAGCAACAGCCCCGTGGCCAGGGCCAGCCGGGCGCCGGAGCGGTCCACCACGGACTGCACGGCGAGGCCCACGGCCAGCGGGAACGCGGCGGTGCACGCCATGTGCAGGGTGCCCCACAGCATCGCGGCGAGCTGGCCGCCCAGTTGTTCGCGGCCCAGCCAGAGAAGGAAGCGGGAGCCCGACCGTACGTCGGGTCGGCCGGGGTCGGGGAACGGAAGATCGCGGATTCGCATGGCATCCCGGTTCTGCGGCAGCGGAGGGGAGCGGCTCCCCGGTAGCCGTGCAAGGCTGCAATGCGGACCTCGCTATTTTCAACCGGTTTTTGCCGCAAAGGGGTTGAAGGCGCAGGTGCAGGCGAAAGTGAACGCCGAGGTGAACGCGGCCGGAGGCGTACTGGTGTACGGGCGGAGGAGGCGCTTCACTCCTGGCCCATGAGACGACTGTTCCTCGCCCTGTGCGCCGCCACCGCGGCCCTGGCGCTGGGGTCCGCACCGGCCCTGGCCCGGCCCGCAGACCAGCCGCCCACCGAGTTCGGCACGGACTGGCACGACCCGGTCACCGCCGCCCCGCCGGTGGAGCGGCCCGCCACACCCTCCTGCGAAGTGACCGTCGCGCAGACCGAGTTCCGCGACTACACGCCCTACCGCGGCCAGTACGCCCCGCCCGCCCGCTGCGGCGACCGCTGGAGCAAGGTGGTGCTGCGCCTGGACGGCGCCGTGGCCGGCCGGCAGTACGACCGCCTGGGCTACCTCCGCATCGGCGGCGTGGAGGTGCTGCGCACCTCCACGCCCGAGCCGTCCCCCCAGGGCATCACCTGGACCGTCGAGAAGGACGTCACCCGCTACGCCGCAGCGCTGCGCACCGCGCAGCCCGTGGAGATGCTCATCGGCAACACCGTCAACGAGACCTACACCGGCGTCATCAAGGTCAAGGCGACGCTCACGTTCTACACGGCCTCCGGCGCGGTCCCGCCGGCCCGCACCCCCGACAAGGTGCTCACCCTCCAGGGCGCCCAGGAGGGCGGCCCGGTGTACGAGGGCAGCGTGACCACGCCGCGCAACAGCGAGCGGATCGTCGCCGAGGTGTACGCCACCGGATCGGGCGGCGGCTGCGAGGAGTTCTGGTACCTGGCCGTGCCGGACGCGGCCCCGTACTCGTGCAAGGCGAAGGACGGCCCGCACCGCGAGGTGCGCATCGCCGTGGACGGGAAGCCGGCCGGGATTGCCGCGCCGTTCCCGGCCGTGTGGACCGGTGGCTGGTCCAACCCGTTCCTCTGGTACGTCATCCCCGGGCCGCGCGCCTTCGACGTGCGGCCGGTGGAGTACGACCTCACGCCGTTCGCGGGCCTGCTCAACGACGGGCGCCCGCACCGCATCACCGTGTCGGTGGCCGGCGTGCCCGAGGGGCAGGCGGGCTGGTCCACGCCCACCAACGTCCTGGTCTGGCAGGACCCCGGCAAGCAGCACGTCACCGGCGGCCTCCTCGCGCACCGCGAGGGCACCCCGGCGTCCCGGGCCGCGTACGAGCCCCGGGACGGGCACACCGTGCGGGCCGAGGGCGGTCACGCCCTGACGGTCTCCGGGTACACCGACACCTCGCACGGCCGCGTCGTGACCACCGTCAGCCGCAACGTCACCGCGTCCTCCACCCACCACTGGACCGACGGCGAGACCACCGACGGCCTGAAGGCCCGCTGGAACGACGACGAGACGGTCACCACGCTCCCCGGCCACGGGCCGGCGTCCGTCACCACCGCCCACCGCGTCTACACCATGGACGGCGAGACGTCCGTCGACACCGCCGGCCGGCTCCGCACGGTCATGGCCATGGGCGACCGGGCGGACGGCGTCAGCCTGCGGGCCGGTGAGCGCACCGGCTGGTACCGGACGGACGACCGCTACACCGGCGACGCCGCGTACACCATGAACGTGCCCCGCGAGCAGCGGCACGCGGTCGGCGTCTCCCGGGAGCGCTACCGCGTCCAGGGCCCCGGCCTCTGCTACGACCGCACGCTGGCCACCGCCCAGGGCGAACTGACGGAGGACCGGCGGGGCTGCTGAGCCTCAGTCCCGGCCGGCACCCCGGTCGGCACCCCGGCCGCCGGACCGGTCGGCGGGGGACCCGGTGGGGGCGAGCAGCGTGGTCAGCAGGCCCTCCAGGACGTCGCGCTGATCCCCGCTGAGCGGGGCGAGGATGTCCTCGACCGCCGCCCGCCGGGCCTCCCGCAGGGTCCGCAGCGTGGCCCGGCCCTCGTCGGTGATCTCTATCCGGGTGACCCGGCGGTTCGACGGGTCGGGCACGCGCCGTACGGCGCCGCTCGCCTCCAGCGCGTCGACGAGGGTGGTGACCGCCCGGGGGACCACTTCCAGGTGCTGCGCCAGGTCCGCCATCCGGGGCGGGGTCTCGTAGTGCGCGACGGTCCGCAGCAGGCGGGACTGGGCGGGCGTGATGCCCACCGGGTCCAGATAGTGCTTCTGCGCGCGGTGGAGCCTGCGGGTGAGCCGCAGCAGCTGCTCGGCGAGCTGCCCGGAGGACGAGTCGGGGGCGGTCATGATCGTCATCTTATCAGGACCTTGTGCACTGTGAATATAGGTAACAATGAGCTATGCTCTCTTCAGCGTCGTCTTCAGGACGTCATCCCGGCGTCACCGAAGCGTGTCCGGAGCCGGCCGAGCCCCCGCTCGGCCTCGCCACCTCGCTGAAGGAGCCCATGCCTCACGACGAACCGAACTGGACCCCGCCACCCCTGGACCCGGATCAGCCCGCACAGGTGGGGCGCATCCTCCGTCTCTTCCGCCCCTACCGCGGCCGGCTCGCCCTCGTCGGGCTGCTGGTGGCCGCCTCCTCCCTCGTCTCCGTCGCCTCGCCGTTCCTGCTCCGCGAGATCCTCGACGTCGCCATCCCGCACGGCCGTACCGGCCTGCTGACCCTGCTGGCCCTCGGCATGATCCTCGCCGCCGTCGTCAACAGCGTCTTCGGCGTCCTCCAGACCCTGATCTCCACCACCGTCGGCCAGCGCGTCATGCACGACCTGCGCACCGCCGTGTACTCCCGGCTGCAGAGCATGCCGCTGGCCTTCTTCACCCGCACCCGCACCGGTGAGGTCCAGTCCCGCATCGCCAACGACATCGGCGGCATGCAGGCCACCGTCACCTCCACCGCCACCTCGCTGGTCTCCAACCTCACCAGCGTCATCGCCACCGTCGTGGCCATGATCGCCCTCGACTGGCGGCTCACCCTGGTCTCGCTGCTCCTGCTGCCCGTGTTCGCGCACATCAGCCGGCACGTGGGCGACGAACGAAGAAGGATCACCGCCAAGCGGCAGACGCAGATGGCCGCCATGGCCGCCATGGTCACCGAGTCGCTCTCCGTCAGCGGCATCCTCCTCGGCCGCACCATGGGCCGCTCCGACTCCCTCACGCACGCCTTCGCCGCCGAGTCCGAGCGCCTGGTCGACCTGGAGGTGCGGACCAACATGGCCGGGCGCTGGCGGATGTCCACCATCGGCATCGTCATGGCCGCCATGCCCGCCCTGATCTACTGGGCCGCCGGCATCGCGCTGCGCACGGGCGGCCCCGGCATCTCGCTGGGCACCCTCGTCGCCTTCGTCTCGCTCCAGCAGAACCTCTTCCGCCCCACGGTCAGCCTGCTCTCCACCGGCGTGCAGATGCAGACCTCCATCGCCCTGTTCCAGCGCATCTTCGAATACCTGGACATGCCGTCGGACATCACCGAGCCCGCCAACCCCGTGCGGCTGCGGAAGATCGGCGGCGAGGTGCGCTTCGAGGACGTCACCTTCTCCTACGACGGCACGAGCACCGCGCTCACCGGCATCGACCTCACCGTCCCCGCCGGCACCAGCCTCGCGGTCGTCGGGCCCACCGGCTCCGGCAAGAGCACCCTCGGCGCCCTCGTGCCCCGCCTCTACGACGTCACCGGCGGCCGGGTCCTCATCGACGGCACCGACGTCCGCGACCTGGACTTCGACAGCCTCGCCCGCGCGGTCGGCGTGGTCTCCCAGGAGACCTACCTCTTCCACGCCTCCGTCGCCGACAACCTCCGCTTCGCCAAGCCCGACGCCACCGACGAGGAGCTCCGGGCGGCAGCCGAGGCAGCCCAGATCCACGAGTACATAGCGGCCCTGCCCGACGGCTACGACACCCTGGTCGGCGAGCGCGGCTACCGCTTCTCCGGCGGCGAGAAACAGCGCCTGGCCATCGCCCGGACGATCCTGCGCGATCCGCCGGTGCTCATCCTCGATGAGGCCACCAGCGCCCTGGACACCCACACCGAGCACGCGGTGCAGCAGGCCATCGACGCCCTCACCGCCGGACGCACCACCATCACCATCGCCCACCGGCTCTCCACCGTCCGCCACGCCGACCAGATCGTCGTGCTCGACCACGGGCGGATCGCCGAGCGCGGCACCCACGAGGAACTGATCGACGGCGACGGCCTCTACGCCGCCCTCGTCCGGCGCGACACCCACCTCACGGCCAAGGTCTGACCCGACCGCTCCTACGTCCCGGCGGCGAACTCCGCCCGGACGGCCGCCGTGTGCTCGCCCAGCGCCGGCACCGCGCCCATCGCCGCCTCACGCCCGGCCACCTCCACCGGCGGCAGCAACCCCTGCAGAGGCCCGGCGGGAGAGGCGAACTCCCGGTGCCGGCCCCGCGCCACCAGCTGCGGATGACGGCTGAACTCCGCCACCGTGCGCAACCGCGCATTGGCGATCCCCACCGCGTCCAGCAGGACGCACAGGCCGTCCGCCGTGTGCCCCGCGAAGCACCCCTCCAGCACGGCCGTCAGCTCCTCGTCGTGCGCGTGCCGCAGCGGGTTGTCGGCGAACCGATCGTCCCGCACCAGCTCCGGGCGGCGCAGGACCCGTTCGCACAGCGCCACCCACTCCCGGTCGCTCTGCACGCCGAGGAACACCCGCGCCCCGTCGCCGCACCGGTACGGCCCGTACGGCGCGATCGACGGGTGCCGCGCGCCACTGCGGGGCAGGGGCTCGCCGCCGTACGCCTCGGCGAAGTACGGGTGCCCCATCCACTCCGCCAGCGCGTCGAACAGCGAGACGGACAGGGCACTGCCCCGGCCGGTGCGTTCCCGCTCGTACAGCGCGGTGAGGATGCCCGAGAAGGCGTACATGCCGCCGGCTATGTCGGCGACGGATATCCCCGGGCGCGCCACCTCCTCCGGGCTGCCGGTGAGGGAGACCAGCCCCGCCTCGCACTGCACCAGCAGGTCGTACGCCTTCTTTTCGCGGTAGGGGCCGTCCGGGCCGTAGCCGGAGAGGTCGCAGGTGATCAGCCGGGGGTCGCGGGCCCGCAGCGCCTCGGCACCGAAGCCCAGGCGGGCGGCGGCGCCCGGGGCGAGGTTCTGCACGAACACGTCGGCGCGGGCCGTGATCCGGTGCAGCAGCGCCCGGTCCTCCGCGTCCTTCAGGTCCAGGACCACGCTCTCCTTGCCGCGGTTGACCCACACGAAGTAGGCGGAGAGCCCCTTGGCGCGGCGGTCGTAGTCGCGGGCGAAGTCACCGCCCCCGGGCCGCTCGACCTTGATGACGCGGGCTCCCAGGTCCGCCAGCTGCCGGGTGGCGAACGGCACGGCCACGGCCTGTTCGAGGGCGACCACCGTCACGCCCGACAGGGGCAGCAGCACGTCCCCGCTCACGGTGCCGCCTCGTCCAGGAGGACCACCTCCAGGGTCCGGGGCCCGTGCACGCCCTCCACGCGGTCGAGTTCGATGTCGCTGGTCGCCGAGGGCCCCGAGATCCAGGTCAGGGGCCGCAGCGGGTCCAGCCGCCCCAGTGCCTGCGGCACCGAGTCCACGACCTGGGACGGCACCCGCACGACGCAGACGTGGTGGTCGGGCACCAGCGTGATGCGCCGCCGCCCCTGCCCCGGGCCGCCGTCCAGCACCAGCGTGCCGGTCTCGGCGACGGCCAGCGCACAGCCGGTCACCACGCTGTCCACCCGGTCGAGCTCCCCGGTGGTCAACCCGGGCGTGTCGGGCACCATCTCGACACCCGCGCCCGCCCCCACGCCGGCCAGCCACTCCGGCGGCACCCCGGCCGGGACGACCACCCGGCGCGCCCCGCGCCGCCGCAGCAGCCCCGTGAGCAGCTCCGGCAGCTCCGCGGCGCCGGCGCGGTGCACGGTGGCGCGGTAGTCCTCCAGGTGCGCGGCCAGCAGCGCGACGCGCTCGGCAGCGGTCCGTTCGCCGTGCGTCAGGGCGTAAGCGCGCGGCACCGGATGGTCGCCGGGCCGCTCGTGGCGTGGCACGTCCGCCAGCGCCCGCCGGATGCGGGCCAGCACGCGCTCGCGCGCCGGGTCGTGGGGGCGGCCGGTCACGCCGTCCCTCCCCGGCCGGCGCCGTCCCCGCGCGTGCGGGCCCACCAGTCCCGGAACGACTCCTCCGGCACGGGCGGCAGATCCCGCGCCGCCGACCAGGCACGGCCCGGTCCGGGCAGCCGCCGCGGGTGGAGGCCGCGGGTCCGGTACAGCAGGCGCTGGGCGCGCCGCAGCGCCGCCGGGTGGTCGAGCACCAGCCCGGCCGCGCGGGCCGCGGCGCCCTCCAGGGCCCGCCGCCGGGCCGGCCGTACGACCGTCCGTACGCCGCGCACCGTGGCCTCGCCGCCCTCCACGACACGTTCGCGCAGGTGCAGCAGCACCTCCGGGATGTCGATGGCGACGGGGCAGACCTCGTAGCAGGCGCCGCACAGCGAGGAGGCGAAGGGCAGCGACTGCTCCAGCGGCGAGGCCGTGCCCCGCAGCTGCGGCGTGAGGACCGCACCGATCGGCCCCGGGTAGGGCGAGCCGTAGGCGTGGCCGCCGGCCCGCTCGTAGACGGGGCACACGTTGAGACAGGCGGAACAGCGGATGCAGCGCAGCGTCTGCCGGCCGGTGACGTCGGCCAGGGCGTCGCTGCGGCCGTTGTCGAGGAGGACGAGGTGGAAGGCGGACGGCCCGTCACCGTCGGTGGTGCCGGTCCACATCGTCGTGTAGGGGTTCATGCGTTCGGCGGTGGAGGAGCGCGGCAGCAGCTGGAGGAAGACCTCGAGGTCGCGCCAGGCCGGCACGGTCTTCTCGATGCCGACCACGGAGATCAGCGTCTCGGGCAGGGTCAGGCACATGCGCCCGTTGCCCTCGGACTCCACGACGACCAGCGTCCCGGTCTCGGCCACCATGAAGTTGGCACCGGACACGGCCACCTTGGCGCGCAGGAACTTCTCCCGCAGGTGCAGCCGCGCCGCCTCCGCCAGCTCGGCCGGGCGGTCCGTGAGCCCCTCGGGTGCGGGCCGCCCCCAGGCGCCCATGCGGTCCCGGAACAGCTCCCGGATCTCCGCACGGTTGCGGTGGATCGCCGGCACCAGCAGGTGGGAGGGCAGGTCGTCGCCGAGCTGCACCACGAGTTCGGCGAGGTCCGTCTCGTACGCGCGGATGCCCGCCTCCTCCAGTGCGGCGTTCAGCCCCGTCTCCTGCGTCGTCATCGACTTGACCTTGACCACCTCCCGCTCGCCGGTGTCCCGCACCAGCCGGGTGACGATCCGGTTCGCCTCGTCGGCGTCGGCGGCCCAGTGGACGGTGCCGCCGGCCCGGGTGACGTTCTCCTCCAGGCGCAGCAGGTAGTGGTCGAGGTGGCGCAGCGTCCGGTCCTTGATTGCCGCGGCGGCGGTGCGCAGCTGCGCCCAGTCCGCCAGTTCGGCCACCGCGGCGGCCCGGCGGTCGCGGATCGTGTGGGTGGCGCGGCGCAGGTTGGCGCGCAGCACGGCGTCGTCCACGGCGCGTGCGGCGGCGCGCGGGAAGGCGGGCATGCCCACGTACGTACGGCTCACGCCCCGCTCCCGTCCCTCGACGCCAGGATCTCGGCGAGGTGCAACGGGCGGACGCGCGAACCGCGGCGGGCGAGGATGCCGCCGAGGTGCGCGAGGCAGGAGTTGTCGACGGCGCACACCACGTCGGCGCCGGTCGCCACCAGGGCGCGTGCCTTGTCGGTGCCCATGGCGGCCGAGACGGCGGCGTTCTTCACGGCGAAGGTGCCGCCGAAGCCGCAGCACTCCTGGGCGCCGGCCGGTTCGCGCAGGCGCAGCCCGTCGACCTGCTCCAGCAGCCGCCGGGGCCGGTCGCCCAGGCCCAGCGCCCGCAGGCCGTGACAGGTGGGGTGGTAGGCGACGGTGCGGGGAAAGCGCGCGCCGACGTCGGTGACGCCCAGCACGTCGACGAGGAACTCGGTCAGCTCCCGCGTCCGGGCCGCCACCTCCGCCACCGCCGCGGCGAGCGCCCCGCCGTCCCCGGCCCGCGCGGCGATGCGCGGGTACTGCTCCCGCACCATGGCGGCGCAGGACGCGGAGGGTGTGACCACGTGGTCGTAGCCGGCGAACACCTCGGTGTAGCGGCGCACCAGCGGCTCGGTGGGGCGGCGGTGACCGGAGTTGAAGAGCGGCTGCCCGCAGCAGCTCTGCGCGGCGGGGAACTCCACCCGCACCCCCAGCCGTTCCAGCAGCGTGACGACGGCACGCCCGGTGGCGGGGTAGAGCGTGTCGTTGACGCAGGTGACGAAGAGGGCGACGCGCACGGACGGGCACCTCCTCACGGCCGGGAGCGGACGGTGATCGTCCGGTGGTTCCGGTGGCTCATCCTGCCGCAGCGGCGCGGGGGTTGTGAAGAGCGAGCGGCCAGGGGCGCACGCGTGTCGGGGGCGCTCGCCCCCGGCCGCAAGCCCCCGATTGCTTCTCTGCCTGGTGGCCCGCCCCTCGCCCGGGGGACGGGCCCGGGGGTGCAATGGCCGGAACTCGGGGGGCCGGGCGAATCGGGGGACGGGACATGAGCGGTGGGACCGGGGGCGAAGGACCGGACACGTCCGGGCGCGGGTACGGACCGGCGTGGATCGCCGTGGCCGGGACCATCGTCGCGGCCGTCGTGGGAGCGTGGGCGACCCTCGCCTTCTCCGACCGGGGCGGAGGGCACGATCACGACGACGTCACCCCCACCGCCTCTGCCGATGCCCTCGTGGGCGGTACGGGCGGCGGGGGAACGGAGAGTGCACCGCCCCGCAGGGTCTCGCCGTCACCCGACCCGGCCGACGAACCGACGCGCACCGCCTCGCCGTCGCGGGCGCCGTCGGCCAAGGCACGGTGGACGGGCCTGGTCACCCTTCCGCTGAGCCTGAACCAGGCCTCGGACGTCGGAGCCGACGTCGACGGGAGCAGCCCCGGCCGCCTGGTCGGCGTGGACGACGACCTGCGGGGCGACTTTTCCGCGTCGGCCAGCGTCGTGGTGATGAGCGGTCGCGCCGCGGAGGCACCCGGGAGCGCCACGGAACTGAGCCGGGCCGAGTGCGTGCGGCGGCTGCCCGGCGGGGTACCGACGCAGCCCGTCTGGGTGCCCCTCACCCGCGGCAACAGCAACGCTGTCTCCGGAACGTACTGCTTCACCACCACCGGCGGGCGTGTCGCGGCCTTCGAGATGGTCTCGGCCTCGTTCCCGCTGCCCGAGAAGGTCACGGTGCAGGTCGTGGTGTGGGACTGATACGGGGCCCGGCCCCGCGGGGCGGGAAGATGGAACCATGACCGACACCTTCCACACCCGCGTCCTGGACATCACCACCGGCTCCACCGAGCGCGTGTACGACCTCACGCGCGACTGCGAAGCGTTCCTGCGCGAGGCCGCCGGCGGCCGGGACGGGCTGCTCAACGTCTTCGTGCCGCACGCCACGGCGGGCGTGGCGGTGCTGGAGACCGGGTCCGGCAGCGACGACGACCTGCTCGCCGCGCTGCACGACCTGCTGCCCGCCGACGACCGCTGGCGCCACCGGCACGGCCACCGCGGCCACGGCCGTGACCACGTCCTGCCCGCCCTCGTCCCGCCGCACGCCACGCTGCCCGTCATCGGCGGCCGGCTGGAGCTGGGCACCTGGCAGTCGGTGTGCCTCGTCGACACCAACGTCGACAACCCCGACCGCCAGGTGCGCCTGACCTTCCTCGGCTGAATCCGGCCGGCCCGGCCGAGGAGCGCCCGGCGTCAGTCCTTCTGGGCCGACGGCGGCAGCGTGCGGAGCGTCACCTTGGTCTTGGTGTCGAACGCCCAGTCGAGCATCTTCGTCGCGTCCGGGTAGCGGTTCGTGGCGTCGTTGAGGATGACGCCGACCACCGTGCGCTTGCCGCGCTCGGCGGCGAACACCAGGCACGGCCCGGCGGCCGTGCCGGTGCCCGTCTTGATGCCCACGGCACCCTTGTACGAGCCGAGCAGCTTGTTCGTGTTGTACCAGGTGTAGAGGCGGTTGACGTTCTGCGCCTTCTGCCGGGTGCTGGCGGACTTCACGACCGTGCCGAACGTGGTGTTGGCCATCGCGTGCCGGGCCAGGGCGGCCAGGTCACGGGGCGTCGTGTAGTTGTCGCCGCGCTGCGATATGCCGTCGAACGAGTCGTACCGGGTGTTCTTCAGGCCCAGCGACGCGGCCTTCTGGTTCATCTTGCCGATGAACGAGGCGGTCCGGGCGGCCTCCGTGCTGCCGGTGCCGAAGGTGTCGGCGAGCGCGTAGGCCGCGTCGCAGCCGGACGGCAGCATGAGCGCGTACAGCAGCTGCCGCACCGTCATCTGGTCGCCGGTGCGCAGGTCCGCGGTGCTGGCGCCGGTGCGGACCACGTAGTCCCGGTAGGACTGCTTGATGGTGACCTTGCGGTCCAGGTTGACGCCCTTGGTGTCCAGCACCGTCACCGCGGTCATGATCTTGGTGGTGCTGGCCATCTGCCGCCGGGTGTCCGCGGCCTTGCTCCACAGCGCCTTGTTCTTGCCGCTGTCGAGCAGGAACGCGCCCTGGGCGGATATGCCCGACGGACCGCTCGCGGCCTGGGCGGCCGTCGCCGGGAGGGCGACGGCGAGGGCCGAGGCCGAGGCGACCGCCACGACGCCCCACCGGCGCACGGGTCTTCTGCGGCTCCGTTCCATGTGTACCTTCTCTCGCGTGGGAATGAGCGAGCCGATGATCGCATCGGTGCATTCCCGCGGAGAAGCCGGGGCGGCCTTGCCCGACGGGCCGTCAGAACGACCTTCGAAACGACCTGGTTACCGGGGGTCCGTCCCCTCGGGGGCGGACCGGCGGGCGGCGGCCCGGCCCACCGCCTCCACCAGCGGTTCCATGCGGTAGGGCACGCGCTCGCGCAGCACCATCTCGGTACGGGTGCGCACCACGCCCGGCAGCTGCACCAGCCGCTGGATCACGTCCTCGAGGTGCGCGGCGTCCCGCGCCACGACGCGCGCCATCAGGTCGCCGCCGCCCGTTATCGAGAACGCCTCGATGATCTCGGCCACGCCGCCCAGGCCCTCGGCCACCGTGTCCAGGTGCCCCTGGGTCACCTCGATGTGCACGAACGCCAGCACCGGATGGCCCAGCGCCGCCGGCGACAGCCGCGGCCCCGTCCCCGTGATCACACCGTCCCGCTCCAGCCGGTCCAGCCGGGCCTGGAGCGTGCCCCGGGCGATGCCCAGCAGCCGCGCGTACTCCCGCGCGCTCGTCCGCGGCTGCTCCAGCAGCAGCCGCAGGATCCGCGCGTCGAGCGCGTCCACCGCCATGGGCCATCCGCTCCCTCGGGCTCGCTGTCGGGGGCCTCGAACTGTACCAATGGCCCACCGGCGGCCCCGTGCTGCGGCACGTCCCCGGACGGGGTGCGGGTCAGGCGCCGGCCAGCGGCCTGCCCGACCCCAGCAGCGGGGCCGCCAGCTCCGCGAGCTCCCGCTCCAGGTGGTGCAGGTGCGCCAGGGCCCGTTCGGCGCCCGGGTGGTGCGCCGGCGCTGCCGGCTCCACGGCGCGCGCCGGGGCCTCGGTCTCCGCGGCCACCGGGACGAGGGCGTGCAGCGCCTCCTCCACGCGCCGGCAGGCCGCTGTCAGCCGGGCGTCGTGCGAGGCGTCGGGGTCCGCGGCGACCTCGGCCAGGCCGCGCGCCTGCCGCGCGCACTCGTCGAGCCGCGCGATGACCAGTGCCGCCCGCTCCTTACGGGCCCGCAGCGGGCTGAGGGGGTGCAGCAGCGGCGCCACCGCCACCCGCACCCGGCCCAGGACGAGCTCCAGCTCGGCCACGTGCGGCGACGGGTCGGCGGCCTCGTCGCCCGCCAGCCGCCGCGCCGACTCCGCGGTGCAGCGCCGCACGGCCAGCAGGGCGCGGTGGATCCACGCGTCGGTCGCGGCGTGCGTCGTCACCGGCAGCACCGCCACCACTGCGATCGCCGCACCGAAGGCACCCACCAGCGTCTGCTCCAGGCGCAGCGCCAGCAGCCCCGGGTGCAGCACGCCCAGCAGCCCGTAGAGCAGCCCCGCCATCACGGTGACGAAGAACATCATCCAGCTGTACGACGGCGCCGCCGTGTAGAAGATGCCGAACACGCAGGCCGCCACCAGCAGCACGGTCGGCAGCGGGGCACCGTGCAGCGGCACCGCCACCAGCAGCCCCACGCCGATGCCCGCCAGCGTGCCGACCACGCGCCGGAAGCCGCGGACGAGCGTCTCGCCCCGCGACGCGGTGTTGACGAAGATCCACCAGGCGGTGCCCACGGCCCAGTACCAGCGCTCGCCCGAGACCAGCTGCCCCACGCCGAGCGCGAGCCCGGCCGCGACCGTGTTCTGGACCGCCAGCCGCGTCGTCGGCCGGGCCAGCCCGCGGGCGGCCAAGGGAGCCGGCGCGGCCGGCGGCGGCGTCCGCCGCTCGAAGCACCACAGCCCGAAGCGGACCAGCGAGGACGCGGCCAGGGCCAGCAGCATCGCCCCGTACAGGACGGGCAGCTGCTCCGGCACGGCCCGCAGGAACTGCGCCATGAAGAACATCATGAACGCGAAGATCCCCAGCGCCTGGCCGCGCGGGCCCCAGCGCCGCACGTACACGCCGCCGAGCACGATCGCGAGGAACGCGCCGTCCCGCGCCAGGGCCTGCCCGTGCAGCGCCGTCGCCAGCGCGAGCACGGGGAAGCCCACGACGGGCAGCAGCGCGGTGGTCAGGCCCTGCGCGGGGACGCGCGCGTCGGTGACGGTGAAGAGGGCGAGCAGCGCGGCGAGGCCGCCCGCGACGGCCGCGGGGAGCGCGTGCGTGACGAGGCCGCTCACCGCGACCGCCAGGCCCACTCCGAGCACGGCACGGGCCGCGCTGCGCAACCGCAGCCGGCCCGGGTCCGCGACCACGAACATCCTCTTCAGCAACGCGCCCCCCTGTTCCGTTCGGCAATGGGTGTCCGGCATGACAAAGGCGCCGCGGAGATCCGCAGCGCCATCGACCCCTCCATGAGACCATCACCCGGCGTTTGGCTCAAGAGAGACCCGGAACACTGGGCCAATGGCCCACCTACCGCGCGTACGGCTGCGCCACGAGCGAGCCAATGGCCCCTCCCGGTGGCCCTTACCGCCGGTCGTCACCCCAGCCGGCCCACCAGCAGGCCGCCCAGCGCCGTCCGCCGGTGCACCACCGACCGCCCCGCCCGCACGCTGTCCACCAGCCCCGCCCCGCGCAGCGCCGCCGCGTGGGCCGAGGCCGTGGCCGCGCTGACGCCCAGCCGCCGGGCCAGCCCGCCCGTGGTGTGCTCCTCCGCCAGCACCAGCAGGACACCCAGGCGCGTCCGGCCCAGCACCGCGGCCAGGGCGTCCTCCGTGACGTACGGCCCGTCGGGCCCCGGCGGCAGCCCCCGCCCGGCCGGGTACGTCACGTGCACCGGCCGGCCGGGCACGTCGGACAGGAGCGGGTGCCCCGTCCAGTGGAACGTCGGCACCAGCACCACCCCGCGGCCGGCCGGGACCACCTCCCGCTCCTCGGGCGACGGCAGCTCCCAGACGCCCGCGGCCAGCCGCGCCCCGGGCACCAGCCCGGCGAGCACCGCCCCGGTGCCGTGCTCCGCCACGGCCAGCGCGTACCGCGTGAACTCCTCCCGGTGCAGGTCCTGCACCACCGGCCACACCGGGCGCACCACCGCCTCGAACGCCGCGTGCCGGGCCCTGCGCAGCTGCTGCCACGCGTCCTCGTCGCCCCGGTGCAGGGCACGCACCCACGGCGGTACGGGCCCCGCGTGGCCGGCGTACACACGCTCGATCTCGCCGCGGACCAGCGCCGGCTCCGTCTCCCGGGCGGCGTCCAGGGCCGCCGCGAGACCGTCGCGGAACTCGTCGAGGAACAGCGGGGCCCGCCCGCCCGGGACCAGATCCCCCAGCGGCTCCATGGCCGCCGGCAGCGCGCGCAGCACCCGCTGCCGCCACCGCCCGGACAGCAGCCCGGCGGAGGGGGAGACGGCCGCGGGCAGGAACAGCATGCTCAGCGCCGTGTTCAGCTCCTGCAGCGGAGCCGGCCGGGGCGCGAACCTGACCCCGGCGACGTCCTCGGCCCCCAGCCGTATCCGGATCACCCCGCACCACCTCACCCCGCGGCGCAGCACACCACCGCCTGCCGCGCCATCCTTTCGGCCAGGGCCTCAGAGATCGCCCGGCCGCCCCGCCCCGCGCCAGCATGCCCGGCATGAACCGCAGAGACTTCCTCGCCGCGACCGCGCTCTCGACCGCCGCCCTCCTGACGACCGGTCAGCCTACGTCCGCCGCCGCCCGGACCCGCACCACCGGCCCGGTGACCCCGCTGCTGCCCGCGCCCACCGGCCCGTATCGCGTCGGCGCCACCGCCCTCCACCTCGTCGACCGCACCCGGCGCGACCCGCTGGAGCCGGGCATCCCCGTACGCGAGCTGATGCTGACGGTGCACCACCCCGCCCGCGCCACCACAGGACACCCGCCCGCCCCCTACATGACCGCCCGCGCCGCCACGTCCTTCGCGGAGTTCCAGCCCGCCGCCCACCCCGGGCTGCCCGCCGCCGGCGTGGACTGGGCGGGCCCGCGCACCCACGCGTACGCCGGCGCTCCCGTGCTGCCCGGCCGGTGGCCCGTCCTCCTGTACAGCCCCGGCGGCGGCGACCCCCGCACCCTCGGCACCGCCCTCGCGGAGGACCTGGCCTCCCACGGCCACGTGGTCGTGACCGTCGACCACCCGGGCGACGCGTGCGGCGTCGAGTTCCCCCGCCCCGCGCCGCCGTACCGGACCGGCGTCCTCCGGGAGAGCGTCCTCCGGGGCGACCCGCGCACCGACCCCGCCCTCTTCCGCACCCTGATCGACGCCCGCGTCGCCGACCTCCGCTTCGTCCTCGGCCGGCTGGAGGACTGGGCGGCCGGCCACGGCACCGACGCCGACGGCCGACCCCTGCCCGCCGGGCTCGGCCGCACGCTGGACCTGCGGCGCACGGCCGCCTACGGGCACTCCGCCGGCGGCACCGCCGTCGCCCAGGCCCTGCACGAGGACCACCGGCTGCGCGCCGCCGTGAACCTGGAGGGCTTCCTCGACCACCCCACGGGCGAGCTGTTCCCCGTCGCCCGCGACGGCGCGGACCGGCCGCTGCTCCTGCTGGGCACCGACGGCTTCGCCGGCCGTACGGAACGGGACCGGTCCTGGCAGGCCGCCTGCCGCCGCTCCCGCGGCCACGCCGTCCGGCACGAGCTCACCGGCACCGCCCACTGGGTCTTCACCGACCACGCCGCCTTCGCGCCCCGGCTCCAGGCCGCCGGCCTGATGACTGCCGAGAGCCGCGCCGCCCTGGTCGGACCGCGGGACCCCGCCACCACCGTCCCCCTGGTCCGCGGGCTGGTCCGCGCCTTCCTCGCCCGGCACCTGGCCGCACCACAGCGCCCACGGGCCACCACGGCACCGGGCGTGTAGCGTCGGACCGACCGCGGACACGGGTGTGCGAAGGGGAGAACGGCATGACGGACGGCGGCGGACAGCGGCAGCGCTGGGCCTACATCGGCTCGTTCACGCAGGCGGGCGGCCCCGGGCTGACCGTCGCCCGCGTCACGGACGGCACCGGCACGCTCACGCCCGTCCACCGCCTCGCCGGCGACACCCTCCCCAACCCCTCCTACCTGGCGCTCTCACCCGGCCGGGGCGTGCTCTACGCAGTGAGCGAGACCGACGAGGGCGCGGCCGCCGCCTTCTCCCTCGCCGACCCGGCGCGCCCCGAGATGCTGGGCGCCCCCGTGCCCGTACGCGGCGACGGGCCCACCCACCTCGCGGTCGCCGGGTCCGTGCTGCTCACCGCCAACTACGGCTCCGGCAGCGTCAGCGTGCTGCCCGTCCGCACCGGCGGCGCGCTCGGCGCGCCGGCCGCCGTGTACCCGCACCGCGGCTCCGGGCCCGTCACCGGTCGCCAGGCCGGGCCGCACGCCCACGCCGTCGTACCCGACCCCTCCGGGCGCTGGGTGCTCGCCACCGACCTCGGCACGGACACGGTGTGGATCTACGCGATCGACCCGCTGAGCGGCCTGCCGGTACCGCACGGCCAGGCGCGGCTGCGCCCCGGCAGCGGCCCCCGGCACCTGGTCTTCCACCCGCGCGGCGACCGCGCCTACGTCCTGAACGAGCTCGAGCCCACCCTGACCGTGTGCCGCTGGGACGCGGACACCGGGACCCTGGAGCCCGGCGCCGTGACCCGGGTGGTGCCCGACGGCGCCGCGGACCCCACGTACCCGTCGGCACCCGTGATCTCCGCCGACGGCCGTCTGCTGTGGGCCGCCAACCGCGGCGACGACAGCATCGCCACCCTCGCCCTCGACGCCGCGGGCGACACCTGCGAGCTGCGCTCCACCGTGTCCTGCGGCGGCCACTGGCCGCGCGACCTGACGGCCCATCCGGACGGCGGCGTGCTCTACGCGGCCAACGAACGCTCCGGCGACGTCACCTGGTTCACCGTCGACCCCGGTACGGGCCTGCCGTCCCGCGGCGGCACGCTGCGGCTGCCCGCCGCCTCCTGCGTGGTCCTGGCCTGAACGTGCCGGAGGGGCCTCCGCGGTGCGGAAGGCCCCTCCCGGGATGCGCGCGACGGCACGCGGCACGTCAGCGGACCGGTGTCCCCTGCGGTGCGGGCTGCGGGGTGATGCCCAGCACCTCCGCGTACTTGGCCAGCACCAGCTTGCCGATCGCCGGGTACGAGCCCAGCGGCTCGGCGGCCTCGCAGCCGGCCTCCTTCGCCGCCATGTCGACAAGGCTGCCGTCCACCTCCGGGCCGACCAGGCACGGCGCGAGCGCCAGCTGGTGCGAGCCCGAGGAGCGCAGCTGGTCGGCGGCGCGGGTGATCGCGCCGTCCTCGTCCAGCGCGGCGGCCAGCACCGGCACCGCCAGGCGGGCCGAGAGCAGCATGCCGGTGATGCCGGCGGCCTGCACGGCCTCCTCGCCGCCGACCGTCGCCAGCACGATGCCGTCGGCGGCGGTCGCCACGGTGAACAGGCGCGCCCGGTCGGCACGGGCCAGGCCGGCCTCCGACAGGCGCACGTGCAGCGCCTCGGCGAGCAGCGGGTGCGGGCCGAGCGCGGCGGTCAGCTCGCCGGTCGCGCCGCTGTTCATCAGCGACTGGCGTATCCGGCGCAGCGCGGCGCTGTCCGGCCCCGCGAGCAGCGGGACCACCACGGCGTCGGGCGCCCGGTCCCAGGCCGCGAGGGCCTCGGCGGCGGCCTCGTCGCCCGCGGCGGCGGCTTCGCGCGCTTCGCCGGTGCGAGCGGCGCGCTGCGCGGCGGCGTGGCCGAGGACGGCCTCCAGCGCGGGGAAGCCCTCACCGGCGTCGGCCTCGGCCGCGTCGACGTAGCCGACGCGCGCGTCGAGGCCGGGGAGCTCGGAACGGGCGATGCTGAGGATCTCCTCGGCGGTGCGACGCATGGTCAGGTCGGGCGTCCCGGGCACGGCGAGCACCAGCGGGGGCGCACCCGCCGGAGCGACCACGGGCTCGGGCCGCCGGTGCCGCCCGGGCTGGCGGGGGCGTGGCATTCGTACTGGCAGGCCGGACGCGGGTCCTGTGGGGGAGCTCATGGCGCCGCATGTTAGCCGTTCATAGGACTTCGACGTTCGACTGGGGGTAACTGGACAAGGTCTGTCCGGTTTTATTCGTTCACTCCTACGAGACCTCTCCGAAGGGCCCGGAAGTGATCAGCGGACGACGCACAGCAGCGTGCCGTCCACCGGCAGGGCCAGCCGGCCGGCCGCCAGCGCCGCGGCCACGTGCAGGGCGCCGTCGAGCGGGTCGCCCGCGGCCGGCACGCAGCGTGCGTACGGCAGTTGCTTCCGCAACTCCTCGCGCACCGGCCCCAGAAGCGGCTCGCCGACCCGGAACAGCCCACCGGTCAGGGCCACGTCGGCCACGTCGTGACTTCCCTTACTCCCGCGCCGCGGGCACGCCGCGGCCGCCGCCCCGGCGATGTGGCCGGCGGCGGCCCGCAGCACGCCCGCCGCGACCGGGTCGTGGGCCGCGGCGCAGCGGGCCACCTCCGGGGCGAAGGACGCCAGCACGGCGGGGCGGTCCGGGCGCGGGTACAGCCGGGCCGGCAGCCCGGCCACCGGCCCGAACAGCGCCTCGGCCCGTTCCAGCAGCGCGGCCGAGCCGCCCGTGCGCCCGTCGTACGCGCGCAGCGCCGCCTCCAGGCCGGCCCGGCCGATCCAGGCGCCGCTGCCGCAGTCGCCGAGCAGGTGGCCCCAGCCGTCCACGCGCCGCCAGCCGCCGCCGGGCGTCAGGTCGGTGCCCAGCGCCACGAGGCCGGTACCCGCCGCGACGACCGCGCCGGGGCGCGCGCCGAGCGCCCCCGCGTACGCCGTCACGGCGTCGGAGGCCAGGGCGAGCAGGGGCGCGCCGAGTTCGCGGTGCAGGGCGTCGGGCAGCAGCGCCCGCAGCTCCTCGCCGAGCGTGGCCATGCCGGAGGCGCCCACGCAGACCGCCGCGCAGGGGGCCGCGGTGCCGGACTCGGCCAGCAACTCCCGGGCCAGCGGCAGCACCTGGCCGAGCAGCCCGCGGGCGTCCATGCCGCGCCCGGCCGTCGCCACCGGCACCGTCGACGTACGCACCCGCACCGGCCCGCCGTCCCCGGCGTCCAGCGCCACGCGCACCCCCGAACCCCCCGAGTCCACGCCCAGTACGGGCCGGCCCCCGTGCCCCGTCGCGTCCGCCATGACCGGGCACCCTACCGCCGGGCGGCCCGTCAGGGCAGACGCCAGTCCACCGGCGCGGAACCCTGCCCCAGCAGCAGGTCGTTGACCCGGCTGAACGGCCGCGAGCCGAAGAAGCCGCGGTCGGCCGACATGGGGGAGGGGTGCGCCGACTCGACGCAGGGCACGCCGCCCAGCAGCGGCCGCAGATTGCGGGCGTCCCGCCCCCACAACACCGCCACCAGCGGCTTGCCCCGGGCCACCAGGGCGCGGATCGCCTGCTCGGTGACCTCCTCCCAGCCCTTGCCGCGGTGCGCGGCGGGCCGGCGCGGGGCGGTGGTGAGCGCCCTGTTGAGCAGCAGGACGCCCTGCCGCGTCCACGGTGTGAGGTCGCCGTTGGACGGGCGGGGCAGTCCCAGGTCGGTGTTGAGCTCGCGGAATATGTTCTCCAGGCTTCCGGGCAGCGGCCGGACCTCCGGCGCCACCGAGAAGCTCAGGCCGACGGCGTGGCCGGGCGTGGGGTACGGGTCCTGTCCGACGACGAGCACCCGTACGTCGTCGAACGGCTGCTGGAAGGCGCGCAGCACGTTCGGGCCCGCGGGCAGGTAGGTCCGGCCCGCGGCGATCTCGGCGCGCAGGAAGTCGCCCATCGCGGCGATGCGCCCGGCCACCGGCTCCAGCGCCTTGGCCCAGCCCGGTTCGACGATTTCGTTCAACGGTCGTGCAGCCACGGAGCGTCACCCTAGTGGGTCGGCTGCGGGTCCGTCGACTCGCGTCAACAGGAGGGCGGGGAGGGGGCCGCGAGGGGGACGCTCATGCGCCCGTCGAGTGGACCCCGCCGTCCACGTGGACGATCTCGCCCGTCGTGGCGGGGAACCAGTCCGACAGCAGCGCGGCCACCGCGCGGCCGGCGGGGGAGGGGTCGGTGGCGTTCCAGCCGAGCGGGGCCCGGTCGGGCCAGAGCGTGGCGAGGTCGTCGAAGCCCGGGATGGACTTGGCCGCCATCGACTTCAGCGGGCCGGCCGCCACCAGGTTGCAGCGCACGCCGCGCGGCCCGAGGTCGCGGGCCAGGTAGCGGTTGACGGACTCCAGCGCGGCCTTGGCCACGCCCATCCAGTCGTAGCGCGGCCACGCCACCTGCGCGTCGAAGGTCACGCCCACCAGCGACCCGCCGCGCGGCATCAGCGGCAGCAGGGCCGTGGCCAGCGACTTGTAGGAGTACGCGGAGACCTCGACGGCGCGCGAGACCGCGTCCCAGCCGGCGTCGAGGAAGGAGAACACCTCCTGCGGGCCGAAGGCGATGGAGTGCACCACGCCGTCGAGGACGGCGTCCCCCGCCTGCCGGTCGCCGCCCTGGAAGTGCCCGCGCACCGCGTCCGGCAGCGCGGCCAGGTGGTCCGGGTCGGTGACGTCCAGCTCGACGACGGGCGCCGGTTTGGGCAGCCGGGCCGCTATGCGTTCGACGAGGGCGAGCCGGCCGTAGCCGGTGAGGACGACGTCGGCGCCCTCCTCCTGGGCCGTGCGGGCCGCGTGGAAGGCGATGGAACTCTCGGTGAGGACGCCGGTGACGAGGACGCGCTTGCCGGCGAGGATGCCGCTCATGGTGATCATCAGTCCTGTTCGGTCGGGAAGGCGGGTGGGTGAAAGGGAGGAGGGCGTCAGTGGCGGTCCACCGACTCGCCCGTCGTGCGCTCGCCGAGCAGCAGCACGCTCAGCGCCAGCAGGGACATCGCGGCGGCGATCACCACGAACAGCGGCCCGGCGCCGTACGCCTCCAGCACCGGCAGCAGGGCGAACGGCAGTGCCGCGGCGCTGAGCTTGGACAGCGAGTAGGCGAGGCCGGAGGCCGCGGCGCGGATCGCCGTCGGGTACTGCTCGGCGAGGTAGACGTGGGAGACGTTGGCGAAGACGTTGCTGACGAGCGTGTAGCAGAACCCGGCCAGGATCAGCAGCGCCGGCGAGGCGGCGTAGGCGAAGCCGAGGCCGGTGACCACCATCGCCCCCGCGGACAGGGCCACCAGCGTCCTGCGCTCGACGCGGTCGATCACCGGCAGGGACAGCGCCGAGCCGATGGGGTAGCCCAGGAACGACAGGGCGGTGAAGCCGAGGCCGGCCACGACGTCGTAGCCCTTGGCGGCCAGGATCTGCGGCGCGAGCGAGCCGAAGCCGTAGTAGCCCACCACGGACAGCACGCACACCAGCCACAGCATGACCGTCCGGCGGCGGTACGGGGCCTGGAGCACCGTCCGTATCCGCGGCGGCTCCACGGGCGCGGAGGGAGCGGCGGCGGTCGCGGCCGGGGCGGACGCCTCGGCGTACGGCCGGGCGGTGCCCGCCGGGATCTGGGCCTCCATCCGGGCCACGAGCCGTTCGGCCTCCTCGTGCCGGCCCACCGCCGCCAGCCAGCGCGGCGATTCGATCAGCTGCCGGCGGAGCACCCACACCACCGCCGAGCCGAGCGAGCCGATGACGAAGAGCCAGCGCCAGCCGTCCAGGCCCAGCGGGCTGCGCGGGACGAGCCACAGCGCCGCGAAGCCCACGGCGGGCACCCCGCAGAAGGCGATGGTGTAGGCCCAGGCGGTGTACCGGCCGCGCTTGGAGGCGGGCAGGACGTCCGCCAGGTAGCAGTCGGAGAGCGACTGCTCGGCGCCGATGCCGATGCCCGCCAGGAAGCGCGTGGCGATGAGCCAGGCGGCGTTCGGGGAGAAGGCGCCCAGCAGCGAGAAGCCCGAGTAGAGGGCGAGGTTGACGAGGAAGGCGCGCCGCCGGCCGTACCGGTCGGCGATCCGGCCCAGCAGCAGCGAGCCGATGAACTGGCCGATGAACGCCGACGCCAGCACCAGCTTGAGCGTGGTGGCGCCGAACGCGAAATCGTTCTGGAGGACCTTGGAGACGGTCCCGGAGAGGTTGTTCTCGAAGGTGTCGAAGAGCAGGCCGATGCCGACGACGCCGGTGAGCCGGCGGTGCATGGGGGTGATCGGCATCCGGTCGAGCCGGTCGCCGACGGACGGCGCGACCACGGGGCGGACGGTGGTGGTGGTCATGGTGTTCCCGGGGAGGAGGGCGTGCGGGGGCGGGGAGCGGGAGGAGGGGCCGCCGGCCGGGCGCACCGGCCCGGCCGGCGGCGGCCCTCCCGGTGGCTAGGCCACCGGCAGGCCGTCGCGGCCCACCTCGCCCCGCCGGATCGGGGCGCTGACCTCGTGCAGGTACGAGGCCACCTCGCGGTAGGAGGCCCAGAACCCCACCTCGTGGTAGGGCACGCCGCGTTCCGCGCAGTACTCGCGGGTCAGCTCCCGGGCGCGGGCCAGGTGCTTCTGCGGCATCGCGGGGAACAGGTGGTGTTCCACCTGGTAGTTGAGGCCGCCGTAGAGGAAGTCGATCAGCCGGGAGGGGCGGATGTTGCGGGAGGTGAGGACCTGGCGCTCCAGCCAGTCCAGCGTCTCCTTCTCCCCGTCCCGGACGGCCATGCCCTTGTGGTTGGGGGCGAAGATCAGGCCGAAGTACACGCCGAGCGCGGCCTGCTGCACCAGGATGAAGGCCACCGCGAGCAGCGGCGACAGCAGCCAGAACACGGCCGTCAGGTAGATCGCCACGCGCAGCACGAGCAGCGTGGACTCCAGCACCGGGCGCTTGGTCCTGCCCTCGGCTATCGACTTCACCGCGGTCTTGTGCATCTTGAACGACTCGAGCGTCAGCAGCACGAAGAACAGCACGCTCTGGTAGCGGACCACGAAGCGCTGGCTCCCCTTGCGGGTGGCGTACTGCTTGAGGTCGAAGATGACCGTGCGGCGCCCGATGTCGGGGTCCATGTCGAGGTGGTTGGGGTTGCTGTGGTGACGGTTGTGGTGGTTGACCCACCAGCCGTAGCTCACCCCGTTGACGAAGTTGGCGTGGAAGTAGCCGACGATCGAGGCGGCGGTCTTGTTGCGGAACATGGCCTTGTGGCCGGCGTCGTGCCACATGAAGGCCGACTGGCCGCCGCACAGGCCCATCCACAGCGCCACCAGCAGCTGCCACCACGAGTCGCCGAGCAGCACGAAGGCGGCGATGCCGGCGACCAGCAGCGAGGTGTTGAGCGTCAGCCGCCACGCGTAGTAGCGGGGATCGAGATCGAGCAGCCCCTCGGCCTTCACGCGCTTCAGCAGCTCGGCGAAGGTGGCCGAGGCGCCGGTGCGCTGCTGCGGGGCGGGGGTGGCACGGTGGTCCCGGAGCGAGGTGACGCCCCCGGGACCGGTCGTGCTCGGATGTGGAGATCGCATTTTCGGTGCTCCCGTGGGAAAAGAGGCGCCCGGTCGTGCGCGGTGCGCCGCATTCGGCCGGCATTCGCCGGACCGCACTCCGGGCGGACAGTTGCGGCGAAGCCTTTCGCGCCGTGCTGATATGTCGCTGATGCTGGGCTGACCGGTGAATGCGGCGGTGCGTACCGCACCGGTGCGGCCGGGTTCAGGCCGCGGCGTGCCGGCCGGTACTCAGCCGGCCGTCGAGCGCGCGGACGACCTCGTCCGCCTCGCGGGCGAGTTCTTCGTCGTCCGGCAGTCCGATGATGCGCATCAGGTAGTCCACCATCGACTGCCGCAGGGCGTCGGTACCGCTCTCCCGGTGGGTCATGGCCGCCTCCTCGTGGGCGAATGTGGAAACCTCTTCGAATACAGGTGTGTGCAGAACGCGTGGGGGCGATCAGAACGCGTTGCAGGCGCGGAAGATGTGGGCGAACGAGGCCAGCGACGCCTGCCCGTCGAAGGCGACGTATTCCGGCAGCAGCGCGTCCGGCGCCCATTTCTGCTTGTAGGCCAGCTGGGTCTGGGCCGGGTACAGCGCCTCGCCGTGCTCCCACAGGAAGTGCATGAGCCACTGGAACGCGGGGCTGTGCCCGGGCAGTTCATTCGCCTCGTCCAGGCCGGTGAAGGGGGTGAAGCCGAAGTGCAGCCACTCCACGCCCTCCTCCCGGAACCGCTCGATGGCGTGCGCGTTGATGGCCTCCATCAGCCCCGGCGAGCCGCTGGGGATGCGGCGGCTGAGGTCGTGCATCCAGCCGGCGCGGCTGCCGTAGACGGGGGAGTACGAGATGTAGGCCACCGGCGCGCCGTCGATCGTGCCGACGAACAGCCGCCGGTGCTGCTGGGCGTCCCCGCCGAGCTGGCCCACCAGGAACTCCAGCGGCCGGGCCTGCTCGCCCTTGGAGCCGAGCCAGGCGTTGTCGATGGCCTCCAGCGCGGTGTGGTAGTCGCCGGCCGGCACCTCGGCGATCTCCAGGCCGTTGCGCAGCGCCCGGGAGATCTTGTTGCGCAGCTGGACGAACCGGCCGCCGCGCAGCGAGAACTCCGGCAGCGAGACGGCCCAGGAGGCGCCGATCTGGTTGACCGTGAAGCCCTGCGCGGCGTACCGCTCGGCGTCGTGGCGCTGGAGCTGCACGCCGACCAGCCGCAGCCCCTGGCCGCGGACGTGCTCGGTGAAGCGGCGCAGCAGGGTGTCGTACGTCTCCGGCGCGGCGAACGGGCCGCCGAGCTGCACCGCGAAGCGGCCCGTCGTGCGGTAGACGATCACGCCGTCGGCGCCCGGGGTGGTGAACACGCTGTTGCCGCTGTTCAGCGTGAGGAACGAACTGGAATTCTCTGCCTGGGTGTGTGTGCGGACGGCCCGGAGAACCGGGTTCTCCGCGGTGGCGGTTGCGGACACTCGATGTCCCCTTCCCAATGAATCGCGGTGGGGAGAGTAGAGCATGGACCGGGCGGCGCCGGAAAGTGACGGATGATGATTTCTCTTTGTGTCAGTGGTGCGTCAGCCGGGTATCAGAGCGGGCTGTCAGTCTGGTTCTCGTGAACGGCACGGAAGAACGGGCCGGGAACGAGGAGAGGTGCCCGGAGTGGCTTATCGGGGACCGGAGCCCAGGCTCTTGGTCGGGTCGGTGCGGCCTGCGCAGGTTCGAATCCTGCCCTCTCCGCCGAAAGGCCGTGGAAGCACGGCGCGAAATACGCAGAAGAATTGACCACCGAGAGGTGCGAAGGAATTCATGGACGTGGGGCGGGCGTAGTGCGGCGGAATTCTCCGCCGGGTGCGCCGGTCTCGTGCGGCTGCCCCTCACCCGGCTTTCCCCCGGGCCGGTGAAGGGCGTGACGTCTCGGCGGGTCGTATGCACGGATACGGCCCGCCGGGACTTTTTTGTGGCCGCGTGGCCGCGGCGGCACCGTCCCGGATGCCGTCCGCCTCGTTCCCCCGTCCGGGAGTTCCCGTGGACACCAGCGAACTGGACCGCGCGTACCAAGAGTTGCTGACCGCCGCCGAGTCGCTCGGCGCGGCCCCGGCGCTCTCCGAGGCCGGCCGTACCGCGGCCGACTGGCTGCTCGTGCACGTCGCGCTCACCGACGACATGCTCGCCCGCGCCGCCGGCGCCCTGCTGGCCGACCGCGCCGCGTGCGTGGACAACGCGGCGGCCATGTCCCGGGTGGTCATCGCCCAGACCGTGGCCGCCACCACCTACGCCGAACGTCTAGCACTCGTCCGGCAAAGTGCTGAGCGTTTACTGGGCCTGTTGGGGGAGTTGCCCGCGGCCTCGGCCGGCGCCGGAGTCCGGGTCCGCCTGGTGGACCGGGCCGGCCGTGAAGTCTTCGACGACGAGTTGTGCTGGGCCGATGTCCTCCTGACGCGGGCCCGTGACCATCTTCCGGGCCACGTCAGGACGTTGCGCGCGGTCGCGGCCGGCCACGGCTGAGGCGTGCGCCACCCCGGGTCGCCGGTCTCCGCGGCCCGGGGGGATGGTGAAAAAATACCGTCGTGAAGTAATATTTTGAGTGAGGGTCCTGCCAGGGGGGTGAGGACCAGTGCGCCGTGTGCTGCGAGCCGAGCGACGTGTGTCCGTCAACACGAGCAACACCACCCTCATCCAGTGCACAGAGCGGCAAAGGGAGACAGTCGTGCTGAGCTTCTCGATACTCGGAGCCTTGGAGATCCGCACCCCGCGTGGGCCGGCAGAGATCCCCGGAGGGCTCCAACGCACCCTCGTCCAGGCGTTGTTGGTCAGCGAGGGGCAGGCCATCGCGGGGGACACCCTCATCGACGAGATGTGGGGGGAGTCCGTGCCGGAGAACGAGGCCAACGCCCTGCAGGCGCACGTGAGCAGATTACGGAGGCGGCTGAAGGACCTGGAGCCCGAACGGCCGGCCTCCCGCCTGAGCATGCACCCCTCGGGCTACCGCCTGGCCGTCGCCTCCGGCGAACTCGACGCCGCCCATTTCGTCGCCCTGGTCAAGCAGGCCGAGGTGGTCAGCGCCACCGACCCCGGTGAGTCGGCCGCCCTGACCCGGGCCGCCCTGTCCATGTGGCGCGGGCCGGTCTTCGGCGGACACGCCGGCGGATCGGTCTGCCAGACGGCGGCGGCGCGGTACGAGGAGTACCGCATGCGTGCCCTGGAGCTGTTCTTCGACGCCGAACTGCGGGCCGGCCGCCACTCGGCCATCCTCGCCGAGCTGCACGAGGCCCACGCCGGCAATCCGCTGCGCGAGTACTTCTGCGAACAGCTCATGATCGCGCTGTACCGCTCGGGCCGGCAGGCCGACGCGCTGGACACCTACCGGCGCATGTGGCACCGCCTCTCCGAGGAGCTGGGCGTGGAGCCCTCGCCGTCCCTGCGGCGCGTGGAGCACGCCATCCTCTCGCACCACCCGGCCCTCAGCACGGTGGGCGACGCGCGCTCCGCCCTGCTGGAGACGGTCTGAGCCGCGGCGGCGTCCGGTCGTCACGACGAGGCCGGTGGGTGGGGAGGGGACGGACCGCTGGTCCGTCCCCTCCCCACCCACCGGCCTCGTCCCATGTGGGTGACGGGCGCATGCCTTCGCCCCCTCCCCGGCCACGGCCGGAAAGGGGGCGAAGGGCCCCGGCGGGTCATGCGGCCGCGATGGCCAGCACCACGTTCTGCCCGCCGAACCCGCAGGAGTTGCTGAGGGTCAGGTCGGTGCGGACCTCCGTGGGGGTGTCGGCGACCTTCACCTCCACCCGCGGGTCGAGCACCGACAGGTTGGCCGTGGGCGGTACGACCCCCTGCTCCATCGCCAGGACGGAGAACGCGGCCTCCACCGCGCCGGCCGCGCCCAGCAGGTGCCCGGTGACGCCCTTGGTCGAGGTGACCAGCGGGTCGGAGGTGAGCACCCGCTTGAGCACCTTGGCCTCGGCCAGGTCGTTGAGCGGGGTCGAGGTGCCGTGGGCGTTGACGTGCCCCACGTCCCCGGTGCCCGCCCCGGCGTCCGCCAGGGCCGCCCGCATGGCGTCCTCCACACCGGTGCCCTCCGGGTGCGGGCTGGTCATGTGGTGGGCGTCCGCGGACGCCCCGTACCCCACGATCCGGCCGCGCACCCGGGCCCCGCGGGCCCGCGCGTCGGCCACCCGCTCCAGGACCAGGACGCCCGCCCCCTCGCCCGCGACGAAGCCGTCGCGGTCGGCGTCGAAGGGGCGGGACGCGGCGGCGGGGTCGTCCTCGCGCTTGGAGAGCGCCCCCATCTGCGCGAAGCCGGCCATCACCAGCGGCGTGATCATGGCCTCGCTGCCGCCGGCCAGCACCACGTCGCACCGGTCCAGCGCCAGCAGGTCGCGCGCCGTGCCGATGGCGGTGGCGCCCGAGGCGCAGGCGGTGGCCACCACGAGGTTGGGGCCGGTGGCCCGGAACTCGATGGCGGTCTGCCCCGCCAGCATGTTGGGCAGCTGCATGGGCAGCAGGAGCGGCGAGACGCGGGTGGCCCCGCTGTGCCGCAGCACGTGGTGCTGTTCCTCCACCGTGCCCGGCCCGCCGTCGGCGCAGCCGAGCACCACCCCGACCCGGGCGCCGTCCCAGGTCGTGGGGTCCAGCCCGGCGTCCTCGATCGCCTCCCGGGCGGCCACCAGTGCGAACTGCACGAAGCGGTCGAGCCGGTGGGCCCGGCGCGCGCCGAGCAGTTCGTCGGGCCGGAAGTCCGGCACCCGGCAGGAGATCCTTACGGGATTGTCCTCCAGGGCGGGGTCGAGCGCGGCGGCCGACCGGCCGCCGCACACCGCCGCCCAGCTCGGCCCGACCCCAATGCCGCCCGGGGTGACCAGGCCGAGCCCGGTGACAGCGACATCGATGCCGGCCATCAGACCTTGGCGCTCCGCTCGTCCATCAGGGCGACCATGTCGCCGATCGTCGGGGCCTCCAGCAGCTCGTCGTCGCTGATCCTGATGCCGAGCTCCTGCTCCAGCACCAGCGACAGCTCGACGACGGCCAGGGAGTCGAGCTCGAGGTCCTCGTGCGTGGCCTCGGGCACCACCTGGTCCGGCGTCACCTTCAGCTTGTTGACGAGGATGTCCTTCAGTTGCTCCAGCATGGCGGACATGGGGTCTTCCCTTCGTGGGTGTGCGTTCGCTCGGTTGTGCTTCGCGTGGTGCGGTCGTGGTGCCGGCGCGGACGTCCTCAGACGTCGAGGCCGGGCCAGACGAGGGTGGTCGAGCCCCAGGCCAGCCCGCCGCCGAAGGCGGTGAGCAGTACCCGGTGGCCGGCCGCCAGGTCCCCGGCCTCGGCGGCCTGGGCCAGCAGCAGCGGGATGGACGCGGCGCCCGTGTTCCCGACGTGCTCGATGTTCGACAGCTGCCGCTCGGGCGGGATGCCCAGCCGTTCGGCGACCGCCGTGAGGATGCGGGCGTTGGCCTGGTGCGCCGCGAGGCGGTCCACGTCGGCCAGGTCCCAGCCGGCGCTCTCGACGGCCGCCTTCGAGGCGGCCGTCATGCGTTCGACGGCCATCCGGTAGGTGTCGCGGCCGTGCATCCGGAAGAACTCCTCGCCGGGGGCGGCCGGCAGCCCGGTGGAGCGCTGCCGGGAGCCGCCCGCCGGTACCTCGATGAGGTGCCGGTGGTCCCCGTCGCTGCCGAGGACGGTCCGGCCGACCGCCCCCGGTTCGTCGGGGCGGCCCGCCCGCAGCACCACGGCCCCCGCCCCGTCGGCGAAGATGACCGCGGTGCCGCGGTCCTGCGGGTCGATGATGGTGGTGAAGGCGTCCGCGGCGATCAGCAGCACCCGCTCCGCCGTGCCGGCCGCGATGAGGCCGGAGGCGGTGGCGAGCCCGTAGAGGAAGCCGGTGCACACCGCCGAGACGTCGAAGGCCGCCGCGCCTGCCAGTCCCAGCCGGGCCGCCACCTGCGGGGCGGTGGCCGGGCAGGGCTGGTCCGGGGTGGTGGTGGCGAGCACCACCGCGTCGGCACGTGCCTCGCCGGAGGACTTCAGCGCCCGCAGGCCCGCCTCCACCGCCAGGTCCGAGGTGGCCGTGCCCGGCTCGATCACGTGCCGGGTGGCGATCCCGGTGCGGCTGCGGATCCACTCGTCGGAGGTGTCCAGCCGGGCCGTGAGGTCCTCGTTGGTCACCACGCCGGGGGGTACGTACCCGCCGACGCCGCAGACGACGGCGGCCCGCCCGGCCCGGCCGCTCATGCGGCCTTCTCCGCCGGCCCGCCGGCCGCCGCGCCGTCCGTGCCCTCGGCGGTGGCGAGCACGTCGACCGGCAGGCCCATGTACGCCATGCGGGCCTCGGCCATCTCGTCCGTCCACCGCTCGGCCATGTCGTAGCGCTGCTCGGCGGTGGTGTCCAGCATCCGCACGCCCGGCCAGATCTCGTAGTCGCCGATCAGGTCGGCGTGCTCGGCCATGCCCTGCTGGAACAGCTCCTCGCGGTGGATGACGAACTCGCGGTCCGGCACCCGGTCCCACAGCTCCACGCCGGCCCGCAGGATCTCCAGCAGCCGCGGCCGGTACTCCGGGCGGGCCGCGACGTGGTCGCGGAGGATGGTGCTGGCCACCGTCAGGTGGCGGATCTCGTCGATGGCGGTGCCCCGGGAGATCTCGCCGGTGGCCGGCGACAGCGGGGTCCACTTGCGCTCGCTGAGCTCGGCCGCGGGGGCCAGCACGCCCTCGATGACGATGGCGAAGACCGCCACGCCGCCGACGAAGTCCTGCTGGTCGCGGACGATCTCCAGGGTGAAGTCCTCCACGGGCTTGAGCACCCGGGCCCGGTAGTCGGCCGCCATCTCGTCGATGTCGCGCAGCAGCGTGGCCGCGGGCATGCCCAGCTCGACCAGGTGGTTGCGGAACACCCGGGCGTGCCGCGCCTCGTCCAGCAGCTGCGTGGCGTAGAACTCCAGTTCGGGGACGCCGGGGGCGATGGGCACGTAGTGGCCCAGCAGCCGGGTGGCGATCTCCTCGGACAGGCCCCGGAAGCCGAACTCCAGGACCAGGGCCTCGCGCAGCGGGCCGGGCTCCTTCAGGAAGTCGGGGACGAGCGCCTTCTCGTGGTGGCCGGTCGTGCCGCGGTCGCGCAGCGTGCCCTGGGCCACCTCCGTGATCCAGTACGCGAGGTTGCACTGCTCCGGGCCGAGCGTGAGTTCCTTCGCACCGTCCAGCAGTCCGGGAGCCCGGTCCCAGTCCGCCTCCGGCGCCACGGCGTCAGACATCGTGCTGATTTCCTTTCCGGTGGGGTCCGGCGAACAGGCCGCCGGCGTAACTGAGCAGGGGGGCGCCGTCGTGGACGGCGGTCCGGGTCACCTGGCCGAGCAGCACGTCGTGGTCACCGACGCGCGGGGTGTCGAAGACCCGGCAGGTGTAGTGCGCCAGGGCACCGTCGATCAGCGGCGCGCTCGCGTACGGGTCGGCCTCCCAGGCGATGCCGGCGAACTGCTCGGCACCGGTGGGGCGGGAGCCGTCGGCGAACCAGCGGGCCAGCTCGCCCTGCCCGGCGTCCAGCACGTTCACCACGAACCGGCCCTCGGCCACCGCCAGTTCGGCGAAGACCGAGCCGGCCCGCAGGCAGGCGCCCAGCAAAAGCGGCTCCCGGGAGACCGCCGTGACCGTGCTGACCGTGGTGCCGTGCAGCCGGCCCCCGTGGCAGACGGTGAGCACCGAGACGGGCGAGGCCAGCTGGGCCAGCGCCCGGCTGCGCCGCTTGCGGCTCTGCGGGCCCGTCCCGCCGGCCCGGGGGGCCGGGCGGAGGCGGGCGGCGGCGACGCTCACCGGAGTGCCTCGTGCCGTGCGGCGGCCGGCGCGGCCGGCTCCGCGGCCGTGGGGGCCGCGGCCGCCGGCCGGTGCCCGACCGGCACCGGGTCCGTCACCGCGTGCCCGGCCGCCTTGGGGTGCGGCAGCCCGAGGTCGTCCAGCAGCCGCAGGTAGCCGGGCTGCCGCACGGGCTCGAAGGGCAGGGCGAACGACTTCATGAAGTTGCCGAACAGCCCCCGGTCGCCGAAGAGGTGGAACGGCAGCACCAGCAGCGCCCACTCCGGCTTCACCAGCCAGCACCACAGCGCCGCGACCACGGCCTGGGTGATGAGGCTGTGCATGACGTTGTAGAGGACGTAGTACGTCTTGGCGATGGGCCGGCCGCCACTGCGCTTGAAGGCGATGGCGCCCGGGATGTAGCCGATCAGGTCGATGTAGAGGAACAGCCCGATCGCGGGGAGCCAGCGGATCTCGTCGTAGTGCGCGATCAGCAGCCCGGTCGCGACGGCGAAGCCGACGAGGTACTCGGCCCGGTGTATTTGGTAGGTCTTCGGGGTCTCGAAGGGATTTGCCTGGTCCACGGCGTGCCTCCTCGGCGGGGGTGGGGCGTCAGGCCGCGACGTCGCCCGGACGGGCGCCGTCCAGCTCGATGCCCCCGGAGATCCGGGTGCCGGGGAACAGCCCGACGAGGGCCCAGGCGACCGTCTCCTTGATGACCCGCTCGGCGATCGGGTCGAGGATGCCCTCCAGGCTGGGGATGCCGAAGTCGAAGTCGGCGTCGAAGCGCACCGCGACGTCGTCGCCGTCCTGGCGCAGCGCCCAGGTGCCGGTGAAGCTCTCGAAGTCGCCGTCGCTCTGCTCGAAGCGCACCAGCAGCTGGTCGCGGAGGAAGTGGTCGTCCTCGGTCCAGCTCAGCAGGCCGCTGCGGAAGTGCAGCTCCCAGCTGGAACTGCCGCGCGGCTCCGGCAGCGTGGCGTGCACGGTGGTCGCCCGCACGTGCGGGGCCAGCTCCGGGTACTTGTCCCACTGGACGACGCTGTCGTAGACCGTCTCGGCCCGCTGGGAGGGCACCACGGCGTCGATTTCCACGTGTCGCACGGTCAGTTACCGCCTTCCGGCATCGTGGCCGAACCCCGGACCAGGTCCAAGGTGGCCTTGTCGAACGCATTGAGGAGGAATTGCATGTCGGTCTCGGTGAGGATCGCCGGGGGCGTGAACCGGACCACGGAGCTGCCGTTCATGGAGTGGTTGGCCACCACACCGTGGTTGAACAGCTCGATCAGCAGCTCGCCGGCCAGGCCGGCCTCGACGAGCTCCACGCCGATGAGCAGGCCCTGACCGCGGACGTCCACGACCAGGTCCGGGATGTTCCGGCGGGCGATCCTCGCGATCTTCGGCAGCAGCCGCTCGCCGATGTCCTTGGCCCGGGCGACCATGTCGCCCTCCTGCACCGCCTTGATCGCGCCCTGCACGGCCGCCATCAGCACCGGCTGGCCGGAGAACGTGGCGGTGTGGACGTACGGGTCCTTGTCGAACGGCCGGAACGCCTTGCGGGTGGCCACCGCGGCCGACACCGGCATCACACCGCCGCCCAGCGCCTTGCCGGTCAGCAGCACGTCCGGCACCACGCCCTCGGCGTCGGCGCCCCACCACTCGCCCAGCCGGCCGAAGCCGGTCTGGATCTCGTCCATGATGAGGAAGCCGTCGTACTCGCGGACCAGCTCCTCGACCTGCTTGAGGTAGCCCTTGGGCGGGATGATCACGCCGCCCTCGCCCTGGACCGGCTCGAGGATGACGCACACCTCGCCCGGGTGGGCCCGCAGCTCCTCGCGCAGCGCGTCCGCGTCGCCGTACGGCAGGTGCACGAAGTCGGGCACCAGGGGCCGGAACGGCGCTTGGTAGACCTCCTTCGCCGTGGCCGACAGGGCGCCCAGCGTCTTGCCGTGGTAGCCGCCCTTCATCGACACGGTGCGCTTGCGGCCGCCGGCCCGGGCCAGCTTCAGGCCGGTCTCCACCGCCTCGGCGCCGGAGAGGGCGAAGTGCACCCGGTCCAGGCCCGGGGGCATCACCGACACCAGCGCCTCGGCGGCGCGGGCCGCCGTGGGCTCCAGCAGGATGCGGGTGGCCGTCGGGTGGGTGGTCAGCTGGCGCAGCACGTGGTCCATCACGACGGGGTGCCGGGCGCCCATGACGAACACGCCGTAGCCGCCGGCGTTCAGGAACCGCTCGCCGTCGCTGGTGGTCAGCCAGGCGCCGGAGGACTCGACCTCCATGTGGCTGCCGAACAGCTCGGCCAGGGTGGCCCTGCCCTTGCTGAGGTGCGCCCGGTACAGGCCGAGGACCTCCGCCTCGGCACTGACCCGGACGTCCTGGATCACACTCATGGAACTCTCCAAAGGAAGCTCTCGGAAGGAAGGGGGGCGCCGGGCGGGGCTACGACAGCTCCAGCGCGCCGCCGCCGAAGTACGCCAGCAGCGGCTCCGCGGCCGCGCCGCGGCCCGGCGGGTGGAAGGCCAGCGGGCGGGCGGAGGCGGCCTGCCGCACGTGGTCGGAGGAGCGGATGAAGTCCATGCCGCCCAGCAGCTCCAGGGCCTGGTCCGTGGTGCGGGCCAGCGAGTCCTGGAGCGCGTAGCGCGCCACCAGCACCCCGGCGACCGCGGCCTCGCCCTCCTCGCCATCGGCCACCGCCCGGGCCGCGCCCTCCAGCAGCGCGAAGCCCGCCTCGCAGGCCACGGCCAGCGCGGCCCGCTCGGCCGCCGCGCCGCGGTCCCGCTCCAGCACCAGCTCGACGAGGGACGCGGCGGCCCCCGCGTACCCGGCGGAGACGAGCATCTCGAACCAGATGAACCCGGCCGTCTGGAGGTCGTCCAGCCGCCCCGGGTCCTCGGCCGAGGTGCGCACCACCAGCTCCTCGGGGACGAACACGTCCTCCAGGCGCACCTCGTCGCTCTCCGCCGCGGCCAGCAGGTCGTTGCCCCAGAACGGGTGCACCGACAGGCCCTCGGAGGTGGCCGGCACCAGGGCCAGCGCCAGCTCCGGGGCGCCGTCCTCGCCGGGCACCGAGATGCTCGCGGTCAGCAGGTTCATCGAGGACGCCAGGCTGCACGGCTTCTTGGCGCCCGAGAGGCGGTAGCCGCCCGGCACCGGGCGGGCCGTCACCGAGGGGGCCAGGATGTTCTGCTGGGTGCGGCCCTCGGCCCAGCCGGAGGCCAGCAGCAGCTGGTCGGGCACCACGCGGTGCAGCAGGTCCAGCTGGGCCGGGGAGAGCCGGCCGCCGTCGGCCGCCAGCGCGAACAGCATGGCCACGGTGAAGTGGTGCATGGTCACCGCGGCGGCCAGCGACGGCGACAGCGCGCCCAGCGCCCGCTGCACCCGCACGGCGTCCAGGGGCCCGGCGCCGTGCCCGCCGTACTCGGCGGGCACCAGCAGGCCCACGCCGCCGTACTCGCGGAAGAGGGCGATGCCCGGCCCGCCGGGCCGCTCCCGCTCCGCGTAGGGGATCTCCGCAAGGGCCTTGACCAGGCCCGGGTGGTAACGCTCGCACACCGCGCGAGCTTCATCGAGGGAACGCACGAGTCATCTCCGGTCGTGTGAGGGCCGCGGGGTGGTCCGCGGGGCGGCGGTCAGGAGCCGAACACCGCGTCGCGCGGGCTGACGTCCCGGGCGATGCTGATCCCCTGGACGTGCGAGGTCTTGAGGATCGGGTAGTTGGCCTCGCCGAACGCACCGCCGGTCAGCCCGGTGCCGCCGTGGCTGGGCAGGTAGGGCAGGAAACCGATGTGCGAGTCGTTGATCTTCAGCAGGCCGCCGTTGACGACCTGCGCCACGAACGCGTCGATCACGTCCTCGGACGCGGTCCACAGCGAGTTGCGCAGCCCGTACTCGTTGGTGTTGACGAAGTCGATGAACCGCTCCAGCAGTTCCTCGTCCGGCGCCCGCTCCGCCACCACGATGGGGATCAGCGGGAAGAACGTCTCCTGCCGCACCAGGTCGTACGAGCGCGCCCCGGCCATCCCGTCCACGCGCACCACGGTCGGCTCCAGGAAGACACCGGTCTCCGACGGTGTGCCGTCCAGCTCCGTGCGCCGGCCGCCGGTGACGATGGTGCCGCCGTTGTCCAGCGCCTGCTGGAGCAGGGCGAAGAACCGCTCGCTGCGCCGCACCGGCGACAGCAGCACGTCCTCGTCCTCCGGGTAGCCCGGCCGGACGGTCTTCACCTGCTCCCGTACCTCGTCGATCAGCGCCTCGGCGACGTCGGGGTGGGCCAGCACGTAGTTGGGCACCATGCAGATCTGGCCCGAGCCGAAGAACGCCTCGGTGATGGCCTCGGCGGCCTTGGGCACGTCCGCGTCGGACCACACCACGATGCCGTCGTTGCCCGCCAGCTCCAGGATCGGCTTCTTGCCGTTGGCCACGCAGCGCTGCTCGAAGCGCAGGCCCTCCTGGCTGCCGCCGATGTAGAAGATGTCGTCGATCAGCGGCGACTCGACCCAGCGGTCCAGGGTCTGCTTGGGGTTGCCGCAGACCGCGTTCAGGGTGCCGGGCGGCGCCCCCAGCTCGTCCAGCAGCGGCGCCACCACGTCCCGCAGCAGCCACATCGTGCTCAGCGCGATGCTGCGCGGGGCGCGCACCACCACGGCGTTGCCGGCCATCAGGGCCAGCACGGCCAGGGCGGCGCTGGGCAGCGGGGCGTTCTGCGGCGGGTTGAAGCCCACCACGCCGTCCGGCTGGCGGCGCACGATCAGCCGCCGGCCGCCGTGCCGGAACTCGGTGTGCATCTGCTGCCGGTACCAGCCGAGGCTCTCCTCGCTGTAGATCTGCAGCAGGCAGCTCAGCTCCCAGCGGGCGAGCTTCACCGGGTGCGCCTCGTCCACCAGCATCTGGATGAACTCGTCCTTGCGGCGCAGGAGTTCCTCGCGGAACCGGGTGCCCAGCCGCATCCGGCGGCCCAGCGGCACCGCGGCCCAGCCGGGGGCCGCGGCCGCCGCGGCCTCGGAGGCCAGGTCGATGGCGGCGTCGTCGGCGATGGCGCACCGGCCCACCACGTACGGGTGGTGCGCGGCCTCG
Source organism: Streptomyces mashuensis (assembly GCF_014654785.1). GTDB lineage: Bacteria > Actinomycetota > Actinomycetes > Streptomycetales > Streptomycetaceae > Streptomyces > Streptomyces mashuensis. The sequence continues at coordinate 1,064,962 of NZ_BNBD01000001.1, forward strand.
GAGTGCGGGTCCTTCTCCAGGGCTCGCTTGAGGCTGACACTGGTGAACACGTCCTCCAGCAGCGAACGGCCGCTGACGGTGTACACCCAGTCGTCGCCCTCGATGTCCTTGCCGCCGATGTAGAGCGGATAACTGCGCAAAGAATCACTGTCGTGCCGGTCCCCGGCACTCGGGGCGGCAGTAGAGGAATTCGCGGTGGAAGTCCTCCCCGCCGATTCATCGAGAAGCATTCTCAGGCCTTTCCGGGGCGGGCCGGTCGGTCCCGTCCGTCGGTGAGCGGTTTCCGTCCGAATCGAGGCGATCGTGTCAACCCGGCCTGACCCGCCACTGACGCGCTGCTGATTCCCCCAGGCCCGCGCAACGTCCCGCCACCGTCCCGCAACCCGACCCCGAATCTCCGCTTCCGTGCTGATCAGCGCCGTGTCAGTGCGCGGTCAGCCGGGCTGGGCAGCGTGTCACCACCTTCGGCCACGAGCCGGCCGGCGCCCGCCGGGCACCGGGCCACCCACCGCGACGGGGAATTCCTATGACAGCACCGACCGAAACGCTCCTGCAGCTGCGTGACCTGCCCGGCACCGAACTCGGGGAAGCCGTCGAGGAACTGGTGACCACCGAGTTCCGCCGGGCCCTGCTCATGGACGACGACGAGGAACTGCCGCTGCACAGCAACTTCTTCGAAATCGGCCTGACCTCCCTGCGCCTGATGAACGTCCGGCGCACCCTCGAGGAGACCCTCGGGCTGCCCATCGACACCACCGTGCTCTTCAGCCGGCCCACCGTCGACGAGCTGGTGCAGCACCTGACCGACGTCCTCGCCGACGGGCGCGGGGAGCCGTAGGCCGCCGCCGTCCGTCCCCGGTCCGCCCGCCGGGCCGCGCCCATCAGCCCCCACGACGCACAGGGACACAAGGAGAAGAAGCGGACATGCCGCGCCAGTCCTCACACCACGCCCCCAGCGAGCCCATCGCCGTCATCGGCGTGGGGCTCCGCTTCCCCGGGGGCTGCGACTCCCTCGACGCCTTCGACGCGTTCCTGCGGGAGGGCCGGTCGGGCATCGTCCCGCTGCCCCGGGACCGCTGGGACCCCGACACCTTCACCCCGCGCGACCCGGCCGACCCCGCCGAAAAGGGCAAGATCCGCACCACCGGCGGCGGCTTCCTCGACCGCGTCGACCTCTTCGACGCCGGCTTCTTCAACATCTCGCCGAAGGAAGCCCAGTACATGGACCCCCAGCAGCGGCTGCTGCTGGAGACCGCCTGGCAGGCCCTGGAGCACGCCGGCGTCGACCCCACCCCGCTGCGCCGCGGCAACGGCGGCGTCTACATCGGCGCCAGCTCCATCGACTACGCCCTGGAGCTGGAGTCGTTGCCGTACGAGGAGCTCGACGGCCACCTCGCCTCCGGCATCACCATGTTCCCGCTCTCCGGGCGCCTGTCCTACTTCCTGGGCTGGCGCGGCCCCAGCATGAGCGTCGACACCGCCTGCTCCTCCTCGCTGGTCGCCCTGCACGCCGCCGTCCAGGGGCTGCGCGCCGGCGAGACCGACATCGCCCTGTGCGGCGGCGTCAACGTGCTGCACAACGCCCGCATCCCGGTGATGTTCAGCCACGCCAACATGCTCGCCCCCGACGGCCGCTGCAAGACGTTCGACGAGTCCGCCGACGGCTACGCCCGCGCCGAGGGCTGCGGCGTGATCGTCCTCAAGCGGCTGTCCGACGCGCAGCGCGACGGCGACACCGTCCTCGCCGTCGTCCGTGGCACCGCCGTCGGCCAGGACGGCGACAGCGCCGGCCTGACCGTCCCCAACGGCGTCGCCCAGGAGGGCGTCATCCGCAACGCCCTGGCCGCCGCCGGCCTCGAACCCGGCGACATCCAGTACGTGGAGGCACACGGCACCGGCACGCCGCTGGGCGACCCCATCGAACTCGGCGGCATCAACGACGTCTTCTCCGCCTCGCACACCAAGGACGACCCGCTGATCGTGGGCTCGGTCAAGACCAACCTCGGCCACATGGAACCCGCCTCCGGCCTCGTCGGGCTCATCAAGGCGCTGCTGCAGATCCGCTCCGGCACCATCTACCCGCACCTCAACCTCGAACAGCCCTCGGCCCGCATCCCCTGGGACCTCTACCCGGTCCGCATCCCCACCGCCTGCGAGCCCTGGGACGCGCCCGTCCGCCGCGCCGTCGTCAACAGCTTCGGCTTCGCCGGCACCATCGGCGCCGTCGTACTGGAACAGCCCCCGGCCCCCGCCCCCGCCGCCCTGGAGCCCGCCGGCGACGGCGGCGTCCGGATGCTCACCCTCTCCGCGAAGGGCACCGCCGCCCTCCGCGCCCAGCTGGAGAACCACCGCCGCCTCCTCGACGAGCGCCCTGACCTGGACACCGGCCGGCTCTGCCACGCCACCAACGTCGCCCGCGCCCACCACTCCCACCGCCTCGCCCTGCCCCTCCTCGACCGGGACGCACCCCGCGCCGAACTGGTCCGGGCCCTCGACGCAGCCCTGGCCCGCGAGGACCTGCCCACCCCCGGCGGCATCCGCAAGGTCGCCTTCCTCTTCGCCGGGCAGGGCTCCCAGTACCCCGGCATGGGCGCCGCGCTCTACGAGCGGTACGAGGTCTTCCGCGACACCGTCGACACGTGCGAGGAGCTCTTCGCCCCGCACCTCGACGGCATCTCCGTCCGCGCCCTGCTCCTCGGCACCGCCGACGACCCCGAGGCCGTGCACCGCACGCGGTACACCCAGCCCGCCCTGTTCACCCTCGAGTACGCGCTCGCCCAGCTGTGGCTGTCCTGGGGCGTCAAGCCCGGCGTCCTCATCGGCCACAGCATCGGCGAGGTCGTCGCCGCCGCCGTCGCCGGCCTGTTCACCCTGCCCGACGCCGTCACCCTCGTCGCGGCCCGCGCCCGCCTGATGCAGTCCGTCACCGCCCCCGGCGGCATGGCCGCCGTCAGCGCCCCCGCCCACGAGGTCGAACCGCTCCTCGCCGGCCACCCGGACCTGGCCCTCGCCGCCGTCAACGCCCCCGACCAGTGCGTCGTCTCCGGCGGCAGCGCGGCCCTCGCTGAGGTCACCGCCCGCCTCACCGCGGACGGCGTCCGCGTCGAGCAGCTCGGCGTCTCGCACGCCTTCCACTCGCCCCTCATGGCCGAGGTCTTCGACGACTTCCGCGCCGCCCTCGCCGGCATCACCTTCCACCGGCCCGCCATCGGCCTCGTCTCCAACGTCACCGGCAAGGTGGCCCGCTACGCCGAGATCGCCACCCCCGAGTACTGGGTACGGCACATCGGCGAGCCCGTGCGCTTCCTCGACGGCATGCGCACCCTCGGCAAGCGCGGCCGGCACGCCTTCGTCGAGATCGGCCCCTCCAGCGCCCTCACCGCGCTCGGCCGCCGCTGCCTCGGCGACGGCGACCACCTCTGGCTGACCAGCCTGCGCCGCCGCGACACCGGCGACGCCACGCTGCTGCGCTCGCTCGCCGCGTACTACGAGGCCGGGCTCACCGTCTCGTGGACCGGCGTCCACGGCGGCCGCACCCTGCCCCGCACCGACCTGCCCACCTACCCCTTCCAGCGCAAGCGCTACTGGCTGCCCACCCCCACCACCCGGCGCACCGCCACCGGCGGTGCCGCCCACCACGTTCTCCTCGGCACCGAGACCACGCCCGCCGGCAGCCCCGCCGGCACCCGCGAGTTCACGGCCGTCGTCGTCCGCGAGGACCTCGCCGCTCTCGGCCACCACCGCGCCGGCGACCAGCACGTGCTGCCCCCCGCCGCCCACGTCGACCAGCTGCTCGCCCTCCAGGACGCGGTGTACGGCCACACCCGCGCCGGCCTCGACGGGCTGCGGCTGCACGAGCCGCTGCCGCTGCCCGACGACACCGAGATCACCCTGGTCACCCGGCTGCGCCCGGCGGACGGCGGGGCCGAGGCCGAGGTCGTCAGCGTCACCGAGGGCGAGGAGCGGCTGCACGCCACCGCCCGCATCACCGCCGGCGCCGGCACCGACGGACCGGCCCCGGAGCTGCGCGCCCTGCCGGCCACCGCCGGTGCACCCGTCGAGACCGTGACCGCCGAGGACGTCTACACCGACCTCACCGCCGTCGGCCGCGACATCGGCGCGGGCCTCGCCCTGCTCACCGAGGTGAGCGCGCACGACGGGGGAGTGGTGACCGCCACGCTCACCGCCCGCGACGCCACCGCCGTCGAGCACCTGCCCGGCGACCTGCTGGAGGCGGCCCTGCACGCCGTCGTCGCCCTCGACGCCGACGGACCGGTGTTCACCCTCGCCGCCGCCCGCCGCGTCCGCCTGTTCAAGAAGCCGCGTGGCACCACCCTCCGGGTCGCCGCCCGCGTCGCCGCCCCGGCCGGCGGCACCGCCCGGCGCACCGCCGACGTGCTGCTGCTGGAGGGCGACGAGCCCGTCGCCGAGCTCCTCGGCGCCGAGTTCACCGGCCCCGCCCGCCCCGGCACCGAGCAGCAGTTCCTGCACCGCCCCCGCTGGGTACGGCACTCCGCCCCCGCCACCGCCCCCGACCGCCCCCGCCACGCCGTGCTCATCCAGGCCGGACGGGACCGGCTCGCCGCGTTCGAGCGCCAGGCCGCCCGGCACGACGTCCGGCTGTCGTACGCCGCGACCCGCGCCGAGTTCGAGGCCGTCCTCGCCGACGGCTCGGTCACGGACGTCACCTGGTTCTGGCGCCCCGCCGACGGGCCCATGTCCGCCGAGCGGCTGCGCACCGAGTGCGAGCGCAACTACCGCCACCTGCTGAAGGTCGTGGCGATCCTGGAGGGCGCCGCCGCGCCCCGGCCCCCGCGGCTGTGGCTGGTCACCGAGCGGGCCCAGGGCCTCCCCGGCGACCTGCCCGGCACCGGCGAACAGCTCGGCGCCGCCACCCTCTGGGGCTTCGGCCGCGTCCTGCTCACCGAGTACCCCCAGTACCGGGCCACCCTCCTCGACCTGCCCTCCGAGGGCGACCTGTTCCCGTTCTCCTCCCTCCTCGACGAGTGGCGTGCCGGCGCCGAGGACGAGTTCCAGGTCGCCTACCGCGGCGGCCGGCGCCACGTCCGCCGGCTCCTCGCCGGCGACGCCACCCTCCCGGACGGCGCCGGCTTCGCGTTCCGCGCCCCCGCCGACGGCGACCTCACCGCGCTGGCGCCCGCGCCGGCCGAGGACCGCGCCCCCGTCGGCGACGAGATCCAGGTCCGGGTCGACACCGTCACCCTCACCCCCGACGACGCCCGCACCGCCCTGGAGGGCCTGCCCGGCGACGCCGGCGACCCCGGCGCCACCGCTCCGGTGCTCGGCACCTCCTGCCACGGCACCGTCGTCGCGGCCGGCGAGCAGGCCGCCTTCGCCCCTGGCGACAAGGTGTTCGTCCGCGGCCACGGCACCCTGCGCTCCACCGTGACCGTCCCGTCCGCCGACGCCGAGCACGCCGCCGACGTCCCCGCCTCCGGCAACGCCTACGGCCCCGACGAGATCGACGAGGCCCTGCGCGTCGTCGCCGACGGCCCCGCCTCCGCCACCGCCCTGGTCAGCGTGGCCGCCGACGTGGCCGACCCGGCCTGGGCCGGCGACGGCGCCCCGGCACCGCGCCACGTCACCATCCGGCCCGACCGCACGTACGTCGTCACCGGCGGCCTCGGCGGCCTCGGCCTGGCCACCGCGCAGAAGCTCGTCGACCTCGGCGCCCGCCACCTCGCCCTGGTCAGCCGCCGCGGCAAGGCCACCGACGAGGCCGCCGGCATCCTCGCCGCCCTCTCCGAGCGCGCCGAGGTCACCGTGGTCCGCGCCGACGTGGGCCGCGAGGAGGACGTCCGGCGCATGACCGCCGAACTCCTCGACGGGCCCGCCCCGGTCGGCGGCATCATCCACGCGGCCGGCGAGATCGGCAAGGCGCTCGTCGCCGAACTCGACTGGAAGGCCATGGAGGAACAGCTCACCGCCAAGGTCTACGGCGGCTGGCTGCTCCACGAGGCCGGGCGGCTCTTCCCCGAGCTGGAGTTCTTCGTCGTCTACTCCTCCGTCGCCTCCGTCCTCGGCGGCGCCACCCAGGGCCACTACGCGGCGGCCGCCTCGTACCTGGACGCCCTCGCCGACTGGCGCGCCCGCCAGGGCCTGCCCGGCCTCTCCGTCAACTGGGGCGCCTGGTCCCGGGTCGGCATGTCGGCCCGCCTGGACGACGACCTGGCCCGCGAGGTGCACCGCAGCGGCGTCCGCTTCTTCTCGCCCGCCCGCGCCCTGCGCGCCCTGGCCGGGATGTGGGGCCGCCCCGTCGTGCAGCGCGTGGTCGGCGACTTCGACTGGAACGCCTACACCGCCGGCGCGCCCGTCCAGGACGCCTTCTTCTCCCGGCTCGTCACCCGCGCCGCGCAGGACACCGGCGGCGGCCTCGACCTCGCCGAGCTGCTGGCCCGGCCCCGCGAGGAGCGCCGCGCCGTCACCGCGGCCCTCGTCGGCGCCCAGGTCGCGGCCGTCCTGCACCTGGAGGACGACGAGGAGCTCGACCCCACCGCCGAGTTCGTCTCCCTCGGCCTGGACTCCCTGATGGCGATGACCGTCAAGTCCGCGCTGGAGAAGATGTTCGGGCTCACCCTGCCGGCCTCGCTCACGCTCGACCACCCGTCGGTGCGGCAGCTCACCGAGTTCCTCGACAGCCGCCTGGTCCCCGAGGACCAGCCCGTCTGAACCCGCTCCGCACCGCCTCCGGAAGGGCGCTCGCCGGGCGCCCTTCCGGGGCACTCCCCCAAGCCACCACCGGGCCCACCACGCAGGGCCCGAGACCGAGAATGCGAGGCGGACCACCCGTGACTCACCCGGTGAACGAGACCGACCGCAGACAGTGGACCCTGCACCGCTCCGCCGCCCGGCACGCCGCCGAACGGCCCGGCCACCCGGCCGTGGTCTGCGAGGGGCGCACCACCACCTACGCCGAGCTGGACGACCGCAGCACCCGGGCGGCCCACGCCCTGCGCGCCGCCGGCATCGGCCGCGGCGCCCGCGTGGCCTACTTCGGCCGCGAGTCGGAGCACTACTACCTGGCCGTCCTCGCCTGCGCCAAGACCGGCGCGGTGCTGGTGCCCGTCAACTGGCGGCTCACCCCCGGCGAGGTCACCCACATCCTGCGGGACTCCGGCGCCCGCCTCGTCTTCGTCGACGAGCGGTTCGGCCGCACCGCCGAACAGGCGCTGGCCTGCCTGCCCGGCGTGACCCGCGTGCCGCTGACCGGCCCCGGCGGCCTGGCCGGCTGGTACGAGGGCCACCCCGGCACCCCGCTGGACCCGGGCACCGGGCCCGACGACGCCGTGGTGCAGGTCTACACCAGCGGCACCACCGGGCTGCCCAAGGGCGCCGTCCTCGCCCACCGCAGCTTCTTCACCCTGCCGCACGCCCTGCGCGAGGCCGGCAGCGACTGGCTGGACTGGCGGCCCGACGACGTCGCCCTCATCTCCCTGCCCGGCTTCGGCATCGCCGGCATCGGCTGGTTCCTGCACACCTTCAACGCCGGCGGCACCAACGTCGTGATGGGCATGTTCACCCCCGGCGAGGCCGTCCGCCTCATCGCCGAACACCGCGTCACCACCACGTTCATCGCGCCCGCGATGCTCCAGATGATGCTCGACGAACCCGCCGCCGGCCCCGCGGCCTTCGCCTCCCTGCGCAAGGTCGCCTACGGTGCCGCGCCCATCTCCGAGACGCTGCTCTGCCGCTGCCTGAAGATGCTGCCCTGCGAACTGGCCCAGATCTACGCCAGCACCGAGACCGGCAGCGTCGCGGTGTGCCTGCCGCCCGAGGCGCACCGGCCCGGCACCACCATGCTGCGCTCGGTGGGCCGCGTCTGCCCCGGCAACGAGATACGGGTCACCGGCCCCGACGGCCACGACCTGCCGCCCGGCGAGATCGGCGAGGTCCGCGTCCGCACCCCCGCCCACATGCTCGGCTACTGGAACCTGCCGGACGCCACCGCCGCCGCCCTGGACGACGGATGGCTGCGCATGGGCGACGCCGGTTACCTCGACGCCGACGGCTACCTGTTCCTGTGCGACCGCATCAACGACACCATCATCGTCGGCGGGCAGAACATCTACCCCGCCGAGGTGGAGAAGGAACTGTCCGACCACCCCGACGTCGTCGAGGCCGCCGTGGTCGGCCTGCCCGACCGGTACTGGGGCGACCAGGCCCACGCCTGCGTCGTCCTGCGGCCCGGCAGCACCGCCCGCCCCCGCGACCTGATGCGCTTCCTGCGCGGCCGGATCGCCGACTACAAGATCCCCGAGGTCTACCACGTGGTCGGCGCCCTGCCGCACAACCCCGCCGGCAAGGTCCTGCGCCGCGAGGTCCGCGAGACGCTGCTGGCCGGCGTCACCCAGCCGGCCGGCCCCGGCCTCCCGGCCACCGGGCCCGCCACGCCGGCCGTCGCCGCCGCCCGGCCGTAGGCCCGCGCCCGTGGCCCCGCACCCGTAGCCCCCCGACCGTAGAGCCCGACCGAGAGGCAGACCGCCGTGTCCGACCCGACGTCCCCGCCCCTGCGCATCGGCATCCTCCTGCCGACCCGCGAACAGGCCATCACCGACAGCTACGCCGCCGCGCCGCTGCTCGACTTCGCCCGCCGCGCCGAGGAGCTCGGCTTCGACTCCCTGTGGGCCGGCGACTCCCTCACCGCCCGGCCCCGCCTCGACCCGCTCGTGGTGCTCTCCGCCGCCGGCGCCGTCACCAGCCGCGTCACCCTGGGCACCGCCGCCCTCACCCCGGCGCTGCGCCACCCGCTCATCGGCGCCAACATGATCTCCAGCCTCGACCACGTCTGCGGCTCCCGCCTGGTGCTGGGGCTCGGCTCCGGCTTCCCCATGCCGGAGACCGAGGAGGAATTCGCCTCCGTCGGTGCCTCGTTCGAGGGCCGGGTCGGCCGGCTCGACGAGATCACCGCCCTGTGGCGCACCGCTTGGCGCGCCGGCGAACCCGGCGCCCCCACCGCCCACGACGGCACGCACTGGCAGGCCGACCGGCTCGACCGGCTGCCCCGCCCGCACCGCCCCGGCGGACCGCCGCTGTGGCTGGCCGGCAGCGACACCCCGCGCGTCCTGCGCCGCGTGGCCCGGCTCTACGACGGCTGGCTGCCGTTCCTGCCGTCCGCCGAGGCGTACGGCACCGCCCGGCGCCGCCTCGCCGGCCTCGTCGAGGAGGCCGGCCGACCCGCCGACGCGGTGACCCCGGGCCTCTACGCGACCATCACCGTCGGCCGCGACCCGCGCGCCGCCGAGGCCGAGCTGGAGCACTACATCACCCACTACTACGGGCGCTCCCTCCAGCAGATGGCCACCATCCAGGCGTACGCCTGGGGCACCCCCGAGCACTGCGCCGAGTGGCTGGCCTCCTACGTGCGGGCCGGCGCCCGCCACCTGGTGCTGCGCGTCGGCTCGCTCGACCCCGAGCCCCAGCTGAAGGACATCGCCGAGATCGTGCTGCCCGCCGTGCGGGCCCTCGGCTGACCCACGCCCCGTCCGGCCGGGCCCGCACCGAGCGGGCCCGGCCGCCCCGTACGGCACGCACCCCACCCTTCCATCTCACGTGAGGAACGAGGCATCCACCATGGAGCACGCGGACCACCTGTCCACCGCCGGTCACTGGTTCCACCCCGTCGAGCCCTCCGCCGACGCACAGATCCGGCTGTTCCTGCTGCCGCACGCGGGCAGCGGCGCCATCATCTACCGCGACTGGGCCGGCCTGCTGCCCCCGCACATCGCCGCGCAGGCCGTCACCCTGCCCGGCCGCCACAACCGGCGCACCGAGCCCACCCACACCGACTGGGAGCCGCTGCTCGACGCCCTGTACGAGGCGGTCCTCGACGAACTCGACGACCGGCCCTTCGCGTTCTTCGGGCACTGCCTCGGCGCCCAGCTCGCCTTCCGGCTGACCCAGCGCATGGAGCGCGACGGCGGCCCCGCCCCCGTCCTCCTCGGCGCCTCCGGCTGGTCCCCGGTGGGCTTCTTCGAGCCCACGCCCGAGCAGGTCCACATGCCCGAGGAGGAACTCGTCGGCTGGATCCGCAAGCTGGGCTCGTTCCCCGCCGAGATCTACGAGAACCCCGAGACGCTCGCCCTGGTCGTCCCCGCCCTGCGCGCCGACCTGTCGGTGGCCGCCCAGTTCCGCGACGACGGCGACGGGGTCACCTGCCCCCTGGCCACGTACGGCGGCGCCGCCGACCCGCTGCAGGAGGCGCCCGACGCCATGACGCACTGGGCCGCCCGCAGCCCCCGCTACCTCGGCCACCGCGAGTACTCCGGCGGCCACTTCTACATCGACCACCACGCCCCGGCCGTCACCGCGGACTTCGCCCACCACCTCACCCGCGCGCTGACCGCCGCCGCGGCCTGAGTGCAGCCGGCACCACCGCACAACGCTGTGGGGCCCCACCCTTCCGGGTGGGGCCCCACAGTCCGTTCTTCAGCGGGTTCAGGTGCCGGCGTTCAGCTTCTTCAGGCCGGACATCTGGAGGAAGGCGAACGCGGCGACCACGACGGCCTGCATCGGGGTCCACACCGTGCCGACCGTGTTCGGGTCGAGCCAGCCGAAGGCCAGCGCCGCCACGCTCGCGACGGCCCACAGCAGGTTGGCCTCGATGACCACCTTGGTGGCCAGGGCGGACGGCACCTGACGCGCCGCCAGCACACCCACGAGGATGCCGTAGACGGTCAGGAAGGCGCCGATGCCGCGCAGGAAGCCCGTCGACAGGTCCAGCAGGTCGCCGACCGGGCCCGCGCCCAGCAGGTAGATCAGCCCGTTGCCGCCGGTGACGACGGCGTCGAGCGCGAGGAAGGTGCGCAGCGGCTTGGCGGCCGCGGTGGTGCCGCGGTCCGCGCGGGCCGACGCCGAGGTCTGGTACGTCGTCATGGATAGGTCTCCTGACTGAGGATGGGTGGGCGGAGGGCGGCGGCCTTGCCGGGGACACGGGGGCGTCACCGGCACCACTCGCCGTCACGCGAGCGTGACAGGAGCCGCTGACGCCGCGCTTACACGAAGGGCGCCTGACGCGACAGCGGCACGTCAGCACGCCGTCAGCGCACTCCGGCATCGTTCTGGGTGTCGCCGGGAGCGGCCGGGCAGGACCCGGACCACCCGCCGCCGGCGACGGGGAGAGGTACCCGAAGTGGCCCAACGGGGTCCGGGCGCACGCCCGGTCGGGTTTCACCGCCTGCGCAGGTTCGAATCCTGCCCTCTCCGCCCACGACGACCGACGAGGAGGAACACGCCCGCATGGCCGACCGAGCCGCAGCCCCGGGCCACACCGGGGCCCTGATCGTGGCCAACCCCGCCTCCGGCAGTCACAGCCCGCGCCTGGTGCGCGAGATCGCCGAGCTGTGCGCGGCCCACCTCGACCTCGTCGAGGTGCACCTGACCACCGCACCCGGCGACGCCACCGACGTGGCCCGCCGCGCAGCCGCCCCCGCCCCCGGCCCCCGGCCGGACCTGGTCGTGGCGGTCGGCGGCGACGGCACGGTGCGCGAGATCGTGCAGGGCCTCACCGACACCGGCACGGACGGCGCCGCCGCCCTGACCATCGTCCCCGGCGGCACGGGCAACTCCGCGTACCGCATGCTGTGGGGCGAACGTCCCTGGCAGGACGCCCTCAAGGCCGTCCTCGCCGACTCCGGGCCCGGCGGCACCGCCCGGCTGCGCCGCCTCGACCTGGCGCTGCTGCGGGAGACCGGCAACGCCGTCTTCCTCGGCTCGTGCAGCGGCGTCATCGCCGACGCGCTGATCACCGCGCGCGACCTGCCGCTGACCGGACGCGCCCGCTACGCCCGCGCGTTCGCCGACACGGCCGACGGCTACCGCCCGTACCCCGGGCGCGTCACCGTCGACGGGCGGGTCGTCCACGAGGGGCCCACCGTCCTCGCCAACGTCGGCGGCGGCCCCTACCGCGGCGGCCAGTACCTCGTCCTGCCGCACTCCCGGCTCGACGACGGGCTGCTGGACGTCTGCGTCATCGACGGTGCCGTCGCCGCCGCGGACGTGCCCGAGCTGACCAGGACGGCCGCCCACCTCGACCACCCCGGCACCGTCTACGCCCGCGGCCGCACCGTCGTCGTGGAACGCACCGACGGCGAGCGCCTGCCGCTGGAGCACGACGGCGAGTACCAGCACGGCATCGGCACCACGGCCACCTTCGAGGCCGTGCCCGCCGCCCTGCCGGTCTGGGCCCCGGCGGACCCGGCCTGACCCCGCCCCGCCGCACCGCGGCGGCCCCCGAGACTTGGCGCCCCCGGCGTCAACACCCCTGCAGAACACGCTGAGAAATCTTGGAGTCAGTCACCATGAGCGACCTCACCGCCACCGTCAACCGCTACCTGGCCATCTGGAACGAGGCCGACGCCGACAAGCGCGCCCAGGAGATCGCCGAGCTGTTCACCGCGGACGCGCCCTACATCGACCCGCTCGCCGAGGTCGCCGGCCACGAGGGCGTCGCCGCCGTCATCGCCGGGGCCCGTGACCAGTTCAAGGGCCTGTCCTTCGAGCTCCTCGGCACCGTGGACGCCCACCACCGGCAGGCCCGCTTCCAGTGGGGCCTGGTCACCGAGGCGGGCGCCGAGCCCATCGCGATCGGCTTCGACGTGATCGTCACCGGCGAGGACGGCCGCATCAAGGGCGTCTACGGCTTCCTGGACAAGGTGCCGGCCGCCTGATCAACCGGGCCCCCGGCCCGTCGAGGGAGCGGTGGGTGCGCCCACCGCTCCCTTTCCCGTCTCCTCCCGTCCCTCCCCAAGGGGTGTTGCAACATGGCCGGCCCAACTGGTGATGTCCTCCGTACCGATCTCGTACGGGCCCTGTGCGAGCAGTGGGGGCTGCCGCCGGGCCGGCCCGCCGCCTCCTCCGCGCCCTGGACCTCCGACCCGCACGCCACGCCGCTGGCGCAGCTGTCCCGGTGGGCCGCCGGGCTGCACGCGGACGACATCCCCTGCCGCGTCCTCAAACTCGCCGCCAGCCAGGTGCTGTCGCAGGTCGCCTCCATACGCGCCGGCCTGGAGCACCCGCTGGGCCGGATGCTGATCTCCGCGTTCGGCCACCCCGTGCAGAGCGACCCCCGGGCCGCCGCCGGCGTGCTGGCCGCCCTCGGCTCCTGGCTCAACCTCGACGACACCGCGTACGCCGGCCACCTGTCCAACTCCACCGTCGCCGTGCCCCTCGCCTACGCCTACGCGCGCCGGCTGGACGGGCTGTCGCTGCTCACGGCGGTGGTGGTGGCCAACGAGTGCGCCGCCCGCATCACCGCCGCCGCCACACTGGGCCCGCTGCGCGGCCAGAGCGCCGTCCACACCCACCTCGCCGGGGCCGTCGCCGGCCGCCTCTACCTGGAGCGGGCCCCCGCCCCCCTGTGGGAGAACGCCTTCGGCCTGGCCTTCGCCATGCCCAACTGGCCGCTCATGCGCGCCTTCCTGGCCAGCGACGCCCGGCTCTTCAACACCTTCACGCCGGTGCGCACCGCGATGGACGCGTGCGACGCCGCCGAGGCCGGGCTGCGCGGCGCCTCCGACATCATGGAGCACCAGGACGGCTTCCTCGCCCGCTTCGCCACCGTCCCGCTGCCCGAGGTCATCACCGAGGGGCTGGGCCAGCGGTGGCACACCGAGACCCTGTCGTTCAAGATGCACCCCGGCGGCCCCGGCATCGACGCGGCCGTCGACTGCGCCATGGAGATCCACCGCGCCATCGGGCCGGTGCACCCCGACGACGTCGAGGAGATCGTCGTCGAGGCGTCCCTCTACACGCTGTTCGCCGGCCGCCGCGCCGCCCGCTACGTCACCGGTCCCGGCTCGCCGCTCGGCGCCCTCGTCCTCGACGTCCCCTACCCGGTCGCCACCACGCTGCTGACGGGCGAGTTCACCGTCGACGACTTCTCCTCGCCGCGCGTCGACGAGCGCCGCCGCTGGCAGCTGGCGGACCGGGTGCGGCTGGAGCACGACGCGGAGATGACGCGGGAGCTGTTCCGCTCCGAGGCGCCCTTCGGTGAGGCCGTCCGGGAGGCCGGGCCGCTGGCCACGCCCTGGCTGCGCGACTTCGGCGGGGACGAGCTGGTGGAGCTGGTGGGCGAGGCGGAGCCGGTGGAGCGGGACTTCTCCCGCTCCACCAAGGCCACCGGCGCCCGGGTCACCGTGCGCCTGACCGACGGACGCACCGTCAGCCGCGAGCGTCTCATCCCGGTCGGCGCGGCCGGCCCGGACACCCGCGCGCGCCACTCCCAGCTGGTGCGGGAGAAGTTCCTGTCGGTCGGCGGCCCGTCGGAGGTCGCCGACTCGGTGGGCCGGCTGCACCGGATGCGGGCGCGCGGCGTGCAGCGCTGGGTCGAGGCCGCCCTGATGGACTAGCCGCCCGGAGGGCGGGCCGCGCGCCCGGGGCCGGTGCTACCGGCCCACCGGCTCGCGGGCGGCCCGCTGCTGCCGCGGGAGGTAGAGCACCGCGTCCAGGACCTCCTGGGTGCGCTCGACGACGTCCGAACGGTCCTCCAGGACCCAGGAGATGTGCTGGGCGCCGAAGACGGCGGACACCAGCACCCGGGCGAGCGCCTCCGGCGTCGCGCCCTCGGGCAGCAGCCCCTGCTCCAGGCCCTGCTGGAGCAGGCTCGCGATGAGGTCGGTGAAGCCGACGTAGGGCAGCGGCATGTCGACGCCGATGTACTGACGCTCGATCTGGAGCCGGGCGCCGGCCTGGGTGATGGGGTCGTCCCGGAACGAGGCGGCGGCGCGGCGCAGCAGGTCGGCCACCTTGTCGACCGGGTCCTGGTCCTTCTCCAGCGCCGGCCGCATGGTGTGGGTGAGGTACCGGTAGAACTCCTCGGCCACGGCGAGGGCCAGCGCCTCCTTGCTGCCGAAGTGGAAGTAGACGGCTCCCTTGGTCATGCCCGCACGGTCGGCTATGTCCACGATCGTGACGTTGGGGAAGCCCCGTTCGGCGAAGGCCGCGGCGGCGGCCTTCAGGATGACGGCGCGGGTCCGGATGGCGCGCTCCTGCTTCAGCTGCGGCACTCCCTTGGCCGCCGGCGATGCGTCACGCCGTGTCTGTCGGTCGCTGTCGACCTTCATGGTCACTCCCCACTTGCTCTTGCGGTGCCTCGCTGTGCACGACCTTCATCCCCGCCCCTTGTAATATACCTTCCGAAAGGTATATTTATTGAGCGCACCCTGACTGTTCGAACGTTGGTCCGTAGCGTGACTTCTCGATTCTGGGCGGGGGAAAAGACATGTACCAGCGCTCTGCCGTACCGGTGGATGGTGTCAGCACCGAGGGCGATCCGGCAATGACGTCCACCACTCGATCCACAGGACTCTCCTTCTTACAACCCGTCTCGCGGCAGCTGGTCCACCGGGCCGCCGTGGCCGAGGTGTTCGTCACCGACGGCATCCGCGAGGACGACGGGCGCTTCCTCGTCGCGGCCCAATGGCCGCGCGACCACGCGCTCTACCACCCCGACGACCACGGCCTGGCCGATCCTCTGCTGCTCGCGGAGACGATCCGTCAGGCCGCCTTCTACCTGGCCCACGCGGAGTTCTCCGTGCCGCAGGGCCACCCCTTCGTGGCCCGCGGTCTCGACTTCGAGATCACGGACCCGGAGGCCCTGCGGGTCGGCCACGCCCCGCAACTCGTCTTCCTGGAGGCCCGCTGGGCCTGGGAGGACCTCAGACCGCCCCGCCGCTACGACTTCCGGCTGGAGCTCAGCCTGGTCGTCGACGGGCGTCCGTGCGGCCGGGGGGGCCTGCGCGGACTCGCCGTCCCGCCGCGGAGCTACGCCCTGCTGCGCCGCAGGTCCACCGACGCCGCGAGCGTGACCGCCGCCGCGGCGCGCCTGGCCGGTCCGGGCGGGCCCCGGACGATGCCGCCGCATCAGGTCGGCCGGCTGCGCTCGAAGGACTGCGTGCTGGAGGCGGGGGAGCGGCCCGGCGAGTGGCTGCTGCGGCCGCCGCTGGACCACGCGATCCTCTTCGACCACCCCACCGACCACGTCCCGTTCATGGTGATGCTGGAGGGCTTCCGGCAGCTGGGCCACCTGCGGACGCACGGCGGCTCCGCGGCGCCCGGCGGCCCGGAGGCGTACACGCTCACCTCCGTGGATGCCGAGTGCGGGGCGTTCGCCGAACTCGACGAACCGGTCCGGCTCGTGGTACGCGAGGAGACCCGGGTCGACGGCCCGGACGGCCCGGTCCGGCTCGTCCTGGACGCCCTCCAGGGGGACGCCGTGGCGTCCTCGGCCCGTACGGTGTGGAGCCCGCGGCCCGTGGCGGCGGAGGCCACCGCCGGTGCGCCGGCCGAGCCGGTGCCCCTGGGTGCCGCGCGCTCCTGACGCTCGATCAGGCGCCCGGCCCGTCCTGGGCGCCGTGGTCCAGCAGTGCGGAGCTGAGCACGTCCCACATGGCGTGCACTCTGCTGCCCAGCCCTTCCTGCCCGCAGGCCGTCGTCGTGTAGTGCGTGCCGAACAGCACGGCCACCACGAGATCGGCGACGGTCTCCGGCGGCAGGGACGGGTGGAGCCGGCCCGCGTCCTGTATCTCGCGCAGCAGGGCGCGGGTGTCGCGCTGGATCCCGTCCAGCACCGGGGGCGGGCAGCCGTCGGGGCGCGGCATCTCGGCCGTCAGCCGCAGGGCCGCGCGCACCCGGACGTCCTTCTCGAACAGGTCGGCCAGCGAACGGACCAGTGAGCCGAGCCGGTCCACCGGTGGTGCGCCCGACTGGCGGGCATGGCACAGGAGGTCGTCGGTCACCGTCTCGAAGTGGTGCTCCAGCACCCCGGCGAGCTCCTCCTTCGAGGAGAAGTGGCCGTAGACGGCGCCCTTGGTCAGGCCCGTGCGGTCGGCCACGTGCTGCAGGTTGGTCCTGGCGTAGCCCTTGAGGGCGAACTCGCTCGCCGCGGCGTCCAGGACCCGGTCGTACGTACGCAGGGCCCGCGCTTGTTTGGGCAAGACGCCCTCCCGGAAGAGAGATCGGACTGGTGGTCGGCAAGCAGTCCACCGATAGAACATACCTGCATGAAGGAATTATAGTTCCCCGCCGAGGAGTTCACTACATGTTCCAGGCCCCTCACATGCCGCGTAACACCGAGGTCGAGACCCATGCACCGGTCACCTTTCCGCAGATCGCCGCCCTCTCGGCGGCGGCCGACGCGGTGGCCGCCGAGGAACGCCGCCGGCTGCACCCCGCCACCGCGCAGGCGCTGACCGAGGCCGGCTTCTGCCGCTACTTCGTGCCCCGCCGCTGGGGCGGCTCCGAGGGCGGCTTCCCCGAACTCGTCGCCGCAGTGACGGCGGTGGCCGTCGCCGACGCCTCCGCCGCGTGGTGCGGCGCCCTGTGGGCGACCCACAGCCGCTTCGCCGCCTACCTGCCCGAGCGCGGCCAGCACGACCTGTGGTCCCGGAGTCCCGACGTCCGTATCGCCGCCGCCGTCAACCCCGCCGGCACCGCCGCACCGCGCGGCGACGGCTGGGTGCTGAGCGGCGAGTGGCAGTGCGTCAGCGGCGCCCACTTCGCCGAGTGGGCCCTGCTCGCCGTGACCCTGCCCACGCCCGAGGGCCCCGCGCCCTGGCTGTGCGCGGTGCCCGCGGCCGACTTCGCCGTCCGCGACTCCTGGGACAGCACCGGGCTGCGCGGCACGGGCAGCCACACCGTCGTCGTGGAACACGCCGTCGTCCCCGCCCACCGTGCCTTCCCCCTCGCCGAGTTGTTACGCGGGGCCGGCGGACCGGGCCGGTCGCGCTGCCACAGCGTGCCGGCGCTCCTGGTCAGCGGGCCCGTCTTCTGCGCCACCGCCCTGGGCGCCGCCCGGCACGCCCTGGAGGTGTGGGCGGCGTGGGCCGCCGCCCGCGGCCGCAGCGGCCGGGACCCGGGAGGGCTGCACCGCACGCTCACCCGCTCCGCCGGCGACATCGAGGCGGCCCAGCTGCTGCTCCAGTCGGCCGCCGTGCGCGCGGAGACCGGCGTCGTCACCGAGCGGACCGTGGCGAGCAACCAGCGCGACGCGGCGGCCGCCGCCCACCTGCTCGTCAAGGGGGTCGAACGGCTCTTCCGCGCCGCGGGCGTGCACGCCTGCGGCGACAGCGAGCTCCAGCGCTGCTGGCGCGACGTGCACACGGTCGCGGCCCACCGGGCGCTCAACGCCGACGCGGCGGCCGCCGCGTACGCGAGCGCCGTCCTCGCCGAGGCGGACGCGGCCCGGGAGGTGTCCCTTGCCGGTGCGTGACCACCTGGTGTTCTGCGACGTCGACGAGACGCTCATCACCTGCAAGGGGCTCGTGGAGTTCCTGCACTACTACCTCCGCGAGCGGTACGGGCCCGCCGGTGCGGACCGCGCCCTCGCGCTGGACGCCGAGATGCGCGCCCGGGCCGCGGCCGGCGAGCCGCGCGACGCGCTCAACCGCTCCTTCTGCCGCGTCTGGCGGCGCGAGCCCGCCGCGGAGGTGGGCCGGCTGGCCCGGCGCTGGTACGACGAACGGGTCGCCCGCGGCGGCTTCTTCGTGGAGTCCACGCGCGAACGGCTGCTGCGGCACCGGGCCGACGGAGCCGTGATCGCCCTGGTGTCCGGCTCGCTCCCCGAACTGCTGGCCCCCGTCGCCGAGGCCGTCGGCGCCCGGCACGTCCTGGCCACCCGGCTGGAGCGGTGCGGGCCGGTCTTCACCGGGGAGCTGCGGGGCCGGCCGGTC
Source organism: Streptomyces mashuensis (assembly GCF_014654785.1). Taxonomy (GTDB): domain Bacteria; phylum Actinomycetota; class Actinomycetes; order Streptomycetales; family Streptomycetaceae; genus Streptomyces; species Streptomyces mashuensis. The sequence continues at coordinate 1,083,648 of NZ_BNBD01000001.1, forward strand.
ATCGGCGAGGGCAAGCGCGCCGCCGTGCGCACGCTGCTGGCCGCCTACCCGCACGTCGACCCCGCCGACTGCTTCGCGTACGGCGATCACGTCTCCGACCTGCCGATGCTGACCGAGGTCGGCCGGCCCGTCGCCGTCGGCGACTGCCCCGAGCTGCGCGAAGCGCTCGCGCGGTGGGAGGACGAGACGGCGAACGCCCGCAGGTCCTCGGCCAGCCGCCCCGCGTGCGTGGCGAACAGCGCGTGCGCGGCGCCCTCGTACCGTACGAACCTCGCGTCCGGCAGCAGCGCCGAGGTGGCCGTCGCGCACAGCGCGTAGGGCGCGCCCTGGTCCGCGTCGCCGTGCACGATCAGGGTGGGCACGTCCACCGCGGCGACCTCGGCCCGCTGGTCGGTGCGGAAGAGCGTGCGGTAGATCTCCAGGGCGGCCCTCGGCGAGCAGTCGAGGGCCAGGCCCGTGATCCACTGCCGCAGGGCGGGGGAGAGTGCCGCCCCCGCCGCGTCCGGCCCCTCGCCGAAGAAGCAGCCGGCCTGGTCCGCCACGAACGCGGGCCGGTCGCCGGCCATCGTGGCCAGCGCCTCCTCGAACCCGGCGGGCTCCAGCCCGCCGGGGTTGTCGTGCGTGCGCATCATCAGCGGCGTGGTGGAGGCGACGAGCGCGAGCGCGCCGACCCGGCCGGTGCCGTGCCGGGCCAGGTACCGCACGGCCTCGCCGCCGCCGCAGGCGTAGCCGACCAGCACGGCGTCGCGCAGGTCGAGGTGGTCGAGGAGCGCGGCCAGGTCGTCGGCGAGCGTGTCGTAGTCGTAGCCGTGCCAGGGCCAGTCGGAGCGGCCGGTGCCGCGCCGGTCGTAGGTGATGCAGCGCAGGCCGCGGGCGGCGAGGTGGGGGGCCTGGAACTCCCACATGCGGGAGTTGAGCATGGCGGCGTTGAGGAGGACCACGGGGCGGCCGGTGCCCCAGTCGTTGTAGAAGAGCCGGGTGCCGTCGTGAGGCAAGGTGATCATGGGCATGACAAGCTCCGGCGGGGAGGGAACGGGTGCGGGTACGGGAGCGGGGGTCCCGGCCGGACCGTCGGCCGGGACCCCCGCGTTCCGGGGCCGCGGCGCTCAGGCCGCGGCGCGGCGCCGCAGCAGCTGCATCAGCGCGGCGGCCGTCACACAGAACACGGCCAGGGGGATCAGCGCCACGTCGAAGGCGTGCGGGTAGTCGGCGGGCCGGGCGGCCGCACCCAGGACGGGGAAGAAGACCGTGCCCGCGACCGACACGCCGATGGCCGCGCCGCCCTCCTGGGCGGTGTTGAGCGCGCCCGACGCCGAGGCCGCGTGCTCGGGGTCGACCCCGGACAGCACCACGTTCGTCAGCGGCCCCGTCGTCATGCCCATCCCCGCACCGGCCACCACCAGCGAGGGCACCAGCCACAGCACCGACGCGGACAGGCCCGACACGGCGACCGTCAGCCCGACGAGGCCGTACCCCACCGCCAGCGTGAGCGTGCCGACCGTCGGCAGCTGCTGCCCGAGGCGGGCACCGAGCTTCGGGGAGAGCAGCACGGAGCTGCCGAAGAACCCGGCGCCCAGGGCGAAGAACAGCAGGCCCGACTGGAGCGGGGACAGGCCCCGGCCCTGCTGGAGGTAGAGCGCCAGCAGGTAGAAGAAGGAGCCCATCGCCAGGAAGTACGCCAGTGTGGCGGACAGGCCCACCGAGAAGCTGCGCACCCGGAACAGCGAGAGGTCGATCAGCGGGCTGCGCCCCTGCCGGCCGCGCCGCGCGAAGTGCGCCACGGCCAGGGCGAACAGCACCGCGCCGGAGCCCAGGGCGGCCCAGCTCCACGCCGGCCAGCCGTCCTCGCGGCCCTGCACCAGCGCGTAGACGACGAGCACCAGCGCGGCGGTGGTCAGCAGCGCGCCCAGCAGGTCCAGCCGCGCCCCCTCGGCGCCCCGCGACTCCGGGACCGTACGGGCCGCACAGGCCAGCGCCACCGCACCGATGGGCACGTTGATGAGGAAGATCGACCGCCAGTCGAGGCCCGCGACGTCGGCCGTGATGAGCACGCCACCGATGACCTGGCCGAACACGGCCGCCTGACCGACCACCAGGCCGTAGACGGTGAACGCCTTGGCCCGGCTGGGCCCGGTGTACACCGACCCGATGATGCCCAGCACCTGCGGGACCATCAGCGCGGCGGACGCGCCCTGCGCGATCCGCAGCGCGATCAGGGCCTCGGCGGACGGCGCGAGCCCGCAGCCGGCCGAGGCCAGCGTGAACAGCGCGAGGCCGAGCATGAACATGCGCCGGCGGCCGTAGAGGTCACCGATCTTGCCGCCGGTGATCATGCCGGCGGTGAAGGCCACGCCGTAGCCGACGATGACCATCTGGCCCTGTGCCGCGGTGGCGCCCAGGTCCTCCTGGATGGAGGGGACGGCCACGTTGGAGATGAAGTAGTCGAGGACGGTGATGAAGGTGCCGGTCATCACCACGGCCAGGGCGCCCCACGAGGGGCCCCGGTTCGTCGCCGCGGGCTCCGCCGCGACGGCGGTGGCGGGCGTACGCGTGTCAGTGCTCATCCGCTGGTCTCCTGCTGAGGGAGCTGAGAGGGGGGAGGGGAGAAAGGGCGGAACCGGTCACCAGGCGACCGGCAGGTGGGTGACGCCGTGGAAGACCGTGCCGATCCGGAACAGGCTGTTGGGGTCGTCGGTGTCCAGGCGCAGCGTGGGGAAGCGGCCGAACAGACCGCGCAGGGCGAGGTCCATCTCCAGCCGGGCCAGCGGGGCGCCCTGGCAGAAGTGCGGCCCGTTGCCCCACTGGAGGTGCTTGCTGGTGTCGCGGTCGACGTCGATGCGGTCCGGGTCGGGGAAGACGGACGGGTCGTGGTTGGCGGCGGGGATGGAGATGACCACGGCGTCGCCGACGCGCATCGTGACGCCGCCCAGCTCCAGTTCCTCCGTCACCAGGCGCACGATGGCGTCCTGCGAGATCGACCAGTAGCGCATCGACTCCTCGATGTACTGCGGGACGAGCGCGCCGTCCCCGGCGAGCACCTTCGCGCGCAGCGCGTCGTCCTTCAGCAGGGAGAGGATGTTGAGGGCGATCTGGTTGGTGGTGGTCTCGTGGCCCGCCACCAGCACCAGGCGGGCGATGCCCACGAGTTCGTCCAGGCCGATGTGGCCCGTGGCCATGTGGTCGTGGGCCAGCCGGCTCATCAGGTCGTCCTGCGGCTCGGTCAGCTTGCGCGTGGCGAGCTCGCCCAGGTAGGCCGTCATCTCCGTGTACGCGGCGTACGACCGCTCCGGGTCGCCCTGGGCGATGGTGACCTGCGTCTTCTCGATGAACCAGGGCGAGTCCTCGTCGGGCACGCCCAGCAGCCGCGCGATGACGAGGGTGGGCAGCTTCCGGGAGAACGTGTCGTGCAGGTCGGCCCGGCGGCCGTCGTGCGCGGCCAGGTCGTCGAGCAGGTCGTCGACGAGCCGCTGCACGGCCGGGCGGAGCGCCCGGACGCGGCGCGCCGTGAACTCGGTGGCGATCATGCCGCGGAGCCGGCCGTGCTCGGGGTCGTCCATCCGCAGGAACGAGCTGGGGCGTTCGCCCGGCGGCAGCTGGATGCGCACCGGCGCGTCCGGCAGCAGCTCGTCGGCGCTCAGCCGCGGGTCCTTCAGGGCCTGCTTGACGTCGGCGTGCTTGGTCACCAGCCACGCCCTGCGCGACTCCGCGGCACCGGCCGGGAGGCGCACCGCACACGGCGGGGCCTCTCTCAGTTCGGCCAGGACCGAGGCCGGGCAGCCCGAGACCGTCCGCGGGAACGGCCAGTCCAGGACGGTCCGTTCGGCTGCGAGCATCACTTGTCTCCCTCACGAGAAAGCCGTTGTGATGCCCGAGTGTGGGAGATCGTACTGACGGCCCGCTGACACGCGGCGGCGGCCGGCCCGGCCGGTCCTTTTCAGGCGTTACGCACGCGGCAGTCCGGCGAACTCGCCCATGGCGGCGGTCGCGTGACCGAAGAAGGCGGCGGGATCGGCGGCCACGCCGGCGATGTGCCCGTACACCTCGAAACCGACCATGCCGTGCAGCTGGGTCCAGACGACCAGCAGGCGCGCGATGGTGGTGTGCGACAGCCCGGCCAGCAGGCCCCCGGCCAGGTTCTCCACGTTCTGCCGCATGCCCTCGGACAGCGGCTCGCCGCCCTCGTCGGACAGGACGCCCTGCTGCTGCGCGTCCCGCAGCACGGCGACGAGGGCGAGCACGGTGCGGGCGCCCGCGGCCATCGTCTCCGGCGGCGCGCTGTAGCCGGGCACGGGCTGGCCCCAGATCAGGGCGTACTCGTCGGGGTGGGCCAGGGCCCATGTGCGGACGCCGCCGCAGATCGCGGTCCACCGCTCCAGCAGCCCGGCGCCGCCGGCCGCGGCGGCCCCGGCCGCCGCCTCGGCGCTGTCGCTCATGGCGTTGTACGCGTCGAGGACCAGCGCCGTCAGCAGCGCCTCCTCGTCGGCGAAGCGCTGCCGCACCGCGTCGAGGTCCTGCCCGGCGCCCTCGGCCACGGCCGACAGGTCCAGGTCGACCTCGCGCCGCAGGGCGAGCCGCCGGACCGCCTCCTCCTTCACACGGAGGGCGATCGCGTCCTTGGGATCGTTGGTTAAGTTCTGCTCCGTCATGCGGGCACTCTCTCAGACCCGGTGCGAGCCCGTCGATCACCTGGCCGAAAGCGGACGGCCGGGCGGGACGCCCAACTCCCAGTCCAGCCCGTACCGCTGGAACAGCTCGGCCCGCAGCCGCTCCACGGGCATCGGCGCGCCCGGCAGCAGCACCGCCACCACCGCGCCCATCAGCAGCGCGCGCAGCAGCCGGTAATCGGTCTCCGCGTCCGCGGCGCCGTAGCGGTCCACCGTCTCGCGCAGCAGCTGCGCCAGGCGCTGCTGCTCGGGGCACTGGATGAAGCCCTCGGCGGTGAGGATGCCGGCCATGTGCGTCCGCATCAGCCGCGGCCGGTCCACGGCGAGCCCCAGGACGGCGTCGATGGCGCGGGCCAGCAGCTCGCGCCCGTCCTCCGTGCGCGGCTCCCGCTCCAGCGCGGCCGCCAGCCGCAGGTGCATCAGGCGGTGCACGGCGGACTGCAACAGCTGGCGCTTGCCCGGGAAGTAATAGGAGATCAGCCCGCGCGCAGCGCCGGCCCGGCCGGCGATGTCCGCCAGCGTCGTCGCCTCGTACCCGCGCTCCTCCACCAGTTCGACGGCGGCCTTCAGCAACCGCTCGCACGAGCGGCGGCGCAACTCCTCGTTCACCTCTGCGCTGCGGGGTGACATGGGTTCGGCTCCTGCGTTGACTGGCTCCGGGCCAATATACTCAGGACGGCGACCGGCCGTCCGCCCCGTCGGGCGGTGCCCCGGTGCGTCCGCCGGTGTCCGGGTCATACGGGGGATGGCCCGGCCGCCGGCTGTTCCCGGCCCCCCTCAGCCCCCTCAGCCCTCCTCGGTGGCCTTCCGGCCGCGGCGCAGGAGGTTCTTCGGGAGGCGGCCCTTGCGGCGCCAGGCGACGATCACCGCCGCCGCGCCCGTGACCGCGAGGAAGCCCGAGGCCGCCAGGAACGGCAGCGACGTCGGGGACGTCGCGTGGCTGCCGGCGATGACGTACGCCGCCGTGTTCGGTGCCGTGCCCACCCCCGTGGCCAGAAGGAAGGAACCCCAGCCCATGCGGGAGACCGCCGCGCAGTAGCTGATCGCCGCGAACGGCAGGCCGGGGAAGAGCCGCAGGGCCAGCATCGAGCGGAAGCCGTGCCGGCTCAGCTGCCGGTCCGCCGCCCGCAGCCAGCGGCCGCGCAGCAGCGGCCGCAACGCGCTCTGCCCCAGCAGCCGGCCCAGGCCGAAGGAGACGCCGGAGCCCAGCACCGTCCCCACCACCGCGGCCGCGGTGCCCATCGGGGCGCCGAACAGGGCACCCGCGGCCACGTTCAGCACCGGCCGCGGCACGAACGCCGCCGTGCACAGCCCGTACGCCGCCGCGAACACCACCACCGACGCGGCACCCGGCTGCCCCGCCCACCCGTCGGCGAGCAGCCGCTCCGGGCGCAGGGCGATCACTGCCACCACCGCGCCGCACAACAGGACGGCCAGAACACCCAGCCGCACCCACGGCGAGAGCAGTGCACGGGCACGACGCCCGGTGGGTCCGGGAGGCGGCACGGCGGTATCCAGCATCGAAGGAGCGTAACCGACACGGCCCCCTGCCCGGGCCGATGTCGGCGAGCCGCAACCGGACACTCGACGAACGGCCTCTTCCTGTTCGGCCACGCGGCCCTTGCGCAGGGCCGCGGAACGCCGCAGGCCGGAGCGAAAACCGGTCGATCCCGCGGCGGCGGTGAGCGAGCATCGGGGCGTGAAGCCGCAGGCGTACGTACGCACCAAACCGCACCTCAACATCGCCACGCTCGGGCCCGCCGGCCACGGCAAGACCACGCTCACCGCCGCCGTCGCCCGGCTCCTCGGCGCCGCACCGCCCGCCGGCCCCGCCGCCCTGCGCACCGAGTACGAGACCGGGACCCGCCACTACGCCCACGCCGACGTGCCGGGGGCCGCGCGGCAGCTGCCCGCGCTCGACGGTGCCGTCCTCGTCGTCGCGGCCACCGGCGGCGTGCCACCCGGGACCGCCGAGCACCTGCTGCTCGCGCACGCCGCCGGGGCCCGTCACCTCGTCGTCGCCCTCACCCGGGCCGACGAGGCGGGGCCCGGCCGGGTCCGGACCGCCGAGCAGGACGTGCGCCGGCTGCTGGCCGCGCACGGTTTCGACGCCGTCCGTACCCCCGTCGTCCAGGTCTCCCCGCACGCCGTCGCCTCCGTCCAGGCCCTGCTGGACGCGGTCGACACCTGCGTCCCCACGCCCGTCCGGTACACGCAGGCGCCGTTCCTGCTGGCCGTGGAGGACGCCGCGGACGGCACCGTCACCGGCGTCCTCGAACGCGGCACGCTGCGGCCCGGCGACCGCGCCGCCCTGACCCCGAGCGGCCGCACCGCCACCGTCACCGCCGTGCGCACCTTCGGCAAGACGCTGGAGGCCGCGCAGGCCGGCGACGTGGTGACGGCGACGCTCGGCGGGCCCGCCGCGGCGGGACTGCGGCGCGGGGACGTGCTCGCCGTGCCCGGCAGCATCGTCCTCGCCCGGGGTTTCACCGCCCGCGTCCACCTGCCGGCGCCCCCGCGCGGCCCCCTGCGTCTCCAGCTGCGCACCGCCATGGTGCCGGGCACGCTGACGCCCGGCGACGCCGGGACCGCCACCGTGGCCCTGGGCCGGCCCCTCCCGGTCGAGGAGGGCATGGCCTTCGCCGTGCGCGGCGAGGCCGGTGTGCTGGGGCACGGGACGGTGACCTCGGTGCCCTGAACCCGTACGAGAATGGGGGAGTGGACGAACCCCTCCCCGTGACCCGCGACGTCGACTCCGGCACCGCCAAGCTGCTGCCCGACGTCGACCGGGACCGCGCCTGGCTGCTCACCGTCGACGGTGCCCCGCAGTCGTACGTCGACCTCGACGACCCGGCCCACCTCGAGTTCGAGTACGCGCGCCGGCTGGCGTACGTCCTGGAGGAGGTGGCCGAGCCCGGTCGGCCGCTGGACGTGCTGCACCTGGGCGGCGGCGCCCTGACGCTGCCCCGGTACGTGGCCGTGACCCGGCCCGGCTCCGTGCAGCGCGTCGTCGAGGCGGACCGCGGCCTCATCGCGCTCGTCGCCGAACACCTGCCGCTGCCCGCCGGGTCCGGCATCGCCGTCACGGCCGGGGACGCGCGAGCTGTGCTGGAGGAGTCCCCGGACGCCTCCGCCGACGTGATCGTGGCCGACGTCTTCGGCGGCTCACGGGTGCCGGCCCACCTCACCTCGGCCGAGTACGCGCGGACGGCCGCCCGGGTGCTGCGCCCGGACGGCCACTACGTCGCCAACCTCGCCGACGGCGCCCCGTTCACCTTCCTCCGCTCCCAGGTGGCCACCTTCGCCTCGGTCTTCCCGCACCTGTGCCTGATCGCGGAGGCCCCGGTGCTGCGGGGCCGCCGCTTCGGCAACGCCGTGCTCGTCGCGGCGCACGAGGAGCTGCCGGTCGCGGCCGTCGCGCGCCGCGCGGCCGCCGACGCCTTCCCGGCCCGCGTGGAGCACGGGCCGCGGCTGGCCCGCTTCGCGGCCGGCGCCGCGCCGGTCACCGACGCGGACGCCACGGGCTCGCCGGAGCCGCCGGCGGGTGCGTTCGGGGTGGGGTGACGTCCCGGTGGGCGATCAGGTGGTGGACGGGGTGTACGGCCGCAGCGTGCTCATGATCTTCTTGATCGTGTCGTCGGGCAGCTCGCCGTCGAAGCCGGTCCCCGCGTACAGCACCCAGGTCGCCAGGTCGCCGGAGGCCGTCTTGTAGGTGACGGTGAAGGACTTGCCGTCCGTGGAGCACTTGTCGGTCTTCTGCACGCCGGTGACCTTGGCGGAGGCCCAGTAGCCGCTGATGCCGTGGTCACTGGTGTAGGGCTGGGCCTTCGTGTGGTCGAAGGTGCCGGTCTTCTTCTTGTCGAAGGCCGCCCAGACCCAGTTGAGGGCCTCCGTCTCGGCGGCGTCGGCCTCGCTCTTGGCGCCCTGGGCGCCCTTCGAGCCGGCCTTGCCGCGCTCGTCGTTCTTGCTGCACTCGCCCGACTTGTACGAGGCGGTGGAGGTCATGACGGCGATGGGCTTGCCGTCCAGCTCGAAACCGGTGGACGTGCCCGCCGGGTTGACCTTCCAGTCCGGCGGCACGTCGAAGGCGTTCTGCCGCTTGGTGCTGACGACCGTCTTCCAGCCGGGTATCACGGGCTTGACGTCCACGCCGGCGCGCGGGTTGTCCTCGGGGGCCGGGGGCGCGGCGGAGGACCCGGCCGGCGAGGGCGTGGCGGGGGCCGAGGTCGCCGTGCCCTTGGCCACGTTGTTGTTCTCGGGGCCCTTGTCGTCGTTCTTGCCGCCCTTGAGGACGACCACGCCGGTCACCACGGCGGCCGCGACCACCGCGAGCGCGGCCGAGGCCGCGATCAGCGTCGTGCGCCGGTTGCGGCCCGGCCTCGGGGGCTGCGGCGGCTGGGGCGGCATGCCCGGGGCGTTCCACTGACCGCCGGGCTGGGGACCGCCCGGCTGGGCGTAGGGATTCGGCTGCTGCTGGTACCCGGGCGGCTGCTGATAGGGGTTGGGCTGCTGCGGGTAGCCCGGCTGCTGGTACGGGTTGGGCTGCGGGTTCTGCCCGCCCCCGGGTTGCTGCTGTCCTGGCCACATGGCCGACAACCATAAGGGTCCCCGGGCCGTCTGTGACCTCCCGGGGAGCGTCAGGGCCTTCCCGCCCCGGCTACTCGCTGGTAACTTGCAGCCCATGTCCCAGACGATTCCCTCGGTCGGCGAGGCCCTGACGGCCACCGTTCCCATGGTCCGCACCCTCGACCTCGTCTTCGAGGAGACGACCGCCCAGCGCGCCGTGCTCCGCCTCGACGACCAGCCCGCCTACCACAACCACGTCGGCGGCCCGCACGCCGGCGCCATGTTCACCCTGGCCGAGTCCGCCAGCGGCGCGATCGTCCTGGCCGCCTTCGGCGACCAGCTGCACCGGGCCGTGCCCCTCGCCGTGAAGGCCGAGATCGGCTACAAGAAGCTGGCCATGGGCCCGGTCACCGCGACCGCCGAGCTCGGCCGCCCGGCCGCCGAGGTGCTGGCGGAGCTGGACGCCGGGCAGCGCCCGGAGTTCCCGGTGCACGTGGCGATCACCCGCGAGGACGGCGCCGTGACCGGCGAGATGACCATCGTGTGGACGCTGCGCCCCAAGGCGTGACGGGTGCCGGGCGCGCTTCGGTGCGCGCCCGGCTTCGTAGCGAACATGTGACCGTCGTTCCTCAACCACCGGACGCTCCGCGGAGTCTTAGCCCGCGGCAGGTCCAGTAGGCTTCCCGGCGTGCGCCCCTCGGCGTGCGCCGGGAGAAGGTCGTCAACCGGGGAGGAACCGGCTTTGCACATCCAGGAGTGGCTCGAGACAGTACCGGCGGTCGCCGTCTACGCGCTCGTGGGCGGGGTCATCGGGCTGGAGAGCCTGGGCATCCCCCTCCCCGGTGAGATCGTCCTCGTCAGCGCCACGCTGCTGGCGGCCACGCAGGACCACATCAACCCCTACGTGCTGGGCGCGTGCGCGATCGCGGGCGCCGTCGTCGGCGACTCCATCGGCTACGCCATCGGCCGCAAGGGCGGCAAGCCGCTGCTGGAGTGGCTCGGCCGGAAGTTCCCCAAGCACTTCGGCCCGCACCACGTGGCCACCGCCGAGCGGTCGTTCCAGAAGTGGGGCATGTGGGCCGTCTTCGTGGGCCGCTTCATCGCCCTGCTGCGCATCTTCGCCGGCCCGCTGGCGGGCGTGCTGAAGATGCCGTACTGGAAGTTCCTCATCGCCAACGTCCTGGGCGGCATCGTCTGGGCCGGCGGCACGGTTGCCGTCATCTACACGGTCGGCAAGGTCGCCGAGGAGTGGCTCAAGAAGTTCTCCTGGCTGGGCCTGGTGGCCGCGGTCCTGTTCGGTCTGGGCTCGTTCGTGGTGATGCGCATCAAGGCCAAGCGCGCCGGCGCCAAGAGCTCCGTGGAGGAGCAGGGCGCCGAGAAGGAGGCCGTCGCGGCCGCGGAGTGATCCGCGCTGCGTTCGTGGAAATGAGGGGAGGGGCTCCGGCATTCGCCGGAGCCCCTCCCCTCATTTCTTTTCGGTGTGTCAGCCCGTCGCCAGCAGGACCGTGCCGACCAGGGCCAGGCCGGCGCCCGCCGCCTGGACCGTGCGCAGGCGCTCGCTGAGGACGCCGCGGGCGGCCAGTGCCGTCACCACCGGGTAGAGGGAGGCCAGGACCGCGGCGATGGTGACCGGGCCGTGGTGGGCGGCGACGCTGTACGTGCCGTTGGCCGCCACGTCCGCGAGGCCCACGAAGGCCAGCGCGGGCAGGGACGTACGGATCGTGGCCCAGCCGCCCTCGGGCAGGGCGGGCGCGCCCCGGCGGGCCGAGGCCCACAGGGCGCCACCGCCGACCACCACGTTGCAGACGCGCTGCACGAAGAGCGCGAGGAAGAGGCCGGTCGTGGTGTGCGAGGCCTCCGCGATCAGGGCCATGACCGAGCCGAAGCCGAAGGCGGCCACCAGGGTGAGGACCAGCGTCTGCCGCTGCACGGGTGCCCCGCCGAGTCCCGGCCCGCTGGCCAGCACCACGCCGGCCACCGCCACCGCGATGCCGGCGACCTGGAGCAGCCCCGGGCGCTCGCCGAGGACCAGGCCCACGCCCACCGGCACCGCCACGCTGCCGAGCGCGCCCACCGGGGAGACCACGCCCATGGGGCCGAGGGCGAGCGCCTTGTAGAAGGCGAGCATGGCCGCGGGACCCACGACGCCGGCGGCCACCGCGTACCAGAGCTGGGGGCCGGCCTCGCTCCAGCCGCCCGTGGCGACGACGATCGCGCCCAGGGCGCCGACGGCCAGCAGCTGGGAGACCAGGACGACGGTCAGGGCGGGCATGCGCCGGGTGAGCAGACCGCCGCCGAAGTCGGCCAGGCCCCACATCAGGCTGGTGGCCAGGGCGAAGACCGGTGTCATGCGGAGAACCTCGCAGTACAGTGTCATGAACGGTGGAGTCCAGCACACCGTAGTGCAACGCAATCGACTACCGGTAATGGATATTGGACGTGACGGACCTCGACCAGCTCACGCAGTGCCTCGCCCGCAACCTGAAGCGCTGGCGTTCGGAGCGCCACTTCACCCTGGACGCCCTGGCGGCCCGCTCGGGCGTCAGCCGCGGCATGATCATCCAGATCGAGCAGGCACGGACCAATCCCAGCGTCGGCACCACGGTCAAGCTCGCCGACGCGCTCGGCGTCAGCATCACGGCCCTGCTGGAGTACGAGGAGGGCTCCAAGGTGCGCATCGTCCCCGCGGAACAGGCGGTGCGGCTGTGGTCCAGCGACACCGGCAGCCACACCACCCTGGTGGTGGGCACCGAGGCCCGCGGCCCGCTGGAGCTCGTGGAGTGGCGCATCACGCCCGGCGAGGGCAACTCCTCCGACCCGCATCTACCGGGCACCGCGGAGATGGTGCACGTCCGGGCCGGCGAGCTGACGATGATCGTCGACGGGGTGGAGCACCGGGTGCCGGCCGGTTCCTCGGCGACGTTCGAGTCCGACGTGCCGCACGGCTACCGCAACGACGGCGACACGGACGTCGAGATGACGATGGTGGTGTCGGTCCCGCCGGCCCGCTGACGCCGCGGGGGAGGTCACGCCTCCCCGTACGCCTCCCCGCCGAGCTCCAGCACCGCCGTGCCGGCCGTGGCGTCCGCCAGCCAGGCGCGGAAGTCCGCCACCTCGGCGTCCGGCAGCCCGATCTCGATGGACACCCCGGACCCGTACGTCACTTCGCGCACCGCCCGCCCCGTGGCCCGCAGCTCGTTCTCCAGCTTGCCGGCGCGCTGGTGGTCCACCGTCACCGTCGCCAGCCGGAACCGGCGCCGCGTCACCGAGCCCAGGGCGTCCAGCGCCTCGCCGACCACCCCGCCGTACGCCCGGATCAGGCCGCCCGCGCCCAGCTTGACGCCGCCGAAGTACCGCGTGACGACCGCCACCACGTACCGCATCTCCCGCCGCACCAGCATCTGGAGCATCGGCACCCCGGCCGTACCGCCCGGCTCCCCGTCGTCACTGGCCTTCTGCACGGAGCCGTCCGCGCCGAGGACGTACGCCCAGCAGTGGTGCCGTGCGGTGGGGTGCTCCTTGCGGATCCGGGCGAGGAAGGCCATCGCCTCCTCCTCCGTCGCTGCGGGAGCGAGCGCGCAGATGAAGCGCGACCTGCTGATCTCGATCTCGTGCACGCCCTCGCGCGCCACCGTGCGGTACTCGTCCTGCATCCCGCCAGCCTATCCGCCACCGAACACCCGAACGGGCCGGGAACGGCGGGAATGATCTGCGGGGAAGGCTCGTTGAGCGGGCATGTACGCAGAACCGGGCATCATCCGGAAGATCATCGAGGGCACCGGCGACACCTGGGCGGTCGTCGGCCTGTCGGCCAACGAACACCGCGCCGCCTACCGCGTCGCCGAGGTGCTCCAGCGCCACGGCAAGCGCATCGTCCCCGTCCACCCCAAGGCCGAGACGGTGCACGGCGAGCAGGGCTACGCCACCCTGGCGGACATCCCCTTCCCGGTCGACGTCGTCGACGTCTTCGTCCGCTCCGAGCTGGCCGGCCCCGTCGCCGACGAAGCCGTGGCCATCGGCGCGAAGGCGGTCTGGTTCCAGCTCGGCGTGATCGACGAGGCAGTCTACGACCGCACCCGCGACGCCGGCCTCCTCATGGTGATGGACCGCTGCCCAGCCATCGAGATACCCCGGCTCCGCTGAACCCCCGCCGTCCCCGCCACTGATCGTCCGCACCGATCCGGCCCGCGCCGTCCGACCCGGCTGCCACACTGTGACCGGTGACGGATAGCGTGGTGCCGGAGGCGAGTGTGAACAGGACGGCCGGGGTGGCGGCAGGAGCGACGGCGCGGGGAGCCGTGCGGTGAGGCTGCTGCACACCTCCGACTGGCACCTGGGGCGGTCCTTCCACCGCGTGAGCCTGCTCGACGCGCAACGCGCCTTCCTCGATCACTTGGTGGCCACCGTCCGCGCCGAGCGGGTCGACGCCGTCCTCGTCGCCGGTGACGTCTACGACCGGGCCGTGCCGCCCCTCGCCGCCGTCGAGCTGTTCGACGACGCCCTGCACCGGCTGGCCGACCTCGGCGTGCCCACCGTCATGATCTCCGGCAACCACGACTCGGCCCGCCGCCTCGGCGTCGGCGCCGGCCTCATCCAGCGGGCCGGGATACACCTGCGCACCGACCCGGCCGGCTGCGGCACCCCCGTCGTCCTCGCCGACGCCCACGGCGACGTCGCCTTCTACGGCCTGCCCTACCTGGAGCCCGCCCTCGTCCGCGACACCCTGGGCGCCCCCGCCGCGAGCCATGCCGCCGTGCTCGGGGCCGCCATGGACCGGGTGCGCGCCGACCTCGCCGCCCGGCCGGCCGGCACCCGCGCCGTCGTCCTCGCCCACGCCTTCGTCACCGGCGGCACCCCCAGCGACAGCGAGCGCGACATCTCCGTCGGCGGCGTCGGTTCCGTGCCCGCCGCGCTCTTCGACGGCGTGCACTACGCCGCCCTCGGCCACCTCCACGGCTGCCAGACGCTCTCCCCCCGCGTGCGCTACTCCGGCTCGCCCCTCGCCTACTCCTTCTCCGAGGCGGACCACCGCAAGAGCATGTGGCTGGCCGACCTCGCGGCGGACGGCACTGTCACCGCCGAGCGCGTCGACTGCCCCGTGCCCCGGCCGCTCGCCCGCATCCGCGGCCACCTGGAGGACCTCCTCGCCGACCCCGCCCTCGAACGCCACGAGGACGCCTGGGTCGAGGCCACCCTCACCGACCCCGTCCGCCCCCGCGACCCCATGGCCCGCCTCGCCCGGCGGTTCCCGCACACCGTCAGCCTCCTCTTCGAGCCCGACCGCGCGCCCGGCGACCCCCTCCTGTCGTACGCCCGCCGGCTGCACGGCCGCACCGACCGGCAGATCGCCGAGGACTTCGTCGCCCACGTCCGCGGCGGCCAGGGCCCCGACGCCGCCGAACGCGCCGTCCTGACCGCCGCGCTGGACGCCGTACGCGTCACCGACACCGTGCGGGAGGTGGCCCGGTGAGGCTCCACCGGCTCCAGGTCACCGCCTTCGGCCCGTTCGGCGGCACCCAGACCGTCGACTTCGACGCCCTCTCGGCCGCCGGGCTCTTCCTCCTCCACGGCGCCACGGGCGCCGGCAAGACCTCCATTCTCGACGCCGTCTGCTACTCCCTCTACAACGCCGTCCCCGGCAGCCGCCCCGACAGCGGCCTCACCCTGCGCAGCGACCACGCCCACCCCGAGACCCTCACCGAGGTCCTCCTCGACCTCACCGTGGGCGGGCGCCGCCTGGAGATCACCCGGCGGCCCGAGCAGCTGCGCCCCAAGAAGCGCGGCAGCGGCCTCACGAAGGAGAAGCCGTACAGCGCGCTGCGCGAGCGCGCCCCGGACGGCACGTGGAAGGCGCTCAGCCGCTCCCACCAGGAGATCGGCGAGGAGATCGGGCAGCTCCTCGGCATGAGCCGCGAACAGTTCTGCCAGGTGGTGCTGTTGCCGCAGGGACAGTTCGCGGACTTCCTGCGGGCCGACGACAAGGCCCGCGGCGACCTCCTCGGCCACCTCTTCGACACCGGCCGCTTCCGCCGCGCCGAGGACCACCTCGCCGAGCGGCGCCGCACCGCCGAGGCCCGGGTGCGCGCCGGCGACACCCGCCTGCTCGAACTCGCCCACCGCATGGCGCAGGAGGCGGCCGGCCTCGGCCTGCCCCCCGTCGGCACCCCCGAGCCCGCCACCGCCGGCCCGGACGCCGCCGACCCCGCCGGCCCCGGCGCCGGGACGCCGCGCCGCCGCGCCGCCGTCCCCGCGCCCCGTACCGCCGAGCCCCTCCTCGGGCCCGGCGACGAGGGCCTGGCCGAGGCCGTGCTCGAATGGGCGGCGCTCGCCCGCGAGGCGGCCCGCGCACGACGCGACGCCGCCGACGCCGCCGTCCACGCCGCCGAACGGGCCCACCACGCCGCCCAGGAACGCGCCGACGAGGCCCGCCGCACCGCCCGGCTCCAGGAGCGGCACCGCGCCGCCCGGCACCGCGCCGAGGCCCTGGCCGGCTTCCGTGAGGAGCGGGACGCGGTCGCCGCACGCCTGGACCGGGCCCGCGCCGCCGAGGCCGTGGCCCCCGCGCTGGAACTGCGCGCCAAGGCCGAGGCCGAGCACCACGCCGCGACCGCCGGCGAACGCCGGGCCCGCGAGGCGCTGCCCGCCGCCGACCGCGCCGCGGACCCCGGCCGCCTGGCCGCCCTCGAACGTGCCCTGCGCGAGGACCTCGGCTCGCTCGCCGCCGCCCGCCGCGCCGAGGCCCGCGCCGCGGACATCACCGCCGAGCTCGCCGGCCTCGACCGCGCCGCCGGCGCCGACGAGGAGGTCCTCACCGAGACCGCCGCCTGGCTGGCCGGCTGGGAGTCCACGCACGCCGCGCTCCAGCGCCGCGTCGAGGAGGCCCAGGAGGCCGTCGGCCTCGCCGAGCGGCTCGCCGGCCGGCTCGGGCCCGCCCGCCGCGCCCTGGACGCCGCCCGCCGCCGCGACACCCTCACCGGCGGCCTGGAGCGGGCCCGCAGCACGGAGACGGCCGCCCGCGAGCGGTCCGCCGCCGCCCGCCAGCACTGGCTCGACCTCAAGGAACGCCGCCTCCTCGGCTTCGCCGCCGAACTCGCCCGCGAACTGCGGCCCGGCCACGCCTGCGCCGTGTGCGGCGCCACCGAACACCCCGACCCCGCCCCGGCCGGCGCCGGCCACGTCGACCGGGCCGCCGAGGACGCCGCCCTCGAGGCGTACCAGCGTGCCGAGCAGGACCGCGAGGCGGCCACCGCCCGCCGGCAGGCCCTGGAACAGGACCTCGCCGCCGCCACGGCCGAGGCCGGGGACGCCCCCGCGGCCGGCCTGGAGGCCGCCCTGCGCGAGCTGGAGGACTCCTGCGCCCGGGCCCGCCGCGACGCCGCCGGCCTGCACGCCGCCCGCGAGGAACTGGCCGCCGCGCAAGGGGAGTACGAACGCCGCCGCGCCGCCCGCGAGGAGGCACGGCTGCGCGTCGCCGCCCGCGCCTCGCGCCGGGAGAACCTGGAGGCCGAACGGGACGCGCTCCAGGAGGAACTGGGGCGGGCCCGCGCGGGCGAGGAGAGCGTCGCCCGGCGCGCCGCCCTGCTGGAGGAGCGGCTGACGGCCCTGGTCACGGCCGCCGAGGCCGCCCGCGAGGCCGGGCGGACCGCCGCCCGCCTCGCGGAGGCCGGACAACACGTGGCGGACGCGGCCCGGCGTGCCGGCTTCGCCGGCCCGGACGAGGCCGCCGGCGCCCTGCTGGACGCGCCCGCCCGCCAGGACCTGGAGCGCCGGCTCGACGCGTGGCGGGAGGAGGAGCGGGCCGTCGCGGCCGAACTCGCCGACACCGAGGTGGCGGACGCCGCCGCCCGTCCGCCCGCGGACCCCGGCGCCGGGCAGGCGGCCGCCGACGCCGCCCACGTGGCCCTGAAGGAGGCGTTCGCCGCCGCCACCGCCGCCCGTGGCCGCTGCGCCGAGCTCGACCGGCTGTCCGCGGAGGCCACGGCCGACGCCCGGCGGCTGGCGCCGCTGCGCGAGGAGTACCACCGCATCGCGGAGCTGGCGGCGCTGGCCGCCGGCACGTCCGCCCGCAACGAGCGAAAGATGCGCCTGGAGTCGTACGTGCTGGCGGCGCGGCTGGAGCAGGTGGCGGCCGCGGCGAGCGCCCGGTTGCAGCGGATGTCCGCCGGCCGCTACACGCTGGTGCACTCCGACGCCCGCTCCGGCGGCCGCGGCCGCTCGGGTCTCGGCCTGCACGTGGTGGACGCCTGGACGGGCAGCGAGCGCGACACCACCACGCTGTCCGGCGGCGAGACCTTCTTCGTCTCGCTCTCCCTGGCGCTGGGCCTGGCGGACGTGGTGACGGAGGAGGCCGGCGGCACCCGGCTGGACACCCTCTTCGTCGACGAGGGCTTCGGCAGCCTCGACGAGCAGACGCTGGAGGAGGTCATGGACGTGCTGGACTCCCTGCGGGAGCGCGACCGCACCGTGGGCATCGTCAGCCACGTCGGCGACCTGCGCCGGCGGGTGCCGGCCCGGCTGGAGGTCGTCAAGGGCCGCTCGGGCTCGGCCGTCCGTCACCACGCGGCGCCCGCGGGCTGAGCGCGCGGCGCGGCAGCGGCGAGGAGTAGACCACGCTGGTGGTCACCGCCCCCAGCGCGCCGATGCGGCCCGCCACCTCCTCCAGGTGCCGCATCGACCCCGCCGCCACCTTCAGCACGAAGCAGTCGTCGCCGGTGACGTGGTGGGCCTCCAGCACCTCGGGCGTGGTGGCCAGCAAGTCGTGGAAGGGCTTGTAGTTGGCGTTGGGGTAGCGCAGGCGGACGAAGGCGAGCACGGACATGCCCAGTTTCTCGGGGTCCAGCACGGCGGTGTACCCGCCGATGACGCCGGCCTCCTCCAGCCGCCGCACCCGCTCGGTGACGGCGCTGGGGGACATGTTCACGGTACGCGCCAGCTCCGCGTATCCCGCGCGCCCGTTGCTCTGCAGGGCGTCGAGGATGCGCCAGTCGGTGGCGTCGGGGGAATAGCCGGTCATGTGCGCTGTCTAGCAGTGGAATCCCCGGTCGGGCAAGGGTTTTGCCGGGAATTCCGCATTCCCGCGGGGGATCATGGACCGTAGATTTTTCGCCATGACGACGATCACCGACACGCTCGCGACCCCCGCCGAGGCCGCGGCCTACTTCGCCGCCCGCCTCGCCTTCCACACCGACCCCACCGATGTCCACGCCGCCCTCGCTGCCGGCACGGCGGACTTCGTCGTCGTCGACTCCCGCTCCACGCAGGCGTGGGACCAGGGCCACATCCCCGGCGCCGTGCACCTGCCCACCCGGCAGATCCCCCAGCTCGCGCCGCGCATGCTCGACCCGGAGGTGCCCGTGGTCGTGCACTGCTGGGGGCCGGGCTGCGACGGCGCGACCCGGGCGGCCCTCGCGCTCGCCCGGCTCGGGTACCGCGTCAAGGAGATGATCGGCGGCATCGAGTACTGGATCCGCGAGGGCTACGCCGTCGACACCGCCGAGGGCACCCGCCAGTCGCCCCCGGACCCGCTCACCGCGCCCGTCTACGGCGGGGACTGCGGCTGCTGAACGGCGGGCCGGGGCCGGGGCGTACGGGCGGCCGGCGTCAGAGCGCCGACAGCTCGGTCACCAGGTCGTCCAGGCCCATCGAGCCGAGCGACAGCGCCGCCATGTGCCAGCGCTTGGCGTCGAAGGCGGCGCCGTGCGCCTTCCGGGCCGCGTCCCGGCCGGCGAGCCAGGCGCGTTCGCCCAGCTTGTAGCCGATGGCCTGGCCCGGCATGCCCAGGTAGCGCACCAGCTCGCTCTCCACGTACGGGCCCGGCTGGCCGCTGTGCAGGCCGAAGAACTCCTGCGCCAGCGCCGGCGTCCACCGCTCGCCCGGGTGGAAGGGGGAGTGGGCGGGGATCTCCAGGCCCAGGTGCATGCCGATGTCGACGATGACCCGCAGGGCGCGCATCATCTGCGCGTCCAGGTAGCCCAGCCGGCGCTCGGGGTCGGTCAGGAAGCCCAGTTCGTCCATCAGGCGCTCGGCGTACAGCGCCCACCCCTCCACGTTCGCGCCGATCATGCCCGGGCCCGCCTGGTAGCGCGAGAGCCGGTCGGCGACGTGCACCCACTGGGCCAGCTGGAGGTGGTGGCCGGGCACGCCCTCGTGGTACCAGGTCGTCACCAGGTCGTAGACGCGGAAGCGCGTCTCGCCCATGGTGGGCAGCCAGGTGCGGCCGGGGCGCGAGAAGTCCTCCGACGGCTGGATGTAGTACGGGGCGGCCGCGCCGCCGGGCGGCGCGATGCACGACTCGACGCGCTTGACGCGCTCGGCGAGGTCGAAGTGCGTGCCGTCCAGCGCCTCGATGGTCTCGTCCATCAGCCGCTGGAGCCAGACCCGGGTCTCCTCCACGCCCTCGACGTACGTGCCGTGGACGTCCAGGTGCGCCAGCGCCTCCCACGGCGTGCGCGCGTCCGGCAGGATCCGCCGGGCCTCCTGCCGCATCTCGTCCAGCAGGCGGTGGAACTCGGCCCAGCCGTAGGCGTACGCCTCGTCCAGGTCGAGGTCGGCGCCGTTCCACTGGCGCGACCACAGCGCGTACCGCTCGCGGCCCACGGGGTCCGGGGTGCCCTCGACGGCCGGCGCGTAGGTCCCGCCCAGCCAGGAGCGGAGCTCCGCCAGGGCGTCGGTGGCCGTGGCCGCGGCCTGGTCCAGCTCCTGCCGCAGCGGCTCGGGGCCGCCCGCGGCGAACGTGCCGAGCCAGCGCGTGCCGGTCCACTCGTCCAGCTGGCCGAGGACGGTGGCCACCTGGCGCGGGCCGCCGCGCAGGCCGCGGGCGAGGCCCTGGGCCAGCGAGGCGCGGTAGCCCTCCAGGGCGGCCGGCACGGCGCGCAGGCGGGCGGCGACGGCGGCCCAGTCCTCGTCGGTGTCCACCGGCATGATGGTGAAGCCGTCCACCATGGCGTGCAGCGGCGAGTGCATGTTGCTGACGCGGCACAGCGGTTCGCCCGCCTCGTGCAGGGCCAGACGGGCCGTCAGGCGCTCGCGGAGCAGCCGCGCGCAGCGGCGTTCGGCCTCGTCGCCGGCGCCGGGCCGGGCCTCGGCCTCGTCGAGCTGCTTGAGCGTGTCCCGGGCGAGCGCGGCCAGGGCCTCGTGGCCGTCGGGGGAGAAATCCGGCAGCCGGGGTGCGCTGCCGGCGACGCCGAGCTCCGTTCCCAGGAGCGGGTCGAGGGCGACCAGCGCCTCGACGTACGCGTCGGCGACCTGGCGGGGGAGGGGGGCAGCAGTGGTGTTCGGCATGCGGACATCCTGCTGCACCCCGCCCGTCACGTCACCGGGTTTACCCGTCGGTCCGGCGGACGCAGGCCGCGGGGCGGCGCGGGGTCCATGGCCGGCGGCCCGGCCAGGCGCGCGGTGAGCACGAGGGTGCCCTCCTCGACCTGGAAGTCCAGCGGCAGGCCCAGGGCCCGCATGGCCGCGACCATGCCGGTGTTGGAGGCGGTGGTGACGGCGTAGACGGAGCCGCAGCCGGCCTCGGAGGCCATCTCCACGAGCCGGGCGAGCAGCCGGCCGCCCACGCCGCGGCGCTGCCAGGCGTCCTCGACCAGGAGCGCCACCTCCGTCTCGTCGCCGTCCCACAGCAGGTGGCCGAGGGCCACCAGCCGGCCGGAGGCGGTGCGGGCGGTGAGGGTGCGGCCGAAGCGCGGGCTGAGGAGGTGCCGCAGGTAGCGGTCGGCGTCGCCGACCGGGCCGTGGTAGCGCTGTGCGAGGGTGGCCGGCGAGCAGCGGTCGTGCATCTCGCGGGCGGCGGCCAGGTCGCCGGGGGCGGCGCGGCGTACGGTGATGGCCTCGCCCTCGGGCAGGGTGAGGACGTGCGGGCCGGCGGGGACGCGCGGGCCCAGCCGGGCGTCGAGCTCCACCAGCGCGCGGGCGCGCGCGAACTCGGTGGGCGTGAACGGCAGATGGGGCCGCTCCACGACGATGGAGCCGCCGGAGGGGTCGCGCAGCCGCAGCACGGTGCCCTCCCACGCGCCCTCCTCCGGTACGGGCGGGGTGCCGGCGCCGCTGCGCGGGGAGCGCGCCGGCAGAGAGCGGATGGTGCAGCGGCCCAGCAGCCGGCGCAGGGCGAGGGGGAGTTCGGCGGCGTCGAGGGCGGTGCGCGTCGCCAGGCCCAGCACCCGGGTGGGGGCGTCCACCAGGTCGTGGGCGTCGGCGCGCTCCAGCCAGGTGTCGCGGCCGCCGCCGTCGGCGGCGGCGCGGGTGAGGTCGGCGGGGGCCAGGGAACCGGGGGCGCGCAGCAGCAGTTCGTCGACGGTGCCCTCGGCGAGCGGGTGCGTCTGGAGGGAGAGGATGTCCACGCCGCGGTCGGCGAGGGCCAGGCACAGGGCGGCCAGGCTGCCGGGCTCGTCGCGGACGGTGGTCCGCATCCGCCACAGGGCGGCGGGCCCGGCGGCGCGCGGCGACGCGGAGACGGCGGTGTCGTGCTGCAGGCCGTGGCCGGCGAGCGGGGGAGGGGGCGGCGGAGGAGGGGCGTGGCCGCGGTGCCGGGCCCACCACATGTGCAGCCCGGCGGTGGCGAGCAGCGCCACCGCCGAGCCCACGAGCAGGGCCGGGCCTTCCGGGCCGTGCGCGACCGTGTTGGCCACCCCGTCCGCGGCGGCGACCGCCGCGAACAGGGCGGCCACTTCCACCAGGTCGCGGCGCCAGTGGTGGGGGTGCCTACGGGCGGCGGGGGCGGAGGTCTCGTCGCTCATGGTCCCCACCCTGGCGGAGCGGTGTTGCCTGATCACGAACGCCCTGTGTCCGGCCGGTAAAGGGTGCGACGGGGGCGATGGCGTGATTTTTCGTGATGTTTACGCGCGCTGCTCGGAGGCGGGGTGGCCGAAGGCGGGGTGTCAGGGGCGGAGCTCGCGGAGCGCGTCCTCCACCGCCCGGTGGAACGTCGGGTACGCGTAGATCATGTGCCGCAGGCCGTCCACCGGCACCCGTGCCTGCACCGCCACTGCCAGACCGTACAGCACCTCGCCGCCCGCCGGGCCCGCCGTGGTGGCGCCGACCAGGACGCCGTGGCCGGCGTCCTCCACGAGCTTGACGAAGCCGTCGTTGCCCGCCTTGTGGATCCAGCCGCGCGCCGACGACGGCAGCTGGGCGAGCCCCGTGCGCACCGCCAGCCCCTTCTCCCGCGCCTGGTGCTCCGTCAGTCCGACGGCGCCCACCTCGGGGTCGGTGAAGGTCGCCCGCGGCAGGGCCCGGTAGTCGGCGTCGGGGCCGGGCTCGCCCAGCACCGCCCGCGCCACGATCTCCGCCTCGTACATCGCCACGTGCGTGAAGGCGCCGTGGCCCGTGACGTCGCCGACCGCCCACAGCCCCGGGGCCACCAGCATCCGGCCGTCGGTCCGCAACGACCGCGCCGCCGGGTCCAGCCCGACCGTCTCCAGGCCGATGTCCGTGATGTTCGGCCTGCGGCCCGTGGCCACCAGCAGCTGCTGCCCCGTCAGCTCCTCGCCGCTCTCCAGCACCAGCGTGAACCCGTCGCCGTCGTGGCGCACCCCGCTCGCCCGCGCCGCCGTGCGCACGGCCAGGCCCTCGTCGCCCAGCACCCGCGCCACCAGCTCCCCGGCCTCCGGCTCCTCCGCGGGCAGCAGCCGGTCCATGGCCTCCACGACCGTGACCGCGGTGCCGAACCGCGCGTACGCCTGCGCCAGTTCCACCCCCACCGCGCCGCCGCCGAGCACCAGCAGCGACCGCGGCGGCTCCTTGGCGGACACCGCGTCGCGGTTGGTCCAGTACGGCACGGAGTCCAGCCCCGGTACCGGCGGGATCTGCGGCCGGCTGCCGGTTGCGACGACGACGCCGCGCCGCACCTCGAACACCTCGCCGCCGGCCTCGACGCGTCCCGGCCCGGCCAGCCGGCCCCGGCCGCGCACCAGGCGGCCGCCCTTGCCGGTGAACCGGTCGGCGGCCACCGTGTCGTCCCAGTCGTCGGTGGCGTCGTCCCGGATGCGGGCCGCCACCGGCGCCCAGTCCGGCGTCACCTGCGCCGAGCCGGCCATGCCGGGCACCCGGCGGGCCTCGGCCAGCAGATTCCCGGCCCGGATCATCATCTTGCTGGGCACGCAGGCCCAGTACGGGCACTCGCCGCCGACCAGCTCGGCCTCCACGCCCACCACGCTCAGCCCCGCCTCGGCCAGCCGCCCGGCCACGTGCTCGCCGCCGGGTCCCATGCCGATGACGACGACGTCCACCTGCTCGGCCACCGCCCGCACCTCCTCGCGTCCGCTCGGACCCTCACCATCCCACCGTGTTCCTCGGCAGGGCGGGAGCGACGCAGCCGCGGTGCCGGCTACACCGAGGTGTCGAGGATGACGCGGGCCACCAGCGCCGGGTCGTCGTTCATCGGGACGTGGCCGCAGCCGGGCAGCCGTACCAGGCGGGCGCCGGGGATCGTCTGCTTGGCCCGCACGCCCTGGCGCCGTACCAGCACCCGGTCCCGGGTGCCCCAGGCGACCGTCACCGGCATGCCGGGCACGTCGTGGACGAAGCGCAGGTGCCGCCCGGCGGCCAGCGTGGGCTCGAAGCCCGTCGCCGCCCGCATGGCCCGCGTCTCGGCCAGCAGCGCGTCGGGCGAGCGGCGCCCGGGCCGCGCGTAGATCGAGCCCACCATCGCCGCGCGCCCGGCGGTGGTCCGGGCCAGACGCTCCACCAGGGCCTCGGGCAGCCGCAGCGCGCCCTGCCGCAGGGCCGTCAGCACCGCGAACGCGTACAGGCGCTCCGCGTCCGTCCAGAAGCCGCCGGGGGAGAGGGCGGTGACGGACCGTACGAGCTTCTCGTGGCCCAGCTGGAGCGCCAGCAGCCCGCCCAGGGAGTTGCCCGCCACGTGCGGCACGCCCAGGCCCAGCGCGTCGAAGAAGGCGCGCAGCACCGCCGTCACGGACCGCAGCTCGTGGGGGTAGCCGGCGGGGAGGGCCGAGGAGGCGCCGAAACCGGGCAGGTCGAGCGCGATCACGTCCCGCTCGGCCGCCAGGATGCCGATGACCGGGTCCCACACCTGGAGGTGGTGGCCGATCCCGTGGAGCAGCACCAGCGGCTCGCCGCTGCCGAGCCGTTCGTACGTCACGTCGACGGTGGCCGGTCCGGCACCGGTGGTGAAGGGGAGGGGGAGGGAGACGGTCTCGGCCATGCGCTGACTCCTCGTCGTCCTGGGGCTGCCTTCCGAGACAGAATGTCAGCAACGGTTACTGCTGGGTAGAGTGGCGGGCGTGAGCACGACGACCGACGCCGGGTCCCCCGAGACCTTCGAGGAACACCGCGCCACGCTCACCGGCGTGGCCTACCGCATGCTCGGCCGCTTCGCCGACGCCGAGGACGTCGTGCAGGAGGCGTGGCTGCGCTGGTCCGCCGCGGACCGCTCCGACGTGCGGGACGTCCGCGGCTACCTGGTGCGCGTCACCACCCGCCTGGCCCTCGACCGGCTGCGGCAGGCGCAGGCCCGGCGCGAGGCGTACGTGGGGCCGTGGCTGCCGGAACCCGTCGCCACCGACCTCGCCCGCGACGTCGCCGGCCGTGTGCCCGACACCGCCGAGCGCGCAGTCCTCGCCGACTCCGTCTCGCTGGCCCTGCTGGTGGTGCTGGAGTCGCTCTCCCCGCTGGAACGCGCCGTGTTCGTGCTGCGCGAGGCGTTCGGCTTCCCGTACCACGACATCGCCCGCGCCCTGGACCGGTCCGAGGCGGCCGTACGGCAGCTCGCCGGCCGTGCCCGCCGGCACGTCGAGGAACGCCGGCCCCGCTTCGACGTCGACCCGGCCCGGCAGCGCGCCCTCACCGAACGGTTCCTGGCCGCCGCCGGCGGCGGCAGCCTGGAGGACCTGCTGGAGCTGCTCGCCCCCGACGTCCGCCTGGTCGGCGACAGCGGCGGCAAGGCCAAGGGCCCGCTGCGCGTCATCCAGGGCGCGGACAAGGTCGCCCGCTTCCTCGTCGCGGTCGCCGCCGTGCCGCTCGACGAGCCCGAGCTGCGCCTGGCGGAGGTCAACGGGGCGCTCGCGGCGCTGCTGCTGTCGGCGGGCCGGCCCAGCTCGGTGGTCGGCCTCGACATCACCGACGGGCGCATCACCACCGTCTACCTGATGCGCAACCCCGACAAGCTCGCCGCGGCCGTCGCGGGGCCGCGCCGCCTGTCCTGACGTACGGTTCCCGCCGTGGCCTAGGCCGTGTCCGGGGATCATGCGGTGCCCCGTAGGGGCGCGGGGAACTGCGCGATCAGCCGGCGACAGCCCGCAGTCGACGTGCCGAGGCGCAGCGCGGCACCCCATCTGCGGGCGCGTCGTGGCCGGTCGCGCAGTTCCCCGCGCCCCTTACGGGGCGCTGTGGTGGCGCCTGACGAAGACCCGCCCGACACCCTAGAGGCCGCCCGCGACGCGCAGCACCGCGCCCGTGGTGTACGAGGCCTCTGGCGACAGCAGCCACGCCACCGCACCGGCGATCTCCGCCGGTGCGCCGGCCCGGCTCATCGGCACGCGCGCGGCGGCGGTCCGCGCCCGGTCCGGGGCGCCCATCGCCGCGTGGATGTCCGTGTCGACCAGGCCCGGCTGCACCGAGTTGACCCGCACGCCCTCCTCGGCCAGCTCCTTGGCCAGGCCCACCGTCAGCGCGTCCACGGCCGCCTTGCTGGCCGCGTAGTGCACGTACTCGCCGGGGCTGCCCAGCGTGGCCGCCGCCGAGGAGATGTTGACGATCGAGCCGCCCGCGCCGCCGTGCCGCGTCGACATCTCCAGCGCGGCGCGCCGGGAACAGAGCAGCACCCCCATCAGGTTGACGTCCACCACGCGCCGCATCCGCTCCACCGGCGTCTCCGTGAAGCGGCCCAACAGGCCCGTGACACCCGCGTTGTTGACCAGGCCCGTCACCGGGCCGAGCCGGTCGCGCACGGAGGCGAAGAAGGACTCCACGCCCTGCTCGTCGCTCACGTCGACCCGGCCCGCCCAGCATTCGGCGCCCTCGGCACGCACCGCGGCCGCCGTCTCCTCGGCGGCCTCGTGGTCGCGTTCGTACCCGATGGCCACCCGGTGCCCCGCCTGCGCCAGCCGCACCGCGACGGCCGCGCCGATGCCGCGTCCGCCGCCGGTGACCACCGTGACCCGGGCCCTGGACTCCTCCACTGCCGCTCCCCTGTTCGATCAGCTTGATCATCGAACGGTACCCCGGGTACGGGAGGGGCCGGGGAGCACGTCCCCGGCAGCATTGGTCTTGACCAAGGGGGCGGTCGGTCCTATGGTCGCAGGCATACTGCAACAACCTTTAATAAAGAAGCGCGCGAAATCCCTTTGCGGAGGATCAGGGTGGGGACCACGCAGCCGGAACCGGTGCCGGAGCCGAAGTACTGGCATCTGAAGACCGTGCTCAGCGACGCACTGGACTCGGAGTTCGCCGTCGGCGAGATCCTGCCGAACGAGCGCGAGCTCGCCGCCCGGTTCGGCGTCGCCCGCGCGACGCTCCGCCAGGCGCTCGAGCAGCTGGAACTGGAGGGCCGGCTCCAGCGCCGCCGCGGGGTGGGCACCACCGTGGCGCCGCCGCGGATGGGCGTGGCCGTCGCCGACCCCGGGCACTCCTGGCCCGGCAGCGTCCCCGACGCCTGGCAGCTCGTCGACAGCGAGCGCGCCGTGCCGCCCCCGGCCGTGGCGAGGCTGCTGGCCACCGCCCCGGACGAGGCGGTGCACACCGTGCGGCGCAGCCGCAAGACCCGCGGCCAGCCCGTCGCCGGCGAACTCCTCTACGTGCCCGCCGCCAGCGTGCCCGGCCTGGCCGCCATCGAGCCGTCCGCCGGCCCCGCCCGCGCTCGTGCCGTTCTGCGTGAGCTCCAGCGGCTGCACCTGGAGGGCGAGGACCGGGCGGTGGAGCTCGGCTCGGCCGGCGCGGAGGACGCCAAGCAGCTCGACCGCCTCCCCGGCGCCCCCGTCCTGCTGGTGACCACCCGTTACTTCGCCGCGGGCCGCACCGCCGCGGTGTCCGTGGCCACGTACCGCGCCGACACCTGCCGGCTCACCTTCGGCGAGGCCGACCGGCCGCCGGCCGTGGAGCTGCTGGCCGGCTGACGCCTGCCACCGGCCGGTTCACCGGCGCGCCGTGACCGTGCTCTCGACCGCGAACAGCTGTTCCTCCACGTGGTCCAGGGCCAGCCGCAGCGCGCCGGTCGCCACGGCCGCCTCGCCCAGCAGCGACTGGGCCACCCGCGGCGGCCGCAGGCAGTAGCGGGCCAGCTCGGTGCGGAGCGGGTCGAGCACGCCCTCCAGGCCGGCCGCCCAGCCGCCCACCACGACCAGCTCCGGGTCGAGCGCCAGCACCAGCGCCGCCACGTCGTGCACCAGCCGCCGCAGGTAGCGCGCCACGGCGGCGCGGGCCTGCTCGTCGCCCTGCCGCGCGCGGGCGAACACCCCCGCCACCTGTGCCTCGTCCAGCGGGTGCAGCGGCTCCCCGGTGGTGGACAGCACCTCCTCGGGGGTGGCCTCGCGGCCCAGCAGGTGCAGCGCCCCGATCTCGCCGGCCGCCCCGCCGAAGCCGCGGTGCAGCCGGCCCCCGATCAGCGAACCGGCGCCGGGGCTCAGCCCGGCCAGGACGAACACCACGTCGTCGGAGCCGGTGGCCGCGCCCTTCCAGTGCTCGGCGACGGCCGCGGCGTTGGCGTCGTTCTCCACCAGCACCGGGCAGCGGAACGACCGCCGCAGCCGCTCCCCGAGCCGCAGCCCCGTCCAGCCCGGCAGCGCCGTGCCCAGCCGGACGGTGCCGTCGGCCTCCACGATGCCGGGGGTCGCCACGCCCACGGCGCGCAGCGCCGAGCGCGGCACGCCGGTGCGGCCCAGCAGGTCCGTCACGGCGGTCCGCACCTTCTCCAGCCGCTCCTCGGCCGGGGCCGCGGCGGGGACCTCCACGTGCGCGGAGCCCCGTACCCGGCCGCCGAGGTCGGCGAGCAGGGCGGCGATGCGGTGCGGGCCGATCTCGATGCCCAGCAGGTGCCCCGCCTCCACCCGGAAGCGGAACCTGCGGGCGGGCCGCCCCTGACGGCGCGTGGCGCCCTCCGCGACGGCGGCCTCCTCCACCAGCCCGGCGGCCACCAGCCCCTCGACCACGCCTTCGACGGTCGGCCGGGACAGTCCCGTGTCGTTCACCAGGTCCGTGAGCGTGGCGGTCTCGGCGGCACGCAGGGCGTGCAGCACGACGGCCGAGTTGATCCGCCGCAGCAGGGACGGGTCCCCTCCGGTGAGCCGTCCCAACGTGCCGCCTCCTTCGCGCCCCTTTTTGCGTGGCCTTTGCCCGCCCGGATGGTATCCGGTGGACCGGTGGGCAGCGAGCGCCGGTACTCACCCCGGCACAACGAATCCCGACTCGTACGCCGCGATCACCGCCTGCGTGCGGTCCCGCGCCCCCAGCTTGGCCAGCAACGCGCTGACATGCGTCTTCACCGTCTCGGTGCCCAGCGTCAGGGCCCGCGCGATCTCGGCGTTCGACAGACCGCGGGCCATCAGCCGCAGCACGTCCTCCTCCCTCGCCGTCAGCGCGGCCCGCTCCAGCACCGCCCGCGCCCGCGCGCTGCCCCGCGCCGCCGCCATCGTCCGCAGTGCCGCCGGGAACAGCAGCGACTCGCCGGAGGCCACCAGCCGCACCGCGTGCACCACGTCCGCCGGGGCGGCCCGTTTGAGCAGGAACCCGTCCGCGCCGGCCCGCAGCGCGTCGTAGACGTACGCGTCGTTCTCGAAGGTCGTCACCACCAGGATCTTCGGTGGCGTGTCCACCGCGCGCAGCACGGCCCGGGTGGCCTCGATGCCGTCCAGCAACGGCATACGGACGTCCATGGCCACCACGTCGGGGCGCAGTTCGCGGACCAGCGGCAGCACGGCGGCGCCGTCGGCCGCCTCGCCCGTCACTTCGATGTCCGGCTGCGCCTCCAGAATGGCGCGCAACCCGGCACGGACCAGCGGTTCGTCGTCGACCAGCAGCACGGATATCGGCACGGCGACCACCCTACGCGGCGTTGCCGAGCGCACCGTCGAACGGCAGCACCGCCCGTACCCGCCACCCGTCGCCGTCGGGACCGGCCTCGGCCCGCCCGCCCAGCAGCGCGGCCCGCTCGCGGATCCCCCGCAGCCCGCTGCCGCTCCCGCCGGCCGCACCGCCCGCCGGTCCACGGGCGGCGCCCGTGGGCGAGCCGTTGCGTATCTCCAGCTCCAGGGCGTCCGGCCCGGCGGCTATCCGCACCGACACCGGGACGGCACCGGCATGCCGCACCACGTTCGTCAGCGCCTCCTGGAGGATGCGGTAGCCCTCCCGCGACACCGGCCCCGGCACGGCCTCCGGAGCCCCGGTCACCTCCGCGTCGACCTCGGCCCCCGAGCCCCGGGCCGCCGCCAGCAGCCGCTCCACCTCGGCCAGCGAGGGGCGCCGGGCGGGGGCCGGCACGTCCTCCCGCAGCACCTTCAGCACCCGGTCCAGCTCCTCCAGCGCCTGCCGCCCCGACTCCTCCACGGCCTCCAGCGCCCGCTGCGTGAACTCCTCGGAACGCACCGCCCGCGCCGCACCCGCCTGCACCACCATCACCGTCAGCGCGTGCCCCACCGAGTCGTGCAGTTCCCGGGCCAGCCGGTTGTGCTCCAGCAGCCGCTCCGTACGGGCCTCCAGCGCCGCCAGTCGCTCGGCCGCCGACGGCCCCAGCAACGCCCGCGCGGCACGCGCCGCCACCGCGCCCACCGGTATGACGAAGGCCGGCAGGAGCACAAGGCACCCCAACGCCGCCGGCACACACCACCAGCGGTCCCCCGCAGCGCCCAGCAGCCGGACCACCAGCGTCGGCAGATGCACGCTCAGGAACGCCGTGGCCATCCCCAGCTCGTACCGCAGCACCAGCCACAGCACCGTACGCCCGCGGTCCCCCCAGGACCGCGAGGGCGCCGCCCCGAACTGCCCACCCCCACCCTCTCCTTCTGCGGGAAAGAGCAGCAACTGGGCCTGCATCCCCTCCGCCAGCCGCGTCCGCGGCAGCAGCCCCAGCGCCACCAGCAGCGGCAGCGGCACCACCAGCAGCCACGCGCCCCGCACCGTGTCGACGTCCCCGACACCGGGGAAGACCACGACGCACGCCGCCGCGACCACCACCGCCACGAGGAGGTGGAGCCAGCGCGTGTACGTCACCGAACGGAACAGCGGACGCAGAGGATTCGGCGGAGCAGACAGGAGTTTCAGCACACCCGCATCCTGCCAAGCGACCCGCCCCCGCCACCTCCCCCGCCCGGGGGAGAAACCCCATGTCACCACCCCCTCGCGCGAGGGAGGAGCCACCCGCCCGCGGGGGATCACGCACCCCCGGCCGACGGGCCAGCCTTGAGCCATGACCTCGATCGACATCCGCGGCCTCACCAAGCGCTACGGCCCCGTCCGTGCCCTGGACGACCTGACCGTCACCATCGAACCCGGCCGCGTCACCGGCTTCCTCGGCCCCAACGGCGCCGGCAAGACGACCACGATGCGCGTCGTCCTCGGCCTCGACCGCCCCACCTCCGGCACCGCCCTCGTCGGTGGCCGCCCCTACGCCACGCTCCCCGACCCGTTGCGGCACGTCGGCGCGCTCCTCGACGCCTCCGCCGCGCACCCGGCCCGCACCGCCCGCGACCACCTGCTCACCCTCGCCCTCACCCACCGCATCCCGGCCGCCCGCGTCGACCGGCTGCTGGAGGAGACGGGCCTGGCCTCCGCCGCCCGGCGCCGGGTGCGCACCTTCTCCCTCGGCATGCGCCAGCGCCTCGGCCTGGCCGCCGCGCTCCTCGGCGACCCGCCCGTCGTCCTGCTCGACGAGCCGACCAACGGCCTCGACCCCGAAGGCATCGTCCACCTGCGGAACCTGACGCGCCGCCTGGCCGACGAGGGCCGCACGGTGCTGATCTCCAGCCACCTCATGGGGGAGATCGCCCGGGTCGCCGACCACCTGGTCGTCCTCGGGCAGGGCCGGCTGCTGGCCGACGCGCCCCTGGACCGCTTCACGGCCTCCCACGCCTCGCTGGAGGACGCCTACTTCGCCCTCACCACCCCGTTCGCCGACCACGCCGCCCCGGAAGGCCGCCGCCCATGACCCTGCTGCCCGTCCTGCGCTCCGAATGGCTCAAGATCCGCTCGCTGCGCCCGCTCCTGGCCGCCCTCGCCGGCGTCTTCGTCGCGACGGCCGGCATCACCGTGCTCGTGCACGCCATGGTCGGCAAGGCCGAGGCCGGCGGCCCGGACTTCGAACCCGTCGGCGGCTCCTACTACGGCCTCAACTTCGGCCACCTCGCCGCCGTCTGCTTCGGCGTCCTGGCGGTGGCGGGCGAGTACACGGACAACAAGGCCGTCCGGCTCTCCCTCATGGCCGTGCCCCGCCGCGGCCTGTTCTACGCCGCCAAGATGCTGGTCGTGGGCGCCGCCGCGCTGCCGGTCGGCCTGGCGACGGGGTTCGGCTGCTTCCTGGGCGCCCAGGCCCTGCTGGGGGAGTACGGCGTGGGCCTCGGGGCCGACGGCGCGCTGCGCTCGGCGGTCGGCTGCGGCCTGTACCTGACGCTGCTGACGCTGTTCTCCGCGGGCGTGGCGGCCGTCGTCCGCAGCCAGGTGGGGGCGCTGTGCCTGCTCACCCCCGTGGTGTTCCTCGTCTCGCCGGTCGTCGGCAGCATCGGTGCCGTACGCGACGTGGCCGCCTGGCTGCCGGACCGGGCCGGCCAGCAGATCCTGCACCCGCACCCAGACGGCCCGCTGGGCGCCTGGTCCGGCATGGCCGTGATGGCGCTGTGGACGGTGCTGGCCGTGGCCGCCGGCTGGTGGACGCTGCACCGGCGCGACGCCTGAACGCCGGGCGCCCGCGGACCGGTCCGACGCCGACGCCTGAGGGCCGGTCCGGCGTCAGGCCCCCGCGGCCCGGTCCGCGGCCTCGCGCAGCCGCCCGAACTCCTCGGCCAGCGTCGCCGGCGTCCAGTGGGCGTTGAGGCCGCTGGGGTTGGGCAGGACCCAGATGCGGGTGCCGCCGATCGTGCGCTCCTGCGGACCGACCGCCGCGCCGCGGTCGCCGAACGCGACGCGGTACGCGGTCACCCCCACCACCGCGAGCCAGCGCGGGCGCAGCAGTTCCACCTTCGCGGTGAGGACGCGCCCGCCCTCGCGGAACTCCGCGTCGGACAGTTCACTGGCCTTGGCCGTGGCCCGGGCGACCACGTTCGTGATGCCCAGGCCGTACTCCAGCAGCTCCCGCTCCTCGTCCGGCCGCAGCTGCCGCGGCGTGAAGCCGGAGGCGTGCAGCGCGGGCCAGAAGCGGTTGCCGGGCCGGGCGAAGTGGTGGCCGGTGGCCGCCGACATCAGACCCGGGTTGATCCCGCAGAACAGCACCCGCAGGCCGTCCGCGGCCACGTCCGGGACGAGGCGGTCGCGGGCGGCCTCCAGTTCCTCGCGGGTGAGGCGGGGCGGCCAGGACGGACGGCTCAGAGGATCGCCCCGGGGGTGTACGCGGCGGCCTCCGGGCGCTCCTTGGCGATCGCCTCGATGCGGGCGACCACGGCACCGACCTGGTCGGCGGCCGCGCCGGTGAAGGAGAGCTTGTCGGCCATCAGGGCGTCCAGGGCGGCGCGGTCCAGCGGGATGCGCTCGTCGGCCGCGAGCCGGTCCAGCAGCTCGTTGCGCTCGGCGCCCTGCTCGCGCATGGCGAGCGCGGAGGCGACGGCGTGCTCCTTGATGACCTCGTGCGCGACCTCGCGGCCCACGCCCGCCCGCACCGCGCCCATCAGGACCTTGGTGGTGGCGAGGAACGGCAGGTAGCGGTCCAGCTCGCGGGCGACGACGGCGGGGAAGGCGCCGAACTCGTCCAGCACGGTGAGGAACGTCTCCAGCAGGCCGTCCAGCGCGAAGAACGCGTCCGGCAGCGCCACGCGGCGCACGACGGAGCACGACACGTCGCCCTCGTTCCACTGGTCGCCGGCCAGCTCGCCGGTCATCGAGGCGTAGCCGCGCAGGATGACCATCAGGCCGTTGACCCGCTCGCAGGAGCGCGTGTTCATCTTGTGCGGCATCGCGGACGAGCCGACCTGGCCGGGCTTGAAGCCCTCGGTGACCAGTTCGTGGCCGGCCATGAGCCGGATCGTCCTCGCCAGCGAGGAGGGCGCGGCGGCCAGCTGCACCAGCGCGGTGACGACGTCGTAGTCGAGCGAGCGCGGGTAGACCTGGCCGACGGACGTGAAGGCGTGCCCGAAGCCGAGGTGCGCGGCGATGCGCTGCTCCAGCTCGGCGAGCTTGGCGGCGTCGCCGCCGAGCAGGTCGAGCATGTCCTGCGCCGTGCCGACGGGGCCCTTGATGCCGCGCAGGGGGTAGCGGGAGAGCAGGTCCTCGACGCGGCCGTAGGCCACGAGGAGCTCGTCGGCGGCGGTCGCGAAGCGCTTGCCGAGGGTGGTGGCCTGAGCGGCGACGTTGTGGGAGCGGCCGGCCATCACGAGCTCGGCGTGGTCGGCGGCCAGCCGGCCCAGGCGGGTGAGCACGGCGACGGTGCGGTCGCGCACGTGCTCCAGCGACAGCCGGATCTGCAGCTGCTCGACGTTCTCGGTCAGGTCGCGGGAGGTCATGCCCTTGTGGACCTGCTCGTGGCCGGCGAGGGCGTTGAACTCCTCGATGCGGGCCTTGACGTCGTGCCGGGTGACCTTCTCGCGCTCGGCGATCGAGGCGAGGTCGACCTGGTCCAGGACGCGCTCGTAGTCGGCGAGGGCCGCCTCCGGCACCTCGATCCCCAGGTCCTTCTGGGCACGCAGCACGGCCAGCCACAGCTGCCGCTCCAGCTTGACCTTGTGCTCGGGGGACCACAGGACGGCGAGCCCGGGGGAGGCGTACCGCCCGGCCAGGACGTTGGGGATGCGGGGCTTGGAGGACACAGGTGCAGTCACGTGGCGTAAGTCTACTGGCGGATCGCGCAGGGCGGCGCCCCGGGTCGTTTCGTGCGTTGCTACGAGAGCCCGGCGGACCCCGCCGGGCTCGCCCGCAGGTCAGCCCAGGGTCACCGGCAGCAGTGCGTTCGTGCCCGGGGTGGCGCCGGCGTGGGTGTCCGTGGTGAGCGCCTTGATGTTGACGGGCAGGACCCGTGTCGATTCGTGGTCCGAGGAGGGCGGGTCGGCGGGGGCCGGGGCGGCGAGCCCGCCGAGGAACGCGAGGGCACCGAGGAGGATCGCGGCGGTACGGCGCATGAGCAGCCTTTCGGGTCAGCGGATCAACGGTCCGGGAAACGCGTCAGGGCTGCCCGCCGCCGGAGACCCGCATGCGGGCCCTCACCCCTGGGTGACCGGTGAAACGATCCGCCGGTCACACCGGGTTGACCACGGCATCGGCACCGGCCGCGTCCTCCCAGCGCCGCCACGTGCCGACGCACCCGGGTGCCGCGCCGTCGGCCGCCGCCGGGGTCACCCAGAACGCCGCCCCCGCATCCGCGTGGGCGCCCGCCCGCCCGTCGCCCGAGGAGCGGCCGGTCAGGCGCCGGCCGATCCAGGGGCCCAGGTGTTCCCGGGCGAAGCGCAGGTCGGAGGCGCGGCGGGCCGACCAGCCGGGGCGGGCGGCGGGCGGCAGCGGGGTGCGCCAGTCCTCCTCGGCCGGGTGGCCGAGGGCCTGCCAGACCGCCTCGGCCACGCGGCGGTGCCCTTCGGCGTTCAGGTGCAGCCGGTCCTCGGCCCACAGCCGGGGGTCGCCCAGGGACTCGGCGGAGAACAGGTCGACGACCAGCGCGCCGTGCCGCTCGGCCAGGTCGTCGATGAAGCCGAAGAGGTGCTCCATGCGCGGCCGGAAGCGTTCGAAAACCGGCCCGCGCCGGCCGGGGCTGCGCATGAGCACCAGCTGCCGGCAGGTGGGGGCGAGGCGCTCGGCGGCCTCTTCGAGGCGGGCGCACACCAGGCCGACGTCGCACCGGGGCCGCAGGACGTCGTTGAGGCCGCCGACCAGCGTCACCAGGTCCGCGCCCAGGGCGGCGGCGGCCTCGGTC
The DNA here is from genome assembly GCF_014654785.1 of Streptomyces mashuensis. Classification (GTDB taxonomy): domain Bacteria; phylum Actinomycetota; class Actinomycetes; order Streptomycetales; family Streptomycetaceae; genus Streptomyces; species Streptomyces mashuensis. Next base: position 1,118,865 of record NZ_BNBD01000001.1, read on the forward strand.
TGCTCGTCGACGATCTGCCCGATCAGCTTGCCGCGCACGGCCAGGTTGGCGTACCGGAAACCGGTCGTCCGCCCGGCCAGCCGGATGGCGAGCAGATCCGCCCAGCCGCGGTAGGACCCGTCGGGCAGCGCGTCGGACATCCCCTCGGTGAAGGAGTCGCCCAGTGCGACGAAGCTGGTGTACGGGCGGGGCTCGGGCGTCCGGCTGTCATTCATCGGCATGGCCCCGCGATCCTACCGGGGCACGCCTCACGGCCGGGTGCCCACCAGTTCGCGGAGCACGTCCTCCAGCGTCACCAGGCCCGCCAGCCGGTTTCCCTCGCCGATCACCGCGGCCAGGTGCGCGCCGGTGCCGCTCATGGTCCGGATCGCGTCGTCCAGCGGCATGTCGGCCCGCACCCGGGCGATGGGCCGCATCCGCCGCAGCGGGAAGGCCACGTCCCGCGGGTGGGCCTCCAGCGCGTCCTTGACGTGCAGGTAGCCCAGGATGCCGCCGCGGTCGTCGACGACCGGGAAGCGGGAGAAGCCCGACCGGGCCGACAGCCGCTCCAGCTCCTCCGGCGTGATCCCGAACCGTGCCGAGACCACCCGCTCCAGCGGCATCACCACGTCCGCCACCGGTCGCTTGCCCAGCTCCAGCGCGTCCCGCAGCCGTTCCGTGGCCCGCTCGTCGAGCAGCCCGGCCTGGCTGGAGTCGGCCACCATGCGGGCCAGCTGGTCGTCGGAGAAGGTGGACGCCACCTCGTCCTTGGGCTCGACCCGCAGCAGCCGCAGCGCGCCGTTGGCCAGCTTGTTGATGGCGAAGACGAACGGCCGCAGCCCCCGCGCCAGCCCCGCCAGCGGCGGGCCCAGCAGCAGCGCGGTGCGCACCGGCTCGGCCAGTGCCACGTTCTTCGGCACCATCTCGCCGAACAGCATGTGCAGGTACGTCGCGAGGGCCAGCGCGATGACGAACGACGCCGGGTGCACCAGCCCCTGCGGCACGCCGGCCGCGTGGAACAGCGGCCCCAGCAGGTGCGCCATGGCCGGTTCGGCCACCACGCCCAGCACCAGGGTGCACAGCGTGATGCCCAGCTGTGCCGCGGCCATCAGCGCCGAGACGTGCCGCAGCCCCCACAGCACGCTGCGGGCCCGGCGGTCGCCGCGCTCGGCGTACGGCTCGATCTGGCCGCGCCGGACGGAGATCATGGCGAACTCGGCGCCCACGAAGAAGGCGTTCGCGACCAGCGTCGCCAGCCCGATGAGCAACTGGAGGAGGGTCATCGGCCGGCCTCCTCGTGCTCCGTGCCGGTCCGGCCCGCCGCGAGGGGCGCCGTCAGGCACACCCGGGCGGCCCGGTGCCCGGCGGCGTCGGTGACCGTCACCCGCCAGCCGGCGACCTCCACCGTGTCGCCCTCGGCGGGGATGCGGCCCAGCAGGGTGGCGACCAGGCCGGCCAGGGTCTCGTACGGGCCCTCGGGGGCCCGCAGCCCGATGTGCTCCAGCTGGTCGGTGCGGGCGGCGCCGTCCGCGTCGTACAGGGCCCGGCCCTCGGCGTCCTCGCCGGCCGGGGCCAGGTCGGGCAGCTCGTGCGGGTCGTGCTCGTCGCGCACCTCGCCGACGATCTCCTCGACGATGTCCTCCATGGTGGCGACGCCGGCGGTGCCGCCGTACTCGTCCACGACCACGGCCATGCTGCGCCGGGCCGACAGCCGGTCCAGCAGCCGGTCCACGGTGAGCGACTGCGGGACGAGCAGGGGCTCGCGCAGCAGGGACCGCACCGGGCGGCGCGGGCGCTCGTCGGCGGGCACGGCCAGGACGTCCTTGATGTGGGCGGTGCCCACGATGGTGTCGAGGCTGTCGCGGTAGACGGGGAAACGGGACAGGCCGGTGGCCAGGGTGGCGTTGGCGACGTCCTCGGCGGTGGCCCGCTCGTCGAGGGCGATGACCTGTACGCGCGGGGTCATGACATTGCCCGCGGTCAGCCCGGAAAGGCCCAGGGTGCGGACGAACAGTTCGGCGGTGTCGGGTTCCAGCGCGCCCTCGCGGGCCGAGTGCCGGGCCAGGGCCACGAGCTCCTGCGGCCCGCGCGCGGTGGCCAGTTCCTCGGCCGGCTCCAGGCCCAGGCGGTGCACGACGCGGTTGGCGGTGCCGTTCAGGTGCCGGATGAGGGGCCGGAAGGCGGCGCTGAAGGCGCGCTGCGGGCCGGCCACGGCGCGGGCGACGGGCAGGGGGCGGGAGATCGCCCAGTTCTTGGGCACCAGCTCGCCGACGACCATCAGCACCACCGTCGACAGGACGGTGCCCAGGCCCAGCGCGATCGAGGAGGCGACGGCGGGGGAGAGGCCCACGGCCTCCGCCGGCCCGGCCAGCAGCGCGGCCACGGACGGCTTGGCGATCATGCCGATGACCAGGCCGGTGACGGTGATGCCCAGCTGCGCGCCGGAGAGCTGGAAGGTCAGGCTCCGGACGGCCTGGAGGGCGCTGTCCGCCCCCCGGTCGCCCCGCTCGGCGGCCCGTTCCAGCTCGCTCCGCTCCACGGTGGTCAGGGAGAACTCGGCGGCCACGAAGACGGCGCAGGCGAGCGTCAGCAGCACCGCAAGCACCAGGAGGAGCGCTTCGGTCATCGGTTCACCTCCGTCCCATGGTCGGGCAGGGAGGCGGGGACCGCGCGATGTCGGTCGGTGGGCCGGCCGGTACTGCCGGAGGGTTCGCCCATGGGCGGACGTTCACACCTTTCGGGGGGCGTGCCTCCCACGTGACGTGAGAGGCACGGGAGACGAGGGACAACGAGGGACAAGCCCACCATCATGGTAAAGGACTGGCAAAGCTCCGCCCTTGTGCCGACCATGTGGGGGGTGTGCCCCCGGACCCCCGCGCTACTCCCCGGACATCACCGCCGGGCGCCGCGCCACGCCGAGCACGCAGGTGGACGCCGGAGTCACCAGGCCGCGCGCCGGTACCCGCACGCGCCGGTGCCCGGCCGGCTCGAACCCCGCCTCCCGCAGCGCGGCCAGCGGGTCCCGTGCCGTGTGACAGCCGCCGAACAGCAGCGGCCACACCGTACGGTCCAGGGCGCGCTGCGCCATGGCGAGCACCGGCCCCTCGGCCCGGCCGTGCTCGAAGAACCGCAGCTCGGCGCCGGGCCGCAGCACCCGGCCCAGCTCCGCCAGCGCCCGCCGGACGTCCCGTACCGAGCACAGCACGACGCAGACCACCGCCGCGTCGAACGCCTCGCTCTTGACCGGCAGCGCCTCGGCCACGCCCGGCACCACGTCCACCGGCACCCCGGACCGCACGGCGGCCTCCACCGCGAGCCGCCGCATGTGCCGGTCGGGTTCGATGGCGACGACCTCGGAGACGGTGCCGGGGTAGTGGGAGAAGTTCAGTCCCGGCCCGGCACCGATCTCGATCACCCGGCCGGAGAGCCCGGCCAGCAGCTCCTCGCGGTACGCGCCGACGCCCGCGCGGGCGTCGAGGAGGGGGCCGAGCCGCGCGAAGAAGCGCGCGAAGACCGGGTGGTGCACCGCGTCGTGCGGTGTTCTGCTGCGGCGGAGCGGCATGGCACACCCCTTCCCGGGGATCCGACGGCTACCGGGATTCTTCCCACCGCCGCCCCGCTCGGCACCGGCGCGGCGGCGCGAACCCGGACGGGCCGCGCGCCGGTGGTGTCGCGCGACGGGCGTCAGCGCAGCGGCATGCCCGAGAGCGCACGGGCGATGACGAGCCGCTGGATCTCGCTCGTCCCCTCGAAGACCGTGTAGATCGCGGCGTCCCGGTGCATGCGCTCCACCGGGTAGTCGCGGGTGTAGCCGTTGCCGCCCAGGATCTGCATCGCCTGCATCGTGACGGTCTTGGCGGTCTCGCCCGCGAACAGCTTGGACATCGAGCCCTCCGCGGCCGTGAAACGCTCCCCGGCCGCCGCCATCCGCGAGGCCCGCCACACCAGCAGCCGGGCGGCGTCGATGCGGGTGCGCATGTCGGCCAGCTGGAAGGCGACGCCCTGGTTCTCGATGATCGGCCGGCCGAACTGCACCCGGGTACGGGCGTAGTCGAGCGCGACCTCGTACGCGGCGCGGGCGATGCCCACCGCCTGAGCGCCCACGGCGGGGCGGGACGCCTCGAAGGTGGCCATCGCGTCGTTGCCGGCCGGTGCGCCGCCCTGCGCCGCCCGCTCCCGGGCGCGGGCCAGCCGTTCGTCCAGCCGGTCCTTGCCGCCGAGCAGGCAGTGACCGGGGACGCGGACGTCCTGGAGGACGACCTCGGCCGTGTGCGAGGCGCGGATGCCGTGCTTGCGGAACTTCTGGCCCTGCGAGAGGCCGGGGGTGCCGGGCGGCACCACGAACGAGGCGTGGCCCCGCGCGCCGAGCTCCGGGTCGACCACGGCGACGACGACGTGCACGTGCGCGATGCCGCCGTTGGTGGCCCACGCCTTGGTGCCGTTGAGCACCCACTCGTCCTTGGCGGCGTCGTACACGGCCCGGGTGCGCATGGCGGCGACGTCGGAGCCGGCGTCGGGCTCGGAGGAGCAGAAGGCGGCCACCTTGACGTCGTCCGGGGTGCCGTACATCTGCGGGACCCAGGTGCCCACCTGTTCCTTGGTGCCGTTGGTGAAGACGCTGATCGCGGCGAGCCCGGTGCCGGCGACGGCCAGGCCCAGGCCCGCGTCGCCCCAGAACAGCTCCTCCAGGACGACGGGTATGGAGAGCCCGGTCGGGTCGAGGAACTGCTGGGCGTAGAAGTCGAGGGAGTACAGCCCGATCCGGGCCGCCTCCTGCACCACGGGCCAGGGGAACTCCTCCCGCTCGTCCCACTCGGCGGCCGCCGGCCGCATGACGCCTTCGGCGAAGCCGTGGACCCAGTCGCGGACCGCCTTCTGGTCGTCGTTCAGCTCCATGTGGTGCCCTCCCCGTGCCCCGGTGCCTTACCTGCGGTAACCCGGAGTCTGTTACCGGCGGGTAGCATCTGTCAACAGGCCGCCCCTCGAATCCGCTCCGTGGGGTGGGTGTTACGTTGCGCAATGCGTTTTCGAGAAAGACAGGGGTGGGAGGCGCAGATGGAGACCAGTCAGCGGGAGGACCAGCTGCGGGCCGCGGAGCGGCGCCGCAGGGAACTGCTGGAGGCCGCGGACCGCGTGGTCCTCCGGGACGGGCCGGGGGCCTCGATGAACGCCATCGCCGCCGAGGCCGGCATCACCAAGCCGATCCTCTACCGGCACTTCGGCGACAAGGGCGGCCTCTACCGGGCGCTCGCCGAACGCCACACCGAGGCGCTCCTGGAGGGCCTGCGGTCCGCCCTGGACGCGCCCACGGGCCGGCGCGAGCGCGTCGAGACCACGCTCGGCACGTACCTCGCCGCGATCGAGGCACGGCCGCAGGTGTACCGCTTCCTCATGCACCCGGCCGAGGAGTCCGCCGGCGAAGCCACGGACCAGGGCTTCGACGTCGGCCGGCACTCCGCGCCGCTGCTCCGCCGCATGGGCGAGGAGCTGGCCCAGGTGGTGGCCGAGCGGGTCGACCTCGGCCCGGAGGGCGAGGAGCGGGCCCGCGTGTGGGGCCACGGCATCGTCGGCATGATGCACGCGGCGGGGGACTGGTGGCTGCGCGAGCGTCCGATCAGCCGCGAGGCCCTGGTACGCCACCTCACCGACCTGCTGTGGGGCCGGCTGGCCGCGTGCGGCGACCGGCAGGGCGGCCCGGGGCTCTGACGGCCGTGGGAGGGGCACCGGTGGGGCCGCGCGGAGGGGCCCGGCCCCTCCGCCGGCCGCCGGCTCAGCCGGCCTCGGCGGCCCACGGCGCGCGCCGCGCCGCCCGCAGGGTGCGCCGCCGGCGCCACCCCGTCAGCCGGTCCACGTACAGCCCGCCGTCCAGGTGGTCGCACTCGTGCTGGAGGCACCGGGCGAAGAACCCGCTGCCCTCCACCCGCACCGGCCGCCCGTCCAGGGTGAAGCCCTCCACGACGGCCTCGTCGAAGCGCGGCGTCCCTGCCTCCAGGCCCGGCAGCGACAGGCAGCCCTCCGGGCCGCGCAGCACGACGCCGTCCGTGCTCACCAGGCGGGGGTTCACCACGTGGCCGAGATGGCGCCGGTCCTCGTCGTCCGGGCAGTCGTACACGAAAACGCGCAGCCCCACCCCCACCTGGTTGGCCGCGAGCCCCACCCCGCCGGCCGCGTACATGGTGGCGAACATGTCCTCCACGAGGCGGGCCAGGTCCGGCCCGAAGTCCGTCACCTCCTCGCAGGGTGCCGCCAGACCGGTGTCGCCCAGCAGCCGCAGGGGTCGTACTCGTCCCGAAGTGCCGGGTATGGAGCCTCGTCGCATGGCCACCAGCGTACGTTTCCCGGCTCTTCCCCCGGCCGCGGGTTCGGGCCCGCGGCCGGATCTCGATAGGCTGATCCCCGACCGCGGCCTCCTGGCCGGCGTTCGGCGCGGAGGGGGCGTTCCACCGGCTGACCAGGGACAGGCGGCGGCGCCGGATGCAAGGAGGATCTAGGACGATGGCAGGCAACTCGGGGCCGCTGTCGCCGCGGGCCAAGCTGGCCGTGACGGCGGGCAAGGCGGCTGCGGCGGTGTCGCGCGCCGCGGGCCGCGGCAGCGGGTCGGTGATCGGCGGGAAGGTCGCGCTCAAGCTCGACCCGGACCTGCTGGCCCGGCTGGCAACCCACCTGGACGTGGTCCTGGTGTCGGCCACCAACGGCAAGACGACCACGACCCGGCTGATCGCCGAGGCACTGCGGGCCAGCGGCCCGGTGGTGTCCAACGCGCTGGGCGCGAACATGCCCGCAGGCATCACCTCGGCCCTGGCGGGCGGCTCGGACGCCCGCTACGGCGTCATCGAGGTGGACGAGAAGTACCTGGCGACCGTCGCCCGTGACGTCGCCCCCAAGGCCATAGCGCTGCTGAACCTCTCGCGCGACCAGCTCGACCGGGCGGCGGAGACCCGCATGCTCGCCGAGAAGTGGCGCGAGGGCCTGGCCGGCACCAAGGCGGTGATCATCGCCAACGCCGACGACCCGCTCGTGGTGTGGGCGGCCTCCTCCTCGGCGAACGTGGTGTGGGTGGCCGCCGGCCAGGAGTGGAAGGACGACGCCTGGTCCTGCCCGTCGTGCGGCGGCGTGATGCAGCGCCCCGGCGACGACTGGTTCTGCGGCGAGTGCGGCTTCAGGCGGCCCACCCCCAGCTGGGCGCTGTCGGGCGACTACGTCCTCGACCCGCACGGCTCGGCGTGGCCCATCCACCTCCAGCTGCCCGGCCGGGCCAACAAGGCCAACGCCACCACCTCGGCCGCCGTGGCCGCCACCTTCGGCGTGCCGCCGCAGGTCGCGCTGGAGCGGATGTACCAGGTCCAGGCCGTCGCCGGCCGCTACGACGTGGTCAACTTCCTCGGCCGCGACTGCCGCCTGCTGCTGGCGAAGAACCCCGCCGGCTGGCTGGAGACCTTCTCGCTCATCGACGGCCCCCCGGCCCCGGTGATCCTCTCGGTCAACGCGCGCGGCGCCGACGGCACCGACACCTCCTGGCTCTGGGACGTCGACTACGCCCGCCTCGCCGGCCACCCCATCATGGTCATCGGCGACCGCAAGCTCGACCTCGCCGTCCGCCTGGAGGTCGCGGAGGTGGACTTCCGGGTCTGCGAGACCTTCGACGAGGCGGTGCAGATGGCCCCGCCCGGCAAGGTCGAGGTCATCGCCAACTACACCGCCTTCCAGGACATCCGCCGCCGCGTCGGCAACTGACCCCCTCCGAGGACCGATATGAGCCAGAACAGTCTGCGTGTGGTGTGGGTCTACCCCGACCTGCTCAGCACCTACGGCGACCAGGGCAACGTCCTGGTCCTGGAGCGCCGCGCCCGGCAGCGCCGGCTGGACGTCCAGCGCGTCGACGTCCGCTCCGACCAGCAGATCCCCACCTCGGGCGACATCTACCTGATCGGTGGCGGCGAGGACCGGCCGCAGCGGCTCGCCGCGGAGCGGCTGCGCCGCGACGGCGGCCTGAACCGGGCCGTGGCCAACGGCGCCATCGTCTTCTCGGTGTGCGCCGGCTACCAGATCCTGGGCCACGAGTTCGTCAACGACCTCGGCCGGCGCGAGCAGGGCCTGGGCCTGCTGGACGTCATCAGCACCCGCGGCGAGGGCGAGCGCTGCGTCGGCGACGTGCTCGCCGACATCGACCCGCAGCTCGGCCTGCCGCCGCTGACCGGGTTCGAGAACCACCAGGGCGTCACCCACCTGGGCCCCACGGCCCGCCCCTTCGCCCGGGTCCGGTTCGGCAACGGCAACGGCACCGGCGACGGCACCGAGGGCGCGTTCAACGAGACCGTCTTCGGCACGTACATGCACGGCCCCGTCATGGCCCGCAACCCGCACATCGCCGACCTGCTGATCCGCCTGGCGCTCGACGTCAACGCGCTGCCGCCGGTCGACGACCGCTGGTACGAGGCGCTGCGCAACGAGCGCATCGCCGCCGCGACACAGCCCGCATAGCGGACGGTCACGGTCCCCGCCACCCCGGACGGCTAGGGTGGCGGGGAACCACCGCAGCAGCGCGCCGGACAACGGGGTCCGGGCCAGGCCCCCCTCGTATCGGACAGGTGACTTCCGTATGCGCATCGGTGTCCTCACCTCCGGCGGCGACTGCCCCGGCCTCAACGCCGTCATCCGCTCCGTCGTGCACCGCGCCGTCGTCGACCACGGCGACGACGTCATCGGCTTCCACGACGGCTGGCGCGGCCTCCTGGAGGCCGACTGCCGCAAACTCGACCTCGACGCCGTCTCGGGCGTGCTCGCCACCGGCGGCACCCTCCTCGGCTCCTCCCGCGTCCGGCCCGGACAGCTCGTCGACGGGGTCCAGCGGGCCCTGGACAACGTCGCCACGCTCGGCCTCGACGCCGTGATCCCCATCGGCGGCGAGGGCACCCTCAAGGCCGCCCGGCTGCTCTCGGACGCCGGGCTGCCCCTCGTCGGCGTCCCCAAGACCATCGACAACGACATCGCCGGCACCGACCTCACCTTCGGCTTCGACACCGCCGTGGGCGTGGCCACCGACGCCCTCGACCGGCTCAAGACCACCGCCGAGTCCCACCAGCGCGTCCTCGTCGTCGAGGTGATGGGCCGCCACACCGGCTGGATCGCCCTGCACGCCGGTCTCGCCGCCGGCGCCCACGTCGTCGTCGTGCCCGAGCGCCCCTTCGACATCGACCGCCTCACCGAACGGGTCGCCCGGCGCTTCGCCGCCGGCGAACGCTTCGCGATCGTCGTGGCCGCCGAGGGCGCCAAGCCCGCCGCCGGCTCCATGCCCTTCGAGACCGGCGACACCGACGCGTACGGCCACGAACGCTTCGCCGGCGTGGCCCGGCAGCTCTCCGCCGAACTGGAACGGCGCCTGGGCAAGGAGGCCCGGCCCGTCATCCTCGGCCACGTCCAGCGCGGCGGTACCCCCACCGCGTACGACCGCGTCCTCGCCACCCGCTTCGGCTGGCACGCCGTCGAGGCCGTGCACGCCGGCGCGTACGGCACGATGACGGCCCTGCGCGGCACCGGCATCCACCTCGTGCCGCTGGCCGACGCCACGCAGGAGCTCAAGACCGTCCCGGCCGAGCGCTACGCCGAGGCCGACTGCGTGCTCTGAGCGCTCCGACCACCGCCCCGGCGGCGACCGGGACGGGCGCCGCCTCTAGTCTTGTCCCGGCGCATCGGTGCGAAACGGGAGAGAGCGGATGGATCACAGCGGGCACGGCATGATGCACATGGACATGCCGCCGTTCACGCTGGGGCGGGCCCTGCAGTTCAGCAGTGAACCGTTCTTCATGGTCGGCTGCCTGCTGGGACTGGCCCTGTACGGCTGGGGCGTGGTCCGGCTGCGGCGGCGCGGCGACGCGTGGCCGGTGGGCCGGGTGATCGCGTTCGCGCTCGGCGTGCTGAGCGTGGCGCTGATGATGTGCACCAAGCTGAACGACTACGGCATGGTGATGTTCAGCGTGCACATGGTCCAGCACATGGTCATCAGCATGCTGTCGCCGATCCTCATCCTCCTCGGCGCGCCCGTGACGCTGACCCTGCGCGCCCTCCCGGCCGCCGGGCGCGGCCGCAAGGGCCCCCGCGAGCTGCTGGTGGCGCTGCTGCACAGCCGCTACATGCGCATCATCACGCACCCCGCGTTCACCATCCCCATGTTCATCGCGAGCCTGTACGCGCTGTACTTCACGCCGCTCTTCGACTTCCTCATGGAGAGCCGCACCGGGCACATCGCGATGATGGTCCACTTCCTGGCCGTCGGCCTGGTCTTCTTCTGGCCCATCATGGGCGTCGACCCCGGCCCGCACCGGCCGGGCTACGTGATGCGGATGCTGGAGCTGTTCGCCGGCATGCCCTTCCACGCCTTCTTCGGCATCGCCCTGATGATGGCCTCCGAGCCCATGATCGGCACGTACATGCACCCGCCGGCGTCCCTGGGCATCGACGCGCTGGACGACCAGAAGGCGGGCGGCGGCATCGCCTGGGCGTTCAGCGAGATCCCGTCGGTACTGGTCCTGCTGGCGCTGGTCTTCCAGTGGTACCGCTCGGAGCAGCGGCAGGCGCGGCGCAGCGACCGGGCCGCCGACCGCGACGGCGACAAGGAGCTGGCGGCGTACAACGCCTACCTGGCGTCGCTCGACGCGCGCAGCCGCTGACGCGGCACAGGTATGGCGGTACGGGCCGCGGCGGGGAGACCATGGTCTTCCGGCCGCGGCCCGCGCGTTTGCACGGGACACCGCCGGCCGCCGGAGGACGAGGCCGGAGGACGAGGAGGTGGCCGCGATGCCCGGGCAGGCGAAGACGATGACGGGGCTGACCGTCGGCGGACTGGTCCTGGTGACCGCCTACACGGTGACGCTCGGCAACAACGGCTGGCTCTGGCTGACGTGGGCGGTGCTGGGCCTGGCCACGATCGGCACGCTGGCGGCCCGGGGCACCTGACGTCGGGACGATGCCCGGAGGGCGTCCGGAGAGCGTCCGGATGACGTCCGGGTGCCGTTCAGAACCGGAAGACGGGGCCGGTGGCGGTGTCCAGGGCGCACGCGTTGGGGAACGTCCGGCGCCAGGCGACGGGCGCGCCGCGCCAGCTGCCGTCGGCGGAGGCCGTGACGGGGTCGTGCTCCATCGTGCACACCCGCTCGCCGGCCGCCGTCGGCCGGGCGTCGGGCCGCCCGCGGCCCTGCTCCAGGCCGGCGCATGCCTCCGCCGCGTGCGGATGGTGCCCGCCGGCCCCGGGGCAGACCAGCTCCACGCCGCGGATCCAGGTGTTCCGCGAGCCGGAGACGGTGAGGAACAACCGCCCCTCGCCCTGCCCGTCGGCGCCCCGCGCGGGCGCCAGCGGCAGGGCGAGCAGGGCGCTGACGGTCGCCGTGGCGGCCGCGGCGGTGCGTAGGGACATGGGGTGACCTCCCGGGCACGGTCCTGTCCGCCACGCCACCGCGCCCGCCCCGCCGGGGCAAGCACGCGCACCGTGCGGTCGCCCGGCCGGGGGAAGGACGTCACCCGGCCGGGCCGCACCGGGCCCGGTCAGGCCGGGCGCGGCACGTAGGCCAGGCCGTGGGCGCCGGACTCGCCGCGCCTGGGGATGTCGAGCCGGGCGAGGCGCTCCAGGGTCTCCAGGTCGACGATGTCGACGGTGGAGGAGAGGATGGACGACACGTAGCCGATCCGGCCGTCGGGCGACGAGGTGATGGTGAGCGGGCAGAGCCCCACCTCCAGCTCGCCCAGGCGCTCGTGGGTGGCGGCGGAGAACACGGTGAGCCGGCCCGGTGCGTGGCGTCCGAGCTCGGACGCCGGGTCGGGGGCCATGCGCAGCTCGCCCGCGAGCAGCTTCCCGGTGGACGTCAGGTGGACGGGTATGACGGTGCCGTCGGTGGGCAGGAGGCCGGTGACGGACGCGGTGCGCCCGTCGACGACGCGGATCCCCGTGGCCGGCGGCTCCCCGTCGGCGGGGCCGGAGAAGGCGGCGTAGGGCGCGGCGACGTAGGCGTACGCGCCGTCGGGGGAGACGGCGAGCCCCTCGCTGCCCGGCACCTCGGCCTTCGCGGTGAGGACGCCCTTCTCGAGGTCCACGACGGAGACGAACGGCGCCTCCTTGTTGGTGGCGTAGCCGGTCGTTCCGGCCGCGTCGATGGCGAACCAGTGCGGGCCGGGCGCGTCCGTGTCGATCCGGCCGATGGGGCGGCGGGTCTGCGTGTCGATCACCACGACGCCGCCGGGCCGGTCCGCCGAGCCCTCCACGCTGACGTAGAGGCGCCCGCGGGCCGCGTCCAGCGCGAGCCCGTGGGGGCCGTGCTCGGGGGCGATGTCGACGACCTCGACGACGCGGCGGGTGTCGGGGTCGATGACGGTGAGCTGGGTGCGGCGGCCGCTGTTCGCGTGGTAGTAGCCGGAGTGGTACGCGGAGGCGCACCACAGCAGGCGCTGGGTGGGGTCGAAGCACAACTCGTGCGGTTCGGCGAGGATGTCGACCGTGCCGAGGTGCTGGTCGGAGGCCGCGTCGAAGAACGAGACGGTCGGGCCGGTCTGGCTGACGACGGCCAGGACGTCGCCCTGGCGGCCGGCGCGCGGGGACTGCTGCATCGAGGACTCCTCGGGGTGGGTTGGGAACACCTCCACTCTCGGCGCGGGGGTACATCACGAACAATGCAAGAATTGACAAGGCATCATTGCGCGGGGCGCAAAACCGCAGTTGGGGGCGAGGACCGGGGGGAGGGGATGATGGATCTCAACCTGCTACGGGCACTGGACGCCCTGCTCCAGGAGAACAGCGTGACGCGGGCCGCGGAGCGGCTCGGGACGTCGCCGGCGGCGGCCAGCCGCATGCTGGCCCGGCTGCGGCGGGCGGTGGGCGACCCGCTGCTGGTGCGTGCGGGACAGGGCCTGGTCCCGACGCCGCGGGCGCTGGAACTCCGCGAGGAGGTCGGCGCGTTGCTGCGCGCGTGCGACGACGTGCTGCGGCCGGGCGCCGGCTTCGACCCGCGGCACCTGCGGCGGACCTTCACCGTGCAGGCCTCCGACGTGCTCCTGGCGGGCCTGGCGGGGCCGCTGACCGACCGGCTCCGCGGGGAGGCCCCGGACGTGGACGTGGTCTTCCTGCCGGAGTCGGTGGAGGACGGTCCCGGGCTGCGGCAGGGCTGGATCGACGTCGAGCTGGGCGTCCTGAGCCACCTGGACCCGGAGGTGCGGACGCGGCAGCTGGCGCGGAAGGAACTGGTCGGCGTGGCGCGCGCCGGTCATCCCCTCTTCGACGGGCCGGTCGACGCCCGCCGCTTCGCCGAGGCCGACCACATCGGCATCTCCCGGCGCGGCAAGCGCCACGGCCCCATCGACACCGCCCTCGCCGCACTCGGCCTGCAGCGCCGGGTCGCGGTGATCGTCCCCAGCCACACGGGCGCGATGATCCTCGCCCGGGACACGGACCTGGTGGCGATCACCCTGGCCGGCTGGCTCACCGGCACGATCTCCGCCCTGGGCCTGCGCACCTTCCCCATCCCCCTCGACCTCGCACCCCTCGACCTGGGCATGGCCTGGCACCCCCGCAACGCGACCGATCCGGCGCACCGCTGGTTCCGCGACCACGTCGCGGAGGTGATCCTGGACTCATGACCCTGTCGCAACGAGAACGAGAAGAGTTCCTGGCCGAACCCCACGTCGGCGCCCTGTCGGTGACCGAACACCCCTCCCGCGCCCCGCTCACGATCCCCATCTGGTACCACTACACCCCGGGCGGCCCCCTCTGGATCCGCACCGGCCCCGACTCCCGCAAGGCCCGCGCCATCCACGCCGCGGGCCGCTTCACCCTGATGGTCCAACGCACCCAACCGACGGTGCGCTACGTCTCGGTGGAGGGCCCGGTCACGGCCACGACCAAGGACACCCGCGAACACGCCTGGCAGATGGCGTCCCGCTACCTCCCCGAGGACAAGGTCGCCGCCTTCGTGGAATACGACCTGACCCAGCTGGGCGAACACGTGGTCATCACGATGCAGCCGGAACACTGGATCGCAGCGGACCTGGGAGGGTTCTGAGCGGCGCTGTCCCCGGCTCCGACCGTCGGTCGTGATGCCGGGTCATCAGCGCCACCAAACCACTTTCACCCTACATCGGTCAAGGAAAGATCTTGGCCGAACCTGGCCGATCAAGCCACTTCCGGCGACGCCTCGTAAAGCAAGCAACAAGACAGTTGACGACCCCGCGACAAAACATGTGTAGTGGCCACTGATCGCTCGCGACCCGGGTGACGGCAGCAGCTTCCCCTACCAAGAGAGCTGACATGTCAACTGTTAAGCGCACCACTGCGCATGCCTTGTCCCACGAGGACATCATGTCCGTTGTGGACGGAACCGCATTAGCAGTCCACATTCCGAACTTTGTCCACCCCGAAGCTCTCGCCATGGCCCGCGAGCAGCTCATGGACCACCCCGACCGGGGTGGTCTGAGTCAGGACACCGCTTTCCAGCGCATCGGCTTCGCCTATTCCGAGATAAGCGACGAGACCTCCCGCGACCGCTACCACAAGGAAGCCCGCGACAACATCCAGCGCATGAGGGACCTCTTCGCCCCGTACGCCTCGCCCAGCGACGTGCTGCGGCTGCTGCTCGAGGAAGCCTGGGAGCCGGGCGCCAACCTCATGCACATGGCCGGGCGGAAGGCGTTCATCGGCATCTGCCGCTATCAGCACAAGGACGTCGACCTCAACCCCCACACCGACGCCCTCGAGCGGAACCTTCCGCCGGGCCACGTCCAGGGACTCAAGGCCCAGTTGTCGGTCAACATCTACATCAACATCCCGCGCTCGGGCGGCGAGCTCGAACTGTGGGGCACCGAACCGGGGGAGCGCGACTACGACGAGCTCAGGGGCGAGCGCGTCTGGGGCATCGACCGGGACAGGATCGGCCCGCCCGCCGTGGTCGTCAAGCCCGCCCCCGGAGACCTGCTGTTGCTCAATCCCCGCCAGATCCACGCCGTTCGGCCCTCCGGTGACGAACCGCGCATCACCTTGGGCCACTTCATTGGTTACTACGGGCAGGACCGCCCGCTGGAGCTGTGGAGCTGAAGGGGGAAACAAAGGTGAACAGCACTGAGAGCACCACTGTCGACGGCGCCGCCGACCAGTACGTCGTCGACGGCCGGACCAAGGCGAACTTCGGCCTGGCCGCCAAACAGCTGTCCCTCTCCGGCAAGCGCGCCATCCTGCTGGTGAGCGTCGGTCAGCGCTACCACGAGGGCGACAAGCTCCGTGCCACAGTCGAACTGGTCAACCGCAGCGGCTTCCAGCAGCTGACCGTCGCTGTGGCCGACACACTGCAACGCACCAACTACCTCCGCCTCGGTCCCGAGGACGCCTATGCCAGGGCCCTCCGAGAAGGGGACGAATGGCTGGAGCGCAACGACAAGCTCCTTGGCCGGCTGACCGTCGCCCATGACGTGCTGCGCTGGGACGAGGCGTTGCAGGACCCGTCCTACCCCGGCTTCCGGCAGCGCGTCGAGCAGGCGTACGCGCAGAACCCTGCCTACCGGGAGGCCGTGCACGCGACGATCGGCAAGTTCATCGAGCGACTTCTGGCGCGGGACCCGCAGGCCGACACCGAGGTGGCGTTCCGCAACTGCCTGTCCTACCTCATCGAGGAATGCCCCATCATCATGCCCATGTGGGCACACCAGGGCTACGACTACGTCATCTATCCGCAACCGATGACCGCGGCCATGGCCGAAACCCAGCGCTTGTTCGTTACCGGGGAATATCCCGGGAAGGGTAGCTGGCTGTCACTGAAGTTCAAGAAGCGGGCCGGCGCTCCAGTAGCTGCCTCCTAATTCACCGGCGGAATTTTCCGCCTGCCCGCTCCCGTCAAACCGTGTAGAGGACACGCCACCGTGACCGAAACAACCGACCGTAAATGGTGGGCATTCGCCGGCGTCAGTCTCATCAGTTTTCTGGGCTGTATAGACCTGACCATCGTCAATACCGCTGCCCCGCAGATCCAGGCGGATCTCGGTGCGTCCGTGACCGACCTTCAGCTCATCGTCAACATCTTCATCGTCGCGCTGTCGATGTTCATGGTGACGATGGGGCGCCTGGCCGACAGCCATGGGCGGCGGCGTGTCCTCTACATCGGCACCGTCGTCTTCGGCCTGGCCTCCCTGGGCGCAGGCCTGGCGCCCACCACCGGGTGGCTGATCGCCTTCCGGTTCGCCCAGGGCGCTGCCGGGGCCGTGCTGTACACCTCCACCGGAGCCATCGTGCAGAACGCCTTCCCCGAGTCGCAGCGCGGCCGCGCCATCGGTGCCCTGTACGGCGTCAACGGCGTCGGTCTGGCCATCGGGCCGCTGCTCGGCGGCGTCATCGTCTCCGCCCTGGGGTGGCACTGGGTCTTCTGGATCAACGTTCCCCTGGTCGTCCTGGCCCTCGCCCTGTGCTCCTTCAGCGTCCGCGAGTCGCGCAACGAGCAGGCCGGTCCCGGCGTCGACTGGACCGGACTCGTGCTGATCAGTCTGGGCATCCCCGCGGTCGTGCTGGCCTTCACGCTCGGCGGCACCTGGGGCTGGTCGAGCGGGCGCACGCTCGGCCTGCTGGGCGGTGCCCTCCTCGTCCTCGTCCTCTTCCACATCGTCGAGCGCCGGGCCGCCGACCCCATCATCAACTTCGGTCTCTTCCGGCACCGGGCGTTCCTGACGGCGATCGTCTCCGACTTCGCGCTCGCCTGCTTCTACACCACCGTCCTGTTCCTGATGCCGCTGTACCTGCACGAGGTGCACGGATTCGGCGGGTACGCCACCGGCGCGCTCCTGCTGCCCTGCACCGCCGTCATGGCGGCGCTGTCGCCCTTCGTCGGACGCCTGACCGACCGCCACGGACCGCGCAAGCTGCTCTGCGTGGGCTTCACCGCCTTCACCGTCTCGGCGCTGCTGCTGACGCGGCTGACGCCAGGGAGCTCCCTCGTGTATGTGGCCGTGGCCCTGGCCGCCATGGGCATCGGCTGGGCCTGCATCCTCGGCCCAGCCACCGTCTCCGCCCTGTCCTCGGTGCCCGAACGTCAGGCCGGCCTGGCCATGGGGTCCTCCTGGACCTTCCACAATCTGGGCGGTGCGATCGGCCTCGCGGCGGGCATCGTGCTCTACCGGGTGCAGGCCGAGGACAGCCTGGCCGCCGCCCTCGCCGACCGGCAGGCACCCTCCGGGGCGTGGGTGCGCGAGGCGGTCGGGGACCCGGAGAAGGCAGGAGAACTGATCCGGAATCACACCTCACTGAGCGACGGCGCGGTCACCGACGTCTTCGACCGTATGTTCACGCAGGGCACCCAGGCTGCCATGTGGCTGGTGACCGGGACCTCCCTCGCGGCCCTGCTGATCGTCGGCCTGCTGGCCCTCGCAGGGCGCCGCGCCCCCGGTGCGACGACGGCCGTGACCGAGCCGGTGGCCGACCGGCAGGTGGTCTGACGGCGGCCCGGTCGGGCGAGCACAGGAATCGACGAGAGGGGCCCCGCCCGGGTCCCTCTCGTCATATGTTCATTTCCCTGAGCTGCGTGAACCCCGCTACCTGAGAGCCCTGCCCATGACCCCTGATACCCCTCGTCACCACGTCGTCGTCCTCGGCGGAAGCCTCGCCGGCATGCTCGCCGCCGCCGCGCTCGTGCCGTACGCCGACGTCACCGTCGTCGAACGGGACCGGCTCCCCGGCGGTCCTGCCCCGCGGCGGGGATTACCGCAGGCCCGGCACGTCCACCTGCTGTATTCCGGAGGCGCCCGCGCCATCGAGTCGCTGCTGCCCGGTACGCAGGAGCAGTGGCTCAGGGCCGGCGCACGCCGCATACCCCTTCCCACCGGGCTGGTGACCCTCACAGCCCAGGGCTGGCTCCGGCGCTGGCCCGAGATGCAGTATGCGATCGCCTGTTCTCGCGACCTCCTCGACCACGTCGTCCGCCGGCAGCTCCTCGCGCTGCCCGGCATCGGCCTCCTCGACGGTACGGAGGCCACCGGCCTGCTGGGCAGCGGCCGGCGCGTGACCGGAGTGACCCTTCGGGACGGCGGCGACGGAAGGGAGCGCACTCTTGAGGCGGACCTCGTCGTCGACGCCAGTGGCCGCGGATCCTCCGCACCGCAGTGGCTGGCGGCCCTCGGGTTCCCCGCGGTGCCCGAGCAAGCCGTCGATTCCGGTCTCGCCTACGCCACACGTGTCTTCCGTGCACCGGCCGGCACGGAGGAGTTCCCCGTCGTCGGCGTCCAGCCGGACGCACGGCAACCTGTGCCGGGCCAGTCGGCCAGTCTGGTGCCCATTGAGGACCACCGCTGGATGGTCACCCTCTCCGGTACACGCGGCGGCCACCCGTCGAAGGCGGGCGAAGCATTCATCCCCTTCGCCCGGCAGGTGCGCCACCCGATCGTCGGGGACCTGATCACCATGGCCGAACCGCTCGGCGACGTGCACGTCACCCACAGCACGGTCAACCGGCGCAGGCTCTACGAGAAGGCCGAGGCATGGCTGGCAGGATTCCTCGTGCTCGGCGACGCGGTCGCCACCTACAACCCCATCTACGGCCAGGGAATGTCGGTGGCCGCCCACAGCGCAGCCGCTCTCCGCGCAGCACTGGGCAGACGCGACCTGCGGGAGCCGGGGTTCGCCCGGGCCGTGCAGCGCACCATCGGCGGCATCGTCCAGAGCCCCTGGGAGCTCGCGACGGGGCAGGACATCCAGTACCCCGGCGCCATCGGCACGCAGCCGCCCGCGGCGGCCAGGCTCCTGCGCGGCTACATGGACCGCCTCATGCTCACCGCCACCGGCCGTGCCGCCACCTGCCACGCCCTCCTGGACGTCCTGACGCTCTCCGCGCCCGTCACCCGGCTTATGGAACCCACCGTCGCCATCGGCGTCCTGCGCGGGCCCCGGCTCCCCCTGCTGCAAGAGCCGCCACTGCCCGCGTAAAACCAGCGTGCCCCAGCTCCGGACGGAGCTGGGGCACGGGGTGCACGGGGTTGCTTACTTCGCGGCGGTCGCCTTCGGCGGCTCCGGGGTGGCGTGCGGGGCGCACGTCACGTCCTTGCCGTCCACCTTGCCCGTGAGCAGGTAGGCGTCGACGCGGTCGTTGATGCAGGGGTTCTTGAGGCCCGTGACGCCGTGGGAGCCGGCGTCCTTCTCGGTGATGAGCTGCGAGCCGCGGAAGCGCTTGTGCAGCTCCACCGCGCCCTGGTACGGGGTGGCGGCGTCACGCGTGGACTGGACGATCATCGTCGCCGGCAGGCCCTTGTGCGTGGTGACCTCGAGGGGGGTGGACTGCGGGGCCTTCCACGTGGCGCAGGGGAGGTTCATCCAGGCGTTGGACCACGTCATGAACGGGGCCTTCTGGTGGATGCGGGTGTTGTCCCGGTCCCACTTCTTCCAGCTGGTCGGCCACTTGGCGTCGGCGCACTCGACGGCCGTGTAGACGGCGTTGCTGTTCTCCGACGCGATGTTGCCCGCGCGGTCGGCCAGGTTCGGGCCGGCGGCCTCGACGAGCGCCTTGGTGTCACCGGCGCGGTACTTCTTCCAGGTGTCCGCGACCGGGACCCACGACGAGTCGTAGTACGCGGCGCTCTGGAAGAAGTTGATCAGCTCGGCCGGGCCGACGACCCCGCCGATGGGCTGCTTCTTGGCGGCGGCGCGCAGCTTCTCCCACTCGCGCTGCACCTTGTCGCGCGTGTCGCCGATGTGGAAGACCGAGTCGTACTTGGCGACCCAGCTCTCCCAGTCCTTGAAGCGGCCCTCGAAGGCGACGTCCTGCTCCAGGTTGGCCTGGTACCAGATGTTGTCCTGGGCCGGGTTGACGACGCTGTCCACGATCAGGCGGCGCACGTGCGTCGGGAAGAGGGTGCCGTAGACGGCGCCGATGTAGGTGCCGTACGAGACGCCCAGGTAGTTGAGCTTCTTGTCACCGAGCGCGGCACGGATGACGTCGATGTCGCGGGCCGTGTTCGGCGTGGTGAGGTACGGCAGGATCCAGCCGCTGCGCTCGGCGCAGCCGTCCGCGTACGCCTTGGCCAGCTTGCGCTGGGCGAGCTTGTCGGCCTCGCTGCCCGGCACCGGGTCGGCCTTGGGCGCCTTGACGAACTCCTGCGGGTCGACGCAGGAGATCGGGGCGGAGTGGCCGACGCCGCGCGGGTCGAAGCCGACGAAGTCGTACGCCTTGGCGGTCTTCGCCCACAGCGGGCTCTTGGTCGTGATCCGCTTGGGGAAGCGAAGGCCGGAGCCGCCCGGGCCGCCCGGGTTGTACACCAGCGAGCCCTGGCGCTCGGCGGCGGTGCCGGTGGACTTGGCGCGGTCCACGGCGATCTTGATGGTCTTGCCGTTCGGCTTGGCGTAGTCGACGGGCACGGTGACCCAGCCGCACTCGATGGGCTTCTCCAGCCCCCAGTCGGCCGGGCAGTCCTGCCACTTCACGCCCGTCTTCGCCGCCCGCTCGGCAGCGATCTTCACGCCCTTGGCCTCGGCGGCCCCGCCCGGCACGTACTCGGCGGCGGAGGCCGTCGGGGCGGCCAGGAACCCGGCGACGAGCGCGCTCGCCACCACGGTTCCGGCCGCGCCGGCTATCGCGTTTGGTCTCACGTAGGAATCCCCCTGCTGGGTGCGCCGCTTGGTCTGCGGCGGTGATCACGCGGTCTGCGGGGGAATCCTTTCATCCCGGGTGGGGTCGGGAACAGGCCATGGGGGGCCCAATTCCCGCCGCACCGGCGGTTCGTGGGGCGAACTGCCCCGCCTCGTCGGCACCTGCGGCAGAAGTTACCTGTGAGTAGGTGGGGGTGGAATGTCGCATTCCACCCCCTTGTGGACGCGGGCACGGGCCCAGCTCCTCCATCACCGGACCGAGCACCCCGGCCAGCGCCAGCGCGTCCGGCGCCACCGCCGTGACCAGCGCCGCCGGCCCCGCCAGCGGCGTCACCACCGCCGACGGGCCCAGGACGCGCGCCGGCACCGGCCGGTCCGCGAAGGCCGGGTCCACCACGACCACCTGCCCCACCGCGCGGTGGCCGCCCAGCACCGCGCCCCCGTCCCAGCCCGGGCACCCGTCCCCGTACGCCAGCTCCTGGTCGAGCAACAGCCGCCCGGCCCGGCGCACCACCAGCCGGGTCACCAGCCGCCCCGTGGGCTCGCCCGCCCGGCCCAGCACCTGCACCTCGCGCAGCAGCAACCGCGCGCCGGCGTCCAGTTCCACGTACGTCGTCTGCCGCAGGTCGCTGCCGCGCGCCGACACCAGCGGCTCGGGCAGCCAGCACAGCGTGGCGCCCGCCCCCGCGTCCAGCCGGACGTCGTACGTCGCGGGGGCACCCGTCCGGCCGGGCAGCGCGACGGTGGCCGCGGCCGTGGTGAAGCGCAGCGCGGCGTCCGCCGCCACGCTCGCCTCCAGCCGCAGCGCGTCCCCGCCGAGCGGTGCGCTCATCGCCCCCACCAGGCAGACCCGCGCCTCCCGCCCCTCCGGCCGCAGCCGGCGCAGCGCCAGCGGGCCGTCACTCTCCAGCGCCGGCAGGGCCGTACCGCCCCGCCCGTCCGGCACGGCGACGATCCGCGCGGTCGCCCGCACCCCGGCCGGCCCGACGAGGGCGCCCGCCGGCGCCCCGCTCGGCACCGTCGTCATCAGGCCGCCGCCCGCCACGCCGCCAGCTGCCCGGCCACCCACGCGCGCACCGGCTCCACGCCGCCCTCGGCCGTCACCGACGTGAACACCACCGGCAGCCCTCCGCGCCGCTCCTTCGCGTCGCGGGCCATCGTCTCCAGATCGGCCCCCACATACGGCGCGAGGTCGGTCTTGTTGACCACCAGCAGGTCGGCGGTGGTGATACCGGGGCCGCCCTTGCGCGGGATGTCGTCGCCGCCCGCCACGTCGATGACGAAGACCTGCGCGTCGACCAGGCCCTTGGAGAACGTCGCGGTGAGGTTGTCGCCCCCGGACTCGACCAGCACCAGGTCCAGTGGGCCCAGGGCGTCCTCCAGGTCCTCCACGGCCTCCAGGTTGGCCGAGATGTCGTCACGGATCGCGGTGTGCGGGCAGGCGCCCGTCTCGACGGCGGTGATCCGCTCCGGCGGCAGCACCGCGTGCCGCAGCAGGAACTCGGCGTCCTCCCGCGTGTAGATGTCATTGGTCACCACCGCCAGCGACAGCTCGTCCCGCAGTGCGCGGCACAGCGCCGCCACGGTGGCCGTCTTCCCCGAGCCGACCGGGCCGCCCAGCCCGATCCGCAGCGCCCGGCGCGAGCCGTCGGCGCGCAGTGGGGAGGCCGCGCTGTAGGTGTGGCGGTGGGGGAAGGACGTGTCGTGGTCCAGGTGCATGGGGGCTCCTTCGCAAGCAGTCGCAAGCAGTCGCAAGCATTCGCCGGCAGGTGACGTAGGGGAGGCGGTGGTTCAGGACGCGAAGAGCCGCACCGGCCACGCCGCGTGCTGCTCGGCCGTGATGTCGAGCAGGGGCGCCGAGGCGGACGGCAGTGCGTCCGGCCCCTCGTCCACCGCCCGCCGTGCGGCCCGCGCCGCCCGCGCGGCCACCTGGTCCAGCTCGGGCGCGAGCCGGGCGAGCACCGCCGTCGCGTCGAACGGGTCCAGGCCGAGGAGGCGTACGGCCGCCGTGGCCGGCCCGCTCACGCACTCGTACGCGGCGGCGTACGCGGCGTCCGCCGGCCCCAGCCCCGCCGCGCGGGCCGTGAGGCCGAGCACCACCGGCTGGTGGGCGCCGCGCGGCCGGGCCGCGGCCAGGGCGTCCAGTGCGGCGGACGGCCAGGCGGCACGGGCCGCGCGCATCAGCTGCCGGCCGAGCCGCCGGGCGGCGGCGCGCAGGGCGGGGGAGGGGGTACGGGCGTCGGCGGCGTCGTCGAGCGCGAGCGGGTCCACGCCGGCCGCCGCGGCGGCGGCCAGCGCGGCGGAGGTGAGGCCGGTGGTGTGGAGCCGGCCGCGGCAGAAGTCCGCCAGTGAAGCGGCGCCGGTGATGCGGCCCGCCGCGACGGCGGCCTCGGCGCCGCCGGAGTGGGCGTGCCCGCCGGCGGGGAAGCGGCCGTCGGCGAGGACGAGCAGCGCGCCGAGGCCCGCGGGCGGCCCGGCCGGCTCCGCCGTAACAGTGGTGTGCACGCGCGTGTCGCCGCCCCTCGGAACTGTCAGAACAGGAAGTACCGCTGAGCCATCGGCAGTTCGCTCACCGGCGCCGGCTCGACGGGGTCGCCGTCGATCGACACCGTGAACGTGTCGGGGTCGACCTCCACCCGCGGCATCGCGTCGTTGTTGCGCAGGTCCGCCTTGGTCACGCCGCGCGTCGAGCGGATGGGCACGAACCGCTTGCCCACCCCCACCCGTTCCGGCAGCCCGTCGTCGAGCGCCCGGTCCGTCACGAAGTTCACCGAGTTGTGGGCCGGCGCCCGGCCCAGCGCGCCGAACATGGGCCGCGGCAGCACCGGCTGGGGCGTGGGGATCGACGCGTTGGCGTCGCCCATCTGCGCGTACGCGATCTGCCCGCCCTTGAGGACGAGCAGCGGCCGCACCCCGAAGAACGCGGGCTCCCACAGCACCAGGTCCGCGAGCTTGCCGGTCTCCACCGAGCCGATCTCGTGGTCCAGGCCCTGGGCCACGGCCGGGTTGATGGTGTACTTCGCGACGTACCGGCGGGCCCGCCGGTTGTCGGCCGCGCCGTCGCCGGGGAGGGCGCCGCGGCGCTGCTTCATGACGTGCGCCGTCTGCCAGGTGCGCAGTACCACTTCGCCGACGCGCCCCATGGCCTGCGAGTCGGAGGAGATGATGGAGATCGCCCCGAGGTCGTGCAGCACGTCCTCGGCGGCGATGGTGCCGGGCCGGATGCGGGACTCGGCGAAGGCGAGGTCCTCGGGGACGGCGGGGTTGAGGTGGTGGCAGACCATCAGCATGTCGAGGTGCTCCTCGACGGTGTTGACGGTGTGCGGCCGGGTCGGATTGGTGGAGCTGGGCAGGACGTTGGGCTCGGAGACGACCGTGATGATGTCCGGAGCGTGCCCGCCGCCGGCGCCCTCGGTGTGGTACGTGTGCACCGACCGCCCCGCGATGGCGGCGAGCGTGTCGGCGACGAACCCGGCCTCGTTGAGGGTGTCGGTGTGGAGGGCGAGTTGTGCGCCGCTCTCCTCGCACACGCGCAGGCACGCGTCGATGACGGCCGGGGTGGCCCCCCAGTCCTCGTGGATCTTGAAGCCGACGGCGCCGCCGCGCAGCTGGGCGTGGAGCGCCTCGGCGGAGACGGTGCTGCCCTTGCCCAGCAGGCCGATGTTGACCGGGTGGCCGTCGAGGGCCTGGAACATGCGGGCGAGGTGCCACGAACCGGGCGTGACGGTGGTGGCCTTGCTGCCCTCGGCGGGGCCCGTGCCGCCGCCCAGCAGGGTGGTCACGCCCGAGGCGAGCGCCTCGTCGGCGATCTGCGGGCAGATGAAGTGGACGTGCGCGTCCACGGCACCCGCGGTGAGGATGCGGCCGTTGCCGGAGATGATCTCGGTCTCGGGGCCGATGACGAGGTCGGGGTGGACCCCGTCCATGGTGTCGGGGTTGCCGGCCTTGCCGATGCCGGTGATCCGGCCGTCGCGGATGCCCACGTCGGCCTTGACCACGCCCCAGTGGTCCAGCACCACCGCGCCGGTGACGACGGTGTCCGGCGCGCCCTCGGCGCGGGTGGTGCGGGCCTGGCCCATCGACTCGCGGATGACCTTGCCGCCGCCGAACACGGCCTCGTCGCCGGCGCGTCCGGGGCCGCCGCAGCGGTCCTCCTCGATCTCCACCAGCAGGGCCGTGTCGGCCAGGCGCAGCCGGTCGCCGGTCGTGGGCCCGTACAGGTCGGCGTACGCGGGGCGGGAGAGCTCAGGCATCGAGGGGTCCCCCGCACGCGCCGCGCAGGCCCTCGACCACGCGCTTGCCGCCGATGGGCACCAGGCCGACCTCCACGGGGATGCCCGGCTCGAAGCGGACGGCGGTGCCGGCGGCGATGTCCAGCCGCCGCCCGTGGGCGGCCGCGCGGTCGAAGGCGAGCCCCGGGTTGGCCTCCGCGAAGTGGTAGTGGGAGCCGACCTGCACGGGCCGGTCGGCGGTGTTGAGCACGGTCAGCCGCACGGGGTGCGTGCCCTCGTTGAGCCGCACCGGCTCGTCGGCGTACAGGACCTCACCGGGTATCACGGGCGTCTCCGGTTCACGCGATGGGCTGGTGGACGGTGACGAGCTTGGTGCCGTCCGGGA
Source organism: Streptomyces mashuensis (assembly GCF_014654785.1). Taxonomy (GTDB): domain Bacteria; phylum Actinomycetota; class Actinomycetes; order Streptomycetales; family Streptomycetaceae; genus Streptomyces; species Streptomyces mashuensis. The sequence continues at coordinate 1,144,051 of NZ_BNBD01000001.1, forward strand.
ACGTGGCCTCGACCTGCACGTCGGGGATCATCTCGGGGACGCCCTCCATGACCTCCTCGCGGGCGAGCACCTTGCGCCCGGTGGACATCAGCTCCGCCACGGTGCGCCCGTCGCGGGCGCCCTCGAGGACATGCACGGTGATCAGGGCCACCGCCTCGGGGTGGTTGAGCCGCAGGCCGCGGGCGCGCCGCCGCTCGGCGACGTCGGCGGCCACGTGGATGAGCAGGCGTTCCTGCTCGTGGGGGGACAGTCGCATGCAGCCACCTCAGCACAGGGTTGACCTGGGGTTCCGTACCCCGGGAGCACAGATTGCAGATTAGGGCGCAACCTTTTCCAACGCGTTAACCGGGCCTTTGCGTTGTCATGGACGACCGCTGCGGGATCATGCCGCTCCGCCGGTACGGGATCTCCTCGGACGGATCACTGCGGTCCCGACGCAGGGACACGTACGCCGGACTACGAGCCGCGCAGACGCTCGTGCCCGCCGCGACGGGCCCGGCCGGGACGCCGCCGCGGCCGTCCCGGCGGAGTGAACGGACGGGGTGCGTGGGGATGTTGGGGGAAGGGCGGACGCGCGCGGTGCCGGTCGTGGCCCTCGCCCGGCGGGCCGGGCGGCCGGCGCCGGCGCGGTGGTCCGCCGCGCCGGGAACGGAAACATTCTTCCCCCGATCTCGTTCCGACGGCGGAGCCGATCGTAGACGTGGCGCAGCGATCATCCCGGACCGTGCGCGCACGCGGCGCTCGCGGAGATCGCCGAGCCGCAGGTGAACGGGTCAGCCGGTCCGGCCCGCAAGGATCAAACCGCCTCGCGTCCAGTCGAATTGGGCAGAGGTGACGAGGCTCACATCCCGCCGGTTCCCCTCGGAATGGCCCGGCCGGCTGGGACAAGATCCCTGCGACGACAAGACCCCGCCACCACGGCGGGGCGGTCCGGGCGGACGCCGAACCCTGCCGCCGCTCCGGGCGCCTGGTCGACAGAAGGGCATCGGCAGGGATGGAGGACCCAGGCACGGCGGGGGCGACCGGGCGGCGACGCCGGACGGGAGTCCCCTTGGGGTGAAGCCGCAGCCGCGGCCGGGCATTCTTCGCCTGCCCGAACCCGACAGGTCATCCTTCACAGGCGGCTGACGAAGGGTTTGGCATGGGCGCTCACCATCGTCCCTCAATGCTGTCCAGGGCGGGGGCCGCTTCGGCCCTGACGCTCGCGGCCGTCGGCGCCACGGCGATCCTGCCGGGCGCCGCCCCGGCCGCGGACGCCTCGTCGGTCTCCACGGCCGCCCTGTGGATCGCCGCGTCCAAGGCGGGCTCCCCGTACCAGTGGGGGGCCACCGGTCCGTACCGCTTCGACTGCTCGGGGCTGACCCAGTACGCCTTCAAGCGGGCCGGCAAGCAACTGCCGCGCACCGCCGAGGAACAGTACAACCGCACCCACCACATCCCCGCCTCCGCACGGCAGATGGGCGACCTCGTCTTCTTCCACGGCCGGGGCGGCGTCTACCACGTCGGCATCTACGCCGGTGACGGCGTCATCTGGCACGCGCCGAAGACCGGTTCCGTGGTCCGCCGCGAGCGGATCTGGTCGAAGAACGTCTCCTACGGCCGGGTGAACGGCTGACCCCACGGCCGGCCGCCGCACAACGGCCCCCGGCCCGGCACCCGTTCCCCGCCCCCTCTTCCCGTTCCCACGGCTCGGTCAGCGTACGGGCACCGGCCACGGCAGGCGGACCCACACGGTCTTGCCGCCCTCGGCGGTCGGCACCACCGACAGCCCCCCGCCGCGCTCGGCCGCGAGGAAGCGGACGATGACCAGCCCGCGCCCGTTGTCCTGCTGCACCGCTGCCGGAAGCCGCCGGGGCGGACGCGGATGACTGTCGGTGACCCCGATCCACAGCCGTCCGTCCCGGTCCACCCGCACCTCCACGGTGAACTCGGGGGACTCCTCCCGGGTGTGCAGCACGGCGTTGGTGGCGAGCTCGGAGACGACGAGCCGGGCCACCTCGGCCTCCTCCGCCCCGGCGGCCAGGCCCCACCGTTCCAGTGCACCGGTGACGTGGCGCCGGGCGACGGGGACCGATGCGGGGGCGCTCGGCAGGGTGACGGTCGCTTCCATCAGGTCGGCCATCGCGCGGTCCCCTTCCGGGCGGCTTTCGGCGACAGCCTGCCACCGGGTTCCGGCAGGGTGCGTGCCGACCACCGGATCGTGACGGCATCTGTCGCCCGAAGCGGTGAAGGAGGGGAAAATCGACCGGAACGTTCCGGACCGGGCGCCATAATGGACCGCTGCCGACCCCGGGACACGGGTGACGGGTACGTGAGGCAGCGTTACGCGGGCGACCGTGCGCGGCCGGCCCGCGCGTCGTCCGTGCCGGGCCCCGAGGGCTCATGCGCCCTCGGGCGCCGTCGCCAGGATCGTCTCGACGGCCCGTGCGACCTGCGCGTCCGACAGGTCCGCGCGCGCGGTCAGCCGCAGCCGCGAGATGCCGTCCGGCACCGACGGCGGCCGGAAGCACCCCACGAGCAGCCCCGCCGCCCGGCAGTCCGCGGCCCAGCGCACCGCCGCCCCGGGCGACGGCGCGTGGACGGACACCACCGCGGCGTCCGGGCGCGCGGCCGTCAGGCCCGCCGCCGTCAGCGTCCCGTGCAGTTCCGCGGCCACGGCCCGGACCCGGGCCGCCCGCCAGGGCTCCCGGCGCAGCACCTCCAGGGCCGCCAGGGCGCCGCCCGCCGCGGCCGGTGCGAGGCCGGTGTCGAAGATGAACGTCCGCGCGGTGCTCACCAGGTGCTCGACGACGCGGGCCGGGCCCAGCACCGCGCCGCCCTGGCTGCCCAGCGACTTGGAGAGCGTGACGGTGGCCACCACGTCGCCGGCCCCGGCCAGCCCCGCGGCCTGCACGGCGCCCCGGCCGCCGTCGCCCAGGACGCCCAGCCCGTGCGCGTCGTCGACCAGAAGGGCCGCGCCGTGGGCGCGGCAGGCGGCGGCCAGGGCGGGCAGGGGGGCGGCGTCGCCGTCGACGGAGAAGACGGAGTCGGTGACCGCCAGCGCCGGGCCGTCGTGCGCGGCCAGGGTCTTGGCCACGGCGTCGGGGTCGGCGTGCGGGACCACGGCGCGCTCGGCGCGCGAGAGCCGGCAGCCGTCGATGAGCGAGGCGTGGTTGGCCTCGTCGCTCACCAGCAGGCTCGGCGCGCCGCCGCCCGGCGGGCCGGTCAGCGCGGTGACGGCCGCCAGATTGGCGGCATAACCGGACGAGAAGACCAGAGCGGACTCTGCACCGCAGAACGCCGCAAGCTCCTCCTCCAGCTGCGCGTGCAGCTGGGTGCTGCCGGTGACCAGCCGGGAGCCGGTGGCGCCCGCGCCCCAGCGCCGGGCCGCCTCGCCCGCCGCCGCCGTGACCTCCTCGTGCCGGGTCAGACCCAGGTAGTCGTTGCCGGCGAGATCGACGGCGTCCGACCCGGCCGCGCGCGGGCGCAGCGAGCGCAGCAGCCCGGCGGACTCCAGGCGGGCGCGCCGGTCGTCGATCCAGTCGAACGGGTCCTGGGGCATGGCGGTCCCTCGGGGGTGGCGGGGCGTGGTTTGGTGGGTTCGCATAAACCTAGCCTCCGCCGCGGGCGGTGCGGGATGTGGTGATACACACATGGGAATCACCCGTCCTTGTGCGATCTCTCCTTGGCCCGGGACGGTCGCGTGAGCGAGGATCTGCGCCATGGACCTGCTGAACACGCTGGTGGAGAAGGGGTTGCGGCGCGAGCTGCCGACCCGCGAAGAGGCGCTCGCCGTGCTGGCGACCTCCGACGACGAGCTGCTCGACGTGGTGGCCGCGGCCGGCAAGGTGCGCCGGCAGTGGTTCGGGCGACGGGTGAAACTCAACTACCTCGTCAACCTGAAGTCGGGCCTCTGCCCGGAGGACTGCTCCTACTGCTCGCAGCGGCTCGGTTCCAAGGCCGAGATCCTCAAGTACACCTGGCTCAAGCCCGACGAGGCGTCCAAGGCGGCCGCCGCGGGCGTCGCCGGCGGTGCCAAGCGGGTCTGCCTCGTGGCCAGCGGCCGCGGCCCCACGGACCGCGACGTCGACCGGGTGTCGCAGACCATCCAGACCATCAAGGAGCAGAACGAGGGCATCGAGGTGTGCGCCTGCCTCGGCCTGCTCTCCGAGGGCCAGGCGGAGCGGCTGCGCGCGGCCGGCGCCGACGCCTACAACCACAACCTCAACACCTCCGAGGCCACCTACGGGGACATCACCACCACCCACACCTACGCCGACCGCGTCGACACCGTGCACCAGGCCCAGTCGGCCGGCATGTCGGCCTGCTCCGGCCTGATCGCGGGCATGGGCGAGAGCGACGAGGACCTCGTCGACGTCGTCTTCTCGCTGCGCGAGCTCGACCCGGACTCGGTCCCGGTCAACTTCCTCATCCCCTTCGAGGGCACCCCGCTGGCCAAGGAGTGGAACCTCACCCCGCAGCGCTGCCTGCGCATCCTGGCCATGGTCCGGTTCGTCTGCCCCGACGTGGAGGTCCGGCTCGCCGGCGGCCGCGAGGTGCACCTGCGCTCGCTCCAGCCGCTCGCCCTGCACGTCGTCAACTCCATCTTCCTCGGCGACTACCTCACCAGTGAGGGCCAGGAGGGCAAGGCCGACCTGGCGATGATCGCCGACGCCGGCTTCGAGGTGGAGGGCGCCGGCACCACCACGCTGCCCACCCACCGCGCGGACGCCCTGGAGGCGGCCGGAGCGGCCGGTGGCTGCGGCGGTCACTCCGGCGGCGGCTGTGGCCCCTGCGGCGACGGCGCCCCCGCGGACACCGCCGCGACCTGCGCCCCCACCGGCGGCTGCGCCCCCGCACCGGCCGCCGTGCCGGCCGCGGACCAGGCCCGTACGGACCTGGTGGCGGTGCGCCGCCGTGGCGCCGGCACCGACCTGCCGCCCAATGCCTGAGCCGCTCGGCACCGAGGCGCTGCTCGCCCTCGACCGGCAGCACGTGTGGCACCCCTACGGGCCGATGCCCGGCCGCCAGGAGCCGCTGGTCGTGGAGAGCGCATCCGGCGTACGGCTCCGCATGGCCGGCGGCCCGGGGGAGGAGCCGTACGAGCTGGTCGACGGCATGTCGTCGTGGTGGTCGGCCGTGCACGGCTACAACCACCCGGTGCTCAACCAGGCCGCTCAGGAACAGCTGGGGCGGATGAGTCATGTGATGTTCGGCGGGCTCACCCACGAGCCCGCCGTGCGGCTGGCCGCCCGGCTGGTCGAGCTCACCCCCGACGGTCTCGAACACGTCTTCCTCGCCGACTCCGGATCGGTGTCGGTCGAGGTCGCCGTGAAGATGTGCCTCCAGTACTGGCGCTCCGTCGGCCGGCCGGAGAAGCGCCGCCTGATGACGTGGCGCGGCGGCTACCACGGTGACACCTGGCAGCCCATGGCCGTGTGCGACCCCGACGGCGGGATGCACGAGCTGTGGTCCGGGGCCCTGCCCCGGCACGTGTTCGCCGACGCCCCGCCGGACGGCTTCGACGCCGGCACCGACGCCGCCTACGCCGCCCACCTGGAGGAGACCCTCGCCCGGCACGCCCACGAGCTGGCCGCGGTGATCGTCGAACCCGTCGTCCAGGGCGCCGGCGGCATGCGCTTCCACTCCCCGGAGTACCTGCGGGTGCTGCGCGACCTGTGCGACGCGCACGACGTGCTGCTCGTCCTCGACGAGATCGCCACCGGCTTCGGCCGCACCGGCGCGCTCTTCGCCGCGGACCACGCGGGCATCACCCCCGACGTGATGTGCCTCGGCAAGGCCCTGACCGGCGGCTACATGACGCTCGCGGCCACCCTGTGCACGTCGCGCGTGGCCGACGGCATCAGCTCCGGCGAGGTGCCCGTGCTCGCCCACGGCCCCACCTTCATGGGCAACCCGCTGGCCTGCGCCGTCGCCAACGCCTCCCTCGACCTGCTGCTCTCCCGCGACTGGCGCACCGAGGTCAAGACGGTCGGGGCCGGGCTGAGCGAGGGCCTCGCCCCCCTGGCCGGTGCGCCCGGCGTACGGGACGTGCGCGTGCTCGGCGCCATCGGCGTGGTCGAGCTCGACCACGAGGTGGACGTGGTGGCGGCCACCCGCGCCGCCGTCCGCGAAGGGGCCTGGCTGCGGCCCTTCCGCAACCTCATCTACACCATGCCGCCCTACATCACCGGCGAGGACGACCTCGCGCGGATCTGCGCCGCCGTGCGCGCCGCCGCACGCGAGGGCTGACCCGGGGCAGCACCCCCCACGGCAACAAGGGCAATAAGAGCAATAAGAGAGAGGAACACCAACATGTCGGTGCTGGTGGTCACCGGGACGGGCACGGAGATCGGCAAGACCGTGGTGACCGCGGCCGTGGCGACGGCCGCGCTGGCCCAGGGCCGGTCGGTCGCGGTGCTCAAGCCCGCCCAGACCGGGGTCGGCCCGGACGAACCGGGCGACGTCGCCGAGGTCGCCCGCCTCGCCGGCCCGGTCACCGGCGCCGAACTCGCCCGCTTCCCCGAGCCGCTCGCCCCGAACACCGCCGCCCGCCGCGCGGGCCGCGCCCCGGTGCGGCCCCACGAGATCGCGGAGGCCGCGCGGGAGCTGGCCGCCACCCACGACCTGGTCCTCGTCGAGGGCGCCGGCGGCCTGCTCGTCCGCCTGGACGACGAGGGGTCGACGCTCGCCGACGCGGCCCGGCTGCTGGACGCGCCGGTGCTGCTCGTCACCCAGCCGGGCCTGGGCACCCTCAACGTCACCGAGCTCAGCGCCGAGGCGCTGCGGGCGCGCGGCCTGAGCTGCGCGGGCGTGGTCCTCGGCAGCTGGCCGGCCGAACCGGACCTCGCCATGCGCTGCAACCTGGCCGACCTGCCCGTCGTGGCCGGTCTGCCGCTGCTCGGCGCGGTGCCCGAGGGCGCGGGCGCGCTGTCCCCGGAGGAGTTCCGCTCGGCCGCGCCGCTGTGGCTGGCCCCGCGCCTGGACGGCGTCTGGAACGCGGCGGCGTTCACCGCCTCCGTCGCCGCCCCCGCCCCGGTGGCCGGCTGAACCGCCGCGGGCGTACGGCTCAGCCGGCCAGCCCCGCCGGGTCCAGCCGCCGTACGTCGTACCGGCTGCTCAGCGCACCGCGCACGGCGGCCGCCGCGTGCCCGGCGCCGACCGGTACGTCGACCACCGTCCAGCCCTCGGGCCAGGCCGGGGCGCCCGGGCCGCCGTTGCCCAGGTAGTCGAGGTCCAGTTCGCGGCCGAGGCCGGTGCCCAGGCCCTTGAGGTACGCCTCCTTGCGCACCCACAGCCGGGCGAAGACCGCCGCGCGCCGCTCCGGCGGCGCGGCCGCGACCTCCTCGCGCTCCGCCGGGTGCAGCGCCGCCGAGACGTCCCGCACGGTGCTCTCCGCGGGCGGTTCCTCGACGTCCACGCCGACCGCCCCGGCGGCCACGCCCAGCAGGACCAGGCCGCCGCCGTGCGACAGCGAGAAGTGCGGTGCGCCGGGCGCGGCCACGGCGGGCCGGCCGTGGTCCTCGCCGCAGCAGGGGCACGGCTCGCGGGTGAACTCCACGTCGCCGGGCGGCAGATGGAGGTACGCGCCGAGGACGCGGCGCAGCATCAGGTGGGCGGCGACGTACCGGACCCGGTCGGTGTCGCGGACGAACGCCGCGGCGCGGGCGCGCTCCCCGGCGTCGAGCGGGGCGAGGTCGAGGGCGGCCGCGGCCGGCCAGGGGTCGGGGACGTGCAGCAGCCACAGGTCGAGGGCGCCGGGCGCCGGCGCGTCCAGGGTCGTCGGCCAGGGCGTGCGGGCGGCGGTTTCCGGGTGGCGGGTGACGGCGGGGTCGAAGGGTGACGGCACGAAATCGCTCCGGTCGTGGGTTTCCGTTGGTCGGTCGGTGACGGGCGAACGCCGCAGCGTACCGGAGACATATGTCTCGTGCAGACCGTGCCGTATCGATGTGGTCATGAGTCGATCAATTCCGGACAGGTCCGCTCAGTTCCAGCCTCGACCCGGTCTGCGGGAGATTGACACCCCTTCTTGATCTCCCTAGCGTCACCGGCGGCGTGATCGACGCCGGTCGACGCCGACCCGACGAAAGGCCAGACATCCGTGGACCCTCGCACGGCCGCCGCACCGCGGCAGCCCCTCTCCCGCCGCCGGCTGCTGGGCCTGGCGGCCCTCGGCGCCGCCGCGCTCTCCGGCGCCACCACCATCAGCGCGGCCCCCAAGGCCAAGGCCCACGCGTTAGCCGGTGCCGACGGCTCGCACACCCCCGCCGTCGTGGTGGGCACCGGCTACGGGGCCGCCGTCGCCGCCCTGCGCCTGGCCGAGGCGGGCGTGGAGACGCTCATGCTGGAGATGGGGCAGCAGTGGGACACCCCGGGCGCGGACGGCAACGTCTTCCCGTCCATGCTCAAGCCCGACGAGCGGTCCACCTGGCTGAAGAGCCGCACCGAGGCGCCGCTGGGCTCCTTCCTGTGGCTGGACGTCGTCAACAAGAACATCACCCCCTACACCGGCGTCCTGGACCGGGTGAACCTCGGCCAGATGTCCGTCTACGTCGGGCGCGGCGTCGGCGGCGGCTCGCTGGTCAACGGCGGCATGGCCGTGACGCCCCGGCGCTCCTACTTCGAGGAGGTGCTGCCGCAGGTCGACGCGGAGGAGATGTACGCCCGTCACTTCCCGCGCGCCAACGCCGCGCTGAAGGTCAACCACATCGACGCGGGCTGGTTCGAGGAGACCGAGTGGTACCGCTTCGCCCGCGTCTCGCGGGCGCAGGCGGCCAAGGCCGGGCTGGGCACCACCTTCGTGCCGAACGTCTACGACTTCGACCACATGCGCCGCGAGGCGGCCGGCGAGGCCCCCAAGTCGGCCCTGGCCACCGAGGTCATCTACGGCAACAACCACGGCAAGCGGAGCCTGGACCGCACCTACCTCGCCGCCGCCCTGGGCACCGGCAAGGTCACCATCCGCACCCTCCACCAGGTGAAGGCCATCACCCGGCAGCGCGACGGCGCGTACGTGCTGACCGTGGAGGAGACCGACACGCGCGGCCGGACCGTGGCCCGCAAGCAGCTCTCCTGCACCCACCTCTTCCTCGGCGCCGGCAGCCTGGGCACCACCGAGCTGCTGCTGCGCGCCCGCGAGACCGGCGCACTGCCGGAGCTGAGCCCCGAGATAGGCGCCGGCTGGGGCCCCAACGGCAACATCATGACCGCCCGCGCCAACCACGTGTGGAACCCCACCGGCGCCCACCAGTCCTCCATACCCGCCCTCGGCATCGACGACTGGGACAACCCCGCGGCCCCCGTCTTCGCCGAGATCGCGCCGCTGCCCGCCGGACTGGAGACCTGGGTCAGCCTCTACCTGGCCATCACCAAGAACCCCGAGCGCGGCACCTTCGTCTACGACACCGCCACCGACCGGATGGGCCTGCGCTGGACCCGGGACCAGAACGCGCCCGCCGTGGCCGCGGCCAAGTCGCTCTTCGACCGCATCAACAAGGCCAACGGCACCATCTACCGCTACGACCTGTTCGGCTCGGGCGCGCGGAACTTCGCCGACGACTTCTGCTACCACCCGCTGGGCGGCTGCGTCCTGGGCAAGGCCACCGACCTCTACGGCCGGGTCCGCGGCTACGACCACCTCTACGTCACCGACGGCTCGCTGATCCCCGGCTCCATCGGCGTCAACCCGTTCGTGACGATCACGGCGCTGGCGGAACGCAACGTGGAGCGCGTCATCGCGCAGGACATCGCCCGCTGAGGAAACGATCCTTCGGGGCATGACGGGCGGGGCGCCACCCAGTGAGGGTGGCGCCCCGCCCGTCGTTGTGCCCCTGGGCTCAGGAGGACTCGGTGTCCCGCAGCACCTTGCCGTCGTGGGCGAACCAGTCGCCGAACGGCGCCTGGGCGGTGCCCTGCGAGCGGCTGCTGCTGAGCCGGCCGTCCATGCCGAGGACCACCGCGACCGTACGGCCCTTGGCGTCCTGCGCCAGCGCGGGCGTCCCGCGGTACGGCACGCCGCCGTCGACCCACGGCCCCGGGCGGCCCGAGCCCGCGGCGAGCCGGACCCGGCCCTTGTCGTCGCGCGCGGCCAGCACCGTCGAGGAGTTGGCGCCCTGCGCGAGCGACACGCGGCCGTAGCCGCCCATCGCGTCGCACTGCACCGTGACCCGCCAGCCGCCCTGCTCCCGCAGGTCGGCGATGACCACCCGCGCGGTGACCGGCTGGCGCATGGCCAGGCGCATCCCGCCGCCCTTCAGCGGCGCCAGCGTCAGGCTGCCCGTGGTGGCCGGCAGGCGCGTCGGGTCGGCCTTGCGGAACGAGTCGCCGGACTCCTCCGCCACCCAGTGGTGCACGGTCTTGGTGTCCGCCGCCACGACGTGCACCCGGCCCTGCGCGTCCACGGCCGCGTCGATGCCGTCCTGGACCCGTACGGGCTTCCCGCCGCCGGTGGGCAGCTGCTGCCACTCCGACCACTCGCCGTCGCCGGCGGCGGAGCGGAAGGCCACCCCGCCCTCCCAGGTCTTGACGAAGACGTGCAGGGCGCCGTCCTTGCCGGTCACCGCCACCGGGTAGCCGACCTCCAGCGACCGCTCCGGGTCGCTCTCGGGCGAGCCCAGCGACTCCCACCGGCCGAAGGACGGCGTGCCGTTCGCGTCCGTGCCCTTCTGCGCGGCGCTGACGATCTCCCGGCGGTAGTCCTTGCCGCCGGCCGGGCCGGGCAGCACCGTGCGCACCGAGAACAGCCGCAGCGTGCCGTCGTTCAGGCGCAGCGCCTGCACCTGGCCCTCCAGCATCGAGCCGCCGGCCGACACGGGGCCCGACCACACGCCGCTGCCGGGCCGGGTCTCGGTCCAGCACTGGGCCTGCCCGTCGAGGAGCGCGACGGCCACGAGCCGGCCGTCGGGCAGCGGGTGCACCCAGTGCTGGGTGCCGGTGGCCCGGTGGCGGAGGTTGAAGGACCAGCGGCTGTCCTTGGAGCGGGCGCCGACCTTGCGGTCGCCGCAGCCGTTGGGGTCGCCGCAGTCCTTGCCGTCGGCCCAGCCGTAGACGTCGAGGATCTTGACCTTGTGGTCGATGGTGGGGCGGTCCAGGTTGCTGGGCAGCGTGTCGACCTCGTAGCCCACGTAGCTGTCCACGGCCGTGGGGCGCGCGTGCTTGCGGCCCCAGTACTGGGCCAGCGCGGCCTGCGCGAAGCGCGCCGAGGCCGTGTGGTCCTGGTGGTCGTGGCTGAAGATGCCCTGGAGCTCCGGCGGCGTGTCCGCGTAGTGCGGCTGCTTGGCCAGGTGCGTGGGCGTGGGGTCCAGGGTGCGCACGACCGTCGGCCGGTAGCGGTCCAGCACGGCCGTGAGCGAGTCGATCACCTGCTGGCGGCTGTAGCTGTACGCGCGGCGCACCGGGCCGGAGGCCGGCGCCATCGTGGTGAGCGTGGGCGTGGCACCGAGCCACAGGCCGCGCAGGCACTCGCGGACCGGGTTCTTGATGTACCGGGCCTCGACCAGCTCCATGAAGATCAGCTGGATGTGCGGGGCCGCCTTGAGGCTCTGCACCTCGACCTCGAGGCCGGGCATCAGCGACACGGCCTCCACCGTCCAGGGGCTGAGCCAGTCACCGGTGGCCATCTGGGCGGTCGCCTCGCGCAGGCCGTTGATCCGGGCGCGGGCGAACTCCGGGCGCTTCTCGGGCATCCGGGAGTAGCCCGGGGTGCGGGTGAGCGCGTTGCGGCCGTCGGACTCGCCGCCCGTCATGCAGACGGTCACCGAGGGGGCGCCGCTGCGTATGGACTGCTCGAGCTCCGGGTTCATGAAGTACAGCGAGTCGTCGGCGTGCGCCATGATGTGCACGAACGACTCCGAGGTGACGGCCTTCGCGGGCCGCGCGGGGAACTCCCCGCCCTGGTGTCCCTTTTCGGCACCGGGGGCCAGCCACTCCCAGGCCCCCACCGCGCCCGCTCCGACGACCAGGCCACCACCGGCGACCTGAAGCACGCGTCGACGGGGTATTCGCCCTGGCACAGGGGTCACTCCTTCGTTCCGCGCGGCGGGCGCGCGGGAGTTGGCGGTTGGCTGGCATAAAGGGGCTGATCAAGGGCGCGTCGCCCGCGTGATCATGAGGTTGATCCTATGATCCGCAAACCGCTGTTTCCCTGCTGTTGTGTAACAGCCGTGCCACGGCGAGCCATAGATTCCCGCGCGATTGGGCAAACGTGCCGTTACTTGCGGTACGAGTCACCGTTGGTGACCGATATCTACCGGAACGTGCACGTTCCCTGAGTGTCGTGCTCCGGACAATGCGGGTCCCAGGACAGCGCCCCCGGCCCGGCGCGGGCAAGGGCCGGGGGCGCGATTCGCCCGAAGGAGCGCGGGCGGGGCGGGGTCGCTCAGCCCGCCGGCGGCCGGTCGCCGAGGATGCGCTGGTACAGCCGGTGGTCGCGCCAGGCGTCGTTGATGTGCAGGTAGTTGCGGGCGATGCCGATCGGCTCGAACCCGCACTTGGCCAGGACCCGCTGCGAGGCGGTGTTGTCCAGGAGCGTCCCCGCCTCGACGCGGTGCAGGCCCAGCCGCTCGTACGCGTCGGTGCACACCGCCGACACCGCGGCAGTGGCCAGGCCGCGCCCGGTGTGGCCGGCGTCGATCCAGTAGCCGAGGTTGGTGCTGTGGAAGGCGCCGTGGACGATGTTGTTGAGGTTCACCACGCCGACGATCTCCCCGCGGTCGTCGTCCTCGGCCAGGACCCAGGGCATCACGCGCCGCTCGCGCCGCAGCGCCTCCAGGTCGCGCAGCCGGGCCGCCTGCCCCTCGGTGGTGTAGAAGACCTCGGGCCGGCGGGGGTCCCAGGGGCGCAGGTGGTCCCGGTTGCGGCGGTAGGCGCGGGCGAGCGTCTCCGCGTCGTCCGGGGAGACGGGCCGCAGGACGACACCGGGGACCGCCTCGTACCGAGGCTCCCGGTCCCGGTCGTGCGGGGCGTTCTGCTCATCGATCATGGGCCCACGGTAGGACGTCGGGGTACGCGTGCCCACACGATTTCCCGGTGGGGGCGTCCCGGCCCCCGGCCGGGGCGGCCGGCGGGGGGCCGGAGGAGCGGGGCCGGTGGGGTCAGCGCCCGCCCGGGCCCGGGCTCCGCTCCGCGTCCGGGGCGCACACGCCCGGCAGCCGGAGTCGGTGGCGGGGCTCGCCGCGCGACGGGTGGCTCGCGGCCGGCTCCTCGGGGTCCGCGCCGGCGCCGCGCGTCACGTGGCCGGCCGGGGCGGCGGGGGAGGAGTCCTGGTCCCGCACCATCTTCACGCCGCCGAGCACCACGCCGACCAGCGTGACGAACGCCGCGAACAGGGCGATGCGCTCGGTGCGGCTCCACGGCGGCCGGGCGTCCGCGTCGAGCAGGACGTACGACGAGAGGGACTTGGCGACCCACAGCAGCAGCCCCGTGACCACGGCCAGCTGGGCGCCCGCGACCAGCCACCCCCAGCCGCCCAGCTGCCACCAGGCGAGGCAGGCCGAGACGTCCGCCACCGCCAGCAGCGGCAGGGCCACCCGCAGGCTCTTCCGCAGCCGGTGCGGGACGTGCCGGCTCGCCCAGGAGCGGCGGCGGTCCAGGATGCGGCGGACGTCCCCGCACAGGCCGTCGGCGAAGTATCCCTCGCCGTCAGCAGACATCCTGATCCGGTCGGGATGGATCTCCAGCGCGAAAGATTCCTTTCCATTCTGCGCGGCGATCGAAAAAGTTCTGACAATGTCCGGTGATCCGGCGGATCGCGTTACCTTCTCCAAGGAGCTTTCGGTGTAGACGTTGTTGCCGATGCCTATGGAGAACTCCCGCATGGAGGGCGAGGGGAAGTGCTGCCTCAGGGTCTCGACGATGTCGTCGATCTGACCCTTCGAGACCGGACGCCCGGAAAGCTCGTGAGAAGCCTTGCGCGCCATGAGCCGTTGGACCTTTCGCTCGATCGGCTCGTCGGTCGGCCGGTACGACGGAAGCCCGCTTCGTCGGGGGCGTACACGTACGCGGCCGAGGTCCAGGACCATGCGGAACGCGGCATGCCTCAACCCAACGCGTAGGTTACGGCATGAACTCCGTGTGAACAGAGCCGCTTTGGACCGCTCGCTGCAGAAATGATTCCGCAGCGCTCGGACCCTGAATTTCTCACCCCCGGCACCGGGCGCCGGCCGTGACTGCGGAGCGTCACAGCCGCCGGTCCACCAGGAAGTCCGTGAGCTCCAGCAGCTCCCCGACGACCTCCTGACGGAAGGGGGCGTGCGTGAAATACTCCCGCGCCGCATCCGCGCACCCGCGCGCCCGGTCGAGGGCGAACTGCCGTCCGCCCGCCTCCTCCACGAGCACGGCGGCCTCCGCGGCCGTGGCCGGGTCCAGCGCCGTGCCCGCCCCCAGCAGCACCGCCAGCCGCCGGGACGCCGCCGTGCCCGCCGCGAGGGCCGCCAGCACCGGCAGCGTCTTCTTCCCGCGCACCAGGTCCGCCAGCACCGGCTTGCCCGTGGCCGCCGGGTCGCCCCAGATGCCCAGCAGGTCGTCCACGGCCTGGAAGGCCGTGCCCAGTTCACGGCCCGCCCGCGCCAGCACCTCCACCAGCGGCGCCGGAGCACCCCCCAGCACCGGCCCCAGGGCCAGCGCGCACGCCAGCAGCGAGCCCGTCTTGCCGGCCGCCATGGCCTCGTACTCCGCGACCGCCACCGCCTCCGGGCCCGTCCACGGCCGGTCCTCGAAGAGCAGGTCGTCGGCCTGGCCGGCCACCAGCTCCCGCAGCGCCGCACCCACCCGCCGCACCGCCGCCGCGCCGTGCCGGCCACCGCCCGCCAGCGTCTCCACGGCCAGCGCGAACAGCGCGTCCCCCGCGAGCACCGCCGGGCCCGTGCCGAACGCCTGCCAGGCGCTCGCCCGGTGCCGGCGCCGCTCGTCGCCGTCCATCACGTCGTCGTGCACCAGCGAGAAGGTGTGCACCAGCTCCACCGCGACCGCCGCCGGCACCGCGTGCTCCGCGGCGACGCCCACGGCCTCGGTGCCCAGCACCACCAGGGCCGGCCGCACGCCCTTGCCGCCGCCCCCGGGCAGCGGCACGCCGTCCGCGTCGCACCAGCCCAGCGCGTACGACGCCATGCGGCGCGGCCAGGGGTGCAGTTCCCCGACCGCGGCCCGCAGGGCCGGCTCGACCAGCTCGCGGCTGCGCTCCAGCACACGCGGCCGGTCCAGGACCGGCGCCACCTCAGCGCCCCGCCCCGGCGCCGGCGGCCACCGGCTCCAGCAGCTCGGCCCGCGCCCGTTCGACCATCTCCCGCGTGTGGTGCAGGCCCCGTCCGCGCAGCGTGCCGGCCAGCGCGTCGAGGTCGGCCGCGGTCTCCTCGGGCGCCCGGCCCAGCCGCGCCCGCGACTTGACCAGGCCCAGCGTCGCCAGGGCCGTGCCGCGCGGCTCCGCCATGGCGCGGAACTCCTCCAGCGCCGCCTCGTACGCCGTGCGCGCCTCCTCGTAACGCGCCGCGCGGTAGAGGACGTTGCCGCGCATCTTGCGGTTGTAGGCCAGCGCACCGGCCAGGCTCATCCGGCGGCAGATCCCCTCCGCCTCCGTCAGCAGCGCCAGCGCCTCCTCGCTACGGCCGTGCAGGGACACCACGTCGGCTATGCCGCGCAACGCCCAGGCGTGGCCGCGGGCGTCGTCGGCGGTCCGCGCTATCTCCGCGGCCTCCTCGAACAGCGCGAGCGCCTTGTCGTACGCGCCGGTGTTGCGGTGGATCTGGGCGATGCCCTCCAGCGCCCAGACCGTGTGCCGGGCCTCGCCACGGCGTCTCGCCTCGGCGAGCAGCTGCTCGTGCAGCTCGGCCACGGCCGCGTAGTCGCCCTGGATGCGCCCGGTCTCGGCGAGCCCGGCGAGCGCGTAGCCGCGCGCCACGACGTCGTCGCCGCGCGCGGCCAGTTCCGCGGCGAGCGTCAGCAGCCGCCGGGCCAGCGCCAGCGCCCCGCGCTGCCGGGCCAGGGTGCCGCCGCTCCACACGGCCCAGGCCATCGCGCCCTGGTGGCCGGCGGCGCGCGCCGCGCGGTAGCCGGCCCGCCAGGCCCGTTCGGCCTCCTCGACCAGGCCCAGCCGCCGGCTGGACTCGGCGACGGCGAGCTGGGCGTGCGCCGCCTCCAGCGGGTCGCCGGACTCCTCGGCCCGGCGGAGCTGGCCGAGCGCGGCCTCGCGCACCTCTTCCAGTGAGGAGTTGACCGAGAGCGCGCCGAGCGCGCCGCGGTACTCCGGAGCGAATGCCTTGCCGTACATGCGGTCCCCTCGTGCTGCGTGGTGCGCGCCGGCCCCTGACGTGGCCGACGCGGCGACGGGCGCGGCCCCCGCACCCGTCCGGTCATGATCGACAACCTAAGCCGGGCAGGGGGACGGGAACATCCGTCCGCGAGGCGGTCCGGCGTCCGACCGGAGAGGGGGAGCAGGGCCCAGGGTCATCCCCGAGTCGTACGGGAACGTCAGATTCCGGACGGATCCGGGCCGGGGGATGGCCGGAACCCGGCGGTCCGGCCGCGCGGTGACCGCAGGCGCACGGACCGTGCCCGGACGGCTGATAGCTTCTCGGCGTTGATCATCCGTTCACCCGCAGGTCACCCCCGAGTCGCCGTGCCGTGACGGACCGTCAGCCATTCACCCCCGAAAAATCACTGCATGTCGAAGGATGCACCGTGCTGCGCCACCGGCCCCGTCCCCTGACCGGCCTCGCCCGCCGGGCGACCGCCTCCGCCGTCGCCCTCGTCGCGCTCCTGCCCGCCGCCCCCGCCCACGCGGCGGCCCCGCCCGCCCCGGCCACCCCGCACCTCGATGCCGTCGAGCAGGCGCTGCGCGAGGTCTCGCCCGGCCTGGAGGGCGAGGTGTGGGAGCGCACCGCCGGCAACAAGCTCGACGGCACCACCGCCGACCCCTCCGGCTGGCTGCTCCAGACCCCTGGCTGCTGGGGCGACGCCACCTGCGCCGACCGCCCCGGCACCCGGCGGCTGCTGGCGAAGACCACGGAGAACATCGCCCGCGCCCGGCACACGGTCGACATATCCACCCTGGCGCCGTTCCCCGACGGCGCGTTCCAGGACGCCGTCGCCGAGGGCCTCAAGGCCGCCGTGGCCTCCGGCAACACCCTGCGCGTCCGCGTCCTGGCCGGCGCCGCGCCCGTCTACCACCTCAACGTGCTGCCCTCGAAGTACCGCGACGACCTCAAGGCCCGCCTCGGCCCCGCCGCCGACCGCATCACCCTCAACGTCGCCTCCGTCACCACCTCGAAGACGGGCATCTCCTGGAACCACTCCAAGCTCCTCGTCGTGGACGGCGAGACGGCCGTCACCGGCGGCGTCAACGGGTGGAACAGCGACTACGCCGCCACCACCCACCCCGTCACCGACGTCGACATGGCCCTCCGCGGCCCCGCCGCGAGCTCCGCCGGCCGGTACCTGGACACCCTGTGGACCTGGACCTGCCGCAACAAGAACAACATCGCCGACGTCTGGTTCGCCTCCTCCGGCGGCGACTGCATGCCCACCCTGCAGAAGGACGCCCACCCCAGGCCCGCCGCACCCGCCGGCGACGTCCCCGTGATCGCCGTGGGCGGCCTCGGCGTCGGCGTCCGCGACAAGGACCCCGCCTCCGCGCACCACCCGCAGCCCGCCACCGCCCCCGACACCCGCTGCGGCATCGGCCTGCCCGACCGCACCAACGCCGACCGCGACTACGCCACCGTCAACCCCGAGGAGAGCGCCCTGCGCGCCCTCATCGGCAGCGCGCAGCGCCGCGTCGTCATCTCCCAGCAGGACCTCAACGCCACCTGCCCGCCCGTGGCCCGCTACGACATCCGCCTCTACGACCTGCTCGCCGCCAAGCTGGCCGCCGGCGTGAAGGTCCGCATCGTCGTCAGCGACCCTGCCAACCGCGGCACGGTGGGCAGCGGCGGCTACTCGCAGATCAAGTCCCTCGCCGAGATCGGTGACACCCTCCGCGACCGCCTCACCCGCCTCACCGGCGACCGCGACAAGGCCCGCGCCGCCCTCTGCTCCCACCTCCAGCTCGCCACGTTCCGCAGCTCCGCGAGCCCGCGCTGGGCCGACGGCCACCCGTACGCCCTCCACCACAAGGTGGTGTCCGTGGACGACGCGGCCTTCTACATCGGCTCGAAGAACCTCTACCCGGCCTGGCTCCAGGACTTCGGCTACATCGTCGAGGACCCGCGCGCCGCGGCGCAGCTCGACGCCGAACTGCTGACCCCCGAGTGGCAGTACAGCCGCGCCGCCGCCACCGTCGACGCCGGCCAGGGCATCTGCACCGCCTGACCCCTCCGCAGCCCCCGCCCGCCCGTCCGGCCGGTGCGCACCTCCCGTGCGCCGGCCGGACGGGCGTACGACTCCCCGGCGTTCGTCCGACGGTATGCCCGTAGGGGTGAACCGGATTTCATCTCGTACGGCCGGTGGTGCGAGCATGCGCTCTCCCGCACCACCCACCCCGAACACCGAGGGAAGTCTGGAGAGTTCATGGAGTCATGTGGGGGATCCGCGACGCGCCGGTGGGGAACGGCGCTGACCGCCTCGACGGCGGCCGTCGCGGCCTGCCTGCCGGCCGGGCCCGCCGAGGCCGCCGCCGGCCCGCCGGGCGTCACCGCCCGCGGCGCCTACCTGCTGGACAGCGGCGCCGACCGCGCCCTGTGGGGCAAGGCGGCCGACGCCCGGCTGCCGATGGCCAGCACCACGAAGATCATGACGGCGGTCGTGGTCCTCGACGAGCACGCCGGTGACCTCGCCCAGCAGGTCACCGTCAAACAGTCCTACCGCGACTGGGTCGAACGCCGCCAGGCCAGCACCGCCGACCTGCGCACCGGCGACCGGCTCACCGTCCGCCAGCTGCTCTACGCACTGATGCTGCCCTCCGGCTGCGACGCCGCCTACGCCCTCGCCGACACCTTCGGCACCGGCGACACCGAGGCCGGGCGCACCGCCTCGTTCGTCGCCGCGATGAACGACAAGGCCCGCGAACTGGGCCTGCGCGACACGCACTACGACTCGTTCGACGGCAACTCCACCGGCGGCGCCAACTACACCAGCGCCCGCGACCTGGCCCGCCTGACCCGCCACGCGATGCGCAACGACCTGCTCGTCAACGTGGTGAAGTCGTCCGGCACCCAGCAGAAGGCCGCCAACGTCAACCGCCTGTACACCTGGTACAACACCAACAAGCTGCTGGGCTCCTACCCCGGCGTCATCGGCGTGAAGACCGGCTCCACCCGGGCCGCCGGGCCCTGCCTGGTCTTCGCCGCCCGCCGCGACGGCCGCACAGTCGTCGGAGTGCTCCTCAACGACCCGGCGGGCCGCTACCCGGACGCCGCGAAGATGCTCGACTACGCGTACCACGTCAGGACGCCGCTGCGGCTGCGGACCCTGCCGCCGGGCGCGCACGAGGACTGACCCGCGCCCACGCCGGCCCGGGCCCGTCCCACCCGGGCCCGGCCCGGCACGGCGTACGGCTCAGCGGCCGGCCGACTGCCGCGGCCCGGGCAGCGGGGCACGCGTACGGGCCCCGAAGTGCTCGACCGGCGTGCAGTACTCCAGCCCGGCCAGGGTCTCCCCGGAGTAGAACCGCAGCAGCAGGTCGACCAGTTGCGCCGGGCACTCCAGGTGCACCAGATGATCGGCGTCCCGGAGGGTGGTGAACCGCGCGTCCGGGCACAGGGCCGCCGTCTCCCGGCTCAGCGCCGGGGTGCTGAGCGGGTCGTGCTCACCCGTGGCCACCAGCACCGGGACCCGCACCGGAGGGCCGTCCGGCACCTTCAGGTTCGCCAGCAGCCGGCGCGAGTTGTTGCAGTACTTCGCCAGGTCGTCCGCCGACATGTCGTACAGGGCCCGGGTCAGGCACCGCACCACCGTCGCCCGGCGCGACACCGTCACCCACGGGGAACGGCACATCATGCCGTCCAGCACCCGCTGCACGAACTCCGCCCGCCGGCCCTCCTCCACCAGCCGGATGCTGTCCTCCACCGACGCCCGCGTCGCGTCCGTCAGCCGCGACGTGGCACCGACCAACGCCACCCGCTCGGCCCGCCCGGGATGCTCCCGCGCCCACTCGTACGCCACCGCGCTCCCGTACGAGGTGCCCAGCACATTGACCGGCGACGACGTGACCTTGCACAGCAGCTGGTCCAGCGCCTCCGCCAGGAAACCGAAACCGTAGTGCGCCGGCAGCCCGTCCGCGCCGCCCCAGCCCGGCAGATCGACGGTGATCACGCTGGCCGCCTCCAGACAGCCCTGCTCCAGCCGCCCCCAGGCGTTCTGGTACTGGAAGGCACCGCCCACGAAGACGATCGGGGCCAGCCTGGCACCGGGCTGGTGCACGACCCGGCCCGTGTAGGCGTAGCCGTCGAGAGTGAGCGGAATGACCTCTTCGGAAAGTGAGGTGCGGGTCGGCACGGCCGGTCTCCGATCGTGGGGGAAGGATTCACCAGGGCAACGAGGGCTAACGAAGGCTGCGGCGGGACGTCACTGCGGCGCGGGCCCCGGCCCGGCCCGCAGCGCCGCCACCTCCTGCCGCGCGAGCGCACAGAGACGGGGAGCCAGGTCCCGGTGCGCGTGATCCGCCGTCACCGCCAGCACCGCACCCCCGTCGTGCAGCACCATCGTCAGCGCCAGCGGGTGCCCCGGGCTGAGCGGCGGCATCACCGCCATGTCCGTGCACCGCGCCCCGCCCAGCCACAGCGCCCCGCAGTGCGTCGCCATGCTGCTGCACAGCACCGACGCGTACAGCGGCGAGTCCGCGTACCGCCCCAGCAGCGCCGCCACCGCCCCGTACCGCCGGGGCCGCGACGCCACCAGCCGCGCCTGCGCCACGGCACGCGGCCGCAGCCCCGCGCGCCGCGTGAACTCGTCGACCTCCCGCAGCCGGCGCAGCGGGTCCCCGCCCAGCGGCAGCGGCACCCGCACCGTGGCGTAGTGGTTGCCCAGCAGGTCCGCCTCGCCCTCCGGCCGGACGTCCACCGGCACCATCGCGCACACCCCCGGCAACGCCAGCCGCCCCGTCAGCCCGGCCGACCGCAGGGCACCCCCGGCCGTCGCCAGGAACACCGCGTTGGCCGACGCCCGGCCCGACGGCAGCGCCGCACGCGCCGCGGCCAGCTCCGCCGGCGGCAGCCGCAGCCACGACACCGCCCGCCGCCCGTCCACCGGCCCGTGGAACGGCAGCACCCGGCCCCGCGGCACCAGGTCCGCCAGCGCCCGCAGCGCCCCCGCCCCGCCCCGCGCCGCCCGCCCGTCGCCGGCCGGCCCGCGACGCGGCGGCGGCAGCGCGGCCGGACGGTCCAGCAGCGTCCGCAGCAACGCCAGCAACGACATGCCGTCCAGCAGCCCGTGGTGCGCGCGCAGCAGCAGCGCGAAACCCTCACCGGCCGGCAGCAGATGCAGCTGCCACGGGGGCCGCCCGGCCGGCAGCGGCTGCGCCAGCAGCCGCGCGGCCAGCGCCTGCGTCGGCACCAGCGGCGCCCCCGGCTCCGCGGCGACCACATGCGCCACCGCGTCGAACTCCCGGTCCATCGCCCAGCCCGGCCACGCCCGCCGGCCCCCGGCCACCACCGGCACCAGCCGCAGCCGGTCGTGCACCCGCCAGCGCTCCGCGACCCGGCACCGCAGCGCCGCGAGGTCCGGCGGCGGCCCGTCGAACCACGCCAGCGCCTCGATGGTCATGCACATCGCGCCACTGCTCTCGTGCCGGTGCATCCAGGCGTCCAGCGGCGGCATCGCCACCGGCGCCCCCACGACCACGCCCGCCACCGGCGCGGCGGCCACCGCCCGCCCCACCACCTGCCGGGCCACCTGCCCCGCCTCCGGCCCCGTCACCACGCCGTCTCCGCCACCGCCCGCACCACGGCACCCGCACCGTCCTCCCGGCCCAGCCGCCCGGCCAGCTCGATGGCCCGCCGCACGTACCGCGGATCCGACGTCACCCGGCGCAGCCCCGCCGCCAGCCGCTCCGGCGTCAGCTCCGCGAACGGCACCGCCCCCGGGCTCACCCCCAGCGCCGCCAGCCGCGCCGCCCACCACGGCTGGTCCGTGAGCACCGGCACCGGCACCGCCGGCACCCCCGCCCGCAGCCCCGCCGCCGTCGTCCCCGCACCGGCGTGGTGCACCACCGCCGCCACGCGCGGGAACAACCGCCCGTGCGGCAGCGGGCCCACCGTGATGACGTCGTCGCCCACCACCGACAGGCCGGCCCAGCCCGCCTGCACGATGCCCCGCACACCCGCCAGCCGCAGCGCCTCCGCCGTCACCTCGGCCAGCCGCCCGGGATCACCCGGCACCATGCTGCCGAACCCCACGAACACCGGCGGCGGACCGCTCGCCAGGAAGTCCGCGACCAGCGGCGGCGGTTCCCAGCCCGCGCACTCGTGCGGCCACCAGTAGCCCGCCACGTGCAGCCCCGGCCGCCAGTCCGCCGGCCGCGGCACCACCGTCGGGCTGAACCCGTGCCAGATCGGCCAGCGGCTCCGCTCCCGCTCCGCCCGCAGCCGGCCGCCGCCCCGGTGCGCCAGGCCCAGCCGCGCGTGCAGCTCCCGCAGCGCCGCCCCGTACAGCGCGTCCATCACGCCGTTGGCCAGCCGCGCCTTCAGCCGGTTCGCCCGGCCCGGCGGCCGCCACGCCGACGTGCACGGCGGGAACGCCATCGTCGGCACGTCCGGCTGGAGGAACACGCCCATGCTCGGAATCCCGTGATACCGCGTCACCACCCGGCCCAGCGGCGCCGCCAGCGTGGACAGCAGCACCAGGTCGGCCTTGGTGTCCACCGCCCCCAGCAACCCGTCCACCAGCTCCAGCGCCGCCCGCCGGGTGGCCGCGGCCAGCCCCGCCAGCGCCCCCGGCACCCGCGCCGCCCCCCGCGACCCGCGGTGCGCGGCCAGCAACTCCTCGAACGGGTCGTCCCCCAGCGAACTCACCCGCAGCCCGCAGCACGACAGCTCCGCGAAGCGCGCGTGCGCCACGACCTCCACGTCGTGCCCCTCGGCCAGCAGCCGGTGACCGAGACCGGTGTAGGGGGCGACCGAACCCGTCGTACCCGCTGTGATGATCTGGATGCGCATGCCCGGCCCTTTCACCGCCTGACCGGACAACGACGGCGCACCCGGGCCGGATACGGCCGCACCCCGCGGGACCCGCAGGGCTTGGCGAAGCGGTGAACAAGATGATGAAGTCGTCCCGGCAGCGACCACCCACATGGACCACCGACACCCCGTCAGGAGACAAGCTCCCCATGGACATCGCCGCGCTCCGCCGTGGTACCCCCGGCTGCGCCCACCGGACCCACCTCAACAACGCCGGCGCCGCCCTCCTCTCCCACCGGACCCTGAGGACGATGACGGCCCACCTGGAGCTGGAGGCACGGATCGGCGGCTACGAGGCCGCGAACGAGCGCCTGCCGGAGATCCGGGAGGTGTACGACGCCGTCGCCGCGCTCCTGGGCGGACGCGCCGACGAGGTGGCCCTGTTCGACAACGCCACGCACGCCTGGCAGGCCGCGTTCCTCGCCGTGCCGCTCGGGCCCGGCGACCGCATCCTCACCGGCCGTTCCGAGTACGGCAGCAACCTGCTGGGCTTCGTGCACGCCGCGCGGCGCACCGGTGCCGAGGTCGTCGTCGTCCCCGACGACGAGCACGGGCAGATCGACACCACCGCGCTCGCCGGGCTCCTCGACGAGCGCACCAAACTCGTCGGCGTCGCCCACGTGCCCACCGACGGCGGCCTCGTCAACCCCGTCGCCGAGGTCGGCCGCCTCACCCGCCGCGCCGGCGTGCCCTTCCTGCTGGACGCCACCCAGTCCGTCGGGCAGTTCCCCGTCGACGTCGAGGAGACCGGCTGCGACATGCTCGTCGGCACCGGCCGCAAGTTCCTCCGCGGCCCGCGCGGCATCGGCTTCCTGTGGGTGCGCACCGGCATCCTCGACCGCCTCGACCCGTACGTCTGCGAGACCGCCTCCGCGCAGTGGGACGGCGGCCTCGGCTTCCGCTGGCGCGACGGTGCGACGCGGTTCGCCACCTGGGAGATGAACTACGCGGCCGTCCTCGGCCTGGGCAGCGCCGTGCGCCAGGCCCTGGACCTGGGCCAGGACGCCATCGGCGAGCGCGCCCTCGCCCTCGGCACCGCCCTGCGCGAGCGGCTCGACGCCCTGCCCGGCGTCCGCACGCACGACCGGGGCCTCACCCGGTGCGCCATCGTCACGGCCGAGGTGGAGGGCATGGCCGCCGCCGAGGTGAAGTCCCTGCTCGGCCGGCAGGGCATCAACGTGACCGTCACCCACGGTGAGGACGGGCCGCGGTTCGACGAGAAGGACCCCGGGTTCCCGTCGCTGGTGCGGTTGTCGCCGCACTACTACAACACCGAGGAGGAACTGGACCGCGCGGCGGACGCCCTCGCGGAGCTGGCGCGGCGGGCTCAGCCCAGGTAGTCGATCTGGTACAGGTGCAGCGTCCTCGTCCGGTGGCCCAGGTAGATCACGGCGAACACCTCGTCGAGGACCAGCATCCGCATCATGCCGTCGTCCTCGCCGTACGGCACGGTCGCGCCCAGCGGGTCGGTGCAGGCCGTGGCGAGGACGTCGCTGAGCTGCTCGCTGACCTCCGGCGGCAGGGAGTCCCAGACGGCCGCCACCGTCGTGTCGTACTTGAGCGCGTACACCGGCCCAGCGTGTCAGCTCACCGAGGCGCCGCGGGAGCGAACCGCGGCCGCGTCATCCTGCACCTTCTGGGTGATGTCGATCCATTCGCCCGGCACCTGACGGCCCGCCTCCTGGGCGGCCGCGGCCTGCCGGCCGCGCTCGACGGACGCGAGCGTGCGCTCGGCGATGTCCTGCCACTTGGCCAGCAGCGCCGGCAGCTCGCGCGCCGGCGTGCGGCGGAGCTCGCGGACGAAGCGCTGCGCGAGGACGGGGCTGCCCAGGGCGTCGCGGATGCGGTCGGTGCTCCACACCGGTCCGGTGCTCATGGGTCCTCCCCGCGTCGGCGGCCGGGTCGCCCACATTAGCGAACGGTCCCCGGGGCGGGCGGAGAAACGCCGTGGCCCCGCGGACGTACGTCCGGCCGGGCGTACGGTGGCCGGGCGGCTCACGGGACGAAGTTCACGCTGTGGAACCGCCCCACCGCGTAGAAGCCGGTGGGGACGTACGCGGCCGGGCCGCGGCAGTCCGGCGTGTCGTACAGGTAGGCGCCGCGGTCGGTCTCGTTGCCGACGACGCCGTGGGCGTCGCCCACCGGGTAGCAGCGCCCGTCCACGGGGTCGGCCAGCTCGTGCGGTACCGCGCCTGCCTGGGTGTGGTATACGAACGTGCCGGCGGCGGCGTGCGCGCCGCCGGGCGAGGCCAGGGCCACCAGCCCGGCGAGGGCGAGGACGGCGGCGCACCGGGGAGAACACCAAGGACGCGCCTGGGGGCGCGGTCGGGGATGTCGCACGCCGTGAAGCTATCGGCGGCCCCTACGGCCGGTCCCGGGCGGCCGGGAGCTTCACCCGAACGATTCCGGGCCGTAGACGCGGCGGGCGTTGTCCGCGGCGATCATCGCGGCGACCCGCTGCGCGTCCGCGGCCGCCCAGACGCCCTCGGCCACCCACGCGCCCAGCACGTGGCGCAGCCCCCGGCGGAACAGCTCGGCGCCCACCACGTACAGCTCCGGCAGCCCGTAGGCGTCGGTGGAGAACAGGAGTTTGCCGAAGGGGGCGAGTTCCAGCATCTCGCCGAGCACGGCGGTGGCGCGGGCGCCGGTGTGGGTGAGGGCGAGGCCCATGTCGAGGTGGACGTGCGGGAAGGCGTGTGCGAGGTAGCCGGCCTGCCGGTGGTACGGGTAGCAGTGCAGCAGGACGAGGGGGCAGCCGGTGGGTGCGGTGGCGCGGACGAAGCCGGTGAGCAGCAGCGGGTCGCAGTGGTGGAGGGTGAGGTCGGGGTCGCCGAACCCGGTGTGCAGCTGGAGGGGCCGGCCGGTGCGGACGGCCGACCACAGCAGGTGGCGCAGGAGGACGGGGTCGGTGAGCCGGCCGCCGGGGGAGCGGCCGGCCAGCCAGCGGCCGGCGGCGGCGCGGACCTCGGCCGGGCCGGGCGGTGCGGGGTCGATGTCCAGGCCGTGGCGGTAGGCGAGCACGGATTTGAAGCCGGCGGCGGTGCCGGCGCCGTCCTCGACGGCGCCGGCCAGGCCGTCGAGGAAGGCGCGGGTGTCGTCGGTGCGGTCGGCGGTGTGTTCGGCGAGCCGTTCCAGGCGGAGGATCTCGCGGGCGGTGGTGCCGGGCCCGGCGGCCGCGGCCAGTTCGGCGGGGCCGAGGAGGTCGCCGGGGATGCCGGTGTCGACGAGGAGGCCGCCGATGCCGCTGCCGGCGAGGAGCCGCCGGGTGGTTTCGGCGGCGCCCAGTTCGCGCCGGCGGGCGAGGTAGGCGTCGGGCGGGCAGTGCGGTTCGAGGCCGAGGAGGGGTGGGCACCAGCGGCGTACGGCGAAGCCGGCCTGGGTGTCGAAGAAGGTGGTGCCCGGGGCGGGCGGCGCGTCGGACTCGGTGAGGAAGGACGCGAACCGTTCGGCGGTGGGGTCGGTGCGGAGCACGCCGTGGCAGTGGTGGTCGAGGAGGGGCGGCAGGGGCAGCGCGCTCATTCAGTACCGTCCGCGGGTGGCGGCGGCGAGCTCCTGCGGGGAGACGCCGTCCAGCAGGGCGGCTTCGGCGGCGCGGACGGCGGCGACCGTCTCGAACAGGTCGTCGCCCAGGGCCCGGCGGAGCACATCCGAGCGGCGGAAGTGGTCGAGGGCCTCGGGGAGCGAGGTGGGCAGGCGGGGGTGACCGCCGGTGACGGCGGGGTCGGCCGTGGCGGGCGGCGGCAGCCGCAGCCCGTCGTCCACCCCGGCCAGGCCGGCGGCGAGCACCGCGCCGGTGAGGAGGTACGGGTTGGCGGCGGCGTCGAAGCACTTGACCTCGGCGTTGGCGCCGGCGGGGTCGTCGGGGGCGCCGGTGATGAAGCGGAGGGCGGCTTCTCTGTTCTCCGGCCCCCAGCACTGGAACGCGCCGGCCCAGCGGGAGGGTTCCAGGCGGAGGTAGCCGGCGGGGGAGGGGGCGCCGAGGGCGAGGAGGGCGGGGAGTTCGCGCAGGACACCGGCGAGGAACGCCTGGCAGATGTCGGTCATGCCGTACGGGCCGTCGCCGCCCCGGAACAGGTTGCGGTCGTCCTCCCAGAGGCTGACGTGCAGATGGGCGCCGTTGCCCACGCCACCGGGCTCCACGACGGGGCCGAACAGGGGCGTCAGCCCGTGCCGGTGGGAGACCGCGCGGATCGTCTCGCGCACGAGGACGGACAGGTCGGCGGCGCCCACCGGGTCCGAGGGAGCCACCGACACCTCGAACTGCCCCGGCGCGTACTCGGGGTGCAGCTGCAACACGTCGACCTGCTGCGCCGCCAGAGCGCGCAGGACGTCGCGCAGGTAGCCGGAGAGCTCGGTGACGCGGGTCAGCCCATAAGCGGGGCCGGAACTGCCGTACGTGAGCGCCTCGCCCTTCCCGTCCGCCGTCCCGGCGCGGACCACGACCCACTCGGTCTCGAAGCCCATGCGCGGCCGCAGGCCCCGGTCCCGGGCCGTGTCCGCCATCCGGCGCGCGAACTGCCGCTGGCAGCCCGTGTAGGGGGTGCCGTCCTGCCAGAAGCGGTCGACCGGTGCCCACGCCCAGCCCGGATGGCCGGCGAGGACCGTCAGCCGGTCCAGGTCGGGGAAGAGCCGCAGGTCGCCCACGGGCCGGCCCTCGGCGCTGGAGTCGTCGACGAGGAAGACGTCGAAGCAGGGCCCCGCGCCCACGCCCCAGCGGGCGGTGTGCGCCAGCCGGGCCGTGGGCACCGTCTTGACCCGGCTGATGCCCGCGTTGTCAACGAACGTCAGGGCGACCCCCTGGACGTCCTGCGCGGTGAGCTGCGCGGCCGCCTGCCGTGCCGCCGACTCCGCCCGCTGCCGTTCCGGTCCTGCCACCGTCCGCTCCTCACCGGGGCGTTCCCCCTCGGCGCGATCCCATCGGGTCCGCTCGTATTACACCGCACGGCCCGCCCGGCGGGGGCGGATCCGGCCGGGCCCGGCATGCGGCGTCACCGGGCCCGGCCGTGCGCGTCAGCGCAGGGCCGTCAGCTTCTCCAGGGACGGGGAACGCTGGGCGGTGTGCCCCTTGGCGGGCGGCACCGTGCCGCAGTACTCGGCCTCCACCAGGGCCCCGAGGTCGCCCAGCCAGTCGCCGTTGAGGTTGAACGCGGTGGTGTGGCGGCCGTCGTCCGTGGAGGCGGCCAGGGTCGACGAGCCGTGGATGCCACCGGTGTGCAGCCACACGGACGTGCCGCAGGAGAGTTTCGCGCGCATGAGGCCCAGGCCGTAGCCGGCGGCACCGGCGGACTCGCCTCCGGGGCCGGTGGGCACGGCGGTCAGCAGCTCCTTCTGCTGCTTGGCGGGCAGCAGCTTCCCGCCGACGAGCGCGGAGTAGAACCGGTTGAGGTCTCCGGTGGTCGAGATGATCTCACCGGCGGCCCAGCCCCACGACGGGTTGAGCTCGGTGGTGTCCTGGATGGGGCCGGACGGGCCCGACGGGCCGAACTTCAGCTTGCTGTAGGCGCGGCCGTGCGGCGAGGGCATGGCCGACGAGTTGCCCGGCAGGGTGGTGTCGCGCAGACCGGCCGGGCGCAGCACGCGCTGCCGCACCTCCTGCGCCCAGGAGCGGCCGGTGACCTTCTCGGCCACCATGCCGGCCAGGACGTAGTTGGTGTTCGAGTAGTTCCAGCCGGTGCCGGGGGCGAAGTCCGGCTGGTGCCGCATGGCCAGGCCCACCAGCTGCCCGGGCTTCCAGACGTCGTAGCGGTGCTGGGGGAAGCCGGTGGTGAGGGCCGCGGCCAGCTCGGGGTCGGCGGTGTAGTTGTAGATGCCGCTGGTGTGGTTGAGCAGCTGGCGCAGGGTGATGCGGGTGCCGTCGTGGCCGTTGCCGCGGACCAGGCCCGGCAGGTGGCGGTCGACGGTGTCGTCCAGGTTCAGCCTGCCCTCGGCCTCCAGCTGGAGCAGCAC
Organism: Streptomyces mashuensis; assembly: GCF_014654785.1. Taxonomy (GTDB): domain Bacteria; phylum Actinomycetota; class Actinomycetes; order Streptomycetales; family Streptomycetaceae; genus Streptomyces; species Streptomyces mashuensis. The sequence goes on from NZ_BNBD01000001.1 coordinate 1,173,078, forward strand.
CACGGAGGTGAAGGCCTTGGTGACGCTGCCGATGCGGAACCGGTCGCGGTCGGTGCGCTTGCGCCCGGTGGAGAGGTCGGCCACGCCGGCCGAGCCCTTCCACGTGGCGCCGTGGTCCTCGCTGCGGCCCAGGACCCCGGGTATGCCCTCCTTCACGTGTTGGTCCATCACCGCCCGTACGGCGGCGTGCCGGTCGTGGTCCGGTCCCGGTGAGGGGGCCGCCGTGGCGGCGGTCGCGGTGAGGGCTGTCGCGGCCAGGGCGGACACCATGGTCCCCGCCAGGACACGGGTCGCTCGGCGTGCTCTCATGTCGCCTGCCTTTCGGAAGAAGGTCCTGAAGAAGGTCGTCCTACGCCCTCCCGGACGGCGACCGGCGGCCCGTTGCCTGACCGGACCCGGTGGGGAGGGGCGGAATCCGGCCAGTCGGACCGTCGTACCGGGGGCACCTGACATGTCGTGATCTCGCCCTCAATCTCACCCGATCGACGGAATGCACCCGAGGTGACCGAACAACTACGGTTGGTGTATGGCGAGGCGGGGTCGTGCCGGCGGTCCGCAGTCCGTGGCGCGGGCTGTGGTGGCCGTGCTGGCCTCCGTCCTGCTGTTGCTGGCCGGCACCGTCGCCGGGGCGGGCGAGGCGGTCGAGCCGGGTACCGTCCGCGAGGAGGTGCCGCTGTCGGCGCTCGCGGTGGACGGCTCTCCCGACGAGGGCCTGCCGTGTGTGCCGGAGCAAGGCGTAGCGCGTCCGGGGAGGGTGGGGCGGCCCGTGGGCAGGCGTTCCTGTCCGCAGGCCGGCGTGTCCGGGGCGGCCGGGGCCGGGGGGCCCGCCGCCCCGCGGCCGCCGGCCGGGCCCGGTGGCGCCGCCGTCGCCGCCGGTCACGCGTGCCATTCCGTCCTGCGCTGCTGAGAGGGCCCGCTCCGTTCCGCGCCGCGTTCCGGCGTCGGACGGGGCGTCGTGCATTCCCGTCCTCTCCCGAGCCCTTGAGCCCTCGTGGCCGAGCCCCGAGGGGTTCCGCCGGCACGCCCGGCAGGCATGACAGCAGGAGTCACCCATCATGCGCATCGACCCCGCGCGCGCCCTCGGCGCCTACGTCCGCGCCGAGGCGTACCGCGCCTTCCGTCCCCGGCCCGAGCCCGAGCCGGCCCCCGTCGTCGTCGAGGAGCGGCCCGAGGAGGCGCTGCCCGCCCGGCCCGCGGGCCCGCGGCCGGGCCTGCTCGCCCGGCTGAGGTTCCTCCTCGCCGCCCGGCCCCCCGTCAGCCGTCAGGACGGCCGTCAGGAGGTGGGGAGCGGACTGCCGACGGAGTGACATTTAGGTAAGGCTAACCTAATATCCACCTGCGTCCGGTGGAGGCCCCCACCCTCCTCCGGACGCCTCCGCCTGTCCCGACCTTGACCGAATCCCACCGGCAGCCGCCGGTATTCACCGCCCGGAGCCTTCGATGACCGCACCCCTCCGCCCCCGCCCCTCCCTGCCGCGCCGCGCGGCACGGGTCCTCGCCGCCGTGGGAGCGGCCGCCCTGCTGGTGACCGGCTGCGGCTCGTCCGGAGGTTCCGGCGGTGACCGGGACGGCGGCGTGCGGGCCGGGTCCTCGGGTGGCACCCGTACGGTCAAGGACGCCACCGGCACCGCGGTGCAGGTGCCCGAGCACCCCCGGCGCATCGTCACCCTCACCCAGGAGGACCTCGACGCGGTGCTCGCCCTGGGCCTCAAGCCCGTCGGCATCACCAACGGGCAGGGGATGGACAAGCCCCCGGCCTACCTCGCGGACAAGGTCAAGGGCGTCGACGTCGTCGGCAATCTGCTGCAGCCCGTCATGGACAAGGTCGTCGCCGCCCGCCCCGACCTCATCCTGGCCGGCGACATGCAGGACCAGCAGGTGCTGAAGCAGCTGCGGAGCATCACCCCCGCGACCCTCGTCACCATGGCGCCCACGGACGACTGGAAGTTGTCGTTCCGGGGCATCGCCAACGCGGTCAACAGCATCGACAAGGCGAACGAGGTCATCGCCGGCTACGAGGCGAAGGCGAGGAGGGCCGGCGAGGACCTCGGCGCGAACAAGGGCGCCGCGGTCTCCATCGTCCGCTGGAACCCGGACGGTCCCAGCTGGATGGAGAAGAAGCAGTTCGCCAGCGGTGTCGCCCTCGACATGGGGCTGAAGCGTCCCAAGGCGCAGGACAAGGACGGCAACGCGCACACGCCGCCGCTGAGCCTGGAGCGCATCTCCGAGATCGACGGCGACTGGCTGTTCCTCTCCACGCTGACGTCCGACGGCGAGAAGGCGCTGAAGGACGTGCAGGAGAAGCCGGCGTACAAGGACCTGAACGCGGTGAAGCAGGGGCACGTCGTGACGGTGAGCGGCTCGGTGTGGTCCACGCGCGGCGGCCCCCTCGCGAGCCAGGCCGTCATCGACGACCTCACGAAGGCACTGAAGAAGTAGGGCGCGCGAACCGGGCGGGCCTCCGCGGGCCGCCCGGTACCGGCGTCGTACGGACTCGTGTCAGCGCTCCGCGCGCCGGGCCGCGAAGTCCGCGGCCGTCCACGCCATGCCCACCGCGCCGTCCACGACCGCCCGTTCCGCCTCCGGCGACACCGCCGCCTCCGCGAACGCCGCCTCGTGCGGCCCGCACGCACCGCCCGTGATGTCCAGCACCGGGTGGAGCGACGGCACCACGTGCGACACGTTCCCCATGTCCGTGCAGGCGAAGGCGGTCCGTGCCACCGGCTCCGGGCGGCCCAGCCGCCGCGCGTTCTCCCGCCACAGCCCGGCGAGCCCGGGGTCCGTGCGGAAGTCGAGGTATTCGGGCTCGGGCCGGGTCAGGGACACCTCGCACCCGGTGGCCAGCGCGCCCGCGCGGAAGCACGCCTCGACGCGGTCGCGCAGCTCCCGCAGGTCGTCCGCGACCGTGGCACGGATCTCGTACTCCGCCGTGGCCCGGTCCGGTACGAGGTTCGGCGCGGTCCCCGCGGCCGTCGTCACCCCGTGCACCTTCCACTCCGGCGGCAGCTGCTGCCGCAGCAGCCCCAGCGCGACCTGGGCGACCGTCAGGGCGTCGGCCGCGTTGCGGCCCCGGTGCGGCTCCAGCGTGGCGTGCGCCGCCTTCCCCCGGTACTCCACCGACAGCGTGCCCAGCGCGAACGACGTGAACTCCGTGACCTCGAACGGGCACGGGTGCACCATCATCGCCGCGTCCACGCCCGCGAACACCCCGGCCTCCAGCAGCAGCGCCTTGCCCGCGCCGCGCTCCTCCGCCGGGGCGCCCACGACCCGTACGGTCAGGCCCAGTTCGTCCGCGTACGGCGCCAGGGCCAGGGCCGCGCCGACGCCGGCGGCCGCGATGACGTTGTGGCCGCAGGCGTGGCCGAGGCCGGGCAGCGCGTCGTACTCGCACACCACGGCCACCGTCACCGGGCCCGTACCCGCCGTCGCGACGAAGGCGGTGTCCAGGCCGCCGGCGGGTGCGGTGACCGCGAAGCCGTGCCGGCGCAGCGCCTCGGCGCACCATGCCGCCGCGCGGTGCTCGCCGAAGGCGGTCTCCGGGTGCGCGTGGATGCGCCGGCTGAGCGCGACGAGCTCCTCGCGCAGCTGCGAAACCCGCTCGCGCATCGCTGATTTGAGGCCCTCGGCCACGGTGGTGTCCGGCATGTGCCGCTCCTGTCGTCGGTACCGGCCGGCGGGGCGCCTCGGTCCGGCACCCCTCTCACCGGCAACCAAAAGATAGCTTAGGCTTACCTAAGTCGACGTGCCCGGGATGTCCCCGGAGCGCGCAGCACCCCTGTCACCTCACGGGAGTCCCCACGCCATGCGTCACCACCCGGCCGCGTCCCCCAGCCACCCCCGCGAGGTCCCGGAACCCGCCGGACTCCCGCTGCTCGCCGCCCAGTCCGGCATCCTCCACGCCCAGGCGCTCGCCCCCGGCAGCCCCGTCTTCAACACCGGCGACACCGTCGACATCCACGGCCCCCTGGACACCGGCCACTTCGAGCAGGCGCTGCGCCGCACCGCCGGCGAGGCCGAGACGCTCTCCGTGCTCGCCGTCCCCGGCGACCACCCCCACCAGCGCACCGGCGCCGCCGGCCCCTGGCAGCTGCACCACGTCGACCTGCGCACCGCCGCCGACCCCGCCGCCGCGGCCGACGCCTGGGCCCGCGCCGACCTCGCCCGGCCCGTCGACCCCGCCCGCGGGCCCCTGGTCACCCAGGCCCTGTTCCGCCTCGCCGACGAGCACTACCGCTGGTACCAGCGCGTCCACCACTTCGCCGTCGACGCCTACGCCCTCACCCTCATCGGCCGCCGCGTCGCCGAGGTCTACACCGCCCTCGTCACCGGCACCGACCCCGCGCCCCGCACCTTCGGCACCCTGCGCGAACTCACCGACGACGAGGCCGCGTACCGCGCCGGCGAACGCCACGCCGCCGACCGCGACTTCTGGCGCCGGCGCCTGGCCGACGCGCCCGCCCCCGCCTCCTTCTCCGACCGCCCCGCCACTCCCGCCGGCCCCGCTCTGCGCCACACCGCCGACCTGCCCGCCGGCACCGTCGACCGCCTCCAGGCCGCCGCCGAGACCGCCCGCGCCACCTGGGCCGAACTCCTCGTCGCCGCCACCGCCGGCTACGTCCACCGCGTCACCGGCGCCCACGACGTCGTCCTCGGCCTGCCCCTGACCAACCGTCACGGCCGCGCCGCCCTGCGCACCCCCGCCATGACCGTCAACGTCCTGCCCCTGCGCCTCGGCGTGCGCCCCCAGGACACCGCCGCCGAACTCCTGCGCCGCGTGGTGCTCGAGATCCGCGCCGTCCGCCGCCACCAGCGCCACCGCCAGGAGGACCTGCGCCGCGACCTCGGCCTCACCGACCCCGTGCAGCCGCTGTTCGGGCCGATGGTCAACATCAAGCCCTTCGAGGCCGACCTCGACTTCGCCGGCCTGCCCGGCGTCGTCCGCAACCTCGCCGCCGGCCCCGTCGACGACCTGGCCGTCGGCGTCACCCCCCGCCCCGGCGGCGCCCTGCGCCTCGTCCTCGACGCCCACCCCGGCCGCTACGACACCGCCGCCCTCGCCACCCACGAACGCGGGCTGCGCCGCTACCTCGACGCCCTCACCACCCTCCTGCGGGACGACCCGCAGCGTCCCCTGGGCACCATCGACCTGCTCACCACGGCGGAGATACGTTCCGCCACCGCCGGCCGCACCGAACCGCCCGTCCCGCACACCCTGCCGGAACTCCTCGCCATGCAGGCCGCCCGCACCCCCGGGGCGGTCGCCGTGCGCGGCACCGACGCCACCCTCACGTTCGCCGCCCTCGACGCCGCCGCCAACCGCCTCGCCCACGAGCTGCGCGCCGCCGGCCTCACCCCCGGCACCCCCGTCGCCGTCGCCCTGCCCCGCGGCGCCCGCACCGTCGTCGCCCAGTTCGCCGTCCTCAAGGCCGGCGGCGTCTGCCAGACGCTCGACCTCGGCCACCCGCCGCAGCGCCTGGCCGCCGTGCTCGACGACACCCGCCCCGGCCACGTCATCACCACCACGGACGCGGTCACCGTCCTGCCCGGCCACGACCTGCCCGTCCTCCTCCTCGACGACCCCGCCACCCGCGCCCGCCTCGACGCCCGGCCCGCCACCGCCCCCGACGCCTCCGGCCCGGGCCAGGCCGCGTACGTCATCCACACCTCGGGCTCCACCGGCCGCCCCAAGGGCGTCCTCGTCACCCACGCCTCCCTGGCCAACCTGTACGCCGGGCACGGCACCGACCACATCGACCCCGCCACCGCCCGCGCCGGACGCGACCGGCTGCGCGTGGCCCACAACGCCTCGTTCGCCTTCGACGCCTCCTGGGACCCCGTCATCTGGATGGTCCACGGCCACGAACTGCACGTCCTCGACGACACCGCCTACCGCGACCCCGCCCTCCTCACCGCGTACGTCCACGAGCACCGCATCGACTACCTCGACGCCACCCCCTCCTACCTCGACGCCCTCCTCGCCGAGGGCCTCCTCGACACGGACCGCCACCGGCCCTCCGTCGTCGTCGCCGGCGGCGAACCCGTGCCCGGGCCGCTGTGGAGACGCCTGGCCGCCACCCCCGGCGTCACCCCCCTCGACCTCTACGGCCCCACCGAGACCACCGTCGACGCCTACGCCTGGCAGCCCGGCCCCACGCCCGGCGCCCCGCCCACCGGGCAGCCCGTGCGCGGCTCCCGCACCTACGTCCTCGACACCTGCCTGCGCCCCACCGCCCCCGGTGTCACCGGCGAGCTGTACGTCGCCGGCGCCTGCCTCGCCGCCGGCTACCTCGGCCGCCCCGGCCCGACCGCCGAACGCTTCGTCGCCGACCCCTTCGGCGCCCTCCACGGCGAACCCGGCGCCCGCATGTACCGCACCGGCGACCTCGTGCGCCGCCGCCCCGACGGCACCCTGGAGTTCCTCGGCCGCGCCGACGAACAGGTCAAGATCCGCGGCTTCCGCGTCGAACCCGGCGAGGTCCAGGCCCTGCTGGCCGCCCACCCCTCCGTCGCGCACGCCGCCGTCGTCGCCCGCGACAGCGCCACCGGCCCCCGCCTCCTCGCCTACGCCGTCCCCGCCGGCGGCACGCCCTGCGACCCCGAGGAGCTCCGCGCCCACCTCGCCGCACGGCTGCCCGCAGCCGCCGTGCCCGCCGCCGTCGTCCTCCTCGACGCGCTGCCCCGCACCGCCAACGACAAGCTCGACCACCGCGCCCTGCCCGACCCCGGGCCCGCCCCGGCCGGACCGGGCACCACCGGGCACGCCGGCCCCCGCACCGCCCACGAGGACATCGTCCGCGGCCTGTTCGCCTCGGTCCTCGGCCTCGACACCCCACCGGACCCGCACACCAGCCTCTTCGACCTCGGCGGTCACTCCCTGACCGCCGGCCGTCTCGCCGCCCGCCTCCGCGACACCTTCGGCACCCCCGTCGGCCTGGCCGAGGTCTTCGCCCACCCCACCCCCGCCGCCCTCGCCGCCCTCCTGACCCGGGCCCCCGAAGCCGGCGACCCGCCGCGTCCCGCCCTCGTCCCCGTCCCCCGCACCGGCGACCTGCCGCTGTCCCCGGCACAGAAGCGGCTGTGGTTCCTCCACCGCCTCGAAGGCCCCAGCCCCACCTACAACATCCCCCTCACCCTGACCCTCGACGGCCCCGTCGACCAGGACGCCCTGCGGCTCGCCCTCGCCGACGTCACCGCCGCCCACGAAACCCTCCGAACCGTCCATCCCGCCGTGGGCGACGAACCCCGCCAGCACATCCTCCCCGCCGGCGAGGCCACCCCCGCCCTCCACACCGCACCCCTCGACGCCGACCTCACCGCCGCCGTCCGGCACTGCTTCGACCTCGCCACCGAACCCCCGCTCCGCGCCACCCTCTTCACCGACGGCGGCCAACGGCACACCCTGCTGCTGCTCCTGCACCACATCGCCGCCGACGGCGCCTCCACCACCCCCCTGGCCCGCGACCTCGCCACCGCCTACACCGCCCGCGCCGCCGGCCGTGCCCCCCAGCTGCCGCACCGGCCCGTCCAGTACGCCGACCACACCGCCTGGCAGGAACAGCTCCTCGGCACCCCCGGCCGGCCCACCCCGCTCGCCCGGCGGCAACTCGACCACTGGAAGGAGGCCCTGGCCGGCCTCCCCGACCAGCTCGCCCTGCCCACCGACCGGCCCCGGCCCCCCGTCGCCTCCCACACCGGCGACACCGTGCCCTTCCACCTCGGCGCCGACGCCCACGCCGCCCTGCGCCGGCTCGCCCGCGCCACGGGCACCAGCGTCTTCATGACCGTCCAGGCGGGCCTCGCCGCCCTCCTCGCCCGCCACGGCTGCGGCACCGACATCCCGCTCGGCACGCCCGTCGCCGGCCGCGACGACGACACCACCGCCGGCCTCGTCGGCTTCTTCGTCAACACCCTCGTCCTGCGCACCGACGTCTCCGGCGACCCCGCCTTCCGCACCCTCCTCGACCGCGTCCGCACCACCACCCTGGCCGCCCACCGCCACGCCGACCTGCCCTTCGACCGGCTCGTCGAGGAAATCAACCCGCCCCGCTCCCTCGCCCGGCACCCCCTCTTCCAGGTGATGCTCGCCTGGCAGTCCCTGCCCGACGACACCTTCACCCTGGGCCCCGGCCTCACCGCGCGAACGACCGCCGTCCCCACCGGCACCGCCAAGTTCGACCTCACCCTCAACGCCGGCGAACGCGCCGACGGCAACGGCATCTCCGGCTTCCTCGAGTACCGCACCGACCTCTTCGACCGCGCCACCGCCGAACGCCTCTCCACCCACCTCGCCCGGCTGCTCACCGCGGCCGCCGCCGACCCCGGCACCCCCGTGGGCCGGCTGCCGCTGCTCGACGACGCCGAACGCCACCAGGCCCTGGTCGAGTGGAACACGGCCCTGTCCGTGCCCGCCGTCACCGAGCGGCGCACCCTCGTGGAGCAGTACGAGGACGCCGCCCGCCGCCACCCCGGGCGCACCGCTGTCACGTGCGACGGCGCCCACCTCACGTACGCGGAGCTGTCCGCCCGCGCCAACCGCCTGGCCCGGCAGCTCGCCGTGCGCGGCATCGGGCCCGGCGCGATCGTGGCCCTCGCCCTGCCCCGCTCCCTCGACCTCGTCACCGGGCTCCTCGCCGTCGCCAAGGCCGGCGCCGCCCACCTGCCGCTCGACCCCGACTACCCGGCCGACCGGCTCGCGTACATGCTCGCCGACGCCGCCCCGGCCGCCGTCGTCACCGACACCGCCACCGCCTCGCGCCTCCCCGCCCACGACCTGCCCGTCGTCCTCACCGACGGCACCGGCTCCGCCGCGTACGACGCCACCGACCTCACCGACGACGACCGCACCCGCCCGCTGCACGCCGACGACGTCGCGTACGTCATCTACACGTCGGGCTCCACCGGCCGCCCCAAGGGCGTGCCCGTCACCCACCACAACGTCACCCGCCTCTTCACCACCACGGCCCCCCGGTTCGGCTTCGGCGCGCACGACGTGTGGACGCTCTTCCACTCCTACGCCTTCGACTTCTCCGTATGGGAGCTGTGGGGCGCGCTGCTGCACGGCGGCCGCCTCGTCGTCGTGCCCCACCTGGTCAGCCGCGACCCGGCCGCCTTCCTGCGGCTCCTCGCCCGGGAGAAGGTGACCGTCCTCAACCAGACCCCCTCGGCCTTCCACCAGCTCATGGCGGCCGACCGGGAGAACCCGGGCAGCGACCTCGCCCTGCGCCACGTCGTCTTCGGCGGCGAGGCCCTCGAACCCGGCCGGCTCGCCGACTGGTACGAGCGCCATGCCGACGACGCGCCGACGCTCGTCAACATGTACGGCATCACCGAGACCACCGTGCACGTCACGCACCTCGCCCTCGACCGGTCGAGCGCCGCCGCCGGCACCGCGAGCACCATCGGCGTCCCCCTGCCCGACCTGCGCGTGTACGTCCTCGACCCGTACCTCCAGCCCGTGCCGCCCGGCGTCACCGGCGAGATGTACGTCGCCGGCGAGGGCCTGGCCCGCGGCTACCTCGGCCGGCCCGCCCTCACGGCGGAACGGTTCGTCGCCGACCCGTACGCGCACCTCTTCGGAGAGAGCGGCACCCGCATGTACCGCTCCGGCGACCTCGCCCGCCGCCGCCCCGACGGCACCCTGGAGTACGCCGGGCGCGCCGACCAGCAAGTGAAGATCCGCGGCTTCCGCATCGAGCCCGGCGAGATCGAGGCCGTCCTCGCCGGCCACCCCGACGTCGCCGACACCGCCGTCGTCGTCCGCGAGGACACCCCCGGCGACCAGCGCCTCGTCGCCTACGCCGTCCCCGCCCGCACCACCACCCCGGCACGGCTGCGCGAGCACTGCGCCGGCGAACTGCCGGTCCACATGGTCCCGTCGGCGGTCGTCCTCCTCGACCGGCTGCCACTCACCGCCAACGGCAAGCTGGACCGCAAGGCCCTCCCCGCCCCCGGCCCCGCCGCCCCCGTCACCGGCGGCCGCCCGCCCCGCGGCCCCCGCGAGGAACAGCTCTGCGCCCTCTTCGCCGACGTCCTGGGCCTGCCCCGCACCGGCGTCGACGACAACTTCTTCGACCTGGGCGGCCACTCGCTGCTCGCCGTACGCCTCGCCGGGCGCGTCAAGGCCGCCTTCGGCACCGACGTCGGCATCGGCACCGTCTTCCAGGCCCCCACACCCGCCGCGCTCGCCGCCGCGCTGGAGGCCACCGGGCACACCGAGCACACCGACGCCCTCGACGTCCTGCTGCCGCTGCGCCCGGCACGCGACGGCGACCGGTCACCGCTGTTCTGCGTCCACCCCGCGGGCGGCCTCGCCTGGTGCTACGCCGGCCTCATCCGCCACCTGCCCGCCGACGTGCCGGTCTACGGCCTCCAGGCCCAGGGCGTCGGCCCCGCCACCGCCGCCGAGCTGCTGCCCCGCACCCTGGAGGAGCTCGCCGCCCACTACGTGGACCGGCTGCGCGAGGTCCGGCCCGACGGCCCGTACCGCCTCCTGGGCTGGTCGACCGGCGGCATCATCGCCCACGCCATGGCCGCCCTCCTCCAGGAGCAGGGCGCCGACGTGGAACTGCTGGCCATCCTCGACGCCTACCCCGCCGAGGGCTTCCGCGACCTGCCCGTCCCCGACCTGGCCGAAGCCCTGGAAGCCCTGCTCACCATGGGCGGCCACGGCCCCGAGATCCTGGAGGGCAAGCCCCTGGACCTCGCCCACGTCACCGAGGTGCTGCGCCGCGAGGGCTCCCCGCTGGCCGGCCTCGACGCCCCCACCATCGAGGCCCTCAACCGCGTGTACCTCAACACCAACCACCTGGTGCGCGGCTACGACACCCGCGTCTTCCACGGCGACGTGCTCTTCTTCCGCGCCACCGTCGACACCGTCGACGCCACGCTCACGCCCGGGACGTGGACCCCGTACGTGACCGGGCGGATCGCCGCCACGGACGTCGCCTGCTCGCACAAGGACATGACCCTGCCCGCACCGATCGCGCACATCGCGAGCGTCATCGCCGACCACCTGAACACTCCGGAGAGCTGACCCATGAACGACGCACCCGCCAACCCCTTCGACGGCGACGGCGAGTTCCTCGTCCTCGCCAACCTCCTGGGCCAGCACAGCCTGTGGCCCGGCTTCGCCGCCGTGCCCGGCGGCTGGACCGTCGTGCACGGGCCGTGCGCCCGGCACGAGGCCGTCGACTGGATCACCGCGCACTGGACCGGCCCGACCCCGGTGGCCCCGTGACCCGCATCGCCCCGCGCATCGCCGTCGTGATCGTGTACACGGCGGCGATGTGCATGAACGGACTCGACTCCACCATCGTCAACCCGGCCCTGCTCACCATCGCGCGCGGCTTCGGCGCGCCCGTGACGGCCGCCCACACCGTCGAGACGGCCTTCCTCGTCGCCCTGGCCGTCGCGCTGCCCGCCGCCGGCCGGCTCGGCGACCGCCTCGGCACGAAACGCGTGTTCCTGGGCGCCCTGGCCGTCTTCACCGCCGCCTCGGCCGCCTGCGGGCTCGCGCCGTCGCTGACCGCCCTCGTCGTCGCGCGCGCGGTGCAGGGCGTGGCCGGCGGGCTGCTCACGCCCGTGGGCACGACGCTGCTGTTCCGCACGTTCCCGCCGCACGAGCGGGCGAGGCTGTCGAAGGTGCTCATCGTGCCGACGGCACTGACGCCCGCCCTGGGGCCGCCGCTCGGCGGCTTCCTCACCCAGCACCTGTCCTGGCACTGGCTGTTCTTCGTCAACGTGCCGGTGGGCGTCGCCGCCGTGCTGATCGGCGCGGTGGGCATCCGGGAGCGGGCCGAGGGCGCCGACGGGCCGTTCGACCGCACGGGCTTCCTGCTCGCCACGCCCGCGCTCGGCCTCCTCACCTACGCGCTGGGCACCGGCCCGTCGCACGGCTGGACCACACCGGCCGTCGCCGGCGGCGGGCTGCTCGGCCTCGCCCTCCTCGCGGCGGCGGTGACGCATCTGCTGCGGCGGGCCGCGGTGCCGCTGCTCGACCTGCGGCTGCTCGCCGACCGGGTGTTCGCGTCCGCGTCCGCGCTGGCGCTCCTCACGTCGGCGGGCCTGATGGGCGTGCTGTTCGCGTTCCCGCTGCTGTACCAGGAGGCGCTCGGCGCCTCCGCGCTGGACGCGGGCCTGTCCGTCTTCCCCGAGGCGCTGGGCCTGATGCTGGCCTCGCAGGCCGTGGACCGGCTGCTGCCGCGGCTCGGGCCCCGGTTGCTCGCCGCACCCGCCCTGGCCCTGGCCACCGGCGTCTTCGCGACGCTGGCCGTACCGGGCGTGGCGGAGCACGCCTGGGCGGTGCGGGCGCTGATGTTCTGCGTCGGCCTGGTGCTCGGCACGGCGGTGCTGACGGTGCAGATCGCCGGTTTCGACGGCATCGCCCCGGCCTCGACGGGGCAGGCCATGGGGCTGTTCACCATCGTCCGTACGCTGGGCGGCGCGCTCGGCGTTGCGGCCGTGGCGGCGGTGCTCGCCGGCTCCGGGGTGCGCGGCGAGGAGGCGGACCCCGGCCCGTACCGGGTGGCGATCCTCGCCACGGCCGCCCTGGTGGCGGCCGGCACGCCCTTCGCGCTGCGGCTGCCGGCGCGGGTTCAGCAGGCCGGGCCCGGGCCGAGCAGCCCGGCGAGCCCGGCGGCGAGCCCACCGCGCCAGCAGGCGTAGTCGTGACCGCCGTTGAACTCGTCGTACGTCACGTCGTAGCCGCGGGACCGGAGGACGTCGCGCAGGTGCCGGTTCTGCGGCAGCAGCATCCACTCCTGCAGCCCGACCTCCAGGTGGAAGCGGACCGGCCGCCGCTCGTGGCGTGCGTACTGGCGCGTGAGCCATTCACTGCCGGCGCCGGACTCCGTGCCGTCCGGCCACCAGAACGAGCCCGACTGGGACAGCACCAGCCCGAACCGCTCCGGCCGGCGGAACCCCGCGAACGCCGCGGTGAGCCCGCCGGCGCTCTGCCCCGCGACGACGGTGCGGGCCGGGTCGCCGGGCGTGCCGTACGTCCGTGCCGCCCAGGGCAGCAGCACGTCGGCCAGCCAGTCGACGAACTCCTCGCTGCACGACAGGTCGGCCATGCGGCGGTCGCGTCCCATGGTGTGCACCATCAGCGTGACGGTGGGCGGGACCCGGCCGTCGGCCAGCAGGTTGTCCATGCTGGTCCCGAAGTCCAGCACCGGTCCCCACACCTCCCCGTCGAACAGCACCACCACGGCCTGCGGCACGCCCCCGCCGGCCGGCCGGTGCACGCTGACCCGGCGCCCGTCGACGACCGCCTCGCCCCGCTCGCCCCGGGCCACGCCGTCGCGGCGCGCGACCCAGGGCTGCGGCGGGGCGTCGGGCAGCGCCAGCACGGAGGACGGGCTGCGCCCGTCCCGGGCGGGCAGCACGGCTCCGAGGGCGAGCGGATCGGGCACGGCGGTGTCGAGCACGTGCAACCAGGCGGCTCGGTCGGTGTCTGGGGTGTCGCGTGAGACGTGGAACTGGTACGAGGCCCGGTGATCTGCACGCAACCGGTGACTGAGGGCCCACACGTCGGTTCCCGGAACGCGCCGCATGAGATGCGGGGTGAGGTCACCGGCGTGCCGGTCCTTGTCGGTGACGGTGTGGAGGAGAGCGAGGACGTGGCTGTCGCCGCCGCCGCTGTCACGCCAGAGGAAGGTGACGAGCCGGTACCGCGGGTCACCCTGCGGGTCGGGCTCGACTAGGGGGGTGCCGTGGGCTTGGACGCGGGTCCAGAAGGTGTCGAGGGCAGCGGGCTCGGCGGCGAGTTCGCGAAGTGTCGCGCTCTGCAGTTCCATGGTGTGCCTTTCACGTGGCGAGGGGGGAGGGGGCCCCGGTCCCGCCCTTTCACCGTTTCCCGCTACCGCGGTGGTGTCCTCAAACGCCGGACGGGCTTGATGTGGCTGAGCGCTCAGCCATAACAGCCTCGCCGGCGTTTGAGGCGCGGGGTCCGGGGCGGAGCCCCGGTTACGGGATGGGGGTCCCCCCGGCCGGAGGCTGGGGGAGGGCGGGGTGGGGGAAGAACCGCCGGAGGCGTCTACAACCGCGCCGCACTCGACCGGCCGAGCAGCACCCACAACAGGAACGGCCCACCCAGCACGGTCGTGACGATGCCCACGGGGATCTCGGCACCGCCGAGCACAAGGCGGCCGAGCGTATCGGCGACCACAACCAGCACCGCCCCCGTAAGCGCCGCCGCAACCACCGGCACCCGCCCGGCCCCCACCACCCGCCCCGCAATCACCGGCGACGCCAGCGCCACGAACCCCACCGGCCCGCAGACGCCGACGGCCAGGCCCGCCAGGGCCACGGCCAGGAGCAGGCAGAACAGCCGTACTCGGTCCGGCGCGACGCCCAGCGACGCGGCGGTCGCGTCGTCGAACCGCAGGACGTTCAGCCGGCGCGCGACGACGAGCGCGAGCGGCACGAGCACGGCCAGCCCGAGCAGCATCGGGCCGGCCACGCCGTAGCCGCGCCCGTTGAGGCTGCCGGACGTCCACACGTACAGCGAGGTGGCCGAGGAGAGGGAGCGGCGGGCGAGCACGACCTGCGTGACGGCGGAGGCGAGCGCGGACGTGGCGAGGCCGACGACGAGGACGCGGTGGCCGCGTTGTCCCGTGCCGCCGGAGAGCGCGGTGACGAGGAGGACGGCGGCGAACGCGCCGAGCGGCCCGGCCCACCAGGCGCCGAACGTGCCGGTGAGGGTCGTGGAGACGAGCACGGCGGCGGTGGCGCCGTCGTTGACGCCGAGCAGTTCGGGTGTGGCGAGCCGGTTGCGGGCGAGGGTCTGGGTGAGGCAGCCGGCGAGGCCGAGCGCGGCGCCGGCGGCGAGGCCGGCGACGATGCGGCCGAGCCGGAATTCCTGGACGAGGAGCACGTCGAAGTGGTCGCCGGAGCCGAGGACGGCGCGGAAGGTGCGGGTGAGGCCCATGTCGCTCTGCCCGGCGTGGGCGGCGAGCACGACGGCGGCGAGCAGCAGCGCGGCCAGCGCGAGGGTGGCGAGGAGGGGCCGGCGGGGCACGAGGAGGGACAGCCGGCCGCGGCGGAGGACGAGTCCGGGGCCGGGGTCCGTCTCGGGGCGGGCCCGCCGGGTCGCCGGCGCGGGGTTTCCGTCGGTGTCGGTTGCGGGGCCGGTCAGGCCGGTGGCGGTCAGGCGGCGGGAGCGGACGATGCCGATGAGGACGGGCGCGCCGATGAGTGCGACGACGACGGAGACGGGGGCCTCGAAGGGCCGGGAGACGACGCGGGCGAGGACGTCGGCGCCGGTCAGGACGCCGGCGCCGATGAGGCCCGCGAGGAGGATCTGCGCGGTGAGCCGGGGCCCGGCGACGGCGCGGGCGAGGAACCCGGCGAGCAGCCCGAGGAAGGAGACGGGGCCGACGAGGGCGACGGAGGCGGCGGTGAGCAGGGTGACGGCCACGGCGACCGTCGCCCGGACGGTGGCGGGCCGGTGGCCGAGTCCGCGGGCGAGGTCGTCGCCGAGGGCGAGCGCGGACAGCGGGCGGACGACGAGCAGGGCGACGGCGAAGCCGGCGGCCAGGACGGGCAGGAGGCCGGTGAGTTCGCCGAGGCCCTCGACGCCGGCGAGGGAGCCGAGGATCCAGGAGCGGTAGCGGTCGTAGGTCTCGGCGGAGTTGACGACGACGATGCTGGTGATGCCGCCGAAGGTGGCGCCCAGTGCGGAGCCGGCCAGGACCAGGCGTACGGGCGAGCCGCCGCCCCGGCGGCCGGCGGCGAGCAGGACGAGCGCGCCGGCGGTCAGGGCGCCGCCGAAGGCCCACAGCAGGTGGCCGTAGCCGCTGCTCACGCCGGCGAGGGCGATGCCGGTGACGACGCCCAGGGAGGCACCGGCGTTGACGCCGAGGAGGCCGGTCTCGGCGAGGGGGTTGCGGGTGACGGCCTGGAGGAGGCTGCCGGAGGTGCCGAGTGCGGCGCCGACGAGGAGCGCGGTGAGCGTCCGGGGGATGCGCAGGTCGCCGACGACGAGGGCCAGCCGGGAGTTGTCGCGGGCGCCGTGCCGGCCGAGGAGGTAGTCGGCCACGTCGCCCGTGCCGACGTTGCCGGCGGCGCCGGTCGTGAGGGACAGGGCTGCGAGCACGAGGACGGCGAGCGCCAGGGCGGCGGTGGCGGTGGCGAGACGGGTCCGGCTGCCCCGGGGAGGGGGTGGGGGTGCGGGTGCGCCGGCGGCTTCCGCCACGGTGTCCACGTGCGACAGAGTCATAAGGTAAGGCTATCCTAACCAAGCTGACGGTATGAGGGGTCGGTGCGGAGTGGCCGACGCCGGCCGCGCATGCGAAAGCGGACATACCGCCCTACAGTGGCCGCATGCCCAGTCGCAGCCTCAAGGACAAGGTCGTCGTCGTCGCGGGTGCCTCACGGAACCTCGGCAGCCTCATCGCGACGGAGGTCGCGGCCGACGGCGCCCATGTCGTCGTGCACTACAACAGCCCGTCGTCGCGGCAGGGTGCCGAGCAGACCGCCGAGGCGGTCAAGGCGGCCGGCGGCGAGGCGGTCGTGCACGAGGCGGACCTCAGCCGGCGGGTGGAGGTGGAAGGGCTCTTCGAGGTGGCCGAGGGCGCCTTCGGCCGGGTCGACTGCGTGGTGAACACCGCCGGCATGGTCATCAAGAAGCCGCTGACGGAGGTCAGCGAGGAGGAGTACGACCGCATGTTCGCGGTCAACGCGAAGGCGGCGTTCCTCGTCATGCAGCAGGCGGCCCGGCGCGTCCAGGACGGCGGCAAGATCGTCACGATCGTGACGTCGCTGCTCGCCGCCTACACCGGCCTCTACTCCGTCTACGCCGGCAGCAAGGCCCCCGTCGAGCACTTCACCCGCGCCCTGTCCAAGGAGCTGTTCGGCCGCAACATCTCCGTCAACAACATCGCGCCCGGCCCGATGGACACCTCGTTCTTCTACCCGGCGGAGACCGACGACTCCATCGCGTACCACAAGTCGTCCGCGATGAACGGCGAGCTGACGAAGATCGAGGACATCGTGCCCTGGGTGAAGTTCCTGCTGACGGACGGCTGGTGGCTCAACGGCCAGACCGTCTTCGTCAACGGCGGCTACACCACCCGCTGACACGCCTCCCCGCCCACCGCCACCGCCGGCGTACGCGCCGGCGCCCCCGGCACCGCCGCCCGGCGCACCCCTCCCCGGCCCGCCGCCGCGCTCGCGCCCGCGGGCACCGACCACGCGCCCTCCGCCGCGAACAGCCGCACCATCACCGGCACCCGGCAGCGCGGCTCGCCCGGCCGACGCTCCTCGGCCACCTCCAGCAGGTGCCCGTCCATCAGGTCGCCGAGCAGCCGGTGCGCACGGGCCTGCCCGCAGCCCAGCAGCCCCGCCGCGGTCGCCGGCGTGAACCAGCCGGGCGGGCGGGCCGTGGCCAGCCGCCACAGCGCCGCGCGGGCCCGCTCGTCGAGCAGCGCGAACGCCCGCGCCATGGAGGCCCGGACCGTCACGTCCCCCGAACCCATCTCGCGCAGCCGCGTCCGCGGATCGGCCAGCACCTCCTCCAGGAGCGTCCGCATCGTCCAGTGCGGCCGGGCCAGCAGCCGGCACCCCACCGCCCGTAGCGCCAGCGGCAGATGACCGCACAGGCCCGCCACCACCGACGCGTCCGGGCCCGCCGCGCTCACCCGTTCCTCGCCCAGCATCCGGGCCAGGAACGCCAGCGACTCGTGCGGCCGGAACGCGGCCACCGTGACGGCCTCGGCCCCCGCCAGCCCGGACAGCCGGCGCCGGCACGTGGCCAGCACCGCCGAGCCGCCCACCGCCGGGCACACCCACCGCACCTGGGCCTCCGACACCGCGTCGTCCAGCACCACCAGCACCCTGCGCCGCGCCAGCACCGCCCGCAGGCGGGCGGCGGCCTCCTCCAGCCCGGCCGGCTCGGGGTCCGCGGCCCCCAGCGACCGCAGCACCCGCCGCACCACCTCCACCGGCCCCAGCGCCGGCGCGCCGGCCGGCGCCAGCTCCACGAACACCTGCCCGTCAGGGAAGCGCGCCCGGCACCGGTGGGCCGCGTGCACCGCCAGCGCCGTCTTGCCCGCGCCCGGCTGACCCTCCACCAGCACCGGCCGCGGACCCGCCGGGCCGGGCCCCGCCACCATCAGCCGGCCCCCGCCCAGTGCGGCCTCCAGCCGCCGCGCCTCCCGCTCCCGCCCCGTGAAGTCCACGACGTCGGGCGGCAGCTCGCACAGGCCCGCCGCCCCCGCCTCCGGTCGCGGCAGCGCCTCCCCGTAGCCCAGCCGGGCCGCCATCGCCGCCTCTGCCAGCTGCCGGGCCGTCTCGGCGCCCGGCGCCAGGGCCTCCGCCAGCAGCTCGACCGATCTGCGCTGCGGACGCCGGGTCCGCCCGCGCTCCAGATCTCCGATGGCCCGGACGCTCAGCCCGGACGCCCCGGCCAGCTCCTCCTGCGTCATCCCCGCCGCGATCCGGCAGCGACGCAGCAACAGGCCGAAATCCAGCCCCTCGGCGCCCTCGACCACCGTCATTCCCCCTTGGCCGTGCCAGCCTCTCCTTCAGAGTAGGGTCGGCGTCCGTCCCGCCACAGGGCGCACGGACCGGCGCGTTCGGGGCGCGCGCGGACGGCGGATTCCCGCGGGCGTGACCGGCGGACCGGCAGCTGCCCGGCAGTCCCCGGGCGGCCCGGGACCGGCGCCATTGCGCCACGCCCGTACGCCCGCCCAGCATGCGAGGGGTGGACAGCGACACGGGCGCACCCGCCCGACCCCGCACCGGAGCCCGCCGTGCCCCCGCACCGCGTTGAGCCCGGACCGCGGTACCTCAAGGGGTACTGCGGAGGCAACGGCTTCCTCCTCCTGCCCGACCCCGAACGGTCCGTCACCCTCTCCGAGGACGCCGTCCGCGGCCTGTGCGACCCGCACACCGGGCTGGGCGGCGACGCGCTGCTGCACCTGGTGCGCCACGACCGCCGCACCGGCCGCCCCGCGACCGGCGGCCGCCGGCGCGTGGAGTGGTTCACCGACTGCCACGCCGCCGACGGTTACCCGCTGCCCCTGTGGGGCCCCGGCCTCGGCGTCGTGGCCCGCTACCTGACCGTGTCCGGCCTGGCGCGGCCCGGCCAGATGTGGATCGGCACGCACACCGGCGACCGCCGGGTGCTGGCCCGCGAGGACGGGAACGTCACCACCGAGATGCCCGCCCCCCGCATTCTGGGCGGCTCCTGGGCCGCCCTCGACGGCCGTACGCATCCCGGCGTCGCCCTCTCGCTCGGGCCGTCGCACCTGGTGTGCGTGGTCGACGTGCCGCTGGCCTGCCTCGACCTCGGCAGCGCCCCCGAGGCCGACCTCACCGTCTTCGCCGGCGGGCCGGGCCCCCTCACGCCCGACGTCACCGTCTCGTTCGCCAACGTCCTCACCGACGGCAGTGTGCGGCTGCGCGTCCACCGCCCCGGCATCGGCGAGACGCGGCCCTGCGGTACGACGGCGTGCGCCGCGGCCGCTGCCGTCCAGCACCTCACCGGCCGGCGCGGCACCACCGTCGTCCGCACCCCGCGCGGCCCCGTGTCGGTGACGCTGGCCGCCGGGGCCCCCGCCCTGCTGGCGGGCACCGCCATCCTCGTCGCCGAAGGGGTGCTCGACGCCCGCTGGCTGGCGGCTCTCTGACGCCCCGTCGCGGGCGGTGTGGACACGGGCGGACGCCACCCCCAGGGTCGAAGCGGAAGGCGAACGGCACGCCTGGGCATGCATGCATGTCGGCAGGTGGCCAGGACCGATCCGCATCGACGAAGGGGAACCTATGCGTCACCTGCGTCACGCGCGTCCTTCGACCCACTCGCTGCATTCACGTCACTCACGTCACGTCAGGTCATGTCACGCCAGACCGTGGCTCGTCCCCGTCCTCGCCCTGTGCGCCGTCGCGGGCCTGTCCCAGGGCAGCGCCGCGCAGAACGGCCCCGCCGCCGTCCGGGAGACGGCCGCCGCCGGTGACGGGTACGGCACGGCCCCCGCCGCCCGCCACGTCGTCCTCGCCGTCCATGGCGGCGCCGGCACCGCGCTGCGCCGCGAGGACACCGACCCCGCCACGGAGAAGGCGTACCGCGACGGCCTGGCCGGGGCGCTGCGCGCGGGCGCGCGCGTGCTGCGGCGGGGCGGCGACAGCGTGGCCGCCGTGGAGGCCGCCGTACGCGTCCTGGAGGACGACCCGCTGTTCAACGCGGGCCGCGGCGCCGTGTTCACCGACGACGCGGGCCACGAACTCGACGCCTCCGTCATGCGCGGCTCCGACCTCGCCGCCGGGGGCGTCACCGCCGTACGGCACGTACGCAACCCCGTCTCCGCCGCCCGCCTGGTCATGGAGCGGACGCCCCACGTCCTCCTGTCGGGCGAGGCCGCCGACGCGTTCGCCGTCCGCGAGGGCCTGCGGCCCGTGACGCAGGACTACTACTGGACGCAGCAGCGCTGGGACGAGCTGATGAAGGCCAAGGGCCACGGCACGGCCGCCCCCGCGAAGGCCCCCGCCGGTGCCATGGGCACGGTCGGCGCCGTGGCCCGCGACGGGCGCGGCCATCTGGCCGCGGCCACCTCCACCGGGGGCAGGACGAACAAGATGGCCGGCCGCGTCGGCGACTCCCCGGTCGTCGGCGCCGGCACCTACGCCGACGACCGCACCGCCGCCGTCAGCGCCACCGGCCACGGCGAGGTGTTCCTCCGCGGCGCCGCCGCCGCGACCCTGTCCCACCTGGTCGAGTTCGGCGGCCGCGACGTCGCCTCCGCCGCCCATGAGGTCGTACGGCAGCGGCTGCCCCGCCTGGGCGGCACCGGCGGTCTCGTCGCGCTCGACCCGCGGGGCACGTACGCCGCTCCCTACAGCACCGAGGGGATGCTGCACGGCTACGTGACGGAGGACGGCCGCGTCGTCACCCGCGTCTTCCCCGACGAGGACGGAAGGGGCGGCAAGGGCTGAAGGGGCTGAGGCCCCGCGCTGCTCCCGGCGGGCCCGGCGTTCGACCGTAAGGAGGAGCCGGGCCCGGACGGCCTCCCTTATCCCGTGGGCCCGCCCCTGACGGGCCGACAGGCCTGCGACGCGCCGGAGGACCACCCGGGCGGCCCAGCGCGGTGCCGCCCCGCAGTTGCGGGAGCGCCGTCCCGGCCGGAGGGTGGGTGTCAAGATCATCGGACCGGTGGCGTCACCGGTGTGCGGTGCCGGCCCCGTCCTGCCCGCGGGCCGTCACCCGTGAGGAGTCATGCATGTCCGCACCCGGATACCGCGAAGTCCTCCGGCGGGGCCGCGGGCGCCACCGGCGGCGCCGGCGGGCTCCCCTGAAGACGGTGGCGGCCGTCTCCGCGCTCGTGACCTGCTCGGCGCTGGCCGCCACCGCCGTGGACGGCGACGACCAGCCCGAATGCCCGCCGCACACCGGGGGCGCGCGCGACGGCAACGGCGCCTGCGCGAGCGCCGCACGCTCCGCCGCGAGCCCCGCCGGCAAGGCGGGACGGCGGGCCGACGGCTCCGACGGCATGCACCCCGACCCCGACGGCGGCCGGCCCCGGGCCCCCGCACCTCCCGCCGACCCGGACGAGGCCGCGCCCTACGACCGGGAGCGGTGCGGCAACACCTCGGGCCGGGTGCTGCTGTCGCTGGACGACTGGCCGTACAACGACCCCGAGCGGTCGGTGCGGATCGGCGCGCGGCTCCAGGCGCAGGGCATCCGCGCCGCCTTCTTCCTCATCGGCAAGTTCGCCGCCCAGTACCCGAACATCACCGCCACCCTGCGCCAGCAGGGCCACTGGGTGGGCAACCACTCGTACTCCCACCAGCGGCTGACCGCCCTGGGCGACCAGGAGCTGCGCGACGAGATCCGCGGCGGCGTGCCCGGCAACCTGCTGCGCCCGCCCTATGGCGAGGCCGGCGAGCGGGAGCAGGAGGTGGCCGCCGACCTCGGCTACCGCATCTGCAACTGGACCATCGACACGCACGACTGGGAGAAGGTGGGCGGCAGCGCGCGCTCCGTCGAGGCCATCCGGGAGAGCGTGCGCGGCGCGACGCCGGAGGAGAAGCACAACGGCGTCATCCTCGGCCACCTCTTCAGCAACTTCCCCGACGCCCTGGAGGGCATCGTCAGCGACCTCAAGGCGCAGGGCTACCGGATGTGCCGCAACACCGGGCCGGTCGGCGACCAGGTGCCGATGCCGCTCCAGTGCTGACACCCGCGCCCCGGCTCAGGTGTAGCGGAGGTACTTCCGCCGTACGGCGCGGAACGCCCGCAGCCCGTCCTGCCAGGCCGCGACCACCTCGTCCGTGCCGGCACCGGCGTCGATCATGGTGCGCAGCAGCGGCGACCCGGCGAGCTTGTCGACGAACCGGTCCGGGCGCCAGGCGAAGCCGCGCCACACGCGCTTGGCGGTGACCAGCAGCGCGACGCCGGTGCGCACGGGGTCGAAGGCGGCGCGGTCGTGGACGTGCAGCTGCACCCCGCCGAGCGTGCGGCCCTGGAACGGGCCGAAGGTGGGGGAGAAGTACGCCTCACGGACGTGCAGGCCGGCCAGCCGCTCGGCCCGGACGGCACGGGCCCACCGGCCGTCGAGCCCCTCGGCCCCCAGCAGTTCGAACGGGCGGACGGTGCCGCGCCCCTCCGACATGGTGGTGCCCTCGAACAGGCCGGTGCCGGAGTAGACGAGCGCCGTGTCGGGGGTGGCCATGTTGGGGCTGGGCGGCACCCAGGGCAGGCCGGTCGCGTCGTGGAAGTGGCGCCGCCGCCATCCCGTCATGGTGACGACGGTCAGCTCGGCGGGCCGGCCGGCCTCCGCGGGCATGAACTCGCCGTTGTAGAGCAGGGCCAGCTCTCCCACGGTCATGCCGTGCGCCTGCGCGATCGGGGCGCGGCCGACGAACGACGCGTACCGCCGGTCCAGGACCGGGCCGTACGCGTCGCGGCCGGAGACCGGGTTGGGCCGGTCCAGGACCACGAAGCGCGTTCCGGTCCGGGCGGCGGCGGCCAGGCAGTCGTACAGCGTCCAGATGCACGTGTAGAAGCGGGCCCCGGCGTCCTGGCTGTCGTACACGAGGGTGTCCACGCCGGACCGGAGGACCAGTTCGTCGAGTTCCCGCCCGCTCCTGCGGTACGTGTCGAGGACGGGCAGGCCGGTGGCGGGGTCGGTGGAGTCGCCCTCCGACAGCCCGGCCTGGGGCGTGCCGCGGTAGCCGTGCTCGCCGGCGAGGACGGCCGTCACGTGCACGCGGCGGTCGGCGTGCATCACGTCGACGATGCCGCGGGCGTCGGCGGTGATCCCGCTCTGGTTGGTGACGACCCCCACGCGCTGACCACGCAGCAGCCGGTACCCGTCGGCGGCCAGCCGTTCGAACCCGGTCCGGACGGGCGCGGCTCCGGGCGCCGCGCCGGCCGCCGTGGGAAGGGCGGCGGCGGCCGCCGCTCCGGCTGCTCCGGTGGCGAGCAGAGCCCGCCGAGGGATCGTCATGTTTCCGCAACGTAGCTCACGGTGGGGCGGGGATGAGGGAGCCGCGGCCCCCAACTCCGCTAAACGCAATCCGTTTGCGTTAGGCGGCTATGGGGTCTATCGTCCACTAACGCAAACAGTTAGCTTTTATTGGAGGGGAGACGTCCCGTGCCCGCTCTCGGCCCCCCGGAGGCGGCCCGCTGGGCCGCCCACTGCGGCCTGCCGCTGCCCGCCGACCGCCATGACGTGGTGGCGGCGACCGCCCGGCACATCCACTCCGTCGTCTCGGTCCTGCGCGAGCTGGACTTCGGGGACGTGCCGCCCGCCGCGGCCTACCGCGCCGACGGCGCACACCAGGAAGAGGAGCCGCTCCATGCAGCCCTATGAGATGTCCCTGGCCGCCGCCGCGCAGGCGATACGGCAGCGACGGCTGTCCCCCGTCGAGCTGACGGACTCCGTACTGGCCCGCCTGGAGCAGGTCGAGCCCCGTCTCCAGGCGTTCGTGACGGTGACGGCCCAACGGGCGCGGCGTGCGGCACGCCGGGCCGAACGGGAGATCGCCGCCGGCCGGTACCGGGGGCCGCTGCACGGCATCCCGATGGGCCTGAAGGACCTGATCGACGTGGCCGGCGAGGCGACCACGGCCAGTTCCCGGGTACGGGCCGGCCACCGCGCCGCGTCGGACAGCACCGTCCACGCGCGCCTGACGGCGGCCGGCGCGGTGCTCGTCGGCAAGACCCACACCCACGAGTTCGCCTACGGACTGACCACCCCTCAGACGCGCAACGCCCTCTTCCCCGACCGGATCGCCGGCGGTTCCAGCGGTGGCTCGGCCGTGGCGGTGGCCGCGGGCGCGGCGACCTTCGCGCTCGGCACCGACACCGGCGGCTCGATCCGGGTG
Organism: Streptomyces mashuensis; assembly: GCF_014654785.1. GTDB lineage: Bacteria > Actinomycetota > Actinomycetes > Streptomycetales > Streptomycetaceae > Streptomyces > Streptomyces mashuensis. Next base: position 1,197,399 of record NZ_BNBD01000001.1, read on the forward strand.
CCCGCGGCGCTCAACGGGACCGTCGGCCTGAAACCCACGTACGGCCTCGTCCTCCGGCACGGGGTGACGTCGCTGTCCTGGTCGCTGGACCACGTCGGCCCGCTCACCCGCACCGTGGAGGACGCCGGGCTGGTGCTCTCGGCCCTGACCGGACACGACCCGCGCGACCCCGCCTCACTGCCGCCGAATGCCGAGCCCGATGCGCGGGGGCTGCGGATCGGCGTACCGCGCACCTACTACTTCGACCGGGTCGACCCCGACGTGGAGGCGGCCGTGCGGCGGGCCATCGCCCACCTGGAGGAACTGGGGGCGCACCTGGTCGACGTCGACATCCCCATGACGCGGTACATCCAGGCCACCCAGTGGGGGCTGATGGTCCCCGAGGCCACCGCCTACCACGAGCGAACCCTGCGCGCCGTGCCCGACCTCTATCAGGCGGACGTCCGGGTGCTCCTCGAAGCCGGCGAGCTGATGCCCGCCGGGGACTACCTGCGGGCCCAGCGGGCGCGCACGCTCATGCGGCAGGAGTGGGCCCGCATGCTGGCGGACGTCGACGTGGTCGCCGCCCCCACCGTGCCGCTCACCGCGGTACCGGCCGGTCAGGAATCCGTCACCTGGGCCGACGGGACGGCCGAAAGCGTCTCGGACGCCTACGTGCGCCTCTCCGCCCCCGCCAACATCACGGGCGTGCCCGCCCTCACCGTCCCCGTCGGCCACGACCGCGCCGGGCTGCCGATCGGCATGCAACTCCTCGGCCGCCCGCTCGCCGAGGCCGTCCTCCTGCGGGTGGGACACGCCTACGAGCGGACACGGCCGGTACGGACAGCGGCGCCCTGCTCCGGCTCACCCCGCTAGACGCGAGATCTTTGCTTTAAGGTGGGAGGCATGAGCCGCAAGCCGATGGTCCGCCCCGGAGGGCGCAGCGCCCGCGTCCAGCAGTCGGTGCACGCCGCGGTGCGTGAACTGGAGACGGAAGTCGGCCGCGACGCCCTCACCGTGCCCTTGGTCGCGGCCCGGGCCGGTGTCACGCCGTCGACCATCTACCGCCGCTGGGGCGACCTGCAAGAACTGATGTCGGACGTGGCCGTGGAGCGGTTGCGGCCCGAACTGCCGCCGGAGGACCTGGGCGGCCTCGCGGCGGACCTGACCGCATGGGCCGAGCACTTCCTGGAGGAGATGTCTTCCTCCGCCGGCCGTGCCTACATCCGTGACGCGCTGCTCGGCGACCCCGACGGCACGAACGCCGGCCAGTGCTCGGCGTACGCGGCCGAGCAGATCGAGACCATCCTGAGCCGCGCCGCGGCGCGGGGCGAGCAGGCGCCCGCCGTGGAACGGGTCGTCGACCGTGTCGTGGCGCCGATGATGTACCGCATTCTCTTCCGCCCCGGGACGGAGACCCTCGACGCGGGCTACGCGGCCCGCCTGGTCGAGAGCCTGCTGGCCACGCCCGGCAGCTGACCTCCCGCACAACCGCCCCCGGGCAGGCGCGATTTTGACGACAGGGCCTAACCCCGGTCGGCTTCCCGGCCCGCTGGGGAGTCCGCCGGCGCGGGGCGGCGTCGGCCGCGGGCCACTTCCAGCATCAGCGGCACCAGGGACACCAGGACGACCAGGCCCACGAGCGGCAGCAGGTACCGGTCCACGTCCGGCACCACGGCGCCCAGCCCGTAGCCGGCCATCACCAGCCCCACCGTCCACACCAGTCCGCCGGCCACCTGCCACACGGTGAAGACGCGCGCGGGCATGCCGAGTGCCCCGGCCAGTGGGTTGAGGACCGTGCGCACCACCGGGACGAACCGGGCCAGGACGACGGCGCGGGCGTGGCCGTAGCGGCCCAGCAACTCCTCGGCGCGCGCCGCGCCTTCGCGCAGCCGCCTGCTGCCCGGGCGGGCCAGCAGGGCGCGCCCGCCCCGGCGCCCCAGGACGTACCCGCACTGCGCCCCGGCGAGCGCGCCGGCGGCCGCGGCGACGAGGACCTGTGCCAGCTCCAGGCGCGGCGCGGACGTGGCGCCCGGCCCGGCGGTGGTGGCGGACGCGGCACCGGCCCGGCAGAGCAGGCCGGCGGTGAGGAGCAGCGAGTCGCCGGGCAGGAAGAAGCCGACCAGCAGGCCGGTCTCGGCGAAGAGCACCAGGGCGATGCCGAGCGCCCCGAATGCGGCCAGCAGCGAGGAGGCGTCGAGCGGGTTCACGGCGGACACGGCACGGGGCCTTTCTCGGTGCGACCCGGCAACGACCGGGCAAGAAGAATCCCTCTGCCCCGGGGCCCGTACACCCGGGGCAGAGGGAATCCGGCGGGAGCCCTCCGGCGTCAGCCGTTGGCCGAGCCGTTGCCCGACAGAATCGGGATCTCGTCGATCAGGTGCGACAGCGGGTCGTCGCCGTCGTTGATCGTGGAGTTGTCCGTGCACTGCTGCTGCTGCTGCGACGTGAGGATCGGGATGTCCTGGATGCCGATGTTGAGCAGCGCGATGAGCGACTGGATGCCGATCTTGCCGATGCCGACGCAGGGCTTGTTCAGGGTTCCCTGGATCAGGCTCATCTGCGGGCTTTCGTGGCCCCCGGTCTTGGTGTTGCCGTAGCCGGTCTTCGCACCGTTGGCGTTGGCGACATCCTGGTCGTTGCCGATGGCCATCGCCGGGGTGGCGACGGCACCGACCGCGGAAGCCGTCACCGCGGCCGTGGCGAGTACCTTCTTGAGCACGTCTCTGCCTTTCGATCGATCGATGATTCCCACCGGGAAGCGAACTGAGTAACTGCGGAATATTCGAGAAGTTCTCTGTTTTCACTCATTCGCCCCAGCTTCGCCCCGGTACGGCATTTCGGCGTGGCAGTCCCAACTGCTTTTCCGTACCGTGCGTTCCGCGGCGGGATTCTCGGCCGTCGGCCCGCTCGGACCAGCGCCCCCACACGTCGTGTCCGGGCGGGCTTTTGTTAACGGGATGTGACGCGTACCACGCGGCCAGGGGCCTCGCTCCGGCTTTGAGAAGGTATAAGCTGCCGTTATGAACATGCTCGTCAAGCGCCGCCACGTGGACTTCGTCCGCATCACGAGCACGTCCTGTCGCCGCTGCGGCTGACACCCCGGGCGCGCCCGAGCCCGTCCCGCACCCGGGACCCGTGGCCGCGCGCCCGCCAGGCGACCTCGTTCCGCGCCTGATCGTTTTCTTCTGCTTTCCGCCCTTCCCCGGCCCCGCCCGGTCCGCATATCCTGCGGCTGCTCGGCGGGCCGTCCGGCCACCCGCTGGGCGTAACCGGGCTCTCACGCAGTGGACATTCCATGATCAATGAGCTTCCCGTCCTCGACCTCTCAGCCGCTTCCGCCGGTGCGGAAGCCCGAGCCCGCTTCCGCGAGGCGCTGCACAGCGCCGCCCGCGACGTGGGGTTCTTCCAGCTCACCGGCCACGGCATCACTGCCGAGGAGACGGCCGCGCTGATGCGCGTCATGCGGGACTTCTTCGCGCTGCCCGAAGCCGAGCGGCTCGCCATCAGCAACCTCAACTCGCCCCACTTCCGCGGCTACACGCGCATAGGGGACGAGCGCACCGGCGGCAGCCAGGACTGGCGCGACCAGCTCGACATAGGCGCCGAGCGCGAGGCGCACGTACCGGCGCCCGGCGAGCCCGGCTACTGGTGGCTGGACGGCCCCAACCAGTGGCCCGCCGCCCTGCCCGAGCTGCGCACCACCGCGCTCTCCTGGATCGACCGGCTCAGCGAGGTGGCCCGGCGGCTCCTGCACGAGCTGCTGGCCTCGATCGGCGCGCCCGAGGACTTCTACGACGACGCCTTCGCCGACCGCCCCCACCTGCACCTCAAGCTCGTCCGCTACCCCGGCACCGCCCCCGACGGGGCCGGCCAGGGCGTGGGCTGGCACAAGGACTACGGCTTCCTGACCCTGCTGCTCCAGGACAGCGTCGGGGGCCTCCAGGTCGACCGCGGCGACGGCTCGTACATCGACGTGCCGCCGCTGCCGGGCGCCTTCGTCGTCAACCTCGGCGAGCTGCTGGAGGTCGCCACCAACGGCTACCTGAAGGCGACCAACCACCGGGTGGTCAGCCCCGCCGGGAGCCGGGAGCGCTTCTCGGTGCCCTTCTTCTTCAACCCGCGGCTCGACGCGCGCATCGAGTCGGTGCCGTTCCCGCACGCGGACCGGGCACCGGGCGTCACGCAGGACGCGACCAACCCGCTGTTCGCCGAGTACGGCCGCAACGAGATCAAGGGCTGGCTGCGGGCCCACCCGGCCGTGGCCCGCCGGCACCACGCCGACCTGCTGACGGCCGGGGTGTGACCGTCGGCCTGTGACGGCCGGGAGCCCTGCGGCATGCCCGGGGTTTCCCTGACCCGACCCCTCGGGTTCTCCCTGATCAGTCCCTGATCCGTACACAGAACATGTGTTTGTAAGGTGTGCGGGGGGAATGACCTGCGTGGGCGCGGAAGCGCCCCGCACGGCACGGGGGAGAGCACGGGGGGTTCGATCATGCAGACGCGGCTGGGTACGGGCATCGGCTGGCGGCCGGAGATCGCCGGGGCGGTCGAGGGGCTGCCGGGCGTCGACTGGGTCGAGGTCGTCGCCGAGAACATCTGTCCGGGCCATGTGCCCGACTCGCTGCTGCGGCTCCGCGAGCGCGGCGTCACCGTCGTGCCGCACGGCGTCTCGCTGGGGCTGGGCGGCGCCGACCGGCCCGACCTGGCCCGGCTCGCCGCCCTGGCCGAGCGCGCCGAGGCGCTCGGCGCGCCGCTCGTCAGCGAGCACATCGCCTTCGTCCGCGCCGGCGGCCCGCTGACCGGCGGGCCCCGGATCGAGGCGGGCCACCTGCTGCCCGTCCCGCGCACCCGGGACTGTCTGGACGTCCTCTGCGAGAACGTCCGCATCGCCCAGCAGATGCTGCCCGTCCCGCTGGCCCTGGAGAACATCGCCGCATTCCTGGGCTGGCCGGGGGAGGAGCTCACCGAGGGCCAGTTCCTGGCCGAGCTGGTCGAGCGGACCGGCGTGCGGCTCCTGGTGGACGTCGCCAACCTGCACACCAACCACGTCAACCGGGGCGAGGACCCCGCCGAGGCGCTGGACGCCCTGCCGCCGGAGGCCCTGGCCTACGTGCACGTCGCCGGCGGCTTCGAGCGCGGCGGCCTGTGGCACGACAGCCATGCCCATCCCGTGCCCCGTCCCGTCCTCGACGTGCTCGCCCAGCTGTGCGACCGCACCGACCCGCCCGGTGTGCTGCTGGAGCGGGACGACCGCTTCCCCTCCGCCCCCGAGCTGGCCGCCGAGCTCGACTCCATACGGGCCGTGACCGGCCGGGCCGGCATACAGGCCGGCATACGGGCCGGGGCGGCGGCCGGAGCCGGGGTCGGTGCCGGTGTCTGACCGCTCGACCGCGTACGGCGGCGGCACCGACGCCGCCCGCGAGCGGCTGGCCCTCGCCCAGCACGCCCTGCTCTCGTCCCTGGTGGCCGGCGCCCCCGACCCCGAAGGCTTCGACCGGCGGCGGCTGGAGGTGCAGCGGCAGGCGCTGCTCACCAAGCGCGCCGCCGTCGTCGCCAAGCTCGATCCGGAGCTGCCGCGCCTGCTGGGGGAGGAGTACCGCGAGCTCTTCCTCGCCTACGCCCGCCCCCGGCCGATGACCGGCGGCTACCACCAGGACGCCCGCGACTTCGTCGCGCACCTGCTGGACGCCGGCCTTCCGGAGGATTCCCGGCACCGAGAACGGCTGGCGGCCCATGCCGCCGCCGGTCACGACGATGCCGGGGTTCTGCGGCGCCTGCGGAGAAGGCTGCGCCGCTTCCTCTCCGCGTAAGGGCTCCTTTCCGAGGACTCCTTTCCTCTTTCTGTTTTCTTCTTCCTGAGTCTCACGGTCCGAAAGGGCACCGACCCGTGACAGTCGTACTCGTTCTCGCCGTGCTGGTCCTGCTCGGCACCTCGCTCTGGCTCCTCCACGAGAGCCGGCACGCGCATGACCCCGTGGTGTCCTTCGTCAAGGGCAAGCCGGGCCTGATGGAGATCGCCTACCTCCGCGACGGACGGGAACGGGTCGCCGACACCGTGATCGTCAGGATGCTGGAGCTGCGCCGTATCGAGCTCGGCCCGGAGGGCCGCGTCACGGTGCTCGACCCCGTCCCGGACAACGCCGTCGAACGGGCCCTGTTCAGGTCCTGCGGCACCGACTGGGGCAGCACCCTGCCCGGCCTGCACTTCGACCTGCGCACCGACGCCCAGGTCCTGGCCCTGGAGGACCCGTTGGTCCGGCGCGGGCTGCTGATACCGCCCGGGCGGATGAAGCCCTGGCGCTGGGCCGCCGGCATCCAGGTGGCGAGCATGGTCGTGACGGCGCTGCTGTCGCTGCTCCTGCTGGGGCTCGGCCGGGCGGGCGTCTTCGCCTCGGTTCTCCCCTGGATCGCGCTGGTCCTCGTGGTGGCGGGCATCGTGCTCCGGGTGAAGTGCCACCCGGAGTGGATCGGGCACGAACTCACGGCCGAGGGCCGGGCGTTCGTGGGGAAGCTGAGGGACGACGGCTGGGACAGCACCGATCCCGCCACCCACCCCGCCGGGCTCGCCGGTGTGGTGGCCCTGCACGGCGTGGACGCGATCGAGGACGAGGAGCTGCGGAAGCAGCTGAGGAAAGCCGCCGGCTCGGTGGGCAGCTCGTTCCGCTCGTCCGCCGCCGGCTCGGCTGCCGCAGCCTCGTCGTCCTCGTCGTCGAGCAGTTCGTCCTCCGGCGGCTCCTCGTGCGGCACCGCCTGCTCCAGCTGCTCGTCCCACTCGTCCCACAGCTGTTCGTCCAGCAGTTGTTCGTCGTGCGGTGGCGGCGGCTGTTCCTGACCACGAGAAAGGCCGACACCTGTGATCGTTGCAGTGATCGTGCTGGGCTTCATGCTCGTCCTCGGCCCGGCCGTCCGGCTCCTGGCAGTACGCCGGCGGGCCCGGGGGCCCGAGCCCGGCTCCGCGTGGCCGGCGGCCGCCGATGTCCTGGAGGTCGCCTTCCTCCTGGGCGGTCGCTACCGGGTCGTCGACACCTGCGTCGCCCGCATGGTCTCGGACCGGCGCCTCGACCTCGACAATCAAGGCCGGCTCAAGGTGCTGGAACCGGAGGCCCGGGACGCCGTGGAGCGGGCGCTGCTGGCCCGCTGCGGTGCCGCCTGGAGCCGCAGGCTCAGCCGGCTGCGGGTGGAGCTGTGCTGGGACGCGGCCGTGGACGGGGTCGTGGAGTCGCTCAGCGGCCGGGGACTCGTTCTGACGCGACGTCGGATAGCGGCGTGGCGCCGGGCGGCGGCGTACCAGACCGCCGGGCTCGTCGTGGCCGGGGCCATCGGTGCCGGCCTGTCGCTCTCCCGCGCCGCGACCCTGGCCGGGTTGTGCCTCCTCGGCACGGTGGCGGCCGGCGTCGTGGTGCGGGTGACGTGCCGGCCGCCGGCCGCGTCCTCCGGCGGCCCGACCCGGACAGGAGAGGCGCTCCGCCGCCGGTTGCGTGAAGAGAGCCATCCGTGGGGCACGCGCAACACCGGACAGCACCCGGCGGGCGCGGCCGGCGTCGTGGCGGTCCGCGGCTACCAGGCCCTGCCGGACGGGGAGTTGCGGCGGCAGCTGCGCAAGGCCGCCGCCACGCGGTCCTCGCGCGGCGGCGCCGGGCGGCGGAGGAGGCGGCGGGCCTCGTCGTCCGCCGCTGCCGGTGCGTACGCCGGCACGACGTGTTCGAGCTGTTCCAGCTGCTCGAGCGGCTCCAGCTGTTCCGGCTCCGACTCCTCCTCGTCGTCAAGTAGCTGCTCGTCCTCCAGCAGTAGTTGCGGTGGCGGCAGCAGCTGCGGCGGTGGCAGCAGCTGTTCCTCCTGAGCCTGCGGCCACCGGTCCGGGACGGACCCCGGGCCGGTGGCCGGAACCTTCCTTGTGCGGTACAGCGGGCGGCGGGACACTCGTCCGGCAACTCTTGACATGGACGCGACGTGCGGTCGTGTCCGTGGTGACGAATCCCTCCCGTGCCCCCGGCGGCCCCTGCCGTCGCGGGCCCACCCCCCTCACAGGAGGTCGACGAGTTGAGTCCCGCACGCATGCCCAAGCGCCGTACGGCCCTGGCCGTGGTCGGCACCGTGGCCCTCGCCACCACCACCCTCACCCTCCAGAGCGCCGGCGCCGCGCCGGCCCCCGCACCGCTCACCGCCGCCCAGGCCGGTGACCTCGCCCGTACCGCCGTTGCCGCGCTCGGTGTGGAGACCGCGGGCTCCTACTACGTCGCCGCGGCGCACCGCCTCGTCGTCAACGTCCTCGACCGTGCCGCCGCGAACCGTGTCCGCGCCACCGGCGCCGACGCCCGGATCGTCCGGCACTCGGCCGCCGAACTGGACGCGGCCCGCCGCACCCTCGCCGAGGACGCCGCCGTGCCCGGCACCTCCTGGGCCGCCGACCCGCGCAGCAACAAGGTCGTCGTCACCGCCGACAGCACCGTCACCGGCGAGCGCCTCGCCACGGTGCAGCGGGCCGTGGCCGCCCTCGGCGACAAGGCCGTCCTCAAGCACACCCGCGGCACCCTCCGGCCGCTCATCGCCGGCGGCGACGCCATCTGGGGCAGCGGGGTCCGCTGCTCGCTCGGCTTCAACGTCACCAAGAACGGCCGGCCCTACTTCCTGACCGCCGGCCACTGCGGCAACGCCTCGGCCACCTGGTCCGGTTCGCGCGGCGGCGCCCGCATCGGCAGTACCGAGACGTCCACCTTCCCCGGCAGCGACTACGCCCTCGTGCGCTACACCGCCAACACCGCGCACCCCAGCGCCGTCGACCTCTACAACGGCGGGCAGCAGAGCATAAGCAGAGCGGCCGACGCCGTCGTCGGCGAGCAGGTGCAGCGCAGCGGCAGCACCACCCAGGTCCACGGCGGCGAGGTCACCGGCCTCGACGTCACCGTCAACTACCAGGAGGGCCAGGTCGACGGGCTGATCGGCACCACCGTCTGCGCCGAGCCCGGGGACAGCGGCGGCGCGCTGTTCGACGGCGATGCCGCCCTCGGTCTCACCTCCGGCGGCAGCGGCGACTGCTCCTCCGGCGGCGAAACGTTCTTCCAGCCGGTTCCCGCAGCCCTCCAGGCAACCGGAGCCCAGCTGCCCTGACCGTCCCGACCACCCGCACGCCCGACCACCCGCACGCCCGGCCACCACGACCGCCCCGGGGAGGCACGGCCCCGGGGCACCGCCGTCACCGGGGCCGGACCGCGCCCCGGGCCCGGCCCACGGCCATGGACCCGGCCGCGCCCACGGACCGGCCGCGTCTACGGACCCGGCTGGGCCGGGACCGGCGCCCCGGCAGCACTCCCGGTGACGGCCCCCGGCAACCGGCTCGCCAGCAGCCGCAACGCCTCCGCGGACGGCGAGCCGGGCTCGGCGTGGTACGTGATCAGCTGCTGGTCGGGGTCGGCCGGCAGCACCAGCGTCTCGTACGACAACGTCAGCGCCCCCGCCACCGGGTGCCGCAGCCGCTTCACGCCGTACCCCTTGTCCAGCACGTCGTGGGCCGCCCACAGGGCCCGGAACTCCGGGCTCTTCACGGACAGTTCCCCCACCAGCGCGGCCAGCCCCGGGTCGTCCGGGTGCCGCCCCGCGTACATCCGCAGACACGCCACCACGTCGGACGCCTTGGCGCCCCACTCCTCGTACAGCTCGCGCGTGGCGGGGTCGAGGAAGACCAGCCACGCCATGTTGCGCTGCTGCGGCGGCCGCCCGGACACGTCGCCCAGCAGGGCGTCGCCCAGCCGGTTCCAGGCGAGGATGTCCATCCGCCGGCCCAGGACGTACGCCGGTACGGTCCCCATCTGGTCCATCAGGTGGCGCACCGCCGGCCGCACCCGCTGCGGCCGTGCCACCGCCGCCCGTGACGCCCTCGACGCCCGCCCGTCCGGCCGGGCCAGGCGCAGCAGATGCGTCCGTTCGGCCGCGTTGAGCCGCAGCGCCGTGGCGATCGCGTCCAGCACGGCGGTGGAGACGTTCGGCCCGCGGCCCTGCTCCAGCCGCGTGTAGTAGGCGGCGCTCACCCCCGCCAGCTGCGCCAGCTCCTCGCGCCGCAGCCCCGGCACCCGCCGGCGCCCGTACTGCGGCAGGCCGACGTCCTCCGGCCGCAGCCGGGAGCGGCGCGAGCGGAGGAACTCGCTCAGTTCGGTGCGCTGGTCCATACGGATCAGTATGCGGGAGCCCCGGCGGCCCCCGGGGCCCCTCCGGGGGCGTCCAGGGTGACCCTGCCAGTGGTAGGAACAGCGGACGTACGCACGGCGGACGTGGGTCGAAGGGTGTTCTGGCCGGCTCTCCCGGGCACCGGCAGCATCGTTGCCATGACGCACCACACTGTCCATGCATACGCCGCGCCCGCTCCCAAGGCCCCGCTGGAGCGCACCACCGTCACGCGCCGCGAGCTGGGCGAGCACGACATCCTCATCGACATCCGTTTCACCGGCATCTGCCACTCCGACATCCACATGGCGCGTGGCGAGTGGGGCGAGGGCGGCCACTTCCCGCTCGTCCCCGGCCATGAGATCGCCGGCGTCGTCGCCGAGGTCGGTCCCGCCGTCACCCGGTACGCACCCGGCGACCGCGTCGGCGTCGGCTGCTTCGTCGACTCCTGCCGCACCTGCGAGAACTGCCTCGCCGGCCTGGAGCAGTACTGCACCGGCGAGCTCGGCATGGTCGGCACCTACGGCGACACCGGCCGCGACGGCCGGGTCACCCAGGGCGGCTACGCCACCGGTCTCGTCGTCGACGAGCGGTACGCCGTCCGCATCCCCGACAGCCTCCCCCTCGACGCCGCAGCCCCGCTGCTGTGCGCCGGCATCACCCTCTACTCCCCGCTCGTGCACTGGAAGGCCGGCCCCGGCACGAAGGTCGCCGTCGTGGGCCTGGGCGGCCTGGGACACATCGGCGTCAAGATCGCCCACGCCATGGGTGCCGAGGTCACCGTTCTCAGCCAGACCCTGCGCAAGAAGGACGACGGCCTGCGCCTGGGCGCGGACCACTTCCACGCGACCTCCGACCCCGCCACCTTCGAGGCCCTGGCCGGCACCTTCGACCTGGTCCTCAACACCGTCTCCGCCGGCCTGGACCTCAACGCCTACTTCCGGCTGCTGCGCACCGACGGCACCTTCGTGCAGCTCGGCGTGCCGGACCGGCCCCTGCCGGTCGCACCCTTCGCCCTCATCGGTGGGCGGCGCTCGTTCGCCGGGTCGAAGATCGGCGGCATCGCGGAGACCCAGGAGATGCTCGACTTCTGCGGCCGGCACGGCATCACGGCGGACGTCGAGGTCATCCCGGCCGACCGGATCAACGAGGCGTACGAGCGGGTCGTCGCCGGTGACGTCCGCTACCGCTTCGTCGTCGACGCGTCCACGATCTGAGGCGACGGCCGGCCCCGCCGCGGCGCCCCGACGAGACCCGGGCGGCGCCGGCCCGCCCGGTGCCGGCCCCGCAGGGCCCCGGCGCGGGCCCCGGGCGGCCGGGCGAGCCAGGCCGGCAGCCACCAGTTGGCCCGCCCGGCGACCGTCAGGTACGCGGGCACGAGCACGCCCCGCACCAGCACCGCGTCCACCAGCACGGCGGTCGCCAGGCCCGTGCCGAGCAGCTTGAGGACGGTCACCCCCGAGGTGGCCAGCGCGCCGGTGACCACGGCGACCGCCAGCGCCCCCGTGGTCACCAGCCGCCCGGTGCGGGCGACGCCCTCCACCACGGCGAGCCGGTTGTCACCGGTGCGCAGGTACTGCTCGCGGACGCGGGACAGCAGGAAGATCTCGTAGTCGATCGCCAGGCCGAACGCGATGGCGAACATCAGCAGCGGCATGGACAGGTCCAGCGCGCCGGTGACCGTGAACCCGCCCACCAGGCCGCGCAGATGCCCGCCCTGGAAGACGAGCACGGTCGCGCCGAAGCTCGCGCCCATGCTGAGCGCCCCGATCACCAGCGCCTTCACCGGCAGCAGCACACTGCGCGTGAGCAGGAACAGCATCAGCCACGTCGTGCCGGCGACGACCGCCCCGGCCAGGGGCAGCCGCGCGCCGACCGCGGACCGCGTGTCCGCCAGCAGCGCCGCACGGCCCGTCACCAGCCGTCGCCCGCCCGGCGCCGGCAGGGCGCGCACGTCCGCGACCAGGGCGCGGGCGGCCGGGGACTGCGGCTGAGCCGGCCCGGTGACCAGCAGGATCGCGCCGTGGGCCCGAACCGGCACCACCGGCCGTACTCGGGCGACGGACGGCAGCGCCGCGACGCGCCGCCCGTAGGCGGCCAGCGCCGCCCGGTCGCGCACCGGGTCGGTGTCCGGCAGGACGACCGTCACCGTGCGTTCGGCGGGCGTGGCGAACGCCTGGCGGATCTCGCGCGCGGTGCGGTGCGCCTGCGATGCGGCGGGCAGGATGCGCTCGTCGGGCAGGGCGAACCGGGCGTGCGCGAACGGCCAGGCGGACAGCAGGAGGACCGCCGCGCAGGCTGTCCCGCACAGCAGCGGACGGCCGGTGACGTGACGGGCCACCGCCCGCCAAACGGGGCTGTCGGGCCGTGGCGGACGGACGGCGCGCCCCCGGCGGAGCCCGTACAGCAGGGTCAGGGGGTCCCCGCGGTCGACGCGGGTGCCCAGCAGCGCGAGCACCGGTGGCACGACCGCCGTGGCGGCCGCGGCGGAGAACAGGGCCACCGCCATGCCGGCGCAGGCCATCGACCGCAGGAACGGCAGTGGCAGCACCAGCAGTGCCGACATCGACAGCGCCACTGCGCAGGCCGACACCGCGACCGTACGCCCGGCCCGGCGCGCGGTGCGCGCCACGGCCTCCGTCACGGCGTGCCCGGCGCGCAGCTCCTCGCGGTAGCGGGTGACGAGGAACAGCCCGTAGTCGACGGCGAGGCCGAAGCCCAGCGCACTGGTGAGGTTCACCGCGAAGACGGAGACCGGTGTCACGAGCGCGAGCAGCCGCAGCAGCGCGAGGGTGCCGACCACGGACACCCCTCCGATCATCAGCGGCACGAGGGCCGCCACCACCGAGCGCAGCGCCACCACCAGCAGGAGGAGTGTGACGGGCGCGGCCACCAGCTCGGCGCGCACGAGGTCGCGGTGGCTGGTTGCGACCGCCTCGACGCTGACCTGGGCGGGCCCGGTCGCCGAGACGTCCAGCGGCCCGTGCCGGCCGGTCAGGCCGGGGACCAGGGCCTTGGCCGTACGCGCGGCGTCGCGGTCGGCGCCGGCCAGGTCGGCGGCGACCAGGGCCCGGCGGCCGTCGGCGGACCGCAGCACGGGGTCGCCGTCCGTCCAGTACGCGTGCACGCTCGCCACACCGGGGGAGCGGGCCAGACGGTGGACGAGGCGCAGCCCCTCGGCGCGTGCCGCGGGGGCGTCCACGCCGCCGCGGGCGCGCGCCAGCAGCACGACGTCCGGGGTGCCCAGGCCGTAGCGGTCGGCGAGGAGGCGTTCGGCGCGGGCGGACTCGGTGCCGGTCGCGGTGTAGCCGCCGTTGGCGAGGTGCCGGGCGGTGCCGGCGCCGGCCACGGCCAGGACGGCGGTGAGGACGGCGGTCAGCACGGGCACCAGCCACAGCCGGCGGGGCGCGGGGCCGCCGGACGGGGCGCCGGCGGGGCGCTGCGGGGGGAGCGGGGCGCTTCGGGTCGTCGTCACATCGCCTGCCTGCCTCGCTGCTCGCTTGCCTGGCCGCCGGTCATCCGGTCGCCGGGGGCACGTCGGGGGTGTGCCGCCGCCCGCCCGCGCCGGTGCCGGGCCGGGCCGGGCGGCCGCATGCCGGCCACCCGGCCCGACGTGCCGTGACCTGCAAGGTTCCCTGCGGCGCGGCGGTCCGGCGGGGCGACACGCGTCCCGCCGCGGACCCGTCACTCGTCCTGCGGAGAGGCCGGGGAAAAATCCGGGGCACCGGCGGCGGGCGCGGTGGCATGCTGTGGGCGTGAACGGACCCGAGATCCAGATCAGCTTCGACCCCGCCCTGTGGCTCTTCGTCGCCGCCGAACGGCGCCGCGAGGCCGGCCCCGTCGTCACCGACGGCGTCTCCACGCTGGGCCACGTCGTGGAGTCCCTCGGCGTCCCGCTCACCGAGGTCGGCGGCCTGTTCGTGGACGGCCGCGCGGTGCCGGCCTCGCATGTGCCCGCGGCGGCGGAGGCCGTCGAGGTGCGCGCGGTGACCCGGCCGCAGCTGGTGCCGGGCGCCCCGCTGCGGTTCCTGCTCGACGTCCACCTGGGCACGCTCGCCCGGCGCCTGCGGCTGCTGGGCGTCGACGCGGCGTACGAGAGCGAGGACATCGGGGACGCGGCGCTGGCCGCGCTCTCCGCCGCCGAGCGCCGCGTGCTGCTCTCGCGCGACCGCGGTCTGCTGCGCCGCCGGGAGATCTGGGCGGGCGCCTACGTCTACAGCGACCGCCCCGACGAGCAGCTGCGCGACGTGCTGGGCCGCTTCGCGCCCGCGCTGGAGCCGTGGACGCGCTGCACGGCCTGCAATGGCCGGCTCCGCGACACGGACAAGGAAATGGTGCGCGAGCAGCTGGAGCACGGCACGCGCCGCACGTACGACGTGTTCGCGCAGTGCACCGCGTGCGGCCGCATCTACTGGCGCGGAGCCCACCACGCGCGGCTCCAGGCGATCGTCGACGCCGCACTGGACGAGTTCGGGGCCGCGGCGGCGTAGGGGCGCGGCGTCCCTCCGGTCCCCGGTGTCGCATTCCGCCACCCTGGTGCACGCTGGAGGGGTAGCTCAGGGCTCAGGGGCTCAGGAGGTGACGCCATGCAGACGATCGTTGGATGGCACGTCGACGTCGAGTTCGAGGAAGTCGACAAGCGGACCCATGCCGCCGCCCTGCTGAGGTTGCAGGACGGGACGGAGCTGCGGGCCCGGGGCCACGCCACCAAGCACCCGGACGACCCCGAGCAGCACCGGGTCGGCGAGGAGCTGGCGGCGGCCCGCGCGCTGAACGATCTCTCCCGGCAGCTGCTGGCCAAGGCCGGGCACGACATCGAAGAGGTCACGCACGTCGAGGCGCACCCGGCCATGTGACGCGGTGGTTTCCGTCCGGCCGGGTCAGGCCGGGCCCGGTTCGGCCTGTTCCGGCTCGGCCGGGCGCCGTCGGTGTCAACTTTCGTCGATCGGACGTGCGACCTTCGGCGCATGCGGCGGGCTCGCCGGCCTGCCTAGGGTGCGTCCGTGAAGGTGACATCGACGGCCCGTGAGATCTGGCAGCGCGCGACCGCCCCGGCGGACTGGTCGCGGCGCCGCGTGGTGGGCGAGAGCGTGCTCGCCGCGCTGCTGGGGCTGCTCGGCGGCTGGGCGGAGACCGGCCACGGCTGGCCGCGGATGCTGCTGGTCGGCCTGGCCGTGGCGGTGCTGACGCCGGCGCGGCGGGCCTTTCCCGCGTCGGTCCTGATCGCGGCGGGCGCGCTGACGGGGAGTACGGAGGGCGGCGCGTTCCTGCTGCTGTCGCTGGCCGGCTGGTCCGCCGGCGCCCGGATCGAGGGGGTGCTGCGGGCCCTGGCCGCGTACAGCGCGTCCTTCCTGTGCTTCCTGGGGCTGGGCCTGGGGCTGCTGAGCTGGCCGGAGCCGCTGCTCCTCACCGCCATCCTCTCCACCTTCACCTTCCTCGCGTTCGTCGTCGTCCCCGGCCTGGCCAACCGGTACTGGAAGCAGCGGCGGACGCTGCTGCAGACCCTGCAGCAGCGCAACGCGCAGCTGTTGCGCGAGCGGCAGATGATCGCGGGCCAGGCGCGGCTGCGCGAGCGGCAGCGCATCGCCCAGGACATGCACGACAGCCTCGGCCACCAGCTGGCCCTGATCGCGGTGCAGACCGGCGCGCTGGAGGTCGACCGCGAGCTGACGGGCCGTCAGCGAGAGGCGGTGGGCGTGCTCCGGCAGGCGTCGGTGGCGGCCATGCAGGAGTTGCGCGAGGTGGTGGGCATCCTCCGCGACGGCACGGCCGAGGAGGAGCCGCCCGTCTCCCGCGTGGTGGCCGGCATCGACGCCCTGGTCGAGAGCGCCGTCGCGGCGGGGATGCGGGTGCGGCTGGAGCGGTCGGGCGAGGCGCGGCCGCTGGCCCCGGCCGCCGACCACACCGCGTACCGCGTCGTCCAGGAGGGGCTGACCAACGCCGCCAAGCACGCCCCGGGTGCCGCTCTCGACGTCCGGCTGCAGTACGAGCCCGATTCGCTGGTGGTGGAGGTCGTCAATGGGCCGCCCCCCGTGCGGGGCCTCCTCCGGGCGGAGTCCGTCAGCGGCGGCCAGGGGCTGACGGGGCTGAGGGAGCGGGCACGCCTGGTGGGCGGCATGATCTTCTCCGGTCCGGCCGAGGACGGCGGCTTCCGGCTCGCCGGCCTGCTGCCGTACGGGTCGCCCGCCGAGCGCGAGGGGCGCGGCGAGGGGCCGCGGGGCGGACGGACGACGTTCGTCGAGGGCGAGGACGACTTTCGGGGACAGACCGGCGGGGGGACTCCGGGCGAGGGTGGGGCCGTCATCGACCGGCTCGACCCCCGCGAGGAGTTCAAGGACATCATGAGCCCGAAGAAGAGCCGTGGCTGCCTCGTCGGGTGCGGCGTCGCCCTGGCCGTGCTGCTGGCCCTGGTGCTGGCCGTTGTCGTCGGGCTGGGCGCGCTGATGAAAGAGGCCGAGAAGGGCACGGTGGACCCGGAGGTCTACCAGTCGGCCACGGTCGGCGAACCCGAGCACGACGTCCGGCACCGGCTGCCGCCGGGCAGTATGTTGATCACCGCCGACGTGAAGAAGAAGCTGCCCGCGAACCCGCCGGGGGCGCAGTGCACGGTTCTGCTGTCCTCGGAGATATCCGGGGACCTGAGCACCGACCTGGTGTACCGGTTCTGTTTCCGTGACGGGAAACTGATCGAGAAGCGCGAGTTCCGCGTCGCGTCATGAACCCGCGGCCGGCCGGCCCGCACCGACAACAGGAGACGACCAGGTGATCCGCGTCCTCATCGCCGACGACGAGCCCCTCATCAGGGCCGGCATCAGGATGATCCTCACCTCCGCCGACGACATCGAGGTCGTGGCCGAGGCGGCGAACGGACGCGAGGCCGTCGAGCTGGCCCGCCGGCACCGGGTCGACGTGGCCCTGCTGGACATCCGCATGCCCGTGCTGGACGGCCTGTCCGCCCTGGCCGAGCTGGGGCGGGCCGCCCCCGGGGTGCGCGTGCTCATCCTCACCACCTTCGGCGAGCGGGAGAACGTCCTGCGCGCGCTGCGCGAGGGCGGTGCCGGGTTCCTGCTGAAGGACTCGGCGCCCGGTGAGCTGATCGGCGCGGTCCGGGCTGCCGCCGGCGGCGACGCCTACCTCTCGCCCGCGGCCACCCGGCACGTGGCGGACTCGCTGGCGGACGGTGCCGCCGCCGGCCGGGACACCGAGGCGCGACGGCGGGTCGCCGCCCTCGGCGAGCGGGAGCGCGAGGTGCTGGCCCTGCTCGGCCAGGGGCTGTCGAACGCCGACGCCGGGCGGCGGCTGCACATGAGCGAGGCCACGATCAAGACGTACGTCAGCCGCATCCTCGCCAAGCTGGGCTGCGAGAACCGGGTGCAGGCGGCCCTGCTCGCCAGGGACGCGGGACTGGAGGTCTAGCGGGGGTCCTGGCAGGGGCGGGCCGGGCCCCAGGCCGTGATCAGGGCCGCAGTATGGGCGTTTTGTGCGATATGACCCAGGCCATACGAGGCTTACCGCCCGAGACGGTACCTTTGCTTGGCTCGTCCCATCGAATACAAGACGTCGAGGCATGAACGTTTCTCTCACCGATCGCCCCAGTACCGACCGCTCCACCGGGGCCCCGGCCGGCCGTACCGTCCGGGTGGGCGTGCTCGTCGCCGCCCTCCTCGCGGCCTGCATCGCCTTCCAGCTCAACGCGAGCATGCTCAGCCCCGCGCTGAAGAACATCGAGGACAGCCTCGGCGCCACCTCCGCGGAGATCGGGCTCACGCAGACCGCGTTCTTCACCTCGGCCGCCCTGTTCTCCCTGTTCCTGCCGCGCCTGGGAGACGTGATCGGGCGCCGCAAGGTGCTCGTGGGCATGCTGGCCCTCATGGTGGCCGGCTGTGTCGTCGCCGCGCTGGCGACGAGCGTGCCGATGCTGTTCGTCGGCCGGATCATCCAGGGCGCCTCGGGCCCGACCGTCCCGCTGTGCCTGATCATGCTGCGCGTCGAGGTCCGTGAGCCCAAGCGGTACGGCACGCTGCTGGGCGTGATCACCGCCGTCAACGGCGGTATCGCCGGTGTCGACTCGCTCGCCGGCGGCTTCCTCGCCGACAAGCACGGCTTCCAGTCCGTCTTCTGGGCGATGGCCGGCGTGGCCGCCCTCGCCACCGTCCTCGTCGCCGTCCTCGCCCCCGAGACCAAGGTGCCCGCCGCCGACCGGATGGACTGGCCCGGCGTCGCCCTCCTCGTCGTCTCCGTCGGTTCGCTGCTCGTCGCCCTCAACGAGGCCGGCAAGCTGGCCGCCGCCAATTGGGGCCTCGTCGCCGGCCTGACCGTCGTCGCCGCGGCCGCCTTCGCCCTGTTCTGGCGCACCGAGGACCGCTCCGGCCACCCGCTGGTCGCCACCCGGCACCTGAAGCAGCGCTCCACGTGGGCGACCCTGCTCACCACCGTGCTCACCATGACCGGTGTGTTCGCCGTCATGAACGGCCTCATCCCGGCGCTCGCCCAGGACGGCAAGGCCGGCTTCGGCATGACCGCCGAGCAGTCCGCCTGGTGGACCCTCACCCCGTACGCGCTCGCCGGCCTTGCCATGGGCCCGGTCGCCGGCCGCCTCGCCGCCACCTACGGCTACGGCCGTGTGCTGCGGCTCGGCCTCGTCGGCGCCGTCGGCTCGGTCGTCCTCATGATCGTCACCATCCCGGCGCACTCCCGCCCGGTCCTGCTGGCCGCCTCCGTCCTGGTGGGCATCACCTATGCCGGCGTGGCGAACATCGTCCTCAACGGGCTCGGCGTCGTGCTGTCCCCGAGCGAGAACCCGGGCTTCCTGCCCGGCCTGAACGCCGGCGCGTTCAACCTGGGCGCCGGCCTCAGCTTCGCGCTGCTCTACGCGGTGAAGACGGCCGTCCTGCCCGGCGACTCCGCCGACACCGGCGGCTACGTCGCCGGCATGATCGCCGGCGTGGTGATCCTGGCCGCCGCCATCGGCACGTCCTTCCTCATCCCCAAGCCGGTGGCCGCGGAAGCCCGCGACTGAGCGACCGCCACCCGGCGGGGACCACGCGAAGAGGCGGGCCCGGGCGCATGACGCCCGGGCCCGCCTCTCTCTTTTCCTGCGCGACACCACCGACTCCCGCCACCCCCGGCCACCGCCGTGACGTGGGGAAGTCAGGAAAGCGTCAATGTCGCGGCACGGCCGGTTCCGCTCCGCCGGTACCGGCCGACGATGAGCCGTGAAGACGCGCGCACGCCATGCGGACACGCATGCGGAGAGGAACCGAGGAGCAGCCATGGACCCCACCGGCGATCCGCCCGGCGACGCGGGACGGCGGCGTCCCGGAAGGCTCAAGGTCTACCTCGGTGCGGCGCCCGGCGTCGGGAAGACGTACCGGATGCTCGACGAGGGCTGGCGCCGCTCCCTGCGCGGCACCGACGTCGTCGTGGCCTTCGCCGAGTGCCACGGCCGGCCCCACACCGAGGAGATGCTCGAAGGGCTGGAGGTGGTGCCCCGGCTCCGGCCGACGCACCGCGGCACCGTCGCCGAGGAGCTCGACCTCGCCGCCGTCCTCGCCCGCCGCCCGCAGGTCGCCCTCGTCGACGAGCTCGCCCACACCAACGCGCCCGGCGCCGTGCACGCCCGGCGCCGGCAGGACGTCGACGCGCTCCTCGCCGCCGGCATCGATGTGATCACCACCCTCAACGTCACGCACCTGGAGTCGCTCACCGACGTCGTCGAGAAGATCACCGGGGTGCCGCAGCGCGAGACCGTGCCCGACGAGGTGGTGCGCCGCGCCCACCAGATCGAACTCGTCGACATGGCACCCGAGGGGCTGCGCCGCCGCATGGCGCACGGCAACATCTACCCGCCCGAGCGCGTCGACGCCGCCCTCGCCCGCTACTTCCGCGTCGGCAACCTCACCGCGCTGCGCGAACTGGCCCTGCTGTGGGTGGCCGAGCGCGTCGACGAGACCCTGAAGCGCTACCGCGCCGAGCACGGCATCGGCGGCGTGTGGGAGACCCGCGAGCGCGTGGTCGCCGGCATCACCGGCGGCCCCGAGGGGGAGACGCTCATCCGCCGCGCCGCCCGTATCGCCGCCCGCTCCTCCGGCGGGCTGCTCGCCGTGCACGTCACCGGCGGCGACGGACTGTCCGGGGCCTCACCCGCGGCCCTGGCCCGGCAACGCCGGCTCGTCGAGAGCCTGGGCGGCAGCTACCACACCGTCGTCGGCGACCACGTCCCCACGGCGCTGCTGGAGTTCGCCCGCGCCGAGAACGCCACGCAGCTCGTCGTGGGCGTCAGCCGCCGCAGCCGCTGGCGCCGGCTGCTGGAGACCCGGGGCGTGGGGGAGACGGTGGTGGAGATGTCGGGCGACATCGACGTCCACCTCGTCACGCACGAACGCGCCGGACGGGGCCGTGGCCGGCCCGCACCCGCCGCCGGCCCGTCCCGGGCCCGCCGCGTGGGCGGTCCCGTCGCCGGGCTGCTGCTGCCCGCGCTGCTCACCGTGCTGCTCCGGCACGGCCCGGTGGCCGACGCCCTCGCCCTCAACCTCACCAGCGAGGCGCTGCTGTTCCTCGTGACGGTCGTCGGTGTGGCCTGCTTCGGCGGCGTCGCCTCCGCGCTGCTGGCCGCCGTGGCGGCGTCACTGCTGCTCAACTACTACTTCATTCCGCCTGTGGGCCGCTTCACCATCGCCGAGGCCAACAACGCCCTGGCGCTGGTGGCGTTCGCCGTCGTCGCCGGTACCGTGGCGGCCGTCGTGGACCGCTCGCTGCGCATGGGCCGGCGGGCCGCGGCGGCCACCGCAGTCGCCGAGACGCTGTCCTCGCTCGCCGGCGGCATCCTGCGCGGCGACCAGTCCGTACCCGTGCTGCTCGACCGTACGCGGGAGACGTTCGGCATGGACTCCGCGGAGCTGCGCCCGCGCGATGGACGCGATGGAGAGGGCGGGGAGGCCGGGGACGGGCGTGCCGAGACGCGGGTGCCCGTCGGCGACGACAGCGTGCTCGTCCTGCGCGGCCGCGCCCTGCCCGCCGCCGACCGGCGCGTCCTCACCGCCTTCGCCGCGCACCTCACCGCCGCCGTGGAGCGCGCGCGGCTCGCCGAGGCCGCCGCCGAGGTCGAGCCGGTCAAGGCCGCCGACCGCATGCGCACCGCCCTCCTCGCGGCCGTCAGCCACGACCTGCGCACCCCGCTGGCCGGCAGCTGGGCAGCCATCAGCTCGCTGCGCAGCCGGGAGGTGAACTTCTCGGAGGAGGACAAGGAGGAGCTGCTCGCCACCGCGGAGGAGTCGCTGGCCAAGCTCAACCGGCTCGTGGACAACCTCCTCGACATGAGCCGCATCCAGGCCGGCGCCCTGACACTGCGGCTCCAGCCCACTGCGCTCGCCGAGGTGGTGCCGCCGGCCCTGGACAGCCTCGTCGAGGCACCCGGCCGCCGGGTCGTCACCCAGGGGCTGCGCGACGTGCCCGACGTGCTGGCCGACCCGCCACTGCTGGAACGCGTCGTCGCCAACCTCGTGGCCAACGCCGTGCGCCACTCGCCGGCCGGCCGCCCCGTCGTCCTGGCCGCCAGCGGCCTCGCCGGCCGCGTGGAGCTACGGGTGACCGACCGCGGCCCCGGCATCCGGCCGGCCGACCGGGAACGGGCCTTCGCGCCGTTCCAGCGGCTCGGCGACACCGACAACACCACCGGCCTCGGGCTGGGCCTGGCCCTCTCCCGCGGCCTGACCGAGGCGATGGGCGGCACCCTGACACCGGAGGACACCCCCGGAGGGGGCCTGACCATGGTGGTGTCCCTGCCGGCCGCCCCCACCCCGGGCCCTCTGCCAGGCGTTCCCGGGCAGGGCGGGGCAGAGCAGGACACGGAAGGAACTTTTCCGGTAACTCGCCCGCTCTAGCAGGTAAGCCATGAGAACCGGCAAGAGGCCCGCAAGAGGGGGGAACCCATGCCCGCACTGCGCACCATGGGACGATCCGGGGCGGCGCTCGCCGCCCTGGCCGTCCTCACCGTCCCCGCCGTCGCCTTCGCAGCGGTGTCCGGCACCGGCCCGGCGCCTGCACCCTCCAGTGCCGTCAGCCCGTCGCCGGCGGCCCAGGCCGCCCGCGAGGGCAGCCCGTCCTCGGCCGTGGACCGGGTCGCCGCCTTCTACGGCGCCTACGTCGACGCCCTCACCGGCAAGCCCGACACCACCCTCGCCAAGGCCCTGCGCTCCCACTTCCTCACCCCCGAGTTCCGGGCCCGGCTGGAGAAGTGGGAACGCGACCAGGGCGTGGACGGCGTCTTCCGCGCCCAGAACACGCCGCGCGCCTGGCGCGTCGAGTACGACAACAGCGGCGCCGGGCACACCTGGACGCTCGTCCGGCTCACCTGGGGCGACGACAGCAAGCCCACGTACACGTACCTGGCCGTGCAGTCGGACCTGAGCACGCGACTCATATCCGACATCAAGGAGGAGAACACCAAGCAGTGAGCCGGAGCCGGTTCACGTCCGGCTCCGGCTCACTCCCTCCGCTCGTACCGGTGGCGCGCCCAGACCGGCAGCCCGAACCAGCACAGCGCCAGCCACAGCACCACCCCCGCGACGATCCACGGCACCACCGAGTCGGGCAGGGCGATGCGCAGGATGAGCAGCAGCGAGGAGGCCACCGTCGCCAGCAGCATCACGATGCCCACCAGCGTCAGCCGGGACGCCCAGGTCACCGTCTGCGGCTTGATGCGGTGGCCCGTCACCAGCCGGTGGAAGGAGACCGGCCCCACCAGGGCCCCCGTCGTCGCCGCGCCCAGCACCACCGTCACCACGTAGATCGTCCGGTCCGTCGCACTGATCTGCGAGAACTTGGGGGTGAACGCGACCGTCAGCAGGAAGCCGAAGAGGATCTGCACACCCGTCTGGGCGACGCGCACCTCCTGGAGCAGCTCGGCCCAGCGCCGGTCGGCACGTTCCTCGGGCGACTCGTCCCGGCCGGTCCGGTGCGACGCCGGCGTATCCCTTCCGTCCGCGGACATCGGCGTCAGTCCACGCTCTGCTCGCTGCGGTCGCCGCTCCAGAGCGTGTGGAAGGAACCGGGGCGGTCGGTGCGCCGGTAGGTGTGCGCACCGAAGAAGTCGCGCTGGGCCTGCGTCAGCGCGGCGGGCAGCCGCTCGGCGCGCAGCGCGTCGTAGTACGCCAGCGCGGCCGAGAAGCCCGGCGTGGGCACACCGTGCCGCACGGCGGTCGCCACGACGGTGCGCCACGCCTCCTGGGCCCGGCCCACCTCGTCGGCGAAGCCCTGGTCGGCGAGGAGCGTGGGCAGCGCGGGGTCGGCGGCGAAGGCGGCGCGGATCCGGTCGAGGAAGGCCGCCCGGATGATGCACCCGCCGCGCCAGATCGCCGCCATGGCACCGAGGTTGATGTCCCAGCCATACTCCTCGCTCGCCCGGGAGATCATGTTCCAGCCCTGGGCGTACGACACGACCTTGGAGGCGTAGAGGGCTTGCTCCACCTGGTCGGCGAACACCCGGGCCTCGTCACCCGTCAGGGCCTCGGCGGTGGGCCCGGACAGCCCGCGCGCGGCGGCCCGCAGCCCGGTGTGCCCGGACAACGACCGCGCGAACACCGCCTCGCCGATCCCGGACACCGGCACCCCGAGGTCGAGCGCGGTCTGCACGGTCCACCGCCCGGTGCCCTTCTGCTCGGCCTCGTCGGCGACCACGTCCACGAACGGCCGCCCGGTGGCGGCGTCGGTGTGGGCGAGCACCTCGGCGGTGATCTCGATGAGGTACGAGTCCAGCCGCCCCTGGTTCCACTCCCGGAACGTCCCGGCGATCCGCCCGGGCTCGTACCCGGCGACGGAACGCAGCAGGTCGTACGCCTCGGCGATGAGCTGCATGTCGGCGTACTCGATGCCGTTGTGCACCATCTTGACGAAGTGCCCGGCACCGTCGGGCCCGACGTGGGTGCAGCAGGGGGAGCCGTCCTCGGCCTTGGCGGCGATGCTTTCGAGGAGCGGTCCGAGGGACTTGTAGGACTCCTCCGACCCGCCGGGCATGATGGAGGGCCCGTTGAGGGCACCTTCTTCGCCACCGGAGATCCCCGCGCCCACAAAATGAATCCCGCGCTCGCGGAGGGCGGCCTCCCGCCGCCGAGTGTCGTTGAAATGGGCGTTGCCGCCGTCGATGAGAACGTCCCCGGGCTCCAGCAGGGCGGTGAACTCGTCGATGACGGCGTCGGTGGCCTCGCCGGCCTTGACCATGATGACGATGCGCCGCGGCTTCTGGAGGGAGGCGACGAAGTCCTCGGCGGTCTCGGCGGGGACGAAGTCGCCTTCGTGCCCGTGTTGGTCAACGAGTGCCTTGGTCTTGGCATAGGTGCGGTTGTGCAGGGCGACGGTGTGGCCGTGCCGCGCGAAGTTGCGGGCCAGGTTGCTGCCCATGACGGCGAGCCCGGTGACACCGATCTGGGCGGTCGCCTGGGTGGCGGGGGTGCTGGACATACGGTGGTCCACTCCTGTCACACACTGGTCGAAGACTTGTGCGAGGCGTCAACGCCGACGGGCACGAGGATCTTCCCCACGCATATCCGGACATCGCCCGGCCATGCTCGCACGACGCGCCGAAGCAGACCGGGCGCACGCGGGGTGCTTTCGAGTGATGCCGGTAGAGCGGTGACCGAACTGCAGGCATTCGGTGCCGGCCGCCTCTTCTCCGGCGCAGCATCGGCAAGGGTGGTCCGTCCGGGGCACACATGGCGACATATCTTCGCCGACGTGGCGGCCCGCTTTGCCTCGGGCATCCCTCAAGTCGGGGTCCTTTGCCTGAAGTACGGTGACCGCCTCCCTTTACGGCTGTCACAATGCGCAACCGAGTAAGGGGGGCGAGCATGCCGATCGCGCGCTCGAGCTGGTCCCGCGCAGCCCGGACCGGCCCGGTCAGTCGCCGTTGATTTCCGGTGCGGGGCTGCCCAGCGAGCGCTGAGGCCATGCGTCATCGGATACTCCGCGGCGCACGGCAGGTGACCCTTGTGCGCACCGCGAGGAGCCACCGGTGCCCTGGTCGGTGAGGGGCCTGCAGTACGGGACTCGGCCACCACGGAACCGGCGACCTGGAGGTGCAGCTACGCACGGACCGGGACCTGGAGCGTGCCCAGGATCTGTTCCGGCTCAGCTGCACGGCGGCGTAGGAGCCCCTGCTGTTCCGTCTTCAGCCCGGCGACGCGGGAGTGGCGCCTATGAAGTTGCGGCTCGGTCCCGCTGCAGCCTCTATACGTGTCCGGCAAGAGAATGGCGGTGGGTCTCCCGTGGTGTAGCGAATCCCCGGTTTCGTTAACCGGGGATTCGCTGCTATAGGTTCTGCACTCGTGCAGGATGCCGTCCACATCACCAGCCGGATGGTTTGGCGGTGCCCATCGCGCGGGTGACGGTGATCTCGATGACGACCCGTTGCGGATTGATGCGAGGGTCTTGTAGCGCTGGGTGTAGCGCCGCTCTGCGTCGGCCACGGACTCGGGGTCGTCCTTGATCACAGCGGTGCCTTCGAGGGTGCACCAGCGGCGGCCTTCGGCCTGGCTGACAGCGACCATGACGCTGGGGCCGGCGGCGCGCACATTGCGGACTTTCTTGCTGCCGCCGTCGCTGATGACTCGGGCGATCCTGGTCTCGGGGTCGTAGGTCACGCCAACGGGGACGAGGTGGGGCGTGCCGTCGGGGCGAGGTGTCGACAAGAAGCAGGTTCGACGCTCCCGCCAGAAGGCGTCGTCGGGTGCGGAAGGCGGTGGTACTTCAGCCGTCATGGGCAGGGCGGTGAACTGGGCCTCGATGCGGTTCAGCCAGGAACTGTTGGCCGGCGTGCTTCGACATTGTTTTCCGCGTCCCATTCTCCGACTCCGGGGCCCCTCTTCGGCTCACTGCCGGCCGGGGTGTGGCCGGAGACTCCACGGTCCGACCCAACTGGGAGCCGAAGGACCCGGACCAATACCGGGAATCAGGCCGCGACGAGCTCCTGCTCACGGTCCGGCGTCTTGACCTTGGGCTTCTTGTTCGGCAGCGAGAGCCGGAAGACCTTGTGCCAGGCGGAGAACACCTGCTTGGGCAGCGGCCCGGTGACGTACTCCAGCTCGTACTTTTCGAAAAGCGCGCGCACCTTCACCGCGACCTCGGCGTACCGGTTGCTCGGCAGGTCCGGGAACAGGTGGTGCTCGATCTGGTGCGACAGGTTACCGGTCATGAAGTGCATGGCCCTGCTGCCGCTGATGTTCGCCGAGCCCATCATCTGGCGCAGGTACCACTGGCCGCGCGTCTCGTCCTTGATCGACCGGCGCTCGAAGACCTGTACACCTTCGGGGAAGTGCCCGCACATGATCACCGAGTGGGACCAGATGTTGCGGACCAGGTTCGCGGTGAACGTGGCGGCGAGCGTGGTGAGGAACGACGGGCCCGACAGCAGCGGGTGGATCACATAGTCCTTGAGCACCTGCTTGCGGATCTTGCGGCCCACGGCCTTGGCCCGCGCGCGGAACTCCGGGTCCTTGCGGCGGCGCTTGTGCAGGTTCTTGCCGAGCTCCAGGTCGTACGCCGCGATGCCGTACTCGAAGAAGCAGGCGTTGATGAAGTTCCACAGCGGCTGACCGAGGTGAAACGGGTGCCACTTCTGGTCCTCGTCGACCCGCATGATGCCGTAGCCGAGGTCGTTGTCCTTGCCGATCACATTGGTGTACGTGTGGTGCAGCTGGTTGTGCGAGTGCTTCCACTGATCGGACGGCGAGACGTGATCCCACTCCCAGGTGGTGGAGTGGATCTTCGGGTCCCGCATCCAGTCCCACTGGCCGTGCAGAACGTTGTGGCCGATTTCCATATTGTCCATGATCTTCGCCACGGACAGACCGGCGGTGCCGAGCAGCCACGCCGGCGGGAAGAACGAGAACAGCAGCACGCCCCTGCTGACCAGCTCGAGCTTGCGCTGCGCCGAGATGACCTTGCGGATGTAGGCGGCGTCTTTCTCGCCGCGGCTGGCGAGCACCTCGTCGCGGATCGCGTCCAGCTCGCGGCCAAGCTCCTCGATCTGCTCCGCGGTCAGGTGGGCGGTGGGGTCGATGGCGGTCAAGGTGCTCCTACCGTTCGATGTCGCAGGGGCCCGCCGCGGCGGACACGCAGGTCTGGATGAGGACGCCCGGCTCGGCCTCGGTGATATCGCCGGTGCGCAGGTCGCGGACGGCGCCCGCCTTGAGCGGTGTGACGCAGCCGAAGCAGATGCCCATGCGGCACCCGGAGGGCATGAGCACACCGGCCTCCTCGCCGATGTCCAGCAACGGCGTGGCGCCGTCCGCGTCGACGGTCTTGCCGGTGGCGCTGAACGTGACCTCGCCGCCGTCGCCTGCGACGACGATGCCGGGGCGGAAGCGTTCGGTGTGAAGGCGCTCTTGGACGCCGTGCTCGGTCCAGTGCTCTTCGGCGGCGTCGAGGAGGCCCGCCGGCCCGCAAGCCCAGGTCTCGCGCTCGGCCCAGTCGGGCACGAGTTCGTCAAGACGGGCGATGTCGAGCATGCCGTCTGTGTCGGTGTGCACCTCGGTGAGGCGCAGCTTCTTGTCCGCGACCAGGTCGTGCAGTTCGTTGCGGAAGATCACGTCTTGCGGCTGTGGCGCACAGTGGATCATGACAACATCGTCGAACTCCGTGTCGCGCAGCATGCCCATCACGGGCGTGATGCCGCTGCCGGCCGTCAGATAGAGCACCTTGGCGGGCCTGGCCTGCGGCAGCACGAAGTCACCGGTCGCCTGGTCGAGCTGGATCAGCGTGCCCGGTGTCGCCCTGCGGACCAGGTGGTTGCTGACCTTGCCGTCCGGGATCGCCTTTACGGTGATCGTGACGCGGCCGTCCTGGCGGTTTGCTGGCGAGGTGATGGAGTAGGCACGCCACAGGCGCCTCCCGTCGACATCGACCCCGATCCGCACATACTGACCGGCTGTGTGGCCGCGCCAGCCCCGTCCCGGCCTGATCACGATGGTCGCGGCGTCACCCGTCTCGGGATGCACGGCCTCGATGCGTCCACGCAGGTCAGCGCCCGCCCGCAGCGGGCTGACCAGGTCGAGGTAGTCCGACGGCAGCAGCGGCGTCGTGACCATCTCCAGCAGTTTCCACGCCCTGCTACGGAGGGCTGCACTCGTCATGACCCCAGCTTGCTGCGCCTCAAGGCGTAAAGTCCTGACCGCAGGATATAAATCTGGTCGGCTGAATTGTTCGCAGGGAACAAAAACGTGAGCCATGCAATCCGGAGGGCCAGCGAACTGGCCCTGGACGAGACAACGGTCACCGTACTTCGGGCCGCGCTGAAGACCACCGCCGACGAGATCGTCCAGGCGATCATCGACGAGGTCCCTCCCTACGCCAACGCCCTCTCGGGCCGCATGGGCGGCACCATCCGCCGAGCCGTCCGCACCGCCCTGGGGCACTACCTGGACCTCGCGAGCGGGAAAGCCACAGGCGGCGACGCCGGTGACGCAGCCTACGAGCTGGGCCGCGGCGAGGTGCGCGACGGCCGTTCGATGGACGCCCTGCTCAGCGCCTACCGCGTCGGCGCCCGCGTGGCCTGGCGATGCCTGGCAGCGGGTGCCGTACCCGCAGGTCTGCCCGCCGCCGAAGTCGCCAAGTTCGCCGAGCTGACCTTCGCCTACATCGACGAGCTCTCCGCCGCCAGCGCCGCGGGCCACGCCGACGAGCTGGCCGCCCGGGGCCGGGCCCACGAGCGCCACCTGGAACACCTGGCCCGCGACATCCTCGCCGACGCGAGCCCGGACGTGCTGCTGGCCTCTGTCCAACGGGCCGGGTGGCAGCCTCCGGTTTCGCTGACCGCGGTCCTGCTGCCCGCCGCCCAGGCCCGGCCTGCCTACCGCGCGCTCGACCCGAGCACCCTTGTCCTGGACGATCTGCCGGACGCCACCGGTGTGCTGCTCGTCCCCGATGCCGACCGATCACTTCTCCTGCGGCAGCTGACCGGCCGCACGGCCGTGGTCGGCCCGGCCCGGCCCTGGACCCGTGCGTCCGCCTCGTACGCACGAGCCGTACGTGCGCGCTCCCTCTCTTCCGATATTCGCGACACCGAGGACCACCTGCCCGAGCTGGTGCTGAGCGCCGACATGGACGCGTTGGCAGACCTGCGTGCCCGAGCCCTCGCACCATTGCGGACCTTGCCTGCCGCGACCGCACAGCGGCTGGAGGAGACGTTGCGGGCGTGGCTGCTGCACCAGGGCAGGCGGGAGGAGGTGGCGGCGGAGTTGTTCGTCCATCCCCAGACAGTCCGGTACCGGATGTCGCAGCTGCGGGAGTTGTTTCCGGGTCTCGCCTCGCCACACGGGGTCCTTGAGCTGACGCTGGCGGTGGGTCTTCGGGTCAGCTGACGCGTACCGCCCTTCTCAGTCCTGCCGGTGGCCACGCAGGACGAAAAGGGAGCGGTCCTCGACCTCCACCTCGCTGCCGCACTTGATCAGCGGCCGGAACTCGGTGTGCAGGATGGCCGTGTCCACTTCCACCGCCCACCAGGGGTCGAGTCCCTCGGGAACGGTGAAGGTGAGGGCCTGACTGTGGGCGTTGAACAACAGGAGGAACGAGTCGTCCGTCACCGGCAGCCCCCGCAGGCCCGGCTCCGTGATGACCCTGCCATTGAGGTGGACCATCAGCGACCTGGCGAAGACGGTCTCCCAGTCGGTGTCGGTCATCTCCCGCCCAGCGGGGGTGAACCAGACGATGTCCTTGTCCTCGGTACGGGTGTCGTCCGAGGTGCGCCCCTTGAAGAACCGCCGTCGGCGGAAGACCGGTGAGTGCCGTCGGCTGCTCTCCGAGACCGTGGCCGGCCGCACTGCGGCCTACCCGGAGGTGCAGCTGCACCACGAGGTCGTCACCAATGCCCTGTCATCGCCGTTCCGCACCCGCACAAGCCCGGCGCGTGAGCCGCGCTGCCGACGATGGGAACGGGCATGGCCGGTTCGTTCGACTTCGATGGTCGACCGGCGGGTTCGTTATGGGCCAGCCGGCGGCTGCGCCTCCTCGTGGACCGTCTGAACCTGGCGACGGTGCCGCCGCACCGAGCGGTCGGCTGCCCAGCGCAGTCGCACCGTGTCCTCGTGCTCGGCCTCCTCCAGCCCTAGGTCGTTTCTTTCGGATCAGCGTGCTGACCAGAGGAAGATGCCTGCGAGGTGGA
>NZ_BNBD01000002.1 GCF_014654785.1 Streptomyces mashuensis
TCCACCTCGCAGGCATCTTCCTCTGGTCAGCACGCTGATCCGAAAGAAACGACCTAGGGCAGCGGCAGCGGTAGCGGCGGCTCGGGGTCTCGCGGCGTGAACAGCGCCGTGAGGCCGAGGTGGGTGGCCATCGCGGCCAGCGGCCACGCGAGGAGCATCCCCTTCGCGCCCAGTTTCAGCGGCGCGTCGAAGACGACGTTCTTTCCGACGGCCTTCGCGTGCGCCACCACGTCGGACGTGGGGCCCAGCCACACGCCGAGCCGCCAGCCGACGACCGACGCCAGCAGGGAGCCGGCCGCCAGGCCGAGGACGAGGGCGATGCCGCCCGCGCGGCGCCACAGGAAAACGGCGACGGCGCTCAGCGCGCCCAGGAACAGGCCGAGGAAGGCGAACCAGCCGTCCGCCCCGATGGCCTGCTCCCCTTCCGTGTTCTTCAGGTAGACAGCCTTGCCGTCGGAGATCAGCGGGACGCGCGGCGCCAGCCACACCCACAGCAGCCCGAGCAGCACGCCGCACACCGCGACGGCCACCGTCACGACGGACGCCTGCCGCAGCTCGGCCACGGTCTCCTCGGCGCGGACGCGGGTGAGGTCCTCGTCGACGGGCAGCTCGGGGGCCGCGTCGGGCTCGGGGTCGTGCGGCGTCAGCGGTGCGGTCACCTTGTCATCGTGCCAGGTGGCCGCGGACGGCGCGGCACCAGGCCGGTCGCTGCGGCGCGTCACCGGACGGCGGCCCGGCGGTAGGCCCAGGTGGCGACGGCCAGCGACACCACGCCGACGGCCGCGCACACCCCCAGGTCGGCCACGACGCGCAGCCAGTCGGGGTGGGCGTCGTAGCTGTGGGCGAGGGCCTCCACGCCGTAGGTGGAGGGCAGCAGGTCCCGGGCCCAGGCCACGGGCTGTGGCAGGTGGCCGGCCGGCAGGACGCCGAGGAGCAGCGCCGCCGACATGCCCAACTGGCCGCCGAGGGTGGCCAGTTCCTGGCGGGGGGCGAGCAGGCCGATGGCCGCGCCGAGGCCGGCCAGGGCCGCGCCGGCCAGCGGGACGACCGCCGCGAGCACCCACAGGTGGGCCATCGGCAGCCCGAACAGCACGCTGCCGGTGACCGCGGTGACGGCCGTGCCGGGCACGGTGAACGACGCGTACGCCCCGGCGGCGCCCAGCACCACGGCGGCGGGCGGCACGGGCAGCGTCGCGTAGTGGTCGAGGCCGCCGCCGGCCCGGAGCTGGCCGAAGTACTGGGCGAGCAGGTTCAGCGCGACGAAGGCGACGACCAGCACGCTGGAGCCGGCCACGACGGCCCGGGCGGCCTCGCCGCCGTCGACGACGCCCCGCATGAGGACCATGATGCCGACGGACTGGAAGGTGGCCACGAACAGCAGCGGTATCCGGGCGACGCGGGCGCGGGAGAGCTGGGCGCGGTAGACGGCCGCCAGGGCCGGCAGCAGCCGGGGCGCGGGCGCCAGCGGCGCTCCTTCCACGGGCCGGGCCGGGCCCGGCGCCCGGGTCTGTCCTCCGGACACCGCCTCTGCGGACACGGCACTCACGCGGTACGGCTCCTCTTCCTCATCCCTTGACCAGCCCCCGGTCGGCGCCGCCCAGCGCCAGGTAGACGTCCTCCAGGCTCGGGGTGGTGAGCGTGAAGTCGTCCAGTGCCGCGAAGGCCGGGCCGCCGGTGACGGCGGCGACGGCGGCGCGGGCCCGCTCCGGGTCCAGCCGCAGCGACCAGCGGCGGCCGGTCTCGTGGGCCGCCGCGCGCAGCGCGGCGACCTCGGGCACGTCCAGCGGGGGCCCGTCGCGCCACACCAGGTCGACCCGGACCTCGTCGCCCACCAGGCGCTTCAGCCCGGCCGGCGTGTCGCAGGCGATGATCCGGCCGCGTTCCAGCACGGCGACCCGGTCGAGGACCGTCTCGGCCTCGATGACGTTGTGGGTGACCAGCAGCACGGTGGTGCCGTGCTCGGCGCGCCGCCGGTCGACGGCTGCCCACACGGCGCGCCGGGCGACCGGGTCCATGCCGGTGGTCGGCTCGTCGAGGACGAGCAGGGGGCGTTCGCCGACGAGGGCGGCGGCGAAGCAGGCGAGGCGGCGCTGGCCGCCGGAGAGCTTCTTCAGCGGGCGGTCCGCGAGCGGGGCGAGGCCGAGCTCGTCGAGGACGGCGTCGCGCTCGGCGCGGGCCGCGGCCAGCGGCAGGCCGCGCAGCCGGCCGGTGGTCTCGGCGGCCAGGGCGACGGTCAGCTCGTCGAGGGCGGTGGACTGCTGGCCCAGGTAGCCGACGAGGCGGGCGGCGCGCTCGGGGTGCCGTACGAGGTCGTGGCCGAGCAGCTGCACGCTGCCGGCGTCGGGCCGCAGCAGGCCGGTGAGCTGGCGGACGAGGGTGGTCTTGCCGGCGCCGTTGGGGCCGAGCAGGCCGAAGATCTCGCCGCGCCGTACCTCCAGGTCGATGCCGTCGGTGGCGCGGACGGGGGGCGCGGCGGGGGTGCCGCGCCGGCCGCGCGCGGCGGGGTAGGTCTTGACCAGGCCGCGCACGGTGCACACCGTGTGGCCTGCGGCCTGCTCCGTTCTCACGAGCTATGAGGGTACGCGCCCCCGGCGGGCGGCTCGCCGCAGGGGCCGGGTGTTCAGTCCCCCGCGGGGGCGTGCTCGGCCGCGGTGCGCGCGTCGATCTCGCGCCAGAAGCCCGCCCGGATCGCGTACCGGTCGCGTTCGTCGATCTGGTCGTCCTTGTGGGCGAGCAGCCCGAACCGGGCCGCGTAGCGCAGCAGCTCCCCGTCGATGCGGTGCGGGATACGGGGGTACTGGGTGGACAGGCTCTGCAGGTGGGCGGTGTCGGTGATGCGCTCGACCCAGCGCCGCGCGAAGACCTGGCCCACCTCGAAGGGGTCGCCGCCGACGGTGGTGATGTCCTCCTCGCGGTCGGCCCAGCGCTGCTCGGCGCTGGTCAGCTGGGCCAGGGTGGGCAGGGCCGCGATCTCCGGGGGTTCGGGGGCGGTGCCGTTGCCGGGGCGCTCGATCCAGCCACGGTCGGAGGACCAGCGGAGGGTGGCGTTGGCGGAGACGCCGGCCGGGGCGGCGGGCGGGGCGGGCACCGGGGCGGGGCCCTTGCCGAGGCCGGCGAGGTCCTTGGGGGTGGGCACGGTGCGGGGCGCGGCGGGGGTGGTGTCGCTGCCGTTGGCGGGGGCGGGCCGGGCGGTGTCGCCCTCGGCCTCGGAGTGGGAGTGGGTCTCGGCCGTGGTCTCGGGCAGCGGCGCGGCGAGGATGGCGGCGATCTCGGGGCGGGGCGCGGGCGCCGGCGGGCAGGCGCCGGCCTGTTCCCGGGCCCGTACGGCGCGGGTGATCCAGGCGCGGTCCAGGACCCGCCGTTCGTCGGCCTCGGCGACCAGGTCCTCGGACTGGTTGTAGTCGCCGTCGGCGGCCTGCACGGCCCACAGGTGCACGGCCACGCCGTGTTCCTTGGCGGCCATCATGCCGGGCAGCAGGTCGCCGTCGCCGGTGACGAGCACGACGTCGGAGCAGGCGCGGTTGCGGGCGAGCTCGGTGAGCTCGGCGTGCATGGCGGCGTCGACGCCCTTCTGTGCCCAGCGGCCGTCGCTGCGGGTGAGGGCGCCGAGCCGGACGGTGACGCGGGACATGACGCGCAGCCGGCGGTGTTCGGGTTGCGGTACGCGGTCGGGGGCGCCGTCGAACCAGTAGATGCGCAGCAGCGGGCGCTGGGTGTCGGACTCGGCGCGCTCGCGCAGGCCCTGGATGAGGGTGGCGTGATCGACGGTGATGCGGGAGCGGGCGGGTTCGCCCGCCAGCAGGCTCGCGGCGGCGCCCAGCAGGTACCCGGCGTCCACCAGGACGACGCAGCGGTCCACGTTCCACCCTCTTTCAACGGGTCTTCCCAGCGGTCGGCTTGCCCAGGAGTCTGCCCGACCCGGCGGGGGTTATCAGTCGGAACTGGATCATCGGCGTGGCGGATTCGGGCCGGGCGTGCTCCCCGCGCCCCCTTCACGGACGGTAATGACCCGAAATGCGCGATTGACCGGCGCGTGCGAGCGTGGTTGCCGGGGGTCGTCGCGTTGTCCCACGGGAGGCACACCAGCATGGCCAAGAACAAGGACCGCAAGCAGCAGAAGAGCTCGACGCAGTCGTCGGAGAAGGCCCGGAGCTCGGCGATGGAGTCGCAGTCGAAGAGCGCCGTCCAGCCCACCCCGGGTGATGTGGCGCGGAAGCACCGCGAGCGGCGTTTCGGCCACAACTGAGGGGGCGTGTGGATGGACGAAGGGGCGCGTCCGTCGTCCGACGGGCGCGCCCCTTGACGTGGGCGGTGCGGGCGGCGTGCGTCAGCCGGCCAGGCAGGACGGACCGAGCAGCGCCTTGAGGTCGCCGAAGAGGGCGGGGTCGGGGGTGACCCGGTGCCGGTCGAGCCGGAGCACGGTGGTCTTCCGGGCGCCCTGGAGGCGGATGCGGACCTCGGTGGAACCCTTGTGGTGGCTGAGCACCTGGCCCAGCTTCTCCACCAGCGGCGGGGTGACCTTCACCGTGGGGATGGTGATGAACACCGGCGCGTTGCTGCCCGCGTTGGACAGGTCGGGCACCATCAGCTCCATGGCGACGAGGCGCGGGATGTCCTCGCGCTTGTCGAGCCGGCCCTTGACGAAGACGACGGCGTCCTCGACGAGCTGGGTGGAGACCAGCTGGTAGGTGGCGGGGAAGAACATGCAGTCGATGGAGCCTGCCAGGTCCTCGACGGTGGCGATGGCCCAGGCGTTGCCCTGCTTGGTCATCTTCCGCTGGAGGCCGGAGATGATGCCGCCGATGGTGACGATCGCACCGTCGGCGTGCTCACCGCCGGTGAGCTGGGAGATCGCGGCGTCGGCCTTGTCGTTGAGGACGTGCTCGATACCGAACAGCGGGTGGTCGGAGACGTAGAGGCCGAGCATCTCCCGCTCCTGGGCGAGCAGGTAGGACTTCTCCCACTCGACGTCGGAGAACTCCACGTCCATGCCGAAGCCGGGGCCCTCGTCGGCGCCGTCGTCGCCCATGCCGCCGAAGAGGTCGAACTGGCCCTCGGCCTCCTTGCGCTTGACCTGCACCACGTTGTCGATCATCGGTTCGTAGTGCGCGACGAGGCCCTTGCGGGTGTGCCCCATCGTGTCGAAGGCACCGGCCTTGATCAGCGACTCGACGGTGCGCTTGTTGCAGACGACGGCCTCGACCTTGTCGAGGAAGTCGGGGAAGGAGGTGTACTTCCCCTTGGACTTGCGGCAGCGGATGATCGAGTCGACGACGTTCTGGCCGACGTTGCGGACGGCGGTGAGGCCGAAGAGGATCACGTCGTCGCCCTGGGCCGCGAAGTTGGCCTCGGACTCGTTGACGTTCGGCGGGAGCACCTTGATGCCCATGCGCCGGCACTCGTTGAGGTAGATCGCCGACTTGTCCTTGTCGTCGCGCACCGAGGTGAGGAGCGCCGACATGTACTCGGCCGGGTAGTTGGCCTTGAGGTAGGCGGTCCAGTAGGAGACGAGGCCGTACGCGGCGGAGTGGGCCTTGTTGAAGGCGTAGCCGGCGAAGGGCACCAGCACGTCCCAGAGCGCCTGGATGGCCTCGTCGGAGTAGCCCTTCTCCCGCGCGCCCTTCTGGAAGAGGACGAAGTTCTTCGCCAGCTCCTCGGGCTTCTTCTTGCCCATCACGCGGCGGAGGATGTCGGCCTCGCCGAGCGAGTAGCCGGCGACGATCTGGGCGGCCTTCTGCACCTGCTCCTGGTAGACGATCAGGCCGTAGGTGACGTCCAGGACCTCCTTGAGCGGCTCCTCCAGCTCCGGGTGGATCGGGGTGATCTCCTGCTGGCCGTTCTTGCGGAGGGCGTAGTTGGTGTGCGAGTTCATGCCCATCGGGCCCGGCCGGTAGAGCGCGGACACGGCGGAGATGTCTTCGAAGTTGTCGGGCTTCATCAGCCGCAGCAGGGACCGCATGGGGCCGCCGTCGAACTGGAAGACGCCGAGGGTGTCGCCGCGCTGGAGCAGCTCGAAGGTCGTGGGGTCGTCCAGCGGCAGCTCCAGGAGATCGATCTCGGTCCCCTTGTTGGCCTTCACCATCTTGACGGCGTCGTCCATGATGGTGAGGTTGCGCAGGCCCAGGAAGTCCATCTTCAGCAGGCCGAGCGACTCGCAGCTCGGGTAGTCCCACTGCGTGATGGTCACGCCGTCGGTGTGCCGCACCCAGACGGGGACGTGGTCGGTGATCGTCTCGCTGGACATGATCACGCCGGCCGCGTGCACACCCATCTGCCGCACCAGGCCCTCGACGCCGCGGGCGGTGTCGATCACCTTCTTCACGTCCGGCTCGTTCTCGTACATCGCGCGGACCTCGCCCGCCTCGCTGTACCGCGGGTGGTTCGGGTCGGTGATGCCGGAGAGCGGGATGCCCTTGCCGAGGACGTCGGCGGGCATCGCCTTGGTGATGCGGTCGCCCATGGCGTACGGGTAGCCCAGGACGCGCGCGGAGTCCTTGATCGCGTTCTTGGCCTTGATGGTGCCGTAGGTGCCGATCATGGCGACCTTGTCGGCGCCGTACTTCTCCGTGACGTACCGGATCACCTCGGCGCGCCGGCGCTCGTCGAAGTCGATGTCGACATCGGGCATGGAGACGCGCTCGGGGTTGAGGAACCGCTCGAAGATCAGGCCGTGCGGGATGGGGTCGAGGTCGGTGATGCCGAGGGCGTACGCGACGATCGAGCCTGCCGCCGAGCCACGGCCGGGGCCGACCGCGATGCCGTTCTTCTTCGCCCACATGATGAAGTCGGCGACGACGAGGAAGTAGCCCGGGAACCCCATCTGGATGATGACGTCCATCTCGTACTCGGCCTGCTTCTGCCGGTCCTCGGGGACGCCGCCGGGGTACCGGCGGGCCATGCCGCGCCGGACCTCCTCCTGGAACCAGGTGACCTCGGTGTAGCCGTCGGGCACGTCGAACTTCGGCATCAGGTCGCGCTTCTCGAACCAGCCGGTGGTGTCGACCTGCTCGGCGACCAGGAGGGTGTTGCGGCAGCCCTCCTGCCAGGCGTCGGAGGAGTCGACGGCGTACATCTCGTCGGTCGACTTCAGGTAGTAGCCGGAGCCGTCGAACTTGAAGCGGTCGGGGTCGGAGAGGTTCTTGCCGGTCTGGATGCAGAGCAGGGCGTCGTGCGCGCCGGCCTCGTGCGCGTAGGTGTAGTGCGAGTCGTTGGTGACGATCGGCGGGATGCCCAGCTCCTTGCCGATCTTCAGCAGGTCCTCGCGGACCCGGCGCTCGATCTCGATGCCGTGGTCCATCAGCTCCAGGAAGTACCGGTCCTTGCCGAAGATGTCCTGGTACTCGCCGGCGGCCTTGCGGGCCTCCTCGTACTGGCCCAGCCGCAGCCGGGTCTGGAGCTCGCCCGAGGGGCAGCCGGTGGAGGCGATCAGCCCCTCCGACCACTGGGCGAGGGTCTCCTTGTCCATACGGGGCCACTTCGTCAGCCAGCCCTCGGCGTAGGCGTCGGAGGAGAGCCGGAAGAGGTTGTGCAGACCCGTCTTGTTCGCCGCCCAGATCGTCTTGTGGGTGTAACCACCCGAACCCGAGACGTCGTCCTTCTTCTGGTGCGGCTGGCCCCACTGGATGCGCCGCTTGTTCCGCCGCGACTCGGGCGCCACGTACGCCTCGATGCCGATGATCGGCGTGACGCCGGCGCCCTTGGCCTGGTGGAAGAAGTCGTAGGCGCCGTGCAGGTTGCCGTGGTCGGTCATGGCGATGTGCGTCATGCCCATCTCATTGCAGGCGGCGAACATGTCCTTCAGCCGCGCCGCGCCGTCCAGCAGCGAGTACTGGGTGTGGACGTGCAGGTGCGTGAAGGGGGGCCTGGACGAGGCGGACACGGTGGGGAGACCTCCGGCAGGACTTCCATGGGGCGGGCGGGACAGTCTCGAAGGTTACCGGCCCCCACCGACAGGCGCGGGCACGCGCCGGTAGCCTTCCGCGTTGAAGGCGGCAGAACGTGTGTACGCCTCATGACCCACCCTCCCCCGGCCGCCGGGGGGAACCCCAGGAGGACCTGCGATGGCGCTCGAGCACGACCGGGCCACGGACCGCGGCGAGGAGATCCTCGCCGTCTTCGACACGGCGTTCGGCGAGCTGCTGGCGGCCGACCCCGCGGCCTTCCGGGTCAAGTTCCGGAAGATGGCCGCCTCCGCCTTCGCCTTCTACCGCGGCACCGCGTGCCTCTTCTACTCCGACCTGGCGCACGGCCGCGACACCGGCCCCTACCTGGACGAGCGCACCTCCCGCGTGTGGATCCACGGCGACCTGCACGCGGAGAACTTCGGCACGTACATGGACGCCGGCGGCCGCCTGGTGTTCAACGTCAACGACTTCGACGAGGCGTACGTCGGCCCCTTCACCTGGGACCTCAAGCGCTTCGCCGCCTCCGTGGCCCTCCTCGGCCACGCCAAGGCGCTCAGCGACGAGAAGATCACCGAGCTGGTCCGGATCTACGCCGGCGCCTACCGCGAGCGCATCCACGCCCTGGCCACGGGTGCGAAGGACGACGAGCTTCCGCCCTTCACGCTGGACACGGCCGAGGGCCCCCTCCTCGACGCCCTCCGCGAGGCCCGGGCGCAGACCCGCTTCGGGCTGCTGGCGACGATGACGGAGATCCGCGACTTCGAGCGCCGCTTCACCGAGGGCGGCGGCACGATCGAGCTGGACGCGGCCACCCGGTACAAGAT
The DNA here is from genome assembly GCF_014654785.1 of Streptomyces mashuensis. GTDB lineage: Bacteria > Actinomycetota > Actinomycetes > Streptomycetales > Streptomycetaceae > Streptomyces > Streptomyces mashuensis. Next base: position 8,729 of record NZ_BNBD01000002.1, read on the forward strand.
CCTCGCCGCCTTCGACGGCTACCTGGAGACGCTCCCCGAGACCAGCCTGTCCCGCCCCGACTCCTACCGCGTGAAGGACGTCGTGGGCCGCCGGGGCATCGGCATCGGCAGCGCCGGCCTGCCCTCGTACAACATCCTCCTGGAGGGCAACAGCGACGCCCTGGAGAACGACGTCGTCATCTACATGAAGCAGGCCCAGACCCCGGCGGTGTCGCGGCACGTCACCGACCGCCGGGTGCGGGAGTACTTCCACCACGAGGGCCACCGCACGGTGATCTCCCAGCGCGCCCTCCAGGCGCACGCCGACCCGTGGCTCGGCTGGACCGAGCTGGACGGCGCCGGGCAGCTGGTCGCCGAGGTGTCGCCGTACGCCGTCGACCTCGACTGGTCCGACATCGACGACCCGGCGGAGATCGCCGCCGTCGTCGCCGACCTGGGCCGGGCCACCGCCGCGATGCACGCCGCCGCCGACGACCAGAGCGGCCACTCGCTGGTGCCGTTCTCCACCGAGCGCGCCATCGACGCGGCCATCGCCGCCGACGAGGACGGCTTCGCCGGGCTGCTGGTGGACTTCGCCCACACCTACGGCGCCCGGGCCCGCGCGGACCACCAGATCTTCGTCGACCTGTTCCGCAACGGCCGCATCCCCGGCCTCTAGCCCGGCCCCGCGGCTTTAGGCAGCCCTTAGCTCCGGCCATGACAGACTCGGCAGCCATGGACATATCGGCAGCACGCCCGCGGGCCCTGCGCGCGGCGCTCTTCACGGCGCTCTGCGTGCTGCTGTCCGCGTCCTCCCACGTGCTGCTGTCCGGCATGCCCCTGCCCGCGCCCACCGTCGCCGCGACCTGCGCGGGCGTCTTCGCCCTGGCCTACGCCCTGGCCGGCCGGGAGCGGGGCTACGGGCACATCGCCGCCCTGCTGGTCCCGCTGGAGCTGGCGGCCGGCGCGCTGTTCAGGGCCGGCCAGGACACCTGCGGCGGCGGCCCCGGCGGGCACCCGCCCGCGTCCACCCCCCTGACCTGGCTGTGCGGGGCCGGCGTGGGCGGGCCGCTCGCCCGCGTCGCCGCGCCCGGCGCGGCCCCCTGGGTGCTGCTGGCCGGGCACGTCGTCGTGGCCCTGCTGGGCGCGCTGTGGCTGCGGCGCGGCGAGGCCGCTCTGGTCCGGCTGCTGGCCGCCGCGGCTGCGGCCGCCGTCCGCCCGCTGCGGCTGGCCGCGGCGGCCGCGCGCCCCCTGCGCCTGCCGCCCGGCGCGGCCCCCCGGGCCGTACGCCGCGATCCCTCCGCCCGGCCCCGGCCGGGTCTCTTCCTGCACTCCGTGGTCCGGCGCGGCCCGCCGGCCGGTGCCGCCGCCCTCGCCTGACGCCGCCGTCACGCCGGGGGCTGCGTACCCGCACCGACCGAGCCACCACGCATCCACGGAGAGACCACCCACCATGAGCAAGCGCAACACCTGGGAGCACAAGCAGACGGCCCGCGAGCGGCTGCGCGCCGAGCGGGAGCGGCAGGCCAAGAAGGAGAAGACCCGCCGCCAGCTGCTTGTCGGCGGCGCCGTCGTCGCCATCCTGGCCGTCGCCGCCGGCATCGGCGTCGCCGTGACCACCATGGGCAAGGACGGCGGCGGCAGCACCGACGCCTCCTGGAAGGCCGCCGCCGACAAGCCCCTGGTCAAGCCCGCCAACACCGGCGGCGACAAGGGCACCGAGATCGTCCTCGGCAAGAAGGACGCCCCGCACACCCTGGAGATCTACCAGGACATGCGCTGCCCCATCTGCTCGTCCTTCGAGCAGAACGTCGGCGACACCATCGACAAGGACCTCAAGGACGGCAAGTACAAGGTCTCGTACCACATCGGCACGTTCCTCGACCGCAACCCGCAGATCGCCGGCACCGGTTCGAAGAACGCGCTGAGCGCGCTGGGCGCGGCCCTCAACGTGAGCACCGACGCGTTCGCCGCGTACAACAAGGCGCTGTACTCGAAGGCCAACCACCCCGAGGAGACCAAGGACGAGTTCGCCAAGGACGACGTCCTGCTGAAGGTCGCCCAGGAGGTCCCGGCGCTGAAGAACAACGCCGAGTTCGAGAAGAACGTCAAGGACGGCACCTACGACAAGTGGGCGCTGGAGGTCTCCGACGCCTTCGACAAGGCGAAGGACGTCACCGGCACCCCCACTCTCAAGCTCGACGGCAAGAAGCTCACCGTCGACACCCCTTACGGCAAGGGCGCCCCGACCACCCTGGAGTCCTTCACCTCCGTGATGGCCGCCCAGCTGAAGTGACCGGGCCGGACTAACGAGCCGAAGTAACCGAATCGAGACACCGCGGCCGCACCGGCCCGTGGCACACTTCCGCCCATGGAGGGGACGGCAGGGCGCTACAGGGCGGTGCGTGCCGCGCTGTTCTCGGCGTTGTGCGTGACGCTGTCCGCGGCGTCCCACGTCCTGCTGTCGCACGTACCGCTGCCCCTGTTCACCGTCGCCGCCGTGGCGGGCGCCTTCTTCACGCTCGCCTACGCGCTGGCCGGGCGGGAGCGCGGCTACGGGGCCATCGCGGCGCTGCTCGTGCCGCTGGAGCTGGCGGCCGACACCCTCTTCACCACCGGCCAGGACGCGTGTTACGGCCCGGCGAAGGGCCCGTTGGCGGGGCCGCTGCACTCCATGGGCGTCGACCTGGTCTGCCGCGGCGACGTGGGCGGGCCGCTGGCGCCGGGCACGTACCAGGGCTTCCTGGGCGGCCCGGCCGCTCCCTGGCTGCTGCTCGCCGCGCACGTCGCGGTGGGCCTGCTGGCCGCCGCCTGGCTGCGCCGCGGCGAGGCCGCGCTGGGCGGCCTGTTGCGCACGCTGGCCGCCGTGGCCTTCCGCCCGCTGCTGCTGCTGGCCCTGGCCGCGCTCCGCGCCCCGGTCCGCCCGGCCCGGCCCCGGCCGCGGCCACGGCGCGCGACCGGACCGACCCGGCCACTGCCGTCGCTCACCCACTCCGTCGTGCGGCGGGGGCCGCCGTCGTGCCGGGCCCACGCCTGAGCACTCCGGCATTCCGCGGCCGGGGCCCGCGCCACCGCGCGGCCCGCCGCTCCCCGTCCCTCCTCATCGCACGCGGAGACCCCCATGAGCAACCGCAACACCCCGCCGTCCCCGACCAGCGCCCGCGAACGGCTGCGCGCGGAACGCGAACGGCAGGCGAAGAAGGCCAAGACGCGCCGCCAGCTGCTGGTGGGCGTCTCGGTCGTGGCCGTGCTGGGCGCCGCCGCCGGCATCGGCGTCGCCGTCACCAAGATGTCCGACGGCGGCAAGAACACGAAGGTCAGCAGCGAGGACTGGGAGGCGGCGGCGAAGAAGGCGGCCTTCCGGCAGCCGAAGAACACCACCGGTGACAAGGGCACCGTCGTCGTCATCGGCAAGCAGGACGCCAAGAACACCCTCGAGGTCTACGAGGACATGCGCTGCCCCATCTGCGCGCAGTTCGAGCAGGCCGCGGGCGACGTGGTCGTGAAGGACATCAAGGACGGCAAGTACAAGGCCCAGTACTTCATCGGCACGTTCCTCGACCGCAACCCCATGATCAAGGGCTCGGGCTCGAAGAACGCGCTCAGCGCGCTCGGTGCGGCGCTCGACGTGAGCCCGGACGCGTTCCTCGCGTACAAGAAGGCGCTGTTCTCGGCCGACAACCACCCCGACGAGCGGGACGACGCCTACTCCGACGACGCGAAGCTGCTGAAGATCGCGCAGGAGGTGCCGGCCCTGAAGGGCAACGACGCCTTCAAGAAGGCCGTGGAGGACGGCACGTTCGACAAGTGGGCGCTGGAGCTGTCGGGCGCCTTCGACCAGCGCGTGGGCCAGGGCAAGGACCTCCAGGGCACGCCGGGCTTCAAGCTGAACGGCAAGGTGCTGGGCGACGAGCAGGGCCGGGCGCCGCGCAACGCCGAGCAGTTCACGGCGCTGGTGGACAAGGGGCTCCAGAAGTAGCCCGTGACGTGGGTGCGTTGACGCGTCGCGGGTGACGGGTGGCCGAAGGGCGGACGAACAGTCGGTGAGCGTCCGTCCTCCGGCTTACCTCTGGTGCTACTGGGCAGTACAGTGACGGTCCGTGACATCACACGCATCCGACGACATATCACGAGACATCACGCGCCGCAGAGCCGTGCAGGCCGTCGCCGCCGGCGCGACCGCCGCCCTCCTCCCGCTGGGCGCCGCGGCCGCCGCCGTCGCCGACTCGGACCCGCCGGGCAACGGCACCGCGGCCCCCGCCTTCCTGCACGGCGTCGCCTCCGGCGACCCGCTGCCCGACGGCGTCCTGCTGTGGACCCGCGTCACGCCCACCCCCGACGCGGTGCCCGGCTCCGGCCGCGGCCCGGCCGTGGACGTCGCCTGGCAGGTCGCCGAGGACGCCGGCTTCGCGAAGGTGGTCGCCCAGGGCAGCACCACCGCGACGGCCGCCACCGACCACACCGTCAAGGTCGACGTCCGGGGCCTGCGCCCCGCCACCGCCTACCACTTCCGCTTCACCGCCGGCGGCGTCACCTCCCCCACGGCCCGCACCCGCACCGCCCCCGCGCACGACGCCGCCGTGACCGGCCTGCGCTTCGGCGTGGTGTCCTGCGCCAACTGGGAGGCCGGCCACTTCGCCGCGTACCGCCACCTGGCGGAGCGCCGGGACCTGGACGCGGTGTTCCACCTCGGCGACTACATCTACGAGTACGGCACCGGCCAGTACCCCGCGGAGAAGTACGTGGTGCGGCCGCACTCCCCCGCGCACGAGATCATCACCCTCGCCGACTACCGCACCCGGCACGGCCGTTACCGCACCGACCCGGACCTCCAGGCCGTGCACCACGCCCACCCGATGGTGGCGATCTGGGACGACCACGAGTTCGCCAACGACGCCTGGTCGGGCGGTGCGGAGAACCACACGCCCGGCACCGAGGGCGACTGGGCGGCGCGCGTCGCGGCGGCCAAGCAGGCGTACTTCGAGTGGATGCCGGTGCGGCCGTCGGTGCAGGGCACCACGTACCGCCGGCTGCGCTTCGGCCGCCTCGCCGACCTGCATCTGCTGGACCTGCGGTCGTTCCGCTCGGAGCAGGTCAAGCCGGGCAGCGGCAAGGTCGACGAGGCCGGCCGCACCATCACCGGGCGGGTGCAGCTGGACTGGCTGAAGGAGGGCCTGGCCGCCTCCGACACCACCTGGCGCCTGGTCGGCAACCCGGTGATGATCTCGCCGGTGGCCTTCGGCGCGCTGCCCGCGTACCTGCTGGAGCCGGTGGCGAAGCTGCTGGGGCTGCCCTCGGGCGGCATCGCGATCAACACCGACCAGTGGGACGGCTACACGCACGACCGCCGGGAGCTGATCGACCACCTCGTGGGCCGGGGCATCCGCAACACCGTCTTCCTCACCGGCGACATCCACATGGCGTGGGCCAACGACGTGCCGGTGACGGCCGCCACGTACCCGCTGTCGGAGTCGGCCGCCATCGAGTTCGTCGTCACCTCGGTGACGTCCGACAACCTCGACGACCTGCTGCACGTGCCGCCGCACACCGTGTCGGTGGCCGCGGCGGGCGCGCTGAAGGCCGCCAACCGGCACGTGAAGTGGCTGGACATGGACGGCCACGGCTACGGCGTGCTGGACGTGACGGCGGACCAGGCGCAGATGGACTACTACGTGCTGTCGGACAAGGCCGACCCGGCCGCCACGTCGTCCTGGACCCGCTCGTACCGCACCCGGTCGGGCAGCCAGCGGCTGGAGCGCGCGGACGCGCCGGTGCGCTGAGCGGGGTCCAGCAGGGTCTAGCCCCGGGCGATGTCGTCGAGGAAGCCGAGGGCCGTCGTCCAGACGGCCCCGGCGGCCTCCGCGTCGTGGTCGGGCAGGTCCGGGTCGGTGAACAGGTGCCCGGCGCCGGGGTAGCGGTAGACCTCCACGTCCGCCCCGGCCCGGCCCATGCGCAGGTACCAGGCGTTCAGCCAGTCGTGCGGCTCGAACGGGTCGGGGTCGGCGACGTGCAGCTGCACCGGCAGCTCGTCCACGGCCGCGTCCTCCGGCAGGTCGGACGTGCCGTGCAGCAACAGCAGGCCGCGGGCCTTCTCGTCGTTCAGGGCGAGGTTCTGGGCGATCGAGCCGCCGAGCGAGAAGCCGGCGTACACCAGGCCGCGGTCCGACAGCGGGGCCGCGGCGGCGACGGCGCGGCGCAGCAGCTCGTCCCGGCCGATCTCGTCCTTGATGGCCATGCCGTCCTCGACGGTGTCCGCCGTGCGGCCCTCGTAGAGGTCGGGGACGTGCACCTCGTGCCCGGCCTCGCGCAGCCGGCCGGCCGCGGCGTGGACCGCGGGCCGCAGCCCGTAGGCCGAATGGAACAGCACAATCGTGGTAGGGGACGGCACTGGAGGTCACTTCCTTATTGCTGGATCGCTGTCCCCCATCGTGCCAGTTACGGTCGGAAGGGGCGCGCACCGGCAGTCGCCGGAAGGAGCTGGTGCCCGATGGAGGACGTGGTACGTCCCCTGGCCGTGGCCGGGGGCGCGCTGCTGATCACGCTGGTGGCCGGGTGGGCCGCGGACCGGGTGGTCCGCGAAGTGGCCCGGCGGCGGCCGCAGGAGGTGCTGTGGCGGCTGCTGCGGCGCTGCCGGGTGCCGCTGAGAGTGGTGCTGTGCGCGGCGCTGCTGCGGGCGGGTTACCCGTCGGCGGAGCTGGCCGGCGACCACGACGAGGTGGTCGGGCAGGTGCTGACGCTGGTGCTGATCGGGGCCTGCGCGTGGCTGGCGATACGGCTGGCCACGGCGATAGTGGAGGCCGGGTACGCGCGCTACGCCGCCGGGCAGCGCGACCCGGCCCGGATGCGCCGTGTGCGGACGCAGGTGACGCTGATCCGCCGGGTCGTCACGGCGGTGATCGGCGTGGTTGCGGTGGCGGCGATGCTGCTGACGTTCCCCGGGATGCGGACGGTCGGCACGTCGGTGCTGGCCTCGGCGGGCCTCATCGGCATCGTCGCCGGTGTGGCCGCGCAGTCGACGCTGGGCAACCTCTTCGCGGGGCTGCAGATCGCCTTCGGCGACATGGTGCGCATCGGCGACACGGTCGTGGTCGGCGGCGAGTGGGGCACCGTCGAGGAGATCACGCTGACGTACATCGTGGTGGCGACCTGGGACGAGCGGCGCATCACGATGCCGGTGTCGTACTTCACGGGCCGGCCGTTCGAGAACTGGTCGCGCGGCAATCCGCGGATGACCGGCACGGTCTTCCTCCACCTGGACCACACGGCGCCGATGGACCTGATGCGGGAGCACCTGCGCGAGGTGCTGATGAAGGCCCCGGAGTGGGACGGCCGGGCCTGGAGCCTGGTGATCACCGATACGACGCCCACCACGATCCAGGTGCGGGCGCTGGTGACGGCGAAGGACGCCGACGACATCTGGACGCTGCGCTGCGTGGTGCGGGAGGAGCTGCTGGCGTGGCTGCGCCGGGAGCACCCGTACGCGCTGCCGCGGGTGAACACCGCGCCGGCGCCGGGCCTGGACGACGCGCCGGACCGGCGGCAGGCCCCGCCGACGTCGGGCGACATCGGGCCGGGGCCGGGCACCACGTAGCCGCGTCAGATGCCGCGGAGGGTGCGTTCGTCGAGGTGCCGCAGGACCCGGTCGACCACTTCGGGGTCGGTGCCGGGTTCGCTGCGGGCCGCGATGACCTCGCGGCGGGCCGCCGACAGCAGCTCGGCCTGTACGCGGTGGAGGATGCGGAGCCGCTCCACGCGCTGGGCGTGCGCCTCGCGGCGCTCCTCGTCGACCATGTCGGGGCTGATGCGGGCGCCGATGTCGTAGGCGCGGCGGCCCAGCATCTCCATCATGTCCTCGGGGAGGTCCTCGGCCTCCACGATCTCCAGCAGCCGGTGGCGGGCCGCCCGGGCGGCGCGGGCGGCCAGCTGCCGTTCCAGCTCGCGGCTCTCGTCGGTGTCGGCGCTCACCCCCAGCACCCGCACCAGCCAGGGCAGGGTGAGGCCCTGCGCGACGAGGGTGACGATGATGACGGCGAACGCGATGAAGAGGATCTCGCCGCGGGCCGGGAAGCCCGTCCCGTCCTCCTTGTGCAGCGGGATGGCCAGGGCGAGCGCCACCGTGGCCACGCCGCGCATCCCCGACCACCAGGTGACCACCGTCTCGCGCCAGCTCATGAGGATTTCCTCGTCGACGTCGAGGCGCTTGTGCAGCTTCTTGGTGACCCAGGCGGCGGGCAGCAGCCACAGCAGCCGTACGCCGACGACGACGGCCACGACGATGCCGCCGATGCCGAGCATCTCGGCCCAGCGGCCGGAGGCGGTGCTGATGGCGTTGTGCAGCTCCAGGCCGACCAGGCCGAAGGCCACGCCGGTGACGAGGGTGTCGACGACCTCCCAGAAGGTGTGCCCGGCCAGCCGGCCGAGGACGTCGTCGGGGTCGTGGATGTACTCGGCCAGGTAGAGGGCGGTGGTCAGCACCGCGAGGACGCCGGAGCCCTTGAACTCCTCGGCCAGGACGTAGGACACGAACGGCACGAGCAGGGTGAGGCCGATCTGGAGGGTCGCGTCGCCGAGGACGTTCATCAGCCGGCGGGCGGCCCAGCCGAGCCCCAGGCCGACGGCGACGGCCACGACGGCGGACAGCACGAGCTCGGCGGCCGCCCGCGGGAGGGAGAAGCTGCCGCCGACGGCGGCGGCGATGGCCACGTGGTAGAGCACGATGGCGGTGACGTCGTTGAAGAGGCCCTCGCCCTCCAGGATGGACACCAGGCGCCGCGGCAGGCCGAGCGCACCGGCGACGGAGGTGGCGGCCACGGGGTCGGGCGGTGCGACGAGCGCGCCCAGGGCGACCGCCGCGGCGACCGAGATGCCGGGCACGATCGCGTTGGCGACGGCGGCGACGGCCGCGGTGGTGACGAAGACCAGCGCCACCGCCAGCAGGAAGATGGGCCGCCGGTTGGCGGCGAACTGGCGCCACGAGGTGCGCTGCGCCGTGGCGTACAGCAGGGGCGGCAGCACCAGCGGGAGGATGTACTCCGGCGGGATGTCGATGTTGGGGACGAACGGCAGCAGGGCGAGGACGATGCCGCCGATCGTCATCAGGACCGGCGGCGGCAGGCCCAGCCGGTCACCCAGCGGCACGGTGACCAGGGCACCGAGCAGCAGGACGAACAGCAGGGCGAGCTGGTCCACGGAGGCCCCCGGGCGGGTCGGTGCGGTGCGGTCGAACAGGCTTCCAGCCTGCCTCAACCGCGCCCGGCCCGCCCCACGGGCCCTCGTGCGTTACGCGCTTTCGGCGCGGACGGTGTCCAGGGCGTGCTGGAGATCGTCGGGGTAGGCGCTCTCGAACTCGACCCAGCGGCCGTCGGACGGGTGCTCGAAGCCCAGCCGCACGGCGTGCAGCCACTGGCGGGTGAGCTTCAGGCGCTTGGCGAGGGTGGGGTCGGCGCCGTAGGTCAGGTCACCGACACAGGGGTGCCGGTGGGCGGACATGTGCACCCGGATCTGGTGCGTGCGGCCCGTCTCCAGCTTGATGTCGAGCAGGCTGGCGGCACGGAACGCCTCGATGAGGTCGTAGTGCGTGACCGAGGGCTTGCCCTCGGCGGTGACGGCCCACTTGTAGTCGTGGTTCGGGTGCCGGCCGATGGGGGCGTCGATGGTGCCGCTCATCGGGTCGGGGTGGCCCTGGACCAGCGCGTTGTAGCGCTTGTCGACGGTGCGCTCGCGGAACTGCTGCTTGAGCAGGGTGTAGGCGCGCTCGGACTTGGCGACGACCATCAGGCCGGACGTGCCGACGTCGAGGCGGTGCACGATGCCCTGGCGCTCGGCGGCGCCGGAGGTGGAGATGCGGTAGCCGGCGGCGGCGAGACCGCCGATGACGGTGGGGCCGGTCCAGCCGGGGCTGGGGTGGGCGGCGACACCGACCGGCTTGACGATCACGACGATGTCGTCGTCGTCGTGGACGATCTCCATGCCCTCGACGGGCTCCGCGACGATCCGCACCGGCGCCGGCGGAGCCGGCATCTCGACCTCCAGCCAGGCACCGCCGGTCACCCGGTCGGATTTCCCGGCGGCGGCCCCGTCGAGCTGGACCTTGCCCGCTGCGGCCAGCTCGGCCGCCTTGGTGCGGGAGAAACCGAACATGCGGGCGATCGCGGCGTCGACGCGCTCACCCTCCAGGCCGTCGGGTACGGGAAGGGCGCGGATCTCGGGAATCGTGCTCACCTGTCGAGTATGCCGGACGGCTCGGCCGGTCCTGTCCGTCAGCCTGGTCCGTCAGTCCTGGTGGACGGTCCCGTCGGGGTCCAGCCCACGGAAGGACAGAATCACGATCAGGAAGCCGCCGCAGACGATCGCGGAGTCGGCAAGGTTGAAGACGGCGAAGTGCGCGGGCGCGATGAAATCGACGACGCCGCCCTGGAAGCCGCCCGGGGAACGGAACAGGCGGTCGGTGAGGTTACCGAAGGCACCACCCAGCAGCAGGCCGAGGGCCACGGCCCAGGGCAGGCTGTACAGCTTGCGGGCGATCCGGGCGATGGCGATGATCACAGCGGTGGCGATGAGCGTGAACACGATCGTCATGGCCTCGCCGAGACCGAAGGCCGCGCCACGGTTGCGGATCACCTCCAGCTGGAGCCACGTGCCGATGACCTGGATCGGGTCGTGGTGCTCCAGCTGGGCGACCACGAGCAGCTTGCTGCCGAGGTCGAGCAGATAGGCGAAGGCGGCCACGCCGAGCAGCACGCCGATGCGCCGCCGCCTGCCGCCGGTACCGCCCTTGCCGTCGGCCGTCGCCGTCGCCCCGGCGGGCGCCCCGGCCTGTTCCGCCTCTGTCACGTGAGTCCCTGTGAGTCGTGCCGCTCTGCTTGCTGGCAGGGTACGGCACGCGACGGGGGACGGGTCAGCGGCGTTCCTGCCGCTGCTTGCACTCCACGCACAGGGTGGCGCGAGGGAACGCCTGCATCCGGGCCTTGCCGATGGGTTTGCCGCAGTTCTCGCACAGGCCGTACGTGCCCGCCTCGATGCGCTCCAGCGCGCGCTCCGTCTGGTGCAGCATGCCGCGTGCGTTGTGGGCCAGGGCGAGCTCGTGCTCCCGGGTGATGTTCTTCGTCCCGGTGTCCGCCTGGTCGTCGCCGGCGCCGTCGCCCGAGTCGCGCATCAGCCCGCTGATCGCGGCATCGGAAGCGGCGATCTCGGCCCGCAGCCGCTCCGCCTCCGCGCGAAGCGCGTCCCGCGCCCCGGCCACCTCGGCCGGTGACCACGGCTCCTCCCCCGGCCGCACGGCCAGCGCCCCGGCCTCGGCAGCGGCCGTGCGGGCGCCCGGCACCTTCCCCATCGTCTTCTTAGCAGCCACGGTCTGGGCTCCCGTCTCGTCACGTGATGCGTCGGGCGCGGCCGCGGACGCCGCCACCGAGGCAGTCTTCCCCGCGGAACGCCCTTTCCCCGCCCCCCCACCCCTTTTGGCCGACGCACCGGCACTGGGTCCGACGGGACCGGCGTTTTCGGCCAGGGAGGGGGCATCGGCGCTGGGGGTGGGGGCGGAGGCGGCGGCTCCCTTCCGCACGGAGGCGGGCCGAGCGGGGCGCTGCACGGCGGGCACGGGCTCGACGACACCGGAGGTGGAAGCCCCCTCACCGGGAACGGACTGCGCTTCCCCACCGACGGCACCACTGGACCGGCCTTGCGCCTCCGCGGCAGCATCGGACCGGGCCTGCGCCTCGGCGGCGGCCTTGGCGGTACGACGCTTGGCAGCAGCCCGCTTGGCGGGGGCGGAGGGCGCGGAACGCTTGGCGGGGGCGGGGGGCGCCTCGGCGGCGCGGGGGGCGGCGGCTTCGGCGGCTGGGACGGGCTCGGCGTTCACGTCGGCCGGCGCCTTGGCGGTGCGGCGCTTGGCGGGGGCCTTCTTCACGGGGGCGGGCGGCGCCTCGGCGGCGGCTGCGCCCTCCGCTGCGGGGGCAAGCTCGGCGCTCACGTCGACCGGCGCCTTGGCGGCGCTGCGCTTGACGGGGGCGGCGGGCGCTTCGTCGGCGCGGGGGCCGGCGGCGGCCTTCTTGGCGGGGGCGGCGGCCCCGGTGGCTGCGACGCGCTTGGCGTCCACGCCGGCCGACGCCTTGGCGGCGCTGCGCTTGGCGGCGGCCTTCCTCGCGGGGGCGGGGGGCGCCTCGGCGGCCCGGGCGTCGGCGGCGGCTTCCGCTGCGGGTGCAGGTTCGGCGCTCACGTCGGCTGACGCCTTGGCGGCGCTGCGCTTGACGGGGGCGGGGGGCGTTTCGTCGGCGCGGGGGCCGGCGGCAGCCCCGGTGGCTGCGGCGTGCTTGGCGCCCGCGCCGGCCGACGCCTTGGCGGTGCTGCGCTTGGCGGCCGTCCTCTTCGCGGCGGCGGGCCCGGCGCTCACGTCGGCCGACTTCTTGGCAGTGCTGCGCTTGGCAGCGGCCTTCTTCACGGGGGCGGGCGGCGCCTCGGCGGCGCGAGGGCCAGCGGCGGCGGCGCGCTTGGCGTCCACGCCGGCCGGCGCCTTGGCGGCGCTGCGCTTGGCAGGGGCCTTCTTCGCAGGGGTGGGCGGCGCTTCATCGGCGCGAGGGCCGGCGCCAGCCTCGGCGGCAGCGGCCAGGGCGGCCCGCTTGGTGGCCGTCTTCTTCGCGGCGGCGGCCCCAGTGGCTGCGGCGCGCTTGGCGGCCGCGCCGGCCCGCGCCTTGGCCGCGCCACGCTTGGCGGGGGTCTTCTTCGCCGGAGCAGCCCGCTTGGCAGCCGCCTTCTTCGCAGGGGCCGGCCCCGCCTTGGCGGCGGCTCTCTTCGTGGGGGCCGGAGGCGCCTCGTCGGCGTGGGTGCCGGCGGTCGTCTTCTTGGCGGAAGCCTTCTTCGCGGGTGCGGGAGGCGCCTCCTCTGCGCGGGCGGCGGCCGCCTTCCTGGACGCTGGCGCCGTGGCGTCCCGCTTGGCCGGGGCGGCCTTCGCCGGTGCCTTCTTCGCCGGTACGGCGGCCTTGGCAGCCGTCTTTTTCGCCGGCGCCGGCCCCGCCCCGGCGGCGCGCTTGGGCGCGGCCTTCTTCGCGGCCGCGCGGGCCCCGCCGGCGGGCGCCTTTGCGGTGCGCGGTGCCGGGGCGGCTTTCTTCGCGGCTGTCGGCTCCGCCGACGCCTTGGCCGCCCGCGCACCGGCGGCCTTCTTGGCCGCAGCGGCGGGCCCCCGCGCCGTCGGCCTCTTCGCCGGTTTTTCCGCCACGGGCGCGTTCCCTTCACATTTTATGATCTTGCGCGCACATCGTGCGGGAACGATAAATCGGCACAGACCACGCGGCAACGGGGCACGCCGGTCTCCCCCCTCCCCTCCACGTCTATTCGGTCGGCCGGCGGCGTCCCGGCCCCGTACACTGGGCGCAGCGAAAGGCGTGGAAGGGACGAGTAGCTCCGTACGCAGCCGTGAGCGACCCGGGGACGGTGTGAGCCCGGGGGTGTGCGCGTGAGTGAAGATCAGCCCGGAGCCGCCGGAAGAAAGCCCACGGGTGAGTAGAACCGGCCGCGAACCCAATGAGGGGGCCGTCGGCGCGACAGCGTCTGCGGTCAAGGAGGGTGGTACCGCGGGAGCCGCAGCGCAGAGCGGCGCTCTCGTCCCTCCGGAGACGGACACCGCACCACGTCCCGCCGGAGGAGCCGATGACGCAGTACCGCCAGGTACCCGCCCAGGTGGACCTGCCAGCCCTGGAGCACGCCGTGCTCGAGTTCTGGCGGGAGCACAAGACGTTCGAGCGCACGCTGGAGAAGTCCGAGGGCTCCCCCGAGTGGGTGTTCTACGAGGGCCCGCCCACGGCGAACGGCATGCCCGGCGCCCACCACATCGAGGCCCGCGTCTTCAAGGACGTCTTCCCCCGTTTCCGCACCATGCAGGGCTACCACGTCGCCCGCAAGGCCGGCTGGGACTGCCACGGCCTGCCCGTGGAGCTCGCCGTCGAGAAGGAGCTCGGCTTCTCCGGCAAGCAGGACATCGAGGCGTACGGCATCGCCGAGTTCAACGCCAAGTGCCGCGAGTCCGTCACCCGGCACACCGACGCGTTCGCCGAGCTCACCACCCGCATGGGCTACTGGGTCGACCTGGACGACGCGTACCGCACCATGGACCCGGACTACGTCCAGTCCGTCTGGTGGTCGCTGAAGCAGATCTTCGACAAGGGCCTGCTCGTGCAGGACCACCGCGTCGCCCCGTGGTGCCCCCGCTGCGGCACCGGTCTGTCCGACCACGAGCTGGCCCAGGGCTACGAGACGGTCGCCGACCCCTCCGTCTTCGTCCGCTTCCCGCTGACCTCCGGCCCCCTCGCCGGCGAGGCGTCGCTGCTGGCGTGGACGACCACCCCGTGGACGCTGGTGTCGAACACGGCCGTGGCGGCCGGGCCCGACGTCGTCTACACCGTCGCCACCGACGGCAGCGAGAAGATCGTCGTGGCCGAGGCCCTCGTGGAGAAGGCCCTCGGCGAGGGCTGGACGGCCACCGGGCAGACGTTCACCGGCCGCGAGATGGAGCGCTGGACGTACCGGCCGCCGTTCGACCTGGTGCCGCTGGAGGGCGCGCACTACGTCGTCAACGCCGACTACGTCACCACCGAGGACGGTACGGGTCTGGTGCACACCAACCCGGCCTTCGGTGAGGACGACTTCAAGATCTGCAAGGCGTACGGCATGCCGGTGGTCAACCCGGTCCGCCCGGACGGCACCTTCGACGAGTCCCTGGACCTCGTCGGCGGGCAGTTCTTCAAGAAGGCCGACGAGACGGTCCTGAAGGACCTCGCCGAGCGCGGCCTGCTGTTCCGCCACGAGTCGTACGTGCACAGCTACCCGCACTGCTGGCGCTGCCACACCGCGCTCCTCTACTACGCACAGCCGTCCTGGTACATCCGCACCACCGCGGTGAAGGACCGGCTGCTGGAGGAGAACGAGAAGACCAACTGGTTCCCCGAGTCGGTCAAGCACGGCCGCTTCGGCGACTGGCTGAACAACAACATCGACTGGGCCCTCTCCCGCAACCGCTACTGGGGCACCCCGCTGCCCATCTGGCGCTGCGAGGAGGGCCACCTCACCTGCGTCGGCTCCCTCGCCGAGCTCTCCGAGCTCACCGGCGCCGACCAGAGCGGGCTCGATCCCCACCGGCCCTTCATCGACGATGTGACCTTCCCGTGCACCACCGGCGGTTGCGACCACACCGCCGTGCGTGTGCCCGAGGTCATCGACGCCTGGTACGACTCCGGGTCGATGCCCTTCGCCCAGTACGGCTACCCGTACAAGAACAAGGAGCTGTTCGAGCAGCGCTACCCGGCGCAGTTCATCTCCGAGGCCATCGACCAGACGCGTGGCTGGTTCTACACCCTGATGGCGGTCGGCACGCTCGTCTTCGACAAGTCGTCGTACGAGAACGTGGTCTGCCTCGGTCACATCCTGGCCGAGGACGGCCGGAAGATGTCCAAGCACCTGGGCAACATCCTCCAGCCCATCCCGCTGATGGACCAGCACGGCGCGGACGCCGTCCGCTGGTTCATGGCGGCCGGCGGCTCCCCCTGGGCGGCGCGCCGCGTCGGCCACGGCACGATCCAGGAGGTGGTGCGCAAGACGCTGCTCACCTACTGGAACACCGTCGCCTTCCAGGCGCTGTACGCGCGTACGTCCGGCTGGGCGCCCGGCGCGGGCGATCCGGCGCCGGCGGACCGGCCGCTGATCGACCGCTGGCTGCTCGGCGAGCTCAACACGCTCACCGACCAGGTCACGCAGGCCCTGGAGGCGTACGACACGCAGCGCGCCGGCAAGCTGCTGTCGGCCTTCGTCGACGACCTGTCCAACTGGTACGTGCGGCGTTCGCGCCGCCGGTTCTGGCAGGGCGACGCGGCCGCGCTGCGCACGCTGCACGAGGTCATCGAGACGGTGACGCGGCTGATGGCGCCGCTGGTGCCGTTCATCACCGAGCGGGTGTGGCAGGACCTGGTCGTGCCGGTCGACCCGCAGGCGCCGGAGTCGGTGCACCTGGCCTCGTGGCCGGTGGCCGACAAGGCACTGACCGACCCCGAGCTGTCGCGGCAGATGGTGCTGGTGCGGCGGCTGGTCGAGCTGGGCCGCGCCACGCGGGCCGAGTCGGGCGTCAAGACGCGTCAGCCGCTGTCCCGCGCGCTGGTCGCGGCGTCCGGTTTCGAGGCGCTGGGCGAGGAGCTGCGGGCGCAGATCGCCGAGGAGCTGAATGTCTCGTCGCTGGCCTCGCTGTCGGAGGTGGGCGGTTCGCTGGTGGACACCACGGCGAAGGCGAACTTCCGTGCGCTGGGCAAGCGCTTCGGCAAGGGCGTGCAGGCGGTGGCCAAGGCCATTGCGGCCGCCGACGCCGCCGCGCTGTCGCTGGCGCTGCGCGAGGGCAACGCCTCGGTGGTCGTCGAGGGCGAGACCGTGGCGCTGGCGCCCGACGAGGTGATCATCACGGAGACGCCGCGCGAGGGCTGGTCGGTGGCGTCCGACTCGGGTGCCACGGTGGCCCTGGACCTGGAGATCACGCCGGAGCTGCGGCGCGCGGGCCTGGCCCGGGACGCGATCCGGCTCATCCAGGAGGCGCGGAAGAACAGCGGCCTGGACGTCGCCGACCGGATCGCGCTGCGCTGGTCCGCGACGGACGAGGAGACGGTGACGGCGCTGACCGAGCACGCCGGGCTCATCGCGGACGAGGTCCTGGCCGTGGACTTCGCGCAGGGCGAGGGCGACGGCTCCTACGGCGAGCCGTTCACGGACGAGGGCCTGTCGCTGGCCTTCCGCCTCCGTAAGGCGTAACCACGCGAAGAGGCCGGTGGGCGGTATCCCTTATGGGGGTGCCGCCCACCGGCGTACCGGAGAGGCGGGGATCAGATGCCTCCGGCCGGTGCCGGCTCGAGCAGTCGCTCGGCGACCGCCCGGGCCAGGGCCGGGCCCTCGTGTTCGAGGTAGAAGTGGCCGCCGGGGAAGCGGACGGTCTCGGCGCCGGCCGCCGAGTTGTACCGCCACTGCTCCAGCTGGGCCGGGGTGAAGACGTCGTCGGTGCCGCAGCAGACGACGATGCGGGCCTCGGTGACGGTGCGCCGCCGGTGGCGGAGGAAGGTCTCCGACAGCGAGAAGTCGGCGCGCAGCAGGTCCGCCGTGCGGCCGCGCAGCACGGGGTGGTCGCGGACCTGCCGGGACACGGTGCCGCCCGACGCCTCGGCGATGGTGAAGATCTCCTCGTCGGTGGTGGCCAGCGGCGACCCCTCGAAGGGCAGCCGGGCCCCCACCGGGCCGGCGTTGGCGGAGGCGAACAGGGTGGTGCAGCGCACCGCCCCGTCGTTCTCCAGCCGGGCCGCGAGGGCGAGGCCCAGGTAGGCGCCGAGGCTGTGGCCGAGCACGGCGAACTCGCCATCGAGCCCGGCCACGGCCCGGACCAGGTCGTCGACGGCCTCGTCCACCGTCGTCAGCAGCGGCTCCCGCCACCGGCGGCCGCGCCCCGGGAGTTCCAGGGGCACGGGCTCGATGCCGGCGGGCAGGGCCTTGACGAAGGGGGCGAAGACGCCGGCGGATCCGCCCGCGTGGTGCAGCAGGACCAGCGGAAGCGCGGACATTCCGGTGCCCGGGTCAGGCGGACCGGGGGGTGAACCGGTAGCCGCGCCGGCTCTCGGTGACGAGGCGGTTGTGCCCGTAGGTGTCCTCGCCGGACACCAGCACGGCGCCGTAGTGCTCCAGCGAGATGCCGCCGCCGTACTCCATGATCTCGTCGGTGTCGGGGTAGATCCGCACCTTGGTGGGCACGAAGCGGGAGGCGAAGCCCATGCGGTAGTCCTTCTTGCCGCCGGTGTGCGGCAGGGAGGCGTGCATGAGCGTCGACCAGAAGAGGACGCACTCGCCCGGCTTCATCACCAGCGGGAACGCCTTGGACTCGTCGGGCCGCCAGTTCGGGTCCTTCTGGAGCTGGCGGTAGTCGTAGCCGAAGAAGCCGCGCTTGATGCCGTCCTTCTCGGTGTTGTTGCGGGCCTCGGCGTCGTACTCCATGCCCTTGGACTCGTCGTAGTTCATTTCCTTGTGGGTGCCGGGCATCAGCTGGAGGCAGCCGTTCTCCTTGGTGGAGTGGGAGAACGCCGTCCAGGCGGTGACCGTGCCGCCGAAGGTGGGCCTGTCCTCCTCCTGCGGCCAGACGATCTGCGGCACGCCGCTGGCGTGGGCGAAGGTGGCCGCCTGGTGCCAGTCGGTGCCCTCGTCGCCGGGGAACTTGGGGAAGAACTCGCTGCGCCAGCAGAGCACGTCGGGGCCCAGGATCGAGGCGACCCGGTCGACGATCTCGGCTCGGAGGATGTGCTCGGAGAGCAGGTCGATGTCGAGGTGGCGGTCGTAGTTGGAGATGCTGCCGGCCTTGCCGCCCTCGGGGTACACGGCGAGGGAGCGGTCGGGCAGTTGGCGCCGGATGGTGTTCCAGCGTTCCGTCATCTCCTCCGGCTCGAAGACCTTGAAGGGGCCGAGGTAGCCGTCGCGCTCCCACTGCTGGAGCTCCGCGTCGCTCAGGTGGAAACCGGTGCGCTCGCTGGCCGTCGTCATGTCAGTCATCCGCTCTGCCGGGGGGACTCGGTGGGTACGCTGCGTTCGGCCACGTGGGCGGCCACCTCGCCGAGGCTGCGCTCGAAGAGGACCTGCATGTCGAACTCGACCCCGAACTTCTCGAGGACGCGCTGGTTGAGCTCCAGGGCGAGCATCGAGTGCCCGCCCAGGTCGAGGAAGTTGTCGCCGGCGGTGGTCTCCGGCTCTTCCAGGATCTCGGCGGCCCAGCCGACGATCAGTCGCTCGGCCTCGGCCGGTTCCACGACGGTGTGCGTGGTCTCCGTCATCCGGTTTCCACCCCTTCCTCCCACGACCGGGCGACGGCGGCCCGGTCGACCTTTCCGTTGACGGTCATCGGTAGGTCCGGCAGCCGCAGGTAGCGGGCCGGGTGCATGTACGAGGGCAGCAGCGCCTTGACGTGGGCGCGCAGCTCCCGGGTCTGCGGGTCGTGGCCGGCGCGCGGGACGTACGCGCACACCAGCCGGTCGTCGCCGGCGGCGAACCGGCGGACGGTGACGACGGCGTCGGCGACGGCGTCGTGCCGGCGGACGGCCGCCTCGACGTCGCTGAGCTCGATGCGGTGGCCGCGCAGTTTGACCTGGAGGTCGGCGCGGCCCTCGTAGTGGAGGCTGCCGTCGGGCGCCCGCGCGACCAGGTCGCCCGAGCGGTAGTAGCGCAGGGTCCGCCCGTCGGCGGGGTCCGCGGCGCGCGGGAAGCGCTCGGCGGTCAGCTCCTCCCGGCCGAGGTAGCCGTCGGTGACCTGCGGTCCGGCGAGCCACAGCTCGCCGACGGTGCCGTCCGGGACGTCCTCCCCGGCGTCGTCGACCACCCGGATCCGGAACCCGGGCAGCGGCACCCCGATCACGGACGCCTCCCCCTCCAGGTCCTCTTCACCTATCCGGTGGAACGTCGTGAACACGGTGGTCTCCGTGATCCCGTATCCGTTCACCAGCTGGGGGTGGTCGAGCCCGAATCGTTTCGCCCAGGGCCGCAGCGCCGCCGGCACCACCTTCTCGCCGCCGAACACCACGTACCGCAGGTCCGGCAGGTCGCGTCCGGTGCGCAGCGCCGCCTCGGCGAGTGCGGTGAAGGCGGTGGGCGTCTGGCTGAGGACGGTCACGCCCTCGTCCGCGAGTACCGCCAGATACTGCTCGGGGGTGCGGGCCGACCAGTGGTCCAGGACGACCAGGGTGGCGGCGTGGGTGAAGGCGCCCCAGATCTCCCAGACGGAGAAGTCGAAGGCGATCGAGTGGAACAGCAGCCACCGGTCCTGCGGCCCGAAGTCGAAGACGGCGGGCGTGGCCGCGAACAGCGCGGCCGCGTTGCCGTGGCGTACGGGAACCCCCTTGGGGCGGCCGGTGGTGCCGGAGGTGTAGATGACGTACGCGAGGTCGCCGGGGCCGGGGCCCCGGCCGGCGGGCGGGTCCGCCGCGGGCGGCCGGCCGCGGAGCGCGGTGACCTCCTCGGTGGGCAGCGCGCCGAGCCCGGCGGGCAGCTCGGCGAAGTCGCCCACGGCGAGTGTGGCGCCGCTGTCGGCGAGGACGTAGGCGTTGCGCTCGGGCGGGTTGCGGACGTCCAGGGGGACGTACGCGGCGCCGGACTTGAGGATGCCCAGCATGGTGACGACGGCTTCGGCGCCGGCCGGCATGCGTAAGGCGACGCGGTCGCCGCGCTGCACGCCACGGGCCGACAGTTCGCCGGCCAAGACGCCTGACCATTCGTCAAGTTGCTTGTAAGTCAGGGATGTTCCGTCGGCGGTGAGGGCCGTGCGGTCGGGTGCGGCCCGGGCCGAGGTCGTGAAGAGAGTGATGAGATCGGTGGTGGAGGCGGCTTCTTCGACGGTGGTGGAGTGAAGCTGCACGTCAGCGAGTTCCCCCTGAAAGCGGAGCGGACCGGCGTCGAGCCGGCGCTTCCTGGGTGGCGGGAAGATCGGATCCGGGTCAGGACTCTGCCAGTCGCACATGCCACTCCGGAAGAGACTCGCTCAAGTGTGCGCTTCGTCACACTGCATGGACATGACCGCCTGCCGTGCGCTTGGCTCCTCAACGCGCAAGGCCATCAATGCGCGTCAGCCCAGGGGGAGTTGATCGCTGTGGCAGCACCGTCGCGAAGACCCGTTTCCGCAGGCAGAAGGCTTTGGGCAGGGGTCGCGGCCACGGTGGCCCTCCCCGCCGTGGTGATCGTCGCGGTGGTCGTCGCGACCGGCGGCGGCGACGCGTCCCGGGGGGCGCGGGCCGCTCCGGCCGGCTTCACCCTGGACACCACGGGTCACTTCTTCCTCGGCGTTGCCGTGGTTCTGGGCGCCTCGCACCTGACCGGCGCGCTCGCCGCGCGGCTGGGGCAGCCCCGGGTCATCGGCGAGATCGCCGCCGGCATCGCCCTCGGCCCCTCCCTGCTCGGCAGCCTGAGCCCGGGTACGGCGCACTGGCTGTTCCCCTCCTCCGTCACCCCGATGTTCCAGGGCCTGGCCCAGGCGGGGCTGGTGCTCTTCATGTTCGGCGTGGGGCAGGAGCTCGGCGCCATGCCCCTCCGGGGTGCGGCCCAGCGCGCGCTGCTGGTCAGCGGCGCCTCGCTACTGGTCCCCATGGCGGCCGGCGTCGCGGTGGCGGTCCCGCTGGCCGGGCGCTACGCGGGGCGGGACACCGGGTCGCTCCCCTTCGTCCTGTTCCTGGGCTGCGCGCTGAGCATCACCGCGTTCCCCGTCCTGGCCCGCATCCTGGACGACCTGCGCATCACCCGGACGGAGCCGGGGCAGCTCAGCCTGTTCGCGGCGGCCGTGGGCGACGGCGGCAGCTGGCTGCTGCTGGCCGCGGTCCTCGCCCTGAGTCACGGCGGCGACCCGGCCCAGCTGCTGGTCAACGCCGTGTGCACCCTGGCGGTGGCCGGACTCTTCCTCGGCCCGGTACGGGCGCTGCTGAACCGGTGGCCGGACCGCCCGGGCCGCGGCCCGGGCGCCGCGACGGTGATGACGCTGCTGGTCGTCGGCGTGGCGGCGACCGCCACGCTGACCGCCCTGCTCGGCATCCACCAGCTCATCGGCGCACTGCTCGTGGGCCTGGTCTGGCCGGCCCGGCACCGGGGCGCGGCAGCCGCGGCGGCACCGCTGGCCACCGTGTCGAAGACGGTGCTGCTGCCGTTCTTCTTCCTGGGCTTCGGGCTGACGGCCGACCTCCGCTCGATCGGCCTCGACACGGCGACCGTCCTGACCCTGGGCGCGCTGCTCCTCGTCGCCGTCGTGGCCAAGATCGCCGGTCCCGGCCTGTGCGCCTGGCTCACCGGGCTGCCCCCGAGGACGGCGCTGACGCTGGGCGTCCTGCTCAACGCGCGCGGGCTGACCGAGCTGGTGGTGCTGCAGATCGGCTACGAGGCCCATGTCATCGACCAGCGGATGCTGAGCATGCTCACCATCGTGGCGCTGGTGACGACGGTGATGACGACACCCCTGCTGAAGGCCCTCCGGCTCGGCCGGCTCCAGCAGAGCGCGGCGGAACAACAGGCGGGAAAACAACCTGAATTGCAGGGGACGGGACGCTGACTGCCTTACGGCGTCCGCATGGTGGACCGGAAGAAGGCGCGCCCAGCTATCTGACGCAAAGTCATCTCCCTTGCCACTCCTTTCCCTTACTGCTCGTTGCACCCCACACACACCAGCGTCCAGACTGAGCCGACCCCCGGATCGACCCATGCGCAAGGAGAACCACATGTCCGGCACAGCGGCGGCGGAGAGCGGGAAGACCAACCCGTATCTCCTTCTCACCACCACGATGGTGCTGTGGGGAAGCGGTTTCAGCAGCTCCAAGGGGGTGGTCGAGCACCTCCCGCACGAAGTGGCCGCGGTGCTCCGGTTCGGCGGTGGCGCACTCTGCCTCCTCGTCGCACTGCCCTTTTTCGGCCGCGGCGGAAAGACCACCACCCGGGACGCCTCGCGCGCCGCGGCGGCCGGCCTCCTCGGCGTCTTCGCCTACAACGTGTTCTTCTTCTGGGGCCTCTCGCTGGCGCCGTCCATGGACGGCAGCACGATCATCCCCGTGATGAGCCCCGTCCTCACCACCTCGTTCCTGCTGCTGACACGGAAGGAGAAGGCGTCCTCCGCCCGGCTGGCGGGGCTCGGCCTGGGCATCGCCGGTGCGGTGATCTTCTTCATCGGCGCCGGCGGGGACACCTCTTCCGGCCACGACCGGCTCCTGGGCGACTTCCTCTTCCTGCTCGCCGCGGTGAGCTGGGCGGCGTACACCCTGACGGGGCCCAAGGTGCTCGCCGGGATCGAGCCGCTGAAGGCCACCACGTACGCCACCCTGGCCGGCTCGGTACTGCTCGCCCTGTACGCCGCCCCGCAGGCCACGGACGTCCACTGGAGCGGGCTGCCCGGGTCCGTGTGGCTGAATGTCGTCTATGTGGCGATCGGCCCGACGGCCGTCGCCTACCTCTTCTACTACCGGGGCATCGGCGCGGTCGGCCCGTCCTCCGCCTCGATCATGATGTTCGTGGTCCCGGTCTTCGGCACGCTCTGCTCGACCCTCTTCCTCGGCGAGTCGTTCGGCGTGGTCCAGACGGTGGGCGCCGTGGTCCTGCTGTCCGGCGCGGTGCTGGCCGTCACCCAGGGCAAGCTCCCCGGCCGCCGCTCCACCCGTACGGCCCAGGCGACCGAACCGGCGCCCGAGCCCCGCACCTCCGGGTCGGCCGGCTGAGCCGGACACGGTACGGCGTACGGAAACGGGCCGGGGCCCCTGGATGATCCAGGGGCCCCGGCCCGTATGTCCGACGGCTACCTGTCGGCCGTCAGTTGTCGTCCTCGTCGATGAGGAACCCGCGCATCGGGGACGGAGCCTGCATCGGCTGCTGCCCCTGCGGCCGCACCGGCGCCATCGGCTGCGTCATCGCCGGCGACATCTGCTGCTGACCGCCGTACGAGGGACCGCCACTCGACGGACCGCCGTGACCGCCCATGGACTGGTTGCCGCCCATGCTGTGACCGCCCATGCCGGCACCGGCCGAGGCCATCGACCCGCTCATCGAGGGGGCCGGCGGCAGCGACGCGGTGGCCGGGGTGCGCGGCGGGGCCAGCGAGTCGTCCGCCTGGTTCTCCAGCTGACGCAGCTGGCTCTCCAGGTAGGACTTCAGACGGGTGCGGTACTCGCGCTCGAAGCCGCGCAGGTCCTCGACCTTGCGCTCCAGCGTGGCGCGCGCGGACTCCAGCGAGCCCATCGCCACGCGGTGCTTCTCCTGCGCGTCCCGCTCCAGGGCGTCGGCCTTGGCGCGGGCGTCCCGCTCCAGGCCCTCGGCGCGGCTGCGCGCCTCGCCGACGATCTTGTTGGCCTCGGAGCGGGCCTCCGCGATCGCCTGATCGGCCGTCTGCTGCGCGAGCGACAGGACGCGGGCCGCGCTGTCGCCGCCCGGACCCTGGCCCGGCTGGGGCAGCTGCGGGCCGCCCATGGGGCCGCCCGGACCCATGCCCTGCTGCATGGGGTTCTGTCCCATCGGTCCGTTCTGCCCCATGGGTCCGCCCAGCGGACCACCCATCGGACCGTTCTGGCCCATCGGACCGGGGCCCTGCGGGCCCTGGGGACCGTGGCCGTGACCGCCCGGACCGGCCGGCAGCTGCGGGGCACCCCCCGGAAGCTGCGGCGGACCGCCCATCTGCTGCTGGTTCGGCGGCACCGGCTGCGGTCCTGATATGGCGGCGGGCACGGGGGCCCCGGGTCGCTGTTCCTGGGGCTCCGGCTTGCGCATGGCCTGCTGCTGGTTCTGCGCGGCGGCGCGCGTGGCGGCGGCCAGCTTGGCGCGCAGGTCCTCGTTCTCGCGGAGCAGGCGGGTCAGTTCTGCCTCGACCTCGTCGAGGAAGGCGTCGACCTCGTCCTCGTCATAGCCTTCTCGGAGACGGACGGTCGTGAACTGCTTGTTCCGCACGTCCTCGGGGCTCAGCGGCATCTCTTCTTCACCTCAACGTAGTCGTCGGCAATCGGCAAGACCGTATCGTTCACAGCCGCGTTCACAGCCGGCTCACGACGGTGATCAGGATGTAGACGATGATCATCAGTACGAAGAAGGACAGGTCTAGCGCCACGCCCCCGAGACGCAGCGGCGGGATGACCCGCCGCAGAAGCTTGAGTGGCGGATCAGTGACAGTGTAGGTGGCCTCGAGGAGCACCACCATCGCCTTACCGGGTTGCCACGAGCGGGCGAACTGGAAGACGTAATCCATCACCAAACGGAAAATCAGCACGATGAGGAAGACGTACAGCGCGATGTAGATCACCTGCTGTGCGATGCCCATCTCGCGCTTCCCTCTCCCCTTGCTCGTACCACGGCCTGACTGGCCGTTGTCCGGATTGCCCGGACTTGCGTCTCAGCTCTGGTTGAAGAACCCACCCTCTGCGATGCGGGCCTTGTCCTCCGCCGTGACATCGACGTTAGCAGGAGACAGCAGGAACACCTTCTGCGTCACCCGCTCGATGCTCCCGTGCAGCCCGAAGACGAGACCGGCCGCGAAGTCCACCAGCCGCTTGGCGTCGGTGTCGTCCATCTCGGTGAGATTCATGATCACCGGGGTGCCCTCGCGGAAGTGTTCCCCGATGGTACGGGCCTCGTTGTAGGTCCGAGGGTGCAACGTCGTGATGCGGTAGGGCTCCCGCTCGGACACAACCTTGGGCATGATCACCGGTGCGTTCTTCTCCAGAGAGTGGCGTTCGGGTGTGATGGACGACACGGGAGCGATTCGGGCGGGTCGTCCCGTTTCCGCTGTCAGCGGAGCGGGTTCACGCTGCGCGGGGGGCTGGGCGACTCGAACCGGTTCGTCCGATTGCGTCTGTTGTGCCTGGTGTGACTGGTGTTGCTGCCGGCGCCGGTCGGGCTCCGGCTCGGGCTCGAACTCGTCGTCGGGGTCGAACCCCGGGCCGTCGTACCCATCGTCCTCCACGAGGCCGAGGTAGACCGCCATCTTGCGCATCGCGCCGGCCATTCTCTGCGTCCTCCGCTCTGTGGTGGATCGGCTCCGTCAACGGCGCCCGGATCCACGCGGTCTGCCCGCCTTGTGGCGGGAATGACCATATTTTCTGCTGTGGTCCGACTTCTTGGCGACGTTACCCGAGCCGGGGTCGGACTCCGAGTACCGCCGAGCCGACGCGTACATGTGTCGCACCGGCCGCGACGGCCTCCTCGAGGTCCGCGCTCATCCCTGCGGACACCATGTTCGCAGTCGGATGGGCCGCGCGCAGGTCCGTTGCGATTTCCATCAGCCGGTCGAAGGCGGCCCCCGGCCGGCCGGCGTACGGGCCGGTCAGCGGAGCGACCGTCATCAGTCCGGCCGGTCGCAGGCCTTCGGCCGCGGCCAGCGCGTCGGCCAGGGGGAGCACCCCCTCGGGGGCGACGCCGCCACGGGGTCCGGTGGTTCCCTCCGCCGCACCCGACTCCGTGTCAAGAGCCACCTGGATGAGGCAGCCGAGCTCCCGGCCGGCCCGGACGGCCGCCGTGGAGAGCGCCGTGACCAGTCGCTTCCGGTCGACGGAGTGCACCATGTCGGCGTATTTCACCACCGAGCGCACCTTGTTTGTCTGCAACTGACCGACGAAGTGCCAGCTGAGGGGCAGATCCGTGCACTCGGCCGCCTTCGGGGCGGCGTCCTGGTCGCGGTTCTCGGCGACGTGACGGACGCCCAGCTCGCTGAGGAGGCGGACGTCGCTCGCCGGGTAGGTCTTGGTGACCACGATGAGGGTCACCTCCTCGCGCGGCCGGCCGGCTGCCGCGCAGGCCGAGGCGATACGTTCCTCCACCCGGGCGAGGTTGTCCGCCAACTGGGTCCTGCGATCCGTCACGATGCGTCCAGCCACACGTAGCTCGCGAGCCGCCCGGTGGTGCGCTCGCGCCGGTAGGAGAAGTGGTCGGGTGATTCGAGGGTGCAGATCCCGGACCGGGAGGCGACCCCGACACCCATGCGGCCCAGCTGGGCCGCGGCGCCGGCCGCCACGTCGACCGCCGGGGTGCCGCCGCGGGTGGTGGCCCACGCCTCGGGCACCGCGCGGGCGACGTCGGCCCGCATCTCCTCGGGCACCTCATAGCAGAGGCCGCAGACGGAGGGCCCGATGTGGGCGAGCATCCGGCCGGGCTCGGCGCCGAGCTCGGTCATCCGGCCGACCAGCGCGGGGACGACCCCGGCGACCAGGCCGGGCCGGCCGGCGTGGGCCGCGCCCACGATCCCGGCGACCGGGTCGGCCAGCAGCACCGGGGTGCAGTCGGCGGTGAGCACCGCGAGGGCCAGGCCCCGACGGGCCGTCACGACCGCGTCGACCGGGGGGACCTCGCCGGTCGCCCACGGACGGTCGACCACCGCGACGTCCGCGCCGTGCACCTGGTGCATCCAGACGACGTCCGCCGGGTCCAGGCCCAGCGCCCCGGCCGCCCGTGCCCGGTTCGTCCGTACGGCGGACGGTTCGTCACCGACCGCGCCGCCGAGGTTGAGCTCCGCATACGGAGCGGCGCTCACTCCGCCCCACCGGGTGGTGGAGGCGAAGTGCGCGCCGCTCGCGTGTGCCACGTGTTCCACGGTGGGCACCGTGTGCTGTTGCCCTATCACTGTTGGGCCGCTCACCGTTCCTCGCGGGTCGCTTGCTTCAGGACTTACTTCAGGAAGTCGGGGACGTCCAGTTCCTCGGCCGTGGAGTCCTGGTAGCGGGTGGGCGCGGGGACCTGCGGCTGGCCGGAGGGGGGCGGCGGCACCTCGGCGACCGGCGCCGGGTCGGCCGGCGCGGGCTCCTCGGTGCGCGGGGTCACGCTGCCCAGGCCGCCGAAGGCGGGGCGGGGCGGGTCGGCCGGGGCGGGCGCCGGGCGGCCGGCGGACGGGGCGGAGGCGGTGCTCTCGTCCCGGCCGGAGCCGTAGGAGGAGCCGAGGACCTTGTCGCGGCTGCCCTTGGCCGGCGGCTGGCCGCCGTCGAAGCCCGCCGCGATGACGGTGACGCGGACCTCGTCGCCCAGGGCGTCGTCGATGACGGCACCGAAGATGATGTTGGCCTCGGGGTGGGCGGCCTCGCTGACGAGCTGCGCGGCCTCGTTGATCTCGAAGAGGCCGAGGTCGGAGCCGCCGGAGATGGAGAGCAGCACACCGCGGGCGCCGTCGATGGACGCCTCCAGCAGCGGCGAGGAGATGGCCATCTCGGCCGCGGCCACCGCACGGTCGTCGCCGCGGGCCGAGCCGATGCCCATGAGGGCCGAGCCGGCCTCGGACATCACGGACTTGACGTCGGCGAAGTCGAGGTTGATCAGGCCCGGGGTGGTGATCAGGTCGGTGATGCCCTGGACGCCGGAGAGCAGCACCTGGTCCGCGGACTTGAACGCGTCGAGCACGCTCACCTGGCGGTCCGAGATGGACAGCAGCCGGTCGTTGGGGATGACGATGAGGGTGTCGACCTCGTCGCGCAGGCTGGCGATGCCGTCCTCGGCCTGGTTGGCGCGGCGCCGGCCCTCGAAGGTGAACGGGCGGGTCACCACACCGATCGTCAGGGCGCCCAGGGAGCGCGCGATGTTGGCGACGACGGGCGCACCGCCGGTGCCGGTGCCGCCGCCCTCGCCCGCGGTCACGAAGACCATGTCGGCCCCCTTGAGGACCTCCTCGATCTCCTCGCGGTGGTCCTCGGCGGCCTTGCGGCCGACGTCCGGGTTCGCGCCGGCGCCGAGACCCCGGGTGAGCTCACGGCCGACGTCGAGCTTCACGTCGGCGTCGCTCATCAGCAGGGCCTGTGCATCGGTGTTGATCGCGATGAACTCGACGCCCTTGAGACCGACCTCGATCATCCGGTTGATGGCGTTGACGCCACCGCCGCCGATACCGACGACCTTGATGACTGCGAGGTAGTTCTGCGGTGCTGCCACGTCGAAGGCCTCTCGCCTCGAGTTACGTATGCCTGGGGGCGGTTCTCAATGCCGACCCGAACCCTAACGTTCAAGTTTAGGGTTACCGGTGCCACTGTTCCCTGGGTTCTCTGAAGCAGGACACTAGGTCGACAAGCGGCGCGTCTTCAACGAACACGCCGAACCTCCCGTTTTTCTTTTCACCCTATGTGATCACCCATAGCCGTAGCCAACCAGGGTGCTGGCCGTGCCGTCCCGGCGTCAACTCCCGGACGCCGCGGGGGCACCCGGAGCGCTGACGTCGAAGCGCCGGGCGCCCCCGCCGGCCTTCAGCAGCGCGGTGAGAGTACGCGCCTTGGCCGCCCCCCGTTCGCCACTGCCCCAGACCACGGTCCGACCCCCCGTCAGCTCGACGGTGATGGAGTCGTACGAGCGTACGCGGACGGCGCGGGTGTCCTTGCGCACCGCCGGCGGGAGGTCGCCCAGCACCCGGGCGGCCTCCGCCTCCAGGCGTTCCCGGCCGAAACGGTTGTTGGAGGGCGTCTCGTCCATCTCCAGCACGAGCCGGGGCACTCCGGCGGGAGCGTGATCGACTGTGGCGAACCGCACTCCTGCGGTGTCGATTTCGATATACCTTCCGCCCCTTTCGAGGACGGCTTCGGGCTGTCGCTCGGTCACTTCCAGACCGATCGCGTGCGGCCAGGACCGGACCACGTCGACGGACCGGATCCGCCGCACCCGGCGGCGCAGCCGCTGTTCGACGGCGTCGGTGTCCACCGAGACGAGGGGTTCGCCGAGCGGCACCTCGGCCGCCTCGCGCACCTCATCGGGTGTCAGGACGTGCGTGCCGCTGACCTCCACACGGGTGACGCGCAGCCAGGAGGAGCCGTAGAGCAGCCAGCCGCCGCCCGCCGTGAGGAGCGCGCCGGCCACGGCCCACAGCAGCAGCCGGCGCCGGAAACCCGTGCGGGAGGCGGGCCGGGCCGGCCGGGCCGGGCGCAGCCGGCGGGCGGGCCCGGCGGCCTTGGCCTTGCCGCTGCCCTTGCCGCTGCCCTTGCCACCGTCTTTGCCGGTGCCCTTGCCCGTGGCCGCGGCCTTGCCCGTACCGGCGGCCCTGCCCGTGCCCTTGCCCGGCCGGGCCGGGCCGGAGGCTCCCGCCCGGCCGGACGAGCCGGACCTGCCCTTGCCCTCGCCGCCGCGCCGGGCGGTCGTCGGTCCGGCCACGCTCCCAGCCTCCTGCTCTACGGGCGCTCAGCCCGCCCTGTGTGCGGCAATCGCCTCGTACACCATGCCGACCAGCAGCTCGTCGGCGTCCCGCCGGCCGAACTCGGCGGCGGCACGGGACATCTCGTACAGCCGGTGCGGGTTGGTGAGCACCGGGAGCACGTTGTTCTGCACCCACTGCGGGGACAGCTCGGCGTCGTCGACCAGCAGGCCGCCGCCCGCCTTGACCACCGGCTGGGCGTTGAGCCGCTGCTCGCCGTTGCCGATGGGCAGCGGGACGTAGGCGGCCGGGAGGCCGACGGCGGACAGTTCCGCGACGGTCATCGCGCCCGCGCGGCAGAGCATCATGTCGGCCGCGGCGTACGCGAGATCCATCCGGTCTACATACGATACCGGGACATAGGGCGGCATTCCGGGCATGTTGTCGACGTGCGGCAGTTCGTTCTTCGGACCGACCGCGTGCAGCACCTGGACGCCGGCGCGCTGGAGGAACGGGACGACGGTCTGGACGACCTCGTTCAGCCGCCGGGCGCCCTGCGAACCGCCGGAGACCAGCAGCGTCGGCAGGTTGGGGTCGAGCCCGAAGGCGGCGCGCGCCTCGGCGCGGACCGCGGCCCGGTCCAGGGTGGCGATCGTCCGGCGCAGCGGGATGCCCACGTAGCGGGCGTTGCGCAGCTTGCTGTCCGGGGTGGAGACCGCGACGGCCGAGGCGTACCGCGAGCCGATCTTGTTGGCGAGGCCGGGGCGGGCGTTGGCCTCGTGGACGACGATCGGCACGCCGAGCCGCTTGGCGGCCAGGTAGCCGGGCAGGGCCACGTAACCACCGAAGCCGACGACGCAGTCGGCCTTGGTGCGCTCCAGGATCTGCTCGGCGGCCTTGATCGTGCCCCGCAGCCGGCCGGGGACGGTGATCAGCTCCGGCGTGGGCTTGCGGGGCAGCGGGACGGCGGGGATCAGTCCCAGCTCGTAGCCCCGCTCGGGCACCAGGCGGGTCTCCAGACCCCGCTCCGTGCCGAGCGCCGTGATGCCCACGGTCGGGTCCTGCCTGCGCAGGGCGTCCGCGAGGGCGAGCGCGGGCTCGATGTGGCCGGCGGTCCCCCCACCGGCGAGTACGACATGCACCGAAATTCACCGCTCTCCGGACGGTCGCTTCTTGACGCGCCGTCTCATCGTCTTCCATCTCACCCCAGGCTGCCGCATGGCCAGCGCAGCCCGCGCACCGGGTTCGTCGCGCGCGAAGGCGATCAGCAGCCCGATGGCGAACATGGTCGGCAGCAGGGCGGACCCTCCGTAGGAGAACAGCGGGAGCGGGACGCCGGCGATCGGCAGCAGGCCGAGCACCGCACCGATGTTGACCACGGCCTGGGCCGTGATCCAGGTGGTCACACCTCCCGCGGCGTACCTCACGAAGGGGTCCTCCGTGCGTCCGGCCACGCGGATACCCGCATAGCCTAGAGCCGCGAACAGGGCGAGCACCGACAGCGTCCCCGCCAGGCCCAGTTCCTCGCCGGTGATGGCGAAGATGAAGTCGGTGTGCGGTTCGGGCAGTTCGCCCCATTTCTCCACGCTCGCCCCGAGGCCGGCCCCGAACCAGCCGCCGTTGGCCAGCGCGTAGATGCCGTGCACGGCCTGCCAGCACTGGTCGTTCACGCCCGGGTCGGTGGCGCCGATGCACTCCAGCCGGGACATGCGGTTGGCGCTGGTCTTGATGAAGAGCATGGCCAGCGCCGCGGTGACGGCGAAGACGCCGGCGAACAGCCGGGTGGGGGCGCCCGCCACCCACAGCAGCCCCAGCAGCACCACGGTGAGCACCACGGTGGTGCCCATGTCGCCGCCGAGCATGATCAGCCCCAGCAGCAGGAAGGTCACCGGCACCAGCGGCACCAGCAGGTGTTTCCACTGCGTGAGCAGCTTCTTCGACTGCTTGCGGGCCAGCAGGTCCGCGCCCCACAGCACCAGCGCCAGCTTGGCGAACTCGCTGGGCTGGAGCTGGAAGGGGCCGCCGAGCGAGATCCAGTTGGTGTTGCCGTTGATGGTCTCGCCGATGCCGGGCACCTGCACCAGGCAGAGCAGGAAGACGGAGACGGCCAGCAGCGGGTAGGCCAGCGCGCGCAGCAGCCGTACGGGCGTACGGGCGGCGGCCAGCAGCAGCACCGTGCCGATGGCGGCGGCCAGCAGCTGCTTGCGGAAGAAGTAGCTGGGCGCCAGGCCGTTCTGCAGGGCCTTGATCTGGGAGGCCGAGTAGACCATCACCAGGCCCAGCACAGTGATCAGCAGCGAGCCGCCCAGGACCAGGTAGTAGGCGGTCAGCGGGCGGTCCCAGGCGCGCTTGGCGCGCAGGTGCAGCCCGCGCAGCCCGCCGGGGCCGCGGCGCGGCGGGCGGGCCCGGCCCGTGCCGCCGCGGACGGGCGGCCGGGGCGTCCGTACGGGCCGGGGGCGCGCGGCGGACCCGCGCAGGGCCGTCCACGCGGCCGCCGGCGGCCGCCCTGGCACCACGCTGTCGTCGGCGTGCATCCGGGTGTCCCCTCCGCTGGTCTCCGCGCCGCCGGCCCGCGGAGGGACCGGCGGCTACTGGTCCGTGCCGGGGCCCGCCGCCAGGGCCCGTACCGCCTCGGCGAAGACCTCGCCACGCTGGTTGTAGTCGGTGAACATGTCCATCGAGGCACAGGCCGGGGCCAGCAGGACGGTGTCCCCCGCGCGGGCCAGCCGCGCCGCCTCGCCGACCGCCGCGGCCATCGCCCCAGTGTCGGTCCGGTCGAGGTCCACCACCGGGACATCCGGGGCGTGTCGCGCGAGGGCTTCCCTGATCAGCGCCCGCTCGGCCCCGATCAGCACCACGCCGCGCAGCCGCTTCGCCGACGCCTCGACCAGCTCGTCGAAGGTCGCGCCCTTGGCCAGGCCGCCGGCGATCCACACCACCGGCTCGTAGGCGGCCAGCGACGCCTGGGCGGCGTGCGGGTTGGTGGCCTTGGAGTCGTCGACGTACGCCACCCCGGCGACGTCGGCGACGTGGGCGATGCGGTGCGCCTCGGGCCGGAAGGCGCGCAGGCCCTCGCGGACCGCCGTGGCGGGCACGCCGTAGGCGCGGGCCAGGGCGGCCGCGGCGAGCGCATTGGCGATGTTGTGCGGGGCCGGCGGGCCGGCCTCGGGGGCGATGTCGGAGATCTCCGCGAGCTCCTGCGCCTGCTGGTGCCGGTTCTCCACGAAGGCGCGGTCCACCAGCAGCCCGTCGACGACACCGAGCATGGACGGGCCGGGAGCGCCGAGGGTGAAGCCGATGGCGCGGCAGCCCTCCTCGACGTCGGCCGCCATGACCAGGCGCTCGGTGGCCGGGTCGGCGACGTTGTAGACGCAGGCGACGGTGTTGCCCTCGTAGATCCGGCCCTTGTCGGCGGCGTAGGCGCGCAGGGAGCCGTGCCAGTCGAGGTGGTCGGGGGCGACGTTGAGGACGGCGCCGGAGTGGGCGCGCAGCGAGGGCGCCCAGTGCAGCTGGTAGCTGGAGAGCTCGACGGCGAGGACGTCGTACTCCTGCTCGCCGAGCACCACGTCGATGATCGGCGTGCCGATGTTGCCGACGGCGGCGGTGCGCAGTCCGGCGGCCTTCAGGATGGAGGCCAGCATCCGCACGGTGGTGGTCTTGCCGTTGGTGCCGGTGACGGCGAGCCAGGTGGCGGCCCTGCCGTGCTTGAGGGCGCGCAGCCGCCAGGCGATCTCGACGTCGCCCACGACCTCGACGCCGGCCTCGGCGGCCGCGGCGAACAGCGCGCTGTCGGGGCGCCAGCCGGGCGAGGTGACGACCAGGCCGGTGCCCGCGGGCAGGGTGGCCGCGTCACCGAGGCGCACGGTGACGCCCTCGGCCTCCAGGCCCGCGGCGCGCTCGCGCAGCTTCGGGCTGTCGCCGCCGTCGACGACGGTGACGTGCGCGCCGAGGCCGGCCAGGGCGCGGGCGGCGCTGACGCCGCTCACGCCGAGGCCGGCGACGGTGATGTGCTTGCCGCTGAACTCGCTGGACTCTGCGGTGCTCACTTGATGGCCAACCATCCGGCGTAGAAGATTCCGAGTCCGACGGCCACGCACAGGCCCTGGATGATCCAGAAGCGGACCACGACCAGGACCTCGCTCCACCCCTTGAGTTCGAAGTGGTGCTGGAGCGGGGCCATCCGGAAGACGCGCTTCCCGGTGAGGCGGAACGAGCCCACCTGGATGATCACCGACATGGTGATCAGCACGAACAGGCCGCCGAGGAGGGCGAGCAGCAGCTCGGTGCGGGAGCAGATCGCCAGGCCGGCCAGCGCGCCGCCCAGGGCGAGGGAGCCGGTGTCGCCCATGAAGATCTTGGCGGGGGACGTGTTCCACCACAGGAAGCCGAAGCAGGAGCCCATCAGGGCGGAGGCGACGACGGCGAGGTCGAGCGGGTCGCGCACCTCGTAGCAGGCGGCGCCGGCGGTGACCGAGTTGCCGCACCACTGGCCGTGCTGCCAGGTGCCGATGAAGACGTACGCGCCGAAGACCATCACGGAGGCGCCGGTGGCCAGGCCGTCGAGGCCGTCGGTGAGGTTCACGCCGTTCGACATCGCCAGGATCATGAACAGCGCCCAGACGACGAACAGCACCGGGCCGATGGACCAGCCGAAGTCCTGCGTGAAGGACAGCCGCGTGGAGGCCGGGGTCTGCCCGCGGACGTCCGCGAACTGGAGCGCGAGGACGGCGAACGCGATGCCGACGATCAGCTGGCCGGCCATCTTCGCCTTGGCCCGCAGACCGAGGCTCCGCTGTTTGACGATCTTGATGTAGTCGTCGAGGAAGCCGACCAGGCCCATGCCGGCGGTGAGGAACAGCACCAGCAGGCCGGACGTGGTCGGGCTCTTGCTGGTGATCACCTTGGTGACGGCGTACGCGATGAGGGTCGCCAGGATGAAGGCGATGCCGCCCATCGTGGGCGTGCCCTTCTTGCTGCCGTGGGTACGGGGGCCGTCGTCGCGGATGAACTGGCCGTAGCCCTTGCGGGCGAGGAACTTGATCAGCAGCGGGGTGCCGATGAGGGTCAGGAACAGACCGATGACACCCGCGAAGAGGATCTGGTTCATCAGCCGGCGACCTCACCGTCGGCCGCGAGCAGCTGCTCGGCCACCTTCTCCAGCCCCACCGACCTGGACGCCTTCACCAGTACGACGTCTCCCGGGCGCAGCTCGCTGCGCAACAGGTCGACCGCCGCCTGCGCGTCGGACACGTGCACCGACTCCTCACCCCACGAACCCTCGTTATAGGCGCCCATCTGCAACCAGGCCGCTTCCCTGCCCCCGACTGCCACGA
The DNA here is from genome assembly GCF_014654785.1 of Streptomyces mashuensis. Taxonomy (GTDB): domain Bacteria; phylum Actinomycetota; class Actinomycetes; order Streptomycetales; family Streptomycetaceae; genus Streptomyces; species Streptomyces mashuensis. Next base: position 43,625 of record NZ_BNBD01000002.1, read on the forward strand.
GCTTGCCGACATTGAGCCGGACGGCCAGCCGTCCGACCGCGTCGTGCTCGGCGAGTGACTCCTCGCCCAGCTCGGCCATCCGACCGAGTACTGCCCACGTCCGTCCACCCCTAGCCCGGGCGGTTTCGCCCATCGCGGCCAGCGCGCGCAGCGCCGCTCGCATGGATTCGGGGTTCGCGTTGTAGGCGTCGTTGACGATCGTCACGCCGTCCGCGCGCTCGGTGACCTCCATCCGCCAGCGGGAGAGCTGGCCCGCGCCGGAGAGCGCGTCGGCGATCTCCTGTGCGGGCATGCCCAGCTCGTGGGCGACGGCGGCGGCGGCAAGCGCGTTCGACACGTGGTGCTCACCGTACAACCGCATGGTCACTTCGCCGCACCCGGTGGGGGTGCGGAGCGTGAAGGCGGGCCGGCCGAGGTCGTCGAGGCGGACCTTTTCGGCCCGTACGTGGGCATCGGCGGCCTCGCCGAAGAAGACGACGCGGGCCTTGGTGCGCGCGCTCATGGCGCGGACGAGCGGGTCGTCGGCGTTGAGGACGGCGATGCCGCCCTCGCCGGCCGCGGGCAGGGCCTCCACGAGCTCGCCCTTGGCGATCGCGATCTGCTCGCGGCCGCCGAACTCGCCGAGGTGGGCGGTGCCCACGTTGAGCACGACGCCGACGTGCGGCGGGGTGATCTCCGTGAGGTAGCGGATGTGCCCGATGCCGCGGGCGCCCATCTCCAGCACCAGGTGGCGGGTGCCGGCCTCGGCCTTGAGCGCGGTGAGCGGCAGGCCGATCTCGTTGTTGAGGGAGCCGGGCGTCCACACCGTGGGGCCCTGCCGCTGGAGCAGCTGGGCCATCAGGTCCTTGGTGCTGGTCTTGCCGGCCGAGCCGGTCAGCGCCACGACGGTGGTGCCCAGCCGGCCGACGACGGCGCGGGCCAGCGCGCCGAGCGCGGCCACGACGTCGTCGACCACGATGGCGGGGACGCCGACGGGCCGGGTGGCCAGCACGGCGACCGCGCCGGACGCCACGGCGCCGGCCGCGAAGTCGTGCCCGTCGGCGCGCTCCCCGGCGATGGCCACGAAGAGGGCGCCGGGGCGCACCTCACGGGAGTCGATGACGACGGGCCCGGTGACGAGGGCGCCGGGGTCCGGTATGTCGTACGGGCGTCCGCCGACGGCTGCGGCGATCTCGGCGAGGGACAGGGGGGTCACGACCTGTCACCTCCCGCCGTGCGGGAGAGCTGCCGTGGGGAGGGTTGTGCGCGCATGGCGGTCTGTCATCCCTGGTCGTTCCGGTGCGGGGTGGCCGTCCGGTCGTGCTCGATGGCCTCGCGCAGCACCTGGCGGTCGTCGAAGGGGCGTACCACTCCGGCGATGTCCTGGCCCTGTTCGTGGCCCTTGCCGAGGACCAGGACGGTGTCGCCGGGTTCGGCACGGGCGACGGCGGCGGCGATGGCGGCGGCGCGGTCCTCGAGGAGGAGGACCGTGCCGCGCTCGGCGGCGGGCACCTCGGCGGCGCCCGAAAGCATGGTGGCGAGGATCGCGAGCGGGTCCTCGGAGCGGGGGTTGTCCGACGTCAGTACGGCGGTGTCGGCGAGCCGGGCCAGCGCGGCGCCCATGGGGGCGCGCTTGGTGGTGTCGCGGTCGCCGCCGCAGCCGAGGACGGCGTGGATCCGGCCGGGGGTGACCTTGCGCAGCGCGCGGAGAACCGATTCTACGGCGTCGGTCTTGTGGGCGTAGTCGACGACCGCGAGCCAGGGCTGGCCGGCGTCGACGCGCTCCAGGCGGCCGGGGACGCCGGGCACGGCGGCGACGCCGTCGGCGGCCTGCTGCGGGTCGGCGCCGGCGGCGACGAGGGCGACCACGGCGGCGAGGGTGTTGGCCACGTTGAACGGGCCGGCCAGCGGCGAGCGGGCGCGCACGGAGACGCCGTCCGGGCCGAGGATCGTGAACGTGGAGTCGAACAGGCCGCTCTCCACGTCGGTGGCGCGCCAGTCGGCGTCGGGGCGGCCCTCGGCGGAGAAGGTGGTCACGGGGACCTCGGAGACGCCCTCCGCGAGCCGGCGGCCGTACTCGTCGTCGAGGTTGACCACGCCCAGGCGGCTGCGCTCCTTGGTGAAGAGCTCGGCCTTGGCGGCGAAGTAGTCCTCCATGCCCGAGTGGAACTCCATGTGCTCGGGGCTGAGGTTGTTGAAGACGGCGACGTCGAAGAGGCAGCCGTCGACGCGGCCCAGGCGCAGCGCGTGGCTGGAGACCTCCATGGCGACCGAGCGCACGCCGCGCTCGCGCATCACGGCGAACAGCGCCTGGAGGTCGGTGGCCTCCGGGGTGGTGCGCTCGGATTTGATGCGCTCGTCACCGATGCGGGACTCGACGGTGCCGATGAGGCCGGTGGGGCCGGCCAGGGCACGCAGCCCGCCCTCGACGAGGTAGGCGGTGGTGGTCTTGCCGGAGGTGCCGGTGATGCCGATGCGCAGCAGGTCGCGGCCGGGGTCGCCGTAGACGGTGGCGGCCAGGGCGCCCATGCGGGCGCGCGGGTCGGCGACGGTGAGCACGGGCAGGCCGGCGGCGGCGGCGCGCTCGGCGCCGTCGGGGTCGGTGAGCACGGCGGCGGCGCCGAGGCGGGCGGCCTGGGCGGTGAACTCGGCGCCGTGGAAGCGGGCGCCGGGCAGCGCGGCGTACAGGTCTCCGGGGCGGACGGCCCGGGAGTCGTGGGTGATGCCGGTCACGGCGGCACCGGCGGCTCCGGCCGGCGCGGTGATGCCCAGCTGACCGGCCAGCTCCGTGAGGGGCACGGGGACGACCCGGGTGGGGCGGGGCGCTCCCGGCGTCGCGGCGGGGGCGTCCTTCGGGGTGGTGTGGGACTGATCAGCGTGGGGCACGGCGGTGAGCGTACCGGGCGCACCCGCCTCGCCGCGAAGCGAGGGGCGCGCCGGGCCGTGGTTCCCCGGGTCGGGAGTGATCGTCGTCACGGCGGGCCCGGCTCACCGGTCGTCGTAGCTCACCGGCAGCCGGGGCGGCTGCGAGCCCGAGGGGGGCACCTGGAGCGTCTTGAGGGCGAACTCCATGACCTGTTTGAAGACCGGGCCGCAGACCTGGCCGCCGAAGTAGTTGCCGCTGGTCGGGTTCTGCACGGCGCAGTAGACGGTGACGCGGGGCTGGTCGGCGGGGGCGAAGCCGGCGAAGGAGGCGGTGTAGCCCTGGTAGCGGCCGGTGCGCGGGTCCACCCGGTTGGAGGTGCCGGTCTTGCCGGCGACGCGGTAGCCGGGGATCTTGGCCTTGGTGCCGGTGCCCTCCTGGTCGTCGACCACGGACTCGAGCATGGCGGACAGCTCGCGGGCGGTCTTCTCGCTGATCACGCGGGTGCGCGGGGGTTCGGGGGCGGGGACGAAGCGGTGGTCGGGGCCGCGGGTGCCGCGGACGAGAGAGGGCTGGACGCGCTCGCCGCCGCCGGCGATGGTCGAGTAGACGGAGGCGGCCTGTACGGCGTTGAGGGACAGGCCCTGGCCGAACGGGATGGTGTAGGGCCGGGAGGCGGTCCACTGCTCGGGCTTGGCCAGGATGCCGGGGGTCTCGCCGGGGAAGCCGAGGCCGGTGGGGCGGCCGATGCCGAACTTGCGGAGGTAGCCGTAGAGGACCTCGTTGGCCTGCTCGCGGGTCTTGCCCAGCTGTTCGCTGGCGAGGATGGTGCCGATGTTGCTGGACTTGGCGAGCACCCCGTTGAGGGTGAGGTGCCAGGTGGGGTGGTCGATGTCGTCGGCGAAGGCGCGGTCGGCGCGCGGCAGCCGGTTGGGCACCTCGACGCGGGTGCCGGGCGTGGCGACGCCCTCCTCCAGCACGGCGGCCATGGTCATGACCTTGCTGACGCTGCCGGGCTCGTAGGCGTCCTGGAGGGCGAAGTTGCCGAGGGCGGAGCGGTCGGCGGAGGACAGGTCGTTGGGGTCGTAGCCGGGGGCGTTGGCCATGGCGAGGATCTCGCCGGTGCGGGTGTCCTGGACGACGACGTAGCCGCGGTCGGCGTGCGACTCGCGGACCTGGCGGCTGATGGCGCTCTGGGCGGCCCACTGGATGTCGCGGTCGATGGTGAGCTCGACGGCGGAGCCGGGGACGGCGGCCTGCTCCTTGACGTCGCCGGTGGGCACCTGGCGGCCGCCGGACTGGGCGTAGACGCGCCGCCCGTCCTGGCCGGCGAGGACCCGGTCGAGCTGGGCCTCCAGGCCGCCGGCGCCGCGGCCCTCGGCGTTGACGAAGCCGAGCAGGCCGGCGGCCAGCTCGCCGTTGGGGTAGACGCGCTTGCGGTGGGTCTCGCGGTTGACGCCGGCGAGGACATTGGGGCCCTGTTTGCGGGCGGCCCGCTCGGCCTGGGCCTTCTTCAGCGCCGCGACCTTCTTCCAGACCTGCGGGCTCTGCCGGCGGGCGAGGACGACGTACTTGGACTTCGGGTTGGCGGTGAGCTTCTGCTCCAGGACGGCCGGCTCCTCGCCCAGGGCGGGCGCGAGCAGGGCGGCGGCCTGGTGGGCGGCGCCCTCCGTCTTCGTCCGCTCGGGGGTGAGCAGGTCGGGGGCGGCGGTGATGTCGTACGCGTCGACGGTGCTGGCCAGGGCGACGCCGGAGCGGTCGGTGATGGCGCCGCGCTCGGCGGCCAGGGTGACGGGGATGTAGCGGTTGAGGTTGGCGCGGGCCGCGTAGGCGTCGGCGTCGACGGCCTGGACCTGGAGCAGCCGCACGGTGAAGACCAGCAGGACGACGGTGAACCCGGCGCCGATCATGCGCAGCCGGGGGCGGGGGCTGCCCAGGCGCAGCGCCTGCGACCCCGGGCGGGGGCGTGCGGGCCGTGCGGAGGGGCGCGCGGGGGCCGGGAAGGGGCGCCGGGTCTGCCGGGGCGCCGTCACGCCGCCCTCACCCGGTGGTCAGTGTGGTCCACGGGGGTTCCTCACCTGCCTGGCCGGTCGGAGGTCCCGCCCGCGGAAGGCAGCGGGACCGTCGGAAGGGGTGCTGCGGGTGCCGCCGGGCCGTGGTGGACGCGCGGGCCGGCGAGGGGGGCGGTACGGGCCGGGACGTACGCACCACCGGCGGGGAGCGCCGGGACGGGCGCGCCGGGGACGGGCGCGGGCACGCCGGCGGCGGGCGGTACGGCCAGGACGGGCGGCACCGCGACGGTACGGGGCGGCCGGGGCCGCGGGGCGACGAGGGCGGCGGGCTCGGCGGGGCCGTCGGAGCCGGCGGGGGCCGGGGAGCCGCTGACGCTGCCGTCGGGGTTGAGGAAGGCGGGGCTGCCGCCGGGGATCATGCCGAGCTCGCGGGCGCGCCGCTCCAGGGCGTCGGGGGCGGCGAGCCGGTCGACCTCCTGCTGGAGCTCCTGCTGCTCGTCCGTCAGCTCGGTGGTCTTGCGCTGGAGCCGGCTCAGCTCGAACGACCCCTGGTTCAGCGCGGAGTTGAGCAGCAGCAGCGAGATGAGCCCGGAGCCGAGCAGCACCACCACGAGCAGCACGAAGGGGGTGCGGCGGGCACCGCCCGGCCCGGCCGGCAGCAACCGGCCCAGCCGGGCCCCGCGGCGGGCCGGGGGCGTCACGGCACGTCCTCGCGGATGCGCTCGGCGGCACGCAGCCGGGCCGGCGCGGCGCGCCGGTTCTCGGCGATCTCCTCGTCGGTGGGCAGTTCGGCGCCGCGGGTGAGCAGCTTCAGCCGCGGCTGGTACTGCTCGGGCACCACGGGCAGGCCGGGCGGCGCGGTGCTGGTGGCACCGGCGGCGAAGACCTGCTTGACGATGCGGTCCTCCAGCGACTGGTACGACAACACGACGATCCGGCCTCCCACGGAGAGAGCGGCGACGGCGGCGGGAATGGCCCGCTCCACGCTGGCCAGCTCCCCGTTGACCTCGATGCGCAGGGCCTGGAAGGTGCGCTTGGCGGGGTTGCCGCCGTGGCGCTTGGCGGCCTGCGGCAGGGCGTCGCGGATGAGCTCGACGAGCCGGGCGCTGTTGGTGAAGGGCTCCTTCTCGCGCTCCCGCACGATGGCGGAGACGATCCGCTTGGCCTGCTTCTCCTCGCCGTAGGCGCGCAGGATGCGCACCAGCTCGCCGGGCGGGTACTCGTTGAGGACCTCGGCGGCGCTGACGCCGGTCGTCTGGTCCATGCGCATGTCGAGGGGGGCGTCCTGCGCGTAGGCGAAGCCGCGGCCGGCCTCGTCGAGCTGCATGGAGGAGACGCCGAGGTCGAACAGGACGCCCTGGACGCGCGGGATGCCCAGCCGCGCCAGCACGTCCGGCAGCTCGTGGTAGACGGCCTGGACCAGGGTGGCGCGGTCGCCGAACGGCGCCAGGCGCTCCCCGGCGAGCTTCAGCGCGGCCGGGTCGCGGTCGAGGGCGACCAGCCGGGCCTCGGGGAACCGCGTGAGCAGCGCCTCGCTGTGGCCGCCCAGGCCCAGGGTGCAGTCGACCACGACCGCTCCGGGCTCCGTCAGGGCGGGGGCGAGCATGTCCAGGCAGCGCTGGAGCATGACGGGGACGTGTCGCGCGTTGCTGCTCATGCGCCCTTCTGTCACGGCGGCCGGGTGCGGGCGGTGCGTACCGCCGGGTCCCCGCCCGCTCGAAGGGGAAGCGGCCGCCGGGCGTCGTGGTGGTGACGCGGGGCGACCGGAGAGCGGGAGGAGGCCGAGGGGCACGTACGCGTCGCGCACAGGGGGGTTCTTCGGTTCCAAGGGGAGCGTCACGCCTCCCACTTCGCGCCACTTTAGTGCACTCGTCCCCTCGGTCAACCAACCGGCCGGTGCGTCCCGCCGTCGGGTGCGTCGCGGCCGGTTGACGACTACCTTCATCCCTATGCCGATATCTGCACAGCAGCCGCAAGGTCCCAGTTCAGAGCAGCAGAGCACGGGCGGGGCGGTGATCGACCGCCTGGTGGCGGCGAACGCCGCGTACGCCGACGCGTTCACCGACCCGGGCATGGACGCGCGCCCGGTCCTCAAGGTCGCCGTGGTGGCGTGCATGGACGCCCGCCTGGACCTGCACGCCGCGCTCGGCCTGGAGCTGGGCGACTGCCACACCATCCGCAACGCCGGCGGCGTGGTCACCGACGACGTGATCCGTTCGCTCACCATCAGCCAGCGTGCGCTGGGCACCCGCTCCGTCGTGCTCATCCACCACACGGGCTGCGGTCTGCTCAACCTCACCGAGGACTTCCGGCACGAGATCGCCGAGGAGGTCGGCCAGCGCCCGGCCTGGGCCGTGGAGGCGTTCAAGGACCTCGACCAGGACGTGCGCCAGTCCATGGAGCGGGTGCGCACCTCGCCGTTCCTGCTGCACCGCGACGACGTGCGCGGGTTCGTCTTCGACGTGCACACGGGCCTGCTGCGCGAGATCGAACCGCACTCGTGACGGCGGCGGGGGCCGCCGCGCGGAGATCCGCGCACCCCGGGGGGTTTTCCACAGGGGGGTTTTCCACAGGCGGTGACGTCGTGCGGCGCACCCGGACAGAATGCGGTGGTGCGCCGCTCCCCCGCCGGGAGCGGCGGGCAGGCGAAGGGGTGGGCCGGTCCCTGGCGGACCACGGCCCTGCTGATGGGCCGAGGAGGGCCTGGTGACGACCTATGACGAACGAGCGGGGCTGAGCGCTCTGGCCGGGACCGCCGACCGCGTACGGCGGTCGGTGGAGTCGGTGATCGAGGGCAAGCCCGAGGTCGTCCGGCTGGCGCTGACCGTACTGCTGGCCGAGGGCCATCTGCTGATCGAGGACGTGCCGGGCGTGGGCAAGACCATGCTCGCCAAGGCGCTGGCGCGGTCGGTGGACTGCTCGGTGCGGCGCATCCAGTTCACGCCCGACCTGCTGCCCTCGGACATCACCGGCGTGAGCGTCTACGACCAGCAGCGCCGCGAGTTCGAGTTCAAGCCCGGGGCGATCTTCGCCCAGGTGGTGATCGGCGACGAGATCAACCGTGCCTCGCCGAAGACCCAGTCCGCGCTGCTGGAGTCCATGGAGGAGCGCCAGGTCACGGTCGACGGGCGCACGTACGAGCTGCCGGCCCCCTTCATGGTGGTGGCCACGCAGAACCCGGTGGAGATGGAGGGCACCTACCCCCTGCCGGAGGCCCAGCGCGACCGCTTCATGGCCCGGGTGTCGATGGGCTACCCCTCCCCCGAGGCGGAGCTGCGGATGCTGGACGTGCACGGCGGCCCGTCGCCGCTGGACGACCTCCAGCCCGTGGCGCACGCGCACGAGATCGTCAAGCTGGTGGAGGCGGTCCGCGCGGTGCACGTCGCCGAGCCCGTCCGGCGGTACGCGGTGGACGTGGTCGCCGCCACCCGGCACCACCCCGAGCTGGGCCTCGGCGCGTCCCCCCGCGCCACGCTGCACCTGGTGCGGGCGGCCCGGGCGGGGGCGGCGCTGGCCGGCCGCGAGTTCGTCCTGCCGGACGACGTGCGGGCCCTGGCGGTGCCGGTGCTGGCGCACCGGCTGATGCCCACGGCGCAGGCCCGGATGAACCGGCGGACCGCCGAGCAGATCGTCTTCGACATCCTGCAGCGCACCCCGGTGCCCGACCCGTACGCCCACAGCGGCCCGCCGGTCCCGGGGGGCCTGTGATGGCGTACGGCGCTCCGGCGGCGGAGGACTTCTCCGCGGGCGAGGACGGGGCGCGGGGCGGCCTGTGGGCCGCCCTCGGCGGGCTCACCACGCGCGGCCGCTCGTTCCTGGCGGCCGGCGCGGCCGCCGCGGCCTGCTCCTACGTGCTGGGCCAGGAGGACCTGCTGCGCGTGGGGCTGCTGCTGGCCCTGCTGCCGCTGGTGTGCGTGCTCGTGCTCTACGCCACCCGGCACCGCGTCACGGGCAGCAGGCTGCTGACCCCGGGCCGGGTGCCGGCCTCCGCGGAGGCCCATGTGGGCCTGCGCGTGCAGAACGTCTCCCGGCTGCCCACCGGCCTGCTGATGCTCCAGGACCGGGTGCCCTACCTGCTCGGGCCGCGCCCCCGCTTCGTGCTGGACCGCATCGAGCCGGGCGGGCACCGCGAGGTGTCCTACACGGTGCGGGCCGACCTGCGCGGCCGCTACGCGCTGGGGCCGCTCCAGCTGCGGCTGACGGACCCCTTCGGCATGTGCGAGCTGACCCGCGGCTTCGGCGCGCAGGACACGCTCACCGTGGTGCCGCGCGTCGACCCGCTGCCCGCCGTACGGCTGGGCGGCCAGGGCGCCGGGGAGGGCGACGGCCGGCTGCGCTCCCTCGCCCTGGCCGGCGAGGACGACATCATCCCCCGCGGCTACCGGCAGGGCGACGACCTGCGCCGCGTGCACTGGCGCTCCACCGCCCGGCACGGCCGGCTCATGGTGCGCCGCGAGGAGCAGCCCCGGCGCTCCCGCGCCACGGTGCTGCTCGACACCCGGGCCCTCGCCTACGCGGGCGCGGGCCCCGGCTCGCCCTTCGAATGGGCGGTGTCCGGCGCGGCCTCGGTGACCGCGCACCTACTGGGGCGCGGCTTCGCCACCCGCGTGGTGACCGACGCCGGCCCCCTTACCGCCTCCCACAGCCCCTCCGACGCCCTGGACCCGGTGCTGGAGGACCTGGCGGTACTGGACCACTCGTTCAACGACACCCTGGCGGGCGCCCAGCAGGCACTCGCCGCGGCCCCGGAGGGCCTGCTCGTGGCCTTCTTCGGCGACCTCGACGAACACCAGGCGCTGCTGGCGAGCCGCATGCGGCCGCGCGGCGGCACCGCCATCGCGTTCCTGCTCGACGGCCCCGCCTGGATGGGCGCGCCACCCGGCGCCTGGGCCGCGGCGGCCGCCGCCCGGCTGCGCGAGGCCGGCTGGACGGCGCTCCCGGTGCCGCCGGGGGTGGCGCTGCCGGACCTGTGGCGCTGGGCGGCGGCCCCCGAGGGCACGATGACGCCCGGCGCGGCCGGGCGTGTCGCGGAGCCGGCGGCCGGCGTGCCGGGGGACGGGGTGGTCCGGTGAGCGGGCGTACGCGTCTTTCCGTGTGCGGGGTGCTGGCCACCCTGGGAGCGGCCTGCGCCATGGTGCCGCTCGTCGACAAAACGACCTGGCTGCTCCAGGCCGCGCTGCTGCTGGCCGTCCAGGCCGCCGTCGGCGTCGTGGCGCGGCGCGTACCGCTCGCCGTCTGGCTGACGGTGCTGCTCCAGGCCCTGACCGGGCTGCTGCTGCTCACCGTCGTCTTCGCCCGCGCCCAGGCGATCGGCGGGCTGCTGCCGGGCCCGGACGTCCTGCACGAGTTCGCGCAGCTCGTGGCCGAGGGCACGGACGACGTCGGGCGGTACGCCGCCCCCGCCCCCGCCACCACGGCCATACGGCTGCTGCTGGTCGGCGGGGTGCTGCTGGTGGGCCTGGTGGTCGACGTCGTCGCCGTCACGTTCCGCGGCGCCGCCCCGGCGGGCCTGCCGCTGCTCGCGCTGTACTCGGTGGGGGCCGGGCTGGCCCAGGGCCGCACCGACTGGCTGTGGTTCCTGACGGCCGCCGCGGGCTACCTGCTGCTGCTCCTCGCCGAGGGCCGCGACCGGCTCTCCCGCTGGGGCCGCGTCTTCGGCGGCGGGCAGGGCCCGGCCGGGGGCGCCGCCGTCCTGGCACCCGGGCAGGGCCCCGCGGTGGCGCCCGTCCGCACGGGCCGCCGCATCGGCGTGCTCGTGCTGGGCCTCGCCCTGGCCGCCCCGCTGGTGCTGCCGTCCATCGACGGCGGCCTGCTGCGGCCCCGCACCCCGGGCAAGGGCGAGGGCGCCGGCGGCGGCACCATCTCGGCGGTCAACCCGCTGGTGTCGCTCCAGAACAACCTCAACCAGCCGCAGAACCGCGAGGTGATGCGCTACCGCACCTCCGCCGGCTCCCCGCAGGACCTGTACCTGCGCATCGTCGCCCTCGACCGGTTCGACGGTTCGTCATGGCGGGCCTCGGACCGGAAGATCACCGATGTGCCCGTGCCGCTGCCCGCGCCGGCCGGCCTGGCGCCCGGCGCGGTCCGCACCGAGGAGGCCATCACGTCCGTCGCCGCGGCGGACGGCTACGCGCAGAACTACCTGCCGATGCCCTACCCCGCGCAGAGCGTGCGCGTGGAGGGGCGCTGGCGGTACGAGCCGGAGGGCCGCACGCTCGTCGGCGACCACGGGCAGACCACGCGCGGCGCCCGCTACCAGGTCACCAGCCTGGTCGTGGAGCCCACGGCGGCCCAGCTCGCGGCCGCCCCCGCCCCGCCCGAGAAGGTGCTGCGCGAGTACACGCAGGTGCCCTCCACGGTGCCGCCGGTCGTGGCGGACACGGCGCGCAAGGTCACCGCGGGCGCGGCGAACCCGTACGAGCAGGCGGTGAAGCTCCAGGACTGGTTCGCCGTCGGCGGCGGCTTCCGCTACGACACGGAGGTCGGTTCCGGCAGCGGCAGCAACGCCATCGCCCGTTTCCTGGAGGAGAAGCGCGGCTTCTGCGTCCACTTCTCCTTCTCCATGGCGGCGATGGCCCGCACCCTGGGCATCCCGGCCCGCGTGGCCGTCGGCTTCACACCGGGCACCCCGCAGTCGGACGGCTCGGTGTCGGTGGGCTCCAAGGACGCGCACGCCTGGCCCGAGCTGTACTTCGAGGGCGCCGGCTGGACGCGGTTCGAGCCGACCCCCAGCCGGGGCACGCAGCCCGACTACACGCTCGCGCCGGGCCCCGCCCCCGACGACCCGGCGGCGCCCTCGCCGCGGCCCAGCCGCTCGGCGGCGCCCCGCCCGGCACCGTCCACCGGCTCCGGCTGCCCGGCGGAGCTCCGCAAGAGCGGCGGCTGCGGGAAGCACACGCCGCAGGCCCAGGCGCCCGCCCGGGCCGACGGCCCCTCACCGCTGCTGGTGACCGGCATCGCCGCGGGCGCGCTGGCCGTGCTGGCGCTGCCGCTGCTGCCGCTGGCGTGGCGGACCCGCGTCCGGGCCCGCCGGCTCGCGCCCGGCGCGGGCGTACCGGCGGCCTGGCAGGAGCTGACCGACACGGCCTGGGACTACGGCATACCGCCCGACGGGTCCCGGACCCCCAGGATGGCCGCGGCCCGCATCACGGCCGCGGGCGCCCTCCAGGGCGCCGCGGCGGACGCGGTGACGCGCCTGGCGACCGCCGTGGAACAGGACCTGTACGCCCCGGGCCCCGCTCAGGCGCCCGTGCAGGGCCTGGCGGAGGACGTGACGCTGGTCCGTACCGGCCTCCGCGCGGCGGCCGGCCGCCCGGCCCGGCTCCGCGCCCTGCTGGCCCCGGCCTCGCTCCGCCGGCGGCTGTCCGCCTGGGGCACCGCCTGGACGGCCGCGCGCGCCCGGGCCGTCACCCGGGTGCGGAGCTCCGTGCCGCGCCGCGGGAAGCCGGACGCGTAGGGCCGCGTACGGACACATGGGCGGCGCCGCCGCGGCGGGAACGACGGGCCCCGCGCCCGTGGCTCCCGCCGCGGCCCGTACGCAAGCGGAAACGGCCGTGGGGCCAGGACGCCGGTCCTGGCCCCACGGCCGTCTGCTCGGTGTGAAGTGCCTCGGTGCGAAGTGCCGGGCTCAGTGGCCCTGTTCGTCGCGGCGGCGCTGCCAGCGCTGCTCGATGCGGTCCATCATGCTGCGTCGCCGGCCGCCCATGGGGTGGCGGCCCAGGCCGCCGGGGCCCACGGGGCCGCGCTGCACTCCGGGACGCGGCGCCTTGCGCCACGCCGTGACCGCGAGGACCGCGCAGGCCAGCATCACGAGGAAGCCGGCGACGCCGATCCAGACGCGCTGGGCGACCATTCCGGCCATGAGGAGCGCGATGCCCACCAGAAAACCCGCGACCGCCTGGTAGACCCGTCGCCGGGTGTACGTGCGCAGGCCGCTGCCCTCGAGCGCTGTCGCGAACTTGGGGTCTTCGGCGTACAGCGCTCGCTCCATCTGCTCGAGCATGCGCTGCTCGTGCTCCGAGAGCGGCACGGAGTCCTCCTACTCGTCGGTCGCGAGGGGCGACCGGGTGCGACCCTTTCAGGATAGGCAGGGAATCGCCCCCGTGAAACCCGCCCCTCTGCGCCAATTCGACCACCGGCCCCGGCGCGCGACCGGTTCCGTCGGGACGTACATTCCCTGCTCGCCGAACGACCATGCCGGACGGTGTCCCCCGATCATACGGGGCGAACGGCCTGATCGGGTGGCCTCCGCACCGGCCGCGCGGAGGGCGCGGCGGGCGGCTCCCCCGGGTCCGTGCTCAGTCGCGCTCGGCGAGCACGTGCAGCTGGGTGGCGACGGAGTGGAACGCCGGCAGTTCGGCGGCGGAGAGCTCCAGCTTCAGCAGGGCGTCCAGCGCACCCGGCTCCGTGTCGACCAGCACGCCCGGCACCAGGTCGGCGAAGACCCGGACGCCGTGCACGGCGGACACCTCCAGGCCGGCGCCCGTGACCAGGCCCGACAGCTGCTCGGCGGTGAAGCGGCGGGTGACGGGGTCGCCGGGGCCCCAGTGGCCCGACGGGTCGGTCAGGGCCTGCCGGGCCTCCGTGAAGCGGCCGGACAGGGCACGGGCCAGTACCGCGCCGCCCAGGCCGGCCGCGAGCAGGCTGAGCGTGCCGGCGGGCCGCAGCGCGGCCGCCGCGTTGCGGACGCTGTCGGCCGGCTCGTCGACGTACTCCAGGACGTCGTGGCACAGCACCAGGTCGTAGCCGCCGCGTTCGGCCACGTCGAACAGCCCGTCCGCGTCGCCCTGCAGGCCGCGCACCCGGTCGGCGACGCCCGCCTCGGCGGCGCGGCGCTCCAGCGCGAACAGCGCGTTGGGGCTGGGGTCGACGACGGTGACGCGGTGGCCGAGCCGGGCCAGCGGCACGGCGAACTTGCCCGAGCCGCCGCCGGTGTCGAGTACGTCCAGTGCGTCCCTGCCCGCGGCCTTGACCCGGCGGCCGAGGGCGTCCCGGAGGACCTCCCAGACCACGGCGGTACGGAGGGACGCCCGGGGGCGCAGGGGGTCGGACACGGCGGGTGGCTCCTCGGTGCGCTGGGACGTCGGCGCCCCCAGCCTAGTGCGGCCCCGCGCACGCGGCCCGCACCCGGCCCGCGGCCGGGCCCCCATCCGGTCACACGAACACGCCGGGTACAGGGAGAATCACTCTCATGGACAGCAGCAGCACGCGACGGCGGAACACGCGGCGCAAGCTCTTCGACGCGGCGGTCACCCTCATCGCCGAACAGGGCTTCTCCTCCACGACGGTGGACGAGATCGCCGAGCGCGCCGGGGTGGCCAAGGGCACGGTCTACTACAACTTCGCCAGCAAGACCGAGCTGTTCGAGGAGCTGCTGCGCGACGGCGTGGAGCTGCTGACCGACGCGTTGCGGGCGGCGGCCGGGGAGACGGCCGAGCGCGGCGGGAACGGTGCGGAGGCGCTGGACGGGATGATCCGGGCGGGGCTGGACTTCATCACCCGCTACCCGTCGCTGGCGCAGCTGTACGTGGCGGAGCTGTGGCGCACCAACCGGGCCTGGCGGCCCACGCTGACGCGGGCGCGGCAGCAGGCGGTCGCGGTGATCGAGGAGGTGCTGCGGGACGCGGTGGCGGCGGGCGAGCTGGGGGACGACGTGGACGTGCCGCTGACGGCGTCGGCGCTGTTCGGGATGGTGCTGGTGGCGGCGCTGGACTGGCGGTCCTTCCAGCCGGACCGGTCCGTGGAGGAGGTGCACGCGGCGCTGTCGCGGCTGGTGCGCGGCCGGACCGTCGGCGGTGCGGAGGCCGCCGCGCGGTGACGGCGGCGGGCGGGCGCCGTGCGGCGCGGGCCCCGACGTCCCCCGCCGGCCCGCGCCGCACGGCGCTCCTCGTCCCCCGCTTCCCCCAACACCCCACCGGGGATTCCCCGGTGTGTGTCCCCCCGTCGTTCCCCCCGGGCTCCGTGGAGCCCCCGTCCCCCCGGTCGTGTCAGGGCCGCCGCGCCGTTCCGCCGCCCCGTATCGGCGGTGCCGGCACCGGCGTCCCCTTCACGTCCCCCACTCTTCCGTGCGGGCCGGGTCCGCCCCATCCGCGCGGCTACTCATCTGCCGCCCTGAGTACGGGTACTCAGCCGCCCCGTACGGGTGCGGCTAGAGTCGTGCGCATGGCACGGATTGCGGTGATCGGCGCAGGAATGGGCGCGATGGCAGCCGCCGCCCGGCTCGCCGTCGCGGGCCACCGGGTGGCGGTGTACGAGCGCTCCCGGACCCACGGCGGAGGGGTCGGGCGGCTGGCGCGGGAGGGGTTCGCCTTCGACACCGGGCCGGGGCTGCTGCACCTGCCGGCGGTCCACCGCGACCTGTTCGTAAAGACGGGCAAGCGGCCGCTGGAGCAGTGCGTGGAGATGACGCAGGTCGACCCGGCCGTGCGGCACGTCTTCGCGGACGGCACGGACGTGGCGCTGCCCAACGCCTCGCGGGCCGGCGTCGTGGCGGCGCTGGACGCGGCCGCCGGGCCCGGCGCCGGCGAGCGGTGGAGCGACCTGGTCAACCGGGGCCGGGAGGTGTGGGACGCCACGCGCCGCCCGCTGCTGGAGGAACCGCTGCGCGAGGACGGCGTGGAGCGCCTGCGCCGGGACCCGTACCCGGGTGCCGCGCGACGGGGCCTGTTCCGGCGGGCCGCGCCGCGGACCCTGGAGGCCGTGGCGGCACGGGAGTTGAAGGACCCGCGACTGGTGGCGCTGCTGGAGAGCCACGCGCTGGCGTACGGCCTGGACCCGCGTGTGGCACCGGCGAGCGCGACGGTGCTGCCGTACATGGAGCAGACCTTCGGGAGCTGGTACGTGCGCGGGGGCCTGCGGGCCCTCGCATACGCGCTGTACGAGCGGTGCCTGGAGCGGCGGGTCGAGTTCTTCTTCGGTGCCGAGGCCGTGGGCGTGGTGGAGAAGGACGGCCGCGCGGCGGGGCTGCGGCTGGCGGACGGCGACACGGCCGGGGCGGACCTCGTCGTGGCCGGGGTCTCCCCCGGCCGGCTGGCCGCGCTCGCGCCGGGCGCGACGGGCCCGTCGGCGGTGCCGGTGCCGCCGGGCCGGGTGAGCGTGCTGCTGGCGCTGTCGGGGGCGCGGCCGGAGGGCACCGTGCACCGCACGGTGGTGCATGGCGACCGGCTGGCGGAGCTGGACGCCGTGTTCGGCACGGGAGCGCCCGGTACGGGCTCCTACCGGCCGACGGTGACGGTACTGCGCCCCGACGATCCCACGACGCGCCCGGACGACGCGCACGAGGCGGTGACGCTCACCGCGACGGTGGCGCCGCACGGCCGGGTGGACTGGGCGGACGACGGCGTGGCCGCGGAGTTCGCGGAGCGCATGGTGCGGGCCGCCGCGGCGGCGGTGCCGGGGCTGCCGGAGCGGGTGCTGTGGCGGGAGGTGCGCACCCCGGCGCACACCGAGGCGGAGACCGGCGCGGAGGGCGGCGGCGTGCCGGCGCCGGTGCTGGCCGGTGCGGGCGGCGCGTACCTGCGGCCCGCCAACACCACGCGCATGCCCGGCTTGTACCTGGTGGGCGGTTTCTCCCACCCCGGGGGCGGGCTGGCGCACGCCGGGATGTCGGGCGCGCTGGTCGCCGGACTGGTCGTGGAGGGCGCGGACTTCCGCGGCTCGCAGTGAGCCGGTGACCTTCCGGTGAACGACACGAGGGGCCGGCCGCCCTGCTGGGCGGCCAGCCCCTCGTACGTCCGCGTCAGTAGCGGCGCTGCTGGTCGTCGTAGCCCTGGCCGGGCAACTGCTGCGGCGGGTACGGCTGCTGGCCGGGCTGGTCGGTGTCGCGCTGCTGCGGCACCCAGATACCGCCGGGCGGGGTGTCCGTGTCGTAGCGGTGCGGCGCGTACGGGTCGGTGCTCGCCCAGGCGCCGTTGCCGCCGTACTGCTGCGGGGCGGCGGGCTGCTGCTGCCGGCCGTACGGGTCGTAGGTCTCGTAGGACGGCGGCCGGTTGCCGATGTAGGGGTCGGAGTAGGCCGCGTACTGGCCCTGGCCGTGGCCGTAGTCGTCGTAGGGCGCGGCGTAGCCCTGGGCGGGAGTGCCGGCGGGCATGCCGTACGGGTCGTGGGCGGGGAAGCCGGGGTCCGTGGCCGGGGCGGCGGCCCGGTCCTCGTCGCTCAGCGGCTGCTGGGGCACGCCGGGTGCGGGGCCGTCGGCGGAGAGGGCGGCCAGGGCGTCCGGGCCGGAGACCGGGAGGGTGGCGTCGGCGGCGGGCGGCGGGGGCGTGGCCGGGCGGTCGCCGCCCTTGCGGCGGCGCCCCGAGGAGCGCGGCCCGGCAGCGGGCGCACTGCTCTTCGCGCCGCTCTTGCCGCCCTTGCCGCCCCGGCCGGCGCGCCTGCCGCGGCCGCCCTGCGTCGCGTCCGGCGCCTCCTCGGCGTCCGGCTTGCGGCGCAGCGCCCAGCCGCGGGAGAAGCCGCGGCGGAAGGAGAGCGTGACGAAGGTCTGGCCGACGCCGAAGGCGAGCGTGCCGGCGACGATGACGGCCACCGAGGGGATGACGACGCCCGCGACGACGCCGAGGAAGCCGGCGAAGGCCAGCAGCCGCCAGCGCAGCCGCGCCTTGTACTGCAGGAGGACCTCGCCGAGCAGCCACAGCGCGACGACGGCGAACGCGATGTAGAGGACCGTCCAGCCCATTAACGCCCCTCTCGTCCGGCCGCCGGTCCGCCGGCCGGTTTTTCAGGACCGCTGGTGCAGCCCCAGGTTCTCGTAGATTTCCAGTGTCGCCGTGGAGTGGTTCAGGGTGATGAAGTGCAGCCCCGGAGCATCCTCGGCCATCAACCGGGCACACAGGTCCGTTGCGTACTCGATCCCGACCGAGCGTACAGCGGCCGGGTCGTCCTTCACCGCGAGGATCCGCTCGGCCAGCTCCGGGGGGAACGCCGCGTTGCTGAGCTGTGCGAATCGTTCGATCTGACGCACATTGGTGACCGGCATGATTTCCGGAATGATCGGTGTGGTGCAACCCGCCGCCGCGACCCGGTCGCGCAGCCGCAGGTAGTCCTCGGCGTGGAAGAACATCTGGGTGATGGCGAAGTCGGCGCCGGCCCGGCACTTGTCGACGAAGTGGCGCACGTCCGTCTCCCAGTCCGTGGAGCGCGGGTGCATCTCGGGGAAGGCCGCCACGCCCACGCAGAAGTCGCCGGACTCCTTGATGAGGCGCACCAGCTCGGCCGCGTAGAGCACGCCCTCGGGGTGCCGCACCCACTCCCCCATGGGGTCGCCGGGCGGGTCGCCGCGCAGCGCCAGCATGTTGCGGATGCCGACGTCGGCGTACTGCCCGATGACGTTGCGCAGCTCGGCCACCGAGTGGTTGACGGCGGTGAGGTGCGCGACGGGCGTGAGGGTGGTGTCGGTGGCGATGCGTTCGGTCGCGCGGACGGTGCCCTCGCGGGAGGAGCCGCCGGCGCCGTAGGTCACGGAGACGAAGGTGGGGCCGACGGCCTCGATCCGCCGGATGGCGTTCCAGAGCGTCCGCTCGCCTTTTTCCGACCGGGGGGCGGCGAATTCGAAGGAGTACGAACGCTCGCCCGAGGCGAGCAGTTCACGCACCGTGCGCGCGTGGTCCGTCCTGGTTGACGCGGTACCAAGGGCCATATCGGCAGTTAACCAGCGCCGGTGTGGGCCCTCCAACCGGTTCGGGGTTTTGCCCCTTTCACCCGTGAAAGAGTGCGCTCGCGTCTCATTTCCTGGACACCGGCGGCGGGCGGCCGGGCCGGGTCAGACGGCGGCCGGGGCCGGTACGTCGTCGTACGCGCGGACGCGGCGGGCCAGGTCGGCCGCGGCGGCGGCCGGGTCGTCGGCCTCGGTGATCGCCCGGACCACGACGACGCGCCGGGCGCCGGCCTCCAGCACCTGCTCGACGTTGGCCGCGTCGATGCCGCCGATGGCGAACCAGGGCCGCGCGGGCCGCAGCGAGGCGGCGTACCGCACAAGGGAGAGGCCGGGGGCGGGCCGGCCGGGCTTGGTGGGGGTGGGCCAGCAGGGGCCGGTGCAGAAGTAGTCGGTGCCGGGCTCGGCGACGGCGGCGTCGACCTCGGCCTCGGCGTGCGTGGAACGGCCGATGATCACGTCCGGGCCGAGGATCGCGCGGGCGGCGGGCACCGGCAGGTCGCCCTGGCCCAGGTGCAGCACGTGCGAGCGGGCGGCGTGCGCGACGTCGGCGCGGTCGTTGACGGCGAGGAGCCGGCCGTGGCGGCGGGCGGCCTCGGCGAAGACGGCGAGGTGCTCCAGCTCCTCGGCGGCCTCCATGCCCTTCTGGCGCAGCTGGACGACGTCCACGCCGGCGGCCAGCACGGCGTCCAGGAACTCGGGCAGATCACCCTGCCGCGTCCGCGCATCGGTGCACAGGTACAGCCGGGCGTCGGCCAGCCGCTCGCGCGCGGTCTCGGGCATCGGGTTCTCCCCCCGGGTCGGGTGGTGCACGGGCGGGGCCCCGCGGCGTGCGGGGCCCCGCCCGTGGCACCGGAAACGGTGTGTCGGCGGACGGTACGGGCCGGACGGTCAGACGGCGAGCGCCTGGGCGCGCCGCTTCACCTCCGTACCGCGATTCTCACGCAGCGCCTCCGCGGGGGTGCCCGGCAGGGTCGGGTCGGGCGTGAACAGCCACTCCAGCATCTCCTCGTCGCTGAAGCCGTCGTCCCGCAGCAGCGTCAGGGTCCCCGCCAGGCCCTTGACGACCTTGCCCTCGCCGATGAAGGCGGCGGGCACCATGAGCACTCGGTTCTCGCCACGGCGGACGGCGATCAGCTGGCCCTCCTTGACCAGCTGCCGGACGCGCGTCACCTCGACGCCGAGCATCTCGGCGATGTCGGGGAGGTTGAGCCAGGCGGGGACGAGAGCATCGATCTTTGCGTCAATCTCGGTCACGGGACAAGCCTGCCATCCGGGACTGACAGCCGGTAGCCGGGTTGACCCGAGCCGGGCCGGTGTGCCCCGCGCGGGTCACCCCACCGGCTCAGAGGACGGCGGCCTTCAGCGGTACGGAGGGGTCGGCGGCCCGGGTCCGGTCGAGGGCCGTGCCCTGCTCGATGAGCCTGCGGCCCTGCGCCAGGTCGCGCGGCCGGCCCACGGCCAGCAGGCCGCGCAGCACGCCCGAGCGGAGCCAGCACACCGACCAGGACGCGCCCTCGGGGTCGCCGCGCCACAGCAGCTCGTCGGCGTCCGCGTGGTGGCCGGCGTACTGCACGAACCGCCCGAACTGCTCGGACCAGAAGTAGGGCACCGGGTCGTAGACCGGGCCCTCCTCGGGGCCCAGCACGAGGTTCTGGGCGACGGTCCGCGGCCCCTGGAGGGCGTTGTCCCAGTGGTGGACGAGCAGCCGCCGGCCGAAGCGGGCGGAGGGGAAGGAGGCGCAGTCGCCGACCGCCCAGACGTCCGGCACGGACGTCCGCAGCCGCTCGTCGGCGGCCACCGAGCCGTCGGCGGCGAGCTCCACGCCGGAGCCGGCCAGCCAGCCGGTGGCGGGCCGGGCGCCCACGCCCACGACCACGGCGTCCGCCGGGAGGCGCGAGCCGTCGTCGAGCACCACGGCGCCCTCCGCCACGGAGGTCACCTTGGCGTGCGTCAGGAGGCGGGCGCCGGCCTGCTCGTACCAGCCGGCCATGTGCGCGGCGACCTCGGCGGGCAGGGCGCCGGCCAGCGGCCGGCCGGACGCCTCGACCACGGTGACGCGGCAGCCGGCCTCGCGGGCGGCGGTGGCGACCTCCGCGCCGATCCAGCCGGCGCCGACGGCCACCACGTCGCGCCCGGCGGCCAGCACCGGGCGCAGCCGTACGGCGTCGTCGAGGGTGCGCAGCACGTACACGCCGGGGACGTCCGCCGTGCCGGGCAGGGTGACGGGGTCGGCGCCGGTGGCGACGACCAGCACGTCGTAGGCGACGGGGCCGGCGGTGGTGTCGAGCAGGCGCTCGGCCGGGCGCAGGCCGGTGGCCTCGACGCCGAGCCGCAGGTCGATGTCCAGGGAGGCGAAGTCCACGTCGAAGGCGGCGCCCTCGGCCTTGCCGAGCAGCACGGCCTTGGACAGCGGCGGCCGGTCGTAGGGCGGGTGCGGCTCGGCGCCCAGCAGCACGATCGCGCCGGTCCAGCCCTGTTCGCGCAGGGCGACGGCGGTCTGCACGCCGGCCATGCCCGCGCCGGCGACGACCACGCGCCGCCCGGGGGAGGTCTTCGTCTGCTCGCTCACCCGGTCCACTGTAGGCGGCCGGGCCCCGGCCGCTCCGTCCCCGGGAGGAGACCTCTGACACAGCGTCACCGGTGTGGGGGTCCCCGGCCGCGGCACGGCGGCGCCGCCGCCTTCCGGCCGGTCCTCGGCGCGTACTAGGGTGGCCGGTGCAAGCACTCGCGGGAGCCCGGACGCACCGGGCTGAGAGGGAGGCTGGACGGCCTCCGACCGTACGAACCTGATCCGGGTCATGCCGGCGAAGGGAGGAGCGGGAAGCCCATGCCTGGGCGATCTGGCCCGGCCCACTGGGTCCGGGCGTTCCATCTGTGCGACGTCCTCGTCATCGGCGGCGGCGTCATCGGCCTGGTCACGGCCTGGCGCGCCGCCCAGCGCGGGCTGCGCGTGAGCGTGGCCGACCCGGCGCCGGGCGGTGGCGCGGCGCGGGTCGCGGCCGGGATGCTGGCCGCGGTCACCGAGCTGTACCACGGCGAGGAGCGGCTGCTGGCCCTCAACCTGGCCTCGGCACGCCGCTATCCGGCGTTCACCGCCGAGCTGGAGGAGACGACGGGCCTGTCGACGGGCTACCGCGCCTGCGGCACGCTCGCGGTGGCGCTGGACGCCGACGACCGGGAGTACCTGCGGCAGCTGCACGACCTCCAGCTGCGCTGCGGGCTGGAGCCGCACTGGCTGACGGGGCGCGAGTGCCGCCGGCTGGAGCCGATGCTCGCGCCGGGCGTGCGCGGCGGGCTGCGCGTGGACGGCGACCACCAGACCGACCCCCGGCGCCTGGCGCACGCGCTGCTCACGGCGTGCGAACAGGCGGGGGTGCGCTTCCTGCGCTCGGCCGTGGTGCGCGCGGAGCTGTCCGGGGACCGCATGACGGGCGCGGTGCTCGCCGACGGCACGGCGGTGACGGCCGGGCAGACGGTGCTGGCGGCGGGCAGCCGCAGCGGCCGCCTGGAGGGGCTGCCGGAGGACGTCCTGCCGCCGGTGCGGCCGGTGAAGGGGCAGATCCTGCGGCTGCGGGTGCCGCCCTCGTACGCGCCCTTCCTGTCCCGGACGGTACGGGCGGTGGTGCGCGGCGGCCACGTCTACCTGGTGCCGCGGGAGAACGGCGAGCTGGTGGTGGGCGCGACCAGCGAGGAGCTGGGCTGGGACACCACCGTCACCGCGGGCGGCGTCTACGAGCTGCTGCGCGACGCGCACGAGCTGGTGCCCGGCATCACCGAGCTGCCGCTGGTGGAGACGTGCGCGGGGCTGCGGCCCACGTCGCCCGACAACGGCCCGCTGCTCGGCCCGACGAGACTGCCGGGCCTGCTCGCGGCCACCGGCCACCACCGCAACGGCGTCCTGCTGGCGCCCCTGACGGGTGAGGTGATGGCGGAGGCGCTGACCACGGGAGAGCTGCCCGAGCAGGTCCGTCCGTTCTCGCCCCGGCGGTTCGCCGCCGGCTCCGAAGCCCCCGTCGTCCTGGCAGACCCCGACCCCCACGCACCCCAGGAGCAGTCCGTATGACCGGCAGCGACGTCAGCAACGTCCGTACCGATGTCACCGTCTCCATCAGCCTCAACGGCGAACGGCGCAGCATCCCCGCGGGGACGACCCTGGAGGGGCTCGTGGCGACGCTCACCACCGCCCCCGGCGGGGTGGCCGCCGCCGTCAACGAGGCCGTGGTGCCGCGCGGCGCATGGCCGCGCACCGCGCTCGCCGAGGGCGACCGCGTCGAGGTCCTCACCGCCGTGCAGGGAGGCTGATCCGCGCCATGGCAGACGACCTGCTCACCATTGCCGACACCACCTTCACCTCCCGCCTGATCATGGGGACGGGCGGTGCGCCCAGCCTGGAGGTCCTGGAGCGCGCCCTGCTCGCCTCCGGCACCGAGCTCACGACCGTCGCCATGCGGCGGCTGGACCCCGGCGTCCGCGGCTCGGTGCTGTCCGTGCTGGAGAAGCACGGCATCCGGGTGCTGCCCAACACGGCGGGCTGCTTCACCGCCGGCGAGGCGGTGCTCACCGCACGCCTGGCCCGCGAGGCGCTGGGCACCGACTGGGTGAAGCTGGAGGTCATCGCCGACGAGCGGACCCTGCTGCCGGACCCCGTCGAGCTGCTGGACGCCGCCGAGATCCTGGTCGACGACGGGTTCACGGTGCTGCCGTACACCAACGACGACCCGGTGCTGGCCCGGAAGCTGGAGGACGTGGGGTGCGCGGCGATCATGCCGCTGGGCTCGCCCATCGGCTCGGGCCTGGGCATCCGCAACCCGCACAACTTCCAGCTGATCACCGAGCGCGCGGGCGTGCCGGTGATCCTGGACGCCGGCGCGGGCACGGCCTCGGACGCGGCGCTGGCCATGGAGCTGGGCTGCGCCGCGGTGATGCTGGCCTCGGCGGTGACCCGGGCGCAGGAGCCGGTGATCATGGCGGAGGCGATGCGGCACGCGGTGGAGGCGGGCCGGCTGGCCCACCGGGCGGGCCGCATCCCGCGCCGCCACTTCGCCGAGGCGTCGTCGCCGGTGCAGGGCAGGGCGGTGTTCGACCCGGAACGTCCGGCCTTCACCGGTCCGTGAGGCGCGCCCCGGCCGGCCCGGCTGTCACTGTTCGGCTGCAGAAGGGCCGGGCGGGTGGCGGGGCCGGCCGGGGCGCCGGGACCCGCCCGTAAACTCGTCGCCGTGGACACCACCCTGCCGGACCCCCTGGTCGACCAGCTGCTGGACGGGCGCTACCGCGTCGAGGCGCGGATCGCCGTGGGCGGCATGGCCACGGTCTACCGGGCCCTGGACACCCGGCTCGACCGCATCCTCGCCCTGAAGGTGATGCACCCCTCCCTCGCCGCCGACGGCGCGTTCGTCGAGCGTTTCATCCGCGAGGCCAAGTCGGTGGCCCGGCTGGACCACCCGAACGTGGTGGGCGTGTTCGACCAGGGCACGGACGGCCACTACGTGTACCTGGCGATGGAGTACGTGGCGGGGTGCACGCTGCGCGACGTGCTGCGCGAGCGCGGGGCGCTGTCGCCGCGGGCCGCGCTGGACGTGGCCGAGCCGGTGCTCGCGGCCCTGGGGGCGGCGCACCGCGCGGGTCTGGTGCACCGCGACATGAAGCCGGAGAACGTCCTCATCGGGGACGACGGCCGGGTGAAGGTCGCCGACTTCGGCCTGGTGCGGGCGGTGGACACCGCCACCGGCACCAGCACGGGCGCGGTGCTGGGCACCGTCTCGTACCTGGCGCCGGAGCAGATCGAGCACGGCACGGCGGACACCCGCGCGGACGTGTACGCGTGCGGCGTGGTGCTGTACGAGATGCTCACGGGCGGCAAGCCGCACACCGGCGGCACCCCGGCGCAGGTGCTCTACCAGCACCTGCACGAGGACGTCCCGCCGCCGTCGGCGGCGGTGCCGGGGCTGGCGCCGGAGCTGGACGCGCTGGTGGCCGGTGCCACCGCGCGCGACCCGGAGCGGCGGCCGGTGGACGCGGCGGAGCTGCTGGGCCTGGTCCGGCAGGCCCGCGCGGCGCTGTCGGACGAGCAGCTGGACGCGGTGCCGCCGCACGCACGGGCCGGCGCCGCCGCCCTGGGCGTGCCGGCTGCGGCGGGCGTGGGCCCGGAGGACCGTACGAGTGTGATCCCGCGCCCGGTCGCCGTGGCGGGGCCGGCGCCGGCCGAGGACCTGGACCGTACGACGGTCCTGGACCGGGTGCCGGCCGCGCCCCCGCAGGGGCCGCCGGCCGCGCACCGGGACGCGGGCTTCGCGGACGGGCCCGGCGCGGGGGGCCGCGGCGGGTTCGCCGGGCGGCTGCCGCGGCGGCGCTGGATCGTCACGGCCGTGGCCGCCCTGCTGCTGGTGCTGGGCGGTGGCGCGGGGGTCTGGTACATCAACTCGGGCCAGTTCACTGCGGTGCCGGCGGTGCTGGACATGCCGCAGGAGAAGGCCGAGCAGGAGCTGGACAAGGCGGGCCTGGCGGTACGGACCACGGAGGCGTACAGCGACACGGTCGAGCGCGGCCACGTGCTGTCCACCGATCCGGAGCCGGGGCAGCGCATCCGCAGGAACGGCAAGGTGACGCTGACGGTCTCGCGCGGCCCGGAGAAGGCCGAGGTGCCCAACGTCACCGGCATGCCCTTCGACGAGGCCAAGCAGAAGATCGAGAAGGCGGGCCTGGCGGTCGGTGACGTCACGCGGCAGTTCAGCGACGAGACGCCGAAGGACGCCGTGCTGTCCACCGACCCGGCGCCGGGCTCCTCGCGCCGGCCGGGCACGTCGGTCGCGGTCGTCGTCAGCAAGGGCAGGCAGATCGCCGTGCCGGACGTGAGCGGCATGACCCCGGAGGCGGCGACGGCGGCGCTGGGCAAGCTGGGGCTGAAGGCCGAGGTCTCCGACACGCAGGTGTTCTCCACCCGGGACAAGGGCACGGTGGCGCAGCAGTCCCCGGCCGTCGGCACGAAGGCCGGGGAGGGCGACACGGTGTCGCTGACGCTGTCCAAGGGCCGGGAGATGGCCGCGGTCCCGGACGTCACCGGCCGCACCGAGGCCGACGCCAAGCAGGCGCTCCAGGCCGCGGGCTTCCAGGTGAAGGTGGAGCGGCCCTTCTTCTTCCCGCGCGACGCGGTGGAGAGCCAGTCGGTGCGCGGCGGCACGCAGGCGCCGAAGGGCGACACGATCGTCATCCGCATGAAGAGCGGGTTCTGAGGCATGAGCAGTACCGGTACGAGTGACGGCGCGCTGCGCAACCCCGTGGGCGGGCACATCCCCGTGGCCGGCGGCCTGGCCCGGGTGGGCCTGCCGTACGCGCGCACGATGGGCGCCGAGGCCGTCCAGGTCTTCGTGGCCAACCCGCGCGGCTGGGCCACGCCCGCGGGCGACCCGGCGCAGAGCGAGGCGTTCCGCGCGGCCTGTGCGGAGGAGGGCCTGCCGGTCTACGTGCACGCCCCCTACCTGATCAACTTCGGCTCGCACACGGCGGCGACGGTGGACCGGTCGGTGGAGTCGCTGCGGCACTCGCTGCGCCGGGGCCGGGAGATCGGGGCGCGCGGTGTGGTGGTGCACACCGGCTCGGCGACGGGCGGCCGGGACCGGGCGGCGGCACTGGCGCAGGTGCACGAGCGCCTGCTGCCGCTGCTGGCGGAGCTGGTGCACGACGACGACCCGGCGCTGCTGCTGGAGCCGACGGCCGGTCAGGGCGCGTCCTTGTGCTCGCTGGTCGAGGACCTGGGCCCGTACTTCGACGCGCTGGAGCACCACCCGCGGCTCGGGGTGTGCCTGGACACCTGCCACCTGTTCGCGGCCGGGCACGACCTGGCGGCGCCGGGCGGGGTGAAGCGGACGCTGGACGAGCTGGTGGACGTGGTCGGCGAGGGCCGGCTGGGGCTGATCCACGCCAACGACTCGAAGGACGTGGTGGGCGCCCACAAGGACCGGCACGAGAACATCGGCGCCGGGCACATCGGGGCGGAGCCGTTCGCCGAGCTGTTCTCGCACCCGGCGACCGAGGGCGTGCCGCTGACGATCGAGACGCCGGGCGGTACGGCGGGGCACGCGGCGGACGTGGCGCGGCTGAAGGCCCTGCGGGACGGCTGGCGGGACGGCTGAGGGGTCCTTGCCGGCGGCTACAGCTCGGGGCCCTCGCCGGGGTTCTCCTGGTAGGAGTAGCGCTGCTCGCGCCAGGGGTCACCGAGGTTGTGGTAGCCCCGCTCCTCCCAGAAGCCGCGGCGGTCGGCGGTCATGTACTCCACGCCGCGCACCCATTTGGGGCCCTTCCAGGCGTAGAGGTGCGGCACCACCAGGCGCACGGGGAAGCCGTGCTCGGCGGTGAGCATCTCGTCGTCCTTGTGGGTGGCGAAGATGGTGGTGTCGGCGGCGAAGTCGGCCAGCCGGAGGTTGGAGCTGAAGCCGTACTCGGCCCACACCATCACGTGCGTGACGCCGGGGGCCGGCGGCGCGAGCTCCAGGATCGTCCGGGCGGGCACGCCGCCCCACTCGGCACCCAGCACGCTGTACTTGGTCACGCAGTGCAGGTCGGCCACGACGGTGGCATACGGCAGGGCGCAGAACTCCTCGTGCCGCCAGGTGTGCTTGTCGCCGTCGGCGGTGGTCCCGAAGACCCGGAACTCCCAGCGGTCCGGCTTGAACCGCGGCACCGGGCCGTAGTGCGTCACCGGCCAGCCGCGCTGGATCCGCTGCCCCGGGGGCAGCGGGAGAGCGTCTCCTTCGCGGCTTTCGGTGTCTTTGGAGGGGCCCATGGCTCAATGGTGTCAGACGCTGCCGGATGGTGATGACCAGGGGTTCCCAGCCATCCCGGCAATCCGGGCACATCACACTAAGTGTGCACTTACTGGAACGTGCGCCATGCTGGTGCGAGGATGCGCGCGCAACCGCCGCACGCCCGGAAGGAGCCTCACGCGATGCAGGGCGATCCCGAGGTCATCGAGTTCCTCAACGAGCAGCTCACCGCCGAGCTGACCGCGATCAACCAGTACTTCCTGCACGCCAAGCTGCAGGAGCACCACGGCTGGACGAAGATCGCCTCGCACACCCGCGCCGAGTCGTTCGACGAGATGAGGCACGCGGAGACGCTGACGGACAGGATCATCTTCCTGGAGGCGCTCCCCAACTACCAGCGCCTGTTCCACGTGCGGGTCGGCCAGACGATCACGGAGATGTTCCAGGCGGACCGGCAGGTGGAGGTGGAGGCCATCGACCGGCTGCGGCGCGGTGTGGAGGTCATGCGCGCCAAGGGCGACATCACCTCGGCCAACATCTTCGAGGCGATCCTCGCCGACGAGGAGGACCACATCGACTACCTCGACACGCAGCTGGAGCTGATCGAGAAGCTGGGCGAGCCGCTCTACCTGGCCCAGTACATCGAGCAGGACAACGGCAACAGCGACTAGGCCACGGCGACCGGGCCACGGCGACTAGGCGGCCAGAACGCCGGCCCCGCCCCGGTCGGCCGCCTCGCGGCGCGGGCAGGCGTCCCGGCCGAGGAGCTGCTGGATACGGCGCACACAGCTGCCGCAGTCGGTGCCCGCCTTGCAGGCCGAGGCTATCTTGCGGGGCGTGCACGCCCCGTTGCCGGCGTGCTCGCGCACCTGCTGCTCCGTGATGCCGAAGCACGAGCAGACGTACACGCCGTCACCGCCTTGCCGGCCCGGGGGCCGAGTCGATCAATAAGGTAACCCTTACCTTACCGGTCACGGTGGCCGAAAAACAACGCCGTGGGGCGCGCATCACCCGGATGCGCGCCCCACGGCGTGGACATATACGGACAACTGCCGGTGCTACTGGTCCCGGTACATCTCCGCGACCAGGAACGCCAGGTCCAGCGACTGGCTGCGGTTCAGGCGCGGGTCGCACGCGGTCTCGTACCGCTGGTGCAGGTCGTCGACGAAGATCTCGTCGCCGCCGCCCACGCACTCGGTGACGTCGTCACCGGTCAGCTCCACGTGGATGCCGCCCGGGTGGGTGCCCAGGCCCTTGTGCACCTCGAAGAAGCCCTTGACCTCGTCGAGCACGTCGTCGAAGCGGCGGGTCTTGTGGCCCGAGGCCGCCTCGAAGGTGTTGCCGTGCATCGGGTCGCAGACCCACGCCACCTGGGCGCCGGAGGCCGTGACCTTCTCCACCAGGGTGGGCAGCCGGTCGCGGATCTTGTCGGCACCCATCCGGGTGATGAAGGTGAGGCGGCCCGGCTCGCGCTCGGGGTCCAGGCGCTCGATGAGCGTCAGCGCCTCCTCGGGCGTCGTCGTCGGACCGAGCTTCACCCCGATGGGGTTGCGGATCTTCGACACGAACTCGATGTGCGCCCCGTCCAGCTGCCGGGTGCGCTCACCGATCCACACCATGTGGCCCGAGACGTCGTAGAGCCGGCCGGTGCGCGAGTCGACGCGGGTCAGCGCCGACTCGTAGTCCAGGATCAGCGCCTCGTGCGAGGAGAAGAACTCCACCGTCCGGAACTCCTCCGGGTCCACCCCGCAGGCGTTCATGAAGTTCAGCGCCCGGTCGATCTCCCGGGCCAGCTGCTCGTAGCGCTGCCCGGAGGGCGAGGAGCGGACGAAGTCCTGGTTCCAGGCGTGCACCTGGCGCAGGTCGGCGTAGCCACCGGTGGTGAAGGCACGCACCAGGTTCAGCGTGGACGCCGACGCGTGGTACATGCGCTTCAGCCGCTGCGGGTCCGGGGTACGGGCCTCGGGCGTGAAGGCGAAGCCGTTCACCGAGTCGCCGCGGTAGGTCGGCAGGGTCACGCCGTCGCGGGTCTCGGTCGGCTTCGAGCGCGGCTTGCTGTACTGGCCGGCGATGCGGCCGACCTTGACCACCGGCACCTGGCCGGCGTAGGTCAGCACCGCGCCCATCTGGAGGAGCGTCTTCAGCTTGTTGCGGATCTGGTCGGCGCCGACCGCGTCGAACGCCTCGGCGCAGTCACCGCCCTGGAGCAGGAACGCCTCACCACGGGCGACGGCTCCCAGGCGCTGGCGCAGCTGGTCGCACTCGCCCGCGAAGACGAGCGGCGGATAGGACTCGAGCTCGGCGATCACATCGCGCAGAGCCTCGTGGTCCGGCCATTCGGGCTGCTGCGCCGCGGGCAGGGAGCGCCAGGTGTTGCCACCGGCGTGGATGTCAGCGTTCACGGTCACGCCCTCAACATTACGGGGTCGCCACCGCCGCCCCGGCGGCCCGACCGGAATATGAGACAAAACACGAGACAATTTCCGGGCGGGTGACGGTGGACGGCCAAGTGGCGGACGCGAACCGTACGGATGCGGAGGAGCCGGGAAATCCCGGGCGCCCGCCGCCCGGGTGCGGTACTGTGCCACGCATGTACGTGCTCGCCGACTGCAAGCAGAACTGGTGGTGGACCGCTCCCCGGGCGGCCCACTGATCGCGCGTACCACCGACCGCGAAGGCCGCCCCGAGGGGCGGCCTTCGGTCCACCCGACGGGTGAAACCGGCAACGAAGGGCCGTTCCTCCTCCGGCACACACGCCAGGAAGGAACACCCCACCGATGACCGTCACCGCGACCGACCTCCTCGCCCGCCTGACCGCGCCCAGCGGCCCGGCCGCCCCGCCGTTCGCCCTGCTGCACCGCCGCACCCCGGGCCGGGCCGGCGACACCGTCGAGCTGCTCACCGGCCCCGTACGGGAGTACGAGCGCCTCACCGACATCCCGCTGCCGGCCGGCCCGCCCGCCCACGGCGGCCCCGCCCACGACGCGCTGGCGCTCGTCCCCTTCCGCCAGATCCGCGAGCGCGGCTTCGACGTCCGCGACGACGGCACCCCGCTGCTCGCCCTGCACCCCGACGAGGCCCACGAGCTGCCGCTGGACGAGATGCTCGCCGCCCTCCCGGACCACGAGGTGCGCGTCGAGGGCGGCGCGTTCGACCTGGCCGACGACGCGTACGCGGACATCGTCCGGCGCGTCGTCGAACACGAGATCGGCACCGGCGAGGGCGCCAACTTCGTCGTGCGGCGCACCTTCGAGGGCGAGATCCACGGCTTCGGCCCGGCCGACGCCCTCGCCCTCTTCCGGCGGCTCCTCGCCGGCGAGCGCGGCGCGTACTGGACGTACGTGGTGCACACCGGCGACCGCACCCTCGTCGGGGCCAGCCCCGAGGTGCACGTGCGCATGGCCGGCGGCACGGTCGTGATGAACCCCATCAGCGGCACCTACCGCTACCCCGCCGCCGGCCCCTCCGCCGACGGCCTGCTGACCTTCCTCCACGACCGCAAGGAGGTCGAGGAGCTGTCCATGGTCGTGGACGAGGAGCTGAAGATGATGTGCACGGTCGGCGACCGCGGCGGCGTCGTCGTCGGCCCCCGGCTGCGCGAGATGGCGCACCTCGCCCACACCGAGTACGAGCTGCGCGGCCGCTCCTCGCTGGACGTGCGGGACGTGCTGCGCGAGACGATGTTCGCGGCGACGGTCACCGGCTCGCCCGTGCAGAACGCCTGCCGCGTCATCGAGCGGTACGAGCCGCGCGGCCGGGGCTACTACGCCGGTGCGCTGGCCCTGCTGGGCCGCGACGCCGGCGGCGCGCAGACCCTCGACTCGCCGATCCTCATCCGCACCGCCGACATCGACCGGCGCGGCCTGCTGCGGGTGGGCGTGGGCGCCACGCTCGTGCGCCGCTCCGACCCGCGCGCGGAGGTCGCCGAGACGCACGCCAAGGCGGCCGGCGTCCTCGCCGCGCTGGGCGTGCGCCCGGGCCCCGTACGCCCGGCGGGCGCCCCGCCCGTACGCCTCGGCGACGACCCCCGGGTACGCGCCGCGCTGGACGCCCGCCGCGCGGACCTGGCCCCCTTCTGGCTCCGGATGCACGCCGGCGGCCCGGCCGCCGCGCCCATGAACGGTCACGCGTTCGTGGTGGACGGCGAGGACACGTTCACCGCGATGCTCGCGCACCTGCTGCGGATGTCGGGCCTCACGGTGACGGTGCGCCGCTACGACGATCCCGGGCTGCGGTCCGCGGTGCTGGGCCATGCCGGCCCGGTGGTGCTGGGCCCCGGGCCCGGCAACCCGTCGGACGCGTCCGGCCCCAAGATGCGGGTGCTGCGCGGACTGGCGGCGGATCTGCTGGCCGGGCACCGGCACGGGGTGCTGGGGGTGTGCCTGGGGCACGAGCTGATCGCGGCGGAGCTGGGGCTGGAGATCGTCCGCAAGGACGTGCCGTTCCAGGGGGCGCAGGAGCGGATCGACTTCTTCGGGAGGGAGGAGACGGTGGGCTTCTACAACACGTTTGCTGCGCGGTGCGATGCGGGGGCGGTGGGTGAGCTGGCGCTCCACGGGGTGGAGGTGAGCCGCGACGTCTCGACCGGCGAGGTCCACGGTCTCCGCGGGCCGGGCTTCGCGGGCGTCCAGTTCCACCCGGAATCGGTGCTGACGCTGAACGGCCCCGCCATCGTGGCGGAGCTCCTCAGCCGGGCGGTGGCCCGCGCCTGACGGCGCGGGCCGGTGGCGCTCAGCCGAAGAAGACCTTGGCCTCCTCGTACAGAGACATCGGCACCGTCTTCAGGCTCGCCGTCGCCTCGCGCAGCGGTACGCGGACGACGTCCGTGCCGCGGAGGGCGACCATCTTCCCGTAGTCGCCCTCCCGCACGGCGTCGATCGCGTGCAGCCCGAACCGCGTCGCCAGCCACCGGTCGAACGCGCTGGGCGTGCCGCCGCGCTGGACGTGGCCCAGGACCGTCGTGCGGGCCTCCTTGCCCGTGCGCTTCTCGATCTCCTTGGCCAGCCACTCCCCCACGCCCGACAGCCGGACGTGCCCGAAGGCGTCCAGCGTCTGCGGGTCCTTGAGCACCAGCTCGCCGTCGCGCGGCATCGCGCCCTCCGCGACGACGACGATGGGCGCGTAGCTGGCGCGGAAGCGGGAGGTCACCCAGGCGCAGACCTCGTCGACGTCGAAGCGCTGCTCGGGGACGAGGATGACGTTGGCGCCGCCGGCCAGGCCGGAGTGGAGTGCGATCCAGCCGGCGTGCCGGCCCATGACCTCGACGACGAGCACCCGCATGTGCGACTCGGCGGTCGTGTGCAGGCGGTCGATGGCCTCGGTGGCGATGCCGACGGCGGTGTCGAAGCCGAAGGTGTAGTCCGTGGCGGACAGGTCGTTGTCGATGGTCTTGGGCACGCCGACGCACCGGACGCCGTGCTCCTCGGCGAGCCGGGCGGCCACGCCCAGCGTGTCCTCGCCGCCGATGGCGATCAGCGCGTCGATCCCCTGCTGCTCCAGCGTGCCGGTGATGCGCTCCACCCCGTCCCGTTCCCGGAAGGGGTTGGTGCGGGAGGAGCCGAGGATCGTGCCGCCGCGCGGCAGGATGCCGCGCACCTGCGGGATGCCCAGCGGTACGGCGCGCCCCTCCAGCACGCCGCGCCAGCCGTCCCGGAAGCCGGTGAAGCCGTAGTCGTGGTCCTGGACGCCCTTGCGGACGACCGCGCGGATGACCGCGTTGAGGCCGGGGCAGTCGCCTCCGCCGGTCAGCACTCCGATCCGCATGACACCTTCCCTCCCGCCCGGACGACGCGCGCCCGGCCGCGGCAGGGTCAGGCGTCGTCGAGACCTCGCTCTATCGCGTAGCGGACGAGCTCCACGCGGTTGTGCAGCTGGAGCTTGCCCAAGGTGTTCTGCACATGGTTCTGCACCGTGCGGTGGGAAATAACCAGCCGTTCCGCGATCTGCTTGTACGACAAGCCCTTGGCGACCAGGCGGAGGACCTCCTTCTCCCGGTCGGTGAGCCGCGGCGTCCTGTCGTCCTCGGCCGCGGCCGGCGCCGGGTCGGCGGCCAGCCGGCGGTACTCGCCGAGGACCAGCCCGGCCAGGCCGGGGGTGAAGACGGGGTCGCCGGCGGCGGTGCGGCGTACGGCGTCGAGGAGCTCGCCGGTGCTGGCGGACTTCACCAGGTAGCCGGTGGCGCCGGACTTCACGGCCTCCAGCACGTCGGCGTGCTCGCCGCTGGCGGAGAGCACGAGGACGCGCAGGGCGGGGTTGTCGGCCACGACCTCCTTGCAGACGGCCGCGCCGGGCAGGCCGGGCAGGTTGAGGTCGAGGACCAGCACGTCGGGTGCGGTGGCCTTGGCGCGGCGCACGGCCTGCGGGCCGTCGCCGGCGGTGGCCACCACCTCGTAGCCGTTCTCGGCCAGGTCGCGGGCGACGGCGTCCCGCCACATCGGGTGGTCGTCGACCACCATCACCTTCACGACGTCGGTCATGCGCTCCCCCGGGGAATTCTCAGTTCGACCTCCGTGCCCTGGCCGGGCACGGACATCAGCTCGGCGCTGCCGCCCAGGTCGCGCAGGCGGCCGCGGATGGACAGGGCGACGCCCATGCGGCCCTCGCGCTCGGCGTCCGCGAGGCGGCCCTCGGGGATGCCGGGGCCGTCGTCCCGCACGGTGACGATCACCTCGTCCGGTTCGTCCTCGACCAGCACCCAGGCCCGGGCGTCCGGGCCGGCGTGCCGGTCGACATTGTCCAGGGCGGCGCCGACGGCGGCCGCGAGTTCCGCGGCCCGTGCCGCCTCCAGCAGGACGGGCGTGCCGGGCGCGGAGAGGGTCACGGCGGACCCGGCGTACGGCGACAGCAGCGCGCGCAGGTCGCAGGGGCCCTCCGGCGGGGCGTCCGCCGGTACGGCCGGCGCCCGGAGGACGTCCTGCGCCTCCTCCTCGGCGGAGCGCCGCTGCCGCACCAGGCCGCCGGCGACCAGGGTGCGCAGCGCGATCTCCTGCTCGCCGGCCAGCCGGCCCAGCTCGGCGGCCTCGCCGCCCAGCGCGGCACCGCGCCGCTGCACCATGGCCAGGACCTGGAGGACGCTGTCGTGGATGTCGCGGGCGAGCCGCTCGCGTTCGCGGGTGGCGGCCTCGATGCGCAGGGCGCGGGCGAGGGTGCGCTCGCTGGCGCGGGCGACCTCGACGATGTAGCCGATGGCGATGCTGGAGACCCACACCAGGACGACGTTGTGCACGGTGTCGCGGGCGGGGCCGCCGCGCTCGGCGAGGTTGGCGACGGCCACCAGCGTGGAGCCGACCGCCGCCCACCGCCAGCCGGACTTGATGGCCAGGCCCAGTACCGCGCCGCCGGCCCAGATGGACGGCAGGGTCGCCGAGCCTCCGGCGATGCGCTCGGGGGTGTCCACCGCGGCGGTGAGCAGGATGCCGGTGAGCGCGATCGTCAGGTCGGCGGCCAGGAACGGCTTGGTGCAGCGCTCGGCGGAGGTCACCCGGTTCCAGGTCGCCAGCGTCCATACGGTGAGGACGCCCATGTAGAGGGCGGCGCCGAGGGGGTGGGCGTACTCCCGCCGGTTGAGCAGGAAGAGCGCGAGGGCGTAGCCGAGGGTGAGGATGCGGTAGCCGGCCAGGGCGCGCCAGAGGGGCAGCTCGACCGACATCCGCACCGCGCGGGGCTTCCGCCCGGTGCTCCGGTTCATCCGGTCGCCTACTTCTCGGTGGCGTCCAGGCCGGCGGACTTGGCCGCCTTCTCCTCCTCGGCCTTCCGCTTCGCCTCCTCGGCGATCTGCCGCTTGGCGGCGGTGGCGTAGATGTCGACGTACTCCTGGCCGGAGAGCTTCATGATCTCGTACATGACCTCGTCGGTCACGGAGCGGAGGATGAAGCGGTCGTTGTCCATGCCGTGGTAGCGGCTGAAGTCCAGGGGCTTGCCGATGCGGATGCCCGGCCGCATGAGCTTGGGCACGACCTTGCCCGGGGGCTGGATCTTCTCCGTGTCGATCATCGCCACCGGGATCACCGGGGCGCCCGTGGCCAGGGCGACGCGCGCGAGGCCGCCGGGCTTGCCGCGGTAGAGGCGGCCGTCGGGCGAGCGGGTGCCCTCGGGGTAGATGCCGAAGAGTTCACCGCGCTCCAGGACCTCGATGCCGCTCTTGATGGCGGCCTCGCCGGCGCCACGGGCGCCGGAGCGGTCCACCGGGAGCTGGCCGACGCCCTTGAAGAAGGCGGCCGTCAGCTTGCCCTTGACGCCGGGGGAGGTGAAGTACTCCTGCTTGGCGATGAACGTGATCTTCCGGTCCAGGACCGCGGGCAGGAAGAAGGAGTCCGAGAAGGACAGATGGTTGCTCGCCAGGATCGCCGGCCCCTCGGCGGGGACGTTCTCCAGGCCCTCCACCCACGGCCGGAAGGCAAGCTTCAGCGACCCGCCGATGGACAGCTTCATTGCGCCGTAGAACAACCGACAACCTCCTGTGTGTGACGAGGAGACCTTAACCTGCCTACCCGCCGTGCGGCGCTCCGCGTAGGCTGAGGGCCGTAGGCCCGGAGGTCCCGCCTTCCGTCGTCGCCCTTCGTCGCCGCCTTCCGTCGTCCCGCTGTTCCGCACCCACCGATCGGAGATCCCGGTGCAGCTCCTCCCCGGAGCCGAGCCGTTCCGCCACGACGGCGGAGAGGTCGGCGTCCTCGTGTGCCACGGCTTCACCGGCTCGCCGCAGTCCGTCCGCCCCTGGGCCGATTATCTCGCGGAACGGGGGCTGACCGTCTCGCTCCCGCTGCTGCCCGGCCACGGCACGCGCTGGCAGGACATGGCGGTCACGGGCTGGCAGGACTGGTACGCGGAGGTCGACCGCGAGCTGTGGGCGCTGCGCGAGCGCTGCTCGGAGGTCTTCGTGTGCGGGCTGTCCATGGGCGGCGCGCTCACGCTGCGGCTGGCGGCCCGGCACGGCACCGCGGTCTCCGGCATCGTGCTGGTCAATCCGGCCAACAAGGTGCACGGCGTGGCGGCGCGGGCGCTGCCGGTGCTGCGCCACCTGATGCCGTCCACCAAGGGCATCGCCAGCGACATCGCGCTCCCCGGTGCCGTCGAGGTCGGCTACGACCGTGTGCCGCTGCACAGCGCGCACTCCTTCCGGCGCTTCCTGCGCATGCTGGACGCCGAACTGCCCCAGGTGACCCAGCCGTTGCTGCTGATGCACAGCCCCCAGGACCATGTGGTGCCGCCGGCCGACTCGGCCCGCATCCTCTCCCGTGTCTCCTCCCTCGACGTCACCGAGCGGCTGCTGGAGCGCAGCTATCACGTGGCGACGCTCGACCACGACGCGGAGACGGTCTTCGAGGAGACGTACGCGTTCATCGGCCGGCTGTCGAAGGGCCTGGCCGAGCTGGGGACGGCCCCCGGTGGCTGAGCGCGACGCGGACCGCGACCGGGACAAGGACCGGGAGGAGGGCCGCGAGCCGCTGGACGAGGAGCGGGCCTGGGCCGAGCTGGTGGCCGCCTACGGCGAGCAGCCGGACCCGGAGAAGGGCCGCTGGCCGGCCACGGGCGACCTGGCCGAGCCCACCGCGCCGGCCGCCACGCCCGCGGCACCCGCCGCCTCCGCCCCGGCCGACGCCGCCACGCCCGCGCGGCGGGCCGAGGAGCGGACTCCCGGGCGCGAGGACGACGCGAAGGGCCCGGACGGCCGGGACGCTGCGGACGCCCCGGACTTCCCTGACGACGAGGGTCACTTCGTGCCGCCGGAGCCGCCGCCGCTGCCGGCCGGTGACGTGACGTCGCGGTTCGCGTGGATCGCGGTGCTGGGCGGCCCGTTGCTGCTGCTGGTGATGGTGCTGTTGCAGCAGGAGCTGACGTGGTGGATGACCACGGTGGGGGTCGGCGGTTTCCTGGGCGGCTTCGCCACGCTGGTGCTGCGGATGAAGGACGACGACGAGGACGACGACGACCCGGGCCGCGGCGCCGTGGTCTGACCCCGCCGGCCGTCGCTGCCCGGCCCCGTAGGACCCGTGAGGCCCGTCAGGCGCCGATGCGCAGGGCCGCCAGGACCGGCAGATGGTCGGTGGCGGCGCGCAGGTCGGCCTCGGCCACCCCGCGCAGCCCCATCGGCACCCCGCACCCCAGCACCTCGACGCCCCGGGTGGCGAACACCGCGTCGATGCGCTTCTCGGGGTCGCCCAGCCGCGTGGTGTTCTCCCGCCCCCAGGGCCGGACGGCCCAGCCGTCCTGGAGCTCCGCGGCGAGCAGGCCGAACGTACGGCCCTCGGGCCGGTCGTTGAGGTCGCCGGCCACCACGCCGTGCGGCACGCCCAGCGCCGCCAGGTGGTCCAGCACCAGCCGGCCCTGGCCGTACCGCTCCTCGTCGTTGATGCTGAGATGACAGCTGACGACGCCCAGCCGGGCGCCGCCGAACCGCAGCACGGCCGTTGCCAGGCCGCGCTGGTGCAGGCCGGGGCGGCGCGGCAGCAGGACGTCCTCGGCGTGCTCCACGTGGGCGCGGAGCGAGGTGAGGACGGCCGGCCCGGAGGTGGTGGCGCCGCCGGTGACGTGCACGAGGTCCACCTCGTGGGCCAGCCGGGCCAGCTTCTTGCGCCAGCGGAAGAACCGGGGCGCCTCCTGGACGCACACGACGTCGGGCGCACAGGCCCGGATCACCCGGCCCAGCGCCGCGACGTCGTCCCGCAGCGAGCGGACGTTGTAACTCAGGACCCGTACCACCGCCGAGCCGTCCGGCCCGGTGCGCGAGGCCGGGAGGTCCGGCAGCTCCTTCACCACGACGTCCCTCCCTGCTCCTCGGTGCTCCTCAGCGGTCCCCGGTGCCGGTGTCAGCCCTGCCGGGCCAGGTCGGCCGCGCCCACGAGGCCGGCCCGGCCGCCGAGCTGGGCGGCGAGGACCTGGGCGTGCGGCCGCCAGCGGCCGCCGACCAGCCAGCGCCGGAACGACTTGCGGATCGGGTCCAGGACCAGGTCGCCCTCGTCGGAGACGCCGCCGCCGACGATGAACGCCGAGGGGTCGAAGAGGGAGGCCAGGTCGGCCAGGCCGGCGCCGGCCCAGCGGGCCAGCTCGCGGAAGGAGTCGATGGCCACCGGGTCGCCCTGGCGGGCGGCGTCGCTGATGTGCTTGCCCTCGATGCCCTCGGGGGTGCCGTCACCCAGGCCCAGCAGGACCGCGGCGTTCTCCGGGGTGGCCTGCGCGCGCTGCCGGGCGTACCGGACGAGGGCGCGGCCGGAGGCGTACTGCTCCCAGCAGCCCTGGCTGCCGCAGCCGCACAGCAGGCCGTCGGGGACGACGCGGATGTGGCCGAACTCGGCGGCCACGCCGAAGCGGCCGCGGTGCAGCTTGCCGCCGATGATGATGCCGCCGCCCAGGCCGGTGCCCAGGGTGATGCAGACGACGTCGTCGTGGCCCTGGCCGGCGCCGAAGCGGTACTCGCCCCAGGCCGCGGCGTTGGCGTCGTTCTCCACGACCACCGGGAGGCCGACGCGCTGCTCGACCTTGTCCTTGAGCGCCTCGTGGCGCCAGTTGATGTTGGGCGCGAACAGCACCGTGGCGCGCTTGTCGTCGACGTAGCCGGCGGCACCGATGCCCACGGCGTCGACCTCGAAGCCCTCGCTGACGGTCCGCACGGCGTCCGCGATGGCGTCGACGACGCCCTCCGGGGTGCCCGGGGTCGGCACCTTGCACGTCGCGAGGATCGAGCCCTCTTCGTCGACCACGCCGGCCGCGATCTTCGTGCCGCCGATGTCGACGCCGATGGTGAGTCCCATGTGTCCCTCAGATTTCCGCTCGAACCCCGCCGGGACCAACCGTACCGGAGACGGGAGGGCGCCCACGCCGGGCCGGTCAAGGGCCCGGGGCGTCAGTCGAGGTCGATGTGCTCGCTGCCGCCGGCCGGCCGGTCCTTGCCATTACTGGTGCCGTTACCGGTGCCGTTACCGGTGCCGTTACCGGTGCCGTTGCCGGTGCTGTCGGCGCCGGGGTCCGCCGGTCTCGCCGGCCCGTCCTCGCCGTGGGCGCCGCGGGCGGGCTCGTCGCGGGTCCAGCGGGCCTCCTGCCGGTGCACGGCGGCCCGGTAGGCGGCCAGCAGCTCGGAGCCGGCGGAGGCGAGGTGGCCGAAGACCTCGGGGTTGCGCTCGATGACGGGCTGGGCCGCCGCGCGGGCCCGGTCGACGACCTGGCGTACGGCGTCCTGCGCGGCCGCGCCGGCCAGCGGCAGCTGGAGGGCGGAGACCTTCTCGGCCAC
Source organism: Streptomyces mashuensis (assembly GCF_014654785.1). Classification (GTDB taxonomy): domain Bacteria; phylum Actinomycetota; class Actinomycetes; order Streptomycetales; family Streptomycetaceae; genus Streptomyces; species Streptomyces mashuensis. The sequence goes on from NZ_BNBD01000002.1 coordinate 83,112, forward strand.
GGCGTCGACGAGCTTGCGCAGCTCCTCGGCGGCGGTGCCGGGCTGTTCGTCCCGCTGGTGGCGCCGGGCGTTCTCGGCGGCCAGGTCCTCGGCGCAGGCGCGGGCCCAGGCGTCGGGATCGGGCGCCGGGCCGGGGCCGGGGCGCTCGGTGGCTTCGCTCATGTCGGACTCCTGCGGACCGTTTTTCGTCTCCCTGGGCTTCTCTCCGACGTTACCGGAACGCCTTCCGTCCGTTGAGGGCCGAGGGCGTGCCCGGGAGGTGCTCAGAGGCCGCTCACAAGCTGCTCACGAGTTGCGGGGCCACAGGTCCGGGTCGGGCGTGAAGCGGATCCGCAGCTCGCCCTCGCGCAGCCCGGCGCCGGAGACGGTGCAGCGGCGCAGCGCGGACGGCAGGGGCAGGACGCGGCGGAAGGGGCCGGTGGAGACGACGAGTTCGTCGCCGCGGCGGACCAGGCCCAGGGTCTCCCGGCCGGCGCCGGGCAGGGGTATCCGCCACACGAGGATGCCGTCGGTGCTGCGGTGGTCCTCGACGGGCCAGTCGGGGGCGGGCGCGGCCTCGGCGGGCAGGGTGGCGCCGGCGGCCAGGGCCGCGAGGTCCTGGGGGCCGCGGGGGGCACGGCCGAGGTGGGGCAGTTCGCGGACGGTGATGCCGTCGGCGAGGTACTCCTCGCACAGGTCCTTGTGCGCGGTGCGCTGGGCGTCGACGAGGGCGGCGAGGAAGGCGTCGGGCGAGGTGCCGGGCAGCAGCCGGTTGGCGACGAGGGCGTCGATGCGGCAGCGGTGCAGGGCGAGGCCGGCGCGGACGGTGCGCAGGGTGTCCGCCGCCAGGGGGCCGGGTTCGGCGACCAGGCGGACGGTGGTGCCGTCGGCGTTCAGGATCTCCTCGACGGCGGTGAGCTCCGCCTGCCAGCGCTCGGCGGTCTCGTAGAGCCGCTGGGCGGGCAGGGGGACGCCGGCGAGTTGGGCGAGCATGGGGCGCAGGGCGCGGGCGGCCTGTCGTTCGGGGGGCAGCAGGCGGCGCAGGTAGCGGCGGAGCTGTTCGGGCAGGCCGAGGAGGCGCACGGTGTCGTGGGCGGGCGGCATGTCGACGACGAGCAGGCCGGCCGGGGCGTCGGTGTGCGCGGCGCGGAGCGCGGCGAGGAGGGCGAGGTGTTCGGCGCCGGGGAGTTCGGTGAGCTCCTCGGGGTCGAGGGGGGCGGCACCGAGGAGGTCGAAGAGGGAGGTGCCGCGGCTCTGGAGGTCGGCGGCGACGGCGCGGAAGTGCTCGCCGGTGGCGACGCGCGCGGCCCACAGGCCGGGGGCGGCCTCGACGGGCGGCGCCCACGGGGTGCGGGCGTCGCCGCCGGCGGCGGTGAGGGGGGTGCCGAGCACGGCGTCGGGCACGGGGCCGCGGTCGGTGGTGAGGAGCAGCACGCGGTGGCCGGCGCGGGCGGCGGCCAGCGCCGTGGCCGCCGCGACGGTGGTGCGGCCCGCGCCGCCGGGACCGGTGACGAGGACCGTACGCAAGGGGGGAGCCTCCGGCTGGTGGTTCTGGGGGGTGGGGAGGCTCAGGAGGCGGTGCCCTCGACGCGCTTCTTGAGGCCGTCGAGGGCGCGGTCGATGATGACCTTCTCCGCCTTGCGCTTGATCATCCCGAGCATGGGGATCTTGACGTCGACGGTGAGCTGGTAGGTGACCTCGGTCTGCGCGCCGCCGGCGAGGGGCCGGAGGCTGTAGGAGCCGTCGAGCTGCCGCAGCATCTGGGACTTGACCAGGGACCAGGCGACGACGCCCTCCTCCGGCCAGCTGTAGGCGAGGGTGTGGTCGTCCTTGATCGCGCCGGCGTCGAGGACGAGGCGCACCTCGGAGGCGCGGCCCTGCTCGTCGCGCTGGAGGACCTCGGCCTGCTTGACCTCGCCGGTCCACTCCGGGTAGCGGTCGAAGTCGGCGATCACCGACATCACCTCGGCCGGCGTGGCCTCGATCGTGATGCTCGAGCTGGTGTGTTCCGCCATCTGCGGGGCTCCTCCGTACCGGTCCGTCGGCCTGGGTTGTCTGCCGCTGAAGGCTACCTCGCGCCGCGCGTCACCACTCCAGCACCCAGGGTGCGGATGTGGAGGCGAAGTGGCCGACATTGACGCATTCCGTCGCGCCGATGCGCATGCGGCGGGCCAGCGGCTGGTGGACGTGGCCGAAGAGGGCGTAGCGGGGGCGGACGGCGTGGATGGCGTCCAGCAGGGCGGCGCTGCCGCGCTCGAAGCGGCGGGCGACGGTGTCGTAGCAGAGTTCGGGCACGTCGGGCGGGATGTGGGAGCAGAGCACGTCGACCTCGCCCAGGGCGGCGATCTTGGCGGCGTACGTCTCGTGGTCGACCTCGTAGGGGCCGCGCAGCGGGGAGGGGAGGCCGCCGCCGACGAAGCCGAAGACGAGGCCGCCGATCTCGACGCGCTCGCCGTCGAGGACGGTGACGCCGTCGTGGGCGTATTCCGGCCAGAGCGGGGGCACGTCCACGTTGCCGTAGGTGGCGTAGGTGGGGGTGGGGAAGGCGGCGAAGAGCTCGGCGTACTGCTTGCGGACGGCCTGGTCGACGGCGGAGGCGCGGTCGACGCCGGCCCACAGGGCGCGGGAGAGCTCGCGGGCCTCGTCGTAGCGGCGGGCGGTGCGCAGCTCGACGATGCGGTCGGCGGCCTCGACGCCGAAGAGCTCGGGGAAGATGCCGCGGGAGTGGTCGGCGTAGTCCAGGAAGAGCACCAGGTCACCCAGGCAGACCAGGGCGTCGGCGCCGTCCCCGGCCCGTGCCAGTCCCTCGGCGTTCCCGTGTACGTCACTGACCACATGCACTCGCATACGGATCACCCTAGGTGCTGCGGCGGGACCTCCGGAAGGGCCCCGACCTGCGGTTACTTCCGGGTCACCGGGGCGAGGGGCTAGGGTTCGGGGAGCAGTCCCGTGGCATGTGACGCGCAGAACATCTGGGCGTGACCCTCTGTTCGAAATCTGTACTGGTGGGTAACGTCCGGGCTCGTCCCACCCCGCTGACGATCCACATGCCCGATACATGGACCGCAGCCGACGCAGCGCCCCTCGACGACGCGGCGGCGCCGGCGCCCGACGAGGAGCAGCAGTCTTGCGCGAGTTCAGCCTTCCGGCCCTTTACGAGGTCCCTGCCGAGGGCAACCTGACGGATCTCATCCGCCGGAACGCCTCGGTCCACCCCGATGTGGCCGTCATCGGGCGCAAGACCCCGCAGGGCGGCTGGGAGGATGTGACCGCGGCCGGCTTCCTCGCCGAGGTGCGGGCCGCGGCCAAGGGCCTGATGGCCTCGGGCGTCCGGCCGGGCGACCGCGTGGGCCTGCTGTCGCGCACCCGCTACGAGTGGGGGCTGCTGGACTTCGCGATCTGGAGCGCGGGCGCGGTCACCGTGCCGGTGTACGAGACGAGCTCGCCCGAGCAGATCCAGTGGATCCTCGGCGACTCCGGTGCCGTGGCGTGCCTGGTGGAGACCGCCGCGCACGAGGAGGCCGTGGAGTCCGTACGGGACCGGCTGCCGGAGCTGGCGCACGTCTGGCGCATCGAGGAGACCGGCGGCGACGCCGCCACCTCGGCCGTCGAGCGGCTCCGCGAGGCCGGGCGGGACGTCACCGACGAGGAGGTCGACGCGCGCAGCTCGCTGGCCACCGCCGACTCCCCCGCCACCATCGTCTACACCTCCGGCACCACCGGCCGGCCCAAGGGCTGCGTGCTCACCCACCGCAGCTTCTTCGCCGAGTGCGGCAACGCCGTCGAGCGGCTCAAGCCGCTGTTCAACACCGGCGACTCGTCCGTCCTGCTGTTCCTGCCCGCCGCGCACGTCTTCGGCCGGCTGGTGGAGGTCGCCGCGGTGCTGGCGCCCATCAAGCTGGGCATGGTCGGCGACATCAAGAACCTCACCGACGACCTCCAGGGCTTCCGGCCCACGCTGATCCTCGGCGTGCCGCGCGTCTTCGAGAAGGTCTACAACGGCGCCCGGGCCAAGGCCCAGGCGGACGGCAAGGGCAAGATCTTCGACAAGGCGGCGGAGACCGCCATCGCCTACAGCCGCGCCCTCGACGACCCGGCCGGCCCGTCCTTCGGCCTGCGCATCAAGCACAAGGTCTTCGACAGGCTCGTCTACAGCAAGCTGCGGGCGGTCCTCGGCGGCCGCGCCACCCACGCCATCTCCGGGGGCGCCCCGCTGGGCGAGCGTCTCGGCCACTTCTACCGCGGCATCGGCCTCACGGTCCTGGAGGGCTACGGCCTCACCGAGTCGTGCGCGGCCACCGCGTTCAACCCCGTGGAGCGGCAGAAGATGGGCACGGTCGGGCAGCCGCTGCCCGGCTCGGTGGTGCGCATCGCCGACGACGGCGAGGTGCTGCTGCACGGCGAGCACCTGTTCTCCGGCTACTGGAACAACGACGCCGCCACCGCCGACGCGCTGTCCGACGGCTGGTTCCACACCGGCGACCTCGGCACCCTCGACGAGGACGGCTACCTGCGCATCACCGGCCGCAAGAAGGAGATCATCGTCACGGCCGGCGGCAAGAACGTCGCCCCCGCCGTCATCGAGGACCGCATCCGGGCGCACGCCCTGGTCGCCGAGTGCATGGTGGTCGGCGACGGCCGCCCCTTCGTCGGCGCGCTCGTCACCCTCGACGAGGACTTCCTGCCGCGCTGGCTGGAGCGGAACGGCAAGCCGGCCGGGCTCACGCCCGCCGAGCTGACGGACGACCCGGAGCTGCTGGCCGAGGTGCAGAAGGCCGTCGACGACGGCAACGCGGCCGTGTCCAAGGCCGAGTCGGTGCGGAAGTTCCGCATCCTGCCGGGCCAGTTCACGGAGGCCTCCGGCCACGTCACGCCGTCGCTGAAGCTCAAGCGGAACGTGGTCGCCAAGGACTTCGCGGACGAGATCGAGGCGATCTACCACGGCTGACGCCCGGGGGCCGCGGCCCCCGGACCCCGCGCCGCGGCACGGCGGCGCGGGCTACAGCAGCTCCCGCAGGCGGTCGGCCAGCAGGTCCCACCGCCACCGCTCCTCCACCCACTCGCGCCCCCGCGCACCCATGCGCTCGCGCAGCTCCGGGTCGCGCAGCAGCGCCACCACGCGGTCCGCGGTCTCCGCCGCGGAACCGCCGCGCACCACGTACCCCGTCTCCCCCTGGAGCACCGCGTCCGGGGCGCCGCCCGAGTCGCCCGCCACCACCGGCAGGCCCGTGGCCGACGCCTCCAGGTAGACGATGCCGAGGCCCTCCACGTCCAGCCCGCCGCGCCGGGTCCGGCACGGCATCGCGAAGACGTCGCCCGCGCCGTAGTACGCGGGCAGCTCCTCCCATCCCACCGGGCCGGTGAAGCGCACCGCGTGCGCCACCCCCGTGGTGTCGGCCAGCTTCGCCAGGTCCGCGGCGTACGGGCCACCGCCCACGACCAGCAGCACCGCGTCCGGCACCGCCGCGAGCACCCGCGGCATGGCCTCGATCAGCGTGTCCTGCCCCTTGCGCGGCACCAGCCGCGAGACGCACACCACCACCGGCCGGTCCGCCAGGCCCAGCTTCGCCCGCAGCTCCACGCCGCCCGAGTCCGGGTGGAAGGTCTTCTCGTCCACGCCCGGCGGCAGTTGCACCATGCGCGCCGCCGCGGCCGGCGTCAGCGCCGACGCGATCCGCGACCGCGTGTACTCACCCAGATAGGTGATGGTGTCCACGCCCTCGCCGATGCGCCGCAGCAGCTGCCGCGCCGCCGGCAGCTGCGCCCAGCCCGCCTCGTGCCCGTGCGTCGTCGCCACGATCCGCCGGGCGCCGGCGCGCCGCAGCGCGGGCGCCATCAGGCCGAGCGGCGCGGCCGCACCGAACCAGACGGACTCGCAGCCGTGCTCGCGCAGCAGCGCCGTCGCACGGGCCGTCACCCGCGGGGTGGGCAGCAGCATCGTGGTGCGGTCGCGCACCACCGTGAACGGCTGCTCCGCGTCGAACCGGGCCGTGGCCGCGGCTCCCTCCGCGCCCCGCTTCCACGTCGAGGCGTAGACGACGATCTCGGCCGGATCCAGCCGCAGCGCCATGTTGTGCAGGAATGCCTGGATGCCCCCTGGGCGGGGCGGGAAGTCGTTGGTCACGATGAGGGTCTTGTGCATCGCCGCCGACAGTACCCCGTGCCGCACCGCAGGCCCCCGCGCCCCCGGCGGTGACCGGCACACCGGCCACCCGCCACGTCATCGCGCGCGCGGAGGGCCCGGGGCGGCATCATTCCTTGCAGTGACGGCTCGGGTACGGAAACCGCGACGAACGAGGTGGAAGATGGTGGCGGGCACTGGTCTACGGCTCTCGATCGTGGTGTGGGCCGTCACCCGGGCCGTGTTGATGCTGTGCGTCTTCCGGGTGTGGCACATGCCCGGCTCGGACGTGTCCGTCGACATCGAGGTGATCTACCAGGGCTGGTACGGCGTCCTGCGCACCGGCGTCTTCCCGTACGACGACGTCACCTGGCAGTACCCGCCGGCCGCCGCGCTCGCCGTGCTCGCCCCCGGCCTGCTGCCCTTCCTCGGCTACGCCCCCGCCTTCTTCGTCCTGTGCCTCCTCGCCGACACCGCCGTCATGGGCATGCTGCTGTACGCGGCCCGCGACCGGCGCCGCAGCCCCCTGGGCGTGTGGGTGTGGGTGATCGGGGTGCCGCTGCTCGGCCCCATCGTCTACGCCCGCTACGACGTGATGGTGACCGCCGTGGCCGTGGCGGCGCTCTTCGCCGCCGGCCGGCGCACGCGCCTGGCGGGCGCCCTCGTCGGCTTCGGGGCGCTCCTGAAGGTGTGGCCGCTGCTGCTCCTCATGGGCACGCCCCGCGGCACCCGCACCCGCCAGGTGTGGGGCTCCGCGCTGGTCACCGGGCTCGTGCTGACCGCCCTGTTCACCGCCGCGATGCCGGGCGCGCTGGCCTTCCTCACCTTCCAGCGCGACCGCGGCACGGAAGTGGAGTCTCTCGGCTCCCTCGTCTTCCACCTGGCCCGCCACTTCGGCTGGCACGGCAAGGCCCGCCTCAACTACGGCTCGGTCGAGTTCCTCGGCCGGCATGTGCACGCGGTGAGCGCCCTCGCGCTGGGCCTGAGCGTGCTGGCGTTCGCCTGGCTGCTGGTGTGGCGGCTGCGCGCCCGCCGCTTCACCCCGACCACCCCGCACGACGCGGCGTTCGCCGCCGTGCTCCTGTTCACCACCACCAGCCGGGTGATCAGCCCCCAGTACATGGTGTGGCTGATCGGGCTGGCCGCGGTCTGCGTGACCGTCCGCACGCCCCGGCAGGGCCTGCCGGTGCTGCTGGTGCTGCTCGCGGCACCCCTCACGCAGCTGGAGTTCCCCTTGTGGTTCTCCCACGTCATCGCCAGCGACAAGCTGGGCGTGGCGACGCTGACACTGCGCAACGCCCTGCTCGTGACGGCCACCGTCATCTCCTGCGTCCGGCTGTGGCGCGAGACGGTCACCGCCGCGAAGCCGCCGCAGCAGGAGCCGGAACCGCCGGCGGAACGCGAGTCGACGCTCGTCACCGGCACCTAGGCCGTCAGCGCGTCCGTGACGTACGTGCGCCAGCGCGCGGTGAACTCCTCCGGGCTCGTGCCCAGCACCTCGCGCACCGCGCCCTCCACCGCGCCGGCGCGCCCCGCGTGCGCGCCCACCGCGCGGTAGAACGCGACCAGCCGGTCCTCGCCCCACCGGTCGGCGATCATGCGGCAGGCCAGCCAGCCCTCCTCGTACGCGCGCGACAGCCGGCCGGCCTCGCCGGAGAACGAGAACTCCGCGTCGTCCGGCAGCCCCTCCGGCTCCCGCCCCGCCACGACCTCCCGCGCCAGCTCGGGCGCCGCCTGCGCCGGGGTGCGGCCACTGCCGCGGTACGCCGCCCAGTCGGCGAAGCCCTCCGACAGCCACAGCGGGGTGGCCGCCGAGGTCTGCTCGCGCGTCGCCACGTGCGCCGTCTCGTGCGTGAGCACGACACCCCGGCCGAAGTCGCCGAGCGTGCCGTAGGCCTCCGGATTGACGACCACGCGGTCGGCGGGCGCGCCCCGGCCGCCGCCGGTCTCGCCCGTGGTCACCGCCGCGATGCCGCGGTAGCGGGCGGCGGGGGCGCCCAGCAGTGCCGCCATGCGGTCCAGCGAGGCCGGCACCTCCACGACCACGCGCCGCGCCCACGCCCCGCCGTGCCAGGCCCGGTCCACGTCCGGCACCGCGCGGTCGGCGAGCCCGGCGACGGCCCGCAGCCGCGCCTCGTCCTGGCCGACGCCCAGCACGAGGCTGTACCGGCCGGTGACAGTCGTGACACGGCCCTGCTCCCACAGCGGTACGGCGCCGCGGATCCGCTGCCCGGCGACGTACCAGTGGCCGCCGCCGCGCCGCACGAGCGTCAGCCCGACGGGGACGACGACCGGCGCGGTGTCGTACCCCGCCAGGCGGTAGCGCAGCTCGGCATCGGCCTCGACGCGGCGCCCGCCGCCGCGCTGCGGCTGGGGTGTGCCGGTGCGGACGAGGCGGTACTCCCACGAGGCGAGGGGCACCTCGGCGAGACCGGCGAAGACGCGGCGGCGGTCGGGGCGGTAGGCGGGGTCGACGGCGGCGAGGTAGGCGTGTTCGTCGTGGTCGCGCACGGCGGTGGACCAGCGGTCGAGGAGGCGGCGGAGGGCCTGGTCGTCGGCGCGCGGGGCGGCGGTGCTGCCGCAGGCGGTGAGCAGCATCAGCGATGCGGCGAGGCCCGCCGCCCACCGCCCACCTCGCCGCCCGCGCATCACGCCCCGCATCGTACGGGCCCTTGCCTGCGCTACCGCGCAGGTGTCCTCAACCTCCCCCAGCTACCGCTGGGAGGTGCCCCCAGCGAGGCTGGATTCGGCTGAGCGCCGTGCGGGCTACGGGCGCGTCACCGACGAGATCGGCATCATGTCCGCCCGGTCGTAGCGCACCCGTGCGCCCGGGTACGGGGCGTGCACCACCTGGCCGTTGCCGACGTACATGCCCACGTGGCTGGCGTCGTCGCGGTAGATGACGAGGTCGCCGGGGCGGGCCTCGGAGAGGGGGACGTGGCGGCCGGCGTTGCGCTGGGCCTGGGACGTGCGGGGGAGGCCGACGCCCGCGCGGCCGTAGGCCCACTGCATCAGGCCCGAGCAGTCGAAGGCGCTCGGGCCGGTGGCGCCCCAGACGTAGGGGAGGCCGACCGCGGAGCGGGCCGCCATCGCCGCTGCCGCGCCCCGGCCGGAGCCGACGGGCAGCTGCGCGAGCTGCGCGGGGACGACGGGCCGGTCCTCGGAGCGGGAGGAGCGCGTGTACGCCTCGCGCTCGGGCTGCGGCAGGGCGTCCAGCAGCCGCCGGGCGGCGGTGAGGCGCCCCTCGACCTCGCGTTTGTGCTTCTCGACGGCCTTGCGGCTGTTCTCCAGCTCGGTGAGGGTGCGGGCGGCCTCCAGCCGTTGCTGCCGCAGGGCGCGCTGCGCGGCCAGCAGGGAGCGCAGCTGTTCGGCCTGCCGGCCGGTGAGGTGTTCGAGGGTGGAGGCCCGGTCGAGGTAGCCGTCGGGGTCGGAGGAGAGCAGCAGTTCGAGGGCGGGGTCGACGGCGCCGCTGCGGTACTGGGCGGCGGCGATCATGCCGAGGGCGGTACGCATCCGGTTGACGCGTTCCTGGCCGCGCGCGACGCGGCCCGTGGCCCGCTCCACCTCCTGCCGCAGCTCGCCGACGCGTTCGCCGGCCGCGTTGTACTTCTCGGTGGCCCGCTCGGCCTGCGCGTAGAGCTGGTCGAGCCGGGCCTTCACCGTCCCGGTGGCCGGCGGCTCGTCCACGTCGCCGGGCCGGGCGGTGGCCGGCGCGGCCGAGAGGGCGGCCGCGGCGGTGGCCACGGCGGCGGACAGCACGGTGACCCGGACGCTCCGGTGGGGACCGGACTGCGCGGAACGGCGATGGGACGCCACGAGGAGCCGTTCTCCTTCCACTGTCGGTGCACGGGATGCACGGGAATCGCGCGGCAGACAGTAGTGGCGTGTTCACTCCGTGTTCAAAGACCTCGCCGGGTCAGGACGCCGTACGGACGGCACGCCGCCGTCCAAGGCGCAGGTCACCGGCGGCGGCGTACGGCCGTCCGGGCGAAGGTGATTCCCCCGAACGGGTAAGGCGCGGGCGCGCCGCGCCCCTCCGCCGGGAGGTGTCAGGTGCGGGAGAGACGCTTGAGCAGCAGGGCGGAGGCGACCGGGCGGGCCCCGGCCTTGGCGACGCCGTCGGCCACCTCGCGGTCGGTGGAGACCACGACGACGGGGCGGCCGGGCGGCTCGGCGCGCACCAGCTGCCGGATCAGTTCGTCGGCCGTCACGCCCGGCTTGCTGAACAGCACGCGGACGCCGCGCGGCGGCGCGAGCAGCACCGGCGCGGCCAGTTCGGCGCCGTCGAAGACGCACGTCACCTCGGCGCCCGTCTGGGCCGCCAGCATCGACAGGCCGCCCAGCAGCCGCAGCCGCTGCTTGTCCAGCGGCATCGTCGGATAACCGGTCTTGGTGACGTTGTAGCCGTCGACGACCAGGTGGGCCTGGGGCAGCGCCAGCAGCTGGTCGAGCAGCGCGGGGTCGGTCTCCGACAGGGCCCGCGTCGCGATGTCCTTCGGCGTCATCGTGCCCGGGCGAACCGATTCGACGGTGTCGGCGGGGTGCATGGACACGGGCGGCAGCGCCAGTTCGCGGCGCAGGCCCTGGGCGGCGTCCAGGACGGTGTCCAGGAGCAGGCGCAGCCGCATGTCCTCCACGCTGCGGCCCTCGCGGGCGGCGCGCCGGCTGGCCTCCAGGGCCGCCTCGGCCTCCGCCAGCCGGGCCTTGACGCGCCGGGTCTCGCCGGACACCGCCGCCTTCTCCGCCGCGCTCTCGGCACGGACCGCCTCCAGCTCGGCCTGCGCCTTGCGCAGCGCGGCCTCGCCGCGGCGCACGTCGCTGAGGGCGCTGCGCAGCTTGCGCTGGAGCGTCTCGTTCTCCTTGCGGGCGGCGTCCAGTTCGGCGCGGGCCCGGGCGGCCTCGGTGCGGGCCTCGGCGCGGGCGGCGGCCAGCTCCTCGCCGAGCCGGCGCAGCTCCTGCCGTGCCTCCTCGCCGGCCCGCTCGGCGCTGGCCCGCTGCGCCTCCTCGCCGGCGGCGGTGACGAGCTTGACCCAGCCGGCGGGCCGCAGCAGGAAGGCCATGGCGGCCACGTCCTCGGGGTCCGCGGCGGCCGGCGGGGAACCGGCGGCCAGCGCCTCGGCCAGCTCGGAGCCGGACTCGCGCAGCCGGGCGGAGATCCGCTGCCGGAAGGCGGGGTCGGACTCGACGGCCGCGGCCATCGCGTTGCCCGCGAAGCGGGCGCGGCGGGTGGGCGTGAAGCGCGCGTACTGGCGCAGCTGCGGGGGGAGTTCCGACACGGTCAGGCCGCCGAACGCCTCGGCGACCAGCCCGATCACCCGGCGCCTGATCCCTTCCGGCAGCGGCCGGTCGAGCACCTCGCTGACGCCGTCGTCGGCCCCGCCGGCGTCACCGGCCGCCTCCACGCCGTCTGTGTGCTCCACCACCGCTTCTCGCTCCCGCTCCTCGGGCGGCTCGCGCCCGGCCGGTCTTCGTGCTTCCCGTAACCCTACGGCCTGGTGGTCGCCGGGCGGGGCGGCATGGGGCCCCCGCGCCGCCCCGGCGAGGCACTCTGTGCCGGTTGCGCCCGGTACGCCATGATCTGGACCGTGAGCAGCGAGGCAGCCGCGCCGGCCCGGACCGGCGCCCCCTGGGTGACCTGGACCGTCCTGGCCGTGTGCGGCGTGGTCTTCCTGGCCGGCCCCGCCTCCGGCCTCAACGCGTCGTACGGCTCCGGCGACGGCCTGCCGGCCGCCCAGGCCGCCTACTTCGCCCGGTGGGGCGTGGTCCCGCGGGAGCTGTGGCACGGCTCCCCGGCGGCCCTGCTCACCCCGCTCACCGCACTGTTCGTGCACGGCAGCTGGCCGCACCTGCTCGGCAACATGCTCTTCCTGCACGTCTTCGGCGCGATGACCGAGGCCCGGCTGGGCCGCGTGCCGTTCGCCCTCTGCTACCTCCTGACCGGTTCCCTGGCCCTGTTCGGCTACGCCGCCGCGCACGCGGAGTCCGGCCGCACCCTGGTGGGCGCCTCGGGCGCGGTCTCCGGGGTGCTCGGGGCGTTCCTCTATCTCTTCCCCCGGGCCAGGGTGACCAGCCTCTTCCCCTTCCTCTTCTTCCTGCCGCTGCGCTTCCCCGCCTGGGCGGTGCTGTTGTTCTGGTTCGTCCTGCAGTACCTGGCGGCGGGCACGGGCGGCGGCCGGCCCGAGATCGCCTACCTGGCGCACGTCCTGGGATTCGCACTCGGCTTCGGCTGCGCCTGGGTCCTGACCACCCGTGCGGTTAGAGTGAAGGACGCAGCCGGGTCCGCCGAAGGAGACAAACCGACGTGATCACCTCGATCGTGCTCATCAAGACCGACGTGGACCGCATCCCCGAGATCGCGACGGAGATCGCGGCCCTGGAGGGGGTGAGCGAGGTCTACTCCGTGACGGGGGCCTACGACCTGATCGCCATGGTGCGCGTGGCCCGGCACGACGACCTGGCGGAGGTCATCCCGGGCCGGATCAGCAAGGTGCCGGGCGTCGCGTCGACCGAGACCCACATCGCGTTCCGCACGTACTCGCAGCACGACCTGGAGGCCGCGTTCGCGATCGGCCTCGACAGCTAGGCCGCGGCTACGGCCGGTCGCCGCGCGCGACCAGCTCCCCCACCGCCCGCAGGAACCGCTCCACGTGCTCGTCCGGCGTCCCCGCGCCGAAGCTGACGCGCACCGCGTTCCGCGGCCCCCGCGCCCCGTCGCCGGCCTCGCCGGCCTCGCCCGCCAGCCGCCGTACGAACGGGTGGGCGCAGAACAGCCCGTCGCGCACGCCGATGCCGTACTCCGCGGACAGCGCCGCCGCCAGGCGCGAGCTGTCCCAGCCGTCCACGACGAACGAGAGGACGCCCACCCGCGGCGCGTCCGCCCCGAACAGCGAGAGCACCCGCACCCCGGGCACCGCCGCCAGGCCCTCGCGCACCCGGCGCACCAACTGCCGCTCCCGCTCCACCAGCCGGTCGAAACCGGCGTCCCGCAGCGCCCGGCAGGCCGCGGCGATGGCGTACGCACCGATGACGTTGGGCGAGCCCGCCTCGTGCCGGGCCTCGGTGGTGTGCCACTCCACCGCCACGCCGCCGTCCGCGCCGCGCACCACGTGACGGCTCGCGCCCCCGCCCGCCAGGTACGGCTCGGCCTCGCGCAGCCAGTCGGGCCGGCCGGCCAGCACGCCGGCGCCGAACGGCGCGTACAGCTTGTGCCCGGAGAGGGCGACCCAGTCGACGTCCAGCGCGGAGATGTCCACCGGGTGGTGCGGGGCCAGCTGGGCGGCGTCCAGGACGATGCGCGCGCCGTGCGCGTGCGCCGCGGCCGCCAGCTCCCGCACCGGCCACAACTCCCCCGTCACATTGGACGCCCCGGTGACGCACACCAGCGCCGGCCCGTAGGGATCGCGCGCGGCGAGGGCCCGCTCCAGCAGTTCGACGGCGAGCGCCGGGGAGGCCGGCGCGTCGAGGACCCGGACCCGGTGCCCGTGGCTGCCCCAGGGCAGCAGGGCGGCGTGGTGCTCGGTCTCGTACACGAACACCTCGCAGCCGTGCGGCAGCGCGGACGCCAGCAGGTTGAGCGAGTCGGTCGTGGACCGGGTGAAGAGCACCTGGTCGTCGGCGCGGCAGCCGAGGAACGAGGCGACCTCGGCGCGGCTGTTCTCGAACAGCTCGGTCGACAGCCGCGACAGGTACCCGGCGCCGCGGTGCACGCTGCCGTAGTACGGGGCGTAGGCGGCGACGTCGTCCCAGACCCGCTGGAGGGCCGGGGCGCTGGCGGCGTAGTCGAGCGCCGCGTACGTCACCTCCTCCCCGGTGGCCAGCGGGACGCGCACGTCGTGGCCCAGGACGGGCAGCGGGTCGAGAGCGGCAGGGGCGGTGGAAACGATGTCAACAGTGCATGCGGACATGGCAAATTCTCCCGGCGGGGATTCGAAAGCCTGAAAGCGTGAAGAAGAACCGGACCGGAGGAGGGGCCGACAGGCCCTAGCGCATTCGCTGCATCACGGAAAAAGACTCCCTCGACGACCAGGATCCCTGGCGAGGGATCCGCGCTTGCCGCAGGCGTTCGCACCTGCGGCCCGGTCATCACCCGGGGCACCCCGCCACGGACGGAGGGTTGCCGGACAGCGGGCCGGGGCCCATCACGCTGTCACTCGTGACCTGGCCAGGAGTATGGCACATCGGTCCGGGCCGCGGCCCGGTGGGCGGGGAGAATCCCACCCACCGGACAACGCCCGTCCGCACGTCACGCGTTGCTGGCGGCCACCCAGCGCTCCAGCACCCGGCGCGCCGCACCGGAGTCGACGGACTCGGCGGCCCGCTCCATGCCGGCGCGGATCTGCTCCGCCAGCGGGGCGTCCCCCGGCGCCAGCGCCACCAGCGCCGCCGCCGAGTTGAGCAGCACCGCGTCCCGCACCGGCCCGCGCTCCCCGGCCAGCAGCCGGCGCGCCACGTCCGCGTTGTACGAGGCGTCCGCGCCCCGCAGCGCCTCGACGGGCACCAGGTCGACGCCCACGTCGCGCGGGTCGAAGCGCTCCTCGCGCACCTGCCCGTCGCGGACGGTCCACACCGTGGAGGGCGCGGTCGTGGTGAGCTCGTCCAGGCCGTCGTCGCCGCGGAACACCAGCGCGGAGGAGCCGCGCTCGGCCAGGACGCCGGCCAGGATGGGCGCCATGCGGGCATCGGCCACGCCGGTGGCCTGGGCCCGTACCCGCGCCGGGTTGGTCAGCGGGCCGAGCACGTTGAACGTCGTGCGGATGCCCAGCTCGCGGCGGGCGGCCGCGACGTGCCGCAGCGCGGGGTGGAACTTCACGGCGAAGCAGAAGGTGATGCCCGCCTCGTGCGCCACCTCCACCACCCGGCGCGGCGTCAGGTCGAGGTTGACGCCCAGCTTCTCCAGCACGTCCGAGGCGCCGCTGGCGGAGGAGGCGGCGCGGTTGCCGTGCTTGACGACCTTCGCGCCCGTGCCGGCCACGACGATCGACGACATGGTGGAGATGTTGACGGTCTTCGCGCCGTCGCCGCCGGTGCCCACGATGTCCACACTGGGGCCGGGCACGTCGATCAGGTTGGCGTGCGCGTACATCGCCCGGACCAGGCCGGAGATCTCGGCCACCGTCTCGCCCTTGGCGCGCAGCGCCACGGCGAAGCCGGCGATCTGCGCGTCGGTGGCGGCCCCGCGCATGATGCGGTCCATGGCCCAGGCGGTGTCGTCCGCCGTCAGGTCCCGGCCGGCCAGGAGGGCGTCGAGGACGGCGGGCCAGGAGTGGGCCACCGTACGCTCGCCGCCTGCCGGGGTCGCAACGTTCATGGTCCACGCTCCTGGTGGTCGTCCCTGGCGGGCCGTTCGCTCGCCCGGTCGCTCGTCCGGGGGCCCGCTCCTCGGCCTCCAGCCTATCCAGCCCCGGAACGGCGGAGAGCCCCGTCCACCGGGTGGACGGGGCTCTCGCCGTGGCGATCAGTGATCAGCTGGGGGATCAGTGGTGGCCGTGGCCGCTGGTGATCTCCTCGTACTCCTGCACGGTCGGCTTGGGGATCTGGTTCCCCTCGCCGTAGTAGCCCTTGGAGAGCTTCACGCGCAGGCGCTGGGTGGCGGACGCCTTGCGGGCCACGCCGTTCTCGTCGACCTCGGGCTCCAGCTCGAGCGGCTTGGGCTGCTCGTGGGAGGTGAGGGTGTGCAGCTGGTCCTGCGAGAGCGGCTCGTGCACCTCGATGAACTCGCCGTGCGGCAGGCGCTTGATGATGCCGGTCTCGCGACCGTGCAGCACCTTGTCCTTGTCACGGCGCTGCAGGCCGAGGCAGATGCGCTTGGTGGCGATGAAGGTCAGCACCGGCACCACGAAGAAGCCGACCCGGACGAACCAGGTGATGGCGTTGATCGACAGGTGGAAGTGGGTGGCCCACAGGTCGTTGCCACCACCGACCAGCATCACGAAGTACGCGGCGATCCACGCGGCACCGAAGGCCGTGCGGGTCGGGGCGTTGCGCGGGCGGTCCAGCAGGTGGTGCTCCCGCTTGTCGCCGGTGACCCAGGACTCGATGAACGGGTAGACCGCGATCGCGCCCAGCACCAGCGGGAAGATCACCAGCGGGATGAACACGCCCAGGACGAACGTGTGGCCCCAGACGTTGATCTCCCAGCCCGGCATGACACGGATCAGGCCCTCGGCGAAGCCCATGTACCAGTCGGGCTGGGCGCCGGTGGACACCTGGTCCGGACGGTAGGGGCCCATCGCCCAGATCGGGTTGATCGTGGCGATGGCCGCGATGGCCGCGATGACACCGAAGACCAGGAAGAAGAAGCCTCCGGCCTTGGCCATGTAGACCGGCAGCAGCGGCATGCCGACCACGTTCTCGTTCTTCTTGCCGGGGCCGGGGAACTGCGTGTGCTTGTGGTAGAAGACCAGGATCAGGTGCGCCACCAGCAGGCCGAGCATGATGCCCGGCAGCAGCAGGACGTGGATCGAGAAGAACCGCGGCACGAAGTCCGAGCCGGGGAACTCGCCGCCGAAGAGGAACATCGAGATGTACGTGCCGACGATCGGCACGGACAGGATGGCGCCCTCCATGAAGCGGACACCGGTGCCCGACAGCAGGTCGTCCGGCAGCGAGTAACCGGTGAAGCCGGTGAACATGCCGAGGACGAACAGCAGGAAGCCGAACAGCCAGTTGACCTCACGCGGCTTGCGGAACGCGCCGGTGAAGAACACGCGCATCATGTGCACGAACATGCCGGCCAGGAAGATCAGCGCGGCCCAGTGGTGGATCTGCCGGATGAGCAGACCACCGCGGACGTCGAAGCTGATGTTCAGGGTCGACCGGAACGCCTCGGACATCTGCACGCCCTGGAGCGGCGTGTAGGAGCCGTGGTAGACGACCTCGTTCATGCTGGGGTGGAAGAACATCGTGAGGTACACACCCGTGAGGATGATGATCACGAAGCTGTAGAGGCAGACCTCGCCCAGCATGAAGGACCAGTGGTCCGGGAAGATCTTCCGCATGTTGGCCTTGGCCAGGCTGTAGATGCCCAGCCGGCCGTCGGCCCAGTCGGCGACCCGCTCGCCGGCGGGCGCCTTGCGGCGGTTGTCGCTTGCGCTTGCAGTGCTCATCCGCGCTCCCAGAAGGCAGGACCGACGGGCTCGCTGAAGTCGCCCATGGCCTCGAGGTAGCCCTTGTCATTGACCTTGATCCGCAGCTGCGGAAGGGCGTGGCCGGCCGGGCCGAAGATCACGCGGCCACCGTCGGAGAGGTCGAAGGTGGACTGGTGGCACGGGCAGAGCACGTGGTGCGTCTGCTGCTCGTAGAGGCTGATGGGGCAGCCGACGTGGGTGCAGATCTTGGAGTACGCGACGATGCCGTCCGCGGACCAGTCCAGGGAGCGCTTGTCCTTGATGTTCTCCGGGCGGAGCCGGACGATCATCAGGGCCGCCTTGGCGATCTCCTGCTGGAAGTCGTGGTCCTCCTCCTTCATGCCCTCGGGCATGGCGAAGGTGAGCGAGCCGACCTGGACGTCCTCGGGACGCAGCGGCTGCATCGTGTTCTGGTTGATCAGCATCTTGCCCTCGGACCAGGCGGTCTTCCGGAGCTTGGTGCCCGGGAGCGGTCCGAGGTCGCGGAACAGCACCACGGCGGAGAGCGGCAGCAGGGCCAGCGCACCGAACATGGTGTTGCGGATCAGCTTGCGGCGGCCCAGGCCGGACTCCTCGGCACCCTGCCGGAAGTCGTCCATGACCTTGGCCTTGACCTCCGGGGAGGCCTCGATGGGGTGCCGGTCGTCGGCGACCTCCACGTCCGACATCAGGGTGCGGGCCCAGTGGACCGCGCCCGCGCCGATGCAGAACAGCGCCACGCCCAGGGTGAGGCCCAGGGCGAAGTTCAGCGCGCTGATGTGGCCGATCGGGAAGACGTAGATGTTCTTGTCGACCGGGAGGGTGACGTAGGAGGCGATGAAGCCCACCGTCGCCAGCATCGACAGGGTGAACAGCATCGCGACGACGCGCTCGGAACGCCGCGCGGCCTGCTCGTCGATGTCCTGGATGCGGTGCTCGTGCGGGGGCAGCCCCGGGTCGGCGAACGGGTCGCCGGCGGTGGCTACGGCACCTTCGTGCGCGCCCTGCGCGCTCGGCAGGGTCTCTTCGGGAATGTCTTGGCTACTCATGACTTCTTGGCCTTTGCGGTCCGGGCGGCGACCCAGATGGCGACGGCGACCAGCGCGCCCAGACCGAAGATCCACGCGAACAGGCCCTCACTGACGGGGCCCAGCCCGCCCAGCTCGAGGCCGCCCGGGCTCTTGGTCTTGTCGCTGTTGACCTCGCCGAGGTACGCGATGATGTCCTTCTTGTTCTTCTCCGACATCGTGGTGTCGGGGAACGAAGGCATGTTCTGCGGGCCGGTCTGCATGGCCTCGTAGATGTGCTTGGGCTTCACGCCCTCGAGCGTCGGGGCGTACTTGCCGTTCGACAGCGCGCCGCCCTTGCCGGTGAAGTTGTGGCACTGGGCGCAGTTCGTACGGAAGAGCTCCCCGCCCTTGGCGATGTCGGCACCGTCGGGGCTGTACTGGCTCTTGGAGGGGACCGCCGGGCCCGCGCCGAGCGAGGCGATGTACGCGCCGAGCTGGTCGATCTCGGCCTGCGAGTAGATCACCTTCTTGCGGGGCGCCTGCGCGCCCTGCTGCTGCAGCGGCATGCGGCCGGTGGCGACCTGGAAGTCGACGGCGGCGGCGCCCACGCCGATCAGGCTCGGCCCGTCGGAGGTGCCCTGACCGCCGGTTCCGTGGCAGCTTGCGCAGCCCACGGAGTACAGCTTCTTGCCCTCCTCGATGGCGAGGGACTGGGCGGAGTCATCGGCCTTGGCCGTGTCCGCCGGCGCGAACGCGGCGTACAGCCCCCCAGTTACCGCCAGCGCGAAGAGTAGGACGACGACCGCCGCCAGCGGATGGCGTCGTCGTGCGGAGAGCTTTTTCACGGATTACCCCGGTGTCAGGATCTTCTGCGTCGATGCTGGACTGATGGTCCGGTGCGGGACAGGACCGATTACTTGATCAAGTAGATCGTGGCGAAGAGGCCGATCCAGACCACGTCGACGAAGTGCCAGTAGTAGGACACGACGATGGCCGCCGTCGCCTGGTGGTGGGTGAACCTCTTGGCCGCGTACGTCCTGCCCAGGACCAGCAGGAAGGCGATGAGACCGCCCGTCACGTGCAGGCCGTGGAAGCCGGTCGTCAGGTAGAACACCGAGCCGTAGGGGTCCGAGGAGAGGGACAGGCCCTCTTCCTTCACGAGGTCGGTGTATTCGAAGACCTGGCCGCCGATGAAGATGGCACCCATGATGAAGGTGATCACGAACCAGGTGCGCAGCTTCTTCACGTCGCCGCGCTCGGCGGCGAACACGCCGAGCTGGCAGGTGAGGGAGGAGAGCACCAGGATCGTGGTGTTGGTGGCCGAGAACGGAAGGTTCAGCGCGGACGCCATTTCCTTCCAGTGGTCGGCACCGGTCACCGATCGCAGGGTGAAGTACATCGCGAAGAGGGCCGCGAAGAACATCAGCTCGGAACTCAGCCAGATGATGGTTCCGACGCTGGTGAGGTTCGGTCGATTGACCGACGGGTGCGCGTGCCCGGTATCTGTTGCTGTTGCTGTCGCCACGACCGACATTATGTCGGTCGCTTATCTCGCGCTCACTCCGGGGGGTGCCGTTCGGTGTGTCAAGCCCGTGTGCGCTGCCCGGACGGCGGAGTGCCCGCGTCCCCCGAAGGAGGGAAGGGCCGCCGGGCCGGGGCGCGGGGGCCTGCGGGACCCTCCTCCGGGGCAGTACTGCGGGAGTAGCATCCGGCCCACGAACCACCCGGATCACCCGTACGCACAAGCCTGGAGGAACGATGCAGCCGACCGCCACGGTGCTGGTGTACAGCGACAACGCGCACACGCGCGAACAGGTGCGGCTGGCGGGCGGGCGGCGGCCGGCGCCGGACGCGCCCGCCGTGGAGTACGTGGAGTGCGCGACGCTCCCCGCGGTGCTGCGGACCCTGCAGGAGCGCCGGGTGGACGTGTGCGTGCTGGACGGCGAGACGTCGCCCGCGGGCGGCATGGGGGTGTGCCGGCAGCTGAAGGACGAGGTGTTCCAATGCCCGCCCGTGCTGCTGCTCATCGGCCGCCCGCAGGACGCCTGGCTGGCCACCTGGAGCCGTGCGGACGCCGCCGTGACGCATCCGGTCGACCCGGTGGCCCTGGCCGGTGCGCTGGCCGGTCTGCTGCGCGCGGCGGACGACCCGCGGCCGGCCGCCCAGGGCGCCTGAACGCCGCCGGGGCGGGCGCGGTTCAGAGGCGGGGGCGGAGCCGGGCGGTGTCCGCGGGGCCGGTGCCCTCGCGCTTGCCGGCCGCCAGGGCGCTGCCCTCGCGCCACTGCTCCCAGGACATGTTCCAGTCGCCGAAGCCGTTGTCGAACGGCGTCATGGTGGCGCCGGCGCTGCCCACGACCTTGACAATGTCGCCCACCCGGACGTTGTCGAAGAACCACTTGGCGTTGGCGGTGCTCATGCCCGTGCAGCCGTGGCTGACGTTCTCCCAGCCCTGCGACCCCTCCGACCAGGGGGCGGCGTGCACGTACTCGCCGCTCCAGGTCACGCGGGTGGCCCAGTAGACCGGCAGGTCGTAGGCGTCGGAGCTGCCCTCGGCGATGCCGATGCTGGTGCCGCGCATCCGGACGAACGCCTCCTGGCCCAGCACCACCTTGATGCCGTTGCGCGTGGCGAAGCCGGGCTTGCCGGTCGTCACGGGGATGGAGCGGACGGCCTCGCCGTTCTTGAACACCGTCATGGAGTGGGCGCCGGCGTCGGTGACGGCCTCCACGCGGTCGCCGATGGTGAGCCGTACGGGCCGGGACGGGCCGCCGTAGAGGCCGCCGGCCACCTTGATGCCCTCCAGGTTGGCGTGCACGTCCACGACGGTGTGCGCGGGCCAGTACTCCTTCGGCCGGTAGTGCAGGGTGCGGTTGTCCACCCAGTGCCAGGCGCCCTGGACGGCCGGGGCCGCGTCGACCCGCAGGGTGCGCTCGACGACGGCGCGCGCGGCCGGGTCCTGGACGGGCTCGCTGAGCTCCGCGGTGACGGGCTGCCCGACCCCGTAGGTGCCGCTCTTGGGCCCGAAGGCGACCCGCAGCAGCCGGTCGGCGGGGCTGGTGTCGAAGCCCGCCGTCCGGCGGCCCTGGGCGCCGTCCTCGTCCTCGGTGCTCACCCGCACGGTGTAGTGGGCGCCGGCGGACAGGGCCCCGGTGCTGTGCCAGCGGGAGCCGTCGGGGGCCAGCTCGCCCTTGATGAAGCGCCCGGCGGCGTCCGTCATGGTGACGTCGGTGATCTGCTCGCCGCCCCGGGCCGTCACCTCCACGGGCTTGCTCGGGTCGGCCTTGTGGCCCTGCTGGACGTTCAGCCCCACCTGGCCGGCGGCGTCGTAGGGCCGGTCGGCCAGCGGGTTGTCCGAGCCGCCGCACGCGGTGGCCCCCAGCAGCAGGGAGGCCAGCGGCAGGGCGTGGAGCAGCGCCCTGCGGCGTCGTGGTGAGTGACTCATGGTCATACGGTAGGAAAAATCAGCCCGTACGGCCCGTGCTGCGCCTGCAAACGGGTGGCCGTACGGCGACGGGCCCCGCGCACCGGAGTGCGCGGGGCCCGTACTGCTCTGCTGCGGGTCCTACTGGTTCTGGTTCTCGCCGCGGTAGAACTCGAACACCCAGCCGAAGAGGCCGACCAGGATGATCGGTGCCGAGAAGTACATGAGCCACCAGCCGAAGCAGATGCTCATGAAGGCGAGGGCACCACCGACGGCCAGGGACAGCGGCTGCCAGCTGTGCGGGGCGAAGAAGCCCAGCTCACCGGCCTCGTCCGCGATGTCCGCGTTCTTGTCGTCCTGGGCACCGGCGTCCACGCGGCGCGCGGTGAACGCCAGGTAGTAGCCGACCATGACGCACAGGCCGAAGGCCATGAAGAGGGCGGTCGTACCGGCCGCCTCCTTCGACCACACGCCGTAGACGACCGCCATGGCGAGGATGAAGACGGAGAGCCAGATGAACATCCGGCCTTGGATCTTCACTTGCCGGCCTCCTTACCACCCGCGAGGGCCTTGTCACCGGTGCCGGCGAGGTTCTCCTCCAGCTCCAGCGCCGCGATCTCCGGGTGGTGCAGGTCGAACGCCGGGGATTCGGAACGGATCCGGGGCAGGGTGAGGAAGTTGTGCCGCGGCGGCGGGCAGGACGTCGCCCACTCGAGCGAACGGCCGTAGCCCCACGGGTCGTCGACCTCGACCTTCTTGCCGTACTTGGCGGTCTTCCAGACGTTGTAGAAGAACGGCAGGATCGACAGGCCCAGCAGGAACGAGGCGATGGTCGAGATGGTGTTCAGCGTGGTGAAGCCGTCGGCGGCCAGGTAGTCCGCGTAGCGGCGGGGCATGCCCTCGGCGCCCAGCCAGTGCTGCACCAGGAACGTGCCGTGGAAGCCCACGAACAGCGTCCAGAAGGTGATCTTGCCGAGCCGCTCGTCCAGCATCTTGCCGGTGAACTTCGGCCACCAGAAGTGGAAGCCGGAGAACATCGCGAAGACCACGGTGCCGAAGATGACGTAGTGGAAGTGGGCCACCACGAAGTACGAGTCGGACACGTGGAAGTCCATCGGCGGCGAGGCCAGGATGACGCCGGTCAGACCACCGAAGGTGAAGGTGATCAGGAAGCCGACGGCCCACAGCATCGGGGTCTCGAAGGACAGCGAGCCCTTCCACATGGTGCCGATCCAGTTGAAGAACTTCACACCGGTCGGGACCGCGATCAGGAAGGTCATGAAGGAGAAGAACGGCAGCAGCACACCGCCGGTGACGTACATGTGGTGCGCCCACACCGTCACGGACAGACCCGCGATCGAGATCGTGGCCGCGATCAGGCCCCAGTAGCCGAACATCGGCTTACGGGAGAAGACCGGGATGACCTCGGAGATGATGCCGAAGAACGGCAGCGCGATGATGTACACCTCGGGGTGGCCGAAGAACCAGAAGAGGTGCTGCCAGAGCAACGCTCCGCCGTTGGCCGCGTCGAAGACGTGGGCCCCGAACTTGCGGTCCGCCTCCAGGGCGAACAGCGCGGCGGCCAGCACCGGGAAGGCCAGCAGGACCAGCACACCGGTCAGCAGCACGTTCCAGGTGAAGATCGGCATGCGGAACATCGTCATGCCCGGGGCGCGCATGCAGATGATCGTGGTGATGAAGTTGACCGAACCGAGGATCGTGCCGAAGCCGGAGAAGGCCAGACCCATGATCCACATGTCGGCACCCACACCCGGCGAGCGGACCGCGTCCGACAGCGGGGAGTACGCGAACCAGCCGAAGTCGGCCGCGCCCTGCGGGGTGAGGAAGCCGGCCACCGCGATGAGCGAGCCGAAGAGGTACAGCCAGTAGGCGAACATGTTCAGCCGCGGGAACGCCACGTCGGGCGCGCCGATCTGCAGCGGCATGATCCAGTTCGCGAAACCGGCGAACAGCGGCGTCGCGAACATCAGCAGCATGATCGTGCCGTGCATCGTGAACGCCTGGTTGAACTGCTCGTTCGACATGATCTGCGTGCCGGGACGGGCCAGCTCGGCGCGCATGAGGAGCGCCATGAGGCCGCCGATGCAGAAGAACGCGAACGACGTGGCCAGGTAGAGCGTGCCGATCGTCTTGTGGTCGGTGGTGGTGAGCCACTTGACGACCTGACTGCCGGGTTGCTTCTGGCGTACGGGCGGTGCTGCCGTGGCCGTTGCGGCGGCGGCACCCTGGGGTTCGTTGAGGATGCTCACTTGTTCTTGGTCTCCGCGTTCTTCGCGTGATCCGTCTGCGCGATGCCCGCCGGCTGGTAACCGGTCTGACCCTTGTCCGCCAGCTCCTTCAGGTGCGCCCGGTACCGCTCGGGAGAGACGACCTTGACGTTGAAGAGCATCCGGGAGTGGTCCTGGCCGCAGAGCTCGGCGCACTTGCCCAGGAAGGTGCCCTCCTGGTTCGGGGTCACCGTGAAGCTGTTGGTGTGGCCGGGGATGACGTCCTGCTTCATCAGGAACGGCACGACCCAGAAGGAGTGGATGACGTCCCGGGAGGTCAGGACGAACTGCACCGTCTCGCCCTTGGGCAGCCACAGCGTCGGGCCGGGGTTGCCGGTCTGCGGGTTGCGGTCACCCGGGACGCCGACCTCGTAGACGCCCTCGGCACCGGCCGGGGCCTTGGTGAGGAAGCGGTCCGGGATCGCGGCCAGGTCCTTGTTCTCGCGGAGCGGCTTGGCCGGGGTGGCCGCGTTGCCGTCGACGTTCTCCATGTAGTTGAACGCCCAGCTCCACTGGAAGCCGACCACGTTCACGACGTGCTGCGGCTTGTCAGGGTTGGCCAGAAGCTTGTTCTCATCACGCGCGGTGAAGTAGAAGAGCACCGACACGATGAGGATCGGGACCACGGTGTACAGCGCCTCGATGGGCATGTTGTACCGGGTCTGCGTGGGAATCTCCACCTTCGACCTGCTGCGCCGGTGGAAGATGACGCTCCAGATGATCAGGCCCCACACCAGGACGCCGATCGCCAGAGCGGCGGCCCAGGAGCCCTGCCAGAGGGAGAGGATCCGCGGCGCCTCTTCCGTGACGGGAGTGGGCATACCGAGGCGGGGGAAGTCCTTGTATGTACAACCGGTTGCGGTCGTCAGGACAGCGCCCGCGGCCAGCGCCTGCAGCAGCTTCCGCCGCACCGGGCGCCGCGACGAGCGGTCGGAGCCGTTGGGACTCACGTAGCGCCTTCCCGAGAGTCTCGCCCGTGCGGCCGGCTGCGGCCGTCTCGCTGGTCGGTCGCCGGCCCGCTGCGGGCAGGGGTTTGGATGTTTATGCGGACCAAACCCTACTGGACGCTATTTGAGGTCGCGCGGGGAGGGTACCCAACGCGCCGGGCCGCTCCCCGAAGGGATGGAATCCCTAGGGAATACGGGCTTCCGCGCCTCCGTCCGGGTGAGCGCGGGCCCTTGCCGACGGCGGCCGCCCGCGAGGGTTAGCGTTCGTACGTGCCCTACTTCGACGCCGCTTCCGCCACTCCCCTGCACCCCGTCGCGCGCCAGGCGCTGCTGGCCGCCCTCGACGAGGGCTGGGCCGACCCGGCCCGGCTCCACCGGGAGGGCCGCCGGGCCCGGCTGCTGCTGGACGCCGCGCGCGAGGCCGCGGCCGAGGCGGTGGGCTGCCGCCCGGACGAGCTCGTGTTCACTCCTTCGGGGACACGCGCCCTGCACGACGGCATGGCCGGCGCGCTCGCCGGCCGCCGCCGGGTGGGCCGCCACCTGGTGGTGTCGGCGGTGGAGCACTCGGCGGTGCTCCACTCGGCGGACGTACTGAAGGCGGCGGGCGGCGAGGTCACCGAGGTGGCCGTGGGCCGTACGGGACGGGTGGACCCGGGCACGTACGCCGCGGCCCTCCGGCCGGACACGGCGCTGGCCGTGCTCCAGTCCGCCAACCACGAGGTGGGCACGGAGCAGCCGGTCGCGGAGGTGGCGGAGGCGTGCCGGGCGGCGGGGGTGCCGCTGCTGGTGGACGCGGCGCAGTCGCTGGGCTGGGGCCCGGTGGAGGGGCCGTGGTCGTTGCTGGCCGCGAGCGCGCACAAGTGGGGCGGCCCGTCGGGCGTGGGCCTGCTGGCGGTGCGGAAGGGCACGCGGTACGCGCCGCAGGGCCCGGTGGACGAGCGCGAGGGCGGCCGGGCGCCGGGCTTCCCCGACCTGCCGGCGGTGGTGGCGGCGGCCGCGTCGCTGCGGGCGGTACGGGCGGAGGCCGCGGCGGAGGCGGCGCGGCTGCGGGCCCTGGTGGACCGCATCCGGGACCGGGTCCCGGCCCTGGTCCCGGACGTGGAGGTGACCGGCGACCCGGCGCACCGGCTGCCGCACGTGGTGACGTTCTCCTGCCTGTACGTGGACGGGGAGGCGCTGTTGCACGCGCTGGACCGGGAGGGCTTCTCGGTGTCGTCGGGCTCGTCGTGCACGTCCAGCACGCTGACGCCCAGTCATGTGCTGAAGGCGATGGGGGTGCTGTCGGAGGGGAACGTCCGGGTGTCCCTGCCGCGCGGTACGGCGGAGCAGGACGTGGAGGACTTCCTCGGGGTGCTGCCGCGGGTGGTGGCGGAGGTCCGGGCACATATGGAGGCGCCCGCGGCGGAACCGGTGGAGGAGCGGACGGAGGAGCCGGAGGCCGGGGAGCTGGTCGTCGACTCGCTGGGCAAGCGGTGCCCGATCCCGGTGATCGAGCTGGCGAAGGTGATCGGGAACGTACCGGTCGGCGGCCTGGTCACGGTCCTGTCGGACGACGAGGCGGCCCGCCTGGACATCCCGGCGTGGTGCGACATGCGCGGCCAGGAGTACGTGGGCGAGGCACCGGCCGAGCGCGGCACGGCCTACCGGGTGCGGCGCCGGGCGTAGGGCCCGCGCCGCACCCCGGCGCGGGTCAGGCCAGGTGCGCCTGGACCTCGGCGGCGGCCTCGTGGCCGTAGGCCTTGGTGAAGCGCTCCATGAAGTGGCCGCGGCGCAGCTCGTACTCCTGGGTGCCGAGCGTCTCGATGACGAGCGTGGCGAGCATGCAGCCGAGCTGGGCCGCGCGCTCCAGGGACAGCTCCCAGGTGATGCCGGCGAGGAAGCCGGCGCGGAAGGCGTCACCGACGCCGGTGGGGTCGACCTTGGCCTCCTCCTGCGGGCAGCCGACCTCGATCACGGGCTCGCCGGCGCGCTCGATGCGCACGCCGCGGGAGCCCAGCGTGGTGACGCGGGTGCCGACCTTGGCGAGGATCTCCTCCCCGGTCCAGCCGGTCTTGGACTCGATGAGCGCCTTCTCGTACTCGTTGGTGAACAGGTACGCGGCGCCCTCGACCAGCACGCGGATGTCGTCGCCGTCGAGGCGGGCCAGCTGCTGGGAGGGGTCGGCGGCGAAGGGGATGCCGCGGGTGCGGCACTCCTCCGTGTGGCGGAGCATCGCCTCGGGGTCGTCGGCGCCGATGAGGACGAGGTCCAGGCCGCCGACCCGGTCGGCCACCGGCTGGAGCTCGATCTGGCGGGCCTCGCTCATCGCGCCGGTGTAGAAGGACGCGATCTGGTTGTGGTCGGTGTCCGTGGTGCACACGAAGCGCGCGGTGTGCAGCACCTCGGAGATGTGCACGGAGGCGGTGTCGACGCCGTGCCGGTCCAGCCAGGCCCGGTAGTCCGCGAAGTCGGCGCCCGCGGCGCCCACCAGCACGGGGTGGAGGCCGAGCAGGCCCATGCCGAAGCAGATGTTGGGGCCGACGCCGCCGCGGCGGACGTCGAGCTCGTCGACGAGGAAGGAGAGCGAGACCGTGTGCAGCTGGTCGGCCACGAGCTGATCGGCGAACCTGCCGGGGAAGGTCATCAGGTGGTCGGTGGCGATGGAGCCGGTGACAGCGATACGCACGGCGGGTGTGCTCCCTGGGACGAGGTACGGGCGGCCGGTGGGCGGGGGCAAGAAGAGCCACACCACGCTACCCGGTACGGGGGTGCGCCCAGGGTCCGGTTCAGGTCCTGTTCTCGCCACTCGGTGGCCGAATCCACCGGTAATCTACCTGATCGTAGGTCTTTCGCCCGGCGCGCTCCCGTGTCTACGGTGCCCGTATGCCGAAGACTGTGAACGACGTCACTTCCTTCGCTTCCCCTCCTTCCTCCGCGGACCCGCTGGCGGGGCTGCGCCGCGACTGCGCCCGGATGGCGCCGCACTGGGCGGTCCCGGCCGGGACGGGAAGGGACGTCGGCGCCGGAGGTACGGGCGGCACGTGTGGCACGGCGTGGTCGCTGATCCACGGCATCTCGGTGCCGGACCGGTCCGCGCGGCTGCTGGACGGCATGTCGGAGTACGGCGACTGAGCGCCCTGCAGGGCCCGCGGCCTCGTCCCTGACGACACACGGGAACCGTTCGCTCCTCCGTTCCGTCCAAGCGGCGTCACCTGCTGAACCGAACGAAGGAGCGATGCGGTGGGCACCGAGTCGGAGCGCCCGGCGGAGGCCGGGGGGAGCACTTCCGGCGAGCGGCGGCGCAGGCGCAGGCCGCTGGCCGTGGCTTCGGTGGCGGCGGCCGTGCTGCTCGCCGGGGGCGGCGGGGCGTACTGGGCGGCCACGGCGTCGGACGGCGGCGGGGGCGGCGCGCCCTCGTCCTCGCCCGCGGGGGACGGCACCCCTCCCCCGTTGCAGCTGGACGAGTACGTCGGCGGCGGCCCGGGCTCCGGGCCGGGCGGTTCGTCGCAGGGCATCGCCGTGGGCGAGCCCGACCCGCACGGGGTGCGGTACGTGCTGCGCGGCACGCTGCCCGAGGGGCCGCGCACCGCGGCCGTGTACCTCCCGGAACGGGAGGTGACCAAGGAGCAGGTGGCCGCGCTGGCCAAGGCGCTCGACGTGCAGGGCACGCCCGGGCTGAAGGGCGGCACGTGGACGGTGGGCGGCGACCGCGACGGCGCGGGCCCCACGCTCCAGGTCGCCGAGGACGGGCCGGGCCTGTGGTCGTACACGCGCTACGGCGTGCCGGGGGCGGCTCACTGCGTCAAGCCGGGCGGCACTCCGGAGCCGGGGCCGAAGGACACGGCGGTGCCGCCGTCGCCGGGCTGCCCGTCGTTCCGCGACGGCAGCGGGAACGGCAGCGGGGACGGCACTGGCAACAGCGGGGACGGTACGGGGCCGGTGTCGGAGGACCGCGCGCGGAGTGCGGCGGCACCGGTGCTGAAGGCGCTGGGCCAGGCGGGGGCGAGGACGGACGCGAGCAAGGTCACGGGTGCGCTGCGGACCGTCACGGCGGACCCGGTGGTGGATTCCGTGCGGACGTACGGATGGCAGACCACGATCCAGGTGGCCGCGGACGGCCAGGTGGCGTCGGGCAGCGGGATGCTGCGGCTGCCGGTGAAGGGCGCGACGTACCCGCTGGTGACCGCGCGGCAGGCGCTGGACCAGCTGAACCGTGGCGCGGGCACGGGCCGGCCGTCGTTCGCCGGCTGTGCGACGGCGGTGCCGTTCGGGGACGGCGCGGACCGGGCGGACGGGCCCTGCCCCGGCAAGGCCGGGACGCCGGAGCCGGCGGCGGTGCGGAGTGCGGCCTTCGGGCTGTCGGCGCAGACCGTGGGCGGGCGGCAGGCGCTCGTACCGTCGTGGCTGTTCGAGGTGGCCCTGCCGGGTACGGGGGCCGGGGACGGCACGGTCACGGTGGCGCAGCCGGCGATCGACCCGAGGTTCATCGCGCGGCGGCCGGGGGTGACGCAGGAGCCGGGCGGTACGGCGTCGCCGGGCACGGCGCCGGTGTCGGGCCCGGCCCGGGTGGAGTCCTGGTCCCGTGGCGCGGACGACAAGCAGCTGGTGCTGCACTTCTGGGGCGGCGTGTGCAGTGAGTGGTCGGCGTCCGTGCCGGAGCAGTCGGCGGCGGCGGTCACGGTGAAGGTGACGGGGACGGAGAAGGAGCCGGGCCGGCCCTGCGTGATGATGCTGAAGCGTTTCGACCGGACGGTGTCGCTGGACGGGCCGCTGGGCGACCGGAAGGTCGTGGACGTCTCCAGTGGGGAGACGGTGCGGGAGCAGCAGGGCAAGTAGCCCCGTAGGACATGCGCGAGGGCGGCACCCGTCGGAACGGGTGCCGCCCTCGGCACGCGGGTTGGCCCGGCTGTCAGCTGAAGGAGTCGCCGCAGGCGCAGGAGCCGGTGGCGTTGGGGTTGTCGATCGTGAAGCCCTGCTTCTCGATGGTGTCGACGAAGTCGATGGACGCACCGCCCAGGTACGGGGCGCTCATGCGGTCGGTGACGACCTTGACGCCGTCGAAGTCCTTCACGACGTCGCCGTCGAGCGAGCGCTCGTCGAAGAAGAGCTGGTAGCGCAGACCGGAGCAGCCACCGGGCTGGACGGCGACGCGCAGGGCGAGGTCGTCGCGACCCTCCTGCTCCAGCAGGCTCTTGACCTTCGCAGCAGCGGCGTCGGACAGGATGATGCCGTCGCTCACCGTGGTCTTCTCGTCCTGAACGGACATCTGCTTCACTCCCGGGTCTTGGTGCGGGTGCGGACTGCTTGCTCTCGCCAGCAACCGACGTCGTCCCGGATTCATTCCGGGCCTGGACTGTCACTTCCGCCTTTCATGCTCGCACACCGGCGGCCGGGCCGGGAATGCGTCACATCGACGCGATGGCCATCGTCAAAGTGACGTGAAGCAGCTATGATAGATAGCGTCAAATTGACGATTAAAGGCCCTGTCGCACCGGGGTCGCCCGCAGAACAGAAAGGGTGCGTGTCGTGACCACCGCCCAGCCCTTGGATGTCCAGCCCACCCCGCTCGCCCTCCTGCTGCTCGGCCGCGAGGCCGACCCGCGCAGCGAGCGCGGCGTGGAGTGCCCCGGCGACCTGCCGGCACCGTCCGACCCGGACCTGGTGGAGCGCGCCCGGGCGGCCAAGGCGAAGCTCGGGGACAAGGTCTTCGTCCTCGGCCACCACTACCAGCGCGACGAGGTCATCCAGTTCGCGGACGTGACCGGCGACTCGTTCAAGCTGGCGCGCGACGCGGCCGCCCGGCCGGACGCGCAGTACATCGTCTTCTGCGGCGTGCACTTCATGGCCGAGTCGGCGGACATCCTCACCTCCGACGAGCAGCAGGTGATCCTCCCCGACCTGGCGGCCGGCTGCTCGATGGCCGACATGGCCACCGCCGAGCAGGTCGCCGAGTGCTGGGACGTGCTGACGGAGGCGGGCGTCGCCGACGTGACGGTCCCCGTCTCGTACATGAACTCCTCCGCCGACATCAAGGCCTTCACCGGCAAGCACGGCGGCACGATCTGCACCTCGTCGAACGCCGAGCGGGCGCTGAACTGGGCCTTCGAGCAGGGCCAGAAGGTCCTCTTCCTGCCGGACCAGCACCTGGGCCGCAACACCGCCGTCCGCGACATGGGCATGTCCCTGGACGACTGCGTGGTCTACAACCCGCACAAGCCGAACGGCGGCCTCACCGCCGAGGAACTGCGCGCGGCGAAGATGATCCTGTGGCGCGGCCACTGCTCGGTGCACGGCCGCTTCTCGCTGGACTCGGTCAACGACGTCCGCGAGCGCATCCCGGGCGTCAACGTGCTCGTGCACCCCGAGTGCCGGCACGAGGTCGTGGCGGCGGCCGACTACGTCGGCTCGACGGAGTACATCATCAAGACGCTGGAGGCCGCCCCGGCCGGCTCCAAGTGGGCCATCGGCACCGAGCTCAACCTGGTGCGCCGCCTGGCGAACCGTTTCGCTGCGGAGGGCAAGGAGATCGTCTTCCTCGACAAGACGGTCTGCTTCTGCTCGACGATGAACCGTATCGACCTGCCGCACCTGGTGTGGGCGCTGGAGTCGCTGGCCGACGGCAAGGTGGTCAACCGCATCGAGGTGGACCCCGAGGTGGCGAGCTTCTCGAAGCTGGCGCTGGAGCGGATGCTGGCGCTGCCGTAACCACGGCGCACGGACGCGCGAAGGCCCCGCCCCCCGGGAAGGGAGGCGGGGCCTTCGTACGTCCCTGTGCCGGGCTCAGCCGGGGATGAGGCCCTCGCCGCCGAGCATGGCGCGGACCTCCTCCAGGGAGGCGTCCGGGGCCGGGAGGATCAGCTCGGAGGGTTCGAGCGCGTCGTCGGGCAGGGGCGCGCCCAGGCGCCGCACGGTGTCGAGGAGCGCCCCGAGCGTGCGGCGGAAGCCCGTCTCGTCGCCGCTCTCCATCTCGTCGAGCAGCTCGTCGTCGAGCCCGTTGAGCTCGGCGAACCCGCTGTCATCGACCTTCCACTGGCCCTCCCCCATGATCCGCACAATCATGTCGGCCTCCTGTCGGCTCTGTCAGGGCTGAAGGGTCAGCTCTTGTCGAAGCGCGGGTGCTGCTGGTCCTGCGGACGGCGGTCCTGGACGCCCTGCCCGCTCTCGATGGCCTGCTGCCCGGCGCTCGGGCCGCCGGCCAGCTCCGCCTTCATCCGCTGGAGCTCCAGTTCCACGTCCGTGCCGCCGGAGAGCCGGTCGAGCTCGGCCTGGATGTCGTCCTTGGCGTGCCCGGTGGGGTCGTCGAGCGCGCCGGAGGCCAGCAGCTCGTCGATCGCGCCGGCACGGGCCTGCATCTGCGCCGTCTTGTCCTCGGCCCGCTGGATGGCGAGGCCGACGTCGCCCATCTCCTCGGAGATGCCGGAGAACGCCTCGCCGATGCGGGTCTGGGCCTGGGCGGCGGTGTAGGTGGCCTTGATGGTCTCCTTCTTCGTCCGGAAGGCGTCCACCTTGGCCTGGAGGCGCTGCGAGGCGAGCGTCAGCTTCTCCTCCTCCGCCTGGAGGGTCTGGTGCTGCGTCTCCAGGTCGCTCACCTGCTGCTGGAGAGCCGCACGCCGGGTCAGCGCCTCGCGCGCCAGGTCCTCGCGGCCCAGCGCGAGCGCCTTGCGGCCCTGCTCCTCCAGCTTGGCCGACTGGCTCTGGAGGTTCCCCAGCTGGAGCTCCAGGCGCTTGCGGGACGTCGCGACGTCCGCGACGCCGCGGCGCACCTTCTGCAGCAGCTCGAGCTGCTTCTGGTACGAGTAGTCGAGGGTCTCGCGGGGATCCTCCGCCCGGTCCAACGCCTTGTTGGCCTTGGCGCGGAAGATCATCCCCATCCGCTTCATGACACCGCTCATGGGCCTCGCGCGCCCCCTTCTGACCGACTTGATTTGCGGGCTTCGGCACCAGCACATCTTTCAGAACCCACAGTACGGGCCCTCCTTCCATTACCGCACCGTCCGAGCCGTGATGCGCTCCTCCTGCAGGACGATCACGGGTGCGGCCGCCTCCCGCGCAAGGAGTAGAAGGCCCCTCGGGGACCCCGTACCCTTGGGTCCCGTGTTCCGAAGCCGTTCCAAGGAAGAGCAGTCCGCGACGGTCCAGGTGACCGCGGACCAGCCGAAGCAGCCCCGTGACCCGCAGGCCCCCAAGGGCCGACCGACCCCCAAGCGCAGTGAGGCCACCGCGCAGCGCCGTGCGCTGGCCAAGACGCCGACGGACCGCAAGGCGGCCACCCGCCAGGCGCGCGAGGCGCGGCGGGCCGACCTGGCCCGGCAGCGCGAGGCGCTGGCC
Source organism: Streptomyces mashuensis (assembly GCF_014654785.1). Lineage (GTDB taxonomy): Bacteria > Actinomycetota > Actinomycetes > Streptomycetales > Streptomycetaceae > Streptomyces > Streptomyces mashuensis. The sequence goes on from NZ_BNBD01000002.1 coordinate 116,290, forward strand.
AACGGCGACGAGCGCTACCTGCCCGTCCGCGACAAGGGCCCCGTGCGCCGGTTCGCCCGTGACTACGTGGACTCCCGGTACTCGGTGGCGGAGTTCTTCCTGCCGCTGGCCGTGCTGATCCTCATCCTGAGCATGATCAACCGTGGCGCGTTCCAGACGTACGTGCTGCTGGCCTGGATGATCGTGATCCTCGCGATCGTCCTGAACTCGGCCGTGACGGGCTTCGGCCTGAAGCGGGCGCTGAAGCAGAAGTTCCCGGACGAGAACACGCGGGGCGCCGTCGCCTACGCGATCATGCGCACGCTGCAGATGCGGCGGCTGCGCCTGCCCAAGCCGAAGGTCGCGCGCGGGGAGCGGCCCTGACCGGCTTCGCGCCGGGCGTGCAGGGGTGGCTGAGCGGGCTCGGGGGGCTGCGGAACACCGTCCGTCAGGAGCTCGTGGCACGGCAGGTCGACGAACGGATCGCCGCCCGCTTTCCCGTCGGGCGGCGGCTGCGCGTCCTCGACGTGGGGCCGGGCCAGGGCACGCAGGCCCTGCGGCTGGCCCGGGCCGGTCACGAGGTGACCGGGCTGGAGAGCGACCCCGCGATGGTCGCCGCCCTGCGCGAGGCGGTCGCCACGGAGCCGGAGGGCATACGCGAACGGGTACGGATCGTCGAGGGCGACGGCCGCGACACCGGCGCGCACTTCCTGCCGGGCTCCTTCGACGTCGTGCTCTGCCACGGCGTCCTGATGTACGTGCCGGAGCCGGACCCCCTCCTGGCGGGTCTGGCCCGGGTCCTGGCACCCGGCGGGGTGCTGTCGCTGCTGGTGCGCAACGCGGACGCGCTGGCCATGCGGCCGGGGCTGTCCGGTGACTGGGACACGGCGCTGGCGGCGTTCGACTCGCCGGCGTACACCAACCGCCTCGGCCTCCGCGTGCGCGCCGACCGCCGCGAGACCCTGACCGCCACGCTTGCGGGCATCGGCGCGCCCGTGGCGGCGTGGTACGGCGTCCGCGTCTTCACGGACCTGGCGGACTCCGACACGACGCCGCCTGCGGCGGAGCTCGACCGCATCCTCCGCGCCGAGGAACGCGCGGGCCGCACGGACCCGTACCGCGCGGTGGCAGCGTTGCTGCACGTATGCGGGGTACGGGGCGGCTCGTAGCCCCGGGCCCACGCCCGCGGCGTTCGGCACCGCCGGGCTCCGCCGCACCAACTGATCGCCGTCGCGGCGGGATGAAGGCTGCCGGCACATGACCGGCGGGGTCATCGACGGCCGAGCCGCCACCCCACACCCCCGACGGGCACGCGGCCCGCACCCCTGCCCCCCGGGGCGGGGGCATGGGGGCGGCGACCAGCCACCCCCATCCCGCCGCAACGGCGCGCAACCACGGCAAACCTCACCGGCGGTGCCGAACCCACCGCAACGCCCGGCACCGCCGGACTCCGCCGCGCCAACTGATCGCCGTCGCGGCGGGACGAGGGTTGCCGGCACCGCCGCGGAGCGTGGCCCGCACCGCAGGGGTGCCGGTGCCTCGGCGGCCGGCCCGCACCGCGGGGCGCCGGCGTCGCGGGGCGCGCCCCGCCACCCGTAGCGGCGGCCGGCCCGCGCCGCAGCGCGACGGCACCGCGGGGCGCAACCCGACCCCCACGGCCCCCGCCGTGAGACGCGTCAGGCCTCCGCCGCCTCGTGGAGGCTCATCGGGCCGTAGATCCGGGTGTCGTCCTCGTAGAGGAAGACGTGGTCGACGCCGCCGTCCAGGAGGGGGCGCCAGTATTCGCCCAGCCAGGACTCCGCGTCGCCCTGGGTGCCGAATTCCTCCGGTTCCACCGACGGGGGGATCTCCGTGCCGTCGGACTTCTCGAACCGCCACGTCCACGCCATGTGACAAGCCTCCTCGGCTCCGGGTCCTGGGAAGCGCAGCCTACGCGCCCCGTGCGCGTAAAGGTGAGCCCCGCGCGCCCGTGCGCGGGCGGCGCGAGACGATCAGGGGGTGGAACTGACTCTGCTCGGCACCGGGGCCCCCGAGGGGCTGCCGCGCCCCGGCTGTCCCTGCGCCGCCTGTGCCGCCGCCGTCGGCGACGAGGCGCGGGCGGCGACCTCGCTGCTCGTCGACGACGCGATCCTGCTGGACCTGACGCCCGGGCCGGCGTTCGCCGCCGCCCGCGCGGGGCGGTCGATCGCCGGGGTGCGGCAGGTGCTGCTGTCGCACCCGGCCAACGGGCCCGCCGTGGAGTTCCCGGCGGGGCTGCCCGCCCCGGGCAGGGTGCCGGACGGCCGGGAGCTGTCCGTCATCAGCGGGCACCGGGTCCGCGCCCTGGCCCTGGACACGCCCGGCACGGGCTACGAGGTGAGCTCGCCCGACGGCGAGCGGCTGCTGTACCTGCCGCCGGGCGCGGCCCCGGCGGGGCTCGTGGCGCCGGCCCGCCCGTACGACATGGTGGTGCTGGACGTGACGGGGCGGCCGGACGCGCTGGCGCGGCTGCGGGAGGCCGGCGCGGCGGGCCCGACGACGGACGTCATCGCCGTGCACCTGGACCACGACGTGCCGCCGGGCCGCGAGCTGCACCGGCGGCTGGCGGCGGCCGGGGCGCGCACCGTGCCGGACGGCACGACGCTGGTGGTGGGCGACTACCACGCCGTACCGGATGTGCCGCGCCGCACCCTGGTGCTGGGCGGGGCCCGGTCGGGCAAGTCGTACGAGGCGGAGCGGCGCCTGGAGGCGTTTCCGGACGTGCTGTACGTGGCGACCGGCGGCGGCCGGGAGGGCGACCCGGACTGGGCACGGCGCATCGCCGCGCACCGCGACCGGCGGCCGGCGTCGTGGCGGACGGCGGAGACGTGCGACCTGGTGCCGCTGCTGGCGGCGGAGGGCCCGCCGCTGCTGATCGACTGCCTGTCGCTGTGGCTGACCGGCGCCATGGACGACGTGGGTGCCTGGGACGACGCGACGTGGACCGGCGGTGGCGCCGACGCGCTGGCGAAGCGGACCGCCGAGCTGGTGGCGGCGGTGCGGGCGACCCGCCGCACGGTGGTGCTGGTGAGCAACGAGGTGGGGTCGGGCGTGGTGCCGGCGACGGCGTCGGGCCGCCGCTTCCGCGACGAGCTGGGGCGGCTCAACGCGGCGCTGGCCGGCGAGTGCGAACAGGTGGTGCTGGTGGTGGCGGGGCAGGCGCTGCTGCTCCGGGGATAAGGCCCGCACCCGCGGGTAGTGTGTGGCGGATGAGCGGTCTGAATCTTGATGACTTCGCCACGCTGATCGAGCGCCCGGACCCGGGCGTACGGCGGGACGCCGAGGAGCGGCGGACGCGGCTGGGCCCGCCCGCGGGGGCGCTGGGCCGGCTGGACGAGCTGGGCGAGTGGCTGGCCGCCGCGCAGGGCACGGTGCCGGTGAAGCCGGTGGACCGCCCCAAGGCGCTGGTGTTCGCCGGCGACCACGGCGTGGCGGAGCTGGGCGTGTCCCGGGGGCCGGCGGGCGGGGCCGTGGAGCTGGTGCGGGCCGCGCTGGACGGCACGAGCTGCGGCGCGGTGCTGGCGCGGCGTGCCGGGGTGGAGCTGCGCGTGGTGGACATGGCGGTGGACTGCGACCCGGGCGAGTTGCCGGAGGAGGTCACCCGGTTCCGGGTGCGGCGTGGTTCGGGCCGGATCGACCGGGAGGACGCGCTGACCGCCGAGGAGGCGGAGCAGGCGTTCCGGGCGGGGATGGCGATCGCCGACGAGGAGGCCGACTCGGGCACCGACCTGGTGGTCCTGGGCGATCTGAGCGTGGGCGGCACGACGGCGGCGGGGGCGCTGATCGGCGCGCTGTGCGGCACGGACGCGTCGGTGGTGACGGGCCGTGGCGCGTTCGGCATCGACGACCTGGCGTGGATGCGCAAGTGCGCGGCGATCCGGGACGCGCTGCGCCGGGCCCGGCCGGTGCTGGGCGACCAGCTGGCGCTGCTGGCGGCGACCGGTGGCGCGGACCTCGCGGCGATGACGGGGTTCCTGCTGCAGAGCGCGGTGCGGCGGACGCCGGTGATCCTGGACGGCGTGGTGACGGCCGCGTGCGGGCTGGTGGCCCAGCGGGTGGCGTTCCGGGCGCCGGACTGGTGGGTGGCGGGGCAGGCGAGCGGGGACCCGGCGCAGGCGAAGGCGCTGGACCGGATGGCGCTCAACCCTCTCCTCGACCACGGCGTCACTGTGGGCGAGGGGACAGGGGCGCTGCTGGCCCTGCCATTGGTGCAGGCCGCGGCGGCCCTGGCGGCGGAGCTCCCGGAGCGTTCCTGACGGAGCGCGCGTCCGGATCCGCCGCAGACGGTGCCCCATATGATCACTTTTCATGGGAGATGTCCGCTTGACTCCGGATGAGAGCGCGCGCGGAACCGTATGGCGGCGGAGGGCCGCCGGTTTCGCCGTGTGGTACCTGCGTGCCGTCACGTTCGTCAACCTGCTGGGCGCCGTCTGGGTCTCCCTCGGCGCGGGCATCAGGCGCCACAACGTGGAGGAGTTCTTCACGCCGTACCTGCTCTCGGCGGGCTTCGCGCCGGCGGTGGTCTCGCTGTTCCTGGCGATCACCATGCGCCGGCGCAAGCGGGCGGCGTGGATCGCCAACCTGGTGCTGGCGGGGCTGCTCCTGCTGCTCCTGGTCTTCGTGATGTTCTTCCCGGAGTTCCGCCGGCACCCGCTGAACTGGTTCTCCCTGGTGGTCACGGCCCTGTTCGTGCTGGCCCTGCTGGTGGGCCGGCGCGAGTTCTACGCCAAGGGCGACCGCTCCAACCCGAAGCTCGCCGTCGCCGTCGCGGCGCTGGGCCTGCTGGTCACCTCGCTCATCGCGGCCGGCCTGGTGACGCTCACCAACGAGTCCACCGACGAGCAGCGCTCGACGTTCCTGGACCGCTGGCACTACGGCCTGATGCGCCTGGCGTGGATCGCCGCCGACGACCAGCGGTACGCGGGCATCGCCCCGCCCGGCTGGGTCAACGTGGTCATCAACGTGATGAGCACGGTGCTGCTGATCGTCGTGGCGTACGCGGCCTTCCGCTCGCGCCGCGCCACCGACCCGCTGACCGCCGGCGACGAGGAGCGGCTGCGCGGGCTGCTCGACCGCTGGGGCGACCGCGACTCGCTGGGCTACTTCGCGCTGCGCCGCGAGAAGAGCGTCCTGTGGTCCCCCTCGGGCAAGGCGGCCGTCACCTACCGCGTGATCGGCGGCGTCTCGCTGGCCTCCGGCGACCCCATCGGCGACCCCGAGGCGTGGCCCGGGGCGATCGAGCCGTGGCTGGCCGAGGCGCGCGAGCACGGCTGGATCCCGGCCGTGATGGGCGCCGGCGAGGAGGCCGGCACGGTCTACGCGCGGCACGGCATGGGCGCCCTGGAGCTGGGCGACGAGGCCATCGTGGACACCGGCGAGTTCACCCTGGAGGGCCGGGCCATGCGCACGGTCCGGCAGGCGTACAACCGGATCCGCCGCGTGGGCTACACCGTCACCGTCCGGCGGCACGAGGACATCCCGGACGAGGAGATGGCCGAGCTGCTGCGCTGCGCCGACGACTGGCGGGACGGCGCGACCGAGCGCGGCTTCTCGATGGCGCTGGGCCGGCTGGGCGACCCTGCCGACGGGCGCTGCCTGATGATGGAGTGCCACGACGCGGAGGGGAAGCGGCGCGCTCTGCTGAGCTTCGTGCCCTGGGGCCGGCGCGGCCTGTCGCTGGACCTGATGCGCCGGGACCGCGCCTCGGACAACGGCCTGGTCGAGTTCATGGTCATCGAACTGCTCCAGCGGGCCCCGCAGTTGGACGTGCAGCAGGTGTCGCTGAACTTCGCGATGTTCCGCTCGGTCTTCGAGCGCGGCTCGCGGCTGGGCGCGGGCCCGGTGCTGCGGCTGTGGCGCTCGCTGCTGAGCTTCTTCTCGCGCTGGTGGCAGATCGAGTCGCTGTACCGAGCAAATGCGAAATACCGCCCCATCTGGGAACCTCGGTTCATGCTGTTCGAGAAGAGCAGTGACCTGCTGCGCATCGGCCTCGCCTGTGCTCGTGCCGAGGGCTTCCTGGAGGCCCCCGGCCTGCCCAAGTGGCTCAACCGCAAGCACCTGGAGTCCCGGCGATGACGCGCGCGGCGCTGCTCCGCGCCGCGCGCACCGAGTGGGGTCCGCTGTACGCGGCCGTGTGGGGGACCGTCGTCCGCCGCCGGCTCGGCGCGTTCCCGCTGACGCTCTTCGCCGTCGCCCTCACCGCCACCTTCCAGCTCGTCCAGAACCAGCCCTGGGGCTTCCGGCCCGTCCAGCTCGTCGGCTCCGTCCAGGCGCAGCTGCCCTGGTGGCTGGCGCTGCTGCGCACCCCCCTGTCGCTGTTCGTGCCCGCCCTCGACCTGCCGGTGTGGGGCGCGCTCGCCCAGGTGCTGGTCGTCTTCGGCATCGCCGAGGCGGCGCTGGGTCCGCGCCGCACGCTGGCCGTCGCCTACCTGGCCACGCTGGCCGGGACCATGTACGCCCGGCTGGCCGTCGCCATCGGCCCCGGCTCGCCGCTGGGGCTGCCGCCGCACGCGGCGCGGGTCGTCGACACCGGCCCGTCGGCCGCCGTGGTGGGCCTGGCCCTGTACGTGGCGTGGCGCTTCCGGGCCTGGTGGACCTTCGGCGCGGTGGTGCTCGCCATGGTGGCCGAGGTGTTCGCCAAGCCCAACCTGGCCGGCAAGGAGCACATCGCCGCCGTGGTGACCGTCCTCGCGCTGTGCGGCTCCCAGGAGGCGCTGCACCGCCGCAAGCCGCGCCGCGACGCCCACCGGGAGAACGCTCACCGGTCGGGGGCGCCGGCCAGCAGATCGTGAACGCGGTCCCGGACGGCCGCCCAGCGGGCGTCGTGCCGGTACGCCCGCACCCGTGCGCGGCGGCGCGCCCGCGGCCGGTACCGGTAGAAGCGCCGCGCCCACGGCGAACCGGGCCGGGCCAGCCGTACCGCCCCGACCAGCGCCACCAGCGGCACCACCGCGCCGATCAGGGCCAGCCGCGGCTTGCCCTTGGCCAGGGCCACCAGGGCCAGCAGGAAGTTCGCCAGCGTGTTGACCACCACCAGGCCCCGGTTCTGCAGCTCGTCCGGCGTCAGCTCGTTCACCCCGAACGGCGCGAAGCCGCACAGCACCAGCGCCACCAGCGCCGCGGTGAGCACCACGATCTCCACGCTCTTGCGGCCCTGCTCGGTCCAGTACACGTCGTCCAGGTGCAGCACGAGCGCGAACTCGTCCAGCACCAGCCCCGCGCCCATGCCGAACAGCACCGCGCTCAGCGCCGCCCCGAAGCCGTGCCGGCCCTCCGCGACCGCCCCGAAGCCGCCCACCACCATCAGCACCACCCCCGGCACCACGTGGTGCACGTGCAGCCCGCCGGGGCGGATGTTGCGGAACGGGCCGCGGCCCGCCCGGATCAGCCGGGTGATGACCCGGGTGACCAGGAACGTCAGCACGAACGCGCCCAGCGCCAGCAGCAGGGGCAGCTTCCCCGGCTCGACGATGTTCCGTGACAGCCAGTGCCCCATGTCCGTGCCCCGTGTCCCGTGCAGTGCCCGTACGCGTCCCCCGGCGTGCCCGCCGGGGTCGGCGCCCCCTCGGCCAAAGTAACCGCTGGAAGCGGCCGGTAGCCTGCCCGCGATGACCGACACGACCTCCGCCCGGCCCACCGCCGGCGACGCGCTGCGCTTCGCCTTCGGCACGCTCACCGTCCTGCCGGTGCCGCTTACTCGCTGGGACCGGCCCACGGCCCGCGCCGGCATGGCCGCCGCCCCGCTGGCCGGGCTGGCCGTCGGCGGCTGCGCCGGCGCCGCGGGCGCCGCGGCGCTGCTGCTGGGCACCGGGCCCCTGCTGGCCGCGGTCGCCGCCGTCGCCGTCCCCGCCGTCCTCACCCGCGCGCTGCACCTGGACGGGCTGGCCGACGTCGCCGACGGCCTGGGCAGCGGCAAACCGGCGGGCGATGCGCTGCGGATCATGAAGCAGTCGGACATCGGCCCCTTCGGCGTGGTCACCCTGCTGCTCGTCCTCCTCGCCCAGACCGCCGCCCTCGCCCGCGCCTTCGCCCACGGCCCCGGCACCGGCGCCCTGGCCGCCCTGACCGCCGCGCTCGCCGCCCGCTGCGCCCTGACCCTGGCCTGCCGCGCCGGCGTGCCCGCCGCCCGCCCCGACGGCCTGGGCGCCGTGGTCGCCGGCGCCCTGCCCGTACCGGCCGCGCTGGCCGTCGCCGCGCTCACCGTGCCGGCCGCCGCCGGCGCGGGCGCGGCCCTCGGGCCCGGCGGCGCCCTGCGCGGCGCCGCCGCCGTGCTGCTGGGCCTGGCCGCGGCCGAGCTGCTGCTGCGCCGCTGCCGGCGCCGGCTCGGCGGGGTCACCGGCGACGTGTTCGGCGCCCTCGCCGAGACGGCGGCGACCTGCGCCCTCCTTGCCTGGACCGTGAGCTGACGCCGCGTCATAACCACTGGGCTTGCAGGGCCCGCCGGGATACGCTCTCGCGTGCCGGACGGCACGGGCCCGGCGGCGGCGGGCGGTCCCGGTCCCCGGGCGGTCCGCCCGGCCACGCCCGCGTACCGGGAGGCGTAGGCGCGGCACATACGATGCGCAAAGGGTGCGGCCGGCCCACACCATCGGCCGAGGAACTCGACGGAAGTAGGGACACCCACCACCGTGACTGCTCTGACTCTCAGCACTTCCAGCGCGGCGACGCTGCGCGCGGACGCCATCGTCGTCGGTGTGGCGAAGGGCCCCAAGGGGCCCGTCGTCGCGCCGGGCGCCGACGCCGTGGACGCGGCCTTCGACGGCAAGCTGGCCGCCGTCCTGGAGACCCTCGGCGCCACCGGCGGCGAGGGCGAGACCATCAAGCTGCCCGCGCCCTCCGGCCTGAAGGCCCCGGTCGTGCTGGCGGTCGGCCTCGGCGAGCTGCCGCAGGAGGACGACGGCTTCACCGAGGAGGCGCTGCGCCGCGCCGCGGGCACCGCCGCCCGCGCCCTGGCCGGCTCGAAGAAGGCCGGCTTCGCGCTGCCGGTGTACGACGCCGAGTCGGCGGCCGCGATCGGTGAGGGCGCCATGCTCGGCGCCTACGCCTTCAACGCCTACCGCGGCGGCAACGGCCGCAAGGGCGCCGAGGCCGGCGGCAAGGCCCCGCTGGGCGAGGCCGCGATCCTGGGCGCCAAGCCGCGCGACAAGGCGTTCAAGGCCGCCGCCGAGCGCGCCGCCACGGTCGCCGCCGAGGTCAACCGCGCCCGCGACCTGATCAACACCCCGTCCAACGACCTCGACCCCAAGGCCTTCGCCACCCAGGCCCAGGCCCTGGCCAAGGAGCTCGGCCTCAAGATCGAGGTCATGGACGAGAAGGCGCTCGCCAAGGGCGGCTACGGCGGCCTGATCGGCGTGGGCCAGGGCTCCGCCAACCCGCCGCGCCTGGTCCGCATCGCCTACACGCACGCCAAGGCGGCCAAGACCCTGGCCCTGGTCGGCAAGGGCATCACCTACGACTCGGGCGGCATCTCCCTCAAGCCGGCCGGCCACAACGAGACCATGAAGTGCGACATGAGCGGCGCCGCCGCCGTGCTCGCCGCGGTCGCGGCCGTCGCCAAGCTGGGCCTGGAGGTCAACGTCACGGGCTGGCTGGCCCTCGCGGAGAACATGCCCTCCGGCAGCGCCACCCGTCCGGGCGACGTGCTGCGGATGTACGGCGGCAAGACCGTCGAGGTCCTCAACACCGACGCCGAGGGCCGCCTGGTCATGGCCGACGCCCTGGTCCGCGCCTCGGAGGAGAACCCGGACGCGATCGTGGACGTGGCCACCCTCACCGGCGCCATGGTCCTCGCGCTGGGCAACCGCACCTTCGGTGTGATGGCCAACGACGACGCCTTCCGCACGGCGGTGTACGAGACGGCCGAGGAGGCCGGCGAGCAGGCGTGGCCGATGCCGATGCCCGCCGAGCTGCGCAAGGCCATGGACTCGCAGGTCGCCGACATGGCGAACATCGGCGAGCGCGCGGGCGGCGGCCTGGCGGCCGGCCTCTTCCTGAAGGAGTTCGTCGGCGAGGGCATCACCTGGGCCCACCTGGACATCGCCGGCCCGGCCTTCCACGAGAGCGCCCCCTTCGGCTACACCCCCAAGGGCGGCACGGGCTCCGGCGTCCGCACCCTGGTGCGGCTGGCCGAGCGCACCGCCGCCGGCGAGCTGGGCTGAGCCGGTCCCCGCGGCCCCGGGTGCGCGTGCCCGGGGCCGCGGGCATGCGGCGCCGTCCGGCGTTGTTCGCTACGGACGAAACCACCCGAACGTCACACGAACACCGCATGAAGACACGTATGCGTACGCGCGAGTAACCCCCCGGGGGTGACGCATCCGTCGTCCCGGACCCCGGCCCGGCGTCCCGCCGTCCGTCAACAAGTGCGAAGATGTTGTCTCGGCAGGACAGGGCCCCCGTTAAGCACAGGGCCGACACAACAGCGGCCGAACGACAGCCGCCGCCCGGTCACCGGTGACCGGCTCCGGCGTACCCATGCATGGAGGACGTGACGTGGCGAACGACGCCAGCACCGTTTTCGACCTAGTGATCCTCGGAGGCGGTAGCGGTGGCTACGCCGCTGCCCTGCGGGGTGCCCAGCTGGGTCTGGACGTCGCCCTGATCGAGAAGGACAAGCTGGGCGGCACCTGCCTGCACCGCGGCTGCATCCCCACCAAGGCGCTGCTGCACGCCGGCGAGGTGGCCGACTCGGCTCGCGAGAGCGAGCAGTTCGGTGTCAAGGCCTCCTTCGAGGGCATCGACATCGCGGGCGTCCACAAGTACAAGGACGACGTGATCTCCGGCCTGTACAAGGGCCTGCAGGGTCTCGTCGCCTCCCGCAAGGTCACGTACATCACCGGTGAGGGCCGTCTGTCCTCCCCGACCTCCGTCGACGTGAACGGCCAGCGCATCACCGGCCGCCACGTCCTCCTGGCCACCGGCTCCGTGCCGAAGTCGCTGCCGGGCCTGACCATCGACGGCGACCGCGTCATCTCCTCCGACCACGCCCTGGTCCTGGACCGCGTGCCGAAGTCGGCGATCGTCCTGGGCGGCGGCGTGATCGGCGTCGAGTTCGCCTCCGCCTGGAAGTCCTTCGGCGTGGACGTCACCATCGTCGAGGCCCTGCCGCACCTGGTGCCGGTCGAGGACGAGAACAGCTCCAAGCTGCTGGAGCGCGCCTTCCGCAAGCGCGGCATCAACTTCTCCCTCGGTTCCCGCTTCTCCGGCGTGGAGTACACGGCCGACGGCGTCAAGGTCTCGCTGGAGAACGGCAAGACCTTCGAGGCCGAGCTGCTGCTCGTCGCCGTCGGCCGCGGCCCGGTCTCCCAGGGCCTGGGCTACGAGGAGGCCGGCGTCGCCATGGACCGTGGCTACGTCCTGGTCGACGAGTACATGCAGACCAACGTGCCCACCATCTCGGCCGTCGGTGACCTGGTGCCCACGCTCCAGCTCGCGCACGTCGGCTTCGCGGAGGGCATCCTGGTGGCGGAGCGCCTGGCCGGGCTCAAGCCCGTGCCGCTCGACTACGACGGCGTGCCGCGCGTCACGTACTGCCACCCCGAGGTCGCCTCCGTGGGCCTCACCGAGGCCAAGGCCAAGGAGCTGTACGGCGCCGACAAGGTCGTCGCCCTGAAGTACAACCTGGCCGGCAACGGCAAGAGCAAGATCCTGAAGACGGCCGGCGAGATCAAGCTCGTCCAGGTCAAGGACGGTGCCGTGGTCGGCGTCCACATGGTCGGCGACCGCATGGGCGAGCAGGTCGGCGAGGCCCAGCTGATCTACAACTGGGAGGCCCTCCCGGCCGAGGTCGCGCAGCTGATCCACGCGCACCCGACGCAGAACGAGGCCCTCGGCGAGGCCCACCTGGCCCTGGCCGGCAAGCCCCTGCACTCGCACGACTGAGTCCCGAGCGCACCACCATCCGCACTACTCGTAAGGAGCAACCGCACCATGGCGGTTTCCGTAACCCTGCCGGCGCTCGGCGAGAGCGTGTCCGAGGGCACCGTCACCCGCTGGCTCAAGGCCGAGGGTGAGCGAGTGGAGGCCGACGAGCCGCTGCTCGAGGTCTCCACCGACAAGGTCGACACCGAAATCCCGTCGCCGGCGTCCGGCATCCTCGCCAAGATCAACGTGGCCGAGGACGAGACCGTCGAGGTCGGCGCCGAGCTCGCCGTCATCGACGACGGCTCCGGCGCCCCGGCCGAGGCTCCGGCCCCGGCCGCCGCCGAGGCCCCCGCCGAGGCCCCGGCCCCGGCTGCCGCCGAGGCGCCCGCCGCCCCGGCCCCCGCCGCCGAGGCCCCCGCGGCCCCGGCCGCTCCGGCCGGTGAGGCCGAGGGCACCGCCGTCGTGCTGCCGGCCCTGGGCGAGTCCGTCACCGAGGGCACCGTCACGCGCTGGCTGAAGGAGGTCGGCGAGACGGTCGAGGTCGACGAGCCGCTGCTCGAGGTCTCCACCGACAAGGTCGACACCGAGATCCCGTCGCCCGCCGCCGGCACCCTGCTGCAGATCCTGGTCGGCGAGGACGAGACCGCCGAGGTCGGCGCCAAGCTCGCCCTCATCGGTGCCGCCGGCGCCGCTCCGGCCGCCGCTCCGGCTCCGGCCGCCCCGGCCCCGGCTGCTGCTCCGGCTCCGGCCCCGGCCGCTGCTCCGGCCGCCCCGGCCGCCCCGGCTCCGGCTCCGGCCGCCGCCCCGGCTGCTCCGGCCCCCGCGCCGGCCCCGGCCCCGGCTGCTGCTCCGGCTCCGGCTCCGGCCGCCGCTGCCCCGAAGGCCCCCGCCGCGGCCGCCGCCGCGACCGAGGGCGCCTACGTCACCCCGCTGGTGCGCAAGCTCGCCGCCGAGTCCGGCGTCGACCTGGGCTCCGTCCAGGGCACCGGTGTGGGCGGCCGCATCCGCAAGCAGGACGTCATCGCCGCCGCCGAGGCCGCCAAGGCCGCGCCGGCCCCGGCCGCCGCCCCGGCTGCCGCTGCCGCCGCGCCGAAGGCCCCGGCCCTGGAGGTCTCGCCGCTCCGTGGCCAGACCGTCAAGATGCCGCGGATCCGCAAGGCCATCGCGGACAACATGATGAAGGCGCTGCACGAGCAGGCGCAGCTGTCGTCCGTGATCGAGGTGGACATCACCAAGATCATGCGGATGCGCAACAAGGCCAAGGACGCCTTCGCCGCCCGTGAGGGCGTCAAGCTGTCCCCGATGCCGTTCTTCGTCAAGGCCGCCGTCCAGGCGCTGAAGGCCCACCCGGTCGTCAACGCCCGGATCAACGAGGCCGAGGGCACCATCACCTACTTCGACTCCGAGAACGTCGGCATCGCCGTCGACTCGGAGAAGGGCCTGATGACCCCGGTCATCAAGGGCGCGGGTGACCTCAACATCGCCGGCATCGCCAAGAAGACGGCGGAGCTGGCCGGCAAGGTCCGCGGCAACAAGATCACCCCGGACGAGCTCTCCGGCGCGACCTTCACGATCAGCAACACCGGCTCGCGCGGTGCGCTGTTCGACACGGTCATCGTGCCGCCGAACCAGGTCGCGATCCTGGGCATCGGTGCCACGGTCAAGCGCCCGGTGGTCATCGAGACCGCCGAGGGCACGAACATCGGTGTCCGCGACATGGTCTACGTGACCCTGTCCTACGACCACCGCCTGGTGGACGGCGCCGACGCCGCCCGCTACCTGAGCACGGTCAAGCAGATCCTGGAGGCCGCGGAGTTCGAGACCGAGATCGGTCTGTAAGTCCGCAGCTCCTGCACCTGCAGGCGAAGGGCGCGGCCCCGGTCCCGTATCCGTACGGGCCGGGGCCGCGCCCTTCGGCCTGTCGTACCCCGCCGGGATAATGGCGGTGGTTCTCGCTCGCCCGGCTCAAGGAGCACCCATGGCCCCGCCCGTCGTCCACTCGCTGCGCGAGCAGATCCGCGAGCACATCCTGGAGGGCATCGTCGGCGGGCGCTGGCAGCCCGGCGAGCGGATCGTCGAGCGCCGGATCGCGGCCGAGCTGCTGGTGAGCCAGACGCCGGTGCGCGAGGCGCTGCGCGAGCTGGAGTCGCTGCGGCTCATCGAGTCCGCGCCGAACAAGGGCGCGCGGGTGCGCGAGCTGACCGCCGCCGACGTCAAGGAGAGCTATCCGGTGCGGGCCGGCCTGGAGCGGGTGGCCGCGGAGCTCGCCGCGGAAGCGCTGGCCGCGGACCCCTCGGCGCTGGAGCCGCTGGAGCGCGAGGTGGCGGCGCTGCGGGAGGCCGACCGGGCCGGCGACACCGAGGCCCAGGCCCGGCACACGGTGGCGTTCCACCGCGAGATCGTCCGGGCCTCCGGCAACGCGGTGCTGCTGCACACCTGGGAGTCGCTGGGCATCGAGGTGTGGACGACGCTCTCGATCCGCTGGCTGAGCCCCGAGCCGCGGGCCCACGCCGAGGACCACGCGCGCATCGTCGCGGCCTTCCGGGACCGGGACCCGCGCATCGGCGTGCTGCTGCACGACCACGTGATGGGCTGCGCGCCACGGGTCTGAGCCGTGTTCCCACGGGGCTGACCGGCATCTGAACGGTTCCTGACCGACTTCTGCACAAGATCTACCAGTTTCCCGATTGATCGATCATCGATCGTAGGCGTATCGTCTCCGCCGGAGCCGCACCGCGCCGCCCTGTCCTGTGACGCGGCACGGCTCAGGGTGACGACAGGGCCCCGCGCGTCCACCTGCCCTGGCTGACGCACGGGTTCCTGTCGTCTCGCCCGGCACTCCGCCGTTCCCGGCATGCTGCTCCGGGCATGATGGGAGGCATGCGTGCCGCCCGGCTGATCACTCTGCTGCTCCTGCTCCAGTCGCGGCCGTCCATGACCGCGGGCGAGCTGGCGCGGCGCCTGGAGGTCTCCGAGCGCACCGTCGCCCGCGACGTGCAGGCGCTGTCCGAGGCGGGCGTCCCCGTCTACGCCGACCGCGGCCGCTTCGGCGGCTACCGCCTGGTCGGCGGCTACCGCACCCGGCTGACCGGCCTGGGCCGCACCGAGGCCGAGGCGCTCTTCCTCTCCGGCGTGCCCTCCGCCCTGCGCGAGATGGGCCTGGCCGACGTCGCCTCCGCCGCCCGCCTCAAGGTCTCCGCCGCGCTCCTGCCCGAGCTCCGCGACGCCCCCGTCAGCGCCGCCCAGCGCTTCCACCTGGACGCGCCCGCCTGGTGGCGGGAGACCGAGCCGCCCCCGCTGCTGCCCGCCCTGGCCGAGGCCGTCTGGGACGACCGCCGGGTCACCGCCCGCTACGCCCGCCGGTGCGAGCACCTGCCCCGGCAGAGCGGCCCCGCCGCACGGCCCTGCTGCGAGGTGGAGCGCGAGCTCGACCCGTACGGCCTGGTCCTGAAGGCGGGCGTCTGGTACGTCGCCGCCCGCGCCGACGGCGGCGCGCAGCACCGCGTCTACCGCGCCGACCGCTTCACCGCCGTCACCGTCGGCGAGGAGCGCTTCGAGCGGGCCGGGGACTTCGACCTGGCCGCGTTCTGGGACGAGCACGCGGAGCGGTTCGCCCGGTCGATCCTGCGCGACCGGGTCGAGCTGCGCCTGACACCCGCGGGCACGCGCCGGCTGCCGCACGTCACCGATCCGGCCGCGGCCCGGGAGGCCCTCGCCTCGGCCGGGCCGCCGGACGCGGAGGGCCGGCTCACGATCACGCTGCCGGTGGAGAACCTGGACGTCGCCCACGAGCAGTTGCTCGCGCTGGGGCCGGAGTCCGAGGTGCTCGGCCCGCCGGAGCTGCGGGCGCGCTTCGCGCGGGCGGCGGCGGGAATGGCGGCCCTTTACGCGTGACCGTACCGCTGTAGCGGCTTGTCGCGCCCGCAGCCCGGGCTCAGCGGTAGTCCTCCTCCCGTGGCTCCTCCCCCGCCTCCAGGGCCGCGATGTAGCCCCAGGCGTCCGGCCGCGTCCCGTCCGTGTCGGTGAAGCCGTACGCACGCGCCAGCTGTCCGCTGGACAGCGACTGCCCGTTCCAGCGCGCCACGTCCGGGTCGGCGGCCAGCGCCGCCACGGCCCGGCCGCTGTACGTGGGGCTCTCGGAGATGCAGAAGTGCGGATCGTCCGCCAGCGCGTCCCGCCAGGTCTCCTCGGTCACCTTCTTGTACGTGTCGAGCATCGCCTCCGACCGCAGGTAGCCGGGCGTGAACGAGACGGCCGTGCAGCCGAGGTCCTTCAGCTCCTCGCCCAGCCCCGCCGCCATGCGCAGCGGCGCGTACTTCGCCAGGTCGAAGTAGAGGTGGCCGCGGTACCTCGCGTTGTACGCGGCCGTGCCGTCGGTCACCTCGACCACCAGGCCGCCCGGCCGCCGGGTGAGCAGCGGCAGCGCGTACCGGCTGGTGATCAGGTGGGAGTCCATGCCGAGGCGGAGCATGCGCAGCCCGGCCTCCAGGTCCTGCTCCCACATCTTCTTCCTGCCGAAGTCGGCCACGGACATGAGGTGGTCGCCGCCCCACAACCCGTTGACGAGCACGTCCAGCCGCCCCTGCTCGGCCTCGATGCGCGCGACGAGCGCCTCGACCCGCGGCGGCTCCAGGTGGTCGACGGCCACGGCGACCGCCGTGCCGCCCGCCGCCTCCACCCGTTCCGCGGTCTCCTCTATGGTCTCCGGCCGGCCGACCTCGCTGCGCCGCGCGCGCGTGCTGCGCCCGGTGACGTACACGACGGCGCCGGCGCGGCCCAGCTCCACGGCCACGGCCCGGCTCGCGCCGCGGGTGGCCCCGGCCACCAGTGCCACCTTGCCGGTGAGCGGACGTTCCTCGGTTCGCGGAGCGGTCATGTGGTTCCTCTCTTTCCCTGCACTTGCCGGTCGGGAAGACCCTCGCGCCGATACCCGACATCTTCTGTCGGGTATCGGCGCGGTTTCCGTCCGCATCCGCGGACCCCGGACGCCCCGGTAACAACACGGCCGCATCCCGGCCCCTCGGGGTGCGTCGCCCTGCCGGAGGCCCGATGCTGGTGGCGTGATGGACGAGACGGAGTTCTGGGAGCTGATCGACAGCGCGCGGGATGCCGCCGAGGGGGACCCCGCGGAACAGGCCGACGTGCTGGTCGAGTCGCTGACGCGGCTCGACCCGGACAGCGTGCTGGACTTCGCCCGGCACTTCGAGGCCCGCTACAACCGCGCCTACCTGTGGGACCTGTGGGGCGCGGCGGCGGTGCTGCTCGACGGCGCCACGGACGACGTCTTCGACTCCTTCCGCTGCTGGCTCATCGGCCAGGGGCGGCACGTCTTCGAGGGCGCGGTGCACGACCCCGACAGCCTCGCGGACCTGCTGGAGGACTTCGACGAGGAGGCCGACGGCGACGGCGAGGACCTGGGCTTCGCCGCCGACGAGGCGTACGAGCAGCTGACCGGCCTGGAGACCCCGGACCTGGGCCTGCCCGACCCGCCGCCCGAACCCGTGGGCGCCCCGCTCGACCCGGAGGACGACGCCGCGCTGGCCGAGCGGCTGCCGAAGCTGTGGGACCGGTTCCGGGAATGACCCGGGTCGCCGTCACGGGGGCGTCCGGCCTCATCGGGTCGGCGCTCGTCCGTTCCCTGCGCACCGACGGCCACGAGGTGCTCACCCTCGTCCGCCGCCCGCCCCGCACCCCGGCCGAGGTGCGGTGGGACCCGGCGCGGCAGTGGGTCGACGCCGCGGGGCTGGCCGGCTGCGAGGCCGTGGTGCACCTGGCCGGCGCCAACATCGGCGGGCACCGCTGGACCGATGCGTACAAGAAGGAGCTCCGCGACAGCCGGGTGCACGGCACCGGCGCGCTCGCCGAGGCGCTGGCCTCCCTCGCCGAGCCGCCCCGGGTGCTGCTGAGCGGCAGCGCCACGGGTTTCTACGGCGACACCGGCGACCGCGAGGCCGACGAGGACGCGCCGCCGGGCCGCGGCTTCCTGGCCGGCCTCTGCGTGGACTGGGAGGAGGCCACCGGCGCCGCCCGCGAGGCCGGCATCCGCACCGTGCTGCTGCGCACCGGCGTCGTGCTGTCCCGGCGCGGCGGCGCGGTCGGCAAGGTGCTGCCGCTGTTCCGGCTGGGGCTGGGCGCGCGGCTGGGCAACGGCCGTCAGTACTGGAGCTGCATCGCGCTGCGGGACCACGTCGCCGCCGTGCGCCACCTCATGAACTCCCCCGATGTTTCGGGCCCCGTGAACCTGACCATGCCCCGCCCGGTCACCAACCGGGAGTTCACCGAGGCGCTCGGGCGCGCGCTGCGGCGTCCGGCGCCGCTCGCCGCACCCGCCCCGGCGCTCCGCCTGGCCCTGGGCGAGATGGCCGGGGAACTCCTGGTCAGCAACAAGGTCGTGCCGCGGCGGCTGCGGGAGTCGGGCTTCACGTTCGCCCACCCCGACCTCGACAGTGCCGTCCGTGCGGCGCTGACCGATGCCTGACCCCGCCGCGCCGCCCGTCCCCGTGCCCGCCGTGCGACCGCTGTGCGACCGTGCCCGGTCCGTGCGCGACTGTTATTGACCGGATTTCTCTCTACGGTCGAGGCTGACTCGCGCATCGGTGCCCCCGGTTGGGGGCATCAGGCCCCCGAGCGAGAGCGGACCGATTCCGGGAGGGCACGTGCTCGACAGCGCACCCCACACCGCACACCACGCCGACGTCGTCATCGTGGGAGCCGGCCTGGCCGGCCTGTCGGCGGCTCAGCACCTGACCGGCGCCGGGGTCACCGTCGTGGTCCTGGAGGCGGCCCCCCGCGCCGGCGGCCGGATGACCACCGACGACGTCGACGGCTTCCGGCTCGACCGCACGGGCCAGCTGCTCAACACCTCGTTCCCCGAGCTGGTCCGCACCCCCGGCCTGGAGGGCCTCAAGCTGCGGCCCTTCACCCCGGGCGTGCTGGTCCACGCCGACGGGCGCAACCAGCGCGCCGGCGAACTGCGCGGCGCCCGCCGGGCCTTCACCACCGCCCGCGCCTTCGCCGCGGCCCGCGCCTCGCGGAGCTCCGGCCTCGACCAGGCGCGGCTGGGCGCGGCCCTCAACCGGCTCGCCGCGCTGCCCATGGACCGGATGCTGGCCCGCCCCGACCGGCCCACGGCCGCCACGCTGGCCTCCCGCGGCCTGCCGGCCCGGACCGTCGACGGCTTCCTGCGCCCCCTCCTGACGTCGCTGCTGTCCGACCCGGACCTGACGACGTCCAGCCGGTGCGCCGACATCGTGCTGCGCGGCTACGCCCGCGGCCGGCTGTGCCTGCCGGCCGGCGGCGCGGGCGTGCTGCCCACGCTGATGGCCGGGCAGCTGCCGCCCGGCACGATCCGGACGGGCGTGCGCGCCACGTCGATCGGCACCACCGCGGTGGTCACCGCGGACCACGGCACCTTCACCTGCCGCTCGGTCGTCGTGGCGACCGGCGCGCGGGCCGCCGCCGAACTGATCCCCGGCCTCCGCCTGCCCGGCTTCCACCCCGTGACCGTCCTGCACCACACGGCGCCGGAGCCGCCGCTGCGGGACGCCTCGCTGGTCCTCACCGCGGCGCGGCGGGGCCCGGTGGCGCACACGACGGTCGCCAGCGAGGTGGACCCGGACCGCGCCCCGGCCGGCCACGTACTGATCACGTCGACGGTCCTGGGCGCCGCGGCCTCGCTGCCCGTGGCCGAGCTGGACCGCGCGGCCCGCGCCCAGCTGGCCCGCGTCTACAACACGCCGACCGGCGGCTGGCGCCTGCTGGGCGCGCACCACGACCCGGACGCGGTCCCGGCCATGCCGGCCCCGCACGACGTCCGCCGCCCGGTGCGGCTCCTGTCGGGCCTCTACGTCTGCGGCGACCACCGCGACACGAGCACGGTCCAGGGCGCCCTCTTCTCCGGCCGCCGGGCGGCCCAGGCGGTCCTCCACGACCTGGGCATCCGCCCGGGCTACGGGACGGCGACGCTCCGGGCGGCGTAGGCACGCCGGGGGCGCACCGGTGACGCCTACAGGGCGGCGACCTTCTCCCGGTACGCCCGCACCGCGCTCGCGTCGCGGTACGGTTCGAGCCGCCGCTCGAAGTCCCGTACGTACTCCAGCGCCCGCACCGACCGCATCTCGGACGCCTGCTGCGCCGCCTCCGCGCCCAGCTGGCACGCCTGCTCCAGCTCGCCGAGGCCCAGCCGCGCGGACGCCAGCACCACCCGGCAGAACAGCCGGCTGCGGGCGTACGCCGCGGCCCGCAGCTGGAGCGAGCGTTCGGCGTGCTGGGCCGCGGCCCGGTACTGCTGGAGGTCGCGGTGGCAGTGCGCCAGCTCGTCCGCCAGCTCCGCCTCGTCGAAGTACCGCACCCAGTACGGGACGTCGTCGCCGGGGCGTGCCGACTCCAGGGCCCGTTCGGCGCGGGCCAGCGAGGCCGAGCAGGCGCGTACCTCGCCGAGGACGGCGTGGCCGCGCGCCTCCACCGCGTGCAGCAGCGCCTGCACCACCGGCGCCGCGCCGGAGCCGACGCCCTGCTGGGCGACGCGCGCCAGCTGGACGGCCTCGCGGCCGTGCCCGAGGTAGACGGCCTGGCGGCTCATGGTGACCAGCACGTACGCGCCGTAGGCCCGGTCACCGGCCGCCTGGGCCAGCCGCAGCGCCTGCACGTAGTAGCGCTGGGCGAGGCCGTGCGCCGCGATGTCGTACGAGGTCCAGCCGGCGAGCCGGGTGAGGTCCGCGGCGGCCGCGAACAGCCGCCGGCCCGTCGTCTCGCCGTACGTGCCGCGCAGCATCGGCTCGGTCTCGTGTTCGAGGTAGCGCACGAGCGCCTGGCGGGCGTGGCCGCCGCCGTAGGCGTGGTCGATCGTGCGGAAGAGCTCCCCCACCGAGCGCAGGGCGGCGATGTCGCCCGTCGTCACCCGGCTGCCGGGGGCGCGCTCGGCGGGGCGCTGGCGCTGCGCCGGGGCGCCGCGCGTCTGCGCGGGGACGCGCGCGCCCTCGGTGGAGGGCGCGGGGTTCGGTCCGCGCGCCACCCGTTCGTCCGCGCGCCCGATCAGCCAGTCGCGGCTGGGCACCACCAGCCCCGCCGGAGTGAACGCGATCTTGCGCAGTTCGGTGTGGCTGCCGGAGTCCTTGCGCCAGAGCCCGCTGACGATGTCAACGGCCTCCTCCGGCGAGGAGGCGAATTCCAGCCCGGCGTACACGGGGGCGCACGCGTCGAGCCCGAGGTCCTGGGCGGACAGCCGGCGGCCCAGCCGCCGGGTGAACACCTCGGCGATCAGTGCGGGCGTCGTGCCGCGCGGCTGCTGGCCGCGCAGCCACCGGGTCACCGAGGTCTTGTCGTAGCGCAGGTCGAGCCCGTGCTCGAGGCCGAGCTGATCGACGCGGCGGGCCAGGCCCGCGTTGGAAAAGCCGGCTTCCGCGATCAGCGCCGCGAGCTGACGGTTGGGCATGCGCTGGGGGGGTCGTTCCGTCATCAGCCTGCCGGTCTCCCTGATCTTTGTTCCTGGAACGGCGTGAACTTAACGGCCCCCGCCGCCCCGATCGCCACCTTCGCCCCGCATTCATCCGATCGTGTGAGGACAGGCCAAATCGGTCACACAAGATCCACAGGAGGCGCACGGGAGGTCCACCGGTCGCCACCCCCGCGGCCCGTCCCGCGCACGCCGCCGTACAGTGGCAGGGGCGCGCCGGGCACCGACGGCGGGCCACCGACGGGTTCGAACAGGAGCTGCCGTGATAGAGCCGTGTGAGCCGCGCGAGCCGTACGAGCTGCGCTTCGTCCACCTGGGCTTCGGGGCCGACGCCGTGGAGTACCGGGCGGCATGGGACGAGCAGCGCTCCGTGCACGCGGCACGCTTCGCGGACGAGATCCCGGACACCTGCCTGCTGCTGGAGCACCAGGCGGTCTACACGGCCGGACGGCGCACGGAGGACAGCGAGCGCCCCCTGGACGGCACCCCGGTCGTCGACGTGGACCGCGGCGGCAAGATCACCTGGCACGGCCCCGGCCAGCTCGTCGGCTACCCCATCCTCAAGCTGCCGCGCCCGGTCGACGTCATCGCGCACGTCCGCCGCCTGGAGGAGGCCCTCATCCGCACGTGCGCGGAGCTGGGCCTGGAGACCACGCGCGTGGAGGGCCGGAGTGGCGTGTGGGTGCTGGGCGACCCGCTGAAGCAGCGCAGCCGAGATGCAGCGCAGGCTGAGGGTCCCGACCGAGGAACGAGGGAGGGGCACTCGGCCGAAGCGGAATCGAGGCGGAGCGCGACCGAGGGAGGGGAGCAGCGCCCCGCGATCCCCGGCCTGAACCTGGACTTCGACCCGCGGCTGACGGACGACGAGTTCGACCCGCGGCTGAACGGCCCGGAGTACGCCCCGTCCAACGCCGGCCAGCGCCGCGAGGACCGCAAGCTGGCGGCGATCGGCATCCGCATCGCCAAGGGCGTCACGATGCACGGCTTCTCGTTCAACTGCGACCCCGACAACACGGCCTTCGACAAGATCGTGCCGTGCGGCATCCGGGACGCGGGTGTGACCTCGCTCTCCAACGAGCTGGGCCGCCGGGTCACGGTGACCGAGGTCGTACCGCTGGTGGAGAAGCACCTGCGGGACGTCCTCGCGGAGGAGCGCCCGCAGCCGCGGGCGGTGGAGACGGCCGGGGCGGCCCCGGCGGCCACGGCGGTCCCGGCGGGCTGAGGCCCGGCGGGAATGCGCGCGGGCGGCGATCAGTTGCCCAAGGCGCTGAGGCAAGAGCTAAGAAACAACGGGCGTACCCTGGTGTTCGCCGAGGAATCGAAGTCATAGGGAGCCGGACGTGTCCGCTGTCGCACCCGACGGACGCAAGATGCTGCGCTTGGAGGTCCGGAACGCCCAGACCCCCATCGAGCGGAAGCCCGAGTGGATCAAGACCCGCGCCAAGATGGGCCCCGAGTACAAGGAGCTCCACGGCCTGGTGAAGCGCGAGGGCCTGCACACGGTGTGCCAGGAAGCGGGCTGTCCCAACATCTACGAGTGCTGGGAGGACCGCGAGGCCACGTTCCTCATCGGCGGCGACCAGTGCACCCGGCGCTGCGACTTCTGCCAGATCGACACCGGCAAGCCGCAGGCGCTCGACCGTGACGAGCCGCGGCGCGTCGGCGAGTCCGTGGTCGCGATGGACCTGAACTACGCCACCATCACCGGCGTCGCCCGCGACGACCTGGAGGACGGCGGCGCCTGGCTGTACGCGGAGACCGTGCGCCAGATCCACGAGCAGACCGCCGGCCGCGAGGGCGGCCACACCAAGGTCGAGCTGCTGGCCCCCGACTTCAACGCGGTGCCCGAGCTGCTGGAGGAGGTCTTCGCCTCCCGCCCCGAGGTGTTCGCGCACAACGTCGAGACGGTGCCGCGGATCTTCAAGCGCATCCGGCCCGGCTTCCGCTACGAGCGCTCCCTGGACGTCATCACCCGGGCCCGCGCGTACGGCCTCGTGACCAAGTCCAACCTGATCCTTGGCATGGGCGAGACCCGCGAGGAGATCAGCGAGGCGCTGCAGGACCTGCACGACGCGGGCTGCGAGCTGATCACCATCACCCAGTACCTGCGCCCGAGCGTGCGCCACCACCCGGTGGAGCGGTGGGTGAAGCCGCAGGAGTTCGTGGAGCTCAAGGAGGAGGCCGAGGAGATCGGCTACGCGGGCGTCATGTCGGGCCCGCTGGTCCGTTCGTCCTACCGGGCGGGCCGCCTCTTCCAGCAGGCGATGGAGGCGCGCAACGAGGCCGGCTCGGCGGCCTGACCGTACGGCGGTCTGGCGGCCGGCGGGGCCGTCCGGCACTATGCGGCCGGTACCGGGGTGCGGAACCCTGGTACCGGCCGCGTCAACGTTTCATAGGCGTTTGACCAACAGGTCACTCATTGGTAACACCGGTGAGTGACGATGGTGGTACGCACCGCAGCAGGGAACGGACCGTTCCACCAGGTGCCCCACCGGCTGTTCATCACGATTGCGTACCACTGCCGAGCACGACGCGCACCACCCGCACGACCCACACCCTCCACTTCCGCACGTACCAGCGTTTCGTTTCCGAGGGGACACCGACATGCAGGCCGCGCCCGGTACCGCAGCCACGGCGACCGCCACCCGCGCCACTTCCGCCCTGCCGACCACGCTGACCGTACGGCCCCCGTCCGTCACCGGGGCCCTGCGCGCACTGGAGGGGCTGCTGCTGCGTGGAGGGCAGCGCACCGCCCGTCGCAACGCCTGGACCGCGGTCCTGGAGGACCGCCGCCGCGCCCGGGACCGCCGGGCGGCCCAGCACGTGCTGGAGGCCCTGGAGGCCCCGGGCCCCCAGGCCACGTAGACTGCGCCACATGGCGAGGAAGGACTCATCCGAAACCCCTGGGCGACTGAAGCAGATCGCCCTCACCTACAAGATGACCAAGGAGGTCGACCCCAAGGTCGGCCCTGTCGTCGCGGCTGTGGGCGTGGTCACCTTCGGTGTGCTCCTCGCCATCGGCTTCCTGCTCGACCACCCGGTCTACCTGGGCATCCTCGGCTTGCTGCTGGCCTTCCTCGCGATGGCGATCGTCTTCGGCAAGCGCGCCGAGCGCGCCGTGTGGGGGACGATGGAGGGCAAGCCGGGAGCCGCGGCCGCGGTGCTGGAGAACATGCGCCGCGGTGGCTGGACGACGACGCCGGCGGTGCAGATCAACCGGCACCAGGACATGGTGCACCGCTCGGTCGGCAAGGCCGGCATCGTGCTGGTCGCCGAGGGCAACCCGAACCGGGTGAAGGCCCTGCTCGTGGCCGAGAAGAAGCGTGTGGCACGCGTCGTGTCGGACGTCCCGGTGCACGACTTCCTCGTCGGTGACGGCGAGGGACAGGTGCCGCTGGGCAAGCTCCAGCGCCACCTGCTGCGCCTGCCGCGGACCGTCCAGGGCCCGAAGGTGACCGAGACGAACGACCGGCTGCGCGCGATGGGCGACGCCCGCGCGAACATGCCGATCCCGAAGGGCCCGATGCCCAAGAAGATGCGGATGCCGAAGGGCCGCTGACCGCAGCAGGCCACCGACGCCATGGAAGGGCGGGCCGCCCCCGTAAGGGGGCCGGCCCGCCCTTCTTCATGTCTCTCTTCTTCGTGTCTGTCTCTGCTCAGATCCGCACCTGGACGGCCCCGGCGAAACGATCGTGCAGCCCGCGGGTGTCGCGGTCCCAGACGACGGCGGGGATGACCAGGAGCAGCAGCACGGTGCGCAGCACGACGCGGGGCAGGGAGAGCCGCCCGCCGCCGGCGGCGACGACGCGGAGGCCGAGCAGGCGCTTGCCGGGGGTGCAGCCGACCGTGCCGACGGTCAGGACGCTGAGGACGAGGAGGACGAGCAGGGACCAGTTCCCGGCCCGCTGGGGATCGCCGCCGGCCAGGAAGCCGTAGGAGATGAGCATGCAGAGCGCCCAGTCGACGAGGAGCGCGGCGATGCGCCGCCCGACGGGGGCGACGGAGCCGGGCCCGCTCTCGGGCAGCCCCAGGCGCTCCCCCCGGTGACCGAATTCGACGCCCATGTCCTCGGCGGCCGCGCGGGGGCCGGAGAGCCATGAGCCGATTGCTTGCCTGTTGTCCACCCATCCACCGTACTGTGACCGCATACGTTCCCTGGGGAGCGGGTCGGGACGGCGGACGGCCGACGAGCCGATTAACCTCGGCGAAACAATCGGGTCATGCCCGGGAAATCCCGTCTCTCTAGGGTCGGCGGCAGCGTGACTGCGCCACGGGTCGCGCACCGGTGCAATCCCCGACCGCCTGTCGGCCGGGCTAGGAGGAGTTGGATGTTCCAGAACGCCGACGAGGCCAAGAAGTTCATCGCGGACGAGGACGTCAAGTTCGTCGACGTCCGGTTCTGCGACCTGCCTGGCGTGATGCAGCACTTCACGATCCCGGCCTCGGCCTTCGACCCGGACGAGGAGCTGGCGTTCGACGGCTCGTCGATCCGCGGCTTCCAGGCCATCCACGAGTCGGACATGGCCCTGCGCGCCGACCTCTCCACCGCCCGGATGGACCCGTTCCGCCGGGACAAGACGCTCAACATCAACTTCTTCATCCACGACCCGATCACGGGTGAGCAGTACAGCCGCGACCCGCGGAACATCGCGAAGAAGGCCGAGGCGTACCTCGCCTCCACGGGCATCGCCGACACGGCGTTCTTCGGCCCGGAGGCGGAGTTCTACATCTTCGACAGCGTCCGCTTCGAGACCAGCGCGAACCGCTCGATCTACGAGATCGACTCCGAGGCGGGCGCCTGGAACACGGGCGCGCTGGAGAACAACCGCGGTTACAAGGTCCGCTACAAGGGCGGCTACTTCCCGGCCCCGCCGGTCGACCACTTCGCCGACCTGCGCGCCGAGATCTCCCTGGAGCTGGACAAGGCCGGCCTCCAGGTCGAGCGCCAGCACCACGAGGTGGGCACGGCCGGCCAGGCGGAGATCAACTACAAGTTCAACACGCTGCTCGCCGCCGCCGACGACCTGATGCTCTTCAAGTACATCGTGAAGAACGTCGCCTGGCGCAACGGCAAGACCGCGACCTTCATGCCCAAGCCGATCTTCGGCGACAACGGCTCCGGCATGCACGTCCACCAGTCCCTGTGGCAGGACGGCGAGCCCCTCTTCTACGACGAGCAGGGCTACGCGGGCCTCTCGGACACCGCCCGCTACTACATCGGCGGCATCCTCAAGCACGCCCCCTCGCTGCTCGCCTTCACCAACCCGACGGTGAACTCCTACCACCGCCTGGTCCCGGGCTTCGAGGCCCCGGTCAACCTGGTCTACTCGCAGCGCAACCGCTCGGCCGCGATGCGCATCCCGATCACGGGCTCGAACCCGAAGGCCAAGCGCGTCGAGTTCCGCGCCCCGGACCCGTCCTCGAACCCCTACCTCGCCTTCTCGGCCCTCCTCCTGGCCGGCCTGGACGGCGTCAAGAACAAGATCGAGCCCGCCGAGCCGATCGACAAGGACCTCTACGAGCTCGCCCCCGACGAGCACGCCAACGTCCCCCAGGTCCCCACCTCCCTCCCGGCCGTCCTGGACGCCCTGGAGCAGGACAACGAGTACCTCCAGGCCGGCGGCGTCTTCACGTCCGACCTGATCGAGACCTGGATCGACTACAAGCGCACCAACGAAATCGCCCCGATGCAGCTCCGCCCGCACCCGCACGAGTTCGAGCTGTACTTCGACATCTAAGCCGCGGTTTCCTCACGAAGGCCGTCGCCCCGCTCGCGGGCGGCGGCCTTCGCCGTCCCCGCACGGTGCGACCGGCTGCTCTTCCACCCCCGGAGCGACAGCACACCCGCCACCGCAAAAGCCACAGCCGCCAGGAGTGCCGACGTGTGGAGGCCCCGGGTGAGGCCCTGGGTTGTGGTGAGGGTGCCGAAGAGGGCTACGCCCAGGGCGCTGCCCAGTTGGCGGGCGGTGTTGAAGAGGGCGGTGGAGAGGCCGGCGGCTTCCGGTGGGGCTGTGTCGATGATCGCCGTTGTTGCGGTGAGGGCTGCTGTGGTCTGGCCCAGGCCCGTGGCCGCCAGGGCCAGGGGGGTCGGGCCCGTGAGGAGCCAGGTGAGGAAGCCCGCGGCGCCCAGGAAGAGGGCGCAGGTCATCGGGGCGTAGGGGCCGGTGCGGGGGACGAGGCGGCTGAGGAGGGGGGCGGCGAGCAGGCCCATGCAGACCGACGGCAGCAGGGCCAGGCCCGTGGCGAGGGCGTCGAGGCCGCGTTCCTGCTGGAAGTGGAGCGTGGTGACGTAGAGCATGCCGTAGTAGCCCAGGCTGATGAGGAGGCCCACGGCCGCCGTCGCCGAGAACGCGCCGTTCCGGAAGAGGGAGGGCCGCAGCAGGGGCTGCCGGGCGCCCGGGGCGGCCATGCCGCGTTCCAGGCGCCGTTCGACGAGGACGAAGACGGTGAGTCCCGCCGCGCCCAGCGCGGCCGCGCCGAGCACCAGCGGTGACGTCCAGCCCCGGCCGCCCGCCTCGTTGAGCGCGCCGGCCAGGGCCAGCAGGGAGACCACGCCCAGGGCCTGGCCCAGGGGATCGGTCCGGCCGGCGACCCCCGTACGCCGGCCGGACCCGTTCACGTGCCGCGCCGTGAGCCACAGCGCGAGCGCCCCCACCGGCAGGTTCACCCAGAACGCCGCCCGCCAGTCCAGGCCGGCCAGCAGGAGGCCGCCCACCGCCGGCCCCGCGCCGAACGCGAGGGCGGCCATCGCGCCCCAGAGGGCGATCGCGCGGGCCCGTACCGCCCGGTCCGGGTAGGCGGCCTGGAGGAGGGCCAGCGAGGCCGGCACCAGGAAGGCGGCCCCGGCGCCCTGTGCCAGCCGTCCCGCGACGAGGACGGCCGGCGAACCCGCCGCCCCGCACACCGCGGACGCCGCCACGAACGCCGTGAGGCCGCCCATGAACACCCGCCGGTGGCCCAGCCGGTCGCCCAGCCCGCCGCCGAGCAGCAACAGCCCCGCGAAGACGGTGCTGTAGCCGTCGACGATCCACTGCATCGCCGCCGGCCCGGCCCCCAGCGAGGCACGGACGTCCGGCACGGCCACCGTCACGACGGTCACGTCGAGCATGACGAGGAAATAGCCGAGGCTGAGGGCGGTCAAGGGTCTGAGAGCGAGGCGCGGTGGCGGCGTCATGTGCCGATTCTGGAAGCCGGACGCTTCGCCGGCCGTCGAAGTGTCGCCGCACTACCGTGCTCGTCATGACCGCCTCAGCCGCCGCACGTCAGCCCGACATCGCCCGTGCCGCCGCCCTCGTCGCCGACCCGTCCCGCGCCCGGATCCTCAAGGCGCTGTGCGACGGCCGCGCCCTGCCCGCCGGCACCCTGGCGGCGGAGGCCGGCGTCGGCGCGCCCACCGTCAGCGCCCACCTGGCCCGGCTCATGGACGGCGGGCTCGTCACCGTCCACCGCGAGGGCCGCCACCGCTACTACCGCCTCGCCGGCCCCGACGTCGTCGCCGCGCTGGAGGCCCTGGCCCTCATCGCGCCGCCCCTGCCGGTGTCCTCCCTGCGCGAGAGCAGCATCGCCAACGCCCTGCAGCGCGCCCGCACCTGCTACGACCACCTCGCCGGCCGCCTCGGCACCGACCTCCTGCACGCCCTGCTCGACCGCGGCGTCCTCGCCGGCCACGACGGCTCGCACGTCCCCGCCACCGCCGTGCGCGACCGGCCGGCCGCCTACGGCCACGACGTGACGTACCGCCTGTCCCCCGCCGGCCGCGCCGTCCTCCTCGACTTCGGCGTCGACCCCGACGGCCTCCCCCGGCGCCGCCCCGCCGTCCGTTACTGCGTCGACTGGAGCGAGCACCGTCACCACCTCGCCGGCGGCCTGGGCGCGGCCCTGACCGGCCGTCTCTTCGCGCTGGGCTGGCTGCGGCACGGCGCCAGCCCCCGCGTCGTCCACCCCACCCCCGAAGGGGTCACCGGCCTGGCCCGGACGTTCGGCCTGGCCGTGTGACAGTTCACCGGGCTCATCCCAGGATGCGGCGGGCCTCCCTCAGGCCCGAGAGCAGCGCGCCGTGCACCGTACTGCTGTGGCCGGCCGTCGTCGCCTCGCCCGCGAAGAACACGCGGTCGCTGACCGGCTCCGCCAGCAGCTCGTGGTCGCCGGGGCGCGTGGTGGTGGCGGGGTACGAGTACGAGCCGCGCGCCCACGGGTCGGCGGCCCAGCGCGTACGGCGGTGGGCGACGGGGTCGGGCACGGCAGCCGCACCGAAGGCCGTACGCAACCGGTCCAGCGCCGCGCGGACGAGGGCGGCGTCGCCGAGCCGTTCCATGCGGCGCGCGACGGGGCCGCCGCACAGGTTCACCAGCACCGGCGCGCCCGTGACCCGCCGCAGGTCGAACCAGTACGCGAACTCCCCGTCCGGCGTGCCGTCGAAGGCCATGACGTCGCTGCCGCTCCCGCCGCCGTCCGGCCAGAAGGCGTGCGGGAAGCGCAGGAACAGCTTGTCGTAGACGCCCATGCCGAGCCGGTCCACGGCGCCGCGCTTGCCGTCGGGCAGCGGCGGGTCGAAGGCGACGGCACCGGACTTCAGGACACCGAGGGGGACGGTGACGACGACGCGGCCGGCCGGGAAGGCACGGCCGGCCGCGTGCACGGTGACCCCGCCGGTCCCGTGCTCGATGCGGGTGACGGGGTGGCCCGTCCGGACGTCGAGGCCGCGCGCGAGGTGCTCGGCGAGCTGCTGGTAGCCGCCGGGGAACACGGCCTCGTCGCCCTCGAAGTCCTCGCCCAGCCGCAGGCCCCACAGGGCGAGTTCGGCGGCACCGGCCCCCCAGTCGTCCTCGGTGATGCGGCTGACGTGCGCGAGCGCCTCCGGGTCGGGCACCACGTCGGCCACGGAGCAGGTGGGCCCGGTGGCCTCGGCGTGTGCGGCCCGCTCGTAGGCCGCGGTCCGTCCGGCGGCGCGGCGCGCCACGGCGTCGGGGCCGAGCCGTTCGCCGTCGGGGCCGAAGACGACGGACGGGGCCGCCACGGCGAGCGTCCCGGCGTTGAACACCACCGTCCGCGCGCCCGCCTCCTCGGCCAGCGCGGTCAGGGGGTTGCCGGTCACGCCGTGGATCCACGAGGCCCCCAGGTCGACGGTGACGCCGTCCCACACCTCGCTCCACACCCGCCCGCCGACGCGGTCGCGGGCCTCCAGGACCGTGACCGTGTGCCCGCCGCGCACGAGTTCCCGCGCGGCGGCCAGGCCGGCGACACCGGCGCCGACGACAAGAGTGGTGGCCTGTGTACGCATTCGTCCAACATACGACGCCGGCTCACCCACACCCGCCCCATACGCGTCTCTGCATTCGTCAGCCTCGGTTCGCCGCAGATCTCACTCCTCGTCACCCGAGGCGCCTCACATGGTGTTCCACCCGTTCCGCCCCCGTCCCGTTCCCGTTCCGTCCCCCGGGAGTCACCCAGTGCAGAAGCAGAACCGTCGCCAGAAGGCCGTCAGATCCCTCGTCCTCGCCGCCCTCACCGGCGCGCTCGTCAGCGGGCTCGCCGTGCAGCCCGCGAGCGCGGCGGACGGCGCAGCCGGGGCTACCCCCGCCCTGAAGGTGCTCAGCTACAACACCTTCCTCATGAGCACCAACCTCTACCCCAACTGGGGCCAGCAGTACCGCGCGCAGCAGATACCCGCCGCCGGGTTCTTCCGCGGCAACGACGTCGTCGTGCTCCAGGAGGCGTTCGACAACGGCGCCTCCGACACGCTCAAGGCGCGGGCCGCCGCCGAGTACCCGTACCAGACGCCCGTCGTCGGGCGGGGCAAGGACGGGTGGGACGCCACCGGCGGGAACTACTCCGCCACCTCGCCCGAGGACGGCGGCGTGGCCGTGCTCAGCAAGTGGCCGGTGCTGCGCAAGGAGCAGGTGATCTACAAGGACGCGTGCGGCTCGGACTGGTGGTCCAACAAGGGGTTCGCGTACGTCGTGCTGAACGTGGCGGGCACGCGTGTGCACGTCGTGGGGACGCACCTGCAGTCGACCGACAGCGGGTGCGCGGCCGGTGAGGCCGCCGCGGACCGGTCCCGGCAGCTGAAGCAGATCGACGCCTTCCTCGACGCGAAGAAGATCCCGGCCGCCGAGCAGGTGATCGTCGCCGGCGACCTCAACATCGACTCGCGCGGCCCCGAGTACGCCTCGATGCTCACCGACGGCGACCTGGAGCCGGCCGATGCGCGCACCGGCCACCCGTACTCCTTCGACACGAAGGAGAACTCGATCGCCTCCTTCCGCTACCCCACCGACCCCCGCGAGGACCTGGATCACGTCCTCCACCGCCGCGGCCACGCCCGGCCCACGCGCTGGCAGAACGCGGTGATCAAGGAGAGCAGCGCGCCGTGGACGGTCTCCAGCTGGGGCCGGACGTACACCTACACCGACCTCTCCGACCACTACCCGCTGGTCGCCTCGGCCGGCTGACCGGCCCTTACCACGGGTAGGCCGCAGGGGTCTGCTGCCCCGTCGCGGGCCGTGTTTCAATAGAGGCATGGCCGGCTACCAGAACTCCGCGACGGGTCGCAGCGACCTCGAGCCCTTCTGGCCTTCCCGCCAGCACCACGACTTCGACCGAGTGTGTTGTCGCGCGGCTCTCGCGCAGGCCCTCTCCTTCCGCTGACCCCACGTCGAAGTCAGCCGCCGGCATCCGTTCGCCGGCCAAGCGGCCCGCGCCCTGCACGTCACTTTCGACGTACCACCGCGCGAAAGAGCTGAGCTCATGACGAACCTCCGTACCGTCCCCGCGTCGTCGTCCCCCGCCTCCGCCTCGGCCTCGGCCTCGGCCTCGGCGACCCTCGCCCCGCCGCGCCACCGGCTGCGTGCCGTGGAGCCGGACGAGCTGCCGCCCCTGCGGACCGTGCCGCCCGCCGCCGAGCTGCTGCACCCGCAGGCCACGTGGATGCCGGCCCCGGCGCACTCCCTGCCCGCGCTGCCGGGCCGGCCGCCGATGATCGGCTACCTGGTCCTGGTGCCGGCCCCCGAGGAACCGACCGTAACGACCCCGGCCGCCCCGGCCCCCACGGCCGCGGGCCCCGTGCGCATCGACGCCGAGGAGCGGGTGGCGTACGTCGACGGGGCGCCGCTGGACCTGACCTACCTGGAGTTCGAGCTGCTGGCCCACCTCGTCGCCCATCCGCACCGCGTGCACACGCGCGACCAGCTGGTCACGACGGTGTGGGGGTACGGGCACGTGGGCGACGGGCGGACCGTCGACGTCCACGTGGCACGGCTGCGGCGCAAGATGGGCGCGGAGCACCGGTCGTCGATCGTGACGGTGCGGCGCGTGGGTTACAAGTACGCGCCTCCGGCCGGCCACTGACCGGAGTCCGGGGCCGGGGTCCGGGCCGGGTCCGGGGCCGGGTCCCGGGCCGGCGTCGCGGACTTTCCCCGCATTCCTCACAATGAGGGATGAAAGCACCGCGCCCGACCCCGTACGACCAGGGAGGCGGCCCCATGCCGCAGCAGCTCGACGCCTCGACGATCATCAATCTCCGGGACCTGGGCGGCATCGCGCTCGCCGGCAATTCCGCCGTCCGTCCCGGGCTGCTGCTGCGCTCCGGCCAGCTGGACCGGCTGGACCCGGCCGTGGACCCGGCCGTCGCCGCGCTGGGCATCCACACCGTCGTCGACCTGCGCAGCGAGGCCGAGCGGCAGCACCGCCCGGACCGGCTGCCCGCGGGGGCCCGGCTGATCGTCGCGGACGTCCTGGCCGGCACGGCGCCCGGCCGGGACGGCGAGGTGCCGGTGCGGGTGGAGGACGTGCTCGGCAGCCCGGCCGCGGCGGAGGAGCACCTGGGCGGCGGCAAGGCGGAGAAGCTGATGGGCGACCTGTACCGGTCGTTCGTGACGGCCCCGGGCGCCCGCCGGGCCTACGGCTCGCTGCTGACGACGCTCGCCGAGCCGGACTGCGGCCCGGTGCTGTTCCACTGCACGGCGGGCAAGGACCGCACGGGCTGGGCGGCGGCCGTGATCCTCATGCTGCTGGGCGCGGACGACGCGGTCGTCGAGCGCGAGTACCTGGCGGTGGCCCCGGCGGTCCGTGCGGCGTTCGCCCCGCTCGCGGACCGCTTCGCCGCGGCGGGCGGCGCCCCGGAGATCGTCGACGCGGTGCTGGGGGTGCGCCCGGAGTACCTGGCGGCTGCGCTGGAGGAGATGCGGCGCGCGTACGGCGACGTCTCGGCGTACGTGCGCGAGGGCCTGTGCGTCCCGGACGCGGCGGTGGACCGCATCCGGGCACGCTACGTGGCCTGACGGCCGGCAAGGAAGCGCAGGCCCCCGGGGCCCCCTCAGCCGGCGTGCTCTGCGGCGCTCCGTATCGCCGGTGCCAGCACCTCCCGGGCGAAGTCGTCCACCGACCGCGGCGCCCGACCGAGGACCCGCCGGACCCCGTCGCCCAGGCCCGCCACGCCCTCGCGGTGGTAGTTGACGTACAGCGCGTGCAGGCCGTCCACCACGTGCGCGCCGCGCGGCTCCAGGGGTGCGCGCCACGCCTCGTCCAGCGGCACCTCCACGAACCGCACCGGCCGCCCCAGGACGGCTCCGAAGCGGGCGGCCAGCTCGGGGAGGGTGAGGGCCTCGGGGCCGCTGAGCTCGATCTCGCCGCCCACGGGGCGGTCCGCCAGGAGCTCGGCCAGCGCCACCTCCGCAATGTCGCGGGTGTCGACGTAGCCGCGGGCGCTCTCCGCGCCGCCCGGGTCGGCGAGGGTGCCGGCGGCGATCTCCGCGGCCGAGAACACGAAGTTCTGGAGGAAGCGGTCGGGGGCCAGCACGGTCAGGCCGGGGACGCCGGCCGCGCGCAGCCGCCCGGTGATCACGCGGTGGACGCCCGTCACGGCGTCCACGACCGTCCCGGGGCCGGTGAAGGCGCGGGCACCGAGCTTCACGACCCGGTGCGCGCCCGCGTCCGCCGCCGCGAGGGCGAGGCGCGTCTCGGCCTCGGCCTGGTCCGTCGCGAAGGGGTGCGCGAGGTATAACCGCTCGACACCGGTCACCGCCCGGCGCACCGTGTCCGGGTCGGCCGCGTCGCCCACGACGACCTCGCCGCGCACCGGTCCCAGCGCCTCCGCGCCCGCCTGCGACCGCACCAGGAACCGCACGTCCTCGCGGTCCCGCAGGGCCGCCGTCACATGGCGCCCCACGCCACCGTTCGCCGTCGTGACCAGAATCGTCATCGGATCAACTCACCTTTCCCTGAACCATTACCGTCCCCGGTCCCAACCGCCCCTCCACACCGCGCCATTCCCACCCGCCCCGGCAGCCCCACACGAGTGACCATCGCACCATTCACTCGTTCTAAGGACGTGGAGCAGCAAGCACAGACGAAGACCGCAGCCCCCCGGCCCTTCGCCCCGGCCCCCGTCGACGTCGAGCAGGCCGAGGCCGCCCTCATCGAGCACTACCCCCGCCTGGTGCGGCTCGCCTACCTCGTGCTGCCGCCCGCACTCCCCCGTAGCCGGCGCGTGCTGGCGGCGCACGCGCTGGTGCAGCGCGCCCTCCCGCGGCGCCGGGACGACGTGGCCGCGGAGGCCGCCGCCGTGCCCGCGCCGCGCGGCCGCGGCGGCTTCCCGGACGACCCGGGCTACGCGTACGTACGGCAGCGGGTGCTCCAGGCCGCGCTGGAGGCGGGGGCGCCGCGCAAGCGGTGGGCGCTGCCGAAGCGCGCGCAGCTGCCGCCGGTGCTGCCGCAGGTGTGGGGGTTGCGGCTGTTCCCGCGCTCGGGCGGTGCCGACGAGCTCGCCCTCGACCAGGCGCTGGCCGCCCTCTCGGTGCCGGGCCGGGCCGCGTACGTGCTCCGTGAGCTGGAGCTGCCCGCCCCGCACGACGTACGGCAGCTGCTGGCCGCCGCCGGCGTGGAGGACACGGCGGCGGCGCTGGCCGAGGCCGACGGCGTGCGGGCCCTGCCCGGGCGCGGCCCGGGCGGCGGTTCACTGCTGGAGTCCGTGGAGTTCGACCCCTGCACGGTGCAGGCCCGCCCCACCGACCTGATGCGGCGCCGCCAGCACAGCCGTGCCGCGCTGGCCGCCGCGGCCGCCGTCGTCGTGTGCGGCACGCTGCTCGCGGTGCCCGGCGACGGCTGGGGCCCGAGCGGTGCCGCCGCCCCGCCGTACGCGCAGAACGCGTCGGCGCAGCAGGCCCTGGACCCCGCCCGGCTCACCCGGGCCCCGGCCACCGCGTGGAAGCGCGCCGACCGGCCCGGCTTCGCGGCGTGGCCCGCGCGCGGCAGCCGCACCGGCGACCGGGCGCTGCTGCGCCGGGCCCTGGCCGTGTGGGCCCGCCCCGGCCCGAAGGTGCAGGTCACAGCGACGCCGGGTACCGCGCCGGGCCCGGCGGCCGGGCCGCCGCAGCTGCTGTACGCCGGTGCAGTGGACTCGGCGGTGGTGGTCGTGCTGTACGACGGGCTGCGCGTCGTGCGGTACGCGGAGGCCCGCGACGGCGACACCGGCTCGGCGGCCCTGGACTTCGCCCGCACCGACGCCTCCGACGCCGGCACCGCGGCCGCCGTCGTGCTGGGCCGCACCGACGGCAACGTCCGTTATCTGACGGCCCCTTGGGTGGACCAGGCCACCGTGCGCGACCTGCTGACGCCGGGCGACCAGGGCAACCCGCTGCACCGCGACGCCGACGGCGTGACCGACCCGGTGCCGAGCCCCGCCGCCTCCAACGACTGCCGGTCGTGGACCGCCCTCCAGCTGGGCGCCCACCTGGTGACCGACCTCGGCGAACTCGTCCCGGCCCGGCTCACCGCCGGACCGCCCTCCTCCCCGCGCGACGTGTCGACGTCCGCGGAGCGCACCGCGTGGGGGCACACCGCCTGTCAGCTGACGTCGGTGCGCGGCCAGGGCGTACGGACCGTGAACGCGTGGCCGTACGCGTCGCAGCCGCTGCCCGGCGGCGCCGGGACCGCGGAGTGGCTGTGCGCCCGCGCCGAGACGTGGCGGGGCGCGGGCAGCCGGGTGCTGGCCCTGTTCCAGGTGCCCGGCGCGCGGCCCGGCGCGCAGGCCGCGGTGGTGGCGCGGGCCGAGGACTCGGCGGCCTGCGGCGCCCGTGACCCGCACGTCCTGGCGGGCGTGCTGTGGAAGTCGCACGGCGGCACGTGGTACGCGCTGGCGGCGGCCGGCGGAGGGGTCTCCTCCGTGACGGCCACCGGCGAGGTGCACGGCAGTGCGCAGGGCCCGCTGCTGGCCCTGCCGGCGAAGCAGGGGGCCCAGACGGACCTGACGGCGCGTCTGACGGACGGCGACAAGCTGCTGCCCCTGCACTGAGGCGGCTCGGGGGAGGGCCGAACGGCCCGCTCCCCCGGGCGATTCGCACGCTTTAGGATGACCGCCATGATCATGGCGGGACGGCGCAGGATGAGCATGGCGGAGCGGCGCGAACAGCTCGTCGCGACCGCGCTGGAGCTGTTCAGCCATCGCCCGCCGGACAGCGTGTCCCTCGACGACATCGCGACGGCGGCCGGGGTCTCCCGGCCGCTCGTCTATCACTACTTCCCCTGCAAGCGCGACCTGTACGAGGCCGCGCTGCGCCGCGCCGCTGACGAGCTGACGGCGCTGCTCACCGAGCCCTGCGAGGGCCCGCTCGGCACCCGCGTCCTGCACGTCATGGGCCGGTTCTTCGACTTCGTGGAGACCTACGGGGCGGGCTTCGCGGCCCTGCTGCGCGGCGGCCCGGCCGCGCCCGGCCCCGGCGCGCCGGCCACGCTGATCGACGGGGTGCGGCAGGCGGCGTACGAGCAGCTGCTGCGGCACCTGGCCGTGGCGGCGCCGCTGGCGCCGCGCACCGAGCTGACGTTCCGGTCGTGGATCTCGCTGGCCGAGGTGACGGCACTGCTGTGGCTGGACGGGCGCCGCGTGCCGCGCGCGGAACTGGAGGTGCGGCTGGCGCAGGACCTGCTGGCGCTGGCCGCCGTGGCGGCGGCGTTCGACGAGGCCATGGCGGTGGTGCTGCGCCGCATGCTGGCCGACGAACCGGCCGACGGCCCCTTCGCGGAACTCGTCGGCCGGCTGACGGCACTGGCGGCGCCGGCGCCGCCGTCCCCGGTTCAGCCCTCCTGAGCCTGCTGCCGGAAGACGGCGACCGTGCGGCCCGGTACGGCGAAGGTGCCGGTGCCGGCCGCGTAGGCCGCCGACCGTACGACGGGGTCGGCGCCGCGGGCCTGCACGGGGTGCAGGGCGTAGCGGGTGCCGGCCAGGGCGGCGACGGTCTGGGTCTGCGTCGCGGGGGTCGCGTTGACGACGACGACCAGGCCGCCGAGGCGCATGGTGACGACGCCGGGGGTCTCGTCGCGGCCGGCGAGCGGGAAGGACAGCTGCTGCTGGACGGCGTCGGCGGTGGGCAGGGCGAACGCCTTCTCGGTGGTGCGGATGCGCAGCAGGTCGCGGTAGGCGGCGGACGCGGCGGTGACCGCGTCGCAGCCGGGTCGCAGGGCGGGGTCGGCGAGCAGCGGGCGCGCGTACGGCCACTTGGCCGTGTTGTCGGCGGCGGGCGGCAGGCCGCGGCCGAAGCCGTTGCCGTCGTGGCAGTCCCAGTGGATCGCGTTGAACCAGTCGCCGCTGTCGTACGAGTTGCGGTCGAGGGACTTGGAGCGCAGCACGTCGCTGCCGGCCTGGGAGAGGGCGGGGCCCTGCGACAGCGCGGTGGTGGCCATGGCCAGGACCTGCATGCGGGCGCGGTCGGCGGCCGGGGTGGCCTGGGGCAGCTTGTAGGCGAGGGCGTCGTAGAGGCTCTCGTTGTCGTGGGCGTCGGCGTAGTTGAGGGCGTCGCCGGGCGCGGCGGCGTAGCCGGCCGGCTGTCCGTTGTAGTCGACGTCGGCGCCGCGGACGTCCTTGCCGGAGGTGTCGGTGAAGCGGTAGCCGGCGAGATGCCCGGTCAGGCCCACCTTGACGAGGTCCTGGAGGTGCAGGAGCCGGGCGCGCTGCTGGTCGGGGGTGCCGTTGACGGGGTCGCCGTTGGGGTCGGTGTACAGACCGGACGCGAAGCCCTGGACGCGCGGGTCGTCGTCGAAGGGCCCGCCGCCGCGCAGGGCGTCGCGGGAGCGGTCGGAGAAGGTGGCGATGCCGGTGCCGGCCATGTTCTTCTGCGTGGCCTGCACGAAGCGGGCGTCGTCGGCGACCTCGCCGAAGTTCCAGCCCTCGCCGTACAGGACGATGCTCCGGCCGTCGACACCGTCCTTGGCGGGGGTCAGGGCGTCGAGGGCCTTGCGGACGGCGAGGATGTTGGCCTTGGGGTGGTGGCCCATGAGGTCGAAGCGGAAGCCGTCGACCTTGTACTGCTTCGCCCAGGTGACGACGGAGTCGACGACCAGCTTGCCCATCATGGCGTGCTCGGGTGCGGTGTTGGCGCAGCAGGTGGAGGTGGCGACGGCGCCGTCGTCGAGGAGCCGCTGGTAGTAGCCGGGGACGATGCGGTCGAGGACGGACCTGTCGTCCTGGCCGGCCGCGGCGGTGTGGTTGTAGACGACGTCCATGACGGTCCGCAGCCCGGCGCCGGCGAGGCCCTGCACCATGGCGCGGAACTCGAGGGTGCGGCGCGGCCCGTCGGGGTCGGAGGCGTACGAGCCCTCGGGAACGGTGTAGTGCAGCGGGTCGTAGCCCCAGTTGTACGCGTCGTGGGCGGCGGTGGCGGCCACGCACTTCTGCTGCGCGTCGGAGTCGGCGGGCAGGGCGGCGAGGTCGCACGCGGGGCCCTGCTGGGCGGCCTTCTTCTCGGGGACGGTGGCGAAGTCGAAGGCCGGGAGGAGGTGCACGTACGACGTGCCGGCGGCGGCCAGCTCGCGCAGGTGGCGGGGGCCGGCGGCGTCGCGGTCGGTGAACGCGAGGTACTGGCCGGGGTGGCGGGAGGTGCGGTCGGCGACGGAGAAGTCGCGGATGTGCAGCTCCTGGATCTGCGCGGCGCGCAACGGCACCGCCTTCGGCTTGCGCAACTCCCGCCAGCCGGGCGGGGCCAGGGCCGGGTCGGCGAGGTCGGTGACGACGCTGTGGGCGGAGTCTGCGGTGAGGGCGGTGGAGTACGGGTCGGTGACGTGGTTGGTGACGGTCTTCCCGGCGGAGGGGACGTGGACGGTCACCGCGTACCGGTACGTCCTGCCCTTCCATGCGGCCGGGCCCGTGACGCTCCAGACGCCGCTGGCGTCGTCGCGGTGCATGGGGATGGTGGTGGGGCCGGTGCGGTCGTCGAGTTCGAGGGCGACGTGGCGGGCGGTCGGGGCCCAGACGGAGAGGGTGGGGCGCCCACGGTGGTCGAAGACGGGCCCGAGGGCCTTCTTGCCGGCGGCGGCCGCGTACAGGTCGTCGAGGACGCCGGGGATCTGGACACCGGTGGCGACACCGTCGTCGGTCTCCGCCCGGAGCTCCCCGGTGAGTAGTTCCTTCTCCGCGCCGTGGGCGTCGAGAAGGAAGGCTTCGTAGCCGGCACGGGCGAGGTGGGGGTGGGCGGCGCGCTGGGCGGGGGTGAGGCCGGTGGGTATGCGGGTGAGGTCGTAGCGGCCTCGGGTGGTGGTGAGGTGGTGGGGGCGGGTGGGGGTGCCGAGGTCTTTGGGCCAGGCGAGGGTGTGTGCGTCCAGCCACTGGACGCGGGCGTCCTTGGGGGGCGGGGGTTCGTCGGCGTGCGCCGGTGCGGTTGCGGCTGCCGCCGCGGGCAGCAGGGCGGCGAGGGCTGCCGCGATTGCGGTCAGGCGGCGTCTCACGTGCGGGTCTCCTCGGGTTGCGGTCAGAACGGGAAGGAACCCCAGCCCCGCCCTTTCTCCGTTTCCCAGGGCTCCGCCCCGGACCCCGCGCCTCAAACGCCGGCGGGGCTTGAAATCAAGCCCGTCCGGCGTTTGAGGACACCCGCGCGGTAGCGCGGGCCGGGGGTCGGGGGCACTCCCCCGGAAACGGAGAAAGGGCGGGACCGGGGCAAGCTCACTTCGCGCAGGTGCCGCGCGCCCCCGCGTGCAGCGCCAGGGCCGTGTTCGGGGCGACGGTCGCCGTGAAGCGGCCGGCCGTGTCCACCGTCACCGTCCGGCCGCTCTGCACGTCGCAGTAGTCCCCCGCCGGCAGGCTCGTCGCGAACGTGCGGGTCAGTGCGAAGCCCTCGTGGTTGACGACCACGTAGCCCCGGTTGCCCCGGCCGAAGGCGATCGCCTGGTAGCCGTTGTCCCACCAGTTGCCGACCGCCGTGCCCCGCACGGCATTGCGGAAGGCGACCATGGCCTTGATCTCCGGCCATTTGTGCTGGCACTTCCAGCCGTCCTGCCAGCACGCCGTGACCGCGCCGCCGCGCGGCGGGCCCGCGTCGCGGTCGGTGAACTCGTAGCCGGAGTGCACGTCGGGGGTGCCGTAGGGCCAGGCCAGCATGAAGACGTTGGCGAGGGTGTAGGACGCGCCGTCCTTGTACGTGAGGGTGTCGCCGCCGCGCTCCGTGTCGTGGTTGTCGACGAAGACGGACGCCTTGCCGGACGGCATGTAGCCCCAGCCCTCGCCGTAGTTGCGCAGGTACGCGAGGCGTTCGGTCTGGAAGACGCGCTTGAGGTCGCGCGCGTAGCGGAACTCCTGGGCGTCGCCCGTGCCCAGGTACTCGTCGGGCTGGACGGCCTCGCCGGCGCCGTAGATGGTCTCCTGCTTCCAGTGGACGTCCGGGCGGGTCAGCCGGGCCTTGACGGCCGCGAGGTCCTCGGCCGCGATGTGCTTGGCGGCGTCGATGCGGAAGCCGTCGACGCCCAGCGACAGCAGGTCGTTCAGGTAGCCGGCGATCCGTGCGCGCACCGGTTCCTCGCCGGTGTCGAGGTCGGCGAGGCCGACGAGTTCGCAGTGCTGGACGTTCCAGCGGTCGCGGTAGTCCGTGACGACGCCCGTGCAGTCGTCCATGTCCTGCGGGCCGTACGTGCCGGGGTAGCTGTACTTCGTGTACGACGTGCCGCCCGTGCCCGTGCCGCCCGGTCCGGCCGCCATGTGGTTGACGAC
Source organism: Streptomyces mashuensis (assembly GCF_014654785.1). Classification (GTDB taxonomy): domain Bacteria; phylum Actinomycetota; class Actinomycetes; order Streptomycetales; family Streptomycetaceae; genus Streptomyces; species Streptomyces mashuensis. The sequence continues at coordinate 157,566 of NZ_BNBD01000002.1, forward strand.
GGCGTCGACGACGACCTTCACGCCCGCCGCGTGGCACGCGCCGACCATGGTGCGGAAGGCGTTCCGGTCGCCGAGGCGGCCGGCGATGCGGTAGCTCACGGGCTGGTAGGAGGTCCACCACTGGGGGCCCTGGACGTGTTCCTGGGGCGGGGAGACCTGCACGGAGCCGTAGCCGGCGGGGCCGAGGGTCTCCTTGCACTCCCGGCCCACCGACGCGTAGTCCCACTCGAAGAGGACGGCCGTGACGTCCTTGTCGCCGGGGGTGGCGGCCTCCGCCGCCGGGGCGGGAAGCACGGTGGCGGCCATGGCGGCCACCGCCGCCGCAAGGGTTCTTCGCAGTCGCCGCAGTCGCAGTCGTCGGGCAGGCACGGGTCCTCCTGGTGGGGGGTGCGCGGCGCGGATCCACCTCCGCACGGCAGACGCACGTCGCCCCCGGAAGAGCCGCCGGAGGAACGACCGGGGCGTTTCCGCAAGTTCGCGCTGCGCCGCTGCAAACGCTTGCCGCGTGACCGTACGGTTCCCGCCCGTTCCGGTCAACCCTTTCCGTCTCTCCCCGTCCATCTCCTGGACACAGGACGGTTACGACACGGAAAACTGCCGATTCCCCTCTTGCAAGGTCTTTCGCAAGAGCTTTCAGCCTGTTAGCTTCCTCCGCAGCTCGGGCCGTTCCGCCCACCCCCAGGGCCGGCCGTATGAAAGAGGAGCATCCATATGCGAAGAGGCATATCGGTCGCCGCCGTCATCGGCGCCCTGGCCCTGTCCGTGACCGCGTGCGGCGGTGGCGGCGACAGCAAGAGCGACGGCGCGAAGGCCGCGAACGACCCGGGCAGCGTCAGCGGCACCATCACCTGGTGGGACACCTCGGACGCCACCAACGAGGCGCCGGCCTTCAAGAAGCTGGTGAAGGACTTCGAGGCCAAGTACCCGAAGATCAAGGTGGACTACGTCAACGTCCCCTTCGACCAGGCGCAGCAGAAGTTCAAGACCGCCGCCTCCACCGGCAAGGGCGCCCCCGACGTCCTCCGCTCCGACGTCGGCTGGACCCCCGGCTTCGCCCAGCTCGGCTACCTCAAGGACCTCACCGGCACCCCCGCGCTCGACAAGAGCGACGACTTCCTGCCCGGCCCGCTGAAGAACGCGGCGTACCAGGGCAAGACCTACGGCGTCCCGCAGGTCACCGACACCCTCGGCCTGCTCTACAACAAGGAGCTCTTCCAGAAGGCCGGCGTCGACAAGGCGCCCACCACCTGGCAGGAGGTCAAGGACGCCGCGGCGAAGATCAAGGAGAGGACGGGCGCCGACGGCATCGGCCTGAGCCCCGACAGCTACTACTCGCTGCCCTTCCTGTACGGCGAGAAGAGCGACATGGTCGACGCGGAGAAGAAGAAGATCACGATCTCCTCCGCCGCGTCCCGCAAGGGCATCGAGACCGCCGTCGACCTGGTGAAGTCGGGCGCCGCGCCCAAGCCGGCGGGCACCGACGGCTACAACGTCCTCAAGACGGACTTCAAGAACGGCAAGCTGGCCATGCTGGTCGACGGTCCCTGGGCGACCAAGGAGATCTTCGGCGGCGACGCGTACAAGTCCCGCGACAACCTGGGCATCGCCCCCGTCCCGGCCGGCTCCACCGGCACCGCGGGCGCGCCCGTCGGCGGCCACAACCTCGTCGTCTACGCGGGCTCCAAGAACTTCGACGCCTCGTACCTGTTTGCCCAGTTCATGACCGGTGCCGCGCAGCAGGAGCAGGTCTCGAACGAGATCGGCGTGCTGCCGACCCGTACGTCCGCCTACACCAAGGCGGTGCTGGCCGACCCGGTGCGCAGCGCCTTCCACGCGGCGCTCGACAAGGCCCACCCGCGCCCGCCGATCCCGCAGGGCGGCGACCTGTTCACCGAGTGGCTCCAGCACTACACCAAGATCCTCACGCTGAAGGAGGAGCCCAAGGAGGGCCTGGACGCCACGGCCAAGGCCTGGCAGTCCTCCCTCCTGAAGGACTACGGCATCCAGGAGTAGTCCCTCATGTCCTCCCTCTCCGCCTCCTCCGCCCCGGACGCCCCGGCCGCCCCGGCCGCCTCCGCGCCCTCCCTCACCGCCCGCGTCCGGCGTTCCTTCGGCACGCACTGGTACGCCTGGGCGATGGTGCTGCCCGTCGTGGTGGTGCTCGCCGTGCTCGTCGGCTACCCGCTGGGCCGCGGCATCTACCTGTCGTTCACCGACGCCAACGAGGCCAACGTGGCCCGCACCATCGGCGTCAACCACATCGACGCCACGTACCGGTTCGTCGGCCTGGACAACTACTGGAAGGTGCTCTCCGGCCAGGAGGGCCACTTCTGGGACCGACTCGGCTGGACCGTGGTGTGGACCGCGTCCTGCGTGTTCCTGCACTACACGCTGGGCCTGGGCCTGGCGCTGCTGCTCAACCGCAAGGTGCGGTTCCGCGGGCTCTACCGGGTGCTGCTGATCCTGCCGTGGGCGGTGCCGGCGTTCGTCGCCACCTTCTCCTGGCGGCTGATGTTCAACGAGAAGTACGGCGTGCTCAACGCCTTCCTCTCGGGCCTCGGCCTGGACCCCGTCGACTGGCTCGGCGACAGCACGCTGCAGAAGGTGTCGGCCGTCGCGGTCAACACGTGGCTGGGCGTGCCGTTCATGATGGTGGCGATCCTCGGCGGTCTCCAGGCGATCCCGGCCGAGCTGCACGAGGCGGCGGAGATGGACGGCGCCTCGCCCTGGCAGCGGTTCCGGCACGTGACGCTGCCGGGCCTGCGCTCGGTCAGCGGCACGGTGATCCTGCTGGGCACCATCTGGACGTTCAACATGTTCCAGGTCATCTACCTGCTGGTGGGGCAGGGCGCGAGCTCGGACAGCGAGATCCTGGTGACGTACTCGTACCGGCTGGCCTTCCAGGGCGTCCGCGACTACGCGGGCTCGGCGACGTACGGCATCCTCATCCTCTCCCTGCTGCTCGTGTTCGCCGTCTTCTACCGCCGGATGCTCGACCGACAGGAGACCACCCGATGAGCAGCAGCACCCCAGCGCTCAAGGCCCGTCCGCGCGGGCAGCGGCCGGCGGGCGTGTCCGTCGCGCTGCACGCCGCGCTGATCGCCGCGTCGCTGGTCTCCCTGTTCCCCGTCCTGTTCGTCGTCTACGTGTCGCTGCGCGGCCGGGACGGCTGGCAGGAGCCCACCCGGGCGTCGGGTTTCAGCCTCTCCAACTACACGCACATCCTGGGCGAGACGGCGTTCCTGACCTGGTTCGGCAACTCGGTGGTGGTGGCGCTCGGCGCCACCGTCCTGGGCGTGCTGGTCGCGGCCACCGCCGGCTACGCCGTCTCGCGGATGCGTTTCCCCGGGCACAGGCCGCTGATGTGGACGTTCCTGGTCGTGCAGATGTTCCCGATGGCGGTGCTGATCGTGCCGCTGTACACCATCCTCGGCCAGCTGGAACTCCTCGACTCCTACGCGGGCCTGATCCTCACCTACTGCTCGGTGTCGGTGCCGTTCTGCGCGTGGATGCTGAAGGGGTACTTCGACACCATTCCCGCCGAGATCGACGAGGCCGGGCGGGTCGACGGGCTGACGCCGTTCGGCACCTTCTGGCGGCTGATCCTGCCGCTGGCCCGCCCCGGGCTGGCCGTCACCGGCTTCTACTCGTTCATCACCGCCTGGGGCGAGGTGGCCTTCGCCAGCCAGTTCATGAGCAGCGAGGACCACTACACGCTCGCCGTGGGCCTCCAGACGTTCGTGGGCCAGCAGAAGGCCGAGTGGGGCCTGATGACCGCGGCCGCCGTGCTCATCACCGTCCCGGCCGGGCTCGTCTTCTTCCTCGCCCAGCGGCATCTGGTCGCCGGGCTGACCGCGGGCGGCACCAAGGGCTGACCTCCGGCCCGCGCCACTCGTTGAGCCCTGCGCCGAGCCCCGCGCAGAGCAGCACCCGTACCGACTCGAACAGGACCTACATGACCCAGGATCTCGCGCCCTCCGTCCGCCCCGCCGACCCTGCCGACGCCACCGCGGACCAGTGGTGGCGCAGCGCCGTCATCTACCAGGTGTACGTGCGCTCCTTCGCCGACAGCGACGGCGACGGCGTCGGCGACCTGCGCGGGGTCCGGGAGCGGCTGCCGTACCTGGCGGGCCTGGGGGTCGACGCGCTGTGGCTGACGCCGTTCTACGCCTCGCCGCAGGCCGACGGCGGCTACGACGTGTCGGACTACCGGGCCGTCGACCCGCTGTTCGGCGACCTGTCGGACGCCGACGACCTGGTGCGGGAGGCGCACCGGCAGGGGCTGCGGGTCATCGTCGACATCGTGCCCAACCACACCTCGGACCGGCACGCCTGGTTCGAGGAGGCGCTCGCGGACCGCCCGGGGGGGACGGCCCGCGCGCGCTACCACTTCCGGCCCGGCAAGGGCGAGAACGGCGAACTGCCGCCGAACGACTGGGAGTCGGTGTTCGGCGGCCCGGCGTGGACCCGCACCACGGACGCGGACGGCACGCCCGGCGAGTGGTACCTGCACCTGTTCGCGCCGCAGCAGCCGGACCTCAACTGGGACAACCCGGAGGTGCGGGCCGAGTTCGACTCGGTGCTGCGGTTCTGGCTGGACCTGGGCGTGGACGGGTTCCGCATCGACGTGGCGCACGGCATGGTCAAGGCGCCGGGGCTGCCCGACATCGGCCGTACGGAACAAGCCAAGTTGATCGGCGCGCAGGTGCTGCCGTTCTTCGACCAGGACGGGGTGCACGAGATCCACCGCGCCTGGCGGAAGCTGCTGGACTCCTACCCGGGGCGGCGCATCGGCGTGGCCGAGGCGTGGGCTCCGACGTCGGAGCGGCTGGCGCTGTACGTGCGCCCGGACGAGCTGCACCAGGCGTTCAACTTCCAGTTCCTGACGGCGGAGTGGGGCGCCGGCCCACTGCGCACGGTGATCGACGAGTCGCTGGCGGCCACGGCGTCCGTGGGCGCCCCGACGACGTGGGTGCTGTCCAACCACGACGTGGTGCGGCACGCCACGCGCTACGGCGCCGGGGACACCGGACTCGGTCTGCGCCGGGCGCGGGCGGCGGCGCTGCTGATGCTGGCGCTGCCGGGGTCGGCGTACGTCTACCAGGGCGAGGAGCTGGGCCTGCCCGAGGTGACGGAGCTGCCGGACGAGGTACGGCAGGACCCGGCGTTCTTCCGCGGCGACGGCCAGGACGGGCTGCGGGACGGCTGCCGGGTGCCGCTGCCGTGGTCGGGCGACGCCCCGCCGTACGGCTTCGGGCCGGGCGCCAGCTGGCTGCCGCAGCCCGACGAGTGGCGGGAGCTGTCGGTGGAGGCGCAGTCGGGCGACCCGCGCTCCACGCTGGAGCTGTACCGGTCGGCGCTGGCGCTGCGCCGGGAGCTGCCGGGGCTGGGCGACGGCGCGATGACGTGGGAGGACGCGCCGGAGGGCGTGCTGGCGTTCGCCCGGCCCGGGTTCGTGTGCACGCTGAACACGCTGGGTACCGAGGTGGCGCTGCCGGTGCCGGGCCGGCCGCTGCTGGCGACGGCGGCGCTGGAGTTCTCCGGCGGTACGGGCGGAACGGTGCTGCTCCCGGCCGATTCCTGCGTGTGGTGGGCCGTCTGACATGCCCGCCAAGCGACCGGTACAGTCACCTCCTGTGACCGCACGGCTGGCAGACATCGCAGCGCAGGCGGGTGTCAGCGAAGCGACCGTCAGCCGCGTCCTCAACGGAAAGCCCGGGGTCGCCGCCTCCACCCGCCAGTCCGTGCTGGCCGCGCTGGACGTGCTGGGGTACGAGCGGCCCGTCCGGCTGCGGCAGCGCAGCGCGGGCCTGGTGGGGCTGATCACGCCGGAGCTGGAGAACCCGATATTCCCGGCGTTCGCGCAGGTCATAGGCCAGGCCTTGACGCGTCAGGGGTATACGCCGGTGCTGGCGACGCAGACGCCGGGCGGCTCCACGGAGGACGAGCTGACGGAGATGCTGGTGGACCGCGGGGTCGCCGGGATCATCTTCGTGTCGGGGCTGCACGCGGACACCTCGGCGGACATGCAGCGCTACGAGCGGCTGCGGGCCCAGGGCGTGCCGTTCGTGCTGATCAACGGCTTCTCGGCGAAGGTACGGGCGCCGTTCGTGTCGCCCGACGACCGGGCGGCGGTGGACCTGGCCGTCACCCATTTGGCGGCACTGGGCCACCGGCGGATCGGGCTGGCGCTGGGGCCGCAGCGGTACGTGCCGGTGCAGCGCAAGATCGAGGGCTTCCTGAGCAGTATGCGGGAGCGGCTGGGCACGCCGGAGGAGTCGGCCCGGGAACTGATACAGCACTCGCTGTTCACTCTTGAGGGTGGTCAGGCCGCGGCCGCTGCCCTCATCGAACGGGGGTGCACGGCGGTGGTGTGCGCCAGCGACATGATGGCGCTGGGCGTGGTGCGGGCGGCACGGCAGCACGGCCTCGAAGTCCCGCGCGACGTCTCGGTGGTGGGCTTCGACGACTCGCCGCTGATCGCGTTCACCGACCCGCCGCTGACGACGATCCGGCAGCCGGTGCGGGCGATGGGTCAGGCCGCGGTGCGGGCCCTGCTGGAGGAGGTCGGCGGTACGCCGGCGCCGCACAGCGAGTTCGTCTTCCTGCCCGAACTGGTCGTCAGGGGTTCGACCGCGTCGGCCCCCGCAGCGCGCTGAGAACGTCCCGGATCGCCCCCGTGAGGGAGGCCGAGGCCCTCCGCATCCCCCGTGGGACCCGGTCCGGAGGTGGCGTGGACCCGACCTCCGGACGATCTGCCGACGGGACGGTTCTGGCAGACTCTGGGCCCATGGGTGAAGCGACAGTGAGGACCCGGGAGGGCCGGACGGCCGCCCCGCCACCCACCGAGGAGCGGGTGGACCGGCCCCCGGCGGTCCGCGGCGCCCTGCGGAAACTGCGCGCCCCCCGGCGCCCGCGCCTGTGGTTCGAGGTGCTGCTGATCGCCGTGAGTTACGCGGTGTACTCGGCGGTGCGCAATGCGGTACCGGAGCAGCGCGCGGCCGCCCTGCGCAACGCCGACTGGGTGTGGCGCACCGAGCACAGCCTGAACATCGCGGTGGAGCACACCGTCAACCGGGCCGTGGACTCGGTGACGTGGCTGATTGTCGGGATGAACTACTACTACGCGACGCTGCACTTCGTCCTGACCGTCGCCGTGCTGGTGTGGCTGTACCGCTGGCACTCGGGCCGTTACGCCGCGGCACGGCTGGCGTTGTTCGCCACCACCGCCGTGGCCCTGATCGGTTACTACCTGTACCCGCTCGCGCCGCCCCGGTTGATGGACGGCACGGGCTTCATCGACACGGTGGTCAAGCACCACACCTGGGGCTCGATGGCCTCGGGCAACCTCGCGGACATGTCCAACCAGTACGCGGCGATGCCGTCGATGCACATCGGCTGGTCCGCGTGGTGCGGCATCACGGTCGCGATGCTGGTGCGGCGGCGGTGGCTGAAGGTGCTGGCGGTGCTGTATCCGGTGGCCACCCTCGTCGTGATCGTCTCCACCGCCAACCACTTCTGGCTGGACGCGGTGGGCGGCATGCTCTGCCTGGCCTTCGGCTTCGGCTGCTCGGCCGCCTGGTACGGCGGGCTGCCGTCGCGGCTGTCCCGCCATGTGGCGGTGGGCGGCGCCCAGGCGCATCCTTGAGTGAGCGCTTCGGCGGGCCCACGATTCGGGCCGCCGGTCCACTGCCGGTCAGCTGCCGTAGAACCGGTCCTCGACGACGGCGCGGGCGCGCCGCGTGGTGCGCCGGTAGTCGTCCAGCATCTCCCCCACGTGGCCCGGCTCGTACCCCAGGTACCGGCTGACGGCGGCCAGCTCGCGCGGGTCGCCGGGGAAGGTGTCGCCGGACCGGCCGCGGACGAGCATGACGGCGTTGCGGACACTGGTGGCCAGCACCCACGCCTCGTCGAGGATGCGGGTCTCCTCGGCGGTGAGCAGGTGCGCGGCGTGGGCGGCGGCGAGGGCCTCGCGGGTGCGGGTGGTGCGCAGGGCCGGGACGTCCCAGGCGTGCCGCAGCTGGAGCAGCTGGACGGTCCACTCGACGTCGGACAGGCCGCCGCGGCCCAGTTTGGTGTGGGTGGTGGGGTCGGCGCCGCGCGGCAGCCGCTCGGACTCCATGCGGGCCTTGAGCCGCCGGATCTCCCGTACGGCGTCGTCGCCGATGCCGCCCTCGGGGTAGCGCAGCGGGTCCACGAGCTCCAGGAAGCGCCGCCCGAGGTCCGCGTCGCCGGCGACGGGTTCGGCGCGCAGCAGCGCCTGGCTCTCCCACACCAGCGACCAGCGCCGGTAGTACGCGGCGTACGAGGCGAGGGTGCGCACGATGGGGCCGGACTTGCCCTCGGGGCGCAGGTCGGCGTCGATGAGGAGCGGCGGGTCGGTGGTGGGCAGCTGGAGCAGCCGGCGCATCTCGCCGGCCACGGCGAAGGCGGCCTTGGCGGCGTCCTCCTCGGGCACGCCCTCGCGCGGCTCGTGCACGAAGAGGACGTCGGCGTCGGAGCCGTAGCCCTGTTCGTGGCCGCCGAAGCGGCCCATGCCGATGACGGCGAACCGGGTGGGCAGGGTGTCGCCCCACTCGGCGCGGACGGCGGCGCGCAGGGCGCCGGCGACGGCGGCGGCGTTGAGGTCGGAGACGGCGCGGCCGACGGTGTCGACGCGGGCGGCGTGGTCGGCGCCGGCGGTCTCGGCGGCGCCGCGGGAGCCGGTGCCGTGCTCGCCGGAGGCGTGGACGTGGTTGCGGCCCCGGCCGTGCTGGCCGTAGGCGCCGATGACGTCGGCGGCGGCGGTGCGGAACAGTTCGCGGCGGCGTACGCCGCGGACGGCGACGATGGCGGCCTCGGCGTCCTCGGCGCGGCCGACGGCGGCCAGCACCTCCTGTTCGAGGGCCTCGCGGCCGCGGGGCCGCAGGCCGCCGGGGTCGCCGAGCAGGGCGACGGCCTCGGGGGCGCGCAGCAGCAGGTCGGGGGCGAGGCGGCCGGCGGACAGGACGCGGGCGAGGTTCTCGGCGGCGGCGCCCTCGTCGCGCAGCAGCCGCAGGTACCAGGGGGTCTTGCCGAGGGCGTCGGAGACCTTGTGGAAGTTGAGGAGCCCGGCGTCGGGGTCGGCGGAGTCGGCGAACCAGCCGAGGAGGACGGGCAGCAGGGTGCGCTGGATGGCGGCCTTGCGGGTGACGCCGGAGGCCAGGGCCTCCAGGTGGCGCAGGGCGGCGGCGGGGTCGGCGTAGCCGAGGGCCTCCAGGCGCTGGCCGGCGGCCTTGGGGCTGAGCCGGATCTCGCCGGGCTCCAGCTGGGCGACGGCGTCGAGCAGCGGCCGGTAGAACAGCTTCTCGTGCAGCCGGCGGACCTCGCGGGCGTGCTGCCGCCACTGCCGGGTGAGCCCGGCGACGGGCTCCTCGCCGGCGGCCCGGTCGCCGTCGCGGGCCCAGGAGCGGGCGAGGGAGCGGCCGAGGCGGCGCAGTTCGGCCTCGTCCTCGGGGACGAGGTGGGTGCGGCGGAGCCGGTACAGCTGGATGCGGTGTTCCAGGGAGCGCAGGAAGCGGTAGGCGGCGTCGAGCGCCTTGGCGTCGGCGCGCCCGACGTAGCCGCCGGTGGCGAGGGCGGCCAGGGCGTCGAGGGTGCTGCCGTGGCGCAGGGTGGCGTCGCTGCGGCCGTGCACCAGCTGGAGCAGCTGCACGGCGAACTCGACGTCGCGCAGGCCGCCGGGGCCGAGCTTGAGCTCGCGGTCGACGTGGGCGGCGGGGATGGAGGCGACGACGCGGCGGCGCATCTGCTGCACGTCGGCGACGAAGTTCTCGCGCTCGGCGGCCTGCCACACGAGGGGCGACAGCGCGTCCATGTACGCCTGTCCGAGCGCGGTGTCGCCGGCCACGGGCCGGGCCTTGAGCAGGGCCTGGAACTCCCAGGTCTTGGCCCAGCGCTGGTAGTAGGCGATGTGGCTGGAGAGGGTGCGCACGAGGGGGCCGTTGCGGCCCTCGGGGCGGAGGTTGGCGTCGACGGGCCAGATGGTGCCCTCGGGGGTGACGTCGGAGCAGACGCGCATCATGCGGGAGGCGAGCCGGGTGGCGGCGCGCAGCGCGGCGGCCTCGTCCGTGCCGTCGGTGGCCTCGGCGACGAAGACGACGTCGACGTCGGAGACGTAGTTCAGTTCCCGGCCGCCGCACTTGCCCATGCCGATGACGGCGAGCCGGCAGGCGGCGGCGTCGTCGGGCTGCTCGTCGGCGGCGATGGCGAGGGCCGCGCGGAGCGTGGCGGTGGCCAGGTCGGCGAGCTCGGCGGCGGTGCCCGCGACGTCGGTGGTGCCGCTGAGGTCGCGCGCGGCGATGGCGAGGAGGCAGCGCCGGTAGGCGGCGCGCAGCGCGTCGGCGGGCAGCAGCCCGGCGTGGCCGCGCATGCCGTCGGCGAGGGCCCGTTCGAACTCGGGCACGCCGGGCCGCAGGTCGGCGGTGTCGAAGTTGTCGAGGGCGTGCCAGTGCGAGGGGTGCCGGGCCAGGTGGTCGCCGAGCGCCTCGGAGGCCCCCAGCACGCCGAGCAGCCGGTCCCGCAGCGGCTTGGCGCCGAGCAGGGTGGCGGGCAGTGCCCGCCGTTCGTCGCCCTCGGGCAGCGCCTCGACGAGCCGCACCAGCCCGCGCAGCGCCAGGTCGGGGTCGGCGGTGCCGCCGAGCGCGTCGAGGAGCACGGGGTCGTCCGGCACGGCCGCCCCGAGCAGCCGCTCCGCCGCGGCGGGATCGGTGAACCCGTACCGCAGCAGCCGGGTGTACGTGCTGCTGCGGCGCCCCTCGGGCATGGTCATCGAACGGGCCCTCCCGCTGGTCGTCAGAGCACCGGCAGCATCTTGCGGAGTTCGAAGGCGGTGACCTCCGAACGGTACTCCTCCCACTCCTGCTTCTTGTTGCGGAGGAAGAAGTCGAAGACGTGCTCGCCGAGGGTCTCGGCGACGAGTTCGCTGCGTTCCATCAGCTCGATGGCCTCGCCGAGGTTCTGCGGCAGGGGCTCGATGCCCATGGCGCGGCGCTCGGCGTCGGACAGCGCCCACACGTCGTCGTCGGCGCCGGCGGGGAGTTCGTAGCCCTCCTCGATGCCCTTCAGGCCGGCGGCCAGGAGGACGGCGTAGGTGAGGTAGGGGTTGGCGCCGGAGTCGATGGAGCGGACCTCGACGCGGGTGGAGCCGGTCTTGCCGGGCTTGTACATGGGGACGCGGATGAGCGCGGAGCGGTTGTTGTGGCCCCAGCAGATGTACGAGGGGGCCTCGCCGCCGGCGCCGGCGGTGCGCTTGGAGCCGCCCCAGATGCGCTTGTACGAGTTGACCCACTGGTTGGTGACGGCGGAGGTCTCGCCGGCGTGGCGGAGGAGTCCGGCGATGAAGGAGCGGCCCACCTTGGACAGCTGGTACTCGGCGCCCGACTCGTGGAAGGCGTTGCGGTCGCCCTCGAAGAGCGACAGGTGGGTGTGCATGCCGGAGCCCGGGTACTCCGAGAACGGCTTCGGCATGAACGTGGCGTGCACGCCCTGCTCCAGCGCGACCTGCTTCATCACGAGGCGGAAGGTCATGATGTTGTCGGCCGTGGAGAGCGCGTCGGCGTAGCGCAGGTCGATCTCCTGCTGGCCGGGGGCGCCCTCGTGGTGGCTGAACTCGACCGAGATGCCCATGGATTCGAGCATGGTGATGGCCTGGCGGCGGAAGTCCATGCCCACGTTCTGCGGGGTGTGGTCGAAGTAGCCGGAGTTGTCGGCGGGCACGGGCCGGCTGCCGTCGACCGGCTTGTCCTTGAGCAGGAAGAACTCGATCTCGGGGTGGGTGTAGAAGGTGAACCCGAGGTCGGAGGTCTTGGCCAGGATGCGCTTGAGGACGTAGCGCGGGTCGGCGTAGGACGGCGAGCCGTCCGGCATGAGGATGTCGCAGAACATCCGGGCGGTGCCGGGGGCCTCGGCGCGCCACGGCAGGATCTGGAAGGTGCCCGGGTCCGGCTTGGCGATCATGTCGGACTCGTAGACGCGGGCGAAGCCCTCGATCGCGGAGCCGTCGAAGCCGATGCCCTCGTCGAACGCCTGCTCCAGCTCGGCCGGGGCGACGGCCACCGACTTGAGGTACCCGAGGACGTCGGTGAACCACAGCCGCACGAACCGGATGTCGCGCTCTTCGAGCGTGCGGAGCACGAACTCCTGCTGCTTATCCATAGCTCCCTATCCTTGCAGGTCAGACGGCTCGTTTCACCCGGTGCGGGCAGGGCCTGGGGGCCAGTGTCGCGGGTTCCGGTTACCGCTGGGTTTCGGGCTGTGGTCCGGGTGGCGTTCCGGCCGTCGTACGACCGTGCCCCGTGGGTGCATCGTACTGATGCCCGCCCCGGCGGCGTCACCCGTGAGAGGCGGTCCGGCTGGGCCGCGGCGGCACGTACGGCGTGGCCAGCACGGCCGCCGCGACGGCCTGCGGGCGGTCGTGCATCAGCAGGTGGCCGGCCGGGGCGACGGCCTCGAAGCGGGCGTCGAGCCGCTCGGCGAGGCCCCGCTGCCGCCGCAGCCGGCGCTGTTCCAGCCACGAGCCGGTGCCCGGCGACGCGGCCAGCACGGTGACGGGCGCCGGCGGCATGCCGTGCGCGGCCCGCAGCCGCTCCAGCTCGGCGGCCACGTCCAGGTAGCGGGCGTTCTCCATCAGCACGGCGCGCGCCACCCGCCCCGTGCCGTACGTGCGGCGCACCAGCGCGGCGGGCGCCGGGTCCTCCCGCCGTACGGACGAGGTACGGACCGCGAACCGGCGCAGCGCGGGCCCCAGCGCGTACGGCAGCCCGGCCCCGGTCACGGCCCGGCCGCGCAGCCGCGCCGCGGCGGTGCGCAGCTCACGGGCGGGCAGCGGGCGTACGTCCTCCTCGACGCTGCCGTCGACGAGGACCACGCCCGCGGTGCGCTCGGGGTGCAGCCGGGCGAACGCCTCGGCGTGGAACGCGGCCAGCGAGTGCCCCACGACGGTGGCGGGGCCGTCCAGCCCCAGCGCGTCGAGGACGCCGGCGATCCGGTCCGCCTCCCCGGCGGCCGTGGGCGGCTCCGTGGCGGGCGCGCTGTAGCCCAGGCCGGGCCGGTCGAACCGGACCACGGTGCGGCTGGGCGTGAGCAGCGGCACGACCGGGTCCCAGTCGAACCAGCCCATGCCCAGCCCGGGGCTCAGGACGCACACCGGGCCGGACCCCTCGCACAGCACGTGCAGCGGCACCCCGCCGACGCGCAGCATCCGCCCCGGCGGGCGGTGCGTTCCGCTCATCCCCGTCTCCCGTCGCTCGCGCCTGCGGGCACAAGCTACTGGACGGCGGCGGGCCGCTCGTCCCCGGCGGTCTCCCGGTCGTCCTCCGCCGCCGTCGCCCAGTGCGGCTTGCGCAGGGCGAGGAAGGCCAGCGGCGCCAGGAAGCCCAGCGTGAACAGGCCGCCGCCGACGATCAGCAGGTAGCGCCACAGCGGCTGGCCGCCGAACTGCTCCGGCGGGACGAAGCCGATGCACATGGCCGCCACGGACGCCGCGAAACCGGTGCCCGCGACCAGGTGCAGCGCCGGCACGCGGAAGCCGCGCGGGTGGCCGGGGCGGGTGCGCCGCAGCCGGACGGCCGCGGCGAACATCAGCAGGTAGACCACGAGGTAGATCTGCGTGGTGACCACCGAGAAGATCCAGTAGACGCTGGAGACGTTCGGCACGAAGGCGTACAGCAGCGCGATGAGAGTGGTCAGCACGCCCTGGGCCACCATGATGGTGCGCGGGACGCCGTTGCGGTTGAGCTTCTGGAGCGACGGCGGCAGGTAGCCCTCCTGCCGGGAGACCATGAGCAGGCCCTGGGACGGCCCGGCCAGCCACGTCAGCATGCCGCCGAGGGCGGCGGCGACCAGCAGCAGGCCCACGACCTTCGTCAGCCAGCCCACACCGAAGTGGTCGAAGAAGCCCTGGAACGCCTGCATGACGCCGGCGGTCAGGCTCAGGTCCTCGCCGGGCATCACCCAGCTGATCGCCAGGGCGGGCAGGACGAAGATCAGCAGGACGAGGCCGGTGGCGGCGAACACCGACCGCGGGTACTGCCGGCCGGGCTCGCGCAGCGAGGTCACGTGCACGGCGTTCATCTCCATGCCCGCGTAGGAGAGGAAGTTGCCGACGATCAGCACGAGGCTGGCCAGGCCGGTCCACGGCGGCAGCACGTGCCCGGCGTCCATGGGCGCGGCGGACGGGTTGCCCTGCGCGAGGAAGACCAGGCCGAGGACGACGAGCACGACGCCGGGCAGCAGCGTGCCCACGACCAGGCCCGCGCTGGACAGCCCGGCGACGGCCTTGGTGCCGCGCGCGGAGATCAGCACGCCGGCCCAGTAGACGACGACGATGACGAGCGCGACGTAGAGGCCGTTGCCGGCCAGCGACGGGTCGACGACGTACGCGAACGTGCTCGCCACGTACGCCAGCAGGCTCGGGTAGTACGCGATGGTCATCGCGAACTGGCACCACACGGCGAGGAAGCCCAGCGGCTTCGACAGGCCCTCGCTCACCCAGCGGTAGACGCCGCCGGGCCAGCCGGAGGCGAGCTCGGCCGAGACGAGGGCGGTGGGCAGCAGGAACACCACGGCCGGGACGAGGTAGAGGAAGACGGCGGCCAGGCCGTAGAGGGCCATGGAGGGCGCGGGCCGCAGGTTCGCCACGGAGGCCGTGGTCATCATCGCCAGGGTGGCCCAGGAGATGAACTGCCGGCCGGTGGCACCGGGGGTGACGGCAGGGGCGGGCGTGGCGGCAGGGGCCTGGGGACGTTCGTCCCGTACCTGTTCCGAGAGGGTCATGGGGGGAGGAGCGTCCTTCAGGGCCGTGCGGGGTGGTTCGCGCTGGTTCTTTTCGCCCAATGATCGGTCCTTGGTGCCGTTTGCCGCACACCCGATCAAGGGTGGGGGTGGGGCCGTGCCGGACCGGCTGGGGCCGCGCATACCCGGGAGGGGTAGGGTGCGGAAGAGGTCAACGAGCCCGGGGGAGGCGGAGAATGCGGCGGGAGCGGGGCACGGGCGCGTGGTGCGGCCGTCTGCTGCTGCTCGCCGCGCTGCTGCTGGGCATCGTGACCATGCACACACTCGGGCACCCGCGCGATCACGATACGGACAGGGCGACCGTGGCCATGGGGGCGATGGCCGGTCATGCGGATGGTCATGCGGCCGGCCACGGCGCTCCCGCCGCGCACGACGGCCCGCGCGCCGTCTCCCCCGCCCACGGCGGCATGGACCCCATGTCCGTGTGCCTGGCCGTGCTCGGCACCGGCTGGGCCACCGTCCTGCTGCTGCTCGCCGCGCTCGCCGCCCTGGTCCTGCTGCGGACGACGGCCGGCCGCGGTTCCGCACCCCGCGGCCGCGCCTGGTTCTCCCGTGCCCAGTGGTGCCGGCCTCCCCCGCCCCGGCACAAAGCCCTCGCCCGGTTGTCGGTGCTGCGCGTATAGGAGCGCGCCGCGCCCCGCTCACGTACGCCAGCGACCCACCGACAACCGACAGCACCGAGGTGCCCCATGTCTTCCACGCCTTCTCTCCCCTCCTTCCCTTCCGCCCCTTCCTCTCCCGGCCGCCGCAGCGTGCTGGGTGCCGGGGTCGCCCTCGCGGCCACCGGTCTGCTGAGCGCCTGCTCCGGCAAGGGCGGCGGCAGCTCGTCGCCGTCCGCCCGGGCCGCCGACTGGGTCGCCCCGGACGGGCCCGAGGTCGCCGCGGCCGAGTCGCGGCGCCGGCCCGGCACGCTGCGGTCGTTCCGGCTGACCGCCGCCACGGCCCGCGCCGACCTGGGCGGCGGCCGTACGGTCACCACCTGGGCGTACGACGACGCGCTGCCCGGCAAGGAGCTGCGCCTCCGCGCCGGCGAGACGCTCGGCCTCACCCTCGCCAACCACCTGCCCGAGCCCACCTCCGTCCACTGGCACGGCCTGGCCCTGCGCAACGACATGGACGGCGTCCCCGGCCTGACCCAGCGCGCCATACGGCCCGGCGCCTCGCAGGACTACCGCTTCACCGTCACCCACCCCGGCACGTACTGGCTGCACCCGCACTCCGGCACCCAGCAGGACCGCGGCCTGTACGCGCCGCTGATCGTGGAGGACCCCAAGGAGCCGCTGCAGTACGACAAGGAGTGGGTGGTCGTCCTCGACGACTGGGTCGACGGCGTGGACGGCAGCACGCCGGACGCGGTCCTCGCCGAGCTCCGGCGCGGCATGGGCGGGATGCAGCACGGCGGCGGAATGCAGCACGGCGGGACGGACCACGGAGGGATGCAGCACGGGGGCGGGATGCAACACGGCACGTCCCCCTCCTCCCCCGCCCCCTCCGGCCCCTCCCGCATGCTCATGGGCGCGACCAGCGAGCTGCTCGGCGGTGACGCCGGTGACGTCGCGTACCCCCACTACCTGGTCAACGGCCGCACCGCCGAGGACCCGCGGACGTTCACGGCCCGGCCGGGCGACCGCATCCGCATCCGCCTGATCAACGCCGGCGGCGACACAGCCTTCCGCGTGGCGCTCGGCGGCCACCGCATGACCGTCACGCACACCGACGGCTTCCCCGTGGAGCACACGGAGACGGACGCGCTGCTGCTGGGCATGGGCGAGCGCTACGACGTGCTGGTGCGGGCCGAGGACGGTGTGTTCCCGCTGACCGCACTGGCCGAGGGCAAGGACCGCACCGCCCTCGCGCTGCTCCGTACGGGCGGGGGCGAGGCCCCGGCGGCGGACGTACGGCCGCGCGAGCTGGAGAGCGCGCCGCTGACCGCGCGCCGGCTGAAGGCCGCCGAGGGCGTGCGGCTCGACGGGCGGCGCCCGGACCGGGAGCTCACGCTCCGCCTGACGGGGTCGATGGAGAAGTACGACTGGGCGATCGACGGCCGGACGTACGCGGACGGCCACCGCTACCCGGTGGCGGCGGGCGAGCGCGTGCGGCTGACGTTCGTCAACGACACGACGATGTGGCACCCGATGCACCTGCACGGCCACACCTTCGCGCTGCCGGACGGCGGGCCGCGCAAGGACACCGCGATCGTGCTGCCGGGCACCCGGCTGGCGGTGGACTTCGACGCGGACAACCCGGGCCTGTGGATGCTCCACTGCCACAACGTCTACCACGCGGAGGCGGGCATGATGACGGTGCTGGGCTACCGCCGCCAGGGCGCATAGCGTCAGTCAGACGAATACACTGGCGGCGTGGCTCAGCTTCGTCTCGCCCTGAACCAGATCGACTCCTGCGTCGGTGATCTCGCCGGGAACGCGGAGGCGATCCTCCGCTGGACGCGGCACTCGGCCGGGCAGGGGGCGCACCTGGTGGCGTTCCCCGAGATGGCCCTGACCGGGTACCCCGTCGAGGACCTGGCGCTCCGCCCGTCGTTCGTCGAGGCCGGGCGGGCGGCGCTGCGGGCGCTCGCGGTGCGGCTGCGGGACGAGGGGTTCGGGGAGCTGCCGGTGGTCGTCGGCTACCTGGACCGCAGCGAGGAGGCCCGGCCGCGGCTGGGCCGCCCGGCGGGCGCGCCGCGCAACGCGGCGGCCGTGCTGTACGGCGGCGAGGCGGTGCTCACCTTCGCCAAGCACCACCTGCCGAACTACGGGGTCTTCGACGAGTTCCGGTACTTCGTACCGGGCGAGACGCTGCCGGTGGTGCGGGTGCACGGCGTGGACGTGGCGCTCGCGATCTGCGAGGACCTGTGGCAGGAGGGCGGCCGCGTGCCGGCCGCCCGTACCGCGGGGGCGGGGCTGCTGCTGTCCATCAACGCCTCGCCGTACGAGCGGGAGAAGGACGACACGCGGCTGGAGCTGGTGCGCAAGCGGGCCCAGGAGGCGGGCTGCACCACGGCGTATCTGGCGATGACGGGTGGTCAGGACGAGCTGGTCTTCGACGGCGACTCGATCGTCGTCGGCGCCGGCGGCGAGGTGATCGCGCGGGCGCCGCAGTTCGAGGAGACCTGCCTCGTCCTGGACCTGGACCTGCCGCAGGCGCCGGCCGAGGTGCCGTCGGGCGTGGTCGACGACGGGCTGCGGATCGAGCACGTGACGCTGTCCGCCGACCCGTTGCCGCCCTACGAGCCGGTGTTCCGCGGCGGGCCGGCCCGGCACCTCGGCGACGACGAGGAGGTCTACTCGGCGCTGGTGCAGGGCCTGCGCGCCTACGTCCGGAAGAACGGCTTCCGGAGCGTGCTGATCGGCCTGTCCGGCGGCATCGACTCGGCGCTGGTGGCGGCCATCGCGTGCGACGCGGTGGGGCCGGAGCACGTGTACGGCGTGGCGATGCCGTCGCGGTACTCGTCGGAGCACTCGCTGGCCGACGCGGAGGAACTGGCGCGGCGCACGGGGCTGCACTTCCGTACGGTGCCGATCGCGCCGATGTTCGACACGTACATGGGTGCGCTGGGCCTGACGGGCCTGGCGGAGGAGAACCTCCAGTCGCGGCTGCGCGGCACGATGCTGATGGCCCTCTCCAACCAGGAGGGCCACATCGTCCTGGCCCCCGGCAACAAGTCGGAGCTGGCCTGCGGCTACTCCACGCTGTACGGCGACTCGGTGGGCGCGTACGGCCCCATCAAGGACCTCTACAAGACGGGCGTCTTCCGCCTGGCCCGCTGGCGCAACCGGGCCGCGGCCGAACGCGGCGAGACGCCGCCGATCCCCGAGAACTCCATCACCAAGCCCCCGAGCGCGGAACTGCGCCCGGGCCAGGTCGACACGGACTCCCTGCCGGACTACCCGGTCCTGGACCGCATCCTGGAACTCTACGTCGACCGCGACCGCGGCCACGCGTCCATCGTCGCCGAGGGCTTCGACCCGGACCTGGTGACCCGGGTGCTCCGCCTGGTCGACACGGCGGAATACAAGCGCCGCCAGTACCCCCCGGGCACCAAGATCTCCCCCAAGGGCTTCGGCAAGGACCGCCGCCTCCCGATCACGAACAGGTGGCGGGAGGGGGTCTGAGGGCCGCCGGACCGTTGTTTGCATGGTTTTTCGCCATCTGGGCGCTGCTTTGGGGCGAAAAAATGCCTCGCCCGCCTGTCCGACCCTGGTGCTAGGTTTTGATCAACCTGATGGGACATCGGTCCACATCTGTTGTTTTTGAGCTCCTGGGGGGGATTTCTGATGACTTCTCGTCTGCGTACGACCCTGGTCGGCGCGGCGGCTGCCGCGGCCGTGGTCGTGGGTGCCGCGGCACCCGGCTTCGCGGCGCCCGCGCCGAACCCGGCGCCCAACCCGGTGATCGCGTCGGTCGACTGGAAGAAGGTGACGCACGCCGTCTCCGGCAACTTCACCTCGCCGAACGGTGGCGAGCGTCGTGACCTCTTCGTCGTCCTCACCGACGGCTCGGCCAGCATCCTCAAGGGGTCGGCGCACGAGGACCCGAAGGCCCCGTTCTCGAGCAAGGTCCAGGTCGCACCCGCGGGCAGCTACTGGAAGAACGCCGAGGCTGTCAGCAACACCAACGTCCAGCGGGACGGCAAGGGTCTCGACGGTCTCACCGTCCGCTGGAACACCGGCAAGCTCTCGACGTACGCCACGGCCTCCGAGGCCGGCTTCGGCGAGGAGCGGGCGCTGACCTACAGCAGCAGCTGGAAGAACGCCAAGTCCATCGCAGTGGGCCGCCACACCTCCAACGGCCTCCGGGACGACCTCGTCGTCGTGTGGCTGGACGGCTCCATCTCCACGTACATCGACATCTGGGACAACGGCATCTCCAGGGAGACCCAGATCACGAAGGCGACGCCGGATGTAGTGGGTGCAGTGGTCACCTCCGGTCCGTTCACCGGCAAGGACAGGGATGACGTCCTCCTCCGCTGGAAGAGCGGCCTGACCTTCATCATGGGCAGCTTCGAGGCCAACGGTGATTTCGTGGAGGGCGTCGACCTCCGCCAGCACGGGTCGTCCTGGAAGTACGCCGACATCATGGCGGCCGGTTCCTTCGGCGGCGGCCCCGCCCAGGACCTCCTCGTCCGCTGGGCCGACGGCAACCTCAGCTACTACGTCGACGTGGACGCCACCGGCACCCACAGCGAGGTCCAGCTCGTCGGCTGACCCCGTACGGCACAGCAGCAACCGCGCCCTCACTCCCGGGACGACGTCCCGGCGGTGGGGGCGCCCTGCTGTCCGCGGACCACCAGGCCCTCCAGCAGGCGCGCCGTCGCCTCCGTCACCGCTTCGACCGCCTCGTCGAAGACCTCGCGGTTGTGTGCGGCCGGGGCGCGGAAGCCGGAGATCTTACGGACGTACTGCAGGGCGGCCGCCCTGACGTCCTCCTCCGACACCTTCGGCGTCACCGGGGGCCTGAGCGTCTTGATGCTGCGGCACATGCTCCCAGTGTGCACCCGCGACCACCTTCGACCGGTTGTCGCGACCGACCCATGCTCCTCGCCATTTCCGCGAGCGCGAGGCGTACACAGTGCACCACAAGTGGTCACGCGCTTCCCGGCTCGTGACCTCCTGGCTGTGACCCCACTCCGGTGCTCAGGTTGCCGAACCACCCCGGACCGGCCCCGGGGCAGGTGTGAGGTATCGGTCGGATCGGCGGTGGGCCGGATTGATGGGCAACCCTCCGCACAGCGCTCGACCCGCCTTCAACAGTGCTGGTATGCACCTGCCTGCATGACCAACCCCGGGTAACCGTCCCATCGGAAGAAGGGGAACATTCGTGTTCAGACGCGCAAAGGCCGCTGTCGCCCTCACGGCCGCCGGCCTGACCCTCGGCCTGACCGGCGCCCTCGCCGGGGCAACCGCAGCCGCCGCCGCCCCCGCCCAGCAGACACCCACCCGGACCGTCACCATCCAGGCCGTCAACAACCTCGGCCTCTCCATCTCCGAAGGCAAGAGCGTGCAGTGCTACGTCCGGGATGCCGCACCGCGCGGTAAGTACAACCCCGGCGCCATCGACGGCCAGCTCGGCGAGAAGAGCTGGAAGGCCTGGCAGCTCTTCCTCAACGACCGCAATTACAACGCCGGAACCGTCGACGGCGACGTCGGTGGCAACACCATCCGGGCCCTCCAGAGGTTTCTCGTCGACCTCGGCTACGACACCGGCGGCGTCGACGGGCAAGCCGGAAGCAAGACCAGGGCCGCCTGGAAGGCGTTCTCCCACCTCGGCGGAGGCTGGTGCTGACCATCCGTCGCGGCGTACAGCGGCGGTCTGCACCGCACAGGCTCTCCGGGGCGGCAGCCGGGATACGGCTGCGGGAGCATCCTCGGGCCTGATCGCCGGACCGTAGCCGCCGCGGCCGCTGAAACCGGCTCCGGAGCCCGCCACCAACACCGTGGCGGGCTCCGGTGCGTTCGCCGCCGCCAGTCCTGGGCAGGCAGTTCAGCCGAGCTTCACGCGGGCCGCCACCGGCAGGTGGTCGCTCGGGGTCGCGGGGAGCGTCCACGCCGAGACCGGCTTCGCGCCGCGGACCAGGATCTGGTCGATGCGCGCCATCGGCATGCCCGCCGGCCAGCTGAAGCCGAAGCCGTCGCCCGCCGCGCCCTGCGCCGAGCGGAGCTGGGACGTGAGGGGGGCCAGGGAGCGGTCGTTCATGGTGCCGTTGAGGTCGCCGAGGAGGACGACGTCGCGGATGGGCTCGGCGGCGACGGCGCGGCCGAGCGCCTCGGCGCTGTGGTCGCGCTGCCCGGCGGTGAAGCCGGCGCGGAACTTCACGCGCACCGACGGCAGGTGGGCCACGTAGACCGCGACCGGGCCCTTGGGCGTCTCGACGGTGGCGCGCAGCGCGCGCGTCCAGCCCAGGCGGATGTCGACGGGGCGGGCGTCCTTCAGCGGGTACTTGCTCCACACGCCGACCGTGCCCTGCACCGAGTGGTAGCGGTACGTGCCGGCGAGCGCCTTCTCGTAACGGGAGGCGTCGCTGAGCTCCTCCAGCGCCACGACGTCGGCGCCGGAGGCGGCCACGGCGCGGGCGGTGGCGGCCGGGTCGGGGTTCTCGGCGTTGACGTTGTGCGTGGCGACGGTGAAGTCGCCGCCCTTGCCGCTCTTGTCGCTGAGCAGGCCGCCGAAGAGGTTGACCCACGCCACGGCGGGCAGCAGCAGCGCGATCAGGGCGGTGGCCGAGCGGCGCAGCACCGCCAGGACCAGCAGCAGGGGTACGAACAGGCCCAGCCACGGCAGGAAGGTCTCGGTGAGGCTGCCGAGGTTGCCGACGCCGTTGGGGATCTCGGAGTGCAGCAGCATCAGCAGGCCGACGACGGCCGCGAGGGCCGCGAGGACGATGCCGCGCCGCCACATGCCGGGGCCGCGCCAGTCGCCGGCACCGCGGCCCAGGAAGCGCCGGGCGCCGGTTCCGGACCCCTCCGGGCCGGTCGTCCCGTGCCCCGTCTGCTCCATGTACGCCTGCGGCATCCGCTTCGTCCTCACTGCTCCGTGCACTGCGTCCCCGGCCCCCGACGATAGGTGATCTTCAAGGGTGGGGCTGACCGGACGCCCCTGGCGGGGGCGTCGCGGTGGAGGACGACGGCCCCCCGGGAGCGGGTTCCTCCGGTTCGGCCGGTGCGGGGGGCTGTGACACAACGGGCACATTGCGGGCACCTTGCGGGCATCAGGCCGTCATGATCCCGGGCGCAGCAGGCAAAACGGTCACTGGCCCGCTTCCGTCGCCGGCTCCTTCTCCGCGTCCGGGCGCACCGGCCCGCCGGCGGCGCCCGTGGCCGGCCGGCCGGGCAGGAAGACCGCGGCGACGACCGCGCCCAGCAGGGCGACGCCGGCGGCGCCGAGGACGGTGAGGTGCATGGCGTGCACGAACGCCGCGTGCGCGGAGCGCACGAGGTCGTGGCCGGCGGGGCCGAGCCGGGCGGCGGTGTTCAGGGTGGCCTCGATGGACTCGCCCGCCTCGTGCCGGGCGCCCGCGGGCAGGTGGGGGACGGCGGCGAGCCGGTCGTCGATGCGGTCGCGGTAGGAGGCGGAGAGGACGGAGCCGAGCACGGCGACGCCGAGCGCCCCGCCCACCTGCCGGAACGTGTTGTTCACGGCGGAGGCCGAGCCGGCCTTCTCGCGGGGCAGGGCCTGCATCACGGAGACGGTGGCGGGCGGCGTGATGTGGGCCATCGCGGTGCCCTGGAAGAAGAACAGCAGCTCCAGCACGTACAGCGGGGTGTGCTCGTCCAGCAGTGCGTAGCCGGCCATGGTCAGGCCCATGAGGGTCATGCCCGCGGTGCAGACGGCGCGGGCGCCGAAGCGGTCGACGACGAGCCGGGCGCGCGGGGCGAACGCCATCTGCGCCACGGCGAGCGGCAGCATCAGCAGGCCGCTCTGCAGCGGGGTGAAGCCGCGCACGCTCTGCGTGTAGAAGGCCATGAAGAAGGTCACGCCCAGCAGGGCGAAGAAGACCAGGGCCAGCGAGGAGACGGCGGCGGAGAACGCCGGGTTGCGGAAGTGGCGGACGTCGATGGCGGGGTGGTCGCTGCGCCGCGCGTGCACCACGAAGAGGACGAGCACCAGCAGCCCGCCGCCGACCGTCCCGTACACCCGGGGTTCGGTGAAGTCGGCGAGGCGCCCGCCGGTGATGATGCCGTACACCAGCAGCACCAGCCCGATCACCGACAGCAGTACGCCGACGGGGTCCAGGCGGCCGGGGTCCGGGTCCTTGGAGTCCGGTACGAGCAGGGTCATGGCGACGACGGCGGAGGCGACGACGGGCACGTTGATGAGGAAGACCGAGCCCCACCAGAAGTGGGCGAGCAGCAGGCCGCTGGTGACCGGCCCTATGGCGATGGCCAGGCCCACCGCGCCGGCCCAGATGCCGATGGCCTTGGGCTGCTCGGCGCGGTCGAAGACGTTCATGATGATGGCGAGCGTGGACGGCATGACCAGCGCCCCGCCCAGGCCCATCAGCGCGCGGTAGCCGATCAGCTCGGTGGGCGAGGCGGCCATGGACGCGAGGACGGAACCGGTGCCGAACACGGCCATGCCGGCCAGCAGCACCTTCTTGCGGCCCAGCCGGTCGCCCAGCAGGCCGGCGGTGAACAGCATCCCCGCGAAGACGAGCGTGTAGGCGCTGATCGCCCACTCCAGCTGGCTCTGCGTGGCGCCGAGGCCGATGGGGGGCGGCGCGGAGATCGTCCGCATGGCGACGTTGAGGACGGAGTTGCCCAGGACGACCACGAGCAGGCTGCACAGCAGCACCGCCAGGATCGCCCACCGTCTGCGGTGGACGGCTTCGGGGATCTGGCGGGGCGCGCCCGCCGCCGGCACCGGTGACACTGCGCGTGTTGCCATGGACACACCCTAGGCGGGATTCCGGTACGGGTCGGTCGCGTAGGGCGAAGTTTTACACGATTTGCTGTCCTACGACCTCGTACCGCACGGTTCCGGTTCCGGGCGCGACCCGCCGCTTCCCCGCCCCGCGGCGGCGTGTCAGCATGGAGGGGATCCGGGGACGCCGTCAGGGCGCCTCGAGACGACACACAGGAGCCACGGCAATGACGCATGCCTTGAAGACCCCCGACAGCAGCCCCGGCAGCACGGCCGCCCCGAAGGCCGGCACCAAGGCGCTGTACGGCGGGACGACCTCGCGGCGCATCACCGTCCGCGACATAGCCGCCGCCAAGGAGCGCGGCGAGAAGTGGCCCATGCTGACCGCCTACGACGCCATGACGGCGTCCGTCTTCGACGAGGCGGGCATCCCCGTCCTGCTCGTGGGCGACTCCATGGGCAACTGTCACCTCGGCTACGAGTCGACCGTCCCGGTCACCCTGGACGAGGTCCTGCTGCTGTCGGCGGCCGTCGTACGGGGCACCAAGCGCGCCCTGATCGTCGGCGACCTGCCGTTCGGCTCGTACCAGGAGGGCTCCGTCCAGGCCCTGCGCAGCGCCACCCGGCTCGTGAAGGAGGCGGGCGTCGGCGCGGTCAAGCTGGAGGGCGGCGAGCGCTCCGCCCACCAGATCGAGCTGCTGGTCCGCTCCGGCATCCCGGTCATGGCGCACGTCGGCCTCACTCCCCAGTCGGTGAACGCCTACGGCGGCTACCCGGTGCAGGGGCGCGGCGAGGAAGCGGCGCAGCAGCTGCTGCGCGACGCCAAGGCGGTGCAGGACGCGGGTGCGTTCGCCGTCGTCCTGGAGCTGGTCCCGGCGGAGCTGGCCGCCGAGGTCACGCGCATGCTGCACATCCCGACGGTGGGCATCGGCGCGGGCGTGGAGTGCGACGCGCAGGTGCTGGTGTGGACCGACATGGCCGGCATGACGGCCGGCCGCATGCCGCGCTTCGTCAAGCAGTACGCGCGGCTGCGGGAGTCGCTGGGCGACGCGGCGAAGGCGTTCGCCGAGGACGTCGTGGGCGGCGCGTACCCGGCGGAGGAGCACTCGTTCCACTAGGAGCGGAGAGAGACCGAAGGGACGCCCGGGGGTGCACGCGCACCCCCGGGCGTCCCCCTTTTTTCCTCCTGTCGGTGCCTTGTCGGTGGCTTGTCGGTGGCCCGTCGGCGGCGGCCTACGCCTGTCGGTGGTCTGCCGGGGCGTTGTCAGTGGCCTCCGGCATCGTGGTGGGCATGACGCGAAACGACACCCCGAAGCGCGGCGGGAACGCCGTGGAAGTACGGGGGCTGGTCAAGCACTTCGGCGCGACCAAGGCCCTGGACGGGGTCGACCTGGACGTACGCGAGGGCACGGTCCTCGGCGTCCTCGGCCCCAACGGCGCGGGCAAGACCACCCTGGTGAGATGTCTGTCCACGCTGCTCCGCCCCGACGCGGGCACGGCCCGCGTGGCGGGCTACGACGTGGTGGCCCAGCCCCGGCAGCTGCGCCGGGTCATCGGGCTCACCGGGCAGTACGCCTCGGTCGACGAGAAGCTCTCCGGCCGCGAGAACCTGTACATGATCGGCCGGCTGCTCGACCTGTCCCGCAAGCACGCGTGGCGGCGCGCCGACGAGATGCTGGAGCGGTTCTCGCTGACCGAGGCCGCCAAGCGGCCCGCCGCGCAGTACTCGGGCGGCATGCGCCGCCGGCTGGACCTGGCCGCCTCGATGATCGGCTCGCCGTCCGTGCTGTACCTGGACGAGCCCACGACCGGCCTGGACCCGCGCACCCGCAACGAGGTGTGGGCCGAGGTGCAGCGCATGGTGGCCGAGGGCGCCACCGTCCTGCTCACCACGCAGTACATGGAGGAGGCCGAGCAGCTGGCCGACGAGCTGACGGTCGTGGACCGCGGCCGGGTGGTCGCCGGCGGCCTGGTGCACGAGCTGAAGGCCAAGGTGGGCGGGCGCACCCTCCAGATACGCCCCGCGGACCGCGACGCGGTCCGCGCCATGGCCGGCGCGATCGCGCGCTCGGGTCCGGCGGGCGTCTCCGGCGCCACCGCCGACGAGGCCGAGGGCCTGGTCAATGTGCCGATCGTGAGCGACGAGCAGCTGACCGCCGTGGTGGGGCTGCTGGCCCGGGAGGGCTTCACCGTCGCCGGCATCAGCACGCATCTGCCCAGCCTGGACGAGGTGTTCCTGGCCATCACCGGCCAGAAGACCTCCACCCCCGTGGCCGGGGCCGACGGGGCCGAGGGCGCCGGCGGGGCCGGCACCGACGCACGCGAGGAGGTCGCGGTATGAGCGCGGCGACGACCATGGCGCCGCCCGCTGCGGCGCAGAACCCCGACAGCCGCATCGGCCTGCGGGCCCACTGCCGGCACATCGGCGCCCTGGCGCGCCGCAACCTGCTGCAGATCAAGGCGGACCCGGAGTCGATGTTCGACGCCGTGGCCATGCCGATCATCTTCACGCTGATGTTCGTGTACGTCTTCGGCGGCGCGGTGGCGGGCAAGGGCAACCAGGAGGTGTACGTCAACTACCTGGTGCCGGGCCTGATGGCGATGACCGGCATCCAGATCGCCATGGCGGTCGGCTCCGGTGTGCACGAGGACTTCAAGAAGGGGGTGATGGACCGTTTCCGGACGATGCCCATCGCCCGTTCCTCGGTCCTCGTCGCGAAGATCATCGTGGAGGTCGGCCGGATGCTGGTGGCCACGGCCATCCAGCTGGGCATGGGCTTCGCGCTGGGCCTGTCGATCGGGACGTCGTGGCTGCACCTGCTCGGGGCGGTGGCGCTCAGCCTGGTCTTCGGCGCCTCCCTGATGTGGATCTTCATCCTCGTGGGCCTGACCATGAAGACGGCCCAGGCCGTGCAGGGGGTGGCCATGCTCGTGCTGATGCCGCTGCAGTTCGCCAGCTCCATCTTCGCCCCGACGAGCACGATGCCCGGCTGGCTGAAGGCGTTCGCCGACTACAACCCGCTGGCCAACCTGGCCGACGCCTCGCGTGCGCTGATCAACGGCGGTGCCGTTGCGCACTCGGTGTGGATGACGCTCGGGTGGGCGGTGGCCATCACGGTGGTGACGGCGCCGCTGGCGGTGGCGAAGTTCCGCAAGAAGACCTGACGGGCACCGCGCCGACGGGCGGGGCTGTCACCGCGTCAGACCAGGGCAGCGGCCTCCGCGAGGGAGAGGCCGCTGCCCTCGGCGTACGCCCGCTCGTACGCGGCCGGGTCCAGCACGGCGCGTATCAGCTGCTCGGCGGCCTGCCGGGTCTCGCGCTCCACGGAGGGGATGTAGAAGGACGCGGGGCGCAGCGCGATGCCGGCGCCGAGCAGGCGGGCGGCGGTGGTGGCGTGTTCGGTGCCGCCGAGGGCGGCGTACGCGTGGGCGGCGTTGACCAGCTGCATGGTGCGCAGCTGCGGCGCGACGAGGTCGGTGAACCGGTCCTCGCAGTCGGCCAGGGCCTGCCGGAGGCGGGGCAGGGCGTCGGCGGGGCGGCCGTCGAGGACGTCGAGCCAGGCGAGGAGGCCGCCGACCATGCCCATGAAGACGCCGATGCCGCGGGCACGGAAGTCCTCGGCCAGGATCTCGAACTGTTCCCTGGCCTCGGCGGTCCGCCCCGTGCGGGCGGAGCAGATGCCGAACTGGACGCGGATGAAGGCGGCCGCGTCGGGGCTGTGCCGCTCGGCCTCCGCCATGCGGGCGCGGAGCTCCGGCATGGCCTCCTCGACGGTGGTCTCGCCGGACTCCAGCAGCATCTCGACGAGCCGGGCGCGCAGCAGCGGCACCTGGCCGGTGGAGCCGAGGTCCTCCACGGTGGCGATGGCCTCGCGGTAGTCGGCGACGGCCGCGGTCAGCTCGCCGCGCTTCTCGTACGCCTCGGCGCGGCCGGACAGGGCCTCGGCGACGCCCCAGGAGTCGCCGAGCCGCCGGAACAGCGTCAGGCTCTCGTCGGCGTCCCGGATGCCGCGGCCCTGGCCCTCGGGGTGGTCGTTGAGCACCTTGGCGCGCAGTTGCAGGGCGTTGGCCAGCTCCCAGGTGTAGCCGAGCTCGCGGCAGCGGTCGACGGCGTCGTCGAGGACGGCGTACAGGTCGTCGGACGCGCCGGTGAGGAGGATGGCGAAGAACCAGGTCATGCCGGGCAGCCGGCAGTTCTGCGGCCGGCCGCCGTCGTACGCGGCGATCACGGCGCGCAGCAGGCGCTGTGTCTCCGGGCTGTTGATCGCCCCCATGTCGGACTCGACGTGGGTGAGGGCGATCAGCCGGACGCCGCGGCGGGCCTCGCCGAGCAGGTCGGGCGGCATGGGCGGGGGCTGCTCGGTGCAGCTGACGTACAGCGGCGGGGCGATCTCGACGGGCTCGGCGAACGGGTCGGGGCCGAGGGCGGCGGCGGCCTGGGCCCAGTGCAGGGCGTCGCTGCGGTGGTCGCGCATCTGCCAGAACCAGCTGAGCGACAGCACGAGGCACAGCGCCTCCTGCTCGTCGCGCGCGGCGACGGCGCGGCGCAGGGCGGTGCGCAGGTTGTCGTGCTCCAGCTCCAGCCGGTCGAGCCAGCGGCGCTGGCTCGGGCCGCGCAGCAGGGGATCGGCGGTGCGGGCGAGTTCGCGGTACGTGACGAGGTGGCGGCGTTCCACGGCCGCCCGCTCCCCGGCCTCGTCGAGCCGTTCGCCGGCGTACTCGGCGACGGTCTCCAGCAGCCGGTAGCGCATCTCGCCGCCGGGGGCGGGCGCGGCCACCACGAGCGACTTGTCGACGAGCGAACCGAGGACGGGGGCGACGTCGAGGCCGTCGTCGGCGCACACGGCCTCGGCGGCGGCGAGGTCGCAGCCGCCGGCGAAGACGGACAGCCGGCGCAGCACGGCGCGCTCCTCGTCGCCGAGCAGGTCCCAGGACCAGTCGACGACGGCCCGCAGGGTCTGCTGCCGGGGCAGGACGGTGCGGCTGCCGGAGGTCAGCAGCCGGAAGCGGTCGTCGAGGCGGTCGGCGAGGCCGCGCGGCGTGAGCATGCGCAGGCGGGCGGCGGCGAGCTCGATGGCGAGCGGCAGGCCGTCGAGGCGCCGGCAGATCTCGGCGCACGCCTCGGGGTCGTCCTCCAGCCGGAACCCGGGCCGTGCGGCCGCGCCCCGCTCGGCGAGCAGCCGCAACGCGACGGGGTCGGGCAGCGGCTCCACGGGCCGGACGAGCTCGCCGGGCACGGCGAGGGGCTCGCGGCTGGTGGCGAGGACGGTGACGCCGGGGCAGCGGGTGAGGAGGGTCTGCGCGAGGTGGGCGGCGGCGTCGACGACGTGCTCGCAGTTGTCGAGGACGATGAGCATGCGGCGCCGCCCGCAGTGCTCGGCGAGCCGCGTCAGCGGATCGAGCGCCCCGGCGTCGGCGGCGGCCCGCAACCCCTCGGCGGCGGTGCCCCGCACCACGGTCTCCCGCGCCCCGAGCGCGGTCAGCACGGCCTCGGGCACGGTCGCGGGATCGTCCACGGGAGCCAGCTCGGCGAACCACACCCCGTCCGCCCACGGCCCGGCCCCGTCGGCGGCCTCCACGGACAACCGCGTCTTCCCGGCCCCACCGGGCCCGAGCAGAGTGACGAGCCGATGCCGCCGCAGATCCTGCCGGATGAGCCCGATGTCGCCCTCCCGCCCGACGAAGGAGGTGAGCCGGGCGGGGAGGTTTCCGGCGGGGGTGGCGGGAGCGCCGGGGGCGCCTACGGGGGCGGCGGCTGCGGTGCCGGGCGCGGGTGCGCCTGCCGAGGGCGGCGCGGAGGGGGCAGTTCCGGGCGCCGCAGCGCCTGCCGTGCCGTACGACGCAGCGGCACCGCGCCCGGGGTCGCCCTCGGGCGCACCCGCGCCGGGCGCCCAGGTGCCGCTCGCCGGCGCGCCGGCGGCCGCCCCGTCCCGCCCGGGGCCGTGCGCACCCCCGGCGCCCTCCGCCCGTGCCTCCGCCGCGCCCGCGCCGTACGGCTCTCCCCGCAGCAGCTCCGCGTGCAGGGCGCGGAGTTCCGGGCCCGGTTCCGTGCCCAGGGTTTCCGCCAGGGTGTGGCGGATCGCCTCGTACGCCGCCAGGGCCTCCGCCGGGCGGCCCGTCGCGTGGAGGGCGCGGAGGCGGAGGGCGTGGAGGGGTTCGTCCAGGGGGTGGGCGTCGCAGAGTTCGGCCAGGTCGGGGAGGGCGCGGGCGGCCTGGCCCAGGGCCAGGGACGTCGCCAGGCGGTCCCGGCGTGCCGCGAGGCGGCGCGCCTCCAGGCGGGCCGCCTCCGGGCGGTCGCCGGGGAGGTCCGCCAGCGCCGGGCCCCGCCACAGCGCCAGCGCGTCGTCCAGCAGCGGCGCCGCCTTCAGCGGGTCGCCGTCCGCGAGGGCGCGCCCGCCCTCGTCCGCGAGCCGCTCGAAGCGGCACAGGTCGACGTCCTCCGGCTCGGCCCGCAGACGGTAGCCGCCCGCCACCGAGTCGACCACGGCGTGCCCGACCGCCCGCCGCAGCCGGCCCACCAGCGCCTGGAGCGCGCCCGTCGCGTCGGCCGGCGGCTCGCCGTCCCACACGTCGTCGATGAGCGCCTCCGCCGTCCGCACCCGCCCGGGATGCAGCGCAAGCGCCGCCAGGAGCGCGCGCAGCCGGGCGCCGCCGAGGGCCGTCGGACGGCCGTCGGCGGTGTGGACCTGTGTGGTGCCGAGAATCCCGTAGCGCACCGACCCATTCTCCCCCCGCGCGCCCGGGCCCCCGGACCGCGCCTACGCCTTCCCCGTGACGACCAAGTACCGTCAGCCGGTACTCGCCCCCCAGCACCATCCCCAGGAGCGCATCGACATGTCATCCCTCGCGACCCGCGGCGAACGACGCGTGAGTCCCGTCTTCCTCGCCCTCGTCGCCATCATGGCGGTCTCCATATGGGCGGTGTGGACGAATTTCTCGGCGAGCCCGGGGTTCGCCGTCTTCCTCTTCGTCGTGTCGGGCTGGGTCGTCTCCCTCTGCCTGCACGAGTTCGCGCACGCCCGCACCGCCCTGCACGGCGGTGACTTCACCGTCCGGGACAAGGGGTACCTCACCCTCAACCCGCTGAGGTACACCCACCCGCTCCTGAGTCTCGGCCTGCCCGTGATCTTCGTGATCATGGGTGGCATCGGCCTCCCCGGCGGTGCCGTCTTCATCGAGCGGCACCGCATCCGCAGCCGCTGGAAGCAGTCCCTGATGTCCGCGGCCGGCCCGCTGACGGACGCCGTCTTCGCCGCCGCCCTCGGCGTCCCCTTCCTGCTGGGCGCACTGGACGGCCTGCCGGACAACGTCTGCTACGCCCTCGCGTTCATGGTCCAGCTGCACGTCACGGCGGTGATCCTCAACTTCCTGCCCGTCCCCGGCCTGGACGGCTTCGGTGTCGTCGAGCCCTGGCTCTCGCCGAGGATCCGGCAGCAGATCGCGCCGTTCGCGCCCTTCGGGCTGCTGGCCGTCTTCGGCTTCCTGTGGATCCCCGAGGTCAACCACGTCTTCTTCGACATGATCAACTCGGTGCTGGACACCCTCGGCATCAGCCAGTGGGACACCTACCACGGCTACGAGCTGTTCCGCTTCTGGGAGGGCACCCCGGACATACCGCCGCGCAGCGACTTCACCGACGGGCTCTACACCATCGTCAGCCGCTGACGGCGTCGTCCCGCTGCTCGTCCCGCTGCTTGCGCACGTAGTACCAGGCCATGTTCGACGAGACGCCCACCAGCAGGATCCACACGATCCCCAGCCAGCTGCCCTCCACGAACGACACGACGGCCGCCGCCGTGGCGAGGACGCAGACGGCGAGGGCGTAGAGGGCGAGGCGGGGCATGGGTGACTCCTGTCCGTACCGGTACGAGCCCGGTCATTGTCCCCCATGCCCCTGCCGCACCGCGGCCCGGTGGCTCAGACGTCCGTGACGCGCAGACCCGCGTGCGCCTTGTAGCGGCGGTTCGCGGAGATCAGGTTGGCGACGAGCGACTCCACCTGGTGGGCGTTGCGCAGCCGGCCCGCGTAGACGCCACGCATGCCCGGGATGCGGCCGGCCAGGGCCTGCACCAGGTCCGTGTCGGCGCGCTTGTCGCCGAGCACCATCACATCGGTGTCGATCTCGGCCACGTCCGGGTCGGACAGCAGCACGGCGGACAGGTGGTGGAAGGCGGCGGTCACCCGCGATTCCGGCAGCAGCGCGGCGGCCTGCTGCGCGGCGCTGCCCTCGGCCGGCTTCAGCGCGTACGCGCCCTGCTTGTCGAAGCCGAGCGGGTTGACGCAGTCGATCACCAGCTTGCCGGCGAGCTCCTCGCGCAGCGCCTCCAGGGTGGCCGCGTGACCCTCCCACGGCACGGCGACGATCACGATGTCGCTGCGCCGCGCGCACTCGGCGTTGTCGGCGCCCTCCACGCCCAGGCCGAGCTCCTCGGCGGCGGTGTGCGCCCGCTCGGCGGCGCGCGAGCCGATGATCACCCGCTGGCCGGCCTTGGCGAGCCGGTAGGCGAGGCCGCGGCCCTGGTCGCCGGTGCCGCCGAGCACGCCGACCACCAGGCCGGAGACGTCCGGAAGGTCCCAAGGGTCCTTCGCCGGGGCCTTCTTCACCTCATCAGAAGTAGTCATGACAGGGATACTGTCACGCGTCCCTCACCCGCACCGCGCCCGGACGGGTGACGGAACCGGCAACTCCGCATGGCCCCGCACCCGTTGGGCAGGATGCGGCCCATGGACGCCGTACGGGTCGCGCTCCTGCGCGAGGTGCTCGCCGGAACCGCATGGCTTCAGGACACGCGCCGCTTCGCCGGCGCGCTGCGGACGTCCGTGGAGAGACACGGCGGCGGGCTCCTCCTGGTGGGCACGGCCGGGTACGAGCCGTGGCACCTGGCGGCCCACCTCGACGACGAGGCGGCCTGGTCCGGCCTGCCCGGGCTCTCCCCCACCCTCGTCCGGCACCGGGTACCGCCCGGCGCCCCCGCGCATCTGTCGGTGGGGCTCGGCCGGCTGGAGGCGGCCGGGCGCGGCGAGACGCTGCTGCTGGTGACGGACGACCCGCCCGGCGGGGAGCTGCTGGACCGCGTGCACCACGCCCGCCGCGGCGGCGCCACCGTGCTGGCCCTCGACGGCAGCGCCGACGGCACGGAGTCCTCGGAGGTCGCCGGCCTGGCCCACGACGCGCTGGCCGTGCCGGACTCCGCGGAGCTGGACCTCGACACGGTGCAGCACCTGGTCAGCGCCGCCGCCGGGGAGAACGCGCCGCCGCAGCCGCGCGGCCGGCGCTTCTACGACCGGCTCTCCCGCCTGGCCGAGCAGCTCTCGGCGGCACCGCCGCACCGCTGGTGACCGGTCGGCGGCCACCGACCGGCCACCGACCGGACAGTGACCGCACGGTGACCGGAAAAAATCGTTTTGCCTGATCTCGGCACCGCCCTCACCATGGTCCCCCGTGACCGATCCCGATCCCCCCTCCCCCACGCCCGGCTCCGGCGGCTCCCGCCTGCGCGCTCTCCTGCCCGACCTCACCCCGTGGCGGGCCTCCGCCGACTTCCGCCGCATGTGGCTGGCGGGCCTGGTGACCACGTTCGGCACCTTCCTCACGTTCGTCGCCCTGCCGCTCCAGTTGAAGGAGCTCACCGGCTCCGCGCTCGCGGTCGGCGCGATCGGCGCGGTCGAGCTCGTCCCGCTGATCGTCTTCGGCCTCTACGGCGGCGCGCTCGCCGACGCCATGGACCGCCGCAAGCTCATCCTGTGGACCGAGGCCGGCCTGGGCCTGCTCAGCGCCCTGCTGCTGCTCAACACCGTGCTGCCGCACCCCATGGTCTGGCCGCTGTACGTGGTCGCCGCGCTGGTCAGCGCGCTCACCGGGCTCCAGCGCCCGGCGCTCCAGGCGATCCTGCCGCGCGTCGTGGCGCACGAGCACCTGCCCGCCGCCACCGCCCTGAACTCCCTGCGCTGGCAGGCCGGCGCGATTGCCGGCCCCTCGCTCGCCGGCATCATCGTGGCGTTCGCCGGGCTGCCCTGGGCCTACGGGCTCGACGTCCTGTCGTACGCCGTGTCCGTGGCCCTCTCGGTGCGCCTGGCCCCCTCCCCCGCCGCCCACGACGCGGAGAAGCCGTCGCTGCGCGGCATCCTGGAGGGCGCGCGCTACGCGTGGGGCCGCAAGGAGCTGCTGGGCACGTACGCCATCGACATGGCGGCCATGTTCTTCGCCTTCCCCAACGCGGTCTTCCCGTTCCTCGCCGACGAGCTGCACGCCACCTGGGCGCTGGGCCTGATGTACAGCGCGGCCGCGATCGGCTCGCTGCTGGTGAGCCTGACCAGCGGCTGGGTGCCGAAGGTGCACCGGCACGGCCGGATGGTGGTGCTCGCGGCGGCGGGCTGGGGCCTGGCCATGGCGGTCGCGGGCTGGATGGACAACGTCTGGCTGGTGCTCGTCTTCCTGGCGGCGGCCGGTGCCTGCGACACGGTGAGCGGCCTGTTCCGCGCCGCCATGTGGGACCAGACGATCCCCGACGAGCTGCGCGGCCGGCTCGCCGGCATCGAGCTGCTGTCGTACTCGGTGGGCCCGCAGCTCGGCCAGGTCCGGGCCGGCGGCATGGCCTCGCTCACCGGCGTCCGGGCGTCCATCTGGTCCGGCGGCCTGGCGTGCGTGGCGTCCGTCGGCCTGCTGGCGGTGTGCCTGCCCCGGCTCATGTCGTACGACGTGCGGACGGACGAACACGCCGAGGCCGCCCGCCGCCGCGCCGCAGCCAGGACGGCGGTGGCGGAGGCGGCCTGAAGCCGGAGGAGGACCGGTGGCGCCGGGCGGCGCCACCGGGACCGTCTCACGCCCCGCCGTCCCCCTTGTCGT
The DNA here is from genome assembly GCF_014654785.1 of Streptomyces mashuensis. Taxonomy (GTDB): domain Bacteria; phylum Actinomycetota; class Actinomycetes; order Streptomycetales; family Streptomycetaceae; genus Streptomyces; species Streptomyces mashuensis. The sequence goes on from NZ_BNBD01000002.1 coordinate 192,583, forward strand.
CCCGGCCCTCGTCGTTCCAGCGCGGGTCCGTGCGCCACGCCTCGTCCCGCTCGCGCGCCGTCTCCATCGCGTGCCCCGCCTCCTCGCGTGTGGCGTACGGGCCGAGGCGGTCGGCCGCGCGGCACTCGGGGCCCTCCTCGACCGTGCCGTGCCGGATGCAGTAGTACCACTCGCCCGGCTTGCCGGCCGGGCGCCGCTTGAACAGGGCCATCGCCGTCTCCTCTCGCCCGGCGGGCCGCCGGGGCCGCCTGGCTACACTCGCTGACATGTCTGGCCAGTCACTTCTTGTCCCGGGGAGAGTCTCCCCCACGCGCCCCGTACCCGCCTCGATCCCGCGGCCCGAGTACGTCGGCAAGCCCGCCCCCACCCCGTACTCCGGGCCGGAGGTGCAGGACGCCGAGACGATCGAGAAGATGCGGATCGCGGGCGGCATCGCCGCGCGGGCCATGGCCGAGGCCGCCAAGCACATCGCGCCCGGCGTGACCACGGACGAGCTGGACCGGGTGGCGCACGAGTACATGTGCGACCACGGGGCCTACCCCTCCACCCTCGGCTACCGGGGCTTCCCCAAGTCGCTGTGCTCCTCCGTCAACGAGGTCATCTGCCACGGCATCCCCGACTCGACCGTCCTGAAGGACGGCGACATCGTCAACCTCGACGTGACCGCCTACATCGGCGGCGTGCACGGCGACAACAACGCCACCTACCTGGTGGGCGAGGTGGACGAGGAGTCCCGGCTGCTGGTCGAGCGGACCCGCGAGGCGCTCGACCGGGCGATCAAGGCCGTCAAGCCGGGCCGCCGCATCAACATCATCGGGCGCGTCATCGAGTCGTACGCCAAGCGCTTCGGCTACGGCGTGGTCCGCGACTTCACCGGCCACGGCATCAACTCGTCCTTCCACTCCGGCCTGATCGTCCCGCACTACGACAGCCCGCACCACGACACGCTCATCCAGCCGGGCATGACCTTCACGATCGAGCCGATGCTGACGCTGGGCACCCACGAGTACGACATGTGGGACGACGGCTGGACGGTCGTCACGAAGGACAGGAAGCGGACCGCGCAGTTCGAGCACACCCTGGTGGTGACGGACACCGGAGCGGAGATCCTCACGCTGCCGTAGCGGCCGGAGGACGGCCCCGCACCGGGTTTTTACCGACAGCTTGTCGGGAAGGCATTGACTTAGGCAAACCTAAGTCGGAAGGATGGGCGGTACGCAGCCCGCCCGTCCGTCCCGACCGCCCGTCCCGCCACCCGGCCACCGGAGGCCCGCCTTGGACTCGCCCGCCGCACCCGCCGCCCAGCCCACCCCGTTCTCCGTGCTCATCCGCACCGCCTCCCATGCGCAGCACACGGAGGCCGAGAACTCGTCCTTCATGAGCGACATGCTGGGCGGCAGGCTCGGGGTCGCCGCCTACCGGCGCTACACCGAGCAACTGTGGTTCGTCTACCGGGCCCTGGAGTCGGGCTCCGAGGCGCTGGCCGCCGACCCCGTGGCGGGTCCGTTCATACGGCCGGAACTGGCCCGCCGCGCCGAGCTGGAGCGGGACCTGGCCCACCTGGGCGGGCCGGAGTGGCGGACCGGCCTCGCACCGCTGCCGGCCACGGCGGCGTACGCGGCCCGGATCGAGGAGTGCGCCCGCACCTGGCCCGCCGGCTACGTGGCCCACCACTACACCCGCTATCTGGGCGACCTCTCGGGCGGCCAGGTCATCCGCGGCACCGCGGAACGCACCTGGGGCTTCGCCCGCAAGGGCGACGGCGTGCGGTTCTACGTCTTCGAGGGCATCGGCAACCCGGCCGCCTTCAAGCGCGAGTACCGCGAGCTGCTGGACGCGCTGCCGGTGGACGACCTGGAGAAGCAGCGGGTGGTCGACGAGTGCCGCCGGGCTTTCGCCCTCAATACGGCGGTATTCGCCGAATTGGGACGCCTCTTTCCGCGGACCGCCTAAGAGTAAAGATCATTTGGATCAAGGGGTGGGGGCGAGATTTTGCCTCGTGAGAGCAGAATCACGCACCGAACGGGGAACAGGGTAGGCAAGCCTCAGATAAGTTAGGGCCGCCTAATTGGCCGTTCTTTTTCGGCCAGCCTCATCCGTTGCCGTCCGACCCACCCTGGAGCCCCCATGCGCGTCCTCCGCTCCTCCGCCGTCACCGCCGTCGCGGTGGCCGCGGCCCTGACCGCCGTGTCCGGTTGTTCCGGGAAATCGGACGGCAAGGACTCCGACGCGATCACGGTCAAGGCGAGCGACGACGCGTGCGAGGTCTCGAAGACGTCGTTCCCCGCCGGGCACGTGACCTTCAAGGTCCAGAACAAGGGCTCGAAGGTCACCGAGGTCTACGTCTACGCCGCCGGCGACCGGATCGTGACGGAGCGGGAGAACATCGGCCCGGGCACCAAGGCCGAGATCACCGCGACGATCAAGAAGGCCGGCAGCTACGAAATCGCCTGCAAGCCCGGCATGAAGGGCGACGGCATCCGCCAGAAGATCACCGTCACCGGCAACGACAAGGCGGAGAAGAGCAATCCGGAGCTGGACAAGGCGGTGGCCGAATACCGCAAGTACGTCCAGCAGCAGGCCGACGAGACGATCCCGGCCGCTCAGAAGTTCGCCGACGCCGTGAAGAACGGCGACGTCGACGAGGCCAAGAAGCTCTACGCGCCCTCCCGCACCGGCTGGGAGCGCACCGAGCCGGTCGCCGAGTCCTTCGGCGACATCGACCCGAAGGTCGACGTCCGCGAGGACGGCCTGGAGAAGGACCAGAAGTGGACCGGCTGGCACAAGCTGGAGAAGTCCCTCTGGGCCGACAACAAGATCACCGATGAGGACAAGCAGCTGGCCGGCCAGCTGATGACGGACCTCAAGGACTGGCAGAAGCGCGTCGGCACCGCCGAGATCACCCCGACCAGCATGGCCAACGGCGCCAAGGAGCTGCTCGACGAGGTGGCCACCGGCAAGGTGACCGGCGAGGAGGAGCGCTACAGCCACACCGACCTGGCCGACTTCCAGGCCAACGTCGAGGGCGCCAGGAAGGCGTACGAGCTGCTGAAGCCCGTCGCCGGCAAGAACGACGCCGCCCTGACGCAGGAGCTGGACAAGCAGTTCGGCGCCTTGGAGCAGCTGCTCGGCAACTACCGCGACGGCGACGGCTTCAAGGCGTACGACGGCGTGGGCGCGGACGACCGCAAGAAGCTGTCCGACGCGGTCAACGCCCTCGCCGAGCCGCTGTCCAAGCTCGCCGGCGCCGTCGCGAAGTGACGAGGGGGACCGGACGATCATGAGCGAGAGCACCAACGGGACCAAGGCCGCGCCCTCCCGCCGCGCCCTGCTGGGCTGGGGCGGTGCCGGGCTGGCGCTCGGCGCCGTGGCCGCCGGCGGCACCGCCGCCGCGCTGCGCACCGGCTCCTCCGACGCCCAGCCGGCGGCCGCCGCCGGCGAGGCCGTGCCCTTCCACGGCCCGCACCAGGCCGGCATCGCCACCGCGGTGCAGGACCGGCTGCACTTCGCCGCGTTCGACGTGACGACCACCGACCGCGCGGCGCTGGTGAAGCTGCTGAAGGAGTGGACGGCCGCGGCCGCGGCGATGACCGCCGGGCACGAGGTCGGCGACGGCGCCTACGGCGGCCTGCCGGAGGCCCCGCCGGACGACACGGGCGAGGCCCTGGGCCTCAAGCCGTCCCGGCTCACCCTCACCTTCGGCGTGGGCCCGGGCCTGTTCGAGAAGGACGGCAAGGACCGCTTCGGCCTCAAGGACCGCCGCCCCGCCGCCCTGATCGACCTGCCGGCCTTCCCCGGCGACAAGCTGGACCCGGCCCGCAGCGGCGGCGACCTGTGCGTGCAGGCGTGCGCCGACGACCCGCAGGTCGCCGTGCACGCCATCCGCAACCTCGCCCGCATCGGCATGGGCAAGGTGGCCATCCGCTGGTCGCAGCTCGGCTTCGGCAAGACGTCCTCGACGACGCCCGACGCCCAGACGCCGCGCAACATGATGGGCTTCAAGGACGGCACCCGGAACATAGCCGGCACCGACACCGCCGCCCTCGACAAGCACGTGTGGGTCGGGGAGAAGGACGGCCCGGCCTGGCTGGCCGGCGGCTCCTACCTGGTCGCCCGCCGCATCCGCATGCACATCGAGACGTGGGACCGCACCTCGCTCAAGGAGCAGGAGGACGTCTTCGGCCGCGACAAGGCCCAGGGCGCGCCCGTCGGCAAGCAGCGCGAGCACGACGAGCCCGACCTGAAGGCCATGAAGGACGACGCGCACGTCCGGCTGGCCCACCCGGACAGCAACGGCGGCATCCGCATCCTGCGCCGCGGCTACTCGTTCACGGACGGCACCGACGGGCTGGGCCGGCTGGACGCGGGCCTGTTCTTCATCGCCTACCAGCGGGACGTACGCAACGGCTTCGTCCCGCTCCAGCAGAAGCTCGCGCGCAACGACGCGCTCAACGAGTACATCCAGCACGTGGGGTCGGCCGTCTTCGCCGTGCCGCCGGGCGTCCGCGACAAGGACGACTGGTGGGGCCGGGCCCTCTTCGCGTGAGCAGTGGTCGTAACCGGAAAGGGGAGGCCGCGTGTTCGGCAACTACCTGATCGGCCTGCGTGAGGGCCTCGAGGCCAGCCTGGTCGTCTGCATCCTGGTGGCCTACCTGGTCAAGACCGGCCGCAGGGACGCCCTGCGGCCGGTGTGGGCCGGCATCGCCGTCGCCGTGCTGCTGAGCATGGGCTTCGGCGCGCTGCTCCAGTTCGGCTCGCAGAACATGTCGTTCGAGTCGCAGGAGATGCTCGGCGGTTCGCTGTCCGTGATCGCCGTGGGTCTGGTGACGTGGATGGTGTTCTGGATGCGGCGCACCGCGCGGCACCTGAAGAAGGAGCTGCACGGCAAGCTGGACGCGGCGCTGGCGATGGGCACCACGGCGCTGGTCGTGACGGCGTTCCTGGCCGTGGGCCGGGAGGGCCTGGAGACCGCGCTGTTCATCTGGACGGCCGTGCAGGCCACGGACGACGGTGTGCGGCCGCTGGTGGGCGCGGTGCTGGGGCTGCTGACGGCCGTGGTGCTGGGCTGGCTGTTCTACCGCGGCGCGCTGCGGATCAACCTGGCGAAGTTCTTCACGTGGACCGGCGGGATGCTGATCGTGGTGGCCGCGGGTGTGCTCGCGTACGGCTTCCACGACCTCCAGGAGGCCGGTGTGCTGCCGGGGCTGGGGAGCAGGGCGTTCGACATCAGCGACCAGGTGCCGGCGGACAGCTGGTACGGCACGCTGCTGAAGGGCGTGTTCAACTTCCAGCCGGACCCGACCTGGCTCCAGGTGGGGGTGTGGGTGCTCTATCTGGTGCCGACCCTGCTGGTGTTCTTCGCGCCGGGGCGTGCGGGTAGGGTGGCGCCGTCACCCGCAGTCACCCAGGAGTCGAAGCGCGATGAGACGCCCGCCGATACGCCGGTCGCCCCGTCGGACGGCCGGACCGCGTAAGGCACCGCGGGCGCTCCGGGCCCTGTTCGCGCTGCCGTTGCTGGCGGCGGCGACGGGGTGCGTGACGGTGCACGGCGAGCGGGCGGTCATTCCGGCCCTGCCGGAGAAGGCCGAGGCCGCCCGGGTCCTGCGGCACTTCACCGACGGTTACAACGAGGCGTACCGCAAGCTCGACCCGGCCCTGGTGGACCGGGTCGAGACGGGTGCGCTGGCCGAGATCGGGCGGGCCGACCTGGCCGCCCAGCGGGCGGTGACGCCCGGCGGCAACCCGGGCTATCCCCCGCTGGTGCTGGACGACGCCCGGTTCACGATCCCGAAGATGGCCGGCTGGCCCAAGTTCTTCGTCGCCGACACCCGCAGCAACCGCGACCGCAACCGCTGGGTCGTGGTGTTCACGCGGGACGGCGCGCACGCGCCGTGGAAGGCGGCCTACCTGTCGCTGCTGCCCGACGGCAAGGTGCCGCGGTTCGCGCTGGACGCGGACGGGTACGCGCGGGCGGTGCCGGTGCCCGGCGACGAGGGCCCGCGGCCCGTGGCGGAGCCCGGCGCGCTGAGCGCGGCGTACGCGACGTACCTGCGCACGGGCGGGGGCGGCCTGTTCGCGCCCGGCGGCGCGACGACGGAGCTGCGCGACGAGCGCGCCAAGCTGGCCCGTACGCCCACGTTCTGGACGGAGTACGCCGACACGGCGGCGAAGGCGCCGGCGTTCCCCGTGCCGGCGCTGCGGGCCGCGGACGGCGGGACGGTGGCCTTCTTCACGGCGCACCACCACGAGAAGCGGACGATGGCGCAGGGCATGCGGCCGTCGGTGACGGAGCCGCGCACGAAGGCGCTGCTCCAGGGGAACCTCAACCGGGCCGTGACGTACACGCGGGTGTCGGAGTCGGCGGTGCTGGTGCCGGACACCCGCGGGCAGGTGGTCTTCCTCAGCCGGATCGAGTCGCTGACCGCCGTGAAGGGCGAGTAGCCCGCCGGTCCGCGGTTCAGCGGCCGATGGGCCAGGGGTGGGCGGGCTCGTGGTCCTGCCGGGCGCCGGCGTACTGGGCACAGGCGTCGGTGAGCGCCTCCAGCAGGGTCAGCGGGTCGGGCAGCGGGCGTTCGGGGCCCAGCAGCCAGGCCACGCGCTCGTCACCGGGCAGGAGGGACGGCGGCAGCAGGACGTAGCTGCCGCGGCAGTGCCAGCGCAGGCCGGGGTGCTCGTCCATGGTCTCGGGGTGGCAGTCGAGCTCGCAGGGCCACCACTCGTCCTCGTCGTCGGGGGTGCCGCGGGTGGTGGTGAAGAAGAGCATGCGGTCGTCGGGGGTGACGGTGGCGACGGGGCCGACGTCGACGCCGGCGGCCAGCAGCCGGTCCAGGGCCTGCCGGCCGGCCTCGGCGGGGACGTCGAGGACGTCGTGGGCCATTCCGGTGGCGGTCACGAAGTTGGCCTCGGGCTGGGTGCGCAGCCAGGCGGTGACCTTGTCGGCGTCGGTGGTGGCGAGGGTCTGCCAGGCGAAGGAGACGGGGTGCCGGCCGGGGGTGGGACAGCCGATGCGTTCGCAGGAACAGCCGTAGCCGGCGGGATGTGCGGCCGGGGCCAGGGGGAAGCCCGCCGCGGCCGCGGCCAGGAGCAGCTCCTCGCGGGCGGCTCCGGCGGCCGCCCCCGTGCCCGTGCCGGTGTCCGCCCCGCTTCCGGAGCGGCGCAGCCATCGGGAGAACCTGCTCTTGCGTTCCATCTATCCCCTCACTTCGACCGCGGTCTCCGGTCAATGCTGCCACCATCCTGCTCCTGGTGTGACCGCCGGACGCAGCCGGGGGGTGTGAGACCGGCCGCCCGGGCGGCGGCCGCCGGGGCCCGGGCCAGAGCTGAGGCGCGACGTATCGTCTTGTTACCGCTGGTCACCCCGGGCCGCGTCAAACCACCCGTACGGTTCATGCGCGGATGTCGCGCACCGTGGACCATTTGGGCACCGTACGTTCACCACGCACGTTCGCAACGTCAGTGTGAGGAGCGCGACTTGTCCAGCGTCCCGCGTGCATCCACCCGCCGCCGCTATCTGATGTGCCCGCCCACGTACTACCGGGTGACGTATTCGATCAACCCGTGGATGGACCCGGGCAAGCCCGTCGACCTGCCTCTCGCGCTCGCCCAGTGGGAGGAGCTGCGCGACCGCTACCGCGCCCTCGGCCACACCGTGGAGGAGCTCGCGCCGCGCCCCGACCTGCCCGACATGGTCTTCGCGGCCAACGGCGCCACCGTCGTCGACGGCAAGGTGCTCGGCGCCCGCTTCGCCCACCCGGAGCGGTGGGCGGAGGCCACGGCGCACCTGGAGTGGTTCCGCTCCCACGGCTACGCGCAGGTGCGCGAGCCGCAGCACATCAACGAGGGCGAGGGCGACTTCGCCGTGACGGCGACCTGGCTGCTGGCCGGGCGCGGCTTCCGCAGCAGCCCCCTGTCGCACCCGGAGGCGCAGGAGTTCTTCGGCCGCCCGGTGATCGGCCTCGACCTGGTCGACCCGCGCTACTACCACCTCGACACGGCGCTGTGCGTGCTCGACGACGCCCGCGACGAGATCATGTACTACCCGGGCGCCTTCTCGCCGGGCAGCCGGGAGGTGCTGCGGCGGCTGTTCCCGGACGCGCTGATCGCCACCGGGGACGACGCGGCGGCGCTCGGGCTCAACGCGGTCTCCGACGGCCGGCACGTGCTGCTGCCGCAGGCGGCGGTGGGGCTGTTCGGGCCGCTGCGGGAGCGCGGCTTCGAGCCCGTCGGCATGGACCTGGGCGAGCTGCTCAAGGGCGGCGGCAGCGTGAAGTGCTGCACGCAGGAGCTGCGGGAGTAGCTCCTGCGGGGCCGGGGTGCTACTCGGCCGGCGGCGGCCAGGCGTCGCCCCAGTCGGTGTCGCGCGCGGCGCGGTACAGCGCGCCGTGCCGCTTCGTCACCGTCTCCCGGGTGAGGCCGTCGCCGTCGGTGCACAGGTCCAGCAGGACCTGGCCCTTGCGGGTCTGGGGCCGGCGTATGACGCGACCGCCCTCGCCGGTGGCGTCGCCGGCCCCGGGGCGCACCGCGGCCACGTACGAGAACTTCTCGTCCTCGTACGGCAGCGAGCCGCCCTTGACCTGCCGGTGCAGCGAGGAGCGGTTCACGCGGGCCGCGAAGTGGCACCAGTCGGTGCCCGGCGCGATGGGGCAGGCGGCGCTGTGCGGGCAGGGCGCCACGACGCGGAAGCCGGCCGCCACGAGCCGGTCGCGGGCCTCGGTGATCCGCAGGTGGCCGTCGGGGGTGCCGGGCTCGACCACGACCACGGCGTGGGCCGCGGCGGCCGCCGCGTCGACGACCGAGCGGCGGTCGGCGTCGGTGAGCTCCTTGAGCACGTACGAGATCGTCACCAGGTCGGTGCCTGCGGGCAGCGCGAGGTCGCGGCCTATCGCCTGGCGGTGCCAGGTGGCGGCGCGCAGTGCGGGGTCGTGCGCGGCGCGCGCGAGCTCGGCGCCCAGCGCGAGCGCGGGCTCGGCCCAGTCCAGGACCGTGGTCGTCCGCCCGCCCTCCGGCCAGGCCGCCGCCACGGCCCAGGTGGCCGCGCCGGTGCCGCCGCCGATGTCGGCGTGCGAGGCCGGCACCCAGCCGGGCAGCCGGTCGCGGAACGCCTCCAGCGCCGCCCGTACGGCCTCGAACGTCGCCGGCATGCGGTACGCGGCGTACGCGGCCACGTCGGAGCGGTCGCGCAGCACGGGCGTGTGGGTGGGGGTCTGCCCCCGGTAGTGCGCGATCAGTCGCTCCACGGCCTGGGCCGCCTGGCGGGGCGGCAGGCCGTCGAGGAGGCCGGCGAGGGCGGTGCGCAGGTTCTCACCGGTCGGCGCGGGGGCGGAGACGTGCATTCCGTGGATTTTACGTGGCGTTCCTACGCGGGCGGTGTGACGGATTCGTCGGCGGCCTCGGGGACCTCCACCGCCGCCTCCTCCGTGCCGCCCGTGCGCTGCCAGGGGCGGCAGAGCCCCAGGAAGCTCGCCACGGCCGCGAGGGTGCAGATCAGCTGGACGGTGGCCATGGGCACGGCGGTGCCCTCGCCGCCGAGGCCCACGAACGAGGAGGCGATCGCGCCGAGCAGGAAGGTGGAGGTGCCCAGCAGCGCCGAGGCCGAGCCGGCCGCGTTCTTGGACCGCATCAGCGCCTGCGCGCTGGCGTTGGGCATCGACAGGCCCATCGCCGACATGAGGACGAAGAGGCCCGCGGAGACGGCCGCGAGGCCCGCCTTCCCGGCGACGCCGGAGGTCATCACCAGCAGCGCCGCGGCGGCCAGCGTGATGACGGTCAGGCCGGTGGCCAGCGCCTTGTCCAGGCTGACCCGGCCGACCAGCAGCTTGCCGTTGATCTGGCCCGCGAGGACCAGGCCGACGGAGTTCAGGCCGAACAGCAGGCTGAAGGTCTGCGGCGAGGCGCCGTAGATGTCCTGCACGACGAAGGGCGAGGCGGAGATGTAGGCGAAGAGCGCGGCGAAGGCGAAGCCGCCGGCCAGCATGTAGCCGGTGAAGACGCGGTCGGTGAGCAGCCCGCCCATGGTGCGCAGCGCCGGGCCGAGCCCGCCGGGCTGGCGGCGCTCCGGCGGCAGTGTCTCCTCCAGGCGGCGGTGGACCAGGAGGGTGAGCAGCACGCCGATGACGGTGAGGACGACGAAGACGCCGCGCCAGTCGGTGACGCGCAGCACCTGGCCGCCGACCAGGGGCGCGACGACGGGCGCGACGCCGGATATCAGCATGAGGGTGGAGAAGAAGCGGGCCATGGCCACGCCCTCGTAGAGGTCGCGGACCACGGCGCGCGCGATGACGATCGCGGCGGCGCCGGCCAGGCCCTGGACCAGCCGGAAGGCGATGAGCAGGGGCGCGCTGGGGGCCAGTGCGCAGATGGCGGTGGCCAGCACGTACAGGACCATGCCGGTGAGCAGGGGGCGGCGCCGGCCCCACTTGTCGCTCATGGGGCCGACGACGAGCTGCCCGAGGGCCATGCCCATGAGGCAGGCCGTGAGGGTCAGCTGGACGGTGGCGGCCGGGCTGTGCAGCGCGTCGGTGACCTCCGGCAGCGCCGGGAGGTACATGTCCATGGACAGCGGGGGAAGGGCGGTGAGGCCGCCGAGGACGAGGGTGACGATCAGGCTGGTACGGCGGGGTGTGCCGGGGGCCGTGGCCGGGACCGTCCGGTCGTTCCGCGGGCCCGGACCGTGGTCCGTCATGCGTCGCTCCAGATCGGGGGTGGGTTCCGCGAGTGGAAACGACCATGGTGTCATCGGTCATTCCGGCCGTGACCCCTTACTGCTGGTGATGTGCGTCTCGTTGGTCCCTAAGCGGGGCTGAGTCCCGGGTTGCCGGCCTCGGAGACGAAGCGGGCGGCGGTGGTGACGGGGGCGCCGGGGGTGAGGACGCCGGTGAGGGTGCGGAAGTCGGCCTGGAGGCAGGTGCGGTCGAGGCGGACGACGACGTAGCCGCGGCGGCCGTCGTAGTACTTCATGTGCGGGTTGGCGGCGAGCTGGAGGTTCCAGTCGTCGGGGCGCTCCTCGCCGTCGAAGCCGCTGGAGACGGAGGTGCCGACGAGCTCCACGCCGAGGGTGCGGCTGTCGGGGTCGTCGAAGTCCTCCTTGATGTCCATCGCGTAGTGCACGTGGACGTCGCCGGAGAGGACGACGAGGTTCTCGGTGCGCGCGGCGGCGGCGCCGGCCAGGACGCGGTCGCGGGAGGCGGGGTAGCCGTCCCAGGCGTCCATGGACAGCGGGGAGCGGTCGGCGGTGGTGTTCTTCCGCCGGGAGAAGGCCACTTGCTGCGGCACGACGTTCCAGCGGGCGGTGGAGGCCTGCCAGCCGTCGATCAGCCAGCGTTCCTGTGCGGCGCCGGTGAGGGTGCGGGCGGGGTCCTCGGACTCGGGGCCCGGGTACTTCCAGCCGTCGCCGTATGCCTGGTCGTCGCGGTACTGGCGGGTGTCGAGGATGTCGAACTGGGCCAGCCGCCCGTAGTGGAAGCGCCGGTAGAGGGGCATGTCGGGGCCGGTGGGGCGGCGGTCGGCGCGCAGCGGCATGTTCTCCCAGTACGCGCGGTAGGCGGCGGCGCGGCGGGCGCGGAAGACGTCGACCGGGTCGTTGTTCTGGGAGATCAGGCCCGCGTAGTTGTTCTCGACCTCGTGGTCGTCCCAGGTGACGAACCAGGGGTGGGCGGCGTGGGCGGCCTGGAGGTCGGGGTCGGACTTGCCGAGGGCGTAACGCAGCCGGTAGTCGGTGAGGTTCCAGGTCCAGTGGTCGAAGAACGCCGGGAGCTGGTGGGTGCCGGTGTAGTTGCGGGCGCCCGCCTGGGCGTTGATGGCGTTCTCGTAGATGTAGTCGCCGACGAAGAAGACGGCGTCGAGGTCCTCGCGGGCGAGGTGGGCGAGGGCGGTGTAGTAGCCCTCGTCGTACTGCTGACAGGAGAGCAGGCCGAAGGTGACGGCGGCGGGGTCGGAGCCGGCGGCGGGGGCGGTGCGGGTGCGGCCGGTGGGGCTGATCCAGGGGCCGGTGCGGAACCGGTACCAGTAGAAGCGGCCGGGCTCCAGGCCGGTCAGCTCCAGGTGGACGGTGTGGTTGTCGGCGGCGGGGGCGGGGGTGGTGCCGGTGCGTAACAGGCGGCGAAACGATTCGTCGTCGGCCAGTTCCCACTGGACGTCGACGGCGCCCTCGGTGGGCATGCCGTTGCCGGGCTCGAAGGGGCGGGGGGCGAGGCGCGTCCACAGGACGACGGAGTCGGGGAGCGGGTCGCCGGAGGCGACGCCGAGGGTGAAGGGGTTCTCGGACAGTGATGTGGGGGTGTTGGGGGTCATGCGGTCAGAGTGCGCGCGGGGGACGCGCCTGTGAAGGCCCTTGGGGGCGGGTGTTCCGCTGGTGGGGCGCACGACGTGGGCGCACGCCCCGAACCGGGCCGTGACCGCGGCCTGAATGGCTGATTCCGGTGTAGCGTCCTGGGATACGCCTTGCAGGGAGTCACGGTGACGCCAGGGGGGTGGCTGCGTGAGCCTGACGGGGGAATCACCACCGGAACCACCACCTCCACCACCGAATGCGCCGTTCTGGTCGCGGGTGAAGTTCTACTGGTTCACGGCGGGCCTGGCGCTGGTGCTCGTGGCCCTCATCACCGCCCTCCTGAAGGCGGGCCCCTTCGACCAGACCCCCTCCCCGGCCCCACCGGTCCCGGTCCCCGGCCCGGCCACGACGGCCCCGGCACCACCCCCGTCACCGGACACCCGGAACGACCCCACCCCGGCCCGCGCCCCGGCGGCCCGCATCACGAACATCCGCGGCGAGAACGTCACCACCACGGCCGTCCGGGTCCAGCTGGACGTCGGCATGACCGGCATGAAGGGCCACACCTGCACGGTGATGTGGTACGTCTACGACGACACGTCCAAGCAACCCCTGGGCGGCGTCAGCGACTTCAACTCCCCCGTCATCACCTCGGACGCCACCACCTGGAACCCGACGTTCATCGTCATCCACCCGAACGTCCACTGGCAGATCCGGGTCGGCCTCTACGACGAGGCCAAGAACACGCTGGACGTCCAGAACTCGGCCTTCACGTTCACGCAGTAGGCAGGGGCCGGTTCGGCACGGCGCCGCCCATCATCAGCGCCGCGTCAGTGGTGGCTGGTTCACTCGCCCGGCGGGGCGTCCGCGCCCGCGGTCCGCCGGCCGGGGCCGGCGCATCACTGACGAACGGAGATCCACATGACCACGGGCACAGGGCCGCGGCGGGCCCCTTGGTTCTCGGCCGCCGATCCCTCGCTGGACGCCCAGGCGCAGCTCTTCCTCTTCCCGCACGCCGGCGGCACCGCGCTGACCTACCGGAACTGGGCCGCCACCGTGCCGTCCCACACCGAGTGCCGGGCCCTTCAGCTGCCCGGGCGACAGGAGCGGCTGGACGAGCCCGTGTTCACGCGGCTCGGGCCGCTGCTCGACGGGTTGCGGGAGGCGCTGGAGGCCGAGCTCGACGGGCGGCCGTACGTATTGTTCGGGCACAGCTTCGGCGCGCTGCTCGCCTACCGGCTGACCGTGGAGATCGAGCGCGAGGGCGGCCAGGGCCCCGAGCTGCTCGGTGTGTCCGGCTGGGCGCCCGGGCTGGAGGCGTCGAAGCAGCTCGACGGCGTCGCGGAGATGAGCGACGAGGAGATCCTCGCCCGGGTCGCCGAGTTCGGCCTCGTCCCGGACGAGCTGAGCGTCGGCCGCGACATGCTGGCCTCCGTGATGCCCTCGCTGCGCGGGGACTTCGTCGTCGCCTCCGACTACGCCGAGGACGGCGCCGGCGTCTCCTGCGCCGTCGCCGCGTACGGCGGGACGGACGACCCCACGCTGGGCCCCGGCGCCCTCGACGCGTGGGCCGGCCGGACGCCGGAGTTCCTCGGGGCCACGGAGTTCCCCGGCGACCACTTCTACCTGTTCGAGCACGCCCTCGCCGTGCAGAACAGCCTCGACCGGCACCTGCGGCGCCGGCTGGCCGCCGGGGCCTGAGCCCGCCGGCCCGGGTCTCCCCGGGGGCCGGGTGACGCCGTCCCCGGCCCCCGGGGGCACGTACGGGGCTATCCGCCCTGCGTCTGGAGGCGCTGCGCCTGCCGGACGACCTCCGCCGCGTCCGCGTCCGACGCGTCGATGTCGACGTCGAGGACCGTGCAGACCCGGCCGAGGAGGAAGTAGAAGCCGGCCAGCACCAGCGTCTCCACCACCTGCTCCTCGCTGTAGTGGGCGCGGACGGCCGCGTACAGGTCGTCGGGGACGGTCGGCCCGTCGGCCACCGTGCCCGCGAAGCGCAGCAGCGCGCGCTGGGCGGGCGTGAAGACGTCCGCGTCCGTGTCGCCGTTCCGCAGGGCCACGCGCTGCTCGTCGGTGATGCCGACGGCCGCCGAGATGGGCACGTGCTGCGCCCACTCGTACTCGGCCTCGTAGTGCAGCCCGAACGTCAGGATGAGCAGTTCGCGGTCGACGGGGTCGAGCGCGGCGCCGGGGGCGAAGAGCACCGCCCCGAGCCGGGCCACCTGCTCGACGGTGTGCGTCGAGTGCAGCAGCGTCCGGTACACGTTGATGATCCTGCCCTGGCTCAGGGACTTCATCGACTCCGGCAGGTCGCCGGCGTCCTTGTACGGCATGCGCACCATGAGGGACTCCTGGTAGGGGATCGGGTGTGGGATGGGGGTGGGATCAGGCGGCGACCGGCGGGCGGTCGCGCCACCGCGGCTTGGACGAGCCGCGCGGCACCAGCACCGTGTCCGTCCAGCCGCTCGGCGTCCCGCTCAGCCGCACCGGCGGGGCGACGTGCCGGAACTCGCCCAGCGGCGTGTCGTGGACCAGCCACTCCGGCTCCGGCAGTACGGGCTCGGGGCGCGGCGAACCGAGCGTCGACCGGTCGAACGTGCCCAGCTCCCAGGCCCAGTTGGCGACCCCGGCGAGCGAGACGCGCACCCGGTAGCTGCCGCCCTCCCGGGCGCGGCGCAGCGCCGCGGCCATGACGCCGGCGGCGGCGAAGTTCGCGGCGAGGTAGTCGTTGAGCATCCGGCCGGGCGGCATGCGGGGCTCGTCGCCCTCGCGCTCGTTCCAGTTGATGCCGGTGAGGGCCTGCGCCTGCTGGTCGAAGCCGCCGCGGTCGCGCCACGGCCCGGTGGTGCCGTAGGCGCTGACGGAGAGGTGGATGATGCCGGGCGCCAGCTCGGCGCAGTCCTCGGGGCCGAGGCCGAGCCGGGCCATCTTCGACGCGCGGTGGTTGTGGACGAAGACGTCCGCCGTGCGCAGCAGTTCGTCGAAGACGGCGCGGCCGCCGTCCCGGTCGCGGAGGTCGAGGCGGGCCGAGCGCAGGCCGATGCCGCACTCGTTCCAGCACAGGTCGTGGTCGAAGGCGTTGGGCTCGCAGACGTGCAGGGCGTCGGCGCCGTGTTCGGCGAGGGCCCGGCCGGCCGCCGTGCCGGCGAAGATGTGGGTGAACTGCAGGACGCGCAGCCCGGACAGCGGCTGCGGGCCGGCCGCCGGCAGGGGCCGCGGCGGGGCGTCGCCGATCCGTTCGACGCTGACGACGGGCTCGGCGAGGACGGCCCGGCCCTGCGGGTGGGCGAGGAACTCCTCGCGGGTGCGGACGACCGCCATCGGAATGCCCTGCTCGGCCGCGGCGTCCTCCAGCTCCCACGCGTTCCAGCGGCCGATGGCGGCGGCGAAGTGCTCGCGGGTGTGGGCGGTGCCGAGGAGCGCGGTCAGCGCGTCGCGGGTGCGGGGGTAGCAGGCGATGGGGATGACCCAGCGGCCGTCGCCCGCGCGGTAGAAGTCCCAGACGGCGGGCGCGACGGTGCCGTCGCCCCCGAGCACGGAGCCCATGTTCGCGCCGTAGCCGTTGAGCCGGGTGCCGCCGCCGAGGTAGGGCGTGATGCGGTGCAGGGCCTGCGCCAGGTCGACCTCGAGGCGCTGGTCGCGGCCGGTGCGTTCGTGCCAGATCCGGGCCGCCCCGACGGCGGCCGAAAGCAGGGAAATTCCTATCGCGGAACCCATGCGGAGCGTGGACGGAAGGATCGGGTCCTGGCCGGTGATCCGTAGTTCGGATACTGCCGGATCACGGGAAAGACCCACTAATTTGAGCACCCGGTCGAGTTCGCCGATCGGGTCGAAGAAATCTTCTTTCATGCGGCAACGATAACACCGGCGACCTGATCCAAAAGGGGGCCGCGGCCGCTTGTACCACATGTCAGCAAGGCGTCAGACGGCCGTCAGCGACCCATGTTTGGATTTACCGGCACACACATGTCCGATGATGTCGGGGAGTTATCCGTGGAATATCTTGGAGCGACAGTCGAAGAGCTGCGCGAATTGCCGCCGCACGAATTCCGGAAGGCGGTCGAGGCGCTGGTGGCGCAGGAGTTCCGGACCGCGCTGTACATGACCGAGGACGAGGAGCTCCCGCTCGACGTGGGCTTCTTCGACCTGGGCCTGACCTCGCTGCGGCTGAGCGACATCAAGCAGGTGCTGGAGACCCGCCTGCAGCAGGAGATCGACATCGCGGTGCTGTTCCGCAGGCCCACGGTCGGCCAGCTGATCGACTACCTGAGCGGAGAATGAACGTGTCACGCACCCCCGAAATGGACGAGAAAGACCGGCTGATCAGGGAGTTGATGCGTGAGAAGTACGAGCCCGTCGCCGTCGTGGGGATGGGCTTGCGCTTTCCCGGGGGAAACACCGATGTGCCCGGTTTCACCGAGTTCCTGCGCGCGGGGAAGTCCGGTGTCGGCCCGCTGCCCGACGACCGCCGGCACCTCGACCCGGGGCAGGGCGCGGACCGGCCGGTCGGCGGTTTTCTCGACGGCATCGACCGGTTCGACGCCGCATTCTTCAACATCTCCCCCAAGGAGGCCGTCTACGTCGACCCCCACCAGCGGCTGGCCCTGGAGACCGCCTGGGAGGCCCTGGAGCACGCCGGCATCGACCCCACCGCCCTGCGCCACGGCACCACCGGCGTGTACATGGGCGTCACCACGCTGGACTACATCTTCGAGGCCACCGACCTGGAGCCCGCCGACGTCAACGGCTACCTGGCCCCGGGCCTGAGCCACAGCGGCGTCTCGGGCCGGCTGTCGTACTTCCTGGGCCTGCGCGGCCCCAGCATGACCGTCGACACCACCTGCTCGTCCTCGCTGGCCGCCGCCCACCTCGCCGTGCAGGCGCTGCGCGGCGGCGAGTGCGGCATCGCGCTGTGCGGCGGCGTGAACGTCATCCACAACGCGCTCGGCGACAGCGTGCTGCGCGCCGGCAACATGCTGGCCCCCGACGGCCGGTGCAAGTCGTTCGACGACAGCGCCGACGGCTACGGCCGCGCCGAGGGCTGCGGCGTGCTCGTCCTCAAGCGGCTGTCCGACGCACGGCGCGACGGCGACACCGTCCACGCCGTGCTCACCGGTACGGCGGTGGGGCAGGACGGCGAGAGCGCCGGCCTGACCGCGCCCAACGGCGCCGCGCAGGAGGCCGTGCTGCGCGCCGCGCTCGGCCGGGCCCGTCTGGAGCCGGGCGACATCCAGTACGTCGAGGCGCACGGCACCGGCACCGCCCTGGGCGACCCCACCGAAATGGGCGCCATCAGCGACGTCTTCGCCGGCTCCCACAGTCCGTCGGCTCCTGTGGTGGTCGGTTCGCTCAAGACCAACATCGGCCACATGGAGGGCGCGGCGGGCGTCGGCAGCATCATCAAGGCCGTCCTCCAGGTGCGCGAGGGCGAGATCTTCCCGCACCTCAACTTCACCACCCCGTCCCGCCGCATCGCCTGGGCGTCCTCGCCGGTGACCGTCCCCACCGAGCTGCGGCCGTGGCCGGCCGCGGAAACGCGGCGCGCGCTGGTCAACGGCTTCGGCGTGACGGGCACGCTCGCCAGCGTCGTCGTGGAGGAGGCGCCCCCGGCCGAGGAGCCCGTGCCGCAGGCCGCCGACGAGCCCGAGGGCGGGATCTTCACCCTCTCCGCCAAGAGCCGCAAGTCGCTGCGCGCGCAGGCCGAGCGCTACAAGCGCTACTTGGAGGGCGGCACGGGTGCCGCATCCGCCGTCGCCGGCCTGTGCCGTACGGCCAACACCGGCCGCGCCCACTTCAAGTACCGCATCGCCGCCCCGGTGCGCGAGCACCGCGACATCGTGCGGCTGCTCGACAAACACCTCGCCCTGCTGGAGCAGGGCGACGCCCCGGCCGGCGGCGGCGTTCCCAAGGTGGCGCTGCTCTTCACCGGCATGGGCTCGCAGTACACGGGCATGGGCGCCGCCCTCTACGCCCGGTACCCCGTCTTCCGCGAGGCCCTGGACACGTGCGACGCGCTCTTCGCGCCCCTGCTCGGCCTCTCCGTACGCGACCTGATGCTGGGCGGGGCGCCTGGCGAGGAAGCGCCCGGCGCCGCAGCCCCCGGAGACGCAGCCCCCGGCGGCGGAACCCCTGGCGGCGGATCCCCCGGCGAGCCGGCGCTCATCGACCAGGCCCGCTACGCCCAGCCCGCCGTGTTCAGCCTGGAGTACGCGCTCGCGCAGCTGTGGCTGTCCTGGGGGCTGCGGCCCTCCGTGCTCATCGGCCACAGCCTCGGCGAGGTGGCCGCGGCCGCCGTGGCCGGGCTGTTCCCGCTGGAGGACGCCGCCCGGCTGGTGGCCGAACGCGGCCGGCTCAGCCAGTCCGTGCCGGTGCCCGGCGGCATGGCCGCCGTCGGTGCCCCCGCCCACGAGATCGCCCCGCTCCTGGAGCCGTACCCCGACCTGGGCATCGGCGCGATCAACGGCCCCACGCAGTGCCTCGTGTCGGGCGGGCGCGACGCGCTGGAGGCGCTCGGCCGCGAGCTCGCGGAGAAGGGCGTCAAGTACACCGTCCTGCCGTCGGCCGTGCCGTACCACTCGCCGCTGCTGAACGGCATTCTCGACGAGTTCCGGGCGGTGCTGGAGACCGTCCGCTTCCAGACCCCGACCATGACGCTGATCTCCAACGTCACCGGGCAGGTCGCCAAGGCCGCGGAGATCGCCACCCCCGACTACTGGGTCCGGCACCTCGTCGCGACCGTGAACTTCGAGGCGGGGATCGCCGCCGTGGAGAAGCGCGGCCGCCACGCGTTCCTGGAGGTGGGGCCGTCCGGCGCGCTGACCTCCCTCGCCAGGAACTGCGCCACCGACCCGTCCCACCTGTGGCTGAGCAGCACGTACAAGGGCGACCAGGACGCCGACCGCATCCGCCGCTCGCTGGCCCAGCTCTACTCGGCCGGCCTGCCCGTCTCCTGGACCGGCTACCACCGCGGCCGCCCCGGCGCCAAGGCCCCGCTGCCCACGTACGCCTTCGACCGCAAGCCGTACTGGCTGCCGACGCCCCAGCGCCGCGCGGCCGAGGAGGCATGGCGCGCCGAGCAGACCACGGAGGCGGCGCGGGAGCAGGAGCGGCACCTGTTCTACGAGGCGCACTGGGAGCCGCAGCCGCTGCCGGACACCCGCCGCACCGGGCGCCGCGCGCTGGTCCTGAACGCCACGGCCGCCGACTGCCCCGGCCTGCTGCGGCGCGCCGCCGAGGCGGACGTACGGGTCGCCTTCGCGGCGTCGGTCCCGGAGCTGGAGGCGGCGCTGCGCGAGGAGCCGCCGACCGACCTGTGCTGGTTCTGGCGCGAGCCGGAAGCCACCGAGGACCCGGTGGCCGGCCTGCGGGCCGCGTCCGAGGCCAACTACCGCGAGCTGCTGGACGTCGTACGGGCGCTCGGTGACGCGCGCTTCGGCCGCAACCAGCGGCTGTGGCTGGTCACGCAGGGCGCGCAGCTGCTGCCCGGCGAGAAGCCCGGCGACCGGGTGCCCGCCGCGTCCACCCTGTGGGGCTTCGGCCGCGCGCTCGCCGTCGAGTACCCCGGCTTCCAGGTGACCCTGGTCGACCTGGAAGCCGACGGCACGGGGCAGGAGGCGCTCGTCGACGAGTGGCTGGCGGCCGGCGACGCCGAGGGCCAGCTGGCCCGCCGCGACGGGGAGCGCTGGGTGCGGCGGCTGCGCCGCTGCGTACCCGCCGAGCGGCCGCAGCGCGAGCGGCCCGTGACCGTCCGCCCCGACCGTACGTACGTGATCGCCGGCGGCCTGGGCGCGCTGGGCCTGGCCACGGCGCGGCGGCTGGTCGCGCTGGGCGCCCGGAACCTGGCGTTCCTCACGCGTGGCGGCGCCGAGGACGTCTCGCCGGCCGCCCTCGGGCTGGGCTCGGACGTACAGGTGGTAGCCCTTCGCTGCGACATCGGTGCGCCGGAGGACGTGGCGGCGGCCTTCGCGGCGCTGGCCGCGGGCGAGCACCCGGTGGGTGGCGTCGTGCACGCCGCCGGGACGGTGGCCGACGCGCCGGTGCCCGACCAGACGTGGGAGACCGTCGAGGCGGTGTTCCGTACGAAGGTGTTCGGCGCCTGGCTGCTGCACGAGGCGACCGCCGCGCTGCCGGACGTCGACTTCTTCGTCGGCTACTCCTCGGCCGCGTCCGTGCTGGGCGCCACCGCGCAGACCAACGCGTGCGCCGGCAACGCGTTCCTGGACCACCTGATGGCGTGGCGCGACGCCCACGGCCTGCCGTCGCTGAGCGTCAACTGGGGCCCGTGGGCCTCCGACGACCCGCAGCGCCGGCTCAGCACCTCGCTGATCCGCAGCTGGGAGGCCCAGGGCATCCGCTTCCTGCAACCATCCGACGCCATGGACGCGCTGCCCGCCCTGCTGTCCGGCGCGGGCCCCCACCTCATGGTGGGTGCGTGCGACTGGGACCGGTTCATCGCCCGGCGCCCCGAGAACGCCCTCTACGCGTCGCTCGGCACGGCCGGTGGGGACGGTACGGGCGGTACGGCGGCGGGTGCAGGCGCCGGTGGCGTCCTGGACCTGGCGGACCTGCTGACGGCCCCGGAACAGGAGCGCCTGTCCGCCCTCAACCGGACCGTACGGGCCCGGATCTCGGACGTGCTGCGGTTCGACGCCGAGGACGTCGAACCGGACGCCGAACTGGCGGCCCTCGGCCTCGACTCGCTCAACGCGGTGGAGCTGAGGAACGCGCTGGAGGCGACGTTCCGGGTGACGCTGCCGGTGTCGATCGCCTTCGACCAGCCGAGCGTGAACCTGCTGGCGGAGTACATCGACCGGCTGCTGGGCCCGGGCCCGGAAGCGGAGGGGAAAGCCGCATGACCGCTGAAGGAAGCGCTGAGGCAAGCGCTGAGGCAACCAAGGAACCGGACAAGGAGACGACCATGGACACGGCGGCCCCCCACCGCCCGCGGACGCTGGACGGCGTCATCGCCCACCAGGCCCGCACCCGGCCCGGCCAGGCGGCCGTCGTCTGCGAGGGCCGCACCGTCACGTACGCCGGGCTGCACCGGGAGAGCAACCGCACCGCGCACGCGTTCCGCGCGGCCGGCCTCGGCCCCGGTGCGCGTGTGGCGTTCCTCGGCAAGGAGTCGGAGGAGTACTGGGAGGCGGCGTTCGCCTGCGCGAAGGCCGGCACCGTGCTCGTACCCGTCAACTGGCGGCTGACCGCCGAGGAGGTCGACCACATCCTGCGCGACTCGGACACCGAGCTGCTGCTGGTCGACGAGGAGCACCTGCCGGTCGCCGAGCAGGTGCGGGAGCGCCTGCCGAAGCTGCGGGCCGTGGTGCCGGTCGGCCCGGCGGGCGCGGCACCGGGCGGGCTGACCGCCCGGAAGGCCGGCTGTCCCGACGCCGACCTGCCGGCGACGAGCGACGGCGAGACGCCGGTGGCGCAGATCTACACGAGCGGCACCAGTGGCCTGCCGAAGGGCGTGGTGCTGGCCCACCGTGCCTTCTTCAACGTCGCGGAGGCCATGGAGTCGCACGGCCTGGACTGGCTCGACTGGAAGGAGGGCGACAAGAGCCTGCTGGGCCTGCCCGGTTTCCACATCGGCGGCCTGTCGTACGCGATGCAGGGCTTCAACGCGGGCGTCACGGTCGTGTCGATGCCCATGTTCATCAGCTCGGACGCGGTGCGGCTGATCGAGGCGCTGGGCGTGACGACGGCGATCGTGGCGCCGGCGATGCTCCAGATGATGCTGTCCGAGCCGGCCTCGGCGCGCGGTGCCCTCGCGTCGCTGCGGAAGGTCGTCTACGGGGGCTCGCCGATCACGGAGACGCTGCTGGCGCTGTGCCTGGAGCGGATGGACTGCGACTTCCTCCAGATCTACGGCAGCAGCGAGACCGGCAACTTCGCGGTGTGCCTGCCGCCGGCCGACCACGTGCCGGGCAGCCCGCGGCTGAAGGCGGCGGGCCGGCCGTACCCCGGTATCAAGGTGAAGATCGTCGACCGGGAGGGGCGGACGCTGCCGCCGGGCGAGACCGGCGAGATCTGTGTCCGCACCCCCGCCGGCATGATCGACTACTGGGGTCTGCCGGAGGCGACCGCGCGGACGGTGGTGGACGGCTGGATCCACATGGGCGACGCCGGGCACGTGGACGAGGACGGCTACGTCTACGTCAACGACCGCGTCAACGACATGATCATCGTGGCGGGCGAGAACGTGTACCCGACGGAGATCGAGAACGCCCTGACCCGCCACCCGGCGGTGGCGGAGGCGGCGGTGGTCGGCCTGCCGCACGAGCGCTGGGGCGAGTCGGTGCACGCACGCCTGGTCCTGGCGCCGGGGCAGCGGCTGACGGTGCGGGAGATGCTGGTGTTCCTGAAGGGCCAGATCGCGGACTTCAAGATCCCGACGACGTACGACTTCGCGGACCGGCTGCCGCGGAACCCGAGCGGCAAGATCCTCCGCCGGGACGTACGGAGGGAGCTGGCGCCGGCAGCGGCGGCGAGCTGAGGTGAGGTGAGAGGAAGGGCCCGGCCGGAGGAGCGTGCGCCCGGGCCCTTCGCCTTACTACTTGTTATTACTTGCCCAGGACCTCGTAATGCTCGAGGACGAAATCCTTGGTGGCCTGCCGGTAGTCCTCGATGCTGCCGGGCCAGTTGTTGACGACGCGGCCGGTGGCGGTCTTGTACCAGCTGGTGCAGCTGCCGGCGAAGGCCGTGGCCGACAGCTGGCGCTGGATGGTCTCGTTGTACTCGGCCAGCACCTCGGGGCGGATGTCGAAGGCGGCGGCGGACTGCTCGCGCAGGGCCTCGACGGCGCGGAGGACGTAGTCGATCTGGGACTCGACCATGAAGAGGACGGAGTGGTGGCCGAGGTTGGTGTTGGGGCCGTAGAGCATGAACATGTTGGGGAAGCCGCTGACGGTCATGCCGAGGTACGCCTGCGGCCCGTCGCCCCAGGCATCGCGGAGCGGACGGCCGCCGCGGCCGGTGATGGTGACGCCACCGGTGACCTCCAGGGTGCGGAAGCCGGTGGCGTAGACGATGACGTCGACCTCGTGCAACTGCCCGTCGGCGGTGCGGATGCCGCCGGGTTCGACGCGGTCGATGCGCTCGTCGACGAGGTCGACGTCGTCGCGCATGAGGGCGGGGTAGTAGTCGTCGGTGATGAGCACGCGCTTGCACCCGAACTCGTAGGCGGGCCGCAGTTTTTCGCGCAGCTCGGGGTCCGGGACCTGGCTCTCCAGGAAGTCGGCGCAGATCTTCTCGAACTGCTCGCGGACGTCGTTGCCGTCGAGAGCCAGACCGGCGGCCCATCCGTCGCGCTCGCGGTACAGCGACTCGCGGAGCTCGGTATAGCGGGCGGGGTCGTCGCGGAGGGCCTGCCGCTCGCCGGTGTCGAGGGCACGGTCCTGGCGGGGCAGGAGGTAGTTGGGCGAGCGCTGGAAGACCGTGAGGTGGGCGGTCTGCCCGGCGATGGCGGGAACGAGCTGCACGGCGCTGGCGCCGCTGCCGATGCAGGCGACGCGCTTACCGGCGAGGTCGAGGTCGCGGGGCCAGCGGGCGGTGTGCACGGAGGTACCGGCGAAGGACTCGCGGCCCTGTATGGAACCGTAGGAGGGCTGGTTGAGCTGCCCCCAGGCGGTGATGAGGACCTGGGCGCGGATCTCGCGGCCGTCGGAGGTCCGCACGACCCAGCACTGCCGCTCGTCGCACCACGACGCCTCGGCAACCTCGACCCCGAACTGAATGAACTGCTCGAGCTCATACTGCTCGGCGAACAGCTCGATGTTGTGCAGGATCTCGGGCTGGGCGGCGTAGACGCGGCTCCAGTCGGGCTGGTCGCCGAACGAGAACCAGTAGAGGTGCGACTGCACGTCGCAGGCGGCGCCGGGGTAGGTGTTGTCCCGCCAGGTACCGCCGAGCGAACCGGCCTTCTCCAGCAGGGTGAAGGAGGTCTCCCCGGCCAGCTTCAGCCGCGCCGCCATGGCCAGCCCCGACATACCGGCGCCGATGATCACGGTCTTGAACTCGGTCTGCAATGGAACTCCAAGCCTCGTAAGTGGCACGGCCCGCGCGGACCGCCCCCAAACGAGGCCCACCGGACCCCCACCCCGGCCGCCCCGGCATCCCGCCACGATTCACGACAAGCCGTCGGTACGCCGACGATGCCGCAGGGGCCTGACACGGGGCTGATCCGGGGCTGATCCGGAGCTGATGGGGGCAGCCCCGAAGGGCTGCCCTGTGCGAGTGCTACCGCTCCTTCTTCATGTACGTGACGACGCTCATGCCGGCGGTGAAGCAGAACGCCAGGGCGGCGCCGCCGGAGCCGGCGGCGGTGAGGGGTGACGTGCCACAGGCCGTGAACAGCAACCCGGTGGCGAGGCCGGCGACGACCGACACCAGGGAGACGATCAGGACCTCATAGACGCGGTGGTTGCACTCCGGGGTGGGCGTGGACAAGAGGGTTCCTCCGAGATGCGTGCGATCTCACCGGAGGTCGGGCACCCTTCCCATGCTGAGAAAGGCCGACCAGCCGACGCCTACGCACTGTGGGCGTAGATGCAGGAACCCGCTGGGATAGCGGATTCCCAGATCGCCCGCCGCAGGCACGGACGGTACGGCTCCCTGCACGCGCAACTCCTCTCTCAACGCCAGCCACTTGGCAGCAGCAGTGGATGGGAACATCGTATCGAGGGGCTCTGACACTCGGGCGCAACAGCGCGAACCAGGCGGCGCGTGGTACCCGTCGACGCGCCCGGGCGACACCGGCAGTTGCCGCCGTCAGCCCGCGTTGTCGTCCTCTCTCGGGAGGATGAACCCTCGCACCGGCCGATCGGTGCCTTCTTCGGCCGCGAGGCGCCGGGTCCTCCCCGTCACTTCGACGATCTCGGCATACCTGGGGTCGACCCGTTTCACGGCTGACTGCCCCCTTTCCGGATGTGGGCAGCGAACGCGCTTCAGTCACTCGGGGCGAGGGCTGCGCACATGCCGGAGCTCCAGGTGCGAACTGCCTGGTCAGCCGACATTTGGGAAATATTCGCCAGGGTTCGCCAGGGCCCGCCAGATGGCGTGCCACTTCCCATCCGGTGTGATGTATGTCGTAGCCGTCCCAAGTGCCGACTGGGCGTGCCGACCAAGTCGCTCTCACCGGAGGGGAGGTGGACATGCGGAAGTGGTTCAGGACGAAGACACCGGACCGAAGCAAGCAAGAGCGAAGCAAGCTCGATCCAGCAACCCGAGCCCAGCTGATCATCGCGGTGCTCGGCACAGTCACTGCGGTTGCAGGGTGTGTGGCTCAGTTCGCGCGGTGAACGCGGGCGCGGAACTGTGAGGGGCACCGGACGGCACAGTCGCGGCCTGCGTGAAGCGGGCCCGACCGGCACATGATCGGCCGGCCCCGCCCCAACGCCCACACGCCGGGCCGGGGCTCTGGTGGCACCCAGAGCCCCGGCCGCGATGCCGTGTGGCCTCCGGCATCACCGGAGGAGCCCTTCACGTCAAGTATCGGGTCGGCTCAGCGCGCGACCACCTGGCGTACCCCTAGTTCTGGGTGGCGCGCCCTGGCGAGCGCTCGGGCCGAAACTCCCCAGAAACCCCCCACGAGGCAAAAAGAAACCCCTCCGCCCCACGTTTGCGCAGGTCAGAGGGGTGTGAGGCGGACGAGTCGGCCTGTACGCCGGGGAGAGTCGCCGCAACGCTATTGACCTGCACAAACGTGCGAGGGAGCCGCCTCCGCGGCTACCTAAAAGGCTACCTACGTTTCGCGTCCCGCTCCATGCCTGGACAAGGCCCTGCTTCGGCTCAGCACCGCCGAGGGCTTCGGCTCGCCGGGCCTCTCGGGGAGCAGGGGTACAGGTGCGGCCGCGAAGGCGTCAGCCCACCCTAGGCGAGTCCAACATGTGGACAGTGCGAGTGATCTACATCACATGCACATAGCGGCCTGCGCCCGGCGGAATTTCTGCGCGAAGGCGCTTCGGGAGTCGGAGCCGGGGCCGCCCCAGGCGGCAATTCACCTCGGTCGAGGTATACCCAACAGGGATTCCTGTGGGGCGGGCCGAGGGGCGGATTGATGGCGAATCGATCTTGGGCGTGCGCTTGCGGCGACGCTCGGGAGCGCGTCCGGCCGCAGGGCAGGCTCGCCTCGGTGCTCAAGGTTGCGATCGACCTCGGAGGTCGGTTGCCCCGAGCTTTCTGAACGACGACCGGAGAAATTGCAGGGTCGTATTCGGGTTACTGAACGTTCGGCTGAACTGGCACGGACGCCCAGGTCACGTACCCGGCATTGTCGCCGCGGTACTGCCCGATGTCGTCGGTGAGGCGGCGTACGAGGTACAGGCCCGGCTCGTCGTCGGGCTGCGGGAGCGGCCCTTGCTTCTCCCCTACGGAGACCGTGATGTGCGTGCCGTCGAACACGATGCGCCCGAGGATGTCCGGGCCGTGCCGATCCCGGCTGGCGATGTCGACGAGTTCGCGGACCACTGAGATCACGTCGTCACTGGCCGCCTGGGCGGCTGGGGCGCCTTTCAGCAGCATCGGCAGGGTCCGGCGAGCGAACGCTGCCGCGCGTTCCATCGGGCTGGCCGGCGCGGTGCTCGTCCCCAGACAGAAGGTGATCTCACGGCTCATCGCCAACTGTCGCCATGGAGCCAGCGACGGCAGCAGCTCACCAAGTGAGTCGCGCTCGGTGGAAGAAAGCGTCACGTCTACCCGTCCCATCGCTCGAGCGTGACCGAACTCTAGTTCGACTACGCCCTGATCACCAGAAGAAACTTCCCTGCTCATGCCTCGTAGCCCACCTCGCCGAAGCCGGGGTGAGCAATCTGAGTTGCTATCGTATGCCAAGTGGAATCCATAGTTCCGCTTGGATCAACTGAGATTAACGCCCGCGAGACAGAGAGGGGGGACGCTGCCGTGACCCATGCCCACGGAAGCGAAGCTCCGCAGGACGAGCCAGTGGGGGGCAGCTTCGCGGATCGGCTCGACTTCCTGTGCACTCACGACCCGCGGGGGCCCTTCACCAACCCGCAGGTCGTACGGATGCTCGAGGAGCGGGGCTTGCCCGCCCCGTCGTCTACGTACATGTGGCAGCTTCGAACCGGACGGGCGGACAACCCGACCAAGAAGCACATGGACGCCCTCGCCGACCTCTTTGCCGTGCCTCAGGACTACTGGTCCAACCGCGGTACCGCCACCACCGTGAACAGCATGATCACCCGCCTTAATGAGCTCAAGGAGTCCGGCGCCGACCCTGAGCAGCTCCACCGGCAGCTCAGATCCTTTACGAAGCTGATGAGCCAAGGAGTTGCTCCGGAGGCGTTGGATGAGCAGTTGCAGACCTTGATCCGGCTGCAAGAGGCGGGTGTGACCGCAGCCACGTTGAAGCGCTTGCAGGATGCGCGGGTCACCGATATTGCGATGAGAGCCGTTGGTCTGTCCGACAAGGGCCTCACCGCGGCCGCGGCCATGATCGACCAGGTTCGCCGACTCGAAGGACTGCCGGCCGAGTCTTAAGATCTCACCCGCACCCGCCTGGGAAATGCCGACCGCTAGCGCAGGAACCGGCCCCTGGGTTGTTACTCGCGCGTCTGTATTCATTATGCTATTGCGAGTCTTCAGCCGTCAGGGGCCTTATTTGATCTTGTAAGGCGCTCTGCGGGTTCAAGTTTCCTTGATCAATTAGGGAGGGGTGCTTTCGTGTCTGCATCTGTACAGCGGGCCAGCGAGCGTTTCGTGCGTAGCCTGAGCCTCCCCTCGGTCACTGGAATTCGGGACCTCCTGCCGGAGGTTGAGCGCCGAACGCAGCGGGCTGTCAAGCTTGAACCGGCTGAGGTTGGATGGTCAGCCCCCTGCGGAATGTGGGTCGCGACTGCGGAGACGCACTACATCTTCTACGACCCGCGAACGAGCATCGCGCATCAGGACCACATCATTGCTCACGAGGTAGCCCACATCCTCAAGCGTCACCAGGGCCAGAGGAAGGTGCCGGTCGAGGCAACCGAGGGGCTCCTGACCCTTCTGGACCCGGAACTGATCCAGTCGGTGCTCGGCCGTGCGCAGTACGACGATGCGGAAGAGCTCGAAGCCGAGCTGGTAGGAACCTACCTCCAGGCACACGTCCACCATCACCAGAAGTACCAGGTCGCGATCTCCGACGAAACGGAGTCCGATCGGGTTGCAAGAACATTTCTACGCCGAAGGCCAAGTCCGTGAGTGAACTGCACCCCATATGTCTCGTCATCGCGAGTATGGGATTCCTCTTTCTTCTACGGGACTTGAAGAACAACAGGAAAGACCGGGCCCTCGTCCTGCTGAGTCTGGTCTTCCTCTCCTCAGCTCTCAGCTTCATCATTGCCCTGCCTCCCATCTGGAAGCAGATTGACGCTGCACTCGGCGTACCCAGCATCGCGGTCCCTCTCGCGCAGAGCTGCGTCATGCTGGTTCTGGTCTTCCAGACGAGCGTGGTTGCCTACTGGGCGTTCCCGCCGGCCGAGGCCCGCCGCAGGTCCAAGATATTCGGGATCGCCGGTGCCGCTGCTATCGCCGGATTGTTCGCGACGTTCTCCCAGATTGATCCGGACGACTTCTCGCACTTCCTGGTGCGGGGCACCTTCTATAAGGCGTACCTCGGCATCTACATCGCCGCATACACGCTCGCGCAGACGTACTTGGCCGTGAAGTGCTGGCAGCAGGCGCGCCGGTCTGTAAATTCCTGGGTCACTGCGAGCCTGCGCATCATCACCGTGGGTGCGGTCATCACCGTGGGGCAGAGCGTCATCCGCACTGCCGACCTGGTTGCAGACGCCTTCGGGTCCAGCGCCGACAGCTGGCTGGCCCTTGCGTGGCTTTGCGGCGACGCCGGGGCCCTGCTGACCCTCCTCGGCTACTTCCTCCCGACCCTGGTTGACCGGGCGCGCGGGGTATACGGGTGGGCGAACGACCACTACGTGTACAAGCGGCTCGCCCCTCTGTGGGAGGCCCTCTACGCCGCGACCCCTTCGATCGCGGCGGTTCCGGCCGAGTCTCAGCTCCGGTCGCTCGTGCAGCTTCGGCCCATCAGCTTCTCGTTGTACCGTCGCATTACCGAGATCCGGGACGGCATGATCGAGCTTCGTCCGTATCTCCACGCCGACGTGCGGGAAGAGGCGGAGCACCGGCACGGCACGCAGGGTCTCAAGGACCCGGACCTGGCGGCGGCAGTCGTCGCAGAACAGATCCGGCAGGCTCTCGCCAGTCACAGCCAGAAGCAGGCGGCCGTCGAGCTGACTGAGTACGCCGACGCGCGGGTCAGCCCCGAGACCACCGACGAGGACAAGCACCTCCTCTTGCGCATTGCCCGGTATTTCACGCCGCCGCCGGCGCAGGTCACAACGCCTGTACCTAGTTGACGGACGCTGCGGCCAAGGTGACGTGCACCTTGGCCGCTGGCGCGCTCCAGGCAGACAGGCCGGTGCGCTCGGGCAGCCGGGACCCAAGCCTGCCCGGCCCCTACGGTGTGAGCTTTGAACCGATGCTCCAGGAGATCCCCATATGCCCTCCCACGTTCCTGTGATCAAGACGCTCGCCAAGGGCGAGAGCGGCAAGCTCATCGACGTCTACCAGCCGGGCGAGCGCCCCGAGCGGCCACTTCCTGTCATCCTCATCTGGCACGGCCTCGGCCCTGATGAACGGGACATCCTGCAGCCGCTCGCCGAGGAGGTCGTGGCGCGGGGGGCCGTCGTATTCGCCTCCGACTGGCGCTCCGATGCTCCGGATGGCGGCCGCGCCGATCTCCTGAACTCGATTCGCTTCGTGCTCGCACAGGCGGCCTCGTTCGGCGGCGACCCCAAGCACTTCGTGCTCGCTGGCTGGTCTGCCGGCGCCGGGGCCGCCATAAGCGTTGCGCTGCGGCCCGAGCTGCTCGACGGGTGGCGGCCTGTTGCCGCGGTGGGGATCGCGGGCCACTACGAGCTCCCTGCCCGCACGACGGGCGAAACGCCCCTGGACGACCTCGCGGCCACGAGTGCGGACCCGGTTCCGATCCGGCTGGTCCATGGCAGGGGCGACATCATCCTGGACGTGCAGAATTCCCGTGACTTCGCTGAGGCGCTGGTGGCTCGCGGCTGGCCCGTTCACCTGGATGAAGTCGCCACCGACCATGCTGGCGTCATCATGACCGAGTACAACCTGGAGCTGAACCGGTGCGTCCCGACGGCATCCCCGTCGGCCGTCGAGGGAGGCCGAGTCACGGCGGAGTCCCTCATTCTCGCCGCCGAAACCGGGGCGGCCACGAAGTAGTCGTCCGCCGCTCGAGCGGACCGGGAGCATCGACAGTAGTGGGGCCCAGGCGTAGTTCTACGCCTGGGCCCCACTGTGGGCGGCGGGTCAGGCCGCCAGGTCGAGACGCCCTCGTTCGAGGCGATCGAGGTACGTGCGGGTGGCCTTCTTGCCGACGTAGCCGGAGAGCGCGGTCCCTCGCGGGGGTCGGCGCAGTTCGCCGTACTCGGCGTCCAGGGCCTTGGCGCGCTCGATGATCGTCCGCACGGACAGGCCGTTCTTGAAGTCGGCGCCGACTTTCTTCTCGACGGCGACGTACTGGGCGGCCTTCCTCGGGCGCAGCCGCGCGGCGAGGACGACGTCCGCCTCACACCCGAGGACACAGAACGAGCAGGACAGGCGGCTCATGCCCCAGTCGTACGCCTCGTGGTACGGCAGGCCGGAGCGGGCGATCTCCTTCCAGACCTCGGCATCCGTCCAGCCGTGAATGGGCCGCCACGTCGTGACATGCCTCTTGCCGTTGCTTGCCGGGCGGTCGATCTCGACGGCCGCGAGCTTGGCGCGCGGCGCGCTCTCGGCGGCCCGCTGGCCCATGCAGTTCAGGATGCGCACCGGGCGCCCCAGATCGCCGAGTTCGGCCACGAGCCGCGTCATCAGCTTCCGGATCGGCCCCCGCTTCAAATCCGAAGTGCACCACCTAGCTGTACTCGAAGGCCAAGCCGGAGCGACCTTCGCAGTGGCGGGGTCGCGGCCCTCGTCGCGGGCTTCCTCCTCAGCCTTCGCCTTGAGCTTGAAGAACCGGGCAACGGTGCGCGCCAAGAGGTCGCCGCCCTCGGCCTTGACCACCTCGAAGCGGACTCCGAGGCGGCGGGCCTGCTCCTCGGCGAGCGTGCGGGTGCCGCCCCACTCCACGTCGCCGAGGTCGGCGTGAACGATCACAACACGGTGGAGCAGTCCCAGCTTCGCGGCCAGGCGGCAAACGTGGGAGGCCATCGACTGCGAGTCCTTCCCACCGGATGAGTTCAGGAGTATCCAGTCGGCGGCGCGCAGCAGCGCCGTCGGGATGGTCGTGGCCGGCACTGCGGGCACGGAGGGGTGGGTACGGCGGGCGCGCTTCTTCGGGGCGGGGGCTGTCTCGGCGAACAGGGTCAGTTGGGCGCTCACAGTGTCCTCGTCGGGAAAATGAGGGACGGAAGGTGGAGAGGGGCCGGGGGCGTGGTGGCTGCGCCCCCGGCGGGGAGCGCTACGAGGGGTTCTCGACGAGCCAGTTCGCGAACCTGTTGCCCTGGATCGTCCACGCGTCCTCGCGGTCGACGAGCCCGCCCTTCCAGGTGCGCAGCCAGGGCATGGGCACGTGCCGTTCTTCGCGGACCTCGTCGAGATTCAGGACGGTCCCGGACCAGGTGAAGACGGTGCACCCGGAGTCCTTGCGTGTGGTGCAGGAATCGAGCCGGACCCGCATGCCGTGGGTGAGGACGATGTCGCCCTCGGCGAGCTGGCTGGAGTCCTTCACGGTGACGTTGGGAGTGGTGATCATGACTACCTCGCGATGTCGTGGTGGAGTGGCGGTGAGGGTGCCGGGGCGCGGCGGTCTGCGTCGCGCCCCGTCGGGAGGTGGTCAGGCCGCGAGCGCGGCGCGGGCGTCGGTGTCCCAGTCGGGGACGGCGAGGCCGAGTTCGAGGTAGCGGGCGGCGCGCTTGGCGGCGTTGCCGGGCCCGGAGTACGGGCAGCCCTTGTGGCGGCGCGGCGGGGCGGGCTTGACGCCCTTCCGCTCCCGCATGTGGCTGTAGAAGACGTCGATGTCCTCGCCGCACAGCAGGTCGGTCAGGGCCCAACGGTGCTCGCTGCCCGGGTAGCCGTGGTGGACGCCCGCGCACCGGGTGCGGGTGCAGCCTTCGGGTTCGGTGACCGGAGTGGTACGGGGCGTGTAGCCGAGTTCGAGCATCCGCAGCCAGGCGGCGGCGAGGCTTTCACGGTTGCGGGTGGTGTCGGGCAGGAACGTGGACAGGAACGGCGTGGTCATGGCGCTGGGTCCTTCGGTTCGGGTCTGTGTCGGCGGTTGCTCTCCGCCAACAACGGAAATACTACAGCACGCGTCGCCTTGGGTCTACTCTACGGCGGGTTGCTCTCCCGCCGGAACGGGCCAGGGTGCAGCGGCTCGGCTGCGCCCTGGCGGTGGGACTGGGACGCTTACGGGCGACCGGGGCGGCCGATCTGGCGAGCGGTGCCCGTCCGCTTCTCCCGAGGGAGCGCGGAGCGGTCAACGGGCGGACGCGGTACGGGGCGGCCGTATGCGCCGCTGCGCCTCGCGGTCGCGTCACCTACGCCGAAATCCCTGATGGCGGCTTCCTGAGCGCTGTGCCGCAACTCGCCACGGAGCGCCATCGTGCGCAGGTAGGGGTGCCGGCTGCGAATGGCCGTGCTGTGTGTGCGGGCCAAGCGGGCACGGGCGGCCCTGACCGGCCTGCCCGCAGGGGACGGCGTGAGAAGGCCACGGATCCGGCGGGGTTCGGGCCGCAGCTCGGCCGCGGGCACCTCGCGCTCGCGCTTGGCCGCCCATGCCCCGGTGAGCGGCCACACGCGCACGCTGCCGTCAGCCATAGGCCAGCCGTTGATCTGAACGCGCGTGTCCGGCTGCCCGGGGCGCTTCCAGATGCCCCGGGAGTTCACCGGAAGCCGCGTGGCGAACGCCGGGCCCGTGAGCGGCATGCCCACCAGCTTCCGGCCGCGTGTGGTGATGTACGCGCTGGCACCAGTGCGCCACCGGTCGGTGGCCTCCACGCTTTTTCCAGTCCGGTCACGGAAGACGACCAGGCCGTCACGGCTCAGGCCGCGTCCCTCGGCGTAGTTGAGGCCCGGCACGACACCCGTCTCCGGGTTGGCGCGCCTCAGCGCATGAAAGCGGTCGACCGTCATCAGCGCGCCCCATCCTGCGTCGGTGAGCCGTCGCAACCCAGTCCGGGGATCGGTGCGGGCCCATTCCTCGGGGAGCGAGTTGAGGACCCGGCGGGGGGTGCGGGTGGGCAGGTAGCCACCTGTGTCGATGGCGGCGAGTATGGCGCGGCGCTGTCCGTTCGGAATCTTCTGGGTGGTGTAGGACAGGTTGAGTTCGGGGGGCATGGGGACTTTCGGTTCGGGTCTTCCGGCGGTTGCTCTCCGCCGAGGGAGGCCGGGGCGCAGCGCGTGCTACGCCCCAGTGTGCGGTCAGATCGGGTAGGTCACCATGTCGGCGATGAGTTCGGCGATGGTCGCCGAGTCGGTGTCGCAGTCCACCGGGCCCCCCTTGCCGCTGATGTACAGCGGCTCGCCGATGGGCTCGCCGTTCTCGTCGTGGAGGAACATCGTCCAGCCGGTGTGCGCGGCGGGGACGTGCTCTATGGAGGGGGAACGATCGCCAACCGACAGGTGCGGGCGGTTGCGGGCGTCCGCGGCGGGGGTCGTCTGGTCCACGGGGATGGCGTAGCTCATGCCGATGTCGTCGCTGTGCGCGGTGATGCCCCACTTGGCGAGCGCGGCGAGCAACACGGCCCCGGCGGTCGGGCGGGGCGTGGTGAACCACTCGGCGACGGCCTGCACGCACAAGGCCAGGTCCTCCGCCTTGAACACGGTGGCGACCTCGATGAAGTCGGACTTGCCAGCGCACTCCCACGCCGTGGCCCAGTAGCCGCCCCCGTACGGGAGGGAGGCCACTGTGACGTGATGACCGGTCGTCGCTTGATCCTGCGGGACGTCGGTGGGGTGCGCAATGAGCAGTCCCTCCTCCTTGTCGAGGAAAGCGGGGATGCCGGCAGCGGTGAGCGCTCCAAGCGCGATGGCGTTGAACATGCGGATGCTGATGGTTCTCTTCCTTCGGGTCTGTCGGCGGTTGCTCTCCGCCGGGGGGGGGTGAGGCGGTGCCGGGGCGCCGCAGCGGGCGCTCCCGTGGGCTGGGCTACAAGTCGCCGGGGGCATCGGGGTGCTCAGGGCACGGCCCGTACTGCCCGGTGCGAGTGCGGGGGTGGACGTGGCGGCGCCCGGCCAGCCTGCATCCGCCCTCCGCCTCGTCGCAGTGGGTGACGCAGGTGCACGCGTCCTCGTCAGCACTGGAGCTCGGGGCGGCGAGCGCGGGGGCGTTCTTCACGGCGCACTGCGCCAGCCAGCGGACGTACCGGATGCCGTGGTGGCGGCACAGGTCTTTGACCAGGTCCTTGCCGAACACAGCCAGCTCCGGCCAGTCGGCGAACGCGTGGGCGAACTGCTCGTCGGTGAGCTGGGGGACGTGCCACGCCTCGGGCCGGTCCAGGCCGTGGTTGCGGGTCATCGTCTCGTCGAGGATCCGCCACGTCTCGATCAGTTCCATGGCCATGTCGTCGCGCTCGCCCATGCGGTCGACGTGCCAGCCCAGGGACTCGTCCGCGCCGAGCGTGCGGGTCCGGGCGGCGTTCTCCTGCCATTCGGCGGCCTTGGCGCGGACGAGGGCGAGCGCGGCGTCGGCGTCGAGGGGCTTCATCGTTGGTGTCTCCATTCGGTGTGCGGGCAGGCTGCACAGCCGGTGTGGGCGGCGCGGCTCTGGGAAGGACGTCAGGCGGACCGGTAGGACTGAGGGAAGCCCGTGATCAGTCGGCGGCCCAGTTCGGTCACGTAGGGGGCGTGCAGTGGACCTCGTACGCCGTCATCGCCGTTGTTGGGGCGCGTGGTGCCGTCCCCGTCACGGAACTCGACCAGGCCGTCACGGTGAAGGGTCTTCACCGTCGGCCGCGAGGTGTCCTCGGGCAGGCGCCCGTCCGGGCCGGCGCTTCGGAGCGCGGTGTTCCCGGCGTCGGTGAGCAGCGCCCGGCGGCCCCGGCTGTTGAGGGCGTGGAAGACCGGCCCGTCGTACCCGGCCCAGCGCGCGCTGGCAGCGGCGCGCCCGGTGTTGGTCACTGCGGTCACCCAGCAGGCGAGGCAGATGGCGTCCAGGACTCGGGTGTCCGTGCTCTGCGGAACGCGGCCCTTGTCGTCGGCGAGTGCGGCGAGCAGCGCGCGGCGGTGTGCGGGGGTCGGGGTCTTGGGGATCTTGAGTGCGGGGGCCGGGGGCTTGTGTGCGGTGGCCATGGTGATGGTGGTCCTTCGGTGCCGAGGGGCGGGGCGCAAGATGTGTTCGCCTTGCGCCCCGGTGTGGGCTGGTGGTCAGATGACGTCGGTGACGTCGTAGAAGGCGGCCAGGCCGCCGCCGGTGGACCGCTCCCGGCCTATGGCGAGGCTCGGCTCGGAGCGCTCGGCGCGGACCTGACGCTCGTACTCGGCGTCGGAGACCAGGCGCACCGTGTGGTCGACGGTGCGGAAGCCGACGGCGCTCCACTTCTCGACGCCGTACCGCGTGGTGTGGGTGACCGGGTCGCGGTACTCAACGAGTCGGATGATCAGGACCGGCCGGGCCTTGTCGCTGATGACGGACTCGCGCAGCGTCTTGCCGCCCAGGATCTCCAGGGAGTACACGGCATCGTGCTCGGCCTGGATGTCGACGGGTCCGGAGTCGGCGAGGACGGTGCGCAGGGGCCCGCACCGGGCGGTGAGTTCGTCCATGGTGGGCAGGGTCAGGGTCAAGGACACGATGGTCCCCTTTCGGTTTGGGTCTGTGGCGGTTGCTCTCCGCCAACACCAGAAATACTACAGCACACGTCACGTGGGGCGATAGTGGTCCCCGGAAATTCGAGCCACCCACCCCCGCCGCGCCACGCGCTGCGCCGATCTAGTTGGTCCTCGTGTTGGTCAGGTGCGGCCCGATATACCCGACGACCAGACGGCCGGCACTCCAGCCCTGCGTCCCCTTTACGTCGTCCAGGAAGTACACCCGCGGAGCGATGCCCCGTGTGGCGAGCTTCAGGTGCGCCTGCATCCCGACACGGCCGCCGTCCAGGGCCGGGAACTGCCGCTCATGCCCGTACTGCGCCATCGTCTGCCCGGTCTCCGTCATCGCGACCTGCCGGAACGGGTACGCCTTCGCGCCTGGGGGCGTGGTCGTGCAGAACTGGTAGAAGCCACCGTTGAATCCGGCCTTCGCCGCCGCGACGTACGAGTCGAGCGATACCAGCGCCGTCCAGCACTTCGCCGCCCAGGTGCGCGACATGGCGTGTTCGTCGAGCCCGAACGTAATCCGCCGATCCGCCGTCACTGTCAGGTGCTCGAGCTCCGCCAGGCGCTCCCACAGCTCCTCGAACGACGAGGGAACGCCCGGCAAGCTCTCGGCCGCCTCGGCGACCTCCTCGGAGCGGCCCTGGCGCAGCAACAGAAGCCGGAGACGGTCCGCCTCGGCCCGCGCCCGCTGCAACGCGTCAAGCGTCGTCAGGTGGTCCTCGATCTCGTTGTCCCGCTCGACGATGACGGCCTGGAGCTGGCCCTGCATGGACGTGTTCGTTCGCTCTGCCAACTCGACGGTACGACCCAGTTCCGACAGCTCTTTGTCGGCCTGCTCCAGCAGACCGTTCAGCAGGGTCACCTCGACGCGCAGCTCTTCGTCGTGCTCGCCCTTCCGCTGCGCCGGTACGGAGGTCAGGAGCCGGGCCTTGTCCATGGTTTCGCGGCGCTCTTGCCGTTGCTGCTCGGCGAAGCGGTCGGGGAACGCCACGGCGGAAAGCTGCGGGGGCAGGGGGCGTTCCAGAGCGAGGGCGTAAATACGGCGGGCAATGCCGCGCCACGCCTGGTCAGCCGGATCGGTCAACCGTGAGGGGCCCATGAACCGGTGACGGGCGGCATCCGGCGCCCAGGCCGGATCGACCAGCGGCAGGAATGTCCGCACGCAGCCAGGGCCGACACGATGGTCGTGGCCGATCTCTTCCCGGAAGGCGTCGACCGTGGCCAGGTCCCATAGCAGGTACATGGACGCGTCCCCGGCGAGCTGCCGCATCGTGCCGGCCACGCGCTCCGACCACAGCGGATCGGCTTGGGTGGGCCGTGCGGCAACGACCGTGGGCGTCTGCCGCTGGGGGTCGCGCAGCACGTCGACAAGGAAGTGCACGCGGTCGTGGGGGACGCGCAGCGCGTTCACGCTCAGCCTCGCCATGCCGTCGCGCGGTTCCAGCTTCGCCACCAGGTCGCGGATGAGCCGGGGTTTGCCGGTGCGCAAGGTCTGCGCGCTGTTCGGGAAGCACTCCAGGTCGACGCTCACCGTGCCGCCCGTGCTGGAGCGAACCGCCGTCACTGTGGTGCGCCAGGTCGCCTCCGTCTTGTCCTCGCGGAGCTGGATACGGGTGGCGTACTCGGCACCATCGTCGTCGTATGCGGCCTGCGACAGCAGCAGGGACGACCGGTCGAGCGTGTGCTGCCCGGTGCCGAGCTGCACGGTCGCGCGCGGGAACTTCTTCCTCAGCCACGCCCCCGACACCCCTCGGACGGTGTCAAGCAGTGTCTCCGCCTCTGGCACGGCGAATACGGAGCGATGGGCGAGTGTGCTGGCAGGTGGACTCAACGGAACCTCACGGGCGGGTGGGGCCTGGCACGTGACCAGACCAGTCGGAAGGGCCCCGCGCGCAGGTCAGAGAGCCTATGGGGGGTCTCTGGCGGCGCGCGGGGAGAACTGTGCAAGGTGGCCGACACCCGACCCCCAGCTAGGGGGCGGGCGGGGCCGGCATTCAGCGGGTCAGCGGTGGATCTGCCGGATGTGGCGGTACCAGCGCAGGAGAACGCCCGTCGCCTGCTCGGCGAGCCACACACGGCGCTCCTCGGCCGACGCGCCGTCCCACGCGATCACCGGGCCGGTGGGGTCGATCACGGGCGTGAACGGGGACTCCAGCACGACGTCGATGACGAGGGCGCGTTCACGGGTGGGCAGCTGCGGGTCGGCCGACCGGTTGCAGCGCGCGAAGGTGTCGATGTGGCCCAGCAGCCACTCCCGCTCGGTGATGTACGGACCGATCTCGTCGGCCGCCGCGCGTACGGCCGCCCACCGGTCAACGGCCTCAACTGTCGTCGATTTCAGGCCGCGGGCGAACATGTCCTGCCATGCCTCGGCGTACGGGCCCAGCGAGCCGTCCGGCTGGAGCATGGCGCGCGCAGGGACGACGTGGAAGACCTCCCCCCCCCCGCTGGTGGAGGACGGTGAACGTGCGGACGGTCTTGTCGAGCGAGACAGGCATGGCGAAAGAGCCCTTTCAGGAGGAGAGCAAGAGGAGGAAGGGGCGCCCGTGCCGACGACGGGCGCCGTGGAGCGGGCTAGGAGCCGAAGTGGCTACGCCCGTCGTGATGAAGGTGGATGCCGTCCACGTGCAGGTGCTTGGTGGTCTCGTATTCGTTCCAGGTGCGCGCGGCCGTGTCCCAGCCGGAGGCGCCGACGATCCAGCCGTAGAAGTAGCCCGTGCCGAACCGCTCGTACTGGCCAAGACCCCGCTCGTCGGGGTGCGCGGCAAGAACGGCTTCGAACATCGCCCGGATGGCGTGCGTCTCGAAGGTGTCGACGCCGAAGCGGCGGGACTCGAAGTGGCAGTAGCCGTAGTCCTTCACGTCCGTACGGGAGGAGACGGCCAGCCGCGCGGCGACATCGTCGGGCAGCACTACGACCGGCCGGTCCCACTGGTCGAGCGTGACGGTGATCTGCGCCGGGGTCAGCTCGGTCGTGATCGTGGAAGTGGTCATCCGGAAAGACCCTTTCAGGGGAGAGCGGACGGGATTTCGCGAGTTTTGAGAGCCCTCTATGCGCGCGCACGCGTAAGAGCGTCTTGGTTCACGCTGTTTTGCGTGTTCGAGGCGGGTGGGGTGGGTGTGGCAGGAGTCGCGGTCAGGCGAGGTTGAACTCGTGGACGAGACGCCAGGACGGCAGGACGCCCCACTCGGTGCTCGGCTCGCGGATGCAGGCGCGGTTCGTGGTGTATCCCTCGGCCGTGAAGCCGCGCGTGAAGTAGTAGAGGCGGCCGCCGATGAGGCGCATGTGCTCCACCCATCCCTCACCCCAGCCCAGGATGTGCTGGTCCATGTCGAAGCGAGGGCTGATGGTGAAGGTCTTCGTGGTCATGGTGGTGCTCCTCGTGGTTGCGGTGAGTCGGGGCGGTGCGCCCGGCGCCGGCACCGGTGTTCCGGTACGGGGGCAGGGCGCACCGCCCGCCGGGGAGGGCGGGCGGCGCTTGCCGGTCAGGCGGTGGTGAGCTCGTGGTGCTCGCGCATGACCTCGGTGAGGACGAACGCGGTGAGCGGGAGGCGGGCCAGGATCGGGTGGCCGATCCAGCGGGCGCGGCCTTCGGTGCCCATGGCGTCGGCCCAGGTGCGCAGGCTCCGGTAGACCGCGCAGGCTGCGCCGTACTCCACGCCGAGGCGGTACGTGTAGTCCTCGATCGCCGTTTCGCGGTCGTGGATGGCGACGGCCTTGGTGTGGGCGTCGAAGCCGTCGATGGCTGTCACCTCGCGCAGGTCGAGGCAGTCGCCCCAGTACGCGTCGAAGTAGAGGAGATCGCGGTCTTCCTGGGTGGCGGGGGTGAGGAGTACGGCGCGCACGGTGCCGTCCTGCATGAGGACGGTGAAGGAGCGGAGGGTCTTGGCCAGGGTGACGGGCATGGGTGTCCTACCTTTCAGGTGTGGGTCTGACTCTGGTCATTCGTAAGATCGGAGGGCCCAGGGGCTCTGGGTATGGCTGGCATGGCGGAGACCGTTCGATGGCTCAAGGAACTTGGCCGCCCGGAGCCCCGCGACGACTCGACCGCCAATTGGGAGATGCGACTCCGATCGCTGCTGTAGGACAACGCCGGCGAGGTCGTCTGCGGGATCGATCTACGACGAGCTGGCGGAGGTGACCGTGCCTGAGATCTGGGCCGGGGTAGACATCGGCAAGACGCATCACCACGCGGTGGTGATCGACGCGGAGGGCAAGCGTCTGCTGTCCCGCCGGGTCCAGAACGACGAGACCGAGCTCCTCGCGCTCATCGGCGACGTCTTGGAGATATCCCGGGACGCGCTGTGGGCGGTAGACCTCAACCATGGTGGTGCCGCGCTGCTGATCGGCCTGCTGGTCAGCCATGGCCAGCCGGTCGCCTATCTCACCGGCCTGGCAATTCACCGCGCTTCGGCTACCTACCGCGGCGAGGGCAAGACAGACGCGAAGGACGCCTTCGTCATCGCCGACCAGGCCCGCGTCCGCCACGACCTCGGCCTGCTGCGACCCGGCGACGAGATCGCCGTCGACCTGCGCACGCTGACCACCCGCCGCCTGGACCTGATCTTCGACCGCACCCGCCAGATCAACCGGCTCCGTGCCCAACTCCTGGAGATCTTCCCTGCGCTGGAACGGTCCCTGGAGCTGACGAACCACGGTCCGGTGATGCTGCTGACCGGCTTCCAGACCCCGGCGGCGATCCGCCGTGCGGGCGCGAGCCGGATCGAGACGTGGCTGAGGAACCGCAAGGTCCGGGGCGCCGCCACACTGGCGAAGAGTGCGGTGGAGGCCGCCCGGGCTCAGCACACCGTGCTCCCTGGCGAGGAACTGGCCGCCGCCATGGTGGTCCGCCTCGCGAAGGGAGTGATGGCCCTCGACGAGGAGATCGCTGAGCTCGACACCCTGATCGAGGCCAAGTTTCGCGAGCACCCGCATGCCGAGGTGATCCGCAGCCTGCCCGGTATGGGAACCAAACTCGCGGCGGAGTTCATCGCCGCGACCGGCGGCGACATGGACGCCTTCGGCAGCTCCGACCGCTTGGCCGGCTTCGCCGGCCTGGCACCCAGACCCCGCGACTCCGGCCGCGTCAGCGGCAACATGCGCAGGCCCCGGCGCTACCACCGCGGGCTGCTGAGAACCATGTACCTGTCCGCGATGGTCAGCCTGCGGTGCTGTCCCGCCTCGAAGGCGTACTACGACCGGAAGCGGAGCGAGGGCAAGGGACACAAGCGGGCACTGCTGGCCCTCGCGCGCAGGCGCCTCAACGTTCTGTGGGCGATGATCCGAGACGGAGAGTGCTTTCACTCTTCACCCCCCGTCACGGGAGCAGCTTGACAACACGATTGGGAAGTTCCTTTTCGGTTCGGGTCTGTTGGCCCGGTTGCTCTCCGGGCCGTTGGCGTCGCTTCCCGCCAACACCTAAATAGTACAGCACGCATCATCTCGTTGGGAACCCCGCCGGACGCCCCCACTTCACACCCCACATAAGGCACCCCGGATCGCCAGTCATGACGTGCGCTGTACTTTTTCATTCGGAGTGCGTAGCGTTCTCATCGCACCACCGGCCCGGAGAGCAACCGGGCCAACAGACCCGAACCGAAAAGGACTTCGTCATGCGCAGACTGCGCCTGTCCACCCTCCGGCCCCGCCCCGCCGCGCTCCTCGCCACCGGACTGGCCACCGCCACCCTCGGCGCCCTCGCCACCTTCGGCCACACCTACGACGGGCAGAACGCTGGAGCCACCTTCGGCACCTCTGGCTGCTCCATCGGCGTCGAATGGCGGGGCAACCCCGGCCTCTTCGGCTCCTGCACCGGCACAGACCCGGACGCCAAGCCCACCCAGGACGAGATCGTGACCGCGTTCAACGACGGCTTCACCGACGGCCGCGCGGACGCCCTCGGCGACGACAACCGCGACGGCCGGATCGACGAAGGCGAGAGCGGCTGGGACTGCCACACCATGGGCAATCGCATCTGCGGCACCCACCACTGACCATCCGCCGCCGGGGCGCAGCCGCGCCGCTGCGCCCCGGCCCGCCTGCCAATTCCCCGCCCGACCAGAAGGACCCGTCATGCGCACACTTGCCCTCGGTTCCGAAACCCTTCACCTCACCGACCGGCCGATCGATCCCGACCACCCGCCCCTGCCGTACGGACTCACCCTCGACCAGGCCGTGGCTGTCCACGCCCATGAGGTGAAGGCTGGTGACCTCGTGCTCGCCGCCTTCTCTGACGAGAGCGGCGCCCGCCAAGCGGAACACGTCCCCACCCCGTACTCCGCCGACCCGCACGCGTTGCGGGACTGCCCGTGCGAGGGGTGTGAGGAGTGCGAGGACGTCGACACGTGGACGCTTGGCGACCACGGCCGCGTTGCCGATGTCGGGTGGCGGTTCGTGTGCCTGGCCCCCTCCGAGCGTGGTGAGGGTGACGAGGGCGACGAGCCGTGCGCCATCGAGCTGCGCAACCTGCCCGTGGCCGTGATCCCTGCCGACGTCGTCGCAGCTGCCGAGGAAGCCGCCAGGCCCC
This sequence comes from Streptomyces mashuensis, assembly GCF_014654785.1. GTDB lineage: Bacteria > Actinomycetota > Actinomycetes > Streptomycetales > Streptomycetaceae > Streptomyces > Streptomyces mashuensis. The sequence continues at coordinate 235,210 of NZ_BNBD01000002.1, forward strand.
CCGTGCGTACGTACGGCGTGATGTGGTCTGCCGACTTCGAGGCGTCCAGTCCGCAGGAGGCTGCACGGCTCGCCTACGAACAGCTCAAGAGCTACGCCACCGACGGGTGGCCGCCGGAGCTTGAGGTCACCGACGAGGCCGGGCGCGTGACCGTCATCGACCTGAACGCCACGCAGCGGACGGAGGGAAACCGGTGACGGACTGGAGGGGGATGGGACGCGGCGACTTCGACGAGTCGGCCCCACTCGCCCTGGTCGACGAGCGGGCCGCACGGATCGGGGCCCCGGTGCCGGCCACCCCGGACACGTACGGCACCGCCGCCCTGTTTGGCGACGAGGCGCCCGTGCGCAGGGTCGCGCCCCGCCGGACTCAGGCCGAGAAGCCCCAGGCCGACGCCCTGTTCTAGCCAGCCGGTTCAAGTGCAGCGCGCGTTGCCGAATCCCTGGGGCGCAGCACCGTCGCGGTCGAGAACGTGACCAAAGTTCGCTTGCGGCCTACCCATTTGCGGATCGTTCACGATCCGGGACTAGACCCATTGCGACGCGTGCTGTAGTATTTTTCTTGTTGGCGGAGAGCAACCGCCGACACAGACCCGAACCGAAAAGGGGACCCCCGTGTCCGCGAACTCCCGCCGTACCGCCGCCCTCCTTCGCGACCGCACCCGCGCCAACCGCGCCGAGTCCCGCGCACGCCGCGCCGCCGCCACTGCCGCCCGCCGCGTCCGCACCGGGCCCCGCTCACTGGCCACCCACATCATCGCCACCGGCGCCTCGCTCGACGTCGTGGCCGGGGCCGCCGACGCACTTCGTGCCCAAGCCCGCAAGGCAGGCATTCGGGGTCGAGCCGCCCGCATCCGCCGTACTCTCAACGGCCGCGCCCGCCGCGTCGTGACCGTCTACCGCTACACCGTCGAACAGGTCGCCCAGATCGTCGCGACCTACAAGCCGCGCAAGGCCGAGTACAAGGCCATCCGCGCCGTCCTCGCCGCTGCCTGACGGACACAGACCCTCGCCGGGGCGGCACACTCCGCGCCCCGGCTCCACAACCCAGGAGACACCCACCATGAACGCCGTCGCCCCGCGCAACACGCTCACCCCCGCCGAGGCCGCCGCCCTGCGCGCCCGCATCATCGCCCACGTCGCCCGCGACCGCTTCGCCCCGCCCGCCACCATCACCGCGCTCCGCTTCATCGCCTCCCACCTGGACCGGGCAGCCGAGGCGTTCGAGCGGTACACGCCCGGCAGCACCACGAACGCGTGCTTCACGGACGCCGCCCAGGCGCTGAGCGACGCACGCGAAATCGCACGACTCCACCCGGACACCCGGTTCCCCGCGAACTTCACGGACTACATAGACGCCCCGCTCACCTGCGCCGCACTGCCGATGCCTGCGCCGCTGAACCCCGTTTCCCCCACGCTCGCCCAGCAGGAGACCGACCTTCGTCACCGCCTCACCCTCGTTCACGAACAGCTCTCGCAGGCCACCAGCGAGCCCGCCACGGACGCCTGGCTCCCCAGCGCCCTCGCCCTCCAGCGCGACCTGATGAAGCTCGCCGGGGAAGTCCGCGTCGACAACGCCCGCCCCTGCAACCAGCCGACCATCACCCCGGCACCGGACGCGGAGGGCGACGCCGCGAACTGACCACTCCGCACCACCGGGTGCGCCGCACCGGCGCACCCACCCGGCCGGAGAGCAACCGGCCCAGACCCGAAAGGCACCACCCGATGAACACCAGCCTCACACCGCTCACCCCCGCCGCCCGCGCCGCCTACGGCGTGTACGCCACCTTCCCCCGCCGCCGCGACGCCGCCACCGCGCTGGCCGCCCGACTCGACCGGATGCTCGCCTACGCCTCCGCCCGCACCCAGATCACCATCTGGGCCACAGTCGTCCCCCAGCTCGACAGTGCAATCGCCGACGTCCACACCGCCGCCACGACCCGCCGGGGCCGCCGCGCCCTCACCCGCACCGCCCGCCAGACCGCGCGGGCCGCGATTGAGACGTTCGAGCGCGCGTACGCCACCTCCCTCCCGTACGACGACCACGGTCGCTACCACCCCGCCCCAGGCACGGAGTACCCGTTCAGCGTCTCCGACATCGGCCGCGCCGCCGTGCAGCTCCTCGGCCCCGACTGGCACGCCGAGTCCTCCTCGTGGGGCGTCGGCGCCTGCATCGAGCACCAGGACGAGCCGGGCGCTTACTTCCAGCTCGCCGTCGACGAGGACGGCGACCTGTACATCTGGGCGAACCTGCGCGACAACAACCGCACGTACTTGACGGACGTGAGCTCCGCCTTCGGCCTGCCCACCGTCGCCGCTCGCGTTGCCGACGCCGTGCGCGGCATCCGCGACGCCGACTGACCGCCCGCTCGAACCCCGCCCCGGCCACCGGCCGGGGCCCACGACCCGGAGAGCAACCGGGCCGGCACAGACCCGAACCGAAAGGGACACCCCCGTGACCATCCTCGACTCCTCCACCACCAGCCACCCCCAGGCCGCCGACTCTGCCCCGGCCAACCTGTACTCCCGCGCCCAGGTCCGCACAGCCATCAACCACGGCGCGACCATGGCAGCCGACGAGGCGCACGTATCCAGCTACGCCGACCGTTTCGCGTGGGCCGTCACCGCCGTCATGACGCTCCTCGACACGCCGTCCGCACGATGGGACGAAGTGGAGAACCAGCACCACCGGGAGGCACCCGCCGACGCCCCCGACGACGATGCGCCGCAATACACCCGCGAGCAGGTCTCCCAGGCCGTGAACAGCGGCATCGATCTGGCCGCCGAGCACACCGGACGCGCCTACGCCGACGACCTGGACAACCTCGTCGTGAACGCCGCGCTCACCCTCCTCGACGACCCGGACGCCGACTTCTACACGGTGGCCACCGAGTGCTACTCGGAGAGCCCGCGCGTCGTCCGCTCCTGGCTCTAGCCACCCCGGCGGGGCGCGCCCCCCTTCCCCGCGCGCCCCGCCTCACCGCCCGGAGAACAACCGGGACAGATCTCGACCCGAAAGGCCAACGCCCCGTGACCACGCTCAACTTCGCCCTCAACGAGGTCATAGACATCGCCATGCACTCGGCGCTCGCCCCGCGCCACACGCTGCGCGCCACCGCCGACCAGCACGAGACCGACGAGACCGTGCACGCCGCCCTGTGGTGGCTCCGGGACAGCAGCGGCACCTACCTGACCGGGAATTCCACACACAAGGGCGCCCCGCGCGACGCGTACGCCGAGGGGTACGGGCCGTGCGGCGACGACGCCTCCGGCATCCTCGGCGGCGACTCCCGCCTCATCGACGCGATCCCGCTGTACGAACCGGAGACCGGCGCCTGCCTGCACTCCGACCTGATCCGGGCGCAGCGCGACGGGCACAACACGTTGACCCTCACCCTGGACGGCGCGCGCGTGGGGCTGAGCACCTTCACCGCGTCGAAGCCGGTCGCCCCGCACGGGCTGACCGCGTACACGCACGGCATTGCCGACCTGGCCGCCGCCAAGGAACTGCGTCTGACCTGGAAGACCGGCAAGGCCAAGCACCTGCTGCACCTGGCCGCGCGCGGCCCGCACGGGGTGAAGGGACACGTCGTCATCGGGGCCCGCTCGGGCAAGGTGTTGCGCGCCGCCATCACGTACCCCTCGGACCACGGCGTCGTCCAGAGCACGGCCGAGGGCACCAACGACGTCCGCACGCTCCTCGACCGGCTGTCGCCGTCGCCGTGCCCGCCCGGCTGCACCGCGCCCGGTGTCAACGCGTGCTTCGACCGCGCCCTCCAGAAGTAGCCCCCGTTCCGGCAGGGGGCGACGCAAGCCGCCTCCTGCCGGTCCACTCCCCGGCGAGAGCAACGCCGGAAGACCCGAAGGAACCACCTGATGGCCACTGCCACCGCCCCCGTGACCGCCGCGCCGGCACTCGCCCACCGCGTCGCCGAGCGCCTGCCGCACCGCGACGGGAACGCCTGGACGGTTGCCCCGTACGCGGCCTGGTGGACGACCCGCCCCGCCGCGCGCCTCACCCAGGCCGGGCGGCCCGGCGCGCTCATCCTCGCCGAACACCCGTGGCGCACCGAGATCGCGTGGCAGCTCGATGACCGCGAGCCGTACGAGCCGGACCTCATCCTCGACCGAATAGCGCCGGGGCCCGTGGTACGCGAGACCCTGCGGCTCGTCCTGCCGCGCATGGATGACGTCGCTGCCCTCGCGTATGCCGACCGGCCCGCTGACGCCCGGCGCGCCCGACTGCGGCACCTGAACTTGATCGGCAGCGCGGTGCGGGCCCACGGCCCGGCGACGGTCAACCGCACCGGCAGCCACCCGAACAGCGACCTCGTGGAGTGGAGCAGCCAGGGCGTGCGGTACGCGGTGACGCTCATCGGCGCGAACCCGGCGTGTGACCTGTCAGTCAGCGGGCCGGTCGCCGACGTCGAGCAGGTGCTGCCGCTGTTCCTGCCGGAGCGCGCTGCCGAGACGTCCCGGTTCCCACTGCGCGATGTGCGCACCCGCCTGGGCCGTCGCGTGGCCGCCCACCTGGTGCAGTACACGCCTGTCGACCAGCTCGACGACGGCGAACTCACCTTCGGCGCGGCGACGGGGCCGTTCGGCTATGTGTGTCCGCCCGCCGACCCGGCCGCCCGCATCCGCGACACCACGCCCGTGGTCGCCGAGCTGCACGGCGTCGGCGTCGACCACTTGGTCCACCTCGCTGCGCGCCTCGCCAGCTGACCCAGCACGACCCTACCTGCCCCGTCTGCTGCCGGGCGTGACTGACCTCACGCCCGGCAGTGGCGTTCCCGGCGGACAGAAGACGCCGCTGGCCGGCAGCCTTCCGGCTCCTCGTGGCCTGGTCGACCCGGGCTGCTCCTCTCCGGGAAGGAGTCCTTTTGACCCTCCGCGCCCCCGAGCGCGCCGCCCGTCTTCGCATCCCGCCCAACCCCCGTATCGGCTCGCTGTGCAGCGGATACGGGGGCCTGGACCTCGCGGTACAGGACCTGCTCGGAGGAGAGGTCCTGTGGCACTGCCAGTACGACCCCGACGATCCCGGCCAGCATGCCGCTCGCATCCTCGCCCACCACTGGCCGCACATTCCGAACTACGGCGACATCACCTGCGTCGACTGGAGCACCGTCCCGCCCGTCGACATCCTCACGGCCGGATTCCCCTGCACGGACGTCAGCCTCGCCGGACAGCTCGCAGGTATCGCGCCCGGCACCCGCTCCGGCATCTGGGCTCACGTAGCCCACGCCATCCGCACCCTCCACCCGAAATTGGTAGTGATCGAAAATGTCCGAGGTCTTCTCTCCGCACCGGCCACTCGCAGCATGGGACGAGGAGATGGGCCAGTGGATGTCCAGCAGCGAACCGGGCCTCTTCGAGGTCTCGGTGCCGTACTCGGAGATCTGGCCGCCATCGGGTTCGATGCGGAGTGGAAAGTGCACCGCGCATCGGACGCCGGAGCCCCGCACCGCCGCGAGCGCGTGTTCGTCCTCGCCTGGCCGTCGGCATAGGGCGGTTGGACCAGGTGTGACCTACCGACGCGCGGCGACGGTACGCGCGGCCGGTCGGCCGCCAGTCCGGCAGCACACGGCCCCGGCCGAGCCTGCCGGCGAGTGCCCCTCAGCCCCGCTGCTTAAAACCCCCACGGCGCAGCTCGCGGTGAACGGGGGGTCACAGCATCCTGACAAGAGACGCGAGGGCGGTCACGGGCCGACCCTCGCGGACGAGGTTGAGCACCTGGTGCCGGGCGCCGCTCACTACGGCGAGGCCCCGGTGTGCCGTTCGAAGGCTGGCGGAGGCGGCCAGCTCGCCATGCCGCTCGCCGCGTTCCCGGGAGGCACCCGCTCGCCAGCCCCTGGTGAAGCCGTGTGGGGGCGGTATGCCCCGACCATCGCCCGATGGGAAAGGCGCCTTGGCCGGGCTGCTCCTCCGGCGGTCGACGACCGCGGTCGCCTCGCTGCCCCGTTCGTGGAATGGATGATGGGGTTGGTTCCGGGCTGGGTTACCGCAGTGCCCGGCCTTCCTCGTGCGGCGCAGTTCGCGGCGCTGGGTAACGGGGTGGTCCCCGCGCAGGCGGCGGGCGCTGTGAGCCTGCTGCTCGACCGTGCGCTCGGAGACGGTGGGGCGTAGCGCCTGGGCTTGGCCGCGTCCTGGCCCTCGCGTGGGTCGGGGCGCGGCCTTGCACGCTCCGGCAGGCGAAAGCCGGATGCGACAACGCGCGTCACATGCATGGCATTGGGCTGCACAAATACAACCATGATGACTCGTGCTGTAGTATTTATGGAGTTGGTGGAGAGCAACCGCCAGCAAGACCCGAAGCGAAAGAGACCGCCCCGTGAGCGAGCTGACCGCAGTCCAACAGAGCGTCGTCACCACCGCCCTCTCCTACAAAGCCGTCGGCGCCCCGATCCCGGCGCACGTCATGGCCGAGCTCGACGAGATCGCCGCGCCCTGGCCCGGCCGCTGGCTCCTCCCCTGGGAAGAGGGCGAGCCGGAACGAGTAGTTGAGCTGTGCGCCGGTCCGGGCGGTTGGGGCGAAGGGTTGAAGACGGTCCTCGGCGTCACCCGCTTCGACGTCGTCGGCGTCGACATGGACGAGGACGCGTGCGCGACCGCCCGCGCAGCCGGCCACGTCCGCATCTGCGCCGACATCACCAAGCTCGACCCCGAGCACCCGGCACTGCGCTGCACGCACGGCGTCATCATCAGCCCTCCGTGCCCCAGCTTCTCGACGTCAGGTAAGCGTGCCGGATTGCTGGGAACCAACCTCGACATCCTGTGCGAGACCATCTCCTACGTTGGCGAGGCCGCCGGGTTCATCCGTCTCGACGAGGTGTGCTGCGACGAGCTGTATCCCGACCTCGAAGACGAGTGTCCGCTGTGCGCCGACCTCGGGTACCACGAGGGCTACGCCCCGCGCTCCGGTGCCACCTGGAACGAGGTCCGCGCCACGCTGCACGGTCTCACCGACCCCCGCATCGGCCTGATGGCCGAGGTAGCGATCTGGCCGCTCGGCCTCCAGGCAGCAGGCGCACCGATCGCCTGGATGGCCATGGAGCAGTCCAGCAACCTGCCTGAGCGAGTCCTGGAAGAACTCTCGATCGAGTTCGGCTGCGCCGACTGGTTCCGTACCTCTTGGGCCGTCCTGGAGGCAGCAGACCTCGGTGTCGCCTCCCGCCGGAAGCGGACGTTCATGATCGCCACCCGGCACAAGTGGGTGGACATCACCCCACCCGCCCAGGCTCTGCCGGTCACGACGATGGCCGAAGCCCTCGGATGGGACGAGGGTGAGCGGATCAACACCCGAGGCAACCGGCCCGTCGACCCGGCCACCGGCCGCGCCAAGGGCGGCAACTGCTTCTCCGCCGACAAGCCGTCCTGGTGCCTCACCGGCAAGACCCGCACCTGGGTCCGCGAACGGGACGGGCTGCGCCTGACTCCCGCCGAGGCCGGAACCCTCGTCTCCTTCCAAGCCGCCTACCCATGGCAAGGCTCCCGCTCCAGCCAGTTCCAACAGGCCGGAGACGTCGTCTGTCCCGCCGTTGCCGCGTACGTCCTCGCCATACTCCACGGCATCGACTGGGAGCCACGGGTCCGCGACTACCTCACCGGCCTCTACCACTACGAAGACCTATGGGGCGACGAGTACGACCTAGCGGTCTGACCTCCACCGCGCGCCCGGCCTTCCCAGCGGAGGCCGGGCCGCGGTCCCCGCCGCACGCGGGCGACATGAATTCGGGCTAGCGGCACGTGGGGTGGTCCGTGGGCCTTTAGCGTGGCCTCGACGACCGTCGGCAGCGGCTCGGGGAGGATTGCCCATGGGGTGGACACGAACGGCGAGCGAGGTAGTGCATCGCGGCCCCTTCATCACGCTGACCCGCGACTCGGTGATCCGGCCGGACGGCAGCAGCGGCACGTACGAGCACATCACGGTCAACAGTGCGGTCCGCGTCGTGGCCCTCGACGACCACGGTCGAGTCGTCTTGGTCGAGGACGACTTCTACCTCCATCAGCGCCGCGTCCTTCACCTTCCAGGAGGCGGCAGGGGCGGCCAGGAGCCGCAGGAGGCGGCATTGCGCGAGCTGGAGGAGGAGACGGGGCTCGTCGCTGGCACCCTGCGTCCGCTCGGCATGATCCACCTGCTGCCCGCCGCGACGATCGCGACGACGCACCTCTTCCTCGCCACTGACCTGCGGCCCGGCACGATCCACCGAGACGACACCGAAATCGGCATGACCGTGCACTGGTGGAAGCTGAGTGAGGCTGTGGACGCTGTTCGTGCTGGTCGCATCACTGAGGCTGGCAGCGTCGCCGCGCTGCTCCTGGCCGCGGCGGCCTCGGGCGGCTGATCACCTGCCTGCGGATACTCGGCGAGCGTGTCGAGCGGAACAGGCAGAGGCCGGGGCCGGAGAACTCCCTGGGCGCCTCGGCGTACCGCATCATGCGGCTCGCCGGTCCAGCGCCGTGATGTCGTGGCCGCAGAAGTCGACCAGTTCCTCTTGCAGGTTCGTGATCTTCTTCGTCACGGTGGCGAGTGCGGTCTCGGCGTGGGCGAAGTACGGCCAGGCACGCACGACCTCGCCCTTGACCCACCGCCGGCACATCTCGCTGTGGCTGTCCGTGGCCTCGGGATCGAGGTCGAACGCCTCGTTGCAGTAGGCCAGCCAGGACAGGCGGAAGACGAACAACGCGGAGACGGCGGCCAGCGCCTCCTCCGCCGTTGCCCTCAGCGGCCGTTGCGGCGCGAGCCCGCCGATCAGATCCATCAAGGACGCGTGGACGGCTTCGCTGTCGAACACGCCCTCACCAACCGCAGAAGCCGGGTCGTCCCTCGTCGTGGTCACCGCGGGCGCTCGAGTCGCCAGGACGTACTGCGTGCGCCATGCCAGCCCGCGCTCCGCCCGGGTGCTCCTCGATCTCAGCCATCCCAGCATCGGTGCCCCTCCCTCCACGACGCCCAGCGGCATCCCCCCTTGTCTACCGGACCATCCGCCCCGCGACAACGATCAAGCCGGAGGTCAGCGATCCCGGTCCTCTGCCGCAGAGGGCCGCCGGTGGCGGCCCCGCCCCTTGCCCATCGCGGGCCGGTCCCACTCGGCCGGGCGCTCCTCGACAGGCTGCCGCGGGTACAAGACGGCCTTCGCGGCCGCCAGGTCCGGCACGACGCCTACCGTCACCCACTCGCTGCCGCTCCACTCCTGGATCACCCTCGGCGCGGTCGGCTCGATGTGCGCACCACGGTGCGGGCCTGACGTCAGCGGCACCGCCCGCAGCTTCCCCCTCGACCGGGCCCGGCGCTCCTCGCGTCGCCGCGCCCAGTCCTCCAATGGCTCTTCGTCCATCGCAGCATCGTGGCGCAACCGCGGCTCGCACGGCCACTCCTGGCGGCATTCGGAAGCCATGACGCATTGGTCACGACGCGCGGTGCAGGGAACTGATCGCAGACCGCATCATCTCGACCGTGGCTTGCCATGTGTGCTCGTTCTAACACCGAGCGACACAAGCCCGGCCCGGCGTTCACTGTCCGTCCTTCCGTCTCTCCACTCCGGAAGGAAGCCCAATGACCGTACCCGCGCTCTCTCGCCGTGCCGTCGGCCTCGTCGTCGGCGCCGTCCTCATCATCGTTGGCGTCGTGATCGCATCCGTCGCAGTCTTCGGCAGCAGCACCGCGCCCGACCCTGCGCCGTCCCGCCCGCCGACCTCGTGGCCTCCCACCGACGAGCCGACGCGAGGCCTGGCCCCGGAGCGGAGTTGCTTGATGTACGACCTCGAGTGCCAGACCGGGGAGGGAGACGAGAGTTCCGGTGGGGCGACCTCGCAGCCGTCCACTCCTCCCGACGACACGGGCGCAACCGCCGGGGCCAGTGGGCTCTTCGTCGTAACCTGCTGACGATTCTCGAGCTTTGGCCGTTTCACCACCGCCCGCCTGCCGCGGCTGACAGACTGCGGCAGGACTGGGAGGGATGGAAGGGCATGACCGTCATCAAGGTCGTCACGTTCAACACCCTGTTCGGTGGGCACGACGACTTCGGGCTCGGTGCCGGCAATCGCTGGGACGGACAGATCGCATTTCTCAAGGGTCTGCAGCCCGACATTCTGGCCTTACAGGAGTGCAATTTCTGGGACCTGCTCGGCAACAGGCGTATGTACCAGACCCTCAATGCGCTCGAAATGGGGTCCGCGTTCCTCGCCTACGCCAATGAGACGACCAGCGGGCATCGCTTCCATAGCGTGATCATGCTCAGCAGCCGCATCAGGGTCGCTGCGCAGGGGGCCGACCGGGATCGCTTCCACCATGTGATGGGCTGGGCGAACCTGCTCCTGCCGGGTGTCGACGGTCAGGTAGAGCTGCGTAACCTCCATCTCGACCCCTTCGACCCGCGAAACCGGGCACGCGAGGTCGCCCCGCTGGAAGTGCTGGCCGCTCCCGGACGCCGGGCTCTGGTCGTCGGCGACATCAACTCCATCGGGGCCGGGTACGCCGAACCGGACTGGACCTGTCTTCCACCTCACCTGCTCAACGGACATTTGCGGTCTCCCGGCCAACAGGAGGTATCCGACCGCGAGGCGGTGGAGTTGCTCGCCCGCGCCGGTTTCGCCGACGCCAGTGCCCCCTTCGGTCAGGACACGGCAGCGACGGCCGCATTCGGTAATGGCGACGTACCGCGACGCCAGGACCTCATCTTGGAGAGCCCTGACATGGCTGTTGCGCAGGTCAGCTACCAGGTGCACATGGAGCCGGTGGACAAGGAGCTGTCGGACCATGCTGCCGTGAGCGCCGACTACGACCTGAGCCGCCTCACGCAGGCCGTCTGACGGGGGTCACGCGCTGCTGCGCCCCAGGTAGTGGTAGTTGAAGGCGTGGGTTGCCCATGCCGCTGCAGCGCCCATCAGCGTGCCGCCGGGCCATTGGTCCGCTGAACTGAGCTCGAACCCGTCCGAGGAGTGCGTCAACGGCGGGCGGTACTCGGTCAGCCAGCGGAACAGCACGGACAGCTGCGAGTCGTCCCTGAGGTCGTGGTGGCGTTTGACGAGCCCGTCCCGGATGACGTCCTCGAGGGACGGCTCGTCCTCGGCGTCCCTTCGCCGAGCGAGCGCTTCGGTGATCTCCTCCACCGGCACGTGCTCCGGCTCGTCGCTGAGCTGCTGCGAGTAGAGGAGCAGGGCGATGGTGGGCAGGGCCTGGCTGAACGGGCCACTGCTGTACGCCTTGGGCCAGACGGGCTCCAGAAGCGTTGCCGAGCGGCGTAGGGCCTCGCTCCACCGAGAGTTCCGCCAGTCGTCGTTCTCCGCGACGCTGAACGCCATCCGCCCCGCTGCCCACCACAGATCCCGCATGTCAGCCATACCGCCAACCTACGGGCCCATGGCCATCGTGTCAGCGGCTTCCCTCAGTTTCGACGAGCGGGACTCTGGGGCCGTCGCCGCCGTTTGCCCCCCGAGCCGCGATGCTGTGTGGGCCCGCTGTCAGTACCCGCTGCGACCATCGCTTTCATGACCACGACCACCAGGGGCGTGCAGCCGCGCGACGGCCAGAACCTCGTCGTGCCGGTGTGGAACGCTCTCACCGAACGGGCCGACGAGATTCGCCGTGCCCTGCCACCACGCCCCGCCGACGTCCGCGGCCGGTGGAGGTGGCTGCGCTCCCTTGACGAAGACCAGGCACGCCGCGCCGCGCTCCTCGACCGCCTCGACGCTCTGTGCGCCCACGTGGCCGGGCGGCCGGCACTCGGCTATGACTCCGGCGACCTGCTGCCCGCGGCGGCGCTCGAGGAAGCCGACGGCTTCACTAGCGATACCTTCGCGCTCCTCATCGCCCAGTACCGGGCACAGCAGGCTGTTGACGCTGGTTGAGATGCTGCGGGGCATGTGGTGGCGGCGCGACTGTGCTCACGGGCGGCGGGCTGGGCAAGATGCCCTCATGAACGACTTCGCCTCCGCCGACACCGTCTCCTCTGCCCTGACATGGCCGAAGTGGGAAGCGTTACAACGCGGCCATATCGCAGCACAGCAGCGCGAATTGAGTGACCCCGATGACTTCGTGACGGATGCCGAACTCGACGAGCTGTACGCGCAGCCTTGCCCGCTCTGCGCCCGGACAGGCCGGTGGAAGAGGAGCGGCCGCACCGTGAGGTTCACGGCGTGCGGGCACGCCTTCCCCGTACCGAGTAAGCCAGCACCTGTACCGGTCGCGCCGGCGCGTCGACCGGGTGACTGCCTGGGGTCGTACGACCGCAGGTCAGGCACCTTCGCGTTCTCCGACGGCACACTGCTCGTGACCTTGAAGTTCCTGTGGATACAGACCATCGAGCAGGGCGAGGAGCACTGGCAGATCACGACGACCGTGGCCAAGGGCGCGTACGTCCCCGTCGGCACGATGAGCGTCGAGAGGGCCGAGGTGGAAGGCGTCGTGCCCTTCGCCTTGGCCAAAGCAGTCGTCGCCGTCGCCGACGAGGAGTCGGACCGCCCTGTCATCACCATCAAGTGGCGGGCCAGCTACCGGCATGAGGTCATAGCGGTGTCCGAGCGGCGTACGCCTTGGGCGCCCTCCTGACGCCCTCACGCAGGTCGCCGCGACGGTAGGCCCTGCTGGCCGGGATGCTGCCCCGCTGCACTACCTGCCCGGCACGTTTCTGTGGCCGTGCCCGGTGATGAACGGAGCACCACATGCAGCCCGCCGTCCTTCAGGCCATCGATGCCTGGGAGCAGCACTGGCACCAGACGCAGGCCGCGGCCGTCGCCGCGCTGAAGGCCGCCTTCCCCCGGCTCGGCGACCGTCCGCGGTACGTCGGCTGCAACGACATCCGCCTGGAGTACGAGGAGGCCGGGCTCGGCGGCGGGAGGGTCTGCCTCGACGACGAGGGGCGCGCCAACGTCGAGTTCGACCGGGTCCCCAACGAGGTGATCGCGCGCGCCGTTGATGGGATCCGGCTCCCGTACCTCGACTACGCCGACGGGCCGCTGTGCGAGGCGCCGCCCGGCACGTACGTCTATGAGTGCGAGGGGTCGGCCGCGCAGTTCGAGTTCACCCTCGGCAAGATCGGTCACGGCCAGGTCGTCATCTCCTTCGCCACCATCCCGGACGCCGTGGCGATCCTCGACGCCCTGGAGCGCGCCCTCGATGAGCACGACGCCGACGCGACGCGACACTGACCAGGCCGTTTCGTACGGTCCGCCCCCATGAGCCTTCACCGCTTCCGATGGGCGCCCGACGTCTCCGTGCTCTCCCAGATCCCGACGAACAGCGACGGCATCAAGGTCCGCACCTGGAGCATGAGCAGCTTCCCGGTCAGGTTGTACGTCTCCGTCATCCGGCAGACCCGAGAGGCTTACTACGGGCCCGCCGGTAAACGGCCGCCGGGCCTGTGGAAGCGCGTCCTGCACGCCCTCGTGCTGAGCAACGGGTTGAGCTACCTGCATTACTGCCCGGACCTGCCACCCCTCGTGCTCGGAATCGAGCTGTCGGTGCCGCGGTTCACCCTCCTGCTGGGGTGCGAGACGCGCCGGCACAACCAGGCGCTCGCCGAGCACTTCGCACAGCGCTGCCCGGCGTGTGTCGCCGCCGGGTGGGGCCCGCCGGAGAACGCGACGTAAGGTGCGGCCACCGTCCACTCTCCCGTCGCTCGCCCCGCTGCTTCATCCAGGACCGCGCCCGCGGTCCGGCGGCCGGGCAGGACGGAGGCCCGATCGTGGCCCGACGACGCACCGGCCCCACGGACACAGTCCGCGACCTCGTCTTCCAACGCGACGGCGGGTGCTGCGTCCGCTGCGGCTCCCTGCACCGGCTGACGATCCACCACCGGGTCAACAGAGGCATGGGTGGCGCGCGCGAGGTGTGGATCAACCAGGCGCACAACCTGCTGCTGGCTTGCGAGGTGTGCAACGGCTGGTTTGAGGACAACCCGAAGCCCTCGTACGAGGCCGGGTGGAAAGTCAGGCGCCCGCAGCTCCCCGACAAGGTAGAGGTCCGCTACGCGGACGGGCGGGTGTACCGGCTCACCCCGGACGGCGTGCGCACCGCGGTCGTGGGAGCGGCCCGATGAAGCGCGGGGCCGCAGGGTTCATCGACTTCGGCCGGTGGACGGCCGGCACCTGGACCACGAAGACGCCCGGCATCTGGTTCGCGGTCGGCTACACCTACCACCGCGACGAGCGGCCGTACGGCGCCTGCGGGCCCGCCCTCACGGTCGGTCGCCGCACCTGGGCCGTGTTCCCCCTCTACTCCCGTGCCGAGTACAAGGCGCGGAGGGGTGACCCCTGGGCGAAGGAGAGCGAGGAGTTCCAGCCGCTGCCGCGATCTCGTCGCGGTCTGCGGCGGCTGATGTGGTGGCTGTGAGGCGACTGGTCGGGCTCGGCGTTCTGCGGCGCAGCGCCGTCCCGCGCATGGCAGTCGGCCGGATCGCCCTCACTGACGCTCCGCATTCCCGTGATCCAGGTACGCACGTCGACGTCGGGGGGCCGGTGATCCTTTTCGGCCGGTTGGGGTTTGCCCTGCTCAGGAGGGGTGCGCGGGTCACGCCATGACAATCCTACGCCCTCCGCTGTACTATTTGTGGGTTCGTTCGGCATGGGGTTGCCCCAGCCTTCGCCGGCACCAGCCCGGTGCCCTACCCGACGGAGGCCAGTCATGCCCGCTGCGCACCACAAGCTCACGGTTCCCGACCACAAGACGCTGCGCGCCGAGGCCACGAGCCAGGTCAAGGAGGAGCTGGGCAAGATCGCCCGCCCCGACGACCGGTTCAAGAGGGCCTGCGAGATCGTGCAGCAGGCCGACCTCGAGATTGCCGCCCACACTGAGGAGCGTAACCAGGCCGCTCTGTCGCTGTGGTTCTACGACGGCGTCCGCGGCCTGGACAAGGTCCTCGGCATCCTCCCCAACGCGTACTCCGAGATGCGCCGCTTCGCCCTGCACGGCGACAAGAAGGCGACGATCAACCCCGGGGGCGACCTCAACGCCCGCATGACCGCCGAGGAGCGCATCGCGGCCGCGCAGAAGGCCGGCGTGCCGCGCCTCGACTCCGACGAGGCCAGCGACCGGCTGCCGGCCCTCGCTGCGACGGTGGCGGTCGCCGCGGCCCGCAGGAAGGCCGCGATGCCGTTCCTGCAGGACGCCGCGCTCGCGCTCACCGAAGACCCGTACGGCTGGTCGACGGACCGCATCGCCAAGCTCGGCAACACCACTCCGAAGTACGTGCGGGACGTGAAGAACAAGGCGGCAAAGCGCCGCGGCCACTGAGCCTCCGACCCTCTGGCCCGGCCCCGAAGCTCCACCGGGGCCGGGTTTTCAGTCCTCGGTGATTGACCGGGGCCTGAAAATCCGGCGCCGGAGAACCCGGCTTCCGGTGGTCCGGGTCCCGGTGGACCGGGTCCCGGCAGATCAGGCGCCTTTAGTAAGAACATCAAGCAAGACCATCAAGTAGTTACGGTGCCTTCGCTTCGCTCAGGCACCGTCGGCATCTGGCGGTCAGCAACCGGCCCCTTCGACGAAAGCGGTTCCACGACGTACTCCAAGCGGACGGCGCCACTGTCACAGATTCGGCAGAAGCGACGTTCCCCCCGGTATGACGACCATGCCCGACACTGTCCCTCTGGCCCGCCACTACTACGAGACCCGCCGCGAGGTCTTGGCCGCTGGCGGCGCGCAGCTCACCCCCTGGTACCAGCTTGATCCCGAGGAGCGGGCCGTCGCCGTCACAGAAGCCGTGATCATCCAGGAAGCGGTGCGCCGCGCGAACGAGGAGCACGCGGTGCTCATGGCCGTCCTGGCCAGCCGTCTGCCCGCCGCCGACGAAGTGACAGCTCCTGGGTGACCGCCGGTCCGCGGCCACCCGGAAAGCCAGGTTCGTCCTCTAGGGCTCGTCCGAGTTACACACTAGGGTCCCGGCATGATGGTGACGATCAAGGCAGAGTGGCAGCACGACGGCCGGGGCGTGCAGTGCGAGCTGGTCCTGAAGGACCCGCAGCGTGGCACGGTCACGCTCCCGGCCACCCTGGTCATCGACAAGGACGACGTCGAGACCCCGCAGATGCTCGTGAAGGGCCCTTTGAAGATCACCGCCGAGGCCCCCGGTCTAGCTGGAATCACGCTGTCCAGCGAACCCGCGTAGGACCAGCCCCGACGGCGCGCCGCCGACCGCAGGAGAAGGTCGTTGAGCCGGGTGTAACAGGATCGACGCTCCCGGCGTACTACTGAGTGCTGAGGCCCGCGCGGCTCCCCTCACCCCCGGCTGCGCGGGCCTCGAGCCGGACCCCGGCGCGCGATTCAGTCTCGTCACACAGCGCGCCGGAACGGCGGGCTGGCCGGGCGTCAGGGCATGGGCGCCCGGCCAGCCCGCGACACAAACCCGGCACGGGCGGCACCTTCCAGGCCATGTCCCGCCCGCAGCCTGAGCAGCCGACACGCACCCGCGTGGTCCCCCCGGCATCGAAGCTGCAGCACGCCCGCCCCGGCGTCGTCTCCCGCGACGCGGCCAACGTCGCCGACATCCTGCTGCGACTGCCGCCCACGGAACGCCGCAACGCCTTCAAGAGCCGCCTGACCGCCCGCGAGCGGCCCCATGTCATGCGGGAAGTCGAGCGCGCCACCGGCTCCTTCTACGGCCTGTGGCGGGACACGCCCTCCGGCTTCGTCGAAGACGTCCTCGGCGAATCGCTGTGGAGCAAGCAGCGCCAAGTCCTCGACGCCATCGTCGATCACAAAAGAGTCGCGGTCCCCGCCGGCTTCGGCGTCGGCAAGACCCACCTCGCCGCCCGCGCCGCCGTCTGGTTCACCAACGTCTACCCCGTCGGTACCGCGCTGTGCATCACCACCGCGACCCGCTTCCGGCAGGTGCAACGGCAGCTGTGGCCGCACATCCGCAAAGTCGTCCCCCGTGCCGGCCTGCCCGGCGCCTGCGACACCGTTCAGTACAAGATGCCCGACCCGTACGGCAACGACTTCGTGGCCGCGTACGGCTTCTCCGCCCCGGCAAATGATGAGGCGGCGATGCAGGGGATCCACATGCCTCACCTGCTGCTCATCGTCGACGAGGCGGGCGGTATCGCCCCGATGATCGGCCACGGCACCAACAACTTGCTGACCGGCGGGCACGCGGCGATGCTCGCCATCGGCAACCCCGCGATGGACGATCCGGCCAGCTGGTTCGAGGAGCTTTGCATCGAGGGCGACGACCCGAGCGAGCCGACCACCATCACCATCCCGATCTCCTCGCTCGACTCCCCAGCGATCACCGGCGAGCTCGCCCCGTACTGCACCGACTGCCCCGAAGGCGTCGAGCGGCACTCCCTCGCCGACCACATGCCCGACCAGGACTGGGTGGACCGGACGATCAGGTCCTACGGCGAAGACCACCCGTACGTGATCGCCAAGGTCTTTGCCCGGTTCCCCAAGGGCGGCGGCGGCATCGTCATCCCGCCGAGCTGGGTCGAGGCCGCCATGGCGTACGAGGACCCCACCGCAGACGGCTGGCACCGGCTGTGTGACCTCGGGCTGGAGGGCGAGACCGCGCAGCACACCGTCCGTGAAGGCGCCTGGGTCCGTCTTGGCGTCGACGTGGCCGCCGACGGCGGAGATGAATTCACGGTGTACCGCGCCGTCGGTGACGCGCTGGAGTTCCGGCATGCGTCCGCCGGCGCCGCGAATGACAACCAGGTGTCCGTCGCCGAGGTAGTGCTCGAGGAGATCCATGCTGCGCAGCGCCTCGCCGATGCCCTGAACTCACCGCACCCCGTGCGCGTCAAGGTCGACCAGAACGGCATCGGCCACGGAGTGGTCAGCATGTTGGAGCGGTGGGCGGAGACCGGCCGGCACCGGGCGCAGATCGTCGGCGTGATGGTGTCGGAGTCTCCGAGCCAGGACGACCCCGGCGCCGTCATGCGACCGTGGCGCAAACGGGACGAGATGTGGCTGGCGACCAGGAGCCTCCTCCAGCCGGACCCGTCCTCCGGTCGCGGACGATTGCGTCTCTATGTCGACAAGAAGGCCGCCGCGCAGCTCTCCACCCCGAAGCTGCTGTCGACGACCAGCGGCTACACCCAGATCGAGTCGAAGAAGGCCATGAAGTCGCGCGGCATGAAGTCGCCGGACCGGGCCGAAGCCGTGCTCTTGGCCCTGTATGAGCCGGAGCCCCTTCACAAGCCGCGCCGCCGCGGCCTCCTTAACTGAAAGACGCCTGTGCCATGAGTAGATTCGTAAGCGTGGACGACACACCGAGACGTCTGGACCCGACAACGGACCGGGCGTCGGCTGCGATCGTCCTGGGGTGCGAGCCGCGGCAGGTCGGGCCGTGCGTGCGCTGCCGCGGTCTCACCGTCCGGTACGGCCAGCAGTCCCAGCCGGTCTGCCCGGCCTGCCGGGCGCAGGAGAAGGATGCAACGCGTTAGCCGGACGGGGCAGGTACTGGCGGGGCACACTCGTCTGGTGGCGACTCCAATGCCGCCTGGGACCGCGTGACCAAGGAGCGGAGGGGGAGCCCGTGGCGAGCGAAGTGTTCAGCGACGTAGAGGGAGCCGAGGACACCGGGCGCGACCTGGACTATCCGGAGCCGGACGCTGAGCCGTTGTGCTGGAGTCACCACAGCAACTCGTGCGGATGCGATCCGCAGGACCAGCAGCAGGACCTGGCCGAAGGCGAGTATCGGTTTTCCACGGAATCGCCGTTCCCCTCGGGCTGGCGCCGCTTGTCGAACGATCTTGAGACGTGGCCCCTCTGGTAGGTCAGGATGAGAGGTACGCGGAGAGCAAGAGTTCCGACTGGGGCGAGAGCGTGACGACGCGGACCTGGTCGCCGTCACGGTAGGTCAGGCTCCCCGGAACGTCGTCGACCGCCGGGTGATAGTCCCCGCGCGACAGCGCGGAGAGCACCCTGCTGGGCAGGCCCTCACGAAGCGCGAGGGAGAGCCCGAGGGGCACTGCAAGGTCGAGCTCGTCGTCCGCGAGCGCGGCGTTCACCAGCGCACGGGCCTGCTCCACCGTCATGAGCTCCGGCTGTTCCGTCATGACGCCAGTATGGAGGCGGCCCGGCCCTTCGGGCAGCGATCTGGCAAGGCCCAGCTACCCTCCGTACTCATGACGGATCCGTTCCTCGCAGCCCTTGAGCACGCCACTCGAACTGTCGTCGCGCGCGCCCGCGGCGAAGCCCCGGCTGCGGCCCCCACTACGGCTATGCCGGCCAGCGGCATGATCAGCCACACCTACTGTTGTGATCCGAACCAAGCGCTGTGCGGACTCGATCTGGGCGGTGCACCGCTGGCCGGAGAAGGCGATCAGGACTGCGTCGTCTGCGTGGACCTTGACGAGTACAAGGCGGCCTGCCCGCTGTGCGCCTCGGACCCAAGCGCGCCCTGAACCCGCCCGTGGCCCGGCATACGCCTGGAGAACGCAGAAGGGCCGCCGGGACACGAGGTCCACGACGGCCCTTCCACGGCCGGGTCAGGCGGCCGGGTAACCCGACTTACTGCCCTCGCGTGCTCACCGCGAGAGCGCGCCGGAATCGCGGCTTGGTTCAGCTCCATGGTCAGCGTGCCGACGGCCCGCCTCGTAGCCGCGGTCCCACGCGTCCCTCAGCTCTCGGCGAGGGGCAGCGGCGAGCCATGGGACCAGGGCCTCCGCGAGGTACCGGTACGACTCAGCCCGGCCGCAAGGCTCGAGTTCCTCAATGCCGGCGCCCAGCTCCACGGTGCGGCTGATGTAGTCGGCAAGGGCTTCCACCCGCTGGTCGACGCAGCCGGGCTCCTCGGGTGGTGGCACCGACAGCAGAACCTGCGCGAGGTCCGGGTGCCGGTCGGAGGGCCTGACCTCGTCGAGGTGACAGTGCAGCTCGACATTGGTCCAGCCCTCCAGCGGCAGTAGCTCCCCCATGAAGCGGGCCCGCCCAGATCGCGGACCGATCTCTCCGCTCAGCCGGCGCACAGCGTTCTCACCTTTTCGCCGATGATCGTCTCGGCCTTCGCGTGGCAGTCTCGGCAGGCGCTCCTGTTGTCGCCGCATAT
Organism: Streptomyces mashuensis; assembly: GCF_014654785.1. Lineage (GTDB taxonomy): Bacteria > Actinomycetota > Actinomycetes > Streptomycetales > Streptomycetaceae > Streptomyces > Streptomyces mashuensis. Next base: position 255,194 of record NZ_BNBD01000002.1, read on the forward strand.
GGCGGCTGCGAGGGCGTCCAGGGCTCCGGTGCGGGCGATGCTCAGCAGGGCCGGGGCCTTGCGCTCGCATGACGGGCACGATCGGGTCTTGCCCTCTCGGCGGCCGCACGCGATCAGCGCTACCTCCCCGAGCAGCTTCGCGGACGGCTCGGCGGTGGCGCTCATGCGCGGACTCCCTTCGGGGACCTGGGCTTGAAGTGGGCGATCGGCTTCAGGTCGGCTGCTCCGGTCTGCTGGTAGACGCGCGTCTCCTGGCAGTACGAGCAGCGGTAGGCGACGAACCAGCGTAGCGGGTCGTCCTTCGCCAACGGGTTGCCCTGACGGCCGCCCGCCATCGCGCCCGGCCCGGGATCCCCGCACCAACCGCATGCATGAGACGGCTTCGGTGCTTCGCCCCACTCGGACCATCGGATCGGCCGCCCGTCGTGCTCGGCCGGCAGGCCCGGTTCGTCGTACGCCGGGAGATCGGCATTTTCCCCCGGGAGTGTCCTCGCCGGTCCAGGGCCGGAGCGGTCGGGACCGTGCTTGCAGGCACCAGCCGAAGCCAGTTCCGCCTCGGGCTCTCCTCGCAGTGCTCGCAGGCATGGCGCGCACAGCCGTCCCTCGTCGACGGGTCCGGCCCACGGCCGTACGCCCGGCGCGGACTCGGCGTCCGGGCGGCACTCCACGGGCACGGTGAACATTGCGGCGGAGGGCACCTGGGCGCCCTCGACGGCCACGTGCAGTGCCATTCGGCCTGCCGCCCGCACGATGGCGCGTCCAGCCCACAGCGGGGTGGGCATCTCTACGGCCAGCGCGGTCACGCCTCGCCCTCCACCCACGGGGACGGCAGCGGCGGCGCCATTACGAACACGTGCCGCCGCCGGCACCTCGACCCGGCAATGAGCGCCCGCCGTTCCACACGCCAGAACCGCAGCACGCGGCCGCCGCCACAGGCCGGGCACGGTACCTCGCTGCGGACCGCGACGGAGGTGAGGGGCATAGGGGGAGGGAAGACGGGGAACCCGGCGGCGAGAGCCAGCGCTTCGGCCGCTTGGGGCTGGAGGCGTATATACACCGGTTCCCAGTCCACGACCGAGGTGTCCAAGCCGTCGGCAAAGGTAGTGCTCATGGGAGGGGCATCTCCTATGTTGAGGGCTACTTCGGGCTTGGCACGGGGGCGTCAGGGCGGACGACCAGCCGAGTCAACGGCCGGTTCTCACGCACGGCATTCCAGGCGGACACCAGGTAGGACAGGTGACGCTCCCACGCGATCCGGCCTTCCTTGGCACGTTCGGACGTGACCCGGGAACGAAGCGCGAGTATCGGATGGCCACTGGACAGTTCGACACCGTCCCCCAAACGCTGGAAGAACCAGGCGCACTCGTCAGGGTCGATGGCGTTAAAGAGGAAATGCGCAGTGCCCAGTGCCGACTGGGGAATGTGCGGGAACGCCGCCCGAGTGCGCATGGCGATTTCGGCGGAGCGCCGGATCTCGGGGTGCTTCTCCAGGAGGGCCCGGGACTCCGTGGTGGTGGGGCTGATACGGCGCGTGAACCTGCGGTCGCCCTGCTGCCACGTCCAGACCTTGCGGAGAATGGCAGCGACCGTGATGGCATTGGTTTCATCCGCAAGGGACAAGGCGTCTGCCGTCGTGCGCCGCAGACCGGAGTCCATCGTCGTCTGCGCCTCTGGGGGCAGTCCGCCGACGATGAAGGTGGTGACCGGCTCCTCGGCCTTCACGATGGCGTGCAGGCGATGCTGGCCGTCGAGAACGTTGCCTTGCACGTCGAGCTTGATGGCCTCGCCGTTGAGCGGCCACGTGCCCGCCTGGATGTCGCGCACGTAGTCCTCGACCACCGCAGTCCTCAGATTGCGGTTCTTGGTGTTGCGGCGAAGAAGCCGGGCGGCCAGCTGAGGGGGCAGGACGATGATGTGGGCGCTCGGGCCACCGGAATTCGACAGCAAGCCGTCCAGCTCCCGAAGCGTCCTAGGTGCGGGGTAGCTGGGAGCCTTCACGGCAATAGCAGCGCTCATCGGAGGGGCATCTCCTGTATAGAAATTTAGACGTACCAAGGACTCCCAAGCAGAGCCCCGCGTCTAGGTACGCGCCGGCCGCGATTTTGTTACACCCCTCGAATCGCCCCAGGTCAGATACTCACCGGAGCGAGTTCGACCACGACAAGGGAGATGCGCGCACCGCCGGTCGTTACCGGCCGGCCCATCTCCGGATACGGGCCGACCAGGTAGTCCGAGTTGTCGTCCGGGACGAGCCCGGCGTCGACAAGGCCGTCCACATACGCCTTCGCAGTCGGCGCCCAGTTCCCCGGATCTCGCTTCCGCTTGATGGGCCTCGGGTGCAGTACGTAGTACACCGCGGCGCGTTCCAGACGCGGCAGTCGGTGCGCCCGCGCCGTCAGCGCCGCCTCCTGGCGAAGCCGCTTGCGCACGCGGTACTCGGCCATGTGGTGAAGGCGCTGGTTGCTGGTCAACAGCTCGCCGTATGGCATGAGCAGCGTCCAGGACCGCCCGGCGCCCGGCAGCGCGGATACGGATGTGCTGAGGTCCGGCGGCTCCGGGACGGAGACCGACTCGAGCGGGACGGCCTTCCGCCCGCACCGCTTCTTCTTGGGCGTCGCGGCAGCGCTGGCGCGGCCCGCCACCAGCCGGGCTGTAAGCGCCACGAACTCCCGCTCCCGCGTGCGGACCTCCACAGGCACTCCCTTCGGTGACGTTCGGGGCGGACACCATCGCCGCTGCGGCCGCTACGGTCGCGCGCTGCCGCCCTGACCGTGCGGTACGGCAGTGCGCGATAGGGATTTCCTCGGCGACTGGCGGGGATGACTGAGGGGACGCCCCGGCGATGTCGCGGCTGCTGGTGTTGCGTGCGATCGCCGAGACCAGCAATTGCCCTATGCCATCGAAGATTGACGGTGCACCATGGAAAGTTGGGCCACCGAGCGTGCGACAGCCATGACTGTCGTCAATATCGCCCGGCGCGAGTGGCGCGCACGGGAGACAGGCGCAAGAATTATGTTTAACGAGTGATTCGATTGAACCCTCGAAACGAACGTCCCGGAATGGGCGCGATCGACCACCCGGGAGCATCCGCCATGACTGATCCGATGACAGAAATCTTCCCCGACTGGCTTGACGAGATCGAGGGAATCGTTACGCGGGGTGAAATTGAGCCGAGCCGTAGTGCCGCCAGCGAATCGAAGGTCGTTTACCATTACACGCCTGCGGATGGCCTACGGGGAATCATTTCTAATCACCTTCTGTGGGCTACCGATGTCGAGTTCTTGAACGACGCCCAAGAATTGACCTATGCTGGCGAGGGATTGCTGAGCGCCCTCAAACAGGAACGGAGCGCAGTTAGCCTACGCGAACAGCTGGTAGCCGGGTACATAGACGATGAAAAAATTGCCCATGAGCTCGCCGCCCGGGAAGAGCGGCGGGAAAATTGGGGATGCCACGTGGACGCAGGCGCAGACGACTGGGACAGCCTCCTGGAGGCCCTCGATGTCATCATCGAGGGCCTAGGGCAGATGCGGGGCCCCTCCCGGAACTCGCCACTTCACGTCTACGTCTCCTGCTTCTGCCAAAATGGTGACCTATTGAGCCAGTGGCGGGGTTACGGTGGCGTGGGCGGATATTCGATTGGCTTTAAAGCGAAGGCATTGCGAAACATTGCCATGCAACGCGAGAAGGGGGAGTTCCATGAGATCTACTACGGATTTAACGAGGCTGCCAAATTTAACCCTACGGAATTCTTTCCGTCGCATCTGCGCCCGGATCTCAGCCTGATGGGCGACTATCTGCGAGCACTCACAATGATCAAGAATCCGGCATTCAGGGAAGAGCGTGAGTGGCGTCTGATGATCCCACGCGAAGAGATGCGGGATGATGTGGAATTCCGGGTCAGCCCGGTAGGCGTCACGCCCTATATTCAGGTCGCGTTTCTCCCCGATGCTGTTACTGAGGTGATTGTCGGCCCTGGGCAGCACCATGCGGAGCGGATGTACGGAACTCGCCAGCTTCTCGATCGGTTCGACATGAACCACGTGCGCGTAGTTCCGTCCCACACTTCCCTTCGGCTCTAGGTGCTCCGTTGATCAGCGGCGTAACCGGGTGCCGACCCGGCGGATCCCCTCTAAGGCATGCGCAGCGTCCCGGGTGCGCGTCAGCCACACTCCGCACAACTTCAAGCTCGGCAACCCGTCGGCCTGGCCGATGAAGACGCGTCGGGCCCCGAAGGGCGGCTCCTCGCAGGACTTGCCGACGTCCTCACCCACCACAAGCACCACCGATCCTCTTTCGGACACAAGATCACCCCATCGTGTCGTGAGCATGGGAAAGGAACACCTGAAGACCGCGGGGCGCGGCGTGCCGTGACCAGTGGTTTCCGCGCCCCGCGGCCGCCTGTCACGCCGTCCAGCGCAGGACCTGGAGGACGGCGACGCTACGGGTTTGCTTCATGAGTGGTGATGGGAGGTCGCGGGGTGCGCGGAATGAGATGTCGGCACGCGCGACCCGCGACCAGCTCTTGCTCGCCGCCGCGGCGGGACGGTGCGGTCAGTGGGGGATCGAGTCGATGATGCGGCGAGCACCCTGCCGCATGAGCTCGGCGAAGACGAGGACACCGAGCTGGTTCGGCTCGTTCTTCGCCCCGCCCCACATGTGGGCGTGCGCGAACTGGGTGCCGTCCGGGGAGAACACCATGCCCCTCAGCGAGAGCTGACCGTCCGAACCGGTGGTGCAGTACCCAGCGACCGGGGAGTTGCAGTGGCCGCGCAGCTTCGCGAGCATCGCCCGCTCGGCCGTCACCTCAGCCGTGGTACGCGCGTGCGCCAGCCGCCCGACCAAGGCCCGTACATTCGTCCGATCACACCGGGCCTCGATGCCCAGCACGCCGGCGCCGACCGCCGGGAGCATCCGCTCGGGCTCGAGGATCTGCGCCGCGCGGTTCTGCAGGCCAACGCGAGCGAGGCCGGCGTACGACAGGACCAGGGCGTCGTAGTCCACGGCATGGTCGAGGCTGTTGATGCGGTGGTGCACCAGGCCCCTCATCGGCACGACCTTCAGGTCCGGGCGGTCGCGGAGCAGCTGGGCCTTGCGGCGCACGGCCGAGGTGGCGACGGTGGCGCCCTTGGGCAACGTGTCGAGGCTGGTGTGGTCGGAGTGCTCGGGGAAGAGGACACAGTCCCGTACGTCGTCGCGGGGCAGGAACGCCGTCCACGTCAGCGCCTCGATCTGGGGCACGTCACCGGGGACGTCCTTGACGCAGTGCACCGCGATGTCGGCCTCGCCGCTCTCCACCAGGGCGGAGACACCGGCGACGAAGCCGCCCTTCCCGCCGAGCTTGGACAGATCGCCCTTCCACCGGTCGGCGGTCGTGGTGTGCGGCATCAGCTCGGACTTCACCTCGGGGTTGAGGTCCCGGATCAGCTGCTGGACATGGCGGGCCTGGGCGAGGGCCATCGGGGAGGAGCGGGTCGCGATCCGAATGACGTCAACGCTCATTGCAGATGTAAGCCTTTCAGGAGAACTTCCAGAATCGAACGGATCGCTTCCGGCCACACGAGAGCGAGCACCACGAGCTCGGCACCGAAGATCAGCGCGGCACCGAGGACGGCTTCGATGACCCACCTGGGGAGGCCGCAGAAGCACCGGAGGAGCTTCACTTCCGGGGTGCTCGGGGCAGGTAGTGCAGGAGGTCGGCGGTGTCGACCGCGAGGCGGTTCACCGCAGCGACCGCCGACTTCAGGCCGGGGCCAAGGCCGGCCGCCATGTCTCGGCGCGCCGTCTCGCAGGTACGGGCCGCCATGCCGTCCTGACGGTGACTGGCACGGGCCTCGACGACCGCCAGGAGCTTGGCTATGACCGCGAGCAGGTCGCCCTGGGCCGCCTGCACCTCCTGGTACGGGGGCAGGGGGCCGCCGTACATGCGGTGAGCAGCGTTGATAAGTCGCTGGATCGCTTCCTTGTCGGTCACCGTCGCACCGGGAGCGGTCGCCGTCATCGCTTCTCCTTCGCCCGGTAGGTACCTGGTTCATCGGCCGGAACCGGACAGTTCTAAGGGTGGCGAGAAACACCTGGCCGGCGCATGTGTGGCGCGCCGCTAGGAGGGCATCACGGCAGGGGGTAGAACACGGAGCCGCATCGTCCGGAGCCAGGTTTCCGGTTCCGCCCTTGAGCATCCCACCGTGGGCCTACGATCGACCCCACCAGCGGTTTGACAGATCAACTATCAAATGGGGGGTGCAACCATGCCAGCCCCAAAGCGACTTGACCCCGCCAGGTCAAGGGCCGCGAAGTTCGGGGCGTTACTCCGGGAGCTCCGACTCGCCAAGGGCTGGAGCCAAGCCAGGCTCGGGCGCGAGGCCGCGATGTCGAACAGCCTCATCTCCAAGATCGAGACTGGCGACTACGTGCCTTCCCGCGACACCGTGCGGAGCCTCGACAGCGCTCTAGACGCGCGCGGCCGGCTCTGGAAGCAGCGCGACGAACTCGACGACAACCCGGACTCCACGCGGGTTCGCAGCTTCCTGACCTCCCAGTCGCACGCGGAGGTGACCTATCACATCGGGAACTACGTTCCTGCGATGCTTGAGACCGAGGAACACACACGGATCGGCCTCGAAGCTGGTCTCGCGTACTTCGGGGGCCAACTCGAGGACAAGCTCGTCTACCGAGCCGAGATGCGCGCGATTCTCAGAAGGCCGGACGCGCCGCTCTTCAGGTGCGTTCTGTGGGAGTCAGCCCTGCATGTCAAGACCGGCGACACAAGAATCATGCGCGAGCAGCTCCAGCACTTGATCGAACGGTCGCGCGAGCCGAACGTAGAGCTTCGCATCCTGCCGTTTGCGGAATCCATCGGCTGCCCAGACGTGGGAACTGTGATCATCTGGGAAGGCCCAAACGATCGGGTTCGCGCATGGAGGGACACAGGAAACAGCTTCGGAACGTTCATCAGTGGACGCACCGAGGTCTCTGACCTCATGTACCTCTATGATCACATCCGTTCTCGCGCTCTCCAGCCTGACGCGACAAGAGAGCTAATCAGCAAGGCAATTGAGGAACTATATCCATGTCTAGCAGCCGACCTGACCTGTCCATAATGCAGTGGCGCAGCAGCAGCCACAGCCAGAACGGCGGACAGTGCCTCCAAGTGCCAGTGCAACCGCCCGCCGGTGGGATGTACGTTCGGGACTCCAAGGACACCAGCCGGACACCGATCGTCGTCTCGCGCGCGGCCTGGTCCTCGTTCGTAACCGCCGTCGCCGAGACGAGCGGGAACCTTTCCTCGTGATCCGTGGCGGCCCGTGAAGCACGGCGTCGGCGCAGGCCACGATCTCTGCGGCCTGCGCCGACGCGTGTGCCTCGGGGTGGGTCCCGCTGGCCCCGAGGGTCACTTCAGCTCGTCGTCCTCCAGGTAGGCGCAGCCCTCAATCTGACCGTTGAGTACGCCGACGGCAGCGGTCAGGAGCGACGAGGGCCCTTCGCCGATCTCGGCGACTGCCCGGTCCCGTGCCCACCACCGGTAGTCCAGCACCTCACTCTCCTGCGGCTGGATGTGGCCGAACTGCTCGGGGGTGACGTGCATGGCGAATACGAAGTGGTGGGAGTCGTGCGGGCGCTGCATCGGGCCGAAATAGGTGCCGGCCCGAGCCTGCCGGACGACCAAGAGCCGTCCCGCTGTGCCGCGCAGCCCCGTCTCCTCCTGCAGCTCGCGGACCGCCGCCTCCTTGAGCGTCTCGCCGGGCTCGACCCGGCCGCCCGGAAGTGTCCACAACCCAGAACGCCGGTGATGCAGCAGGAGCACCCGGCCGTCGTCCTGCTGGACGACGCCCCAGGCTCCTGCGCCGAAGCGCTGACGGGTCTCTCGGGCCGTCACTGGGGCACCTCCTCGTGCTCGAGGTAGACGGCGTGCCCCGTACGGCGTGCCCGGTCCACCGCGGCGAGCCGTCCCCACGTCGAGGGATTGAGAACGTCAGCCCACTCGTCCAGGTCTCGCACCTCCCATCGCGAGTGCTCGTGCGGATCGAGGCGGATGGACTTCAGGTCCTTCGGGCTCAGGGTTCCCCCGTCGAAGATGAAGCCGGTCTTCGGCACCGGCCACAGCCCGACCGGCATGTAGATCGTGGCCAGTAGACGCGGCTGGCCGGTGAAGTCCCGCCCGGTTTCCTCGCGGCATTCCCGGACGGCCGTCTCGAAGGGCGTCTCGCCGTGGTCGGTATCCCCACCGGGGAACTGCCACACGTCCTCGCGGCGTGCCGAGAGCATCTGGAACGGCCGCCCCGCCGTGTCGGTGAAGTACAGCCCCGCGAACATCGCGGCCTTCGGCAACGTCCCTACGTACTCGTTGAGCGGCAACCACTCGCTCACCTTTGTCCCCTTCCTCCTCGTTGTGGTCTTGGGTTCTGCCGCTGCCGACTGCGGCAGAAACACCAGCGCCTCGCCTTGTCCGATGACGCTCACGCGCCGGCAGGAGCATCGAAGACGAGGTATCCGGGCACGCCGGTACGGCGCGCCTCGCGCAGGGCCAGAAGCATCCGCCGATGGGCGGGCGTCGCCAGGTCGATCCATTCGTCCCAGGTCCGGCAGGCGAACGTGTCGTGCTCGTCCGGGGCGAGCTTGACGTTCGCCAGGTCGTGCGCCGACAGCACTCCGCCGTCGAAGACGGCCATGACGCGCGCGCCTGGCCAGTTGGGGATCGGGTGCCAGAACTCCAGCAGAAGCAGGTTCATCGGGCTGCTCACCCGGAGCCCTGTCTCCTCCTGGGCCTCCCGCAGTGCTGCCGAGCGCAGGTCCTCGCCGTGGTCGACCATCCCGCCGGGCAGCTGCCAGGAATACCCCTCGTAGATCGAGTGCAGCATCAGCGGCCGGTCATTCGTGTCGGTGAACAGCACTCCCGCACAGCCAGTGAGCGGCGGCAATGTCTTGATGTACTCCTCCACTGGCATGGGCATCTGCCGCTTCGCCACGCTGTCCCCTCCCCTCGTCGTCACGTCTTCTGGGTCGGCACCTTCGCGCCCGGCTCGGCGGCGGTGTCGTACTGGGACGCCTGCAACTCGTACAGCTCCCGGTAGTGCCCGTCCTTGTGGGCCATCAGCTCCCGGTGGGAGCCGGACTCCAGCAGCCGGCCCTCGTGGAGGACGTAGATCACGTCCGCGAAAGCGGTGGCCGCGAGCCGGTGTGTGATGAGCACGACGGTGGTGACGCCGTCGTCCGTCAGCGACCGAAGCGACTCGAACGTCTCCACCTCGGCGCGAGCGTCGAGCGCGGCGGTCGGCTCGTCCACGATGACCAGGTGCCTTTGCCGGTACAGCACCCTCGCGGACCCGACGCGCTGCCACTGACCCCCCGAGAGCCGCACGCCGCGTTCGAATCCCTTTACCGCGATCGAGTCGTACTGGTGGGGCAGCTCCTCGATCACTGTGTGGACGTCCGCACGCTCGGCCGCCGCGACGACCGCGTCACGGTGCATCGGCCGGTCCCCGTCGCCGATGTGGATGTTAGCCCCGACCGTCATCGGCCAACTGGCGACGGTCTGGGACAGCATCGCGACCTTGTCGAAGACCGACTCGCGATCCGCGTCGCGCACGTCGACGCCGTTGTAGGTGATCGTGCCGTGCGTGGGCAGGTACAGGCCGGCCACGAGCCCGGCGAGCGTGGACTTCCCGGATCCGTTCTCGCCGACGAGGGCGACAACCTTGCCCTGCGGGATAGTCAGAGACACCTCGCGCAGCGCGTACCGCTCCGCGTTCGGGTAGCGGAACGAGACGTCCTCGAGGACGACTTCGACCCCCGGGCCTTCCACGGTGGTCCCGTCGGTGGGGATGGCGTGCTGCGCGCCAAGCTTGACGGCGTTGTTCATGTCGGCGAGGTACAGCGACTCCTCGCACATGCGGTTGAGCTGGTGGACGACCTGGTTGAGGTAGCCGGTGGCCGAGCGGATGGCGAGGACGGCCGTTCCGGCCGCGGCGAGCGGCAGGCCGCCGGCGACCAGGAGCCACCACAGCACGCCATAGGCGACGATGCGCGCCGTGCCGGACATGGCGGCCGCCACGATCTCGGTGCCGGCCTCCGCACCGGCCAAGCGGGACTTCTCCCGGGCCGCGGTCTCCCCCATGTCCTTCTGGGCGCGCAGCAAGAGCCGACCGGCGCCGTGCACCCGCAGTTCCGGGGTGACCTCGGCCCGGGTGAGGGGGTAGATGATCTGGTCCACGGCACGGCGGTGGTCGTTCCACACGTGCCGGGAGGCGTAGGCGCGGCGCATGACGACGACGGCGCCCCACCAGCGCGGTGCGGCGATCAGAAGCAGCGCGAGGACGAGGAGCGGGTGGAGTGCGGCGAGGACGACAGCGGCCGCGCCCAGGCTCATCAGGCCGCTGGTGACCCACACGGAGCTGTCGAGCATCTGCCGGACGGAGTCGGTGCCGTACCGGCCCAGGGTGAGCTGGCGCTGGATGTCCTTGTCCTCCATGGCCGCCAGCTCGACGCGGGCGAGCATGCCGTAGTACGTCGTCGCGCAGGACAGTTCGATCCGGGGATAGAGATGTCCCTCGACCTTCACGATCAGGCAGCCCAGGAGCACATCTGCGGCCGAGGAGGCCCCGGCCAGCAGGAGCGACGGCAGTGCTTCCTTCAGCTTCTCGGGGGTCGGACCGTCGGCGAACAGATGGACGAGGACCTGGTTGGTGGCCACGAGCAGGAAAGCGGTCATCGCGCCGGAGGCCAGCTGCGCGGCCAGGAGCAGCGCGAGCGCCCGGCGATCCTCACGCCAGGCGATGCGCGCGATCATCCGGAGCATCGAGGGGAACTGCTTGGCCATGGCCCAGAACGACATCCGCGTCAGCGGGTCCTCGTAGATAGCCCATGCCTTGTCGTGGCGCAGGGTGCCGCTGAAGAGAAGCTTCTCGCTCTCGGAGATCGGATGCTGCGGCGTACGGGGTTTTCGGACCTTCAACGGCACCTCCAGGGCGAGGGGCGGGCGCGCAACGGCAGACCCCTGGCCTGTCAGGTGAGATCGGCCAGGGGTCAGGAGCACTCATGTCGGGTGGCTGCCGGTTCTCATGCGACCGAGTGGCCAGCAGCGGCAACGGCCATAGCGACTCCTCCCGTTGACGCCGTCACGCGAATGAGACGCTGTGCATCCTTCCGGGCACGGTCCGTGATCGGTAGGGGGTTCGGTTTTCCGATCCAACCGTCAAACCCGCCGCCCCTTCGGAGTGCACCCGGTGCAGGCGACGCCGAGAGCTGACCATCAGCCCCGCAGCACGGCCTATACACAGCGCCGGCGCAGGTAGGGAAACGCACCTGCGCCGGCTCTTGAGGAGGCACCAGGACGACGGGGACGCTGCAGGAGGTGGTGAGCTATCCGTCAGCGGTCGTCGTCGCCCCTGCTGTGGCTACTCGCTCTGCGACTCCTCGCTGCTCTCCTCGGCGGTCTCCACCGCGTCGCCATCCTGGGTCTTCGGCTCCTGCGTCTCCTCGGTCATCACGGGCTCCTTCACCTCGTGGGACTGCCGCCGCTGTGGTGGCATGGCCGTAGTCTCCGCGCTCTAACCGACCCGCCGCCAGGGTCCGGGATTTGACGATCGAACCGGAAAACCCGCAGGCCCGCCGCCGTTACAGGAGCTGGTCGTCTTCCAGGTACGCGCACGGCAGCTCCCCGCCCGCGACCCGGAACGCGGCGGTCAGCAGCGCCGCGTTCGTGACGTCCATCCGCTTCACGCCCTCGCCCAGCGTGAACCAGCCCCAGTCCAGCAGTTCCCCGTCCGGTACCCGAATGTCCGTATACCGCTCCGGTTCGACGTCGAAGGCGAACACGAAGATCTCGAAAGGCTCCCTGATCCGCGTGTATCCCCACATCCGATCCGGCGAGAGGTGCTGCACGACCATCAAGCGCCCGGGTGTGCCGGTCAACCCGGTTTCCTCCAGAGCCTCGCGTACCGCGCACTGCGGGGCGTCTCGCCCTCGTCCGCGCCACCGCCGGGCAACACCCAGTGATCCGTCTTCGCGTGGTGGACCAGCAGCACGCGGCCATCGGTGTGTTGGATGAACACGTCCGCCCCGAGCAGGTAGCTCTGCCCCTTCTCACTCACTGGCTCTCTTCCCTCCCGTGAACAGCTTCGTCCTGCCACTGCCGCGGCAGGACATCCAGCACAACGCTGACGGACGTGCCCCGGAGACGGCCAGAAGACCGGGGGCCCGCCAGCGCACGTCAGCCGGACGATCGTGCGCCAGCTGATCGGGGGCCGCGTACTCGCGCCTTCGCGCAGCTCTCCCTGGAGGAGGGGATCGTTCGTCCCTGGACTGGCTCCAGGTGCGCGACGAGATGCTGAGGGACTGACCGCTCATCCATGACGGTGCCTTTGGGTATCCTTCCGGAAATCGGCAGCACCACGGCTTGCTTGAGGGGTTAGCAGGTAATGCGGAGCGTCAGTTCGCGAAGCTGGCGACCGGTGGAAGCGATGTCGTATCGGCGCGCGTTATTGAGAGCCGCCTTGGTCAGGGCCTTGCGCCGGTGGAAGTCCCGGCCCATCTCGTCTAGGGCCACGGCCAGCGAGCGCGGGTCGCCAGGAGTGTAGGGCGCGGCAGTGCTCCCGAGGATCTCCCTCGCACCGGGAAGGTCCGAGTAAATAACCGGAAGTCCGTGGGCTTGGGCCTCAATGAGGACGAGCCCGAAAGCCTCAAGGCCCCTGGTCGTGAAGATGAAGGCGTCGAAGCTCGGCAGGCGGCGCCACAGTTCGGCGCGGGGAAGGAACGGATCAAACTGAACCCGGTCCCGCAGCCCGAGTTCGATAGTCCGCTGCTCCAGATGCTCGCGTAGGATTCCTTTGCCGATCACAGTCAAGTTGTGCGGCTGATCGGTTAAAGCGAGGGCTTTGACGGCAGTGATCGTGGATTTGTTGTCGTCGAGACGGCCGGCATGCACCAGAGACAGGGGTCCGGTTCCAGTAGGTGGTTGATTGCGTACCCGGACATCGCTCAAAGGGATACCCCATGGGATGACGGTGAGTCGATCGGTGAATCGGCGTCCGGTGAGATGATCGATGTGGTCGGCGAGGACCGAGGTCGGAGTCACGATCGCGGCGCTCGCGGCAGCAACTTCATTCATGACCTCGCGTTCCGATGCGCTGCGCTCGGCCGCCATCACGTCGGGGCCGTGGGCGATGGCGATGATCGGAATGCTGCCAGCAGTTCGGGTGAAGGCCAGGCTGAGAGCGAACCCGAGGTACTGGGCGTGAATGACATTCGGCTGCACCTTCTCGATGAGCGCACCGACCTCACGCGTCAGCTCGTCGACGTAGGGGTCGAAGTCCGGGCCTTGAGGTCGTTTGATCGTGGAGAGGTTGATCAGCTGATCAAACGCAGCCTTCCACGCGTGATCGACCGGCGCCCTACCCAGGAAGGTCGTATGGGTTTCGGGCATCGCGCCGTAGAGATCGCTGACGAGGATCATACTCCCGGACGAAGGGCCGGAGGTGCGGTTAATGCCGGTCAAGATATTCAGGAGCTTAGCGGTCATGAGGAAACTCAATTCATCGATAACCGGTGGGTCAGAATCGGAGATCGGGCCCGCAGGGCGAACTCGACTCGTGAATCTTCCGTGGCGTTCTAGATCTCGCACTGACGGGGAGGCGCCCACCACGACGCCAGGTGCGGCATGAAGACGGCAGTGACCTCCTCGGCCGGATGTAAATAGCCTTCACTGTCCTGTTCTGCCGTCCACACCCTGACTGATGATCGGGGATAAACGGGATTTATTCCAATCTCTCCCTTGGGGAGGATGCCATTGAAGGGAGTTGGTATCCCCTCACTGTTCCAGTAGTCCCACGCCTCCAGCGCCTTGGATTTCTCGAAGCAGTGGTACAGCTGCCGATAGCGGGCCAAGTACCGGATCTCGCGGAAGACCATCTGGCCGAGCAGTCCAGGCGCTGCTGTCTGGATCGTACTGAGGTCAGCGCCCTGGAAGGTGACCGATGCCGCATCCTCGGACGGGTGCAGCGCAGTCCGGGCGAACAGGTGGGACAGCCGTCGCCGGACGTACTCGGCGACTCCCGGGCCGAGAACAGGTTCCATGCCTTCGATGAGCTGGACGAGCCGGTGATGGCGCGGGCTGAAACGGGCCAGGTCAAACAACTGGTCCATGCCGTCCACGGCGGCGAAAGCGAGCCGCTTGTAGAGCCAGTTGTTCAGCTCTCCCGCCTGGGCGAAGGTCTTGGTCTCTGGAGTAGTGGAATGGAGCATCAGGTATTCGGACAGCACCTCAAAGTACAGGTAACCAAGGAACGGCACGTGGGTCACGGCGTCGGATAGCTGGTCGATGAACTCGGGTGCCGGAGTGGCGTGGCCGGCGGCGTTGCGCAGAGCGAGGTCGAGGAACGCGGCCGCGGCGTGCAGCCCGGTCAGCACGGCGCGGTCGAGCTGGTCGTTCTCGGCCGGGGTGAGGAAGCTCTGGTAGCGCAGGTAGGTGCGCAGGTGGATGGCGCCGAGATGCAGGTAGTCGACGCCCTTGGGCCGGATCGGGGCGTCCGGGGTGACCTCGACGACCAGGGGCGTGGTGGAGGGCTTCGTCCGCATCAAGTAGGCGCCGAGGTTGTGGGGGCGCAGTCCTTCGCGCTGACTGGCGAGAGGCGAGCAGTATAGGGCTCCGACCAGGCATCCGGTGGAGACGTGCAACTGCCGGCTGGTGCGGATGGCGTCGATGTCTTTGGTGGTGTGCAGCAGGTACATCGGCTTTCCGCTGACGAGCGCTTCGGTCATGGCGCTGTGCTGCATCAGCCATCCGTTGGGGGTGGAGTGTTCCAGGTAGTGGCGCCAGTCGCCCTCGCTGTCGGCCAGCGAGGCAGGAATACGGCGCCGCGCGGGCACGGTGTAGTCCGTGTGGGCGTGTTCCCATTCGTCGTGCAAGAGAACTCCCGAGGGGTGGAGGATCGGCAGCCGGTCAGGAGGAATCGCGAGAGGCTAGAGGACCTCGACGTTCGCTCCGGACATGCGGTTTCGGCAGTCGAGAACCCAGGTCGCGTTTTCCTGGATCATCGCGAGGTCGAATCGTGTGTGGTCCATGAGGAGCACCACGGCGTCAGAGGCCGCGACCTCCTCCGGGGTCGCGTCCACTCGGCGCACGGCCAGCTCGGTGCCGGCGCCGTCCGGGATGTTGGGGTCTGCGCCGCGGACCTCGGCGCCGAGGTCCATCAGGAGTTCGGCGACACGTGCTGAAGGTGAATTGCGGAGGTCGGTGGCGTTGTATTTGTAGGTCAGGCCGAGCAGCAGGATCCGGGATCCGGTGATGGTCATGCCGCGCTTGTCGAGTGCTTCCACGACACGCCGGACGACGTAGTCGGGCATGTGGCGGTTCACGTCGTCGGCGAGTTCCACGAACCGGAAGGGGACGCCGAGGTCTTCCCGGATCTTCCACGAGAGGAACAACGGGTCGACGGGCAGGCAGTGCCCGCCCACTCCCGGCCCCGGGGTGAACCGCGTGAATCCGAAGGGCTTGGTCGCGGCGGCGTCGATCGCCTCCCAGATGTTCACGCCGAGGCGGTCGGTCAGCGTCGCCAGCTCGTTGATCATGGAGATGTTGACGAGCCGGAACGTGTTCTCGATCAGCTTGGCCAGCTCGGCGACCTTGGGCCCGGACACCGGCACCGTGGTCTGGAAGATACCGTCATAGAAGCCTTTGATCGCATCGAGTGATGTGGCGTCGATGCCGGACACCACCTTGGGCGTCCCCTCGAACGACCACCTCTTGTTCCCCGGGGCGATGCGCTCGGGACTGAACCCGGCCAGGAAGTCCACCCCGCCCTTGAGCCCCGACGTCTTCTCCAGGATCGGCAGCAGCAGCTCCTCGGTGGTGCCGGGATAGGTCGTGGACTCCAGGACCACGGTCGCGCCGGGGCGGAGGTGCTCACCCAGGGTCCGGGCGCAGGACTCGATGTAGGTCAGGTCGGGTACGCCGTCCCGTAGCGGGGTCGGCACGGTGATCACCGCGATGTCGAAGCCGGCCAGCGCGGCAGCGTCAGCGGTCGCGGAGTAGGCCCCGATGTCCAGCACCGCGCGGAGCCGCGAGGAGGTCACGTCCTCGACGTGGGACTGGCCGGCGGCGAGCTGCTGGACGCGGTGCGGGTCCACGTCGTAGCCGACGACACGGTGACCCACCTCTGCGGCGCGTACAGCCAGTGGAAGCCCGACGTAGCCCTGACCTGCGACAACGATCTGCATGGCAGCTCCTACTCGATTGCGGTGCTTGAATGGACCCTCGTCCTGGTCTGGCAAGGAGAAGTGCTGTGCCTCTGGTGTCTGTCGTGATGCCCGTGTATAACTCGGCAGCCACGCTCGGCGCGGCCGTCCGGTCGGTGCTCACGCAGACCCACAGCGACCTGGAGCTGCTGGTCACCGACGATCGGTCCTCCGATGGCTCCATGGATCTGCTCCGTGAGTTCGCCGAGCAGGACGAGCGCGTCCTGCCGCAGTCGGCACCCGAACAGGGCGGTGCGGGCCGGGCCCGTAATCTCGCGATCGAGCGGGCCCGCGGGGACTACATTGCCTTTCTCGACAGCGACGACATGTGGCTTCCGGAGAAGACCGAGAAGCAGCTCGCCTTCGCTGCCCAGGGCACTGCGCCTTTGACGTTCACCTCGTACTTCAAGATGGACGCCGACTACGACGGCGAGAGCACCGACTGGGTCCCGAACGGGCGGGTGGTCCGTGCGCGGGAGCATGTGGACTACCGCGCGATGCTCGTCCGAGATCACATCGGTGCTCTCACCGCCATGTACGACCGCAATGTCCTGGGCACGAGGCTGATGCCGGAAATGCGTAAAAGGCAGGACTACGCCCTCTGGCTGTCGATCATGCGGGACGGCGCTGACGCCCGGGGCCTGGCAGAGCCGCTCGCGGTGTACAGGGCCCACCAGGCGGGATCGCTGTCCTCCAACAAGCTCTCGCTCGTGCAATACAACTGGGAGCTGTACCGCGAGCACGAGCATCTGTCGGTTCCGCGAGCGACGCGGGCGCTGGCCGGCGCTGTGTGGCAGTCGCTGCGCAACTCGCGCATCTAGCTCCCCGCACGCGCGCGGGGCTCCCCGCGCGCGACTGTTTCCGGGGGTGCCCGACCGGACCTCGCCCCGTGGCCGCGCCGCCTGCTCGGGGGCTCGACCCGGAGGTTGGACTCGGCGGGTGACCGGTGCCATCGGTCGGCTACGCAGCCGAGCCGACGCCGACCGATGCGCGCAGGAATAACTGGAGAAGCAGGCGCCTGTCGGTGACCGGGACGGTCTCCTGACCGCTGTGGAGCGCCTCGCGGCCGTGCAGGAAGCGGCGCTGGTTCACGATGAGGTAGTCCCCGGGCTGGAGCATGAAGGAGACCTGCCCCCGGATGAGCTCCTCGGCGAGCTCCCTGGCGGCGTCGGCGTGCGCCTGGCTGAGCTGGGACCTCTCCAGCATCTTGGCGGTGAACCGGACGAACCCCTCCAGCTCGGAGCCGTCCAGGATCGGGAACGGCTTGTACTCCTCGCCGACACCGTGCAGATCGAAGAAGGTCCCGTAGTGGTAGGCCGTCTCGGCCAGGAGGGCGCGGCTGTTCTCCGACAGCCGCGCCACCGCC
Source organism: Streptomyces mashuensis (assembly GCF_014654785.1). Lineage (GTDB taxonomy): Bacteria > Actinomycetota > Actinomycetes > Streptomycetales > Streptomycetaceae > Streptomyces > Streptomyces mashuensis. Next base: position 272,790 of record NZ_BNBD01000002.1, read on the forward strand.
GCGTGGGCGTCGGAGAGGATGCTGGGGCCGCCGCCGAGCGGGTCGGGGCGGACGCACAGGAGCGTGGTGTAGTCCGGGGGCCGGGTCGCGTTCACCAGGTCCATGTGGAACGCGTTGTACCCGATGCCGCTGGACTTGCCGGGATCCTTGTCGATCTTGACCCCGATGTCCTTCCACAGGGGCCACCGCGGGAAGGGCGAGAAGGGGACAGCGACCTCGGCCGCGAAGGCTGTCGCCAGCCGCAGGAACCGATCGGTTCCCAGGGCCTTGGCGAGGTTCCCCAAGCGCAGCACGGCGTAGCCGCCGACCTCCCCGGTCAGCGCGTGGCGCAGCGTCGCGGCGGTCTCCTTAAACCGCGGGGTGGCCGTCAGCTCGGTTCGGTACCGCTCCATGGTGGCCTGCGTCAGGAACGAGCTGTCCAGCTTCCACGTCGGGAGAGGAAGACCGATCAGAGCGGTTTCAAGTTCGCTCGGGATGTCGATGAACATGTGGAACTTCCTGTCTCTTGAGGTTTTCTGGGGTGTCGTTCGGGTGCTGCTGCCTGCTGCGCCAGCCGGCACCGGACCCTGCCACTCCTTCCATGTGCGCGCCACATGTGGAGAATTGGACTATCTCGGCGGGGTGCGGCTTAGCATCGCGGCGCGGCAGCCGTGGTCACCAGGGCCGGAAGTTTGATGACTAAACCGTCAAATGCACCAGCCACAGGCGCCCCGCTGTGCCCACCGGCCGGGGCGCCATACGTCTCAAAGTGCAGCGGTAAGCAGCTTTGTCGTATAGACGTTGGGTGCAGCCCGGTGCCCCTCGGGGTGATGGCGCTCTGACGCGACAGGCACGCCGTCTTGGCGGCTATTGGCGTAGCCGGCGGCCTTCGAGGAGTTGCCTCCGGCTGGGTAGGGTCGTAGTTCACCGACCAGGAGAGGGCGCCGCATGCCGAGCGAGATTGTGATTGCGCAGACGACCATCGACAATGAGGACCAGGCGAAGGCGCTGGCGCGCGGCGCGGTCGAGAGCCGACTGGCGGCCTGTGCCCACATCGATCAGCCGTTCACGGCGGTGTACCGGTGGAAGGGTGCCATCGAGACCGCCCAGGAATGGCGCATCTCGTACAAGACGACCACGGACCGGCTTCCGGAACTTGAAGCGTGGGTCGCCGGGGAGCACAGTTACGAGGTTCCTGAGTGGATCACTCTCCCCGTGACTGGCGGCTCGGAAGCCTACCTGGCATGGGTGGTTGAGGAGTCAGCGCCGCAGCCTGCTGAGTAACGTCTCACGCGGCGCACTGCTGCAAGTGCAGGGCGAGTTCGCGCTCCTGGTGCGGAAGCTGTGAAGCGATGGCCTGGGCGCGAACTTTGCCCATGGTGGTGGGACGGGCTTCGGCGGCTGCAGCGAACCGGCGTGACACATAGACGCCTTGATCGATATCTCCGCCGCGGAGCAGAGCGCCCGCCAAGTCACCCAGAACAACAACGCCGGCTTCTGGTAGTTCTCTACCCAGCCGCCCCATCGCGTGGTCGGCGGTTTCGGCGAGTTCCTGCCGGCCGAGTTGTCCGTAGACCGACAGGGCGAGGGAATCCATCCGGTAGGGTGTCATGAAGCGCACCCACGCCTGCTCGGTGGTGTGATCAGCGAAGTCGTAGGCGAAGCGTGCACGGTCCAAGGCGCGAAGGGCATTTGTCTCGTCGCCGATGTTCGCGGCCTCTTCCGCTAGTCGGCCGTGGATCCAGGCGGCGGCGGCCGCATTGCCCGGCCCACGCGCGTACCTCGCGGCTTTCAGGAGCAGGTCTCCGCCCTTCTGTGGGGTGTCCGCTCCATAGCTGGCGTAAGCGAGAGCCAAAGCCCTCAAGGGCGGATGACCAGCTTCTTTCGCGCACTCCATGGTGACTTCGTAGTACGCGTTCGCCCGCTCGAGGTCCCCCAGGTCCCACGCTACCCACCCCGCTAGTGCTGCCGTCTCGCCGGCGGCGATCGTCAGGGTCCGTTCGTGCTCACCAGCCCGCGGCAGCGCCGACGTGATCGCGTCGAGGTGGCCTTCGACCTCACCCTGAAGTTCAAGCGCTGTCAGGTTCCCCTCACGCACGTGAAGGGCACCGGCACGATCGACGAGGGCAGCGACTGCAGCCGAGTCGATCTTCCTGCCCCTACTCAGGGCGTGCGCGAGACGGTCCCATGGCTCGGCAGCAGCGACCGCGCCGACGACGGCACCCCCGAGCAGTGTGCGGCGTTTCACGTCCTCCTGCCCCTCCTTTCCGTGACGAGCCTCCCTGCGCCGAGCACGAGCGGCCGCGGCCTCCCGGTGCAGGCACTCAGGGGGTAAGCCGCATGCCACTGCGATGTGCGTAAGCGTGTGGTTGGTCGGAATGTTCTCGCCGTGCTCGTACCGGTTGATCTCACGCCGGGTCATGGTCTCCCGGCCGGAGACAGCGTTGATCGCGTCTGCTTGCTCCTCCTGCGTGCGCTTGGCGTCCCTGCGCAGTCGAAGGAGCAGCTCAGCGAACTCGTCTGTTGCCATGAGTGTGACCTCGTCCTCGGGCGGATTCCAATCATGGCCCCAACTTCCCCCTGTGGTTTCCCCCTTGACAGAGATTTCCCCCTCCTATTTCCCCTGGCAGAGGTCCCCGACTCGCGGAACGGTTGAGTCCATGACCACGACCCATAAGGGGCCCGTGCACTGCACGACCCGCGGCTCCGCGGGGACCTTCGTCCCGGAGAAGACCGCGGGGAGAGGGTGATGGTCGTCGTAGACAACGCCCCCGCTGGTCGTTCGGGCCGGAGCTTCCCGGCCGGATGGGCGACTGCCCGCGCCCCCGTTGCGGGCAGCCGCTCCTCATCGCCCACCGACGAAGCCGAGGCCAGCAATGCACCAGTGCACCGCCCGCAGGACTCAAACCTGGATGGACTGGGAACGCGTCGACGAGGCCGGGCTAGACCCCGACAAGATCCGTGTCTCGGCCGACCCGTACGGGCCGCTCGCGGCCGCGCGGCGCGAGAACCTCGAGCGGATCGTCGCACGGCTCCACGCCAAGGGCCGCATGCCACGGGTGTGCCTGTACGCGCTCTCCGTCGGCGGGCAGGAGCCGCGGCACTCCCTGAACGCGGCTGCGGCCTACGCAGTGCGCCAGTCCTGGCAAGTGGGCGTAGGGCAGTCCTACACGGACCACCAGGGGCCGACCGACCCCGTGACACGACCCGGCTGGTGCCTGGTGCGGCAGCAGATCCGGGCCGGGTACGCGGACGGGGTCGTGGTGGTCACCCACCCCGTTATCAGTCCCCAGGTCGACGAGTACCGGCAGGAAGTCGACTGGTTCGCGCTGCACTTCGGGTTCATCGCCGTGGTCGTCCCCGAGATCCAGGCTGCACGTACGTGAGGACCCTGGCCCCCGGCACAGGGCACGCCGGAGCCACGCTACGGAGCAGCGAGTGGGCAGTGCCGCACGACGCAACAGCACTGCATGTCGCACGCTCCTCCACCCCGCACACCTGGGAGGCCCCTTGATGAGCCCTGCCACAGCCGTCGCCCCGGCCCCCGCAACGCTTCGGCCGCAGACGCCGCACGCCTTCGAAGTAGCCATCGCTCCGGACCCCGTACGCGTAGCCCACATGCGGCGCATCACCATGGCGTTCATGCGGCACTGGGCCGTGCCCATCCAACTGGCCCGTGACGTGGTGGTCGTCGTCTCGGAACTGGCCACGAACGCGATCCAGCACGGCCACGGCGCCGTGAGGCTGCGCATCCGGCACACCTGCAACGAGCTGCACGTCGAGGTCACCGACGACAACCCGGCCCCTGCCCGGCTGCAAGCAGCTGCGGACGACGACGTGAGCGGCCGCGGTCTGTTCCTCGTCCACGTACTCGCCCGTGGCTGGGGCGCCAGCGAGGACGGCCGGACCACATGGGCGACCTTCTCCGTCCCTGCCGGGAGATCGTAATGGTCGCCGTCGACGAAGCGACCGCCGCCGAGCTGCTGAACCGGCCGGTCACGCCCGAGGACGAGGTCAAGCTCAGGATCGCCCACCTCCTGTCCCGTTCCCTGGCCGACGAGGGGATCGGTGATGACCTGATCGACACTCTCGAGGAAGCCATCGGCGACCGGCCCGGCCCTGCCGCCCCCGTACGTAAGCTCGACGCCTTCTTGATCCGCTTCGGCTTCCCCGTCCCCCGGCAACGGCCCCCCAAGGTCGCACCACTCAGCAAAGGGGACGCCGCGCGGATCGCCGACCGGTTCCGCCGGGCGACCCGCCAGCTCATGCAGGTCGTCCCGCACCGCGTCTCGATGTACCCCACCGAGGAACTGCGCCACCTGCTTGCCCTGCGGGACGAGCAGCCGGCCCCCGAGGACGCGCTGTCCTACCTGCGCCGGTACGCCCTGGCGATCCTTGCCGTCCTGGACCTCATGGGAGACGACGCCGAATGACGCGCGCTCCCCTCACAGACGTCGGGCACCGTCCCCACCCGGGCCCGACCCCCGCCCGGCGCTGGCAGCACGCGGCTCTCTACACCCCTCCCGGAGGCCGAAGCACCCCAGTGCCGGGCGGAACCCCCGCCGCCTCGCCTTCCCTCCTCGGCGCATTCGCCCTCGCGGTCCTGCACCGAACGTGGCTTCGGCGGCGACCGGCGCCCGTCATACACCGCCTTGCGGCCGCCGAGGAACAGCGGTTCGCCGTGCTGTGCCAGCAGATCTCCGATGTACGCCGAGGAGCTAGACAGTGACCACCACGACCGTCTTGAAGGTCGTCCTCGCGCGCCGAGAGCGGCAGATCCTCCAGGGCCTGGCCACCGGCAACGCTCTCTCGCAAGTCGCTCTCGGACTCAAGATCCGTGAGGGCACGGCTGCGGGCTATCTGAAGCTGGCGAAGAGCAAACTGCACGGCGTAAGCGAGACCGCCTCCGCCGTCGCCGTCGGTTACGCCCTCGAAGCCATAGACCGACCGCCGCTCCGAGACCCCAAGACGCTGTTTCTGCCGCGCGAACAGCAGGACCTCGTCCCGCTCATCGCACGGGGCATGGCGCCCGCACAGATGGCCACGGAGCTGGACCGGCCGGTCGCGGTCGTCCGCGCAGACGGCCGCAACCTCCTCACGAGTCTCCAGGCCCGCAACCGATCCCACCTGATCACCCGCGCGTGGCAGTTCCAGAGACTCACCGCGGACGAGGTGATCGCATGGCTTCGCTGACCGCCGCCGTCCCCGGCAAGGCCGAGATTCGAGCGCACGTCGACATGGTGCTCGCCTGGAATCTGAATGGCCCCGCCCTTCCAGCCCTCGACAGCGCACTGTGCATGATCGAGCAGTTGACCGACTACGGGCGGATCGTCGCCAATGACCTCCGTGCCCAGTGCCTCAAGGTCCCCGCCGACTCGGACGCCAGGCACAACGCTCAGGCCACCCTCGGCGAAGCGTCCCGACGTCTTCACCTCCCACCCCCATACCGCACACCGCAGGCGGCCGGACGCCGGGCACAGAACATCGCCCGCCTCGTCAACGCGCTGCTCCGCGCTGTCGGGGAGGTCAGCCGGGAACAGGCGCGCACGCGCCGTCACCAGCAGGCCATCACCCCTTCTGAAGGGCGAGACGCCTGATCGACGAGCGTCCCATTGACCCGCCAGGCCCGACGCCTCACCTCTGATCCAGGCGTGCGCCTACGACCACATCATCCTGCGAACCCGTCCCTCACCGACCAGGCCGCACGACGCTGGCTCTCTCCGTGGCCCACTGATCCACGCCGTACGAGACAGGAATATGCCATGACCGTACCGATACAGCCGAAGCGATGGGTCAGTCTTGGAGTGTTGTTCGGGGGGCACACCTCTTACGCGACGCCCCCGCCCGTTTTCGCGCCGTGGCAGGCACCAGCCCCGCCCCCGACGCCGAGCCCGCAGACCGCCGAACAGGGCCCGGCCGAGGAAACGATGCTCGCGGCGGGCTACAAGCCGAAGGTGCCGTTCCCCGGTGCCCGCTCCAGGCCCTGGCCGAGCGAGTGCATCACCTGCGGCGCATCCCGCAAACCTTCGCTCCAGGACGTGGAACGAGGTATGAGGTGCAAGCACATCCGGCGTAGGTCCGCCACCACCAGCCGATGAGGAGGGCGCGGCCTCCGGAGCGGTACAAGGTGTTCCAGTGCAAGCTGTGCCCGAACAAGGGGACCGACCGGCAGATTCGCGGGGTCGGCGCGCGGATGGCGGCGTACCGGGTGTGCAGTTCCTGTGACTTCTGGCTGACGTGCCTGGGCTACATGATGCTCGGTGACCAGGACCCCGACGGCCGCCGCGCCTTGAGAATCGACGGCCGTCATTACCTGACGTGGACCGACGAACAAGGCTTCCCGCCCGAGATCGGCTACGCCGGTGCGGAGGTGTGCCGCTACGTGCTGTTGGACGATCCGACGGGCGCCGTGCGCGTGTCGCACCGGATCTGGCTTATGGGCACCATCCCCGACGCGTTTCGTGACCGAATGCCCGACAACGCTGTCTTTGCTCCGGCAGCGTAAGCGGTCGGTGAGGGGGCCGGGGTGCTGGTCGGCGTTGTCGGCCGGCTGGTAGCCGAGGGTGTCCCAGCCGGTGCGTGGCCACCACGACCACGGCTGGCGAAGGTGTCCCTCGTCGCCTTCACCGGCCGCCCGCTGGTGCGGTCTACCAACCGTGAACGGAGAACGGCTCACCTTTGAGGTAGTGGGCGATCCCGAGGGCGTTGTACGGGACAGTGTTCCCTGGGAGCTGGTCGGGGCGGTGCCAGGAAATACCCGCGCATTTGTGAGGCTCGGCGTTGGTCGGCTGGCCGTCCCACTGGGTGGTGGCGAAGAACCAGCCGATGCGGGGATGCCCTTGCGGGTTGCGGTAGTGCATGACGTGCACGGGGCGGAGGGCGGCGGCAACGATGCGGACGCCGACTTCTTCGCGGGCTTCGCGGACGGCGGCGTCGAGGACGTTCTCGCCGGGGTCGACCTTGCCGGAAGGGAGGTTGAGCAGGCCGTCGGCGTACCCGGTGCCGGCGCGTTCGGCGAGCAGGATGTGGCCGTCGCGCTTCAGGATGACCATGGCGTCGATGACGGTGGTGTGCGGCATAGGACCCTCCCAGCGGCGATCTGTACGGTCGGGACCCTAGCGGCCGCAGTTGCGTCAGGCGGCGAGTCCCCGTCGTTCAACCTGTTCGGCGGTCCACCGGACACGCCCGGCGGTGTCCAGGCCGGTGGGGAGCTCGGCGAGGCGGACGCCGGAGTCCTGGCAGGCGGCGAGAACGGCGTGGTCTGCGTCGTCCTGGAGGCCGAGGACCTTGGTGCGGAAGCGGTCGCCGCCGGCTTGCTGGTCGAAGCGGTCGCGGCAGTAGATGACCAGGTCGTACGCCTGGGGCATCCAGGCCCGACACATGCTCTCCATCGCGTCCAAGACTGCTGCGGTGCCGGGGTCGGCGGGGTCGAGGACGAGGCGGGCGAGGGCGAGGACGTTGGCGGGCGTCTTGTCGGTGATCAGTAGCCGGTGGTTGCGGGCGGCGCGGAGCGTGGTGGTGAGCTGGAGAGCGAACAGGTCGAGCTCGGCCGCCAGGTCGAAGGTGCCCTGGCCGTGTAGGACGATCGCTTCCATGAAGGGGCTGGTGCGGGCAGGCTCGCCGGTGCAGGCAACGTTCACGCCCTGCTCGCGGTAGTGGGCGGTCAGCGCGTGCACGAAGGTGGTCTTGCCGGCGGCCTGGGTGCCTTCGACGGCTAAGACCGCGCAGTCGCGGATGGGCACGGTTGTTCCCCCAAGAGGTCGGTGAAGGTCGGTGAGGTGAGCCAGTCCCAGGCGTCGGCGGCGTGGTCGGCGAGGGTCTGGTTGACGTTGAGTCCGCCGCGGGGCTCCCAGTGACCGAGTCCGGCTGTGCGGGCGGCGACGTAGGCGGTGGACAGGGAGTGGCGGACGTTGAGGACGCTGATCTTCTCCCGCGCGGTCGGATCGGCGTGCTCCAGCCAGCGGCGATGCAGAGCGGTCATGGAGGTGCCGCGCAGTTCGGGCTGGGTGACGTCCAGGCCGAGCTCGGTGCACACGTCCACCAGTCGCCGGGACGCGCCGGTCAGTAGGTGTCCGGCGTCGAACCGTGTGTCCAGGTAGCGCGCGCCGTCCTCGCCCGGTGTGCGGCGCTGCTTCCATGCTCCGCGGGCTGCCACCAGGGGTTCGTGGAGTTGCTCGGCATTGGCCTGAAGTACGGCAAGGTCGGAGCACAGCTGGTGACCGGTGATGATGTCGGCGCTGTCGACAGCCGTGCACACGGTGTCGGCTGCACAACGGACGAGGGCCGCTGTCTCGCTGGTGTCCTCGACGTAGGTGCTGGTGTAGCCGAACGGGAGCTTGCTGAGGTCGACGGACGTGCCGGTGGTGGGGAGGTCCAGCCAGACGAGGGAGTAGCAAAAGGGGCGATTGCCGTTCTTAACGCGGTAGTTCTTCGTCCACTCCACGTCGAGAGAGGCGATGCGGACGGTCCCCGAGGGCTTGCGCGGCGGCCGGGTGGGACGGGTGAGGTTGCTGCTGATGATCACGCGGGAATCTCCGTGGGTCGGCGGTCGGGCCGACCCGGCTGGCCGCCCGACCGCCTTAGGGACGCTACTGGTTCATGACCTTGACGGTGCCGGAATCGGGCCCGTAAACCTGCGGCAGGACATGCCACGCCTCCAGCGCCAGGGCTTCGCTCAGGCGGAACGGTGCGGACCAGGTGAGCCGGTTCATCGCCTTGCCGCCGAGGAGGGCGGTGGCAAGGGCCTGGCCGAGGATGCCGGCCGCGAGCTGCTGTACCAGCAGCTCGCGCGCCTCGCTGATGGCGGCGAGGTCGTCGTGCGCGGCCTGGACGACCGAGACGTCCTGGAAGGCGGCGAGGTTGGCGCCGAGGTCGATGCCCTCGGCGTTCGCGGCCTGCGTGGGCAGGTTGTACCGACCGAGGTCGCTCGCGGTGTCCACCAGGGGCGCGGTGCCGCGTTCGCGGACCGTGCGGTCCTTCCACGCCTCGCCAACGGCCGTGAACCCGGGCAGCCGCCCGGCGGCGACGGTCAGGGTGACGTGCAGGTCATCGGGGAAGGAATGCCAGGCGAGGCCGGCGGCCTCGCGCCGGGCCTGGACGAGGATGCGATCGGCGAGGCTCACGAGGCCAGGGGTGTCCTCCGCCGTTTCGGCGACGGCGACGTGGAAGCCGAAATGCAGCGTGCCCGGCTCCACCGCCGTGGCCTGCGTACGCTTGACCGGCACGAACACCGCCGCCGCGCTCACCGGGACCGGCTCGCCCGCCTCGTCGGCCCACTGCATGGCCATCCCGGTCAGCAGCTGCACCTGCTTGGGAAACGGGCGTTTGTCCGCACCGTACGGGGTGTCGGACCAGCTCAGGTTCGACAGCTCCCGCACCGTCAGCGCCCCGCTTCGGTGTGGGTGGTCGTGCGGATCGAGCGCCCGAGGTACTTGGCGAAGTGGTTCTCCTTGAACCGATACCGCTCCCAGATCGCCTCGATGGGCTCCTCGAGGACGTTGCCGAGCCGCTCCCACAGGTCCGGGGCGTCGTAGACCGGCCAGGCCCGTGCGACGCCGTTCGGCTCGATCACGATCATGTGGCCCTCATTCTCCGGCGTCCACGTCGTCATCCGGAGCGCGGGCCGCCATCCGTGGATCGTCCGCAGCTCCGACAGCCGCGCGAAGGTCTCGGCGGCCTCGGTGTCGGAGATGAACTCGTTCTCGTCCAGATCCAGGGCGTTGCCCTTGCGCAGCGGCATGATCAGCTTGACCTTGCCCGCCTCGAGGACGTCGGCGATCTGGCAGGTGAACGGCAGGGCGGAGAGCGTGGAGCGGTAGACGACGGCGGACAGCGACAGGGGGATGCCGGCGTCCTTCAGGGCGTGGACGCCAGCCATGATCTGGTCGTAGTTGCCGCGTACGCGGGTGGTGGTGGTGCGAGGACCTTCCAGGCCGATGTTGGCGAAGGCGATCTTGCCCGCGATGCCCTTGGCGTGCTGGAGACCGTGGGTGGCATTCGTCGGCACGGCCAGAATGTGGTCCTCGTAATACATGTCGACGATTTCGCCGAAGTCCTTCCGCATCAGCGGCTCCCCTCCAGAGAGGAAGATGCGCGGCACCCCCGCCAGGTGGAGCCGCATCAGCTCCAGCTCCTTCAGTGTGGGGTCGGGGATCTGGAGGGTCTCCGAGCAGAACGAGCAGCCGAAGTTGCAGCGCTTGGTGACCTGGACAATCACCGAGAGCGGCGCCCGCGCGGCCTTGACCGCCGCCTTGAGGTCCAGGTTCTGTTCGGCGGTGAAGTGGTGGCCCCAGTTGGAGAAGGCCAAGCCCGGGGTGACCAGCTGGCTCCTGCTAGCCGGAATCGCCGGCATACCGAGATCAGTCATGTCCTTTTCTCCCTCGATCGAAGTGGAGCGGAGCACGTCGGATCGTGCGCGACACTGCCTCGCCCCGGCGGGAGCCGCCCGTACCGGGGCGAGGAGTCTGGGCACTGAGGAGGAGGTGACGAGCCTGACGGTCTGGGCCGGTCGTCACTCCTCCGCGGTGAGGGCCTTGAGGAAGTCGGTGTTCGCGGCCGCGTCGTGGCTTAGGCGGAATGCGGTGCGGGGCAGGCCGGTAAGCATGCCGAACGCGGTGCGCAGCCCAGCCCCGCCGTTGTCCGGGAGCAGCCCGAAGACGTCGGGGTAGCGGTCCTCGGACGCGGCGGTGAAGAAGTCCTCCTCCCGCAGCATCCGCTTGTCGTCCAGCAGCTCGGGCTCCGCGTTGGGGGTGATCTGCGGGAACAGGAAGCGCTCGGCCGGGCCCCGGGTGGTGAGGGTGAGCTGGAGCATCGTGGCGAGCTGGTCGGGGAAGAACTGCAGCTTCAGCTCCCGGCCGTTCTCCCACTGCGGGGTGCGCTTGCCGGCCAGGAGAGCATCGGTGACACGCTGGTCCTGGGTCGGGTGGAGCCGGTCGCCGGCCATGAACCGGGCGCGGACCTCGTCGTACAAGCCGAGCGCGTTGAGGAGGCCAAGGCCGACGGCGGCCGCGGAGGGCCACGGCAGGACGCTGACGGTGCCGTCGACGGCGGCGCGCACGAAGACACGGTCGTTCGCCAACAGCCCCAAGCCCTGCCGGGCGAGGGTGAGCGCGACGGTGGTCTTCCCGGCGCCCTTGTTTCCGAGCGTCAGCAGGACAGCGCCGTTGCCGCGGGTGACCGCCGAAGCGTGGAGAATGACCCAGCCGTCGGTGAGGAGCTGCCCGCGCACGCTCTCGCGTGCGAGCCGGGCGGCGGCGAGCGCTACGGCGACCTCGTCGGCGCCGACGATCCGTACGGTGCCGTCCGGGCGGGCCTCGTAGGCGAGCTGCTGGTCGGGCTGCGCGGCCCGTACGGCGCCCTCCGGGGTGCGGGTGTGGACCATGGGGGCGCGGGCGTACTCGGCCTTCTCGTGCGGGGCGTCGAGAACGCTGCGGGTCAGCATCTCGGCCGTCTCGGGGTCGATGTCGGCCCGGACGGTCCGCTCGGCCTGGTCGGCGTCGGTGGTGCTGGTGGCGTGCCACCAGGGGCCGAAGTAGCGCAGCATCCAGTCGGTGACGAAGCCTGCGTTGCTGGTGACAATCACCGCGTGGTGGTCGGCGCTGATACGCGTCGCATGGGTCATCAGGTTGGTACTCCTTCGGTGAGGTGAGCGGGGAGGCTGTCGTAGGCGGAGCGCACCTTGGCGCGTGCGGCGGCCAGCGCGCGGGCCTCGCCCGGCGATAGCGGCGGGAGGCACACGCTGGGCTGCCCGGCGGTGAAGTGCAACGGGATTCCCAACCAAGTCCCCTCATGGTTGACGGACAGTTCGATGAGTCCATCGGCCAGGCCAAGGGTGTGCTGAAGCGCGGCGAGCACGGCCCCGGCGCATCCGGCGCGGGCCCGGCCCAGGCCAGCGGTGATGCGCTGGGGGCGGTCGGTGAGGGCGGCATGCAGGGCGTGCACCGGCACGCGCGCAGGCATTCCGGCGACACGGGTGGTGGAAGCACAGATCACCGCCTGGTCGCCGTGCTCGCCGATCACCCGGCCGTCGACGACGTCCACGGGGACGCCCAGGTGCTCGGCGAGCAGGAGCCGGTAGCGGGCGCTGTCGGTGTGGGAGCCGACGCCGTAGGTGCGGCGGCAGCCGGAGGTCTCGGCGAACAGCCGAGTGAGCACGTCGACGGGGTTGGTGACCACGATCACGGTGCCGTCGTAGCCGCCGAGGTCCCGGGCCAGGGTGTGGATGACGGGGGCGTTCGCGGCGAGCCCGCCCATGCGCACGTCGCGCTCGTGGCGGTTGGTGAAGGCGGCGCGCGGGGCGAGCACGATCGCGTGGCAGACCCCCATGTCCGCGACCTCGACCGCGTGCGTCCTGACGGGCGAGCCGCTGACCTGCTGCAGGTCCTCCAGATCAGCGACCAGCGCCGCCGCCGAGTCCCCGGTGCGGGAGGAGATTAGGACGCGGGCACACCAGTCGGTGGCCGTGAGCAGCATCGCCACGGTCTGGCCGACCGCCCCGGCCCCGACCACGCCGATGGTCACCTTGCGGCCGGTCACCGGACGGCCTCGCTGACGACCTCGGCGAGCGCGAGCCGCCACATCGTGCCCGGCTCCGTACCGGCCTCCAGCAAGGAGGTCACCCGGTCCAGCACCCGCAGCACACCGCCGGCCGAGCGCCGCGTTGAGTCGCCGAGGTCGGGCAGCATCAGCCCCGGCGGCGCCGTCACGTAGGTGGTGAGGATGTTCGTGGTGTCCATCAGCCACAGCAGCCCCAGCTGCCGCAGCCACGCCTGGCGGGCGCCACGCTCCATGCCGAGCGTGCGGGTCGCCACGAACTCCGCGATGCCGTCTGCGACCCCGCGGGCTGTGCCGTACGGCGGCGCGGAGACCAGCAGGAGCAGGAGCACGCGGGAGAGGAGCTTGGCCTCGTCCGTGCCGGCACGGCCCCGGGCGAGCCCCGGGTCGAGGAAGACGGGCCGGCCACTGGGGCCGTCCGGGAAAAAGACGTGCTCCGGCTTGAGGTCCCCGAAGGTGACGTGCATGACGCCGTCGCTGGGCTCGGCGAACCGAAGACGCCGCAGCCGGGCCACCACCGCGGCGATGTCCTCGGCGACGTCCCCGGCCAGCCGCATGTACACCGGGCCCGACAGCCCGTTGAACTTGCGGGCGAAGACCGCGTCGATAGCCCGCTCACCGATCGCGATCCGCTCCAGCCCGCGCACCACACCGGGCCGGGACAGGCCCTCGTCCAGCTCGCCCATCACCTTGCCCAGCAGCTCCGCCGTCAGCGCAGGCTGCTGGACTATCAGCTCCTCCAGGGTCGGCCCGGTGACGGCCTCGGTGAACAGCACCCCCTGCCCGTGGTGGACGACAGCGGGGACACGTAAGGCGGACTCGCGGCGCAGGAGCCACAGCTGCGCGGCCTCACGCTCCAGCAACGACCCCGGCGTGGCGACGTACGCGGACTGCCGCGCCCGCACGGCACCCCAGTCGCCGCACGTGCCACGCAAGAGCGACACGAGCGAGACGCCGAGGAACGACAGCTTCGCGAACAGCTCCTCGTCCCCGATACGGACCCGGCGGACGTAGGTGGTCACCGAGGCGGTACGGGCGCCCAGGCACACGACTGCGCCGGGGGCGAGTTCGGCGGCCGCCGAGCGGATCTGGCCGGCCGCATAGGCGAACACGTCTGCCGCCACCGGACGCGCGGGCGATGCGAGAGCGGGCATGGTCGTCCTCCACGCAGGTTGAGTACGTCAGCGGAAAGAGGGGGCGCACCGTGGAAGGGCACAGGTCACCTGGTCGGCGAACGCGTTCCGGGCCGCCGAGACCGACCAGCATCGTCACCACCGGGCCCGGCACGCCAGAGGTGGAGGTTTGCCAACGAAACCGGAAAACCTCACCTGCCCCAGTTGCCACACCCGCGCCATTCCGTCCCAAGGGTGCGGCCGGGCGCGGCGTGGGAAACCGCGCCCGGCTGTCCTCCTTCATGCAGCCCGGAAGGACTGCCTTTCGGGGCGCCGCCAACAGTCAACTCCCGCCAGGGCACGGGCGGTACTGTGTGGGGCTGGCGGAGACGTATATCGCGTATATCGAGGCTGGCCATGACCAAGCGCACGCCGAACATGCAGCTCAAGGCCCTCATCGATGAGAAAGGGCTGCCGTACGAAACCGTCGCCCACGCCGTCCGCCTCGTCGCAGCCGAGGCCGGCGAGAGGTTACGCACTAACCGCTCCACCGTCGAACACTGGGCCTCCGGCGCACGCCCGGCAGGCGACACCCCCCGGTACCTCGCGGAAGCCCTGTCCCGATTACTCGGACGCCTTATCACCGTGGACCAGGTGGGCCTTTCCCAAGGCGTAGCTGATGATGACAGCATCGGACTGTCCATCGGTCCCGACCCGGTCGAGACCTTGGCCCAGATCGGGAAGGCAGACGTGAACCGCCGACGCTTCCTCGCCACCAGCGCCTACTCCGTGGCCGCCGCTGCTCTTCCCCTGAGCTACGTCCACGAGGTAGCCGATCGCACCGCCGCCGCCCGCAGCGGTGCCATCGTCGGCGACGCCGAAGTCGCCGCGGTCCGCGACATGATCCGCGTCTTCACCGCCATGGACGAACTCCACGGCGGCCAGCACGGACGCTCCGCCCTCGTCCAGTACCTCATGTCCGACGTCGCCACCCTGTGCCGGGGCCGCTTCCGCACCGACGACGCCCGCCGCCAGATGCTCTCCGCCGCCGCCTCCGGTGTCCACCTGGCCGGCTGGAAGAGCTACGACGCCGGCGAGCAGGGCCTCGCCCAGCGCTACTACCTCCAGTCCTACGCCCTTGCCGTCGAATCCGGTGTCCCGGGCCACGACGGCTTCGTCATGCGCACCATGTCCCAGCAAGGCATGAAGATCCACCGCGCCGAGCACTGCCTGGCCCTCGCCGAAACCGGTCTCGACCTCGTCAAGGGCCGCGTCGACCCCGCAACCGAAGCCCTCTTCCACATCACCTGCGCCCACGCCCTGGCGAAAACCGGACAGCGGCAGCAGGCCGTCCGCGCCGTCGAACACGCCCACGCTCGCCTGGAGGCGGGCCAAGGGGACCCGGCACCGTTCTGGGCCCTGTTCTGGGGACCGCACGAGGCCACCGTCCGTAGCCGGACCGCCAAGGTCTTCGCCACCCTCGGCGACCCGCACAACGCCGCCCAGCAGTACGCCCGCGCCGCCGCCACCCGCCCGCCGGGCACCTACGCCCGCATCATCGCCCTCGACCTCGTCGCGCAGGCCGAACTCGAGGCCGCCCAGGGCAGCATCGAACAAGCCTGCGCCACCTGGGGCCGAGCCCTGGACCACATGGACGGCGTCGCCTCCGTCCGCACCCGCAAGGCTGTCGAGAACATCCGTCGCGACATCGCCCGCTTCCGCGCCCGCGGCCTACGCTCCGCAACCGAGCTCGACGAACGCGCCTGGAACTTCCTCAGCACCAGTAGCAGATGAGAGGGACAACCGGGCGCTTACCCAATTAGACGAGAACGAGCTTGGATTTCCGGTCAGGTCGCCTGTCACCTGGGGGCGAGGTGTAACAGATCCAGGGTCAGTGACGTTCCGCGCAATGAAAGGGGGTGGCGCTTGTGTCAACCCCGACCAGCGACACGGCGCGGAGGAATGGGTGACGACTGCTACTGCTCCCCTCTCACCGGCATCGGGCCGGGCCTTCTGGCAGGAACCCCTGTTCCCGTCAAAGCCCGCCCTGGCCTCACAGGCTCCGGTGATGAAGGTGGAGACGAAGGCAGCGCCGCCCGCGCCTCCCGCTGCGCCCGCCGTACCGCCACAGGACCTGTCGCACACCTGGGTGGTTGCCGCTGAGATCCAGGTCGAGCAGCGCATCGCGAGCATCGCCGACTTCCGGGGTTCCTTCAAGGCAACCGCTGGCCAGCGCGTCGACGCCCTGGAGGTGTACTGCAAGGGCTGCCGACGCCCGTACGACGAGGTCAAGGGCGAGGACTGCGCAGAGAAGGTGGACAACAGACACCTGATCGGCGGGGACCAGTCGACGCGCAAGAAGCGCAAGCTCCCGCCGCCCCCGACGGGGACCAAGATCATCCCCCGCGAGAAGGTCCAGCGGCGCGGCATCAGCGCATACATGGCCGGAGTCACCCGGCCCCGCTGACTATGCGCTCCCTCTCCCGATCGCCCTCCCAAAGTGAGCACGCGACACTAACGCCACGCGGCCCCCATCGTGCGCGCCGTGAGTACACCGCCTGAGACACCCTCGCCGCGAAGCCTCGCCCGCGAAGTCGCCGGACTGCTCCTCGCCGCCGTCGGCATCCTCGTCGTGCTCGTTGCCCTGGGCGCCATGCACCCGGTGCTGAGCAGCAGCGTGGCGGCTGCAGGCACCTTCGCGGCCTTCCGCTTCCTGGCGCCTCCGAGGACCAGGGTCTCCCGCGCCGTCACCTGCACCATCAGTGCCATCACGGCGGCAGCCGCCGTCGGCTGCGCCCTCGTGTACTTCCCGCTCCTCGGCTGGGTCGAAGTCGGCACAGCCCTCGCCGCGGCAGGCGTGTGGCTGGCCAGTGAGGGGGCCTAATGCCACAGCGCCAGTTCCTGCCCGGTCTCCGCCGTCTCCTCGTTCCGCGCTCGCCGGTTCGGCTGGAAGAGAAGTCGGCCGGGCCGATCGGCAACTCGTACGTCTCCATGACCTATGCGGGCACCACGACCGTGTGGGGCACCGAGAACCGCGCCGCGGGCTGGGACCTCGACCGCGTCATCCAGGAGGGATACGAGCGGAGTATCTGGACCTTCAAGTCCGTCGAGGCGATCTCCAAGCACCCCGGCGCGCTCACCGTCGAGATCGGACGTGGTGGTGACGAGCGGCAGTTCGCGGAAACGCTCACCGACCACCCGCTCCTGCACGTCCTGAACGTCCAGGCCAACCCGCTGGAGCGGGCCACCGTCTTCAAGAAGCGACTCTCCGCGCAGCTCCTTTTGTCGAAGAAGGGCGCATTCGTCGAGATCACTCGCAGCCGCGGCGGCACCGTCACCCGCCTCGACCTGCTGCCGCCCAACCGGGTCGAGCCGATACCCGACAGTCGCGGCGACTACGTCTCCCACTTCGAATTCACGACATACGACGGACGGGTCCGGGAATTGGACCCCAGCCGCGTCGTCTGGCTACGTGACCCGCATCC
This sequence comes from Streptomyces mashuensis, assembly GCF_014654785.1. Classification (GTDB taxonomy): domain Bacteria; phylum Actinomycetota; class Actinomycetes; order Streptomycetales; family Streptomycetaceae; genus Streptomyces; species Streptomyces mashuensis. Next base: position 289,918 of record NZ_BNBD01000002.1, read on the forward strand.
GACCGATCCTTACTGCGGCGTCACGCCGCTGGAGGCCGCTGGCCTGTCTGTCGACCTGGATGTGAAAGCCCGGACGTACAACATCGCCTTCATCGACAATGACGCGCGTCCGTCAGGAATCGTCGGGATCGACGTTGACGGTCTGGACCAGCGCGAGATCGACCGGATTCAGCAGCGTCTCGCCCCGGGCGCCCAGAACGCTGGCGAAACTGTCGTCGTCGGCAGCGGGCCGGGCGGGCTTAATTACGTGGACACCAGTACCCGTCCGCGCGACATGAATTACGAGGCGCTGGCCAAGACGGCGAAGGACGAGATCCTGAGCGCGTTCGGCGTCCCGGAGAGCATCGTCGGCAATGCGAGCGAGCGCACGTATGCGAACGCCGATCGGGAAGAGTGGAATTTCTGGCAGCACACTGAACTCCCTCACCTCGCACTGCTTGCGTCCGCCTTCGACCTAGACCTCGATGACGGGTGGTCGCTCCGCTTCAACACCTCCACCGTCGAGGCGCTCGAGTTCCCCCGCCGCCAGCGGAGGGAGGAAGCTAGGCAGGAGTGGAACGCCGGGCTGATCACGGTCGATGAGTACCGTGAGATCGCCGGACGGCGCCCCTTTAATGTCCCCCACACCCGAGCCCTGTGGATCAGTCCGCAGAAGGCGCCCGTCCCAGCCAACGAGCAGGATGCGGCCGCGCTCGGCGTCGGCCAGGACCCGGCGGCGGGAGGCGTGCCCGGCCTACCCGGCGCCGGCGGCCCGCCGCCCGCCATCGCCCCCTCCGGCCCTGCCGGCGGGTCAGCCGCCGACGCGGTCGCCGAGGCCCGAGGCCAGGCCCTGCAGGCAACCGCCGCCGCAGACGTCGCAGCCGCCCGCGGCACCGCCAGCGATCCGGTGGCCGCGGACACAGCCGCAGCCGCCGTCGACCAGGCCCGCAGCAACGTTCCTCTCGCCTTGCCCGGTGACGCCGCCGACGACGTCACGGCCGCGCGCACCACCCTGGAGCCGCCAACAGCCCACGGGGCTGCTGCAACGGACGTCGACGCCGCGCGCAGTCGCATCGAGCACAAGGAGCTGCCCCGAGAGGATGACGGATTCGAGGTCACCGACAGCGACTTCGATACGGCCGCCGCCGCCATCACCGCGGCACTCACCGCGTTGCTTGCCCGGCAAGAGGGCGTAATCACTGCCCGTCTGCATGCACCCAAGTTCCGTAAGCACACCCGGTACTGGGAGCCGGACGGCGACACCGACGTACGCCAGGGTGACGGTCCGATCGACGGAGCGCGCGTTGTCGGCGCGGCACGGTGGGAAGAGGAGACGGCCAGCACTCTGGCCCCCATCCTCCAGCAGACCGCAGTGACCACCGCGGCGGCCCTGAGTAGGAGCATGAGGGGCGCAGTCACCGTGCTGCCGAGCGCGGCCGCCGCCGGGCTCGCCGCCTCGACCATGGCCGGGCGTGCGCTCGCGGCACTGCTCTCCGACTTGGCCGAGGCCCTCGACACAGCACAAAGCGAGCCCGTCATCCTCCACGACCTCACCGACACGGTGGCCGCGTTCTATCGCGCGCGCTCCGCGAAGTTCATCGCCCTGCTCGCCGAGTCCTGCGCCGTCGCGACCGTCAACGGTGCGGCCGATGCCGCCGCCGAAGGTGCGGGGCCCACGGTGCTGCGCACCTGGGTCACCCGCGGAGACACCCGAGTCCGGCCCGCCCACATGGAGCTGAACGGCACCACCCTGCCCGTCGGTATCCCTTACACCGTCCACGGCTCCACCCTGCGTTACCCCGGGGACCCGTTCGCGCCCGCTGGTCTCACCCTCAACTGCCGCTGCCGCCTCCGATACCGCACTGGCCCCAGCTCCCGGGAGACCTCCTGACCTAGCCAGCCATCTGGTCTCCCTGAGCCGCCGTCCATCAGCACGCGACGCTAACCGAGTGCGATGTGCATGGTCCGCGCCATGGTGAATCGCACTTCCCCGGCCGACCTGAGTCGCACCCTTGAGGCCAAGTCCGTACGTCGGCCGTGGAACGCTGCCCTGCACCCCAGGGACTCGAAGGGCAGGTTCATCGAGACCGGCGGCGTCGCGAGGTTGTGGTCAGGCAAGCTCGCCCGCGTCGTTCGTGCCCTCCCGCATGACCGCGTGCTCGTCCAGGACCGCGCGGCCGACGGGACCTACACCGGGCGACGCCACAGCACCAGCGCCCGCTGGATCACGATGGTTGCGCGCCCCGACGGCAGCGCCCCCACCTCGAACCAGAAGAAGGTCGAGGCAGAGGACGCTCGCCGCGATCAGGACGAGCGGCGTGGCCTGGGTCTCTCCCGCGACGACCACGGAGACCCGGACACCCCCGATGAACCGCACGACGCCGACGACGAGGGCAACCCCATCGGAGGCGATGCCGGCGACAGCCCCGCAGGCGACGATCAGGACGAGCCCGAGGACGGGCACCACGACGTCGACACCGCCGCGCTGCCCAACCGCAAGGCCCGCGCCGGAGCCCGATTCGAGGACACCGCCGCCGTACGCCGCCACTTCCTCGACCTGGCCCAGCAGCCCGGCGCCAACGCGCCGGCGCTGCGCCGCTTGGCTGGTGACGAGGATCTACAGGTCACCCCGTCTGGCGGCCTAGTCACCACCCGGGACGACGCCACCGGCCGCTGGTACCTCACCTCCACCGGCACCGGCGGCTACCTCGGCGTCGGCGACTTCGCCACCCGCGAGGAAGCTGAAGCGGCGGCCGATTACATCAATGAGCACGTCCGCAATGGGCACATCATGCCGGGCGAGTTCAACGAGCCGATCGATTTCTCCGACCCCAAGATCGCCGAATGGCTCCTGACGTGGCGCTCCACGAAGGGTGAGGACGCAGAGCAGGCCATCCGCCGGGCCGTACGGGACTTCCACGCCTCCTGGGAGAACGACAACGCCCCGAAGGCCCCGGTTGCCAGCCAGCAGCGTGCCCAGGCTCGTGGACGGTTCACCACGCTCCAGCAGGTCCGCGCTAACTGGTCCCAGCGGGCTGATGCCCTGCGCGCCTCCGGCAGCGAGCAGGACCGGCGCGCGGCCCGGGACCTCGATGCCCTGGTGAAGGAGCAGCGCCTCAAGCTCGTGGGCGGCGGCCAGTTCGTCGCTCGCCGGATTGAAGGCGACTGGTACCTGCACGCCACTGGTACGGGGCAGCAGATGCCATGGTGGTTCGACCGGCAGGGCGACGCCAAGGGCTTCGCCGAGCACATCGTCGGCGCGCTCAAGGACAAGGACGGGGCGCCGCTCGACTTCTCCGACCCCAAGTTCGCCGAGTACCGGCGGACCTGGCGCTCCGCGAAGGGCCGCGACTACCAGCAGGAGTGGACGGCTGCCCGCGCCCTGTGGGACCAGGACCACCCGCCGAAGCACAGCATCGCGACCGACCGGCTTGCTGAGACGCTGCGCCGTCGCCCCTTCGGTGACGACGACGGCCAGGCGCCGAAGGCGGACGCGCCCACGCAGTCGACAACAAAGCCCGAGGTCACCGACAAGCCCGAGACCCCGGAGCACGTGCGGGCGGACTCCGCGGAGAGCGAGCAGGAGAGGAGCACGTCGGCCGAGGAGCCGGCGTCGGCTCCCGAGCCTGCCGTAGTCCAGCAGCTGGAGGAGGGCTCGGAGCCCGAGACCGACGGTCGGCCGGTAGGCGTACCCAAGGAGGCCGAGCCGGTCGAAGGCGTGCCCGGGTACTGGGCGACTTCCTGGAACCCCGGGCCGGTCACCGTGTACGGCCCGGACGGGGCCCGTATCGCCTCCGTCGTCGGCAGTTACAGCGACCGTCACGCCATGGTCGATGGCGTCTACGTGCCCATCGGCAGCAACGCGAACATCGCCGACCAGATCATCGCCCGCCACCACTTGGCCACCACTAACCCGGACCAGGCCGACCACGTGCACCTGGCGTGGACCACCCACAAGGGCAAGCGGGTCCTGGCCGTGCGCGGCACCATCAAGAACGACGCTCGCGATGACCGGGCAGTCGGCGCCGCCGGAAAGCTGGCCTGGTCCCCGGTCCAGAAGGCCCGCATCACGGGCACCCAGTGGAAGCCGGAGACTCGCGACCGCAAGGCCGCCGACATCCTCGCCGCTTTCGTCCGGCAAGGCCGCAACGTCCGCGTCACCGACGAGGACCGCAACAACGCCGGCGCTCCGGATACCGCGCAGCTGGACGAGGACGCTAAGGAGCTCCGGGCGATGCCCGAGGCGGACCTGCGCCAGCACCGCGACAACCTCAAGGTCCACGCCGAGGTCGCGACCACCCCGGCCCGCAAGCAGCGAGCCCGCGCCGCCCTGCAGAAGGTCGAAGCCGAGCTCGAGCGGCGCCGCATCGACCAGGCCGACGAGAACAACCACGACGAGCCCCAGCCCCCCAAGCCGAGCGCACAGGACCGCGCGGCCGCGATGAGCGACGAAGACCTCACCGAGGCCATCAACCGCTCCGAGCGGGACCGCGGCACCTACGGCCCTCGCCGCGGCGACCGGCTCAATGAGGACGAGCAGGCCCTGTACGCCGATCGTCGCCGCCGGACCACCGAGCGCGTCAACCAGGCGGAGCGCCCCCAGGATCTGAGCGACGAAGACCTTGCCACCCGCATCAAGGAGCTGCAGTCCCGGGAACGAGCCCACAAGCCGTCGGGGACGATCCACGAAGAAGAAGACCTCGCCCCCGAGCGGGACCTGTGGAACCAGGTAACCGAGCGTCTGGCAGATGCCGAGACCGAGCAGCAGGCTCGCCGTCTCCACGCCATCCAGCAGCGTCCGCCGGTCCAAGACCTCGAAGACGACGCCCTGGAGAAGGAGTTCCTGAGCCTGCCCGCCCGCATGCGACGCCTGGGCGCGGAACAGAACGAGATCCTGGCGGCCCGCCGGCACGCGGTGTACGAGGAACGGCAGAACCGAAAGGCCGACGTCTACCGCAACGGCCCCGACCCTGCCGGGCTCAACGACGCGGACCTGGACCAGGCGTTCCGCGACCTCCACAAGAAGCGGAACCTCACCACCGGCCGGGAGCGGGAGGCCCTGGAGGAGCGACTGAAGGCCCTCTTCGAAGAACAGAACCGCCGCGGCGCCGAGGGCCGTGAGCAGAAGGTCAACCGTGCGGAGGCCCGAGAAGACCCGCTCACCAGCTCGTACGGTATCTCCGTCCGGGTCGACGGCAACGACTACGGCCAGATCAGCTACCACGAGCACGACTCCCCGTACGCGGGCGGCCACAAGGCCGGGTGGAACGCACAGCGCCAGCGCCACGGCAGCACCCTGGGCGCCTTCCCGAGCATGCCCGAGGCTCTGGCCGCGATCGTCGACAGCTACGACACCGACCCCGCGAGCGAGCCGGTGCGCCTGTATGGCCCCGTGCGCCGCGTGTGGGTGCCGAAGATGTTCTTCGAGCTGTACCAGTCCTCCCGCCGGGCCGACTCCTTCCCGGCAGCGAGCAAGGAACGCCAGACCCTCTACGGTCTGTTCAAGGGACACGGCTACGGCTGGTCCGACAACACCAACCCGATCACCGGGAAGATCGGCAAGGGCGCGAACATCGACGTGCCCGAGGGCCTGCTCGCAGAGTTCCACCGGGTCACCGAGGATCTGTCTCGCGAGATGATGCTCCGGTCCAGCGACCGGGAACTGGACTCGTCGGATCGGTCGAAGGCCCGCACCCGGCTGGCCTCCATCAACGCTGCGCTGCACGGGATCGACGGACAGCGCACCGCAGTACGCAAGGATGGCGGGGACGACGACCGCAAGGTCATCTCCCGCGAGGAGATCGAGGCGCAGCAGGCAGCCCTGCGCGCGGCTCTCGGAACGGATGAAGGGGCTGACGGTGAGCATCTACAGCCAGACGGCCAGGGACCACTGGACGAAGTACCGTCCGCGGGAGCTGGCAGCGATGGACGACGCGGAGACGTTCTTCCTGAACAAGGGCAGGGAGATCGAGACGGCGATTCTGGCGGCCGAGGAGGCGCTGGAGGCGACCGTGCTGGCGGCGACGGAGTACGAGAGCCGGGCGGGTCAGATCAGGCAGATCAGGGCGGACGCGACCGCGATGGTTCTGCGGGAGCTGCTGCCGGAGCCGGAGCCGGAGACCGAGGAGCTGCCGGCACTCAGTCCGGAGATGCGGGATCTGCTGGCGATGCAGGACGCGGTGTACGACATGTAGCGCCGCGCTTCCGGCCAAACCCGGCCGACGCCGCCACCAAGGGACCGATCCAGCGTGCCGCCGCGAACGTCGAGGCCATCCGGGTCCTGAAGCGGCTCGAGCGGGAGAACCGCCCGGCCACCGAGAAGGAGAAGGTCACCCTTGCCCGCTGGAGCGGGTGGGGCGCGGTTCCGATCATGTTCGCCTCGGAGCCGAACGAGAAGGAACCCCGCTACCAGCAGGGCGGCGCACGGTACGGCAAGTTCGCGCAGGACCACGCCCGCTGGGCGGAGTACCGCGACCTGCGCACCATGCTCTCCGACGAGCTGACGCCGCTGGAATGGCAGCAGGCCCGGCGCGGCACGCTGTCGATGCACTACACGCCGCAGCCCATCGCCGAGGCGATGTGGGACGGCCTCAAAGCACTGGGGTTCGAGCGCGGTGACGTCCTCGAGGCCGGCTCCGGCTCCGGCACATTCTTCGGCGTCTCCCCGGAAGGCGCCCGCCTCACTGGCATCGAGCTGGACCCGACCACGGCGCGGATCGCGAAAGCGATCTACCCGGACGCCAACGTCCTGAACGAGAACTTCGCCGAGACCGACGCCCACCCCGGCACGTTCGACGCGAGCATCGGCAACGTCCCCTTCGCCTCGGTGCCTTTCGGCGACAAGCGGTACCCGGCGGAGTCCCTGCACAACGGGTTCATCACCAAGGAACTCGCACTGACGAGGCCGGGTGGAATCACCCTGCTCATCACCTCCCGGCACACCCTCGACTCCAAGGGCGACAAGGCTCGCAAGCAGATCGCCAAGTACGGCGACCTCATCGGCGCTGTCCGCCTGCCGTCCGGTGTCTTCAACGACGCCGGGACCAGCGTCGTCACCGACGTCCTGGTGCTGCGGCGCCGCGCCGACGGTGACGACCCGGGCGACACCTCGTGGCTGAATGCGCCCGAGCGGAAGGTCGGGGACGTCCGCGAGCACGTCAACTCGTACTTCACCGAGCATCCCGAACACATCCTCGGCGACCTGACCACCGAGTCGTCTCCATTCGGGCCGCGCCTGACCGTCAAGGGCAACCCGGCCAAGGCCGCCGACCAGCTCCGGGACGCGTTGAAGGACATCGCGACCAAGGCGAAGGCCGACGGCAACGGTTACAAGCCGCACCCCGACGGCGACAACCGGCCGCCCGTGCTCCTGCAGACCGCGCGGGAGAAGCACGCCAACGACTGGACCGGCCGTCTCTACGAGGGCGACGACGGCAAGCTCTACCAGCACGTCAACGGCGGGAACCCCGTCGTCGTCGAGCCGTCCGACGGCCGCGAGGACCAGCTCCGCGCCCTGATGGAGCTGCGCGACGTCGCTGCCGAGCTGCGTGTGCTGGACCGCAAGAACGCGGAGGACGAGCGCGCCGAGAAGCTGCGCGCCCAGCTCCGCGGCCTTCACACCGCGTACGTCGAGCAGCACGGGCCCCTGTCCAAGCCCGGTCAGTTCCGCAGCATGAAGACCGGCACGCGGCCGGACGGGACGGAGGAGCGGACACCGACCGCGTTTGGCTATTTCCGCTCCGACCCGGACGCCGGTTCGGTCCTCGCCCTGGAACGGTGGGACGCGGACAAGCAGGAGCCGATCCTCTCCCGCGTCTTCGATGAGCGCGCCGCCGCGCGCCGGCAGCCGCTCGACCGGACCGACGACCCGAAGACCGCTCTGTCCGCGGTCGTGGCCGCGACCGGCGAAGTCGACCTCGGCGAGATCGCCCGCCTGCTGAACATGGACCCCCAGGACGCCCTCCGGGCGCTGGGCAACGAGGTCTTCACCGACCCGACCACCGGCCGCCTGGAGCTGGCCGGCGCCTACCTGTCCGGCCCCGTCCGCGACAAGCTCGAAGCCGCACGCCGAGCCGCCGAGAAGGACCCGGCGTTCGCCGTCAACGTCTCCGCGCTCGAAGCGGTCCAGCCACCCGACCGCACCATCGGCGAGTTCACGCCGGAGATGGGTGCGCACTGGACGCCGCCCGAGCTACTGCAAGGGTTCCTGCGCGAGTACCTGGGCGACAAGACGCTGCGCGTCGCGCATGACGACCGCTACGGCTGGATGCTCTACACCGGCCAGGTCCCCAAGGCCAACAACGTCCTGCACGGCGTCGCGGCCGACGAGGAAAAGGGCACCAAGGGCAAGAACGCGGTCGAGATCGCCCGCGCCATCCTCGGCCACGGCTCGCTGACGATCTACCGCGACGACAAGCGCCGGGACGTCGACGAAGAAACGTCACGGCTGGTCCGGCAGAAGGCCGACCAGATGCGGTCGGAGTTCGCGAAGTACGCGACGGCCAACGCCGACCGGCTCACACGGCTGACCGACTCCTACAACAAGATCATGAACGGGCATGTCGTCCGTTCGTACGACGGCATGAGCCCGTCCCTGGACGGCTTCACCCCGGACCGCACCCCGCACGCCTGGCAGCGCTCCGGCGCCGCCCGCATGCAGTTCGAGCGCTCGGTGATCCTCGCCCATGAAGTCGGCCTGGGCAAGACCAGCACGCTCGTCATGGGCACCCAAGCCCTCAAGGCGTCCGGGCAGATCGAGAAGCCGTACGCCGTCGTCCCCGACCACCTCGCCCAGCAGTGGTACGACGAGGCGCGGTTCCTCTACCCCAACGCCGAGATCCACCTGATCACCAGCGGGGACCTGGCCGACGGGCGCCGCGACAGCACCCTGGAGTGGCTGCGCGCCAACAAGCCGGACCTCGTCATCTTCACCGAACCCGCCTTCGGCTCGATCAAGATGAGCCCCGAGGCGCAGGAGGAGTACGAGTTCCGGGAGCTGCAAGCTCTGCGGGAACAGCTCGACCGGCAGTACGAGGACGCGACCAACCCAGATCACCCGTTCATCGTCGCCAAGATCGAGCAGCGCATCGCGACGGTCCAGAACAAGATCAGCAAGAACGCAGCGCCGATGCGGACGCCCGGCCAGACGTACTGGGACGACCTCGGGTACGACTACGCCGTCGTCGACGAGGCCCACCGGTACAAGGGCGTCGGCTTCCGCTCCCGCGAGGGCGGCGGTGACCCCGCCTCCATCCGCGGCATCGACCTGCACCAGAAGCTCACCGACCTGCACCGCCGCCGTGCCGGCCGCGCCACCGTCACCCTGGCCACCGGCACGCCCCTGTCCAACAGCATCACCGAGCAGTTCACGATGCTCGCCTTGGCCGCCCCGTGGGTCCTGGACTCCTACAAGGCAGGCGCCCCGGACCTGTGGGCCGCGACCTTCGGCCGCAAGACCCTCCGTGTCGAAAACGCCCCCGATGGGTCCGGCCTGCGCGTTGTGGAGCGCTTCTCCGAGTTCCACAACCGCCGCGCCATGAAGACCATGTGGGGCTTGGTCGCGGACACCAAGCGCGCTGACGACGTCGGCATCCCCCGCCCGAAGATCGCGAACGGCGGCCCCAACCTGGTCATGGTCGATCCGACCAAGGACCAGACAGCCCGACTGAAGCAGCTCGTCGCCCGCGGACGCGCGATCCACAACGGCGACGTCGACCGGTCGCAAGACAACATGCTCGCCGTCTCCAACGAGGGCACGTCCGTCGCGCTGGACCCGCGGCTCGTCGACCCCAAGGCACCCGCCGGCAACAAGCTCGCCGCCGTCGCCGCCCGGCATGTCGAGCGCTACCACCAGCACAAGGACCGCGTCTACAAGACGTACTACGGCAGCACCGAGGACCACCCGACCCCCGGCGCCCTCCAGATGATCTTCCTGAACGAGGGCGTACCGGGCGGCAACAACCGCGGCTCCTTCGACGCGTACGCCGAACTCAAGCGGCTCATGGTCGCGGGCGGCATCCCCGAAGAGAAGATCGCGTTCGTCCAGGACCACAAGAAGACGGGCAAGCCCGAGGAACTGGCCGAGCTGTTCCGCCGCGCCCGCGACGGTGAGATAGCCGTACTCATCGGCTCCAGCAGCGTTGCCGGCACCGGCATGAACGCCCAGAACCGCATGGTGTCGCTGACCCACGTCGACCTCGACTGGGGCGCCGCGCAGATGGAGCAGCGCAACGGCCGCGCCATCCGCTACGGCAACCAGAACCCCGTAGTCGACATCGACATCTTCGCCACCAAGGGCAGCCTCGACGGCTGGAAGGCCGGGTTCGTGGCATCCAAGGCCGAGGGTCTGGTCGACATCCAGCGCCCGGAGATGGCCGACAGTGACACGCGCGACACCGTCACCGAGCTGGACGTCGACTACCCCGACTACGAGACGATGGAAGCCGAGATCGGCGGCAACCCCTACATGAGCCAGCTCATGAAGGCCCGCCGTCTCCTGCGTGACCTGGAGATCGACCAGCACAATGAGGCTGCCGAGCGCGTCCGCCGCCAGGAGGCCCTGGCCGACCTGAAGCAGGAACTCGCCGACACCCGCGACGGCATCGCCCGCCGTGAGGAAGCCCTGCCCCGTATCCGCGACGTCCGCGGCACCTTCGCCATGAACCTCGACGGCCTGCCGTACACGGAGCGCGCCGACGCTGCGGCAGCCCTGCACCGGCAGGTCACCACCCAGCTTCTGGAGCACGACCGCGACGGCATAGGCCCCTGGAAGGTGCTGGGCCAGTTCGGTGGCCTCGACGTCGCCGTGCGGACCGAACGGCGCGCGGACGGCAAACTCATCGCACACGTCGGCTTCCCTGACCTGGCACGCTCGGACTTCGAGCGTGGGCCGGATGACCTGAAGAAGCGGGGCGCCGGGTCGGGCATGATCACCCGGCTGACCAACGCGCTGGAGAAGGCGTCCGCCCTCCAAGAGGCTGACCGCGCCCGGCTGCCGGAACTCGACGAACAGATAGCCCTCTTGCAGTCGGCGCAGGCCGCTGCGGATTTCACTCCGCAGATCGAGCACGCGCGGGCTCGCGCGAACCTGCTGGACGACATCGTCGGCCGGATAGCAGATCTCGACAGGGTGCCCGAGATCGACGAGGGGGAACTCGAGAAGAGGCTGACCAAGGCCCAGCGTCGCCGGATTGTCGAGGATCGGAATCAGGCCCGCATCCCGCTCCAGGCTGCCGTCGGCGCCGCGGTGCTCACGCTCGAAGACTTCGACCGCAAGTTCCCCGAGCCCGAGCGCGCCGAGAAGCCGAAGGTGCCGGAGGAGCGGGAGCCGGAGCAGGACCAGGTGCGGCTCTCCACCGAGGAGGTCTCCCAGGCCCTCCGTCAGCTCCGTAGCGACGACACCAGCGAGGAGCACGCCGACGCGCCGGACAGCGCAGCGGGCGCTGCAGATGGCGGCGACGGCGGCCGCGACCTACCGGTGACGTCCGCTGCTCCCGGTGACGAGAACCCGGAGGATGGCGACACAGAGCAGCCGGCACCGTCCCGGAGCGATGGGGTGGTCCAGCCGGACGCTCCGACCGACGAGGCAGAAGACGCCCCGGACGCCCCCACGGTCACCGACGACACGGTCACCCTCGACCGCGACGAGGTCGCCCAGCAGCTTGACGCCATCCGCCCTGAGGGCACCAAGGCACCGTCTGCCATGACCGATCGGGAGATCGCCGACGAGATCGTGGCCCTCATGGAGCGGGAGATGGTCGACGGCGAGCTGATCGGCGCCGACCGTACCCGCATGGCCGTGCTGGAAGCGGAGAAGGACCGCCGCGCCGGGCGTACGCCGAAGCCGGAGCCGAAGAAGCCAGCGGCCGCCGAGCCGGATGGCAGCCTCTTCGACGTCGACGAGCCGGAGGCGCAGGGCCCCGTCGCCGCCGACCCGAACAATCCGCTCGACCAGCCTGACGATCTCTTCGGTACCCCGGACATGTTCGCTGACCACGAGGGACGTGACACGAGCCGCCTCCGCCCGGTGCAGATGCGCAACCCCGAGGACCTGGAGGAAGGAGTCCGGTACACCGACGCGGACGGTCGTACGCACACGGTCGCTGAGCCGCCGCGACGTACCAGCCGGGGCCGCGTCCGGATCGTCACCAGCGACGGCGAGGAGCGGTTCTACAACCGCGACGCCGAGCTCCGGCTGCGGCACCCGGACGAGGAGCTCGACAACGGCCGAGACGAACAGTCGACGCCGGACCTCGGCAACGGTGACGCCCCCGCGCGCCTTCATGACGACGACACCGAGCGCGACGAAACCCCGGAGCTCGGCCAGCAGGACGACAGGCAGCCGGGGGACGGCGGCGAGCAGCCCCAGGGCGAGGAGCGGCGCAGCGACGATCCGCGTCACAGCGACCGCAACGCGGACGGCGCAGCGCCGGACGCAGCCCCCGCAGGTTCTGGCGGCCCGCAAACGCCGGACGCTGCACATGACCCGGACACCAACGACACGGACGCCGACAAGCCCGATGCGCAGGACGACGAATTCGACGGCTCGCGCCGTCGCCGTCGCCTTGGCCGTGAGGGCGGCGGCGCCGGCGGAGGAGGCTTCGGCGGTGCGGGCGGCCCGGGGCTGCCCCAACTCAGCCTGCCGCACCCTCCTCGCATCCCGGCGGCCGGCAGCGACGGAACGGACAGCGACGGCACCCACCGCGACAGCGTGGCGCCCGACCGTACGCCGCCGCGCAACGTGGCCGACCTCCGCGACGCGTGGCGCCGCGGCGACCAGCTGACCGCTGACGAGAACACCCCCGAACGGCGGGCATTCCTCGCACAGCTCGCCGACAACCCGACGCTCACCCTCTCTTCCAACGGCGGGCTGGTCACCTGGACCGATGACACCGCCCCCGAGGGGATGCGGCGTTGGCACTTCGCGCAGGCCCGCAACGGCGGCCGCTTCGGCAAGATCACACTCACGGCACGCACCGCCGACGACGCCCGTGACCTCGCCGACCTCTTCGAGATCACCACCGACGCGAACGGGCAGCCGATCAACTGGCACCAGCCGCTCACCCCGGGCGCCATCGACCAGTGGCGCGACCATCAGGGCCGCACGCTGCCCGATGCTCTGCGCACGATGCGTGACCTGTTCCAGGACGGCGACGAGCAGAACAACGACACCCCGCAGCCCAAGCCCGTCGCCGCCCTCCCGGAGGACCTGACCGACCTGAGCGACGACGACCTCGCCGCAGCATGGGGGCGGGGCCTTTCCGAGGCCGACCAGACGCGCGTCGCCAAGGAGATGGACCGGCGCGACGACACCGACCAACGAGTGCGGGACGCCATCCCGACCACGCCAGCAGCCGACGCCGAAGAAGTTCGACGCCGCGGCGAAGCCATGGACGCCGCGCTGGGCTTCGGGAATGCCGATGTCACCCGGCGCCCGCAGACCCGTGAGGAGCGCCTGCAGCATGAATTCCAGGACGTCGACGAGGCGCGCTACTCCGCCGCGATCGACGCCACCAACGGCTACTTCTTCAGCAGCACGAGCCGCAGCCTCCCGCCAGTCAGCGAGCGCGACCTGTTCTCCGGCGGTTCCCTGTCCCAGTTCGGCCGGTGGCGGGACTACGCCAGCGAAGAACTGATCGAGTGGTTCGACAACAACGGAGGGCGCCTCACCTACAACCAGTACAAGCAGCGCCGCCGCGCGGACGAGAGGGTCGACCGCGAGAAGTACGAGAAGGAGCAGCGCCGCGCCGCGGCCGCGAATGACACGGCCACTCCTGGGGCGGACAGCCTCGCCGGACCTGGCACCGACGGCATTGACCTGCCGTCGTTCACCCTCACCCCGGAGTCCGAGGAGGACGCGAACCGCCGCTTCGGCGGCACCGACCAGGTGCGTGCCCTCGCCGAGCGCGCCGAACTCCGCCCGGCTGCTGCCAGCACCGGCACGTTCGACGTCTGGATGAACGGCCGCCGCATCGGCACCGTGCGCAACGCGAACCCCAACTCGCCCGACCGCCAGCAAATGTGGGACGCAACGCCGCTGCTGACGATCAACCACGACCACAACAGCCGATCCGCCACCCGAGAGTTGGCCGTGGCCAACCTGGTGGTACGCGCCGAGCGAAACCCCGCCGACGCCACGAACCCCAACGAGGACACCTGGAACACGGTCAAGGCGCACCTCGCAGGCCACACGCCGGAGCTGCCAGACCTCCCCGGCAGCCTCAGCAGCGACCCGGCGGTCAAGGAGCGGTACGACCGGCTCGTGCAGCTCGTCGAGTCCTTCCGTTCGCAGCAGTCGCCCAACGGAAACCTGGCGAAGGACCTGGCGCAGGCCCGCGACGAGTTCCAGTGGCTGCGCGACACCTTGTCCGCCACCCAAGGCAGTCAGCAGGACCGTGAGGGCCTCCAGGACCTGGAGCAGCGATCCGTGTGGGCGGAGCGCCTGCGCGAGGGACTCGCCGAGGACGCCGAGAACCGGGCCCCGGACGGGCCCGGCGACGAGCCGGACGGAGCAACCCCGGCGGTGACCGCCGCAGCCCCCGGCGGCTCGGAGGAGCCGTCCAACGACGACGTAGCCACCCCCGCCCCCGGCGGTACCGCCGCCCTGCGCCTGAGTGCAGTAGGCCAGCCGCGCCCGGCGGACGCCGCACCGGACGTGCCTGAAACCCGGCGCGACGACAGCCCCGCAGACGTGCCAGAAACTCGGCGCGACGACAGCGTCCCGGACGTGCCCGAGACTCCGCGCGGCGACAGCGCCCCGGACGCCGCGAGCGCCCCCGAAGCAAACGGCAGTGACGATTCGGAGACCAAGCGCACCGGCACCGACGAAACGCCGACCTCAGCCGTCGGCCCAGCCCGCGAGCCCCGGCCCGCGCCGGAGTCGACCCAGGCGTCCGACCGCACCGCCGAGGACACGAACGAGCCCGAGCACCGTTCGGCCCCCGAGCCCATCGGCGGACAGCCCGCGCACTGGGCCAGTGCCGATCAGCTCCAGCCCGGCGACATGGCCCGCATCGACGGCACGACCCGCCGTGGCCGCGCCGTGACCCGTGCCGGGTACGTCCTTGATGCCCCGGAGCGCGTCACCGTGACCCGCCGGGGACGCACCGAGGACATGTGGCGTACGACGATCGGCGAGAGCCCCGATGGCCGGACCGGCAGCCGCGGCACCGTCTACACGCCGCTCAACGCCAGCGCCGCCCATGCCGAGGCCCCGGAAGCCCATGCACCCGGCGCCCCGGCGAGCGGCGCCCAGGACGACGTCGTCAGCGGTGACCTGCCCGACGCCATCGCCACCGACATCCGCGGCATCGGCCTGTTCCCCGGCAGCCACGTCACCGGCAGCGGTGACCGCGAAGGCACGGTCACCGGCGTCACCGACACCACTGTCTCCGTGCGGTGGGCCGACGGCGACACCGACAACGCAGCCGCGCCGGCCTCTCTCGCGGTCGACGACACCGAGGACCGGCGCCCCGCCGGCTGGACCCCCACCGGCCAGCGGATCCGTCCTGGCCACGTCGTCTCCGACGAGAACGGCGCACTCCTCGGACCGGTCGACGAGGCCAACGGCGACAGCATCACGGTCGCCACCGCGGAGGGCACCACCACCCGCCACGCCGCGGACCTTCGCGTCGTCGGGGAAGTCCGCGACGACACCCCCGAAACCGCACCCGTCACCGGCATCAGCGAATCGACCGCCGACGAGATCAACAAGGGCGACGTCGTCGTGCTCGACCTCGACGGCGCTCCAACCACCGTGGAGATCCTGGACACCAACCGCGACGGCGACCGCGTCACCCTCGACTACGTCGACACCACGACGGGCGAGCTCGGCGCCATCGACATGGACGTCACGGCCGTCGTCCACAAGGCCGAAGGCCCGAACGGCGCCGCACCGGACCTCGGCCCGGACGATGCGCCGGCCGCCGACGACGAACTCACCGTCCACGAGCCGCTGCCCTCGCTCGATCCCGTCGACGGCCCCACGGTCGACCCCGACCTCACCCCGGCCGACCGCGACGCCATCGCCGACAACGGCAGCAGCCCCGAGGACAACCCCGACGCCCAGCAAGCCGCCGCCCGGCTCGGCGCCGACCTCCCCGTCACGCCGGAGCAGGCCACCGCCCTCGCGGCCCAACTCCGGGCGAACGCGGACCCGACGACCGCAGAGGGGCGGGCCGCACTGCGCGCCGCCGACCACCTCGACCGCGCTGCCGGCCGGACGGCGCCCGAAGGACTCGACCGCCCCCGTCCGTCCAACGCCGCGCAGATCAGCGAAGGCGACATCATCGCCATGCCCGACCAGCGCCGCGGCGACGAGATCCACATCTACCGCGTCATCGACGTGGAGGAAGGCCCCGGCGGGGTGCGCAGCCTGCTCTTGGAGGACGAGAACCGGCAGTGGAAGCGACGCATCGTCCACGCCGCCATGCCTGTGTGGCAGCTCCCCGAGCCCGCCCCGGACACCACCGGCAGCGACACCCCGGACCCGGCTCCCGCCCCGGCGCCGCGCGACCCCAACCCGCCGATCGCCGCGGTGCGGCGCCAGATCGTCGCCGACCACAGCCGAACGGTGGCCATACGCATCATCGACGAGGCCGTTGCCGGGACCGAGCCGCCCGGCGACATCCACGCCCTGCGCGAGCAGATCGCGCAGCGTCTGACCCCCGATGCCCTGCAAGAGGCCCGCAATGCCGCCCGCCAGGACGCCAACGCCGCCCTGGACGCTGCGGGCATCACCGGCCGCGACCGTGCCGCCGTACAGCAGGCCCTCCACCGGGCCCGCACGAAGGCGCACGAGCGGACCGTCCGTGCCGCGCTCCGTACGATCAACGACCTCGAACCCCTCCCCGGCGAGCCCAACGAGGACCTGGCGCAGCGCGCGGCTGGCCTGCTGCGGCTTATCCCGGACCAGTTCAACGCCCCGTCCCCGTCGCGCCCACGCAACGTCCCGAACAGTGACGGGCTCGCCGACGCCACCACGCACGTCGACGACGCGGTGACCGCGCTTCTGAGGCAGCTCGAAGAGGCCGGGGTCGACCCGGCCGACACCGAGGCACTGACGCGGCTCCTCACGGCGCAGCTCGACGGAACCCGACAGGCCGCCGCCCGGCAGATCGCCGGCCGCGCCGCCGTCATGGCCCCGGACAGTGCCCGGCAGCCCGGCTTCCTCGCACGCGTCATCGCTCTGCTGGGGCGCATGGGCCGTCGCCTCATCGAGCTGGTGAAGACCGCCGCCGAGAAGATCGCCGAGCTGTGGCGCAACAGCCGTGAGCGACTTTCCCGCCTCAAGGCGTTCCTGCGCCGGCTGGTGGGGCGCGTGAGTAACTGGCCTGAGTCCCGCCGCCTGGCGCGTCTGCACGCCGCACTCGACCTCCCGGACATTGAGGGCGAGTCGCTGGCCGCACGGGTGTCCCAGTGGGCGGGCCTGCTGCCCGAGCAGGGCCGCTTCGGGCACGCGCCCCGTCGCGTCTCCTGGTGGCGGCCGACGACGTGGGCGCAGCTCGCCGCGGGCAGGCTCCCCGGCCGCACCGCCGAGACGCGGTGGGTGCCGGACCGCGCCTCCGACGGCGGACCGGGCCTCAGCGCGCTGCGGCACATGGCCGTGCTGCGGGCGGCCGGCACGGACGTCGACCAGGACGTGACCCGCCATCTCGCCGATGCGCTCGGCGACGACTTCGGCGGCGACCCGCACGGCACCCTCCGCCACGCAGACGACTACGTGGCCGCCACCGAGCGACGTCTGCTCAACCTCCAGGCCGCGCGCAGCAGCAACATCGTCCAGGACCCGGCCGTGGACGTGGAGATCGCTGCCGCGCGCATGGAAGCCGCGGCCGCCCGCCGCGAATGGGAGGAGCTGCGGACGCGATACGCCGCGGCGGTGCCCGGCGCCGTTGCGGTGGCCCTGGCCAATGTCCGTGACCTCGGCCCCCAGGGCGCCGCGGGCGTCGTGTTCGGCCTGGACACCACCCCGGACGCCGAGCGGGCCGTGCGCGACGTGCAGCGCCTCATCCCCAGGGACTGGCTCGCCACCCCGGACGGGCGCCAGCTCACCGCCGTCACAGGTGAGGCAGGCCGGTACGAACCCGATACGCGTCGTGTCACAGTCGCCGACCTCGGCGACGCTGGCCTGGGCACGGCCGCGCACGCCCTGGGGCAGCATCTCGCCGGGCACGTGCCGGACCTCGACGCCGCGCAGCGCGCCTTCTGGTACACGCGCACGCACACCGGCCGCCCCGGCGCCCGCACGCTCGACCACACCGCCCTCGGAAGGCTCCTGGCCCAGCAGCAGACGCAGACGGCCACGGGTGACAGCTTCGCCCGATCGCTGCAGGCCATGTTCACCGGCGACTGGTACGAGGACGACGACTTGAGGGCGTTCCTCCTCGGCCTGCTCGCCACACGATGAAGGAGAAGCCCATGCCGCACACCGTCACTGGCCGGTTCGACGACGGCTCCGCCTACCAGGTGCAGATCACCGGAGACGCGGCACAGCCGGTGGTCGGCTCCACCCGCGCGGCGGCGCTCGTCGCGCTGCATGCGGGCGAGCCGATCCTGCTGACGCCGACGGGGCCGCTGCGGACGGTGTCCGGGGACGACGAGGACACCGTTCTCGCCGTCATCCGCCGGTACACCGAGGTCATCGAGAGTCGCGAGGCGGGCAGCACAGGACACTAACCGGTCAGCCTCCCCACTCTGCGCGCCGTGACCAGATACGGAATCGCCATCAAGGCGCTCCCGAAGGGCGGCAAGCCGTTCGGGGACGACGACGAAGACCAGGACAAGGACACCGCGGCCACTGACGGTGCCGACGTCGACACGCCGACGGACGACGCCCGCCCGAGCAAGAAGCCCGCCGCCGTCTCCAGCGAAGAGGCACCGGCCCCTGAGCCCACCGACGACGAGATGCCCAACGAGGCGGCCTCAGACGAGGGAGCCGCCGCCACCGAGGGTGCCGAGACGCCGAGGGACGACGCCGCCGACCCGGCACCCGTCCCGGAGGACGACGCGCGGCCGTGGTCCGGTGACATGTACGACGACGGCGACGAGACCGACCCGGCCGACGCCTTCGCCGCCTACAAGGGCACCGACGGTGAAGAGGCGTGGCTGGACCAGGCCCCAGACGGCACACTGACAGGCTGGGTGCGCGACGCCACCGGCCAGGTATGGCGGTATACGGACCCGGACATCTGGGCCATCGACGTCGACGATGCCCAGATGACCCGCACCCACAGCCAAGCCAACGACGGCAGCGGGGATGCAGCGGCCGAACACGGCGGGCAGGACTCTCTGTTCCCGCCGAAGCAGAAGGAGCAGAACCAGTGGAGCTGAACCGCCAGCGGTATTTGGCGCTCCTCAACGAGGGCAAGATCGCGTTCGCGACGGGAGATCCCTCCGACGCCTGCCCCTACGACCCTTACAGCGCCGACCAAGCGCAGCAGTTCGGCGCCCGCTATTGGACAAAGGGCTGGATCGCGGCGCGCACGGCCGCCGAGGCGAAGATCCCCCAGGACCGGGTCAGCGCAGGACAGTAAACAGGCGAGCACGGCACGGTCCCCGGCGGCCAACAGTCCACCCGCCGGAGGTTCCTCGCCGTGCCGACCGCCCCCACGCCCCGAGCCCCTGTGCCCCGCAAGGGCATCTGCAGGGCGATCTTCGCCGTCACTGGCGTCGTCGACGAAGTCGCGGACCTGATCGTCCCCGGCGCGTTCGCCCACACCCTGGCGACCAGACCCGTCAAAACTGTCTGGCACCACGAGTGGAAGGATCCCATCGGCGTCGTCCTCGAGATTGCCGAATGGCAGCCCGGTGATCCTCGCTTCGCCGAAATCCCGAGCTGGCCCGCCGGTGCCGGGGCACTCGTCGCGACCATCCAGTTCAACTTGCGCACGTCGAAGGGCCGCGACGTGTACGAGCAGGTCCGGCAGTGGCACGACCACGGCGAAGCCCAGTTCTCCATCGGCTACCGCGTTCCGCCGAGCGGCGCGACGAAGCGCTCCGACGGCGTCCGCGTGATCCACAAGCTCGATCTTTACGAGGTCTCCCCGGTGCTGCACGGCGCGCACCCAATGACCCGAAGCTTGGAAGTGAAGGCGGACCCTGGCACGGTCGAGCTGGAGCACAAGGCCACCGCTTCCACCGGCCACATCGACGTCAAGGCCGCCGAATCCCAGGCAGGCCGGGGAGCCATGGTGGCGCTCTACCTGCCCGCGAACACCGCCAGCAGGATCGCCCACCCGCAGGGCACCGCCGCGCGCGATCTGCACATCACTCTGGCCTACCTCGGTGACGCCGACAAGATCCCTGGCCACCCGGACGACCTCGCCGGCATCGTCGCGGCCGCGCTCGACGGCGCCGCCCCGCTCTCCGGGACGATCGGAGGCATCGGCCGCTTCCCCGACTCCGGAGACGGAGAGCCGGCCTTCGTACCGGTCGACGTGCCTGGCCTGGCCGAGCTTCGCGAACGTGTCGTACGAGCACTGGCCCTCTCGCCGCTGTCCGCGGCCCTGCAGACGACCCACGGCTTCACGCCGCACGTCACCTTGGGCTACGACCTGCCCGAAAACCTGACGGCCGTGCCGCCGATCCCCGTCGCCTTCGACACGGTGCACGTCGTGCGCGGACCGGACTCCACCCCCGTTCGCCTCACCGGCCCGGCCGCGAGTGAACCCACTGCGGATACCGAACCTGCACGGGTGAGCACGACTGATCTACGGGCCAGCATCGAGGCGAAGACCGCCCGCGCCGCAGTGCTCGAAGCCAAGGCGGCAGGCGGCCTCGACAAGAACCGTGGTGACGCCGAGCAACTTCGCCACTGGTACGTGCGCGGCGAAGGGGCTGCACAGATCGCCTGGGGCACGGCCGGAGACTTCGACCGCTGCGTGACGATCGCCGGACGGCACATGAGTCCTGACAAGGCCAAGGGCTACTGCAACTTGCGCCACCACGACGCCACCGGCGCCTACCCGGCCACCCATGCCGCCGAGAGCAAGAGCGCTCGCACCGCCGTCCTCGAAGCCAAGTCCCGCATCACCTCTGGAGCCACCGTGTCGCCGATTCAGCCGCTGCCCGCCTCGTACGAGGAGATCCGAGACCGCGTCGGCGCAGCAGTCCGCCGCCTGCTCGCCACCGAGGACGGCACCTGGACGTGCATCGAGGCAACCTACCCGGACCGCGCGATCGTCTCCGTCCACCAGGACGGCGGTGTCGTCAACTACGCCGTGCCCTACGACAGCGTCGGCCCCGAGATATCCCTCGGGGCCCCGCAACCCGTCGAGCTGACCACCGTAGTCATTCCCGACCAGGGGCCGGCACGCGCGGCCGACAGCAGCGAGACCACAGACAGCAGGGTCGTCCGGCCGACCATGCGCGCCCTCGCGGACGCCACCGCTCGCATCCAGGCCGCCGACGGCGCCGAGCAACTCGAGCCAGTGCGCGCTACCGTCGGTGAACTCCTCGCCGCCCTCTCCTCCAAGGGCCTCGACATCAACCCCGATGACCAGCCCGATCAGGAGCAGCCTGTGGCCGCGCCGTCCCCGATGGCAGGCAGCGGCATCGACCTGTGGGACGACGACCCGTACGACGAGCCCCACGACTCCACGCCCGGCCTCGACGGCGGCACCGACGAGGACCCGGAGGACGGCGAAGACGACGAGGACACCGTGCGCCTCGACCCTGCAGAAGTAAAGGCGCAACTCGCCGCGATCCAGGGCTAGCCGCCGCGACTCAGCCTTATCACCGCGTCGGCACTCCGACCGACCACTCCTGTGGCTCACCACGCCACCGAGAACAACAAAACAGCAGGTCAAAGCCCGTGTGCTGCCTTCCTTCAACATGCAAGGAACGGCAGCACGCGACGTTAACCACCCCCGCTCTCTCAAATGCCCCGCGTTGTCGGGTCGTCCCGGTGCTGGCCGGGCGAGCGACGCACGTCAACCGCACCCAGCATCAGGAGAGAGCACCCCGTGAGCACCGCCGTCCTCGAGAGCAAGAGCCTGGTCAGGAACCTCAAGGCTCAGCTCGCCGAGAAGTCCGCCGAAGCCGAGCGGATCTCGCAGACGTTCAAGGTGGAGGACAACGGTGGCTTCGTTGTCAGCACCGAGCAGGCCAACGCCTTCAAGAAGGTGTCCGCCCAGGCGATGGAGCTCAAGCAGCTCATCGCCGACGCTGAGGGCATGGGCGAGGTCAAGCAGTACCTCGCCGCGCCCGACTCCATACCCGCGGCCGGCCAGCACTACGGCCAGAAGCCGCTGAGCACGATGGAGGGCAAGAGCCTCGGTGACCTGTTCGTCGAGAGCGACGCCTACAAGAACGCCGCCCAGGCCGGGTTCCGCGACCGTCCGTACGTCCGCGCGGAGATGGAGGGCAAGTCGATCTTCAGTCTGTCCGCCGGCACGGTCACGCACCAGACCCTCGGCTCCGCGCAGAACCTGGGGATCGCCGAGCGCGAGTACCGGAAGTTCCACATCCGGGACCTGTTCCCCAAGAGCAGCACCAAGCAGGCCGTGCTCTACGGCGCGCGCGAGACCGGCTGGACGAACAACGCCAAGCAGGTGAAGGAACGTTACGGCTCCGACGGCGTCAGCCCGGCGACCGGTGCCGACACCGACACGTGGGGCCGGGCGCCCCGCTCGAAGCTCTCGCTCGTCCCGGTGATGTACCCGGTCAGCGAGATCGCGCACCTGCTCGATGCACACAAGAACATCCTGTCGGACGAACCCCGGCTCAAGACCTTCATTAATTCGAGGATGATCGAAGGCGTGAAGTACCAGGAGGACTGGGACCTCCTGCACTCCGTGGGCGACGGCCAGTCCCTCACCGGCATCTTCAACACCCCCGGCGTCCAGCAGTACAAGGGCCTGAACACCGACCAGTACAGCGTCCAGATCCGGCGCAGCATCACCAAGGCGCTGCTCGCCGAGTACGACCCGACCGGCATCGTCCTGTCGCCCACGATGTGGGAGCACGTCGAGGTTGAGGAGGACAAGACCGGAGCCTTCCGCGTCGCCCTGCAGATCGCCGTTGGCGCGACCAAGCGAGTCTGGCGCCTGGACGTCGTCGAAACGACGGCGATGGCCGACGACAACTTCCTCGTCGGCGCGTTCGGACTCGGCGCCCAGCTCCACGACAGGGAATCCGTCTCGGTGACCGTCTCCTCGGAGAACGCGGACAACTTCGAGAAGGGCCTGATCACCTTCCGGGCCGACGAGCGGGTGGCCCTGGAGGTCCCGCGCCCCGAGAGCTTTGTGATCGGCACCTGGACCCAGCCCACCACCGGCTGACCCCGATGAGGGGAGGCGCCGCCCACCGTCCCCGGCCCGGCGCCTCCCCTCCACCCCTCTTCTGCACGACCTGACACGGAGGAATGCCGGTGACGGACAAGGAACCCGTCGGTCTCGCCGCCGACCTGGACGCGCTGACCGAAGTGCCGGCCGCCCGCAAGGGCCCGCCGTGCAGCGTCGGGGCCGTGTTGACGTCGGTCGACGAGGAGACCGCAGCGACGCTGCGCCGCATCCTCAGCACCCGTACGGTCTCCTCCACGGCCATCGCCGAAGTGCTCAACCAGCACGGCCGCTCGATCACCGCCTACACCGTCGCGCGGCACCGCCGCCGCGGCGAGGCCAACGGATGCCGGTGCACGCGATGACCCTGACGAACGACCTGGAAGCGCTGCTCCAGCCCGCCCCTGCCGCGCAGTCGCAGCCGAGCGAGGTCCTGCGGACGCCCGCATCGGCACCCCGCGGCTGGGAGGCCGGAGTCTGCTACGAGCCGGGCGGCACTATGGTCGTCACCGCCCCCGCCGACGAGCAGCCCCCGAACAGCGAAGCCGACTGGCGCACCCGTGTCGAAGACCTCGGGCTCGCCATCCCCGACGGCTGGAAGGTACGTCTCGTCGAGGCTCGCCACGACCCTGCTGCCTGGCACCGCGACGCCCAGGGCGAGGACGCGGTCACCCGGGCAGTCTGGCGCTGCCGCTACATCGTCGAACCCGCCACACCTGCCTGGCTGTCCGCGGGCGACGTCGACACCCTGGTCCGCGACGCGATGCGCCGCCGCCGCAAGCCCCGCGCGGCCGCCGACACCGCAGAGCGCGCCCTCGTCGTCGTGTACGCCGACGCGCAGGCCGGCAAGGTGGGCAGAGCCGGCGGTACCCCGGAGCTGATCGGTCGCGTCGCCGAGCGGTTCGACCGGCTCGACGACCACATACGGGGCCTGAAGGCCATCGGCCAGGGCCCCACAGCCGCGTACTGGATGGACGCCGGGGACTGCGTCGAGAACTACGAGAACACCGCGCAGCAGGCGTACACCAACGACCTGACCATGACCGAGATGATCCGCGTTCACCGCCGGATCACCTTCGAGGGCCTGGACCGTCTCGCCGGGCGGTTCGACCGCGTTGTCGCGGCGACCTGCGGCTCCAACCACGGCCGCGTGCGCCGTGGCCGCGAAGCCGTCGGGCCGCCCAGCGACGACTGGGGCATCGAGGTCATGAGCCAGATCGCTGACGCGTACGCCCATAACCCCGACTCCTACGGCCATGTGTCCTTCGTAGTGCCGGAACGGTGGCGGGAGACGGTGAGCCTCAACGTCGCCGGCACCACGGTGGGTCTGGCGCACGGCCACCAGTACGCCCGGCCGGAGAAGGCCAGCGACTGGTGGCGGTCGCAGAGCTTCGGGCGACAGGCCATCGCCGACGCCGCCATTTTGATCACCGGGCACTTCCATCACTTCCGGGCCACGCAGCTCGGCGCCGGGCGGCTGCACATTCAAGCACCGACGCTCGACAACGGGTCGGACTGGTACACCGCCCGCAGCGGGGAGGTCTCCTCCACCGGCCTGCTCGTCTTCAGCGTCGGCCCGGACGGCTGGGACCACCTCCGGCTGCTGTAACGCGAGCACCGTGCCTTTCCCGTAGCACGCGACCCAAGCGACTACCGGCGCGCATCCTCCCTCGACCACCGCATCCGGAGGAAGGACACCATGGGTCTGTATCGCCAGGACGGCACCCGCATCACGAAGGCAGCGTTCCCCGCGGCCGCGCTCGACGATCCGCCTGTTCGGATCACCGAAGACGTCTACGTTTCCGAGCCGTACGGGCGCGGGGACGGGCAGCCCGAGGGCTCCAAGCGCTTCCTGCTGTACCCGGCCGGGACGATCGTCGCGCGCTCCGCCGTTGGCCGCCTGTTCACCTCGGCATCGATTGACAGCATCAGCCCCGCCAAGGGCCCAGCTGCGGGCGGCACCACCATCACGATCAAGGGCGCCGACCTCGACGGCGTCTCCGCAGTGACCCTCGGCGGCGCCGCCGGCACGGATCTTCACATCCGCTCGGCCACCGAACTGACCGTGAGGACGCCGCCCGGCGCGGCCGGAGCAGTGCCCGTGGAACTCGCCGACGACAGCGGTGCCGTCTCCAAGGCCGAGGGCTTCACCTACGAGACCACGGCCGGAAGCTGACGGAGCCACAGGGGTCCCGTATCAAGCGGGGCCCCTTCTCGGCTCCCCGCACCGCGCGACACAAACCAAGTCCCCTGTGCAGGGTGCGCGCGTTCGGACTGACACCGCTTGAGGAGCCACCCATGACCACCACCGCCCGCACCCGCAAGACCGCCAAGACGGCTCCCGAGGAGGCTCCTGCCCAGGCAGCCACCCCCGAGACTGACTCGGCCCCCGCCGTGCCGGACGTCGCTCCGCTCGAGCCGCCGCACGTCGACGAGGCCCCAGAGCCCCCGGCGCCGAGCCCGTACGTCACCCCGACCGAGGTCATCCCCGACGAGGAGAACCTGTCGGACGTCATCCTCGACGACGCCACCGGCCAGCCGCCCGTGAACCCCGACGCTGTATTCGTGCCGCTCACCCCGTTCGGCTCGACCCTCCAGTGCACCGTGCGTCTGGTCGAACGCACCTTCCTCGGACCGCACCACAACCCCGTCACCCGACTCCTCCAGCCCAAGGGCGCCGTCGTCTCCGAGGGCATCGCCGCCCGCATCCGCGAACGCCTCGACGCGCAGGCCGCGCGCACCGGCAGCGACCAGTAAGGAGCGAGGGGTGTCGGTCTACGACTACACGCCCATGTGGGCCGGGGCGCACTACGACCCGGCCCCCGCCGGCGGTGAGGTGACCCGCCTCGACCTGTACACCACGCCCGAACGCAACGGACCCGTGGTCGCCTCGGCGGCCCCCGCCGTTCACCTCCGGGCCGGGGTATACCGCTTCGACGTGCTCACCGTTCCACCAGGCCGCTACTGGGGTGCGGTCACCTTCACCCCCAACTCGAGCGGGCAGTCCGTCCGGGATACGTCTGTACGCCTCGACCTCCCCTTGGGCCAGGGCCTGGTCGGGTCTCCCGAAGCCGTCGCGGATGCTCTCGGCGTCCCGCTGCCCCTCACCTCCCCGCAGCGCAGCAGGTACGAGGAGGAGATCCGCAACGCGCAGGCGGACGTCGCCGCGTACCTCAACCGGCCGTCCCTGGTGCCGCGCGCGACGACGTTGCGCGGCGTCACACCGCGCTGGACGGACGCGCTCGACGACATCGACGCCTGGCCGGTCCACCTCGACGACATCGCCGAAGTGGTCTCCTGCCGGCCCAACTCCGACGGCACGTACGACGTTGACCTCCTCGTCGGCCTGAACGGCGCCCAGGAGGAGTCGGTGGTGCGGTACGTGGTCGCACACGCCGCCGAGTCGATCCGGCAGCGCCAGGACCAGGGCGCAGGAGCGGGACGCCGGGTGTCCTCGGTGAGCGCCGAAGGACAGTCCATCTCCTACGACGCCGCGCCGGCCGCAGGGCAGGCTGGCGCCTTGCCCACGATCGACAGCCTCAGCAGGCTGCGACGCCTGGTGTTCGAGCCGCTGTCCCGGCCGCCGCGGGCGCCGTGGCCGTACTCGTCCAGCCGCCGGCGCTGGCGCTGATCAGAGGGAGGGGCTGAGTCGATGGCCGTCGTCCTCGCGAACCGGCAGCTGACCCTGTACGCGCTCAAGCACCCGTGGGCCAGAGACGCGAACGGCGTCCCGGTGCCGCCGGACCCGACCCAACGGTCCGAGCGGCGCGGGACCTGGCCCGGCTCCGCGCTGGAGCAGCCGGACGGCACATGGTCCCTGCGCCTGGACCCAGCCTCCTGGCCCGTGGAGCCCGGCGACATCGTCGGCGACGAGACCGGCATGTCGTGGACCGTTACCACCGCCCGCGACCACCGGGTGCCCGGTTGCCCGGCCGCCGACTACGTCCAGGTGACCGCCACCCGCAACCCGCCGGAAGTGCCGTGACATGGCGAAGTTCACCGTGAATCCCGCGCTGGAAACGCTGCTGGCGCGCATGATCGCCCCCCACGTCCAGCGCATCGCCCACCAGGTCGAAGTCGAAGCCAAGCGCCTCGCCCCGCCCACGAAGCGGTGGGTCACGATGGCCGACGACAAGGTCCGGCCCACCCATATCCAGGCGCAGGGCCAAGTCGTGCCCGGCAACCTGCGTTTCACGATCAACAGCATGGACTGGGACCGCAAAC
Organism: Streptomyces mashuensis; assembly: GCF_014654785.1. GTDB lineage: Bacteria > Actinomycetota > Actinomycetes > Streptomycetales > Streptomycetaceae > Streptomyces > Streptomyces mashuensis. The sequence continues at coordinate 317,400 of NZ_BNBD01000002.1, forward strand.
ACAGGGGCGTGGGCTCGAACACGTACATGACCGAGCCCCGCGACCGCTCTTCCCGCGCCGTCGCGAACCTGAAGAACTGCCGGTGCGCAACGGCGATCGACCCCGACGGCATCGCCCGGAACATCAGCACCGGGCAGCCGGTCATCACGGGCAAGAAGGTCACCGTGACCGTCACCGCGCGCGCCCCGATGGTCGTCGAGGCCGAAGTGGGCACCGTCTACCCCGGCAACCTGATCGCCGACGGCACCCACTTCATGGCCCGCGCCGCAGCGACCGTGGCGGCGCGACGCTGAGACCGTCAGAGAGAAGGTGACCTTGTAGTCGTTCCCTGTCGCGGGAGCCCGCGACGCAAGCACCTTCCGCCGCTCACAGTGCACGGCATGACTACGAAGAACCTCACCAAGACCGCCGCGCCGGAGGCCCCGGCCGACGAGGTCAACACCGTCCACGTCACCTCCGCCTTCGGCGCGGGGATGGAGACCATCACCCTGTCGCACCACCTCAATATCGAGGGCACCAGCTACCTGCCGGGCGCCAAGATCCGCGTGCCCTCCGACTACGCCCGCCGCCTGCGTCGGCAGGGCTACGTCTCCCGTACCTGATGGCTGCGACGTACGAACTCGCTCACGCCGACCCGGTCTCGGCACTTATTACCTGGCTGCAAAAGCACCCGCGTGTGGCCGAGGCCCTGGGCGGCCCCGGCCGCGTGTCCGGGATCTCCGAGGCGCCGTGGCCGCATCTGCGTGTCACCCACGGGCCCGGCGGGGACATGCGCACGCTGACGTGGGCGACGGAGCCCGAGGTGACCCTGGAGGTATACGGCGACCCCGGCGGCTGGCCGGGGCAGGCCGAACTGCGGCGGATCATCCTCGTCTGCGCGGCCGCCGCCGCCGAACTGCCCGACAGCCCGCACGCGCCCGGCCAGCCCGTCATCAGCGGTGTTCGGCCCTCCGGCACACTCCTGTGGTCCCCGCTTGTCGACGGGCAGCCGCGATGGCTCTTCGGCCTGCTGGTCACCCTGCACCCGTAGGCGAGGGCCCGGCCGTGGACACCTACGACGAGAGGGTGCGCCTGCACCTCGTGCCCCTGCGGCAGAAGCAGGCGAAGGAGTTCGTCGCCGAGTGGCACCGGCATCACCGGCCACCACCCGGCGCGGTGTTCACTGTCGGGGCTGCTGATCAGCACGGCGTCCTACGGGCCGTCGCGATCGTCGGCCGCCCCGTCGCCCGCCACCTCGACGATGGCGAAACCCTGGAGGTGACCCGCACGGCGACGGACGGCGTCCGCAACGCCAACAGCATGCTCTACGGAGCCTGCTGGCGCGCGGCACAGGCTCTCGGTTACTCCCGTCTGATCACGTACAGCCAGGATGGAGAGTCCGGAGCGAGTCTTCGAGGTGCCGGGTGGCGGATCATCGCGCAGCGACCGCCCCGCGGGGGCTGGCACTGCGCGAGCCGCCCTCGCACGCGCACAGGAACCGAGTATGTCGCTCGGACCCTGTGGGAGGCCCCATAGCTTCAGCCAAAGCGGCTAATTCACGCCGAGCTGGTTCAGCCCCCTCAAAGCCTCCTCTATCTCCTCCAACTGCCCCGCTGTGCTCTGCCGCACCTGTGCACTCCGGTCTCCGTCAGCGATCAGCCGGAGCTTCAAGGTCATCAGCGCACCGGTCAGCAGCTTGCCGTGGTTCTGCACGAAGTCTTCCGCAGTAGTGGCCATGATCGGAGCATACGGACGGCTCGACCCGCACGCGGACGATCTTGCCAATTGGAGCTGCTCAGCCAGCACGCGACGTTAGCCCCCTGCTCTCCCCAAGGTTCCGGGGCCCGATCACCGGACCCCCAGGGAGCAGCACGTCATGGCAGGCGAGACCGCCAACAACAACGAAATCGTCATCCCCTCGCTCACCCGCGTGTGGCTCGCTGTAGTCGGCACGGCCGCGCCGGCCGACGCCACCGTCGCGATGCCCGCGGGCTGGCGCGCCGTCGGCCTCACCACCGAGGACAGTTTGAAGTTCAACAACGAACCGAACTTCGAAACTGTCCGCAGCGCCCAGTCCTCGTACCCGACCCGAACCTTCCAGACCCAGGACGCGTCGACCATCGAGGTCGATCTCCAGCAGTGGTCCGGCGAGAACTTCCGGGCCGTGTACGGCGGTGGCCAGATCGACACAGTCACAGCCGCCGACAACAAGAAGCACTACAAGTTCACGCCTCCAAGGATCGGCTCGCGAACCGAGATCGCCGCGTGCATCGAGGTGATCGACGGCGGCAAGAACTACCGCTACATGGTCCCGCGCTCCATGCAGATGGAGGGCGTGAACACCGAACTCGCCAAGACGAAGGAAGCGGTCCTGCCCCTCCGCCTGGCCGTTCAGGGCGGCGATGACTCCGACGCCTGGTACGTCATCACCAACGATCCGAGCTTCGCGCCCGCCCCGGCCGCACCCCCGGCGGCTGCCTGACCTCTCGCCGCGGCAGCGCGCGACGCAAGCCCCACCGGCTTGCCAGTGTCCGCGCGCTGCCGCACCCCGCGACTCAGCCCGCACACACGAGAGGCCAGCACTTCATGTCCTTCGTCATCGACCTCGACGCCGCCGAGCGCCGCGAGGTCCGCTACCCCCACGGCATACCGGTCAAGTTCCGCGAGGAGCAGTTCATCTACCCGGCCGAACTGCCGGCCAAGACGCTCGACCCACTGCTCTCCGACGACCTCGACCTCGTCGGCCTCCTGCGCGACGTCGTCGAAGCCAGCGAGAACCCGACCGCGTCCGTCGTCATCGACCTCATCTTCAAGCGCCCTCACCTGCCGCGCCGGTTCGTCGAGGCGATCTACGAGGTTCACCGCATCCTCCTGGGCAAGGAGGAGTACAAGCGGTTCGAGGAACTGGGCCCCTCCCTCCCCACGTACGTCCGCCTCACCATGGGCCTCGTCAAGGTCTACGGCGTTGACCTGGGAAAGTCCTTCGGACTGGTCGGCTCCTCCGAGAGCGCTGGGGAGACGTCGAGTCCGACCTCAGCCGATTCCACGGGCTCGACGCCCGAGGCATCTGGCGACAGCCCGGAGAGCCCGGCTTCCTCGGACTGAGGCGTCTGATCGTCCTGATCGACGGCCTCCCCGAGGACTCCCGCGTCCAGTCCGCCCAGATCAACGGGTGGACCAAGGAGACAGAGCTCCTGGCGCAGCTGATCGAAGAGGTCAGCATCCTGGCCGCCGACCGGCGACGTGACGAACCAACGTCCATCCCTCGCCCGTTCAACCCCGCCGACGCCGCCCCCCGGCGGTCCGGCGCGCAGCCGCAGCCCGCCCCCAAGTTCACGGGGCACCAGCAGATGCTCGCGGCCGCGATGCAGAGAGGAATGGTCCGCAGTGGCTGAGGGCCTTCAGGCTGGCCGTCTTGACGTGCCGGTCGTCGCCGACCTCGCCGGGTTCGCACGCGAACTGCGCACGAAGGTCGAGGCGGCCGCCGAGGGCCTGGCCGTCAAGGTCAAAGTCAAGGTCGACTCCAAGGGCCTGCGCAAGAAGCTCGAAACCGCCGTCAAGGAGGCATCGAAGGGCGTCAGCGCCAAGGTCAAGATCAAGGTCGACGACCAGCGGCTCCGTGCCGAGCTGGACAACATCGCGCGGCGCCTCGCCAGTACGGACGTCCGCGTCCCGGTCCGGCCCGACGGTGACTCCGACGGCAATAGCCGCGGGGGTCTGCTCTCCGGCATCCGCGACCTGATCCGCGGCGCGCAGGGGGAGGCCGACCGCACCCCGGTCAACGTGCCGGTGCGGATGCAGATGCCGCATGGCCGCAGGTCGATGCGGATGCTCGGCATCGGCTCCCTGCTCGCCGTGGCACAACCTGCCGTCGCGGCGCTCACCCAGTACGGCGCAGGGCTGACCGCGCTCGTCTCCGCCGCCGCGCCCGCCGTCGGCGTCCTTGGCGCGATACCCGGTCTGATCGTCGCGGCCGGCACCGCCGCGATCGGCACGAAGGTGGCTTTCGGCGGGTTCGGCGAGGCACTGAAGCAGACGCTCAAGGCGCAGCAGCAGGCCGCCTCCGGCGCCCAGCAGACCAAGGCCCAGCAGCTGGCCCTTGCCCAGTCCCTCGACGGGCTCTCGGCCTCGGCCCGCAAGACCGTGACGACGGTCGCGAGCCTGAGCGGCGCATGGCGCAAGATGCGCCAGTCCGTGCAGGAACGTTTCTTCTCGCAGGTCGAGGGCGAGATCAAGCCGCTGTCCTCCGCGACGCTGCCCCTACTGGAGGACTCGCTTGGCGGCGTCGCAGGCCAGATGGGCAACCTGGCCAAGCGCGGGGCACAGTTCATGCAGTCCGGCCCGTTCCGCCGGGACTTCAAGAAGATCGCATCCACCAACAGCACCGCCATCGGGCACATGACCGATGGTCTCGCGAACCTCGGCCACGCGAGTCTCGATTTCCTGGTGGCCTCCGGCCCTTTCGTCGAGCGAGTCAGCGGCGGCGTCGAACGTTTCACGCAGTGGTCGCGCGCCTCCATCCAGGCCGGACGAGAGACCGGCTCTTTGGCTAAGTTCCTTGATCACGCCGGGGACAAGGCCGCCCAGTTCGGCCGTTCCACGTGGGATCTGGTCAAGGGCCTCGGTGGTGTAGGTAGGGCCGCGCAGGACAGCGGCAACGCCTTGCTCGACGGGTTCGAGGGCACCATGATCCGCTTCAAGCGGTGGGCGAACTCGGCCAAGGGCCAGACGTCGATGAAGGAGCTCTTCGCCGACGCCGCCCCGACGTTCACCGAGTTGAACCGCCTCGTCGGCGACTTTTTTCGTGGCCTGGGCCGGGCCGCGAAGGACAACAGTGTCACCGATCTGATCCGGCAGATCAGGACGGAGCTGATGCCCGCCCTGGGGACCTTCTTCAACTCGATCGGCCACTCGATCGGTCCCGCGCTGATCAGCCTGGTCTCCAACCTGGCCACCGCAATCGGAAACCTCTCCGCCGCCGGCAGCGGCCTCGGGGTTCTCCTGGCCGCCTTCAACGGCTTGCTGCACGTCTTCAACGCGCTGATGAGCGCGGTCCCCGGAGCGAACACCGCGCTGGCCGCCCTCCTCGGCACCATGCTCGCCCTCAAGGTGATCAGCGGAGTCACGAGCATGCTGCGCGGCTTCGGCACGTCGATCATGGCCGCAGGTCAGTCCATGAACACCACGGTGGGCGTCCTGCGCAACGGCACTGCCGTTGCCGGACAGCAGGTCTCCATCTGGAACCAGATGCGCACCGCCTATCGCGGGGCAGCCGCCGACGGCGGTCGACTGTCCGGAACCCTGCGCGGCATCGGAGCCGCGAACCGGGTGGCGTCAAGCGCCGTGGGCGGCATGGTGTCCGCGCTCGGCGGCCCCCTCGGCATCGCCATCGCCGGCGTCACGATCGGGCTCGGCCTGCTCGCCGCGAAACAGGAGGCCGCAGCCCGCGCAGCTGCCGCGCACGAGGAACGCATCAACTCCCTGGCCCAGGCCCTCGCCGACTCGAACGGGCAGATCGACGCGAACGTCAGGGCCCAGGCGGCGCAGTACCTCCAGGACGTCAAGCTCTCCAGCGGCAAGGGCAAGCTCGTCGACGTCCTCCGCAGTGCGGACGTCACCCTCAAGCAGGTCACGGATGCCTACCTCGACCAAGGGGGCTCCATCGAGGGGCTGGAAAAGAAGCTGCGCGGCCTCGCGAAGGAGACCGAGCACTACGTCTCGATGGGACCCAAGGCCGACGTCCTGAAAATGACGCCCCAGGGCGAGAAGTACAAGGCCGCCGCCGACGCCCTGAGGGACATGAGCGGTGAACTGGACAAGTCGAAGTCCAGAGCGAAGGAGCTGAACGAAGCAGTCAACGGATCGGCCAGCACCGGCACCTCCGCGTACAGCCGACTCCAGGCCGCCGTGCAGGGATTCAGCGACAAGACCAAGAGCGCGGACGAGCGGGTGGACGCCCTGCGCCGAGCCCTCAACGCCCTCAACGGCAACCAGCAGTCGTTCCACGACGCAACAGCCCAGCTCAACAGCGTGATGTTGCAGATCGACGACACGATGAAGGGCAACATCGACCGGGCCCAGGGCTGGGGCCAGGCCCTCGTCGACAACGACGGACTGGTGAACACCTCGACCCGCAACGGCCAGAGCCTCAACAGCCAGCTCACCGAACTGCGCGACGCGATGCTCGGAGTCGCCACCCGTGCCCAGGAAGCCTCCGAGCAGGGTCTGATGCCCATGTCCGAGGCCATGAACAAGGGCCAAGAGGCCATGGAACGGGCCCGCGCGAAGGCGATCCAGCTCGCCATGGACATGGGCATTCCCGAACAGCAGGCCAAGGCGCTCGCGGACCAGATGGGGTTCATCCCGGAAACCGTCACCACGCTGATGACCACCCAGGGCATCCCGCAGGCCACCGCCGAAGTCCTCGGACTTCGCGGTCAACTCGAGGGCCTCGGCGCCGGCAAGTCGATCACCGTGACCGCGCCCACGGCGGAGGCACGGGCGCAGCTGCAAGCGCTCGGCTTCCAGGTGCAGGTGCTGCCGGGCGGCAAGCAGGTGACGATCACCGCGCCGACCGATGGCGCGCGCCTGAGCGTCGCCGCCCTGGCCCAGGACATTGCCAACGCCCCGAACCGGAAGGACGTGACGGTCAACGCGATCGTCCAGCAGGCGACCGGCGACCTCACGTCGATCCGCAACCAGGTGGCGGGCCTGCCCCCGGGCAAGACCTTGAAGATGGAGGCGCCGACCGCGACGGCGCAGCAGGCGATCAGGGATCTCGGCTACAAGGTCAAGGAACTCAAGGGCAAGCAGATCGAGATCACGGCGCCGAACTCGACGCCGCTCCAGCAGGTCCAGGCGATCCAGAACAAGATCAACGGCCTGACCGGCAAGACGGTCACCGTCACCGTCGAGTACACGACATCGGGAAAGCCCTACGTCTCCGAGCACGCGAACGGCGGAATCCTGCGGTTCGCCAACGGCGGCATCCGCCGCGCCACCAGCCGCATCCAGGCGTTCGCCGCCGGGACCGAGCGGCACGTCGCACAGATCGCACGGCCTGGCGAGTGGCGCCTGTGGGCCGAACCGGAGACCGGCGGTGAAGCCTACATCCCCCTCAGCTCCGCCAAACGGACCCGGTCCAAGCAGATCGTCGAAGAGGTCGTGCGGCAGTTCGGCGGTGTCGTCACGTGGGCGAACGGAGCCCTTCGCCAGTACGCCGGCGGCGCGGTCGCCATCAACCGCGGCACCCGCACCGCCGCGCCGCGGGCTTCCGTCCCGCAGGCGGCCAGCCCCGCCCTCATCGGCGGGGACCTCAACCTCACAATGACCGGCCGCCCCATGAACCCAGGAGAGGCCCTGAACGACGCGATGTTCGAGCTGCGCCGCATACGGATGGGAGGCGCACATGTCGCTGGCTGAGGGCGAGTGGAAGCTGTCGTACAGCTCCAATGGGGTCCACCCCGGCGCCGCATTCACGTTCGGCACTATCCGAACCGGCTACTACCTGACCGACGCTTTCGAGATCACGTACGGCGACATCGACACCGGGGACACCCCCATGCCGCGCGCCGACGGCGTCCGCTTCGGCCAGGACTGGAAGTCCGCCGCCACGATCACGTTCGAGGTCGGCGTCGATGCGGTCGACGACGCCCCCACGCAGCACGGTCGTCACGGGGCGAACCTCGACCGGCTGTCAGTGATGGGCCAGGTGTGGGATGCCGAGGCATTGCGCCTGCGGTTCGCCACGCCGGCGGTGCTGTCCACCGTGCAGGGCGGCCGCGCTCGCCGCTTCTACGGCCGTCCTCGCAAGTGGGCGCCCGCCGCGTCGAAGCTGACACGGCAGGGTTACACGCCGGTGGCGTGCACCTTCGTATGCCAGGACGACACCGCGTACGACGAGGTCGAGCAGGTCGCCCGCATCGACATCCAGCCTCCGCCGCACCCCGGCCTCGTGGGCCCGCTGACCACGCCGCTGACGATGACCGGCCGGAGCAAGGGGGTGGTGCAGGGTGACCGGATCGTCGGCGGCACCAAGCCCACCTGGCCCGTCATCACGATCTACGGGCCCATCACCCAACCCGCCTGCGAAGTCGTCGACTGGTGGAAGGTGAACCTCGACCTGACGCTCGACGTGGGCGAGCACGTGGTCATCGACCCACGGCCGTGGGCGCGGACGGTATTGCGCAACGGCAACGCGAGCGTGGCCGGGCTGCTGTACCGCGGCTCGCCCCGCCTGGAGGACCTGCGGCTGCCCGTGGGCCGGCAGGACTTCGTGCTGCGCGGGACCGACGCAACCGGAACCGCATACATGACGGTGGCCTGGCGCGACGCCTACTCACACCTGTAGCCGGACCAAGATCATTCTTGCCCAATTGTGCAAGCCGCCCGCGCCCGCAGCTCAGGGCGCGACGTTATGGCCGCGCGCCCCCGACAGTCCCTCCGCTCGATGCGCACAACAGAGGGAGTAGCGATGACGTGGGACGGCGTCCCGTGGTTCACCGAAGGCGGAGCGGAGCACTCCTCGGAGGTGGCGAGGCTCCTGGCCTACGCGGCCTTCGGCGGCGCCGAGGGCATAGTCGGCTCCGGTGACCTCCAGGTCAGGGCACTGTCCACGCCGGCGGCCGCCGTGCAGGTCCTGCCCGGGGCGTGCGCAGTCACGAACCGGGCGCCCGGCTCGGCCTACCAGTCGTATGCGGCCCGCCTGCCCGTCGCCGAACAGGTCCCCATCGCCGCCACCGGCGTCGCGGCCCGCTCCGACCTGATCGTGGCGCGGGTGGAGAACCCCTACTCCTACGGGGAGACCTGGCCCAACCCGTCGGACCCGAAGGTCGGCCCGTACGTCTTCACCAGGGTCATCAGCGGCGTACCGAAGACGACGACGAGCGCCCGGCAGATCCGCTCCGGAGACTCCGCCATACCCCTCGCGCGCATCGACATCCCGCCGAACACCTCCACGATCACCCAGGCCATGATCACGGACCTGCGCGAAATGGTGAGCCCCCGCCGGGACCGGCGCCTGTACACCACCTTCCCCGACGACCTGAGCACGCTCGGCTACTCCGACAACCAGTGGCACAACTGGCCAGGAATGGCTCGGTGGAACATCGCCGTTCCGCCGTGGGCCAGCCAGGTCAAGATCATTACCACGCTGGCCGGCTTCCGGATGACCAACGCCAACGTCTACGCCTCAATGCAGCACAGCTTCGGAGGCATCCTCGGCCAGGACACCGATATCAACGACGACCAGGGCAGAATGATCCGCCGCTGCACCGTCGTGATCGCCGACTCCTTCGGCATCCCCGCCTCCATGCGCGGCACAGTGCAGCCCCTCTTCCTCCAGACGTACATGCACCGCAGCGAAACGGGCGACGTCTCCGTGGACGGCTCGACGTCGATCATCTGCGACATCGACTTCACCGAAGCCCCGACCGCGGAGGAACGCTGATGCCCAGCGGCTGGCGCTTCATCGCCCAGCGCGCGCTGCCCGAGACGATCCTCGACTGGGAGGTCCCCTTCACGCTGTCCTCCAACCCCAAGCGCACCCTCAGCGGTCCCGGCTCGATGGCCGGCACCATCGATCCCGAATACGCGCGGATGATCGGCGCGGATGGCAAGCCGATGATCCGGGAGTGGGACACGAAGGTTTACCTGGAAATCGACGGCGTGATCCGCTGGGGCGGCCTGGTCACCAAGACCACGTTCGACGGGCCGAAGGCCAGCATCAGCTGCGAGGGCCTCAGCAGCTACGCCCAGGGCATCCCGTACGAGGACTACATGGTCTCAGGAGCCCTCATCACGCCGCCGGACCCCTACGCCGGGAAGGACAAAAATTACGACGGGTGGATCGACGGCGAGAAGGGCAAGCAGCGAGTGCCGCCACCGCCGAAGCCCTACGGAGGCCCGCGCATCGACGCATTCGACGCCTTCCGCAACATCTGGTCCCACATCCAGAGTCGGCCATACGGCGACATCGGCCTGAAGATCGACACCCACCGGCTCGGCGAGCTCCTCGGCGCGGAGGACGGCTCCAGCCCCTGGGAGCTGGCCTGGTGGGACAACCCCGACTGCGGACAGTCGCTCGACACACTCGCCCGCACCACGCCCTTCGACTGGATCGAGACACACGCCTGGGCCAGCGGCGGCAACGCGATCGAGCACCGCATCCGGCTCGGCAACCCCCGGCTCGGCCGGAAGCGGAGCGACCTCAGATTCGCCGACGGCGAGAACATCATCGCCATCGCCAAGCCCGAGGGCATGGGCGACGACTACGCCAACGAAATCGTGGTCCTGGGCAAGGGCGAAGGCCGCAAGATGAACCGCGCCCAGGTGCACCGCTACGACGGACGGCTGCGCCGCGTCGCCACCGTCACCGACAAGACGCTCGCCACGGACACCGCGCTGCGCACCCGCGGCGAACAGGAACTCGCTGGCCGCACACAGGCCCTGCAGATCCCCGCCATCCAGATCGTCGACCACCCGAATGCACCCCTGGGCGCCTGGCAGCTCGGCGACGACATACGCGTCCAGGTCAACGTCCCATGGATCGGCGACGTCGACGTGTGGCACCGGATCGTCGCCGACGAGATCAGCGCCGACGGAGCCGTGGTCCTCACGCTGAAGCGCTCCGACGCCTTCCACTACTGACTACAGCGCGCGACACAAACCACCGCGGCCACACAGCATCCCAGCCATGGTCAACTTCCTGGACACGCAGTCCGACGCCCGGCGCTTCGCGGCGCTGCTGGCCGACTACGACCGCCGCCTCCAGGCCCTCGAACGCTCCACGCAGGCCGCCCACACCAGCATCGAGGGCGGCACCATGGACATCTACGACACCAAGGGCACCCTCAAGGGATCGGTCGGCGTCCAGCCGGACGGCGGCGTCGCCCTCGTCCCCGTCAACACCAGCCCGCCGCCGACACCCACACCGCCGACCGTCCAGCCGGTGCTCGCCGGCCTCCTCGTCGGCTGGGACGGGCAGTGGGACGACTCCTACCGAACGCCCACGGACTTCTCGCTCATCCAGGTCCACGTCGGCCCGGCCCCGGACTTCACGCCGACCGTCAACACACAGGTCGCCACGATCACCGCTCCGCTCGGCGGTACGGCCACCATCGCCATCGAGGGCTACGCCCCGGTGTGGGTCCGCCTCGTCGGGCAGAACACCGCGGCCGTCGTCGGCCGGTCGTCCACCGCCGTCCAGGGGCTACCCCGGCAAGCCGTCCCCCAGGACCTGGTCGACGGCATCGTCACCGAGGTCAAGCTCGCCCAGAACGCCGTCACCCAGGCAAAGATCGCGCTAGGAGCAGTCGGCTCCGCTGCACTCGCGACCGGAGCGGTCCTCGAGGACAAGCTGGCCAAGGCCGCGGTCACCGTCGGCAAGATTGCCGACGGCGCCGTCACCCTCAACGCCCTGGGCGGAGCGCTCTCGGACTCCGCCGCCCAGCGCTACGTCGACGCGATGGGCGACCCCGCGACGTGGCAGCCCCTCTCCAAGGGCACTGGGGCCGTCTGGAGTCACCTCACCAGCGTCACCAGCGCCCCGACCGGCCAGGCCGTGGGCCAGGCCCAGGGGTTCGTCCAGCTCCGCGGCACCACCCTCACCCCCTACGAGCCCGGCACCCTCTACCGCATCAGCGCCCGCATCCGGCTCACCGCTCCCACCGGAGGATCGGACTCGTTCTACGTCGGCGTCCTCGGTATCGGCGCGGACAAGGTGACGCTGGTCAACCGCAACGGCGCCAACAGCCCGAACGCCCACTACTACGCGGCCGCATCCAGCACCCCGATCACCACCACCGACGGCTGGGTGACCGTTGTCGGGTACCTGAAGGACCGGGCAGCGGCGGGCGCAAACGGCTCGGCCGGACCGAACAACGACCCCCGCTCGGCGGGCCTGGTACACGCCGACGTGCGCTTCATTGCCCCATACCTGTGGCTGAACTACAACGGCCTGGACGGCAACCCGTTGACCAGCGTCATGCAGGTCGACATGGTCACGATCGAGGCCCTGAAGACCGGCCTCGTCGACTCCACGAATCTCGTCGCCGGCAGCGTCATCACCGCAGCGCTCGCCACCGACGCGGTGACCGCTGGCAAGGTCGCCGCCGACGCGATCAGCGCGCGCGAGCTGCAGGCCGGTTCCGTGACCGCCGCGGAGCTCACCGCGGGCGCCGTTACCGCCAACGCGGTCGCCGCCGGGGCGATCACTGCGGAGAAGATCCTCGCCGGTGCCGTCACCACCGACAAGCTCGTCGCCCTCGCCGTCACCGCGGAGAAGATCGCTTCCCTCGCGGTGACCGCGGACAAGCTCGACGCCCTGGCGGTGACCGCCGACAAGCTGGCCGCCAACTCGGTTACCGCCACCAAGATCGAAGCGGGGGCGGTCACCGCGAGCCACATCAAGGCCGGCGCGATATCCGCCGACAAGCTGTCGCTCGGCACCGACGGCAACCTGATTGCCGATCCGTCCTTCGAAGGCGCCGTCACCGACCAACGCCTCCTCGACCAGACGTCGTGGACGACCGTCACCCCCGGCAACAACACCCCCCGAGCCATCCAGGTCAACGCCGCCGCAGCGACGGCCACCACCCGCACGCACACCCTCGCGGTGGCCCCCGCAGTGCCTGGTCAGAAGATGTTCCTGGCCACGGACTACCTCGCCTCCAGCGACTGGGCCGGGACACGGGTGAGCATCTCCGCCCGGTGGGAAGACGCAGCAGGCACTGCACTCGGGGTCAGCACCGTCACCACCGGCGACGGCAAGGTAATCCGCGGCTCCTGGCAGCGCATCCAGGGCGTAGCACCCGATGCGGCCCCGGCCAACACTGTCCGAGTCCGCATCATGCTGTCCACCGTCGACTCGACGGCCGGCACCGTGGCCTACGACAACGCCGAGGCCCGCCCTGTCCTCTCTTCCGGCCCCGCCGGCGGCCGCGCCGAGCTCTCCCCGCTCGGCCTGCTCCTCTACGACGGCGACGGCCAAGAGACAGTATCCCTGGTCACCGGACGCCCCAACTATGTGACCCTACGAGCCGACGGGGTGCCGGTCGCCACCATCGACCAGCACGGAAACGGGGGCTTCCAGGACTTGTCCGTCGCTGGCCACCTGACCGTCGGCGGCGACCCCATCACCTCGCTGCTCGATGCTGCTCCCCGCGGCATCGTCGCCCTGGCGGTGATGTACACCGCTGTCACGACAAGCGGCAGCGAACTGGGGTACGTCGAACTCGCCTTCACCGCCGACCCCACGCGCATGTACCGCGTCGTCCTGGACGTCTACGCCGACGCGAGCGCGCCGGGAGGGGAACTGCAGCTCTTCCTCCGCGACGGCGGAACGAGCACCCCACGCATCTCCTCGCCCCAGATCCAGTCGGCGATCCACCAGCTCACGACATCCGACTGGATGCGCGTGCGACTGGAGACCGTCCGCTCTGGAGCCGACTTCGGCGCCGGGCAGCACAGGCTGCTGACGACCTTCGTCAACATGTACGGGCCGAGCGGACAGTCGGTGTCCCTCAAGAGTGGCGACGTCTACCCCGGCCTCATGTACGTCGAGGACGTCGGGCCCGCGGTGCCGGTGACCGGCGTGTACAACACCGGCGGAGGGACGAGCGCACCCCCGCAACAGAAGTACGTCCGCACCTACGACGCCTCGTGGTCCGGGAGCTACGCCAACCGCAACGCGTACAACTCGTACTACGGAAGCAAGGCGATCCAGGGCTACTACTCGTCGACCAACGGCATGCAGGCCGCGCTGATCGGCTTCCCCTCGAGCGTGGCCTCCGACCTGAGCGGCGCCAAGCTGATCAAGGCCGAGGCGTACGTCTACTTCGAGCATTGGTACGACAATGCCGGCGGCAGGGCGGTCCTCAAGACACACAGCCACGGCTCCCGCCCCGGCACCTTCTCCTGCGACTCGAAATCGCTCACCGTCAGCTTTGCCCGCAACGAAGGCAAATGGATCGACATCACCAGCATCTTCGATCCCGGATGGTTCCGCGGCATCGCGCTGGACCCGAACAACTCGTCCTCGGCCTACTACGGCATCGCCCGGGGCTACGACGCCACCAACTTCCCCCAGCTCCGCCTCACCTACACCAAGTGATCACTGCGATGAAAGGAGCTCCACTCATGTCGGTGCTGTCCCTCCTCCACGAACACGAACTCCTGGCCAACCCGACCTTCAGCCAGAGGGTCCGCATGGCCTTCTCCCGCGTCGCCCGGGAGGTACTGGCCGAAGACCCGCAGACCCCCGGCCACCCGCTGCGGGTCTCCCTCGCCCGCACCGTCCTCACCCCCAACGACTTCACCAGCCCCGGCCTGACCCCTGTCATCGCCTCCGACCCCGTCGTCTCCGCCGCCGCAGCCGCCGGCCACATACCCGGCGAGCCGGACAGCGCCCAGGCTGCCGTCACCGACGAGCAGATCCTCACCGCCGTCCGTGACGCCTGGAACCTGACCGCCGGTGTCGCCCCGACGCCGTGACACCGGCAACGCTCCGCCAGCACGAGACACAAGAACTCGCAGGCGTGCACCGTACGGCCCGCGGGGAGCCGTGGGCCTTGGGGTCCCGGCTCCCGCGCACCTACCGACCGATCAACCAAGGGGCCGCCAGTGAAAGCGCTCGTCTCACTGGCGCCGATCCTTGCCCCACTATTCGGGATGGTCGGCGCCTTGGGGGGCGCGTGGTTGGTGTACCGGCAGACCAAGCGCAAGAACGACAGCGACTCGCACGTGGCCGCGATCAAGACAGTCACCGACGGGTTCACCAGCCTCCTTGAACAACAGCGCGCGGCCGCCAACCAGACCCAAGAGCGAATGGCGTCCCTGGAAGCGAAGTACAGCGACCTCGAGCGCCGCGTCGAGCACCTGCAGGAGGAGCAGCGGCAATGGCGCCGCTGGAAGGCGGCTGCGGTCGAATACATCCACGACCTACGCGATCTGATCCGCGACGCTCTCCATCGCCCCGTGCCCGAGCCGCCCGCTGAGATCGTCGCCGATATCGAGCAACGGGATCCCTCGTAACCCAGCACACGACACAAGCCCGCTGGTACCCGCACGCTCTGCCCTCCACGTCACCTCATCGGAAGGGCAGAACCCCTATGTCGACTCTCGACTCCATCACCACCGGCGCCCAGGTCGGTGCCCTCCTGCCGCTGCTCACCGCGATCGTCCAGCGCCCGGCCTGGTCGGCGGAGGTGAAGAAGGCGGTCGCCGTCGTCCTCGCCCTGGTCGCGGGCGTCGTCACCGTGGCGGCGTCCGGTGGCTGGGCACAGTTCCAGCACGGCACCCTTACCTTCGCTACCCTCACCGCCGTCCTTGCCGCCTCCCAGACCACGTACGACCTGCTGTGGAAGCCGAGCAAGGTCGCCCCGATGATCGAGACGGTTACCAGCCCGAAGCCCGCAGGACAGGCCGAGTAGCACCGCGTCCGGTAACCCGCCGGGACGCCGGCGGGTATCATCCGAATCAAGGTGGCCGCCTCGCCGCCGAACCCACTGCGTTGAGGGTTGCTGCTGGTGCCAGGGAGTTTGGGTCTTCCTTTTCCTCCTGGGTCTGGCCAGCAGACACACAGCCCGAGACCACTGCACGCGTGTAGAGCGTCCAGGGCCGGAGAGTGGTTGCTCCTGCGATGACCCGGCACACGGAGTGGGTTCGGTCGTGAGGCGGCCATCGCCTACTACATGCCGGCCGCCGCGTGCGGCACCACAGCTTGAGCAGCGACCAGGAGGAACCGCGGGGATGGCCGATGCGCAGCCGCCTGCTGAGAAGATCACGGCAGAGGTCGAGCGCCTGAAGGAGATGTCTCACCAGGCGTTCTTCGAGGCGTGGATCACGTACGTACAAGGCGGCACTGACGAGGCCACCACGCGCGAGGCACAGGCGGAGGCGTTCCGTTCCCAGGACCTGGCCAGCCGTACGCTCGCCGCAGCCGACCGCGCCGCCCGCGAGTTCAAGACGGTGGTCGCGCGCCGGGACGGCGAGTCCAAGCGGGATCACCAGGCCCGCATCCGTGACTTCCGGCAGCAGCTCCAGGACGCGCGGCAACCCGTCCTGGCCGCGGTGGAGGACCTGGCCGCAGACGAGGCCGAGTACCTGGCGCAACTCGACGACGAGGCGTTCGCCGAGGAGTGGTCGGCGTTCGTCCGAGAGGCCGCCGGCAGCTCGCGGTCCGGCCGCAACTACGTCCAGGGCCTGGCGTTCCGCTCGCCAGAGGTGGCTCCGCGGACGCAGGCTCTCGCTGTGCAGATGATGCGGAACCCGGAGGACTTCCTGCCAGAGCTGGAAGGCGAGTCCCGCAAGGCACACCAGGCACGCGTCACGCAGCTCCGCTCGCGGCTGGAGGCCGAGCTCCGCTTCCTCCAGTACACCCTGAACTACATGGCGGCGCGGTGGGGACGGATGCCGACCGCGCCGAACTACCGTCTCCAGGCGATGCGGCTCCTCGCCGAGAGGTACCCGGAGGAGTTCTCCCGGTTGCGCACCGCGGTGCGCAACGATGCGCGGCAGGCGCGCGAGGACGTACTACGACAGCGGCGCGCCGAGCGCCGACCGCAGGCGCGCTCTGCGAACTGACGACGCACTTGCGCCCCAGGGCGCGCCCGATCTGGGCGCGCCCTTCTTCATGCCCGCGCGCCCGCGCCGTCGCGACGCGCCCCTCCGGCCCGTAGCGCGTGACCTTCCGGGCCGGGCCACGCACGCGCCACCCGGCCCCAGCCGCAAGCGGACCAGGCGCGCCCCGACATGGCGCGCGAGGAGAATCCGCAGGTCAGCCCATGGCGCGCCACTCAGTAGCGCGCGCTTTCCAGCGCGGAGCGCGCCCGGGGTGGCGCGCCACCGGAGTGCCGGCGCGCCTTTGCTGGCGCGCCGAGTCGGGCGGGCGCGCCACCCTGCGCGCGTGGCGGCGCAAGCGCGCTACTCCCTGGTGGCGCGGGGACGCGCCACCACAGCCACCCGCGAGCGCGGTGCGGTTGCGGTGTGGCGCGCCTATGGAGTCAGGTGGCGCGCGCCCTGGACACAGCAAGGCGCGCCCGCGCGATGACTGGAGGGGTGCAGGCGCGCCTTCGGCAGGTGGCGTGGCGTCATGCGCGGAGCGCGCCCACCCCGGTCGGAGCGAGGCGAGGCGCGCCCGTAGCGCGTCAGCTCACGTCACCCGACGGTGGCGAGGTCGGTGTAGAGCGTCGCGAACATTTCGGCGATCTTCAGCTCCGGCTTGCCTGCAAGCCGGTAGGCGTTGGCGATGTCCCGTTCGCCGCGCTCTTCCAGGAGGCCGATCACCGTGGGGCGGTGCTCGATGATGTACGTGCGCAGCTTCGTCATCGGCGGCGGCGCACCCTGGTCGGGGGTTGAGATCGGCTCCAGGTGTTCCCGCATCGTCATGCCCATGATGCGGGCCTGGATCTCCGCCTCGGTGAGCAGTACCGCCATGACCTTGTTGGCCCTGTTCACCTGGGCCGGGCGGGGCCGGGGGAGGTCCTGCGGCTCCTCGGCTTCGCTCGTCTCCTCGGGCCGCTCAGGCGTGGGCGGCTCCTCGTCCGGGTCCGGGGGCGGCGGCGTTCCTTCGTTGACGGGCTCGGGCTCGTCCGGGTCCGTCAGCTCGTTCTCCTCGTCGGCCGCGCGCCCGGTCGCGTCCTGCTGGCCGCCGGGCTGCTCGCCGTCCTCCATGCCAGCCTGTGCCTGTTCGGCCTTCGCCTTGAGGTGGTCCAGCGACTTGGTGATCAGTTCGTCGGCGCTCATCACCCCCCACGCGGTGTCCGTCTTGACTGCCGTGAGCGTGCGGCGACCGTGATACTCGCGCAGCTCGCGCAGGGCGTTTTCGGGGTCGGTGGGGTGCATCAGGGCGTCGCGGATCAGCTTGGCTGCCTGCTCGCCGGTCAGGGCCGGGGCGGGCCGGGCGTGCTCCGGACGCGGGGCGGGCTGCTGAGTCTGCTGGCTGTGCTCCTGCAAATCGGCGTCGGGGCGCAGTTCGGAGGCGGAGCGGGACTCGGCGGCGTCTTGCAGGCCAAGGCGGCGCAGCAGCCCGTCGATGGTGAAGTCGTGGAACCGCTGGGTCTCGCCGGGCTGGATCTCCATGTGGAGGGTCCGCACGCCGGTAAGCCAGGCTTCACCGATGGCGTGAAGGTCCACGATCGCGTCGACGGCAGCGGGAAGGTTCTTCTCCGCCTTCACCTTCCGGGTCGTGTTGCGGGTCGGCTTGTCGTTCTCGAACGCCGTGACGATCTCCGTGCGGGCGAGCAGCAGGCAGGGGCCCTGGTGGCGGCGCAGGAGCCACAAGACCTCGCCCCACCGGTCCTTGGCCCGGTTCCACAGGTCCGAGTCGATGACGACAGGGTCGTCGAGGGTGGGCACGCGGGAGCGGTTGCGCTCCGCCTTGCGGATCGCGCGGTTGCGGGCATACATGGCGATCTCGTCGCTGAGCATGTCCCACAGTGAGGTCATGGAGTCGATGACCAGCATGTTCGGCTTGCCATCGACGCGGGGCTGGTGGTTCACCCAGCGGATCGCGTCGAGGATGTCCTGGTAGGAGCCGTCGTGCGGGACGATCTCGTAGTCGGCGCCCGGAACGCGGCCGTAGTAGTCGGCGGTTCCCTCGCTGCCGCCGATCTCGATCCAGTACGTCATGCCGATGAGGTCGGAGCCGGAGCCGCGCGCTGCCTCGTAGCTCTTGCCGGTCTTCTCCGGGCCGGTGAGCAGGATGATCGGCGGATTCGGCTTTCCGGTGGGCTTCCGGCTCTTGCGGGTGCGCTGGGGCGCGGTGATTCCAGCCACGGAACGGGGCCTTTCGCTTCGGGTCTTCCGGGTTGCTCTCCCGGATGTTGCGGCGCGAAGGGTCTTAGCCTCTCGCCCTGACGCGCGCTGTATTATTTTAGCGGGTCTGGGCGGAGAATCAATCCGTTTGCAGCAGGTCAGAGGCCGGATTCTCTGCGGGTGGGTCAGCGTCTTCCCGATGTCGCCGGTACCAGTCGTCCAAGTCCTGCGCGTCGCCTTTGGCTCCGTGGAGCGCCGTGGCCGGCGCCGCCTCCCACTGAGCCACTGCCTCGTCGTACTCGGCCCGGACGGTCTCGACGTCCCGACGGCACAGGGCGCGCGTGATCTCCTCCCACGGCTCGCCGCCCAGGGCCTCGCCGAGTACGACCAGGTAGAGGAGTTCGTTGACCATCACCCGCAGCCGTCGCGCTGCCTCGATCCGCTCACATGCCCCTGCGCCGGAGCTGATGACGCCCACACCCTGCCGGGCCAGGTCGGACAGGTCGCGGTGCGCGCGGGCGGCTGCGAGACGGGCCAGGTTCTCGGAGGTCATAAAGATCCGATCGTGCCAGCGGCGGGCGCCCTGGATCGGGTGCGCCCGCCGCGAAGTCGTGCAGGTGCGGTACGTCAGGATGCCTGAGCAGCCTCACTACCGGCTTCAAGACCGTCCAGGTCCACGCCGTCGCCGCGCTCCTCTTGCTTCTCCGCGCGGTAGCGGGAGTCAAAACGGGGGCCGACGTTCTTCCGGCCGTTCTGCGGGCTCTGTCCGAGACGGCGGCCGAGCTGGGTGGGATTCAAGTCCCCGCGCGGGCCGAAGCGGTGGTGCTCATCGGCATCCCTGGCCGCCTTGTAGATGGCGTACAGCTCCTCCTCGGACAGCACCTTGACCAGCTCGATCTCGGGAGCGGGATCCGGCTCCTGCTCGATCTCCTCCGCTACCTCGTCCTTCGGCTCCTCCGGCGGGGCCTCGGCCGGCTGGTCGGGTGCGGGGGGCTTGGGCTTCTCGGCGGGCACCTTCGCCGTGGGGCGCGGCACTGCCGGCGTCTTCCGCGGCGCCGCAGGTACGGGCGCCGCGGTGTCGAGCAGCGCGCCGGTACCGTCCTCGTCGACCCAGTCGGAACCCGCTCCGCGCGCACGGACAAACCCGGAGATGTGCAGCCCGAAACTGCCGCCGAGCGGCACCATCGCGGCGACGGCGCAGCCGACCGCGTACACGTACACGCGGTGCTCCGCCATCACGGTCGGGGCACCGCCGACGCTGAACCATTCGGACAGCGCGACCATGGCGTGGCCGACATTCGCGGCGATCGAGATGCACAGCAGGAAGGCGAAGATGCACCACAACGACCAGTAGTAGCCGCCCTCCGCGCCCCGCTCCGTGCGCTTGCGTATCGAGGTGACGGCTCCGGCGTTGAAAGCGAGGAGGAGTTCGAGAGAACCGGCCATCGCGCCAGCCGCGAAGGTGGGGAAGCCGATGAGCGTTCCTGCCCAGTGGAGTTGGTAGAGGGAGGCGAGCATCATTCCAAAGCCGGCGGCCGCGGCTCCGATACGGAGGTTGCGGTGCCAATCTCGCAGCTCCCGCTCACCCTGGGTAATGGCGCGTATGGTGGGCAACTTGGGCAAGACAGGTCTCTTTCGTTCGGGTCTTCCCCGGGGGACCTATGCTCGTCGGCCCTCGGGTTGCCCAAACGATATAACCTCCGCCCGCGCGTGCGCTGCCCTTGATCGCGTACGCCTTGTCACCGGCCGTTGGGGCTTGCCGTTTACCAGTCCAGCGGCTTGTGGGGCATGCGGCGATCCGGGCCGACGACCTTCGCCAGGTACGCCCGGTCCTCGATGCGCGACAGCAGTCGCTCGCCGAGGACGGCCTTGATGCCATCGCGCCGCAGGTTGGTCGAGAACACCGTCGGCCTGCCCGAGGCGAGGCGGGAGCCGACCAGGTCGGTGGTCTCCCGGCGGACGAACTCCGTCTGCACGCCGTCCATCTCGCCGCACAGCTCGTCCAGGATGAGCAGGTCCGGGTCCTCGACGTGACGCCTTCGGATCTCGTACCGGCTCATACCGTCGGGGCCGCCGTCCGGGCGGCGCCAGGTGAGGTACGTGGAGTGCTGGACGAACCGCACGAGCAGGCCCCGGTCGCTGGCCTCGTTGCCGAGCGCCGCCACGGCGGTGGTCTTCCCCGAGCCGATGTTCCCCGACACGATGAAGTGCATCGTGCTGGGGCGGGCCTTCTGCCTCTTCGCCTCGACGACCGAGCCGAGCCAGTCACTCAGCGCCTTGGGGCGCTGAGTGTCGTCCAGGTCGGCGAACCGCCATTTCAAGTAGTCGTCGTGGTCCGCCGCTGCCATGCTGTTCCGCCAGGCGAGAGTGCGGGCACGGGCCTGGGGGACAGAGACGTCCTCCCACAGCTCGGTCTCGCTGTCCTCGGGCGGCGCGGGCACGCCGAGCTGCGAGAGGTCCGCCCCGCCGCGACGGAGCGCCGCAAGTGTGCGCTCCGTGATCTCGAACAGCCGCTTCGGCTCGCGTTCGGGGATGAAGCGTTCGGCGGCCATGGTGCTCACCGCTCGTTCTCCTTTCGCATCAGGCGGGGACGATGCCGAATGTGGCGCCGTCGTCGGGGGCGGCCGGAGGGGGTGGTCCGCACGTGTCGTTCGTCCCCCAGGTCGCGGCATCGCTGTAGAGGGTGGGGCGGCCGCCGTACTGGGCGGGCATCGGCTTGTTGTTCCGCTCGTCGCTCAGCGCGCGCTGGAACTGGTGGGCCGTAGGGAAGTGCACCCCGGTGCGCTGGAACGCCTTGGCCACCTGCTTCTTCGTGTAGTCGGCGTCCAGGGCCTGCTGGCTGAGCTTGACGAGGGCGAAGTACCACCCGGACTTCTGCTTGCCCGCGTACGGGCCAAGGTGCTGGGTGGCGTGGTCGTAGTACCAGGTGGCGACTTCCTGGGCGGGCGTCTTCACCTTCGCCTCCCCGGCCGTCTCGTCCGGCCTCTCCGGGGCGCTGGACGGCTTGGCCTTCTTCGCGGCGGCGCGAGCGGCGGCCGGCGGGACGGGGCGCGGCTTCTTCTTCGGCTGCGGCTCCGGCTCCTCGGGCTCCTCCAGTTCCTCCATCTCCGGGGCGTCCTCAGCGGGGATGTCGTCCGGCCTGGCATCCGGGTCGGCCGCGAAGCCGTCCGAGCCAAGGCTGTTGTCGGGGTAGCGAACGCGAAACGACCCGTCCTCCTGCTCGACGACCGGCACATCCAGCTTTTTGCCGAAGGTGATGTAGTCCTTCGCCCACTGTTCGACGGGATACATGCTGACCGCGGCGCCCATGGCCGTCTTGCCGTCGAGGAAGCGGCGCCGCTCGAGGCGGTAGTAGCCGTGCGCGGCCAGTTCGTGGAGTGCTTTACGGACGGCGTCCCGCCCTTCGCGTCCCTCGCCGCGTGCGAGCTGTTCGGAGCGGACGTTCCAACTGTCGGCCTGATCAAGGCAGTACGTGAGCAGGCCAAGCGCACGGTAGCTGATACGAAGGTCACGGGCCGTCGCGGACTCGACCGCGACGAAGAGGGGGCGGCGGTTGTGGCGCACCGCGCTGCGGTTGGTCACGCTGCTGCCCCACTCACCGTCTCCTGCGACAGCCGGAAGTAGGTGTGCCACGTCTTGCGGCCATGGGAACCCATCTCGTACACGCGCCGGGATTCGGCCATGCCCTCCTTGCGGAGTTCAGAGAGGGGTTCGCGGGCCTGGTGGTTGGTCAGGTTGCACGCGTCGGCGGCGTCCTGCACGGTGACCCACCCGCCGTCGCTCTCCAGGACGAGGTAGCAGTACAGGCGGAACGCGCGGTCGGATATGCCTTCGGCAAGCGCCGGGGCGATGTGGGTGTGGGTGGACAAGGCAGGGTCCTTTGAGGGAAGGGCCCGGCCGCCGCAGCGGGGCGGCCGGGCGGTCGTTCGACCGTGTGCGCGTTAGTGCTGGGCGTCGCGGCCGGGCGCGGCGGGGAGCATCGGCACACCGCGCAACAGGCCGTCAAGCTGTCCCTCGTGGAACGCCTCCATCACGGCTTCCTGCCCGCCGTCCTTCCAGCGGAGGGATACGGAACCGGTCGGCTTGCCGCCGGGGATGCGCGTCAGGCCGGGGATCACTTCGCCGGTCAGCTTGTCGACAATTTCACCCGTTGCCTTGTCGTATGCCGCACGCTTGATCATCGCGTCGCGGAAGGCGGGGCGGGCCTGGATGATGGCCTCCGCCTCACCCTTCTCCTCTGCGAACTCGTTGAACACATCCTCGTCGCCAACGACGTACTTGTCCTTGGAGATGGCCACCGTGTGTGTGGCGACGGCGACCCCGTTGACCTTGGCGTCAACGGACTTGGTGCTGCTCTCGGGGTCGTCGTAAGCGGCAAGGAGTGGACCCTTCACGGCGGCGATCTTCTCGTCGATCGCGGGCACGACGTGGTCCTTGAACAGCTTGGCGAAGACCGAGAGGAGCGCGGCGTCGCCCAGGGACAGGGCAGGCTCCGGCGTCTGCTTGACGTCGTCGTACGACATGTGGGTCCTTTCTCACCCAAGGCGCGGCCCAGGGCTTTTCGGGTCTGTCCCGGGCGGAGTGCAGAGGGTGCCGCCAGTAGGTACGTCGACTGGCGAAATCTGTGACACCAAGGCCCGGATGGCTGAGTTGCTCTCCCAGCCACGGCAAATACTACAGGCCGCGTCGCCGTGTGTGCCACCCCTCTGCCGAACTCGCCGACAGCCGCCCCCAGCTACACCGCCCTACCGGCCGGAACACGCGACACAAGCAACATGCGCCGCCTACCTTCGCCGCAGCTCGCCCGCCCCTGGTGACGTCGCCAGGGGCGGGCGAGCTCCGGTACCGCCCCATCCGGAACGAAGGCGGCACCGGCCCGGCGGCGGGCGCGGCCCGGCCATGACGGCATGCCCCGCTTGCGAGACGGGGCGCCGCGGTTGAAGTCCGCGGGCTCGCAGACCGCGCCCACCGCCGGCACCACGAACCAGAAGGACAGCCGTGACCGAGACCGTGCCCGCACCCCGCTACACCACCTACGTGCCGCTCACCGACCTCACCCCCGCACCCGGCAATCCGAAGAAACACGAAGTCGAGCGGATCATCGAGAGCATCCGCACGCACGGCTTCGTCGACCAGCCCATCGCCGACGAACGCACCCAAACCATCCTGGGCGGCCACGGCCGCCGCGAAGCCCTGATCGAAATGCAGACCCGCGGCGAACGGCTCCCCGCTGGGCTCCTCCTGGACAACGACGGCGGCTGGCTCGTCCCCGTCCAGCGCGGCTGGGCCTCCCGTTCCGACGCCGAGGCCAAGGCGCTGAACATCAAGCTCAACAAGATCGGCGCCGACGGCGGCTGGCGACCGCGCTCGCTCGCCGCCTACCTCGAAGACATCGTGACCCAAGACGCCGAGCTGTATGACTCGCTCGCCATCTCCGAGGACGAGCTGGACAAGCTGCTGCGCCAGGTCGACCCCGAAACGCTGCCCGGCGCAGTCAACGAGGACCAGGCAGCCTTGCTGCACCTCCCGGACGACGGCGCTGACGGCCTGGGCGGCGAGAACCTCAGCGCGGACGACGAGGGACGCACGCGCCTGACCACCTGCCCGGCCTGCGGCCACGCGTTCACGCCCGGACGCTGAGGATCCGCCCCATGTCCAACCGCCGCAAACCCCGCCGCTCCGGCGCCGGGCGCCCCACTCTGCTGTCCGAAGAAGTCGAGAGCCGCATCATCGCCGCGTCCCGCACCGGCATCGCCGTCGAACTCGCCGCCGAGGCGGCCGGCATCTCAAGCGCCACCTACCACCGGTGGATGGCCCGCGGCCGCGCCGAAGTCGCCGCACGCGAAGACGGGCAGGCCCCGAACCGGGACGAGGACCCCTACGTTGAGCTGTTCGAGAAGGTCCGCACCGCCCGCGCCATGGCCGGCGCCCGCGCCATGGCCAACATCCGCCGGGTCGCCGACGGCGGGATCGTCACCAAGGTCACGACGAGAAAATTTCGCGACCCCGAAACCGGGCAGATCGTCGAGGAAGTCACCGAGGACCGCACGGCCCCGGACTGGCGCGCCGACGCCTGGTACCTGGAGCGGCAGCACCGCCACCACTACGGCAAGGACGCTGCGATCGCCGTCGAGATCACCGGCATCGACGCCGGCGCACCCGACGAGGAATCCGGCGTCGACCTCACAGCGATCGCAGAGCGGCTGAACAAGAGCCTCTTCGCGGTGCAGTACCCCGAGCCGCCCGAACTGGAGGACGGCAGCGTCCTAGACGCCGAGGTCGTCGACGGGTAGGCCCTGCGCTCCGGCCAGCCCGGCCCAACGCCCTGTTGATCACTAGCGATACGCTCCCCGGGCAAAACGATCACTCATCCGGAAGGAACCAGCAGTGGGCGTTGTCAACAGCATCACCGGCGGCACCGTGACCGGCGCCGTCATCCAAGGCGGCAACATGGTCTTCACCGCCACGGCACCGTCGACCACCAGCGCGCCGGCCGCCACCACGGCCACGCGCCCGATCAAGGCCCCCGACGGCACCGTAATACTCCCCCCGCCCCACGGCGAGCGCATCGCCGCACTCCTCGAGCACCTCAAGCTCGTGCCCGACCTCGCGGCCGAGGCGGAGACGTACGCCGCGCAACTGCGCGGCCACTGACCACCAAGACGAGCACGGACCCGGTGGGCCCCCTCACCGGTCCGTCGCCCCCTCGGACGGGGCTGCGCCCAGGTGCACGCGCATCGGAGCGGCAACCGCCCCGCGGAATCCCGGCGTATCGGCCGGACAACGGCGGCCCCACGGACAGCACGCGACACTAACCCGCACCACCCATCACGGTGCTCCCTCCCTGCTCACTAAGCACTGGAGGAAGCACCACCGTGACCGTCCTGTACTACCCCGGCGCCAGCCGCGCGTACGACTACTCGTCCCGCTACGAGGGCAGCGAGATCAAGCCCAACTGCGGCGTCATCCACACGACCGAGTGCAGCGTCCTGCCCTCGTACGACCAGGGCGCCGAGGCGCCGAACATCACCGCCGTGCCGAACTTCGGAAAGAAGCGGCTGGAGTTCTACCAGCACTACCCCTTCGACTCCTCCGCCCGCGCCCTGGTCAACCGTGCCGGCGGCGTGGAGACCAACACGCTCAACTGCATCCAGATCGAGCTGGTGGGCACCTGCGACCCGGAGAACGAGACCAGCTGGGACGGTGAGACGGCGGGTGAGGACTACGTCTACTGGCCGGACGCCCCCGACTGGGCCCTGCAGGACCTCGCGGCGTTCATGGCCTGGCAGTACAAGAACAACAACATCCCGCTGACCGGCCCGGCGACGTGGCTGCCCTACCCGTCCTCCTACGGCGACACCGACGCCCGGATGTCCTTCGCCGAGTGGAACAACTTCCAGGGCTGGTGCGGCCACGCCCATGTCCCGGAGAACGACCACGGCGACCCCGGCAACATCAACTTCGCCAAGCTCGTCACCCTGGCCAAGGCCAAGGTCAACGGCAGCTCCGGTTCCGACTCGAGCACCACCAACACCAAGCCCCAGCCCGCGCCGCCGTTCCCCGGCACCTCCTACTTCGGGCCGGGCAAGAACAACTCGTACATCACCCTGCTCGGCAAGCAGCTCGTGAAGAAGGGCTTCGGTAAGCACTACACCTCCGGCCCCGGCCCGAAGTGGACGGAGGCCGACCGGCTGAACCTCCGCGACTTCCAGCTCAGCCGAGCGGAGCTGCGCGGCGACGCCGACGGGCTCCCTGGTCCCCTGACCTGGCGCCTGCTCTTCTCCTGACCCCTACCCACCGGTCGGCCCGCCCCTCGACGGGCCGACCCCATTCCGAAAGGCCCGCTCCCGTGGCAGGCGAGACCGTCATCACGGTCGTCGGCAACCTGGTCGACGACCCCGAACTGCGCTTCACGCCCTCCGGCGCCGCGGTCGCAAAGTTCCGCATCGCGTCCACTCCCCGCACCTTCGACCGGCAGACCAACGAGTGGAAGGACGGCGAAAGCCTGTTCCTGACCTGCGCCGTGTGGCGGCAGGCGGCGGAGAACGTCGCCGAGTCCTTGACGCGCGGCACCCGCGTCATCGTCCAGGGCCGTCTCAAGCAGCGCTCCTACGAGGACCGCGAGGGCGTCAAGCGCACCGTGTACGAACTCGACGTCGAAGAGGTCGGCGTGAGTCTGAAGAATGCGACCGCGAAGGTGACCAGGACCGGTGGGCAGCGTCCGGCCGCCACTCCAGCAGGCCGCCCCATGGCCGACGATCAGTGGGCGACGGAGCCGCCCTTCTGAGTGTGTCCCGAAACGGGAACGCGCCGCGCAGGTGGTCTCCTGCGCGGCGCGTTGTGCTACGCGGCCGGGGCGATCCAGGCTTGCGGGAGCGCCAGCAGCTCGCCGTCTTCGCCGTTCGAGGATGCCTGCCCGCTGGAGGTAGGCGGCTCCTGGGCAGCGCCGCCGGTGGGCGGCTGTGTCTGGTCGGGGCCTGGCTCCGACGGCGGTGCCGGCGTTTCAGTGACCGGCGGGGCCGGTTCGGCCGGGGCGGGTTCGACGGGCGTCGTCGAGGGACCCTCCGGCTCGACCGGCGTCGGCTCGGGCTGAGGCGTCGGCTCGGCCTTGGACTGGGGCGTCGGCTCCGGCTCGGGCTGGGGCGTTGGCTCCGGCGTCGGCTCGGGCTTGGGCTCCTCGGGCTTCTGCGTTTGCTCGCTCTCCACTGGCTTCTGGTCCGGTGACGGATCAGGGACCGTGGCGGGCGCAGTCTCCGTCGGCTCCCCGGACGAGCTACCTGTCGAGTTCGTCCCCGACCCCGGGTCGGTGCCCGAACTGGCTGTGGACGCACGTGTGTCCGGCCCGGTCGCGGGTGGTGGCTCAAGCCCTGCGGCGAGCGCCACGATGTCCTGCTCGCCCGGCTTCACGACGGAAGGCGACGCGTCAGGCACGCCCAAGACGGCCCGTGCCGCCAGTAAAACTGGCGCGTCGACCGTAGCGTCCTGTGGGGCGTAGAGAATCGTGTGCACGTCCTGCTCGTCGAGCCCCAGAGTGCCCAGGGTGAGAGCGGCAAGGCGAGGCGGCAACGGCTCAGCGTGACCCATCGAAGTCGCCTGATGGGCTGCACCCGCAGACTTCTTGGCCGCAGCCAGCAGTTCCCCCTCGTAGTCCTTCAGCCGCTCCTCGTCGGTACCCCACAGCACGTACCGACCTGAGAGAACCATGTTGGGGTACAGCTCCCGGGAGGCGTCCTGCATCGCCCACGTCTTCGCATATTCAGCTGTCCCGAAGATGCGCAGGCCAAGGCGTTCCTTGCCGTACGAGAACGTAAAGATGGTGGAATCCGGTCCCGTCGCGGCCTTGGTCGCCATCACCATCCCGTCGGAGTCAGTGCACTCCGCTTCCAGGTCGTCGATGGGGCTGCAACTGATCTTTCCCGCAAGGGAGAAGTCCTTGAAGTCGGGAGCTGTGAACGGCTCCGGCCCCAGGTTGCGGTTGTCCTTGGCCGCCTTGCTGCGCGCGGTGCCCCCGTCCTGGGCGCTCGCGGCAGTCGATGCCGAGTTGGCGCCCGTGACGTGCCCAAGCGCCCAAGACCCGGCAAGAGCCGGCAACAACGCCGCAGCGATAACCCACTTCTTCGCACGCCCCCTCGGGCCTGCCGGCGCAGCCGGTTCCTCCGTGTGCGGCGGCAGGTCAACAGGCGGAGCAGGCTCGGTAGGTCCCAGCAGCTCGTCGAAGTCCTTGAACTCACAGTGATCACGCACCAAGCGCTCGACCTGTTCCAAGGGCAGGTCCGGCATGGCGGCGCTGACCTGCCGCACAGCCGAGTAGAACGACTGCGGGCTCAGGAACAGGTGGCGCTCGCCGTCCATGTTGACCACGCCCACATCTGTGAGCGGAACATCATCGTCGTGCGCGTCCGGAGCAAGGACGTGGATTTTGATGCGCGGCACGGAGGGGGTCACGGCCGCCCTTCCACACTCGGGCAGCCGGATATGGCGCTGCTCAACTCAGCCGGTCTCTTTCTTCACTGCTCTGCAAGATGCGCGCGATGCGGGCGGCCGTCTTCTCGGCACGCTCCGGAGTGATGGCCTCGATGTCAGTGAGGACCAGGTGCCCGCCTCCGGGCAGGTCCATCTCCTCGCGATGGATCTCCGGCTCGTCCAAACCATCGTCGGTCCCGGCGTCATCGCGGGTCTTCAGGGGGTTCTGGGCGTGCTCGTACGCGCGGAGCATCGCCTCCTTAGTGGCCCGCACGCGCGCAGGACTGCGTCGGTAACCGGGACGCAAGGCGCCCGCGGCCGCCAGCATCCGGCGGGTCTCCTCGTCGTGAGGGATGGGCCCGCCGTCCAGCGCCCGCTCAAGGCGCTCGCTCTGGTCAGCTCGTCGCGACATGCGCCCTCGCCTCTCGTGTCTCAACCCGTGTACCGACGTATCTGTTTCTGCCCACTGCCGCTGTCAGCAGCTCCTCGATCAGTTGGGAAGACGACTCCCCGGCCGGCATGACCTCAGCGAGCTTGCGCAGTGACCGCACCGTCAGGGTACGAACAGCACCATCCGTCTTCCCCATGATCTCCGCGGTGCGCCCAGGGCTTTCCCCGTCGAAGAACCGCAGGATCAGGACCTGCTGCTGCTGGGGTCTCAGTTTATGCAGGTGAGCGGTAACGGCTTGGGCCAGCGCACGGTTCTCCGCGTACTCCTCCGGGCTCTGGCCGACGCGTGGCCGGTCCAGTTCCAGGTGGTCGGCGTACAGCACTTCCGAGGGACGCCGCTGCACGGACCGCAGGTAGTCCAGCGCAGTGTTCTTCGTGATCGTGCGCAGCCAGGCAAGGAAGCTCGTGCCTGGCCGGTACTTGCTGACGTTTTGGGAGACCTTCAGCCAGACCTCTTGGCTCAGGTCCTCCGCAACGTGACCGTCGCGGATGTAGAACCGCACCCAGTGGTAGACGGTGTCGCTGAGCTCGTCGTACAACGCCGAGATGGCGTCGGCCCCGTCCGCCCCGCCTGCTGCGGCGCGTGTGACCAGGGCTTCCAAGATGTCAGCCACGGCGTGTTGTCCCCCCTAGAGCGTTGTGCTGCGCTGGTCCGCTACAGCGCCGCCCTCGGGCTGCCTTCACGTTCTCCTCACAAGAGGAAGATCACATTCCGTAGCGACGCGGAGGCAGCATAACCGGACACATACGGAATGCGCCGAACAGGCTAGCGACGCCCTGCGACGCTCGCTGTGATATATGGTGCGGGCACGCGCCGGGAGAGCAACCCGGCGGACACAGACCCGAAGCGAGAGGACCCGTGGCCATGCCCGCATGCATCAGCACCACCGACCGAACCTTGATGCTCCTCCCGTTCGAGGAGTGGATCTCCATCAGCGCAGCCGCCCAGCGCGCTGACATCGACGAGGCCGCTGCCACCAGCGTCGTACGCGTGGGCCGCCGCCGCGGCGTCCTGTGCACCCGCGGGAAGGGGGCCGCCCAGCAAGTCAGGCGGATCTACCCCGCCCCGCGCCGCCCCGTCACGCCCAAGCGGTAGCGACCAGTCCGCCGGCAGACACCTTGGGCATCTCCCGGGTGTAACAGATTTCGCTGATCCACGTACGTGTCAGTGCCGGACTGAACGCAACCGGCTCCATCCGGCCGGTTCGGGCCGCCGGGGGACACGCACGAATGGACAAGGACAGCTATGCCTCGCGGTGGCTCCAATGCATTGCTGAGTTTCGAGACGATCGCCGAGCGAATGGAAGTTCCAAAGCGCACCGTGCTCGACAACTACAAGAATTGGGACATCCCCATCGTGCGCATCAGCGACAGGATCCTGCGTGTACGAGAGCGCGATTTTGAGGCATGGGTCGATGCCCGCACGGAGTGAATTCGAATAAGCGAGGCAGGCGCTACTACCTCGATTAACAGGCGCATCACCGACCGCCCCGCCTCCCGCTCAGCGGCTTGACCTGCCGCGCCCCGCCCTACGTACAGTCCAACCCCCTGGCCAGGGCATCACCCAAGAACGAACGAGATCGCGAGAGGCGTCCCGTGGCACGCAAGCCCACTGTCAAGAAGCGGTGCGACTGCCCCGATCAAAACAGGCCCAAAAAGGGCGGATGTAAGCACAGCTGGTACTACAACCTCACGACCAGCGAAGGCAACCGCACGCGGGCCACCATTCCCGACTCGATCGGTCTGACCCAGGCCCAGGCTCAGGCAATTCTGGACAGCACTACCCCCGGCGTGGCCCCGGAACCCGTCGAAGTGAACCTGACCTTCCGGCAATGGGCCGCCGACTGGTACGGCAGGCGCCGAGTCAAGGACACCAGCCTCGAGCAGTATGAGATAGCCATCCGCAAGCACCTCAATCCACGCTGGGGAAGCCAGCGCCTGCGCAGCATCAAGAAGGCACAGGTCGAAGCCTGGGTGCAGGAGATGGAGGCCAACAAGGACATCGCCAACTCCACCGCGGAGGGTCACTGGAAGGTCTTCCAGATGATCATGAAGGACGCGCTGCAGAACGGGAAGATCACCGTCAACCCCACCTACGAAGTCGAAGGACCCTACGTAGGGCCGTCGAAGTCGTACGTCTTCACCCCGGACGAATGCTGGGCGATCTACGACGAGTTCCCCGAGCTCTACCGCCCCATCCCGATGATCGGCTTTGGCTGCGGCGCCCGACAGGCAGAGGCGTTCGCCGTGTGCGACGACGTCCTCGCCTCGGACGGCAAGCTCCTCACCGTCCGCCGGCAGGTGCTCAGGACGAAGGAGACCCGCCACAGGCCCACGCTCGTAGACCGTCTCAAGACCAGCCCGCGCCTCAACACGAAGGACGTGCCAGTACCTCCGTACCTCCAGGACGCCCTGGGGGAGTACATGGAGCGCTTCCCGCCGCAGGCCACAGAGACCGTCCTGTGGGAGCACAAGAAGAAGATCGACGACTGCAAGCGCGGCCCGGCCCGTCCACTCTTCTGGACACCGCGCGGCGGCCTTCTCAACCGGAACCACTTCAACGACGACCTGTGGAAGCCCACCCTGCGGAAGCTGGGCATCAAGGACGAGGACGGCGACCTTCCCACCTTCCACGACCTCCGGCACACCTTCATCTCCAGGTGCCTCCAGAACGGAATCCCTGAGCACACCGTGGCCGCCTGGGTCGGCGACACCGTCGAGGAGCTGCGGCGCACGTACAGCCACCTCCTGAAGGACCACGCCGACACGCACGGGGCAGTGGCCGCCAGCGTGACAGCGCGGCCGGCACCCTCCCCCTCTCGCGTAGGCATCGCTGCCTGACGCCCTCCACGCTGTCCCCTCGCGTGAACAGCGGCAAAGGGTGGACCCCCAGCGGGGCTGAGGCCGAAGGTCGGCCTCAGCCCCGCTGCTGCATTCTCATCCCCTGGCTCCGCCACCGTTCGCCCCGCAGGCATCGGCCCCCTCGACGTCCTCCCGGCGGACGACGACCACGGGGCGGCTGGCGCCCCGGAGGGGGCGACGGGCGACATCACGCAGTCCCGCCCGCATCTCTTCGCCAGCGTGCTCCCACAGGTAGGCGCTTACCGGCGTATGGGCCCACCGGCGGCCGTCCTGCACGCACAGCGTGATCGTGCCAGGCGCTACGTCGTCGGCGGTGTGGATGTGGCGGCTCACGAGACTCCCCACCTACTGGCAGAAGCGACGCCCCGAGGGAGCGCCGGCACGACGGGGCCACGGTAGCGCCCCGAAGGCCGCCTACCCATGCTCCGTACCAACCCGGGCTATTGGAGAGGTACAAGGCGGAAGCGGCTTCACTGCCCGCCGAGGCATGGTGACCACCCACCCGGATGCCCCAGGGCATCGACCATCTCCGCTGGTCCGGGACCTGTCACGGCCGTCTCCGGGCCAGCCCCGGACCGGATCTTTCGTGGCTACTTTCATGGCTACGTACGTAGCCGCGCGGTCCCGTTTGGACCGGTGCGGAACGGGGTCTCGCCAAGCTCCCCGATCTACAAAAAAGAGCCTCTGACCAGCACTTTCGCTGATCAGAGGCCCTAGGTGGCGGACGAGTCGGCCTGTACGCCGGGTTCTGTCTCCCTGGTGCCTTGCGGCGCCGGGGGAGGCGGTCATCCATCTAGGCCGGCCGTTGCCGGCCGGCTCGTGCGGTCTACCCGCAGACTCGGGCGGGCAGCCCTCGGTCGTCCGCGCAGGGCCGCCGCAAGCGGTGGCCCCTCTTGACCTTGCTCCGGGTGGGGTTTACCTAGCCGTCCGGGTCACCCCGGACGCTGGTGGTCTCTTACACCACCGTTTCACCCTTACCGAGGGCCGTGAGGCCCCCGGCGGTCTGTTTTCTGTGGCACTGTCCCGCGGGTCACCCCGGGTGGGCGTTACCCACCACCCTGCCCTGTGGAGCCCGGACGTTCCTCGGGAGGGTCCTGAGACCCCCACGCGACCGCCCGGCCGGCTCGTCCGCCGTGTCGACCATGGTACCGGGCGCTCACGCCGGGACGAACCCGACCTTCTCCCGGCCCGGGTCCGCGCGCACCAGCCGCACCCGCATCCGGCGCCCCAGCGGCAGCGGCGGGCCGTCCGCCGGGCCCTCCACGTGGCCCACCACCGCCGGGCTGTACAGGTGGGCCGTGCCCGCCGTCGGGCGTGTCTCCGCCACGTCCACCACGTACGCGTCGAACACCTCCCCCACCCGGTCCCGCAGCAGCGCCGCCTCCACCAGGTCCACGCACTCCCGCTCCGCCTCCCCCGCCCGCCGCGCGCCCCGCACCATCTCCCCCGGCAGCCCCTCCAGCGCCGCCCGTACCCACTCCGGTACCGGCGCCCCGGCCGCCGCCGCCAGGCACAGTTCGCTCGCGTACCGGTCCACCAGGCGCCGCAGCGGCGCCGTGCAGTGCGTGTACGGCGCCGCCAGCGCCGCGTGGTCCGTCTCCGCCGGGCGCGGCAGCGCCCCCGGGCGGTCCGCGTCGAACGCCACGTACCCCGCCCCCCGCAGCAGCGCCGTGCACTCCTGCAGGAACGCCGCGTGCTGCGGGTCGCCCGGGTCCAGCGCCCTGACCAGCACCCCGTACGGCATCGCCGCCGGCCACACCACCCCCAGCGCCCGCGCCACCCGCCGCAGCCGCTCCACCGCCCCCTCCGGCGCCGCCGGCAGCGTCCGCAGCACCCCCGTGCCCGCCCGCAGCATCAGCTCCGCCCCCGCCATGCCCGTCATCAGTGAGATCTGCGCGTTCCACCCCTCCACCGGCAGCGGCGACCGGTACACCGGCACGTATCTCCCGTCCCGCCGCACCACCTCCTGCTCGGGCACGTTCAGCGAGATCCCGCCCCGGTCCCGTTCCAGTTCCTCCCGCCGCATCCCCACCTCCCGCAACAGCGACAGCGGCTCCTCCGCCGTCCCCGCGTCGATCGCCCGCTGCACCCCCGCGTAGTGCAGCCGCGCCCGGCTCCGTACCACCGCCCGGCGCACGTCCGCCTCCACCACTCGCCCGTCCCCGTCCAGGTCCAGCCGCCACAGCACCGCCGGCCGGTCCCGGTCCGGCCGCAGGCTGCCCGCGTCCTCGCTGATCACGGGCGGGTGCAGCGGCACCCGCAGGTCCGGGTAGTACAACGTCACCACCCGCGCGTGCGCCTCCGCGTCCAGCGCCCCGCCCGGTGTCACGAACGCCGCCACGTCCGCGATCGCGTAGTGCACCCGGTAGCCCCCCGCCTCCCGCCGCGCCAGGAAAACCGCCTGGTCCAGGTCGAGCGACCCCGGCGGGTCGATCGTGAACAGCGGCAGGTCCGTCGCGTCGTACGCCGGCATCCGCGGGTGCCGCGCCGCGTGCTCCGCCTCCCGCAGCGCCTCCTCCGGGAACGCCACCCGTACGTGCGTCCGCTCGCGCAGCTCCCGCAGGGCCGACAGCAGCGGAGTGCGCTCCGTGTCCGTCACACGTATCGGGCGCCGGGGCATGCCACCGAGCCTAGGCGCGGCTCCCGGCCGCAGCACGATGAGCAGTGCGGACGGGCGTTAGGGTGCCCCTGGACCGTCGCACCACCCATTGAGGAGACCCGCCGTGCTCGTGCTGTTGCCGCCGTCCGAGGGGAAGGCCGCCGGGGGCACGGGGCCCGCGCTCGACACCGCCGCCCTCTCCCTGCCGGGCCTGCGCACCGCCCGCGAGGCCGTCCTCTCCGAGCTCGTCGCCCTGTGCGAGGGCGACACCGACAAGGCCGCCGACGTCCTCGGCCTCAGCCCCGGCCTCCGCGGCGAGATCGCCAAGAACGCCGCCCTGCGCACCGCCCTGACGCGGCCCGCCGCCGAGATCTACACCGGTGTCCTCTACGACGCCCTCGGCCTGGCGACCCTCGCCCCCGCCGCCCGCCGCGCCGCCGACCGCTCGTTGCTGATCTTCTCCGGCCTGTGGGGCGCCGTCCGCCCCTCCGACGCCATCCCCTCCTACCGCTGCTCGATGGGCGTCAAGCTGCCCGGTCTCGGCGCCCTCGGCGCCTATTGGCGCGAGCCCCTCGCCGCCGTCCTGCCCGAGGCCGCCGGCGACGGTCTCGTCCTCGACCTGCGCTCCGCCGCGTACGCCACCGCCTGGAAGCCCAAGGGCGAGCTCGCCGGCCGCACCGCCACCGTCCGCGTGCTCCACTCCCGCACCGTCGACGGCGTCGAGAAGCGCTCCGTCGTCAGCCACTTCAACAAGGCCACCAAGGGCCGCATCGTCCGCGATCTGCTGACGGCGGGCGCCGCCCCCACCGGCCCCGCCGGGCTCGTCACCGCCCTGCGCGACCTCGGGTACGTCGTCGAAGGCGGCGCCCCCGCCAAGCCCGGCCGCCCCTGGGCCCTGGACGTCGTCGTCACGGAGCTCTGAGCACCCTGGCCCCCGCCCCCGCCCCTCCCCCATTCGGATTGGCGAACGAGGACCGTAACCGTGTAACGTGTGCGTGTCGCCGGGCACGGGAACCGGGCCGGAGCGGCACACAACAGCACACGGGGCTATAGCTCAGTTGGTAGAGCGCCTGCATGGCATGCAGGAGGTCAGGAGTTCAATTCTCCTTAGCTCCACAGTCGCCCGGTGGGCCCCCGCGAGGGGGCCCACCGGGCGTTTTCACCCCTGGGCCGGCTCCCCGAACCGTGCCCTCGCGTGCCGGTAGATGTCCGTCACCAGCCCCGGGTTGGTCCACGCGACCTTCACGTCGCACGTCTCCCCGTCGACCCGCCGCAGCGCGAGCGACACCGGTTCCCCCTCGTACGGCACCGCGTGCGGCACCCTCATGCGCTCCTCCGACAGGTCCTCGCCGTTCTTGAGCACCACGGACCGCAGCACCCGCCCCCCGACGCTCCACTCGGCCCGGACCACCGCCTTCGCGCAGCCCTCCGCCTTCAGCGACCCGCCGACACCGGCCACCGACGCCGACACGTCGCTCTTCGCCGCCCGCAGGACCGCCGCCTCGGCCGGCCGCCCCCGCACCGTCCAGGTGAGGACCGGGATGGACGTGCACGACTGGTCCTGCGCCGGGTTCCCGCCCCCGCCCGTGCAGTACACGAGAGCGCTCTCGGCCGGCTTCGCGCCCGAGCGGTACAGCAGCGTCACACTGCTGGTTGCCAGGTAATTGATCATGGCGACCACCGTCAGTCCGCCCAGCGCGAAGCCGAACTGCGCCGCCGTCGGCACCAGCGGCAGCAGCCACTTCGAACGCCACGGCCACTCCACGTCCAGGACCGAGATCGCCTTGCGCCGCGACCATTCGGAAGGCCCCGGCTCCCCCGCCTCACCGCTCAGCTGCTCCTGCAGCCGCACATGCTGGAACTGGTAGACCGCCCCCGTCTGCCGCAGCACCCCCACGTGGTGCGCATCGTCGAGGAACTTCATCAGCCGCCACGGCAGCCTCCCCGTCATCCACAGCCACGTCCGCGACACCTGGAACGAGCCCCACGCCGACCCCAGCAGCGCCGCCAGCCCCATCCCCGCGCCCATCAGCAGCGCGTACGGCATCACCTCGGGCACCGGGAGGTGGAACGTGGCCCGCAGCCACCAGCTCATCCCCCCACCCGCCAGCGCCGCCGTGACCAGCATCGCCAGCACGCCCACCCCCGCGTACCGGAACAGCAGCGCCCGCGGCCCGTGCAGCGCGTCCTTGGCGATGTACACCTGCCGCCGCTCGCCCCTCACCATGGCGTACGCCCAGATCCCGCACCCGCCGGCGATCACCCCCGCCATCACCCCGACGAGCGTGCCGAACAGCAGGTAGAAGAACCAGCCCCACACGGCGCCGTACGCCACCCCCACCAGCAGCCCGGCGACCCCCGAACTCACCTGCCACCACGCGAAGTCCGACGTCCCGTCCCCATGCATCCGCCGCGCCACGAACGCCAGATACCGCTGAGCCTCGTCGGCCCCGTACGCCGTCTCCGACGACTCCGCGTACAGCGTCGGCAGGTACCGCGCCAGCAGGTGCGCCTCGATCCCCGCCCGCGTACGGAACTCCTCGCCCCGCAGCAGCTCCCCGGGGTCCGTCGACCCGGCCCGGTACGCCGTCGCCGCCATGTGCAGCATCAGCGGGGTGGACAGCGTCCGGCCCAGCGGCGACCGCGGCCGCTTCCGCAGCGCGGCGAAGACCGTGCCCCAGCGCTCGCCCCGGTCCGCGGACGCCCCCCGCAAATACGTGACCGCGTCCCCCGTCGCGACGGGCTCCAGCTCCACCACGGCGGCCTTGGTCAGGTAGTCCCCCACCTTCTCGTACTCGGTGGCCCGGCACGTCAGCAACAAGGGAACGCGCTTCGCCCCCAGCGCCTCGATCGCCTCGACCGCCCGCCGGTGCAACGGCTCCGGCAACTCGTCCAGGCCGTCCAGAACCGGCATCACCCGCCTCTCGTCGAACAGCCGCCGCGCCACATCCCTGCGGAACAACCGCCCTCGCCCCAGCCCCGGGCTCAACTGCCTGATGTGCCGCACCAGCCACGTACGTAACGGCACGGACGGCCGCCACGACGACAACGACAGCAGCACGGGTACGGGTTCCTCCGGCTGCCACGAGTCCAGCAGCTCGCGCGCGAGCAGCAGCGCGCACACGCTCTTCCCCGAACCCGGCGCCCCCAGCACCACCAGCTGCCGCTTCGGCAGGCTCTTCAGGAACGCCGGTACGTCCTCGACGTCCCCGTCCTTGCCGAGCCCCGCCGTCCCCAGCACGTCGTCCGGCGACTGCACGGGCCGCCCGGTCCGCGACCACCGCACGGGAATCGGCTGCGGATTCTCCAACCGCCGCCGCGCCACCTCGTCGTTGAGGCGCACGAGGAGGTCGCGGCGCAGCCGCCGCGCCGCCCTGTCGGTACGTGTGACGGCCCGGCCGTCCATGACCATGACCAGGTCGCCCCCGACCGTGGTCCTGCTGACCTGTTGTCGCCTTCTACTGGCCACGTGCGTCCCCCGTGGTAGAACCTTGGCCCTGTCATGTTACGTAGCGCACAGGGGGAGTTGGGATGACACTGACCGGAAAACGCATGCTGGCGGCCGGCGGGACGGTGGTACTCGCCGCGGCGGTGAACATCGCGACGAGCGTGCTGACGGCGAAGTGGTCGCCGGTGTGGATGGTGTGGACGGCCGTATTGGTCATCCTGGCCGTGGCGTTGCAGATGTGGCTGATCAAGAGCGAGCAGCCGTCTGCGCGTCGGCAGCACTTCGAGGATGTCGAGGGGCGTGCGTTGCAGCAACGGATGGGCGGGCCCGGCGAACAGGTGGTACGCCGGGCGAAGGTGGACGAGGACCTGGTGCAGCGCCAGGACTAGAGCACGCCGCCCTTCACGCCCGTGACGAATGCGCTCCACGCGGCGGCGGGGAAGACGACGGCGGGGCCGTGGGGGGCGCTTTTACTGTCCCTCACGGGGACGAATGCGGGGATATCGGGGGCGATTTCCACGCAGTCCCCGCCGTGGGTTCCGCTGTAGCTGCTTTTCGTCCACCCGACTTCCAGACAGTTCCCAGCGTCGTTCCCGCTGTAGGTGCTCTTGCGCCATATCACCATTGCGCCCATACCCTTCCATTGCATCGCCGATGAAGGCAGCAGAGTCGGATGCTGAGAGGCAGTCAGCTCGGAGCACATCATAGATCCTGGTGTAACGCGCGATAAGCGCCGGATCGTTGATGAAATGCCCGGCCTCCAGCGATTCCGAGTACAACCACTGCTCTCCGTCCGCCAGGGTGATCAGCGACATCGCGGTCTTGGGTTTGATCAGCGGCAGGTTGAACGGCGCCACTTGAACGCGCATATTCGGCCGCTGGCCGGCCAACAGCAGCTGCTCACACTGGTCGCGCATTACGTCGCCGCCGCCGACGACGTTCCGGATGGCGCTCTCGTCCAGCACCACGACCAGGAGTGGCCCATCCACCTTCATGAAGCCTTGCTGCCGGCTCATTCGAGCCGCTACTCGGTCGTCCAGTTCGCGGCCCGAGAAGAACTGCGACATGAGTGCGCGCGCATATTCCTCGGTCTGCAACAGCCCCGGCATCACATCGGTCTCGTACGCACGAAGAGCCTCCGCGTTCGCTTCCATCTCGACCCACCGTTTGAGCCAATCCGGATGGGTCGTGTGCGGATACCAGTCGATCCGCCGCCAGAGGGTGGTGAACATGTCCCCCGTACCGAGCAGCTGGTCGCATACCGCGACAAACCGCTCCTGCGGCACCCGCTTCCCCGCCTCCACCCGCGTGACCAGCGTCCGGTCGCAGGGGATCTTCGCCGCCAAGTCCTCCTGCGTCAGTCCCGCGCACTCGCGGTGGTGCCGGAGCACCTCTCCGAACACCGCCGCCGTCGTCGCGGCCCCGCCGTCCGCCGAACCGTTCGCACCGTTGCGTCGTTTCACGTCCATCCGCCCCCAGCCGTGACAGCTTGCCCATGGCACGTGCAAAGCGTTGTGAGCGTAGGCGCGGGTGCGGAACTCTGTCCTCGTAAACGGTAGTTGGATCACCCACACGGGTGTGATTCGGCCCGACGAATCTCCGAGGAAACCGATGGTCGCTATCCCCTCACCCCCCACCCCCGCACCCTCCGACGCGGACCTGCGCCGGATCTCCGCGCAGACGGCGCACGAACTCCAGGCGGTCTGCCGTGAACACGGCTGGGCACTGCACATCACGGCCGGCGAGCCGATGAGCGGCAACGGGTACGTGGAGTTCCCGCCGCTCCGCGTGGACGTGGCGCAGCAGATCATCGCCGGGTTGCGGCGGTTGCTGACGACGCGGTGCGAGGAGTGCCAGGCGATCAAACGGCGGCGGGCGCAGGCGTTGCGGGAGAAGGACACGCCGACGGCGCGGGCGATGGCCGTGGCGATGGGGCGTCACCTTCGGGCGGCACACTGACCGCGCCTGACCGCGGGTGACCGGCGGCGCGCGCTAACCTGCTGCCGCCATGAACGATTTCGTTGATGAAGCGCGTACGCGCGTCGCGCACCTGCTCCGGATGGCCAACACCACCGACGACCGGATCAGGGCACAGATCATCGAATACGCCGACAGCACCCCGGAACCGCCGGTCATGAGCCGCGGGGCGGGGATCGTGACGACCGGTTGCGCGCGCTGTCGGCGGACCGCGTGGCGGCAGCACGACTGCGAGGGGCCGCTGTGGGTGTGCGGGACCTGCGGGCACGTGGAGCCGATCACGCTGCGGTGCCCGCAGTGCGACGCCGAGATGACGCCGCCGGCACTGGGGGCACCGGACGTGTGGGAGTGCCCGGCCTGCGATGTCTACCGCAGGTGGGACGTGTCGTTGAGCAGCCGCAGGGACGCGTTGCCGTCGGAGTAGTAGGAGACGGCGGAGAGCGAGGCCGCGGCGAGTTCCATGCGGAACAGGGACTCGGGCGGGGCGCCGAGGGCGAGCCGTACGAGGGTCTTGACGGGCGTCACGTGGGTGACGACGAGGACCGTGCGGCCGGCGTACCGGGCGAGGAGCTTGTCGCGGGAGAGGGAGACGCGCCGGGCCACGGCGGCGAAGCTCTCGCCGCCGCCGGTGGGGGCGGCCTTGGTGGAGGAGAGCCAGGCGTCGAGGTCGTCGGGGTAGCGCTCGCGGACCTCGGTGAAGGTGAGGCCCTCCCAGGCGCCGAAGTCGGCTTCGCGCAGGCCCTCGTCGATGCGGACCTCCAGGCCGAGGCGGCGGGCCGCGGCTTCGGCGGTCTCGCGGCAGCGGCGCAGGGGGGAGCTGACGACGGCCTGGACGGTGCCGCGGGCGGCGAGGGCGGCGGCGACGGATTCGGCCTGGCGGCGGCCGGCCGCGGAGAGCTCGGGGTCGCTGCCGCCGCTGCCGGAGAACCGCTTCTCGGGTGTGAGGGCGGTCTCGCCGTGGCGGAGCAGGACGAACGTGGTGGGGGTGCCGAGGTCGGCGGGGGCGGCCCAGCCGACGGGGGCGGGGCGGGGCTCCTCCTCGGCCGGTTCGGCCACGGCGGGGAGGCGCGTGGCGGAGGGGGCGGCGGTGAGGGCGGCGCTCGCGGCGGCGGAGGCGGCGAGGCCGGCGGCGGAGCGGCCGGGCTCCCACTGGCGGCCGGCCTTGCCGGCGTCCATGGCCTCGTTGGCGAGGCGGTCGGCGTGCTTGTTCTTCTCGCGCGGGATCCACTCGTAGGTGACGCGGCCGGGCGGGAAGATCGTCTGGGCGTGGGCGGCCAGGGGCTTCATGTCCGGGTGCTTGATCTTCCAGCGGCCGGACATCTGCTCGACGACGAGCTTGGAGTCCATGCGGACCCGGACGGTGGCGTCGGGGTCGAGGTCGCGGGCGGCCTCCAGGCCGGCGATGAGGCCCTTGTACTCGGCGACGTTGTTCGTGGCCCGGCCGATGTACTCGGCGGCCTCGGCGAGGGCTTCGCCGGTGGCCGCGTCGAGGACGACGGCGCCGTAGCCGGCGGGGCCGGGGTTGCCCCGGGAGCCGCCGTCGGCCTCGACGATGAAGCGGTGCGCCATGGCGGGGGCCGCCTAGAGGCCGGACTCGGGGGTGCGGACGAGGATGCGGCGGCAGTTCTCGCAGCGCACGACGGCGTCGGCGGCGGCGGACCGCACCTCGTTGAGCTCGGTGATGTTGAGCTCCAGCTGGCAGCCCTCGCAGCGGCGCTGGTAGAGGCGGGCCGCGCCGACGCCGCCCTGCTGGGTGCGGAGCTTGTCGTACAGCTTGAGGAGGTCGGCGGGGACGGAGGCGGCGACGACCTCGCGCTCCTTGGTGACGGTGGCGACCTCGGCGTCGATGCCGGCGATGGCGGCGTCGCGGCGCGCGGTGGCGTCGTCGATCTTCGCCTGGACGGACGCGACCCGGCCGGTCAGCTCCCGGACGCGCTCCTGCGC
The DNA here is from genome assembly GCF_014654785.1 of Streptomyces mashuensis. GTDB lineage: Bacteria > Actinomycetota > Actinomycetes > Streptomycetales > Streptomycetaceae > Streptomyces > Streptomyces mashuensis. The sequence goes on from NZ_BNBD01000002.1 coordinate 359,375, forward strand.
GGCCTCGCGGCGCTCCATGATCTCCAGCACGACGTCCTCGAGGTCACCCTGGCGCTTGGCGAGGGAGGCGATCTCGTGCTGGAGGTTCTCCAGGTCCTTGGGCGACAGGCCGGCGCCGGAGTCGAGGCGCTGCTGGTCGCGGGCGGCGCGCTGGCGGACCTGGTCGACGTCCTGTTCGGCCTTGGTCTGCTCGCGCGCGGTGTCGCTCTCCTCGGTCTGGGCGGCGACGAGGAGGTCGCGGTGCTGGGCGAGGTCGCCTTCCAGGGTCTGGATCTCGGCGTGCTCGGGCAGGCTCTTGCGCTTGTGCGCGAGCTGGGTGAGACGCACGTCCAGGGCCTGGAGGTCGAGGAGGCGGATCTGGTCGGCGGGCGCGGCGTTCAGTGGAGGCTCCTGGTTTCGGTGGTGGCGGGTGGCGGACGCCGCGGGGGCGGTCACCGTGGTCACCCTACCGCCCGGGGCCGGGGTGCTGAAGATTCACACGGTCGGCGGACAGGCCGTGGAGAGGCCACGGGGGCGGCTTCCGGCCGGGTCAGGCGCCGGTGGGGGCCTCGGGCGCGGCCTCGCGGCCGAAGCGGCCGGTCCACGGGTCGGTGACCAGGCGCGAGACGTGCGTGCGCAGGCCCCAGCCGTGGCGGTCGGAGATCTCGTCGAGCTGGGCGGCGGCCTGCTCGGTCCAGGGCCACTCGGTGGCCCAGTGGGCGGCGTCGACCAGGGCGAGGGGACTGTGCTGCTGGGCCTCGGAGGCGGGGTGGTGGCGCAGGTCGGCGGTGACGTACGCGTCGACGCCGGCGGCCCGTACCTGGTCGAAGAGGGAGTCGCCGGAGCCGCCGCAGACGGCGACGGTGCGGAGGGTGCGGCCGGGGTCGCCGGCGACGCGGATGCCCTGGGCGGTGGCGGGCAGGTGCCGGGCGGCGCGGTCGGCGAACTCGGCGAGCGTGAGGGGCGGGTCGAGCTCGCAGACGCGGCCGAGGCCGCGGCGGCCGGAGGGGTCGGTGGGGTCGGGCACGAGGGGGCCGGTGACGCGCAGGCCGAGGGCGCCGGCGAGGGCGTCGGAGACGCCGGGGTCGGCGCTGTCGGCGTTGGTGTGCGCGACGTGCAGGGCGATGTCGTTCTTGATGAGGGTGTGCACGACGCGGCCCTTGAAGGTGCCGGCCGAGACCGTCGTCGTACCGCGCAGGTAGAGCGGGTGGTGGGCGACGATCAGGTCGGCGCCCAGGGTCACGGCCTCGTCGACGACCTCCTGGACGGGGTCGACGGCGAACAGCACGCGGGTGACGGGGGCGGCGGGGTCGCCGCAGACCGTACCGACGGCGTCCCACTGCTCGGCCCGCTGCGGGGGCCAGAGGGTCTCCAGAGCGGCGATGACTTCAGACAGTGCGGGCACGGGCAAAGGCTACCGTTCCGCCGTACCCGTCAAGAGGGCCAGGTCAGCCACCCGTCCGCCGTTTAGGTCCGGCCGACTCATGTGGCCTGCGGCGAAACAGCACACTTACGCGCCGTCTCTCAGCTAAACCCGGAAACCGCCACCCATACGCGTGAAGCGCGGAACGTCGGACGGTCGGCCGGGCAGCACGATAACTACGTTCTGTGCCGGAGGTGACGTTTCTCATGACGGTCTGTGCTCCCCACGGCACCCAGAGCACCCCTCTCACCACGTCCCCCGGTGCGCCGCCGACGGAGATGCGACGGTCGGCCTTCACGGTGACCGTGGACGGTTCCTACGCGGCGTGGCTCGCGCTCGGCCGCGGGACGGACGGCTGGTTCCCGGAGCGCTGGACGCTCGACGGCCCCGAGCCCTACGCGGTGTCGCTGCCCGCCAGCCAGCCGGAGGAGCCCGACAGCCAGCTGCTGCCGCTCAGCGACGGGCGGGTGCTGATCCGCCGTCGTGTGGCCGAGCGGTTCGCGCTCTCCCTGCTCTACCCCGCCGGGCCCGGCACGGGCGAGATGGCGCTCGGCGCCATCGAGTGCCCCCGGCTGACCCTGCTGCCGCCCGCGCCGGACGGCACCTCCGCGTACGCGCTGGTGGAGGGCGAGCGCCACACCACGCTGTGGCGCGTCCACGGCGGCGGCAACGGCCCCGAGCTGCTCTCCACGATCCCCGGCCGGTGCGAGGGCGGCGCCTGGCTGGACCGGCAGGGACGGCTGCTGGCGCTGGACCGGGAGCTGGACGGGCTGACCAAGGCCGTCGTCGTCGACCTCGGCCGGGGCGGCGAGACCAGCCCGCTCCTCCAGATCACGGAGAAGAGCAACGACCGGCTGCTGCTGGCCGAGCCCGACAGCGGCCTGCTCCTCGTACGGTCCGACGCACCCGGCACCGACCGGGTGGGCTGGGGCGTGCTCGGCTCGGCCCGCCCCGTGCGATTCCCCGAGTGCCTGCGGGTGCCCGACGCGACGGTCACGCCCTTCGCGGCGCAGCCGGGCCAGGGGCTGGCGCCCGAGGACTGCGCGGTCGCCTTCCGCATCGAGGCGGGCGGCAGCAGCTGGGTCGGGGTGTGGCGGGCGGCGCGGAAGCGGCTGCGGCAGTTCCAGGGCCCGGCCGGCTGGCTGCCGGGGGCGGGGCTGTGGACGGCGGACGGGGAGCTGCGGCTGCCGTTCGTGACGGCGACGGTGCCGTGCGGGCTGGCGCGGCTGCGGCCGGATGAGGAGGAGGCAGCGGCGACGGCTGTGGCGTCGGCGGAGGCGGTGCCTGCGAAGGTCGTGACCGGGGAGGTCGTCGGGGCCGTGGAGGTGCCGGTGCCGCGGCCGGTGCCGTTGCAGCAGGCGCCGTGCGCGCGGACGGCGGGAGTGGCTTCATGATCACGGCGTCGTTAGACTCGGTGGCCGCCCAAGCGGAGCCACGATCTGACGGAGTGACTTTTTCGCATGTCCGACGCCCGAACGAACACGACCGAGCAGGCGCCGGCAGGTACCGGTAAGCACCGGGGCCATGCCTCGGGGGACGAGAAGCAGGGCCCCGTGCACGGCAAGCACCGCCGTACGGAGGGGAACTGACCCCCGGCCGGGGTTAACCGGCCTCATTCGCCTCGCCGCAGCCGGAGGACCTCCGGCGCGGCGAAACCCTCCGGCCGTGCCGCGAAGTAGGAGCCGAGGGCGTCGTCCAGTTCGGCGACCGTGAAGCGGTCGCCCTTCGCGTCGAACTTCGCCGCCACGCGCGGGCGTTCCAGCACCGCCACCATCCCGCCGTGCACCACGAACACCTGACCCGTCACGCCCCCGGCCCCCGGCCCCGCCAGGTATGCCACCAGCGGTGACACGTGCTCGGGGGCGAGGTCGTCGTAGGCCGGGAGGCCGTCGCCGGCCGGATGGTCGTCGCCGGCCGGAAGGTCGTCGTGAGCCGGAAGGCCGTCGCCGGCCGGGCGCTCGTTGCCGGACGGGAGGCCGTCGCCGGACGGGCGGTCCGCGCGGTCCGCCGGGGCGAAGACGTCCTCGGTCATCCGGGTGCGGGCCCGGGGGCAGATGACGTTGGCCGTCACGCCGTACTTCCGCAGCGCGTGCGCGCACGACATGGTCAGCCCCACGATGCCGCCCTTGGCCGCCGCGTAGTTCGGCTGGCCGGGCGAGCCGGCGAGGAACGCCTCCGAGGACGTGGTGACGAGCCGCCCGTACGCGGCCGCCGGGTCGGCCTTGGCCCGCGTCCGCCAGTACTCCGCCGCGTACCGCACCGTCGCGAAGTGACCCTTCAGGTGCACGCGGACGACCGCGTCCCACTCCTCCTCCGACATGGAGAAGACCATGCGGTCGCGGAGGATGCCCGCGTTGTTCACCAACACGTCCAGCGCGCCGAACGTGCCGACGGCCAGCCGCACCAGCTCGCGTGCCTGGGCGAGGTCTGCGACGTCGCCGCAGTGGGCGACGGCCCGGCCGCCCGCCGCCCGTATCTCCGCGGCCACCTCCTCGGCGGGGCCGGGCGACGGCGCGCCGCTGCCGTCCCGCGCCGGGACGCCGTAGTCGTTGACGACGACCGCGGCACCGTGGCAGGCCAGCTCCAGCGCCTCGGCGCGACCGAGGCCCCGGCCGGCGCCCGTCACCACCGCGACCCGGCCGTCCAGGGACGGGGTCACAGCGTGATCCACGTACGGAGGGCCTCGCCGGTGCGCATCTGCTCGATCGCGTCGTTGACGCGGGCGAGCGGCACCCGATGGGTGATCAGGCCCTCCAGGTCCACCCGGCCGGCCCGCCACAGCGCGATCACGCGCTCGTACGAACGGCCCACGTCCCCGCCGCCGTACAGCGACGGAAGGATCTTCTTCTCGTGGAAGAACAGCTCGAACATGCTCAGCCGGAAGTGGTCCTCCACCGAGCCCGCGCCCACCACGCACAGCGTGCCGCCGCGCCGGGTGGCGTCGTACGCGGTGCGGGCCGTGGCGGACTTGCCGACCACCTCGAAGACGTAGTCGAAGCCCTCGCCGCCGGTGGCGCGGGAGACCGCGTCGGTGAGGCCCTCCGGGGCGACCGCCTCGGTCGCGCCGAGCCGCAGGGCGGCCTCGCGCCGGGACTCCACGGGGTCGACGGCGACGATCTGCGCCGCGCCGGCCACCCGCGCGCCCTGCACGACGCTGACGCCGACGCCACCGCAGCCGATGACGGCGACCGACGAACCCGGCTCGACGCGGGCCGTGTTGAGCACGGCGCCGATGCCCGTCGTCACGCCGCACGCGATGAGCGAGGCGATCTCGTAGGGCAGGTCGTCGGGGATGGGGTGGGCGCAGTCGGCGCCCACGACCAGCTCCTCGGCGAAGGTGCCGGTGCCGGCGAAGCCGTGCAGGTCGGTGTCGCCGCGGCGGAAGTTGGGCTCGGCGCCGGCGATGAGCCCGGCGAGGCAGAAACGGCTCTCGCCGCGCTTGCACGGCGCACAGACCCCGCACCCGGGCAGCCAGCGGACGAGGACCCGGTCGCCGGGCCGGACGTGCGTGACGCCGTCACCGACGTCCAGGACCTCGCCCGCGCCCTCGTGGCCGGGGACGAACGGCACGTGCTGCGGCAGGACGCCGGACATCGCCGACAGGTCCGAGTGGCACAGGCCCGCGGCGCGGATACGGATCCGTACCTTGCCGGGGCCGAAGCCGACGGCCTCGACGTCGTCGAGGACCTCCAGCCGGTCCCCGCCTTTCCGGTGCTGTACGGCGGCGCGCATGGGGGCTCCTTCCGGGCGGGCGGCTTTCAGATGGCGCTTTCAGGTGGGCGGCTTTCAGATGGGTTCGGCGACGGTGACGACGGTGTCGGCCAGCACCGGGGCGTCGTCGCGCTCGACGGCCGTGGCGGTCACCTGGATGCGGCCGGGGCCGCGTTCAGTGCCGGGCGTTCCGTGCCACATCCGGATGCGCAGCGTCTCGCCGGGGAAGACGACGCCGGTGAAGCGGGTGGTGTACGAGCGGACGCGCGTGACGTCGCCGTCCAGCAGTGTGTCCACGACGGCCTTGAGCACGATGCCGTACGAGCACAGGCCGTGCAGGATGGGCCGGTCGAAGCCGGCGACCTTGGCGAAGTCGGGGTCGGCGTGCAGCGGGTTCCAGTCGCCGGACAGGCGGTAGAGCAGGGCCTGGTCGGGGCGGATTGCACGGTCGGCAGTCGCGTCGGGCGGGGTCGCGGGCACGTCGAGGCGGGCGGCGGAGGGGCCGCGGTCGCCGCCGAAGCCGCCCTCGCCCTTGACGTAGATGTCGCTGACGCTGCTCCACAGCGGTCCGTCGTCGTCCGCGACGTCGGCGCGCAGGGCGATGACGGCGGCCTTGCCCTTGTCGTACACGGCGGCCACGCGTGAGGTGCGGGTGGTGCCGGGGGCGGACGTGACGGGCAGGGGGCGGTGGAGGGTGACGGTCTGCCCGCCGTGGAGGACGGCGGACAGGTCGACGTCGATGCCGGGGGTGGCCAGGCCGCCGGCCATGGCCATGGACCCGCCGGCGACGGTGGCGAACGACGGCAGGACGTGCAGCCGGCTCTCCAGCACGTAGCGCAGTTCGCCGGGGTCGGTGGCGGGGACGCCGGCGCCGATGCCCAGGTGGTAGAGGATGACGTCCTTGTGGTCCCAGGCGAGGCGGTCCGTGCGCGGTGCGGCGGCGGTGGCCCGGGCGGGGTCGATGGGCATGACGCTGCGTGTCTCCTTACGAGAACGCGTTCCAGTTACCGGGCCTTTCTGTATAGCCGATCGGGTGGGGCGTGGGAAGACGCACGCGCGAGCGGTGGGCGACGGGGTGGGCGCCGGGACAAATGTCACTGCCCACCGGGGACATTTCCCTCTCCGCAGGTGGGAGGGGGTGTCCGTAAGGTCGGGGACATGAGGGGACGCAAGGGCGGCAGCAGCGCGGGGGACGGGACGGCGGACATCGAGGAGATGACACCGCTGACCCCGGTGACGGTCCGGACGTTCCTGCCGTGGCCGTCCATCCTGATCGCGGACGTGGTGGCCCTGTGCCAGGGGAAGGTGCCGCTGCCCTGGCTGGGCGGCGCGGGCCTGGTGGCCTTCCTCGGCCTGTACTTCCTCACGGTGACGTGGGGGCTGGACGAAGAGCGGCTGCACACGCGGCAACCAATGCTGCCCCTGGCGGGGCTGGCGGCAGTGACGTACGGGCTGGGGGTGGGGTACGGCGGCGACTGGCTGCTGTGCTTCCCGCTGCTGTCGCTGGCGGCCGGCGTGGTGCTGCGCCGGCGACGCCGGCAGCTGGCGCTGGTGCTGGGCTTGCTGGGCACCTCCGTGGGCATGCTGTCGAACCTCCACGACACCCCGCAGGACTCGGTGACCATCGCCTGGGGGACGGGCCTGTCGGGCATGGTGGCGGCCGCGGTCCTCAACCTCGTGGAGACGGTGGCGACGCTGCGCGCGACACGCGAGCAGCTGGCGCACGCGGCGGTGGAACGGGAACGGCTGCGGTTCTCGCGCGACCTGCACGACCTGCTGGGGCACACGATGTCCGTCATCGTGGTGAAGGCGGAGGCGGTGCGCCGTCTGGCGCCGCGCAACCTGGACGCGGCGCTGGGGCAGGCCGCGGACATCGAGGCGGTGGGCCGCCAGGCGCTGACGGAAATACGGGAGGCGGTGACGGGCTACCGCGAGGGCAGCCTCACCACCGAACTGGAACGGTCGCGTTCACTGCTGGACGCATCGGGCATCGCCGTCGACATCCGCCAGTCCGGCCCGCCGCTGCCGCCCCAGACGGCGGCGCTGCTGGGATGGGTGGTGCGCGAGGGGGTGACGAACGTGGTGCGGCACAGCGGCGCCGAACGCTGCGTCATCGAAGTGCGCGGCCTGACCGACCGCGTCCATCTGGAGATCACGGACGACGGGCGCGGCGTAGGCTCGGAGCCGGAGACGGACGCACCCGGTGGTACGGGGCTGAAGGGCCTGGCCGAACGGCTGGCGGCGGCAGGCGGCTCCCTGACGTCGGGCCCGGACGGGCGGCGCGGTTTCCGGCTCGTGGCGGAACTCCCGGTGGACGACGAGGAAGAAGGGCGGGCGGCGTGAGCGGCGTCATCCGGCTTTTGCTGGCCGAGGACCAGGGCATGATGCGGGGCGCGCTGGCGCTGCTCCTGGGCCTGGAGGAGGACATCGAGGTCGTCGCCCAAGTGGGCAACGGCGACGAGATCGTACGGACGGCCGCCGAGGTCCGCCCGGACGTGGCGCTGCTCGACATCGAACTGCCGGGCCGCAGCGGCCTGGACGCCGCCGCGGATCTGCGCAAGCAGCTCCCGGACTGCCGGGTGCTGATCCTCACCACGTTCGGCCGGCCCGGCTACCTGCGCCGCGCGATGGAGGCCGGGGCCTCCGGCTTCCTGGTGAAGGACGGCCCCGTGGAGGACCTGGCGGCAGCGGTCCGCCGCGTCCTGGCGGGCGAACGCGTCATCGACCCGGCCCTCGCCGCGGCCGCCCTGAGCGCGGGCCCCAACCCGCTGACCCAACGCGAACGCGACGTCCTCGCAGCCGCCGTCGACGGCGCCACGGTCGCCGACATCGCCACCCGCGTCCACCTCTCCCCCGCCACGGTCCGCAACTACCTCTCGGCAGCCATCGGCAAGACCCAGACCCGCAACCGCATGGAAGCGGTCCGCGCTGCGCGCCAGAACGGGTGGTTGTGAGGGAACGCCGGAACCGGCGTCCGGTCAGCGGAGGGGCCCGGCGATGTCGCGCAGCGCGTCGAGGTGGCGCCCATAGGCGGCGCGCCCCTCGCCGGTGAGGGCGAGCCAGGTCCGCGGCCGCCGGCCGACGCGCCCCTTCTCGACGGTGACCCAGCCGGCCTCCTCCAGGGCGGCCACCTGCTTGGACAGCACCGAGTCGCTGACCTCGACCAGGTCGCGGACGTACCCGAACTCGGCTCGGTCGGCCGCGGCCAGTGCGGCCACGACCGACAGCCGCACCGGCGAGCCGAGCAACGGCGCAAGCCGGTGCCGCGGGTGCGCCTTCTCCCCCGTCACGCACCGCTCCGCGCAACGTTGAGGGCGACCAGGGCCGGCGGCAGGGCGCAGCAGATGGCGGCCACGCCGGTAAAAAGGACGCCCGGCTCCTTGAAGGGGCCTATGAAGGCCAGCACCAACGTGAGCCCATAGACGAGCGTCCACCCGCCGATGGCGGAAAGGTGCCGCACGGTCATGCGCCGCGGTACGACGGGCTGACGTGCTGCGTACAGCGACAGCGCCGCGACGATCACGGCGTTGCCCGCCATGCTCACCGCGACCGGCACGTGTCCCCGCCACAGCACCAGCATCGGAATGAGCAGCAGCTGCCAGGCGGCGAACAGCCACAGATACATGGCGTACCACTGGCTGCGCGTCCGCACGGCCCGCTCCATCCGCACCGCGCCCTCCAACGACGCGACGGCCTCGGCCGGTTCCCCCATGACACCCCTCCCCAAGTCGGCCCGAACCCCGGGCGTTTTCCAGCATGGCACCGACTTTCCAAAATGGAAAGTACCCACCCGCTCGCTCGTTCGGGTGATGGGGCAGCATGGGGCCGGCCAGTTCCAGGCACCGTTCCAGGAGGGACATCCGTCATGCCGCCCAAGCCCGGGATACTCGCCGCCTTCGAGGCGGCGAAGGGGTTCATGCCCGTCGACGAGGGCCTGGCCCTCTACGAGGCCGCCGAGGAGGCCGCCGCCACCGGGTTGCCGTTGCTGGAGGTCGGGACGTACTGCGGGCGGTCCACGATTCTGCTTGCGGGGGCCGCGCGGGAGGCCGGGGGTGTGGTGGTGACCGTCGACCACCATCGTGGCAGCGAGGAGCAGCAGCCCGGGTGGGAGTACCACGACGCGTCGCTGGTGGATCCCGAGGTGGGCCGCATGGACACGCTGCCCGCGTTCCGCCGCACGCTGCACGCCGCCGGGCTGGAGGAGCACGTCGTGGCCGTCGTCGGCCGGTCGCCGCAGGTGGCGGCGTTGTGGAACGCGCCGCTGGGGCTCGTGTTCATCGACGGCGGGCACACCGACGAGCACGCCACCGCCGACTACGAGGGGTGGGCGCCGCACGTGGCCCCCGGCGGGCTGCTCGTCGTCCACGACGTCTTCCCCGACCCGGCCGACGGCGGCCAGGCCCCGTACCGCGTGTACCGCCGGGCCCTCGCGTCCGGCGCGTTCACCGAAATCTCGGTGACGCGCTCCCTGCGCGTACTCCGCCGTACCGGTCACGGCGTCTGAGGCCCGGCGCTAGCATCACGGGGTGTCCCCCACCGGCAGCAGCACCCGTGTGCCCCGGCTCATAGCCGCCGGGGCGGCCGCCCTGTTCCTGACGGCCGGATCGGCCGCCTGTTCGGCCGATCCGGCCGAACAGGCAGCGCCCGCCCGCCCGGCGGCAGCCACCGCCTCGCCGTCGCCGAAGGCGAGTGAGGCCGCGCCGCCCTCTCCGAGCGCACCCCCGGCCCCCAGCACCGCGGCCCCGGCCCCAAGCACGGCCCCGAGCACGGCCGCGGACACGCCCGCCGTGGAGCCGGCCGCCGACGGGCCCCTCAAGGGCAAGGTGGTCGTCGTCGACCCCGGTCACAACACGCACAACAACGAGCACGCCGCCGAGATCAACCGTCAGGTCGACATCGGCACCGGCCGCAAGGAATGCGACACCACCGGCACCGAGACGAACTCCGGCTACGCCGAGGCCACCTTCAGCCTCGACGTGGCCCACCGGCTGCGCGCCGTCCTGCAGTCGCGCGGCGCCCGCGTCGTCCTCACCCACGACGGCGACCGGCCGTACGGGCCGTGCGTGACGGAGCGCGCCGACATCGGCAACAAGGCGCACGGCGACGCCGCCGTCTCCATCCACGCCGACGGCTCGGACGTGGGCCACCGCGGCTTCCACGTCATCCTCCCCGCCGCCGTGCACGCCGGGCGGGCGGACACCTCCGCCATCGTGGGCCCGTCGAAGGAGCTCGGCGCCCGCATCGCCGGCAACTTCGTCCGCGTCACCGGCAGCGCGCCCTCGAATTACATCGGCGGCGGTACCGGTCTGGACACCCGCAGTGACCTCGGCGGGCTCAATCTGTCGACGATTCCCAAGGTTTTCATCGAATGCGGCAATATGCGCGACCCGCAGGACGCCGCGTTGCTCACGGACGCGGCATGGCGCGAGAAGGCGGCGCAAGGGATCGCGGACGGCATCACCGACTTCCTGCGTGGGTAATGCGCTGGACGGAAGGGGCCGTCCCGCGGTAAGTACCAGCAGGCCACGGGCGTGTCACGAGGGTGATACGAAGAGGGCGCCCAGGGCGGAACGCGCGGGTGCTTCCCCGTACGATGGGTGACCGCCACCCCCGCGCCCTCGCGCCCCGGCGACCAGGACAGGCCGGCCGGCCCGCTCCCGCCGCCGGATGAACGACGACGAATACCGACAGCACTGACAAAGGATTTCAGGTGAACATCCGCTCCCTCACTCGAGGCGACGGCGTGGTGATCGGAGCAGCGGTGTTGCTGTTCATCGCCTCGTTCCTCGGCTTCTATTCCTATGACTGCGGTCAGGCGCCGGTCTGCCCCAAGGCGCCCAACGGCTGGAAGCCGGAACTCTTCCCCGTGCTGCCGTCGATCTTCCTCGCGGGAATCGCCGCCGCGGCTCTCGTCGTTGTCGCCCGCTTCCAGCCCGAGGGCCGCAAGGTGGCCGGTCTCTCGCTGGAGCAGTGGGCCATGGCCATCGGCGTGTTCGCCGCCTGGTCGTCGCTGTGGACGATCTTCGGTGGCCCGGACTCCGAGCGCGTCTCCCCCGGCGTCGGCCAGATCCTCGGCCTCATCGCCAACCTCGTGCTCGCCGCGACCATCGTGCTGACGCCGCGCACCCCCGCCCTCAAGGCGGCGCTGGTCGGCGCCCCGCAGCCGGCCCCGGCGCCGTACGGCATGGCCCCGGGCCAGGGCTACGGCTACCCGGGCCCCGGCGGCATGCAGCCCGGCCAGTCGCCCTACGGCGCCCCGGCCCCGCAGCCGTACGGTGCCCAGGCCGGCCCGGCGCAGGGCCCGGCGGCCGGCCAGCCGACGCAGGTGCAGCAGCCGCAGCCCGGCGCCGACGCCTCGCAGGGCGGCCAGCAGCAGCCCGCCGCGGGCGGTGCCCAGCAGCCGTCCGGCGGCGACTTCGCCCCGTTCTGGTTCGCCGTGCCGGTCAACCGGCCGCTGTACCCGGAGGACGGTTCCCCGACCCCGATCGCCGAGCTCGCGCCCGGCACCTGGTACCTCGCCGTGGACCAGCGCGGTCCGGCCCTCGTCGCCCAGACGCAGGACGGCCGTCGCGGTGTGCTCCAGGACACCACGGGCATCCAGCGCGGCTGATCCCTTCTCCTCCCTTCCTGACGGCCCGCCGGGGTTCTTCCCCGGCGGGCCGCCGTCGTCTACAGTCCCCGCGTCCCCCAAGTCCCGACCTGACGGCTCGTCAGAAGGTGGGGTTTCGTCGTGCGGCTCGGTCTCGCCCTCGGCTACTGGGGCCGGCACCCCGGCCACCAGCACCACCTCTCCCTCGCCCAGGAGGCCGAACGCCTGGGCTACCACTCCGTGTGGACCGCCGAGGCCTGGGGCTCGGACGCCTTCACCCCGCTGGCCTGGCTCGCCGCCCACACCCGCCGCATCCGCCTGGGCACCGCCGTCGCCCAGATGGCGGCCCGCTCCCCCACCGCCACCGCCATGCACGCCCTCACCCTGGACCACCTCTCCGGCGGCCGGATGCTGCTGGGGCTCGGCCTGTCGGGCCCCCAGGTGGTGGAGGGCTGGTACGGCCGCCCCTTCCCCTCCAGCCCGCTGACCGCCACCCGCGAGTACGTCGACGTGGTCCGGCAGGTGCTGCGCCGGGAAGCGCCGGTGACGCTGGAGGGCCGCTTCCACCCGCTGCCGTACGACGGGCCGGACGCCACCGGCCTCGGCCGTCCCCTGCGGTCCGTCACCCACCCCCTCCGGCCCGGGCTGCCCGTCCTGCTGGGCGCCGAGGGCCCCCGCAACATCGCCCAGACCGTCCGCATCGCCGACGGCTGGCTACCGCTCTACTGGTCCCCGCACCGCACCGCTCTCTACGCCGAGGCCCTGGCCGAAGCGCCCGACGGCTTCCTCGTGGCCCCCCTGGCCCGGGCCCGGCTGTGCCGGAACGTGGCGGAGGGGCTGCGCCCGGTCAAGGCCATGCTCGCCCACTACGTCGGCGGCATGGGTCACCGCACCCGCAACTTCCACGCCGACCTGATGGCCCGCATGGGCTACTCCCGGGAGGCCCGCCGCGTCCAGGAGCTCTTCCTCGCCGGCCGGAGGGAGGACGCCGTGGCGGCCGTGCCCGACGCGTTCGCCGACGAGATCTCGCTCGTCGGCCCCCGCGCCCGCATCGCCGCACGCCTGGAGCTGTGGCGCGCGGGGCCCGTCACCGACCTGCTGGTCACCGCCCCGGACCCCGCCACGCTACGGCTGCTCGCAGACCTCAACTGACCCGTACCGGCAGGAGCGACTGTCAGAATCGACCGTCAGAAGCGGGCGTGCTCCAGCCAGTGGTCCAGCACCGCCCGGTCGCCTATGACCTCGACACCCGCCGTGTCCGCCGGCAGCCGCCGGTAGAACAGCAGCAGCAGATCGGTCAGGGGCCCGCGGACCGCGACGGCCGCCTTCTCGTGCGCCCGCCGGAACTCCACCGTCTCGCCCGTGGCGTCGATGAACCACTCGGCGTTCAGCTCGGCGGGCGTGTCCGTGGCGTGCAGGTGCAGCGTGCGGCCCGCGCCCAGCAGCTCCTTCAGCTCGGGCCGGTACGCCTGCGCCATCGGCGAGGAGACGATCTCCAGCCATTCGTCCAGGCAGTCGGCCGCCACGTCCGGCGCGACGGTGAACTCCACGCCCGCGGCGAGCGCCGCGTCGGCGCGGTGCATCACCGTCTCGTGCGTCATGCGGCGCGCCCAGAAGGACGACTTCTGCTCCGGGCCGAACGTCCACACATGGGCGTCCGGGCCGGCCTCGCGCAGCACGTCCACGACCATCTGCGCGCCCTCGGCCAGCCAGGCGTCCAGCCGCTCGGGGTCGAAGGGTTCCGTGCTCGCGGCGGCGTCCTCCGCACCGCTGGGCGGCGTGAACTCCGTGATCCGCCTGCGCACGATCTCGGAGATGCCGCGGTGGGCACTGCTGACGTGCAGGGCGAGCTGGGTCAGGGTCCAGTCGGGACACGTGGGAACGGTGGCGGTGAGGTCCGCGCCGCGCACGGCGGCGCGCAGCTCGTCGGACTGGTGGAGGATCTCGTCGCAGTAGCGCTCGTGGCTGAATCGGGTCATGGCCTCACTGTAGGCCCGGGCACTGACAACGCCCACGGAAAATCCCGGTGTTCAGGGGTTTGTCGGGGATCACCCGGATGGCGATGCGGGTCTCACCCGCAGCAGCCCTCCGGGTCCAGTCCCACCGGCAGCCGCTCGCCGCCGAACACCGCCGTCGTCGCCTCGTCGCCGCCGAGCGCGGCCACCGCGAGCAGCAGCGCCCCCGCCGTCCACGTCGTGCGCTCCTCGGGCCAGATCGCCTCGTCGTCGTAGACGTAGCCGGTCCAGTACATGCCGTCCTCGGCCCGCAGGTGGCCGATCCAGCGCAGGATGTCCACGGCCCGGTCCGACTCGCCCATCGCCCACAGCGTCAGGGCCAGTTCGCAGCTCTCGCCGCCGGTCACCCACGGGTTCGGCACGACGCAGCGCACGCCCAGGCCCGGCACCACGAACTCGTCCCAGCGCTCCTCGATGCGCTCCTTCGCGGCCGCGCCGGTGACGGCGCCGCCGAGCACCGGGTAGTACCAGTCCATGGAGTAACGGTTCTTGTCCGAGAACCGCTCCGGGTGGTGGCGTATCGCGTGCCCCAGCAGCCCCAGCGCCAGCTCCCAGTCGGGCTGCGGCTCCTCGCGGTGCTCGGCGATGGCCAGCGCGCAGCGCAGCGCGTGGTGGACGGACGAGCAGCCGGTCAGCAGCGCCTCGGTGCGGTCGGTGCCGTCGTCCTCGCGCTTCCAGCCGATCTGCCCGCCGGGCTGCTGGAGCCGCAGCACGAACTCGACGGCGGCGAAGACGGTCGGCCACATGCGGTCGAGGAACGCGTCGTCGCCGGTGGACAGGTAGTGGTGCCAGACGCCGACGGCGACGTACGCAACGAAGTTGGTCTCGCGGGACCGGTCGGTGGGCTCGTCGGCGGCGCCGTCGGCGTACGCGGCGTACCAGGAGCCGTCGCCGTTCTGGTGCTCGGCGAGCCAGCGGTAGGCGGCCTCGGCGCGGGCGTGCTCGCCGGCCGCGTCCAGGGCCATGGCGGCCTCGACGTGGTCCCACGGGTCGAGGTGGTGGCCGCGGAACCACGGTATGGCGCCGTCGGGCCGCTGGGCGGCGGCGATGCCGGCGACGGTGCGGGCCGCCTGCGCGGCGGTGAGGACACCGGGCAGCACGAGGCGTTCGGTGCGGCCCGGGCCGGGGCTGCCGGGCCTGGAGGACGACATCGTCATGCGGCGGCCGCCCGTCCCTCGCGCCGGGGCTTCGTGGCGTACGCGACGAAGCTCTTGCCGATGACGGGGTTGAGGGCGCGCTCGGCGAGCCGGGTGGCGGCCGGCTTCTTCATGATGTCCCAGACCAGCAGCTTGTGGTACGCGCGGACCGGCAGGGCCTTGTCGTTGTCGACCCCGAAGGCGCACTTCAGCCACCAGTAGGGGCTGTGCAGGCCGTGGGCGTGGTGGGTGCCGTACGGCTCCAGGCCGGCCTCGCGCATGCGGCCGAGCAGTTCGTCGGCCTTGTAGATGCGGATGTGGCCGCCCTCGACCTCGTGGTACGCGTCGCTGAGCGCCCAGCAGATCTTCTCGGGCCCGTAGCGGGGCACGGTGACGGCGATGCGGCCGCCGGGGCGCAGTACGCGCACCATCTCGGCGAGGACGCCCTTGTCGTCGGGGATGTGCTCCATCACCTCGGAGATGATGACGACGTCGAAGGTCTCGTCGGGGAAGGGCAGGGCGAGCGCGTCGCCCTCCATCGCGGTGGCGGTGGCGCCGGCGGGGGCCTCGCCGGCCTCCTTCATGGCGGCGAACCACTTGGCGACCTCGCGGATCTCCTCGCCGTTGCGGTCGAGGGCCACGACGTGCGCGCCGCGCCGGTAGCACTCGAAGGCGTGCCGGCCCGCGCCGCAGCCCAGGTCGAGCACGCGGTCGCCGGGGGCGAGCGGGAAGCGGGAGAAATCGACGGTCAGCACGGCTGTTTGCTTTCGTCCGGCGGAAGGAGCAAGGGAGGTACGAGGGGAACTACTAGGGAAACAGCGGGGTCATCTGCGGGGGCCGGTGCGGCGGGCGGCGCGCGCCCGGTCCACGGCCTCGCGGTAGTGCTCGGCGGTGCCGATGGCGGCCTGCCGCCAGGTGAAGCGGGCGAGGACGCGTTCGCGCCCGGCGGTGCCGAGGCGGCGGCGCAGCCCCTCGTCGGCCAGCAGCCGGCCCAGCGCGGAGGCCAGGGCGCCGGCGTCGCCGGGCGGCACGGCCAGACAGGTCTCGCCGTCGGGCCCGGCGACCTCGGGGATGGCGCCGCCGGTGGTGGCCACGAGCGGCGTACCCGTGGCCATGGCCTCGGCGGCGGGCAGCGAGAAGCCCTCGTACAGCGACGGCACGCAGGCGATCTGCGCCGAGCGCACCAGGTCGACGAGTTCGGCGTCGGTGATGCCCTTGACGAACTCGACGGCGTCCTCCAGGCCGCAGCGCCGGATCGCCTTGGCCACCGGCCCGGTCTCGGGCCGCTTGCCGACGACGACGAGGTGGGCGGCGGGGTGGTGGGCGCGCAGGACGGCGAGGGCCTCGACGAGGTGGACCAGGCCCTTCAGCGGGACGTCGGCGCTGGAGGTGGTGACGATGCGGCCGGGGATCTCGGCGACGGAGGGGTCGGGCGAGAACAGCTCGGTGTCGGCGCCGATCGGCACCACGTGCACGCGCCCGGGGTGCACGCCGAGGTGCGTGACGATCTCCTGGCGGGAGGAGCCGGAGACGGTGAGCACGCTGGGCAGGCGGCGGGCGACGCGCTTCTGCATGCGCGTGAAGGCGTACCAGCGGCGTACGGAGGCGCGCCGCTTCCAGTCGGCGGCGGCGTCCAGCTCCAGCTGCCGGTCGACGGTGATGGGGTGGTGGATGGTGGTGACCAGCGGGGCGCCGAGCGTGCCGGGGCCGCCGAGGAGGCCGTAGCCGAGGGTCTGGTTGTCGTGGACGACGTCGAACTGTCCGCGGCGGGCCGCGAGGTGGCGGCGGGCGCGCAGGGAGAACGTCAGCGGCTCGGGGAAGCCGCCGGTCCACATCGTGCCGACCTCGAGGGCGTCGATCCAGTCGCGGTACTCGTCGCGGGCCGGGGTGCGGAAGGGGTCCGGCTGGCGGTAGAGGTCGAGGCTGGGCAGCTCGGTGAGGGTGACGCCGTCCTGCTCGTCGAGCACGGGGTACGGCTGGGAGCCGATGACCTCGACGGTGTGGCCGAGGCGGGCGAGTTCGCGGGAGAGGTGGCGGACGTAGACGCCCTGGCCGCCGCAGAAAGGATTGCCCTTGTAGGTGAGGAGGGCGATGCGCAGGGGGCGCTCGCCGGCGGGGCCGGACGCGGGACCTGCCGCGGGCGCGGGGCCGGAATCGGGGCCGGGGCCGGCCGGGGTGGCCGCCTTCCGCGTGAGCGATGCCTCCGTGGCCTCCGCGGTCACTCCGGCCTCCTTCTCGCTGGCTGTTCCGCCGGAGCGTAACGGGTCGCGCGAATGTAGAACAAGTTTCAGACTGGGTCGTCAGAAGCTTGAATCTACCGGGATGTCGGGCAGGCGAAAGGGCCGGACCGGGTGATTCGCGCCACGGCCCGCGCCCTGCCATGCTGTGCCGTCCGGGCCCCATCGGCAGGCCCGGACGAATGCCATGGAGTGGGACATATGACCACGGAATCCAAGCCGGCCCCGGCGTTGTCCGCGCCCCCCACCGCGCCCTCCGCCACGCACCACCCGCAGCTGACGGAGCGTCAGCAGGCGCGGCGCCGTCGCATCATCGAGGCCGCCACCGGGCTGGCCGGCCGCGGCGGCTTCGACGCGGTGCAGATGCGCGAGGTCGCCGAGGCGTCGAGCGTCGCCCTGGGCACGCTCTACCGCTACTTCCCCTCCAAGGTGCACCTGCTGGTGGCCACCATGCACGACCAGCTGGAGCGGCTGCACGAGACGCTGCGCCGCCGCCCGCCCACCGAGGACGACCCCGCGGCCCGGGTCGTCCGGACCCTGATGCGGGCCTTCCGCGCGATGCAGCGCGAACCCCACCTCGCCGACGCGATGGTGCGCGCGCTCATCTTCGCCGACCGCTCGGTGAACGCCGAGGTGGCGGCCGTGTCCCGGCTGACGACCGCGATCATCGTCGACGCGATGGGCCTGCCCGGCCCGGCCACCGCCGAGCAGCTCGCCGCCGTACGCGTCATCGAGCACACCTGGCACTCGGCGCTCGTCACGTGGCTGTCGGGGCGGGCGTCGATCGCGCAGGTGCGCGCGGACGTCGAGACGGCGTGCCGGCTCATCGCGCGCCCGGCTGCCTGACCCCGGGCCGGCAGCTCCCCCTGTGAGCCCGTCGTACGGGACGGTGAGCCGGTCGTACGAGACCGGGCGCGGCCCCGTGCGCCCGCGCTCGCCCGACCCGTGGCCACGCCCTTACGCCCCCCGGGTCGCGGGTAACTGCACCCGGGGCACGTCGTCACGCCGGTATGTATTTATCGACGTACCGCGATGGGACGTGCCCGAGTGGTTCGTGACAGGGAGCGGGAGAGGCAGAACGTGACACGGGTTCTTCTGGTACACGACACCAATCTGCTGCGCACGGCGCTGGCCGCCTTCCTCGGGAGAGAACCCGACCTGGAGGTGTCGGCGGCGTCCTGGACGGGCGCCGCCGCGGCCGCGCGGGCGGTGCGGCCCGACGTCTCCGTGGTCGACATGGACGGGCCGGAGGCGGGCGAAGGGTGTGGTGCGGTGGGAGCCTGGGGGCTGGGCGCCGGGAGGGGGGAGGGAGAGGAGGGCGGCGCACTGCTGGCCCTGGCGTCCGTCGGGCGGCCGGGGCCCCTGCGCCGCGCCTACGAGATGGGGGCCTTGGGGTACTTGAGCAAAAACGCTTCACCGGACCGGCTCGTCGAGGGCATACGGCATGTGGCCAAAGGTGAGCGCTACATCGACGAGTCGCTCGGCTTCGGCTTCCTCCAGGCGGCGGAGATCCCGCTGACGCGGCGGGAGCTGAGCGTGCTGTCACTGGCCGCCGAGGGGGCCTCCGTCGGTGAGATCGCGCGCTGCCTGCACCTGTCGAACGGGACGGTGCGCAACTACATGGCCTCGATCACCCGCAAGACCGGGGCGCGGAACCGGGTCGACGCAATCCGCATATCGCGGGGGGCCGGGTGGGTCTGAGGAACCGCCGTCCGGCCCCCCCGTCTCCCATGAGGGCACGGTAGAGCGCCGACCGCCGCATCAGCTCGTCGTGCGTGCCGAGGGCGGTGCGGGGGCCGTCCATGAGCAGGACGCGGTCGGCGCGCCGGGCGGACCCGGTGCGGTGGGCGACGACGACGAGCGTGCCGCCGGGCCGCGCCGCGAAGGCGCGCTCGGCGCGCGCCTCGGCCGCCGGGTCGAGGTGGCAGGCGGCCTCGTCGAGCACGGCGAGGGGGGCGGGCGCCAGGTACGCGCGCGTGAGCGCGATCAGTTGCCGCTCGCCGGCGGAGAGCCGCGCGGGGTCGAGGGGCGCGGCCAGACCGCCGAGCCTCTTGAGGAGAGGCCCGGCCCCTATGGTGCGGGCGGCGTCCAGTACGGCGGCGTCGCCAGGGGTGTCGCCGCACAGGTAGCGCAGGTTCTCGCCGACGGTGCCGGAGAAGACGTACGCCTCCTGCGGCACGACCACGCGCCGCGCCTCCCGCCCCTGCGCCGTGGCGGGCAGCCCCGCGACGCGTACGCTCCCGCTCCACGGCACGAGCACCCCGGCCAGCAGCCCCGCCACGGTCGACTTACCCACGCCGCTGGGGCCCACGACGACGAGCCGGGCGCCGGCGGGGAGCACGAGGTCCAGCCCGTGGACGACGGGCTCGGCGTGGAGGCCGTAGCCGAAGGTGACGTCATGGAACGCGACGGCGGGGGCGACCTGGGCGGTGTCGTGGCCGGCGGGCGGCGGGGCGGGGAGCGGGGAGGGCGCCGGCGCGGCTGTCGGCGGGGGCGCCGGCGCGGCTGTCGGCGGGGGTGCCGGCTTCCTGGGGCGGCGGTGGCGGCCGCCACCGGTGCGGGGGCGCCGCCGTCCGTACGCCCCCTTTCCGCGGTGGGAGGGCGAACCGGTGCCCGTCAGGCGGCGGAGGACCACGGTGAGGCGGGAGCCGCTCGTGGCCAGGCCGTGGACGAGCTGGTGGAGGGCCGGGAGGAGGGACTGGGTGAGGTACGTCAGGGCGCCCACCAGGGCGCCCGGGGTGACGTCGTGCGCCAGCAGCCATGGCGTCGCCGCGAGGAGCGGGACCATCGGGAGACGGCCCGCGACGGCCAGGGCCGTGGCGCGGGCCACCGTCCAGCGGGCGAGGGCCGTGGCGGCGCGCCGGGCCTCGTCCACGCGGGCGCCCGCGTCGTGCGCCACCGCGCGTTCCGCGCCGGCCGCCGTGACGTCGCGCAGCCCCTCGCACACCTCCCCCAGCGACAGGGCCAGCGCCTCGTCCGCCGCGAGGTACGCCTCCTGGCGGCGTGCCAGCGGCCGCAGCGCCGCCACGAAGAGCCCCAGGCCCAGCAGCAACGGCGGCACCACGAACAGCAGCAGCACCGGCGCCAGCAGGAAGAGGCCCGTCAGCGCGCCCACGGCGGTGAAGACGAACGAGCGGCTGACCATCACCAGGCCCGCGAACGTGTCGCGGGCGATCTCCACCTGGTGCGTGAGCCGGGACAGCGCCGCGCCGTTCCCCTCCGGGGTACGGAGCGCGCGGTCCACCACGCGCCGTACCAGCGCGTCGCGCAACGGCTCGGTGAGCGCCGCCACGCCGCCGTACGTGCGCCCCGTGCCGTACGCGCCCACGACCACGGCCAGCGCCGCGACCGCGAGCCACAACAGGCCCACCGCCGGGCGGTCCGCGAGGAACCCGGCGTCCAGGGCGCGCGCCGGTGCGTAGCCGACGGCGAAGGTGTGGGCCGTCTCGACCACCGACCAGCCGGCGAGGCGGGCCACGGCGGCGCGCCGCCGCGCCAGGAAGCGCCACCCGGAGTGCCACCCGTTCATCCGGCGAAGACCGCGCGGTAGCCGGGGTGGTGGCGCCACAGCCGTTCGTGGGTGCCGACGGCCCGGACGCGGCCGTCCTCCAGCCAGGCCACGCGGTCCGCGGCGGCCGCGGTCGTCGCGCGGTGGGCGACGATCAGGCGGGTGCGGGCGGCGACGTCCCGTACGAGGGCCTGGCGCACGTGGTGTTCGGTGACCGAGTCGAGGCTGGACGTCGCGTCGTCGAGGACGAGCAGCCGCCCGGCGTGGGCGAAGGCGCGGGCCAGGCCGAGCCGCTGGCGCTCGCCGCCGGAGAGGGGCGCGTCGGCGCACGGCGTGGCGTAGCCGGCGGGAAGGCGGAGTACGAAGTCGTCGGCACGGGCGGCACGGGCGGCCGCGGTGAGGGCTGCGGGCGGGGGCGCGTCCACGCCGAGGGCGAGCGTGCCGGCGATGGTGCCGCCGAGCAGGGCGGGGCGGGCGAAGGCGTGGCCGACCGCGCGGCGCAGTGCGTCGTGGGTGAGGTCGCGCAGCGGTACGCCGTCGAGGGTGACGTCGCCGGTGTCGGGGTCGGTGAGGCGGCCGGCGACGGCGGCGAGGAGGGACTTGCCGCTGCCGGAGCGGCCGACGACGGCGAGCGTGGTGCCACCGGGCACGCGGAGGGAGACGTCGCACAGAACGGGCCGCCCGTCGAGGGTGACGGTGACGCCGTGGAGTTCGAGGGTGCCGGGGCCGTCGGGGGGCAGGGTGCGGGTGCCGTACCGCACGGGCGGCACCGTGGTGACGTCGGCGAGGCGGCGGGCGGCGGTGCGGCTGTGCACGAGGGTGCCCAGCTGGCCGACGAGCACCCCGACGCCGGTGGCGAGGACGGCGTAGCGGGAGGCGGCGAGCAGGTCGCCGACGGTGAGGTGGTGCTGGGCGAGCCGCAGCCCGCCGACGGCGAGGACGGCGATCTGGAGCAGCGGTACGAGGGTGGCGGCCTGGGCGGTGGACCGTCCCTGCACCTGCCACACGCGGTGGCCGTGGCGGGAGAGTGCGGGCAGGGGCGCGAGGATGCGGGCGCGTTCGCGGCCGGCGGTGCCGGCGGCGGCGATGGTGCGTGCGCCGCCGAGCGCTTCGAGGAGCCGTCCGGCGATGTCGCCCTGGAGGCGCTGGTAGGCGGTGAGGCTGTCGGAGGAGGCGCGGGCGAAGGCGCGCAGGAGGAGGACGAGCAGGGGCGCGCCGGCGAGGAAGACGGCGGCGAGCCAGGGGTCGACGAGCCCCAGGGCGACGATGCCGCCGACGGGCCCGGCGACGGCGGCGACGGTACCGGCGAGCCCGGCGGGCGCGGCACCGGCCCGTTCGGTGCCGCCGACGAGCCGGGCGACCAGGTCGCCGGGCGCGAACCGGTCACCGAGACGGGGCCCGGCGGCGAGGACGTGCCGCAGGGCGCGGTGCCGCAACCAGGCGGTGGAACGGGCGGTGGTGGTGGCGCTGAGCAGCTCGTCCACGGCGTCGAACACGGCGGCCAGGCAGACGAGCCCCGCGCATAGGGCGACCCAGGGGCCGGCACCGGTGCCGTGCCGCCCGAGGAGCAGATCGAGGGTGTGCCCGAGCACGGCGGGCAGGGCCAGGGCGGCGCCCGTACTGGCGGCGGCGACGAGAGCAAGGGCGAGCCCTCGTCCGGCGCTGTGCCGCAGGGCACCGAGGAGGAGCCGGTCGGCGGCACGGGGCGCGGCGGGAGCGCCGCCGGTGAAGGAGTCGGCCGGAGCAGCGGGCTCCGGGGGCGTTCGGGGCATCGTGGCGTCCCCTTGGCGGGAGGGAAGCAGCGGGGCGGGTGGGCCCCCGGTGGGGCCCACCCGCGTGCCGGTCAGGCGGTCAGCCGTGGGTCACAGACACAGGGCGACGCTGGCCGTGCTCCAGCAGAGCAGGAGGCTGGCGTTGCTGCCGCCGCCGTGGCCACCGCCGTGCGCCAGGTCCTCGGACTCCATGCTCTGCAGGTCGAGAAGTGCCATGGTGCTGTCCTTTCTCGGGGACGGAATGCGCCAACAACAACGTGTGGTGTTGGCTACGGCGTCACGACGTCGTGGCGCCGGGTCTGGAGGAACGGCAGCCGGGCCGGGGGCCCGTCGCCGTGGGCGGCACCGAGGGCCAGCAGGCAGCCGGCCGTCCCGGTGGCGAGGTCCATGGAGAGCCGCATCATCTGGTGGCCGGGGAAGGCGGTGCCGCCGCCGTACGGGACGGCGTACCAGGACATCGCCCCGGTCTGTGCGGCCAGGTCGTCCGGCGTGGCGCCGGGCGCCGTCGTACGGGCGAGGTGCCACACCATGCCGGCGCGCCCCTGGAACAGCCCCGGCTGCACGTAGAAGCGCGAGCGGGCGGCGGCCAGGATGCCCTGCCGGGCCTCCCGCAGGTCCTCGGGCCCGCCGTCCGCGTGGTGGGCCAGGTGGTCGTCCAGCACCGCGCCGATGCCGACGCTGCCGTCACCCAGATACGGCATGGTGCGCCAGCCCTCGTCGACGTCGAGCGAGCCGGACGGCGTCCGCACGCACTGCGCCAGGTCGGCGCGGAGCGCTGCCGCCGACAGGTCGAGGAGGGCACGGTCGCCCGTCCGCTCGTAGAGGCGCAGGAACAGCAGCGCCGAGCCCGTTGCGCCGTGCATCAGCCCCGCGCGGCGGTGCTGCCCCGCGGCGAGCCGGTCGGCGAGCAGCCGCGCCGCCTCGTGGGCGCGGTCGCGGAGGCCCGTGTCGCCCGTGGCCGCGGCGAGGTGGTCCAGCAGCAGCCCGACGCCCGGCAGGCCGCCGTGCAGGCCGGACGGGAGGCGCTGCCAGTTCTCGCCGAGCAGCACATCCGTGAGGTCGAGGGCGCGCTCCGTGTGGCCGAGGTGGTGCAGGGCGTACGCGATGCCGGCGAGCCCGTCGTACAGGCCGAGCGGCGTGCCGGCCGGCGCGGGCCGCGTGTGGTCCAGCAGCCACTGCTCGCCCTGCTCGTACCGCCCGGCGCCCGCCTCGGCGAGCGCGTACAGCACGCCGGCCGCGCCGTGCGCGAGCCCCAGCCCGCCGCCCTCGGTGAACTGGGCGATGTCGCCCGGGAAGAGCCGGTCGTCCCGGCCGGGCGTGGCCGAGGCCAGCACCGCACGGACCATGGCGTCGCGCGCCGCGGGCCAGTCCGCGGGGTCGAAAGCGGGCCGGTCCCCCGGACCGGAAGAGGCTGCTTCCGCTTGCCGCGAGGATCGTGGCGCCGTCGCCGCGCCGCGCGTGATCTCCTCCACCGCCTCGTCGAGGAACTCCCGCGGGACGTCCGGGAAGTGCGCCGCGATGGTCGTGGCGAGCCGCGCCACCGTTCCCCGGTCGATGACGAACATCGTGGTCAGCGGCAGGAACAGGGCCAGCCGCAGGCACGCCAGCGCGTAGCGGTCGACGTCCGTGCCGGTGCGGTCGGGCGGGGCGACGAAGCCGGGGTGGGCGACGACCTGGCGGCCCTGCCGGGCGGCGTCGGCCGCGGCCTCGAAGTCGATGAGGGTGACGGAGCGTTCGTCGGGAGCGACCATGATGTTGAACATGTGCAGGTCGTTGAAGACCAGGCCGCGCTCGTGGACGGCGGCGACGGCCTCCTCGACGGCCCGGTGGATGCGCAGCGCCCACGCCGTGTACCCGGCGACGGCCCCGGCGTCGGGGTCGGCGGCCAGCAGGGGGTGGCGTTCGGCGAAGAAGGAGTTCAGCGGCCGGCCCTCGACGAAGTCCATGACGAGGAAGCGGTGGTCGCCGACGGTGAACCAGTCGCGGACCGCGGGTGCGGCACCGGTCCCGGCGAGCCGGTCGAGGGCGGCTTTCTCGCGCTCCAGCCGGGTGACGGCGTCGGCGCCGTCCGCGGCGAGCCCGGCGTACGGGCGGCCCTCCTTGAGGACGACCGCCCGGCCGTCACGGGTGTCGGTGCCGCGGTAGACGCCGCCGCCGTTGGAGAAGTGCAGGGCCTTCTCGATGCGGTACGGCAGGTCGGCGACGGTGGTGCTGTTGCGCGCGGCCAGGTGCGGTTCGAGGAACGCCGGCAGCGTCACCCACTCGGGGAGCCCGAACACCGGGTCGCGCAGGTCGGGCACGAGCCGGCCGGAGGGGTCCTCGACGGCGGGCACGAGCGCGCCGCGCGCGTCGGTGCAGTAGCGGGGCGCGAAGGCGCCGTAGCGCACGTGCAGCGGGCCCTCGTGCCAGCGCAGGTCGGTGAGGATGCCGGGGCCGGGCCGGCCGCCGAGTATCGCGTGCAGCTCGGTGAGGACGGTGTGCAGCTGCTCCTCGCCGGCCGGGTAGACGGTGACGAACTTGCCGCTGCCGTCGCGTGGCGCGTACTTGCTGTCGCGCAGGTGCAGCAGATGGGGCGCGGGCACGAACTTGAACGGGATGCCGCGCGGGACGCAGTAGTCCCAGACGTCGGACGCGGTCTTGTCGGCGGTGTCCGCGGTGGCCGAGACGTGGATCTTCCAGCCCTGGGCGGGCTGCCCGGCCCGCGGGGAGCCGGTGCCGTCGACCGGTACGAGGTTCAGCCAGTCGCCGGAGCGGCGGGCCTTCCAGCCGTCGGGTACGGGGCGGCGGGCGGTGGGGAACAGGGCGCCGGTGCCGCCGGTGCCGTCCGTGTCGTCCGCGCGATCCGGCAGCTCGTAGAAGTGCCGGTCGGCCAGGCAGTAGACCTCGTACCGCTTTTCCATCTGCCACCCCCCTCGTTGTGACGTGACGAGATTTCCACTCGGCACAGGGCCGGGCCAGTCTCGTCTGTCACGAACATCCCGTGCGGAACGCATGAGTAGGAAGGGGTGATTCCGCCCTGGTCCGTACCTAAGTGCGAACAGTGCGGTCCGGCGCGATCCAGTGCGATCCGATTCGGTCAGATGTGGTCAGGCGTGGTCCTGGTTCGGGCCGGCGGCGAGCCGCCGGCGCCCGGCTCCGCTCACGACGGCGTCACGTGGTCCGCCGGGACGGTGCCCGCCGGCAGGTGGATCGTCTTCTGCTCCAGGTACTCGGCGTACCCCTCGGGCCCGAACTCGCGCCCCATGCCGGAGTCCTTGCAGCCGCCGAACGGCCCGTACATGTCGAGCGAGAAGGTGTTCACGCAGTACGTGCCGGTGCGCACCCGGCGCGCCACGGCGAGGCCGCGTTCGAGGTCGCCGGTCCACACGCTGCCGGACAGCCCGTAGTCGGAGTCGTCGGCGATGCGTACGGCCTGCTCCTCGTCGTCGTACGGCAGCAGGCACACCACCGGGCCGAAGATCTCCTCGCGCGCGACGCGCATGCCGTTGTCGACGTCGCCGAGCAGCGTCGGCTCGACGTACCAGCCGGTGTCCGGGGCGGCGGGCCGGCCGCCGCCGGCGAGCACCTTGGCGCCCTCGTGCACGCCGAGCGCGATGTAGTCCAGCGACCGGTCCCGCTGCCGGCGGGTGACGAGCGGGCCGACCTGGGTCGCCGGGTCCAGCGGGTCGCCGGTGACGAGCGCGGCGGCCGCGGCGGCGAGGCGGTCGGCGATCTCGTCGTAGTGCGAGCGCGGCGCCAGGACGCGGGTCTGGGCGACGCACGCCTGCCCGTTGTTCATCCACGCGCTGGGCACGATGCCGGCGACCGCCGCGTCGAGGTCGGCGTCGGGCAGCACGATGGCGGCGGACTTGCCGCCCAGTTCGAGGGTGACGCGCGACAGGTGGCGGGCGGCGACCTCCATGACGCGCTTGCCGGCGGCGACCGAGCCGGTGAACGAGACCTTGTCGACGCCGGGGTGCCCGACCAGGTACTCCGCGGTGCCCGCCCCCGCGGGCAGCACGGACAGCACCCCCTCGGGCAGCCCCGCCCCGGCGGCGACCTCGGCGAGGACGTACGCGTCCAGGGGCGTCTCGGGCGCGGGCTTGAGGATCACCGAGCAGCCGGCGAGCAGCGCGGGCGCGAGCTTGGCGGCCGCCGTGAACTGCGGCACGTTCCACGGCACGACGGCCGCCACCACGCCGACCGGCTCGCGCCGCACGAGCAGCGGCCCGAGCACACCGGTGCGTGCCTCCTCGTGCGGGAAGGCGCGGGCGACGGCGATGGCGCTGTCCCACACCATGACGGCGCCGAGGGCCTGCGCGAGGACGCTCCAGCTGTACGGGGAGCCGTTCTGCGCGGAGATCAGCGCGGCGAGCTCCTCGTGCCGGGCGGCGAGGCCGTCCTTGATGCGCGTGACGACGGCGATGCGCTCGTCGAGCGGCAGCCCGGCCCAGACGCCGGAGTCGAAGGCGGTGCGGGCGGCGGTGACGGCCCGGTCGACGTCGGCGGGCGAGGCGTGCGGGACACGGCCGATGACGGTCTCGGAGTGGGGCGAGACGACCTCGATGACGTCCCCGCCGCCGCTCCGGGCCGGTCCGGCGGACTCGGCGGACCGGCCCGGAGCGGCGGATTCGGCGGGCTCGGTGAAGACGCCGCCGACGAAGAGCCGGGTGTGGTGGCGGGGGCTGAGGTGGGGATGGGGGTGCGGGTGCTCGGCGGTTCCGGTCATGGCGGCGGCCTCCGGGGGACGCGGCGCGCGGCGGGGCGCCGCGCGGGCTGACGGTCCGTCAGGGTTCTGGGGCAGGGATAGCAGCGGGCGCGGGCAGGGGCAATGCGCGCGACCCACGGGAGGCGGACTCGTCCGACATGCACACGACACGTGCGCCTGTGCCTGCCGCCGTCGGCAGCACCCCTGGAGCAGGAGCGAGCCGCCGCCTTTCGAGTGCCGGCGACCGGGCGGATAAAGTGTTCAGCCCCCACCAAAAGCGACCGCGGCACCCCGCCGGCGGCGCGGCGTGGACCCGTCCCGAACCGTCGAGAGGCACCCACCCATGGCCCCCAACACCGCCGTCCTCGCGCGCCGCGCGGCCGCGGCCCTGGCCTCGGCCGTCGTCATCGGCGCCGCCGCGGCCCCCGCCGCCTTCGCCGACGGCTCGCCGTCCCCGGCCGCCCCGGGGCTGTACGGCACGGGTGACCCGCAGTACGACGGCGTCTTCCGCCAGTCGCTGGCCCTCATGGCGCAGGACGCCACCGGCGTCACGCCCGCCCCGCAGGCCGTGGACTGGCTGGCCGGCCAGCAGTGCGCCGACGGCGGTTTCGCCGCGTACCGCGCCGACACCCGTACCGCCTGCGACCCCAAGGCCGGCGAGTTCACCGACGCCACCGGCGCGGCCGTGCAGGCCCTCGCCGCCGTCGGCGGCCGCGCCCCCGTCGTGACCAAGGGCCTGGACTGGCTCAAGGCGCACCAGAACGACGACGGCGGCTGGGGCATGACCCCCGGCTCCCCCAGCGACGCCAACTCCACCGCCGCCGCCGTGGGCGCCTTCGCCGCCGCCGGGCAGGACCCCGCCAAGGCCGCTGCCAAGAGCGGCAGGACGCCCTACGACGCGCTCATCGGCCTGCAGAACGGCTGCGACAAGCCGGAGGCCGAGCGCGGCGGCTTCGCCCCCAACGACCTGGCCACCGCCGGCGGCGCGCTGGGCGTGCTCGGCAAGGGCTACCTCGTCGCGCCCGCCGCCAAGGGCTCCGACCGGCCCGTACGCGCCCCGGAGTGCGCCGGCGACGAGAGCGGCAAGGCCAAGGACGCGCCCGCGGCCGCCGAGGCCGCCGCCGCGCAGCTGGCCAAGAAGCTGGAGGACGGCCAGGGCCACCTGAAGTCCGCCATGCCGGGCGCCGGTGACGCCCCCGACTTCGGCACCACCGCCGATGCCGCCCTCGCCCTCGCCGCGGGCGGCCACCTCAAGGCCGCCGACCTGCCGCTGAAGTGGCTCCAGGACAGCGGCAACGGCGCCGCCGCCTGGGCCAAGGGCAACCCCGGCCGCCTCGCCAAGCTCGTGCTCGCTGCACACGCCGCCGGTGCCGACCCGCGCTCCTTCGGCGGCGCCGACCTCGTCCAGCAGCTGAACGAGACCGGCCCCAAGCCGGAGGCCGCCGGGCAGAAGAAGGACGAGCAGACGGAGAAGGAGAAGAAGGACAAGGACGACAAGGGCGGCTCCGGCACCCTGTGGATCGTCGGCGCCTTCTTCGTCGCCAGCGTGGGCGCCGGCTTCCTGATCAGCGGCCGCCGGAAGAAGCAGCAGTGACGACCGCCCGCGCCATACGGACGGGCCGCCTCGCCACGCCGGGCGCGGCGCTGGCGGTCCTGCTCGTGGCCGCGCTCGCCGCACTGGCCGCCCTCGTCGCCGGCCCGGCGGCGGCACCGGCGTCCGCACAGGCGCGGGCCCGGGCGGCGGCCCAGGCGGGGGCCCAGGCGCAGGGCTACCGGTACTGGTCGTTCTGGACGGGCTCCGGCACGGCCTGGTCGTACGCCACCGAGGGCCCCGGCACGTACCGCCCCGCCGACGGCTCGGCCGTCGGCTTCCGGTTCGCCGTCAGCCAGGACTCGGCGAACGCACCCCGGCCCCGGGCCACCCCCGACGTCGCCGCCGTGTGCGGCGGCACCCCCGAGGAGGACGGCCACAAGCGCGTCGCCGTCGTGCTCGACTTCGGCACCCCCGCCGACGCCGCCCACGGCGAGACCCCGCCCGAGGCCCGCACGGCGTGCGCGGCGGTCGCCGGCGACGCGACGGCCGCGGAAGCACTGGCCGCGGTCGCCAAGCCGCTGCGCTACGACTCGAACGCGCTGCTGTGCGGCATCGCGGGCTACCCGAGGACGGGGTGCGGGGAGAAGGTGGACGTGGCGGCCGGTTCGGGTGCCACACACGCCCCGCAGTCCTCGCACGACTCACATGATGCGCAGGCGAAGAAGGACTCCGGCCCCTCCGCCGGCCTGATCACCGGTATCGCCGTCGTCGCCGTGCTCGCCGGGGCCGGCCTCTGGCAGGCGCGGCGCCGCCGGCGCGGATGACCGCCGCATGAGCGACCGGGCCTCCGCGCTGCACGCGGGCGCGTGGTGGGTGTGGGCGCTGGGCCTCGCGGCCGCCGCCTCGCGCACCACCAATCCGCTGCTGCTCGCCCTGCTCGTCGGCGTCGCCGGTTACGTCGTCGCCGTCTGCCGCACCTCCGCGCCCTGGTCGCGGGCGTACGGGGCGTTCCTCCGGCTCGGGCTGGCGGTGATCGTCGTCCGGCTGGTCTTCGCGGTCGTGCTGGGCTCCCCCATCCCCGGTACGCACACGGTGTTCACCCTGCCCGAGGTGCCGCTGCCCGACTGGGCGCGGGGCGTGCGCCTCGGCGGCCGGGTCACGGCCGAGGGCCTGGTGTTCGCGCTGTACGACGGCATGAAGCTGGCCGCCCTGCTGGCCTGCGTGGGTGCCGCCAACGCCCTGGCGAGCCCGGCGCGGCTGCTGAAGTCGCTGCCGGGCGCGCTGTACGAGGTGGGGGTGGCCGTCGTGGTCGCGATGACGTTCGCGCCGCATCTGGTCGCGGACGTACGGCGGCTGCGGGCGGCGCGCCGGCTGCGCGGCCGGCCCGACCGGGGCGCGAAGGCCCTGCTGAAGGTGGGGCTGCCGGTGCTGGAGGGTGCGCTGGAACGTTCCGTTGCGCTGGCCGCGGCCATGGACGCGCGCGGCTACGGGCGTACCGCGCCGGTGCGGCCCGCCGTGCGCCGGCTCACGAGCGCGCTCACGCTGGGCGGGCTGCTCGGCGTGTGCGCCGGTACCTACGGGCTGCTGGGCGACGCGGGCGCGGGGTACGGCACGCCGCTGCTGGTGGCGGGGCTGGCCGCGGCCCTGGCCGGGCTGCGGCTGGGCGGCCGGCGCAGCGTCCGCACCCGGTACCGGCCCGACCGCTTCGGCCCGCGGGCGTGGCTGGTGTCGGGGTCGGGCGTGGCGGTGGCGGCCCTGATGATCTGGGCGGGGAGCGGCGACGCGGCCGCCCTGCATCCCCCGGCGGTGCCGCTGACGTCGCCGTCGCTGCCGCTGTGGCCGGCCGCGGCGGTGCTGTGCGGCCTGCTGCCGGCGGTGACGGAGTCCCGCCCGGCCACCGGCAGAAAGCCCACCGCCGGTACGGATGCCACCACGCCGGAGCCGTCCTCCCCGCCGCGGCGCCGCGCCGGCACCCCCGCCGGCCGCCCCGGCCCCGGACCCCGCACCCGCCCCGCACCCGAGGAGACGTCGTGATCCGCTTCGACCAGGTGTCGGTGCACTACGAGGGCGCCGCCGCGCCCGCGCTGAGCGGCGTCGACCTCACCGTGCCCGAGGGCGAGCTGTGCCTGCTCGTCGGCCCGTCCGGCGCCGGCAAGTCCACGCTGCTGGGCGCGGTCAGCGGCCTCGTACCGCACTTCACGGGCGGCACCCTGCACGGCCGCGTCACCGTCGCCGGCCGCGACACCCGTACGCACAAGCCGCGCGAACTGGCCGACGTGGTCGGCACCGTGGGCCAGGACCCGCTGGCCCACTTCGTCACCGACACGGTCGAGGACGAACTCGCCTACGGCATGGAGTCCCTGGGCGTGCCGCCCGCCACCATGCGCCGCCGTGTCGAGGAGACCCTCGACCTGCTGGGGCTGGCCCCGCTGCGGGACCGGCCGCTCGCCGAGCTGTCGGGCGGCCAGCAGCAGCGCGTCGCCATCGGTTCCGTGCTCACCACGCACCCCAAGGTGCTCGTCCTCGACGAGCCGACGTCCGCGCTCGACCCGGGTGCGGCGGAGGAGGTGCTGGCGGTGTTGCAGCGCCTGGTCCACGACCTGGGCACGACCGTGCTGCTCGCCGAGCACCGGCTGGAGCGGGTGGTGCAGTACGCGGACCGGGTCGTCCTCCTGCCGGGGCCGGGCCGGGCCGCCGTGGCGGGCGAACCGGCGCAGGTCATGGAGGTGTCGCCGGTGCGGCCCCCGGTCGTCGAACTGGGCCGGCTCGCCGGGTGGTCGCCGCTGCCGCTGACCGTGCGCGACGCCCGCCGCCGCGCGGAGCCCCTGCGCGAACGGCTGGCGCCCCTGGCCCCGCCCGTGGCCGGTGCCGCCGCGCCGGCCACGGCACCCGTACCGCGGCCGCGCCGGGCGTCGCTGCTGCGCCGCGCGTGGCGGCCGGCGCCCGTGGAGAGCGGCCCGGCGCCCGCCGCGGAGGTGACGGGCCTGGCCGTACGGCGCGGCGCCGTGCCCGCGCTGCGCGAGGTGGGGCTGACGGTACGGGCGGGCGAGACGGTCGCCCTCATGGGCCGCAACGGCGCCGGCAAGTCCACGCTGCTGCGCACACTGGCCGGGCTGCACGAACCGCAGCGCGGCACGGTGCGCGTCGGCGGTGCCGTACCGCACCGGACGGCGCCGCGCGACCTGCTGCGGTACGTGGGCCTGGTGCCGCAGGAACCACGCGACCTGCTGTGCGAGGACACGGTGGCCGCGGAGTGCGCGGCGGCCGACCGCGACGCGCAGGCCGCGCCCGGCACCTGCCGTGGCCTGGTCACGGCCCTGCTGCCGGAGGTGGCCGACGGCACGCACCCGCGCGACCTGTCGGAGGGCCAGCGCCTGGCCCTCGCCCTGGCGGTGGTCCTCACGGCCCGCCCCCCGCTGCTGCTCCTCGACGAGCCGACCCGCGGCCTGGACTACGCGGCCAAGGCCCGCCTCGTGGACCACCTGCGCGGCCTGGCCACGGCCGGCCACGCGATCGTCCTCGCCACGCACGACGTGGAACTGGCGGCGGAACTGGCGCACCGCGTCGTCGTCGTCGCGGAGGGCGAGATCGTGGCCGACGGCCCCACGGCGGACATCGTGGTGTCGTCCCCGGCCTTCGCCCCCCAGGTGGCGAAGATCCTGGCCCCGCAGCACTGGCTGACGGTCACGCAGGTGGGCGAGGCCCTGGGGGGAGGTGGCGCGGTATGAGCACGAGCCGGGAGAAGAGCCCCACCCCCCAGGCCCGTGCCGTACGCCTCGGGCCGCGGGCCGTCGTGGCCCTTCTGCTCGTCAGCGCCGTCGGCGTCGCCGCCTTCGCGTGGCCGTTGCTGGCGGCGCCGGGGGCCGGCCTGGCGCATTCGCAGGACGCGCCCTGGTTGTTCGCCGCGCTGCTGCCGCTGCTGCTCGCCGTCGCCGTGGCGACCGTCGCCGACACGGGGCTGGAGGCGAAGGCCGTCGCCATGCTGGGCGTCCTGGCGGCCGCCGGTGCCGCGCTGCGGCCGCTGGGCGCGGGAACGGCCGGCATCGAGCCGATGTTCTTCCTGATGGTGCTGTCGGGCCGGGTCCTGGGCCCCGGGTTCGGGTTCGTCCTGGGCAGCGTGGCGATGTTCGCGTCCGCGCTGCTCACCGGTGGTGTGGGCCCCTGGCTGCCGTTCCAGATGCTGGCCATGGGCTGGGTGTCCATGGGCGCGGGCCTGCTGCCCGCCCCGGACCGGCTGCGGGGCCGCCGCGAGGTGCTGATGCTCGCCGCGTACGGCGCCGTCGCGTCCGTCGCGTACGGAACCGTCATGAACCTCCAGGGCTGGCCCTACATCGGCTCCCTCGTCTCCGGCGTCTCCTACGTGCCGGGCGCCCCCGTCGCCGACAACCTCGCCCGGTTCGTGGCGTACTGCCTGGCGACGTCCCTCGGCTGGGACCTGCCGCGCGCCGCGGTGACGGTCGCCGGGACCGTCGTCCTCGGCCCGGCGGTGCTCAAGGCACTGCGCCGGGCCACGCGGCGCGCGGCGTTCGCCGCGCCCGTGACGTTCAGCGATCCACGACCTCCTACAGCGGGATCACCAGCTCCGGACGCTCCCAGGTGATCTCCGGCGAGGGCGGCGGGACCGTGCCCACGCGCCGCGCGCCCATGCTGCGGTAGAAGCCCTCGGACGGCGGGTGCGACACGACCCGCACCTCGGTGAGGCCCACCGCCCGCGCCCGCTCCTTCATGTGGCCCGCCAGCAGCCGGCCGATGCCGAGCCCCTGCGCGTCGTCGGCCACGAACATGAGGTCCAGCTCCGGCGGGTCGGTGACCAGCCCGTAGAAGCCCAGCACCCGGCCGTCCTCGGCGACGGCCACGTGGACCTCGTGCTGCGCGACGTACCCGGGCGTGACCTCGTACCTCTCCACCATCGGCGCGTACGCGCCCGCGTAGGCGGCCGACGTGCGCACCAGTTCCGTCAGCCGGGTCGCGTCCGCGCCGGTGGCCGGGCGGACCCACGCGCCGCCCGCCGGCCGGGGCAGCCCTGCCCGGTCGAGGACGAGGTCGCGGAAGTGCCCCAGCCCGCGTGCGGCGGCGTTGCGCAGCGCCGGGGCGGCGGCCCGCGCGTCCGCGCGCAGCCGGTCGAGGGCGCCGGCGCCGAGCGCCTCCTCCGCCTCGGCGGCGAACGACGGCTCGGCGAGCCACTCGTCCAGCAGCTCCGGCGTCACCTCCAGGTGGAACTGGAGGCCCCACGCCGCCGGCCCGGCCCGGAACGCCTGGCAGGGCGTGGTCTCCGTCCGCGCCAGCACCGCCGTGTCCGCGGCCGGCACGATCCGGTCGCCGTGCCAGTGCAGCACCCCCGGCACGCCGGCCAGCGGGCCGACGACCGGGTCGGCGGGGTCGGTGTCCAGCAGCGGAGCCCAGCCGAGCTCGGTGTCCCGCCCGGTGCGGGCCCGGTCCGCGACCTCCAGCCCCAGCGCGCGGGCCAGCAGCTGCGCGCCGAGGCAGATGCCGAGGACGGGCACGCCGTGCCGGACCGCCTCGGCCAGCAGGTCGCGCTCCAGCTTCAGGCCGGGGTGGACGTCGGTCTCGTCGGCGTTCATGGGCCCGCCCATGACCACGAGGCCCGCCAGGCCGGCGGCGGCCGGGAGGGCCCCCGGCGCGCCCAGGTGGCGGATGTCGACGTCGAGGCCGTGCCCGGTCAGGGCCTCCAGAATCAGACCGGGCTTCTCGACCTCGACGTGTTGCAGGATCAGGACGGTTCGGGCTGGCACGTGCTCTTCTCGCTTCACGTCGTTCACCGGGTGGGTCGGGGGCATTGCAGGAACGATCCTGCCGCACCTCCCCCGCGGCTCTCACAGCCGCTGGATGATCGTCCCCGTCGCCAGCGCCCCGCCCGCGCACATCGTGATGAGCGCGAACTCCCCGTCCCTGCGCTCCAGCTCGTGCAGTGCCGTGGTCAGCAGCCGGGCGCCCGTGGCGCCGACCGGGTGGCCGAGCGCGATCGCGCCGCCATTGACGTTGATCTTCTCCAGGTCCTCGTCGAAGACCTGCGCCCACGACAGCACCACCGACGCGAACGCCTCGTTGATCTCGACGATGTCGATGTCGCCGAGCGACATGCCGGCCCGCCCCAGCACCGCCCGCGTGGCGTCCACCGGCCCGTCCAGGTGGAAGTGCGGGTCCGTGCCGACCAGCGCCTGCGCGACGATACGGGCGCGCGGGCGCAGTCTCAGCGCGCGGGCCATGCGCTTGGACGCCCACATCAGGACGGCCGCCCCGTCGGATACCTGCGAGGAGTTGCCCGCCGTGTGCACGGCGGTCGGCATGACGGGTTTGAGCCCGGCCAGCGCCTCCATGCTGGTGTCGCGCAGCCCCTCGTCGCGGTCGACGAGACGCCACATGCCCTGCCCGGCGAGCTGTTCGTCCTCGGTGGTGGGCACCTGCACCGCGAACGTCTCGCGCTTGAAGCGCTCCTCGGCCCAGGCGCGGGCGGCGCGCTGCTGCGAGAGCAGGCCGAGCGCGTCGACGCGCTCGCGCGTGAGGCCGCGGCGGCGCGCGATGCGCTCCGCGGCCTCGAACTGGTTGGGCAGGTCGACGTTCCACTCGTCGGGGAAGGGCCGCCCGGGCCCGTGCTTGGAGCCGCTGCCCAGCGGGACGCGGGACATGGCCTCCACGCCGCAGCCGATGCCCACGTCGATGACGCCGCACGCGATCATGTTGGCGACCAGGTGGTTGGCCTGCTGGGACGAGCCGCACTGGCAGTCCACGGTCGTGGCCGCCGTCTCGTACGGCAGGCCCATGGTGAGCCAGGCGGTGCGGACGGGGTTCATCGACTGCTCGCCGGCGTGGGTGACGGTGCCGCCGACGATCTGCTCCACGCAGTCCGGCTGGATGCCGGTCCGGGCGAGGACCTCCCGGTAGGTCTCGCCCAGCAGGTAGGCGGGGTGGAGGTTGGCGAGCGCGCCCCCGCGCTTGCCGATGGGAGTGCGTACGGCTTCGACGATGACGGGTTCCGCGGCCATGGCTCGTCCTCTCCTCGCGTCCGCAGGGCGTCCCGGCGCCCACGGCCACTGGGTGTGCCGGCGGCGCGCCTCCGCGCACGGCCACCGACAGGGAACGGGTTCTCACAGGAACGGGTCTCGCAAGGAACGTGTTCTCGTTCCGTCCGGTTCGCTCGCAGTCTTACGACCGTCACCCCCGCGAGGCAAGGGTCGCGCACCCCGCGCCGCCGCAACAGACGGCGTCGCGTCCCTTGCCGCCCGCGCGGGCCCTCACTACGTTCGAACGACAGGTTCTGACGAACCGTCAGAACATCGGAGAAGAGGGTGGCGGCCATGACCCCCTGCCCCGCGCTGCCCGACGGCTTCGACTTCACCGACCCGGGCCTCCAGGAACGCCGCCTGCCGCTGCCGGAGTTCGCCCGGTTGCGGCGGACCGCCCCGGTCGCCTGGATCCCGCAGCCGCGCGGCCTCGCCGGCTTCGACGACGAGGGCTACTGGGCGGTGACGCGGCACGCCGACGTCCGCGACGCCTCCACCAGACCCGAGGACTTCTCCTCCGCCCGCAACACCGCCGTCATCCGCTTCCACCCCTCCATCCGGCCGGAGAACATCGACGCCCAGCGCCTGATGATGCTCAACATGGACGCGCCCGAGCACACCCGCGTCCGCGGCATCGTCCAGCGCGGCTTCACCCCGCGCGCGATACGGGCCCTGGAGGCGGCGCTGCGCGAGCGGGCCACCGCCATCGTGGCGGCGGCGCGCGAGCGCGGCAGCGGCGACTTCGTCACCGACATCGCGCGCGAGCTGCCGCTCCAGGCCATCGCCGAGCTCATCGGCGTACCGCAGCGCGACCGCGCGCGGATCTTCGACTGGTCCAACCGCATGATCGGCTACGACGACCCGGAGCTGGCCGTCACCGAGGAGAGCGGCACGCAGGCGGCGGCCGAGCTCATCGCATACGCCATGGACCTGGCCGCCGCCCGCGCCGCGCGGCCCGCCCGCGACATCGTCAGCCGCCTGGTGGCCGCCGAGGGCGAGGGCAACCTGCGCTCCGACGAGTTCGGGCTCTTCGTGCTGCTGCTGGCCGTCGCCGGCAACGAGACCACGCGCAACGCCATCACCCACGGCATGCACGCCTTCCTCACCCACCCCGGGCAGTGGGAGCTCTTCAAGCGCGAGCGGCCCGGGACGGCGGCCGAGGAGATCGTGCGCTGGGCCACCCCCGTGGTCTGCTTCCAGCGCACGGCCACGCGCGACACCGCGCTGGGCGGCGTCCCCGTCCGCGAGGGCCAGCGCGTCGGCCTGTTCTACGCCTCCGCCAACCACGACTCCGAGGTCTTCGACTCCCCCGGCAGCTTCGACATCACCCGCGACCCCAACCCGCACCTGGGCTTCGGCGGGGGCGGCCCGCACTTCTGCCTGGGCCGGTCGCTCGCCGCCCTGGAGATCGAGCTCATCTTCACCGCGATCGCCGACACGCTGCCGGGCATCCGGCTGGCGGGCGAACCGCGCCGGCTGCGCTCGGCGTGGCTGAACGGCATCAAGGAAATGCGGGTGACGTACGAGTAGGACGGGCGGTCCACCCCAACTCCCTTTATACGGCGATAAGTTGAGTGGACAAGTTTCCCGGGAATGGGTCTGTACCTTCCCTTGCCCCCGCTCCCGGCCCCTCTTACTCTCGGGTACACCTTCCGGGACGGCGCGGACCGCGCCGGCCGATGCCCACGCTCGTCCACGCCCGCCCACCGCTCGCCGAGGGGACACAAGGGAATGAAGGACGCCCACGGAAGCCCGGACAGACCGGGAACGCCCACACCGGATGCACAGGATGCACGGGCCGGAGAGGCCGTACAGGGCCGTGTCAGGTGGCGGAAGTTCGCCGCCCTGGCCGTGCCCGGCTTCGCCGCCACCGCCGCGCTGGCCGTCGCGCTCGCGCAGGGCGCGCTGGCCGCGTCGTTCGCCGTCTCGGGCCAGCAGTTCAAGGTCGGGGCCGGCCACTTGGAGGGCATCGGCTTCGCCCAGTACGGCGGCTTCGACAAGAACAAGCGCAACCAGCTGCTGCCGGTCGCGGTGACCGCCATCAAGAACGCCACGATCCACAACCTGTGCCAGTCGGTGGTCACCACCCTGCCGCTGGTCGGCGACATCACCCTCAACCTCACCGCCGGCAAGGGCGACAAGCCCGTCGAGGCCGAGAACCTGTTCCTCGACGCCACCCACATGGCCGGTGACGCGCTCTTCGAGGACGTCGAGATCGGCCGCGACGCCTCGACCCTGAACAAGGGCCCCACCTCGGCCCAGGGCCTCCAGGACGCCTTCGGGCAGCAGGCCAGGAAGATCACGATCGACAACGTCCAGCAGGTCGCATGGGCGACCAATGCCGGGAAGTTCAAGCTCTCCGGCCTGAGCATGGACGTCAAGCTCGGCAAGCATGAGTGTTTCTGACGCACGACGGGCGTGGCGGCGCTGGCGCCGCGGGCGCCCTTTCTGGGGCGGGCTCGCCGCCGTCGTCGCCGGTGCCGAGATCTGCGCCCTCCCGCTCGCGCCGCTGAAGGTGATGCTCGAACAGGGCATCGCGGGCGTCCCCGGGGTGCTGCTGGGCCTCGTCATGATCGTGATGGGCCTGTCGGCCTGGTTCGCCCCTCATTACCGCACCCTGGCCGGCATCCTCACCGTCCTCGTCGCCACCGCGGCCCTGGTGATGACCAACCTGGGCGGCTTCCTCTTCGGCACGATCGTGGGCACGGTCGGCGGCGCGATGATCTTCGCCTGGTCCCCGTCCCCCCGGCCCCAACCCCAACAGCAGGCATCGTCCCCCTCCTCCCCCCAGGAGTCCTGATGGCGTTCCGCACGCGCACGCTCGCCCTGACCACCCTGGCGCTCACCCTGGCCGCCGCGGGCACCGGCACCGCGACCGCCCGGACCGCCTCCACCGGCCGTACCGCCGACGAGGCCGGCTCCACCACCGTCCAGCCCGCCGGTCACGCCTTCGCGGCCACGCTCAACGGCACGGCCACGTTCAGAGCCGGCTCGGTGACCATCACCTGCAACGTCTCCAGCTCCGTGCCGGCACCGTCGGGCGGCGCCAACAACCACATACCGGAGGCCCCGGGCAACCACAACGCGTCCGGCCCGGTGGAGAGCCCCCTCAACGCCCCCACCTACAGCGACTGCTCGGCCAGCCTGCCCGCCGTGGACGTCAGCATCGTGACCACCGGCACCTGGAAGGTGGCGATGCAGTACGGCTCGCCCAACGTGGCGTCCCTGACGCTGCCGCCCGGCGGCCTGGTGCTGAAGACGACGGGCCTGGCGAACTGTACGGTCACGGCCGCGCCGGCCGCCTCCGCCACGTTCCCCGCCGCGTTCACCAACGGCGCGCCGTCCCAGCTGACGGTCACGGGCGCCGAGGTCCCGGTGCGGGTGGAGGGCGGCTTCGGCTGCCCGACGAGCGCCACGACGTCGGTGTTCGACGCGGTGTACGACATCACGGACGTGGCGGACCCGGCGTCGCAGATCGTCGTGACGAGCTGACGAGTCGACCCAAGCTGACGAGCTGACGGGCCGACGGCGCGGTGCAGGAACGGGGGCGGGGGCGCCCGGCCCCCGTTCCCCCTCACCCTCCCGCCCGTACCGGCTCGCGCTCCGCCGCCGGCTCGGCGTCGCCGCGCCGGGCGCCCGGGATGCCGGCCGGGGCCACGCGCCCCGGCCCCATCAGCACGTACTGCAGGCCGAAGCCGCCCGCCACCACCAGCGCGCCGCCCACCGCGTCCAGGATGTAGTGGTTCGCCGTCCCGACGATGACCGAGAGGGTCAGCAGCGGGTAGAGCATGCCGAGCCACCGCGTCCACGCCCTGGGCGCCACCGTGGCGACGACCACGCCGCACCACAGTGACCAGCCGATGTGCAGCGACGGCATGGCCGCGTACTGGTTCGCCAGCTCCGTCAGCGCGCCGAAGCCGGGCTTCGACAGGTCCTGCGGCCCGTTCACCGTGTCGACGAAGCCGAGGCCCGGCATCAGCCGGGGCGGCGCCAGCGGGTAGAGCCAGAAGCCGGCGAGCGCGATGAGCGTGGCGAAGGCCAGTCCGGTGCGCGCCCAGCGGTAGGTGGCGGGGCGGCGCCAGTAGAGGCAGGCCAGCAGGGACATCGGCACCAGGAAGTGGAAGGTGCCGTAGTAGTAGTTCATGCTGGCCTTCAGCCACCCCATGCCGGCCACGACGTGGTTGAAGCGGTGCTCCACGTCCATGTGGAGGAGCTCCTCCAGGCCGAGGATCTGCCGGCCGTGGGCCTCCGCCCGGCCGCGCGACTCGGGCGCGCTGGCGCGGATGTAGGAGTAGAACCAGTAGCCGACCCGTATCAGCATCAGCTCCAGCAGGACGTTGGGGCGGTTGAGGGCGGGCTTGAAGAAGCGCAGCAGCGGCAGCCCGGGCACGCGCGCGTGCCGCGGCTCGGCCACCGGTGTGGGGACCGGCCGGTCCCACAGGGGCGACGTACGCGTCAGGAACGGTACGGCGACGGCGGCGGCCAGCGCCGCCAGCAACGGGGCGTTCTGCCCCAGGGGCCCGAAGACGGGGTTGGGCGGTACGAGGACGGTGCTGGGCAGCGTCATGGCGAGCACGACGAGCACCGGCCACACCAGCCGGTCGGCGCGGCGGCGGCCGACCCGGCCCGCCACGGCGAGCAGGATCCACAGCTGCTGGTGCTGCCAGGCGGTGGGCGAGACGGCGACGGCCACGCAGCCGGTGAGGGCGATCGCGAGGAGCGGCTGCCCGTCGCGGGCGTAGTGGGCGGCGCGGCGCAGGCCGAGGACGGCGACGGTGCCGGCCAGCGCCGCGTAGAGGGCGAGCTCCAGCGGTCCGCGCAGGCCGATGCGGAGCAGCAGGCCGTGCAGGGACTGGTTGGCGAGCCCGCCGGGGCCGTCGCCCAGGCCGGCGCCGGCGATGTGATGGACCCAGTACGTCCAGGAGTCGGCGGGGAGGAGGAGCCAGGCGAGGGCGGTGCACCCGGCGAACGTCACGCCGGTGCCGGCGGCGGCGCGGCGGCGGTCCGTGAGCCACAGCAGCGGGACGAAGAGGAGGACGGCGGGCTGAAGGGCTGCGGCGACGCCGACGAGGACGCCGGTGGCGCGTCCGCCGCCGGCGGCGCAGCGGGGCGGGCAGCAGCCGAGGAGGACGAGCAGCACCGGGATGATGCTGGTCTGGCCCAGGTGGAAGGTGTTGCGTACGGGGAGGGAGAGCACCGTCAGGATGACGGCCACGGGGGCGGCGAGCAGCGCGCCGCGGCGGCTCGCCGGGGCGGGCAGGGCGCGGGCGGCCAGCAGGGCGACGGCGACGACGAGCAGCAGGGTGCCGAGGGTCCAGACGAGGCCGAGGCTCTGCTCGGCGGCACGGGTGAGGGGTTTGAGGACGAGGCCGGCGAAGGGCGTGCCGGTGAAGCCGTCGGTGCCGTAGAGGCCGTAGAGCGGGCCGCTGACGTGCGGGACGCCGTTCCGGCCGATCCACCGGCCGAGGCCGGGGAAGTGCCCCCCGGGCGGCGGCCGGAACACGGCCGCCGCCTGGCGCACCGCGAGCAGGCCCGCCAGGAGCCACAGCGCTCCCAGGGCCATGCCGGTCCGCGAGGCCGCCCTCGGCGGGCTCCCCAGCCCGCCCCGCTCTGCATCCGCCACCCTCTACGCCCTCTACTCCCTCTGTTCCCTCTGTTCTCTCTCAGGCATTTGGCCCTTTACCGGGACAACGTCCCACACGGGCACAGGTGCCTGGAATTCAACGCTCCGGGGGTGGGAAAGGAGGCTCAAAGGGGTGCGAAAGGGTGCGCCTGATAACTCGGGGGCGTGACACGGCGCCCTGTGCGACGATGCGGCGCATGCCTGACGCCACGCGCCCCGCCCCGGCCGCTGATCCGGTTCCCGCCTCCACCCGCGCGTGGACCGTCGAGCCGCGGCCCCTCGACTCGCCGGGCGCCGTGGAGCTCCTCCGCGCCTACCTGCACGACGTCGCCGACCGCTGGTACCGGCTGCACCACGCGCGTGCCGTGACGGACGAGGAGATGGCGCGGCACTGGGACGAGATGTGCGCGGACGACAGCGGCCCCGGCGGCCTGCGCCCGCCGCAGGGTGTCCTCCTGGTGGCCCGTTACGGCGGCCGGGACGCCGGATGCGTGGGGCTGCGGCGCCTGGAGGGGCCGGAGGGACCAGAGGGGCCGGGGGACGCCGGCACGGCCGAGCTGACGCGGATGTTCGTGCTGCCGGAGATGCGCGGCCTGGGCGGCGCACCACGGCTGCTGAGTGCCGCGGAGGACGTGGCCCGCGCGTGGGGCGTACGGCGCCTGCTGCTGAACACGCGCCGCGACCTGGTGGAGGCCCGCGCCCTGTACACGCGGCACGGCTACACGGACGTACCGCCGTACCGCATCGACGACCCGTACGCCGAGGTCTTCCTCGCCAAGGAGCTCTGACGGGGTGGCCGTCAGTGCAGCCGGTGGTTGGGGC
The DNA here is from genome assembly GCF_014654785.1 of Streptomyces mashuensis. Classification (GTDB taxonomy): domain Bacteria; phylum Actinomycetota; class Actinomycetes; order Streptomycetales; family Streptomycetaceae; genus Streptomyces; species Streptomyces mashuensis. The sequence goes on from NZ_BNBD01000002.1 coordinate 401,433, forward strand.
GGGGGCCCTGGCCGTGGTCGTCGCGCGGCTGTTCGGCGTCCGAGCCGCACAGCTCGGTGCTGAGCTCCCGCACGAGCTGCTCCAGGTCGTGCGGGCGTTCGCGGGCCGTCCACCAGTCGCCCAGGAGCTCGGCGAGCATCTCCTCCCGGGCCCGGAAGAGCCGGTCGGCCTGTTCGCGCCCGGGAGCGGTGAGCGTGAGCCGCACCCCCTCGCGGTCGACAAGGCCGCGCGTCTCCAGCTGGACCACCGCGTCGGTGATCACCCGGACGGGGATGTCCGCGCGTTCGGCGAGCAGGGCCGGCTCGGCGTGCCCGTCGCGTTTGATGCGCAGCAGCATCCAGCCGGCCGCCGGGTGCAGGTCGAGCCCGGCGCGCAGGGTGATCTTCTCGTAGACGCGTCTCCGGCCCTCGCGGCTGCCCAGGAGTGACAGCGCGCGGGCGGCCTCGTCGCGGGAGGAGCGTTCGACGGGGTTGCTGGAGACGACCTCGCTGGCGTCCGGGGCGGTGACGCTGCCGCGCAGCGGCTCCTCCTTCAGCAGCCACGCCAGGGCGAAGGCGAGGAGCGTGGGCGGGACGGCGTAGAGGAAGACGTCGGTGATGGACGTCGAGTAGGCGTCGAGGACGGCGGAGCGCTGGGCGGCCGGGAGGCGGCCGACGGCCCGCGGGTCGGCCTGGAGCGCGGACGGCGTGACGCCGGGCGGCAGGGTGACGCCGGCGAGGGCGTCGGTGATGCGGGGGCCCAGCTTGTTGGTGAAGATCGTGCCGAAGACGGAGACGCCGAACGAGGCGCCGATGGAGCGGAAGAAGGTCGCGCCGGAGGTGGCCACGCCGAGGTTCTCGTAGCCGACGGAGTTCTGGACGATGAGCACGAGCACCTGCATGACCAGGCCGAGGCCGAGGCCGAAGACGAAGAAGTACACGCTCATCACGGCCGTGGAGGTGCCCGGGGCCAGCTGGTGGAGCAGCAGCAGGCCGATGGTGGTGACGGCGGTGCCGGCGATGGGGAAGACGCGGTAGTGGCCGGTGCGGCTGACGATCTGCCCGGAGCCGGTGGACGCGATCAGCATGCCGGCGACCATCGGCAGCATGTGCACACCGGACAGCGTCGGCGAGACGCCCTGCACCACCTGGAGGAAGGTCGGCAGGTACGTCATCGACCCGAACATCGCGAAGCCGATCACGAAACCGATGACCGAGCACAGCGCGAACGTACGGATGCGGAACAGCCCCAGGGGCAGCACGGGCTCGGCGGCCCGCCGCTCGACCCGGAGGAACGGGACCACCAGCAGCACGCCGAGCACGCCCAGCCCGATGATCTGCCATGACGACCAGGGGTAGCTGGTGCCGCCGAGCGAGGTCATCAGCACGAGGCACACGGCGACGGCGGCGATGAGGGCGGTGCCCAGGTAGTCGATGCGGTGCGGGGTGCGGCGGACGGGGATGTGCAGGACGGCCGCGATGACGGCCAGGGCGACGACGCCGACGGGCAGGTTGACGTAGAACACCCAGCGCCAGCTGAGGTGGTCCACGAAGAGGCCGCCGAGCAGCGGGCCCAGCACGCTCGTGCCGCCGAAGACGGCGCCGAAGAGCCCCTGGTAGCGGCCGCGCTCCCGGGGCGGCACGATGTCGCCGACGATCGCCATGGACAGCACCATGAGCCCGCCGCCGCCCAGGCCCTGGAGGGCGCGGAAGCCGATGAGCTCGGGCATGTTCCGGGACAGGCCGCACAGCGCCGACCCGACGAGGAAGATCACGATGGCGGTCTGGAAGAGCTTCTTCCGCCCGTACTGGTCGCCGAGCTTGCCCCACAGCGGGGTGGCGGCGGTCGAGGCGAGCATGTAGGCGGTGACGACCCAGGAGAGGTGCTCCAGGCCGCCCAGGTCGCTGACGATGGTGGGCAGGGCGGTGGAGACGATGGTCTGGTCGAGCGCGGCCAGCAGCATGCCGAGCAGCAGCGCGCCGATCGCCACGCCCACGGCGCTGCTCCTGCCCTGCTCCGCGCCGGGGCCTTGGCCGTTGCCGGGGCCGGTGCCGTTGCCGGGGCCGTGGGAGGGCGCGGGGCCGTCCGCGGCCGCCGCCGGGCCCGGGGTGTCCTGGGCCATGGGAGCTCCTCGGGGGTCTCCTCGGGGTGCGGGGTGGTGCCTTCCGCCGGTTCGGTTCGCTTCCATGGTGGGCCGAGTGGGCGATCCCGGCCCGTCGGAGTACGCCGACCGGCCGCGTAAGGCTGCGCGGACCTGCACCGACCGGGCGCGTGAGGCTGCCGACCAGGGCCGCTGGCGCGGCGGCGGGTCCGTTTTGTATCTTTGAGAAACAAAGTGGCTCCGCCCGCACTCCCTGACCGGCGGGTGGAGCCGCTTGTCTTTTTTGCCCGGTTTATCCGGAAGCCCCGGGAGTCCGCAGATGACAGCCACCGCCGCAGCCGCCGCCACGCTCACCGCCCGCGCCCTGCTCCTGGACATGGACGGCACGATCGTCAACTCCGACGCCGTCGTCGAACGCTGCTGGCGCCGCTGGGCCGCCGCGCAGGGCCTGGACGGGGACGCGGTCATGGAGGTCGTCCACGGCCGCCAGGGCTACGCCACGATGGCCCTGCTGCTGCCGGACCGCCCGATGGAGCTCAACCACGAGGACAACCGCCGCATGCTGGCCGAGGAGACGGCCGACGTCGACGGCGTCGTCCCCGTCCCCGGCGCCCCCGCCTTCCTGGCGGCGCTCGCCGGCCTCCCGCACGCCCTGGTCACCTCGGCGGACCGCACCCTGTCCCGCACCCGCATGGAGGCCGCGGGCCTGCCGCTGCCGGAGCTGCGGATCACGGCCGAGTCCGTGAGCGCGAGCAAGCCCGACCCCGAGGGCTTCCTCAAGGCCGCCGCCGAGCTGGGCTTCGCCCCGGCCGACTGCGTGGTCTTCGAGGACTCGGAGGCCGGCATCGCGGCCGGCCGCGCGGCGGGCATGCGCGTGGTGGGCGTGGGCCCGCGCGCGGCCGCCCACGGCCCGGACGTGGCCGTACCGGACCTGACGGCGGTAGCGGTCGAGGCGGGCCCCGACGGTCGGATCGTGCTGAAGATCAGCTGACCGTTCCTGCCGGCCTGCCGGCTATTCCTGCTGCGCCTGCGCGGTGACGTGGTCGAGGGTGCCGGTCAGCTGCTCGGTGGGCGAGAAGTCGAAGAACTCGCTGTCCTCCAGCGCCTGCGGCGAGTGCCCGGGCCCCCAGTAGAACACCTGCCCCGCCTCGTACGTCTCCTCTCCGTCCTTGGTCGTCAGCTTGATGCGGCCCTTGGTCAGAAAACCCCAGTGGGGGCACTGGCACAGGTCGTCGGGCAGCCCCTTGAGGGCGGGCCCGAGGTCCATGCCCTGGTCCGCGCGCATGTACAGCACGGTCATTCCCCCGCCCATCTCCTGCGTCCGCACCTCGACACCCTCGCCGGTGAACACGACGGGCGCTTCGTCACGGGTAACGGCCGTCATGACGGTCACTCCCTGGTCGTCTAGACGTCATCAGGGCCCTCACGCGCCTCACGTTCCACGGTAGTGGGGGCCGGGGGGAGAGGCACGGCGTGTCCGTACGATATTGATCATGCCTTCGACAAGCCGACGCCGGGCCGTGCTGGCCACGGCGGCCCTCATGACGTTGTTCACGGCGACCACGACGGGCTGCGGCGGGTCGGGCAAGGCGGCATCGCCCCCTGAGAAGCCCGCGGCCGGGGGCGGGGAGGGCCTGGTACGCATCCTGGTGGCGGGCCGCCCGGTGACGGGTTCGGAGCCGTCGGGGAACGCGAAGGTCCCCTACCGGCGGACGTACACGGACGGGGAGCTGTACGCGGCGGTGACGGGCTACCGGTCGATGGCGTTCGGCTCGGCGGGCCTGGAGAGCCTCTACCGGGACGCACAGGGGTCAGTGGAGACGACGGTCGACCCGGCCATGCAACGGGCCGCCACGGAGGGGCTACGAGGCCGCAAGGGCGCCGCGGTGGCCCTGGACGCGGAGACGGGCCGCATACGGGCGCTGGTGAGCACGCCGTCGTACGACCCGTCGTCCATCAGCGGCAACGGCAGCGCGGACGCGGCGGCATGGAAGGAACTGACGGCCTCCCAGGACAACCCCACGCTCAACCGCGCACTGCGGCAGGCCGCCCGGCGGGCGGCGCCTTCCGGGTGGTAGTGGTCGCAGCGGCGCTGGAGAAGGGCGTGTACGCGTCGGTGGACGCGCCGGCACACGGGGGCGAGGGGGCGTGCGAGCACGTTTCCGTACGGCAGGCACTGGCGCAGGGCTGCGACGAGGTCTTCGCGGTGATGGAGGCGGAGGTGGGCCGGGAGGCGGTACGGACGACGGCGGAGGCGTTCGGCTTCGAGGAGGCCGGGCTGCGGGTGCCGGTGCCGGTGGCCAAGAGCACGTACGGGCCGGAGGGGGCGACCGCCACGCCGCTGCAGATGGCCAGGGTGATGGCGGTCGTCGGCAACGGCGGCCGCCAAGTGGGCCCGCGGCTGGTCGACCGCGTGGTGCACGCGGACGGCAGCGTCGAGAAGCCCCCGCCGGCCACGTCGACGGGCCGCCAGGCCGTCACCCCCCACACCGCCGAACAACTCGCATCCGTCCTGAACGCGGGCACCCTGACGTCGTCGACGGACAAGGGCACCTGGTCGCTGGCCCTGACCCGCGGAAAGGACGGCCGCCTGCTGGCGGTGGCGGTACGGACGGACGACGCGGCAGCGGACGCCACGGCCCGTACGGTGACGGGGCTGACGGCCGGATGACTGTTAGAACCGCACGGGACCAGGACATACCCGGCCTCCTCGGCCTGGCCGCCCAGGTCGAGCACTGGTTCGGCCCGATGGTCGAGGACCCGGGCTTCCACCGCGCCCTGGAGAAGCACATCGGCAGGTCGACGGCGCTCGTCGCCATGGGGAAGGGCGGGGGCGTGGTCGGCGGCCTGCTGTTCGGCGCGAAGCCGCCGACGTACCACGTCCACTGGCTCGTCGTGTCGGAGGAGGAACGGGGAAGGGGCGTCGGCCGGTCCCTGATGGCAGAAGCAACCCGCCGCTACGTGCAGCCCCCGGCCACCCTGGAGGTGGTCACCTTCGGCCCCGACCACCCAGCCGCCACCACCAGCGGCGCCCGCGCCTTCTACGAACGCCAGGGCTTCACCCCGTCGGAGGCCGCGGAACTCGGCCCGGAGGGCGGCTCCCGGCAGATCTACCGCCCGGTCGGTCACCTGACGCGCACAGTCAGGAGGCGGCGATGCGGCGATCAACCGCTGGCCGTCGTGGGCCCGTACGTGCGGCCCGCCGCCACGGATCGCGTCGAGGAGGCGCACGGCATAGGCCTCGTCCATCGAGGAGACCACTTCCTGCGGCGTCATCCAGGCGACGGCCGCCGACTCGTCGGAGACTCGTTCCACGCCGCCCACGGGGCGGCAACGGAACACCAGGGCCACGATCGCCCGCGTCATGTTCTTGTAGACACCGGTGAGCCGCTCGACGCTCACCAAGATGCCGGTCTCCTCCAACACCTCGCGCCGCGCCCCCTCCTCCGGCGCCTCCGCAGCCTCCAACACGCCACCGGGAAGCTCCCAACGCCCGTTGTCGGCCCGCTGGATGACCAGCACCCGTCCGTCACCGCGCACCACAGCGCCCGCCACGGAGACCGAGTGCAGCGCTTCGCTCATACCGACCGCCCCCCCTATTGTCGCTGCACCGGCAGCGTGCCGAGGCTAGTGCCTACGCCTACGCCCCGAAGTCGTACTCGAGCGCATAGGACGCCGAGTCCAGCGTCATCTCGTTCACCTCCACGGCGCGACCGCTTTCCGCGAACGCCGTGCGGCAGATGTCGATGACGGGCGTCCCCGGCGACAACTGCAAGCGCTCGGCCTCCTCTGCGGAGGGCATGCGGCAGCGGATCTCCTCACGGAAGTGCACCGGTTTGCAGCCCAGTTCCGCGAGGCGCGCGTACGTACCGCCGGGGCCGCTGTCCGGAGTGGTGATTGCGGTGCCCGCCACGAGGGCCGCAGGCAGGTAGGAGCTCGACAGCATCACCGTCTTGCCGTCCAGCACGAACCGCCGGCGCCTCACGCACACGGTCTCGGTCTCTTCCAGGCCCAGGACGCCGGCCACCGGCCCCGGCGCCGCTTCCTCCGTGACGCGTACCCCGTCCACGACCAGGTCCCGGCTCTCGACGTCGGCGGACCAGACGGAACGCCCAGCACCCCACACGTCCTCGGCGAGCCGCTGTACACCCCGCCGCCGGACGGGCCGGAACGACCGCACGAACACGCCCGCCCCCTTACGGGCTTCGACAACGCCCTCGCTCTGCAGCACGCCGAGCGCCTGCCGGGCGGTCATCCGGGCCACGCCGTGTTCGGCCATCAACTCGTTCTCGCCCGGCAACCGGTCCCCCGGGCCGTACACGCCGGCCTGGATCGCGTCGCGCAGCTCAGCGGCGATCTGCCGGTACTTGGGCAGCCGGCCGGTGCCGTGGTTGGCCATGGGGTGATCCCCTCTCTTCCCTTGACAGCGTAAAGGCGCCCGGCGCTGCCGAGCTTGCCGCAGAACGAGGGGGCTCCAGGTGAACCACCCGGACGCCCCTGTCGCAGCCGCTTCTGCGCAAGAGGCCAACCATCGTCCAACTCCGCCTGCGCCGGGTGCCGGGAGATCAAAGCCAAGCGCTACGAAGCCATCCGCCAGGGCAACCGGCGCATGGCCGAGGCGATGGCCACCGCCATGGGGCGGCACCTGCGGGCGGCGCACTGATGGGGGCGGCATGGGCGCCCGCTCCCGCGATGCCGCCGGGCGGACGGGTGCGCTGTGCCCACCCCCGCCCCGCCTGGGCGGTGACCGGCGACGGGGTCGGTGTCTGCCGGCGTTGCGGCACGCGGCGCGTCGCGGACTACCGGGCGCTCGCCTTCGCGCTCGACCTGCCCGGCAGGACGCAGCCCGGCGGGCCGACCGGCAGAGCCGTCGGCGCCGGCCCCGGGCACGCCGGATGGCCGCGCCGCGTACGCGAGGTCGACCGGCGCCGGTCAGGCGCGTAGCAGCGGAGGCGGGTGATCGCGCGGGCCGTCGCGCCCTGGGCAGCGGACCAGGACCGACCTGAGGAAGCTCTACCTCATCCTGCCGTCGTCGCGGAATCGCACGTTCACCGCGCAAGCGGGCGAGGGCGTTCCCACACCACCGAGTACCGCCACAGCAGGTGTCGCCGGAAGCGGCGGCCGGGGAGGAGGGCGCGGGAGGTGCGGCGTACCTCGGTCCAGGTGGTTCGGGGGTCCTCGACCGGCATGCCCGGCGGGTCCGTGACGCCGCCGTGGCGGCGTGCGAGCCATCGTGCGGCGGGGACGCCGGCCGCGCTGGTCAGCCAGTCGTAGGGGGTGCGGGGCCGGGCCAGGCCGACGATCACCAGGCGGCCGCCGGGGGCCAGGAGCCGCTTCATCGACTGTACGGCGGTGGCGAAGTCACCGTGGTGGACGACCGCGACCGCGCTGACGAAGTCGAACGTGCCCTCGGCCAGGGCCTCCGGCAGCGGCGGACGGAGGAAGTCCGCTTGGAGGAAGGTGAGATGGGGGACGTGCGCGTCCGCCGCCGCCCGGCGGGCCTGGCGGATCATGTCCTCGGAACGGTCCACTCCGGTCACCTCGCGTGCCCGTTCCGCCAGCCGCCGGGCCAGCAGCCCGTCCCCGCAGCCGAGGTCGAGCGCTCTGCCGCACCCGTCCGGGACGGCGTCGAGGATGAGCGGGTGGTAGTGGACGTTGTGGTTCCACGGCGTGGTCCGGGTGACGGTCTGTCCGGTCATCAGGGCAGGGTATGCGGGCGACCGTCAGGGCCGGATCAGGGACGTCTCAGGGTCTTCCCTGACGCCCCGCACCCCTCCCCGACGGAATGATCGAAGCATGACGGAAACGACCTGGAAGCAGTCGGCCTTCGTGGCGGCTCCCCTGTGCCTCGCGGGGTACGGACTCATACGGCTCGTCGACAGCGAGCACGGCCCCGGCCCCGACTGGACGCTCGGGCACCTGGCGCTGCTCGGCGGGCTGCTGATGTTCGCCCCCGTCTTCCTCGGTCTGCGCCGTCTGGCTCTGGAGGGCCGCGGCGACGGCGGTGGCGGCGGCACGGTCCGCCGGGCCGTGGCCGGGGCCGGGACCGCGCTCGGGCTGCTGGGCATGGTGGCGGCCGCCGTGCAGGCGGGCATCGACCTCGTGGTCGGGGCCTGCGCCGCGGACCGCGTCGGGATGGACGAGCTGTTCGGCGACGTCCAGAGCGTCGCCGGAGTCAAGCCCGCCTTCTACACGGTCGGGCCGCTGCTCTTCCACATCGGGCTGCTCATACTGGTCGTGCAGCTCGCCGCACTGCGCCGCATAGCAGCCTGGCGGCCCCTCGCGGTCGTGGTGGCGATAGCCCTGCCCGCCGCGCTCGGCCTGGACCTGATGCCGGTGGCCGGTCTGCTGCTCCTGCTGGTGCTCGCTCCGCTCGGAGAGCGGGCGGCGACGGCGCTGCCCTCCCCCGCCGGGCGCTCAGTGACTGCCCACTGACGGCAGCAGCGGGCTGCCGTTGCGGTCCAGCCAGGACCGGTAGACGGGGTTGGCGGCGGCCACGTCCACGTATGCGTCCATGAGGTCGGTGAAGAGCGCGTCCAGGTCGCGCAGCGGTAAGGAGCCCGAGCGGGACGCCAGTGCGAGCTGGCAGGTGAGGGGGTCCCCGTCGAGGGGGCGTACGACCGTGCCGGGGGCCGGGTCGGCGATGGGCTGGCTGAGGCGGACGGCCTCGCCGGAGGCGACGAGCTCCGCGGCGGTGGTGTTGTCGCGGACGTGCACCAGCCGGGGGTCGACCCCGGCGGCGGTGAAGGCGGCACGCAGGGCGGTGGCCTCGTCGTCGGCGGTGGGGTCGACGATCCAGGCGTCGGAGGCGAGGGCGGAGAGGGGGACGAGGGAGCGGGCCGTCGCGGGGTGACCGGCGGCCAGGGCCACGAAGCGGGGCTCGCGGCCGATGAGGACGCGGCGTTCGACGCCCTCGGGGACGGCCAGGGGGAAGCCCGCCGTCTCGTGGACGAAGGCGACGTCGAGCTGGTTGGTCGCCAGCAGCTGGAGCAGCGTGTTGGAGGAGACCTCTATGTGGATGGTCGTGTCCGTCTCCGGCAGGCGCCGGTGGATACGCCGCAGCCAGCCCGTCACGGCGTGACTGCCGATGCTGCCGATGCGCAGGCGCAGCCCGCCGGCGCCGAGGGCGGCCTCGCGGGCGGCCGAGACGAGGGCGGTCATCTCCGCGATGATCGGTCTGGCGCGGGAGAGGACGGAGTGGCCGAGGGGCGTGGGGCGGCTGCCGTTCTGGCCTCGGGTGAAGAGGGTGCCACCGAGCGTGGCCTCGATGCGGCGGAGTTGCGTGGTGAGGGAGGGCTGGGTCATGCCCAGGCGCAGCGCCGCTTTGCGCACGCTGCCGGTGTCCGCGATGGCGCAAAGTGCGCGGAGGTGCCTGACCTCGAGCTCCACGAGGGGGAGCATAACGGCGGCCTCGTCCGTCACACCAGGCACATGTTCGGCCGTCGCCGCGCCGCCGCGTGGCCGTTGCCCACCGGCCCACCGCCTCTGACCGGCGGTTCCGGCCCCCGCCCGGGGGCGTAAGGGATCAGCAGGGCACCACTGTGGCCCAACGGTGGCCAAGAGGTGGCGGAGGATAGGCGATTGGATGGCGCTATGGCCAACTGGCATCATCCGCACCATTGATAACTCGTCAGAGACTCTGGGGGAACACAAGTTCGCCCGGCGAGCCCGGGTGGCGCGACCCACCGCGCGCCGCCGTGAGGGCTCCCGGCACGGAATTCGGAGTCCCCCACATGAAACCCTCCACCATGGTGCTCTCGGCTGCCCTCGGTCTCGGGCTGGCGGCCACGCTCACCGCCGTCCCCGCCTCCGCCGCCACGACGGCGGACGCCAGGGCACCCCACTCGCAGTCCGCGCCGTCGACCGTGGCCAGCCGGGCCGCGTACGCCGGTTCCGCGACCGAGGAGGCCAACAACAAGGCGTTCTTCGAGGCGGTGATGAAGTCCGCGCAGGCCAAGAAGGCGGCCTCGCCGGGCCTCGCGACCGTCACCGTCGTCTACGACGCCAGCCAGGCGCCGAGCTTCGCGACGGAGATAGCCAACAGCGCGCGGATCTGGAACAGCTCCGTGCGCAACGTCCAGCTGCGCTCCGGCAGCAACGCGGACTTCAGATACTACGAGGGCAACGACTCCCGCGGCTCGTACGCCAGCACCGACGGGCACGGCCGCGGCTACGTCTTCCTCGACTACGCGCAGAACGAGCAGTACGACTCCACCCGCGTCACCGCGCACGAGACCGGGCACGTCCTCGGCCTCCCGGACCACTACTCCGGCCCGTGCAGCGAGCTGATGTCCGGTGGCGGCCCCGGCCCGTCGTGCACCAACCCGTACCCGAACTCCACCGAGCGCAGCCGGGTCAACCAGCTGTGGGCGAACGGGCTGAAGTCCCTCGACCGCGACGTCTTCGCCAAGGTGCGCTGAGACACACGAGTCGGCTGAAGCACACGGTCTGCTGAACGAACGCGAACGAACGCGGCGGCCCGGTTCCCTTTCCTCCCGGAAGGGAACCGGGCCGCCGTCCCGTTCACTGGGCCTGAGCCTCCGCCTCCTGCGGCCGGCGCATGAGGAAGACCGCGAGCGAGCCGGCCGCGAAGAGCGCCAGCACCGAGACGGCGGTGCTCAGCCAGCTCGCGCCCAGCCACTGGCCGCCGAAGTAGCCGAGGCTCACGCTGTACGCGGCCCAGGCCAGCCCGGCCAGTGCGGACCACGGCAGGAACTCGGCGACGCGGCGGTGCATCACGCCCGCGCCCAGGCTCACCACCGACCGCCCCGCGGGCGCGAAGCGGGCCACGACCACCAGCGGGCCGCCGCCGCGCAGCAGCGCGGTGCCCAGGCGTTCCTGGGCCGCGGTGAGGCGGCGGGACCGGGCGATGGCGCGGTCGAAGCGGTCACCGCCGCGCCAGGCGAGGCGGTAGGCCACCATGTCGCCGAGCACCGAGGCGGTCGCGGCGCACATCACGAGGCCGAGCATGTCGGAGAAGCCCGCGTGCCCCCGGACGGCCGCCCCGCCCACCGCACCGGCGGCGGAGCCCGCGGCGGCGGTGGCCGCGGCGATCACCAGCACTCCGCTGGGCAGGACGGGCAGGAAGACGTCCAGGAGTACGGACAGACCGACGATCACGTATATCCACGGCGTTTCGGCCAACGCCCCCAACAGCTCCAGCACGTCCTGTTCTCCCGGTCCGTTCCCCCGCCGCGACGTCGCAGGGAGCGGCAGGGGCGGCCTTCACAACCGTACAGCGTACGCCTGAGACTGCTGGGGAAGGAGCGCAGGGTGCGCAATGTTGTTCGCATCACGCCCGTGACGGGCGTTACTCAGTCGCGCTTAGCGCGCGCGAAGAGGCGGTCGAGCGCCAGCGGGCCGGGGCCGGTGAAGACGAGCAGCAGGAAGGCCCAGGCGTACAGGGCGGAGGGCTCGCCACCGTTCTGTATCGGCCACAGCGCCATGCTCTGGTGGACGTCGAAGTAGGCGTAGGCCATGGAGCCGGAGGCGATGAACGCCGCACTGCGCGTGCCCACCCCGAGCAGGACGAGCACACCGCCGACGAGCTGGATCACCGCGGCGTACCAGCCCGGCCAGGTGCCCGCGGAGATCGTGCCGCCGTGCGTGCCGGCCGCGCCGCCGAGGACGCCGAAGAGCGAGGCGGCGCCGTGGCAGGCGAAGAGCAGGCCGATCACGATGCGGAACAGGGACAGGACGTACGGCCGGGCGGCGTCCAGGCGCGCGCTCAGGGAAGGCGTGGGCGGCATGGGGAAACTCCTCGTACTGGGGACGGCAAACGACGAGGGGGACAGGTTAGGCGTACCTAATCAGTAGTTGCAACTTCAAGTTCTTTGGTTCATGAAGCCGCAACATTCCCGGCCGGCCCCAGCGAAGCCGGGGCCGGCCGGCTGCCGTCCGCGTGCGGCTCTCAGCAGCCGTTGAGGATGCCCGTCAGAGCGGCCTTTTCGGCGGAGTCGACGGTCAGCTTGTAGTCGTACTTCACCGAGACCCACATCTGCGCGTACGTACAGCGGTACGACTTCAGCGGCGGCAGCCACTGCGCGGGGTCCTTGTCGCCCTTTTCCTGGTTGACCCGGTCGGTGACGGCGATCAGCTGCGGACGCTTGAGGTCGTTGGCGAACGCCTGGCGCTGCGCCGTGGTCCACGAGCTGGCGCCCGAGCGCCACGCCTGGGCCAACGGGACGATGTGGTCGATGTCGATGTCCTGGGCGTCGGTCCAGGTGGCACCGTCGTACGGGGAGTACCAGGTGCCCGAGACGGCGGCGCAGCGGTCGTCCTGCTCGACGTTCTCGCCGTCGCGCTTGAGCACGACCTCACGGGTGTTGCACTGCCCGTACTGGGTCGACCAGTGCGGGAACTTGGCGCGGCTGTAGCCGTCCATCGAGCCCTCGGGCTGCACGGTCAGCTTCGCCAGCTCGGCGCGGGCGGTGGCGGCGTCCGGCGGGGTGGGCGGCGCGGCCTGGGCGGCGGGGCCGTCGAGCACCAGCACGCCGGTCAGGGCCGCGAGCGAGGCGGCGGCGACGGCGGTGCGGCGCGCACCGGTGAGGACGCTACGACGCGCGTAGACGCCGGGCGTGGCGGAGGAGGCGCGCAGTCCGGGCATGGGAACTCCCTTGAGGGTGAGGGAAGGACGGGAACGACCGCGTGAGCGAGGAAGAGCAGAAGAGAGCAAGAAAGGCGAAACGCGGTCAGGATCGCGACGACGGATGTCCGGGGGGTGGTCGTCAGGTGACAGGATGGCGACGCGGCCATGTCAAGGCAAGGGTTCGCGGACGTGAAATGCGCCGGGTAGCGGAGGCCATCCCTCCTGTTGGGCGCGGGAACTGACGCCGCGCCAGCTCAGCCGCCCCGCCGGGCCGTAGGGTGGCCGCGTGCTCGCCGCCGACGCCCTGCTGCCCGCGAACACCACCCTGGGCGTGGTCCTCGCCCTCCTGCTCGCGCTCGCCGTGACCGTCGCCGCCGTGGCCCGCCTGGCGGACGTACGGGAGCGCGGCTACGCCCGCGCGATCGCCTTCGCCGGGCTGCGCGCGGCGGTACAGCTGGCCGTCGTCTCCCTCCTGATCGGGTGGGTGGTCCGGGCCGTCCCGGCGCTGCTGTGCTTCCTCCTCGTGATGTTCGCCGTGGCCGTCCGCACGGCCGGCCGGCGCGTGACGGACAACCGCACGTGGTGGTGGGCGGCCGCGCCGGTCGCGGCGGGGGTGCTGCCGGTGGTGGCCGCACTGCTGCTGACGGGGCTGGTGCCGCTCAAGGGCGTCGCCCTGATCCCGGTGACCGGCATCCTCATCGGCGGCGCGCTCACGGCCACCGTGCTCGCCGGGCGGCGCGCCCTGGACGAGCTGCGCACCCGGCACGGCGAGGTCGACGCGGCGCTGGCGCTGGGCCTGCTGCCCCGCGACGCCCGGCTGGAGATCGCCCGGCCGGCCGCCGCCGACGCCCTGCTGCCCGGCCTGGACCAGACGCGGACTGTGGGACTCGTCACACTCCCGGGCGCCTTCGTGGGCATGCTGCTGGGTGGCGCGTCCCCGGTGCAGGCGGGCGTGGTGCAGCTGTTCGTGCTGGTCGCGCTGATGGCGGTGCAGGCGGTCGCCGTGGCGGTGGTGCTGGAGCTCGTGGCGCGCGGTCTGCTGCACCGGTCCCGTACCCTGGGGGGAGCAGAAGGGGAGTAGCTCTTCGCCGGACCGTCGACATACTGCTGAGCACGCTCAGCCGGCGCCCGGAGGCCGTACGGAGACCGCGTCAGGCGGCCCGGCCGGCCAGCGAGACCTTCGGCCGCAGTGTCCACGACGCTGCCGTGCCGAAGCGACCCCGCATTCCGCTGGTCCCGTCGGTGCGGTGGCCCCACCGACAGAGGAATCCGTCCCTGTGTTCAGCATCACCGTCGCCGCGCTCGTCTTCGGCGTGATCTTCCTGGCCGAGCTGCCCGACAAGACCGCCCTGGCCGGCCTCATGCTCGGCACGCGCTACCGCGCCTCCTACGTCTTCGCCGGCGTCGCCGCGGCCTTCGCCGTCCACGTCGCCCTGGCCATCGCCGCGGGCAGCGTCCTGACGCTGCTGCCCCACCGCCTGGTGCAGGCCGTCGTCGGCGTGCTCTTCCTGGCCGGCGCGGCCATGCTGCTGTGGAAGAAGGACGACGACGAGGACGAGGCGCCCCGCCCGGCCGACCAGTCGTTCTGGAAGGTCTCGGGCGCGGGCTTCATGCTGATCCTCGTCGCCGAGTTCGGCGACCTCACGCAGATCATGACGGCCAACCTCGCCGCCCGCTACGACGACCCGCTCTCCGTCGGCCTCGGCGCGGTGGCAGCCCTGTGGGCGGTGGCCGGCCTCGGCATCGTGGGCGGCCGCACGCTCCTTCGCGTCGTCCCCCTGAAGCTGATCACCAAGGTGGCGGCCCTGGTGATGCTGGCGCTGGCCGGGTTCAGCCTCTACGAGGCGGTGTCCTGAACCACCCCGCCCGGCCCCGCCGCCCCCTGCCCCGGCCCCGGCACCGGCCCCGCCTTCAGCCGCCCGCGTGCCCCGTCCGCTGCGGCAGGAACTGCGGTCCCTGGAGCGGCAGGCTGAAGCCCGGGTCCGGCAGCGGGGGCTGCTGCTGCGGATAGCCGTACGACGGCTGCGGCGAGTGCGGTGACGTGTGCTGCTGCGGGTACCCGTACGCGGGCCGGCCCGCCGGCGGCGGCGGCGCGTAGTGCGGGTAACCGTAGGCCGGCTGTGCCGGGACGACCGGCGGCACGCTGGGCGGCGGCGGGTAGCCGGCCGGCGCGCTCACGGGCGGGCTGGCCGGCCCGGACATCTCGTCCGCGGCACGGCCGGCGGCCCCGGCCGGCGGAACCGTCCCGTCCGCGTCCCGGGCCCCCTCCGCACCCTCGTCGGCGTCGCCCTCGCCGCCGTCCTCCTCCACCGTGATGCCGAACTCCGTGGCGAGGCCCAGCAGCCCCGAGGCGTAGCCCTGTCCCAGCGCGCGGAACTTCCAGCCGTCCCCGCGCCGGTAGAGCTCGCCGCACAGCATCGCGGTCTCGTCGCCCGTTTCCGGCCGCACGTCGAACCGGGCGATGGGCACGCTGTCCGCCGCGCCCACCTCGTCCCGGGCGTCGTACACCAGCAGGCACAGGTCCTTGACCTGGCCGAACGCGCCGCCGTCGGCGGAGGCCGCCAGCACCACACGGGCCACCGCCGCCTCCAGCGCGGTGAGGTCCGCCTCCAGGGAGTCCGTGGCCCCCTCCACCAGCCGCTTCTTGCGCAGGTGCCGGACCAGGCCGGAGGGGTGGCGGGGCTGGTTGTAGAAGACGAAGTCCTCGTCCGAGCGCACGCGGCCGTCGTCGCCCAGCAGGAGGGCGGAGGCGTCCACGTCCGGGACGCCCGGGCCGGGGGTCCAGCGCAGGACGGCCCGCACGGCGGGGGCCTCGAGCGGGATGTTCGACCCCTTCAGCATCGCGTGCGTCATGTCCGCAATCCTGCCCTCCCCCGTGGCCGGGGAACAACGCAGGGGGGTTCCCCGGGCCGCGACCGTGCGACCCTTCGGCCGCCCGCACCTTTACCCGAACAATCTGTGCAGGTCATGGGTTTTTCATCTCCTTGGGGAACTCTTGACCCACCCCCGGACGTACGATAGGCGGCCACCTCCCGCCGGTACGGCCGGAAACCGACCTGGACTCCACCTCGGAACCGGCGCCGGCAGCGACCGGAGGGGAGTGTTCAGGCCGCGGGACTGGGGAGAGCTATGAGGCATTTCGGACACCTTCCGCCGGCGGTGCGGCGCAGGCTGTTCCACCGCGAGCCGGGCGAGTTCCACGCCGGCTCCCCCGCCCGTACGCTCTCCGTCGCCCTCGGCGCCACCCTCTACTGCCCCGCCACGCGCCCCGCCCTCGCCCGGGACGTCGTCAAGCAGGCCCGGCGCGGCGTGGTCTCCATGGTGCTGTGCCTGGAGGACTCCATCGCCGACGCGGAGGTGCCCGCCGCCGAGGACAACCTGGTGCGCCAGCTGACGGAGCTCGCCACGGACGGCGCGGCACCGGCGCTGCCGCTGCTCTTCGTCCGGGTCCGCGAGCCCGGCCAGATCCCCCGGCTCACCGCCCGCCTCGGCCCCGCCGCCCGTCTGCTCTCCGGCTTCGTCCTGCCCAAGTTCACCGAGGACCGCGGCCTGCCGTTCCTGGAGGCGCTGGCCGCCGCCGAAGCCGAGCACGGGCAGCGGCTGTTCGCCATGCCCGTCCTGGAGTCCCCCGAGCTGCTCCACCTGGAGACGCGCACCGACACCCTGACGGGCATAGCGCGCGCCGTCGAGAAGTACCGCGACCGCGTCCTCGCCCTGCGCCTGGGCGTCACCGACTTCTGCTCGGCCTACGGCCTGCGCCGCGCGCCCGACATGACCGCGTACGACGTCCATCTCGTCGCCTCCGTCATCGGCGACGTCGTCAACGTGCTGGGGCGCGCCGACGGCAGCGGCTTCACCGTCACCGGCCCGGTCTGGGAGTACTTCCCGCAGCCGGAGCGCATGTTCAAGCCACAGCTGCGCCGCAGCCCCTTCGCCGGCCCGGCCGAGGCCCTGCGCACCGCGCTGATCGAGCACGACATGGACGGCCTGCTGCGCGAGATCCAGCTCGACCGGGCCAACGGCCTCCAGGGCAAGACCTGCATCCATCCCACCCATGTGGCCCCCGTCCACGCCCTGTCCGTCGTCAGCCACGAGGAGTTCAGCGACGCCGAGGACATCCTGCGGCCGGAGAGCGGCGGGGGCGGCGTGCTGCGCTCCGCGTACACCAACAAGATGAACGAGGTGAAGCCGCACCGCGCATGGGCCGAGCGCACCATGCTCCGCGCCGAGGTGTTCGGCGTCGCGCGCGAGGACGTGAGCTTCGTCGAGCTGCTGGCGGCGGGGCTGCGGGACGGGGAAGCGGACGCATGAACACGAACGCACACGCGAACACACAGGCGAACGCCCACACGAACGCCGCCCACACGAACATCACGAACATGGAGAGCCCTGTGGAGGAACGGCCGGCCGTCTGGTCCGGGCAGTGGGTGGCGGACCGGCTGGGCGTCGAGCCCGCCGGCGACCCCGCCCTGAAGGAGCTCCTGGGCCTCGCCCTGCGGCGCAACCCCAAGCGGGCCCACCTGCTGGTGTCCAACGTCCTCGGCAAGCACGTCCCGCAGCGCCCCTCGGTGGTGTACGGGTCCGGCGCCGGCCTCGGCCGCCGGGTGCGGGAGCTGCTGGGCGGGCGGGAGGCGGACCGTGCCGTCGTCCTCGGCTACGCGGAGACCGCCACGGCGCTCGGCCATGCCGTCGCCGACGGCCTGGGCCCCGTCCCCTACCTGCACTCCACGCGGCGCGCGGTGCCGGACAGCCGCCCGGTCGGCGGCTTCGAGGAGGAGCACAGCCACGCCACGTCGCACCTGCTGCTGCCGGAGGATCCCGCCCTCCTCGCCGGCGGCGGCCCGCTCGTGCTGGTCGACGACGAGTTCTCGACGGGCCGCACGGTCCGCAACACGATCGCGGCGCTGCACGCCCGCTTCCCCCGCGAACGGTACGTGGTGGTGGCCCTGGTCGACCTGCGCGACGCGGCCGACCGGGAGCGGCTGCGGGAGTTCGCGGCGGAGCTGGGGGCGCGCGTCGACGTCGTCGCGCTGGCCACGGGTACCGTCCGCCTCCCGGCGGACGTCCTTGAGCGCGGGCGCGCGCTGGTCGAGGCCCACGGCGGCCCGGACCGCCACACGAAGGTGACCGGGGGCGGACGGATCACCCGGGTCGGCCTGGACTGGCCCGCCGGGCTGCCCGACGGCGGCCGGCACGGCTTCACACCGGCCCACCGCGCCACGCTGGAGGCCGCCCTTCCGGGAATGGCCGGCCGGCTGCGGGACGCCCTCCCGGCCGGTGCCGCGCGCGTACTCGTCCTCGGCACCGAGGAGCTGATGTACGCGCCGCTGCGGCTGGCGGAGGCCCTGGCGCAGCGGACCACGGCCGAGGTGCTGTTCTCGACCACCACCCGCTCCCCCGTCCTCCCGGTCGACGACCCGGGCTACGCGATCCGTTCCCGCCTGGTGTTCCCCGCGCACGACACCCCGCCCGGCGAAACCACCGGTGAGCGCTACGCGTACAACGTGGCGGGCGGCGGCTTCGACGCCGTCGTCGCCGTCACCGACTCCGTCGGCGACACCCCGGCCCTGCACGCCCCCGGCGGCCTGCTGGACGCCCTCGCCGGCCACACCGGCCAGGTCCTGCTGGTCACCCTGCCTTCCTACGTCCCGTCCGTTCCCTCCCACGCCCCCGAGGTCGCCCCGCCCATGGCCGCCGCCCTGCCCGAGCCGCTGCGCGGCCCCGCCTTCTCCTCCTACGCGCCGGAGGACGTCGGCTGGCTGCTCCAGGACCTGTCCGGCGTGGCGCTGGAGGCGCCCACCGAGGAGCGCGAGGAGGCCGTGCAGAGCGGCGGCGCGCACTACGCGGAGTCGCTGCCCGTCGAGTACCAGCCGAGCCCCGCCTACCAGGCGCTGTACCGGGCGGCGCTGGAGGCGTCGGCCGGCCGTGTCGCGGAAGCGGCCGGCGTGGTCACCGAGACCGTGCTCGCCGAGCGCTCCCCCCGCCCGGTGCTGGTCTCCCTGGCCCGTGCCGGCACGCCCGTCGGCATCCTGATGCGCCGCTGGGCGCGGCACGCGCACGGCCTGGACCTGCCGCACTACGCCGTCTCCATCGTGCGCGGCCGCGGCATCGACGCCAACGCCCTGCGCTGGATCGCCGCCCACCACGACCCGGCCGACGTCGTGTTCGTCGACGGCTGGACGGGCAAGGGCGCCATCACCCGTGAACTCGCCGAGGCCCTCCGGGAGTTCCCCGGCTTCGACCCGCGCCCGGCCGTTCTCGCCGACCCCGGCCACTGCGTGGACACCTACGGCACGCGCGACGACTTCCTCATCCCCTCCGCCTGCCTCAACTCCACGGTGTCCGGCCTGATCTCACGCACCGTCCTGCGGGACGACCTGGTCGGCCCGCACGACTTCCACGGCGCGAAGTTCTACCGGGAGCTGGCGGCCGCCGACGTCAGCCGCTCCTTCGTCGAGACCGTCTGCGACCACTTCCCCGGCATCGGCGACGCCGTGGCCCGCGCCGCCAAGGAGACGGCCGCCGCCGACCGCACGCCCACGTGGGAGGGGTGGGCCGCCGTGGAGCGGATCAGCGCCGCGTACGGCATCGACGACGTCAACCTGGTCAAGCCCGGCGTCGGCGAGACCACACGCGTCCTGCTGCGCCGCGTGCCGTGGAAGGTCCTGGCCCGGCCCGGCGCGGGCACCGACCTGGACCACGTACGGCTGCTGGCCGAGCAGCGCGGCGTGCCGGTGGAGGAGGCCGACGGGCTGCCCTACAGCTGCGTCGGCCTGATCCACCCGCGCTACACGCGCGGGGCCACCGGCGCCGACGGCAAGGCGGTGCAGGCCCGGTGACCTCCCGGACCCCGGCCCCCGCCCCGGCCCCCGTGCTGGTCGCCAGCGACCTGGACCGCACGCTCATCTACTCCACCGCCGCGCTCGCCCTGACCGGCCCGGACGAGCAGGCGCCGCGCCTGCTGTGCGTGGAGGTGTACGAGCAGCGCCCCCTGTCGTACCTGACGGAGGCCGCGGCGGCCCTGCTGGCGGAGCTGTCCGCGGCGGGCGCCTTCGTGCCCGTCACCACGCGCACGCCCGAGCAGTACGCGCGCGTGCAGCTGCCCGGCCCGCCGCCCGAGTACGCGATCTGCGCCAACGGCGGCGAACTGCTGGTGCGCGGTACGCCGGACCCCGAGTGGCGGGCGCACGTGGCCGGCGCGCTGGCCGCCGAGTGCGCCCCGCTGGCGGAGGTGCGCGAGCGCCTCGTCCGTACCGCCGATCCCGCCTGGCTCCTCAAGGAACGCACCGCGGCGGGGCTGTTCGCGTACCTGGTCGTGGACCGCGACCGGCTGCCGCGGCAGTGGGTGACGGACCTGGCCGGCTGGGCGGCCGGGCACGGCTGGACGGTGTCGCTCCAGGGCCGCAAGGTGTACGCCGTACCGGCGCCGCTCACCAAGAGCGCGGCGGTGGCCGAGGTCGTACGGCGCATGGGCGCCGGCCGCGTCCTGGCCGCCGGCGACTCGCTGCTGGACGCCGACCTGCTGCTCGCCGCCGACCGGGCCTGGCGGCCGGGCCACGGCGAACTGGCCGACGAGGGCTGGACCGCGCCGCACGTCACTGCGTTGCGCACGCGCGGCGTCGCGGCGGGCGAGGAGATCCTGCGGGCGTTCACGGCGGAGCTGTCCGCCGCGAGCGGCGCGGACGGCGGGGCACGGGGAGGAGCCGCCGGTGAAGGTCTCGTGGTGACGGGCTCGGCACCGTAGGCTCGGGCGCGGATCTCGTCCCACACCCTCCTGGGAGGTCACGTGCCCGCGTTCGAGAACACCCCGGTCACCCCCGAGCTGTACGCGTACGTCCTCGCCCACAACCCGCAGCCGGACCCCGTGCAGCAGGGGCTGGTGGAGACCACCCGCGCCCTGTTCCCCGACGACGCCGTCATGCAGATCGCCCAGACGCAGGGGCCCTTGCTGGCGTTCCTGGTCCGCCTCACCGGCGCCCGGCACATCGTGGAGGTCGGCACGTTCACCGGCATGTCCTCGCTGTCGATGGCGCAGGCGCTGCCCGAGGACGGGCGGCTGATCGCGCTCGACGTGTCGGAGGAGTGGACGGCCCACGCCCGGGAGGCGTGGGCCAAGGCCGGTGTGGCGGACAGGGTGGAGCTGCGCATAGGGCCCGCACTGGAGTCGCTGCGGGCCATGCCCGCCGAGCCGCACATCGATCTGGCGTTCCTCGACGCGAACAAGGACGGGTACGTCGACTACTGGGAGGAGCTGGTGCCGCGGCTGCGGCCCGGCGGCCTGATCGTCGTCGACAACGTCTTCATGTTCGGCGAGGTCCTCGACACCTCCGCCACCAGCGGGCGGGGCGCGGACATCAGACGGTTCAACGAGCACGCGGCGGCCGACGAGCGGATGGAGTCGGTGATGCTGACCATCGCGGACGGCGTGACGCTGGCCCGCAAGAAGGGCTGACCAGCGCGGGGGCCGCGGTCAGCCGCAGCAGCCGCCTCCGCAGCACCCGCCGGCCCCGCCTGCGCCTCCGCCCGCACGCGAAGCGGGCGCGGCGGAACCGGCAGTTCCGGTGACGGCGACGGTGGACAGCAGCTTCACGGTGTCGGTGTGCCCGTCCGGGCAGACGGCGGGCGCGCCCGACTCCGCCATGGGCCGGTTCAGCTCGAAGGTGTCACCACACGCTTTGCAGCGGTATTCGTAGCGAGGCATACGGGCAGGATAGCCACGGCCCGGCGGCCCCCGTCCCCTCTCGTCCCCTCATCCCCGGTCATCCCCGGCCGGCGCCGCGCTCCTCGCGGATCTGCTCGACGACGCGGGCCGCGGTCCGCCGCACCGCCTCCGTCTCGGTCAGGAAGTGCCACCAGTCGGGGTGACGGCCCTCCAGGCCGGCGACCGCCCGCTCCAGGCGCCCGACCGCGTCGTCGAGGGGACGGGCGTGGCGGGGATCGGGGGTGCTGCGGCCCGCCATGGCCAGCCGCTGGGCGTCGCGCAGGGCGAAGCGGGTCCGCTCGACCTCCTGCTCGTGGCCGGCCGCCACCTCGTCCAGCCGCCGCAGCCGCTCGCCGGCGGCGGAGACGGCCTCGTCGCTGGTGCCGAGCAGCGCCCGCACGGTGGCGAGCAGCGCCGTGGCGTCCGCCCAGCGCTCCTCGCGGCGGGCCGCCGCGGCCTCGGCCAGCCGCTCCTCGGCCTGGGCGACGGCGCGTTCCGCCTCCTCGGGCACGTTCTGCAGGTCCTGCCAGCAGGCGGCGCTGTAGCGGCGGCGCAGCTCACTGAGGACGGGGGCGACACCGGCCGCGCGGGTGGCCAGGGCCTGGGCGCGGGTGCGCAGCGAGACGAGCCGCTTGTCGATGCCGGCGGCCTTCTCGGGCAGCTGGGCGGCCTCGCTGCGCAGGGCCTCGGCGTCGCGGGCGAGGCGTTCGGCGCGCTCGACGGTCTCGCGGACGCCGTGCTGTCCGGCGCCCTCGTTGAGCCTGGTCAGCTCGGGGCCGAGCGCGGCGAGGCGGGCGGCGAGGGCGTCGGAGCGCAGCCCGGCGGCGCGGACGGTCTCCAGGGCGTCGGCGGCGGCGCGCAGCGCCTGCCGGGCCCGCTCGGCGGCGGGGGCGACCTGGGCGAGCCGGTCCTCGGCGCGGGCGAGCAGCGGGGCGAGGCCCTGGGCGAAGCGGTCGAGGTCGCCCTTGACGCGCAGCAGCTCGTCGCGGGCCCGGCCGAGCTCGGTGCGGGCCCGGTCGGCGGTGGCGGGTTCGAGGTCGTCGCGGTCGAGGTCGAAGCGGTCGACGGCGTCGATATAGCCGGCGGAGGCCTCGTCTATGCGCTGCCCGAAGGCGGCGAAGTCGGCGGCGGCCCGGCGCGCCTCGGGCGAGGGGTCGGCGGCGGTGATCGTCTCGATGGAGATGCGCAGGTCGCGCTGGGCGGTGTCGAGCTCGTAGAAGGCGGTGGCGGCCGCGTCCTTGGCCTCCTGGGCGCGGGCCCGCCGGTCCTCGCCGCGGAAGCGTCCCCAGCGGCGCGTGCCGCCGCCGGCGAAGGCGGTGACGAGGAGGGGCAGGAGCGGGAGCGGCAGGAGGGCGAGCGCGAGCGCCTCGCGGGCCGGAGCCGTCACCGTACGTGCGAAGGTCGCCCTCACTTGCCTCTCCCGTGGATCGCCGCAGGCCGGGTGTCATTCTCCCATCCGGCCGGGCGGCAGGGTCAGCCGTGGGGGCGCACTTCGACGCTGCCGTTGCGGCTCCGGGCGGTGAGCGTGCGGGCGGCGGCGTCGTCCCGGGGCACGCCGATGTCGACCGAACCGTGGCGGGAGGAGGCGTCGACCTTGTACGGGGTACGGGGGACGTCGATGCGGACGGCGCCGTTGTCGTTCGTGGCCTCGATCCGGTCGGGGACGCGCCCGGCCGCCAGGGATATGTCGCCGTTGCGGCTGGTGGCGCTGATGCTGCGGGAACCGGCCGTGCGGGCGTCGATGGACCCGTTCTTGGTGCTCAGCCGCAGGGCTCCGCCGGCGTCGCGCACGGTCACGGGGCCGTTCTTGCTGCTGACCGTCAGGTCGGTGCCGATGCCGCGGGCGGTGACGGCCCCGTTGTCGTCCTTGACGGTGACGGAGAGGCCGCGCGGCACCTCGACGCGGTGCTTGGCGGCACAGTTCACGGTGAGGCCGGTGCAGTGCATCCGCAGCGTGAGGGTGTCGCCGCTCACGTCCCAGCTCGCGCCGGCCGACCCGCCCACCGCCCATCCGTCGAACCAGCGGGTGACCTTGACCTGCCGCTCGTCGGCCGCGGCGGCCACGATCTCCAGCTCCGAGTTGTCGCTGTCGACGGTCAGGTGCTTCCCGGGCACGGTGAACGTCCGGTCCTCGGGTGCCGCGTCGTCGGGGCTGGCCCCGCACCCGGTGAGTCCGCTGCCGGCCACCACCACCCCCGCGAGAAGGGCGGACAGCCGGACGACGCGGCGTGCGCGCAGGACCATGGGGATCTCCGTTCGGGAACGACATCGGGCGACTCCGCGATCGTAGGAATCCACCACCCCCACCCGGAATACGGCTCGCTCCCGCCCGATGGTGGGGTTAACCCCAGGTGCCCAGGTGGGACCCCCTGCGCGGGCCCCAAACGGTTTGCGGCGCCGGGGGTGGTGGCATGTAGGCTGTCTGTTCGTGCCAGGGCGCATAGCTCAGCGGTAGAGCGCTGCTCTTACAAAGCAGATGTCACAGGTTCGAATCCTGTTGTGCCCACTCCTGGAGCCCCCCGGTCCCTGCGGACCGGGGGGTTTTCTGTACCGGGGTTACCGGGTTTCCGACGCGGGGGTGTGACGGGTGGACGGGGCAGAGCTGCTGGCCGGGCGCTTCGAGGCGGAGCGGGCGGGGTTGCGGGCGGTGGCGTACCGGATGCTGGGGTCGCTCGCCGAGGCGGAGGACGCCGTTCAGGAGGCGTGGTTCCGGCTCGGTCGCACCGATGTGAGCGAGGTGAAGAACCTCGGGGGCTGGCTCACCACCGTGGTCGGCCGGATCTGTCTGGACATGCTGCGCTCGCGGGCCTCGCGGCGCGAGGAGCCGCTGCCGGAGCAGGACGGGACGGTCCGGCTGCCCGACCCGGTGATCACCCCGCTGACCACGGTGGACCCCGAGCAGGAGGTCCTCGTCGCGGACTCGGTCGGCATCGCCCTGATGATCGTGCTGGAGACGCTGAGCCCCGCCGAGCGGCTCGCGTTCGTCCTGCACGACATGTTCGACGTGCCCTTCGACGACATCGCGCCCGTCCTCGGCCGGACCACGGTGTCCACGCGGCAGCTCGCCAGCCGTGCCCGCCGCCGGGTCCGGGGCGCCGTCCCGGCCGCCGACACCGATCTCTCACGCAAGCGCGACGTCGTGGACGCCTTCCTGGCCGCCGCCCGCGGCGGCGACTTCGAGGCGCTGCTGGCCGTCCTCGACCCGGCCGTGGTCGCGCGCTCCGACGGCGGCACGCTGCTGCCCGGGGTGCTGCAGCGGGGGGCCTCCGACGTGGCGTCCCAGGCGATCGCCTTCGCCCGCTTCGCCGCGGAGGCGCGCCTCGTGCTGGTCAACGGCTCGCCGGGCGTGGTGTCGTTCGCCGGGGGCCGGCCGCTGTCGGTCATGTCCTTCACCATTCGCGAGGGCCGCATCACGGCCCTCGACATCCTCACCGATCCCACGCGGCTGGCCGCCCTGGCCGGGGATCAGACCTTCGACTTGTAGCCCCGGCCCCACTGGAGGCCCCACCCGTAGAGGCGGTCCAACTCGGCCTGGAAGCCGTAGACGTACTTGAGTTCACGGCGGACGATCATGTCGCCCTTGATGTTCTCGATGAGCAGGACCGCACAGGACCGGGCCTCCGGCGCGCGTTCCGTGAGGGCGACCTCCAGTCGGGGGCCGTTGCCCGGGTAGAGGGTCACCATCGCGTGGGTACGGTCGAAGGCCGGGGTCCCGTCATAGATGTAGACGAAGATCAGCAGGCGCTTGAACTCGTCCCGGTGGTCCATGTTGATGTAGATCGTCTCGCCCGACCCCGAGCCGAACCGGTCGTCGCCGCTCAGCTGGACGTACGGCGGGGAGTTGATGCTGCCCAGTATGTTGCCGAGCGGCTGCACTACGCCCTTGGAACCGTCCTGGAGCTCGTACATACAGGCGAGGTCGAGGTCCACGTTGACCATGGCCGGGCCCTGCGCCTGTACGACCTGGGGCGTGAACTTCCGCAGCGGGTGGCGCAGTCCCTCCCGCAGCGAACCGGAGGCGGGGCCGTCGTCGAAGTCCGACGTCCGCATCCGCCAGGAGAGGTTGACGCGCAGGTTGCCGGTGATGGCCCCCTGCTTGGTCAGCGAGAACGTCGGCCTGCGGCGGGTGAGCTCCACCGCTCCGCTCGCGCTGGTCGCCATGTCGAACTGGCGGGCCGCCGCACCACCCCAGTTGCCGAAGAGCTTCTCCCAGACCGTCATCGCCGGACTACCCCCACCCTGGACCGCACATGCCACCGGGGCGGCCGTGAGGATGATCCACACGACCGCCCCGGTGAGAGCGTTCCTCAAATGTGCCGGGGTCACACCCCGGAGGCCACCTCGGACGTCTCGGTCCTGGCCGCCTGCTTGCGGTTGCGCACCACGGAGGAGAGGTAGGACAGGCCGATGAGCACCACGCCGATCAGGCCGGTGATCACCTCGTTGATCTCGTACTTGATGCTGAGCAGAAGGATCACGGCCAGCGCGCCGATCGCGTAGTGCGCGCCGTGCTCCAGGTAGACGTAGTCGTCCAGGGTCCCCTTGCGGACGAGGAAGACCGTCAGCGACCGGATGTACATCGCACCGATGCCGAGGCCCAGCGCCATCATGAAGATGTCGTTGGTGATGGCGAAGGCACCGATGACGCCGTCGAAGGAGAACGAGGCGTCGATGACCTCCAGGTAAAGGAACATGAAGAACGCGGCCTTGCCGGCCAGGCCGACGACGGAGGCGCCGCCCTTGCCGCCGGACGCCGCCGCGGCCTGCTCCGCCTCGTCCTCCGCGTCCTCCTCGGCCTCCTCCAGCCGGTTCTCGAAGAAGTCCGAGATGCCGCCCACGACGAGGTACGTCACCAGTCCGGCGATGCCGGCCAGCAGCACCGTCGCGGCCTTGTCGATCGTGCCGCCGCCGTCGTGCACGGGGACGGCCGTGGCCACGGTGGTGGCGGCGATCAGCAGGACGACGAGGGAGACCACCGTGGAGAGGGTCTCCAGCTTGCCGAGCTTCGCCAGCGGCTTCTCCAGCCAGTCCAGCCACTTGATCTCCCGGTCCTCGAAGATGAAGTCGAGGAAGATCATGAGCAGGAACATGCCGCCGTAGGCGGCGATGGCGGGGTGCGCACTGGTGACCAGCTGCTCGTAGCGGTCGTGGTCCTCGATCGCGACGCGGACGGCCTCGATCGGCCCCAGCTTCGCGGTGATCGCCACGATCACGACGGGGAAGACCAGCCGCATGCCGAAGACGGCGATGAGGATGCCCACCGTGAGGAAGATCCGCTGCCAGAACGGGTTCAGCTTGCGCAGGATGCCCGCGTTGATGACGGCGTTGTCGAACGAGACCGAGATCTCGAGGACGGAGAGGATCGCGACGATCGCCAGCCCCTGCCACCCCCACAGAAAGCCGGCCAAGGCCAGTCCGGCCGCCGTGACGGCGAACGACCAACCAAAGGTTTTCAGGAGCACTGGCTACCCAATCCTTCGCAGTTCGGGAGGGCCGCGCGCACGCGGCTTTACGAAACGTTGACCCCGAAGTCTAGGGCGATGCCGCGGAGCCCGGACGCGTACCCCTGGCCCACGGCCCGGAACTTCCATTCGCCGTTGTAGCGGTAGACCTCACCGAAGATCATCGCCGTCTCGCTGGAGGCGTCCTCGCTCAGGTCGTAGCGCGCCAGTTCACTGCCGTCGGCCTGGTTGACCACACGGATGTAGGCGTTGCGCACCTGGCCGAAGCTCTGCCCCCGCAGGTCGGCCTCGTGGATGGAGACCGGGAAGACGATCTTGTCGCAGGTGGCGGGGACCCGGGTGAGGTCCACCAGGATCGTCTCGTCGTCGCCCTCGCCCTCACCGGTGAGGTTGTCACCGGTGTGCTCCACCGAACCCTCGGGACTCTTGAGGTTGTTGTAGAAGACGAAGTACTCGTCGCCCAGCACCCGCCCCGCGGCGCACAGCAGCGCGCTGGCGTCCAAGTCGAAGGGGGCGCCGGTGGTGGAGCGCGCGTCCCAGCCGAGACCGACGGTGACCGCGGTCAGGTTGGGAGCGGCCTTGGAGAGGGAGACATTGCCTCCCTTGGCGAGCGTGACACCCATGTTGTTGCTTCCTCCCCGGGATGACGGTGGTGCGCCGCGGCGCACGGTGCGCGTCGGCGCCGCACTCCCCGGAGGGAAGTGCGGCGCCGCGACGGAACTCTCAGGTGCCTCAGACGTTGACGCCGAAGTCCTGGGCGATGCCGCGCAGGCCCGAGGCGTAGCCCTGGCCGATGGCCCGGAACTTCCACTCGGCACCGTGGCGGTAGAGCTCGCCGAAGACCATGGCGGTCTCGGTGGAGGCGTCCTCGCTCAGGTCGTAACGGGCCAGCTCGGTGTTGTCGGCCTGGTTGACCACGCGGATGTAGGCGTTGCGCACCTGGCCGAAGCTCTGCTGGCGGGTCTCGGCCTCGTAGATGGAGACCGGGAACACGATCTTGGCGACATCGGCCGGGACACCGGCGAGGTTCACCTTGATCTGCTCGTCGTCGCCCTCGCCCTCACCGGTGAGGTTGTCACCGGTGTGCTCGACGGAGCCGTCGGGGCTCTTGAGGTTGTTGAAGAAGACGAAGTTCTGATCGTTGGCGACCTTGCCCTGGTCGTTGCAGAGCAGGGCGCTGGCGTCCAGGTCGAAGTCCGTACCGGTGGTGGTACGGGCGTCCCAGCCGAGACCGACGACGACCGCGGTCAGGTTCGGGGCCGCCTTGGTCAGGGAGACGTTGCCGCCCTTGCTGAGACTGACTCCCACGAGTCCTCCATAGGTTCGAGGGGCCAGGCGTCAGCCGCGCCCCCTGTTGTGCGATGCCATCGGATCAACGTGTGGATCCTAGTGACCGGTTCCCGCCGATCGCAGGCTCTTGCACAGAGCCGCTCCGGCGGGACACCGGCCGGGCCGCTCAGAGGGCGGCGAGCGCCTGGGTGTACTCGTTCAGGTCACGCGCGTCGGGCAGCCCGTTGACGATCGTCCAGCGGACGACACCCTCCTTGTCGATGATGAAGGTGCCGCGCACCGCGCAGCCCTTCTCCTCGTCGAAGACGCCGTAGGCGCGGCTGACGTCGCCGTGCGGCCAGAAGTCGGACAGCAGCGGGTACTCCAGGCCCTCCTGCTCGGCGAAGACGCGCAGGGAGAACGGGGCGTCGTTGGAGACGGCCAGCAGCTGCACGTCGTCGTTGACGAACTTCGGCAGCTCGTCGCGCAGGGCGCACAGCTCGCCGGTGCACACGCCGGTGAAGGCGAAGGGGTAGAAGAGCAGGACGACGTTCTTCTCGCCACGGAAGTCGGCGAGGCGAACCGTCTCGCCGTGCTGGTTCTTCAGCGCGAAGTCCGGGGCCTTTTCGCCTACGGCGATCGCCATGGGTAACACCTCTCTGGTGACGGGACCTGTCGGCCCGCCCAGTGTGTCACCGCCGCCCCGCCCGGCACGCGGCGGGGGCGGGCAGCGGCCCGGGCGCAGCCCCCGGAACGACGCGGAACCCGCCGCGGGAACCACCGCGGAAACGACGCGGAACGACGCGCCCCCGGCGATCGGACGATCGCCGGGGGCGCGTACGGGAGCTCGCGGTGTCGGTCAGCGACGGGCCTGCTTGGCACCCTTCGGCGTGACCAGGCGGCTGGCGCTCCAGTCGCCGACGGTGATGCTCTTGCTGGCGTTCAGGCCGGCCGTCTTGGCGGCGTCCTGGACGTCGCTGGGCTCGATGTGACCGGGGCGGCCCGTCTTGGGCGTGAGGAGACAGATCATGCCGTCGTCCTCGAGCAGACCGATGGCGTCGACCAGCTCGTCTGTGAGGTCACCGTCCTCGTCGCGGAACCACAGCAGGACGGCGTCGGCGACGTCCTCGTAGTCCTCGTCGACGAGCTCGGTGCCGGTGAGCACCTCGATGGCCTCACGCAGATCCTGCTCGGTGTCGTCATCGAAACCGAGCTCCTGGACCACCTGATCCGGCTGGAACCCCAGCCTCTGGGCAAGGCCGGTCCGCTCCTCCGCGTGGTCCGCGGTCGCGCTCACGGATTGCCTCCTGTCATTCTTCGAGAAAGTGTGAAGTGGGCCCCGCGCACGCGAGGCAATGGGCGTAGTCCACACGTGCCGGACGGATCGCGCAAGTACCCGGCCAACCAGACCGCCGAAACGTTGACGGACGTGGACGTCTCATGGCAACTCCAACCATGAGGCCGCAGGCCCGAGTGATTCGCGCCACAGGCCCGGACCCGCCGGGTGAAGTTACTCCGTGCGATTACGGACGTCACGGCCGAACGGCCGTACGCCGACACCCCCCTTTGGGGGCGTATGGTTGCGATTTGGCCGCCCCGGGCGACCAACAACAGACGCTTCGTCTCTGAAAGTGGTGGTTACCGCCCAGTAGAGATGACGTTTCCGCCGCCGAGGTCCACGATGGGAGCCGGCGCGACTTAGAGCAAGACATTGACCGCGTGCCTGTGCACGACCGAACGACGAAGGAACAGCGTGGCTTCCGGATCCGATCGCAACCCGATCATCATTGGCGGCCTTCCCAGCCAGGTCCCGGACTTCGATCCCGAAGAGACCCAGGAGTGGCTCGACTCGCTCGACGCAGCCGTCGATGAGCGAGGCCGGGAACGTGCCCGCTACCTCATGCTTCGCCTGATCGAGCGGGCGCGCGAGAAGCGCGTCGCCGTGCCCGAGATGCGCAGCACGGACTACGTGAACACCATCGCGACCAAGGACGAGCCGTTCTTCCCCGGTAACGAGGAGATCGAGCGCAAGATCCTCAACGCGACCCGGTGGAACGCGGCCGTGATGGTGTCCCGCGCCCAGCGCCCGGGGATCGGCGTCGGCGGCCACATCGCCACCTTCGCCTCCTCCGCCTCGCTGTACGACGTGGGCTTCAACCACTTCTTCCGCGGCAAGGACGGCGGCGACGGCGGCGACCAGATCTTCTTCCAGGGCCACGCCTCGCCGGGTGTCTACGCCCGCGCCTTCCTCCTGGACCGCCTGTCCGAGCAGCAGCTCGACGCGTTCCGCCAGGAGAAGTCGAAGGCCCCGTACGGCCTGTCCAGCTACCCGCACCCGCGGCTCATGCCGGACTTCTGGGAGTTCCCGACCGTCTCCATGGGCCTCGGCCCGCTGGGCGCGATCTACCAGGCCCGGATGAACCGCTACATGGAGGCGCGCGGCATCGCCGACACCTCCAAGTCCCACGTTTGGGCGTTCCTGGGCGACGGCGAGATGGACGAGCCGGAGTCGCTCGGCCAGCTGTCCCTGGCCGCCCGCGAGGGCCTGGACAACCTGACCTTCGTCGTCAACTGCAACCTGCAGCGCCTCGACGGCCCGGTGCGCGGCAACGGCAAGATCATGCAGGAGCTGGAGTCGCAGTTCCGCGGCGCCGGCTGGAACGTGATCAAGCTGGTGTGGGACCGCTCCTGGGACCCGCTGCTGGCCCAGGACCGCGACGGCATCCTGGTCAACAAGCTCAACAGCACCCCCGACGGCCAGTTCCAGACGTACGCCACCGAGACCGGTGCGTACATCCGTGAGCACTTCTTCGGCGACGACCACCGTCTCCGCAAGATGGTCGAGCACATGACCGACGACCAGATCCTGCACCTGGGCCGTGGCGGTCACGACCACAAGAAGATCTACGCGGCCTACGCGGCGGCCAAGGCCCATAAGGGCCAGCCGACCGTGATCCTGGCGCAGACGGTCAAGGGCTGGACGCTCGGCCCGAACTTCGAGGGCCGCAACGCGACCCACCAGATGAAGAAGCTCACGGTCGAGGACCTCAAGCGCTTCCGCGACCGCCTCCACATCCCGATCTCGGACAAGGAGCTGGAGTCCGGCCTGCCGCCGTACTACCACCCGGGCCGGGACTCGGAGGAGATCCAGTACATGCACGACCGCCGCAAGGCGCTCGGCGGCTACGTGCCCACCCGTGTGGACCGCTCCAAGCCGCTGAACCTGCCCGGCGACAAGGTCTACGCCCCGATCAAGAAGGGCTCCGGCCAGCAGGCGATCGCCACCACCATGGCCTTCGTCCGCCTGCTGAAGGACCTGATGCGGGACAAGGAGATCGGCAAGCGCTTCGTGCCGATCGCCCCGGACGAGTACCGCACCTTCGGCATGGACTCGCTGTTCCCCTCGGCGAAGATCTACAACCCGCTGGGCCAGCAGTACGAGGCCGTGGACCGCGAGCTGCTGCTCGCGTACAAGGAGTCCCCGAACGGCCAGATGCTGCACGACGGCATCTCCGAGGCCGGCTGCACCGCCTCGCTGATCGCCGCGGGCTCGGCCTACGCCACGCACGGCGAGCCGCTGATCCCGGTGTACGTCTTCTACTCGATGTTCGGGTTCCAGCGCACCGGCGACCAGTTCTGGCAGATGGCCGACCAGCTGGCCCGCGGCTTCGTCCTCGGTGCCACCGCCGGCCGCACCACGCTGACCGGTGAGGGCCTCCAGCACGCCGACGGCCACTCGCACCTGCTGGCCTCGACCAACCCGGCCGTCGTCGCGTACGACCCGGCGTTCGGCTTCGAGATCGCGCACATCGTCCAGGACGGTCTGCGCCGTATGTACGGCGGGACCCCCGAGGAAAACGAAGACATCTTCTACTACCTCACCGTCTACAACGAGCCGATCCAGCACCCGGCCGAGCCGGAGAACGTGGACGCCGACGGCATCCTCAAGGGTCTGTACCGGTTCAAGGAGGGCGAGAAGGGCGCGATCCCCGCGCAGATCCTCGCCTCCGGCGTGGCCGTGCCGTGGGCCCTGGAGGCCCAGCGCATCCTGGCCGACGAGTGGAACGTCAAGGCGGACGTCTGGTCGGCGACCTCCTGGAACGAGCTGCGCCGCGACGCCGTCGCCGTGGAGGAGCACAACCTGCTCCACCCGGAGGAGGAGCAGCGCGTCCCGTACGTGACGACCAAGCTCGCCGCCACCGAGGGCCCGAAGGTGGCCGTGTCCGACTGGATGCGTGCCGTTCCGGACCAGATCGCGCGCTGGGTGCCCGGCACGTACACCTCGCTGGGCGCGGACGGCTTCGGCTTCGCCGACACCCGTGGTGCGGCCCGTCGCTTCTTCCACATCGACGCCCAGTCGATCGTCCTCGCGGTGCTCACCGAGCTCGCCAAGGAGGGCAAGGTCGACCGGTCGGCGCTGAAGCAGGCCATCGACCGCTACCAGCTGCTGGACGTGGCGGCGGCCGACCCGGGCGCCGCCGGCGGCGACGCCTGATCGCCCACGCCGTTTGACGCCTGAGCCCCCCGGCCACCCCGGCCGGGGGGCTCAGGCGTTCAGCTCTCCCAGACCTTGTACGCCCGTACCGGGTACGCCGCCTCCGGCACCCATGTGCCCGAGGGGTACGTGGCGAACTCGCCGGTCTCGGCGCAGGTGGCGCTCTGGTAGAGCGTCACGGGCCGGCCCATGCGGTTGGCGAAGGACGCGGCGCTGGTGCCCTGCGGCAGCGTGGTGCAGCTCTCGATCTGGATGCCGGCGAGCTCGCTGACCCGCCGGTTGCCCTGGAAGCCGGGTTTGGGCCACAGGCACAGCTGTCCCGCGGCGCAGGGGCCCAGCCGGCCGTCGCCGGCGGGCCGGTCCTGGGCTGCGGGGGCCGTCGGCGCCGCCCCCGCGGCCCCGGCGGTCACGGCGGTCAGTGCGGCGGCGAGGGCCACGGCGGGTACGGCCGTACGGAATGCACGCATCTCGATCACTCCCCTTGATCCGGCGGTGTGCGCTGCGGACGAGTCTTGTGCGCCCCGATCACCACTGCCAAGAGGGCCCGGCAAGCCAGGCCCTGATAGGGGAAGCCACCCGGAGAAACCCCCTGGGGGAGATCCCGGAGGCCGTCTTCCGCGATCTTCAAGCGACGGTCAGATGTGCCCCGCCCCCGGCGCCGCCCCCGCGTTGGCGCCGCGTTTGGTGAGGAGGGCGACGACCGCGGCACCCAGCGCCACCCAGCCGGCGACGCTGAAGGCCGTGTTCATGCCCGAGACGAACGTGTCGTGGGCGACGCCGGCTATCCGCCCGGCGACGTCCGGCGGCGTGCCCGGTGGCACGGGTGCCACGCCGAACGCGACGAGGTCCGAGACCTGGGCCGCCTTGTCCGGCGGGACGGGCGGCAGCCCGGCCGCCGACCAGTTCTCGGGCAGCAGGTGGTCGACCCGGGAGGCCACGACGGCGCCCAGGACGGCCGTGCCGAGCGAGCCGCCGACCTGCATGGCGGCCTGCTGGAGGCCGCCCGCGACGCCGGCGTGCTCCAGCGGCGCGTTGCCGACGATGACGTCGGTGGCGCCGACCATGACCGGCGAGAGGCCGAGGCCCAGCAGCGCGAACCACACCGACATCCGCACCGTGCCGGTGCCGGGTTCGAGGGTGGACATGCCGAAGCAGGCGGCGGCGGTGCACAGCATGCCGGCGACGAGCGGTATCCGCGGGCCGACCCGGGTGATGGCGGCGCCGGCCGCCGGCGCGGCGACGATCATCATGCCGGTGAGCGGCAGCAGGTGCAGGCCGCTGTCGACCGGGCTCATGCCGTGCACGTTCTGGAGGTAGAACGTCACGAAGAACACGCCGCCCATGAAGGCGAAGGCCATCAGCAGCATCAGGACCGTACCGGCCGACAGCGGCACGGACCGGAAGAGGCGCAGCGGCAGCAGCGGCTCGCGGAAGAAGTACTGCCAGACCGCGAAGCCGGCGAAGCACACCGCGGCGACGGCGAGGAAGACCAGCGTCCGGCTGTCGCCCCAGGACCACGCGTTGACCTTGATCAGCGCCCAGATGAGGCAGAACATCGCGGCGGACAGCAGCAGGATGCCCAGGATGTCGAACGAGCGCGGCGCGTTCTCCGCGCGGTGGTCCTTGAGGATGACCACGCCCAGGACGAGGGCGAGCACCCCGACCGGCACGTTGATGAAGAAGACCGACTGCCAGTTGACGTGTTCGACGAGCAGGCCGCCGACGATGGGGCCGCCGGCCGTGGAGGCGCCGATGACCATGCCCCACAGGCCGATGGCCATGTTGAGCTTCTCGGCCGGGAAGGTGGCGCGCAGCAGGCCGAGCGCGGCCGGCATCAGCAGCGCGCCGCACAGGCCCTGGAGCACGCGGAAGCCGACGACCGCCGACACGCTGCCGGAGAGGGCGATGAGTCCGGAGGAGAGCGCGAAACCGGTGGTACCGATAAGGAAGATCAGGCGGTGGCCGAAACGGTCGCCGAGCTTGCCGGCGGTGATGAGGGCCACGGCGAGGGCGAGGAGGTAGGCGTTGGTGATCCACTGGACGTCCGCGAGGGAGGCGCCCAGGTCCTTCTGGATGGCGGGGTTGGCGATGGCGACGATCGTGCCGTCCAGCGCGACCATCATCACGCCTATGGCGACGGAGACGAGGGTCAGCCAGGGATGGCCCCGCAGTCCTTTCCGGGGCACGAGTTCGCGTGCTGCCGCATCGGCGACGGTGGTCTGAGGCGTCATGGACCGAGCGTAGTGTCAGTCGCTGACAAGTGACCACCGCTTTCAACCGTCGCGATCTGTCGTCTTTCCCACAGCTAGGCTGAGCAGCGCAAACACAGCGAAAGAGGCCCGTCATGCACGCGACACAGGACGAGACCGAGCCACCGTCCGCCCCCTCCGCCGCCCTGCGCCCCGGGCTGCGCGAGCGCAAGAAGCAGCGCACCCGCGACGCCCTCATCCGCTCGGCCCTGGAGCTGTTCGCCGAGCGGGGGTACGAGGGCACGACGGTCGACGAGATCGCCTGTGCGGCCGACGTCTCGCAGCGGACCTTCTTCCGCTACTTCGCCGGGAAGGAGGACGTCGCGCTCGCCGTCCAGCAGATGGTGGAGACCCACTTCTTCGAGGCCGTGTGCGAACGCCCGGCCGCCGAGTCGCCGCTGACCGCGCTGCGTACGGCCGTGATGTCGTCCTGGGACACCATCGAGGAGGCCATCGCCTCCGTCGTGCCGCTCGAACTGCACCTGCGCACGTACCAGATGATCCAGACCACGCCCCAGCTGATCGCGGCGCACCTGCGGCGCACGGCGGAGCTGGAGGACCGGCTCACCGAGGTGATCGCCCGCCGCGAGGGGCTGCCGCCGGAGGACCCGCGGCCGCGCATCCTGGTGGCCGCGTTCAGCGGCGTGATGCGGGAGACGGGCAAGCGCTGGGGCCTGCTCATGGAGCAGGACATGGAGGAGTTCCGCCGGCAGACCGCCGCCTACCTCGACCAGATCGGGCCCGCCCTGGCGGAGAACTGGCGTTCCTGAACGGGACTTGATCGAAACACGACGATTGCCGCGATGATTCGCGATGATTACTGTCGCTTGGCGTCGCTTACCGTCGATTCAAACGTGAGATCCGTCACTGGCTTTACGAACACAAGGGGATTTCTCTTAGTGTGGTGCCCGGTGACTTCCTTTCCGGAGCTCGGCACTCCCCCCTCGATCTCGTCGATCCCCTGGACGAACGCGACCACGGTCTGGCGCGCACTCCTCGCGCTGACCGTGGTGTTCGTCATGCTCGCCACCACGGGATGGACGGCGGTCCGGGGCCACCGGCCGGCCGCCGACGCCAAGACGGCGGCCCTCACGGCGTGGCTGCACGGCTCCATAGGCGGACGGCCGCTCCCCTCCGCACAGGAGGAACCGGCCGCCCTCGCCCGCTTCTTCGCCTCCCTCACCGGCGGCCAGCGCGACACGCTCGCCCGCCGGTACCCGCTCGTCGTCGGCAACCTCGCCGGAGCGCCCGTCGCCCTGCGCTACCGGGCCAACCACCTCGCGCTGGAGGCCGCCCGCAGCACCGAGGAGCGCCGCACCCACGACGGCTCGCTCACGGCCGCCGGCCGCTACGAGGCGAGCCGCCGGATGCACCGGTTCGACTCCCTGCTCGGCGACGGCCGGCAGATCCTCTCCTTCGACCCGCAGGGCTCCGGACGCGTCGCCGAGGTCATCGGCGACCTCGACACCGCCGACCGCGTCTCGGTGATCGTCCCCGGCGTCGACACCAACCTGCTCACGTTCGAGAAGTCCCAGCGCGCCTACAGCGCCCCCGTCGGCATGGCCCGCTCCCTCTACGCCGCCGAGCGGAAGGCCGCCCCCGGCACCAGGACGGCCGTCATCGCCTGGGCCGACTACACCTCGCCGGTCGGCGTCGGCATGGGCGCCGCCACCGGCAGGCTCGCCACCGAGGGCGCGCTGCGGCTGCGCAAGCTCGTCCGCGCCCTGCCGGGCACCGCCCCCGTCTCCCTGTTCTGCCACAGCTACGGCTCGGTGGTGTGCGGCGTCGCCGCCCGCGAGCTGTCCCCGCGCGTGACCGACGTGGCCGTCGCCGGCAGCCCCGGCATGCGCGCCGACCACGCCTCCGAGCTGGGCACCGGCGCCCGCATATGGGCGATGCGCGACCCGGACGACTGGATCCAGGGCGTCCCGCACCTGGAGGTCGGCGGGCTCGGCCACGGCGCCGACCCGGTCTCCAAGGACTTCGGCGCCCGCGTCCTGTCGGCCGACGGCGCCCAGGGCCACGCCGGCTACTTCGCCCCCGGCACCACCAGCCTCGACAACTTCGCGGAGATCGGCGTCGGAACGGTCGCGTCCCTGCGGTGCGCACGGGACGCGGGCGACTGCCTGGACGGACTGCCTCCGGCGGACGCGCCCCCGGCGGCTTGACGCGCGTAGCGGCGCGAGGGGGGACGGGCGCGCGGGTGCCGCTTACGATGAGCGGCATGGGTGATGTGCTGGCCGGTTACCACGCCGTCTGGGAGTTCGACACGGACTCCGTGCTCATCCGCTACGAACGGGGGATCCGCACGCCGAAGCTGCTCCAGGCGCTCGGCCGGCGGCGCGTCCCCTACGAGGCCCTCGCCGGCGTCGAGC
Source organism: Streptomyces mashuensis (assembly GCF_014654785.1). Classification (GTDB taxonomy): domain Bacteria; phylum Actinomycetota; class Actinomycetes; order Streptomycetales; family Streptomycetaceae; genus Streptomyces; species Streptomyces mashuensis. Next base: position 438,652 of record NZ_BNBD01000002.1, read on the forward strand.
AACTGCCCGGCAGGCACGGCACGGTGGTGCTGCGGGCCGTGCCCAGACCCGGCGCCGACCCGCTCATGGACGCGGCCGACGGCCAGCTGAAGGAGGGCTGCGACCCGTACCGGCTGGTCCTGCCCGCCGAGCGGGACACCCTCGCCGAGTACTACGCCGAGCGGATACGCGCCGAACTCACCCCGCACGGCGCCGGACCCGCCCCGCACTACCTCGTCGCCGCCCCCACGCCGCCGTCCTCGTTCAAGGCGTACGACGGCAAGGCGTCGTTCGACGGCAGCACCGTCGCCTTCCGCTGGTTCTGGACCGGCGCCTCCACGGCCAAGTGGAAGGCGGGCGACCAGCGGTTCGCCGTCGAGGAACTCTCCGGCGTCCACTGGCGTTCCCCCGACTCCCCCGGCGGCCACCTGCGGCTGCTGCGGCGCGGCCGCGGCGGCGGGCCGGCCGCCGGCGCCGACCAGGACCCGGCCGCGGTGGTCTTCGGCCGCGGCTACGGCCTCGTCCACGAGTCGCTGCCGTTCGCCGCGGCCGTCCTGGAGGCCGTACGGCAGCGGGCCGCCACGCCCGCCGTCACCGCACGCGTCCCCGCGGCCCGCCCCGACCCCGGCGGCATCGCCGACCGCATCCGGCACCTCGGCGAGCTGCACGAGGCGGGGCTGCTCACGGACGACGAGTTCAGCGCCAAGAAGGCCGAACTGCTGGCCGAACTCTAGGCCCCGTCCCGCAGGTTGATCACTCGCGGCCGGCGGAGGCGAAGGACATGTCGGCGTACCGGTCGCCTGCCACCTTCCCCGCGATCGGCTCCAGCGCCGCCAGCTCCTCCTCCGTGAGCTCGATGCGCGTCGCGCCCACGTTCTCGTCCAGCCGGGACCGCTTGCGGGTGCCGGGGATCGGGACGACCGCCAGGCCGTGCACGGCGGCGCGCTGCTGCACCCAGGCCAGCGCCACCTGCGCCAGGGTGGCCCCGCGGGCCTCGGCGATCCGCCGCACCGGCTCCAGGAGCGCCGCGTTGGCCGCCGCGTTCTCGCCCGTGAAGCGGGGCTGCACCCGGCGGTAGTCCTCCTTCGTCAGCTCCTTCTCGGCGTCGGTGAACGACCCCGTCAGGAAGCCACGCCCGAGCGGCGAGTACGGCACGAGCGCGACGCCCAGGTCCCGCGCGGCCGGCACCACGCCCGCCTCGATGTCACGGCTGAACAGCGACCACTCCGACTGCACGGCCGCAATGGGGTGCACGGCGTGCGCGGCGCGCAGCTCGGGCCCGGTGACCTCGCTCAGGCCCAGGTGGGCCACCTTGCCCTCGGCCACCAGCTCGGCCATGACGCCCACGGTCTCCTCGATGGGGACGTTCACGTCGCGCCGGTGCATGTAGTAGAGGTCGATGCGCTCCACGCCCAGGCGGCGCAGGCTGCCCTCGATCGCACGGCGGATGTAGCCGGGCTCGTTGCTGATGGTGCGCTTCAGCGGGTCGTCGTTGTCGAGGATGATGCCGAACTTGGTGGCCACCACGACCTCGTCGCGGTGTGCCCGGACGAACGGGGCGATGAATTTCTCGTTCTCCCCCTCGCCGTACAGCTCGGCCGTGTCGTAGAGGGTCACGCCCTGTTCCAGGGCGTGCTCCAGGGTGGCGCGGGCCTCGGCCTCGTCGGTCGGCCCGTAGGCGACGGACATGCCCATGCAACCCAGGCCCTGGATGCCGACGGCGGGGCCGCCGGTACCGAGGACGGTGGTGGGGAGGGTGGTGCGGTCGGTGCTCATGATGGCCCGTCAGTCCCTTCCGGACGCCCGGCGCCGGGTGTCCGCATAGCGTTCGATCTTGTAGTCCAGCACCTCGAGCGTGGCGTTGAGCTCGGCGATGCGGCGGCGCACGGTCTCCCGGTGCGCGCTCAGCAGCCGTTCCCGCTCGGCGACGGTCTCCTCGCCCTGGCGCACCAGGCCGGCGTAGCGGACCATGTCCGCCACGGGCATCCCGGTGAGGCGCAGCCGGGCGACGAGGTCCAGCCAGTCCAGGTCGCGGTCGGTGTAGCAGCGGCGGCCGGTGTGCGAGCGGTCGACGTGGGGCATCAGCCCGATCCGCTCGTACCAGCGCAGGGTGTGTGCGGTCAGGCCCGTGTACTCGGCCACCTCGCTGATCGTGTAGCGGTCCCGGCCGCGCGGGCGGCGGTTCCGCTGGGACTCCAGCTGCAGGCAGACACCCGCCGGCACCAGGTCGCTCTCCAGCACGGTCCCCGACACGGTCTCCAGCACGGTCATGCCGCTGTCCCCCTCGCGATCTCTCGGCGTTGCGCCCACGCTACGGAGTTGGAGTGCGCTCGAAGCAAGCGCGTATCGGGACGCGTGCGGAAGGAGGTTAGGCTCCCTGGCATGGAGAGCCTGCGGATCATCGAGAACTGGCCGGTGGACCACGCCGCCGCGGCCGTCGTGCGCGCCGACGGGACCGTGGCCGGCACCCACGGCGACACCGGACGGCGCTTCGCGCTGGCGTCGGTCACCAAGCCGCTGGCCGCCTACGCCGCTCTGGTCGCCGTCGAGGAGGGCGCGATCGAGCTGGACGAGCCGGCCGGCCCGGAGGGATCCACGGTCCGCCATCTGCTGGCGCACACCTCCGGCCTGGCCTTCGACGAGGCCCGGACCATGGCCGCGCCGGGCACGCGGCGCCTCTACTCGAACGCGGGCTTCGACGCGCTGGGCGACCACATCGCCAAGGCGACCGACATCCCCTTCGCCGAGTACCTGCGGCAGGCTGTGCTGGAGCCGCTCGGCATGACGTCGACGGACCTGCCGGGGTCGCCCGCGAAGGACGGCGTGTCGACCGTGGCCGACCTGGCCCTCTTCGCCGCCGAGCTCCAGCGGCCGCGGCTGCTGGCGGCCGCCACGGTCGCGGAGGCGACGACGGTGGCCTTCCCCGGGCTCACCGGCGTGCTGCCGGGCTACGGCCACCAGCGCCCCAACGACTGGGGGCTGGGTTTCGAGATCCGCGACGGCAAGGCCCCGCACTGGACGGGCGCCACGTCCTCGCCGCGCACCTTCGGCCACTTCGGCCAGTCGGGCACGTTCCTGTGGGTGGACCCGGCCGCGGGCGCGGCCTGCGTCGCCCTCACGGACCGCGCGTTCGGCCCGTGGGCGATCGAAGCCTGGCCGCCCCTGACGGACGCCGTGCTGACGGAGCTCGCCGGGGGCGCTGCCTAGGGCGCTGCCCAGGCACGCGCTCGCGCTCAGCCGAAGTGGGGCTCGGCGTGCATCTCCCACGCGAGCAGCTCTGCGGGACCGACGGCCTCCGCCGCCGTGCCCACCGCGTCCGTGACCCGCGCCGCGTCCCCCTCCCGCAGCACCTCGCCGGCGAGGTGCACGGCTCCCCGCACCACGTGCACGTACAGCCACGGCGCGTCCGGCAGTGCCGTGCGCTCCCCGGCGCGCAGCCGGCGGACATGGAGCACGGCCTCCGCGCGCGCCAGCGCGTACGGCGTGCCGTCGGCGATGCCGCGCACCACCTCGTACGAGGGATCGCCGCCGAACTCGGACGGGGTCAGCCACATCTGGACGAACCGCAGCGGCGTGCTGCCGGCGTTGCGCTCGGCGTGCCGGACGCCGGCGCCGGCACTGAGGCGCTGGAGGTCGCCGGGGCGTACGGTGACCACGTGACCGGTGGAGTCCTCGTGCGTGAGTTCCCCCTCGACCACCCAGGTGACGATCTCGACGTCCCGGTGCACGTGCTCGGCGAAGCCCGCGCCGCCCGCCAGCCGCTCCTCGTTGCATGCGGCCAGCGGCCCGAACCGCACGTTGTCGGGGTCGTAGAAGCCGGAGAACGAGAAGGCGTGCCGGGTCTCGATGCCGGCGTCCGGATCACCGCCGCGGAAGCGCTCGGCGGCCCGCTGCACATGGGTCATCGGCTGGGTCATCGGCCCACCGTAGCCCCGTAGGGGACTTCTCAGGGGTCCCGGCGGCCCCGGACGCCACCCGAATAAGGCAGGCTTGTCCCCGTGCCTGAACCAGCTGACACCCCGCATCCCCACAGCGCGACCCTGCGCAACCTGGAGAAGTCCTCCGGGACGCTGGCCGCCGCGGCCATCGCCCGGATGGACGCCCAGCTGCCGTGGTACCGGGCGATGCCCCCGGAGAACCGGTCCTGGATCGGCCTGGTCGCCCAGGCCGGTATCGCCGCGTTCACCGAGTGGTTCCGGCATCCCGAGACGCCGCAGGCCATCAGCACGGACGTATTCGGCACGGCGCCGCGCGAGCTGACCCGGGCGATCACGCTGCGGCAGACCGTGGAGATGGTGCGCACCACCATCGAGGTCATGGAGTCGGCCATCGACGAGGTGGCCGCGCCCGGTGACGCGTCGGCGCTGCGCGAGGCGCTGCTGGTCTACGCGCGGGAGATCGCCTTCGCCACCGCCCAGGTGTACGCGCAGGCCGCCGAGGCCCGCGGCGCCTGGGACGCCCGGCTGGAGTCGCTGGTCGTCAACGCGGTGCTGTCGGGCGAGGCCGACGAGGGCGCGCTGTCCCGGGCGGCGGCGCTGGGCTGGAGCGCGCCGGCGCACGTCTCGGTGGTGCTGGGCACCGCGCCCAACGGCGACAGCGAGCTGACGGTGGAGGCGATCCGCCGGGCCGCGCGGCACGCCAAGCTCCAGGTGCTCACCGGGGTGCTCGGCGAGCGCCTGGTGGTGATCGCCGGCGGCAGCGACAACCCGCTCCAGGCGGCGAAGGCGCTGATCGGCCCGTTCGCGCCGGGCCCGGTCGTGGCCGGCCCGGTCGTCCCCGACCTGCTCGCGGCCACCCGCTCGGCACAGGCCGCGGCGGCCGGCCTGAAGGCGTGCGCGGCCTGGCCGGACGCCCCCCGTCCGGTGCTCGCCGACGACCTGCTGCCGGAGCGGGCGATGGCCGGTGATCTCACCGCACGCGACCAGCTGGTGGAGGAGATCTACAGACCGCTGGAGGAGGCGGGCTCCGCGCTGCTGGAGACGCTGAGCGTGTACCTGGAGCAGGCGAGCAGTCTGGAGGGTGCGGCCAGAATGTTGTTCGTCCACCCCAACACCGTGCGATACCGGCTGCGACGTGTGACGGACGTCACCGGCTGGTCGCCCTCCGATGTCCGGTCGGCCTTTACGCTGCGCATTGCACTGATCCTCGGACGGCTGGCCGACGTGGAGTGAGGCCCCGTAGTCTTTTGTCGAAAATCCACAATTCCCCCTACGGTTCTTCGTCCCTGTCCCCACGGGTGGGCGAAGCCGTCCACGAGAGAGAGTGTGAGGGTGCTCGTACTCGTCGCTCCCGGCCAGGGCGCTCAGACGCCCGGCTTCCTGACCCCCTGGCTCGACCTCCCCGGCGTTGAAGACCGCCTGCGCGAGTGGTCGGCCGCCATCGACCTGGACCTGGTCCACTACGGCACGAAGGCCGACGCCGACGAGATCCGCGACACCGCCGTCGCGCAGCCGCTGCTCGTCGCCTCGGCGCTGGTCTCCGCGGGGCAGCTGTTCCCCGCCGCGGAGGACTTCTCCCGTCTCGTCGGCGCCGCCGCCGGCCACAGCGTCGGCGAGCTGGCCGCCGCGGCGTTCACCGGTGTGCTCTCCGAGCGCGCCGCCCTGGAGCTGGTGCGCCGGCGCGGCCTGGCCATGGCCGAGGCCGCGGCCGTCACCGAGACCGGCATGTCCGCGCTGCTCGGCGGCGAGCAGGACGTCGTCCTGCCGCACCTGGAGAAGCTGGGCCTGACCCCGGCCAACGTCAACGGCGCCGGCCAGATCGTGGCCGCCGGCACCATGGAGCAGCTGGCCGCGCTCGCCGAGGACAAGCCCGAGGGCACCCGGCGCGTGGTCCCGCTGAAGGTGGCCGGCGCGTTCCACACCGAGCACATGGCACCGGCCGTCGCCGCGCTGGAGGCCGCCGTGGCCGAGCTGGCCCCGGCCGACCCGCACACCCGGTACGTGTCCAACAAGGACGGCGCCGTGGTGGCCTCCGGGACGGACGTCGTCCGCCGGCTGGTGGGCCAGGTGGCCAACCCGGTCCGCTGGGACCTGTGCATGGAGACGTTCCAGGAGCTGGGCGTCACGGCCCTGATCGAGGCGGCCCCCGGCGGCACCCTGACGGGCATCGCCAAGCGGGCCCTACCGGGTGTGAAGACCCTGGCGCTGAAGACCCCGGACGACCTCGAGGCCGCCCGCACCCTGATCGCCGAGCACGGCGGCGCCGTCGCGACCGCGGCCGAATAGGAGCCCGTAACAGCATGTCGAAGATCAAGCCCGGCAAGGGTTCCCCGTACGCGCGCATCCTGGGCGTCGGTGGCTACCGGCCGACGCGTGTGGTCCCCAACGAGGAGATCCTCCAGCACATCGACTCGTCCGACGAGTGGATCCGGTCCCGTTCCGGCATCGCCACCCGGCACTGGGCGGGCCCGGAGGAGACCGTGGCCGAGATGTCGCTGGAGGCGGCCGGCAAGGCGATCGCCAATGCCGGCATCTCCGCGCAGCAGATCGGCGCGGTGATCATCTCCACCGTCTCGCACTTCAAGCAGACCCCCTCCATCGCCACGGAGATCGCCCACCGGCTGGGCACGGAGAAGGCCGCGGCCTTCGACATCTCGGCCGCCTGCGCCGGCTTCGGCTACGGCCTGACGATCGCCAAGGGCCTGATCAGCGAGGGCAGCGCGGAGTACGTGCTGGTGGTCGGCGTGGAGCGGCTGTCGGACCTCACCGACGTCACCGACCGGTCGACCGCGTTCCTCTTCGGTGACGGCGCGGGCGCCGTCGTCGTCGGCCCCTCGGCGGAGCCCGCCATGGGCCCCACGGTGTGGGGCTCCGAGGGCGACAAGGCCGACACCATCACGCAGACCGTCGCCTGGGACCGCTTCCGCGTCGGCGACGTGGCCGAGCTGCCCGTCAGCGAGGACGGCGAGCTGAAGTTCCCGGCCATCCGGCAGGAGGGCCAGACGGTCTTCCGCTGGGCCGTCTTCGAGATGGCCAAGGTGGCCCAGCAGGCGCTGGACGCCGCCGGCGTCAGCCCCGAGGACCTGGACGTCTTCATCCCGCACCAGGCGAACATGCGGATCATCGACTCGATGGTGAAGACGCTGAAGCTTCCCGAGAACGTCGTGGTCGCGCGCGACGTGGAGACCACCGGCAACACCTCCGCGGCCTCGATCCCGCTGGCCATGGAGCGGATGCTGGCGACGGGCGCCGCCAAGAGCGGTGACACCGCGCTCATCATCGGCTTCGGGGCGGGTCTCGTGTACGCCGCGACGGTCGTTACCCTCCCCTAGGCGAGATCCACGGGATCCACCGCGATCCACCGGACCCCCGGGCCTCGCCCCCGAGCAGTTCCCTTTCATCAGATCCACCGCACAAGGAACAGAAGGAGCGCCGCAATGGCCTACACCCAGGATGAGATCGTCAAGGGTCTCGCCGAGATCGTCAACGAGATCGCCGGCATCCCGGTCGAGGAAGTCAAGATCGACAAGTCCTTCACCGACGACCTCGACGTCGACTCCCTGTCCATGGTCGAGGTCGTCGTGGCCGCCGAGGAGCGCTTCGACGTCAAGATCCCGGACGAGGACGTCAAGAACCTGAAGACCGTCGGTGACGCCACCGACTACATCCTGAAGCACCAGGGCTGATCACCTGCGTTTCGTCGCCACCCCAGCGGTGGCGGTTCCAGCACCTCTACTCGTGGAGACAGAATTCCTGTGAATCCGACCAATCGCACCGTGGTCGTCACCGGTATCGGCGCAACCACACCGCTGGGTGGCGACAGCGCATCGACCTGGGAAGGGCTCCTCGCCGGCCGGTCCGGCGTCAAGCCTCTTGAGGGAGAACGGTTCGCCGAGCTCCCGGTCCGTATCGCCGCCCCGGCGGCGGTCGACCCCGAGTCCGTCCTGCCCCGGCCGCTGGCCCGCAAGCTGGACCGTTCGGCCCAGCTGGCGCTGATCGCCGCGCGTGAGGCGTGGGCCGACGCGGGCTACACCGCCAAGGCCGGCGAGGACTCCAGCATCGCCCCCGAGCGGCTGGGCACCGTCATCGCCTCCGGCATCGGCGGCGTGCACACCCTGCTCGACCAGTACGACGTGCTGAAGGAGAAGGGCGCCCGGCGCGTCTCCCCGCACACCGTGCCCATGCTGATGCCCAACAGCCCCTCCGCCAACGTCGGCCTGGAGGTGAACGCCCAGGCGGGCGTGCACACCCCGGTCAGCGCCTGTGCATCGGGCGCCGAGGCGATCGGCTACGCCGTCGAGATGATCCGCACCGGCCGCGCCGACGTCGTGGTCGCGGGCGGCACCGAGGCGGCCATCCACCCGCTGCCCGTCGCGGCGTTCGCCAGCATGATGGCGATGTCGAAGAACAACGACGAGCCGGAGAAGGCCTCCCGCCCCTACGACAAGGCGCGCGACGGCTTCGTGCTGGGCGAGGGCGCCGGCGTGGTGATCCTGGAGTCGGCCGAGCACGCCGCCCGGCGCGGCGCGCGGGTCTACTGCGAGGTGCTGGGCCAGGGCCTGTCCGCGGACAGCCACCACATCGCGCAGCCCGAGCCGACCGGCCGTGGCATCGCCACCGCGCTGCAGAACCTGCTCGACAACACCGACCTCAAGCCGAGCGAGGTCGTGCACGTCAACGCGCACGCCACCTCGACGCCGCAGGGCGACACCGCCGAGATCAAGGCGCTGCGCAAGGTCCTGGGCGACGACCTGGACCACGTCGCGGTGTCGGCCACCAAGTCGATGACCGGCCACCTGCTGGGCGGCGCGGGCGGCGTGGAGACGGTCGTCACCGTGCTCGCGCTCAAGCACCGCCTGGCCCCGCCGACCATCAACATCGACGAGCTGGACGAGGACATCGACGCGGACATCGTCCGCGACGAGCCGCGCCCGCTGCCGGAGGGCACCATCGCCGCGCTGAACAATTCGTTCGGCTTCGGCGGCCACAACGTGGTCCTGGCGCTGCGCACGATCTGACGCGTTCCGTGTGTGTACGGGCCCGGCCCGGCCCCCGCGAGGGGGCCGGGCCGGGCCCGTTCCCGCTCAAGTCGTCCGCTCAGACGACCTGGTGCAGCCAGCGCACGGGGGCGCCCTCGCCGGCGTGCCGGAACGGCTCCAGCTCGTCGTCCCAGGGCTTGCCCAGCAGTTTGTCGACCTCGGCCTGGAGCTCGGTCTCGCCCCGGCGGGCGCGGGCGAGGGCGGCGCGCAGCCGGTCCTCGGGGACGAGGATGTCGCCGTGCATGCCGGTGACGGCGTGGAAGATGCCGAGGCCGGGCGTGGAGCTGTAGCGCTCGCCCTCGGCGGTGGCGCAGGGCTCGGCGGTCACCTCGAAGCGCAGCAGGTGCCAGCCGCGGAGGGCGGAGGCGAGCTTGGAGGCGGTGCCGGGCCGGCCCTGCCAGGACAGCTCGGTGCGCCAGGTGCCGGGCGCGGCGGGCTGCCGGATCCAGTCGAGGGTGACGCGCGCACCGAGGACGCCCGTGACCGCCCACTCGACGTGCGGGCACAGTGCGCGCGGCGCGGAGTGCACATACAGAACGCCACGTGTCGTCACCGGGACCTCCTGCGCGGTTCGAGGTTCGCCTTCCTCAGCTGCCTCGCAGCCGTCAACGCGGACACACTGCCCCAATGACCACTCCCGCATCGGCGCGCGAGGTTACCAACAGTAAACACCATCGGGATTGATTCTCCGGAAAAGAGACACGATGTGACGTGTTGTGATGTGGTGTCGCCGCGGAGCGAAAGATGCCGGAGCCTTCCGGTCATCCTGGAGCAAAGCTACCGCGCGGGGCGTCCGACAGGGTGACGTACCGTCGGTCCAGGACAGTTGTCACCGGCCGGATGGGGGAAGAGATGGGCACCAACGGGCGACGGGAGACGGCGCGGGCGAGGTGGCGACGGCGGCCGGGACGGCTGCGGAGCGCCGTCGCGGCAGCCGTGTCGCTCGCCCTGGTCGCCTTCGGCGCCACGGCGTGTGACGACGGCGGGGGGAAGGACACCGCGCGCCCGAGCCACAGCCCCCGGCCCGCGTGGAACACCCGCCCGCAGTCCCTGGCCTCCCTGGGCGACTCCATCACCCGGGGCTTCGACGCCTGCTCGGTCCTCGCCGACTGCCCGGAGGTCTCCTGGGCCACCGGCACCCAGATCGACAGCCTCGCCCGCCGGCTGCTGCCCTCCCCCGAGACCACCAGCTGGAACTACGCCCGGACCGGCGCCCGGATGGCCGACCTGCCCGACCAGATGCGGGCGGCCGTCACCCACCGGCCGCAGCTGGTGACGGTCCTGGTCGGCGCCAACGACGCCTGCCGGCCCGACGTCGCCGCCATGACGGCCGTCGACTCCTTCCGCGCCGACTTCGAGAAGTCCCTCGCCGTGCTGCGCCGGGCCCAGCCCACCGCGCAGGTCTACGTGGCGAGCATCCCCGACCTCAAGCGCCTGTGGGCCGAGGGCCGCAAGAACTCCCTGGGCAAGCAGGTGTGGCGGCTGGCGTCCATCTGCCCGTCGATGCTGCGCGACGCCGACGCCTCCGACCCGGTGGCCGAGCAGCGCCGCGCCGCCGTGGACGAGCGGGTACGGGCGTACAACGCCACGCTCAAGGCGGTCTGCGCGCGCGACGTGCTGTGCCGCTACGACGACGCGGTGCACGGCTACGGCTTCACGGGCCAGGAGCTGAGCCAGTGGGACTGGTTCCACCCCAGCCGCAAGGGCCAGGGCGAACTGGCGGGCCTGGCGTACCGCACCATCACCGCGGACCGGCCGCTGACCTGACGGGGACGGGGCGGGTGCAGGGGTGGGGCGGGGCCTGTCAGGTGGCCCCGCCCGCGTGCCCGGCGACCTCATGGCGGTGAGGGGCCGGGACTCGACGGGCGCCGGGCGACCGTACCCTCGCCCCGGACGGCCGACGCCCTGCCCGCACCGTATCCGATGAACGCGCCGGTTCTCCAAGCGAGTTCACCCGCGCGGGTCACTCCGTGCTGTCGCCGTACGTGCGCAGGCCGACGGCGAGGACGCCCTCCCAGTTGGTCAGTTCCTCCACCAGGGGGTGCGCCGAGGCACGGCCCTCCAGGGACAGCACCACACCGGCCGCCTTCAGCTTGCCCCGGGCCCCGCCGGGCCCCTCACCGGCCTCGCCCTCGGCCCGGATGCTCACGTCGGTGACCCGGAACCCGCGGTCGGTGCACAGCTTCAGCACCTGCCGCAGCACGCCGCTCCGCGTCCGGTACGACAGCCGCAGCTCGACGCGCTCGGTGCCGGGCGCGTGCGCCAGCCGGCGGGTCAGCACCGGGAAGCCCCGCACGACCAGGAAGTGGACGAGGGTCGCGGCGCCGCCCAGCAGCGGCAGGCCGCCGCCGCACGCCATGCCGACCGCGCAGGTCAGCCAGATGGTGGCGGCCGTCGTCAGGCCGCGTACGGCGTCGCGGCGCACGAAGATCAGGCCGCCGCCGATGAAGCCGATGCCGGAGACGATCTGGGCGGCCACCCGGGAGCCGTCCAGGCGGGAGGCGGACAGCTCGGGCAGGGCACCGAAGCCGTGGATCGACACCTCCATGAACAGGGCGCTGCCCACCCCCACGAGAGTGTGGGTACGCAGTCCGGCGCTCTTCTGCTGGAGCTCGCGCTCCAGGCCGATGAGGGAGGAGAGGAGCAGGGCCAGCGACAACTCGGCCATCTGCCGCATGCCTTGACCGGTGCCGGGGTCGAACAGCGGGGCGGCGAGGAGTCGTCGGGGAGTAGGTATGAGCGGGTCCGCGAGCATCTGCTGAAGGCTCATTGCGTCATTGTGGCCTGAATTCGACGGCCATCAGGGGGAATTGGCGAGGAGGGGGCCGCTCGGCCGGACGGGACCTACCGGATGGGACGACACAGTGGTTTCCTTCCGCCTCATGACACCCATGCATCGTTCACCCCTGGTACGGCTCGGTGTGCTCGCCGCCGCGCTGCTCGCCTCCGCCCCGCTGACGGTGGGCGGCCCGGCGTCCGCCGCGGCCGCGCCCGGCGCGGCCCCCACCGTGGAGGAGGAGCGGCTCACCGGCCCCGTGCCGCAGGAGATCCTCCGCCGCAGCGGTTTCGACGAGGTCGCCCCCGCCTTCGCCCGTGCGCTCGCGGGCGCCCGTTCCCTGCCGGAGGCCCGGCAGGTGGCCACCGACCACGGGCGGCGGCTGTGGCGGCGGGCGGTGGACCGCGTCCAGGGCCGCGGCCCGGCGGGCGGCGACCTGAGCCGGGACGACGACCGGCCGCTGTACTGGGCCCGGCTGGGCATGACCCGGGCGCTGCGGGCATGGCAGCCCTCGTTCCGACTGGCCGAACGCGACCGGGCCGCGCTGGTCGCCGTGGTGGAGCGCGGCTCGCGCGGGCAGGACTCGGTGGAGCTGCCCGAGGGCCGGGGGGTACGGCGCGTTCTGGTCACCGGTTTCGACCCGTTCCAGCTCGACTCCGACGCCCGCCGCTCCAACCCGTCGGGCGCGGCGGCCCTCGCCCTGGACGGCACCACGATCACCACGGCCTCGGGCCCGGCGCGCGTGGAGGCGGTGGTCTTCCCCGTGCGCTGGACCGACTTCGCCGAGGGCACGGTGGAGCGGACGCTGCTGCCGCACTTCCTGCCCGGCCCGCGGCGGGTGGACCTGTTCACCACGATCAGCCAGGGCCGGCCCGGCCGCTTCGACGTCGAACGCACCAACGGCGCCTGGCGCGGCGGCTCCCCGGACAACGCCGGCCTCTCCCGCACCGGCACCGTGCCCGTACCGCGCGACGTGCCCACCGTGCACCCGCAACCGCAGTGGACGACGACCAGCCTGCCGTACGCCGCGATCACGGCCGCGGCCACCGGCCCGTTCCCCGTCCACGACAACACCGCCGTCACGGAGATCCCGGCCGGCGGCACCGACCCGGTCGACCGCGAGGACGGCCCCACCCCCGGCTCCACGGCCCGCGCCGGCGGCGGGGGCGACTACCTCTCCAACGAGATCGCCTACCGCGCCACCCTGCTCCGCGACGCCGTGGGCCTGCACGTCCCGGGCGGCCACCTGCACACCCCGGTCCTGCGCTTCGCCGGGGACAACACCGACCCCGCAACGGGCCGGGTGACCGACCCCGAATTCGTCCGCAACCGGGAGGCCATCACCGCCCAGATACGGTCGGTCCTGACGGTGGCCGTGGAGAACACGCCGCAGCGCTAGAACGCCGGATCGCTAGAAGGGCCGGGCGGCGTTCTCGTAGGAGGCGGGAGGGACCGGACCACGGGCGGCGGCGTACGGGTCCGGTCCTTCCCCGCCCTCCCCCTCCGCCTCGCCCTCCGGGCCCGTCTCCCCCAGCAGATCGCGGGCCAGCAGGGTCGCACCGGCCACTGCGCCCGGCATGAGGAAGACCGCGACCACCGGGATCAGGAACAGCAGGGCCAGCGGGACGCCGAAGCCCAGGGTGAGGAGGGGGCGGGAGCGGAGGAGGCGGAGACGGGCTCGGAGAGGCACCGAGCGGCGCTGGAGGGCCACGGCGGTGAGTTCCTCGGTGAGGAAGAACGCCGAGACGCAGAAGCCGATCACGGGGACCACGGTCTGGCCGATGACGGGCACGAAGCCCAGGGCGAAGAACAGCACGCCCCACAGCGCCACCCGCACGACCACCGCCAGGCTCTCCCGTGCCGAGATCCACAGCTCCCGCCACAGCGGCAGCCCGGACTCGGGGACCTCCCCGCCCTCGGTACGGTCCACGCGCTCGGACAGCGCCTCGTAGAAGGGCTGCCCGACGAGCAGCGTCACGGCCGTGAACGACACCAGGGCCAGGAGCAGGCAGCCGCCGAAGAACACGACGGTCAGCCCGCCCCGGAACAGGCCCTGCCAGGGCGAACCCCAGTCGTCGGCGAACGGGGTGGCCCAGGCCACCGCGTCGTCCGCGCCCAGGACGAGCGCGACCAGCGCCGCCCCGTAACCGACGAGGGTGATCAGACCGGGCAGCAGCCCGAACCCCCACTGCCGCCGGTGCCGGCCCACCCAGCGCTGTCCCCGGCCAAGGTATGTCACGCCCCGTGCAAGATCTCGCATGCGGCGAAGCGTAACCGCTGGTGACAGCTGCTCCGTGCGGGTGTCAGGCGACGTCGACCGTGACCTCTATGTTGCCGCGGGTCGCGTTGGAGTACGGGCACACCTGGTGGGCCTTCTCCACGAGCGCGCGGGCCGTCTCCCGGTCGACGTTCGGGATGGAGGCGGTCAGGGCGACGGTGAGGCCGAAGCCGCCCTCCGGGGTCTTGCCGAGACCGACGCGGGCGGTGACCGTCGAGCCGGAGATGTCGGCCTTCTCCTGACGCGCCACCACACCGAGCGCGCCCTGGAAGCAGGCGCTGAAGCCGGCGGCGAAGAGCTGCTCGGGGTTGGTGCCGGCGCCGCTGCCGCCCAGCTCCTTGGGCGGGTTGACGACGACGTCGAGCTTGCCGTCGTCGCTGGCGACGCGGCCGTCGCGGCCGTTCTCCGCGGTGGCGACGGCGGTGTAGAGGACCTCTACCGGCTGGATCCCGGTCGTGGACATGCGTGTCTCCTCGGTGGAATGAGAGGGGGAAGCAGGGGGCGTCAGAGAGTGACGATCATCTTGCCGGTGTTCTCACCGCGCAGCATGCCGAGGAAGGCGTCGACCGCGTGGTCGACACCGTGCACCACGGTCTCGCGGTAGGTGAGCTCGCCGGAGCGGATCCAGCCGCCGACCTCCTGGAGGAACTGCGGCTGCAGCGCACCGTGGTCGCCGACCATCATGCCCTGCATCCGGATCCGCTTGCCGATGAGCAGCGGCAGGTTGCTCGGGCCGGGCGTCGGCTCGGTGGCGTTGTACTGGGCGATGAGGCCGCAGACGGTGATGCGGCCGTGCACGTTGAGGGTGGAGATGGCGGCTTCCAGGTGCTCGCCGCCCACGTTCTCGAAGTAGACGTCGATGCCTTCGGGCGCGGCCTTGCGCAGCTGCTCGAGGACCGGGCCGTCCTTGTAGTTGAAGGCGGCGTCGAAGCCGCCCTCCTCCAGCAGGTAGCGGACCTTCTCGGCGGAGCCGGCGCTGCCGATGACGCGCTTGGCGCCCTTGAGCTTGGCGATGCGGCCGACGAGGCTGCCGACGGCACCGGCGGCACCGGAGACGAAGACGGTGTCGCCCTCCTTGAAGGAGGCGACCTCCAGCAGGCCCGCGTAGGCGGTCAGGCCGGGCATGCCGAGCACGCCCAGGTAGGCCGAGAGGGGCGCCAGGTCGGGGTCGACCTTGGTGGCGTGGGCGGCGTCGACCAGTGCGTACTCGCGCCAGCCCAGGCCGTGCAGCACGTGGTCGCCGGGCGCGAAGCCCTCGGCACGCGAGGCCACGACCTCGCCCACCGCGCCGCCTTCCATGGGGGCGTCGAGACGGAAGGGCGGGATGTAGGACTCGCGCTCGTCCATCCGGCCGCGCATGTACGGGTCGACGGACATGTGCACGTTCCGCACGAGGATCTGACCCTCACCCGGCTCGGTCACGGCGACCTCGCGCAGCGCGAAGTCCTCGGGATTGGGCCAGCCCAGGGGGCGGGCGACCAGGTGCCACTCACGGCTCGTGGCGGGGATGGCGGACATGAGCGACCTCCAAAAGCTTCAGGTTCTGAAACAATAATTGCCTCGATATTTCAGCATGTCAAGTTTTTTTTCTGTAACCTGTTCCCATGACTTCCACGCCTCCCGCCCCCGGCGCGCCCACCGCCGACGCCCTCACCGTCGAGGTGGTCGAGCTCCTCGGCACCGTTGTGGCGCGCTACCACGAGGAGTACGAGGAGGCCGCCGGACAGCACTCCCTCACCGGCGCCCAGGCCCGCGTCCTGGCCCTGCTCTCCCGCGAGCCCCTGCCCATGCGGCGCATCGCCCAGCAGCTCAAGTGCGAGCCGTCCAACGTCACGGGCATCGTCGACCGCCTGGAGGGCCGCGGCCTCGTCGAGCGCCGCCCCTCCCCCGAGGACCGCCGCGTCAAGCTCGCCGCCGTCACGGAGCAGGGCCGGCAGACCTCCGCCCGCCTCCGCGAGTCGCTGGACTTCGCCCGCGAACCGCTGGCCGGCCTCACCACCACCGAGCGCACGCTCCTGCGCTACCTCCTCCAGCGCATGCTCGGCCTGGACGCCGCCCCGCCGGCCGAGCACCCCGAGTACGCGGAGCACGCCGAGCACCCGTAGACGTGCGCGGAGACGCACCCGTAGCCCCCCGAGTACCCGTATCCCGCGCGCCTACGCGCGCGAAGCGCGGCGCCTACGCCGGGAGGCGCAGCTCGGCCGCCGTCACCACCCGGCCCAGGCGCGGCATGTCCAGCGTCACCGACGCCCGGTGCTCCTCGGCCGTCAGCGCACTCATCGCGTCCTCGACGAACAGCAGCTCATAGCCGTGATCGGCCGCCGCCCGCGCGGTCGACTCCACCCCCAGGCTGGTGGCGACACCGGCCAGGACCAGCGTGGTCACGCCCCGCGCCCGCAGCTGCGCGTCGAGGTCCGTGCCGTGGAAGGCGCCGATGGTCCGCTTGACCACCTCCACGTCCCCCGGCTCGGCGATGCCGGCCCGCAGCCCGCTGCCCGGCGGCTGCTCCGCCGGCCCCGGACGCTCCACCCGTACGACCACCACCGGCGCCCCCGCCTTGCGGAAGGCACGCGCCAACCCGGCCGCCCGCTCGGCCACTTCGTCCCCGGTCCGGGGTGCGAGCGGCAACGCCAGGAGGCGTTCCATGAGATCGACGAGAACGAGGGCGGTGCGCCGGGGGTCGATTTCCGTCATGGCCAGACCGTACCGGCCGACGACACGCCGTGGGTGGCCTCCGGGCCAGCTCACGGCCGACGACCGGTGAAGCTTGCGCGGACAACGGACACATGCGCCACGATGGCCCCATGACACCGGCTCCCCTCCACCGGCCCGCCGCGGACCACACCTTCGGGCCCCTGGAGTTCCAGCTCGTCCTGCTGCGCAGGATGGCCGACCACCAGCCCGGCCTCGTCGAGGACGCCCTGCGCGAACTCGGCGTCGGCCGCGCCGAGATGCGCGAGGCCAACCGCCGCTGGCAGGCGATGCTGCGCTCGCCGCGCGCCCGCGGGGCCGGCGCCCGCTACCGGTCCGTGCTGGGCCCGCCCGAGACCACCGGCGAACGCCGCGTCGGCGACCTGACCTTCGAGGCCGCCACCTGGCGCATACCCCTCTGGCCGGACCTGCGCTTCGAGGTGCTCTCCGCACCCGGCGGCGCCGTGTGGAACGAATGGCTGGTGCGCGCGCCCGGCGCACCGCCGGCCGAGCCGCGCACGGTGGCCGAACTGCGCCCCTGGTCGTGCACCGTCGACGAGGTCGCGCGGGCCTTCGCCCCCGCACGCCCCATGGAAGGCACCGCACCCACCCGCTGGCGGCTCGCCTTCACGGCGCCCGACGCCTCCGGCACGCCCCGCGAGCATGTGGCGGAGTTCACCTGGGGCCTCTTCCAGCGCCTCGTCGACCCGGTCCCGTAACGACCGAATCGCGTAACGACCGATTCCGTAACGACCGGTCCGTAACGAAGCGCGCCCCCGCCCCACCCGTCACCCGGCGTACGACGCGTACGTCACCGCGCGCCGCCGCCTCCGACTTCCGGCGGACCCCGGCGGACCGATACTGGCCGATCGGCCGAGGCGCCGGGCCGCGCCGCCTCCCTACGGTGGAGGCCATGCCCGCGTGTCCCGGCCGTCCCCGCCGTACCCGCCCCCGCCGCCGGATCCCGGCCGTGGCCCTCCGGCCCGGCGCGGGCGTCCTGGGCGTCCTGGGCGTCGTCGTGGTGGCCGGGCTGCTGGCCGGCGTGCTCACCGCCTGTGCGCCCGGCGGCGGCACGGGCAAGGTCATCGGCGGCCCCGCGCGGCCCGACGAGCCGTCCCGCATCCGCATACCGTCGCTCGGCGTCGACAGCCCCCTCATCCGGCTGCGGGCCCAGCGCGACGACACCGTGGGCGTCCCGCCCACCGAGAAGGCCATGACCGCCGGCTGGTACACCGGCAGCGCCCGGCCCGGCACCCCCGGCACCGCGGTCGTCGTCGGCCACGGCCCCAGCCACGACGGCAGGGGCGTTTTCCACGACCTGGACCGGGTGCACGAGGGCACCGTGATCGACATCGAGCGCGGCGACGGCGTGGTCCTGCACTTCACCGTGACCGGCACCGAGAGGACCGCGCACGGCGCCCTCTCGGCCCGCCGCCCCGCCGCCACCGCGCAGCGGCAGCTGCAGCTGGTCACCTGCGCGGGCGAGCGGGCGGCCGGGCACGGCCCGGCCGAGAGCCTCGTGGTGAAGGCCGCGCTGAACGACTGAGGAGAGCCGGACCGCCGCTCAGGCCAGTTCGGCGGCCAGCGTGATCGTCGTACCGGTCAGGGCCTGGCTCACCGGGCAGTTCTTCTTGGCGTCCTCGGCGGCCGCCGCGAACCCCTCCTCGTCCAGCCCCGGCACCGTACCGCGCACCGTCAGGTGGATGCCGGTGATGCCCTCACCGGGCTGGAACGTCACCTCCGCGCTGGTCTCCAGCCGGGTGGGCGGCGTGCCCGCGCCCGTCAGGCCGTGGGAAAGCGCCATGGAGAAGCAGGCCGAGTGGGCGCCCGCGATGAGCTCCTCCGGGCTGGTCTTCCCGTTGGCCTGCTCGGCCCGTGAGGGCCAGGACACGGGGAAGTCGCCGATTCCGGACGACTGGAAGCTGACGACACCGCTGCCCTTGACGAGCTCGCCCTCCCAGACGGTGGTCGCGACGCGGTTGGTGGCCATGGATCTCCTCCACAGGAAGCTGGTCGCCCAGGAACCGGTCCACAGGACGCGGCCCGGGGGACCGGACGGCTCGGATCACCCTGCCCCCTACCCCGCAGCCCCCGGTTCCGACACCCGCCCAGGGCCGTCCGGGTCCTCCCTCTTCTCCTCCCCCGTCGCCGGCAGCGTCACCGTGAACCGGGCGCCGCCCCCGGGCGCCTCGCCCACCGCGATGCGCCCCCCGTGCCGGCGCACGACGTCATGGACGATGGCCAGACCCAGTCCCGTACCGCCCTCGTCGCGGCTCCGGGCGTCGTCCAGCCGGATGAACCGCTCGAAGACCCGTTCCCGCTCGGCCTCCGGCACCCCCGGCCCGTCGTCCGACACCTCCAGCACGACCGGTCCGGCGGGACGGTCCTGCCGCAGCGTGACGCGTACGGTCTCCCGCGCGTACCGCTGCGCGTTGTCCAGCAGGTTGCCCAGCACCCGGGCCAGGCGGCTGCGGCTGCCGGTGACCACCACCGCCCGCCCGGGCAGGTCCGCCGCGACGGGCACGCGGTCGGTGGTGCGGTGCGCCAGCTCGTCGCGGACGAGCCCGGCCAGGTCCACCCGCTCGGCGCGCGGCTGCTCCCCGGCGTCCAGCCGGGCGAGCAGCAGCAGGTCGGCCGCCAGGTGCTCCAGCCGTACGGTGTCCTCGATCAGCCCGTCCAGCTCCAGGAACTCCGGATGGGCCCGGGCCACTTCCAGCTGGGCCCGCAGACTGGCGATGGGGCTGCGCAGTTCGTGCGAGGCGTCCGCGATGAAGGCGCGCTGCCGCGCCACGGACCGTTCCAGGGCGGCCAGCGTCGCGTTCGTCGTCGCCGCCAGGCGGGCCACCTCGTCGCGCGAGGACGGCTCGGGCACGCGCCGGGAGAGCCGGTCGAGATCACCGCCCGTGATCTCGGCCAGCTCGGCCCGGATGGCCTCCACCGGCCGCAGGGCGCGCCGCGTCACCAGCCACGTCACCCCCGCCACCACGGCGAGGAGGGCCGGCAGCCCGACGAGCATGGCGTCCCGTACGCCGCCCAGGGCCCGCCGGGCGGTGTGGAGCGAGGCACCCGCGTACACGGTCACGGTCCGTCCTCCCGGGGTGGTGGCCAGTACGGCGGCCAGGCGGAAGTCGCGGCTGCGGCCCCCGTCGCCGTCCGCGTCGTGCACGGGCAGCCGGACGTCCCGGAACCGGGCCCGCGCCGCGGCAGCGCCCCGCGCGGGTGGCGCGGTCATGTCACCCGGGCCACCGGGGACGGCCGGGGAAGGGCCACCGGACGCCGCCGGCCCACCGGGTACGCCCGGGGAACCGGCCGGCTGCCAGGGAACGGGGCCCGGCACCGGCCCAGGCCCAGGCGCGGGACCCGGCCCAGGCGCCGGCGCGAAGTCGGCCACCGGGGGCCGGCCGCGCAGGTCCTCGCTCGCGGCGAGCACCTTCCGGTCGGCGGAGACCACCTGTACGGGCCGCCCGTGCCCGCCCGGCAGCCGGAGCCGGGCCGGGTCCGTGCCCGTGGCCACCTGGCCGGCCACCTCGCGGGCGGTCACCTCGGCCTGAAGGCTCGCGCTGTCGACCAGGTTGTGCCGCAGCACCGCCAGCACGGCCGCCCCCACCAGCACCAGCACCACGGCCACCACCGCGGTGGACGCCAGCGTCGTACGGGCCCGTACCGACCCCCACCCGCGGAGCGCGCGGTCAGCCATGGCCGGCCGCCAGGCGGTACCCGGCGCCGCGCACGGTGGCGATGGACCGGCGGCCGAACGGCGCGTCGATCTTGCGGCGCAGGGCGCTGATGTACACCTCGACGATGTTGGGGTCGCCGTTGTAGGCGAAGTCCCACACGTGCTCCAGGATGTCCGCCTTCGACACCACCTGACCCGCCCGTACCGCCAGGTACTCCAGCACCGCGAACTCCTTCGCGGTGAGCGTCACCTCCTCCGTACCGCGCAGACAGCGGCGGGCGGAGGGTTCGAGCGTCAGGTCGCCGACGCGCAGCACGGGTGCGCCGCCGCGGGTGCGGCGCCGCAGCAGGGCCCGGATGCGGGCGAGCAGCACCACGTACGAGAACGGCTTGGTGAGGTAGTCGTCGGCCCCGGTGTCGAGGCCCTCGGCCTCGTCGTACTCGCCGTCCTTGGCGGTCAGCATCAGCACCGGCGTCTCGTCGCCGGCCGCGCGCAGCGTCGCACAGATCCGGTAGCCGTTCGTGCCGGGCAGCATGAGGTCGAGGATCAGCAGATCGTAGTCGTTCGTGGTGGCGAGGTGCAGGCCCTCGGTGCCGTCGTGCGCGACGTCCACGGCGAAGCCCTCGGCGCCCAGCCCCCTGGCCAGGGCCGTGGCGAGGCGCTTCTCGTCCTCCACGATCAGCAGACGCATGGCCTCAGCCTCGCAGACGCTTCCTGAAACGGGCTTCAGGTGGCTTCAGCCGGGCTTCAGCAACGCCGGTGCACGGTGGGCGGCACCCGTATCGTCTCCCCGAAAGGCTCACCCATGGCATCGCGCTTCCGGCAGGCTCTCACCGGCCGCAGAGGCCTGATCATCGTCGCCACCGCCACGGCCGTCCTCGGCGCGGGCGGCGGCGCCGCGACGGCCCTCGCCGCCACGCACGGCCACGGCCACGGCCACGCGCACTCCCGCGGTCACCACCACGAGCAGGGCCACGAGCAGGGCCACGGACGGGGCCATGACCGCCACCACCAGCAGCACTGGGGCCACGGACACGGCCAGGACGGCCAGGGCCGACCCGGCCAGGACAAGAAGAAGCAGAACGACAGGAAGCAGGAGAGGCAGGAGAAGCCGGAGAAGCAGGAGCAGGACAACAAGAACGACAAGGCCGCCCGGCAGGGCTGACCGGCTCCGCATGCACCGATGCCCCGTCCGGCACGGCCGGGCGGGGCATCGCAAGAAAAGGCCCGGATGCAGATACGCACGTCAGATCGTTTCTGCACCGGAATCGCTCGTGTGGGGCGGGTGGGACTCGAACCCACGGCCGACGGATTATGAGTCCGCTGCTCTAACCGGCTGAGCTACCGCCCCGTTCACGGCGCGTCGCGCACATCTGTGCGCGCCGTCTGCCGCAGCATAGCCGCTCATACGATCTGCTGCCCCAGGGGGGCCGTATCGTGTGATCGGTCCGACCATGAGGACTTCGATCACGCCGGTTCGGTTCCCCTCCGGCCGGGCACAAACGAAAAAGGACCCCCGAAGGGGCCCTCTCACCGCTCCCCCGACTGGACTCGAACCAGTAACCTGCCGGTTAACAGCCGGCTGCTCTGCCAATTGAGCTACAAGGGACCGCGCTCCCCCGACTGGACTCGAACCAGTAACCTGCCGGTTAACAGCCGGCTGCTCTGCCAATTGAGCTACAGGGGATCGGCGCGTCTGCCTCGAACGTACCTCCGTCCGGTCTCCCGGGCGGCGTGCGCTCGCTGCGACACATACATTAGCGCAAGCAGGGGGGTGCTCCGCCAATCGGTACCCCGGCGGGCCCCGGGAGTGACCTTCGGCCGGGCCGGGTAGGCGGCCCGGCACAGCGGATCCGACGGAAGGACGGTGCGCATGCGCTACCGGCTGACGTTCATCACCGGCATGGCGGTCGGGTACGTGCTCGGCGCGCGGGCCGGGCGCGAGCGGTACGAGGAACTGCGCAAGGGCGCGCAGCGGATCGCGCAGAACCCCGCGGTCCGCAACACCGCCGAGGCCGCCGCCGTCAACGGCCGGGCCCTGGCGAACCGGGCCTGCAAGAAGGCCGGCGAGCGGCTGCCCGGCTCGGTGAACCAGCGGATCCGCAGCCTCCGCGAGCAGCGGTCCGGCGACGAGGACGAGTGGGGCACCAGCAACACCTGACCACCGGGCCGACGAACACCTGGCCAACACCCGACCTGGCACCCGCGCACCCTCCCGGGTTTGGCATCATCACCGCATGGGCATAGTCGCGGGGTTGGACAGTTCCTCGGAGAGCACACGGATCGTCGTCTGCGATACCGACACGGGCACCGTGCTCCGGCACGGCTACGCGCCCCATCCCACCGCTGTTCCCGAGGGTGACCCGCAGGCGTGGCTGATCTCGCTGGGCGAGGCGGCCACCGGCGGGCTGCTGGAGGGTGTGCAGGCCATCGGGGTGTCCGCGCAGCAGCACGGTCTGCTGACGCTGGACGCGGGCGGTGTGCTGGTCCGCCCGGCCCTGCTGGGCAACGACAAGCGGATGCAGCCCACCGCCACCGAGCTGACCGACGCCCTGGGCGGCCGGGCCGCCTGGGCCGAGGCCGTGGGCGCAGTGCCGCAGGCCGCGCAGGCCCTCACCAAGCTGCGCTGGCTCGCCCGCAACGAACCCGAGTCCGCGGCCCGCGTCGCCGCCGTCCTCCAGCCGCACGACTGGCTGGTGTGGCAGCTGCTGGGCCGCCCGCTGCGCCGGACCACCGACCGCGGTGACGCCTCCGGCACGGGCTTCTGGTCGGCCGCCACCGAGTCCTGGCGCCCGGACCTCCTGGAGCTGGCGCTGGGCCGCCAGGCCGTCCTGCCGGACGTCCTGGGCCCCGCCGAGCCGGCCGGGCACACCCCCGAGGGGCTGCTGATCTCCGCCGGCACGGGCGAGACCATGGCGGCGGCCTTCGGCCTCGGCGTGGGACCGGGCGACGCGGTGATCTCCCTCGGCGCCTCCGGCTCCGTCTTCGCCGTGCACCACAGCGCCCTCGCCGACACCACCGGCACCATCACCTCCTTCGCCGACGCCACCGGCCTCCACCTGCCCGTGGTGCAGGTCAGCAACGCCGCCCGCGTCCTGCGCGGCACCGCCGAGCTGCTCGGCACGGACCTGGCCGGCCTGTCCGAGCTCGCCCTGCTCAGCTCCCCCGGCGCGTACGGGATGGTGCTGCTGCCCTACCTGGAGGGCGAGCGGACCCCGCACCTGCCGCAGGCGGCCGGCACGCTGTCCGGGCTGCGCCGCGAGAGCATGAAGCGCGAGCACCTGGCCCGCGCCGCCTTCGAGGGCATGCTGTGCGGCCTGACGGACGCGCTGGACGTGCTGCGCGCCCGCGGCGTCGAGGTGCGCCGGGTGTTCCTGCTTGGCCCGGCGGCCGAGCTGCCGGCCGTGCAGGCCATCGCGCCCTCGCTGTTCGGCACGCAGGTCGTCGTGCCGCAGCCGGCGGACTACGCGGCCCTGGGCGCCGCCCGGCAGGCGGCCTGGTCGCTCGGCGTGCAGCACGGCATGCTCTCGCCGCAGCACCCGCCGATGTGGCCGGCGGCGGCCAGCCAGATCTTCGAGCCCACGGGCGAGGACCTGCCGGTGGCCCACGCCGTGCGCCAGCAGTACGCGGTCGTACGGGAGCAGGAGCACCCGGGCGCCCTCGGCGAGGCGCTGGGCACGCCGCAGTCCGTACCGGCCGGCTGACCCCCGGGCCGTCGCCGGGACGGGGCTCGGTCGACGGGGCTCAGTCGAGGTAGCCGCGCAGCTGGTCGGCGAAGGCGTGGTCGCGCAGCTTGTTGAGGGTCTTCGACTCGATCTGCCGGATCCGCTCGCGCGTCACGCCGAAGATCCGGCCGATCTCCTCCAGCGTGCGCGGCCGCCCGTCGGCCAGCCCGTAGCGCAGCTGCACGACCTTCCGTTCGCGCTCGCCGAGCGTGGAGAGCACCGCCTCCAGGTGTTCGCGCAGCAGCAGGAAGGCCGCCGACTCCACGGGTGAGGCCGCGTCGCCGTCCTCGATGAGGTCGCCGAGCGCGACGTCGTCCTCCTCGCCCACGGGCGCGTGCAGCGACACCGGTTCCTGGGCGAGCCGCAGCACCTCGCTGACGCGTTCCCCGGACAGGTCGAGCTGGGCGGCGACCTCGTCGGGGGTGGGCTCGTAGCCGCGTTCCTGGAGCATCCGGCGCTGCACCCGCACCACGCGGTTGATCAGCTCGACGACGTGCACCGGGACGCGGATCGTGCGGGCCTGGTCGGCCAGGGCCCGGGACATGGCCTGGCGGATCCACCACGTGGCGTAGGTGGAGAACTTGTACCCGCGCGCGTAGTCGAACTTCTCGACCGCCCTGATGAGCCCCAGGTTGCCTTCCTGCACCAGGTCGAGCATGGTCAGGCCGCGCCCGATGTAGCGCTTGGCGACGGAGACCACGAGCCGCAGGTTGGCCTCGATCAGGCGGCGTTTGGCCATGCGACCGAGGACGACCAGCCGGTCGAGGTCCAGGGCGAGCTGCGTGTCGAGGTCGGGCGTGCGGGCGAGCTTCTCCTCGGCGAACAGGCCGGCCTCCACGCGCCGGGCCAGCTCGACCTCCTCGGCCGCCGACAGCAGCGGTATGCGCCCGATCTCGCGCAGGTACTGGCGGAACAGGTCGGAGGAGGGGCCGCCGGTGTCGGCCCGCGCGGCCGAAGCGGCGGCGGTCTCGGAGGCGGTGTCGGACGCGTCGTCGGCGGTGTCGGAGGCCGTATCGGGGACGTCGGCCGCCGTGTCGGCCGCGTCCGGGCCGTCATCGGGGGCGTCGTCGGGGGCGGGGGCGCGGCCGGCCCGACCGCCGGCGGCCCCGGCGCGCTCGGCGTCGCCGGCCGGGGCCAGGGTCTCGGCCGGGGGCGGCGGCGCCTGCAGGGGCACGGTCAGGGCCGGGGGGTCGGCCAGGGCCTGCGGCAGGGTCGGGGTCCGGGTCTGCACGGGGGCGACCTCCTGGGTGATCGCTGCTGTGGCGGCAGAGCTAGGGGCGGAACACCCGCGCCGGGGAACCGGGGGCGGGCGGCCTGCCGGTCACCCCGGGCCGGGCCGACCCGCACGACGCGCCCGGCACGGCTGGGAGGTCCGGCGCTGGGCCAGCTCGGCCGGACCGCCGCGCTCCGAGGGCTCGGGCACCGCCCACCAGTGTGGGGCACGACGCGGGCCCGCCACGAGGGGCGTGCGCTCACTTTCTGAGCCCGGCCGGTGACCGGTTGCACACGCCCGTCACCAGCCGCCCCGCAGGCCGCTGGAGACCTGCGCCCGCTACAGCGCCGCGGCGCCGCGGTCCTTCAGGGCTCGGCCGTACTGCTCCAGCACCCACAGCTCGTTCTGCACGGCCGCCAGGTGCTCGGGGTCGGGGCGGTCGCCGAGCCGTACGAGGCCGGCCTGGACGTCCTTCACGCGCCGCTCCACGGCCCGCAGCCGGACGTGCACCAGCTGCACGCCCGCGTAGGTCTCGTCCACGTTCTTGGTGCGGACGGCCTCCACCGCGAGCTCCGTGATCAGTGCGCGCACGGTGTCGTCGGGCGCGGCGTCGCGGACGCGGGCGAGGTAGCCGTCGTCGGCGCCGGTGACGCCGCCCGCCTGCTCGATGCAGCGCCGGACGACGGCGTAGGGCGGCGCGGTGAACTCGTCCTCGCCGTACGCGTCGAAGGCGGGCGCGACGAGTTCGGGGTACTGGAGGGCGAGCTTGAGCAGCTCGCGCTCGGTGAGCGCGGCGGGGCTGCGCAGGTTCAGCGCGGGGCCGCGGGGGGCCTGCGGCTGCGGCGCGGCGGCCTGCTGGGCACCCTGGGCGCGGGGCGTACGGGTGTCGGGGCGCTGGCCGCGCTCGCGGGCCCAGCGCGCCAGCTGGCCGACGCGGCGCACCACGAACTGGGTGTCGAGGATGCCGAGCATGCCGGCGAGCTGCACGGCGTACTCGTGCTGGATGGCGCTGTTCTTGATGTTGGCGACGATGGGCGCGGCGGCCTCCAGGGCGGCGGCGCGGCCCTCGGCGGTGTCGAGGTTGTGCCGGGCGACGACCTGGCGGATGGCGAAGGCGAACAGCGGGGTGCGGGACTCGACGAGGGCCTGTACGGCCGCGTCGCCCTCGGCGAGGCGCAGCTCGCAGGGGTCCATGCCGCCGGGGGTGATCGCGATGGAGGTCTCGGCGGCGAACTTCTGGTCGTCCTCGAAGGCGCGCAGTGCGGCCTTCTGGCCGGCGGCGTCGCCGTCGAAGGTGAAGACGACCTCGGAGGCGGCGTTGTCCATCAGCAGCCGCCGCAGGATCTTGATGTGCTCGCCGGCGAAGGCGGTGCCGCAGGTGGCGATGGCGGTGGTGACGCCCGCGAGGTGGCAGGCCATGACGTCGGTGTAGCCCTCGACGACGACGGCCTTGTTGGTGCGGGCGATCTCCTTCTTGGCGAGCTCGATGCCGTAGAGGACCTGCGACTTGCGGTAGAGCGGCGTCTCGGGTGTGTTGAGGTACTTGGGGCCGTTGTCGTCGTCGCGGAGCTTGCGTGCGCCGAAGCCGATGACCTCGCCGGTGATGTCGCGGATGGGCCACATCAGGCGGCCGCGGAAGCGGTCGATGGGCCGGCCGTTGCGGCTCTCCTGGGCGAGGCCGGAGACCAGCAGCTCCTTGTCGGAGAAGCCCTTGCCGCGCAGGAAGCGGGTGAGGTGGTCCCAGCCGGCGGGGCTGTAGCCGACGCCGAAGTGCTCGGCGGCGGCCTGGTCGAAGCCGCGGCCGGCCAGGAAGGCGCGGCCGATCTCCGCCTCGGCACTGTTCAGCTGCTCGGCGTAGAACTTGGCCGCGATCTTGTGGGCCTCGACCAGGCGGATCCGCTCGCCCTGCTGGCGGCCGGGCGTGTAGCCGCCCTCCTCGTAGCGCAGGGTGATGCCGGCCTGGGCCGCCAGCCGCTCGATGGTCTCGGCGAAGGACAGGTGCTCGATCTTCATGACGAAGTCGACGGTGTCCCCGCCCTGCTGGCAGCCGAAGCAGTGGTAGAGGCCCTTGGCGGGGCTGACGTGGAAGGACGGCGACTTCTCGTCGTGGAAGGGGCACAGGCCCTTGAGGTTGCCGCCGCCGGCGTTGCGCAGCTGGAGGTACTCGGAGACGACGGCGTCGATCGGGACCGCGTCCCGGACCGCCTTCACATCGTCGTCGTTGATCCTGCCTGCCACGCGTGAATTCTACGGTGAGCCGTCCCCGGCCCCGCCCACCGTGATCGCGAAGACGTGGTGCGGGCCGATGGGCGGCAGGTCGAACTCCTCGCCGACGGCCGTGAAGCCCTGCCGCTCGTAGAAGCCGCGGGCCGAGGTGCGGCCGTTGCACCACACCAGGCGGGCGCCCTGCTCCGCGGCCCGGTCCAGGCCGGCGCGGAGCACGGCCGCGCCGTGGCCCCGGCCGCGGACGGCGGGGGCGCTGGCCATGCCGCGGAAGCGGTACGCGGGGGCGTCCGCCATGGGCGCGGTGCGCTCCGGGAACGCCTCGGGGAAGAACGTCACGCAGGCCGTCAGGGCGCCGTCCTCGTCGTAGGCCGCGACATGGAAGGAGTCCGGGAGGGCGTCCTCGGGGAAGACCGCGTCCTCGGGCGGGAAGCCGGGGCGGAGCACCGACCGGCGCAGGTCGAAGATCTCCGCCACGGGCACCAGCGCTGTACGGATCGTCATGCGGCCCACGTTAGTCCTGGGGCAGGAGTGACTCCAGAGGTGTGGTGGGGTCCGCGAGGGCCGTGGGGTCGAGGGGCCGGCCGGAGCGGATGAGGCGCTGGATGGGGCCGGTGACGTCCCACACGTTGACGTTCATTCCGGCCAGCAGCCGGCCCTCGCGCAGCCAGAAGGCGATGAACTCGCGCTTGCCGACGTCGCCGCGGCACACCACCTGGTCGTACGAGCCGGGCGGCGCGTAGCCGGAGTACTCCAGGCCGACGTCGTACTGGTCGGAGTAGAAGTACGGGACGCGGTCGTACGAGACGTCCTGGCCGAGCATGGCGCGGGCGGCGGCGGGGCCGGCGTGCAGGGCGTTGGCCCAGTGCTCGACGCGGAGGCGGGTGTGGAGCCAGGGGTGCTCGGCGGCGGCGACGTCGCCCGCGGCGAAGATGTCGGGGTCGGAGGTGCGCAGGGAGGCGTCGACGGCGATGCCCCCGCCGTCGGCGCGGTCGACGAGGGCCAGGCCGGCGGCCTCGGCGAGCGCGGTGCGGGGGGCGGCGCCGACGGCGGCGAGCACGTCGTGGGCGGGGTGCTCCTCGCCGTCGTCGGTGCGGACGGCCAGGACCATGCCGTCGTGGCCGGTGATCTCGGTGAGGCGGGCGCCGAAGTGGAAGCGGACGCCGTGCTCGCTGTGCAGGTCGGCGAAGAGCTGGCCGAGCTCCGGGCCGAGGACGGGGTGCAGCGGGGTGGGCTCGGGCTCGACGACGGTGACCTCGGCGCCGTAGCCGCGGGCGGCGGCGGCGACCTCCAGGCCGATCCAGCCGGCGCCGGCGATGACGAGGTGGCCGTTGTCCCGGCCGAGGGAGGACAGCACGCCGCGCAGCCGCTCGGCGTGGGCGAGGCGGCGCAGGTGGTGGACGCCGGCCAGGCCGGTGCCGGGGACGTCGAGGCGGCGCGGCTCGGCGCCGGTGGCCAGCAGCAGCTTGTCGTAGTGGACGAGGGTGCCGTCGCCCAGCCGGACGGTCCTGGCGGCCCGGTCGAGGTGGACGGCGGGCTGGCCGAGGTGCAGCTCGACGTCGGCCTTGGCGTACCAGTCGGGCTTGTGGACGAAGACGCTGTCGCGGGCGTCGCGGCCCGTGAGGTACCCCTTGGACAGCGGTGGGCGCTCGTAGGGGTGCTCGCGTTCGTCACAGATGAGGATCACCCGCCCGGTGAAGCCCTCCTGACGGAGTGTCTCGGCGGCCTTGGCGCCGGCCAGGCCCCCTCCGACGATGACGAACGTCTGGTGTGCGTCCACCACTTGCTGCCTCCTCAGTGCCGCGCGGTGCGCGGGGTCGTCGGTCCGGTCGGGAAGCCGGTCGGAAGCCGGTCGGAAAACGGCCACCGCCGAGGGTCCCGCACCGCGCGTGCCGCCGGTAGAGGGAGTACCCCGGACGGATGGCCGGGCGCCAGGGGGTGTCCGATGGGTCGGTGCGCGCCCCCCCGGCGTCTGGTGCGGTGCATCGCAAGGCGGAGCATCGCCCTCGTACTGGGCGTACTCGGGTGATGCGACAACGCAGCGAGGTGCCGTGCCAGGCGTCGGGGGGCGTGTGCCGACCCATCGGACACCCCCTGGGGCCGCCCGGATCACTCTGTGGGGCCGTGCGGGCCGCGGCGGGTGCCGTGGGGGGTGGTGAGCCGGGCGTGGAGGGTGCGGGCGGAGCTGTCGGTGAGGGCGGCGATCTGGTCGACGACGGCGCGCAGGCGGCCGGCGTCGTCGGCGGCCTCGTTCCACACCGAGCGGAACTGCGGGTCGAGGCCGTCGGGGGCGCGGGCCACGAGCGCCTCGCCCAGTTCGGCGATGACGACGCGCTGTTCGGCGCGCAGCTTCTCCTGGTCCGGGCGCTGCATGACGTACCGGTCGGCGACGGCCTTGAGCACGGCGCACTCCAGGCGGGTGCCGCGGGGG
Organism: Streptomyces mashuensis; assembly: GCF_014654785.1. GTDB lineage: Bacteria > Actinomycetota > Actinomycetes > Streptomycetales > Streptomycetaceae > Streptomyces > Streptomyces mashuensis. Next base: position 468,621 of record NZ_BNBD01000002.1, read on the forward strand.
ACGACGAGCTCGGCGTGGTAGCGGGTGAGCCGGCCGGGCCCGTACGCCTGGCGCGTGGCGGTCTCGGCGGCCAGGCAGAAGCGGCCGATGAGCTGGCTGGTGGCGTCCTTGAGGCGGGCCTGGGCGGCGACGGAGCCGTCGTAGCCGTGCGGCCACCACTCCTGCTCCAGCAGCCGGTCGAGGGCCTCGGCGAGCTCGGCGGGCTCGGCGCCGGGGGCGTAGCGGCGGGCGGCGACGGCGAAGACCTCGTCGCGCTCGGGGCCGGCGAGGAGGACGTTGGGGTCGAGGTGGCCGGCGTGCAGGCCGTCCTCGACGTCGTGCACCGAGTACGCGACGTCGTCGGACCAGTCCATGACCTGGGCCTCGAAGCTCTGCCGGTGGGCCGGGGCGCCCGCGCGGGCCCAGCGGAAGACGGGCAGGTCGTCGGCGTAGACGCCGAACTTGCGGGAGGCGGGGTCGGTGGGGTGGCCGCCGCGCGGCCAGGGGTACTTGGTCGCGGAGTCGAGGGCGGCGCGGGTGAGGTTGAGGCCGACGCTGACGAGGTCGCCGGTGGCGGGGTCGGCCACGAAGCGCTTGGGTTCGAGCCGGGTGAGCAGGCGCAGCGACTGTGCGTTGCCCTCGAAGCCGCCGCAGTCGCGGGCGACTTGGTCGAGGGCGGCCTCGCCGTTGTGGCCGAAGGGCGGGTGGCCGAGGTCGTGGGCGAGGCAGGCGGTCTCGACGAGGTCGGGGTCGCAGCCCAGGGCGGCGCCGAGCTCCCGGCCGACCTGGGCGCACTCCAGGGAGTGGGTCAGGCGGGTGCGGGGGCTGGCGTCCCAGGCCTGGGCACTGGTGCCGGGGGTGACGACCTGGGTCTTGCCGGCGAGGCGGCGCAGGGCGGCGGAGTGCAGCACGCGCGCCCGGTCGCGCTGGAAGGCGGTGCGGCCGGGCCGCTTGTCGGGCTCGGGGGCCCATCGCTCCAGGTCGGCGGGGTCGTAGCCGGCGGTGCCGGGGCGTTCGCCGGTGCCGGGTGCGGGGCTGTCGCTGTCCGTGCTGCTGCCGTTCATACCCCCGACGGTAGCCCGGGGGTGTGACAGCGGCGACGTGCGCGACCGGTGCCGCCGGCCGGGAACCGCGCCGCGGCCGGCTGCGTTCCTGTACCGGTGAACGGGGAGGTCCGATGAGCGGGACGGGACGGCTGCGGCGGTTCGTGGCGCGGCTGCTGCGGCTGGTGCCGCGGACGCGGCGGGGCAGGCGGCGCGCGGTGTGGGCGGCGGTGGCCGGCTGTGTGCTGGCGTTGCTGCCGGCCACGTGGGTCTGGGCGGCGGGGTCGCCGCGGGTGCGGACGGTGGAGGACGTGCCGTCGGCGCCGGTGGCGATCGTCTTCGGCGCGGGGCTGTGGGACGGCGAGCCGTCGCCGTACCTGGCGCACCGGCTGGACGCGGCGGCCCGGCTGTACCGGGCCGGCAAGGTCCGCGTGGTGCTGGTGACGGGCGACAACAGCCGTACGGACTACGACGAACCGGATGCGATGCGGGCGTATCTGACGAAGCACGGGGTGCCCGGCGACCGGATCGTCAGCGACTTCGCCGGTTTCGACACGTGGGATTCGTGCGCGCGGGCGCGCCGGGTGTTCGGCGTGCGGCAGGCGGTGCTGGTGAGCCAGGGCTTCCACATACGCCGGGCGCTGGCGCTGTGCGGGGCGGCCGGCATCGAGGCGTACGGGGTGGGCGTGCCCGCCGTGCACGACGTCACCTGGTACGCGGGCGGGGCCCGGGAGGTCTTCGCGGCGGGCAAGGCGGCCTTCGACGCGACGGTCCGGCCGGGGCCCACCTTCCTGGGGCCGCACGAGCCGGGCGTGGAGCGGGCGCTGGCCGAGGCGGGCTGATCCTCCGGGGGTCAGGCGCGCCTGGGCTCGCGGCCGTTGATGGCGTCGAGGTACAGCTTGAAGATCTCGTCGTCGTTGACCGGGCTGTACGAGATCTTGTCGCTGTCCTCGCCGTCGGGGCCGCCGCCGTTGAGGCCGCCGAGCACCCCCACGACGTCGCCCGTCCTCGTCTTCTCGTCGAAGTGGATCAGCCAGGGGCTGCCGGAGGTGCCGGAGAAGAAGCCGTTGCAGCGCATCCTCAGCTGCCGGAAACCCTCCAGCCGGCTGGTGAGGGCGGTGCAGCGGACGGCCTGGTCGGCGGGGTCGCTGTCGGCGGCCGGGTAGCCGATGACGGTGACCCGGTTGACCCAGCCGGGGGTGCGGGCGAGGCGGTTGGCTCCGGTGACGCGCTCGACCGGGCGGCCGCGGCCGTCGGCCTTGACCGTGGCGAAGGCGAAGTCGTAGTCGGAGCCGGGCCCGGTGTCCTGGCGGCGGGGGTCGACGAAGGTGCGGTCGACGGCCCAGACGCCGTACGGCTGCTTGCCCTCGCCCTTCCGGTAGCCGGGGACGAAGGCGGCGTCGTCGCCCATGCCGCAGTGGCCGGCGGTGAGGATCAGGTTGCCCTTGGGGCTGTGCACGACGCTGGCGGTGCAGTGGTGGTCCCGCATGTCCTCGCCGACGTAGAAGATCACGCCGACCGAGGGCACGCCGTCGAAGTGCTGGGCGCTGCCGTTGAGCGGCCGGGCCGCGTCGGCGGAGTCGGCGGCGCCGGCATCGGCCTCGCCGGGGCCGGTCCCGGCCGGTCCCCGGTCGCCGTCGGCGGAGTCGTCGAGCGAGGCCGACATGCGCGACGGCCCCCAGAACCGCCGGGCCTCCTCGCTGGACCAGCTGCCGCCCCGCCCGTGCCCGCCGGCCCCCTTGGGCACGGCCGCCGCGAGCGCGACCACGTACAGCCCCGCGAGCACGGCCCGGACCCAGCGGGCCCGGCTCCACCGGGAGAAACGCACAAGCACCCCCACCACGTCAGGAAGGTAGTCGACAGGCTAGCCGCAACCTTCCGTGACACCGAGTACCGGCATGCCCTGCGTGCGGCCGGGGCGCGCGGATCGCCCCCAATGTCCTCACCAGCCCCACTGGTCCAGGGCGAGCTTGCACACGAGGGCCACCACGACGACCACGAGCACGCCGCGCACGAACCCGCTGCCCCGTTTCAGGGCCATCCGCGCGCCGACCGCGCCGCCGGTGAGGTTGCACAGCGCCATGGGGACGGCCACCTGCCACAGCACGGCGCCCTGGAGCGTGAAGGTGACCAGGGCGCCCACATTGGTGCAGACGTTGACGATCTTCGCGGTGCCGGAGGCGGACACCAGGTCCATGTGCAGGATGCCGGCGAGCGCGAGCACCAGGAAGGTGCCGGTGCCGGGCCCGATCAGGCCGTCGTAGAAGCCGATGCCCAGGCCCGCGACGAGTACGGCGACGGCCACGCGCCGCCGGGTCGGCACCTCGCCGGCCCGCGCGGTCACCCCGAAGGAGGGCCGCAGCAGCAGGAACGCGAGCACGGCGAGCAGCACGGCCATGATGAGCGGCCGCAGCACGGCGCTGTCGATCCCGGCCGCGAGCGAGGCCCCGGCCAGCGAACCGCCGAGCGCGGCGAGCCCGACCCGGAACGCGGTGCGCAGGTCCAGGGGCGCCCGCCGGGCGTACGCGACGGCCGCCGCGGCCGTCCCGCAGATGGCCACGGCCTTGTTGGTGCCCAGCACCTGCACGGGCGGCGCCCCCGGCAGCCCCACGAGCAACGCGGGCAACTGCACCAGCCCGCCGCCGCCCACCACGGCGTCCACCCACCCCGCCCCCGCGGCGGCAAGGCACAGCAGGAGCAGGGTCGTCAGCGATATGTCGGTGCTCACCGGGGGGATCGTAGGGCCTGGGCGCCCGGCCGTCGCGGACCGCCCGCCCGGCCTCCGCCACCAACCACCGGCACCCGCCGCCCCACGCGTATACGCTGACCGCAGGACGTGCCGAGTCGCGGAAGGCCACGGAGGCGACGGAGATGACGGGCTGGACCACGCGTGACATCCCGGACCAGAGCGGGCGCACCGCCGTGGTGACCGGGGCGAACAGCGGCATCGGGTACGTGACCGCGCGCGAGCTGGCGCGGCGCGGGGCGCGGGTGGTGCTCGCGTGCCGGGACACCACGCGCGGCAAGGCCGCCGAGGAGCTGATGCGCGCTCAGGCGCCCGGTTGTGACGTGCGGTTGGCCGAGCTGGACCTGGCGGACCTGACGTCGGTGCGGACGTTCGCCACGGAGCTGCGCGAGGAGCGGGTGGACCTCCTCGTCAACAACGCCGGCGTCATGGCGCTGCCGCACCGGCGCACCGTCGACGGGTTCGAGATGCAGTTCGGCACCAACCACCTGGGGCACTTCGCGCTGACCGGGCTGCTGCTGCCGCGGCTGCGGGCGGCGGGGCCCGGGGCGCGGGTGGTGACCGTGTCCAGCGGGCTGCACTTCCTGGGCACCGTGGACCCGCGCGACCCGCAGATGGACCACCGCTACCGCCGCTGGGCCGCGTACGGGCGGTCCAAGAGCGCCAACCTGCTCTTCACGCACGAGCTGGCGCGCCGGCTGGCCGCCGAGGGCTCGCCGGTCGTCGCGGCGGCGGCCCACCCGGGGTACGCCTCGACCAACCTCCAGACCGCCGCGGCCCGCATGGAGGACCGGGCGTGGGCCGAGCAGGCCGTCCGCCTGCTGAACCGCCTGGTGGCGCAGAGCCCCGAGGACGGTGCCCTGCCCTCGCTGTACGCGGCCACCGCGGCCGGCGTCCGCCCGGACGACTTCGTCGGCCCCCGCGTCCAGCTGTGGCGCGGCTCCCCCACACGCTCCGTCCGCGCGCCCTGGACCCTCGACGACCGCGCGAGCGCGGGCCTGTGGACGCTCTCGGAGCGCCTCACGGGCGTGACCTACGCCTGAGCCCCCCGCGAACAACAAGGACGTCACTCCAGGCCCGCCGACTCCAGCAGCCGGCGGGTGATCTCGCCGTCGATGCGGTCGGTCAGGGCCGCCAGGGGGGCTGCACCCTCGCGTAAAAGGCCGCGGCGGTGGGCGGTGCGGGCGGCCGTCTCCACGTAGTGCCACAGCAGGGGGTTGGCGGCCAGGACGCGGGGGTCGAGTTCCACGCGGTTGCCGCCGGCGTCGCGCAGGACGAGGCGCGGTGCGACGCCGTCCGCGCGGCGGACCTGGGTGAGCAGGTCGGTGCGGACCCGGTGCTCGCGGAACAGCCCGCGCGCCGCGAGCCAGTTGTCGCCCGCCGTGATCCGCACCGGACGCAGGACGGCGACCAGGGTGCCGCCGAGCACCACCCAGCAGCAGCCGCGCAGCCCGTCGAGGCCGCCGCGGGCCACGTCGGCCGCGACCAGGGCCCCGGTGAGCGCCAGCCCGCACCACCACGCCACGCGGGCCTCCCGGCGCCAGGTGCGGTCCCAGGCCGGCACGCCCCGGCCCGGAGAACGCCTCCCGGGCGGTCTGCCGTGTTCCACCCGCCCGCGTGCCCGCGGACGCGGTGTCGGTCGCCGTCCCATGAGGCCGAAGCTAGGCCCGGTCCGCCGGGTCCGCCCCCGCTGTTGACGACGTGCTGACGCCGCCTTGGTGAATCCTTGCGCCCCGCTGACGCCCGGCCCGGACCGGAGGAGCCGCGGCGTCAAGAACGCGTACGGATTCCCCCCGCATCCGCCAAGACGGCGCCAAGGCCCGGCGCCGCGCGCTCCGCGCGGGCGCAGGCTGAGCGCTCCGACGCAACGGAGGTACCACAAAAGATGTCCATCCCGGCCACGACGGAGCACGCCACCGGCACCCGGGAAGAACCGCCGGATACCGGGGCCGCGCACCCCGGCGACCGGCACCGGCTCACCGCCACCCAGGGGCTCGCGGCCCTGTCCCTCGACGCCATGGCGTCGGTGGCGTACGGCCCCGAGTCGATCGTGCTCGTGCTGGCCGCGGCGGGGGCGCACGGCCTGGGCTGCACGCTCCCCGTCACGCTGGCCATCGCCGCGCTGCTCGCGGTGCTCGTGGCCTCGTACCGCCAGGTCATCGCGGCCTTCCCGGACGGCGGCGGCTCGTACGCCGTCGCCAAGCGCCACCTGGGCCGGCGGACGAGTCTGTTCACCGCGGCCTCCCTCGTCCTCGACTACGTCCTCAACGTCGCCGTCTCCGTCACGGCCGGCGTCGCGGCCCTCACCTCCGCGGTGCCGTCCCTCTACGACCACCGCCTGGGGATCTGCCTGGGCGTGCTGGCCCTTGTCACGGGCGTCAACCTGCGCGGCATCGCCGACTCGGCGAAGGCGTTCCTCGTGCCCACCGCCGTGTTCGTCGGCTCGGTCCTCGTCCTGATCGTCGTCGGTCTCCTCCGCGACGCGCCCGCGAGCACCGAGGCCGCCGCCGGGCACGCCTCCGCGCTCGCCGGCGGCGCCACCACCGTCGGCGCCCTGCTGCTGCTCAAGGCGTTCGCCGCCGGCTGCTCCGCGCTGACCGGCGTGGAGGCCGTCGCCAACGCCGTCCCGTCCTTCCGCGCCCCCGCCGCCCGCCGCGCCCAGCGCACCGAGGTGGCGCTGGGCGCGCTGCTGGGCGTGATGCTCGTGGGCCTGTCGGTGCTGATCGGCCGGTTCCACCTCCAGCCCGTGGAGGGCGTGACGGTCCTCGCCCAGCTCGCCGACGCCTCGCTCGGCCACAACTGGGCCTTCTACGTCGTGCAGTTCGCCACCGTCGTGCTGCTGGCGCTGGCCGCGAACACCTCGTTCGGCGGGCTGCCGGTGCTCATGGGCCTGCTGGCCCGCGACAACCACCTCCCGCACGTCTTCGGCCTCAAGGCCGACCGGCAGGTCCACCGGCACGGCGTGCTGGCGCTCGCCGCCGTCTCCGCGCTGCTGCTCGTCCTGTCCGGCGGCGACGTCAACACCCTGGTGCCGCTCTTCGCCATCGGGGTGTTCGTGGGCTTCACCGTCTGCCAGGCCGGTATGGTCCGGCACTGGCGGGAGGAACGTTCCGCCGGCTGGCGCGGCAAGGCCGCGCTCAACGGCTTCGGCGCGCTCCTCACCGGCGTCTCCGCGATCGTCGTCACCACCACCAAGTTCACCGAGGGCGCCTGGCTCGTCGTGGTGGCCCTGCCCCTGCTGGTCCTGCTCTTCGAGGCCGTGCACCGCGCCTACGCCCGCATCGGCGAGCGGCTGGAACTGGGCCGGGTGCCCGAGCCGCCGCGCCGCTGCCACTCCGTGGTCGTCGTTCCCGTCTCCTCCCTGTCCCGGCTCACCAGCGAGGCCCTGACAGCCGCCGTGTCCCTGGGCGACGAGGTGGTGGCGGTCACCGTCACGCACCCCGACCCCGAGGGCCGGCGCGCGGCCGAGTCGCTGCGCCGCGACTGGGAGCTGTGGAACCCGGGCGTGGAGCTCGTGGAGCTGCCCACGCCCTCCCGCTCCCTGGGCCGGCCCCTCGTCGACTGCGTACGCGACCTCACCGGCCGGCACCCCGACAACCGCGTCACCGTGCTCATCCCCGAGGTGGAGCCGGCGCACCTGTGGCAGCGGCTGCTGCAGAACCAGCGCGGCGCCGTCGTCGCCCACGCGGTGCGCCGCGACACCGACGCGGTGATCTGCCGGCTGCGGTTCCGCATCGAGGCGCCGACGGGCCGCTGAGCACGTACGGACGAGAGGACGGATGAGGGGGCCCGGGCGGGCCCCCTCATCCATACGTCACGGCCGTCACATGGCGGCCGGCGTCGACCGCCCCGGCACGTGACCGCCCTGCGCCCGCTCCGGCACCGCCGAGCGGGCCTTGGAGCGCGGCTGCGGCGTCCGGTGGCCGCCGCGCAGCAGCGCCGCGCCCAGCGGCGTGAGCGTGTGCATCACGGCGCTGCCGTTGCGCAGCGTCAGGACGAGCCCGGCCTCGCGCAGCACGCCGGCGTGCTGGCTGGCCGAGGCCGCCGACACGCCGACGCGGCGGGCCAGTTCGCTCGTGGTGCAGCCGCCGCCTATCGAGCCGAGCACCACCGAGCGGGTGTGCCCCACCAGCTTGCCCAGCGACCGCGGCGCCTGCGGCACCACGGGCGCCGACTCCGACATCGTGCGCGCCGGATAGACGAGCACCGGCGTCAGGTCCGCGTTCTGCAGCGACACCGGGGTGCGGCGGCAGAAGAACGACGGCTGGAGCAGCAGCCCGCGGCCCCCCAGGTGCAGGTCCCGGTCGACCGGGTAGTCGACCTCCAGCACCGGGGCGTTCCAGCGCATGGTGGGCGGCAGCGACGACAGCAGGGCGTCCGCGCCGCCGTCCAGCAGCGCCCGGCCGCGCACCGCGCGGTCCGCCTCGATCTGGGCCTGGATGTGCGACCAGTACGGGGCGATGGCGGCGTCGTGGTAGGCGTGCAGCGCCCCGATCAGCTTGGTGAAGGCGCGGGCGTCGCCGTCGCCCAGCGATCGTATCCAGGCGGGCAGCGTGCGGACGGTGGGCAGCCGGCCCAGTTCCTCGTGGATCCGCTCGGCCGGCGTGGCCCGCAGGGCCTCCATACCGGGAGCCAGTCCGTGTAAGCCTTCGGCCGGCGTGAGGAAGTCCGGGAAATAACCACGCGGTGGAACCAGAGGTGCCAGCAGCCGCGTTTCACCATTCAACCGAGTACGGGTTTCCGACCGCCAATCGCCGAAGATCGACTCGCCTTGTTTGTCCCGGAGCCGGTGCAGGCTCAATACGGTTTCCCAGAGTACGTCCGGGTCTCCGGCCAGGCGCAACCGGGCCAGATCGAGTCCAGTGAAATGGACACGCAGCACCAAACCCCCACAACAGACATCGGCAACCTCCCCCCGCTCACTGAGTATGCACACCGATACGAGGTGTTACCACGTCCTTTTGGCCACAGTTGAAAGGACTCGCGGCGAACATCGCAGAAGCGAAATGCTATTCACGCACTCAGGGCCCGCCGCTCGTTCCCGTGGGGGGTGGCGAGCGGAAAAGCGGCCGCTGAGTACGCGAGTTGCCGCCCGAGCCGATGCGGGCGGCAACAACTCCCGGTGGGGGAGTAAAGAGGGGCGGCGCTCCCGCACGGGCGCCGCCCCTTCGCCGTGCCCGCAAGGTCACGGCCCGCCCGTTACGGCACGGTTACCGCTCCCTTACGGGCCGCGGGCAAGCACAGGAGGGGCAGCCCCCTACGGGAGCCACCCCTCCTGCCGGGCCGGACCGCCCTTGGGGGTGAGGGTCGAGGTCATCCCAACAGCGGGTCCGGAGCCTGGTGTTCAGCCGGTGGTCACCGGCTGTCGCTCGACGTGCCGTTCAGCGCCGCCGCACGGCCCGCCTCCAGGCGGGCGACCGGGACGCGGAAGGGCGAGCAGGACACGTAGTCGAGGCCCACGTGGTGGAAGAAGTGCACCGACTCGGGGTCGCCGCCGTGCTCGCCGCAGACGCCCAGCTTGAGGTCGGGCCGGGTGGCCCGGCCGGCCTCGGCCGCGGCGCGCACCAGCGAGCCCACGCCGTCCTTGTCGATCGTCTCGAACGGGCTGACGCCGAAGATGCCCTTCTCCAGGTAGGCGGTGAAGAAGCTGGCCTCGACGTCGTCGCGGGAGAAGCCCCACACGGTCTGGGTGAGGTCGTTGGTGCCGAAGGAGAAGAACTCGGCGGCCTCCGCGATCTGGCCGGCCGTCAGCGCGGCCCGCGGCAGCTCGATCATCGTGCCCAGCGCCAGCCGCAGCTCGGTGCCGGTGGCCCGCTCGACCTCGGCGATGACCTTCTCGGCCTCCTCGCGGACTATCTCCAGCTCCTGGACGGTGCCCACCAGCGGGATCATGACCTCCGCGCGCGGGTCGCCACCGGCGGTCCGGCGCTCGGCCGCGGCCTCGGCGATGGCCCGCACCTGCATGGCGAACAGGCCGGGGATGACCAGGCCCAGGCGCACGCCGCGCAGGCCCAGCATCGGGTTCTGCTCGTGCAGCTTGTGCACGGCCTGGAGCAGGCGCAGCTCGTTCTCGTGCGGCTCCTGCCGGGCCTCGGCCAGCGCGACGCGCACCGACAGGTCGGTGATGTCGGGCAGGAACTCGTGCAGCGGCGGGTCGAGCAGCCGGACGGTGACGGGCAGGCCGTCCATCGCCTCGAACAGCTCCACGAAGTCGGCCTTCTGGAGCGGCATCAGGGCACCCAGTGCCTCGTCCCGCTCGGCGTCGGTGTCGGCCAGAATCAGCCGCTCGACCAGTTCCCGCCGCTCGCCGAGGAACATGTGCTCCGTGCGGCACAGGCCGATGCCCCGGGCGCCGAACCGGCGGGCGCGGGCGGCGTCCTCGGCGTTGTCGGCGTTGGCCCGCACCTCGAGCCGGCGGGTGCCGTCGGCGTACGACATCATCCGGTGCACGGCCTTGACCAGGTCGTCCGCGTCCTCCGCGGCCGGGTCCACCCGGCCCTCGAAGTACTCGACCACCGGGGACGGCACGACCGGGACCTCGCCCAGGTAGACCTTGCCGGACGAGCCGTCGATGGAGACGACGTCGCCCTCCTGGACCACCACGCCGCCCGGCACGGTCATCCGGCGCTGCTTGGTGTCGACCTCCAGCTCCTCGGCGCCGCAGACGCAGGTCTTGCCCATGCCGCGGGCCACCACGGCGGCGTGCGAGGTCTTGCCGCCGCGCGAGGTGAGGATGCCCTCCGCGGCGATCATCCCGTCGAGGTCGTCGGGGTTGGTCTCGCGGCGGATCAGGATGACCTTCTCGCCGGAGCGGGACCACTTGACGGCGGTGTACGAGTCGAAGACCGCCCGGCCGACGGCGGCGCCCGGCGAGGCGGCAATGCCGCGGCCCAGCAGCTCGGCCTCGGCCTTCTCGTCGAAGCGGGGGAACATCAGCTGGGCCAGCTGGCCGCCGGTGACCCGCTGGAGCGCCTCGGCCTCGTCGATCAGGCCCTGGTCGACCAGCTGGGTGGCGATGCGGAAGGCGGCACCGGCGGTGCGCTTGCCGACGCGGGTCTGGAGCATCCACAGCTTGCCGCGCTCGATGGTGAACTCGATGTCGCACAGGTCCTTGTAGTGCGTCTCGAGCGTCTCCATGATCTGCATCAGCTGGTCGTAGCTGGCCTTGTCCAGCCGCTCCAGCTCGGCGAGCGGCACGGTGTTGCGGATGCCGGCCACGACGTCCTCGCCCTGCGCGTTCTGCAGGTAGTCGCCGTAGACGCCCTGGTGGCCGCTGGCGGGGTCGCGGGTGAACGCGACGCCGGTGCCCGAGTCGGGGCCGAGGTTGCCGAAGACCATCGAGCAGACGTTGACGGCCGTGCCCAGGTCGCCGGGGATGCGCTCCTGGCGGCGGTAGAGCTTGGCGCGGTCGCCGTTCCAGGAGTCGAAGACCGCGCGGACGGCGAGGTCCATCTGCTCGCGGGGCTCCTGCGGGAAGTCGCGGCCGGTCTCCTTGGCGACGATGCCCTTGAACTCCTCTACGAGGCCGCGCAGGTCGGCGGCGTCGAGCTCGACGTCCGTGGTCACGCCCTTGGCGTGCTTGGCCGCCTCCAGCGCCTCCTCGAAGAGCTCGCCGTCCACGCCCAGCACCGTCTTGCCGAACATCTGGATGAGGCGGCGGTACGAGTCCCAGGCGAACCGCTCGTCCCCGGCCTGGGCCGCGAGGCCGGCCACGGAGGCGTCCGAGAGGCCGATGTTGAGGACGGTGTCCATCATGCCGGGCATGGAGAACTTCGCGCCCGAGCGGACCGAGACCAGCAGCGGGTCGTCCGCCTGGCCGAGCCGCTTGCCCATGCGCTCCTCGAGCGCCGCCAGGTGCTCGCTGACCTCCGCCCGCAGTGACTCGGGCTCCGTGCCGCGCTCCAGGTAGACCTTGCACGCCTCGGTGGTGATGGTGAAGCCCGGAGGGACGGGCAGACCGAGGTTGGTCATCTCGGCGAGGTTGGCACCCTTTCCGCCGAGGAGGTCCTTGAGGTCCTTGTTGCCCTCGGTGAAGTCGTAGACGAACTTCTGGCGATCTTCGGATACCGGCACGGGAATCGACTCCTCACTGGGGCCTCCCGGGACGCTGAGGGGGGAGGGCTGCCCTGACGGCGGGGAGCGTACCCAGATCGAAGGCTTCTGAGGAGCTCTACTCCGCCAACCTGGGGGCGCGAACGCCGTTCCACCAGCAGATCGAAAGTTGAGCGCTCATATGAGCCCCTCACCCACCTCCTTCACTTCTTGAATACAAGATGACCGAAGGTCGTCGCACCCTTACACGCTGCCGAAAGAATCGTCCGTCCGCCATCGGAGGATGAACGCAGAAGGGGTGGCACGCAGTGCCACCCCTTGGAGAGGTGCAAGCCCTCGACGGCCGCTCATCTGAGCACACCCCCTATCAGGCGTGGCGAGAATCACTCGCCGTTCAGCCGCCGTTCGGGTGCCGTGGAGCCTGCGGAAAGCCTCCGGCTCACCCGCCCGAGGTGTCCAATTCAGCCTCTTCGCCCACGATTGCGCAGTCGTACGGGTCGTTCAGCCAGCCGTCCGGGAGCACCACCTTGTTGCGCCCGGAGGTCCGGCCGCGGGGCCCGTCGGCGTGCGCGGGCCAGGGCTGGTCCAAGTCCAGTTCGCTCAGAAGAGCGCCCAGCTCCTCCAGGGACGAGGCCACCGCGAGCTTCTTCCGGAGCTCGGAGCCGACCGAGAAGCCCTTGGTGTACCAGGCCACGTGCTTGCGGAAGTCGATGACGCCGCGCGCCTCGTCCTCCAGCCACTCCCCCAGCAGCTGTGCGTGGCGCAGCATCACGCGGGCCACCTCGCGGAGGGTGGGCTGCGCGTACGTACCGTCGCCGCCCTCCTCGAAGGCGGCGACCAGGTCGCCGAAGAGCCAGGGCCGGCCCAGGCAGCCGCGGCCGACGACCACGCCGTCGCAGCCGGTCTCGCGCATCATCCGCACCGCGTCCGCCGCGGACCAGATGTCGCCGTTGCCCAGCACCGGGATCTCCGGCACGGCCTCCTTCAGCCGGGCGATGGCCTCCCAGTCGGCGGTGCCGCCGTAGTGCTGGGCGGCGGTGCGGCCGTGCAGGGCGATCGCGGTGACGCCCTCCTCGACGGCGATGCGCCCGGCGTCCAGGTAGGTGAGGTGGTCGTCGTCGATGCCCTTGCGCATCTTCATGGTCACCGGCAGGGCACCGGCGTTCCCCACGGCCTGGCGCAGGATCGAGCGCAGCAGGTTCCGCTTGTAGGGCAGGGCGGAGCCGCCGCCCTTGCGGGTCACCTTGGGGACGGGGCAGCCGAAGTTGAGGTCGATGTGGTCGGCGAGATCCTCGTCGACGATCATCCGCACGGCCTTGCCCACGGTCACCGGGTCGACGCCGTACAGCTGGATCGAGCGCGGCTTCTCGGAGCCGTCGAAGTGGATCAGCCGCATGGTCTTGGCGTCCCGCTCGACCAGCGCACGGGTGGTGATCATCTCGCTGACGAACAGTCCCTTGCCGCCGGAGAACTCACGGCAGAGCGTGCGGAAGGGCGCGTTGGTGATGCCCGCCATCGGGGCCAGGACCACCGGCGGCTGCACGGAGTGGGGACCGATCTGGAGCGTCATGGAGGAGCTGCCTCGCGTCGGGGAGTGGGGCGGTCGGGGGTGGGGGCCGCCGCGGGGGCGGACCCTCCATTGTCCCTCATACGGCGGAGGTCTCCTCATACGGCAGGGGCGGCCGCGGCCTCCTGGGGCGCCCCCTGTGCCAGGGCCCAGGCGTGCAGGCGGTGCAGGCGCTCGCGGGTGTCCTGGTCGGCGGGGGTGAAGGTGACCAGGCGGGCGCCGGGGGCGGGGCCGGTCCACAGGCTGTTGTGCGTGAGGTTCAGCCGGCCGGCCACGGGGTGCTGGAGGATCGCGTCCTTCCGGTCGTCGACGGGGACCACCTCGTGCCGCGCCCAGATCTCGGCGAACTCCGGCGACGCGTCCAGCAGCCGCTTGAGCAGGCACTTCCAGGCCGGCTCGGCGATGTGCTCGGCCATCGAGGCCCGGAACTTGGCGACCAGGGCGCGCCGGGCCTCGGCGCCGTTGAGGTGGCCGGCCCGCCACTCGGCGTTGGTGAAGTGGAGCCAGAGGCAGTTGCGGTCCTCGGGCGGGAGCGCGTCGAGGTCGACCATCAGGCGCCCGTAGGTGCGGTTGTGGGCGAGGATGTCGTACCGGGCGTTGTGCACACAGGCGGGCAGGGGCTCCAGCTGCGCCAGCATCTCGCGCAGCCCCGCCGTGACGCAGGAGCTGTCCGAGCCGGGGCGGGGGTCGGCCGTGCCCGCGAGGGCGAAGAGGTGGGCGCGTTCGCCGCGGTCCAGCAGGAGCGCCCGCGCGACGGCGTCGAGGACCTGCGCCGACACCTGGATGTCGCGGGCCTGCTCCAGCCACGTGTACCAGGTGACCCCGACCGCGGCGAGCTGGGCGACCTCCTCGCGGCGCAGCCCGGGGGTACGGCGCCGGGGGCCCCGGGGCAGGCCGGCCTGCTCGGGGGTGATGCGCTCGCGGCGGGAGCGGAGGAAGACGGCCAGTTCACGGCGGCGTACCGCATCCGCCGTACCGGCCGCTACTGCGGCGGTCTCGATTGCCATCGCGGTCGTGACCCCCAGGGTGCGGGACGTCGCAGCCTGGTGCCAGGTAGCGCTGGTACCAGGATAAGAGGCATCTGGTACCAGGCTGCGGGGTCCGCCATCGTCGGACCGTGACTGAGACACCCTCCATATCCGGCCGGGCGCCGGCCCCGTCCTCCCTCCCCTCCCCCACCTCTGCTGCCCCGGCCGCGGGCCCCGTGCTGAGTGCGCTGGGCCTGACGACCCTGCTGACCGGGGCGGCCCTGCCGTTCCTCGACTTCTTCGTCGTCAACGTCGCGCTGCCGACCATCGGCCGTGACCTCGACGCCGGCCCGGCCCTGCTGGAGATGGTGGTCGGCGGGTACGGCGTGGCGTACGCGGTGCTGCTGGTGCTCGGCGGGCGACTGGGCGACATGGTGGGCCGGCGGCGGCTGTTCCTGTGGGGGACGGCGGCGTTCGGTGTGACGTCGGTGGCGTGCGGGCTGGCCCCGGACGCCTGGACGCTGGTGCTGGCGCGCGTGGCCCAGGGCGCGGCGTCGGCGCTGATGCTGCCGCAGGTGCTGGCGACGATCCAGGCGACGACCGAGGGCCCGCAGCGCGCTCGGGCACTCAGCCTGTACAGCGGTACGGCCGGGGTGTCGAGCGCGGTGGGGCAGGTGCTCGGCGGCGTCCTGGTGTCCGTGGACGTGGCGGGCACGGGCTGGCGGTCGATCTTCCTGATCAACGCGCCGGTGGCGGTGGCGGCGCTGGTGCTGGCGGTGCGCTGTCTGCCGGAGACGCGGTCGGACCGGCCGACGCGGGTGGACGGGCCGGGCACGGTGCTGCTGTCGCTGTCGCTGATCTCCCTGCTGGTGCCGCTGACCGAGGGCCGGGCGGCGGGCTGGCCGGTGTGGGCGTGGCTGCTGCTGGCCGTGTTCCCGGTGGCCACGGTGGCGTTCGTACGGGTGGAACGCGCCGGGGAGCGGGCGGGCCGGACGCCGCTGGTGCCGCCGTCGCTGCTGCGGCTGCGCGGGGTGCGCCGGGGCCTGGCGGTGCTGGTGCCGTTCTCGCTGGGCTGGGGCGGCTTCATGTTCGTCCTGGCGGTGGCGCTCCAGGAGGGGCTGCGGCTGGGGCCGATGGCGGCGGGCCTGGCGCTGGTGCCGATGTGCGCGACGTTCTTCGCGGGGTCGCTGGCCGGTCCGCGGCTGGTGTCCCGGTTCGGGCACCGGCGCGTGGTGGTCGCGGGCGCGGTGGTGCAGGGCGTGGGGCTGGCCGGGGTGCTGACGATGTTCTGGGCCGGCTGGAAGGGGCTGGGCCCGCTGGGCCTGGCGCCGGGCCTGGCCGTGCAGGGCCTGGGCAACGGCCTGCTGATGCCGCAGACGATCCGGCTGGTGCTGGCGGACGTGCCGGTGGCCCAGGCGGGTGTGGGGACGGGCGTGATGGTGACGACGCAGCAGGCGTGCATGGCGCTGGGCGTGGCCACGCTCGGCTCGCTGTTCCTGTCGCTGGCGCCGGCGGCGGGGATGCGGGAGGCGCTGGCGGTGACGCTCGGGGTGCAGCTGGTGGCGTCGGTGGTGACGGTGGCGCTGACGCGGCGACTCTGACCATGGAATGACAGATATTGAAATCTGTCATTCCATGTGCGACTCTTCTGGGGCGGGCACAACCGTGCCCGGACCCGTCCCCTCCAGGAGTTCCCCGTGCTGCACCGCATCCTCGGCACCACCGGCCCCCAGGTCTCCGCCCTCGGCCTCGGCTGCATGGGCATGTCCGCCCTCTACGGCGACGCCGACCGCGCGGAGTCGGTCGCCACGATCCACGCCGCCCTCGACGCGGGCGTCACCTTGCTCGACACCGGCGACTTCTACGGCATGGGCCACAACGAGATGCTCATCGGCGAGGCCCTGCGCACCGCGCCGGCCGCCCACCGCGAGAAGGCCCTGACCAGCGTGAAGTTCGGCGCCCTGCGCGACCCGGACGGCAACTGGTCCGGCTACGACGGCCGGCCCGCCGCCGTGAAGAACTTCGCCGCGTACTCGCTCCAGCGGCTGGGCGTCGACCACATCGACGTCTACCGGATCGCCCGCGTCGACCCGGACGTGCCCATCGAGGAGACCGTCGGCGCGATCGCCGAGCTCGTCGAGGCCGGCCACGTCCGCCACATCGGCCTGTCCGAGGTGGGCGCCGACACGATCCGGCGGGCGGCGGCCGTCGCCCCCGTCACGGACGTGCAGATCGAGTACTCGCTGATCTCCCGCGGCATCGAGGACCGCATCCTCCCGGCCTGCCGGGAGCTGGGCATCGGCGTCACCGCGTACGGCGTGCTGTCCCGCGGCCTGATCAGCGGCCACTTCACGCGGGACCGGCAGCTGGCCGCGAACGACTTCCGCGGCCACAGCCCCCGCTTCCAGGGCGAGAACCTCCAGCGCAACCTGGACCTGGTCGACGCCCTGCGCAAGGTCGCCGACGAGCGCGGCGCGACGGTCGCGCAGACCGCCATCGCCTGGGTCCTCTCGCGCGGCGAGGACATCGTGCCGCTGGTCGGCGCGCGCCGCCGCGACCGGCTGGCCGAGGCGCTCGGCGCGCTGGACGTCACCCTCGGCGCGGCCGACCTCGCCGCGATCGAGGAGGCGGTGCCGGCGGGCGCCGCGGCCGGCGACCGCTACCCGGCCGAGCAGATGGCACACCTCGACAGCGAGCACTGAGCCGACCGGGTACGGTCCGTACTGGGCGTCACCCACACGGCGCCCCCGACCCGAAAGGCCCGCCCCGCCGATGCCCGCCGAGACCCTGACCCCCGAGCGCATCCTCGAAGCGACCGAGGAGGTGCTGCGCCGCTACGGCCCCGCGAAGGCGACGGTCGTCGACGTGGCCCGCGCGCTCGGCGTCAGCCACGGCAGCGTCTACCGCCACTTCGGCAGCAAGGCCGCACTGCGCGAAGCGGTGACGGACCGCTGGCTCGACCAGTCGCACGCGGAGCTCTCCGCGGTCGCCGCCACGGAGGGCCCGGCGGGCCCCCGCCTCCACGCCTGGCTCGCGGCCCTCTTCGCGTCGAAGCGCCGCAAGGCGGGCGACGACCCCGAGCTGTTCGCCACGTACATGGTCCTGGCCGGCGAGAACAGCACGACGGTGGACCGCCACGTGGAAACGATGATCGGCCAGCTGTCCGGCATCGTGACGGAGGGCGTCGACCGCGGCGAGTTCGCCCCGTGCGACGCGCCGTCGACGGCACGCGCGATCTGGGACGCGACGGGCCGCTTCCACGACCCGGGGTACGCGGCGGAGTGGTCGACGCCGGGCATCGACGCGGCGTTCGAGGCGGTGTGCGAGCTGGTACTGCGCGGGTTGAGGCCCTAGGGCCACGGCTTGTGACCCGGAACAGGCCGACGAGGCACTGCCGGTGGGCCACCACGCACCTGAAACGCCGAGGCCCCCGGCTCCCGCTGAGCGGGGGCCGGGGGCCTCGGGTACGGACAGGCGTCAGCAGCCCACCAGGCGGGACGCCAGGTAGCCCTCGATCTGGTCGAGGGAGACGCGCTCCTGCTTCATCGTGTCGCGCTCGCGCACCGTCACCGCGTTGTCCTCGAGCGTGTCGAAGTCCACCGTGACGCAGAACGGCGTGCCGATCTCGTCCTGGCGGCGGTAGCGGCGGCCGATCGCACCGGCGTCGTCGAACTCGATGTTCCAGTTCTGCCGCAGCGCCTGGGCCAGGCCCTTCGCCTTCGGGGACAGCTCCGGGTTGCGGGAGAGCGGGAGGACCGCGACCTTCACCGGGGCCAGGCGGTGGTCGAGGCGCAGCACCGTGCGCTTCTCCAGCTTGCCCTTGGCGTTCGGGGCCTCGTCCTCGACGTAGGCGTCGAGGAGGAAGGCGAGCATCGTGCGGCCGACGCCGGCCGCGGGCTCGATGACGTAGGGGGTCCAGCGCTCGCCGGCCTCCTGGTCGAAGTACGACAGGTCCTGGCCGGAGGCCTTGGAGTGGGCGCCGAGGTCGTAGTCGGTGCGGTTGGCGACGCCCTCGAGCTCGCCCCACTCGTTGCCGCCGAACTGGAAGCGGTACTCGATGTCAGCGGTGCGCTTGGAGTAGTGGGAGAGCTTCTCCTTGGGGTGCTCGTACCACCGCATGTTCTCCTCGCGGAGGCCCAGGCCGGTGTACCAGTTCCAGCGCTGCTCCATCCAGTATTCCTGCCACTGCTCGTCCTCGCCCGGCTTGACGAAGAACTCCATCTCCATCTGCTCGAACTCGCGGGTGCGGAAGATGAAGTTGCCGGGCGTGATCTCGTTGCGGAAGGACTTGCCCATCTGGGCGATGCCGAACGGCGGCTTCTTCCGGGAGGTCTGCTGGACCTGGGCGAAGTTGGTGAAGATGCCCTGGGCGGTCTCGGGGCGCAGGTAGGCGACCGAGCCGGTGTCCTGGGTGGGGCCGAGGTGCGTGGAGAGCAGGCCGGAGAACTGCTTGGGCTCGGTGAACTGGCCCTTGTTGCCGCAGTTGGGGCAGTTGACGTCGGCCAGGCCGTTCTCGGGGAGGCGGCCGTGCTTGGCCTCGTACGCCTCTTCCAGGTGGTCGGCGCGGAAGCGCTTGTGGCAGGAGGTGCACTCGGTCAGCGGGTCGGTGAAGGTGGCCACGTGACCGGACGCGACCCACACCTCGGAGGCCAGGATCACCGACGAGTCGATGCCGACGACGTCCTCGCGGGAGGTGACCATGTAGCGCCACCACTGGCGCTTGATGTTCTCCTTGAGCTCGACGCCGAGCGGCCCGTAATCCCAGGCGGCGCGCTGGCCGCCGTAGATCTCACTGCACGGATAGACGAAGCCACGGCGCTTGCTCAGGCTGACGATGGTGTCGATCTTGTCGGCGGCCACGGTGCTCTCTTCATTGCGACGACGAACAGCGAATGATTCAGGTTACCGGCGCTCCACCCCCTCTCATCAAATCGGCTCTGGCCTTGGCTTGACCCGGCCCTCGCGCGAGGGGCGGCACGGCCTGTTGTTGACAATCGTTTCCACTTTTGTTGAAAATGAGTGTCATGAACGTACGAGCGAACCGCACCCGCCGCCGAATACCCACCGTCGCCGTCCTCCTTGTGACGGCGCTCGGCGCGGCCACGCTCTCCGCCTGCTCGGCCGTCGGCTCCGACGGCCGGACGAAGGACGGAAAGCTGCAGGTCATCGCGTCGTTCTACCCGATGGAGTTCCTGGCGCAGCAGATCGGCGGCGAGCACGTCGCCGTGACGGGGCTGACCAAGCCCGGCACCGAGCCGCACGACCTGGAGCTCACCCCGAAGCAGACCGGCTCCCTCGCGGACGCGGGCGCGATCGTCTACCTCAAGGGCCTCCAGCCCGCCGTCGACGAGGCCGTCGAGCAGTCCGGAAACAAGCACGTCGCCGACGCCGCGTCCTTCACGCACCTGGAGCGGCACGGCACCGAGGTCGACGGCCACGACGAACACGGCCACGACCACGGCGCGGAGAGCAGCGACGAGCACGGCAACGGCCGCGACCCCCACATCTGGCTCGACCCCGTCCGGTACGCGCAGGCCGCCAAGGGCGTCTCCAAGGTCCTCGCCGGCGCCGACCCGGAGCACCGCGCCGACTACGAGAAGAACACCGCCGCGCTGGTGAAGAAGCTCGACGCGCTGAACGCAAAGTTCGCCGCGGGCCTGAAGAACCGGGCCTCCGACACCTTCGTCACCACGCACGCCGCCTTCGGCTACCTCGCCGAGCGCTACGGCCTCGAGCAGGAGGCCATCGCCGGCCTCGACCCCGAGGCCGAGCCCACCGCGGCCCGGATGAAGGACCTCCAGAAGATCGCCCGCGAGCACCACGTCGGCACGGTCTTCTACGAGACCATCGCCAGCCCCCGCACGGCCCGGACCCTGGCCGAGGACCTCCACCTGAGGACGGACGTGCTGGACCCGCTGGAGGGCATCGGCGAGCAGTCCCGCGGCCACGACTACTTCGAGGTCATGGAGTCCAACCTCACCGCCCTCCAGAAGGCGCTGGGAACCAAGTGAACCGCCGAGCCAACCCCCACGAGCACCAGGAGGCAGTCATGGAGCAGCCCGTCATAGCGGTGCGCGGGGCCACGGCCTCGCTGGGGTCGCGCCCCGTCCTGCGCGGCATCGACCTGACCGTGGGCCGCGGCGAGGTCGTGGCCCTGCTCGGCGCCAACGGCTCGGGCAAGTCCACCGCCGTCCGCGCCATCGTCGGCCAGGTGCCGCTCACCGGCGGCGAGCTGGAGCTGTTCGGCACGCCGCGGCGCCGCTTCCGCGACTGGAAGCGCGTCGGCTACGTGCCGCAGCGCACCACGGCCGCCGGCGGCGTGCCCGCCACCGTGCGCGAGGTCGTGCTCTCCGGCCGGCTGGCCCGGACGAAGCTGGGCCCGGCCCGCCGGGCCGACCGCGAGGCCGTGGTGCGCGCCCTGGAGCTGGTGGGCATGGCCGACCGCGCGGGCGACCCGGTGGCCGCCCTCTCCGGCGGCCAGCACCAGCGGGTGCTGATCGCCCGCGCGCTGGCCGGCGAACCGGAGTTGCTGATCATGGACGAGCCCATGGCGGGCGTCGACCTGGCCAGCCAGGAAGTGCTGGCGGAGGCGCTGCGCGACCAGGTGGAGCGCGGCGCCAGCGTGCTGCTGGTGCTGCACGAGCTGGGCCCGCTGGAGCCGCTCATCGACCGGGCCGTGGTGCTGCGCGACGGCTGTGTGGTCCACGACGGCGCCCCGCCGCGCGCCGTGGGCCAGCACGCGCTGCCCGGCCACGACCACGTACACCCGCACGCCGACCCGGCGGCGGAACCGATCCGGACGGGACTGCTGAGCTGATGGAGATCCTCGAACTCGCCTTCATGCAGCGGGCGCTGCTGGCCGCCCTCCTGGTCGGCATCACCGCGCCCGCCATCGGCATCTACCTCGTCCAGCGCCGCCAGGCGCTGATGGGCGACGGCATCGGCCACGTCGCGCTGACCGGCGTCGGCCTCGGCTTCCTGCTCAACGCCAGCCCGATCTGGGTGGCCACCGTCGTGTGCGTGCTCGGCGCGGTCGTGATGGAGCTGATCCGCTCCTACGGGCGCACCCGCGGCGACATCGCGCTCGCGCTGCTGTTCTACGGCGGCATGGCCGGCGGCGTGATGCTGACGAGCCTGTCCGACCGAGGCTCCTCGGCCTCCCTGTCCACCTACCTCTTCGGGTCGATCACCACGGTCTCGCGCGAGGACATCCTGGCGATCTGCGTGCTGGCCGCGTTCGTGATCGTCACCACGGTCGGCCTGCGCCGGCAGCTGTTCGCCATCTGCCAGGACGAGGAGTTCGCCCGCGTCACCGGGCTGCCCGTGCGGCTGCTGAACCTGCTGATCGCCGTCACCGCCGCGGTGACCGTCACCGTCGCCATGCGCGTGGTGGGCCTGCTGCTGGTCAGTGCCCTCATGGTGATCCCCGTCGCCGCCTCGCAGCAGATCACCCGCAGCTTCGCCACGACGTTCGCCGCCTCGGTGGGCATCGGGGTGCTCGTCACCGTCTCCGGCACCACCGCCTCGTACTACGTCGACGTGCCCTCCGGCGCCACGATCGTGCTCATGGCCATCGGCCTGTTCGTCGTCCTCACCGCGCTGGCCACGCCCCTGGCCCGGCGCCGCGCGGGCCGGGCCGCCGCACAGGAACAGTGCACCCTCGACGGCAAGGGGCGTTCAACCGCGACCGACGACGTACGGGTCTGAGGCGCGCGCCTGGCACAATTGACGCCGGTACACGTGAGACAGGTGTTCAGGCGAGCTTGAGGAGGCAACTGTGGCGACCGCCGGTCCCCCGGTACGCGGCCGGGCCACCAAGCAGCGCGCCGCCGTGGCGGCGGCGCTCGACGAGGTGGACGAGTTCCGCAGCGCTCAGGAGCTCCACGATCTGCTCAAGCACCGCGGTGCGTCGGTCGGTCTGACGACCGTCTACCGCACCCTCCAGTCGCTCGCCGACGCCGGCGAGGTGGACGTGCTGCGCACCAGCGAGGGCGAGGCCGTCTACCGCCGCTGCTCCAGCGGGCACCACCACCACCTGGTCTGCCGGGTCTGCGGCAAGGCCGTGGAGGTCGAGGGCCCGGCCGTGGAGAAGTGGGCCGACGCGATCGCCGCCGAGCACGGCTTCGTGGACGTCGCCCACACCGTGGAGATCTTCGGCACGTGCGGGGAGTGCGCCGCCAAGCGCTGACCCGGACGTGCGGGAAGGGCCCGGCAGTGGCTGCCGGGCCCTTCCTTCATGCGGAGGGCGTCACGCCCCGCCCTCCGCGAGCAGTTCCTCGTTCGGGGTGGCCCCGCCGAAGCGGCGGTCGCGCCGCGCGTACTCCAGGCAGGCCCGCCACAGGTCACGGCGGTCGAAGTCGGGCCACAGCACGTCCTGGAAGACCATCTCGGCGTACGCGCTCTGCCAGATGAGGTAGTTGGACGTGCGCTGCTCGCCGGACGGGCGCAGGAACAGGTCCACGTCGGGCATGTCCGGGTAGTACAGGTACTTGGCGAAGGTCTTCTCGTTGACCTTCGACGGGTCCAGCCGCCCGGCGCGCACGTCGGCGGCCAGCGCCTGCGCGGCGTCGGCGATCTCGGCCCGGCCGCCGTAGTTCATGCAGAAGTACAGCGTCAGCCGGTCGTTGTCCTTGGTCTGCTCCTGGGCCACCTGGAGCTCCTTGGCCACCGACTTCCACAGCTTCGGCATGCGGCCCACCCAGCGCACCCGGATGCCCAGCGCGTCCAGCTGGTCGCGGGTCTTGCGGATGAAGTCCCGGTTGAAGTTCATCAGGAAGCGCACCTCGTCCGGGGAGCGCCGCCAGTTCTCGGTGGAGAACGCGTACAGGGAGATGGCCTCGACGCCCATCTCGATGGCGCCCTGGAGCACGTCGAGCACCCGCTCGGCGCCCACCTTGTGGCCCTCGGTGCGCGGCAGGCCGCGCTCCTTGGCCCAGCGGCCGTTGCCGTCCATGACGATCGCCACGTGCCCGGGCACCAGCTCACCGGGGATCTTCGGCGGCCGCGCACCCGACGGGTGCGGCTCGGGGGTGCGGTACTCGCGTCGGGAACGGCCCAGAATCCCGCGTCGTGCCATGGGTGCCACTTCTCCTTGATCCCCGTTTCAGTTCTCGACGTACCGGAGCGAACGGAGGCCCCGCTCCAGGTGCCACTGCAGATAGGCCGCCACGAGCCCGCTGCCCTCGCGCACGTACCGCGCCTCGCAGGCGGTCGCCGTCGCCCAGTCCCCGGTCAGCAGCGCGCTCAGCAGCGCGATGGCCTCCGAGGAGGGTACGACGCTGCCCGGCACCCGGCACTCCCCGCACACCACGCCGCCGGCCGCCACCGAGAAGAACCGGTTCGGACCGGGCATTCCGCAGCGGGCGCAGTCCCCGAAGCTGGGGGCGTAGCCGTTGACGGCGAGGGAGCGCAGCAGGAAGGCGTCCAGGACCAGGTGCGGGGGGTACTGGCCGGAGGCGAGGGTGCGCAGTCCGCCGACGAGCAGCAGGTACTGCTGCACGGCCGGCTCGCCCTCGTGGTCGGCGAACCGCTCGGCGGTCTCCAGCATCGCCGTGCCGGCGGTGTACCGGCCGTAGTCGGTGACGATGGCGCCGCCGTACGGGGCGATGGTCTCGCTCTGGGTGCACAGCGGCAGGCTGCGCCCCACGAGCTCGCTGCCGCGGGCGAAGAACTGCACGTCGACGTGGGAGAACGGCTCCAGGCGGGCGCCGAACTTCGACTTGGTGCGCCGCACTCCGCGGGCGACGGCCCGCACCCGGCCGTGGCCACGGGTCAGCAGGGTGATGATCCGGTCCGCTTCGCCCAGCTTCTGGGTGCGCAGCACGATGCCGTCGTCGCGGAAGAGGGTCATGGCACCCATTGTCCCGCACGCCCACGGGTGCCCCGGCTGCACCGGGCCGGGGTGCTACGAGGGGGTGCGGGCCTCGGACAGCAGCCGGTCCGTGTCCTCCGGGCACAGCAGCAGGGCGCGGCCCACCGTCGCCAGCACCTCCCGCTCCGCCGGCCGGTACGGCCCGTCCGCCAGTGCGATCCGCGCGCCCTGGAGCAGGATCTGCTCCCGGCCCGCCGGGGCGAGGTGCGGGGCCAGCGGCTCCAGCGCCTCGTGCAGTTCGATGGCCAGCGCCGTGCCGCAGGGGTCGAAGCCCTCGCGGGGCGGGGCGGCGTACCGGCCGGTGTCGGCGGCCAGTGCCTCGATCAGCGTGACCAGCTGTTCCTCGCTGCAGTCGGCGAAGCCCGCGGCCCGCACCGCGCCGACCGCGGCCCGGCGCACCGTACGGGCCTGGGTGCCGCCCGCGGCGAGCACCGCCAGGGCGACGGTGTGCACCGCGTCGCGCAGCATCGCGGAGAAGCGGGTGGTCGTGGGGTGGTCCAGCACGTCCACGCCGTAGTGCGACCGGCAGGCCGTGCACTCCACCACCGGCCCGACCGGGCCGCGCGGCAGCAGCGGCACGCCCAGCACGACGAGGCGACGGCGGCCCGTGCGGCGGTGGTAGTTGCGGTCACCACCGCAGCCGGGGCAGAAGAACTCCCCGTCCCCGACGGTGCGCCACACGGTGCGTACGCCCACCACACACCGGTCGGAGCTGTGTCGGCCTTGCGCGTGCATCACGGCGGCACCTCCATAACGCCACGGCCCGGTCGCCGCGTTGACGTGATGTTAGCCACATCGTTGATGTGGCGTCAGTACCCCGTGCGCACCCGGTGCGCCCGGGGTCACGCCGCGTGGCCGGGTCCACCGGAAGCGGTGCTTTCCCGGGCGCCGGGTTGACGGGCGGGCCGCCGGGCCACGGGCCCGGCGGCTCCTCGTCAGTCGCGGTACGCGCGGTTCACCGCCGACACGACGGCCTTGATGGACGCGCGCGTTGTATTGGCGTCGATGCCGATGCCCCACAGCACCTTGCCGTCGATCACGCACTCGATGTACGAGGCGGCCTGCGCGGAGGCGCCCTCGCTCATGGTGTGCTCGGTGTAGTCCAGCAGCCGCGCGTCCACGCCCACCGAGGCCAGGGCGTCGAAGAAGGCCGAGATGGGGCCGTTGCCGACACCCGTCAGCACCGTGTCCTGCCCGTCCAGGACGGCCTCGACCGTCAGCGCGTCGCGGCCCTCGCGCGTGGTGGAGGTGTGCGTGCCGCGCAGGGCGATGCGGCCCCAGGGGTTGGCGGCGGTGGGCAGGTACTCGTCCTGGAACACCGACCAGATCTCCTGCGGGGTGACCTCGCCGCCCTCGGCGTCGGTCTTCGCCTGGATGATCTTCGAGAACTCGATCTGCATCCGGCGCGGCAGGTCCAGCTTGTGCTCGTGCTTCAGCACGTACGCGACGCCGCCCTTGCCCGACTGCGAGTTGACGCGGATCACGGCCTCGTAGGAGCGGCCCACGTCCTTCGGGTCGATGGGCAGGTAGGGAACCTCCCACACGACGTCCGCCACGCCCGTGCCGGCGTCCGCGGCCGTCTGCTCCAGCGCCTCGAAGCCCTTCTTGATGGCGTCCTGGTGGGAGCCGGAGAAGGCGGTGTAGACCAGGTCGCCCGCGTAGGGGTGGCGCGGGTGGACCTCCATCTGCGTGCAGTACTCGACGGTGCGCCGCACCTCGTCGATGTCGGAGAAGTCGATCTGCGGGTCGACGCCCTGGGAGAAGAGGTTCATGCCCAGGGTGACCAGGTCGACGTTGCCGGTGCGCTCGCCCTGCCCGAACAGGCAGCCCTCGACCCGGTCGGCACCGGCCATCACGGCCAGCTCGGCGGCGGCGACGGCCGTGCCGCGGTCGTTGTGCGGGTGCGCCGACAGGCACACGAACTCACGGCGCGAGAGGTTCCGCGACATCCATTCGAAGCGGTCGGCGTGTGTGGAGGGCGTGGAGCGCTCGACCGTGGCCGGCAGGTTGAGGATGATCTCGCGGCCCGCCTCGGGCTGCCAGACGTCCATCACGCCCTCGCAGACCTCCAGCGCGAAGTCCAGTTCGGTGTCGGTGAAGATCTCCGGGCTGTACTGGTAGCCGAAGACCGTCTCGTCGCCCAGGGTCTTCTCGGCGTACTCCATCACCAGCCGCGTGCCGTCCACGGCGATCTGCTTCACCTGCTCCCGCGAGCCGCGGAAGACCACGCGCCGGAACACCGGGGCGGTGGCGTTGTAGAGGTGCACGGTGGCCCGGTGGGCGCCGCGCAGCGACTCCACCGTGCGCTCGATCAGCTCCTCGCGGGCCTGGGTGAGGACGGAGATCGTCACGTCCTCCGGGATCGCGCCCTCCTCGATGATCGACCGCACGAACTGGAAGTCGGTGGCGCCGGAGGAGGGGAAACCGACCTCGATCTCCTTGTAGCCCATGCGCACCAGCAGGTCGAACATCTCCCGCTTGCGGGCCGGCGACATGGGGTCGATCAGCGCCTGGTTGCCGTCGCGCAGATCGGTGGACAGCCAGCGCGGGGCCTTGGTGATGCGCTGCTCCGGCCACGTGCGGCCGGGCAGGTCGACGGCGTCGTACGGGCGGTAGCGGTGGACCGGCATCCCCGAGGGGCGCTGGGTGACGGTCGCGTTGGTCAGGGGCGTGGGGCGGCCTACGGACACGGGATTCACGGACATCGGGCGAAGGCTCCTGAGGGGATCCGCGGGGACGGCCGACAGGGCTGCCGGGACTGCTGCCGGCAAACACCGCACTCCGCGGGGAGGGGGTCGGCCCGTGGCTACAGACCCTCGCCGCGGCAGCTAAGAAGAAGCAGCACGTCACGCATGGTGTACAGCACACTAACCGAGGCGTGCGGAAAACGGCGGGGCGTTTCAGCATGCGGGACGCGCAAGGATTCGGAGGACGACCACTCGATTTCGTCAATCGTCGCGACGACCGGTGACAAGCCGCACGGCCGGTGCCACATTTCCGCCATGAACCCCACCGAGGAGAGCACCACCGGCACCCCGCACGTCCCGGACCCCCACGTCCTCTGCACGATCGTCCCGCCGCACCTGCTCGACCGGCTGGCCCAGCACGAGGAGCCCCGCTTCCACGAGCCGGCCCGCCGCACCCTGGAGCACGACGGGGCGCTGCGCACCCGCCGCCGCGTCACCACGCTGCGCCCGGCCGCCATGGCCACGGGCCGCGGCACGCCCGCGGACACGCCGAACCGCACCGTCTACGACGCCCGGCACGTCGAGCACGTGCCCGGTACCAAGGTGCACAGCGAGGGCGACGCGCCCTCGCAGGACGCCACCGTGAACCGCGCCCACGCCGGGCTGGGCGCCACGTTCGACCTCTACTTCAAGGTGTACGGCCGGCGCTCGATCGACGACTCCGGGCTGCCGCTGAACGCCACCGTCCACTACGGCCAGGGCTACTGCAACGCCTTCTGGGACGGCGAGCGGATGGTCTTCGGCGACGGCGACAACGACCTGTTCCTCGACTTCACGCTGCCCGTCGACGTCATCGGGCACGAGCTCACCCACGGCGTCGTCCAGTACACCGCCAACCTGGAGTACTACGGGCAGCCCGGCGCGCTCAACGAGTCGCTCGCCGACGTCTTCGGCTCGCTGATCAAGCAGTACGCGCTGGGGCAGACCGCCGCCGAGGCCGACTGGCTGATCGGCGACGAACTGCTCGGCCCGCACGTCACCGGCACGGCGCTGCGCTCCATGAAGGCCCCGGGCACCGCGTACGACGACGACGTGCTCGGCAAGGACCCGCAGCCGGCGAGCATGGACGACTACGTGCGCACCAGCCGCGACAACGGCGGCGTGCACATCAACTCCGGCATCCCCAACCACGCCTTCTACCTCGTGGCCACGGCCCTGGGCGGGCACGCGTGGGAACGGGCCGGCAAGATCTGGTACGCCACGCTCACCGGCGGGCAGCTGGCCTCCGACGCGTCGTTCGCGGACTTCGCCCGGCTGACCGCCGCCACCGCCCGCACGCTGTACGGCGAGGGCGACGAGGTGCGGGCCGTGCTCAAGGCGTGGGGCCAGGTGGGGGTGACCGGAGCGGCGTGAACCGCTGGAACGGCCCGTACGGGGTAGGCATGACGACATGCGTATCGTCATCATCCGTACGGGCGGTTTCGCCGGGATCGAGCGCCGGGCCGAGCTGGACACCTGCGGCCGGCCCGACGCCACGCACCTAGAGGCGCTGGCCCACAAGGCCCTCGCGCCGGGCCGCGAGCCCCTGCACCCACGCGGGGTGCCCGACGGCTTCCACTACGAGATCACGGTGGACGGCCGCTCGGTGCACCTCGCCGACCCGCACCTCACACCGGAACAGCGGGAGCTGATCCGGACGGTACTGAAGGAGGGGGCGTAGGGCGATCTGCCCTAGAAGCCCAGCTTCCGCAGCTGCTTCGGGACCACTCTGTCTGCCACCCTCGCGGGCGCTTCGCTGGCTTCGGGCGGCTGCGCCGGCCTCCGGCCGGCGGTTCCGGCCGGCCTAGAAGCCCAGCTTGCGCAGCTGCTTCGGGTCCCGCTGCCAGTCCTTCGCGACCTTCACATGCAGGTCCAGGTAGACCGGCGTGCCCAGCAGCGCCTCGATGTGCTTGCGGGACTTCATGCCGACCTCCTTCAGGCGCGCGCCCTTGGGGCCGATGATGATGCCCTTCTGGCTGGGGCGCTCGATGTAGACGTTGGCGTGGATGTCCAGCAGCGGCTTGTCCGCGGGGCGGTCCTCGCGGGGGAGCATCTCCTCCACCACGACGGCGATGGAGTGCGGCAGTTCGTCCCGCACGCCCTCCAGCGCCGCCTCGCGGATCAGCTCGGCGACCATGACCTGCTCGGGCTCGTCCGTGAGGTCGCCCTCGGGGTACAGCGGCGGGCTCTCCGGCAGCATCGGCGCGATCAGGTCCGCCAGCAGGGCGACCTGCTTGTCGCCGACGGCCGAGACCGGGACGATCTCCGCCCACTGGATGCCCAGCTCCTCGCCCAGCTGCTGGATGGCGATCAGCTGCTCGGCGAGGGTCTTGGAGTCGACCAGGTCGGTCTTGGTGACGATGGCGATCTTGGGGGTCTTCTTGATGCCCGCCAGCTCACCGGCGATGAACCGGTCGCCGGGGCCGATCTTCTGGTCGGCGGGCAGGCAGAAGCCGATCACGTCGACCTCGGCCCACGTGGTGCGGACCACGTCGTTGAGCCGCTCGCCCAGCAGGGTGCGCGGCTTGTGCAGACCCGGGGTGTCGACCAGGACGAGCTGGGCGTCGGGGCGGTGCACGATGCCGCGCACGGTGTGGCGGGTGGTCTGCGGCCGGTTGGAGGTGATGGCGACCTTCGTCCCCACCAGTGCGTTGGTCAGGGTCGACTTGCCCGCGTTGGGGCGGCCGACGAAGCACGCGAAGCCCGCGCGGTGAGGGGCCTGGGAGGCGGAGGAGGCACTGTCCATGCCCCACATTGTCCCCGATCCGCCGCGCGCGGCGGACCAGCGGCTCCGCAGCCCTTGATCAGCCGGCGGTGAGGGCCCCGCGTACGGTGCCGTCCGGCCCGGCGAGCAGCACCGGCGTGCCGGGGCCGCCCAGGTCGCGTACGGCGGCGCGGTCCTCGTCCGGCACGGCGCCGGCCTCGGAGACCACCGCCGCGGCCTCCAGCGACCGCGCGCCGCTGGACGCCGCCATCGCCACGGCGGCGCGCAGCGCGCTCAGCCGCAGCGACTCCAGCTCCACGGTCCCGGCAACGTACGTACGGCCCGTCTCGTCCCGTACGGCCGCGCCCTCGGCGACGCCGTTGCGGGCCCGGGTGGTGCGGGCCAGGGTGATGAGCTTGCGGTCCTCGGGGTCCGTCACGTCCGTCTCCGTCATGCGAGGAGCATAACGATCAGCTCGCGGCCGAGGAGACCGCCGAGGAGACCGTCCCCATCGCCGCCCGGCGGCCCTCCGGGGAGGTCAGCCACGCCACCTTCTCGGCCGTGCCCGTGCCGGCGACGGGGTTGTGCAGCACGATCGTCAGGTCCGGCCGGGACGGGACGCGCAGCGGTGTGCTCTCCAGGTACAGCCGGCCGGCGACGGGATGGTCGATCTCCTTCACCAGCTGCCCGCCGGCCTGCACGTCGCCGCGCGCCCACATCTCGGCGAACTCCGGGCTCTTTTCGGAGAGTTCGCCGACGATCTGCTGGAAGCCCTCGTCCTCGCAGTGGTCCGTGCAGGCGGCCCGGTACTGCGCCACGACCCGGCGGGCGTTCGCCTCCCAGTTGCCGGCGCGGGCACGGTAGACGGGGTCGGTGAAGAAGTCGATGAGGCAGTTCTGCCGCAGGCTCGGGCGGAACGCCAGCACCAGGCGCGCCGCGTCGTTGTAGGCGATGTTGTTCCAGTAGGCGTCCATGATGTGCGCCGGGTGCGGCATCCATGCGTCGATGAGCCGGTGCAGGCCGTCGCTCAGCTCCCCCGGCTCGTCCACCGGGCGCGGCAGCGGCGGGTTGAGCCCGGCCAGCACGTACAGGTGGCGGCGTTCCTCGCCGCTGAGCCGCAGCACGCGGGCGACCGCGTCGAGGACCTGCGGCGAGACGGTGATGTCGCGGCCCTGCTCCAGCCACTGGTACCAGCTGGCGCCGACGCCCGCGAGAACGGCGACCTCCTCGCGGCGCAGCCCCGGCGTGCGGCGGCGCGGCCCTCCGTCGGGCAGCCCGGCCTCGGCCGGGCTGACCCGCGCCCTGCGGCTCATCAGGAACTCGCGCAGCTCCTGGCGCCGGTGTGACTTCGTCGCGGCGGTCAACGGCTTCCCCCTCGTCGCTGATGGTGCGGCCACCACCATAAGCGCCGGCCTGGCCGCCCTCGGCCCCGCCGTCAGCCCCGCCGGAGCCGCCGCAGCCGCCACGGGCAGCAGCCGTGCCGGCGGGGCGCCGTCGCGGTGACCAGGAGGCCGCCCAGCACCGCGAGGTTGCCGTAGAAGGCCACCCGGTGCTGGGCGCGGCGGGCGGGGTCGGTCTCCTTCCAGAACGCGTGCCCGGCCAGTGTGGTGGGGACCAGGCTCGCCGCCAGCGCCAGGGCGGAGGCGCGGGGCAGGACGCCCGCGCCCAGGAGCGTGCCCGCCCCCAGGTGCAGGGCGCCGTTGAGCCGTACGAGGGCCGCCGCGTCGCGCGGCAGGACCGGTACCCACTCGGCGATGGCCAGCGCCACGGGCGCGGCCGTCGGCGCGACGGTCTCGGGGCGGGCGACGGTCTGGACGCCGCTGGTGACGAACGGCGCGGCCAGCAGGGGCCGCGCCATCGCCCGCACCACGTTTGCGAAAGCTGCCATTCCGCAGGATTTCCCCCGGAAGGGGACGGGGAATCCGTCCCGCACCCGCATTCCCCCGGGAGGGCTCAGCCGGGGGTGGCCGCTTCGCGCACCGGCTCCACCAGCACCGTGACGATCTTGTTCCGGCGGCCCGCCGCCGCCTCCGCCGTCAGGCGCAGCGCCGTCAGGGCCGGGTCCGTGCCGCGCTCGGCGAGCGGCACCACCGCCGTCGCCCCGGCGATCGGCACCCGGCCCAGGGACTTCGCCAGCATGCCGCCGACCGTCTCGACGTCCTCGTCGTCCAGGTCCTCCAGGCCGTACAGCTGGCCGAGGTCGCCCAGGTCCAGCCGGGCGGTCACCCGGAAGCGGCCCTCACCCAGCTCCTCCACGGGCGGCAGCTCCCGGTCGTACTCGTCGGTGATCTCCCCGACGATCTCCTCCAGGATGTCCTCGATCGTGACGATGCCGGCCGTGCCGCCGTACTCGTCGATCACGACCGCGCAGTGGTTGCGCTGCTGCTGCATCTCGCGCAGCAGGTCGCCCGCGTTCTTCGTGTCGGGCACGAACACCGCCGGCCGCATCGCCGTGGAGACCAGCTCCGACTCCGCGTCCCGGCTGATGTGCGTCCGGCGCACCAGGTCCTTCAGGTAGACCACGCCCACGATGTCGTCCTCGCTCTCCCCCGTCACGGGGATGCGCGAGAAGCCGGAGCGCAGGGCGAGCGTCAGTGCCTGCCGGATCGTCTTGCCGCGCTCGATGACCACGAGGTCCGTGCGCGGCACCATCACCTCGCGCACGAGGGTGTCGCCCAGCTCGAAGACCGAGTGCACCATGCGGCGCTCCTCGTCCTCGATCAGCGACTCCTTCTCGGCGAGGTCGACCATGGCCCGCAGCTCCGCCTCCGAGGCGAAGGGCCCCATGCGGAAGCCCTTGCCGGGCGTGAGGGCGTTGCCCAGGAGGATCAGCAGCCGCGGCACCGGGCCCATGATCCGGGCCAGCGGCAGCAGCACGTACGCGGCGGCCGTGGCCGTGCCCAGCGGGTGCTGGCGGCCGATGGTGCGCGGCGAGACGCCCACGGCCACGTACGAGACGAGGACCATCACGGCGACGGCCACCGTCAGCGCCTGCCACGTCCGCGCGAACTCCTCCAGGCAGACGTACGTGACGAAGACGCCGGCCGCCATCTCGCAGGCGACCCGGACCAGCAGCGCCACGTTCAGGTACCGCGTGGGGTCGGTGGCCACGGCCAGCAGCTTCGCGCTGCCGCGCCGCCCGAGCCGGGCGGCCTCCTCGGCCCGGAACCGGGTGGTCCGGGCGAGGCCGGCCTCGGCACAGGCGGCCAGCCACGCGACGACGAGCAGCAGGACCGCGGCGGCGATCAGCCGGCCGGTCACGTCAGCGTGGGCGCCGGGGAGGGACCTGTGAGGCCGCGCTCGGCCCGCCAGCCGTCGACGATCGCCGCCTGGAGGCCGAACATCTCGGCCTTCTCGTCGGGCTCCTCGTGGTCGTAGCCGAGGAGGTGCAGCACGCCGTGGACGGTGAGCAGCTGGAGCTCCTCGTCCATGGAGTGCCGGGTCGGCGCCTCCTCGCCCTGCTTCTTCGCCACCTCGGGGCAGAGGACGATGTCGCCGAGGAGGCCCTGCGGCGGCTCGTCGTCGTCCTTGGCCGGCGGGCGCAGCTCGTCCATGGGGAAGGACATCACGTCCGTGGGACCGGGCAGGTCCATCCACTGGATGTGCAGCTGCTCCATGGCGTCGGCGTCGACAACGATGACCGAGAGTTCGGAGAGCGGGTGGATGCGCATCCGGGCCAGGGCGTAGCGGGCGACGTCGAGAATCGCCTGCTCGTCGATGTCCGTACCGGATTCGTTGTTGACGTCGATTGCCATCGTGTACCGGGCTTTACTTTCCGTTGCGGCTGTCGTACTTCGCGTCGTACTTCTCGTACGCGTCGACAATACGGCCGACCAGCTTGTGCCGGACGACGTCCTGGCTGGTGAGCATGGAGAAGTGCACGTCCGGCACGCCGTCGAGGATCTCCCGCACCTGGCGCAGGCCGCTCTTCGTGCCGCCCGGCAGGTCGACCTGGGTGATGTCACCCGTGATCACGATCTTGGAGTCGAAGCCGAGCCGCGTGAGGAACATCTTCATCTGCTCGGGGTTCGTGTTCTGCGCCTCGTCGAGGATGATGAACGCGTCATTGAGCGTTCTTCCCCGCATATAGGCCAGCGGTGCGACCTCGATCGTCCCGGCGGCCATCAGGCGCGGGATGGAGTCGGGGTCGAGCATGTCGTGCAGGGCGTCGTACAGCGGGCGCAGATACGGGTCGATCTTCTCGTAGAGCGTGCCGGGCAGGAAGCCCAGGCGCTCGCCGGCCTCGACCGCGGGGCGGGTCAGAATGATCCGGTTGACCTGCTTGGACTGGAGGGCCTGGACGGCCTTGGCCATGGCCAGGTAGGTCTTGCCGGTGCCCGCGGGGCCGATACCGAAGACGACCGTGTGCTTGTCGATCGCGTCGACGTAGCGCTTCTGGTTGAGCGTCTTGGGGCGGATGGTGCGGCCGCGGCTGGAGAGGATGTTCTGCGTGAGGACGTCGGACGGCGCCTCGACGCCGCTCTCCTCGTCCCTCAGCATCGCGATCGAGCGCTCGACCGCGTCCTCCGTCAGCGGTGCGCCCGTCCGCAGCACCAGCATCATCTCGGCGAAGAGACGCTGCAGCAGGGCGACTTCCCGTTCGTCCCCGGTGGCGCTGATCTCGTTGCCCCGGACAAAGATGTCCGTGAGCGGAAAGGCCTTCTCGATCACGCGCAGGAGCGAGTCCCCGGAACCCAGGACCGTCACCATGGGGTGCTTGGCCGGGACGGTGATGCTCGTGCTCGCCTGCGGTCGTGTGGGTGTCTGAGTCATGGGCCGGCTCTCGGGCCTGCTCATCCCTCTTTCTGTGTCCGTAGCCTCGGGGTTCCTCGGAATTCCAGGGTACGACGGCGCCCGGCCGGGCAGGAAAGGTATTTCCCCCCTCCGGACGCCCGCAGGACGCCCACCGGCCGCCCCCGCCCCCGCCGTCAGGCCCGGCGGAAGCCCAGCGTCGGCAGCGCCCGGCGCAGCGGCCAGGGCCGGGCGGCGGCGGGCAGCACGCCGTCGAGGAAGGCGTAGCGGCGCAGCGTGGCCGGGGACTGGTCGTCGAACGAGCGCACGTGCTGCCACCAGGCGGCGATCTCCACCCAGCCGGGCGCCGACAGCGACCCGCCGAACTCCTGGACGGAGAGGGCGGCGGTCAGCCCGGCGAAGGCCAGCCGGTCGGCCAGCGGCCACCCGGCGAGGGCGCCGGTGACGAAGCCGGCCACGAAGACGTCCCCGGCGCCGGTGGGGTCCAGGGCCTCCACCGTGATCGCGGGCACCTCGGCGGTCTCGCCGGTGCGGCCGTCCACCGCGTACGCGCCCCGCTCCCCCATGGTCACCACGGCCAGCGGCACCTTGTCCGCGAGGGCGCGGGCGGCGGCGCGCGGGCAGTCGGTGCGGGTGTAGCGCATGGCCTCCTCGGCGTTGGGCAGGAACGCCTCGCACCGCTCCAGGACGGCCAGGTCCGCCGGGTCCCAGCGGCCGCTCTCGTCCCAGCCGACGTCGGCGAAGACGCGGCTGCCGCGGCGCGCGGCCCGTTCGATCCACTCCTGCGGCCGGCCCGGCTCCAGCAGCGCCACGCAGGCCCGCGCGGGTGGCGGGCACTCGGGGGCGGGTTCCTCGGGCGGCGGGGCCTCGTGGCCGTGCGAGACCATCGTGCGTTCGCCCTCGTACGCCATGGAGACGGTCACCGGCGAGTGCCAGCCGGGCACGACGCGCGACGGCGTCAGGTCGATGCCCTCGCCCTGTTCCAGGGCCTCCCAGCAGTACTCGCCGTACTTGTCGTCGCCGAAGGCCGCCGCGAGCGAGGTGCGCAGGCCCAGCCGGGCGAGGGCGGTGGCCATGTTGGCGATGCCGCCGGGGCTGGAGCCCATGCCGCGCGCCCAGGACTCGGTGCCGCGCACGGGGGCGGAGTCGAGGCCGGTGAAGATGATGTCGAGGAAGACGGTGCCGGTGAGGTAGACGTCCGTGGCCGGGTCCGCCTCCGAACGCACGTGCGCGAGCGGGTCGAGGACCGGTGCGGTGGCCCCGGCGGGATCGGCCGGGCCACCTGTTCCTGCCGGGGGCGTGGGGACCTCCATGCTCGCTCGTCGCTCCTCTCGGGGGGATGCACGGGTGCGGGTCCGGACAGTGTGCCCGATGCTGCGGTACGTTCCGGCCATGAGGCTGACGATTCTCGGCGGTGGCGGTTTCCGGGTGCCGTTGGTGCACCGGGCCCTCCTGGACGACGCCCGGCGGCAGGCCGCGGGGCGGTGCGACGAACTGGTGCTGCACGACACCGATCCCGGACGTCTCAGAGTGATCGAATCCGTGCTGGCGGCCCAGGCCGCGGCGGTGCCCGGCGGGCCCGCCGTGTGGACCACGACGGACCTCGACGAGGCCCTGCGCGGCGCGGACTTCGTGTTCTCCGCGATCCGGGTCGGCGGCACCGCGGGCCGGGTGCGCGACGAGCGGATCCCCTTGTCGGAGGGGGTGTTGGGGCAGGAGACGACGGGCGCCGGCGGGGTGCTGTACGGGCTGCGGACGATCCCCGTGGCGCTGCACATCGCCCGGCGGGTGGCGGCGGTGGCGCCGCAGGCGTGGGTCATCAACTTCACCAATCCGGCGGGCATGGTGACGGAGGCGATGTCCGCCGTCCTGGGTGACCACGTGATCGGTATCTGCGACTCACCCGTGGGGCTGGTGCGGCGCGCCACGCGCGCCCTCGGCGTGGACCCCGACCAGGTCGGCTACGACTACGTGGGGCTCAACCACCTCGGCTGGCTCCGGTCCTTGACGAACGGCGAACGCGACCTGTTGCCCGGGCTGCTGGCGGATGACGAACGGCTGAATTCCTTCGAGGAGGGCAAGCTCTTCGGCGCCCGCTGGCTGCGCGCGCTGGGGGCGCTGCCCAACGAATACCTGCACTACTACTACTTCCGCCGGGAGACGCTGCGGTCGGTGCGCGAGGCCGGGCAGACGCGCGGCGAGTTCCTGGACGGGCAGCAGGGCGCGTTCTTCGCGGAGGCCGCGCGCACGGCGTCGCCGCGCGAGGCGTACGAGCTGTGGCAGCGGACGCGGCTGCGGCGCGAGGAGACGTACATG
This sequence comes from Streptomyces mashuensis, assembly GCF_014654785.1. GTDB lineage: Bacteria > Actinomycetota > Actinomycetes > Streptomycetales > Streptomycetaceae > Streptomyces > Streptomyces mashuensis. The sequence continues at coordinate 505,345 of NZ_BNBD01000002.1, forward strand.
GCCGAGAGCCGGGCGGCCAGCGGCGGCTGGGAACGCGACTCGTGCGACCTGGAGGGCGGCGGCTACGACCGCGTGGCGCTGGCGCTGATGCGGGCCATCGCGGGCGACGAGGGCGCCCGGCTCATCCTCAACGTGCGCAACGGCACGACGGTGCCGGCGCTGGAGCCGGACGCGGTGGTGGAGACGGTCTGCCAGGTCGACTCCAAGGGCGCGCACCCCCTGCCGTGCGCCCCCCTCCGGGAGGACCAGCTGGGGCTGATGCTCCAGCTCAAGGCGGTGGAAAGGGCGACGATCGAGGCGGCGCGGAGCAACAACGCGGACGCGGCGCTGCGCGCGCTGGCCCTGCACCCGCTGGTGGACTCCCCGGCGGTGGCGGAACGCATCCTGGAGCGGGCGGAAGGGTGACGGCGAACGCCGGCGGGCCGCCCCTGCGGCCCGCCGGCGGTTCCCGCTACAGCAGCACCACCGACCGCAGCACGTCGCCCTCGTGCATGCGCGCGAACGCCTTCTCGACGTCGTCCAGACCGATCGTCTCGGTGACGAACGCCCCCAGGTCGATCCGCCCCTGAAGGTGCAGGTCCACGAGCATCGGGAAGTCCCGCGACGGCAGGCAGTCGCCGTACCACGAGGACTTCAGCGCGCCGCCCCGCCCGAAGACGTCCAGCAGCGGCAGCTCCAGCTTCATCTCCGGCGTCGGCACGCCCACCAGCACCACGGTGCCGGCCAGGTCACGGGCGTAGAACGCCTGCTCGTACGTCTCGGGGCGGCCGACCGCCTCGATGACCACGTCCGCGCCGAAGCCGCCGGTCAGTTCGCGGACGGCCGCCACCGGGTCGGTCTCGCGGGAGTTCACCGTGTGCGTGGCGCCCATCTCGCGGGCCTTCTCCAGCTTGCGGCCGTCGATGTCGACGGCGATGATCCGCGCCGCACCGGCCAGCCGGGCACCCACGATCGCCGCGTCACCGACGCCGCCGCAGCCGATGACCGCGACCGAGTCGCCGCGGCCGACGCCGCCCGTGTTGATCGCCGCGCCGATGCCGGCCATCACGCCGCAGCCCAGCAGCCCGGCCACCGCCGGCGACACGGCCGGGTCGACCTTGGTGCACTGCCCGGCCGCGACCAGCGTCTTCTCCGCGAAGGCGCCGATGCCCAGGGCGGGCGTGAGCTCCCGGCCGCCGTCGGCCAGCGTCATCTTCTGCCGCGCGTTGTGGGTGGCGAAGCAGTACTGCGGACGGCCCCGCAGGCACGCCCGGCACTGCCCGCAGACCGCGCGCCAGTTGAGGATCACGAAGTCGCCGGGCGCGATCTCGGTGACGCCCTCGCCCACGGCCTCCACCACGCCGGCCGCCTCGTGGCCGAGCAGGAAGGGGAAGTCGTCGTTGATGCCGCCCTGCTTGTAGTGCAGGTCCGTGTGGCACACGCCGCACGCCTGGACCTTCACCAGTGCCTCGCCCGGCCCCGGGTCGGGTACGACGATCGTCTCCACGCGCACCGGCTGGTTCTTCCCCGGTGCGACGACTCCCCGTACTTCCTGCGCCATGTCTGAAAGCCCCACCCTTCGTGTCGCCGGTTGTCGTTCCCACGGTACGCCCCCGGACGATCTTCTTCGCGCGTAGAGGGCGCATGACCTGCCCCTTGACCAGGACCGGTCAAACACTTAGTTTCGCGACAGTTCCCTTGTTACTGAGGAGTAAAACGTGTCGTCCCTCTCCCTCAAGTCCCCGCGCGTGCGCATCGCCGCCGCCACCGCCGCCCTCGCCGTCGGGGCCGGCCTCTACACGGCGGGCGCCGCCAGCGCCGACCACTCGGTGCCGCGCTCGGACAAGGAGATCCCGAACCTCACCCAGGTCGAGGAGAAGATCAAGGCCTACTACGGCGACACGGTCGACGCCAAGGGCCAGCACTACGCCTCGCCGCGCAGCAGCTACGCCAAGCAGGTCGCCGACATCGAGAAGAAGGCCAAGGCCCAGCTCGAGAAGGCCGTCAGGAACCACAAGGGCAAGGCGAAGCCGGCGATCGTCCTCGACGTCGACGACACCACCCTGCTCACCTACAACTACGAGCTCCAGCAGGGCTTCCACTTCACGCCCGAGTCGCAGGACGCCTACCTGAAGTCCACCGACATGGCCCCCGTCTTCGGCATGCCGCAGCTGGTCAACTGGGCCCAGTCCAAGGGCATCACGGTCTTCTTCGTCACCGGCCGCGACGAGCACCAGCGCGACTGGAGCGTCCGCAACCTGAAGAACGCCGGCTACAAGCCCGCCGCCGACACCGAGCACTTCTTCCTCAAGAACAAGAAGAACCCGCCGGCCTACCTCCCCTGCGGCGCGACCTGCACCACCGTCGAGTACAAGTCGGGCACCCGGAAGCACATCGAGTCCAAGGGCTACGACATCGTCGCCAACTTCGGCGACCAGTACAGCGACCTGCAGGGCGGCTACGCCGACCACACGTACAAGCTGCCGAACCCCATGTACTACCTGCCGTAACCGGCCCCGCGGGCGGCGGCTGCTCAGCTCCTGGCCTTGCGCAGGCGCTGGCAGCCGCGCGCCTGCCGGCCGTCGAAGTCGCACACCTCGAACCACACGTTCCGCATGCCGTGCCGGACGCCGTCCGCGCCCGCCCGCTGCCCGCCGTCGGGGTTGCCGGCCAGGACGGCCGTGTGCCGGCCGGTCCGGTCCTCGTAGTGCATGAGCAGCCGCCCGCCCCACCCGTCGTCGTACGCCTCGCGGTCGTCCCGCGAGTACGGCAGCACGTACTCGATGCCGTACCACCCGTCCCCGGTGTCCCAGTACCGGTAGCCGACGCTCGCGACCGTCGCGCCCTTCGCGCTCCTCGCCTCGAAGAGGCTGAACGCCCCGCCGCGACCCGCCGCCGGCATCGTGGCGGCCACCCGGGGATGCCGCTCGCCGTCGCCGTCCGGCCGGTCGGGGAGCACGACGAACACCCCGTACGCGAGCCCCAGCACGGCCACGGCCACCGCCGGCCACACGTACCGGCGCCGCACCCACGCGCGGCGCCGGGGCTCCACCGCCGGCACGGCCGGCGCCTCCTCCTCGGCGACCCGCCGCCTGGCCTCCAGCCACTCCCCCAGCCGCGCCCCGTCACCGCACGCCACCACGAAGGCCTCGACGAGCTCGGGACGCGGTACCGCGTCCCGGGCGAGTGCGTCCGAGAGCGTGCTGCGGGGCAGCACCATGCCCTGCTCGGCGGCGCGCCGCTGGAGCTGACGGTAGGTGAGCCCGGAACGGTCACGGAGCTCCCGCATCTGCGCCACCAGCCCGGCCGCGTCGCGCACCCGCGCCGGGTCCGGTCCCCCCTCTCGGCCCATGGCGCTCATCCTGGCAGGTGCGCATCAGCCCGCAATCCCGGTTTTGCGCCACCGGCCGGGGCGTCCGGGCCACCCCGGACACCCGCCCCGACCAGGCCGGACGCATCCGGACCGTCCCGGACGGCACACGGCGTGGACCGGCCGGAAACGCGCTGCCATCGTCGTCGGCCTGAAGCCACTCCGACGGGAGGACCCATGAAGAACGGATTCCGCCGCGCCGCCGTCACGACGGCCGTCGCCGTCACCGCCCTCGTGACGGCGGCGGGCCAGGCGAGCGCCACGGCCCTCAGCCCCGGCGACGTGAAGGGCCGGTCGGGCACCGGGTGCTCGACCGCCTCCGGAACCTATTTCGCCGAGCAGAACGGCAAATACTCGCCGACCACCCACAAGCCGCTCTACGACACGAGGTTCCACATCACGGTCAAGGACAGGTGCCCGGGCGACAGGCTGCACAACGCGGCCCGCCTCTACCTGACCTACCAGGCGGCCAGGGGCGCCGTGGAGAGCCACGTGGAGATGAAGGGCGTCAAGACCAACGGCACGTACACGGCGCGCCTGAACAACGTGTGGGACGTGTACATCCAGGTCTGTGACTGGAACAACAACCTCGGCCCGCAGAAGTGCGGCCAGGTCTACTGGACCGGCTGACGTCCCACCCCCGGGCCGCACCCCGGCGAACCGGCTCCGCGGCGCCCCTCAGCGCCGCTTCGGCAGCGGTACGCGCATCAGGTCCCGGGCGACGGTCAGCTCGCCGTCGAAGCCCGCCGCCCGGGCCTGCTGCTCGAAGACCGACGGGTCGGCGTAGCGCTGCGAGAAGTGCGTGAGCACCAGGTGCCGCACCCCGCCCGCGGCCGCCACCCGCGCGGCCTGCCCGGCCGTCAGGTGGCCGTGCTCGGTGGCCAGGTCCTCGTCCTCGTCGGTGAACGTCGACTCGATGACGAGCATGTCGCACCCCTCGGCCAGGGCGTGCACGCCCTCGCACAGCCGGGTGTCCATCACGAACGCGAACCGCTGCCCGCGCCGCACCTCGCTCACGTCCTCCAGCCGTACGCCCCGCACCGCGCCCTCGCGCTGGAGCCGGCCCACGTCCGGCCCGGTGATGCCGTGCGCGGCCAGCAGCTCCGGCAGCATCCGCCGCCCGTCGGGCTCGGTGATCCGGTAGCCGTACGACTCGACGGGGTGCGAGAGCCGGCGCGCCTCCAGCCGGTACGACGGCGTGTCCGCCAGCACCGCGCCCGTACCGGCCACCGGCTCCTCGGTCAGCTGCACCGTCTCCCGGTACGCGGTGGCGTACCGCAGCCGCTGGAAGAAGCGCCGGCCGCTCGCCGGGTAGTGCGCGGTGACGGGGTGCGGCACCCGGTCGAGGTTGATGCGCTGCACCACGCCGGCCACGCCGAGGGAGTGGTCGCCGTGGAAGTGCGTCACACAGATACGGTTCAGGTCGTGCGCCGCCACCCCGGCACGCAGCATCTGCCGCTGCGTGCCCTCACCGGGGTCGAACATCAGGCCCTCGCCGTCCCACAGCAGCACGTAGCCGTTGTGGTTGCGGTGCCGGGTGGGCACCTGGCTGGCGGTGCCCAGGACGACCAGTTCGCGTGCGGACAAGGCTTAACCCGGAGGCCAGTTGAAGCCGCGGCCGCCCAGGACGTGGGCGTGCGCGTGGAACACGGTCTGGCCGGCGCCCGCGCCCGTGTTGAACACGATGCGGTAGCCCTTGTCGCCGTTCTCCTGGAGGGCGACCTCGCCGGCCTCGCGCAGCACGTCGGCCGCGATGTCCGGCGCGGCGGCCGCGAGGGAGGCGGCGTCGGGGTGGTGCACCTTGGGGATGACCAGGCAGTGCACGGGCGCCTGGGGGTTGATGTCACGGAACGCGACGGTCGTCTCGGTCTCCTTGACGACCGTCGCGGGGACCTCCCCCGAGACGATCTTGCAGAACAGGCAGTCCGCCTGCGGTTCTCCCGCCACCGGTGGGCTCCTCCCGGGTCGTCGGCTCGTACGGTCGGGATGTTACCGGCCCGTCCGTGCGGCGCGGGCGACGCGCCCGGCTACTTGCCCACGGGGTGGGGGTCTTCCTTGTGCTGGTCCTTGCCGGGCGGGCAGCTCGCCGACGGGCCGGGGTGCGGGGCGTGGCCGCTGGGCCGGGCGGTCGGCGGCGGGGTCGGGGCCGGCGGCCGGGACTGCGTACCGCCGCCTCCAGTGCTGCCGCCTGCGGTGCTGCCGCCCGTCGCCGAGCAGTCGCCCAGCACGCTGACGCTGAACACCGTGCGGCCGTCCACCTTGGCCGTCAGCAGCCCGCGCACGCAGGCGCGGCCCGTGATGCCCGTGACCCGGCCGAAGACGATGATGTTCTTGCCGCTCTCCGTGCGGCCCTCGCAGTCCACGCCCACCACGGTGACCGGCCGCTCGGAGCCCGTGCCGTCCGGGCCGCCGTTCTCGGCCTTTCCCCGGCAGTTCAGCCACGCCACCCGCACGCCCTGGTCGCCCAGCGACCTCGCCGCCTGCCGCTGGGTGGTCACGGCCACGGCCACCGCGTCCAGCCCGCCGGTGTCGCACCCCGCCAGGGCCGCCACGGCCACCACGGCCGCCCCCGCCGGCAGGAGTCCACGTACGCGCATCGACGCACCCATGGGCCGGAGTGTCCCACCGGCCCGGGGGCGCACGGAAGGACGCATAAGGACGCATGACGACGCATCCGGACGCCTGACCACCCCGGGATTGGACTGCGCCAAGTCTGCTCCGCTGCCTCCGAGTTCGTGCGGAAACACAGGCTTTATCGGTTCCGCACCCAAGTTTCACCTTCTCCCCTTACTCTCTCCCCGTCGAGGAGACGCGCGCGCCGGAACAGACCGGGGGGGCCGGGTGGCCGCGCGCCCGTCTCCGGGGGGATCAGCGGGACTTGGGGGGACCTCGTGCTCACAGCTGCGTTCGTCTGCGTGGTGTCGCTCGCCCTCTTCTGGATGGCCGCCTTCACACTGTGGTGGCAGATGCACGCCTGGCGCACGCCGGAGACACTGGCCGCCACGCGCTTCGCGCCGCCCCGCGACAAGGGCAGCCTCTCGTTCTCCCTGCTCGTGCCCGCCCGGCACGAACAGGCCGTCCTGGAACACACCGTCACCCGATTACTGGAGTCCACGCACGCGGACTACGAGGTCCTCGTCGTCGTCGGGCACGACGACCCCGGGACCACCGAGGTCGCCGAGCGGGTGGCCGCCCGGGCACCCGGCCGGGTCCGTGTGATCGTGGACACGCACGAGAAGAAGAACAAGCCCAAGGCGCTCAACACCGCCCTCCCGCACTGCCGGGGCGACGTCGTCGGCGTCTTCGACGCCGAGGACCAGGTCCACCCCGAGCTGCTCAGCCACGTCGACCACGCCTTCCGCGAGACCGGCGCGGACGTGGTGCAGGGCGGCGTGCAGCTCATCAACTTCCACTCCAGCTGGTACAGCCTGCGCAACTGCCTGGAGTACTTCTTCTGGTTCCGCAGCCGCCTCCACCTGCACGCCGCCAAGGGTTTCATCCCGCTCGGCGGCAACACCGTCTTCGTCCGCACCGGCGTGCTGCGCGAGGCCGGCGGCTGGGACCCGCACTGCCTCGCCGAGGACTGCGACCTGGGCGTACGGCTGTCCAGCCGCGGCAAGCGCGTCGTCGTCGCCTACGACTCCGAGATGGTCACCCGCGAGGAGACCCCCGGCTCCCTGATGTGCCTGCTCAAGCAGCGCACCCGCTGGAACCAGGGCTTCCTCCAGGTCTACCGCAAGCGCGACTGGCGCCAACTGCCCACGCTCGCCCAGCGGATGCTGGCCCGCTACACCCTGATGACGCCCTTCTTCCAGGCGTTCACCGGCATCATCGTGCCCCTCAACATCGCGGTCGCGCTCTTCCTCGACGTGCCCGCCGGCATCGCCGTCGTCACCTTCCTGCCCGCCGTGACGATGCTCGTCACGTTCGTCTTCGAGATCGTCGGGCTGCACGACTTCGGCGCGCAGTACGGGCTGCGCGTCCGCCTCGTCCACTACCTCAAGCTCGTCGCCGGCGGGCCCTTCTACCAGCTGCTCCTCGCCGGCGCCGCCGTCCGGGCCGTGTGGCGGGAACAGCGCGGCCAGGGCGACTGGGAGCTCACCCGGCACGTCGGCGCCCACCTGGCCCAGGAGCCCGTCCGTGAGGGGGTGGCACGGTGACCTCGACCATCCCCACCGCCCAGCCGCTTCCGGAGGCGGCACCGCCCGCCTCCCCGGCCCCCTCCGCCGGCCCGTCACGACTGCGCCACTCCCGCCCCGACCTGCTGCTGTGCGGCGGGCTGCTGACGGCGATCCTGCTGGTGCAGGGCTGGAACATCACCGGGTTCCCGGCGCTGAGCGACGACGAGGGCACGTACCTGGCGCAGGCGTGGTCGGTGCAGGAGGGCCGGGGCCTGGCCCACTACACGTACTGGTACGACCACCCGCCGCTGGGCTGGCTCCAGATGGCGCTGGTGACATGGCTCCCGGCCGCGGTCTCGCCCGGCCTGATGGCGGTCGCCCCGATGCGCTGCGCGATGCTGCTGGTCTCGGCGGCGAGCGCGGTCCTGCTCTACGTCCTGGCGCGGCGGCTGGGGCTGCGGCCGTGGGCGGCGGGCCTGGCCATGGGGCTGTTCGGCCTCTCGCCCCTCTCGGTGGTCCTCCAGCGGGAGATCTTCCTCGACAACATCGCCGTGATGTGGGTGCTGCTCGCCTTCTGCCTGGCCGCCTCGCCGCGCCGGCACCTGTGGCACCACTTCGGGGCGGGCCTCGCGGCGGCCGTGGCGGTGCTGACGAAGGAGACGATGCTCGTCGTGCTGCCGGCCCTGCTGGTCACGATGTGGCAGCACAGCCACCGCGCGACGCGGAAGTTCGCCGTCACGGGCGCGGTCACGGCGTGCGGCCTGACGGGCCTGACGTATCCGCTGTTCGCCCTCCTCAACCACGAGCTGGTGCCGGGCCCCGGCCACGTCTCCCTGTGGGACGGCATCACGTACCAGATGAGCCGCCCCGGCTCCGGCTTCCTCCTCGACGAGGGTTCGGGCGCGCACGCGGCCCTGCGCTCCTGGCTGTACTACGACCGCGTGCTGCCCCTCGGCGGCCTCGCCGCGGCGGTGCTGCTGGTGGCGGCTTGGCGCTGGTCGGCCGCGGCCCGCCCGCCGGCGGGCCCGGCCCTGGCGGTCCTCCTGCTGACGGCGATGGCGCTGCGCCCGTCGGGCTACCTGCCGGCGATGTACGTGATCCAGGCGCTGCCGTTCCTGGCGCTGGCGCTGGCGGGATCGGTGCATGCGCTCAGCCATGTGGTGCGGGGCGAGGAAGGGAGCGGGGGCCGTACCCGTCGCAGACGCGTCGTCGTCGGGTCCGGCGTGACCGCCGCCGTCGCCCTGGCCGGGGTGCTGGTCGTCCCCCACTGGTACGACGCGAACCGCACCGCCCTCACCACCGACGCCAACGCCCCGTACCGCGCGGCCCACGCCTGGATGAGCGACCGTACGCACGTCCCCGATCCCGCCCGCACCCGGGTGCTGACCGACGACGCGCTGTGGCTGGACCTCGTGCACGCGGGCTACCGCCCCGGCACGGGCGCGATCTGGTTCTACAAGGCCGACCTCGACCCGGCGGTGGCCAGGACCCTGCCGCGCGGCTGGCGCGACGTCGACTACGTCGTCGCCTCCCCCACGGTGCGCCGTGACGCGGCGACGCTGCCGCTGGTCCGGGCGGCGCTGGAGCACTCGCGGGCGGTCGTGTCGTTCGGGGAGGGCGAGGACCGCGTGGAGATCCGCCGCATCGACAGAAGGGACAGGGACACCCCGTGACACCCCTCGTCACCCCCCGGCCCGGACGGGCCGGCGCGCGCCGCCGCACGGGACGCGCCGGACGCGCGAGACGCACCCGCGCCGCCGCCGCGCTGCTCGCGGCCTTCGGCGCATCCGCCGGGCTGCTGCTGGCGGCGCCCGGGCCTGCCCGGGCCGGCGCGAACCTCGTCGTCAATCCGGGCTTCGAGTCCGCACGGTCCGCCGATGCGCTCCCCACCTGCTGGGAGAAGTCGGGTTGGGGCAACAACGACTTCACCGTCTCCACCACCGACGCGGCGCAGGCGCACAGCGGCGGCCGCGCGCTGGCGGTCTCGGTGACGCGCCGGGTGGACGGCGACCGCAAGGTGCTGATGAAGGAGGACTCCTCCTGCGCCCCCGCCGTCACGCCGGCCCACCAGTACGACCTGTCGCTCTGGTACCGGAGCACGACCCCGGACGCGTCCGTCACCGTCTTCCGGCACGACGTGAAGGCGGGCTGGCAGTACTGGACCGACCTGAAGTCGCTGCCGGTGAGCGCGGCGTACGCGCGCGCCGAGGTCCGTACGCCCGTGGTGCCGCCCGGCACCGACCAGATCACCTGGGGTGTGTCGGTGTACGGCGTCGGCACGGTCGTCACGGACGACTACGACATGGAGGACGCCACACAGCCGGGCGGCGGCGCGGTCTGCACGGCGGGGGACGCGTGCACGAAGGGCACGTGGGCCGTGATGCCGTTCAGGAACCCGGTGCGCAGCATGCACTCGGTGGTGCTGCACAACGGCAAGGTGCTGCTGGTGGCGGGCTCGGGCAACGACCCGGAGCTGTTCAAGGCGGGGACGTTCACGTCGGCGCTGTACGACCCGAGGACCGGCGGGATGAAGACGGTCCCGACGCCGGTGGACATGTTCTGCGCGGGCCACGTCCAGCTGTCGGACGGCCGGGTCCTCATCATGAGTGGCAACAAGGCGTACCCGGCGGCGGACGGCAGCCACGGCTACGAGGGCTTCAAGGACAGCTACGTCTTCGACCCGGCGACCGAGTCGTACGTGAAGACGAACGACATGAACGAGGGGCACTGGTACCCGTCGGCGACGATCCTCGGCAACGGTGACGTGATCAGCTTCGGCGGCCTGAAGGAGGACTCGACGGGCAGCGTCACGGCCGAGAAGTTCTCGCAGGCGCAGCAGAAGTGGCTGCCGCGCACGGAGGTCAACCAGACCTGGTCGTACTGGGGCCTGTACCCGTCGATGATCCTGATGCAGGACGGCCGGCTGTTCTACTCGGGCAGCCACGTCTTCGGCAACGGCACGCCGGGCGGCGGCGCGGCGGTGTACGACTACGGCGCCAACCGGATCACCGACGTGCCGGGGCTCCAGGACAAGGACCACCGCGACCAGTCGATGAGCGTGCTGCTGCCGCCGGCGCAGGACCAGCGGGTTCTGACGATGGGCGGCGGCAACGTCAACAGCAACCCGGAGGCGAGCCGCCTGACGGACCTGATCGACCTGAAGCAGCCGAACCCGGCGTACGTGCCGGGCCCGCCGCTGCCGCAGGGCACGGTGGACCAGGGCCAGGGACCGAAGCCGGAGACGGGCGCACAGGGGAAGATGTACGTGTCGGCGGTGCTGATGCCGGACGGCAAGGTGCTGGAGACGGGCGGCGGGCTGCACGACCGGGCGGACCCGGTGTTCGAGGCGTCGTTCTTCGACCCGGCGACGAACGGGTTCCAGGCCGGTCTGGCGACGGACCCGGTCCCGCGGACGTACCACTCGTCGGCGTTCCTGCTGCCGGACGGGAGGGTGATGGCGGTGGGCGACAACCCGGGCAACGGGACGTTCGACGACCACGTCTCGATCTACACGCCCCCTTATCTGTACAAGGGCGCGCGCCCGCAGATCACGGCGGTCGCGAACAACCGCTGGCAGTACGCGAGCACGCAGCGGATCACGGTGGACCGCCCGGTGGTGAAGGCGGAACTGATCCGCCCGGCGGCGGTGACGCACTCGTCGGACCCGAACCAGCGGTTCGTCGACCTGCCGATGACGGTGGGCACGGACGGCACGACGATCGACCTGAACGTCACGAGCAACCCGAACCTGGCGCCGCCGGGCTGGTACATGCTGTTCGCGGTGGACGCGAACGGTGTCCCGTCGGTGGCGTCGTGGGTGCACCTCGGCGGCCCGGAGGCGCTGGCGGCCGCGGCGGCACCGGCGGTGCATGGCTTCGCGCGGCACATGACGGGCGAGGTGAAGGGTCCGGGGCAGCAGCGCAGTCATGAGCCGGTGTCCCCGCAGATCGCGGGCTGCGACCGGCACTACGGCGAGGCGAATGTGTGCGTGCCGACGGTGTTCCCGAAGGCGGTGGCGGCGACGACGGAGGCACGCTGCACGTGGCTGAAGGAGCACGGTTACGGAAGGCTGCGGCTGAACGGGCGGGCGGACCCGCTGGGGCTGGACCTGGACGGGAACGGGGTGGCCTGCGGCTGAGGCCCATATGTTGTGGGACCCCGCACCGGCGGCATGCGAGAGGTGAGCATGCCGCCGGTGCTGGTCGTTTCGGGGTCACGGGGTGGGCACCCGCTGCGGAAGGATGTGGGTGTTCCGGAAGTGGCTGCGGATGGCGACGGTGGCGAGGGTGAGCCGTTGCGGGTCGGGGACGGGCGCGGCGGCGGCAGCCCGCCGGGCGTTCTCCAGACTGACGCAGTCGGCGCAGCCGACGGGGGTGATGTAGCGGGAGCGCGGGATGGTGTGGCCGGTGACGAGCTCGAACCAGAGGGCCTTGCCGCGGGTGCCACGGGGGGCGGGCTCGGCACCCCAGTCGCGGGCGTAGGCGCGGACGAGGGCGAGGCCGCGGCCGGCCTCGGCGAGATGCCCGGCCGCGGCGCGGGCGCGGAAGGGGGCGGGGACGAAGCGGCTGGTGTCGCGGACGGTGACGCGCACGCGCTCGCGGTCGAGGCCGCGGAGGTGGAGGGAGAAGGGGCCGGCGGTGTGCAGGTAGGCGTTGGTGAGGAGTTCGGAGGCGAGGAGGGTGGCGGTGTCGGCGAGGGGGGCGAGGTGGTGGGCGTGGAGGACGGAGCGGACGGTGGTGCGGGCGGTGGCGACGGCACGGGGGTCGCGCGGCAGTTCGAGGACGTAGGACCAGGGCTCGGACGGCGATACGGTGGCCATGAAGTCTCCGGAAGTCCGGTGGGAGGTGGGTGAGTTGGCGATCCGGTAGCGCCGCGCGCTGAAATTATTCAGCGGTACGGGATGAATTCATATCGCACACCACTCGTGTGGGTTACGACCCTTCGCACAGCGCACGAACAGAGAGAGACCCGAGGATGCCACTCAGGAGCAGCCCGACTGCCCGACAGCTCAGGCTCGGGGCCGAGCTGCGGAAGATGCGTGAACGGGCGGGGCTGACGTCAACGGAAGCGGGCCGTCTCCTCGGCACGAACCAGGCACAGATCAGCAACATCGAAGCGAGCCGCTTCGGGGTGAGCGAAGACCGCATCCGGGCCTTGGCGCGCAACTACTCGTGTGGCGACGAGACGCTGATCAACGCGCTCGTCAGGATGGCGGGTGAACGCAAGAAGGGCTGGTGGGAAGAGTACCGAGGTATCTTGCCGCCCGATCTGCTCGATCTTGCAGAGCTTGAACACCATGCGGTCGTTCTGCGAGGCGCCTACGTTGCCCACCTGCCCGGCTTGTTGCAGACAGCCGAGCACGCACGCGAGGTGTTCCGGCAGGCCGTACCGCGCCTCGCCCCGCCTGAAATCGAACATCGCGTATCGCACAGGGTCAAACGGCAGGAAGTCCTTTTCAGGGACAGGCCGACGCCTTTCACAGCCATCATCCACGAGGCAGCTCTACGGATGCGCTTCGGAGGGCCCTGCACCGCTCTCCATCAGCTCCGGCACATCCTCGAAATGTCGGAGCGCGAGCACATCACCGTGCGAGTGATCACCTTCGACGCCGGCTCCTTCCCCGGGTCGGGCCAATCGATCCTCTACGCTGCTGGGCCCGTGAGGCAGTTGGACACGATCCATCTCGACACAGAGCACGGGTCGGCCTTGCTGGACGCGGAAGCGCGGCTGGAAAACTACCGCGTCGTTCTCGACCGGCTAGAGGAAATCGCACTGGGGCCACGCGAGTCACGCAAGCTGATCCACGGCCTCGCCCAAGAGCTTAGAGGAGCACCGTGACCTCCACCACTTGGCAGAAGTCGTCGTACAGCGGGGACGACTCGTCGTGCATATATCTGGCCGCAACTGGCTGGCAGAAATCGTCGTTCAGCGCCCATGGGGACGCATGCATGTATCTCCGCAAGGCCCCGCACCGCGCAATCCAGCTCCGCGAGAGCGACGACCCCGGGGTCGTCCTTACCACCACCCCGCAGCACCTGCACGCCCTCCTCACCGCTATCAAGGCGAACCGCCTGCGCTAGGCGTGTCCGGCGGATCATGCAGCGCCCCGTAGGGGCGCGGGGAACTGCGCGATCGGCCACCGACGGCCCGCAGCTGCCACGCCACCCCGGAACCGGCTGCGGGCGCGTCGTGGCTTGTCGCGCAGTTCCCCGCGCCCCTACGGGCGCCGTGGTAGCGCGTGACGAAGATCCGCCGGACACACCCTGACGGCCGGCAACGCGGTCGTACCGGCCCCGAAGCGCAACTACGCCGCTTCGCGGCTCCGGGGCGGGGAGGGCGGCGGCGGGCGCCGGGGGCCGTCCGCTGCGCGTCCGTAGGCGCCACCCCGCATCACGCAGGCGAACGCCCCACGGGGGAACCCGAAGAGAACCCGCCGCTCCGCGGCTCAACAGGGCGCACCCGGCACCGCAGACGCACACCACCCGCAGCGCAACTACGCCGCTTCGCGGCTCCGGGCGGGGAGGGCGGCGGCGGGCGCCGGGGGCCGTCCGCTGCGCGTCCGTAGGCGCCACCCGGCATCGCGACAGTGAACGCCACAGGGGCGACCGCCGAAGCGAAACCCGCCGCTCCGCGGCTCAACGGGCGCACCCGGCGCCGCGTCACGTCGAGGTCAGCCCTCCACGGCGTACCGACTGGTGATCGCGACACGGTTGAACGCGTTCATCAGGGTGGCGATCCAGGCGATGGCGGAGACCTGGTCCGCGGTGAGTACGGCCGCGGCGGCGTCGTAGTCCGCGTCGCTGACGTGTCCGTCGGACACGCGTGTCACCGCCTCGGTCAGACGAAGGGCGGCGCGCTCGGGCTCGGAGAAGTAGCCGGTCTCCTGCCATCCGGGCAGGACGGCGATGCGGTCGGGGTTCTCGCCCTTCTTCAGGGCGTCGCGGGTGTGCATGCGCAAGCAGAACGCGCAGCCGTTGATCTGGGAGACGCGGATCTTCAGCAGCTCGACCAGGAGCGGGTCGAGGCCCGCCGCGGCAGCGGCCCCTTCGACCTCGGACCAGAGGGCGATGAGGGCCTTGTACGCGGCCGGGTGCTGCTTGCCGATGTTGACTCGCTGGGGGGCGTTCATTGTTCCTTCGATTCGTCGCTCGTGCGCTGTGTCATCAGGGAGACGAGACAGCCCCCGCAGGTGTGACGGCTCAGACGCGCGTGAGTTTGTCGGGATTGAGGACCCGGCGGTACGCGGTGATCAGACCGTCGGCGATCTGGACGGTGTCCACGGAGTGGACCCGGCCTTCGCAGTGGAAGACCAGGGCGAGCTCGCCACCGACCTCGGCGAGGTCGATACGGTCCGGATGCCACTGGCGCCCCACGCGCACCATGATCTCGGCGATGCGCTCCCCGCCGTGGACGAGCTTGCGCGCCGCGGAGACGTTGCCGCCGCCGTCGGTGACGAAGACGGCGTCCGGGTGCAGGAGCCTGACCAGGCCGGCCAGGTCCCCGGCCTCGTACGCGGCGCGGAAGACCTCGAGGACGCGTTCGCGCTCCGCTTTCGACGCCTGCGGCACGGACTGCTTCGCCTTGGCCACCCGCCGTCGCGCCCTCGAAGCGAGCTGCCGGGCGCCCGGTACGGAGACGTCCAGCACTTCGGCGATCCTGCCGAACTCCAACCCGAAGACATCGTGCAGGACGAAAGCCACCCGCTCCGGGGGGCTCAGCTCCTCCATGATCAGCAGCATCGCCGAGCTGACGGACTCGTCGACGAGTACGGGCTGCGACGCGTCGGGACCCGTCAGCAGTGGCTCCGGCAGCCACGGTCCGACATAGCTCTCCCGACGGACACGGGCACTCCTGAGGATGTCGTACGACCGCCGCGCCGCCACCGTCACCAGCCAGGCCCGCAGGTCACCGATGTCCTGCAGGTCCGCTCCGGCCGCCCGCAACCACACGTCCTGGGTCACGTCCTCGGCATCGGCCACGCTCCCCAGCAGCCGGTACGCCACACCGAAGACCGCGGGCCGGTGACTCTCCCATCCGGCTCCGAGCGGGTCCTCCTGCTCGGACCCCGCGGACCCGTGCCCGTCACCCATGCAGATCGCAACCTCCTCCAGCGCCGATCCAGCGTAGCCATCCGAACCCGGCCCCTCCCCGCGCACACACCGAGCGCAGTGACCGGACGCCGGCCGAAGAGACGGATCGGAGGGACGGCTAGGACTCACTCCGTACGCGGAGGGAGACCGTGGTGGGGGACTCGGAGTCCCCGAGGCCGACGGCCAGCACCACCTTGTCCTCCTCCCGGCCACCCCGCAGCGCGGGAAGCGCGGCCTGGCCGCGGGCGTCCGTGGTGACGAGAGTTTCGGTCGTGCCGTCGCTGAACGTCGTGCCACCGTCGGAGCGCACACGGCACGTGAGCGGTACGCCGGGGATGGGCAGGCCCTTGCTGACGTACTGGACCACGCCCGAAACCCCGGTGAGTTGACCTGGCGCTGTCTCGGTCACGAGTTGGGACACGAACCGGGTTTCCCCCAGCGCACTTTCGGGGTCGTCGGGAATCGGGTACTGCCCGATCGACGCGTTGGCCGGGTTGGTGTACCAGACGCATTTGCCGTGCTGGTCCACCCACAGCCCCAGGGCGTCACCGCCGTTCGGCAGGGACGGGCCCGGCAGCTCGGTGATGCTCTTGTCCGTGCGGAAGCGTGAGATCCCCTTGCTGGTCGCCACCCAGAGATTTCCGTCGGCGCCCAGCATCATTTGCCGAGGCGCGCCCCAGCTGGAGATGTACCGCTGCGTCCAGCTGCGGAGGGCCGTGTCGTACCGGCAGATCTGTGGGGGATTCTCGGTGCCCACCCATATCGCGTCCCCATTGGGGCCGGCGACGACGTGAACCGGCTTCTGGCTGCTTCCCCAGGGGAGCGGTATGGGTTGAGGCTGCTCGTCCATGGCCGGGGTGTACCTGTACAGGCTGTTCGTTTTCCGCGGGTAGTCTCCTGAACTGGCCTGGCCCGTCGCCCAATAGGTGCAGTCGGCGGGCGTTCCAGCCCCAGGGGGAGCGGTGACGGCCACGGACCAGAGCCAGGTGTCGTAGATGGGGTTCTCCCGGGGTCGGGAAAGAGATATTTGCCGGGAATTCCGGATTCATCCTCCGAGTCGCAGTATCCGATCATGGTGTGCACGGGTTCGGCGAATATGACCCGGTAGGAATACACACGGGTCGTGGATCACGCGTTTCCGTATAGGTCATGAGCCGCGTGAGGGTCTGCGGCAGCGGCTCGGAATCGAGAGTGAACTGCGTGAGCACCTTCTGATTCACGATGTCGTACTGGATGATCGGGTACTCCGCATACGAGGGAGAGGCGATCCATACGGACTTCCTCCCGTCGGTTCGCAGCGCGCGGGGGTCCGGAACGATCCCGGCGGAGGGGATGGGGACATCGTTGCCGGTCGGGAGTTGACTGGCAGGGCTTGCCCGGTTCACTTGGACGAGTCGGCTGTTGTCGGTCGTCACCCAGAGGTATCCGTCCTGCCCTAGGGTGACGTACTGCGGAACAGGCGGAAAATCGGTGCCCTTGAGAAGAGGATATTCCACGGGTTCGCCGGCGCCCGGCATTCTGGACCACTCCTTCGATGCCCCGCCCAAGAGTGAAGTGTCCACTGTCGGCCCGGCATCATCACCACGCAAGCGGCTGCCGGGAGTTTGGCCTGAACGCGCGGCGTGAGGTTCGCATTCCACTATTCCTGTGCGGCAATTCCGTTGCGCGCGCCGCCGTGAACGGTGCGCCGGAGCACGGCTCCCGGTGTGCGTGGGGCCCTCGCGCAGGGGGCAGCCCGCGCAAAAACCGTTTGGCGGACCGGCGCGGGTGCTGCTAGGTTTCCGCCAGGCCGTGCGAGAGAACGAGGAGGTGGTACCCGTGAACGCAGTATCGACGTGGGTGCTCCCCTCCGGGGTCACGGTCGGGCGATAGGTCGTCCGGGAGCGCCGGTTCACAAGCGCTCCGAAAGGGAACGACCATGCACTTCACTTCTGAACGGCGTCTGGACGACGGTGTCGTCGAGCGTGAATTCACCCTCGGTGAGATCCCCGGCATCCTGTGGACGCCCGCGTCCGCGCCGGACTCCGCGTCCGCGGCGGCGCCGCTGATCCTGATGAGCCCGCCTCCGCTCGGGCTGCGCACAACGTACCCCCGGCTGGCCGGCCGGGCCCGGTACTACGCGGCGGAGTACGGCTTCGCCGCGGCCACCATCGAGCTGCCGGGGAGCGGCGAACGGCCCCGTTGGGCCGCCGCCGAGGAGGCCCGCGCGGCGCTGCGCCGGGCGATGGAGGCCGGCGAGCCGGTCGGCGCCGAGATCATCGACGCCCTCGTCCTCCCGCTGGTGGACAGGGCCGTGCCGGAGTGGCAGACGGCTCTGGATGCCCTCCTGTCGCTGCCCGGAATCGGTGGTCCGGTCGGGTACGAGGGGGGTCTGATCTCCATCGGCGTCCGGCTGGCGGCGGTCGAACCCCGCATCGTGGCCGCGGTGTTGTTCGCGGGGAGTCTCGTGCCCGCGGCCATGTTCGAGGAGGCCCGCCAGGTCACCGTTCCGCTGCAGGTCCTGCTGCAGTGGGACGACGAAGGCAACGACCGGCAGGCGTCGCTGAACCTGTTCGACGCCTTCGGCTCGAAGGAGAAGACGCTGCACGCCAACATGGGCGGCCACACCGGCGTCCCGCAGTTCGAACTCGACGCCGGGGCCCGGTTCTTCGCCCGGCACCTGAAGTAGGACCGGGGGCTGCGGGCCCCTGCCCACCCGGCAGGGGCCCGCACTGCCCGAAGCGCAGCTCCACCAGGCAGTTGCCGGTATTGCAACGCGCGATCCAAAACGGCTAGGGTCGCGCCATGGCCCGACCGCGGATGTTCGACGAGGAACGGGCCCTGGACGCGGCGATGCGCACGTTCTGGGAGAAGGGCTACGAGGCCACGTCCACCCAGGACCTGTGCGCAGCGACGGGGCTGGGGCGCAGCAGCATCTACAACACGTTCAAGAGCAAGCGCGACCTGTTCGAGCGTGCGCTGGCGCACTACATCGACACCACGACCGCCACCCAGCTGGCCGTCCTGGAGGACACGCGTCACCGTGCCGCCGACCGCATCCGCACCCTGTTCGAGATCATCATCGACGGGGAGACCGAGCACCGGGCGGGCGGCCGCAGCCTGGGCTGCCTGACCGTGAACACCACGGTCGAACTGGCCGGCCGCGACAGCGCGACGGCGGCCATGCTGGAGCGTGACCTGGCCCGCAGACTCGCGATGATGCGCGCGGTGATCGAGGAGGGCCGCCGGGACGGCAGTGTCACGTCCCGGCGGGACGCCGATGCGCTGGCCCGCTTCATCAACGCGGCCATCGGCGGTATGCGCATCTCGAGCCAGGGCGGCGCCGACCGGGCCGCGCTGGAGTCGATCGCGGAAGTCGCCCTCGACGCCTTGACCCACTGATCCGCACTCCGCCCCGGACAGCGCTCACCCATGCCCAAGTTTTGTACTGACCTATCCATAATGCTTGCGTGAACCCCGAGGAGACAGAACCGTGCCCCGCGCCGTATACGTCCTGGCACTCGGCATCTTTGCCATGGTGACCAGCGAATTCGTGGTCGCCGGACTGATGCCGCAGATGGCCGACGGCCTGCATGCCACCGTGCCGCAGATCGGGTACCTCATCACCGCGTTCGCGGTGGCCATGTCGGCCGGCGGGCCGTTCCTCACCGTGGCGCTCATGAAACTTCCGCCGAGGACGGCGCTCATGGTGCTGTTCGCCGTCTTCCTGGCGGGCAACGTCCTGGCTGCCACCGCGACCGGCTACGCCACGATGATGGTGGCGCGGATCACCACCGGCATCGCCTCCCAGGCGTTCTTCGGCGTGGGCATCTCGCTGTGCGCACAGATCACCCGGCCGGAGGTCCGGGGCCGCGCGATTGCGGTCGCAATGAACGGCCTCATGCTCGGCACGCTGCTGGGACTGCCGATCTCCACCCTGGTCGGCGAACGGTTCGGCTGGCGGGCGGCGTTCTGGACCATCACCGCCATCACCGTGATCGCTGCCGTGACGACCTTGTTCGGCGTGCCCCGCATCGAGCGCGCGGAGGGCGGCGGCGGGTTCCGGCAGGAGGCCGGCGCCTTCAAGAAGCCCCGGCTGTGGCTGGTGCTGTCCACCAGCACGCTGATCATTGGTGCCACGTTCTCGGCCTTCAGCTACTTCAACCCGATCCTCACCGGCCTCACGGGTTTCGCGGCCGGCACCGTCCCGGTCCTGCTGATCGCCTACGGCGCCGCCACCGTCGTCGGCAACACCGTCGTCGGCCGCTTCGCCGACCGCCACACGGTCCCCGTTCTCACCCTCGGTCTGGCCCTCAACGCAGTCTTCCTGGCGGGCTTCGCCCTCCTCGCCGACGTGCCCGTGGCGGCCGTCGTCTGCATGATGGGCATCGGCCTGGTGGGCGTCACCATGAACCCGGCGATGGTGACCCGCGTCCAGCGCACCGGAAACGCCGGCCCGCTGGTCAACACGGTTCACTCGTCCTTCATCACCCTCGGCGTCATCCTCGGCTCCTCCATCGGCGCCGTCGTGATCGACAGGTGGGGCCTGCGCGCCCCGCTGTGGCTCGGCGCGACCATGGCCCTGACCGGCCTGGCCACCCTCCTGCCCGACCTCACCCGCCGCTCCGTCCCCCCGACGGCCGTTGTCCCCGCCTCCCGCCCGGGTTCGCCCACCACCACCCTGCAAGGAGCCGGAAGCGAGTAGGGAGGGCTCGCTGCCGCGGCCCCTGCTGGTGGGCGCCGAGGTCGTCCTGCTACCTGCCGCTGCCCGGCCGGGTGATCGCCGACATCAGCAGCCCGTGGGTCTCGGCGTCGGCGGCCACCACCAGCCCACGGCCCGACTCGCCGACCGGGCCACCGTCGATCCCCGTGACGACGCAACCGGCGGCCCGGCACAGCGCCACACCGGCAGCAAAATGCACGCTCCCCGACAAGTCGCCGCCATCGGTGACGTAGGCGGCGCGCTTGCCGGCCGCGACCCAGGCCAGCGCGAGCGTCGTGGACACCACCCGCGGGCGGAACCGTTCGACGAACCCGGGGTGGGCGAGCAGGTCCACGGCGCGGAAGCCGGGTGCGTTCGGGAACGGCGGGTCCAGGTTGACGTCCACCAACCGGGTGGCGGCCGTGGGAACCAGCCGTGCGTCGGCACCGGCGTGCCGTACCCAGGAGGACTCGCCGTCCGTGAAGAAGACCTCGCCGCTGAACGGGTCGGCCACCGCCGCCGCACCGTTGCGCAACGCCACGTTGACGGCCACCAGCATGTTGCCCACCGCGTAGTTCAGCGTGCCGCACAAGGGGTCCACCAACCACTGGCGCGCCGCACCGGCCGCGCCCTGCTGCCCGCCTTCCTCGCCGAGGACCGCGTCATCGGGCCGGGCAGCACGGATGACGCCCAATATGGCCTTCTCGGCCTCCACGTCGGCGTCGGTGGCGAAGTCACCGGCACCCTTGTCGATACGGCCGAGCCGCTGCCCGTACATACCGCGCACGACATCCGCACCGGCACGCGCCGCGGCTATCGCGACCTCGGCATCGTCGGCATTCGCATAGGAGTTGATCACGACGCGCAGAATAGAGGGAAACTCCTCCTGGCCGCCGACTTCCGCTCGTCCGCCGAGGCCCTACGCCTGTGGAGCCGGCCGCCGTGAGGAGCCGGTGAGCAAACGGCACGGCACCGCGCGTTCCTCCACTCCCCCACCCCCGCTCCCGCCCCCTCCCGGCTCCACCCGGTACAGAACAGCCCCCGGCGTACGCGTCACCGCTTCCGTCAGCACGCCGTCCGTGAAGAGGGCACCGACGCCGTCCTCCACGGCCCAGCCGGCCGGGAGAGCGCCCGCAGCCACCGCCGCCCGGTAGGACGCGCGACGGCCCGGCTCACCGTCGTAGTGGGGGCAGACCGAACCCGGCAACAGGCCCAGCCCGTCGGCGAGGTGAGTGAGCGGGCCGAACGAGTCGGTGTGCGAACCCTCCGCCCAGCAGTTGGCCCCGGCGCTGATGCCGCACAGCAGAACCCCGCGGTCGAAGGCTTCGCGCAGCACCTGGTCCACGCCGTGCGCGCGCCACACCGCCAGCAGGTTCGCGGTGTTGCCTCCCCCCACATAGATGACGTCCTGGGAAAGGAGGAACGTGCGCAGCGCGTCGTCATCCAGGTTCCGCCGGAACAGCTGCAACACGCTCGGCTCGCAGGAGCGTGACGCGTACGCCGCGAGAAACTGCTCGATGTAGGCAGGGGCGTCACCACTGGCCGTCGGGACGAAGCACACCCTGGGCCGAGGGGTGCCGACCTGGCCGAGCACCCAGCCGTCCAACAGGTCGTCCTCGTCGGTGGAGAAGCCACCTCCGAGGAGAGCCAGACGGCGTTCAGCGATGGCAGTCATGAATGTGCACCCTCAGCCGCAGAGCGCCGCGCTCACGATCCCGCGGGTCGCCGTGTCGGCCTCCGTCGACTTCGTGAGGTTGCGGTTGAGCGCGAGGGTGACCTGCCGGCGGCCGTCCGCCGTCATGAAGCTGTACGTGTTGTACCCGGCGACACTGCCACTGTGCCCCCACACGGGCTCCTGCTGGGGGCAGTAGTTGGCGTTGCTCTCCAGGCCCAGCCCGTAGGAGCGGCCCGGCCGGTCGCCGTCCATCGCCCGCATCGTGCGCATCTCCCGCAGCATCTGCGGCGGCAGCAGCTTGCCGTCCGCCAGCCCGCGGTAGAACGTGTTCAGGTCGTGGGTGGTCGAGATCAGCGTGCCGGTGGCCCAGATGGCCGCGGGGCTGTACTCCGTGAGGTCCGTCGGGGCGGCGGTGGGGCCGTCCAGCCATTCGTAGCCGTTCATGTGCGCGCCGGGCAGCTGCGGCGAGGTGGGGAAGGACGTGTCCTTGAGGTGCAGGGGGCGGATGATGCGCCGAGTGATCTCCCCGCCGAGGTCATGACCGGTGAGGCGTTCCACCAGCAGGCCCAGGACGACGTAGTTCGTGTTGGAGTACCCCCACTTCCCCGGCTCGTCGGGGTCGAAGTTCCAGCCCGTCTTCACGGCCTTATCGACGGCCTTCGCCACCAGCTCACGCGGTGTGTACCGGGCGGTCCGCAGAGTCCTCAGCGCATCGCGATCCTCCTTGATCAGTACCTCGGTCAGGTAGTCCGGCAGCCCGCTGGTGTGGTGCAGCAGCTGCCGCACCGTGACGCGCTCCCCGTGCTTCCCGGCCGGTATCAGGCCCGGCAGGTGGCGCTCGATGGGGTCGTCGAGCCCGGCCTTCCCCTCCGCGACCAGCTGGAGGACCACCGTGGCGACGAAGCTCTTCGTCACGCTGCCCGCGCGGAAACGGTCACCGGCCTTCACCTGCCGCCCGCTGCCCAGGTCCGCGACACCACTGGTCCCGCGCCACACGTTGCGCCCCTCCCGCACCTCGACGGTGGCACCGGGCACGCCCGCCGCCACCGCGGCGTCCAGCGCCCGCTGCACGGCGGCATGCCCGCCACTGCCGTCCAGGCCCGCACTCGCACTCGGCGTGGCCGCCTCGGCCGGCACCACCACCGCCGCCGGGGCCAGAACGGCGGTGGTGGCGAGCAGCGCGGCGGCAACGGTGGTCTTGCCGGACAGTCCCATGGGGCACCCAGGCCTTTTCTCTCGGCACGAACTGATGAACTGATGTGCCGTCACGCTATGGCCCCAGCCCACTACTGCGGATCATGATCAAGGCGGATTCGCCGAGCCCCATCCCCTAGGGGAACCCCCAGCGCGCTCTCCTGGGCCCACGACGCCAGGAGCCGCAGGGCGGTCTGCGACGAAGATCCCTCCTCCACCGTGTGCGCGATCAGCGCCTGGTCCGGGTCGTCGGGGAGCCGCAACGTCTCGTAGCCGAGGTCGAGTTCGCCGACCACCGGGTGCCGGTAGAGGTACCGGCCGTGCGTCTTGTCCTTGAGCTGGTGCTCTGCCCACACCTCCCTGAATTCCGCACTCTCCCGCGTGAGTTCTTCGATCAAGGCCGCCGTCTGCGGGTCGTCCGGGTGACGACCCGCAGCGAGCCGGAGATACGCGGCCACATCGCTCGCCTTGCCGCGCCAGTCGGCGTACAGGCTGCGCATCCCCTCGTCCAGGAACACCAGGCGGGCCAGGTTCCGCCGGCACGGCGGCAGCGCGCCGAAATCCGTGATCAGTGCCGCCGCGAGCCGGTTCCAGGCCAGGACGTCGGTGTTCCGGCCGACGATGTACGCCGGTACGTCGGCCGCCGAGTCCAGCAGCCGGCGCAGCCCCGGCCGTACCTGCTGCAAAGGCGGTGAAGACGGCTGCTCGTCCCGGCCGCGGTCCGCCTCCGGCCACGGCCGTGCCAGCCGGTACAGGTGCTCGCGCTCCACCGCGTCCAGGCGCAGGGCGCGCGCGACCGCGTCCAGCACCGCCTCGGAGAAGTGCAGCGTACGTCCCTGCTCCAGCCGTACGTAGTGGTCCACGCTCACCCCGGCCAGCCGGGCCAGCTCCTCCCTCCGCAGCCCGGGGACGCGCCGCCGTCCGCCGTAGTCCGGCAGCCCCAGCTCCTCCGGCCGTAACCGGGCCCGGCGGGACCGGAGGAACTCGCCCAGTTCTGCACGTCTGTCCAAAGTCATGGGCCAAGTATCCGCATCGCGCTCCTCTCCGTCGGTTGTCCAGCCTGGTCACGCCATGCCCAGGCACCGGCTGCCACTGGGTGTTCCACCGCCCGGCGACCAGAGTGACATGCAGCGCCGGAACGGACCGGCGCTCGTCCACAACCCCCCTTGTCCAGTCGGACAATCCGACCGGGCGATCTGCAAGATCTGGAGAGACGCATCCTCATGGCCACCACGCACCTGCCCACCCGCCCCCTCGGCAGCACCGGCATGGACATCACCCGCGTCGGCCTCGGCTCCTGGGCCGTGTCCGGAGGCGGCTGGTTCTTCGGCTGGGGCGACAACGACGACGCCGAGTCGGTCGCCGCGATCCGCCACGCGGTCGACTCGGGCGTCAACTGGATCGACACCGCCGCCGTCTACGGCCTCGGCCACTCCGAGGAGTTGATCGGCAAGGCCGTCGCCCCCCTGTCCGAGGCCGACCGCCCGTACCTCTTCACCAAGGTCGGCCTGGTCTGGGACCCGGAGAACCCGCAGGCCGCACCCCGCCGGATCATGAAGCCGGCCAGCGTGCGCCGCGAGCTCGAGGACTCGCTCCGCCGCCTGGGCGTCGAACGCATCGACCTCTACCAGGTGCACTGGCCGGACACCGGCGAGTCCCTGGAGTACGTGGGCGGCGACGGCAACGGCGCCGTCTCCCCGAACGCCACGCCGCTGGAGGAGTACTGGCAGGTCATGGCCGACCTGAAGGCCGAGGGCAAGGTCCGGGCGATCGGCCTGTCCAACCACTCCCCCGAGCAGCTGGCCGCCGCCGAACGCATCGCCCACGTCGACGTCGTCCAGCCGCCGTTCTCGGCGCTCCACCGTTCCGCCGCGGACGAGATCGCCTGGGCACACGCCCACGGCACGGGTGTGATCACGTACTCGCCGCTCCAGTCGGGGCTGCTCACCGGCACCTTCTCCGCCGAGCGCGTCGCCAACCTGCCGGCGGGCGACTGGCGGACCGCCCACCGGGACTTCACCACCGGCCTGACCGCCAACCTCCACGTGGCGGACGCGCTGCGTCCCGTCGCCGACCGGCACGGTGCCACCGTCGCCGAGGTGGCCATCGCCTGGGTGCTGGCCTGGCCCGGCATCACCGGCGCCATCGTCGGCGCCCGCAAGCCCGGGCAGGTCGACGGCTGGATCGGTGCGGGTTCGGTGGAACTGACCCCCGCCGACCTGGACGATATCGCCACGGCGATCACGGAGTCCGGCGCAGGCACCGGCCCCGCCCGCCCCTGACCCGTCCCCCTCCCCGTCCCCTCTCACAAGGAGAGCACGTCGCCATGACCCTCACCGTCGTCGCTGAATGCCTGGCCGCACCCGGCCAGGAGGACAGGCTCCGCACCGCCCTGGAAGCGATGATCGAGCCGTCCCTGGACGAGCCCGGCTGCCTCGCCTACCGCCCGTACGCCGACCCCAACGACCCCGCGCGCATGGCCGTCGTGGAGGAGTGGACGGACGAGCAGGCCCTCACCGACCACTTCGCCACCGCACACTTCCGGCACGTGAAGGAGGTGCTGGAACAGGTCCTCGCCGAGCCGATGACGATCCGCAAACTGGTCGCGGCACCCGGCGAGTGACGAACCGGTGCTCGCTCACCCCGGCTACGCACTCGCGACCAGGCGGTCGACGACGGAGAACCCCGTTCCGCAATCCGTGCACACCGCCTGGCCGAAGAGATGCAGCAGCCTGTGGGCGAGCACCGGCTGCCCGTCGGCGAGGGCCCGGTCGTGGAGGCGCCTGCCGTGGCCGTCCAGCTGCAGGGGATCGGCGGGGCGCAGCGGCGCCTTGCCGGCCTCCTCGGCGTTCTCCAGCTTCTCCAGCGCGTAGTCGTCGCTGCACGAGAAGAAGCCGTCGTCACCCATCGAACCCAACACGAGGAACAGGTCCACCCCGCAGCAAGGACAGTCGACCTCGCATTCGCCTTGCGCCAGGCCGTCCAGGTGCTCGCCCCAGACGTCCACGGCCTCTGCGGCCTCCCCGCCCTCGAAGGCTCAGGCTGCCTGGAGCAGGTTGACGTAGTCCTCCGTCTCCAGAGGCAGACGGAGGCATTCTGCGGTCAGCCGCGAAAGCTCGGCGATGTGCGGCGCCTGAGCCTCGCACGCGGCAACGCCCTCGGCCGTCCGACGCGCGCAGGCGACAATCGGGCCCGCCGCGAGCAGGGCCCAGCGCCGATCCACCGGCCTCAGGCCGGCTGCCATGCGGGCAAGGCGGGGAAGTGCCGCGAAGCTCGCCGAGAAGGCAGTGTCGAGCACCGGGCACAGCCGGTCCATCAGCTCGGACCACGCACCACCGGGGTCGGCCTCGAACCGGTCGAGGAGAGCGGGGACACCCTCCGCGGAGCCGTACGCGTCACTGAGACCGGACCAATCCGTCATGGCCGAATCCAAGCAGATGGCTCACAGCCGTCACGGCTCCAGGTCCGGCTCGAGCTCCAGCGCCTTGGTGGCAGCCAGGTAGCCCGCGATCCTGAACGCCAACTCGTGGGAGCCGAACGCGTCCGCCCTGACGTGCCGCAGCACCGCCCGCGTGGCGACTGCGCCCACCCGAATATGGTCCTGCGCTGTGGATCGCAGCCGTTCCTCCATGCCCGACGCGACCGCGGCGAAGAAGCGGGGCAGGTCCTCGGCGGGCTCGTACGCCGCCCCCGCTGCCTCCGCCACTCCCCCGGCCACCTCGAAGGCGAATCCCGCCTCCGCCGGCTCGAAATCCACCGTGATCTCCGCGAAGTGCGGCGCGCAGTTGATGCGCCGGTGCAGCACGTGCACCCCGCGCAGGGGGCGGGAGGGGAACGGGGAGCGCGCCGACGTCATACCGCAACCGTAACGTGGGGAAAGGGAGACGGCCGGGCCCGTCGCACGGGTCCGGCCGTCCCTCCGGCTGTTGCGCTCCGCGCCTACTCCTCGTCGTACGGGCGCACGTACTCCAGCGTCCAGGTCTCCTGGAACTCCGGCTTGGGCGGTACGACCTCCAGTTGCGCACCGCGGTGGCCGGCGCGCAGCGCGAGGCCCTTGTCGGACAG
This sequence comes from Streptomyces mashuensis, assembly GCF_014654785.1. Lineage (GTDB taxonomy): Bacteria > Actinomycetota > Actinomycetes > Streptomycetales > Streptomycetaceae > Streptomyces > Streptomyces mashuensis. Next base: position 532,520 of record NZ_BNBD01000002.1, read on the forward strand.
GATCTTGACCCCGCCGATGACGCGCTCGAACGTGAACTTCGCCCACTCACCGCGCGGGACGCTGTTCACGTACAGCTTGTCCTCGTGGATCACGAGGCCCGCTTCCTCGTGGGCGGCGAGCCGGATGACGTACGGCGCGCCGGGCACGGGTTCGGCGGGCTCGATGACCCACTCCTGCTCGATCGGGAGCGGGTTGAGTCGGTCGGTGATCACGGGGGCGCCGAACTTGATGGCGTGCTCCGTGGCCGTGATCAGGGCGGACGGACCGATGATGTGGGCGTGGACCTTGTAGATGCCGGGCTTGACCGGAATCGGAGGCATGCGCGGGGACTCCCCTTCTCTCGCACGATCCACGTACGCCGGCGGTCGGTTGCCGGCGCACGTCCCACCATCACGGCCCGCCCGACCGCCGCCCAGAGCGAGATGCGGCCAAGTCGACAACGGCGCGGACCGATCGATCACGGGTGCGAATCGGCGTACGCATCGGTGTGCGCGCCGGCGTACGCATCACCCTGCGCACCGGCCTGCGCATCAGCTCCGGCAGAGGCCGTGGGCCGCGCCGAGCAGGCCCGAGGTCTGCTTCGGCGTCGTACCGAGCTCCCCCATCGACTTCTTGAACTGGTCGCCGAGCGCCGCACCGCGAATCGTGCAGAAGGCGTTGCCGTGCGCGAGGAGCTTCTCGTCGCTGATGTGGTCCAGCTCGGGGTACTGCTTCCGCACGGTCCGGAGATAGACGACGCCCAGCACACCATTGAGCGGCTGCGCCTCCGCGGAAGCGGAAGCGGAGGGAGAGGGCGCAGCGACGGAAGCGGAAGGCGATGGCGCCGCCGAGGCCGCACCGGAAGCTGCGCGGTCGTCGCCGCCCGGCGAGTCACACCCCGCGACGCCGGCCACGACAGCAGCCGTGAGGGAGAGAGCGAGCAGGGCAAGACGCTTGGACATGAATCTCCTGAATCCGAATGAAGCGACGAGCATTGTCCCTCATGCCCGGAATGACTCGCCAACGGATAAACGGACGACTCAGGTCACCACTCAGGTCACCACTCACGTCACGCCTCAGACACCGAAGGGCTCCGCGTAACGGATCGTGCCGCTCGGCAGCGCGTGCGCGTCGTCCAGGGCGAGGGCCATGAGGGCCTCGTCCGGGACGTCGAAGGTCACGCCGATGCCGTGGACGGAGGCGCGGGTGAAGCCGAAGCGCGGGTAGTACGCGGGGTGACCGAGCACGACGACGTACCGCTCGCCCTTGTCCCGCGCCGCGCGCAGCACCGCCCGTACGGCGGCCGAGCCGGCGCCGCTCCGTTGCAGTTCGGGTCGTACGGCGACGGGGGCGAGGCACAGCGCCGGCGTGGCGTCGATGTGGCAGCGGGTGAGGAGCGCATGGCCGACGGGCACGTCGTCCGCATCGGTGACGACGACGGAGAGACCGTCGATCCAGGCACGGTCGGCCCGCAACGCGTCCACCAGGTCCGCTTCGAGCGGGGTGGGGAACGCGGCGAGGTGGACCGCCCGAACGCCGGCCACGTCGCTGCCGGTCTCGGGTCGGGTGGTCCATCGGGGGCGGGTATGAGGCATGGCGGGTAAGGAATCCGTTCCGTGAGACAGCCGGCGAGTGCGGGCAGGGTGGCCGGACCGCCGGGCGTTTGACCTCGACCCCGCTTGACGTTCAAGGATCGGGCCCATGACGCGACTTCACGAGCTCCTCCACCCCTCCGCGGGCACCATCCTCATCAGCGAATGGCTCACCGGCACCACCGAACGGGCACGGGCGGCCGCGGACGCGGTGGCGGAGGAATGGGCGGCGGGAGAGGCGCCGCCGGCACGCCTCTCGCAGCACATGTTCGTCGACACGGCGGGCAGCGGGCTACTGCATTACGCCCAGTGGACGAGCGACGAGGACCACCTCGCCTGGGCGCGCGAGTACCGCGGGTCGGTGATCAGCCGGGTCGACACCCGCGTACCGGGCATCGAACGCCCGGGGCTCAACCGGACCCGGCTGCGGCGGAGCCTGGTGCACGACGAGGAGAGCCCGGCGGGCGTCCTCGTCGTCACCATGGGCCGGCCCGACGCGCACGAAGAACCGGTTCCGCAAGCTCCCGGCCTGCTCGCCGAGCACCTGCACGTGACAACGGACGGCGAGCGCGCGATCGTCTTCACGGAGTGGACGGACTCAGCCGCGTACGAAGCGTCGACGTCGGTGGCAACGGCCACGGCCGCGGACCCGTACGCGAAGGCGCCGCACGCCAAGACGTCGCACGCGAAGACGAAGACGTACATACTGCACTCCGCCTAGCTGCCGTTACGGCGATTTCACGCCATCTCCCCGCCATCCGTAACCCCGGACGAAACGGCGCACCAGTGCTACGGGCGACTGCCTCGCCGTTGCCGCACCAGGCGGCGAACGGGCCGAAAACATTGACGTGAATGCGCTCAACGCCCACCGGGCCGTACTCGACCAACATCATCTTCGCTGCTTCACTGGCGCGGCCGGAGAAGCCTCTCCTTCTCCCTCCCCCTCCCCTCCCCAGAAAGGCCCCGGATGTCGACGCAGCCCTCGTGGCATCAGCCCGATCAGCGGTCCGATCAGCGGTCCGCGGGGCGGGCACAGCTCAGCCTGGGCATCGCGGCGGCGCGCAATCTGGCGACCACCACCAAGTCCGTGCCGCAGATGCAGGGCATCAGCTCGCGCTGGCTGCTGCGCCTGCTGCCCTGGGTGGAGGTCAAGGGCGGTGCGTACCGGGTCAACCGGCGCCTGGTGTACACCGTCGGCGACGGGCGGGTGACGTTCGTGCAGGAGGGCGCCACCGTACGCGTCGTCCCGGCCGAGCTCGGCGAACTGCCGCTGCTGCGCGGCTTCGACGACCACGACGTGCTGCGCGCCCTCGCCGACCGCTTCGAGCAGCGGGAGCTGCGGGCGGGCGAGGTGGTGGCGGAGGCGGGCCGGCCCGCCGACCACGTGTACCTGGTCGCCCGCGGCAAGGTGGAGAAGACCCGCCCGGGGACGTACGGCGAGCCGCACCGGACGGGCGTCGTGACCGACGGCGGCATCATCGGCAGCGACGTCATAGAAGACGTACAAGAAGAAGACGTACAAGCAGGAGTACGGGAAAGGGAGGCCCGTGGCCCCCGTCCCTGGGGCTTCACCGCGCGCGCACTGACCCCGTGCACCGTCCTCGTCCTTCCCCGCACGGCGTTCGACGAGGTCGTCGCCCACAGCGAGCGCCTCCGCGCGCACGTCGCCCGGCGCCGGGCAGAGGCGTCGCGGCCGCGCAACAAGCGCGGCGAGGCCGACATCGCCCTCGCCTCCGGGCACACCGGGGAGCCCGTGCTGCCGGGCACGTTCGTGGACTACGAGCTGCGGCCGCGCGAGTACGAACTGAGCGTGGCACAGACGGTCCTGCGGGTGCACAGCCGGGTCGCCGACCTCTACAACGACCCGATGGACCAGCTCGAACAGCAGCTGCGGCTCACCATCGAGGCGCTGCGCGAGCGCCAGGAGCACGAGCTCGTCAACAACCCCGAGTTCGGGCTGCTGCACAACGCCGACCACGGGCAGCGCATCCCGACCCACTCCGGGCCGCCCACGCCGGACGACATGGACGAGCTGCTCAGCATGCGGCGCGGCACCAGCGCGTTCCTGGCGCACCCGCGCGCGATCGCCGCGTTCGGCCGCGAGTGCAACAAGCGCGGGCTCGCCTTCGGCGAGGCCGACGTCAACGGTCACCGCGTGCCGGCCTGGCGCGGCGTCCCGATCTACCCGTGCGGAAAGATCCCGGTCACGGAGCAGGGCACGTCGTCCATCCTCGCGATGCGGACGGGCGAGGCGGAGCAGGGTGTCGTCGGCCTGCGCCAGACCGGCATCCCGGACGAGTACGAGCCGGGCCTGAACGTGCGGTTCATGGGCATCAACGACCAGGCGATCATCTCCTACCTGGTCAGCACGTACTACTCGGCGGCGGTGCTGGTGCCGGACGCGCTGGGCGTCCTGGAGGACGTCGAGGTGTTCCGGCCGTCCGGCGACGCCGGCTGAAGCCGACCGAGAACGGCGAGAACGGCGAGAACACCGAGAACCGCGAGACCGGCGAGAAACGGAGAGATCCGGTGTCACTGCTTTCCCGCATGTCCGCGCCCGCAGCCGGCCACGAGGTGGCGAGGCTGGCGGCGGCGGTGCTGGCGGGCCGCCCGGGGGTGCCGGGCGTACCGGGTGTTCCAGGCTTTCCGGGTGCTCCGGGGACGGCGCCGGTCCCGGCGGCGGCGTACGTACCGCCGTCCGCCCGGCTCTCCTCCCGTTCCGTGCTGCCCACCGGCCCGACGGGGCTCGGTACGAGCGCGCTACGGATCACCGCGCGCCGGGCGGAGCCCGATGCCGTACCCGGTTCCGGACCCGGGTCCGTGCCCGGCTCCGTACCCGAGGGCGCCCCCGATTCCGTCCCCGACCTCTACTGCCCGCCCCACCTACGGGACGACCCGGCCCTCGCCCATGAGGTCAACGACCGGCTGGTGGACTGGGCCGCCGAGACCGGCATCTACCCCGGCCGGCTCGACCGGGTCCGCGCGACCGACTTCGGGCGGCTGATGATGCTCGCCCACCCCGGCACCGACGACCCCGAACGGCTCCTCGCCGCCGCCCGGTGCGCGCTCGCGGAGTGGGCCACCGACGACTACTACTGCGACGACGAGACCACCGGCGCCGGCCCCGCCCTCCTCGGTGCCCACCTGGGCCTCGCCTATACGGCGACGGACCCGTCCCACCCCCCGGCCCGCCACGCCCCCGAGGTCGCCCAGGGGCTGCGCGCCGATCCCGTACGGGTCGCCCTGCGGTCGTCGTTCGAGCACCTGGCGCGGTACGCCGACCCGACGCAGACGGCACGGCTGCGCCACGAGATCGCGGTGCTGTTCGTCGGCTACGGGCAGGAAGGGTCGTGGCGCACCTCCGGGCGGATGCCGGCCGTGTGGGAGTACCTCGCCCACCGGCAGATCAACAGCTTCATGCCCTGCATCGCGCTGGTCGACGTGGTCGACGGCTACCGGCTCGGCCCCGCCGAGTACGACGACCCGCGCGTACGCCGCGCCGTCACCATGGCCGCGACCGCCTCCACGCTCGTCAACGACCTGTACTCGCTGGCGAAAGAACAGGACTCCGGCGGCGTCGAGTTCAGTCTCCCCACCGTGATCGCGGCGGAGGAGGGGTGTTCGCTCGGCGAGGCCGTCGAGCGCAGCGCCGCCGTCCACGACGAGCTGGTGCACACCTTCGAGCGCGAGGCCGCGGCGCTGGCGGCGACCGGTTCGCCGGAGCTGCGCCGGTTCCTCGCGGGGGTCTGGGCGTGGCTCGGCGGCAACCGCGAATGGCACCGCGGCAGCGCCCGCTACGCGGCGCCGGGCTCCTGACGCCCGGCCCCACACCCGTACCCGTACCGCCGTAGCCGCATCTGCACCGCCGCATCCGTACCCGTACCGCCCGTACCCGTATCCCCACTGCAAGGAGCACCACCCGCATGACCACGGCCTCCGCCCCCTCTTCCACCCCCGTCGGGCCCACCCCCGTCCTCCGTACCGCGTACCAGAAGGCCGTGGCCGACTACTGGAACGACGAGAAGGACCCGGTGAACCTGCGCCTCGGCGACGTCGACGGCCTCTACCACCACCACTACGGGCTCGGCGACTACGACCCTGCCGTCCTGGAGGGCCCCGCCGACACGCGGGACGCGCGCATCATCGAGGAGATGCACCGGCTGGAGTCGGCGCAGGCCGAGGTGCTCCTCGACCACCTCGGGCCGATCGCCCCGGGCCACCGCCTCCTCGACGCCGGCTGCGGCCGCGGCGGCACGAGCATCATGGCCAACCTGCGGTTCGGCTGCGAGGTCGACGGTGTGTCGATCTCGGAGGCGCAGGTGGAGTTCGCCAACGGGCAGGCGCGGAAGCGGGGCGTCGACGACAAGGTCCGCTACCACTTCCGCAACATGCTGGACACGGGCTTCCCGACGGGGGCGTTCCAGGGCATCTGGAACAACGAGTCCACGATGTACGTCGACCTCTTCGAGCTGTTCGGCGAGCACGCGCGCCAGCTCGCGTACGGCGGGCGGTACGTGTGCATCACCGGCTGCTACAACGACGTGACGGGCGGCCGGTCGAAGGCGGTCAGCCGTATCGACGAGCACTACACGTGCAACATCCACCCGCGCAGCGCGTACTTCAAGGCGATGGCGGCGAACGGCCTCGTGCCCATCAACGTGGTGGACCTGACGGCCGCCACCATCCCGTACTGGGAGCTGCGCGCGAAGTCGTCGGTGGCGACGGGGGTCGAGGAGCCGTTCCTCACCGCGTACAAGGAGGGCAGCTTCCACTACCTGCTGATCGCGGCGGACCGCATCTGACACCTGCCCCTGGTCGCCTGCGTGACGGAAAAACCCTGGACGCAGACGCAGTTGCCACGAAACATGAACGGCATGACGACGACAACGCGTACCAGTAAGCCGCCCACGTGGGACGAGCCGACCTCGCTGGCGACGATGCTCGACTACGTGCGGGCGACGGCGATCGCCAAGTGCGAGGGCCTGTCGGCGGAGGACGCGCGCCGCCCGCTGCTGCCGGACTCGCCGCTGATGACGCCGTGCGGACTGATCGGTCACCTGCGCTGGGTCGAGGCGTTCTGGCTGGAGGTGGTGTTCCTCGGCGGCGAGGACCGGATGCCCTGGTCGCCGGAGGACCCGGACCGCGAGATGCGGCTGGCGCAGGACGTGCCGCTGGAGAAGCTGGTGGCGGAGTACGAGGCGCAGGGCGCGCGGTCGCGCGAGATCCTGGCGGCGCACGGCCTGGACGAGACGGCGCGGAGCACGGTGAAGGTGCTGAAGGACGGCCGTCAGCCGGCGCTGCGCTGGATCGTGCTGCACCTGATCGAGGAGACGGCGCGGCACAACGGCCACCTGGACATCATCCGCGAGCTGACGGACGGCGCGAAGGGGATGTAGGGGATGCAGGGCATGGAGGGGTTGCGGGGGAGCGCCCGCAACCCGGCCGGGCCGTACGGGCGCTAACCTCACCCGTCCGGCCCAGCGACGGTCCTCACGGGAGGGCATACCGCCAGGTACCGGGCTTCCATGACTGCCATGCGAATAGCCGTCATCGGGCAGGGCTACGTGGGCGTGACCGGCGCTGTTGCACTGGCGCAGGGCGGTCACCAGGTCACCGGCGTGGAGCAGGACGCGCAGCGTCTGGCGGCGCTGCGGGAGGGCCGGGCGCCGGTGTTCGAACCGGGGCTCCAGGAGGAGCTGTCGCTCGCGCTGGCGACGGGCCGGCTGCGCTTCGCGCGGTCGGTGTCGCCGGTGCACGCGGAGGAACCGTTCGACGTGGTGATGGTGGCGGTGGGCACCCCGCCGGGCCCGGACGGTTCGGCGGACCTGTCGCAGGTGACGGCGGCGGTGCAGCAGGTCACGGCGCTGGTGCCGGCGCCGCTCCTCGTCCTGAAGTCGACGGTGCCGCCGGGCACGAGCGAGATGCTGCTGCGCGGTTCGCCGGGGCTGCGGGACCGGTACGCGTACAACCCGGAGTTCCTCAACCAGGGCAGCGCGCTGGAGGACTGGCTGGCGCCGTCGCGGGTGGTCGTGGGGGTCGCGGACCGCCGCAACCTGCCGTTGCTGCGGCAGATCCACGGCCACACGGGCTGCCCGTGGGTGGTGACGACGCCGACGAGCGCGGAGATGGTGAAGTACGCGAGCAACGCCTTCCTCGCCACGAAGATCAGTTTCGCGAACGAGATCGCGCGGCTGTGCGCGGGCCCGGAGTTCCACGTGGACCAGATCATGCAGGGGGTGGGCAGCGATCCGCGGATCGGGCACGCGTTCCTGCAGCCGGGGCTGGGCTTCGGCGACTCGTGCCTGCCGAAGGACACGGCGGCGCTCGCGAACTGGGCGGCGGCACGGGGCATTCGCCTGCCGCTGCTGCACGCGGTGCGCGAGGTGAACGAGGGGCAGCCGGGGATGGTGGCGGAAACCCTGCGCCGCGAACTGGGCACGGCCCTGAGCCGGGCGCGCATCGCGGTGCTCGGCGTCCGCTACGAACCGTGGAGCGACGACCTGCGGGCGGCGCCGAGCCGCACGGTGATCCCCGGCCTGATGACGGAGGTGGCGGAGGTACGCGTGTGGGACCCGGAGGTGGACGCAGAAACGGTCACCCGCCTCTTCCCGGGCGCCGTACCGTCCCCCGACCTGCCGTCGGCGACGGACGGGGCACACGCGGTGGTGATCCTCACGGAGTGGCCGGAGATCATCGAGGCGGACTGGGCCTCCCTCACCCCCCGCCTGGAGGCCCCCCGCCTGATCATCGACGGCAAGAACTGCCTCTACCCGGGCATCCTCCAGTCCCTCCCCCTCCTCTACCGCAGCACCGGCAACCGCTTCCCCCTCCCCACCCCGACCCCGGCTCAGCTGGAGGTCCCACCCACCGTCCAGCAACCCGAATCGAGGGACGGCGCGGGCTGAACGGTGGTCGGCGGATAGTCGGCGTAATAGATCCGCTCGGCCCAGTACTCGGGCATCTCGTGCTCGATGAGATCGGGCGACTCGGTGAACGACAGATGCCCCCACACGTCATTGACCCGAGCAACGGCCTCGGCCCGCGAAATCCCGAAGAGCCGCACCATCTCGTCGACGACCTCCCGCAGATACGCGAGCACACCGGGCACGGCAACCATGAGGAACTCACTCACGCCGACCTCCGGCTGGGAGTTCCTCGGCGACGGCCCAGTAGTCGTACTCCTCCGTCGTGACCGCACAGATGCGCCGGCAGTCGAGCGACATGGCAACGAATTCGGGACCGCCTTGATGGACGAGATGCGATGCAAGATCGGCGTCGTCCGACCATCCGATCAACAGCCAGCCGAGCTCACCAGCCCCCGGCCCGGCCAGGCTCAGAAAAAACTTCCCGTCTTCGCCGAACAAGCGGAACTCACGTGAAATCCGAAGCCATTCCTGACCGACCAGCCCGAGCGCCCCGTCAACATCCTGTCCGACCGTTGCCGCAGGCTCCGTCTCGAAACCCGCGACGACCCGCCACGCATCCAACGTCGCCACCGGAAGGTCCACGCCCACGCCCATCAGGGACAGCCCACTCGCGGCGACCTTGCCCTGCCAGCCACTGTCATGATCACTCATGAGCGGTCACTCATTCAACTCCCCCGACTACGGAACACCCAAAAGCTCCATCACGCGGTCACACACCCTGTTCGAGAAGCTCGACACTTCCCGATCCAAGCCCCCTCCGCTTTCGGCGCACCTCTCGATCTGCCACTCGCAGAAGAGCGGAGCGAACCACAAGAGCTTCACGAAATCGGGGTGCAGCGGCTCCCCTTCACCGATCTCGATCCTGTCGAGCAGTTCCAGGTAGCCGTCCGCCAAGGCCGCGTCATAGTCACCGGCCCGCATCTTTCCGAGAACCCCGGCCTCGGGATCCCATGCCAGGTCCAGAGCTTCCAGAACTTCTGGCTCGGAATGCTTCATTTCCGGACCCCGGCCACAAACCATGAGCACGCCCAGCCGGCCAGCACTTCAATCCTCCCTTTTCGAATTCAACCCACATTCGGAACGAAACGCGACATACTCCCACTCCTCCTCGAAGAAGACGACCATCACCCGCCTGTCACCCGAGACCAAGCAGAGGTCATTTCCCACGCCTTCTCTCAAGGAGGTCACCCAGTGCGATCCAGTGATCCGCACGGATACCCAAGGGAAGTTCTCCATCCCGGTGCGGACATAAAACTGATCCCTTACACCCGCATCCCCCAAGAAGCGCAAGTACCAGGCGTCGACCTGCTCACCTTTCACACCCCCGGCAAGTCTCGCTTCAGGCACCGACCCAATCTGCAGAAGCGACTGCCACACCCGAGGCACCCACTCAGGAAGCACTTCGTTCGGGATGAAACCAATAATGGACAATCCCGTCAGCTTTTCGGTCAAATCCGCGACTCTGGCTTCTTCCGCCTTCAACGTCAGCCTGCGCCGCAGTTCGCTGCTCGACATCGCCTCTCCCTCTCCCCGGAAGGACAGCGACCTACTCGTAGACGAACGCAGCAGCAAAGATCATGGCAATCGTCTTCCAGTCCGGATTCTTGGGCGTCTCCTCACCCTGGTTGGCGAAAAAACCACTCATGTCGTGCACCCAGTAGCCTGCAGCTCTCACATAGTCGACGGACGTCCCGTTTTCCATGGGGTGCTCTCCCGACTCCACGCTCCGCGCCCGGTCGAGCAAGTACTGCGCCAGCTCCTCACGAGAAGTCACGCTGAAAGCGTCAAACTCCTGACCACTCATTGGACGCGCTCCTCCATATCACCGAACTCGATCAGATCTTCGACCGCCCGTCGAAGCCAGTCGTTGAAATGAGCGAACCGCCGCGACTGCTCCCACCCGGCGGAGGCGAAATCATGGATGATCACGACATCCCCATGTTCCAGGTCCCAACAGGCGACGTCGTCATTGTCCTCTCGCCGCGCAAAAGGAACCAGCTTGCGCTTCGGGTAGCGCTCACGAAGGCCGCGCACCCTCCCCCGCAGCTGCTCGCCATCCAAAATCCACCAAGGCTCGAGATTGGTCAGTCCCAGCTCGACCACCCGAATGAACTGAGGAGGATAGGTGAAACCCTCCGGCAGCTCCGCCGCCACCAACAGTTGAATCATGCGCTCATCGTCAACCACAAGACGCAGAGCTTGATGGCGAACGACCGCCTCGACGCTCCGCCAACTTCACTCGACACCGCCCTCGCCCACACGCAAATCACCCCTCAGACGGTGATACACCGCTCGACATCCCCACGCAGTCCCTCGACCTCCTCGGAGTCGCAGAAGAGAAGGAGATTGAAAGGCACACCCTTCCCACCCGGCTTGCCATGAGGATTCGCCCATTCCATAGCGACCCGATGCAACGTCTTGAAGAAGATCTCCCTTTCGTCCGGGGCGCCCGAAAGCAACCTACCGGAGTTGGAGATGACGGTCAGATAACGATCGGCCGGCCTCCAGTGCAGATCCCGCAAACAGTCAAGCAGAGCATTCCAGTTCCAGCCGAAATAATCTGGGAAGCGAAACCCTTCCCAGAACTCCTCGAACACTCCATCGGAAGTAAGCATCTTTTCGCCATCCATTCGTGCCACGACACTGACTCCTGACGGTGGCACCGCTTCGACCAAGGGATGGGAGACAGCGCTTGAAAGGACGTGGAAGAACGGGCCATTCAAGCCCCAAAGATCCACTTGATTATGGATCACTTCTTAGGAGCCTCCATGACTATATAGGTCTGATAATGCGTGGGCGTATAATACGCCGAACCGTCCGACCCGGTGACGATTCTTTCACCACCCCACTTCGGGTTCCCTGCGGACTGAACCGTACCCCATTCGAGGTAGGTGATTGGCTTTCCAGTGCTATCGTGTGTCGGCAGCTGGTAAGCACCATTCTTGCCGGTGTTGCTAAAGGGCTGCGGAAGAGACGGTCCTTGCCGTTGAGGCCCAGCTCCTTGTGCTTCAACACCGAATTCTCGGATGTCCCTGAGGACCGCTTGAGACTCCTCTGGAACTTCCGTCGGAATCCATCCGTTCAGCCTGGAAGTATCTCCGAGGATCTCACCCGGCTCGCAAGGGCTGAGCCCCAGAGGATCCGAACAGTCATACGGGTTGCGTACAAACCCAACCGGGTTCGGCGCCGGATCCAGCCCCAATGGGTCTGGCGACAGATACCGCGCCGTTTCCGGGTCGTAGTACCTGAAGTAGTTGTAGTGCAGGCCCGTTTCCGGGTCGGCGTATTGGCCCGGGAAGCGGAGGGGGCAGTCCACGGCGCCGGCTGGTGGGGATGGGAGGTCGGTGCCCCAGAGGGTGGTGCGGTGTTGCCAGGAGAGGGTGCCGTCCGGGGTGATCAGTTCCGTGGGGGTGCCGACCAGGTCGGTGACGATGGCGTGGAAGCGCGGGGCCGCGTCCTTCGTCAGTTGGTCGATGAGGGACTTGCCCGCCTCGCGGATCAGGGGGCGGTGGTCCGTCTGGGTCAGGGGGCGGTGCGTGCCCGGGGCGTAGTCCCAGGTCGTTGCCGTGCCGTCCGGGGTCGATTGTTCCGCCAGGCGTGTGCCGTCCCAGGTGAAGAAGACCGTCGCGCCGTCCGATGCGCGGCGTTTCGACACGCGGCGGCCCAACGGGTCGTACGCGTACTGCCAGCGTTCGCCGTCCGGTGTCACCGCCTCCCTCAGACGGTCCTCCGCGTCCCACACGTACGTCCACTCACGCTTCTGGCCGTTGAGCAGCTTCCGCACCTTGCGGACCAGGCGGCCCTGCGCGTCGTGTTCGTACGTCGTGCGGCCCGCCCGGCGCAGCAGCGTGCCCTCGAACGTGCGGCTGCCCGGTGAGCCGTGGGCCGGTGCGGTGACCTGGGTGAGGTTGCCGGTCGTGTCGTACGCGTACGTCTCCGTCCAGCCGTGGGCGCTCACCGCCGTCGCGCGGCCCGCCGGGTCCAGCGTGAAGCGGCGCGTTCCCGACGTCAGTTCGCGGATCTCGGTGAGGTGGCCGTCCTCGCGGTAGGCGTACGCACGGTGCTGCAGGATCGTTTCGGCAGCTGCGACGACCTGGGTTTTCAGGCGGTCCGACGCGTCCCACGCCTGGGTCAGCGTCACGCCCTCGCCCAGCCGCCGTGTCGTCTCCCTCCCCGCCGCGTCGTACGCGAAGGCCAGCGTCCCCGCCTCGCTGCGCAGCTCCGTCGCGCGGCCCGCCGCGTCGTACGTCCACTCCGACGTCAGGCCCGACGGCGTACGGCGGCGCACGACGCGGCCCAGGGCGTCGTACGCGTACGACGTCGTCCGGCCGGCGACCGTCTCCGTCAGGGGGCGGCCCAGGGCGTCTCGTTCGTACAGCACCTCCGCGGCCGCGTTCGCGGTGCGCGCCAGGCTGCCCGCCGCGTCGTACGCGTATGTCGTCGTGGCGGCCTCGTCGCCCGGGACACGCTGTGCCACCACCCGGCCCAGCACGTCCCGCTCGAAGCGAAGCGTTTCTCCCGCGCCGTTCGTCCGCTCCACCAGCTCGCCCGCCGCGTTGTGCGCGTACGTCAGCGTGCGGCCGTCGAAGTCCGTCTCGGCAGTGAGGCGGCCCGCTTCGTCGTAGACGTACGACCACGTCAGGCCCTGCGGGTTCGTGACGCCCGTCAGGCGCAGCTCGGTGTCGTAGGCGAAGGTGTAGCGCGCGCCGTCCGGTTCGGTGCGGGAGGCGAGCAGGTCGAAGTGGGTGTGGGTGTACGCGGTGGTGTGGCCGGCCCGGTCGGTGTGGGCGGTCAGGTTGCCCTCGCCGTCCCACGTCCAGGTCTCGGCCGTGCCGTCCGGGTACGTGCGGCGGCTCGGCCGGCCCTCCGGGGTCCACTCCGTGCGGGTGACGTGCCCCAGCGGGTCGGTGACCTCCACGATGCGGCCGAAGGCGTCCCGGCGGGCCGTCGTGGCGTGGCCGAGCGGGTCGGTCACCCGCACCGGAAGGCCCGCCTCGTCGCACCGGACGCCCGTGACGTGGCCCAGGGCGTCGGTCACCGCCATCAGACGGCCGCGCTCGTCGTACGCGTACCGCGTGACCGCGCCCGCCGGGTCGGTCGTGGTCAGCAGGTTGCCTCGGTCGTCGTACGTGTGCTGCCAGACGGTGCCGCCCGGCTCGGTGACGCGGAGCGGGCGGCCGTGCGTGCCGTACGCCGCTTCTCCCGTCGTACCGTCCGGCAGCGTGACGCGGACGAGCCGGCCGGCGTCGTCGTACGTGTAGCGCGTGGTGCGGCCGAGGGGGTCGGTCACGGCGAGCGGGTTCTCGCCCCGGTCGTCCCACTCGGTGAGCGTGGTGTGGCCGAGCTGGTCGGTCTCCGCGACGACACGGCCGCCGGCGTTGGAGCGGTACGTGCGGAGGTGGCCGAGGGAGTCCGTCTCCGTGGTCGTACGCGACGCGTCGTCGTGGTCGTCGTACACAAGCGTGCCGGAGAGGAAGCCCTCGCTGCCCTCGGTGCGGACGACGCGGCCGTGCTCGTCGTAGACGTAGCCGTACGACGTGCCGTTGCGGTCGGTCCAGGAGGTGATGCGGCCTTCGGCGTCGTAGGTGAAGCGGAGCGGCCTGCCACTGGAGTTGACGACCTCGGCGAGGTGGCCGGCGTCGTCGTAGCCGTAGCGCACGAGCGTGGTGCCGGCCAGGGGCGCCTCCTGCCGCTCGTACGGCGACGGGGGCTCGTCGAGCAGGCGCAGCGCGGTGATGCGCGGGCCCTCGGTGTCGATCGCGACGTGGTAGCCGCCCGAGTGGGTGACGGCCGTGGGGACGCCGAGCGCCGTGCGCTCGATGGCGAACTGCGCGCCGTTGCGGTCGTGCACCGTTTGGAGCGGGAGCTGGACGGCGCCGGGCGTGTCGGTGGGGAGCGGTCCGGAGAAGGTGCGTACGGTGCCGCGGGCCGGATCGGTGACGGTCATGGCGCCGTCGGGCCGGCCGTCCCACTGCAGGGGCCAGCGCGGGCCCTTGACGGGGTGGACCGGTTCGCCCGGTTTCGGCACCGGGTACACCAGCCGCATGCCGTCGGCCGCGGCGAAGACGACGCCCTCGGTGTCGAGCTGGATGCGCTCGTCGAGGGTGGAGGCCCAGCTCGGCCCGAACCAGCCGCCCGCCCGGTACGAGGACAGGTGCGTGCGCTCCAGGACCAGGGGCAGGTCGCCGGGCAGCGTCAGGTCGGTCTGTGGCAGCACCATGACGCCGGTGGCGACGTCGATGGGGTCCTTGGCGCACTTGAGGGAGGAGGTGGGGCGGGCGGAGGAGGGCAGTTCGACGAGGTTGGGGCGGATGCCCCGCAGGACGTCGGGGACGCCGCGGGCGCCGCCGGCGCGGTTGAGCAGCGGGCCGTAGCCGCCGAAGGCCCCGCCGACGATCATTCCGCTCTTCGCCGACTCGTTGATCTCGTCGAGGCTGAAGCCGTCCTGAAGCCCCGCGGCGATCTTCATCGGCTGGGCGAGGGCGGCGTCGATCGTGACGGCCTCGACGCCACCGAACGCGGCCATGACGAAGGTGGCCGCGATGGTCTCGGCGACGAGCGCGGAGATGCCGATGCCCAGGCTCGCGCCCAGCTCGATGATGGCGGTGGCGGCGGCCGCGGACGCCAGCGTGGAGGCGCCGAAGGTGGCCGCGGCGAGACCGATTCCGGCCACGATGACGACGGCGTCGATGGCGATCCTGGCTTCGAGCTTGTGGACGGCGTCCTCGATGGCGTGGGCCAGGTTGTCCAGTGCGTCGGCCATCGCCTTGGCCGCCTTGGGCAGGTCGACGAGCCAGCCCTTGTCCCCGCGGCCGACGTAGCGGCTCCAGAAGACGTCGAACGCGTCGATCGCTTCGCCCTTGTTGTGATGGATGAGGGTCTGCGCGGCCTTGTCGACCGGGCCGCGGACCTCTTCCACGCTGGTGGCGAAGGTGCGCCACGCCTTGGCCGCCTTGCGGAGCTTCTTCGGGTCGCCGTCCGGCCACTGGAGGCCGAGGTGGCGGAGGATCTTCTTGGCTTCTGCTGCGGCGCTCACTTGCCGCCCTTGCCGCCGTTGCCACCGTGTCCGCCGTGGCCGGGGTCCTCACCCGGTTTCAGCTTGGTGAACATGCCCTTGATCAGCTGCTCGTTGTCGACGTGGCCGTCCGACAGGTCGTTCAGGGCCTCGTGGATGCTGACCAGGCCGAGCACGAGGATGCCCGCCTTCTGCTCGATGTGCTTCTGTTTGGGGCTGTAGAGGGCCTCGAAGTCCTTGCCCGCGTCGTCCTTGCCCCACGGCTTGCCGAGGTCGTCCAGAGTGGTGATGAGTTTGGTGAGGGCGTCGCTCAGCTTCTTGCCCTGCTCCTGGAAGACCGGCGCGGCGGCCTTGATGTCCGCGGTCTTGATGTCCAGGACCTTGTCGGCTCCGCCGCCTTGCTGCCCCTGACCGTCCGCCATCGGCCCCTCCCCAGCGCCAACGTGCCCTCACCTGCTCGCTCATGAGCAAGAAGTGATCCTATGGCAGCCAGATGACAGTCGGAAAAGGCCAAACACGGGTCAAAGACGGGTCAAAGACGGTCCCCCGGCGGAGCCCGGTGCCCGCACCCCCGTGACCGGCACCGGGCTCCGGCCCGATGGGCCGATCATCCCCGGTACCGACAACACCGCGCCATGGGAAGAACTTCCCACTCCGCTCCCACTCCGCTCCCGGCGCTCAGCGCACCAGCCCCGCCTGCCGTGCCAGCAGCACCGTGGAGACCCGGTTGTTCGTGCCGAGCTTGCGGTAGATCTTCTCCGCGTGGCGGTTGACCGTGTGCCGGGAGATCGCCAGGCGGCGGGCGATGCCCTCCGCCGTCAGGCCCTCCGCCATCAGGCCGAGGACGGTCAGTTCACGAGGCGTCAGCCCGTGCTCCGCGGGGGCGGCGGGGCCGCGGAGGCGGCGGAGTTCGTGGACGTGGCCGGCGAACGCCGTCAGCAGCGGCTGGAGGCGTACGGCCAGCGTGACGTCGCCGTCGCGGAACTCGCCGTCGCGGCCCAGCAGCACCATGCGCACCCGGCCCGGCCGGCCGCCCACCGGCACCCCCAGCTGCCGGGTGATCCCGAAGTCCCGGCACGCCTCCCGGTACCACGGGGCCCGGTCGAGGTCGGGGCAGAGGTCGGCCACGGCCACCGGCGCACTCCGGCCCGCCGCCACGTAGCCGATCAGCGGGTGGTGCTGGCGGACGCGGCGCTGGACGAGGCCGTTGACGTACGGGCTGAGGCGGTCGGGCGCCCAGCCCTCCACCCGGCCCGTGCCCTCCGCGGGGTCCAGGTCGGAGTAGGTGGCCGAGTCGCAGCCCAGCGTCGTCAGCAGTTGCTCCGTGACCAGCTGCCAGCCGCCCTCCGGGTCGGGGTTCTCCAGCACCGCCACGACGAAGTCGAGCAGCTGCTCGTAGTCCCGCGTCCGCAGCCCCGCCATGCGCGCCCGGCCTCCCTCAGCCCCACCGCCCCGTGCGCCCCAGCAGCAGCGCGGTGGCGGCCGTACCGGCGGTGGAGGTGCGCAGGACCGAGGGGCCCAGGCGGTACGGGTGGGCGCCGGCCTCGGCGAACGCGGCGAGCTCCTCCGGGGAGACGCCGCCCTCGGGGCCCACGACCAGGACGATGCGGCCCGTCGCCGGCAGGCCGGCCGTGGCCAGGGGCGTGCTGCCCTCCTCGTGCAGGACCGCCGCGAACTCCGCGTCGGCCAGCACCGCCGCCACCTGCTTCGTCGTCATCGCGTCCGTGACCTCCGGGAAGCGCAGGCGGCGCGACTGCTTGCCCGCCTCGCGGGCCGTCGCCCGCCACTTCGCCAGCGACTTCTGGCCGCGGTCGCCCTTCCACTGCGTCACGCACCGCGACGCCGCCCACGGCACGATCGCGTCGACGCCCGTCTCCGTCATCGTCTCGACGGCCAGTTCGCCGCGGTCGCCCTTGGGCAGGGCCTGGACGACCGTGATGTGCGGCTGCGGCTCGGGCTCCGAGCGGACCGAGTCGACGGACACCTCCAGGTGGTCCTTGCCGGACACGGCGGCGACCGTGCCGTGCGCGCCGTTGCCGTGACCGTCCGTCAGGACGATCTCCTCGCCGACGCGCAGCCGGCGCACGGAGACCGCATGGCGGCCCTCCGGGCCGTCCAGGGGGAAGACGGTGCCGGGGAAGACGCCGGTGAGGGCGTCCTCCTCGACCAGGAAGACCGGCGCTGTCATGACTCTCGCTCGCTCTCTCGCACTCGCAACCACGGCCGTGCCGCGTCCAGTTCGGCCGCCAGCACCCCGACCAGCTCCCCCGCGGGCAGGTCGCGCGCCAGCCGGTGGCCCTGCCCGGCCCACAGGTTGACCGCCCCCGCGTCGCCCGCCGCCGCGGCCGCCTTGCGCAGCGCCGACGTCAGGTGGTGGACCTGGGGGTACGCGGACGGCGCGGCCGGGCCGTGCTCGCGCAGGAAACGGTTGACCAGGCCGCGGGCCGGGCGGCCGGAGAAGGCGCGGGTCAGCTCCGTGCCCTCGTACCGCGGGTCGGTCAGGGCCCGCTTGTGGAAGGGGTGGGCGCCGGACTCGGGGCAGGCCAGGAACGCCGTGCCCAGCTGGGCCGCGCACGCGCCCGCCGCCAGCACCGCCGCGATCTGCTCGCCGCGCATCAGGCCGCCCGCCGCGATCACCGGCAGGTCCACGGCCTGCCGCACCTCGGCGAGCAGCGTCAGCAGGGGCACGAGGTGCGACGTGTCGCCGTCCCGGTGCGTGCTCTGGTGGCCGCCGGCCTCCACGCCCTGCGCGCACACCGCGTGCGCGCCCGCCGCGCGCGCCGCCCGCGCCTCCTCGGCGGAGGTGACGGTGACGACGGTCAGGCTGCCGGCCGCGGCCAGCGCCGCCAGCGTCTCCGCCGACGGGCAGCCGAACGTGAACGACACGACCGGCACCGGGTGGGCGAGCAGGTCCGCCAGCTTCTCGTCGTACGCGTCGTCGACGGCGCCGTCGGGGTCGCCCAGCGGCACGCCGTGGCGCTCGGCCTCGGGCGCGAGCCGGCGCGCGTACGCCTCGACCGCCGCACGGTCGTACGAAGCGGGCTGCGGCAGGAACAGGTTGACGCCGAAGGGGCGCGCGGTGAGCGCCCGCAGCTGCGCGACGTCCTCGCGCAGCGCCGCCGCCGTACGGTAACCGGCGGCCAGGAACCCCAGGCCGCCCGCCTCGCTCACGGCGGCGGCCAGCGCCGGCGTGGACGGGCCGCCGGCCATGGGCGCCTGCACGAACGGGTGACGGAGCGCACGGATCAGGGAGGGTATGGCTCGCGCTGCGGGCACCGCCGGGACCTTCATGACCACATCGTGTCACAGGGACCGGCACCGGGAAGGCCCCGGTGGCCGGCCACCCGGCCACCGGCCGGCCGCCCGCTCCGCCACCGCTCCGCGGAAGAACGGCGGGCGGGCCTACCGGCCGTTGAACGCGTCCTTCAGCCGCGAGAACAGGCCCTGCTGACCCGGCTTGAACTCGCCCGTCGGGCGCTCCTCGTTCCGGATCTTCGCCAGCTGGCGCAGCAGCTCCTCCTGCTGTGCGTCCAGCTTCGTGGGCGTCTGCACCTCCACGTGCACGACCAGGTCGCCCCGGCCGCCGCCGCGCAGATGCGTCACACCGCGCTGGTGCAGCGGGATCGACTGGCCGGACTGGGTGCCGGGCCGGATGTCGATCTCCTCGACGCCGTCCAGCGTCTCCAGCGGCACCTTCGTGCCGAGCGCGGCCGCGGTCATCGGGATGGTGACCGTGCAGTGCAGGTCGTCACCGCGGCGCTGGAACATCGGGTGCTTCGTCTCGTGGATCTCCACGTACAGGTCGCCCGCCGGGCCACCGCCCGGGCCGACCTCGCCCTCGCCCGCCAGCTGGATGCGCGTGCCGTTGTCGACACCGGCCGGGATCTTCACCGTCAGGTTGCGGCGGGCCCGCACGCGGCCGTCGCCGGCGCACTCCGGGCACGGGGTCGGCACGACCGTGCCGAAGCCCTGGCACTGCGGGCACGGGCGCGACGTCATGACCTGGCCCAGGAACGACCGGGTGACCTGCGACACCTCGCCGCGGCCGCGGCACATGTCACACGTCTGGGCGGACGTGCCGGGGGCCGCGCCCTCGCCGCTGCACGTGGTGCAGACGACGGCCGTGTCGACCTGGATCTCCTTGGTCGTGCCGAACGCCGCCTCGGTGAGGCTGACCTCCAGCCGGATCATGGCGTCCTGGCCGCGCCGCGTGCGCGACCGCGGGCCGCGCTGCGCGGCCTGGCCGAAGAACGCGTCCATGATGTCGGAGAAGTTGCCGAAGCCGGCACCGAAGCCGCCGGCCCCCGCGCCCGCGCCGCCCGACGAGGACAGCGGGTCGCCACCGAGGTCGTAGACCTGCTTCTTCTGCGGGTCGGAGAGCACCTCGTAGGCGGCGTTGATCTCCTTGAACCGCTCCTGCGTCTTCGGGTCCGGGTTCACATCCGGGTGCAGCTCGCGCGCGAGTCGGCGGAAGGCCTTCTTGATCTCGTCCTGCGAGGCATCGCGCCGTACGCCCAGGACCGCGTAGTAGTCCGTGGCCACTTACGACTCCGCCAGGATCTGTCCGACGTAACGTGCCACTGCGCGTACCGCTCCCATCGTTCCGGGGTAGTCCATGCGGGTCGGTCCGACCACGCCGAGTTTGGCGACGGCCTCGTCGCCCGAACCGTAGCCGACGGCGACGACGGATGTGGAGTTCAGTCCCTCGTGGGCGTTCTCGTGACCGATGCGGACGGTCATCTCCGAGTCCTTGGTCTCGCCCAGCAGCTTGAGCAGCACCACCTGCTCCTCCAGCGCCTCCAGCACGGGCCGGATGGTCAGCGGGAAGTCATGACCGAAACGGGTGAGATTGGCGGTGCCGCCGATCAGCAGCCGCTCCTCGGTCTCCTCCACCAGCGTCTCCAGCAGGGTGGCCAGCACCGTGGAAACGGTTCCGCGCTCCTCCTGCTCGAACGCCTCCGGCAGGTCCTGCACCAGCTCCGGCACGTCCTTGAAGCGCCGGCCGGCGACCCGGCTGTTCAGCCGGGCCCGCAGGTCCGCGAGGTTGTGCTCGCCCACCGGGGCCGGGCAGTCGATCACCCGCTGCTCCACCCGCCCGGTGTTGGTGATCAGCACGAGCATGATGCGGGCGGGCGCCAGCGCGAGCAGCTCCACATGACGCACCGTCGAACGCCGCAGCGAGGGGTACTGCACCACCGCGACCTGCCGCGTCAGCTGCGCCAGCAGCCGCACCGTGCGGGCCACCACGTCGTCCAGGTCGACGGCGCCGTCCAGGAAGTTCTGGATGGCGCGGCGCTCCGGCGTCGAGAGGGGCTTGACCTCGGCCAGCCGGTCGACGAAGAGGCGGTAGCCCTTGTCCGTCGGGATACGGCCCGCGCTGGTGTGCGGCTGGGCGATGAAGCCCTCGTCCTCCAGCGCGGCCATGTCGTTGCGCACGGTGGCCGGGGAGACCCCCAGCTTGTGCCGCTCGGTGAGGGCCTTGGAGCCCACCGGCTCCTCGGTGCCCACATAGTCCTGGACGATGGCGCGCAACACCTCGAGCCTGCGTTCGCTCAGCATTGCGCGCACCTCCAGTTCCGTGGTCCAACCGTCAACCGTCGTACGGCGTCCGTCGGCTTCCGTACGGGGATCACCGCGCCGGGCGCCCGGGGAGGCGCCCCGCCCTTGGCACTCAATGGTCACGAGTGCCAGATCCCTCAAGCCAGTGTACGGCCGTGCACCACGGCCAGGGCAAGGGCCGTCCCCGCGGCGGGCCGTCACGGGCAGGCAACGGTACCGCCGGGCGACTAGCGTCGCCCCATGGAGACGCATGCGCACGACGGCAGCCGGGACGACCGTCAGGAGGACACCACGGACGGCTGGGAACGCCCGGCACCAGGGGTGGCGCGCCGCAGGCTGCCGGGCTGGGACGCGACGGTGGGCGTGGTCGCGGGCACCACCGGCGTCCTCGTCGTGGACACCGGTTCGTCACCCCACGAGGGCGGGACGATCCGTACGGCGGTGGAGCGGATGTTCGGGCTGCCCGTGACGTATGTCGCACTCACCCACCCCCACTTCGACCACGTCCTGGGCACCCCCGCGTTCCCCGGCGCACGCGTGTACGCCGCCGTGGGCGCCGCCGCCCTGCTGCAGCACGACCGCGACGAGCTGCGCCGGGACGCGGTGGCCAACGGCATGGACGCCACGGAGGCCGACGAGGCCTTGGCGCGCCTCGTGCTGCCGTCGCACGCCGTCTCCGGGCAGGTGGCGGTCGACCTGGGCGGCGGACGGCGGGCGCTGCTGGTCAACGTGGGCCCCGGCCACACCGCGCACGACCTGGCGGTGCTGGTGCCGGGCGGCGGCCCGGAGGGGGCGCCGGACGTGGTCTTCTGCGGCGACCTGGTCGAGGAGTCGGGCGAGCCGCAGGCCGGCCCGGACGCCCTGCCGCATGCCTGGCCGGCGGCGCTGGACCGGCTGCTGGAGCTGGGCGGCGAGGACGCGCTGTACGTGCCGGGGCACGGGGCGGTGGTGGACGCGGCGTTCGTACGGGGGCAGCGGGAGCAGCTGGCGGCGCGGTTCGGGGGCGCGGGGGGCTGACGGCTGCGGGGGGCTGACGGCTGCGGGGGGCGCGCGACGGCCCGGGGGCGCCGGCGGCTGCCGCTCACGGGCCGTGTCGATCATGGACCACAATGGCGCGCATGCGCAGTCGGCAGTACGACCCCGATCTCACCCCTCCGTGGAAGCGGAACGCGCCCGCCCCCGAGGTCCCGGCGGAGCCCGACCTCGTCGTCGAGGAGGTCGCGACCGGCTTCTGCGGGGCGGTCGTCCGCTGCGAGAAGACGGCCCAGGGCGCGACGGTGACTCTGGAGGACCGCTTCGGCAAGCAGCGGGTCTTTCCCATGGAACCGCGTGGCTTCCTGCTGGAGGGGCGCGTGGTCACGCTCGTGCGCCCGCGCCCCGGCGGGGCGCCGCCCCCGGGGCTGCGCCTCACCGCCTCCGGCTCGATCGCCGTCCCGGGCGCCCGGGCGCGCATCGCGCGCGCGGGGCGCATCTACGTCGAGGGGCGCCACGACGCAGAGCTGGTGGAACGGGTCTGGGGCGACGACCTGCGCATCGAGGGGGTGGTCGTGGAGTACCTGGAGGGCGTCGACGACCTTCCCTCGATCGTGCGGTCCTTCGGGCCGGGCCCGGACGCCCGTCTGGGGGTGCTCGTCGACCATCTGGTGCCGGGTTCGAAGGAGTCGCGGATCGCGGCGGAGGTGGCCCGGGAGTCGTCCGGGCACGTGCTGGTCGTGGGTCACCCGTACGTGGATGTGTGGGAGGCCGTGAAGCCGGCGGCGCTGGGCATCGCGGGGTGGCCGCGGGTGCCGCGCGACGAGGACTGGAAGCGCGGCGTGTGCCGGGGGCTGGGCTGGCCGGACGACACGGCGGCGGCCTGGCGGCGCATCCTGGGCGCCGTGTCGTCGTACAAGGACCTGGAGCCGGAGCTGCTGGGCTCGGTGGAGCGGCTCATCGACTTCGTGACGGCGCCGGAGGACTGACCCCGTCCCCACGAGCCGCCGGGGCCGCTCGGTCCGCCAGGTCGCGTCAGTCCACCAGGTCGCGCACCACCGCGTCCGCCAGCAGGCGCCCGCGCAGGGTGAGGACCGCGCGCCCCTCCTCGTACGGGGCGGGCTGCAGCAGACCGTCCGCGAGGGCGCGGGCCGCCGCCTCGGCGCCGGCCGGGCGGAGGAGGTCCAGCGGGCAGCCGTCGGACAGCCGCAGTTCCAGCAGGATGCGCTCGACGCGGCGGTCCTCCGCCGAGAGGACCTCGCGGCCCGCGCCCGGCGACCGGCCCTCCGCCAGGGCCTGCGCGTAGGCGGCCGGGTGCTTCACGTTCCACCACCGCACGCCCCCCACGTGGCTGTGCGCCCCCGGGCCGGCGCCCCACCAGTCGGCGCCGCGCCAGTAGAGCTCGTTGTGGCGGCAGCGGGCGGCGGCGTCCGTGGCCCAGTTCGACACCTCGTACCAGGTGTAGCCGGCCGCGGCGAGCTTCTCCTCGGCGATCAGGTAGCGGTCGGCGTGCACGTCGTCGTCGGTCATGGGCACCTCGCCGCGCCGGATGCGGCCGGCCAGCCGGGTGCCCTCCTCGACGATCAGCGCGTACGCGGAGACGTGGTCCGGGCCGGCGCCGATGACGGCGTCGAGGGAGGCGCGCCAGTCGTCGTCGCTCTCGCCCGGGGTGCCGTAGATCAGGTCGAGGTTGACGTGGTCGAAGCCGGCGGCGCGGGCCTCGGCCACGCACGCCTCGGGGCGGCCGGGGGTGTGGGTGCGGTCGAGGACCTTCAGGACGTGCTGCCGGGCGCTCTGCATGCCGAAGGAGACGCGGTTGAAGCCGGCCTCGCGCAGCTCCGCCAGGTAGCGGGGGTCCACGGAGTCGGGGTTGGCCTCGGTGGTGACCTCGGCGTCGTCGGCCAGGCCGAACTCGTCGCGGACGGCGGCGAGCATCCGCCCCAGGTCGGCGGCCGGCAGGAGCGTGGGCGTGCCGCCGCCGACGAACACGGTCTGCACCTGCCGCGGGTCGTCGCCGAGCACCTTGCGGGCGAGGCGGATCTCGTCGGTGAGGGTGCCGGCGTAGGTGTCGCGGGAGGCGAGGGCGCCGCCGGAACCGCGCAGCTCGCTCGCGGTGTAGGTGTTGAAGTCGCAGTACCCGCAGCGGGTGGCGCAGTAGGGGACGTGCAGGTAGAAGGCGAGGGGCCGCTGCCCGGAGCCGTCGAGGGCGTGGCGGGGCAGGGACCCGTCCTCGGGCATGGGCTCGCCGTCGGGCAGTACGGAAGGCATGGGGTCCATTGTCCGGCATCGGCGGCGTTGCCCGGCGCCGCTGCCGGACGGCACGGATCCGGGGGCGGACTACGTGGCGTGCAGCACCAGCAGGGCGAGGTCGTCGTCGGGCGGGGCGGGCGCGAAGCCGTGGACGGCGTGCCGGATGCGGTGGGCGACGTCCTCGGCGCCGAGGCCGACGCAGCCGGCGAGGGCGGTGGCCAGGCCGTCGCCGTCGTCGAAGAGCCGGTTGCCGTGCTTGCGCTCGGTGACGCCGTCGGTGACGCACAGCAGGGTGTCGCCGGGCGCGAGGGTGAAGGTCTCGCTGCCGTAGCCGACGTGGTCGACGACGCCGAGCAGCATCTGGGGCGCGGCGACGGGCCGTACGGAGCCGTCGGGCCGGAGGAGCAGCGGCAGGGGGTGGCCGGCGCTGGCGAGGGTGCAGCGGACGCCGTCGTCGCCGGGGACGAGCTCGCCGTAGAGGAGGGAGAGGAAGCCGGGGCCGCCGGTGCCGGGCTCGGCCTCGGCGGCCTCGTCGGCGAGCATGCGGTTGAGCCGGTCGAGGACGGCGGCGACGCCGTAGCCCTCCTTGGCGAGGAGGCGCAGCCAGGGGCGGACGTGGCCGGTGGTGACGGCGGCCTCGGGGCCGCTGCCGCAGACGTCGCCGAGGGCGAAGCACCAGCGGCCGGAGCCGGAGCCGGCGCCGAAGATGTCGTAGAAGTCGCCGCCGGCGGAGGCGTCGCCCCGGGGTTCGTAGACGACGGCGCGGTCGACGCCGGGGATGCGGGCGACGCCGCGGGGCAGCAGGCCGCGCTGGAGGATGCGGCTGATGGTGGCCTGCCGGGTGTACTGGCGGGCGGAGGCGAGGGCCTGGGCGACGCGGCGGGAGAAGTCCTCGGTGAGGGCGGTGACGTCGCCGCCCATGACGGGGGCGGCGGGGCCGCTGCGGCCGAGGAGGAGGGTGCCGATGCCGCGGCCGCCGGCGACGAGGCGGCAGGCGAGGGCGGTGCCGTGCTTGCCGTTGCTGCCCTTGTTGCCGTTGTTGCTGGGGCCCGGTGGGGCGGCGGGGCCCGGTGTGTCCGGTGGGTACGGCCACGGGACGGCACGGCCGGCGGCGGGCAGGGCGGGCGGGGTGCGCAGGAGGGCGTGGCGCAGGGGCTCGACGAGGGTTTCGTGGGCGTGCCAGACGTGGGAGAGGCGCGGCACGGGGCGGGGTGCGCCGGGGGTGGTGGTGTCGTCGAGCCAGACGGCGCACCAGTCGGCGAGGCGGGGGACGGCGAGCTGGGTGGCGAGGGCGGCGACGGTGTCCTCGTCGAACTGGCCGGCGAGCAGCTCGGACGCCTCGGCGAGGAAGGACAGGGCGCGGTGGTGACCGCGCTCGGCGGAGCGGCGGGCGGTGGCGAGGAGGGGGACGGGCGGGACGCCGGGGGCGAGGGCCTCGGCGGCGTCGAGGTCGCGCAGCAGGGCGTGCTCGCAGAGGGTGTCGGCGTCGCGGGGGCCGGGCTGCGCGGGGAGGTGGAACCAGACGGTCTTGTCGGTGCGCCGGTAGGCGGTGCCCCAGGTCTCGGCGAGCTCGGCGACGAGACGGAGGCCCTGCCCGCTGTGGGCGCCGTGGGGGGTGCCGTCGGGGGCGCCGTCGGGTGGTGCGTCGCCGCGGAGGTCGGTGGGGCGGGGGCCGGGACGGTCGTCGGACGGGCAGCGGGGGCGGGCCCGGAACTGGCGGGCCGGGTGGTGGTCGGTGACCTCCACGACGAGGTTGCCGCCGCGGGCCGGGTCGAGGCGGCACTCCAGGTCGACGGAGGTGCCGGCGTGCACCACGGCGTTGGTGACGAGTTCGCTGACGAGGAGGGTGGCGTCGTCGGTGGTGACGGCGTGGGTGTTCCAGCCGGTGAGGACCGACCGCACGAAGCGGCGGGCGGCGGAGGGCGCCAGGGCGTTGCCGGGCAGGCTGGTGCGGGCCGTGGGCGTGGGGTCGGGTGCGGGGGTGGGTACGGGTACGGGTACGGGCGCGGCGGAGCCCCGGCCCGGGGAGCCGGCGGCGTCGCCGTGCTCCCTGTCCGTCGGTGGTGTCCTCACGGTGATGTCCTCACGGTGACGCTCCTGACCGCTCACGGCATGGTGCGGCATTCACCACCGACAGAGTGACAGACGGTTCGCGCTCAGGGGCGCGGAGTCCCGTAAGTGAGCCTCTAAGGGTGGGGGCACTGCCGTTCGGCCGGGGGCGGGGGACCACCGGGAGGGGGTGCGGCCGGGGCGGCCGGAGGAGGGCGGACGGGCCGGGCCGCCCGCCCGGACCTCACGCTTCGCGCGCGCCCTCGTACATCTCCTCGATGAGGTCCTTGTACTGGCGCTCGACGACCGGCCGCTTGAGCTTGAGGCTGGGCGTCAACTCGCCGTGCTCCACATCGAGGTCGCGGGGCAGCAGCCGGAACTTCTTGACGGTCTGCCAGCGCTGCAGCCCGGCATTGAGGTCGCGGACATAGCCCTCGACCATCTCGACCGTGCGCGGGTCGTCGACCACCTCGGCGTACGACTTGCCGGCCATGCCCTGCTCCTTGGCCCAGTCGAGGAGCGACGGGCCGTCGAGGGCGATGAGGGCGGAGCAGAAGTTCCGGTCGGCGCCGTGCACCAGGATGTTGGAGACGTAGGGGCACAGGGCCTTGAAGCGGCCCTCGATCTCGGCGGGGGCGACGTACTTGCCGCCCGACGTCTTGATGAGGTCCTTCTTCCGGTCGGTGATGCGCAGATAGCCGTCGGGCGAGAGCTCGCCGATGTCGCCGGTGTGGAACCAGCCGTCGGACTCCAGAACCTCGGCGGTGCGCTCCGGCTGGCCGTGGTAGCCCTCCATGACGCCGGGGCTGCGCAGCAGGATCTCGCCGTCGTCGGCGATGCGCACCTCGGTGCCGGGCAGGGGCTTGCCGACGGTGCCGGTGCGGTAGGCCTCGCCGGGGTTGACGAGGTTGGCGGCGCTGGTCTCCGTGAGGCCGTAACCCTCCAGGATGTGGATGCCGGCGCCGGAGAAGAAGTAGCCGATCTCGGGGGCGAGGGCGGAGGCGCCGGAGACGCAGGCGCGCAGCCGGCCGCCGAACGCCTGGCGGATCTTGGCGTAGACGAGGACGTCGGCGATGCGGTGCTGGGCGGCGAGGGCGAACGGCACGGAGCGGGTGCCGGTGCGGCGGAAGTTCTCCTGGGACGTCTTGGCGTAGGCACGGGCCACCTCGGCGGCCCAGCGGAAGATCCGGTACTTGGCGGGGCCGCCCTCGCGGGCCTTCGTGGCGACGCCGTTGTAGACCTTCTCGAAGATGCGGGGCACCGCGGCCATGTAGGTGGGCCGGACCACCGGCAGATTCTCTATGATCTTGTCGACGCGGCCGTCGACGGCGGTGATGTGCCCGACGCTGATCTGGCCGGCCGTGAGCACCTTGCCGAAGACGTGCGCGAGGGGCAGCCACAGGTACTGCACGTCCTGCGGCTCGACCAGGCCGGTGGCGTGGATGGCGCGGCCCATGTACGCCCAGGCGTCGTGCCGCAGGCGGACGCCCTTGGGACGGCCGGTGGTGCCGGAGGTGTAGATGAGGGTGGCCAGCTGCTCGGGGCGCAGGGCGGCGATGCGCTCGCGCACGGCCTCCGGGTGCTGCTCCAGGTGGGCGGCGCCGCGCTTCTCCAGCTCGGCGAGGGTGAGCAGCCAGCCCTCGGGGTCGCCCTCGGCGGGCTCGGCACCGGCCGGGTCGATCACCACGACGTGCGCGAGGCCGGGCAGGTCGGCGCGGCACTGGCGGGCCTTGGCGACCTGGGCGGCGTCCTCGGCGATCAGCACCCGGCAGCCGGCGTCGGAGAGCATGTACGCCGTCTCCTCGGCGTTCGTGCTCGGGTAGACGGGGGTGTTGGCCGCGCCGGCGCACATGATGCCGAGGTCGGAGAGGATCCAGTCGAGCCGGGTGTTGGAGGCGAGGGCGACCCGCTCCTCGGGAAGTATGCCCAGGTCGATGAGGCCGGCGGCGATGCCGAAGACCCGGTCGGCGGCCTGCCGCCAGGTGAGCGACTCCCAGTCGTCGGGGCCCTGCCCGGAGGCGGACGGGACGGGGCGGCGGTACGCCTCGGCGTCGGGGGTGGCCTCGATGCGCTCCAGGAAGAGGTGCGCCACGGAGGGCGGGCGGTTCTCGATCAAAGCCTGCGTGTCCGTCACGGCATCCTCCGGGGGCGCTTCGCTGCTGGTGACTCGCCAGTAACCTTCAAGCAGTGATCAGGGTAGAGCCGTCCGGCTCATTGCGTAAGAGCCTGTGGACAAACAGCCGCCGGCACCGGTTCCGGCGGCCACCCGTCCGGGTGTGGACAAGCGACGTGCCCGCCCCCGGGAGAGGGCGGGCACGTTCCGCATAGGGGGGCCGGGACTACTTCTTGGCCTTGTCCCCGCCGTCGGACTCGCTGGACAGCACGGCGATGAAGGCGTCCTGCGGCACCTCCACGTTGCCGACCATCTTCATCCGCTTCTTGCCTTCCTTCTGCTTCTCCAGCAGCTTCCGCTTACGGGAGATGTCACCGCCGTAGCACTTCGCGAGGACGTCCTTGCGGATGGCGCGGATCGTCTCGCGGGCGATGACACGGGAGCCGATGGCGGCCTGCACCGGCACCTCGAAGTTCTGCCGCGGGATGAGCTCCTTCAGGCGCGAGACCAGGCGCACACCGTACGCGTAGGCCTTGTCCTTGTGGGTGATCGCGGAGAACGCGTCGACCTTGTCGCCGTGCAGCAGGATGTCGACCTTGACCAGCTCGCTGTTCTGCTCGCCGGTGGGCTCGTAGTCCAGCGAGGCGTAGCCGCGGGTCTTGGACTTCAGCTGGTCGAAGAAGTCGAAGACGACCTCGGCGAGCGGCAGGGTGTAGCGGATCTCGACGCGGTCCTCGGAGAGGTAGTCCATGCCGAGCAGCACACCGCGGCGGGTCTGGCACAGCTCCATGATCGCGCCGATGAACTCGCTGGGCGCCAGGATCGTGGCCCGCACCACCGGCTCGTACACCTCGTCGATCTTGCCGACGGGGAACTCGGAGGGGTTGGTCACCGTGTGCTCGGTGCCGTCCTCCATGATCACGCGGTAGACCACGTTGGGGGCGGTGGCGATCAGGTCGAGGCCGAACTCGCGCTCCAGGCGCTCCCGGATGACCTCCAGGTGCAGCAGGCCGAGGAAGCCGACACGGAAACCGAAGCCGAGGGCGGCGGACGTCTCCGGCTCGTACACCAGCGCGGCGTCGTTGAGCTGGAGCTTGTCCAGGGCCTCGCGCAGCTCCGGGTAGTCCGAGCCGTCGAGGGGGTAGAGGCCGGAGAACACCATGGGCTTCGGGTCCTTGTACCCGCCCAGGGCCTCGGTGGCACCGCCGTGCAGCTGGGTGATCGTGTCACCCACCTTCGACTGGCGGACGTCCTTCACACCCGTGATCAGGTAGCCCACCTCGCCGACGGACAGGCCGTCGGCCGGGGTCATCTCCGGCGAGTTGGTGCCGATCTCCAGCAGCTCGTGGGCGGCGCCGGTCGACATCATCCTGATGCGCTCGCGCTTGCGGAGGGTGCCGTCGACGACCTTCACGTACGTGACCACGCCCCGGTAGGCGTCGTACACCGAGTCGAAGATCATCGCGCGGGCGGGGGCGTCCTTGACACCGACCGGGGCCGGGACGGTCGCGACCACGCGGTCGAGCAGCTCCTCCACGCCCACACCGGTCTTCGCCGAGACCCGCAGCACGTCCTCCGGCTCGCAGCCGACCAGGTTGGCCAGCTCCGCGGCGAACTTCTCGGGCTGCGCGGCCGGCAGGTCGATCTTGTTGAGCACCGGGATGATCGTGAGGTCGTTCTCCATCGCCAGGTAGAGGTTGGCGAGGGTCTGGGCCTCGATGCCCTGCGCGGCGTCCACCAGGAGGATGCAGCCCTCGCACGCCGCGAGGGAGCGGGACACCTCGTAGGTGAAGTCCACGTGGCCCGGCGTGTCGATCATGTTGAGGATGTGGGTGGCGCCCGCACCCTCGCCCTGGGTCGGCGCCCAGGGCAGCCGGACGGCCTGGGACTTGATCGTGATGCCGCGCTCGCGCTCGATGTCCATCCGGTCGAGGTACTGCGCGCGCATCTGCCGCTGGTCGACCACGCCGGTCAGCTGAAGCATCCGGTCGGCGAGCGTCGACTTGCCGTGGTCGATGTGCGCGATGATGCAGAAATTACGGATCAGAGCCGGGTCGGTACGGCTCGGCTCGGGCACGTTGGTAGGGGTCGCGGGCACGCAGGATCCATTCGGTGACACTGGCCGCTGCCGGCCAGTCTCGACGGGAGTCGGGATATACGGCCCCTCCATGCTCCCATGAGCAGCGGGTACGGTCCGGTTTGGGCGGCCGATGGGCGTGCTGGTAGCCTGGTGCACTGTGCCTGGCGTGCCCTCTTGCGCGCACAGGCACCGTTTCACATCCAACGCACCTGAAAAGGCTTTTTCGTGGCGAACATCAAGTCCCAGATGAAGCGGATCAAGACCAACGAGAAGGCGCGCCTGCGCAACAAGGCCGTCAAGTCCGAGGTCAAGACCTACATCCGCTCGGCCCGTGAGGCGATTGCCGCCGGCGACGTGGAGAAGGCCACCGCCGCCGTCGCCCTGGCCGGCAAGAAGCTGGACAAGGCCGCCAGCAAGGGCGTCATCCACAAGAACGCCGCCGCCAACAAGAAGTCGGCGCTGGCCAAGCAGGCCGCCTCCCTCAAGGCTGCCTGAGTCTCGACCTCGGCCCCGTACCTCGTATGGGGCCACCCCGGGGCCTGATCCTCATGCCCCACCCCGCCGGAGCGGGTCCAGCGGACCCTCTCAACCGCTCCGCCCCGGCACCCCTGGCGCGGCTCCGCCCGCGCACCACGCGCCGCACGCGGCCTGCGTTCGCCACGCGGGTGCGGCGCACCGGGCCTCTCCGAGGCCCACAGGAACAACGCCGAAGGCCCTGCGCCCGTCCCTCCCCAGGACGGGCACAGGGCCTTCGGGCTTTGTGGGGGTGGGGAGGGGGTGGGGCGGGGGTTCGTGGCCGCGGCGTGGGCCCTCCCTCCTCCCGGCCGGGCGGTTTTCCGCCCTGTGGCTGAGAGCCCCTCCCCCGCTCCCTGCCTGCCAAGTCTTTCCGCGGCCCCGGTCAGGACCGGGCCCGGGCCGCGCGGGCCACCGCGACGACGGCCTTCTCCAAGGCGTACTCCGGGTCGTCACCGCCACCCTTCACGCCCGCGTCCGCCTCCGCGACCGCACGCAGCGCAGCCGCCACACCGTCCGGCGTCCAGCCACGCATCTGCTGCCGCACCCGGTCGATCTTCCACGGCGGCATGCCCAGCTCCCGCGCCAGATCCGCCGGACGCGCACCCCGCGGCGCCGACGCCAGCTTGCCGATCGACCGCACACCCTGGGCCAGAGCACTCGTGATCAACACAGGTGCCACACCCGTGGCGATCGCCCACCGCAGAGCCTCCAGCGCCTCCGCCGCCCGGCCCTCCACCGCCCGGTCCGCGACCGTGAAGCTGGACGCCTCCGCACGCCCCGTGTAGTACCGGGCGACCACCGCCTCGTCGACCATGCCCTCGACATCGGCCACCAGCTGCGCACACGCACTCGCCAGCTCCCGCAGATCACTGCCGATCGCATCCACCAGGGCCTGGCACGCCTCCGGCGTCGCCTGCCGGCCCGCCGCCCGGAACTCCGACCGCACGAACGTCAGCCGGTCGGCCGGCTTCGTCATCTTCGGGCAGGCCACCTCCCGGGCCCCCGCCTTGCGCGCCGCATCCAGCAGACCCTTGCCCTTGGCCCCGCCCGCATGCAGCAGAACCAGCGTGATCTCCTCGGCCGGCGCCCCCAGATAACCCTTGACGTCCTTGATCGTGTCGGCGGACAGGTCCTGCGCATTGCGGACGATCACCACCTTCCGCTCGGCGAACAGCGACGGGCTGGTCAGCTCCGCCAGCGTGCCGGGCTGGAGCGCGTCGGGCGTCAGATCCCGTACGTCGGTGTCCGCGTCCGCCGCGCGGGCCGCGGCCACCACCTCCTGCACGGCACGGTCCAGCAGGAGGTCCTCCTGGCCCACCGCGAGCGTGACGGGGGCGAGCGGGTCGTCGGTTGCAGTCTTCTTGGGCATCGCCTCCAGCATCCCACGCACCCCGGACACACCCGCCCGCACGCCCGCGGAACCATGCCGCACAATGGGCGGGTGATCAGCGCTTCTTCATACTCTTCCGCGTTCAGTGACTCCTCCGATTCCGTACGCCACCTGCTCGTCCTCCCCGACCGGGAGACCGCCGACGAGGTGGCCGACGAAGCGGGCCGCCGCTTCGGCCTCGACGACGACCCGCAGGTGGTCCGCGAGGCCCTGGCCGGCGAGGACGACGCCGAGGACGCCCAGTGGCTGGTCGTCGTGGAGGACCCGGACGGCGAACTGAACCTCCGCGAGCTCCGCGAACTGGCCGAGGAGTACGACGGCTGGCTCGAGACCGAGTGAACGCCACGACGGCACCGGTCACCGCGACCGGTCCGTCCGTGTCGGTACGCAGCACCGCCGCACCCCCCGCCCGCAGCGCCCCGACCGTCCGCGCCGCCGGATGCCCATAGGGGTTACCGGCACCCACCGAGATCAACGCCAGCCGGGGCGCCGCACCCCGCAGCAGCTCCGCGTCCTGGTACGCCGAACCGTGGTGCGCCACCTTGAGGACGTCCACCCGCGTCAGGTCCGGTCGCGCCTCCCGCAACTCCCGCTGCGCCGGCGGCTCCAGGTCACCCAGCAACAGCACGCTCAGCCCGCCGGCCCGGACCAGCAGAGCGACGCTGGCGTCGTTCGGGCCGTCCTCCGCCGCCGCCGACGTCCCCACCGGCGGCGGCCACAGCACCTCCCAGGACACATCGCCCAGCTGGCGCCGCTCCCCCGCCACCGCATCACCCACCGGCACCCCGGCGCGGCCCGCCACGCGCCGGACGAACGCCGCCTGCCCCGGCGGCTCGTGATACGGCGACGTCTCCACCGCTCCCACCGCACGGCCCCGCAGCACACCCGGCAGACCGTCCACGTGATCGGCGTGGAAATGGCTCAGGAGCACCAACGGCACCCGCTCCACCCCCAGCTCCCGCAGACAGCGGTCCACGGCCCGGGGTTCCGGCCCCGCATCGACGACCACAGCCGTACCCGGCCCGGCGGCCAGCACCAACGCGTCGCCCTGCCCGACATCGCACGCAGCCACCCTCCAGTCCGGCGGCGGCCAGCCCGTGACCACCCGGGTCAGTGGAGCCGGGCGCACCACGGCCACGACCAGGAGCAGCACGCAGCCCGCGCACGCCCACCGCCGTCCCGGCAGCCGGCGCCAGACGAGGATCACGGTCGCCGTGAACACCGCCAGCAGCAGGCCGCCCCGCACACCACCCGGCCAGTCGAGTTCCGCTCCGGGCAGGCCCGCCCCCGTCCGGGCGACCTTCGCCGTCCACAGCGCCGGCCACCCGGCGAGCCACGCCAGGGCCCGCGCGAGCGGCATGGCCACCGGCGCCGCGGCCAGCGCCGCGAACCCCAGCACTGTGGCGGGCGCGACCGCCGGCTCCGCCAGCAGATTGCAGGGCACCCCCACCAGGCTCACGCGGGCCGCCAGCACGGCGATCACCGGTGCGCACACCGCCTGCGCCGCCCCCGCTGCCGCCAGCGCCTCGGCGATCCTCGGCGGCACCCCCCGCCGGCGCAGGGCCTCGCTCCAGCGCGGCGCCAGGGTGAGCAGCGCCCCGGTCGCCAGGACGGACAGCACGAAGCCGTAGCTCCGCGTCAGCCACGGATCGAGGAGCACCAGCAGCAGAACGGCCGCGGCGAGCGCCGGCAGCAGGCTCCGGCGGCGCCCCGTGGCCAGCGCCAGCAACGTGATCAGGCCGCACGCCGCGGCCCGCAGCACACTCGGGTCGGGCCGGCAGACCACCACGAAGCCCACCGTCAGCGCACCCCCGAGCAGCGCGGTCAGCCGCAGGGGAATCCCCAGCTGCGCCGCCACGCCGCGCCGTTCCGCCCGGGACGCCA
The DNA here is from genome assembly GCF_014654785.1 of Streptomyces mashuensis. GTDB lineage: Bacteria > Actinomycetota > Actinomycetes > Streptomycetales > Streptomycetaceae > Streptomyces > Streptomyces mashuensis. Next base: position 566,846 of record NZ_BNBD01000002.1, read on the forward strand.
GGTGCGCCGGCCCGAGGAGCAGCGCGATCATGATCGTGAGATTTCCTCCCGACACGGCGAGGAGGTGGGTGAGGTCCGTGGCCTTGAACGCCTCGTCGAGGTCCGGGGGGACACGTGAGGTGTCGCCGACCACCAGGCCCGGCAGCAGCGCCCGTGCGTCGGGCGCCAGCCCGTCCGTGGCTTCCCGCAGTCCCGCCCGCAGACGGCCGGCGGCCCGCTGCAGGACGGTGGGGCCCTCGATGACGTGCGGCCGCGCGTCCCTGGTCCGTAGCACCGCGGCGATGCGGTCGCCGCGGTGGAGCGGCGGCGCGAGCCGCACCTCCGTGCGGAGCCGGGTCGAGGGCAGGAGCCCCTGCCAGGAGGCCGGCGCGACGAGCAGGACGGGGGTTCTGACGTCCGTCCGGACGCCGTCCGTGAGGACACGGGTCACCTCGGCGTCCGCCACCACCGCCGGTGTGGTGCGGACCGAGCCCCGCACCCGCGGCCGGGTGGCGCGTGGGTCGCCGGTGAGGCTCAGCTCGACCGTCGCATGCGCGGACCGCCGGGCCAGCTCCGGCACCGGCCCGCGCCGTAAATCCGCGCCCGCCAGAGCCCCGCCCGTCGCACCGGCAGCAGCGCACAGCAGCGTCGCGGCCACCGCCCCGGCCACGCCCGGCCGCCCCCAGCGTCCCCCGGCGCCGCCCCGCCTGCTCGCCTTCCACAGCCTCACCGCCGCGACCAGCGCTCCCAGCGCCAGGCCCGCCGCCGTCCAGCCCGCCACCGCGGGCGGCAGCGCCAGGGCCGCCGCCGTCGCCGCCCACGCCGCGAGGGCCGGGCCCAGCAGCCGCAGGTCGGCCGGGCGCTCCCGGTCGCTCTCCGCTTCTTCTGGTGCCGTGCCAGGGCGTGTGGTCGTCGGGGTCATGGCTGCACCAGCGGCTTCAGGTCCGTGAAGCGGCGGGCACCGATGCCGTTCACCTTGCGGAGGTCGGTGACCGAGCGGAAACCGCCGTGCTGGGTGCGGTAGTCCAGGATGTGCTGGGCCAGGACCGGCCCCACACCCGGCAGCGCGTCCAACTGCTCCAGCGTGGCCGAGTTGAGGCTCAGCGGCCCCTGTCCCCGGCCTGCCGGCCCGGCCGTCGTACTGCTCCCCGACGGTGCCGGCGGTGGGCTCCCGGCCGCGCCCACCACGATCTGTTCCCCGTCCACGAGGACCCGGGCCCGGTTGAGGCCGCTGATGTCCGCGCCCTCGCGGGCGCCGCCCGCCGCCGCCAGGGCGTCGGCCACCCGCGAGCCCGCCGGCAGCCGCCGCACCCCCGGATCGCGGACCTTCCCCGCCACGTCCACCACGACCACGGCGGCACTCGGCGAAGCGCTCCTCTGCACCGGCGCCGGGGCGGGGACAGCAGCCGCGGCCGTGGCCTCCGGAACCTCCCGCCGCGGCGGCCGTACCGCCTCCGGACGGCCGGCCCAGAAGTGGTGCACCGCCAGAGCGAGCACCCCCACGAGCAGCACCGCCAGCGCCGCCAGCGTCCGCAGCTCGATGCCGCACCGCACCCGCACCCACACCGGCAGGCGCTCGGTCAGCGCATCACGCCAACTCCCCGCCGGCCGCTGCGCGGTGGGAGGAGTCGCCGTACGCTCCCGCAGCGCGCCGATGTCGGGCGCCGGCCGCGAAGCCGTGGTGACGGTGGGTGACGAAGAAGCCATGTCCGTGACCGTACGCTGCTTGCAAGCGTTCCGTCCGGATGGCTCAATTCCTGTGGAAAACCCCGCCGTTGCGGATCATTCCGTCACCCGGAAGAGGGGTCAGCGTGCCGACACCACCACGCCCAGCAGCCCCGGTCCCGTGTGCGCGCCGATGACCGCGCCCACCTCGCTCACGTGCAACTCCCCCAGCTGCGGCACCCTTTCCCGCAACCGCTCGGCGAGCAGCCCCGCGCGCTCGGGCGCCGCCAGGTGGTGCACGGCGATGTCCACCGGGCCCGCGCCCGCCCGCTCCACCGCCGTCTCCTCCAGCCGGGCGATGGCCCGCGACGTCGTGCGGACCTTCTCCCGCAACTCGATGCGGCCACCCTCCAGCTGCAACAGCGGCTTCACCATCAGCGCCGAGCCGAGCAACGCCTGCGCCGCACCAATACGGCCGCCGCGCCGCAGGTAGTCGAGGGTGTCGACGTAGAAGTAGGCCGCCGTGCCCTGAGCACGCTTCTCGGCCGCGGCCACCACCTCGTCCGGCGTGCCGCCCGCCTGTGCCGTCTCGGCGGCGGCCAGGGCGCAGAAACCGAGGGCCATCGCCACCATGCCCGTGTCCACCGTTCTGACCGGCACCGGCGCTTCGCGCGCCGCGAGCACCGCGGCGTCGTACGTGCCGGAGAACTCGGCCGACAGGTGCAGCGAGACGATCCCCTCCGCCCCTGCCTCGGCGGCGCGCCGGTAGGCGGCGGCGAAGACCTCGGGTGCCGGGCGTGACGTGGTGACCGGCTTGCGCTTCTGCAGCGCCTGGGCCACCGACCGGGCCGAGATCTCGGTGCCCTCCTCCAGCGCCTCGTCGCCCAGGACGACCGTCAGCGGAACGGCGGTGATGCTGTGCCGCTCCATCGCCTGCCGGGGCAGGTAGGCCGTGGAATCGGTGATGATCGCGACATGGCGGGACATGCCCCGGAGGTTACCCCTCCGGCCGCCCGAGCGGCAGTACGGCCCCGAGCCCGCACCCAGCGTCACCGCCCTCGCCGGGGCAGCTCAGGCCGTGCTCTCCGGCCGCTTGGCCTGCTGCCAGGAGTGCCGCGTCTGCCACCGCGGGTCCGGGCCCTTGTCCAGCGCCGGCCGCGCACCCGCCTCCTCCGCCACGGAGTCCTGGGCGCCCGTACCGCCCGTGCCGGTACCGGCAGCCGGCCGTCCCTCCGCCGACGGCTCCCCCTCCTGCTCCCAGTGCCGCAGCGCGCCCGCCTCCATGCGGATCTGCTCGCTCAGCTCCGTCAGGTCGTCGTGGGCGAACCGGCGGGCCCGGTCCTGGGCCGCCCAGCGCAGCGCGTTCGCCGAGTGCGTCACACGCTCCGTGCGCTCCCGCACCTCGGGCAACCGTGCCGCCACCCGCTCCCGGTCCGGCTCGGTCTCCAGCTTCCGCAGCTCCTCGTCGAGCTCGCGGCCGTGCGCGCTCAGCCGCTCGAAGAGGGCCAGGGACTCCGACAGCGACCCGTCCTCGGCGACGCCCGACCGCAGCACCTCCTGGGTGGCCCGCATCGATGTCCGCAGCGACAGCCGCAGGTCGGCGATCTCCCCCGCCGCACCGCCCTGCGTGTACTTCTTCGCCTTCAGCCGCGTGTCCTCCACGGTGCGGCGCGCCTGCGTGACCGTGCGGTCCACGCCGCGCTGCACCGCGCGCACCGCCTTCACCGTCGCGAACACCGCCAGTGCCACGACCAGCGCGAAGACCAGGGCGACGATCACGGCCGCGATTTCCATGTACGCGCTCCTCAGCGTCCAGCCCGGCGTCCTCGGCCCGGCGTCCCAGCCGTTCCCGGCGGTCCCACCTCTCCACCGTAAACGCAACGGGGAGGCCGCGGGTTCCATCGGAACCCCCAACCTCCCCGTAAGGGAGAACCCTTATGCGAGAGCCCTCAGACACGAGCGCTCATACGAGAGAGCCCTCATGCCCGGGCCGCCATCACGCCGGAACGATGTTCACCAGCTTCGGCGCCCGCACGATCACCTTGCGGACCTCCGCGCCGCCCAGCGCGGCCACCACCGCGGGGTCGGCCAGCGCCGTCCGCTCCAGCTCCGCGTCCGTGATCGACGGCGGCACCTCCAGGCGCGCCCTGACCTTGCCCTTGATCTGGACGACGCAGGTGACGGCCTCGTCCACCAGGTACGTCGGGTCGGCCACCGGGAAGGCGTGGTGCACCACCGAGTCGGTGTGGCCCAGGCGGCGCCACAGCTCCTCGGCGATGTGCGGGGCCAGCGGCGCGATCAGCAGGACCGTCGTCTCGGCGACGGACCGCGGCACCTCGCGCAGCTTGGTGACGTGGTTGTTGAGCTCCGTCACCTTGGCGATGGCGGTGTTGAAGCGCAGGTTCGCCAGGTCCTGCCCGATGCCGTCGATCGCCTTGTGCAGGACCCGCAGCGTCGCGTCGTCCGCCTCGGTGTCCACGACCGTCGTCTCGCCGGTGTTCTCGTCCACCACGTTGCGCCACAGGCGCTGCAGCAGGCGGTACTGGCCGACGACGGCGCGCGTGTCCCAGGGGCGGGAGACGTCCAGCGGGCCCATCGCCATCTCGTACAGGCGCAGCGTGTCCGCGCCGTACTCGGCGCAGATCTCGTCCGGCGTGACGGCGTTCTTCAGGGACTTGCCCATCTTGCCGAGCGTCCGGCTGACCTTCTCGCCGCGGTACGTGTACGTGCCGCCGCTCTCCTCGGTCTCGGCGGCCGGCACGGCGATGCCGCGGCTGTCGCGGTAGACGTACGCCTGGATCATGCCCTGGTTGTAGAGCTTGTGGAACGGCTCGGCCGACGAGATGTGGCCCAGGTCGAACAGCACCTTCGACCAGAAGCGCGCGTACAGCAGGTGCAGTACGGCGTGCTCGGCGCCGCCGACGTACAGGTCGACGCCGCCGTGCGGCATGCCCTCGCGCGGGCCCATCCAGTAGCGCTCGGCGTCCGGCGCGACGAGCTGCTCGGTGTTGTGCGGGTCCAGGTAGCGCAGCTCGTACCAGCACGAACCGGCCCAGTTGGGCATCGTGTTGGTCTCGCGGCGGTACCGCTTCGGGCCGTCGCCCAGGTCCAGCTCGACGTCGACCCACTCCTCGTTGCGCGAGAGCGGCGTCTCCGGCTGGGTGTCGGCGTCGTCCGGGTCGAAGGTGCGCGGCGCGTAGTCCTCGACGTCCGGCAGCTCCAGCGGCAGCATCGACTCGGGCAGCGCGTGGGCGACGCCGTCCTCGTCGTAGACGATCGGGAAGGGCTCGCCCCAGTAGCGCTGCCGGCTGAACAGCCAGTCGCGGAGGCGGAAGTTGACGGTGGCCTCGCCGATGCCCTGCTCCGTCAGCCACTGCGCCATGCGGGTCTTGGCCTCGGGGACGCGCAGGCCGTCCAGGGAGACGCCCGGGCCGGACGAGTTGATGATCTCCGCGTCGTACGAGTCGAAGGAGTCGGCCCAGGTGGACGGGTCGGTGCCGCGGTCGTCCGAGGGGCGCACGACGCAGCGCATGGGCAGGTCGAAGGCGCGCGCGAAGGCGAAGTCGCGGTCGTCGTGGGCGGGGACGGCCATGATGGCGCCGGTGCCGTAGCCCATCAGGACGTAGTCGGCGACGAAGACGGGGATCTTCTCGCCGCTGACCGGGTTGACGGCGTACGCGCCGGTGAAGACGCCGGTCTTCTCCTTGGCGTCGGCCTGCCGCTCCACGTCGGACTTGGCGGCGGCCTCCTTGCGGTACGCGGCGACGGCCTCGGCCGGGGTGGTGTGGCCGCCGGTCCAGTCGGCGTGCGTGCCCTCGGGCCAGGCGGCCGGGACGATGCCGCCGTCGGCGGCGTCGGCGGTCACCAGGGGGTGCTCGGGCGCCAGGACCATGTAGGTGGCGCCGAACAGCGTGTCGTGCCGGGTGGTGAAGACGGTGGCCCGGGCGTCGGGGCGGCCGTCGATGACGAAGTCGACGCGGGCGCCCTCGCTGCGGCCGATCCAGTTGCGCTGCTGCAGCTTGATGGCCTCCGGCCAGTCCAGCGCGTCCAGGTCCTCCAGCAGGCGGTCCGCGTACGCGGTGATGCGCATGTTCCACTGGCGCAGCTTGGACTTGAAGACGGGGAAGTTGCCGCGCTCGGAGCGGCCCTCGGAGGTGACCTCCTCGTTGGCCAGCACCGTGCCCAGGCCGGGGCACCAGTTGACGGGCGCGTCCGACGCGTACGCCAGGCGGTACTCGCCCAGGACGTCGGCGCGCTCGACGGCGCTCAGCTCACCCCAGGGGCGGCCGTCGGGCGTCGCGCGCTCCCCGCTCTCGAACTGGGCGACCAGCTCGGCGATCGGGCGGGCCTTCCGGGCCTCCTCGTCGTACCAGGAGTTGAAGATCTGCAGGAAGATCCACTGGGTCCACTTGTAGTAGTCCGGGTCGATCGTGGCGAACGACCGGCGCTTGTCGTGGCCCAGGCCCAGGCGGCGCAGCTGCGCCTTCATGTTCTCGATGTTGGCCTCGGTGGACACCCGGGGGTGGGTGCCGGTCTGCACGGCGTACTGCTCGGCGGGCAGGCCGAAGGCGTCGAAGCCCAGGGTGTGCAGGACGTTGTGGCCCGTCATGCGGTGGAAGCGGGCGTAGACGTCGGTGGCGATGTAGCCCAGCGGGTGACCGACGTGCAGGCCCGCGCCCGAGGGGTACGGGAACATGTCCATGATGAACTTCTTGGGGCGGGCCACGGCCTCCGGGTCGCCCGCCAGGTCCCCGCTCGGGTTGGGCGCCTCGTACGTGCCGTTCGCGTCCCAGAAGTCCTGCCAGCGCGCCTCGATGTCCGCGGCCAGCGCGGCCGTGTAGCGGTGCGGGGCAGCCACCTCGGCGGCGGTGGGGATCTCGCTCATCGTCTTCCAAGCTCCATCGATCGTCGTCTCTGCCTGCGGTCGCGATGCCGGCCCGCCCGGGGTCCCGGGGCCGGGGCCGGAAATGAAAAAACCCCTCGCACAGGAGGGGACGCCGCGCCGATTCCGGCCGGAGTCACCGGCCGGTGCTGATCAGCGCGGCTCGCTAAGCAGGAGGCGTACGGCACGCATGGGGTCAGGTTACCGCAGCGCCCCGCCACCGAACGAACGGATACGGTCACGGCGCCGCACACGCAGTGAGCGGGCCGTCCCGGAGGACGGCCCGCTCACTCGCTGTGGAGCTAAGGAGAATTGAACTCCTGACCTCCTGCATGCCATGCAGGCGCTCTACCAACTGAGCTATAGCCCCGTGTTCTGTTGTTCCGCCCGTTCGCCGGGCGACACGGAGTACATTACACGGCCCCACCCCCGTTCCGCCAAATCGATGATCGAAGCGGCGGTGGCCGGCGCGGCTAGGCGGCGACGAACGAGTAGAACCGCTTCAGCGTGCAGTGCTCGTCGAGCAGCCGGCCGTAGATCGGTTCGCCCTCGAGTTCCCGGTAGGTCTCGATGGGGTCGCCTTTTATGATCAGCGCCCGTGCGCATTCGACGCACCAGTACTGGTAGTCCGAGTTGAGCGGCTCCATGTCACGGACGATCGGCGTGCCGCTGCCGCACCAGTCGCACTTCCGGCTGTGAGCACCCATGGGTCAGCCCCGACCCCCTCCCCTTCGGCTCTTCTTCGGCCCTTCGCTCCCGGCCGTCCGATTCTGCCACGGGAGGGTGCCTGAACAGCAATGATCCCGCCTCCCAGGAGGGAGGCGGGATCATCTCGGGGTGGAGCTAAGGAGAATTGAACTCCTGACCTCCTGCATGCCATGCAGGCGCTCTACCAACTGAGCTATAGCCCCGCTGTTCCCGGCTTCCGGGGTTTCCCCCGCGCTTGCCGCGAACAAGATGAACTTTAGCCTGTGACCTGCCCCGATGTGAAATCGGCCGGTGGCACCGGCGTCAGTCGTCGTCGCCGAGCACCGGCTCGGGCAGCGACCCGGCGTTGTGCTCCAGCAGGCGCCAGCCGCGCGCGCCCTCGCCCAGCACCGACCAGCAGCAGTTGGTCAGGCCGCCCAGCGCCTCCCACGAGCGGGACTCCAGGCCCAGCAGCCGGCCGATCGTCGTACGGATCGTGCCGCCGTGGCTGACGACCACGAGCGTGCCGCCGTCCGGCAGCCTGCCGGCGTGGTCGAGCACCACCGGGGCGGCCCGGTCGGCGACCTCGGTCTCCAGCTCGCCGCCGCCACGCCGCACCGGCTCGCCACGCTTCCACGCCGCGTACTGCTCGCCGAAGCGCCCGGCGATCTCCTCGTGCGTCAGGCCCTGCCACTCACCCGCGTACGTCTCGCGCAGCGCGGGGTGCGTGGTGACCTTCAGGCCCGTGACGGTCGCCAGCTCGGCGGCGGTGTCCCGGGCCCGTCGCAGGTCGGAGGCGACGATGGCGTGCGGCTTGAGGGCGGCCAGCAGACGGGCGGCCCGGCGGGCCTGCGCCACGCCGGTCTCCGTCAGGTCGATGTCCGTGGTGCCCTGGAAGCGCCGCTCGACGTTCCAGGAGGTCTGGCCGTGCCGCCACAGGACGATCCGGCGGCCGCGGCCCGTGGTGCCGCCGTTCAGCTCAGGCCCCCGTCCAGGTCGTCGCCGGCCTGGCTGCGGGCGTACTCCTCGCCCTTGCCGCGCGTGGCCACGGCGTCCTCGGGCAGGGCGATCTCCGGGCAGTCCTTCCACAGCCGCTCCAGCGCGTAGAAGACGCGCTCCTCGCTGTGCTGGACGTGCACCACGATGTCGACGTAGTCGAGCAGGACCCAGCGGGCGTCGCGGTCGCCCTCGCGGCGGACCGGCTTGGCGCCGAGCTCCTTCAGCAGCCGCTCCTCGATCTCGTCGACGATCGACTTGACCTGGCGGTCGTTGGGGGCGGAGGCCAGCAGGAAGGCGTCCGTGATCGACAGTACGTCGCTGACGTCGTACGCGATGACATCGTGGGCGAGCTTGTCGGCGGCAGCCTGGGCGGCAGCCTGGATGAGCTCGATGGAGCGGTCCGTGGCGGTCACAAGCCATGCTTTCGGTCAAGAGGGGCAGTACACCTCAAGGGTCTCACGACGCGCCGCCCGGCTTCCCCGGGTTATCCACCGCACCCCCGGGCCGGTACGACCATCGCACCGCCGGCGCCTCTCACCGCCCCGTATCGCCGCCCTCGTGCACCGTGCCGCCCAGCACCTCGTGCACCCGCCCCGCGGCCCCCGCCCCCAGGCCGCCGTCGGCGCGCACGGGCAGGGCGACGGTGGCGTACGCGCCGTGCCGGGCCCGGGCCGCCAGGTGGGCCAGGGCGGCGCCCAGCCGCTCCTCCGGCAGCGAGGGGTCGGGGATCTGGGCGAGGGCCTCCACCGTGCCCGTCGCCGCACCCGGGTCCTCGGGGACCTTGCACAGGACCGCGTGCAGCACCTGCCCGAAGCGGGCCAGCCGCCGGTCCTCGTCCTCCCCGGCCGCGCGGTACGTGGCGTAGGCGACCGCCGCCCGCCCGTCCAGCGACCGGCCGGGCCCCCGTACGACGGCCGCAGGGTCGCCGGGCCCCTCGCCGGGGACGGTGGCGTCGGCGTCCACGGTGATGCCGCCGACCAGCTCCACCAGGTTCTCCAGGTACGGGGTGTCCAGCCGCCAGCTGCCCGTGATGCCGCCGCCGAGGAGGGTGTTCAGCGCGTCCCGCGTGGCCCCCGTGCCGGCCTGCACGACGGAGCGGCCCAGCGTCGTCCGCGTCCCGCCGTCCCCGGCCACCGCCAGGTTCTCCGGGAGCAGCACGGCGGTGGCGCGCCGTGTGGTGCCGTCGTCGACGAGGAGGACGGTGGAGCTGTCGGTGCCCCGGGTGGGCCGGAGGTGGACGACGATGGCGTCGCGCTGCCCCGTGCCGTGGGACGTGGCGGGGGCGGGGCCGTCGTCGCCCGACAGGGCGTACCAGGTGATGCCGCCCCCCAGGGCGACGGCGAGGACGGCGGCCGCGGCGATCAGGCGGTGGCGGCCGCGGCGCCGGCGTTCGCCGCGGCGCTCGCTGCGGCTGGCGCTGAACTTCAGCCAGTCGATGACGTCCCCGACGTCGTCGGTGCCGCCGGCGTCCGGAGGAGACGCGGCACCGGGAGCGGCGTCGGGGGCAGCATCAGGGGCGGTGCGGGGCCCCGGGAGCGGTTGCCCGGTGGACGTGGGCACGTCGTGCGCGTACGGGTCCGTTCGGTCGTTCACCCATGCCCCTCGGTGCGCGTCGGGCGGCGGGCCGCCCGTCGGTGTCAGCCGTCGTGACGGTACAGCTTGCGCTTGTCGATGTAGCGCACCACACCGTCGGGCACCAAGTACCAGACGGGCTCGCCCTGCGCCACCCGGGCGCGGCAGTCGGAGGAGGAGATGGCGAGGGCCGGGACCTCGACGAAGGAGACGCGGTCCTCGGGCAGTCCGGGGTTGGCCAGTATGTGGCCGGGGCGGGTCACGCCGATGAAGTGGGCGAGGGAGAACAGCTCGTCCGTGTCGCGCCAGGTGAGGATCTGGGCGAGGGCGTCGGCGCCGGTGATGAAGAACAGGTCGGCGTTCTCGTTGAGGGCCCGCAGGTCGCGGAGGGTGTCCGTGGTGTAGGTGGGGCCACCGCGGTCGATGTCGATCCGGCTGACGGAGAACTGGGGGTTGGACGCGGTGGCGATCACCGTCATCAGGTAGCGGTCCTCGGCCGGGGAGACCTTCTTGTGGCTCTTCTGCCACGGCTGCCCGGTGGGTACGAAGACGACCTCGTCCAAGTGGAACTGCGAGGCCACCTCGCTCGCGGCGACCAGGTGGCCGTGGTGGATGGGGTCGAAGGTCCCGCCCATCACGCCGAGCCGCCGCTTCACGGGCCCTGTCTGCTCTTCCATGCGTGCAGACCCTACTGGGCTCGGTGGTGCACCGGGCCCGGGGGGCTCGGTGGGGTCAGCGGTCCCGGTTGAAGCGGGTGGTGACCCACAGCAGGAGCAGCAGGATGACGAGCGCGGCGCCGCCGGTCATGTAGGGGCTGATGCTGGGGTGGCCGTCCACGTGGTGCTCGCCCTCGGAGGCGAGGCGGACGAGGGCGCTGTGGGCTTCGTAGATCACGTCGGCAGGACCTATCCGGGAGTGGATTCCCCCGGCGGCGGCCGGAGGAAAGATCGGTTGGAGACTTCTGCCACATCGTATGCGGGGGCGGTGCCTGAGCTCACGCCGACTCCGCGGGTCGTGCGCCCACGGGTGCCTCCGGGGCCACGGATGCCTCCGGGGCTACTGCTTGCGGTAGCCGCGCAGCAGGAACCAGGCGACGAGCGGGACGCCCACGACGCCCACGATCAGGACGGTGCGCAGCAGCGCGCCCGGGCCCTGGTCGCCCTTGGACACGGCGAGCACCTCGCCGGCCTGCGCGAGCACGCCGTGGGCGGCGGCGAAACGATCAAAACCCTCGATGACGGCCATGTCCCCACGGTAGCCGTGTCGGTGCCACGGCCTACGCTGGGGTCCGACAGCACGGGGGCGGGCCCGGTCGGCCCGGCGGAGCCCACGAGGGGGTCTCGATGAGCGACGGCACGTACGACGGCGGGGCGGGCGGCGGCGGGGAGCAGGTGCCGGGCCGGGCCCGGCGGCGTTTCCCCGGCATCTCCTCACGGGCCTACGAGCACCCCGCGGACCGTTCGGCGCTGGTGGCGCTGCGCCGGCTGAGCGGCTTCGACACGGTCTTCAAGACGCTGAGCGGGCTGCTGCCCGAGCGCAGCCTGCGCCTGCTGTACCTGTCGGACTCGGTGCGGGTGGGCGAGCGGCAGTTCCCCCATCTGCACGCGATGCTGCTCGACGCCTGTTATGTGCTGGACATGCCGCGGGTGCCGGCGATGTACGTGACGCAGGACCCGCAGCCGAACGCGATGTGCGTGGGCCTGGACGAGCCGGTGATCGTGGTGACCACGGGCCTGGTGGAGCTCCTCGACGAGGAGGAGATGCGGGCGGTCGTGGGCCACGAGGTGGGCCACGCCCTGTCGGGGCACGCCGTCTACCGCACGATACTGCTGTTCCTCACCAACGTCGCGGTGAAGATCGCCTGGATTCCGCTGGGGAACCTGGCGGTGACGGCGATCGTGACGGCGCTCCGCGAGTGGTTCCGCAAGTCGGAGCTGTCGGCGGACCGGGCCGGGCTGCTCGTGGAACAGGACCTCAAGGCGTCGCTGCGCGGCCTGATGAAGCTGGCGGGCGGCAACCACCTGCACGAGATGAACGTGGACGCGTTCCTGGAGCAGGCCGAGGAGTACGAGCGCGGCGGCGACCTGCGCGACTCCGTACTGAAGATCATGAACATGCTGCCGCGCAGCCACCCGTTCGCCACGGTGCGGGCGGCGGAGCTGAAGCGGTGGGCGGAGAGCCGTGATTTCCAGCGGCTGATGGACGGCCACTACCCCCACCGGTCGGAGGACAAGGACGCCTCCGTCTCCGACTCCTTCCGCGAGTCGGCGCAGCACTACGCGGACGCGGTGCGGACCGGCAAGGACCCGCTGATGGGCCTGGTGCGGGACATTGCGGGCGGCGCCGGCGACCTGGGCGGCAAGCTGCGCGACACGTTCACCGGGCGCGGGCAGGGCGGCAGCGGCGGCAGCAGCAGCGGCCGGGACGGCGGGCAGGAGAAGGGCGGCCCGGAGGCGCCCTGACGCGGCCCCGGCCCTGGCCCTTGCCCTGACCCTGACCCTGGCCCTGGCCCTGGCCCTGGCCCTGGCCCCCTGGCCGTCAGTGCTTCGCCGGCGGGCTCGGCTGGGCGCCGGGCGCGAGCGTGCCGCACAGGCCGGCCGAGGGCCCTTCGGCGCCGGTGCCGGTGCCGGAGGCGTACGGGTCGGTGTCGGCGGGCCCGTCGGCGGACGCGCGCTGGCCCGCGAGCAGTGGCCGCAGGTAGAGGGCGTCGTCGGCCGAGCAGGAGGCGGGCCCGGCCTGCACGGAGCTCTGCAGCAGCTGCACGTGGTGTTCCTGCAGGTCGTCGCGGTCGAACCGGAAGTGCACGGTGCGCCGCACGGTGAACAGGGAGACGTCCTGCGGCTGGCCCTTGGCGGCGCGCAGGGCGTAGACGAAGGTGTGGTCGGCCACGACCTCCAGGGCGGCCGGGGACGCCTCGGTGACGGTGAAGGTGCCCTGGGTGCGGATCAGCCGGTCGGCGAGGGTCACCTGGGCGGGGTCGAAGCGGATGATCCAGCCGGTGGCGGCGTCCCGCCCGTCGTCGGCCGGGTGGGCGAAGCTGCGGTCGAACTGGTCGAGCTGCGAGGGCGCGAGGAGCAGGCGGACGTTGCGCTGGGCGCCGCCGGTGAGGGCGTGCGGGTCGAGCGCGGACTTGACGGTGTACTCCTTGGCGGTGGCGAGGGCGGCCATCACCAGGCTCTCGGAGAAGTTCTGGGTGCGGCGGGCGGCGGGCAGGTTGATGCCCTCGACGCCGTCGCGGAACTGGGCGGCGGGGCTGTGGTCGAACAGGTCGCGGGCCGTTCCGGCGCCGGGCACGGCGTCGTGCGGGGCCAGGGGCACCAGCATGGTGCGCAGCGCTTCGGCGGCGGGCGGGCGGGCGTCCTTGTAGGGGTGGCGCAGGCCCATGTAGACGGCGGTGCCGAAGGCCAGCGCGATGAGGATCACCAGGAGGAGGACCTGCCGGGAGGCGCTGACGCGGGCCCAGGCGTGGCGGGTGCGGACGGCGGGGGCGTGGTCGTCCATGCGTTCCCGGGCGGAGAACTCCTGGAGGCGGGCAGCACGGACGAACGATTCGTCGAAGACGACGGACCGGTACTCCTCCTCGCCACCTCCCGGGGCACCCTCGGGCGTGCCCTCGGGCGGGTCTCCAGGCCCCTTCATATCTCAAGAGTAGGTCTGCGGAGCGCCAGGTAAACGCCCTGGTACACGACAAGTTCCGGGGAAATCCCCGGGTGGCGGGCGGGTTGCCGCGGGCGTGGCCAGGAACGGAGGGATCGGTCATTCCCGGTCGGAATACCGCACCGGACAATACGCCGAACGATCGAAATCAGGCGTTCGAATGATCAGGGCACGAAGCGTGCCCGCCCCTCAGCTGTGGGGAGGCGCGGCGGACGCCACCGGAGGCTCGGAATCCGCGGACACGGACGGCAACGGCCGGCCCTGCCGCTCCCCCGCCGGGGCGTCCAGGCCCGTGGACGCCGGCAGCGGCGCGGGGCTCTGGCTCTTGCCGGAGGAGGCGCCGCGGTAGACGGCGGTGAAGGCCAGGGCCACCACGCCTATGCCCATGACCACGGCGAGCACCCAGGCCACCGGGCGGTGCCAGCGGGCGTGGCCGCGGTACGGGCCGCGCGCCGACCCGTAGCGCCCGTAGGGGCCGTAGGCGTCGTCCGGGTCGAGGTCCCGCGCCAGGGCCCGCAGGTCCAGCGGCGGCACCGGATGGGAGGCGCCGAAGCCGTCCCCGTACGGGTCGTCGTCGGCCGCGCCCCCGCCCGGGAGGGCCCGCGCGGCGTCGGCCTCGGCCCGCGCCCGGTCGGCGGCGAGCATCCGCTCCGCCGCGGAGGGTTCGTGGATCGTGGCCGACCGCACGAAGTCCTCGTCGAAGACCACGGAGGCGAACGCGTCGTCCGCGTCTCCGTGGCGGTGGCTGTCGGGCTCCTGGCCGTCCGGGAACGGCTGGCCCCCCACGTCGTCCGGCACCCGTCCAGCGTAGACCCGAACCGGTCAATCCGCGCGGGCGGTACGGGAATTAGGGGTACCCGGCAGCGCAGGCGTCCGCCGCCCCGGGTGCCGTCCGTCCCGCCGCCGGGCCGCCGGTGGCGGGACGGACGGCCGCCCGCTAGCGCACGTGCCCGTCGCCGGTGAGGATGTACTTCGTCGAGGTCAGCTCGGGCAGGCCCATCGGGCCGCGCGCGTGCAGCTTCTGCGTGGAGATGCCGATCTCGGCGCCGAAGCCGAACTGGCCGCCGTCGGTGAACCGCGTGGACGCGTTCACCGCGACCGTCGTGGAGTCCACCAGCTGGGTGAAGCGGCGCGCGGCGGACTGCGAACGGGTGACGATCGCCTCGGTGTGCCCCGAGGTCCACAGCCGGATGTGCCGGACCGCGGCGTCCAGGTCGTCCACCACCGCCGCGGCGATGTCGTACGACAGGTACTCGGTCTCCCAGTCCTCCGTCGTCGCGGGCACCACCGTCGCCGGGGAGCCCTTCCCGAGCTCGACCACGCGCTCGTCGCCGTGCACCGTCACGCCGGCCTCAGCCAGCGCGGCCAGGGCGCGCGGCAGGAACGCCTCGGCGATGTCCTGGTGCACCAGCAGGGTCTCGGCGGCGTTGCAGACGCTGACCCGGCTCGCCTTGGAGTTGACGAGGATCTCCACCGCCATGTCGAGGTCGGCGTCCGCGTCGACGTACACGTGGCAGTTGCCGGTGCCCGTCTCGATCACCGGCACGGTCGACTCCTGCACCACCGTGCGGATCAGCGAGGCGCCGCCGCGCGGGATCAGCACGTCCACCAGGCCGCGGGCGCGCATGAGTTCGCGCACCGACTCCCGGCCTTCGCCCGGCACCAGCTGCACGGCGTCCGCCGGCAGCCCGGCGCCGCCCACCGCGTCCCGGATCACGCGCACCAGCGCGGTGTTGGAGGCGTACGCGGAGGAGGAACCGCGCAGCAGAACGGCGTTGCCCGACTTCAGGCACAGCGCGGCGGCGTCCACGGTGACGTTGGGCCGGGCCTCGTAGACGATGCCGACAACACCCAGGGGCACGCGGACCTGGCGCAGGTCGAGGCCGTTGGGCAGGGTCGAGCCGCGCACCACCTCGCCCACCGGGTCGGGCAGGGCGGCCACGTCCCGCACGTCCCGGGCGATCGCCCGGACGCGCTCGGGCGTGAGGGTGAGCCGGTCCACGACACTCTCGCTCGTGCCGGCCTCGCGCGCCGCGCGCACGTCCTCCGCGTTCGCCTCGACGATCTCGCGGGTACGGACCTCCAGCGCGTCGGCGACGGCCAGCAGCGCCTCGTCCTTCACCGAGCGTGGCAGCGGAGCGAGGTCGGCGGCCGCGGCACGGGACCGGTAGGCGGCCCGCAGCACCGGGGACTGCGGCATGGGGTCGGCCAGGGGGGAGGGGAACTCGCTGCTGCTCATGGCCGCAGCCTAACCCCGTGCCGGGCCCGGACCGCGGCCGTTCCACACTCCAAGACGGACCGGTCCGGACCGCCGCCCCCAGCCCCCAGCCCCCATCCCTCTACTGGTCCCTCTACTGGAACGGGTGCACCCCCACCGGCGACGCCGGTGCGGGGCCATGGCCCCGCGAGACCCGCTGCTGGTACGTCTCCCGGTCGATGACCTCCAGGCCGACGATCTCCCACGGCGGCAGCTGCGCCGACGAGCGGTGCTCGCCCCACAGCCGCAGCGCGACCGCGGCTGCGTCGTGCAGGTCGCGGGCCTCCTCCCAGTACCGGATCTCCGCGTGGTCGCCCGCGTACCGGCTGGTCAGGAGGAAGGGATGGTCGTGCGCCAGTTGCTCCAGGGCCCGCCGGACCTCGCCCAGCGGGGCCTCCGCGCCCGAGACGCTGAGTGTGACGTGCCACATCCGGGCCGCCTCGCCGCCCTGCGGCTCCGGTTCCGGTGCGCGCGCCCCGGCCGGCTGCCCGGCCCGCTCGGCGGCGGCCGGGCCGAGGCCGGCCAGTGCCCGCTCCTCCGGCACCGCCCGCACGACGGGGGACGTGCCCCCCGGCCGGGGCTGCGCCCCGGGGCGCCCTCGTCTCACCGGCGGCCTCCTGTCGGTCGCTGCTCCGCGCGCGTGCGACGGCGGAGCCGTGGTGCGTGCTGGGTCCGCTGCGGGACGTCCGCGCGGTGGCGTCGCGGCGGCCCACGCATCAAAGTTGACCAGCCCGCGGGCGGCCGCGGGGCCGTTTTACGGAAAGGGCGCTTGGAAAGGCTGTCCTTACCGCCTCCGGGCGGCCGGCACCGCCTCCGGTACGGCCGGCCGCACCGCGGCGCCTGCCGGGACCGCCGGACGGGCGCTACGGGGCGAGCACCACCAGATCGTCCCGGTGCACCACCTCGCGCTCGTACCGCGGGCCCAGGTCACGGGCCAGGTCGCGGGTCGAGCGGCCCAGCAGCGGCGGGATCTCCGCGGCGTCGTACGTGACGAGCCCGCGCGCCACGGCGCGGCCCTCCGGGTCCCGCAGCTCCACCGGGTCGCCCGCGCTGAACTCGCCCTCGACCGCCGCGATGCCCGCCGGCAGCAGCGAACCCGTGCCCTCGACCACGGCCCGCACCGCGCCCTCGTCCAGGGTCAGGGCGCCCCGCGGCGTCGAGGCGTGCGCCAGCCACAGCAGCCGGTCGGCCGAGCGGCGGCCGGTGCGGTGGAAGAACGTGCCCGTCGCGCCGCCGCGCAGGGCGTCCGCGGCCTCGCTCGCCGACGTCAGCACCACCGGGATGCCCGCGGCGGCCGCGATCCGCGCGGCCTCCACCTTCGTGACCATGCCGCCCGTGCCCACGCCCGCCTTGCCGGCGCTGCCGATCGCCACGCCCTCCAGGTCCGCCGGGCCCCTGACCTCGGCGATCCGGGACGTCCCCGGCATGCTGGGGTCGCCGTCGTAGAGGCCGTCCACGTCGGAGAGCAGCACCAGCAGGTCCGCCCGCACCAGGTGGGCGACCAGGGCCGCCAGCCGGTCGTTGTCGCCGAAGCGGATCTCGTCCGTGGCCACCGTGTCGTTCTCGTTGACCACCGGCACCGCGCCCATGGCCAGCAGCTGGTCCAGCGTCCGGCGGGCGTTGCGGTAGTGCGCGCGCCGGCTCGTGTCGTCCGTCGTCAGCAGCACCTGGCCCACCCGGCGGCCGTAGCGGGCGAACGAAGCCGTGTAGCGGGCCACCAGCAGGCCCTGGCCGACGCTGGCGGCCGCCTGCTGCCGGGCCAGGTCGCGCGGACGGCTGGGCAGGCCCAGTGGCGCCAGGCCGGCGGCGATCGCGCCCGACGACACGAGCACGACCTCCTTGTCGCCCGCCACCTTCGCCAGCGTGTCGACCAGCGCGTCAACCCGGTCGGCGTCCAGACCGCCGCCCGTGGTGGTGAGGGAGGACGACCCCACCTTGACCACGATCCGGCGCGCCTGCGTCACCTCGGACCGGACGTCCCGCTGCTCCCCTGCCCCTGTCACCCTGCGTACACCCCTACGATCAGTACGATCACCGACGGGCTCCCGGACCCCCGCCACGGGGGACCTGGAGCGGAGTCCGCAAATCTACCCCCTCCGCCCTCTGGCGATTGTGGCCGTTGGTCCCTATTTTGTGGCGGTTGGTGTCAGGGAAGATTGCTCCCGGACCAGCGGCCGTCATACGGTCGGTGGTCGACCGTTGTCCACCACGTCCCCCCGAAGGCCGGCGTGATGTGCGACACGGCGGTCCCCCGACCCCCAGCCCTGCTGCCAGGAGCCCGTCCAGTGCCATCTGCCGGAACAGCACCCCGCCGAGCCGTACAGCTCGCGGCGCTGCTCGCCATGCTGGCGTTCTTCGCCGCCCAGCTCGTCGGCGCACTCCTGCCCGACGTGCCGACCCTCATCACCGCCACGGCGGCGGGCCTCGCGCTCGACCTCTATCTGCAGCACCGCGACCCGGGCCTGGTCGCCGTCCTGAACAAGATCCGCTTCGACGTCATGGTGCGGCAGCTGCTGCGCGACATGCTCGTCGTGATCGGGCTGGTCCGGCTGAACGGCGACGGCTCCCTGACCGGCTACGCGCCGGTCGTCGCCGCCCTCGTGCTGTTCTACGGCGCCCACCTCGCCTGCCAGGCCGTCGCGATCCTGGTCCGCCGCAGCCGTACGCTGCCGTTCCTCACCCGGAACATCGACGCGTCCGGGCTGCACCTGACCGCCGCCCCGCCGCGCCTGCTGGCCCGCCAGCACGGCCGCCGGCTGCTGCGCTTCGCCGTCCCCGCGACGGCGGGCCTGCTGGTGACGGCGGGCACGCACCGGACCGTCTGGGCCCTCGCGGGCGCGGGCGTCGCGCTGCTGCTGGCCGCCGCCGGCACCGTCCACCTCGCCACGTGGCTGCTGCCGAAGAAGCGCGTCGCCACCGAGCAGCAGGCCCTGGCCTGGCTCGACGCCTGGCTGGCCGACTACCGGCCCACCGTCGGCATGTACTTCTCCGGCGGCACCACCTCCGCCTACCAGGCCAACATGTGGCTCTCCACGCTGGCCGCGCTCGACGGCAACCCGCTGATCGTGCTGCGCGAGCGGTTCATGATGCAGAAGATCGAGGCCACGGACGTGCCGGTCATCTGCATCCCCAAGGTCCACCACCTGATGGCCCTGGAGAAGTCCTCGCTGAAGCTGATGCTGCACCCCGCGAACTCGGGCAAGACCTCGCAGGTGCTGCGCATGCCGTCGATCAAGCACGCCTTCATCAACCACGGCGAGAGCGACAAGCTCTCCAGCTGCAACCCGTACTCCAAGGCGTACGACGAGATCTGGGTCGCCGGCCCCGCCGCCCGCGAGCGCTACCAGCTCGCCGACATCGGCGTCGAGGACAAGGACGTCGTCGAGGTCGGCCGGCCCCAGCTGGCGCCGATCCGGCCGTCCGCCGGCGCCCCCGCGGGCGCCTTCACCACGGTGCTGTACGCCCCCACGTGGGAGGGCTGGGACGGCAACCCCGGCAACACCTCGGTGATCCTCGCCGGCGAGAACATCGTCCGCGCCCTCCTCGCCGACCCGGGCGTCCGGCTGCTCTACAAGCCGCACCCCATGACGGGCTCCGTCGACCCGCGCGCCGGCCGCGCCAACGAGCGCATCCAGGCCATGATCCGCGAGGCCAACACGGGCCGCTCCGGCCCCCGCCCCGGCCCCGAGGCCGCCGCCGAGCTGGCCCGCCGCACGGTGGAGCTCGACCGGCTCACCACCAGCACCTTCCGCGACAGCGCCGACGAGATCGAGCGCATGCTGCTCCAGTCCACCCCGGACAAGGGCAACGCGGAGGCCGTGGAGGCCGCGACGACGGCCTGGGAGGACGCCTACTGGGCGTCGCTGCCCGAGTGGGAGCACCAGATCATCACGGACGCGCGGCCCGCGCTGTTCAGCTGCTTCAACCGGTCCGACCTGCTGATCTCCGACGTGTCCAGCGTGGTCTCCGACTGGCTGACCAGTGAGAAGCCGTACGCCGTGGCCAACACCAGCGGCATGGGCGAGGAGGAGTTCCGGGCGAACTTCCCGACCGTCTCCGCGGCCACCATCCTGACGCCGGAGGCGGCGGGCGTGACGGAGCTGCTGGCCGCCGTCCGCGACCCGCGCCAGGACGCGCTGGCGGAGGCACGGGCCGAGCTGAAGGTCCAGCTGCTGGGCCCGGCCGACCCGCCGTCGCTGGTGCGCTTCAACGCGGCCGCGCTGGCGCTGGCGGCCAAGGCGGACGAGCGCCGCGCCCGGATGGAGGCCCGCGCCTCCGAGATCCCGGCCCCGCGCCTGGGCTCCGCGGCGACGGACACCCCCGCGGACACCCCCGCGGTGCCGAGCGCGGCCTCCGGGCCGGACGACGCACCGCTGACGGCCTCGCAGGGCGGCTGACACCGGTACGGATCACCCGTACGGATACGGAAAGGGGCGGGGCCCGGGACGTACGTCCCGGGCCCCGCCCCTTTGGCATCCCCGCCCGCTTACGCGAACGGGTCGAAGTCCTCGTACTCGCGCGACGCCTCGTCGCGCTCCGCCTCGCGGTCGCGGCGGCGCTGGGCCGCCGGACGCGGGGCCTCCAGGCGGTGGTCCTCACCGCGGCGGCCCAGCATCTCCGCACCGGCCGCCATCGACGGCTCCCAGTCGAAGACCACGGCGTTGTCCTCGGGGCCGATGGCCACGCCGTCGCCCGCCCGGGCACCGGCCTTCATCAGCTCGTCCTCGACGCCGAGGCGGTTGAGGCGGTCCGCCAGGTAGCCGACGGCCTCGTCGTTGTTGAAGTCCGTCTGGCGCACCCAGCGCTCCGGCTTCTCACCGCGGACGCGGTAGAAGCCCTCGTCCTCGCGGGTGACGGTGAAGCCGGCGTCGTCCACGGCCTTGGGCCGGATGACGATGCGGGTGGCCTCCTCCTTCGGCCGCGCGGCGCGCGCCGCGGCGACGATCTCGGCCAGCGCGAAGGACAGCTCCTTCAGGCCGTGCCGGGAGACGGCCGACACCTCGAAGACGCGGTAGCCGCGCGCCTCCAGGTCGGGACGGATCATGTCGGCCAGGTCCTGGCCGTCGGGGATGTCGACCTTGTTGAGGACGACCACGCGGGGCCGGTTCTCCAGGCCGCCGTACTCCGTCAGCTCGGCCTCGATGACGTCGAGGTCGGTCACCGGGTCGCGGTCGGACTCCAGCGTGGCGGTGTCCAGCACGTGCACCAGCACCGAGCAGCGCTCGACGTGCCGCAGGAACTCCAGGCCCAGGCCCTTGCCCTGGCTGGCGCCGGGGATGAGGCCGGGGACGTCGGCGATGGTGTAGACGGTCGCGCCGGCGGTCACCACGCCCAGGTTGGGCACGAGGGTGGTGAAGGGGTAGTCGGCGATCTTCGGCTTGGCCGCGGAGAGCACCGAGATCAGCGAGGACTTGCCGGCCGACGGGTAGCCCACCAGGGCCACGTCGGCGACGGTCTTGAGCTCCAGGACGATGTCCTGGGTCTGCCCCGGCTCGCCCAGCAGCGCGAAGCCCGGCGCCTTGCGGCGCGCGGAGGCCAGCGCGGCGTTGCCGAGACCGCCGCGGCCGCCCTGCGCGGCGACGTACGTGGTGCCCTCGCCGACCAGGTCGGCCAGGACGTTGCCCCGCTTGTCCAGCACCACGGTGCCGTCCGGCACGGGCAGCACCAGGTCCGTGCCGTCCTTGCCGGAGCGGTGGCCGCCCTCGCCGGGCTTGCCGTTGGTGGCCTTGCGGTGGGGGCTGTGGTGGTACTCGAGCAGGGTGGTGACGGACTGGTCGACGACCAGGGTCACGTCACCGCCACGGCCGCCGTTGCCGCCGTCCGGGCCGCCGAGCGGCTTGAACTTCTCACGGTGGACGGAGGCACAGCCGTGGCCTCCGTTACCCGCGGCGACATGCAGCTCGACGCGGTCCACGAAGGTGGTCATAGCGGTGTGCCTCCAGAGGTGAGGGGAATTGTCAGTGGTGTAACGCGGCGAGGGCGGCCCCGCTTCCCCGCAGGGAAGGGAGGTCCGCCCTCGTGTGTCGCTGTCGCTCTACAGCGCCATGATCAGCAGGAACGCAGATCAGGCAACCGGAACGATGTTGACGACCTTGCGGCCACGGTGGGTGCCGAACTGCACCGCACCGGCCTGCAGCGCGAACAGGGTGTCGTCGCCACCGCGACCGACACCGGCACCCGGGTGGAAGTGGGTGCCGCGCTGACGGACCAGGATCTCACCGGCGTTGACGACCTGACCGCCGAAGCGCTTCACGCCGAGCCGCTGAGCGTTGGAGTCGCGACCGTTCCGGGTGGACGATGCGCCCTTCTTGTGTGCCATGGAGTCTCAGTCCCCTCTAAGTTACTTGGCAGCCGACGGGATGGCGGTGATCTTCAGCGCCGTGTACTGCTGGCGGTGACCGATCCGCTTGCGGTAGCCGGTCTTGTTCTTGTACTTCAGGATGTCGATCTTGGCACCCTTGTGGTGGTCCACGATCTCGGCCTGGACCTTGATGCCCGCCAGGACCCACGGGTCGCTGGTGACCGCGTCACCGTCGACGACGAGCAGCGTCGAGAGCTCGACCTGGTCGCCCACCTTGCCGTCGGAAATCTTGTCAACCTCGACGATGTCGCCGACAGCCACCTTGTGCTGACGACCGCCGCTACGCACAACTGCGTACACGCGGATCTCACTCTCTCGCTAGTAACGGGACCTCTGACGCCAGCCGCTCGCACGGCCCAGAAGGGCCATGACTGTCCGGACGGACGAGCGGCCTCCCCCGGCGTAACCGGGGGGTGTTTGCTCAGACGGTTGACGTCGTACAGACGCCGACCGTCAAGGTTACGGGCCCTTGACCAGGGGGTCAAACCGGGCCCTTCACCGGGGCGCCGGGACGGCCGTACGGGTCGTTCCCGATCCGTACGGCCGCCCCGGCGCTACGTGTCGCGGGCGGTGCCGCTCAGTCCTCGGAGGAGGACTCGGCGGCCGGGGCCGCCTTCTTCGCCGCCTTCTTGGCCGCCGTCTTCTTCGTGGCGGCCTTCTTTGCGGTGCCAGCCGTGGCGGCCTTCTTGGCGGTCGTCTTCGCCGCGGTCTTCTTGGCCGCCGCCTTCTTCGTGGTGGCCTTCTTGGCCGCCGTCTTGGTGGCGGCCTTCTTGGCGGTCTTGCGCGCCGTCTTCTTGGCCGGGGCCGCCTCCTCGGCGGCCTCGCCCTCGACGGCGGGCTCCACGACGGGCTCCTCCGCCGGCGTCATGACCTCGACGTCGGCCTCGGCCACCACCACGGGCTCCTCCGCCGGCGCCTCGGCCCTGGCCGGGGCGCTGACGACCACCACGGCCGCCTCGGCGTCCGCGGGCGAGCCCGCGGGGGCGGACACCCGGCGGGTGACACGGCGGCGCGCACGGGCCGGCGCAGCCGGCTCGGGGGCGGCCTCGGGCGTCACCTCGGGCTCGGCGACCGGCTCGGGAGCGGCCTCCGGCTCCGGCGCGGCCTCCACCACGGGCTCCGGCACGGCCACCGGCTCCGGCTCGGGGGCCGTCTCCGGCTCCGCGGCCTTCGGCGCACCCGCCGGGGCCGTGGCCTTACGGGTCGCCCGGCGCCGCGTACGGCCGCGCCTGGCGGCCGCCTCGGCCTCCGCCGGGCTGCCGAACCACTCCTCCTCGGCGGGCTCCGTCACGGGCTCGGCCTCCGCCGGCGCCTCGGTGACGGCCTCCACGACGACGGACGGCTCCACGGCCGGCTCGACCACGGACTGCTCCGGCGCGGCCTCGGCCGCCGCCTTGCCCCGCTTCCGGGCGCGCTTGCCGCCGCCACCGCCGCCGCCCGTGGCGGACGGCTGGTCCATGTGGACGATCAGGCCGCGGCCGTTGCAGTGCACGCACTGCTCGGAGAACGACTCCAGCAGGCCTTGGCCGACCCGCTTGCGGGTCATCTGGACCAGGCCCAGCGACGTCACCTCGGCGACCTGGTGCTTCGTACGGTCCCGGCCCAGGCACTCCAGCAGGCGCCGCAGCACCAGGTCCCGGTTGGACTCCAGCACCATGTCGATGAAGTCGATCACGATGATGCCGCCGAGGTCGCGCAGCCGCAGCTGGCGCACGATCTCCTCGGCCGCCTCCAGGTTGTTCCTGGTGACCGTCTCCTCCAGGTTGCCGCCCTGGCCGGTGAACTTGCCGGTGTTGACGTCGATGACGACCATCGCCTCGGTCCGGTCGATCACCAGCGAGCCGCCGCTCGGCAGCCAGACCTTGCGGTCCAGCGCCTTCATCAGCTGCTCGTCGATCCGGTACGTGGCGAACACGTCGACGTCCGACGTCCACCGCTGGAGCCGGTCCACCAGGTCCGGGGCGACGTGCGACACGTAGCCGTGGACGGTCTCCCAGGCCGTGTCACCACTGACGATGACCTTCGAGAAGTCCTCGTTGAAGATGTCGCGCACGACCCGGACGGTCATGTCCGGCTCGCCGTACAGCAGGCTCGGCGCGTTGGCGCTCTTCGCCTTCTTCTGAATCTCCTCCCACTGCGCCTGGAGGCGCTCCACGTCACGGCGCAGCTCGTCCTCGCTGGCGCCCTCCGCGGCGGTACGGACGATGACGCCCGCGTCCTCGGGGACGATCCGCTTGAGGATCTGCTTCAGGCGCGCGCGCTCGGTGTCGGGCAGCTTGCGGCTGATGCCGGTCATCGAGCCCTCGGGCACGTACACCAGGTAGCGGCCGGGCAGCGAGACCTGGCTGGTCAGGCGGGCGCCCTTGTGGCCGATCGGGTCCTTGGTGACCTGCACGAGCACGGACTGGCCGGACTTCAGCGCGGTCTCGATGCGGCGCGGGCCGTTGCCCATGCCGAGCGCCTCGAAGTTGACCTCGCCCGCGTACAGGACGGCGTTGCGGCCCTTGCCGATGTCGACGAACGCGGCCTCCATCGACGGCAGCACGTTCTGGACCTTGCCCAGGTAGACGTTGCCGACGTAGCTGGTGGCCTGCTCCTTGTTGACGAAGTGCTCGACGAGGACGTTGTCCTCCAGCACGCCGATCTGGGTGCGGTCGCCGTTCTGGCGGACGACCATCACGCGCTCGACGGCCTCGCGGCGCGCCAGGAACTCCGCCTCGGTGATGATCGGCACCCGGCGGCGGCCCTGCTCGCGGCCCTCGCGGCGGCGCTGCTTCTTGGCCTCCATGCGGGTGGAGCCCTTGATGGACTGCACCTCGTCGAAGCCCGTGCCGCCCTCCAGGCGGGACGCGCGCGGCTCGCGGACCTTCACGACCGTGCGCTCCGGCTCGTCCGCGCCCGGCTCGGTCTCGGCGGCCTCACCGCTGCGGCGGCGCCGGCGACGGCGACGACGGCTGGTGGACGTGCCGCCGGCCTCCTCGGCGCGCTCCTCGGCACCCTCCTCCGCCTCTTCGGCGGCCTCCTCGGCCTCCTCGGCGTACTCGGCCTCGGCCTCCGCCTCGGCCTCGGCGGCCTCCTCGGCGGTCTCGCCACGGCGGCGACGGCGGCCACCACGACGACGGCGGCGCGACGGGCGCTCACCCTGCTCCTCGTCCTCGGCGGCGTAGCCCTCGCCGGCGCCTTCCTCGGCCTCTTCCTCGGCCTCGGCGGTCTCCGGCTCCTCCACCGGTGCGGCGGCCTCGGTCACCACCGGCTCGGCGGGCTCGCCACGGCGACGGCGACGACGACGGCCCGGCCGCTCGGCGGCCTCGGCACGCTCCTCCTCGCGCTCCTCGCGGACCTCCTCGACGGCGGCGGCAGCAGCCGCGGCGGCCGCGGCAGCGGTCTCCGGCGTCTGGAACATCGGCTCGGTGAACACCGGCGCCTGGAACACGGCGGCCGGCGCGGCAGGCGCGCGGCGCTGGGCCTGCGCCTCACCGGAGGGCTCGGCCACGCGGCGGCGCGGACGCTCCTCCTCGCGACGGCGACGGCGGCGAGCCGGCTCCTCGGCGGCGGGCTCCTCGGCGGCGGCCTCGGCCACGGGGGCGGTGGGGGCGGTCACCTCGCGCTCGGCACGGCGACGGCGACGGCCGGCCGGCTTCTCGGCGGGCTCCTCGGCGACGGGCGCGGCGGCTTCCTCGGCGACGGGGGCGGCCGGGGCGGCGACCTCGCGGACGACGCGACGGCGACGGCGACCCGTCTCCTCCGCGGCGACCGGCTCGGCAACGGCCTCGGCGGCGGGCTCGGCGACCGGGGCGGCCACCTCGCGGACGACGCGACGACGGCGGCCGGCCGGCTTCTCGGCGGACTCGGCAGCGGCCTCCTGCGCGGCGGCCGGGGCCTCGGGCGACGTCACACCGCGCACCGCGCGGCGGCGGGCACGGGCGGGGGCGGCGGCCGGGGCCTCCTCGGCGGCCTCCGCAGCGGGGGCGGCGGGGGCGGGCTCGGCGGCGGCCGGTACGACGATCTCGGCGGGCCGGTGCTCGGCGCCGGGCGACGTCACCTCGCGCACGACGCGACGGCGGCGGCGCGCGGGGCCGGCGGGCTCCGCCGGGGTCTCCACGACCTCGGCGGCGGCCTCCTCGGCCTCTTCCTCGCCGGCTTCCTCGTCGGCCTCGACGGCGGGCACGACGACCTCGGCCGGCTCGGCGGCCTCCGGGGACGTCACGCCACGGACGGCACGGCGACGGCCCCGGGCGGGAGCCGCGGCGGGCTCCGCCGGGGTCTCCTCGGCAGCAGTCTCGGCGGCCGTCTCGGCGGTCTCCGCCTCGGGGGACGTCACGGCGCGAACGGCACGGCGACGCGTACGGGCGGCGGGCTTGGCCTCGGCCGCCTCCTCGGCAGGGGCCTCAGCCGGGGCCTCGGCCACGGCCTTACGGGTGGTCCGGCGAGCGCGGGCCGGCTTCTCGGCCGGGGCCTCCTCGGCAACGGACTCGGCAGCGGCCTCGACGGCCGTCTCCGCCTCGGGGGACGTCACGGCGCGAACGGCACGGCGACGCGTACGGGCGGCGGGCTTGGCCTCGGCCGCCTCCTCGGCAGGGGCCTCAGCCGGGGCCTCGGCCACGGCCTTACGGGTGGTCCGGCGGGCCCGGGCCGGCTTCTCGGCCGGGGCCTCCTCGGCAACGGACTCGGCAGCGGTCTCGGCGACCGGGGCGGTCTCCGGGGCGGCGGCCGTCTTGCGCGTGGCGCGGCGGCGCGGACGCGCGGGGGTCTCGGCGGCCTCGGCGGCCTCGCCGGATTCGGTGGCGGCGGGGGCCGTGGCCTTGCGGGTGGTGCGGCGGCGCGGACGCTCCGGCGTCTCGGGCGCGTCGGAGGCCGCGGGTGCGGCCTCGGTGCCGGCACCAGCGGTGCCCGCCTCCGCGGCGGGCGGACCCGCCGGGCGGGACGCCGCACGGCGGCGGCGTCGCGGCGGCAGCGTGTCGCTGGGGCTGTTCTCCGCGTTGTTCCCGTTGGCGGTGGCCTGTGCGGCCCCGGCCTCGATGGGCTCAGTGGGTTCGAGCATGCGGGCGGTTCTCCCGTCACGCTCCCGGGCGCCGCGCCGTGGTCCGGCCCGCCGGTCCGCGTGTAGCGCGGTACCGCCGTCCGGGGCGCGGTCGCCGCACGGGAGCTGTCGTCTCGCTCGCCGGGTCCGATGCTCTGCTCGGCACCGGCGAAAGTCTCCTGGTCAGTGCGCCGGCCGGACCGGGTGGCTCCCAGGTGGCACGGCGGCGCGTCGGCGGCCGTCCTTAACCGGAACCTTCCGGCACCTGCTGCGCGGCAGTCGGCCCGGCGGCAGCGGTTGAAGCGGCCGGGGCGCCGTCGCGGTCGGGCGCGAGCGGATCGGTCACCGTGCCGGTCTCCTCATCGAGCAGCCCCTGCGCCAGCCTGGTCACCGCAGCGGGGACCGGCGGCGCCAGGTCGGCCGTGGCGCGGAGACCGGACAGGACGTCGTCGGGTCGCACGGCAGGTGTCACGTGCCGAACAACCAGCCGCAGTATCGCACAGGCACCGTCGCCCGGCCTATCGGCCGGAGCCGGGAGCGCCTCGAGTCGGCGCACGGCACCCCGCGCGTCGAAGGTGCGCATCCCGTTCTTCGTCAGCCGCTGCACCTCGACGGTCTCGGCGGCCAGGAAGGCCGCCACGGCCTTCTCCGCCTCCGCGACGTCGACGCCCTCCAGCCGCAGCTCCCACACGGAAGCCTCCAGCCGGTCGGCGAACGACGAGGTGCACGCCTCCACCGCGTCGACGACGTCGAGCCCGGCGGGCAGCGACTCGTCGAGCAGCTCCCTCAGCCGGTCCACGTCCCGCCGCTCGGCGAGCTGGATCTCCAGGTACTCGGCCTCACTGCCCGTGCCCGTGGGCGCGGCATTGGCGTACGACACCTTCGGGTGCGGGGTGAAGCCCGCCGAGTACGCCATGGGCACCTCGGCGCGGCGCAGCGCCCGCTCGAAGGCGCGCTGGAAGTCGCGGTGGCTGGTGAACCGGAGGCGGCCGCGCTTGGTGTAGCGCAGTCGAATGCGCTGCACCACAGGTGCGGGCGGCGGGCCTTCGGGCTGTCGCTTGCCCAGTGTTCTGGTTCCTTCGTGAGTATGCGGTCGTACTGCTACCTAGAGTACGTGCCACGAGGGCCCCGCCGACCCGGCGGGACGCCCGCTCGAACAATTTTCCCACTCGCCCCGCGCCCCGGGCGAAGCTCTGAGGCCCCGGCCGTCGCGGACGACGGCCGGGGCCTCACCGCAGTTACTTCTTGACGCTCAGCGGCAGGAGCTTCTTGCCCGTGGGGCCGATCTGGATGCTGGTGTCCATTTGCGGGCACACGCCGCAGTCGAAGCACGGCGTCCAGCGGCAGTCGTCGACCTCGGTCTCGTCGAGGGCGTCCTGCCAGTCCTCCCAGAGCCAGTCCTTGTCCAGGCCCGAGTCCAGGTGGTCCCAGGGCAGGACCTCCTCGTACGTGCGCTCGCGCGTGGTGTACCAGGCGACGTCGACGCCGAACTGCGGGAGCGTCTCCTCGGCGCACTTCATCCAGCGGTCGTAGCTGAAGTGCTCGCGCCAGCCGTCGAAGCGGCCGCCGTCCTCGTAGACGGCGCGGATGACGGCGCCGATGCGGCGGTCGCCGCGGGAGAGGAGGCCCTCGACGATGCCGGGCTTGCCGTCGTGGTAGCGGAAGCCGATGGAGCGGCCGTACTTCTTGTCGCCGCGGATCTTGTCGCGCAGCTTCTCCAGGCGGGCGTCGGTCTCCTCGGCGGAGAGCTGCGGCGCCCACTGGAAGGGGGTGTGCGGCTTCGGCACGAAGCCGCCGATGGAGACGGTGCAGCGGATGTCGTTGGACTTCGACACCTCGCGGCCCTTCTGGATCACCTTGGTGGCCATGTCGGCGATCTGGAGGACGTCGTCGTCGGTCTCGGTCGGCAGGCCGCACATGAAGTACAGCTTCACCTGGCGCCAGCCGTTGCCGTAGGCGGTGGCGACGGTCCGGATGAGGTCCTCCTCCGAGACCATCTTGTTGATGACCTTGCGGATGCGCTCGGAGCCGCCCTCGGGGGCGAACGTCAGGCCGGACCGGCGGCCGTTGCGGGTGAGCTCGTTGGCCAGGTCGATGTTGAACGCGTCGACACGGGTCGAGGGCAGGGACAGACCGATCTTGTCCTCCTCGTACCGGTCGGCCAGGCCCTTGGCGATGTCACCGATCTCGGTGTGGTCGGCGGAGGACAGCGACAGCAGGCCGACCTCCTCGAAGCCGGTCGCCTTCAGGCCCTTCTCGACCATCTCGCCGATGCCGGTGATGCTGCGCTCGCGCACCGGGCGGGTGATCATGCCGGCCTGGCAGAAGCGGCAGCCGCGCGTGCAGCCGCGGAAGATCTCCACGGACATGCGCTCGTGCACCGTCTCGGCGAGCGGGACCAGCGGCTGCTTGGGGTACGGCCACTCGTCGAGGTCCATGACGGTGTGCTTGGACACGCGCCACGGCACGCCGGAGCGGTTCGGCACGACGCGGGCGATGCGGCCGTCGGCCAGGTACTCCACGTCGTAGAAGCGCGGCACGTACACGCCGCCGGTGCGGGCGAGGCGCAGCAGCACCTCGTCACGGCCGCCGGGGCGGCCCTCGGCCTTCCACTCGCGGACGATGCGGGTCATCTCCAGGACGGCCTGCTCGCCGTCGCCGACGACGGCGCAGTCGATGAAGTCCGCGATCGGCTCGGGGTTGAACGCGGCGTGCCCGCCGGCGACCACGATCGGGTGGTCGACGGTGCGGTCCTTGGACTCCAGGGGGATGTCACCCAGCTCCAGCGCCGCGAGCATGTTGGTGTAGCCCAGCTCGGTGGAGAAGGACATGCCGAACAGGTCGAAGGCGCCGACGGGGCGGTGCGAGTCGACCGTGAACTGCGGCACGCCGTGCTTGCGCATCAGCTCCTCGAGGTCCGGCCACACGCTGTACGTGCGCTCGGCGAGGACGCCCTCCTGCTCGTTGAGGACCTCGTAGAGGATCATGACGCCCTGGTTGGGCAGGCCCACCTCGTACGCGTCCGGGTACATCAGGGCCCAGCGGACGTCGCACGCGTCCCAGTCCTTGACGGTGGAGTTCAGCTCGCCGCCGACGTACTGGATGGGCTTCTGCACGTGCGGGAGGAGAGCTTCGAGGCGCGGGAAGACCGACTCGACAGGCATACGGCGGATGTCTCTCATGAGCGGACAGGGGTGACCCTCAAGGGTAACGCGACTCGGACGGCTCCCCGCACGGTGATCACAGAGCCGCCGCGGACACCTTCGCCCAGGCCTCCGGCAGGGCCCGCTCGGCCTCCGCGGCGCGCTGTTCCTCGCGGCCGTAGAGGACGCCGTACGTGAAGGTGGGCTCGCCCGCCGCGGCCGCCAGGGCCGCGAGGCGGCGGAGGGCGTCGCGGGCCAGGACTCCGTCCTGGTGGTCGCCGAGCACGGTCTGGACCTCCTTCAACCGGGCGGCGAGGCGTTTCGCGGGCTTGCCGAGGGCCGGTACGGCCGCCTCGGCGCCGTAGCGGGCGCGCTTGGCCGCCTTGCGGGCGTCGTGCAGGGCGGTGTCCCGGGCCGGGCCGGGGGGCGTGGCCAGGGCGTGTTCGACGCGTACGGCCAGCCGGGCGCAGTCGCGCAGCACCG
The DNA here is from genome assembly GCF_014654785.1 of Streptomyces mashuensis. Classification (GTDB taxonomy): domain Bacteria; phylum Actinomycetota; class Actinomycetes; order Streptomycetales; family Streptomycetaceae; genus Streptomyces; species Streptomyces mashuensis. Next base: position 597,551 of record NZ_BNBD01000002.1, read on the forward strand.
CCCTGCCCAGCACCTCCCCGGCGGGGCGGCCGGCCGCGCGGCGCAGCGGCGGGTCGGCGAGGAGGGCGTCGAGGGATTCGAGGAGGGCGAGGTAGCGCTTGCCGTCGAGGACGGTGGTGACGTGGCGGCGGGCCCTGGACCGGTCGGTTCCGGCGGAGGTGCGGAGCCGGGCGCGTACGGGGCCGTGGACGAGGGGGCGGGGCAGGGCGGCGACGGCTTCGCGCAGGCGTGCGGTGAGGACTTCGCGGTCGCGTTCGACGCCCAGTTCGGTGGCGAGCCACTGGAGTTCGCGGGCGAGGGGGTCGGTGGCGGCGCGGTCGAGAACCTTGGCGTACGTGCGGAAGGCGCTGCGCAGCCGGCGGGTGGCGACGCGCATCTGGTGGACGGCGTCCTCGGTGCCGCGGCGGGCGCCGGGGTCGTGGGCGGCGAGGGCCTCGGCCTGGCGGCGGAGGTGGGCGAGGACGTGCTCGCCGGCGGTGGCGCCGGGGGCCGGGGCGGGGGCGGGGCCGGCGGGGGTGCCGGTGTCGAGGCCGGTGGTGCGCAGGGCGCGGGCGAGCTTGCTGGGTGCGTCGGAGGGGCGCAGCCCGGCGGCGAGGAGGGCGGGTTCCAGGGCGTCGAGGAAGGCGGGGTCGGCGCCGGGGGCGAGCTCGACCTCGGCCTCGGTCCAGGCGGCGGTGCGGTCGTGCACGTCGAGGCGGGTGGCGGTGACGGTGTCGGTGCTGGCTTCGGCCAGGAGGGTGCCGTCGGCTGCGAGGAGGTGGCGGACGTCGCGGCGGGAGAGGAGCCGCATGAGGGGGACGAGGGCGGCGTCGCGGGTGTGGACGCGGACGAGGGAGGCGAGGGCGCGGGGCACGCGGGCGCCGAGGGGGGCGCGTATTTCGTCGCGTACGCCGGGGGCGACGGGGAGCTTGAGGTGCCAGCCGGCGTCGGAGCCGCCGGTGCGGCGGCGCAGGGTGATGCCGGCGGCGGCCAGGCGGTGGTCGGCGGTGTCGTAGTAGACCGCGTCGAGCTCGACGATGCCCTCGTCGGTGACGGAGGCGATGCCCGCGGCTCCGGTGAGGTCGGGGAGCCGGGCGGCGCCGCCACCGGCGCCCGCGTCCCCCGCGTATTCGTACTTCCGCTCGATCTCGCGCACGGTGTCCGCCATGCTGCCGACCCTAGTGCGCGGGCACGCCCGGGGGCAGGTGATAAAAGCGGCGGCTAGGCCGAGACCGGGCGCTGTGCCTTGATGGACTGGAGCAGCCCGACGGCCATCCACGCCGCGAACATCGACGACCCGCCGTAGGAGACGAAGGGCAGCGGCAGGCCGGTGACGGGCATGATGCCCAGCGTCATGCCGATGTTCTCGAAGCTCTGGAAGGCGAACCAGGCGATGATGCCGGCGGCGACGACGGTGCCGTAGAGCTCGGTGCTCTCGCGGGCGATGCGGCAGGCGCGCCACAGGACGACGCCGAGCAGGAAGATGATGGTGCCGGCGCCGACGAAGCCCAGTTCCTCGCCGGCCACGGTGAAGATGAAGTCGGTCTGCTGTTCGGGCACGAACTGGCCGGTGGTCTGGGAGCCGTGGAAGAGGCCGGAGCCGAGGAGGCCGCCGGAGCCGATGGCGATGCGGGCCTGGTTGGTGTTGTAGCCGACGCCGGACGGGTCGAGGGCGGGGTTGGCGAACGCGGCGAAGCGGTTGATCTGGTACGCGTCGAGCACGCCCAGCTGCCAGACGAGGATGCAGCCCATGACGCCGGCGCCGACCAGCCCGGCGACCCACCGGTTGGAGGCCCCCGAGGCCAGCAGGACGGCCAGCACGATGACCAGCAGCACCATCACGGAGCCCAGGTCGGGCATGAGCAGGATGACGCCGATGGGCAGGGCGGCCAGGCCCAGCGCCTGGACGACGGTGCGGTGGTCGGGGTGGTGCCGGTCGCCGGCGTCGACCTTGCCGGCGAGCAGTATGGCCATGCCCAGCGTGATGGTGATCTTGGTGAATTCGGAGGGCTGGATGGAGAAGCCGCCGCCCAGCTGGATCCACGAGCGGGCGCCGTTGATGGTGGCGCCGAGCGGGGTGAGCACGGCGAGGGTGAACAGCACCGAGATCGCGTAGAGGATGGGCACGGCGCCGCGCAGCGTCCGGTGGCCCACCCAGACCGCGCCCAGGGCGAGGGCGAGGCCGATGCCGGTGTTGAGGAGGTTGCGCAGCAGGAAGTAGTAGGGGTCGCCCTGGTTGAGCTCGGTGCGGTTGCGGGTGGCGGAGTAGACGAGCAGCGTGCCGATGGCGGACAGGGCGAGCGCGGCGAGCAGCATCACCCAGTCCAGGCGGCGCAGGACGGAGTCGCGGGCGGTCAGCCGGGCCCAGGCGCCGCGTTCGGGGCTGAAGCGGCGGACGGGGTAGCCGTCGGTGGCGGTCACCGGGTGTCGTCCTCCCTGCGGGTGGCCGGCGGGGGCGGGGCGGGCTCGGTGGCGTCGGGCGACCCGGACGGCGAGGCGGACCCCGAAGGCGAGCCGGAGGGGCTGGGCGAGGCGATGGGGGACGCCTCGATGGTGCCGTCCTTGGCGATCTTCGGGAGGCCGGTCTCGGGGTGCGGGAGCAGCGCCTTCTTCTCGTCGATGCCGCCCTTGTCGTCCACGCCGTAGAGCGCGTCGTAGATCTTGCGCACGGCGGGGCCGGAGGCGCCGGAGCCGGTGCCGCCCTGGGAGATCGTCATCACGATCGTGTAGTCCGAGGTGTAGGTGGCGAACCAGGAGGTGGTCTGCTTGCCGTAGACCTCGGCGGTACCGGTCTTGGCGTGCATGGGCACCTTGTCCTGCGGCCAGCCGCCGAACCGCCAGGCGGCGGTGCCCTGGGTGGCGACGCCGGCGAGGGCCGCGTCGATCTGGTCGCGGGTGCGCTGGTCGAACGGCAGCCGGCCGTGGGAGGTGGGCTTGATCTCGCGGACGCGCTTGCCGTCGGGGCTGACGACGGCCTTGCCGACGGTGGGGTTGTAGAGGGTGCCGCCGTTGCTGATGGCGGCGTAGATGGTGGCCATCTGGATGGGGGTGACGAGGGTGTCGCCCTGGCCGATGGAGTAGTTCACCGAGTCACCGGCGCGCATCCGCATGCCGGACTCGCAGTTCTCCTTGGCGATCTTCCCGGCGTAGCTGTCGTCGTCGTTGCCCTGCTTGCACCACGCGTCCTTGTTGGCCTCCCAGTAGCGCTTCTTCCACTCGCGGTCGGGGACGCGGCCGCGGACCTCGTTGGGCAGGTCGATGCCGGTGGTCCTGCCGAGGCCGAAGTCGTGGGCGGTCTTGTAGAACCAGTCGGCGGGGTGCTTGGGGTTGTTGCCGCCGTCCTTCTGCCACTGGCGGTAGGCCAGGTCGTAGAAGACGGTGTCGCAGGAGACCTCCAGGGCCTTTCCGAGGTCGATGGGGCCGTAGCCCTTGGACTCGAAGTTCTTGAAGACCTGGTTGCCGATGCTGTACGAGGCGCCGCAGTTGTAGTGGTCGGTGAAGGAGTAGCCGGCGCGGACGGCGGCCGTGGTGGAGATGACCTTGAAGATGGAGCCGGGCGCGGCCTGGCCCTGGATGGCCCGGTTGAGCAGCGGGTAGTCGGAGTCCTTGCCGGTGAGGTCCTTGTAGTCCTTGGCGGAGATGCCGCCCACCCAGACGTTGGGGTCGTAGCTGGGGTTGGAGGCCATCGCCACGACGCGGCCGGTCTTCGACTCCATGACCACGACGGCACCGGAGTCCGCCTTGTAGTTGGTGCCGGTGTTGCGGTCCATCTCCTTGCGGGCGTCCTTCATCGCCTGGTCCAGCTCCCGTTCCGCTATGGCCTGCACACGGGCGTCGATGCTGGTGACGATGTTGGCGCCGGGGACGGCCTTGTCGCTGTCGGCCTTGCCGATGACGCGGCCGAGGTTGTCCACCTCGTAGCGGGTGACGCCGGCCTTGCCGCGCAGCTCGGCGTCGTACTGCCGCTCCAGGCCGGAGCGGCCCACCTGGTCGGAGCGCATCAGCGGGGACGCGGAGTCCTTGGCCTTGGTGATCTCGTCGTCGGTGACGGGCGAGAGGTAGCCGAGGACCTGGGCGGCGTTGGCGCCGCCGGGCTGGGCGTAGCGGCGCACGGCGGTGGGCTCGGCGGTGATGCCGGGGAACTCCTCGGCGCGCTCGCGGATCTGGAGCGCCTGCTGGGTGGTGGCCTCGTCGGTGATGGGGATGGGCTGGTACGGCGAACCGGCCCAGCAGGGCTTGGGGGTCTTGGCGTCGCACAGCCGGACCTTGGCGGCGACGTCCTCGGGCTTGAGGTTGAGGACGCCGGCGAGGCGGTTGAGGACGGACCGGCCCTTGTCCTTCATCCGCATCAGGTCGGTGCGGTTGGCGGAGACGACGAGGCGGGTCTCGTTGTCGGCCAGCGGCACGCCGCGGGCGTCGAGGATGGAGCCGCGGGTGGCGGGCGCGACGACCTGCTGGATGTGGTTGCTGGCGGCCTCGGCGGTGTACTGGTCGCCGTTGCGGATCTGGAGGTACCACAGACGGCCGAAGAGCGTCAGCAGCAGGGAGAACACCAGGATCTGAATGGCGATCAGCCGGATCGTCACCCGCGAGGTCCGGCTCCCGCCGGGCAGACCACTCACCGCTCCTCCTGGTTCGCTTCTCCGCCCGCGCGGCGCAGCAGTACCGGCATCGTGCCCGTCTGCGGCCCGGCGGCCGCGCGTGCGACGCTCACAGACGCTTGCCCCCCTTGATCCGCTGCCTGCGCCCCTTCCCGCCGCCGTACCCGCCGTACGGGCTGCCGCCCATGCGCAGGGACCGGCCCATGCGGCCGACGCGGAAGCTGCCCGACGTCATGCGGGCGTACGGGCCCTCGGGCGCGGCGGCGACGGGCGTGCCGTCGCCGGTGATCGTCTCCCCGAGCGTGCGCCGCGCCACGGCCATGATCAGCGGCACGGTGAAGGGCGCCAGCAGCAGGTCGTACAGGGCCGCGGTGAGGACGAGGCCGGTCAGGCCGACGTGCCGGGCGGCCGTGTCGCCCACGAGGGAGCCCACGCCCGCGTAGAGCAGCGTGGAGACGACCGCGGCGGCGACGACGGCGAGCATGGGCAGCGTCGCCGAGCGGACCCGGCCCGTCTCGGGCCGGGCGAGGCCCACGAGGTAGCCGACGACGCACAGCACGAGCGCGTAGCGCCCGGTGGCGTGGTCGGCGGGCGGGGCCAGGTCGGCGAGCAGGCCGGCGCCGAAGCCGATGAGGGCTCCGGCGGTGTGCCCGTAGACGAGGGAGAGGCCGACGACGACGAGCAGCAGCAGGTCGGGGACGGCGCCGGGCAGGTGGAGGCGGGCGAACACGCTGACCTGGAGGACCAGGGCCACCACCACGAGCGCCGTGGACAGCAGGATCCGGTTGAGGCGCATGGGTCAGTCCTCGGGCTTGACACTCGGGCCGGGGGTGACGGTGACGGTCACGGTGGGGGCGGGCTTGGGGGCCTCGGGTTTGGGCGGCAGCACGGTGTCGCGCGGGTCCTCACGGGGGGCCTGCACGACGACGCCGACGATGTCGAGCTTGCTGAAGCCGACGAACGGGCGGACCTGGAGGGTACGGGTGAGGCCGCCGCCGGCGGGCTCCACCCGGGTGACCTCGCCGACGGGGACGCCGGGCACGAACGGCTTGTCCTTGCTGGAGCCGAAGGTGACCAGGCGGTCGCCCTCGTGCACGGCGGCCTTGCCGTTGAGGAGCTCCACGCGCAGCGAGCGGTCGCCCTGGCCGTTGGCGAAGCCGAGCTCGCCGGTCTTCTCCATGCGCGTGCCCACGGTGAACTTGGGGTCGCTGGCGAGCAGCACGGTGGAGGTGGACGGGGCGACGGTGGTGACGCGGCCGACGAGGCCGTCGCCGTTGAGGACGGTCATGTCGCGCCGGACGCCGTCGTTGCTGCCGATGTCGATGGTGACGGTCCAGGAGAAGCCCTGGGCCGCTCCTATGGCGATGACCTGCGCGCCCTTGATGCCGTACTGGCCGCGGCCGGCGGTCTTGAGCATGGCGTCCAGCTCCTTGAGCCGGCCGCGGTTGCGGTCGTCGCTGCCGAGGCGCTGCTTCAGCGCGGTGTTCTCGCGCTCCAGCTCGGCGATGCGGGTGCTGCGCTCGCCGGACTCGCGGACGGCGGCCACGGCGTCGGCGACCGGGTCGACGGCGGCGGCCACGCCCTTCTCCACCGGGCCGAACGCGGAGGCGGCGGCGTGCCGCGCGCCGTCGAGGGGGGACTGCTCGCCGCCGCGGATGTCGACCGTGATCAGCGCGAACGCGATCGCGATCAGCAGCACCAGCAGCAGCCGGCTCTCTCGTGTGTCCCTCACGTGCGGCGGCGTGCCCTTCTCGTCGGACCGACCCGGCCGCGGGCCCGGACGGTCATCGGGAGCGTTCTGCCTGTATATCAGCTTGTGCGGGCCCCCCGTGACCGCCCGGTGGCGGCCGGACTCAGCGGCGTGGCTGGGCGTCGAGGACCTGCTGCAGGGCCTCGAACTCCTCCACGCACTTGCCCGATCCGAGGGCCACCGAGTCCAGCGGGTCCTCGGCGATGTGGATCGGCATGCCCGTCTCGCGGCGCAGCCGCTCGTCGAGGCCGCGCAGCAAGGCACCGCCGCCCGTGAGAACGATGCCGCGGTCCATCACGTCACCCGAGAGCTCGGGCGGGCACTTGTCCAGGGTCGTCTTGACGGCGTCGACGATGGAGTTGACGGGTTCCTCGATGGCCTTGCGGACCTCGGCGGCCGAGATGACCACGGTCTTGGGCAGGCCGCTGACCAGGTCGCGGCCGCGGATCTCGGTGTGCTCGTCCTGCTCCAGGTCGTACGCCGACCCGATGGTGATCTTGATTTGCTCGGCGGTGCGCTCGCCCAGCAGGAGGCTGTACTCCTTCTTGATGTGCTGGATGATCGCGTTGTCGAGCTCGTCGCCGGCGACGCGGATCGACTGGGCCGTGACGATGCCGCCCAGCGAGATCACGGCGACCTCGGTGGTGCCGCCGCCGATGTCGACGACCATGTTGCCGGTGGCCTCGTGCACGGGCAGGCCGGAGCCGATGGCCGCGGCCATGGGCTCCTCGATGATGTGCACCTGACGGGCGCCGGCCTGGGTGGACGCCTCGATGACGGCGCGGCGCTCGACGCCGGTGATGCCGGAGGGCACGCAGACGACCACGCGCGGACGGGCCATCCAGCGCCGCTTGTGGATTTTGAGGATGAAGTAGCGGAGCATCCGCTCGGTGATCTCGAAGTCGGCGATCACGCCGTCCTTGAGCGGGCGCACCGCGACGATGTTGCCCGGGGTCCGGCCGATCATCTTCTTCGCCTCGGCACCGACGGCGAGGATCCCGCCCGTGTTCGTATTGATCGCGACGACGGACGGCTCGTTGAGGACGATCCCGCGGCCTCTGACGTACACCAGCGTGTTGGCAGTCCCGAGGTCGACAGCCATGTCACGGCCGATGAACGACATGTTGTTCCCCATGAGGATACGTCTGGCCTTCCCAGTTTGAGCGATCGCTTACTCGAGGTCGGCAGGTGTGGTGCGCTGCGGGCGCGGACGCTTCATCGTAGTCTCGCCCGCTCGAACGCGGTGCGAGGGTTCCGCCGTGTTGCTCCCGCCATTGTCGGCGGAACACGAGCTGCCCTCAGTAATGGTGACGTCGTGTCGGAGTGAGAGGTTCCCTCGTTCGGCACGCATATGCCAAGGGCGACCGAAAGGAAATCGGCCGCCCCGGCAGAATGCATGTTCGGCTGATCGCCTGATGGCGATTCAGGCGAGGCCGGGAAAGAAAATCTTGATTTCCCGCTCCGCGGACTCCGGGGAGTCCGAGGCATGGATGAGGTTCTCGCGCGTGATGGTGCCGAAGTCGCCCCGGATGGAGCCCGGGGCGGCGGCGATGGGGTCGGTGGGGCCGGCCAGCGCACGGACGCCCTCGATGACGCGCTCGCCCTCGACGACCAGGGCGACGACGGGGCCGGAGGACATGAAGCCCATCAGCGGCTCGTAGAAGTCGCGGCCGACGTGCTCGGCGTAGTGCTGCTCCAGCGTCGCGCGGTCCAGGGTGCGCAGCTCCAGCGCGCTGATCGTCCAGCCGGCCTTCCGCTCGATGCGGCCGATGATCTCGCCGATCAGATGGCGCTGAACGGCGTCCGGCTTGAGGAGGACGAGGGTGCGCTGGCTCATACGGCGGCTCCTTGCGGCTGGCAGGTGAATGCGGTGGCCCGAAGGGTACAGGGACCCCGGGCGGCCCGGACACCTGGCCCCGGCCGGGCCCCGGGGGCCGGGCGGGTCAGGCCGCGCCCTGCCCGGCCTCGGCCGCGAAGCGTGCCTTCGCCTCGTCGACCTTGCGGCCGAAGTGCACCGAGGCCCACCACAGGGCGGCGAAGACCACCCCGAGGATGAACATCATCGGCACCACCAGGCCGCTGGCGATCAGGCCCAGCTGGAGCGCCCAGCCCAGCTGGACGCCGCCGCGCCGGGTCAGCATCCCGCACAGCAGGACGCTGACCACCATGGCGGTGCCGCTGACGGCCCACACCGTGCCGGTGGACAGACCGGAGGTCTGCATGGCGACCAGCCCGGCGAACCCGATGACGAAGAATTCACCGATCAGGGTGCTCGCGCAGAGCGTTCTCATCCGTGGACCAGCCCTTTCAGCCGTTGCGGCGCTTTCCGAGCAGCAGCCGGGCCTCGCCGACCGTGAACACCGAGCCCGTCACCAGGACACCGGCGCCGGCGAATTCGCCCTCCTCCTCGGCGAGGGTGATCGCCGCCTCCAGGGCGTCGTCCAGGCGCGGCTCGACCTGCACCCGCTCGGCGCCGAAGACCTCGACGGCCAGCGCGGCCAGCTCGTCGGCGTCCATGGCGCGCCCGGTGGAGTTCTGGGTGATCACGACCTCGGCGAAGATCGGCTCGAACGCCTCCAGCAGGCCGCGCACGTCCTTGTCGGCGCTCGCGCTCACCACACCGATGAGGCGGCTGAAGCCGAACGCCTCGGTGACGCCCTCGGCCGCGGCCTGCGCCCCGGCGGGGTTGTGCGCGGCGTCCAGCACCACGGTGGGGCTGCGGCGCACGACCTCCAGGCGGCCCGGGGAGGTGACGGAGGCGAAGGCCCGGCGCACGGTGTCGATGTCCAGCGGGCGGGCGTGCTGCGCGCCGATGCCGAAGAACGCCTCGACCGCGGCGAGCGCCACCGCCGCGTTGTGCGCCTGGTGGGCGCCGTACAGCGGCAGGAAGACCTCGGGGTACTCGCCGCCCAGGCCGCGCAGCGTCACCAGCTGGCCGCCGACGGCGACCTCGCGGCCGACGACGCCGAACTCCATGCCCTCGCGGGCCACGGTGGCGTCCACCTCCACGGCGTGCTTGAGCAGCACCTGCGCGGCGTCGACCGGCTGCTGGGCGAGGACCACCGTGGCGTCGGGCTTGATGATCCCGGACTTCTCGCCGGCGATGTCGCCGGGCGTGCCGCCGAGCCGGTCGGTGTGGTCGAGCGAGATGGGGGTGACCACGGCGACGGTGCCGTCGACGACGTTGGTGGCGTCCCAGGTGCCGCCCATGCCGACCTCGACGACCGCCACGTCCACGGGCGCGTCGGCGAAGGCCGCGAAGGCCATGCCGGTGAGCACCTCGAAGAAGGACAGCCGGAAGTCCTCGCGCTCGTCGACCATCCGGACGTACGGCTCGATGTCGCGGTACGTCTCGACGAAGCGCTCGGCGGCGATGGGGGCGCCGTCCAGGCTGATGCGCTCGGTCACCGACTGCACGTGCGGGCTGGTGTAGCGGCCGGTGCGCAGGTCGAACGCGGCCAGCAGGGCCTCGATCATGCGGGCGGTGCTGGTCTTGCCGTTGGTGCCGGTGATGTGGATCGCCGGGTAGGCGCGCTGCGGCTGGCCCAGGATGTCCATCAGGGCCTCGATGCGCACCAGCGACGGGTCCAGCTTGGTCTCGCCCCAGCGGCTCGCCAGCTCGGCCTCGACCTCGCGCAGCGCCCGATCCACCTCCGGGTCCTCCGGACGCGCGGGGACGCCGTCGCCCTGCGGCGGCCCGGCCTGGGCGCGCAGGGTGCGGCTGCCGGCCTCGATCACGGCGAGGTCGGGGTCCCGGGTGGTCTCGGCTTCGACGATCTCCTCGAACAGGTCGTTTTCACCGGCTTCGCCGGGTTCGGTGCCGTTGTTGTCGTCGTTCAGGGGGCGCTCGCTCACGGGCCCCAGTCTACGGACCGGGGGTGCGGCCGAAGGCAGTGCGTCCCCGGAGGCGACCCGGAGCGTACCCGTACGGGGCGGTCCCGGCCCCTGAGCGGGCTCCCCCGCTTTGGCATACGGTTTTACCGGAAGATCCCGGAAGATCCCCCGAGCGGGCCGGAACCCCCAGCGGGCCGGACCTCCCCGCGCGGGCCGGAAGGGACGGCGGTGAGAGCCATGGCGTCCGAGGACCGCGACCGGCTCCAGGCGGTGCTGGAGGCGCTGCCGTCCGCTGCGCTCGTGCAGAGCCCGCAGGACCGGGTGCTCGCCGTCAACCGCCGCTTCGTCGACATGTTCGCCCTCGACGGCCGGGCCGACCTCTCCCCCGGCGCCCCCCTGCGCCCCGTCGTCCCCCTCGTCCGCGCCGCCTTCGCCACCGGTGCGCCCCCGCACCCCGGCCCCGGCGAGCTGCCCGCCGGCCGGCACGTCCACCGCGTGGCCGAGATCCCCCTCACCGACGGCCGCGTACTGCGCCGCGAGGTCGAGCCGCTGCGGCACGCCGGCGCCTACCTGGGCGCCCTGTGGCTGTTCGCCGACATCACCGACCGCAAACGGCGCGAGCACGACCTGGAGCGCGACAACGTCGCCCTCACCGAGCTCGCCCGGCAGCGCAACGCCTTCACCGCCGCCGCCTCGCACGAGCTGCGCACGCCCCTCACCTCCATCAGCAGCTTCGGCGAGCTCCTCGCCGACCCCGCCTTCGGCCCCCTCACCGACGAGCAGCGCTCCTTCCTCGACGCCATCCGGCGCAACGCCGCCCGTATGCAGCGCGTGATCTCCGACCTGCTGCTCACCACCCGCATGCGGGCCGTCGGCCCGGAGCTGGAGTTCGGCCCCGTGGACGTACCGCGCATGCTCATGGACGCGCTCATGGACCACATGGGCGAGATCGGGCGGGCCGGGCTGTTCGCCGTCCTCGACTGCCCGCCCGCCGGCCCGCCCCTGCGCGGCGACCGCCACCGGCTCCAGCACGTCCTCGGCAACCTGCTGGAGAACGCCGCCAAGTTCACGCCGGCCGGCGGCCGCATCACCGTCCGGGCCGCGCCGGTGGGCGTCCACTGGGACATCGAGGTCGCCGACACGGGCATCGGCATCCCCGAGCAGTACCGCACCGAGATCTTCTCCGGCTTCGTCCGCGCCCCCAACGCCACCGGCGCCCACCCCGGCACCGGGCTCGGCCTCGCCATCGTCCGCACCGTCGTCCAGCTGCACGGCGGCACCGTGACCGCCGGCGGCCGCGAGGGCGAGGGCGCGGTCTTCCGGGTCCGCCTGCCCGTCGCGGGACCGGAGGGAGCACAGGAGGGACTGCAGGAGGGACCACAGGAGGGAGGGGCCGGGCCATGACCCGTTTCCGCATCCTGCTGGCCGAGGACGACCCCGACCTCACCCTCGCCCTCCGGGTCCTGCTCACGCGCTCCGGCTACGAGCCCCTGCACGCCCCCGACGGCCGCGAGGCCCTGCGGCTGCTGTTCGCCGAACGCCCCGCCCTGATGATCCTCGACATCGGCCTGCCCGGCCTCGACGGCTGGGAGGTCCTCGAACGCACCCGGGACCTCAGCGACCTGCCCGTCCTCCTGCTCACCGCGCGCGGCGCCGAGAGCGACCGCGTACGCGGCCTGCGCGCCGGCGCGGACGACTACCTGCCCAAGCCCTTCGGCAACGACGAGCTCCTCGCCCGCGTCGAGGCGCTGCTGCGCCGCACCGCGCCCACCCACTGGGCCGGCGAGACGTACGGCGGCGACGGGCTGCGCCTGGTCCCCGAGCGGCGCTCGGCCGTCTGGCAGGGCCACGAGGCGCGCCTCAGCGACATCGAGTACCGCCTCCTCCAGCTCCTCGTCCGCAACCGCGGCCGCGTGATCACCACCGACCAGCTCCTGGACCGCGTCTGGGACGACCCCGAGGGCACCGGCCGCGAACGCGTGAAGTTCGCCGTGCTGCGGCTGCGCCGCAAGCTGCGCCAGGCCGCCGGCGACGAGGCCGCCGACCCGCTGGAGGCCGTCCGCGGCCTCGGCTACCGCTACCGGCCCGAAGGGGCGGAACCCCCCGAGGGCCTCCCGGAGGACGCCCGCGGCGGGCCGCACGGCCCGGACGCGGGGGACCAAGGTCCCTGACCCCCGCAGGACCAACGTCCCCGGCCGGCCGTTCGCAACCGTCCGGCAACCGAACGCCCTCCGGGCCCGCAACCACCACCGACCAGGCTCCTGAGCCGTCCCCGCCGTCAGTCCCAGCTCAGGAGTCCCGCAGTGCAGTCCCTGCCCGCGCGCAGCGTCGCGATCGTCCTCGGCACCCGCCCGGAGCTCGTCAAGCTCACCGACCTGGTGCGCCTGCTCGGCCCCGCCGCCCACCTGATCCACACCGGGCAGCACTACGACGAGGAGCTGTCGGGGCGCTTCCTGACCGAGCTGGGCCTGCCCGAGCCGACCTTCCTCACCGGCGTCGGCGGCCGGCCCCGCGCCGTCCAGGTCTCCGCCGCCCTCGCCCAGCTCGACGCGCTGTTCGCCGCCGAGCCGCCGCGCGCCGTCGTCGTGCAGGGCGACACCAACGCCGCCCTGGCCGGCGCGCTCGCCGCCAACGCGCGCGGCATCCCGCTGCTGCACGTCGAGGCCGGGCTGCGCAGCCACGACCGGAACATGCCCGAGGAGCACAACCGCGTCCTCATCGACAGCATCGCCGACGTCCTGTGCGCGGCCACCGGGGACAACCGGGCCAGCCTCCTCGCCGAGGGCGTCGCCGACGCCCGCATCGCCGTCACCGGCAACACCGTCGTGGAGGCCGTGCACGGCCAGCTGCCGGGCGCCGCGGAGCGCGCCGCGCTGCTGGAGCGGTACGGGCTCGTGGCCGACGGCTACGTCCTGGCCACCGTGCACCGCCCCGAGAACACCGACGACGCGGACGCGCTCCGCGCCGTCCTCACCGAGCTCGGCGCCCTCGCCGCGCCGGACCGCCCCGTGCTGCTGCCGCTGCACCCCCGCACCCGGGCCCGCGTCGAGGCGGCCGGCCTGGAGGCGCTGCTCGCGCCGCTGACCGTGACCGCACCGCTCGGCTACGCCGAGTTCCTGGGCCTGGCCCGGCACGCGGCGCTGCTCGTGTCCGACTCCGGCGGCATCCAGGAGGAGTGCACGGTGCTGGGGCGGCCGCTGGTCGTGGTGCGGCGCTCCACGGAGCGGCCGGAGGCCATGGCGGACTTCGCGGAGCTGGTCGTCCCCGGCCCCGCCATCGGTGCTGCGGCGCGCCGGCGCCTCGCCGAGGGCCCGGCGGGCCTCGCCCGTCTCGCGGCGCTGCCGAGTCCCTTCGGGGACGGGCGCGCGTCGGAGCGGATCGTCGCCCTCCTGACGGCCGTCGCCGCCCCCGCCGAACTGGCCGCCGCGGCGTAGCGGGCTTCCCCCGGCCCCGCCCTTCCTCTCTCTCCCCCCAAACGACCACGGGCTTGATTTCTGGTGTTCTCGAACCCCTTCCTCCTCCTCTTCCCCTTCTTCCTCCTCCTCTGCTTCCTGCTCTACTGGGCCGGCGCCCGGCACGCCTACACGCGCCGTCCCGTCGCGGAGAACGGCAACCCCGACGCCTTCGAGTGGCACTTCTTCGTCCCCTGCCGTGACGAGGAGGCCGTCGTCGGCACCACCGTCGCCCGGCTGCGCGCCGACCACCCCGCCGCCCACGTGTGGGTCGTCGACGACGACAGCGAGGACCGCACCGGCGCCATCGTCGCCGCCCTCGCCGACGAGGACCGGCGCGTCCACCTCGTGCGCCGGCACCGCCCGCACGCCCGCCAGGGCAAGGGCGCCGCGCTCAACGCCGCGTACGACGAGCTGAACCAGTTCCTGTCCAAGGACACCGACCGGGAGCGCGTCGTCGTGTGCGTCATCGACGCGGACGGCCAGCTCGCCCCCGACGCCCTGGCCCGCGTCAGCGGCCCGCAGGGCTTCGGCGACCCCGAGACCGGTGGCGTGCAGGTCAGCGTCCGCATGCGCAACACCGGCGACCCGCGGCCCCTCGGCGAGGACACCGGCCGGCTGCGCAACGCCTTCGCCCGGCTCCTGGTGCGCATGCAGGACATGGAGTTCTCCGTGTCCAACGCCGGCATGCAGCTGCTGCGCGGCCGCACCGGCTCCGTCGGCCTCGGCGGCAACGGCCAGTTCACCCGGCTCGCCTCGCTCGACCGCATCGCCGCCGCCGAGCGGCGCCCCTGGCAGCGCGGCGCGCTGCTGGAGGACTACGAGCTGGGCCTGCACATGATCCTGTCCGGCGACCGGATATCCCACATAGCCGACACCTGGGTCTCCCAGGAGGGCCTGCCGCACGGCCGCCGCTTCCTCACCCAGCGCACCCGCTGGGCGCAGGGCAACCTGCAGTGCGTGCGCTACGCGCCGCGCATCGTCTCGTCCCGCCACTACGGCGGCAAGGGCGTGCTGGAGACCCTCTACACCTTCCTCCAGCCGGTCGCCCACCTCGTCACGCTGGCGCTGTGCGCCGTGATGTTCGTGCTGCTCGGCCTGACGGCCGCCGAGGACGGCTTCGGCGCCGCGTTCGGTGGCATGCTGGCCCTGTGGCCCCTGGTGCTCGGCCTGGCGGTGCTGTCCATCGGCCCGTTCATACTGTGGGGCCCGGTCTACCGCCGCGACTTCGCCGCCGACCGCTCGCTGCTCACGGCCCTGCTGTGGGGCGTGGCGCTGTGGCTGTACGCGTACCACCTCTTCCCGGCGTCCGCGCGCGGCTTCGTCCGGATGCTGCGCGGCCGCAACGGCTGGGCCAAGACCCGGCGCAACGCCGAGAGCGTGGACTCGGGCCCGGTTGCCATCGAGGCGTGAACCCCGTCACACACACGACCGGAGGCACAACCTCCGCACCGCTTCCGCCATCTGACCGACGGTGACATTTCTGCCCGGAGCGGTTCCGGGTGGCGGAACGGGAGCGTTGTGCGCGTACCACAACTCAGCAATCGGACGCATTTGCTGCTGCTCACCGCGTGGGCAGTGCTCTGGTTCGTCGTCGTCGCGCCCAGCGGCGGGTTCTCCTGGCACTACCTGCGCACCGGCGGCGAGCTGATCTACGACGGGTCGTCCGCCGGGGGCGGGCTCAACCTCTACGCCCACCACCCCGAGCTGCAGATGGGCCCCGTCAGCTTCCTGGTGGCCGGCCTGTTCAACCCCTTCCCGGCCGAGGTCGGGCAGGTGCTCGCCGAGGCCCTGATGTCGCTGCTGGGCCTGGTGGTCCTGGTACTGGCCGGGCGCAGCGCCGCGCGGCACTTCCTGGGCACCGGCACCAACCACCAGCGGCTGCGGCAGCGCGTCCTCGTCGCCGGCCTGGCGTTCACCCCCATGTGGATCGAGGTGTCGGTGCGCTTCGCGCACCTCGACGACGTCCTCGCGCTGTTCTTCACCGCGCTCGCCGTGTACTACCTGACGCGGTGCAACGCGGCGGCCACCGGCATCTGCATGGCGATGGCCCTGAACTCCAAGCCCACCGCGCTCGCCTTCCTGCCGCTGCTGCTGGCGCTGCCGAAGGAGCGCTGGCTGCGCGCCGGGCTGTGGTGCGTGGGGCTGGTGGCGGTGGCGTGGCTGCCGTTCTTCGTCGTGGCGCCGGACTCCTTCGCGGCGGCGAAGTTCACCATCCCCAACAACCCGGCGTCCGCGCTGCGCTGGCTGGGCGCCAACGACCCGCAGACGCCGGACTGGGCGCGGCCCGCGCAGGCCGCGCTGGGCCTGGCGCTGGGCACGGTCGCCGTGTGGCGCGGCCGCTGGGCGGCGGTGGTGCTGCTGGGCGCCGACGCCCGTATCGTCCTCGACCCGAGCGTGTACACGTACTACACGGCGTCCGTGCTGCTCGGCACGTTGCTGTGGGACGTGTGCGGGCAGCGGCGGCTGGTGCCGTGGTGGAGCTGGATCGCGCTGCTCGTGCTGTACGGCGGCGTCTTCCTGGTGCCGGACGAGTCGGCGCGCGGGCTGATCCGGCTGGGGTTCGTGGTCGTGTCGGCGGTGTACGTGCTGTTCGCGCCGGTGCGCGACCGGCGGGAGCGCGGCCGGCACAAGCCGCCGGCCCGGGTGGAGGAGGAGCCGGTGGAGGGCCCGTGGGGCCCGATGTGGGACCCGGGCCGGACCCGGCCCTGGGAGGCGCGCCGGCCGGTCGGCGGCGGATGACCACCCGGACACACCTGTGGGAAAGCCCGTGGGCCCCGTCCTCCGAGGAGGACGGGGCCCACGGGCTTTCCGCTGAGAGGCGGCCGGCGTCAGTTGCCGCCGGGCAGGGCGGCCAGCTGGGCGGTGAGCCGCTCGATGTCGGCCTCGGCCGTCGCCAGCCGCGTGCGGATCTTCTCCACGGCGACCTCGGCGGCCTTGGCCAGGAACGCCTCGTTCCCCAGCTTGGCCGTGCACTGCGCCTTGTCCTTCTCGGCCGCCGTCAGGGCCTTCGTCAGACGCTTGCGCTCGGCCTCGATGTCGATCGTGCCGGAGAGGTCGAGGGCGACCGTGGCACCGCCGACCGGCAGGGTCGCGGTGGCCTGGAAGCCCTCCTCGGCCGGCTGGAGGCGCAGCAGCTGACGGATCGCGCCCTCGTGCGCCGCGAGCGGGGTGCCGGACAGGTCGAGCCGGGCCGGGACCCGCTGGCCGGGCTGGAGGCCCTGGTCGGAGCGGAACCGGCGGACCTCGGTGATGACCTGCTGGAGGTTCTCGATCTCCCGCTCGGCCTCGGCGTCGCGGAAGCCACTGTCCTTCGGCCAGTCGGCGACGACGACCGACTCCTTGCCCGTGAGCGCGGTCCACAGCGTCTCGGTGACGAAGGGGACCACCGGGTGCAGCAGCTTGAGCGTGACGTCCAGGACCTCGCCGAGGACGCGCGCCGACACCTCGGCCGGCTCGCCGCCGCCCTGGAACGTGGTCTTGGACAGCTCCACGTACCAGTCGAAGACCTCGTCCCACGCGAAGTGGAAGAGGGCGTCGCTGAGCTTGGCGAACTGGTAGTCGTCGTAGTACGCGTCGACCTCGGCGACCACCGAGTTCAGGCGGGAGAGGATCCAGCGGTCCGTCGCCGAGAGCTTCTCGGCGGGCGGCAGCTCGCCCTCGACCGTGGCGCCGTTCATCAGCGCGAACCGGGTCGCGTTCCAGATCTTGTTGGCGAAGTTGCGGGAGCCCTGCACCCAGTCCTCGCCGATCGGCACGTCGACGCCGGGGTTGGCGCCGCGGGCCAGGGTGAAGCGGACGGCGTCGGAGCCGTACGTGTCCATCCAGTCCAGCGGGTTGACCGCATTGCCGAAGGACTTCGACATCTTCTTGCCGAACTGGTCGCGGACCATGCCGTGCAGGGCGATGGTGTGGAACGGCGGGGTGCCGTCCATCGCGTACAGACCGAACATCATCATCCGGACGACCCAGAAGAAGAGGATGTCGTAGCCGGTGACGAGGACGGAGTTCGGGTAGAACTTCTCGAGGCTCTCGGTCCGCTCGGGCCAGCCGAGCGTGGAGAACGGCCACAGGCCGGAGGAGAACCAGGTGTCGAGGACGTCGGTCTCCTGGTGCCAGCCCTCGCCGGACGGCGGCTGCTCGTCCGGGCCGACGCAGACCATCTCGCCGTCCGGGCCGTACCAGACGGGGATGCGGTGGCCCCACCACAGCTGGCGCGAGATGCACCAGTCGTGCAGGTTGTCCACCCAGTCGAAGTAGCGCTTCTCCATCTCCTGCGGGTGGATCTTGACCTTGCCGTCGCGGACGGCGTCGGCGGCGGCCTTCGCCAGCGGGCCGGTCCTGACCCACCACTGCATGGACTGGCGCGGCTCCAGCGTCGTCTTGCAGCGCGAGCAGTGACCCACGGAGTGGGTGTACGGGCGCTTCTCGGCGACGATGCGGCCCTCGGCGCGCAGCGCGCCGACGATCGCGGACCGGGCCTCGAAGCGGTCCAGGCCCAGGAAGGGGCCGTGGACGGTGATGACGCCGTGCTCGTCGAGGACGGTCAGCGACGGCAGGTCGTGGCGGCGGCCGATCTCGAAGTCGTTCGGGTCGTGGGCCGGGGTGACCTTGACGGCGCCGGTGCCGAACTCGGGGTCGACGTGCTCGTCGGCGACGACGGGGATGCGGCGGCCGGTCAGCGGCAGCTCGATCTCGGTGCCGACGAGATGCTGGTAGCGCTCGTCCTCCGGGTGGACGGCCACGGCGGTGTCGCCGAGCATCGTCTCGGCGCGGGTGGTGGCCACGACGATGGAGGCGTCGCCCTCGCCGTACCGGATGGAGACGAGCTCGCCGTCGTCGTCCTGGTACTCCACCTCGATGTCGGAGATGGCGGTGAGGCAGCGCGGGCACCAGTTGATGATGCGCTCGGCGCGGTAGATCAGCTCGTCGTCGTAGAGCTTCTTGAAGATGGTCTGGACGGCCTGGGAGAGGCCCTCGTCCATGGTGAAGCGCTCGCGCGACCAGGCGACGCCGTCGCCGAGGCGCTTCATCTGGCCGGAGATCTGGCCGCCGGACTCGGCCTTCCACTGCCACACGCGCTCGACGAACGCCTCGCGGCCGAGGTCGTGGCGGGACTTGCCCTCCTTGGCCAGCTCGCGCTCGACGACGTTCTGCGTGGCGATGCCGGCATGGTCCATGCCGGGCTGCCACAGCGTCTCGTAGCCCTGCATGCGCTTGCGGCGGGTGAGGGCGTCGATCAGCGTGTGCTCGAACGCGTGTCCGAGGTGGAGGGAACCGGTGACGTTGGGCGGGGGGATGACGATCGTGTACGCGGGCTTCTCGCTCTTGGCGTCGGCCTCGAAGTAACCCCGCTCTACCCAGCGCTCGTACAGCGGCCCCTCTACCTCGGCCGGCGCGTACTGGGTCGGCAGTTCTGGGGTGCTGTCTGGCGTCTGCTGAGTGTTCTCGGTCACGGACGGAATTCTACGGGGCGGGGGTGACAGCTCACGAACCCGTTTTGCCCCGCCGTGCCCCGGGCGTGCCCCGATCGTGGGACGCCCCTGACGCCGCCCCGCCGCATCACCCCCAAGGGTGATCGGCAAGGATGGCCCACCATGAGCCAGCAGCAGCCGGGCCCCTACGGGGTACCGCCCCAGCCCCCGCAGCCCCCGCAGCAGCCGCCCGCCGCCCCCTACGGGTCCGGGCCGGCACAGCCCAACCCGTACGCGGCCGGCCCCGGCCTGCCCCCGCAGCAGCCCCCGCAGGGCCCTTACGGGTACGGGTACGGGCAGCAGCAGCCGTTCGGGCCCCCGCAGCCGCCGATACCCCCGCGGGGCGGCGGCAAGGGCAAGGCCGTCGCCCTGGCGGCCGGGGCCGTGGTGCTGGTGGCCGCGATCGTCGGCGGCGCCTTCGTGCTGGTGAAGGGCGGCGGCAAGGACGAGCCCCGGGCCAAGGGCTCCGGCTCCCCCAGCGCCTCCTCCGCCTCCGGCTCGCCCTCCCCGAGCGCCTCGGCGGACGGCGGCCAGACGTACAAGCTCACCGCGCCCGACACGGTCGCCGGCACGTACAAGAAGGACACCAGCGCCAACGGCGGCGGCTTCGGCTCCAAGAGCCTGCTCGAACTGCGGATGCTCGGCATGAGCAACCCCGTCAGCGTCACCGGCAGCTACGTCTCGGGCGCCGAGGACAAGCGCACCCAGAAGCTGCTGCGCTTCAGCGGCGCGTACGGCGACAGCGTCAAGAGCCCCGAGGTCCTCGTCGACGGCATGTTCAAGAGCATGGAAACGGCCGTCGCCAAGGAGACGAACCCCGAGGACAAGCCCGAACTGGAGGGCACCCCGCAGACCATGACCCCGGAGGGGCTGGAGGCCGGGGCGGTCATGAAGTGCCAGATGACGGCGTGGAAGACGAACGCGGCGATCGCGAAGATCCGGATGCCGCTGTGCATCTGGGCGGACAAGTCCACCATGGGCACCGTCTTCGCCCTCGACGCCTCGCTGATCTCGCAGGGCCAGGACCTGGGCCTCGACGAGGCCGCCCGCCGCACGATGCTGCTGCGCAAGGACGTCCGTGTGGTGAACGACGGCAGGTCGGACGTCAGGTCCAGCTGAACACAAGGGGGTTGCGGGTTGCCCGTGGGACGGTTCTGTTCCAGAACCGTTGCGGACCCGAGGTAATGACGGAATAAGGCATCGGAAAAGATGGCGCATACCTGTCGTCGCGTGCGTCCACCGAAGAGAGACCCGATGTCCTACCCCCAGCAGCCCAACCCCTACGGCCAGGGCGGGGCGCCCGGCCAGCCCGGATACGGCTACCCGCAGCAGCCGCAGGCCCCCTACGGTGCCCCCCAGCCGCCGCAGGCCCCCCAGGCCCCGTACGGGGCGCCCCCGCAGCAGGGCGGCTGGAGCGCCCCCCAGCCCCCGGGCCCGTACGGGAACCCGAACATCCCCCAGCAGCCGGGCATGCCGGGCGGCTACCCGCCGCCCCCGCCGCAGGGCGGCGGCAAGGGCAAGGCGATCGGCATCACGGTGGCCGCGGTCGTGGCGGTGGGCGCGGTGGTGGCCGGCGCGGTGTTCTTCCTGAACGGCGGCAGCGACTCGGTCACGACGGGCGGGTCGGGCGAGGTGAAGCCCTACACGATCGTGCTGCCGGACACGCTCCTGGAGGGCAAGTTCACCAAGGCGCCCACCCCGGCCGGGCAGCAGAACCAGCCCAAGAGCATCGCCGACGCCCAGGAGGCGAAGGAGATGGGCATCGAGAACGGCACCTCCATCTCGGGCGGCTACACGAACGCCGAGAAGCAGACCCTGGGCGTCGGCGGCGCCTACGGCACCGTCGCCGACCCCAAGAAGACCGTCGACGCGGTCATCGCGAAGGACGAGAAGCAGCGGCAGTCCCTCAACACGAAGGCGAAGGTCGAGGTCGTCACACCCTGGACCGACTTCTCGCCGAGCGGCTTCGACGGCGCGGTGATGAAGTGCCGGACGCAGAAGTCGACCTACTCCATCGGCACCATGTCGTCCACCGCCGAGGTCTCGTCCTGCATCTGGGGCGACAAGAGCGCCATCGGCGTCATCCAGCACGTCGTGAGCAAGACCTCCGGCGGCTTCACCGGCGGCGCCGGCGGCCCGACCGGCAACGTCATGTCCGCCAAGGAGCTCTCCGAGGCCACGGTCAAGATCCGCAACGAGGTCCGCAAGGAGCAGTAGCCGGGACCCGCGGCCCGGCGCCGGTCGTGTCGGTGTGGCATGCAACCATGCCCGGGTTGTGACAGCAACGCCGACCGATCAGGAAACAGGGGGAACCCACCGCATGAGCCACTCCCAGCCCGGGCCGTACGGCGGGCCGCCGGTGCCGCCGCAGCAGCCGAGCCCCTACGGGGGCGCCCCGGGCCAGGCGGGCTACGGCTACCCCCAGCCGCCGCAGGCGGCCTGGGGACAGCCGCAACCGCAGCCGCAGCCCTACCCGTACGGGCAGCAGTACGGGCAGTACCCGCCGCCGGTGCCGCCGCAGCGCGGCGGCGCGGGGAAGACCGTGGCGCTGGCGATCGGTGCGCTGGTGGTCGTGGGGGCGATCGCCGGCGGGCTGCTGATCCTCTTCAACACCGGCGGCGGCAGCTCCGTCCCGGACGACGGCAAGCGCTACAAACTCACCACGCCCGACAGCGTCGCCCCCGGCTACACCAAGGACACCGAGGACCCGGGCAGCGGCTTCGACAGCGACGACATGCGGCAACTGCGGCTGCTCGGCGTGAGCAACGCGCAGACGACCGGGGCCGACTACCAGTCGGGCGAGGGCGCCACGGGCAAGTACCTCCAGTTCAGCGGCGCGTGGGGCAAGGTGAAGGACCCCGAGCGCGTCGTGGACGGCTTCTTCGCGGCGAACAAGCGCAAGCAGACCGCCGAGGGCGGCGGCAAGGTCGAAATGACCGGCACCCCGCAGAAGGTCACCCCGCAGGGCTTCGACCACGGCGTGATGAAGTGCCAGCAGGCCAAGTACAGCGGCGCCACGCAGTTCCACGGCCGCAGCGTCACGATGCCCATCTGCTTCTGGGCCGACCGCAGCACGGTCGGCGCGGTCATCGTCACCGACACGACGCGGGCCGTCATCGGCCAGGACATCCCCCTGGACGAGGCCGGCACGCTCACGGCCAAGGTGCGCTCGGCGGTACGGGTGGAGCTGCCGAAGTAGGAGAAGGAGCCGCGACGTCATACAGAAGGGGCGCCCCGCCGGCTTCCGGCAGGGCGCCCCTTTCGTTCGTGCGGTGCGGGCTACGCGCTCTTCTCGTGGCGTTCGCCCGGGCCCGTGCCGCGGGTCCGGGGGACCAGGGTCGGGTTGACGTTGGACTGGACGACGTCCGCCGTGATGACGACGCGGGCCACGTCCTTGCGGGACGGGACCTCGTACATCACGGACATCAGGACCTCTTCCATGATGGCGCGCAGACCACGCGCACCCGTGCCGCGCAGGATCGCCTGGTCGGCGATGGCCTCCAGCGCCGGGCGGTCGAAGTCCAGCTCCACGCCGTCGAGTTCGAAGAGGCGCTGGTACTGCTTGACCAGGGCGTTGCGCGGCTCGACGAGGATCTTGAGGAGGGCCTCGCGGTCGAGGTTGTGGACGCTCGTGATGACCGGGAGGCGGCCGATGAACTCCGGGATCATGCCGAACTTCACCAGGTCCTCGGGCATGACCTCCTGGAACTGGTCGCTGGCCTCGATCTCGCGCTTCGAGCGGATCGTGGCGCCGAAGCCGATGCCCTTCGCTCCCGCCCGCGACTCGATGATCTTCTCCAGGCCGGAGAAGGCGCCGCCCACGATGAACAGGACGTTCGTCGTGTCGATCTGGATGAACTCCTGGTGCGGGTGCTTGCGGCCGCCCTGCGGCGGGACGGAGGCCGTGGTGCCCTCCAGGATCTTCAGCAGGGCCTGCTGCACGCCCTCGCCGGAGACGTCCCGTGTGATCGACGGATTTTCGCTCTTTCGGGCGACCTTGTCGATCTCGTCGATGTAGATGATCCCGGTCTCGGCCTTCTTCACGTCGTAATCGGCGGCCTGGATCAGCTTCAGCAGGATGTTCTCGACGTCCTCGCCGACGTAGCCGGCCTCGGTCAGCGCCGTGGCGTCGGCGATCGCGAACGGGACGTTCAGCATGCGGGCGAGGGTCTGGGCGAGGAGCGTCTTGCCCGAGCCCGTGGGGCCCAGCAGCAGGATGTTGGACTTGGCCAGCTCGATGCCGTCGTCGCGGTTGTGGCCGCCGTTCTCACCGGCCTGGACGCGCTTGTAGTGGTTGTAGACCGCCACCGAGAGCGCCTTCTTGGCGGCCTCCTGGCCGACCACGTAGCCCTCGAGGAACTCGTAGATCTCGCGGGGCTTGGGAAGCTCCTCCCAGCGCACCTCCGAGGTCTCGGCGAGCTCCTCCTCGATGATCTCGTTGCAGAGGTCGATGCACTCGTCGCAGATGTACACACCAGGACCCGCGATGAGCTTCTTCACCTGCTTCTGGCTCTTGCCGCAGAACGAGCACTTGAGCAGGTCGCCGCCGTCACCGATGCGTGCCACGAGGTGCTTCCCCTTCGCCTGGGATCCGCCCTGTTCTGCGGACCCGGGTGCTTGCCTATCGACGGTACCTTGCCGGGCCCTCCGTGCGGGCCCCCCTTGGCCCTACTCGGCCAAGGGAGACCCGGCGGCGGTGGCGCCCGGTGGCACCAGGGCCGCTCAGACGGCGACGGACGACTTCCGCGTCGAGACGATCTGGTCCACGAGGCCGTACGCGAGCGCGTCCTCGGCCGTGAGGATCTTGTCGCGCTCGATGTCGTCGCGGATCTTGTCGATCGACTGGGTGGAGTGCTTGGCCAGCATCTCCTCCAGCTGCGTCCGCATCCGCAGGATCTCCTGCGCGGCGATCTCCAGGTCGGAGAGCTGCTCGCGGCCCGTCTGGGTGGACGGCTGGTGGATCAGCACGCGGGCGTTCGGCAGCGCCATGCGCTTGCCGGGCGTACCGGCGGCCAGCAGCACCGCGGCGGCCGAGGCGGCCTGGCCCATGCAGACGGTCTGGATGTCCGGCTTCACGAACTGCATCGTGTCGTAGATCGCCGTCAGCGCGGTGAACGAGCCGCCCGGCGAGTTGATGTAGATCGAGATGTCGCGGTCGGGGTCCATCGACTCCAGGCACAGCAGCTGCGCCATGACGTCGTTGGCCGACGCGTCGTCGATCTGCACGCCGAGGAAGATCACGCGCTCCTCGAAGAGCTTCGCGTACGGGTCGTACTCGCGCACGCCCTGCGACGTGCGCTCCACGAAGCGCGGGACGATGTAGCGCGACTCGGCCGGCATGCCGGTGTACTGCGCCTGCGGGCCGGCGTGGAGGCCTCGGGGGGACGAGATGTTCATGCGGGTGTTCACCATCCTGATGGCGGTCTGTGGGCTGTAATGCGGCTGGTCGGCGGTACGGCGCCGGTCCGGGCGGAGAGCCGCCCGGGACCCGGCGCGGGGGCGTCAGGCCCCGGTGCCGCCACCGCCCGGAACGCCGGAGGCGTGGGTGATGATCTCGTCGATGATCCCGTACTCCTTGGCCTCCTCCGCGGTGAACCAGCGGTCACGGTCGCCGTCGCGGATGATCGTCTCCACGGTCTGGCCGGTGTGCTCCGCGGTGATCTCGGCCATGCGCTTCTTCGTGCGCAGCAGCTGCTCGGCCTGGATCTTGATGTCGGAGGCGGTGCCGCCCAGGCCCGCCGAGCCCTGGTGCATGAGGATGTCGGTGTTCGGCAGCGCGAAGCGCTTGCCGGGGGTGCCGCCGGTCAGCAGGAACTGGCCCATGGAAGCGGCCAGGCCCATACCGATGGTGACCACGTCGTTGGGGATGTACTGCATGGTGTCGTAGACGGCCATGCCGGCCGTGACCGAGCCACCGGGGCTGTTGATGTAGAGGTAGATGTCCTTGTTCGGATCGGCGGCCAGAAGGAGCATCTGCGCGGTGATCTTGTTGGCGATCTCGTCGTCGACCTGCTGACCCAGGAAGATGATCCGCTCCCCGAGCAGCCGGTTGTAGACCTGGTCGCCGAGGCCACCACCGATGGCGATCTCACCGGCGGCGGAAGGGCTCAGATTCGTCACGTATCCACCTGCTCGTCTCTGACGGCGACGGGCCGTCTCCGCGTCTTCTCCAGAGGGCCTGGGGCGGGCCCGTCCGGCTGCGGCCGGCGGGCTGCCACGTCTTCCCCTGCCCTCGTATCTACGGACCCTAACGCGCTGGTCGGCAGCCGCCATCCCGCATCAGGAACTGTTCGCTCTGAGCGCAGGTTCACCGGGCCCCCGGACATGCCGAAGGCCCGGCCGCCACCGCCTCCGCCACGGGGGCGGGAGCGGGGCGGCCGGGCCCTGCGCGTTCCCGGGACCGGGGACCGGCCCCCGGACCTTACTTCTCCTCGGCGGCGGCCTCGGCGGCCTCGACCGTCTCGCCGGCGGCCTCGGTCTCGTCCTCCTCGTCCAGGTCCACGACGTTGCCGTCGGTGTCCTTGACGGTGGCGGCCTCGACGACCGTGGCGAGGGCCTTGCCGCGGGCGACCTCACCGACGAGCATCGGGACCTGGCCCTGCTCGACGACGGCCTGCGCGAACTGGTCGGGGGCCATGCCCGAGGACTGGGCGCGGCGCATCAGGTGCTCGGTCAGCTCGTCCTGGCCGACGGAGACCTTCTCCTTGTTGACGATCTCGTCGAGGATGAACTGGGTCTTGATGCCCTTCTCGGCCTGCTCCTTGAGCTCGGCCTCGAACTCCTCGGCGGTCTTGCCCTGCATCTCGAGGTACTTGTCCAGGGTCAGGCCGATCTGGCCCAGCTGGTGGTGCTCGAGGTTGTGCTTGCGGGTGTTGACCTCGTCCTGCAGCAGCTTCTCGGGCATCGGGACCTCGACGAGCTTGATGAGCTCCTCGAGGACCTTCTCCTGGGCCTGGGTGGCCTGGTCGAACTTCTTCATCCGCTCGAGGCGCTGACGGCTGTCGGCCTTGAGCTCCTCGAGGGTGTCGAACTCGCTGGCCAGCTGGGCGAACTCGTCGTCCAGGGCGGGCAGCTCACGGGCCTTGACGGCCTTGACGGTGACCGAGATCTCGGCGTCCTTGCCCTCGGCCGAGCCGCCCTTCAGCTGCGAGGTGAAGGTGGCGGAGGCACCGGCCTCGAGGCCGGTGACGGCCTCGTCGATGCCGTCCAGCAGCTGGCCGGAGCCGATGGTGTAGTCGACGTCGTTGGCGACGCCGTCCTCCAGCACCTCGCCCTCGACCTTGGCCTCCAGGTCGACGGTCACGATGTCGCCCTCGGCGGCGGCGCGCTCGACGGGGGCGGTGGTGGCGAAGCGCTCACGCAGCTGCTCGACGGACTTCTCGACGTCCTCGTCGGTCACCACGACGGGGTCGACGGTGACCTCGATGCCGGCGTAGTCCGGGATCTCCAGCGCGGGGCGCACGTCGACCTCGGCGGTGAAGGCCAGCAGCTCGCCGTCCTTCAGCTCCGTGATGTCCACGTCGGGCTGGCCCAGCGGGTTGAGCTCGCCCTCGTTGACGGCCTCGGTGTAGAACTTCGGGAGCGCGTCGTTGACGGCCTCCTCCAGCACCGCACCGCGGCCGAAACGCTGGTCGATCACTCGGGCCGGGATCTTGCCCTTGCGGAAGCCGGGCACCGTGACCTGGCTGTTGATCTTCTTGTACGCCGCGTCGAGGCTGGCCTTGAGCTCCTCGAAGGGCACCTCGACAGTGAGCCGAACCCGAGTCGGGTTCAGGGTCTCCACGGCGCTCTTCACGGTTCGGTCTCCTTGGGGCTGACTTCTGGGTTTCTGCTGATCAGCACTGGCTGCCGTCAGCGGATTCGCGCGAGGTAGAGAGACACAGACGCGCAGCTTGCATAGTAACCGCAAGCAGGATGAGCCCCACAATGTGATCTTGCTGGTCGGGGTGGCCGGATTCGAACCGACGACCTTCCGCTCCCAAAGCGGACGCGCTACCAAGCTGCGCCACACCCCGTCGGTGCGACACGTAGGGTACATGCCCGCGGACCCTTCGGCTGGCCGTTCTCGCGGCGGGCGCGGCAGGTCCGTACGGGTGAAGGAGAAGGAGGGGGCGGGTGGCGTGCGGGTCGCGGCCCCGACCCGCTACGATGCACTCCGTGCCGCCACGCGACAGCGCGTCCGGCGGCGCGCGCGGGCGTAGCTCAATGGTAGAGCCCCAGTCTTCCAAACTGGCTACGCGGGTTCGATTCCCGTCGCCCGCTCCGTACGACGAGCCCCCGGCCCCCGAGCCGGGGGCTTCCGTCGTTCCCGGCCCCTTGCGGCCCGGCCCCGGACCCTCAGACCTTGATGTGGTTTATGGTCTCGGCGAGCGAGTTGAGAAACCGGTGGATCGAGGGCGCCATGCCCGTCGAGGCCAGGAAGAAGCCGAAGAGGATGGCGACGATCGCGGGCCCTCCCTTGATGCTCCCGTTGCGGATCAGCACCACGAGGATGATCGCGAGGAGCAGCACCACGGACAGTGAAATGGCCACAGCTGATCACACCTTCGGTCGGAAACACCTGGCCGCGTAACCGGGAGCCATGCGTCCGCACGCCCCCCACCGTTGCACCATCGTGCCATCAACTTCCGTTCTGTGGGGGTGCAGTGACGATTCGTCGCAGGTCTTGCGGCCAGGTGACCATGGGCACCGGGATTTACGGGCCATCCGTCCGCCGCTAGGGTGCCTCGAATGTCCCCCACCGCCACACCGGCCCCCGGCGCGTCCGCCGCCCGGCGGAAGGCCGCGGAGGCCACCGCTCCACCCTCCGCGCCCGCGGCGCGCGACCCCTTCTTCGACAACGCCAAGTACCTGGCGCTCGTCCTGGTCGCGCTGGGCCACGCCTGGCAGCCGCTCACCTACACCAGTCGCGTGATGACGGCCCTCTACATGACCGTCTACGCCTTCCACATGCCGGCGTTCATCCTCGTCTCCGGCTACTTCTCCCGCGGCTTCGACCTGAGCCCGGCGAAGGTGCGGCGGCTGGTCAGCGGCGTCGTGGTGCCGTACCTGGTCTTCGAGGTGGCGTACACCTGGTTCCAGCACTGGGCGGAGAAGGGCGAGCCGCCGGAGCCCCTGACGCTGCTGAACCCCTGGTACCTCAACTGGTTCCTGGCGGCGCTGTTCGTCTGGCGACTGACCACGCCGGTGTGGCAGGCGCTGCGGTGGCCGGTGCCGCTCTCCCTCGTCCTCGCGACGCTGGCCATGACGTGCCCCAGCATCGGGGACGACTTCGACCTGATGCGGGTGTTCCAGTTCCTGCCGTTCTTCGTGGCCGGGCTGAACCTGGAGCGGCACCACTTCGAGCTGGTGCGCCGCCGGTGGGTGCGGATCGCGGCGGTGCCCGTCCTCGCCGGGGCGGTGGCGCTGGCGTACGGGCTGGCGCCGCACCTGGACGAGGCGTGGCTGTTCCGCAACTACAGCGTGCAGGCGCTGCACCAGCCCCTGTGGACGGCGCCCGTGGCCACCGCCGCGCTGACCGGCTGCGCGGCGGTGCTGATCGTCTGCTTCCTCGCCTGGGTGCCGCGCCGGAGGACGTGGTTCACGGCGCTGGGCGGCGGCACCCTCTACGGGTTCCTGCTGCACGGCTTCCTGATCAAGCTGTCGCGCTGGTGGGACTGGTACGAGGCGGCGGCGTGGATCAAGGAGCCGGTGGGCTGGGCCGTGGTCACGCTGCTGGCGGTCGCGATGATCACCGTGCTGTGCAGCCCGCCGGTCCGGCGGGTGTTCCGGCCCGTGGTCGAGCCACGGGCCGACTGGCTGTTCCGGCGGTAGCGCGTGCGTCAGTGCGTGCGTCAGTGCATGCGTCAGTGCGTGGCGATCTGGTAGACGAGCACGGAGAAGTACGCGATCGGTATCAGCACCGCCAGCGCGGCCGGCCGGCGGCGCAGCGGCACGCCCGGGTCGAGCTGCTGCCCGGGCTGCCCCGGGCCAGCGGGGAGCTTGTCGAGCTTGAACCGGATGAACAGGTTCCAGATCAGCGTGAAGGGCGTGAAGAGGAACAGGGAGAGCGGGCTCCACCAGCCCTGCCACAGGGTCTTGCCGGTCATGTCGCGCCAGACCGACAGGCCGCAGTTCCGGCAGAAGGGGCCCTTCATGTGCAGGAACCGCATCAGGATCAGGATGCCCTGGTGGCCGCGCACCGTCACGTTCGCCGCCGGGAAGGCGCCGCAGAACCGGCAGCCGGTGCCCTGCCCCTGCTGGGCGTACGGGCCCGGGGCCTGCTGCCCGTAGGGGGACGGGGGCTGCTGCGCGGCCGGGTACGGCTGCGGGGCCTGAGGGGTCTGGGGGGCCTGCTGGGGCATCCCGTACGGGGCCGGGGCCGGCGCGGGGGCCGGGGCCGGCTGGCCGTAACCCGGCTGGGGGGCCTGCCCGTAGGGCTGCTGCGGGTGGCCGTACGGCTGCTGCGGCGGCTGCGGCTGCCCGTAGGCCGGCGGCTGCGGCTGCCCGTACGGCGAGGGCTGGCCGTAGGGCGACTGGGCATGGGGAGGCGGCGTGGACGTGCTCATGAGATCCCCCGACATAGGTGAGCAAAGGCAACAAAAACGAACCCGCGGCCGGGGGACCCCGGCGGCGGGTTGATCATTCTGACTGCCCTGCTTGCCGTCAGGCCAATCGATCAAGGAGCCGGCGCCGGCCCCGTCAGCCCCAGCAGCGCCCGCATGCGGGCGTACTTGTGGGTGAGCCGGTCGCGGGTGGCGTCGTCCAGCCGGGCCAGCCGGGCGGGGTCGGCGTTGTGCGCGAGGTCCGCGGCCTTGACCGTCAGGGCGCCGGGCGTGGCCCGGATGCGGGCCGCGTACGCCTCCGGCACCTCGCCCGGCCGCTTGGTGAGCGCGAGCATCATGTCCTTGACGGGCTGCGGGAGTTCGGCGGCGGCGAGCCACTCCTCGGTGACGGCGCCGTCCTCCACGGCGTCGTGCAGCCAGGCCGCCGCGATCTGCTCGTCGCTGCCGCCGCGCTCGCGCACGCCGGCGGCGACCGCCGCCAGGTGCTCGGCGTAGGGCCGGCCGGCCTTGTCCGTCTGCCCGGCGTGGGCCCGGCGGGCCAGCGCCTCGACCTCGTCCAGCGACGGCTTCATCGGCATCTCTCCTTCTGTGCCCACTTCTGTGCCCACGGCGTCTACGGGCACTGGTCCCGGCAGATCAGCAGCAGGGCCCGGTCGTCGTTCACATCCTTGGCGACGGCCTCGATCAGGTGCCAGGCGGCGCCGTGGAAGCCGGAGGCGACGTAGCGGTCGGCCTCGCCGGTGAGGCGGTCCATGCCCTCGGTGAGGTCGCGGTCGCTGGTCTCCACCAGGCCGTCGGTGAAGAGCATGAGGACGTCGCCGGGGCGCAGCGTGCCCTTGACGGGGTCGAACGCGGCGCCGTCGTAGACGCCGAGGAGCGGGCCCTCGGCGGCCTTCTCCTCCCAGCGGCCGGTGCCGGCGCTGAGCTGGAGCGCGGGGAGGTGGCCGGCGGAGAGCAGTTCGTAGTCGCCGGTGTCCAGGTCGAGGACGAGGTGGACGGAGGTGGCGAAGCCCTCGTCCCAGTCCTGGCGCAGCAGGTAGCCGTTGGCGGCGGGCAGGAAGTCGTGCGGCGGGAGCGAGCCGAGGAGGCCGCCGAAGGCGCCGGAGAGCAGCAGGGCACGGGAGGCGGCGTCCATGCCCTTGCCGGAGACGTCGGTGAGGACGACCTCCAGGGTGCGGCCGCCGCCGGTGCGGGCGGCGACGACGAAGTCGCCGGAGAAGGACTGGCCGCCGGCAGGGCGGAGCGCCATCTCGCGGTGCCAGCCGCGGGGCAGTTTGGGCAGCTTGCTCTGGACGCGGATGCGTTCGCGGAGGTCGAAGAGCATGGTGCCGCCGCGTCTCCAGGGCACGCCGACGCGGCTGCGGAACTGGGCGATGAGCAGCCCGAAGAAGCCGACGGCGGCGACGACGAGGATGGTGCCGGGCGTGACGCGTTCGGCGCCGTACCGGGTGGGGCCGAGGATCGCGGACTCCACGACGAGGGCGGTGGCCGCGGCGGCGTAGAGGCCGAGGAGGCTGGCGGGGCGCAGCAGGAGGCCGCCGGCGACGATGGGCAGGACGAGCGCGGCGGGGGCGCACCATTCGGGCTGGGCGACGGTGCCGAGGGCGAGGGCCGGGACGGAGAGCAGGAGGGCGGTGAGGGCGACCCAGTCGGAGCCGTCGCCGCGGAAGTAGTCGACGCCGGACTTGCGCAGGCTCGTGCGGGCCCGGTGCAGTGCTTTGCGCATCCGGGCCGTCGGGGTCTCCGCACCGCCAGTCATTGCATCGGGACCTTATCCACCCATTCGGCGGTGCGTCGATTCTCGCCGCGCCGACACGGCTGCCGTCAGGGCGCCGTGCGGGCACCCGGAGAGCAACCATATGTGAAATTCGTTCGCTTGAACGGGAATGTGTTGCTAGTCATGAGTTATGACAACGGAGTTACGCGTACTGCACGAGGCCGAGTGGGACCGCTGGTACGACAATCTCGAGCTGGCCTTCGGCGGGGTGCCGGAGGCCCCGGAGGAGCGGGGGCTGTGGCGCGAGCTCACCGAGCCGGGCCGTTCGGTCGGCGTCTGGGACGGCGCCGAGGCGGTGGGCACGACGGGAGCGTTCTCGTTCCGCCTGTGCGTGCCGGGCGGCGAGCTGGTGCCCGCGGCGGGCGTGACCATGGTCAGCGTACGCCCCACGCACCGGCGGCGCGGGGTGTTGCGGTCGATGATGCGCCGCCAGCTCGACGACCTGCGGGCCGGTGGTGAGCCGCTGGCGGTGCTGACCGCCTCGGAACCGGACATCTACGGGCGGTTCGGGTACGCCGTGGCAACGTACCGGATGTCGGTGCGGATCGATACGACCCGGACCCGTATCGCCGTACCACCGGCCACGGACGACCCTTCCGCCTCACAGGAGGTGCGGCTGCGCTTGTCGGAGCCCGGGGCGGCGCGTGCCGTGTGCGAGGAGGTGTACGCGCGCCGGGTCACCACCCGGCCGGGCATGCTCGCCCGGCAGCCGGGCTGGGACGCGGTGCCGCTGCTCGACCCGCCGGCGAAGCGTGCGGGCGGCTCGCCGTTGCAGTGCGTGCTCGCCGAGGCGGACGGTGCGGTGGTGGGCTATGCCCGGTACGCGGTGCGGCCCGCCTGGGAGGCCGGCGGGCCCGGGGGCACGGTGGTGCTGCGCGACCTGGAGGCGCTGACGCCGGCCGCGCGGGCCGAGCTGTGGCGGTACCTCTTCGCCCTCGACCTCACGGCGTGGGTGGAGGCCGAGAACCTGCCGGTCGACGACCCGCTGCTGCACCTGGTCACCGACGTCCGGCGCTGCCACGCGGCCGTGGCCGACCATCTGCACGTGCGGCTGGTCGACGTGGGCGCGGCGCTGGCGGCGCGGCGGTACCGGGCGCCGGTCGACGTCGTGCTGGAGGTGACGGACGCCTTCTGCCCGTGGAACGCGGGCCGGTGGCGGCTCACCGGTGACGCCAAGGGGGCGGTCTGCGCGCCCACGCGGGACGCGCCGGACCTCGCCCTGTCGGTGCGGGAGCTGGCCGCCGCCTACCTGGGCGGCACGTCACTGGCCGGGCTCGCCGCCGCCGGCCGGGTGCGCGAGCTGCGCGAGGGCGCGCTGGAGGAGGCGTCGGTGGCGTTCGGCAGCGCGGTGGCGCCGTGGCTGCCTCACGGCTTCTGACAGCCGGGGCACCAGAAGAGGTTGCGGGCGGCGAGACCGGCGGTGCGGATCTCGTCGCCGCAGATGTGGCAGGGCTGCCCGGCGCGCCGGTAGACGTACACCTCACCGCCGTGGTCGTCGACGCGCGGCGGGCGGCCCATGGCCTCGGGCGTGTGCTCGGGCCGGACGGTGTCGATCCGGTTGTTCCGCACACCCTCGCGCATGAGCGCCGCCAGGTCGGTCCAGATCGCGTTCCACTGACGCTGCGTCAGGTCGCGGCCGGGGCGGTACGGGTCGATGCCGTGCCGGAAGAGGACCTCGGCGCGGTAGACGTTGCCGACGCCCGCGACGATCTTCTGGTCCATCAGCAGCGCGGCGATCGTGGTGCGGCTGCGCGCGATGCGCCGCCAGGCGCGGTCCGGGTCGTCGCCGTCGCGCAGCGGGTCGGGGCCGAGCCGCTCGTGTATCGCCTGCTTCTCGCCGTCGGTGATCAGGGCGCAGGCGGTGGGGCCGCGCAGGTCCGCGTACGCGGACGGGGTCGCCAGGCGCAGCCGTACGGTCGCGGTGGGCGGCGGGGCGGCGCCGTCGCCGAGGGTGTACTTGCCGAAGAGGCCGAGGTGGACGTGGATCCAGCCGGTCGCGGCGAAGCCGAGGAAGAGGTGCTTGCCGTGGGCTTCGGCGCCCTCCAGGACCTGGCCGTCCACGAGGGCGGCGCCGTCGGCGAACTTGCCCTGGGGGCTGGTGGCCCGCACCGGGGCGCCCGCGAAGAGGGCGCGGTGGTCCGCGGCGAGGCGGTGGATCGTATGCCCTTCGGGCATGGGGTGACGTCCTCCGTACGACGAGAGCCCGCCCCGGGCGTCGCCGGGGCGGGCACGGGGCTGGTCCCGTCAGTCCTGCTGCGGGTGGTGGGCCGGGATCGCCGGGAGCTCGCCCGTCTCCTCGTACGCGCTCAGCATGTCGATACGGCGCGTGTGGCGCTCGTCACCCGAGTACGGCGTGGTGAGGAAGATCTCGACGAACTTCGTCGCCTCGTCCTGCGTGTGCATGCGGGCGCCGACGCTGACGACGTTGGCGTTGTTGTGCTCACGGCCGAGGGCCGCGGTCTGCTCGCTCCAGGCGAGGGCGCAGCGGACGCCCTTCACCTTGTTCGCGGCGATCTGCTCGCCGTTGCCCGAGCCGCCGATGACGATGCCGAGGCTGCCCTCGTCCGCGGCGGTCCGCTCCGCGGCGCGGAGGCAGAACGGCGGGTAGTCGTCCTGGGCGTCGTAGATGTGGGGGCCGCAGTCGACGGGCTCGTGGCCGTGGGCCTTGAGCCACTCGACGAGGTGGTTCTTGAGTTCGTAGCCGGCATGGTCGGAGCCGAGGTACACGCGCATGCGTCCGAGTGTGGCACGACCGGCGGGTGCGTTCCGTCACCGGGTGGGTACGCGTCCCGGGCGAATGCAACGAATTGGATTCGGCTCTTCCGGAAGCCGGTCCGGAAAAGTTCTAATGCCTGGACTCGTGACCCGAGAAACCTCCGGTAACCGAGGACCGAAGGAACAACCCGAAGGAACGTGCACATGAGCGCGACACCGCCGACCATGACGAAGGCGTCGACGTCCGGCGATCCCGGCCACGCCCACGGCGTGGGCGGGGACGGCCTCAAGGCCGGCCTCAAGAACCGCCACCTGTCCATGATTGCCATCGGTGGTGTCATCGGCGCCGGCCTCTTCGTGGGTTCCGCGTCGGGTATCGCCGCGGCCGGCCCGGGCATTCTCATCTCGTACGCACTCGTCGGCGCGATGGTCGTCTTCGTGATGCGGATGCTGGGCGAGATGGCCGCCGCCAACCCGACCTCGGGCTCGTTCTCGGCCTACGCGGACCGGGCGCTGGGCCGCTGGGCCGGTTTCACCATCGGCTGGCTCTACTGGTTCTTCTGGGTCGTGGTGCTCGCGGTCGAGGCGACCGCCGGCGCCAAGATCCTGGAGGGCTGGGTCCCGGCCATCCCGCAGTGGGGCTGGGCGCTCCTCGTCATGGTCGTGCTGACGGCGACCAACCTGGCCTCGGTCAGCTCGTACGGCGAGTTCGAGTTCTGGTTCGCGGGCATCAAGGTCGTCGCCATCGCGGCGTTCATCGTCGTGGGCGCCCTGGCCGTGTTCGGCGTGCTGCCGGGCTCGGACAACCCGGGTGCGGGCTTCGACTTCCTCACCTCGCACGGCGGCTTCCTGCCGCACGGCCCCGGCGCGATCCTCACCGGTGTGCTGATGGTGGTCTTCTCCTTCATGGGCAGCGAGATCGTCACGCTGGCCGCCGGTGAGTCGGAGGACCCGCAGCGCGCGGTGTCCCAGGCCACCAACAGCGTCATCTGGCGCATCGGCGTCTTCTACCTGGGCTCGATCCTGGTCGTGGTCAGCCTGCTGCCGTGGGACTCCAAGGAGATCGCGGAGAAGGGCAGCTACGTCGCGGCGCTCGACTCGATCGGCATTCCGCACGCCGGCCAGATCATGAACGTGATCGTGCTGACCGCGGTGCTGTCCTGCCTGAACTCCGGCCTCTACACGGCCTCCCGCATGGCGTTCTCGCTGGGCCAGCGCGGTGACGCGCCGAAGGCGTTCGCGAAGGTCAGCTCCAGCGGTGTGCCGCGGGCCGCCATCATCGGTTCGGTGATCTTCGGCTTCGTGTCGGTGTTCTTCAACTACATGTGGCCCGACACGGTCTTCAAGTTCCTGCTGAACTCCTCGGGCGCGGTCGCCCTCTTCGTCTGGCTGGCCATCTGCGTCACGCAGCTGAAGATGCGCGGGATCATCCTGCGCGAGGCGCCGGAGAAGCTGCGCGTGCGCATGTGGCTCTTCCCCTACCTGACGCTCGCCACCATCGCCATGATCCTCTTCGTGCTCGGCTACATGGTCGTGGACGGCGGCGACAACCGCGAGCAGGTGCTGCTGTCGACGCTGGTCGGAGCGGTGGTCCTGGCCATCGGCCTGGTGCTGGACAAGCGCCGCAAGGCGAAGGCCGCCGGCGCCGCCGCTGCCGCCCCCGTCGAGCAGTAAGCGGCCGTACGGCAACGGGCCGGGCCCGCACCCCATCTCCTGGGGTGCGGGCCCGGCCCGTTCGTTCGTGTGCGCCTACGGCTCGTACGGCTCAGCCGCGGCGGCCCAGGAGCTTCCAGGCCGCCGGCAGGGCGCCCATGGCCAGCGCGGCCTTGAGGGCGTCACCGATGAGGAACGGCACCAGGCCGGCCGAGACCGCCTCGCTCAGCGACAGGTGCGCGGCCAGGGCGAGGTACGGGACGCCGACGGCGTAGATGATGGCCGTGCCCAGCGCCATGCTGCCGGCGGTGCGCAGGGCCGAGCGGTCCGCGCCGCGGCGGGCGAGGGCGCCGACGACCGTGGCGGCCAGCAGCATGCCCAGGACGTAGCCGAAGGAGGGGAAGGCGGCGCCGGCGCGGGCCTCGGCGAACCACGGCATGCCGGCGACGCCCGCGACGGCGTACAGGGCCAGGGAGAGGAAGCCGCGGCGGGCGCCGAGGGCGGTGCCGACGAGAAGCGCGGCGAAGGTCTGGCCGCTGACGGGCACGGGCGAGCCGGGCACGGGCACGGCGATCTGCGCGGTCAGGCCGGTCAGGGCGGCGCCGCCGAGGACCAGGGCCGCGTCGCGGGCCCGGGCGCGGCCGGCGGACGAGGCGGGCAGCAGGTCGGCAAGGACCGTACCGGTGCCTGTACGGGTGACGTGGGCGGTGGCGGTGGCCATCGGTACTCCGCGAGGTGTGGACGGACGGGACAGCCCGACGTTAGCCGAGGGTGATCCACGGGGCACCGGAGTGCTGTGACAAGCCGGACGGCCCCGGTTTGGCGGAATTCACGCCCGGCGGGCGGAGCCGTGGTGTGCCGTACGCACACCGTTGCGGAAATTGCGACCGGAAACGTGATGCTCGTCACGACAGGGGCGATGTGGCTTGGCCATTGCCGCCCGCCCGGGGGAATCTGGTCCTCACCCCCGCGTCCGCTCCCCCGGGGCAGGCGCACCAGCACAAGGGAACGAGCCCCATGCACGACGCATCGCCCGCCGCCGCGCCCCTTGCCGACGGCGAGAAAGAACCGCTGGCCACGGGGCTCAAGCAGCGTCACCTGACCATGCTGGGCCTGGGCGGCGTGATCGGTGCGGGCCTGTTCGTGGGCTCCGGCGCCGGGATCGCGGTCGCCGGGCCGGGCATCATCGTCTCGTACCTGATCGCGGGCGCGCTCGCCATGCTGGTCATGCGGATGCTGGGCGAGTTGTCGGCGGCCATGCCGGCCTCGGGCGCGTTCTCGGTCCACGCCGAGCGCGCGCTGGGCCGCTGGGCCGGGTTCTCTGTGGGCTGGCTCTACTGGTTCCTGCTGGTGGTCGTGCTGGCCGTGGAGGCGACGGGCGCCGCCCAGATCGCGCACGGCTGGGTGCCCGGCGTGCCGCAGTGGGGCTGGGTGCTGATTTTCATGCTGGTCTTCACGACCGCGAACCTCGCGGCGGTGAAGAACTTCGGTGAGTTCGAGTTCTGGTTCGCGGCCCTGAAGGTGGGCGCGATCGTCCTCTTCCTCGGTCTCGGCCTGCTGGCGGTCTTCGGGCTGCTGCCGGACACCGACGCGGTGGGCATGTCCAACCTGACCGGCCAGGGCGGCTTCCTGCCGCACGGCTGGAGCGGCGTGATCTCCGGCGTGCTGGCCGTGGTCTTCGCCTTCGGCGGCCTGGAGGTCGTCACCATCGCGGCCGCCGAGTCCGACGACCCGGCACGCGCCGTGGGCCGGGCCGTGCGCAGCGCGGTGTGGCGCATCCTCTTCTTCTACGTGGGCTCGATGCTGGTCATCGTGACCGTGCTGCCGTGGACGGCGATGAAGCCGGGGCAGAGCCCGTACGTGGCGGTGCTGGACCACATCGGCGTCCCGGCGGCCGGGCAGATCATGAACGCGGTCGTGTTCGTGGCGCTGCTGTCCGCGCTCAACGCCAACCTGTACGGCTCCTCGCGCATGGTGTTCTCGCTGGCCGAGCGCGGCGAGGCGCCGCGGGCCCTGCTGAAGGTGTCCGGCGGCGGGGTGCCGCGCCGGGCCGTGCTCGCCTCGGTGGCATTCGGCTTCGCCTCGGTGATCCTCAACCTGGAATGGCCGGATTCGATCTTCCGTTATCTGCTCAACGCGGTGGGGTCGGTGCTGCTGTTCGTCTGGGGCCTGATCGCCGCCTCGCAGCTGCGGCTGCGGCGCCGGATCGAGCGCGAGATGCCGGAGCGGCTGACGCTGCGCATGTGGTGCTTCCCCTATCTGACCTGGGCGGCGCTGGCCGCCATGGGCGGGGTGCTGGTGCTGATGCTCACCGACGCCGAGGCGCGGCCGCAGCTGCTGTGGTCCGCCGGGGCGACCGGTGCGGTGATCGTGGTGGCCCTGCTGCGCGAGCTGAAGCAGCGGCGCGGCACGACGTCCTGATTGATTCGCCATTGATTCGCCATTGATCAACCCGTAAAAAGCCTCGTATCTGGCGATATTTCAGGTACTCAACGTGACAGTGGCGTCTGAATATCGGACAGCTCTGTCACAACTGTTGTCCTGAGCGAACATCACCCCCACACTGAGGCAACTTTCTGCGCCGTTTTCCGGCACAGGGTTCCACAGCGCGTTCTTTTCGGCTTCACCGCACTCACCCACGGGGACAGACGACCATGACTGGTACACCTGCGACCTCGGCATCGCAGCGCGAGGCCGGGGGCGACTCCACGCCGCACGGCCCGGGCGACCTCTCGCACGGCCTGAAACAGCGC
Source organism: Streptomyces mashuensis (assembly GCF_014654785.1). GTDB lineage: Bacteria > Actinomycetota > Actinomycetes > Streptomycetales > Streptomycetaceae > Streptomyces > Streptomyces mashuensis. The sequence continues at coordinate 636,083 of NZ_BNBD01000002.1, forward strand.
CATCTGTCGATGATCGCCCTCGGCGGCGTCATCGGCGCCGGCCTCTTCGTGGGCTCCGGCGCCGGCATCGCCGCCGCCGGCCCGGGCATCGTGCTCGCCTATGCCCTCTCCGGCCTGCTGGTCATGCTCGTGATGCGCATGCTGGGCGAGATGGCCGCGGCCAACCCGGCCTCGGGCACGTTCTCCGTGCACGCCGAGCGGGCGATAGGCCCGTGGGCCGGCTTCACGGTCGGCTGGATGTTCTGGGTCGAGCTCTGCGTCGGCATCGCCGTGGAGGCGATCGGCGCGGCCAACATCATGGTGTCCTGGTTCCCCTCCACCCCGTCGTGGATGTGGGTGCTGCTGTTCATGGCGCTCTTCTGCGGCACGAACCTGGCGGCGGTGGGCAACTTCGGCGAGTTCGAGTTCTGGTTCGCCACCCTGAAGGTGGGCGCCATCGTCGTCTTCCTGCTGCTGGGCGTCGCGGCCGTCCTCGGCCTGCTGCCGGGCACCGCCTCCCCCGGCGCCGACAACCTCACCGGCCACGGCGGCTTCCTGCCCCACGGCACCGACGGCCTCGTCGTCGGACTGCTGGCGTCCGTCTTCGCCTTCGGCGGCCTGGAGACCGTCACCATCGCCGCCGCCGAGTCCGAGCACCCGGTCACGGGCGTGGCCAAGGCCGTCCGCACCGCGATGTGGCGCATCGCCCTCTTCTACGTCGGCTCGATGCTCGTCGTCGTCACCGTCATCCCGTGGAACGACACGTCGATCCTCGACCACGGCCCCTACGTGGCGGTGCTGAACCACCTCGACATCCCCGCCGCCGGCCAGATCATGAACGTGATCGTCCTGGTCGCCCTGCTGTCGGCGATGAACGCCAACATCTACGGCGCCTCCCGCATGGCGTACTCGCTCGTGCAACGCGGCGAGGGCCCCCGCTTCCTGGCGAAGACGCACGGCGGCGTGCCCCGCCTGACCGTGGTGGCCTCCTCGGCCTTCGGCTTCTTCGCGGTGCTGCTCAGCTACTGGTGGCCGAACTCGGTCTTCAAGTGGCTGCTGTACATGACGGGCGCCGCGGTCCTCGTCGTGTGGGGCTTCATCGCCGTCACCCAGCTGCTGATGCGCCGCCGCCTGGAGCGCGAGACGCCGGAGAAGCTCGTGGTGCGGATGTGGCTGTACCCGGGCCTGACGTGGGCGGGCCTGGCGGGCATCGTGGGCGTCCTGTCGCTGATGCTCCGCGAGGAGGACACCCGCATCCAGCTGTGGTCGACCGCCGGCCTGACGATCGGGCTGGCCGTCATCGGCTACGTCCGCCAGCGGGCGGCCGCGCGCCGCTGAGCGACGGTGGTACGGCGAAGGGCCCGGCGGTGACCGCCGGGCCCTTCCGTTCCTGCCCGAAGGGGCGCGTCAGCCGCGCAGCTCCGCGGCGACCAGCTCGGCGATCTGGACGGCGTTGAGGGCGGCGCCCTTGCGGAGGTTGTCGTTGGAGACGAAGAGCGCGAGGCCGTTCTCCACGGTCTCGTCCACGCGGATGCGGCCCACGTAGGAGGCGTCCTTGCCGGCGGCCTGCAGCGGGGTGGGGATCTCCGAGAGCTCCACGCCCGGGGCGTCCTTCAGCAGCTCGTAGGCGCGCTCGACGCCGAGGGGGCGCTCGAAGCGGGCGTTGACCTGGAGGGAGTGGCCGGAGAAGACCGGGACGCGGACGCAGGTGCCGGAGACCTTGAGGCCGGGGATGCCGAGGATCTTGCGGGACTCGTGGCGGAGCTTCTGCTCCTCGTCCGTCTCGAAGCTGCCGTCGTCGACGACGGCGCCGGCCAGCGGCAGCACGTTGAAGGCGATGGGGCGCTTGTAGACGGCCGGCTCGGGGAACTCCACGGCCTCGCCGTCGTGGGTGAGGCCCGCGGCGCGGTCGGCCACCTTGCGGACCTGGCCGTCCAGCTCGGCGACGCCGGCCAGGCCGGAGCCGGAGACGGCCTGGTAGGTGGTGGCGACCAGGGCGGTGAGCCCGGCCTCCCGGTGCAGCGGCATGAGCACCGGCATGGCGGCCATGGTGGTGCAGTTCGGGTTGGCGATGATGCCCTTGGGCCGCTGCTTGATCGCGTGCGGGTTGACCTCGGAGACCACCAGCGGCACCTCGGGGTCGCGGCGCCAGGCCGAGGAGTTGTCGATCACCACGGCGCCCTGCGCGGCGACCTTCTCGGCGAGGGCCCGGGAGGTGGCGCCGCCGGCCGAGAAGAGGACGATGTCCAGACCGGAGTAGTCGGCGGTGGCCGCGTCCTCGACGGTGATCTCCGTGTCCTGCCACGGCAGCGTGGAGCCGGCGGAGCGAGCGGAGGCGAACAGCCGGAGCTCGCTCACCGGGAAGGCGCGCTCGGCGAGGATGTTCCGCATGACTCCGCCGACCTGGCCGGTGGCTCCGACGATTCCGATCCGCACGGGGGGCTCCCTACTCCTGTGACGTCACTGCTGCCAGGGACGACCCACCCGGCCGTCCGGTTCCCATCATGCGGTGCCACCCGCCCCAAAAGTCCAATCCATTGTCCGAGGACCGGACGCGGTGCGTCCGGTCCTCGGTCGGAGCTGTGGCGGGGCGCTGCGGCGGAGGTGTCAGCCGGTGACGCCCTGGGCCGTGACCGTCAGGGTGTAGGGGTTGTCCAGCAGCGGTGACGTGCGGCGGGACTCGACCTCGATCTCCCAGACGCCGGGCAGCGGCTTGGCGTACGAGCGCTGGTCCGGGCGGCAGGTGTTGGCCGGGTTGGGGTAGTTCGGGTAGCAGTTCGGCGTGGACGTCGGGTCGACCGGGACGCCGTACGGGTTGATCGCGACGAACCGCGTCTGGCTGCCCGCCGCCAGGCCGCTCATGGCCACGTCCAGCGAGGTCGCGCCCTTGGGCACGGTCACGAAGTACGAGGTCGTGGCGTTACGGGTGGCCTTGGCGGTCTTCTCCAGCCGGTAGGAGGGCGCGGCGAGCGGCTCGGCGGCCACGACCGTGGTCATGATCTGCTTGTCGATGCCCTCGGTGTGCTCGTCGTCGACCGTGAGGATCGCGCTGTGCACCCCGGCGCTCTTCGCCTTGGCCTTGACCTTCACGGTGACCGGCTTGTTCAGCGGCAGCTTCACCTCGTCGTCGCCGACGAGCGCGAACGTGCCGTCGTTGGTGCGCCAGCCCAGCTCGTGCCACACGGGCCTGTCGGGGCCGGAGGTGCGGGTGATCGTGACGTCGTACGTCTGGGTCTCGCCGGTCTTGAGGCCGCCCTCGCGGTCGTACAGGCCGGTGCCGAAGCCGGGGGTCTTGAGGCGGCCGGACAGCGCGGTGGAGACGGGCGCCTTGACCGTGTAGTCGTGGGCGGTGGCGCCCTCGCGCAGGGCCTCCCACGCCTCGTCGATGTCGATGAGGCCCGCGCCCTGCTCGTGCGCCTGTGCGCCCTTGATGGTGCGGGCGGTGCTGGTCAGCGCGGTGCGCAGGTCGGCCGGGGTGAGCTTCATGTGCTTCTGCTTGGCGGCCGAGATCAGCAGCGCGGAGGCGCCGGCGGCCTGCGGCGAGGCCATCGAGGTGCCCTGGAGCATGCCGTAGCCCGGCGGGAGCTGGTAGCCGGCCTCGGCGACCGGGGCGCCCGGCTCCCAGGTGGGGATGGTGTTCACCGAGGCGCCGGGGGCGGTGAGCGTCGGGGTGAGGCCGCCGTCCTCGCGCGGGCCGCGGGAGGAGAAGGGCATCATCGCGTACGGCGTCTTCACCTCGGAGCCGTAGTTGGCGGCCCAGGTGTCCTTGGAGACGGAGGCGGCCACGCTGATGACCTTGTCGGCCAGGGCCGGGTCGCCGATCGTGTTGGTGCCCGGGCCGCTGTTGCCGGCGGAGATGACGAGCTGGACGCCGTAGGTGTCGATCAGGCGGGTGTAGAGCTCGGCGCGGGCGTTGTTGCCGTCGTTGAGGGCCGGGAGGCCGCCGATCGACATGTTGACGATGTCGACGCCGCGGTTGACCACCAGGTCGATCATGCCCTCGGTGAGCGCCACGTTGGTGCAGCCGCCGGACCAGGTGCAGGCGCGCGAGGAGACGAGCTTGGCGCCGGGGGCGGCGCCGTTCATCCGGCCGCCGAAGAGGCCGTTGGCGGCGGTGATGCCGGCGACGTGGGTGCCGTGCTCGGACTCGATGAGGCCGATGTTGACGAAGTCGGCCTTCTTGCCCGCCCAGTCGGCGCCCTTGGCGTCCATCGGCACGTCCTTGCGGATCTGCACGACGAAGGGGATGCGCTCGGCGATGGGCGTGCTGGGGTCGTCCTTGCCGAAGTACCCGACCTGGAAGCCGTCCTTGTACGGCTTCATCTCCTCGTCGTTGCCGAAGTTCCCGTCGTCGTCGAGGTCGACGCGCACGGTGCCGCGGGCCTTGTCGTAGAGGACGGCCCAGGAGTCGGTGGTGTCGCCGTCCCGGTTGAGGTCGCCCTTCATGTCGCCGCCGGTGGTGGCGCTCTCGCGGAAGAGGGCCACCTGGTAGGAGCCGCCGGCGCCGGGCGCGGTGTAGGTGCGGCCGTTGAAGGTGAAGGCCGGGCCGGTGACGTCGGTGGTCATCGGCAGCCAGGTGTCGTCCCCGTCGGTGACGGGGTCGGTGGCCGTCACCCAGTCGGTGATCTTCCGCTCGCCGGTGGTGGTGCGCTGGAGCGCGGGGTGGGCGAGGTCGACGCCGGAGTCGAGGATGCCGATGGTCACGCCGCGGCCGTCGGCCTTGGGGTGGTCCTCGACGAAGCCGACGGCGCCGGTCTCGAAGGCCGGCTGGTACGGGTTCTTCGCGGGCGTCCGGGCGTCCGGCGCCGGCCAGGCGCCGGCTTTGGGGCCGCGGGCGAGGGAGGGGTGGCCCTGCCCGAGGTCCGCGCGCGGCGTGGGGTCGGGGAGGGGGATCTCCTGCTTGAGGTCGATGGCGTGCACCGCGTCGAGCTTCTTCGCCGCGTCGATGGCGGCGTCGGCCCGGCCCGTCGGCACCGTCACGCGGACGTAGCCGAGCCGGTCGTACGCCTGGCCCACGGAGGCGCCGCCGACGGCGCCGAGCCGGCCGGCGACCTGGCCGGTGCGGCCCGGCTCGGTGGCGATCATCATCGTGACGGTCCGGTCGCCCTCGGCCTTGGCCTTGGCGAGCAGGTCCGCGTCCTGGGAACCGAGCTTGTCCTTCGGCCCGTTGGCCGGTGTGCCGGGCGAGGGCGCGGGGCGGGGGCCGTCGGCGAGGGCGGGCGCGGCGCCCGCGGCCGTGAGCGCGGTGACGAGGGAGGCGGCGAGGACCGTACGGGCCACCCGGCCGGGACGGGCCGGCGGCGCGCCGGAGCCGGCCGAGGGTATGCCGGCCTCGGGTATGGAGGTCATGTGCTTCCTTGCTGGGATGTGAACGTGCGTGCAAGGAACTTTGCGGGAAGTGACCCCGGTTCGGGGAGAGTTGCGAGGGGCGGAAGGATAAGGGTGGCGTAAACCCGCCATACGGCGCGCGGGAGGAAGCGGGACGACCGGTCATCAACCGGTCAGGGCATTCCCGCAGCTCAGATGTATGTACGACAAACGGATCAACGCGCCGGCCCATGGTCGGCAGCAGTGTTCCCTCGCGGGTGAACACTGAGTGAGCGTCAGCACTCCAGGGGACGAGTGGTGTATGCCAGTTCGCAGTAGCCAAGATCGATGTGAGGTGATCGGCGGCGACCGTTGCGGTCATGTTCACGCCCAGGTCACCGTCGCTGCCAACGATCCTCACTGACGGGGCCCACAGCCCGCACGCCCGCTCGACCGCCTGCCTTCGCGTCCGCACTCGGGGAGACCGCCATGCACCGCAGATCCCGCAGAACCGCAGACCCGCAGCTCGACCGCCGCTCCTTCCTGGCCGCCGCAGGCGCCGTGACCACGGCCGCCGGGCTGGGCCTGGCGGTCGGGCCGGGCGGCGGACGGGCCGCCGCGAACCCGGCCGACCCCACACCGCAGGCCGTCGCCACGGCCGAGGGCGCCGCGGAGGCCGCGGCCCCCACCGGCGCCGGCACCACCCTCGCCTCGGTGGCCGCACCCCGCGGCACCGGCGGCTACCGGCGGCTCGGCGCGGGGCCCGGCTGGCCCCGCGTCGTCCGGTCCGAGCTGGCCGAGGGGCGCTCCGGCCGCGAGGACCGCCGCACCGTGCTCGCCTCCTTCGTCCAGTTCACCGACCTGCACCTGACGGACGTCCAGCACCCGCTGCGCTACGAGTTCTTCCGCTCCGGCGAGGCCGGCGCCTGGCGGCCGCACGAGGCCCTGACGCTGCCCGGCGTGGTCTCCCTGGTCGAGCGGGTCAACAAGGTGCGCCGCGGCCCGGTGACCGGCGCGCCGTTCCGTTTCGTCGTCACCACCGGCGACAACGGCGACGAGAACGCGAAGATCGAGGCCGAGTGGTTCCTCACCGCCCTCAGCGGCGGCCGGATGAACCCGCAGACCGGCGACCCCAAGCACTACGAGGGTGTCCAGAACAGCAACCTCAAGCTCTACTGGCACCCCGACAGCGCCCTGCGCGACCAGGACAAACAGCTGGGCTACCCGCGCATCGACGGCTACCTGGCCGCCGCCTGCCGCACGGTGACCAGCCCGGGCCTGAACATCCCCTGGTACTCCACCTTCGGCAACCACGACCTGCTCTCCGGCGGCTGCTACCCGGCGGCCGGCTCGTTCATCGCCGAGGTGTGCGTGGGCGGCCGCAAGCTCCAGTACATCCCGCCCGCCGAGGCCAAGTGGCTGATGGAGGGCGAGACGGCGGGCGCCGACCCCAAGGGCGCCCGGATAAGGGACATGCTGAACAAGCACCGCAGGGAGATGCGCACGGTCACCCCGGACCCGCGCCGGGTGCCGCTGACGCCGCGTCAGTACGCCGCGCTGCACCTGGAACCGCGGTTCACCGGCCGCGGCCCCGTCGGGCACGGCTACACGCGCGAGAACCTCGACTCGGGCAACCTCTACTACACCTTCCGGGTCGCGGAGAAGGTCATCGGCATCAGCATCGACTCCACCGACCCGGGCGGCCACTACCAGGGCTCCCTGGGCACCGCCCAGCTGAACTGGCTGGACCGGACGCTGGCGCAGCACAAGGACGAGTACGCCCTCGTCTTCAGCCACCACCCCAGCTGGAGCATGAACAACACCACCCCCGACCCGGCGCGACCGCAAGAGGCGCGGCACGGCGGCGACGAGATCCTCGCGCTGCTCCAGCGCCACAACAACGTGCTGGCCTGGATCAACGGGCACAGCCACCGCAACCGGATCCGGCCGCGCGGCTCCTTCTGGGAGATCGCCACCGCCTCGCACATCGACTACCCGCAGCTGGCGCGCATCATCGAGATCACCGACAACCACGACGGGACGATCTCCCTGTTCACCACGCTCATCGAGTCGGCGGCGCCGTACCGGACCGACTTCCACGACCTCTCCCAGACCGGGCTGGCCTCCCTCTACCGCGAGCTGGCCTTCAACGCGCCGGGCAACGACACCACGCTCTCCGGCACGCCCACGGACCGGAACACCGAGCTGCTGCTCAACCGGCGCTGAACGACCGGCCGGTGGCGCCGGGCGGTGGCGGGGCGGGTGGCCGCCCCGCCGGCGCTCAGCGCGGCAGCACCACCACGTAGGCGGGGGGTTCGCGGTCGGCGGACGCCACGAGGGCGGTGCGGACGACCGCGGCCTGGAGCTCCAGCGCCTCCTCGTCGCGGAGCTTCCGCGGGGTGACGCGGACGACGGTGATGCCCAGCCGCTCCAGGTGCTCGCGCTTGCGCGACGGCCCGGACCAGATCGCGTCGTCGTCCTGGTGCGGCCGGGTGTCCAGCTCCAGGGCCACGGCGTGGTCGGGCCAGTAGGCGTCGACGCCGCCCAGGTACGGGCCGCCGGGCAGCCGCAGGTCGACGTTCCACAGCGGTACGGGCAGCGCGTGCGCACGAACCATGGCGTAGAGCCGGTCCTCGGCGGCGGCGCGGCTCTCGGCCTCCAGGGCCTCGACGGCCTCCACCACGGGCTGCCGGGTCAGCAGCCCGGCGCGGGACAGCTCCTTGACGAGGGCGCCGGCCTCGCAGTGGCCGCCGCGCACGGCCTCCTCCAGCACCCGCCGCACGGCCACGGGGTCGGTGAGCCGCTCGACCGTGTCGGCGACGGCACGGGCGACGGGGGCGACCGGCACGCCGGTCACCAGCCGGCCGGCGGGCACGGTGTGGGTGCGCACCAGGCGGACGAAGCCGGTGGAGCGGAGTCTGCGGGTGCGGGGCACCAGGACGTCGATGTGGTCGAGGGACAGCAGGGTGGGCACGGACGTGAAGCGGTACAGCGCGAGCGCGGCGGCACCGGTGACCAGGGCCTGCCCGTAGGGGGCGGGCCCGGTGCCGCGCGGGTCGGCGGGGCCGGGCTGCCGGGGCACCCGGTCCCGGGGGACGGTGTACATCAGGGCCGCGTGCAGCCGTTCCTCGCTGGTGGCCGGGCCGGTGTGCAGCAGGTAGACGCCGGGCAGCAGGCGCTGCCAGGGGCCGCCGGGGCGGCAGCGCTCGCCGACGGTGGTCCCCGCGACGCCGTGCTCACGCAGCTGACGCATGGTCATGACCCGGTGCCGCACGTCGGAGAGGTGGTACAGGGGGCGTGGTGAGAGGGGGGTGTTGGGGTTCATGACCCGGCCATTCCCGCTCCGGCCCCGCCCCCTAACCGGGGTTACCCCCTTGACGGCGATCTGACGACGCTCGATGACAACCCCGTTGGGTCGTCACGGTCCTGTACCGCCTTCCTCGCGGCCCGTTACCCTGCGCTCTCCTCCGGCCGAAGCTCCCCGGAGGGGTCCGGCCGGAGGCAGGGGCGTACGGATGCGGGCTACCGGCTCGCGCCGGCGTCGCGCGCCTGGGCCCGCAGCGCACGCGCCAGGTCGTCCCGCGCCTCCAGCACCAGCCGTCGGAGGGCGGGCGCCGCGTCGGCATGGCCGGCCAGCCAGGCGTCGGTGGCCTCCAGCGTGCGCCGGTCGCCCTGGAGCATGGGGAACATGCCGCGCACGACGGCCATGGCGATCTCGATGGACCGCTCCTGCCAGATCCGCTCCAGCGCCGCGAAGTAGCGCGGCGCGAAGGGCGCGAGCAGCTCGCGCTGCGAGGGCTGGTCGAAGCCGGCGATGGTGGCCTCCACCAGGGCGTTGGACAGCGCGTCGGACTCCACGACCGACGCCCACGCCTCCTCCTTGACCTGCGCGGCGGGCCGGGCCGCCAGGCAGCGCACGTGGTGCCGCCGGCCGGAGGCGGTGTTGTCCCGGGCCAGCTCGGCGGCGAGCTCGGGCTCACCGGCCGCACCGCGGGCGGCGAGCGCGCCCAGCAGGGTCCAGCGCAGCTCCTGGTCGACGTCCAGTCCGTCGATCTTGGCGGAGCCGTCCAGCAGGGAGTGCAGCAGCTGGAGGTCGGGCTGCGTGGCGGCCAGGCCGGCGAAGAAGCGGGTCCAGGCGAGCTGGTGGTCGCTGCCCGGCTCGGCCTGCCGCAGCTCGCGCAGCGCGGCCCGGGCCAGGTCCCGCTCGGCGTCCTCGCGGTGGCCGGGCGCCGTGTAGTGGACGAGGGCGCCGCTCGCGCAGGACTGCACCATCTGGACGACGCCGATGTCGGTCTCGGCGCCGGCGAAGCGCTGCACCAGCTCCAGGTAGTCGCGGGCGGGCAGCAGGCCGTCGCGGGTGAGGTTCCACAGGGCCGACCAGCACAGGGCGCGGGCGAGGGGGTCGGTGATGTCGCCCAGGTGCTGCCGCAGGGTGTCCAGGGAGGTCTCGTCGAAGCGGACCTTGCAGTAGGTGAGGTCCTCGTCGTTGACCAGGACCAGCTCGGGCCGCTCCGCCCCGGCGAGCTCCCGCACCACCGTGCGGACCCCGGTGACGTCGGCCTCGGCGCGGGCGTAGCGCTCCAGCGGCGCGCCGGGGGTGCGCCGCCGGTACAGGCCCACGGCGACGCGGTGCGGGCGGAGCCGGTTGTGCTCCTCGGGGGCCTCCTGGACGACGGCGAGCTCGGTGACGCGGCCGGACGCGTCACAGGTGACCACCGGGGTGAGCACGTTGACGCCGGCCGTCTGGAGCCAGGCCCGGGACCAGGCGGTCATGTCGCGGCCGGAGGTCTCCTCCAGCACGGACAGCAGGTCGGTGAGGCGGGTGTTGCCGTAGGCGTGGCGCTTGAAGTAGCGCCGGGCGCCTTCGAGGAACGCGTCCCGGCCGGCGTAGGCGACGAGCTGCTTGAGGACCGAGGCGCCCTTGGCGTAGGTGATGCCGTCGAAGTTGAGCTTGGCGTCCTCCAGGTCGTGGATGTCGGCGGTGACCGGGTGGGTGGAGGGCAGCTGGTCGGCGCGGTAGGCCCAGGCCTTCCGCTGGTTGGCGAAGGTGGTCCAGGCGTCGGTGAAGCGGGTCGCCTCGACCTGTGAGAAGGAGCCCATGAAGTCGGCGAACGACTCCTTCAGCCACAGGTCGTCCCACCACTCCATGGTGACCAGGTCGCCGAACCACATGTGCGCCATCTCGTGCAGGATGACGTTGGCCCGGCGCTCGTAGGACGAGCGCGTCACCTTGCCGCGGAAGACGAACTCCTCGCGGAAGGTCACGCAGCCCGGGTTCTCCATGGCCCCGATGTTGTACTCCGGCACGAACGCCTGGTCGTACTTGCCGAAGGGGTACGGGTAGTCGAAGTGGTCGTGGAAGAAGTCCAGGCCCTGCTTGGTGACCTCGAAGATGTCGTCCGCGTCGAAGTACGGGGCGAGGCCCTTGCGGCACAGGGCGCCGAGCGGGATCTCCAGCGTGCCGCCGTCGGGCAGCGCACGGGTGTAGTGGTCGCGGACCACGTGGTACGGGCCGGCGACGACGGCCGTGATGTACGTGGAGATGGGCCGGGTGGGCACGAAGCGCCAGGTGGCGGCCGTGGCGTCGACGGGCTCGGGCTCGCCGTCCTGCTCGCCGTTGCTGAGCACCGTCCAGCCGGCCGGGGCGGTCACGGCGAAGGTGAAGGGTGCCTTGAGGTCGGGCTGCTCGAAGTTGGCGAAGACGCGGCGGGCGTCCGCGGGCTCGTACTGGGTGTAGAGGTAGATCTCGCCGTCCTCGGGGTCGGCGAAGCGGTGCAGGCCCTCGCCGGTCCGGCTGTAGGCGCACTGGGCGTCCACCACCAGCTCGTTCTCCGCGGCGAGATCCGCCAGGGCGATGCGGGCGCCGTCGAAGACGGCCGCCGGGTCGAGGGCGCGGCCGTTGAGCGTGACGGCGGTGACCGACGACGCGACCAGGTCGGCGAAGGTGGCCGCGCCGGGCTCCGCGCACCGGAAGCGGATCGTGGTGAGCGAGCGGAAGGTGCGCGTCCCGTCGCCCGGACCGACCGCGGACCGGAGGTCGAGCGCCACCTCGTAGCCGTCCACGGTCAGCAGGCGGGCCCGCTCACGGGCCTCCTCGCGGGTCAGGTTCTCAGCGGGCACGGCGGCGGCTCCTCGTCCTCGGGGGTCTGCGGGGTCTGCGGGAATCTTCGTGGGGTCTGCGGGGATCTGCTGGTCTTTTCCTGCCTCACCGTATTTCGAACGGCAGGAATGACGACAGGGGCTGTGGATGTTGAATCGCTGACTGTCCACGTTCGAGTGAGGAGTTTTTCCGTGAGCACCCCGCCCGCGGCCGAGGCCGCCGAGAGAGTGACCGCCCACTTCTGGTTCGACCCCGCCTGCCCCTGGGCGTGGATGACCTCCCGCTGGATGCAGGAGGTGAGCACGGTGCGCCCGGTCGACGTGCAGTGGCACGTGATGAGCCTGGCCGTGCTCAACGAGAACAGGCCCGAGCTTCCCGAGGAGTACCGGGAGTTCCTGAAGACGGCGTGGGGCCCGGTGCGGGTGTGCATCGCGGCCGAGGAGGAGTTCGGCCAGGAGGCGCTGGGCCGCCTCTACACCGCGCTGGGCACCCGGTACCACAACCAGGGTCTGCCCCGGGAGCGGGAGACGCTCGTCGCCGCGCTGGAGGAGGCCGGCCTGCCCGCCCGCCTCGCCGACGCCGCGGACACCGACGCGTACGACGCCGCGCTCCGCAAGTCCCACGCCGAGGGCATCGGGAAGGTCGGCGAGGACGTCGGCACCCCGGTGATCGCCGTGCCCGGCCCGGACGGCTCGGAGGTGGCCTTCTTCGGCCCCGTCGTGACCCCGGCGCCCAAGGGCGAGGCCGCGGCGCGGCTGTGGGACGGCACCCTGCTGGTGGCCGCCACGCCGGGCTTCTACGAGATCAAGCGCACCCGGACGCAGGGCCCGGTCTTCGACTGAGCCACGGCGGCGGGTGCGGGACGGGCGGCGGGGCCGGACGCTGACGCGTTCGGCCCCGTTGCGCTGGGCGGGCGCGAGGAAGGTCCCTTAGTGTCCCGGTATGGGCCAGACGGACCTCACCCGGCCGATCGGCCGCGACGGCGGCTGGGCGCAGGCGGAGCCGCCGTGCGTCAACGCCTCCTACGCGGAACTGCCCGTCCGCCCCTACGACCTGCTGACGTTCGCCGTCTGCCGGGCTCTGCCGCCCCTGTGGTCCCTGCTGGGCCTGCGCCAGGCGCCCCGCATGCTGCGGCACTACCTGGCCGGCAGCGGTGCGCCCGTCCGGGTGGACGCCGGGGAGCTGCTGGCGCTGCCCGCCGTACGGGCGGCGGCCGAGGCCCAGCTGGAGCGGTGGCGCGCCGAGGCGCTGCGCCGCTGGCGCGCCGGCCCGCCGGTTCCGGCGGCGTACCCCGCCGACAGCGGCTGGCGGGACGTGCTGCTCGACCGCACGGTCAGCACCGACTGGTGGCTGGCGCTGCGCGGCGCGGAGTTCCGGCTGACCGGGACGGTGCGGGTGGACGCCGGGGGGCGTACGGCCGTGGACTACCGGTTCGCGGTGCACAAGGCGTGGAACTTCGACCGCGGCGGCTCGGAGCTGGGGGTGCCGTTCACCCCGTTCGCCCGGCTGCACGAGACGGGGCTGGCGCGGGAGTTCGCCGTCACCGGTGAGGCGTTCGGGCACGCCTGAGAGGCCCCCCGCGCCAGGAGTGGCGCACGAGGGCCTCTCGGGGGCCTGCCACGTGAAGGGTGAGAAGACGATCACGAGCAGGCGGTCTGCGGTTGCCCCGCCCGCACCGTCCCGCCGTCGGCGGGAGGCGGCTGCGGCTCAGGGGGCCAGCAGGAGGGTGTTGCCCTTGTCCTTGGCGGCGGCGTAGCGCTTGGCGACGTCCTGCCAGTTGACGACCGCCCACATGGCGTCGATGAAGTCGACCTTCTGATTCTTGTACTGCAGGTAGAAGGCGTGCTCCCAGGCGTCGAAGACCAGGATGGGCACCGAGCCCTGGCCGACGTTGCCCTGGTGGTCGTAGACCTGCTCGACGATCAGGCGGCCGCTGAGCGGCTCGTAGGCGAGGACACCCCAGCCGGAGCCCTGGGTGGTGGCCGCGGCCTTGGTGAGCTGGGCCTTGAACTTGGCGAACGAGCCGAAGGACTCGGCGATGGCGTCGGCGAGCTCGCCCACGCCGTCCTTGTCCAGCGGCTCGCCGCCGCCCTCGCCGCTCATGTTCGTCCAGTAGATGCTGTGCAGGATGTGGCCGGAGAGGTGGAAGGCGAGGTTCTTCTCCAGGCCGTTGACGGCGCCCCACTGGTCCTTGTCGCGGGCCTCGGCGAGCTGCTCGAGCGTGTCGTTGGCGCCCTTGACGTAGGCGGCGTGGTGCTTGTCGTGGTGCAGCTCGATGATTTCGGGGCTGATGACCGGGGCCAGCGCCGAGTAGTCGTACGGGAGTTCAGGAAGTGTGTAGATGGCCATGCCGAGCCCTCCGCTGCTTATTGCAATCCACTTGCAGGTAGACGCTATCAGCACTTGCTGTCCATGGGCCGTTGCGCCCCCGGGGATCCGACCAAAGTCCGAGCCGCCGTCCGGGCGGCGTAGGTCCCCGCGTGGAAGGATGGCCGGAACGCCGCAACGCACACATGAGGAGATGTCCTGGTGCCCGGAACGAACCTGACCCGCGAAGAGGCGCAGCAGCGCGCGAAGCTGCTCCGCGTGGACTCCTACGAGATCGCCCTCGATCTCTCGGGCGCCCAGGAGGGGGGCACCTACCGGTCGGAGACCACCGTGCGCTTCGAGGCCACCGAGGCGGGCGCGGAGTCGTTCATCGACCTGGTGGCCCCCGCGGTGCACGAGGTCGTCCTCAACGGGAAGCCGCTGGACCCGGCCGAGGTCTTCCGGGACAGCCGCATCGCGCTGCCGGGCCTGGCCGCCGGGGCGAACGAGCTGCGGGTCGTCGCCGACTGCGCGTACACCAACACGGGTGAGGGCCTGCACCGCTTCGTCGACCCGGTCGACGGCCAGGCGTACCTCTACACGCAGTTCGAGGTGCCGGACGCCCGCCGCGTCTTCGCCTCCTTCGAGCAGCCGGACCTGAAGGCCACCTTCCGGTTCACCGTGAAGGCCCCCGAGGGCTGGACCGTGATCTCCAACTCGCCCACCCCCGAGCGCCCCGCCGACAACGTCTGGCGCTTCGAGCCGACGCCGCGCATCTCCACCTACATCACCGCGCTGATCGCCGGCCCGTACCACGCCGTGCACAGCAGCTACGAGAAGGACGGGCAGGTCGTGCCGCTGGGCATCTACTGCCGTCCCTCGCTGGCCGAGTTCCTCGACGCGGACGCGATCTTCGAGGTCACGCGGCAGGGCTTCGACTGGTTCCAGGAGAAGTTCGACCTGGCCTACCCGTTCGCCAAGTACGACCAGCTCTTCGTGCCGGAGTTCAACGCCGGCGCCATGGAGAACGCGGGCGCGGTCACCATCCGCGACCAGTACGTGTTCCGCTCCAAGGTGACCGACGCCGCCTACGAGGTGCGCGCCGAGACGATCCTGCACGAGCTGGCCCACATGTGGTTCGGCGACCTGGTCACCATGGAGTGGTGGAACGACCTGTGGCTGAACGAGTCGTTCGCCACCTACACCTCCATCGCCTGCCAGGCGTACGCCCCCGGCAGCCGCTGGCCGCACGCGTGGACCACGTTCGCGAACTCCATGAAGACCTGGGCCTACCGGCAGGACCAGCTGCCCTCCACCCACCCGATCATGGCGGAGATCCGCGACCTGGACGACGTGCTCGTCAACTTCGACGGCATCACGTACGCCAAGGGCGCCTCCGTCCTCAAGCAGCTCGTCGCCTACGTCGGCATGGACGAGTTCTTCCGCGGCGTGCAGGCGTACTTCAAGCGCCACGCCTACGGCAACACCCGCCTGTCCGACCTGCTGTCGGCGCTGGAGGAGACCTCCGGCCGCGACCTGAAGACCTGGTCGCGCAAGTGGCTGGAGACGGCGGGCATCAACGTCCTGCGGCCGCGGATCACCACCGACTCCGAGGGCGTCATCACCTCCTTCGCCGTCCGGCAGGAGGCCCCCGCGCTGCCCGCCGGCGCCAAGGGCGAGCCGGTGCTCCGCCCGCACCGCATCGCCATCGGCCTGTACGAGCTGGAGGACGGCAGGCTCGTCCGCACGGACCGCATCGAGCTGGACGTCGACGGCGAGCTGACCGAGGTGCCGCAGCTCACCGGCCGCGCCCGCCCGGCCGTCGTGCTGCTCAACGACGACGACCTGTCGTACGCCAAGGTCCGCCTCGACGCCGAGTCGCTGGCCACCGTCACCGAGCACCTCGGCGACTTCGCCGAGTCCCTGCCGCGCGCCCTGTGCTGGGCCTCCGCCTGGGACATGACCCGCGACGGCGAGATGGCCACCCGCGACTACCTGGAGCTGGTGCTCTCGGGCATCGGCAAGGAGTCGGACATCGGCGTCGTGCAGTCGCTCCAGCGGCAGGTGAAGACCGCGCTGGAGCTGTACGCCGCCCCCACCTGGCGCGAGACCGGCCTGGCCCGCTGGACCGAGGCGGCCCTGGACCACCTGCGGAAGGCCGAGCCCGGCAGCGACCACCAGCTGGCCTGGGCCCGCGCCTTCGCCGCCGCCGCCCGCACCGACGAGCAGCTGGACCTCCTCGCGGGCCTCCTCGACGGCAGCAGCACGGTCGAGGGCCTGGTCGTCGACACCGAGCTGCGCTGGGACCTGCTGATCCGGCTCGCCGCGACCGGCCGGGCCGACGAGCAGGCCATCGCCGCCGAGCTGGAGCGCGACCGCACCTCGGCCGGCGAGCAGCACGCCGCGTACGCCCGCGCCGCCCTGCCCACCGCCGAGGCCAAGGCCCGCGCCTGGGCCTCGGTGATCGACTCCGGCGACCTGCCCAACGCGGTGCAGGAGTCGGTGATCGGCGGCTTCCAGCAGGCCGACCAGCGCGAACTGATCGCCCCCTACGCCGAGAAGTACTTCGCGGTCGTCGAGGACGTGTGGGGCAAGCGCAGCCACGAGATCGCCCAGCAGATCGCCATCGGCCTCTACCCGGCGCTCCAGGTCTCGCAGGCCACCCTGGACGCCACCGACGCCTGGCTGGCCTCGGCCGGCCCGAACGCGGCGCTGCGCCGGCTCGTGACGGAGTCGCGCGCCGGCGTGGAGCGCGCGCTCAAGGCGCAGGCGGCGGACGCGGCCGCCACCTCCTGACGGGCCCCGGCATACGAAGAGGGCGCCCCGGACCGGCACGGTCCGGGGCGCCCTCGGCGTTCGGCACGCGCCCCCGGCGGCGGGGGCGCCTGCGCGTCAGCGTGCGCTGCGCGCGAAGTGGGTGTTCTCGGCGTGGGTCGCCGGGTTGTCGGAGCGCCGGGCCATCACCATGACCAGGCCGGCGATGACGAGGAAGAGGACGATCGGGGCGGCCACGTAGAGGCCGAGCGTGTTGATGACGCTCAGACCGGGGCCCGGGTCGTCGCCGTCGTCGCGGGTGAGCGCGAACGCGGGGGACGACATCAGCAGCATCAGCATCGTGCCGGCCGAGATGGCACCGGCGCGCACGGCGTTCTTGTTGACCTTATTGCTCACGTCCTCAACGTAGCGGACACCTCCCGGGCCCGCGCGGCCGGGGTGCCCTATGGGCGTCCCCCCGCCCCCGCACCCGCCGCCACCTGCGGCTCCACGGGCTGCTCCGCCGGCTGCTCTACCGGCGGCCGAGCGGGCCGCGCAGCTCCTCCATCAGGGCGTGCAGCCGCGGCGAGGCGGCCAGCTCCTCCAGGGACACCGGACGCCCGGCGGCGTCGGCGACGGGCAGCCGCCAGTTCGGGTACTGGTCCCAGGTGCCCGGCACGTTCTGCGGGCGGCGGTCCCCCACCGTGTCGGGCAGCCACACGCCGACCAGGCGGGCGGGGGTGCGCAGCAGGAAGCGGTGCACCGCCTTCACCGCGGCCTCCTCGTCGTCCGGGCCCTCCGGCAGCAGCCCCAGCCGCCCGAAGAGCGCCAGCCACTGCGCCCGGTCCGCCGCGTCCTCCTGCTGCTCCTCCTCCAGGGGGCGGGTGAGCAGGCCCAGCCGGTGCCGCAGCCCGACGTGGTCGCCGGTCAGGCGGGCCGCCGTGCTGGGCAGGTCGTGGGTGGTGGCGGTGGCCAGGCAGTCCGTGCGCCAGCGCGCAGGCTCCAGCGGCGCGCCGTCCTTCTCGTAGTCGCGCTCGAACCACAGCACCGACGTCCCCAGCACCCCGCGCCCGGCCAGGGCCTCGCGCACGCCCGGCCCGACCGTGCCCAGGTCCTCGCCGATGACGGCCGCGCCCGCGCGGTGGGCCTCCAGGGCGAGCGCGGCCAGCATCGCCCCGGCGTCGTAGCGGACGTACGTGCCGTCGCGGGGCTCGCCGCCCTGTGGCACCCACCACAGCCGGAAAAGACCCATCACGTGGTCCACGCGCAGCGCGCCCGCGTGCCGCAGCGCGCCGCGCAGCAGCTCGCGGTACGGGCCGTAGCCGGTGGCGGCCAGGGCGTCGGGGCGCCAGGGCGGCAGGCCCCAGTCCTGGCCGTGCGGGCTGAACGCGTCGGGGGGCGCGCCGACGGACATGCCGGCGGCGAACGCGTCCTGCCCGGCCCAGGCGTCGGCGCCGGAGGGGTGCACGCCGACGGCCAGGTCGTGCACGAGGCCCACGCGCATCCCGGCCTCGCGGGCCGCGCGCTGGGCGGCGGCCAGCTGCTCGTCGGTGAGCCAGGCCAGCCGGCGGTGGAAGCCGACGCGGTCCGCCAGCTCGTCGCGGGCGCGCGCGGTGGCCGCCGACCGCGGGTCCCTCAGCGCGGCGGGCCAGCTGCGCCAGTCGGGGCCGTGCACCTCGGCGAGGGCGTTCCACGTGCAGTGGTCCTCCAGGGCCCGGCCGCCGGCGGCGACGAAGGCGTCGAAGGCGGCACCGCGGCCGGGGCCCGGCGGCACGGCGTGCACCAGCTCCAGGGCGCGGCGCTTGAGCTCCCACACCGCGTCCCGGTCGATGAGCGCCCCCTCGCGCAGTACGCCCTCCCGCAGGGCCGCGGCACGGGCCACGAGGGACGCGGCCTCCTCGCGGGCGGCGCCGGTCAGGAGGGCGTACTCCGGTACGGCCTCGACGCGCAGGTGCACCGGGTCGGGGAAGCGGCGGGACGACGGGCGGTAGGGCGAGGGGTCCGTGGGCGGGCCGGGCACGGCCGCGTGCAGGGGGTTGACCTGGAGGAAGTCGGTGCCGAAGGCGCGGCCGGACCAGGCGGCGAGCTCGGCGAGGTCCCCCAGGTCGCCCATGCCCCAGGAGCGGGCGGACAGCAGGGAGTAGAGCTGGACGAGGAAGCCGTGGCCGCGCGCGGGCGGCCGGGGCAGCCGGGCGGGGGCGACGAGCAGCGCCGCGGCGGCGGTCCGGCCGTCGGGCGTGCGGGCGCGCAGGGTGTGGCCGCCCGGCGGCAGGGCGGGCGCCTCCGCCCAGGGCAGGGTGCGGCCGTCCTCGGTGTCGACGAGGACCGTGCTGCCGGCGGGCAGGCCGGTCAGCTCCCGGCCGCTGCCCTCCTGGAGGACGACGGTGGGCGGCAGCAGCCGGTCGCGGGCGGCCTGCTCGTGGGCGTCGAGGGCGGCCCGTACGGCGCGGGGCGTGGACGCGTCGACGCCGAGCGCGGCGAGGACGGCCACCACGGTGTCCTCCGGCACGGGCACGCGGTGGCCGGGCGCCGGCTCGTAGGAGGTGTCGACGCCGTGCAGCGAGGCCAGGCGCGCTCTGTCCATTCGGGACCTCCGGAGACCGCCGCGAGGGGCACCGGAGCCCTACCCACGCGGACGGGGCGGCGACACCTCACGCTCCGTCAGGGACTCGTCGCACACGGCAGGATGTGCGGCTCCGCAGCCGTCCACGGCGGGCATTACCGGCAGTTCGGTCAGCTGCGTTGACACGCTCCGCACCTGGTGATGGGGTCGTCGCCCAGCGGGCGTGACACTTACGTGACATTGAGAACGAGGAGAAGGCCGTGCGGTTCCCGGGCAGCGACCACTCCTACGGAAGCGAGCACTCCGTGCGGTGCGGGGGCTCCGGCCCCGGCCACGCCGGCGGACCCGGCGGACGGGAGGCGGGCGCCCCGGAGCCGGCAGAGGGCGCGCGGCGGCCCGCGCGCGCCGTGGGCACCGGCCGGTTCGGCTCGCCTTTCCCCTTCACCTTCACCGGCCGGCACCGCCGCGCCGGAGTCACCGTGCTGGCCGCCGCGCTGCTCGGCGGGCTGCTGGGCGGGTCCACGGACGCGCTGGCCGACCCCCGCCCGGGCGACACGACACCGTCCGCGGGCCCCGCCGGTTCCCCGGACCGGGACAGCGCCGACGCCCTGCCGCCGGTGTGGCCGCGCCCGCAGACGGCGCGCGCGCTGGGCGCGTACGCCCGTGTGGGCGACGAGGTCACCCTGATGGCCGACCCCGGCACCGACCCGTACGCCCTCGCGGCCCTCCGCGACGTCCTGCGCGGCGCGGGCGCCCGCCGGGTGATCGACGCCCAGCCCGGCGGCACCCCGCCGCCCGGTGGGCTCATCGTCTACGCGGGCGGGCAGGCGGCCGAGGACGCCCTGCGCGCCCTGGGCGCACCCGCCCGCGACGACCTGCCGGCCGGCGGCTACCGGCTGGCCACCGGGCAGCGCGACGGCCGGCCGGTGGTGGCGCTGGCGGGCGTCGGCGACGACGGGCTGTTCCACGCCGCGCAGACGCTGCGCCAGCTGGTGGTGGACCGCGACGGCGGCCGGGCGTTCGCCGGGGCGGTGGTCCGGGACTGGCCGGCGACGTCCGTGCGCGGGCTGACCGAGGGCTTCTACGGGCAGCCCTGGTCGCTGCGGCAGCGCCTGGACCAGCTGGACTTCCTGGGCCGCACCAAGCAGAACCGCTACCTGTACGCGCCGGGCGACGACCCGTACCGGCAGGCGCGCTGGCGCGACCCCTACCCCGCCGGGCAGCGGGCCGCCTTCCGCGAGCTGGCCGAGCGGGCCCGCCGCAACCACGTCACGCTGGGCTGGGCCGTCGCGCCGGGTCAGGCGATGTGCTTCTCGTCCGCCTCGGACGTCAAGGCCCTCCAGCGCAAGGTCGACGCCATGTGGGCGCTGGGCGTGCGGGCGTTCCAGCTCCAGTTCCAGGACGTCAGCTACAGCGAGTGGCACTGCGACGCGGACGCGGAGAAGTTCGGCTCCGGGCCGAAGGCCGCCGCGAAGGCCCAGGCCAAGGTGGCGGGGGCGCTCGCCGAGCACCTGGCCCGCAAGGGGCCGGAGGCGGCGCCGCTGTCGCTGCTGCCCACCGAGTACTTCCAGGACGGGCGCACGGCCTTCCGGCGCGCGCTGGCCGACGCGCTGGACCCGCGGGTGGAGGTGGCGTGGACGGGCGTGGGCGTGGTGCCGCGGACCATCACGGGCGGCGAACTGGCCGACGCCCGGGCGGCCTTCGCCCACCCGCTGGTGACCATGGACAACTACCCCGTCAACGACTTCGCGCAGGACCGTATCTTCCTCGGCCCGTACACCGGGCGCGAACCGGCCGTGGCCATCGGCTCCGCGGCGCTGCTGGCCAACGCCGCGGCGCAGCCCACCGCCTCCCGCATCCCCCTGTTCACGGCGGCGGACTACGCGTGGAACCCGCGCGGCTACCGGCCCGAGGAGTCGTGGCGGGCGGCCGTGGAGGACCTGGCGGACGGTGACACGGGCGTCCGCGAGGCGCTGCGGGCGCTGGCCGGCAACGACGCCTCCTCGGTGCTCGGCGGCGAGGAGGCGGCGTACCTCCGGCCGCTGCTGGACGACTTCTGGGACGCGCTGTCCGGCACCGACGCCGGCCGCGCGAACGAGGCCGCGGGCAAGCTGCGGGCCGCCTTCCGCACGATGGCCGACGCGCCGCAGCGGCTGACGCCGCTGCTGGGCGGCGAGGCCGGGCCCTGGCTGGAGCAGCTGGGCCGGTACGGCGAGGCGGGCGGGCTGGCGGTGGACATGCTCACCGCCCAGGCGCGCGGCGACGGCGCGGCGGCCTGGCGCGCCCAGCTGCGCGTGCAGCAGCTGCGCGAGCAGATCACGGCCGGCCGGGCCACCGTGGGCAAGGGCGTGCTGTCGCCCTTCCTCGACCAGGCCCTGGCGCGGGCCAACGGCTGGACGGGCATCGACCGGCCGGTGCGCACCGCGGGCAACGCCACCGACGGCGACCCGGCCACCGCCGTCACCCCGCAGGCGGGCGAGCCGCTGGGCGTGCGGCTGCCCGCGCCGCGCCCCCTGACGGTGGTGACGCTGCTCACGGCGCCCGCGCCCGGCGCACGCGGCACGGTGGAGGCGCACGACCCGGCGGGGGGCTGGCAGGCGCTCGGCCCGCTCTCGGACAGCGGCTGGACACAGGTGCCCGGCAACGGCATGAAGGCCGACGCACTGCGCGTGGTCTGGGGCGAGGGCACCCCTCCCCCGGCGGTGCACGAGTTCAGCCCGTGGTTCGCGGACACGCCCGAGGCCGACGTCGAGCTCACGCACGGCGACGTGGACGCCGAGGACGGCGGCTCCCCCGCCGTCGTCGAGGTCCGCATGATCAACCGGCGGCCGGCCACGGTGAAGGAGAAACTGGAGGTCAAGGCCCCGCAGGGGGTCACCGTCAAGGCGCCCTCCGAGGTGTCCGTGGCCCGTGGCGGAGTGGCCACGGCCCGGATCGAGCTGTCCGTGCCGGCGGGCGCCGGGGCGCGGACGTTCAGCGTGCCGGTGCGGCTGGCCGGGCAGGAGCGGACGGTCACCCTGCGGACGTACCCGCCGACCGCCGGGCCCGACCTCGCCCGCGGGGCCCGCGCCACGGCCTCCGGCCAGGAGTCGGGCCGCTTCCCCGCCTCGGCGGCGGTGGACGGCGACCCCCGCACCCGCTGGTCCTCACCGCCGGCCGACGACGCCTGGTGGCAGGCCGACCTGGGCCGTCCCGTGCGGCTGGGGTGCGTGGTGCTGCACTGGCAGGACGCCCACGCGGCCCGCTACCGCGTGCAGACCTCGCCGGACGGCCGCACCTGGCGGGACGCGACCGCCGTCACCTCGGGGCGGGGCGGCACGGAGACCCTGCGCATGGACGCTCCCGACGCGCGCTTCGTCCGCGTCCAGGGCGAGAAGCGCGCCACACGCTTCGGCTACTCCCTGTGGGGGGTGGAGGCGTACGCCGTGAAGTGAGCCGGGAACGGGCGGTCCGGGGGCCCCGCGCCGTCGCCGGGGCCCCCGGAAAGCACCGGGCCCGGACCGTCAGGCGGAAACGCCGTCGATCCGGGCCATCGCGTCCTCGGCGCCGTACGCCTTGAGGTACGGCAACCACCGGGGGTCCCGGTGGCCCGTGCCGATGATGCGCCAGGCCAGGCCCGTGGGCGGCGCGGGCTGGTGGCGCAGCCGCCAGCCCAGCTCCGAGACGTGCCGGTCGGCCTTGACGTGGTTGCACCGGCGGCAGGCCGCCACCACGTTCTCCCAGGAGTGCTGGCCGCCGCGGCTGCGCGGGACGACGTGGTCGACGCTGGTTGCGACGCCACCGCAGTACGCGCAGCGCCCGCCGTCGCGGGCGAAGAGCGCTCGGCGGGTGAGCGGGACGGGGCCCCGAAAGGGGACCCGCACGAAGCGCTTCAGCCGGACGACGCTGGGAGCGGGGATGGTGCAGGTCGCGCTGTGCAGATAGGCGCCGGAGTCCTCGAGGCTGACGGCCTTCTCATTGAGGACGAGTATGAGCGCGCGGCGGAGCGGTACGACGCCGAGCGGCTCGTACGACGCGTTGAGGACCAGGACGTGCGGCACGGGTGCCTCCTTGTACGCCGGCGGCGCGTGGCTCGCGCCGGGACGATCTCCTCAAGTGTCGCCCGGCCACCCGCACCGGCGCCACCATCAGCGGGTAACGGGCCCCAGGTGTTTTGGAGCACATCCCGGCGCCGCACGCGCAAGACCTGTCCCATCTCGAACACATCGGCTAGGGACCCGCTGTGCCCCGTTAGTGTGGTGAGTCGGCCGGCGCCGCTCACCGGGTGCCCGGCATGTCCCACACCGGAGGGTTCCCGCCTGTGTTCTGGTCCGCTGCCCTGGCCGCAGACTCGACGCCCCGTCCCCACACCCCCGCCTCGCTGGACGAGGCCCAGCGGACGGCGAACGACGCCGCCGGCTGGGTCGAGCAGAACTGGTCCGTCTGGCTCGGGAACGGGCTGCGCATCATTCTGATCATCGTGATCGCGGTGGCGATGCGTTCCTTGATCCGCCGCGGCATCACCAAGCTCATAGCGCGCATGAACCGCACCGCGCAGGCCGTCGACGGCACCGCGCTGGGCAGCCTGCTCGTCAACGCCGAGCGGCGCCGGCAGCGCTCGGAGGCCATCGGCTCGGTGCTGCGCAGCGTCGCCTCGTTCCTGATCATGGGCACGGCGGCGCTGACCGTGCTCTCCGTGCTCCAGATCAACCTGGCCCCGCTGCTGGCCAGCGCCGGTGTGGCGGGCGTGGCGATCGGTTTCGGCGCGCGGAACCTGGTCACCGACTTCCTCTCCGGCGTCTTCATGATCCTGGAGGACCAGTACGGCGTCGGCGACGAGATCGACGCCGGGGTGGCCCAGGGCACGGTGATCGAGGTCGGCCTGCGGGTGACGAAGCTGCGCGGGGCCAACGGCGCCATCTGGTACGTGCGGAACGGCGAGGTCAAGCGCATCGGCAACCTCAGCCAGGGCTGGGCCATGGCCGAGGTCGACGTCACGCTCCGCTACGACGAGGACCTCGACCGGGCCCGCACGGTGATCTCCGCGGCGGGTGCGGCCATGGCCGAGAACGCCCGGTGGAAGGAGAAGATCTGGGAGCCGGTCGAGGTCATGGGCCTGGACGCGGTGACGCTGGACTCGGTCGTGGTGCGGGTGCAGGCCAAGACCATGCCGGGCGAGGCGGCGGCCGTCGCGCGCGAGCTGCGCTGGCGGATCAAGCTGGCGCTGGACGCGGCCGGCATCCGGGTGGCCGCCCCGACGGCCGTCGTGGAGGACGGGGCACCGGCGGCGGCCGACCCGGCGGCGGCCGTGGCCCCGCCCTCGGCGCTGAGCAACCCCACGTCGCCGCAGGCCCAGGCCACGCAGCCGATACCGCCGGCGGCGCCGGTGCCGCAGGGCGCCACGCTGGGCAAGTGACGGAGCTGCCGGTGACGGGGGCGCCGGTGACGGAGGCGCCCGGTCAGGCCGCGCGGAACACCTTGTCGAGGAACTCGTCGAGGTTGGCCGTCATGCGGGCCAGGCGCTCCTCCACCGACAGCGACTCCTTGTACCGCATCGACATCAGCGGCACCTTCTTCCCCCGCACGTACAGCGGACAGGCCAGATCGGCGCAGATGTAGGCGCCCACCGTGTTGCCCTCGCGGCCGGACTCGCCGACGCGGCGGGCGGCCAGCAGGGACACGCCCGAGCCCGGGTGGCCGGTCATGCAGAGCGAGCACATCGTCGTCTTGGTGAAGCTGCGCGGGCCGCCCTGCGGCACGCGCAGCGTGATGCCGACCAGCTCGCCGGCCCGCTCCGCGACGATGTAGCCCCGGTCGGGGGCGCCCGGGTCGCGCCAGCCCAGGAAGTCCAGGTCCTCCCACGGCAGGTCGGCCAGCCCGCGGGGGATGCTGATCCTGCGTGCCTCTCCCTTCGAGCAGTTGACGAAGGAGGCGCGTATGGCGTTTTCGCCCAGTGGTTCCATGGCCAGTGAAACTAACAGCCGGTTTGGGGCGGTGTCGCGTGGTTTTCCGGCGGCGCGATCTTGGCCGGGGACGTCGCCGCGGCGTGGCCCGAATCCGCCCCCGGTGCGGAGGGTTCCGGTCATCTTCCGCCCGTGAGGATCGTCACGCGCGCGGCGCACAACCCGTAAATCCTTCGCCGGGCCGGGCCGTGGGCGTGCCAGGTTCCTGACATCCGTGTCAACAACAGGATGTTGCCGTAACTCCTGGATCCACGCTGGTTGACCATTCATATACCCAATGTCCGTATACAGGCCAACCATTTCTCCCCTCCCTCGGGCCCGTGCAAGCATCCGGCCTCGCACGGATTGATCACGAAATACGACCAACAACCGCTGTAACCGTCCCCAAAAGGGGCGTGGGGCGGCGGGCTGGCGTGCCCCGGTGACGGCCGTGCTCCCGACCGATCACATCCCGAGGGGGGATCCGTATGTCCCGGACCATGACCCGCCGTGCCCTGCTCAGAGGCTCCGCCGCGGCCGCCGCCGGCCTCGCGGTGGCCGGCGCGGCCGTCGCCGCGAGCGGGCAGTCCGCCACCGCCATGGACCACACCGGTCACGGCGACCACACCGGCCACGGCGACCCCGGCCTCCAGCCGTTCGACGAGGTCTACCAGGGCCGGCGCATCACGGGCCGGCCCGTCGAGGGCGGCCACGCCGCCCACCACGGGGGGTACGCCGTCACGATCGACGGCAAGGACCTGCACCTGATGCAGAACGCCGACGGCACCTGGATCAGCGTCGTCAACCACTACCAGACCTACGGGGACCCGCTCGCGGTCACCCGCGCCGCCGTCGACAAGCTCCGGGGCGCCGTGCTCGTCCCGATCGCCACCGCCTGATTCCGGCCGCCCACACCCCCGAGACCCGAGAGGACACCACCATGGCCGTGCGCAAGAACCAGGCGACCCTGACCGCCACCGAGAAGCGCAACTTCGTCAACGCCGTGCTGGAGCTGAAGCGCTCCGGCCGCTACGACGAATTCGTCCGCACCCACAACGAGTTCATCATGAGCGACCGGGACAACAGCGACCGCGTCGGCCACCGCTCGCCCTCCTTCCTCCCCTGGCACCGCCGGTTCCTCATACAGTTTGAACAGGAACTGCAGAAGATCGACGCCTCGGTGACGCTCCCCTACTGGGACTGGACCGCCGACCGCACCACCACCTCCTCGATCTGGGGCGCCGACTTCCTCGGCGGCACCGGCCGCAGCCGCGACGCCCAGGTCACCACCGGGCCGTTCGCCTACGCGACGGGCAAGTGGAACATCAACGTCTCCGTCGACGACCGTCCCTACCTCCAGCGCGAGCTGGGCGCCGCCGTGCGCCAGCTGCCCACGCGGGCCGAGGTGGACGCGGTGCTGGCCATGACGACGTACGACACGGCGCCCTGGAACAGCGCCTCCGAGGGCAGCTTCCGCAACTACCTGGAGGGCTGGCGCGGGGCCAACCTGCACAACCGCGTCCACGTCTGGATCGGCGGCCAGATGTCCTCCGGCGTCTCCCCCAACGACCCCGTCTTCTGGCTGCACCACTGCTTCATCGACAAGCTGTGGGCCGACTGGCAGCGCATGCACCCGTCCTCGGGCTACCTGCCCACCGGCGGCACCGCGAACGTCGTGGACCTGCGCGACACGATGCGGCCGTGGAACGACGTCACCCCGGCCGACCTGCTCGACCACACGAAGTTCTACACGTACGACCGCTGAGGAATCGTTTCTCCACAGCCGGGGCGGCGGGCCGGGCGGGCTCGCCGCCCCCGTGGCATGCTCGGGAACCGAACAGCCGTCCCGCGCGTGAACAGGAGCAGGAGCCCGGCACGACGACCCCGTCGCGACCGTGCGCCTGCCCTGGTCACGACACGAGCGGCACGAGCGGCACGAGCATCAGGACCGGCGCACGACCGGTGTGCTCACCGGTCCCGGCGGCCATACTGCTGGCCGGGGCCCGTGTGCCCGCCGGGGCCGGCGGGGTGCGGGTGCCGCCGGCGACCATGGGGGAGGTCACGTGTCACGAGCGCAGCCGGATCCGGGCGAGCGGCGCGCCGCCTGGCGGGAGGGGCTGGACCGGCTGAGAGCCGCGGCCACCACCGAGCCGGGCAGGCTCCGGGTGATCGGCGCGGCGCTGGCCGCGCTGCTGGTCGCCTTCGGCGGGGTCACCGCCTGGCAGGTCACGTCGCGGGCGGCCGCCGCCGACGCCGTCGTGACGCACAGCCAGCCGCTGAGCGCCGACGCCGCCGACATCTACCGTTCGCTGGCCGACGCGGACACCGCCGCCGCGACCGGCTTCCTGGCGGGCGGCCGGGAGCCGCGCGCCGTGCGGCAGCGCTACGAGAACGACATATCCGTGGCCGCCCGGCTGCTGGCCGAGGCGGCCGCCGGTACGGACGCCGACGCGCCCGCGGGCCGGCAGATCGCCACGCTCACCGAGCAACTGCCCGTCTACACCGGCCTGGTCGAGCAGGCGCGCGCGGCCGGCCGGCAGGGCCTGCCGCTGGGCGGCGCCTACCTGCGCTACGCCAGCGACCGGATGCGCGAGCAGCTGCTGCCCGCCGCGCAGTCGCTCTACGTGGCGGAGACCCTGCGGCTGGAGTCCGACTACGACGACGCCACGGCGTGGCCGTGGGCCGCCCTCGCCACGGGCGTCGCCGCGCTGGGCGCCCTCGGCTGGGCCCAGCGCCGTACGTACCTGCGGACGCACCGGGTGTTCAACCACGGCCTGGTGGGTGCCACGGCCGCGGCCACTGTGACGCTGCTCTGGCTGACCGCCGGGCACGGTGTGGCGAGCGCCGGCCTGTCGTCCTCGCGCGACCACGGCGCGCGGGCGCTCCAGGTGCTCAACGAGGCCCGGATCGCCTCGCTCCAGGCGCGCGGCGACGAGAGCCTGACGCTGGTGGCGCGCGGCGCGGTGCTGACGGCCGAGGGCGAGGACGCCTACGAGGCGGGCTACCAGGACGAGATGCAGCGGCTCACGGGCCGCGTCGTGGTGGGCGAACGGCACGGCGAGACGGACACCGAGGGGCTGCTGGGCCGGGCGCGGTCGCTGACGGGCGGGCCGGGCCGGGAGAGGACCGAGGCGGTGCTGCGGGACGTCACCGAGTGGCAGCGGCGGCACCGCTCGGCCCGCGCGGCCGACGAGAGCGGCTACTACGACCGCGCGCTGCCCGAGGTGATCGGGGAGAAGAACAGCACGGGCGAGATGTTCGACCGGGTGGACGCGGGGCTGCGGCAGGCGCTGGTCCTGGAACAGAAGCGGTTCCGCACGGCGGCGGACGACGGCCGCGGCGCGCTGACGGGCCTGGCGGCCGGTGCGGCCGTGCTGGCCCTGCTGGGGGCCACGGCGGCGGTCCTGGGCGTGGGCCGCCGGCTGTCGGAGTACCGGTGAGACCGGGCGGCGGGGACGGGGGGAGACGAGCCGTGGGACGAACGGAACGGGGTGCCGGGCGCGCTGCGGGGCGGCGTACGGGCCTGCGGCGCCGGGCGGCCGTCGTGACGGGCTGCGCGGTGGCCGCCGCGACGGTGGCCGTCCTGCTGCCGTACGGCGGCGGGGGCGGCGGGCGCACGGCGCCGGTGGCCGCGTCCCGTACCGCGCCGGGGGCGCGCGACACGGCCGTACGGGCGCCGGCGACGTGCACCGACCCGGAGGCGAGCCTGCGGCCGTCGACGGCCGACGGGCCCGCCGTGCGGCGCGTGAAGGAGCGGGGCCGGCTCATCGCCGGCGTCGACCAGAACAGCTACCGCTGGGGCTACCGCGACCCGGCCACGGGCGAGCTCAGCGGCTTCGACATCGACCTCGTCCGGGCCGTGGCCAAGGCCATCCTGGGCGACCCCGACAAGGTGACCTTTCTCGCGATCCCCACCAACCAGCGCATACCCGCCCTCCAGAAGGGCAAGGTGGACATCGTCGTGCGCACCATGACCGTCAACTGCGACCGCGTCCGGCAAGTCGCCTTCTCCACGGCCTACTTCGAGGCCGGGCAGCAGGTGCTGGCGCCCAAGGGGTCGCCGGTGACGGCTTTCGACGACAGCCTGAGGGGGAAGAAGGTCTGTACGGCCAAGGGATCGACGGGCGAGAGCGAGCTGCGGCGCGAGGCGCACGGCGCCTCCGTGCTCACCGTGCCCAACCAGCTGGACTGCCTGGTGCGGCTCCAGCTGGGGCAGGTCGACGCGGTGGTCACCGACAGCGCCCTGGCCGCCGGGCAGGCGGCCCAGGACCCGTCCGTGCGACTGGTCGGCAAACCGTTCACCACCGAGTCCTACGGCGTGGCGATGAACCTCCGGGACGAAGACCTGGTACGCCGGGTCAACGCGGTCCTGGAGGACTACCGCCGGGGCGGCGGCGAGAGCCCATGGATGCTGGCCTACCGCAAGTGGCTGGCGGCCGACCTGAAGGGCATCACCGCACCGCCGGAGCCGAAGTACCGGGACTGACGGGGCAGACGAGGACACCGACGTGCGCGCGCGGCAGGAACGGCGCGCGGGAGAGGGGATCCATGGCGGTCGCGGGGCCCACCGGGCCGGCCTTGAGCCGCGAGGAGGTGGACCGTGCGCTGGCGAGGCTCGGCGCCGAGCACGAGGCGGTGGAGTCCTCGCTGCTCGCCCTCCAGGACCATGCCGGCCGTCGCCTGCTGGAGGGCGCGGAGCTGACCGGTGTCACCAAGAGCCGGTGGGCGGTCACCGAACAGCTCGTCACCCAGCTGTGGATCTGCTTCGACGCCTACACCGACGCCCTCCAGGCGGCGCGTGAGCTGCGCGGCCGCCGGCGCTGGCCCACCTCGGCCGAGCTGTCCGAGCTGACCGACCTGCTGCGCGGCAGCGCCGTCACGCTGCCCGGCGGCCCGCCGCACGCGGCCGTCACGGTACTGGGCGGCCCACCGCGGCTCAGCGAGCGGCTGAGCCTCCAGGAGCTGCTCGACCGCATGAACGAGTGGTACGCGCAGGCGCTGGCCGTCGTCGTCAGCGCCGACGCCGTGTGGTCGGCGCTGCCCGCGCGCATCGACCTGCTGGCGGCCGAGCTGCGCCGGGTGCGCGCCCTGGCCCATTCGGTGGGCGTCCGCCCGGGCGAGCACCCGGCCGGTGACGACCTGGACCGCATCACGGCGGAACTGGCGGCGCTGCGCGCCGAGGTGGTGGCCGACCCCCTGGCGTTCTGGTCGGAGGCGCCGCCGGGTGCGCCGCCCGGCACCGGGCGCCCCGACACGGTGCGCTACGACCGCGCGGCCCTCGCGCTGGAGGAGGTGCGCCGCGAGGTCGAGGCCGTGCTCGACGTCCGGCAGGACGCCGAACAGCGGCTGATGCGCGTCCGCGACGTGCTGTCACGCGCCGACCGCACCCTGGGCGAGGCCCGCCGGGCCCGCGTGGAGGTCCTGTCGAAGATCGCCGCGTCGGAGGTGCCCGCCGTGTCGGGGCCGCCCACGGTCCTGTACGAGCAGCTGGCGGTGGCCTCCGACCACCGCCGGAACGCCCGCTGGCACCGCCTCTCGCCCCTGCTGGAGGGGCTGGAGCAGCGCGCGGAGGAGGAGCTGCTGCGGGCCCGGGAGTCGCTGACGGCGGTGACCGCGCCGCTGGCCGTCCGGGCCGAACTGCGCGGCCGTCTCGACGCGTACAAGGCCAAGGCCGCGCGGCACGGCGTGGCCGAGGACGCGTGCGTCGTCGAGCGGTACGACCTGGCGCGGCGCATGCTGTGGAGTGCACCGTGCGACCTGGTCGCCGCCGAACAGGCGGTGCTGCGCCACCAGCAGGCGGTGGCCGAGGCGCTGGCCGGCGGCCGGGTGCCGGCGCAGGCCGGCCCGGAGCGGGCGCAGGGGCTGGGCCTGGGCCAGAGCGCGGCGGTGCCCGTGGACCACGAGGGGGAGGCATGACGGGGAGCAGCTGTCAGCGGCCGGACTGCGCGGGCACGTACGAGGACGTGGGCGGCGGCGAGCTGTACTGCGACACGTGCGGCCTGGCGCCGGTCGTGGCGCCCGGCGGCGTGCTGGGCTCGCCGCCCACCGGCGTGACGCACCCGGGGCGGGGCGCGGCGGGCTCGTCGGGATCGGCGGGCTCGGGCCGTGCAGGTGGGTCGGGCGGGTCCGGGCCGGCGTCGGCGGGCTCGGGGCGTTCGGGCGGTTCGGGTGGTTCGGAGCGGTCGTCGCGGTCGTCGTCGCGGTCGTCGTCGTCCCGGCGGTCCGTTTCCGGCCGGCTGTCGCGGTCGCTGTCGGGCGCCTCCGAAGGGGTGCCCACGCGGTCGGTGTCGGTGCAGAGCCGCCGTACGGGCTCGGGCCCCGGTGCGTCGGGTCGCAGCCGGCTGGGTGCGGGACTGGTGGCCGTACCGGGCGTGCCGCGCCCCGTGCCGCTGGAGCGGGTGCTGGAGAACCCGGAGGTGCCCGAGCGCAAGCGGTTCTGCAGCCGGGGCGAGTGCGGCGCGCCGGTGGGCCGGGCGCGCGGCGACCGGCCGGGGCGCACGGAGGGCTTCTGCACCAAGTGCGGCCACCCGTACTCGTTCGTGCCCAAGCTGCGCCGGGGCGACGTGGTGCACGGCCAGTACGAGGTGGCCGGCTGCCTGGCGCACGGCGGGCTGGGCTGGATCTACCTGGCCGTCGACCGGGCGGTCTCCGACCGCTGGGTGGTGCTCAAGGGCCTGCTCGACACGGGCGACCAGGACGCGCTGGCCGCCGCCGTGGCCGAGCGGCGCTTCCTGGCCGAGATCGAGCACGCCAACATCGTGCGCATCTACAACTTCGTCGAGCACCTGGACCAGCGCACGGGCAGCCTCGACGGCTACATCGTCATGGAGTACGTGGGCGGCAAGTCGCTCAAGGAGATCGCCAACGAGCGGCGGCGGCCCGACGGGCGGCGCGACCCGGTGCCGGTGGAACAGGCGTGCGCGTACGGCATCGAGGCCCTGGAGGCGCTGGCCCACCTGCACAGCCGCAACCTGCTGTACTGCGACTTCAAGGTGGACAACGCCATCCAGCAGCAGGACCAGCTGAAGCTCATCGACATGGGCGCGGTCCGGCGGATGGACGACCAGGACAGCCCCATCTACGGCACGGTGGGCTACCAGGCGCCCGAAGTGGCCGAGCGCGGCGCGTCGGTGGCCTCCGACCTCTATACGGTGGCGCGCACGCTGGCCGTGCTCACGTTCGACTTCCAGGGCTACACCAACGTCTTCGCGCACAGCCTGCCCGACCCGGAGCACGTCGAGGTCTTCCGCCGCTACGAGTCGTTCTACCGGCTGCTCGTACGGGCCACCGACCCGGAGCCCTCGCGCCGGTTCGCCTCCGCGCACGAGATGGCGGACCAGCTGACGGGCGTGCTGCGGGAGGTCGTGGCGCTGCAGACGGGCCGGCCGCGGCCCGCGCTGTCGACGCTGTTCGGGCCGGAGCCGCGGGTGGTGGACACCACGCTGTTCGCGACGGGCGCGGGCGGCGAGGTCTCGCGGCTGGGGGCACGGCAGCTGCCGGAGCCCTGGTGGCGGCGGCGCAACGCCCCGGCGGTCACCGCCCCCGACCCCACATCCGCGCCCGTCACCCCGTCCGCATCCGTCACCCCGTCCGTCGCCGTACCGACGGTGCCGCTGGACGTCCGGGCCTGTGCGCTGGCCCTGCCGTTGCCGCTGGTCGACCCGGGCGACCCCAACGCGGGTTTCCTCGCCGGCCTGCTGGCCTCCCGGCCGGCCGAGCTGTACGCGGCGCTCCAGGCGGCGCCCGGCGACTCGCCGGAGCTGCGGCTGGCCCGCGTCCGGGCGCTGCTGCACCTGGGCGAGGACGAGGAGGCGGACAAGGTCCTCGCCGCGCTGGAGGCCGTGCAGCCCGAGGACTGGCGGACGGTGTGGCACCGCGGCGTGCACGCGCTGATCGGCGGCGACCACGGGACGGCGGCGCTGTCGTTCGACGCGGTCTACGACGCGTTCCCCGGCGAGCCCGCGCCCAAGCTGGCGCTGGGCATGTGCGCCGAGGTGCTCGGGCAGCTGGACAACGCCGCCGACTACTACCACCTCGTGTGGGCCACCGACCCCGGCTTCGTCGGCGCGGCCTTCGCGCTGGCGCGGGTGCGGCTGGCCGGCGGCGACCGCGCGGGCGCGGTGGCCGCGCTGGAGTCGGTGCCGGAGGCGTCCGTCCACTGCACGGCGGCCCGGGTCGCGGCGGTGCGGGCCCGGTTGCGGGACCGCCCGGCGGACCCGGCGCTGCCCGCGGACCTGGCGGCGGCCGCCGCGCAGGTCGAACGGCTGGCGGAGCTCGGCCTGGACGACGTCCGGTACGAACGCCTGTCGACGGAAGTGCTCGGCTCCGCGCTGGACTGGGTGCTGTCGGGGGGCGGGGCCGCGGGGGGCGGCCCCGCCGAGCTGCTCGGCAGCAGCCTGGACGAGCGGGGCCTGCGGTTCGGGCTGGAGCGCTCGTACCGCGTGCTGGCCCGCCTGGCCCAGCGCGGTGAGGAACGGATCGAACTGGTGGAGCGGGCCAACCGTTACCGCCCCAGGACATGGGTGTGATCGATGTCGCAACTGCCCCCACAGCTGACGGTGTGCCCGGCCTGCCACGAGCCGCTGGAACCGGCCGACAACTTCTGCGGAGGGTGCGGCACGGACCTGTCGGCCGTGCCGTCCGCGCCCGGCGCCGCGCGGCCCGCCGGCGGCCCGCGCCGGGCGGGCACGCCCCCGGCACGGGGCGCGGACGACCACCGCGCCGCGCCGCGGAGCGGCGCCGTGCCCGGCCAGCCGGCGCACGGCACGGGCCCGGGCACCCCGTGCGCGGCGTGCCGGTCCGGCATGATCGACAACGACGGGTACTGCGAGAACTGCGGGCACGCACAACCGCGCGAACGGGATCACATGGAGCACGAGTCGGCAGGCGTCGCCGCGGTCAGCGACCGCGGCCTGCGCCACCACCGCAACGAGGACGCCTTCGCCACGTCCACCGCCGCGCTGCCGGACGGCAGCCCGGCCGTCGTCGCCGTCGTCAGCGACGGCGTGTCGTCCGCGGCGCGCCCCGACGAGGCGTCCGCGGCGGCCTGCGCGGCCGCGCGCGACACCCTCGTCACCGGCCTGGCCGGGGGCACGGACCCGCGCGAGGCCACGCGCCGGGCCGTCGTCAGCGCCGCGGAGGCCGTGGCCGCGCTGGCCGGGCCCGCCGCGGAGGCGCGGGAGCACACGCCCTACCGGCAGGAGAACGCGCCCGCCTGCACCATCGTCAGCGCCGTGGTCACCGGTGACCTGCTGACCGTGGGCTGGGTCGGCGACAGCCGCGCGTACTGGGTGCCCGACGACCGCGGCACGCAGCCGGCGCGGCTGACCGAGGACGACTCGTGGGCCGCCCAGATGGTCGCCGCGGGGCTGATGTCGGAGGCCGAGGCGTACGCGGACGAGCGCGCGCACGCCATCACCGGCTGGCTCGGCGCGGACGCCTACGAGGTGGAGCCGCACACCGCGTCGTACCACCCGGACCGGCCCGGCGTGGTCGTCGTGTGCACCGACGGGCTGTGGAACTACGCCGAGTCGGCCGAGCAGATGGCCGCCGTGGTGCCGCCCGACGCCCGGTCCCGGCCGCTGGAGTGCGCACGCCGTCTGCTGGCGCACGCCCTGGACGGCGGGGGCCACGACAACGTAACAGTGGCCGTACTGCCGTTCCCCACCCGGCCGGAAGGGGCAGGATCGGCCTGACGGAAGGGCACCGGCGGGGGGAACCGGGACCGGTGCCGACGGGGGGTTCGTCCGCGGGTGCCGTGGCCCGGCGCCGCGCGCGGCCGTCCGACCACCGCACGCGCACGCGAGCCCGTGGCCGGGGAGCCACGGCGCCACGGAGCCACGGACGAAGGAGCGGATCAATGGCCAACGCCGCCGCACCGGGGCTGCCCCGGTTCTCGGTCGAGGTGTACCAGAACCCTCATCTCCCGGAGGGGGGCCGGGAGGTCAACGCCATCGTCACGGTGACCGCGGCCCCCGACGCCACGGCCGTGCCGGCGGCCGCGCCCGACGGGCGGGCCGCGGTCGTCGTCATGGTGGACTGCTCCGGTTCGATGGACTACCCGCCGGCCAAGATGCGCAACGCCCGCGACGCCACGGCCGCCGCCGTCGACGCGCTGCGCGACGGCGTGTCCTTCGCCGTGGTGGCCGGCACCCACCAGGCCCGCGAGGTGTACCCCGGCGGCGGACGGCTCGCGGTCGCCGACGCCGTGACGCGCGGTCAGGCCAAGGAGGCGCTGCGCAAGCTGAGCCCCGGCGGCGGCACGGCCATCGGCACCTGGCTGCGGCTGGCCGACCGGCTGCTGGACGGCTCCGGCGCCGCGATACGCCACGGCATCCTGCTCACCGACGGGCGCAACGAGCACGAGGAGCCGGACGCCCTGCGCGCCACCCTCGACGCCTGCTCCGGCCGCTTCACCTGTGACGCGCGCGGGGTGGGCATCGACTGGGAGGTCAAGGAGGTCAAGGGCATAGCCTCCGCCCTGCTGGGCACGGCCGACATCGTCGCCGACCCGGCGGGGCTGGCCGCGGACTTCACGCGGATCATGGAGACCGTCATGGGCAAGGAGGTCGGTGACGTCGCGCTGCGGCTGTGGACGCCGCAGGACGCCGAGGTCGCCTTCGTCAAACAGGTCGCCCCCACGGTCGAGGACCTGACGGACCGCCGCGAGGAGGCCGGGCCGCGCGCCGGCGACTACCCGACCGGCGCGTGGGGCGACGAGTCGCGCGACTACCACGTGTGCGTCCGGGTGCCCGCCGCGCCGGTGGGCCGGGAGATGCTGGCCGCCCGCGCCTCGCTGGTGGTGCCCGCGCCCGCCGGCGCCCCGCCGCAGGTCCTCGCCCAGGGCCTGGTCCGCGCGGTGTGGACCGACGACCTCACCGCGTCCACCGCCCTCAACCCGCAGGTGGCCCACTACACCGGGCAGGCCGAGCTGGCCCACGCCATCCAGCAGGGCCTGGACCTGCGCAAGGCCGGGGACGTCGACGGCGCCACCGCCAAGCTCGGCCGGGCCGTCCAGCTGGCCAGCCGCTCGGGCCACGAGGACACCGCGAAACTCCTGGCGAAGGTGGTGGACGTGGTGGACGCCGCGAAGGGTACTGTGCGGCTCAAGGCGAAGGTCTCGGAGGAGGCGGAGATGACGCTCGAGACCCGCTCGACCAAGACGGTGCGCGTCCGCAAGTGAGGCGGGCGCCGGGAAGCGCGACCCGTGTGCCGGGGAGCGGCCCGGTAAGTGACAGCTGAGGGGGAATCGACCGACATGCCGACCTGCCCTAACGGCCACCCTTCGGGGGCGGAGGACTGGTGCGAGGTGTGCGGCCACCGGATGGCGGGAACCGTGGCGCCGTCCGGGCCGGCCGTTCCCCCGCCGCCCCCCGCCCCGCCGGGCACCACCGGCGGCTACGGCTGGCCCACCGGTGACGCGACCGTCCAGGCGGAGCTGTGCCCGCAGTGCCGCACGCCCCGCGAGGCCCAGGCCCCGTTCTGCGAGGAGTGCCGCTACAACTTCCTGACCCGTACGGCCAACCCCTACGCGCCGCCGCCCGGCGGCCAGGGCTTCCAGTCCGCGCCGCCGCCCCCGCCGCCCACGCACACCCCGCCGCCGGGCCTCGACTACCAGGGCTCGCGGCCCTCCCGGGTCAACCGCCCGGCCGAGCCGCTGGAGCCGGAGACCCAGGGATTCGGCGACGACGACTGGGTGCTCACCCCGCCCCCGCCCGCGCCGCCGGCTCCCCCGGCTCCTCCGGGTCCGGTGCCCGCGCCGGGCGGCCCCTACGGGTACGAGCCGTACGAGCACCAGGGCCCGTACGAGCGGTCCGGCTACGAGCACCAGGGCACCGGGGAACACCAGGGCGCCCGGACGGCCGGCGAGGGCGGGCAGCCGCCGGCCGGCTCCGCCGCCGGCGGCTGGGTGGCCGTCGTGGGGCCGGACCGCGAGTACTTCCTGTCGATGATGAACCGCAGCGGCCCGGAGGCGGCCGGCCTCAACCTGCCCGCCTACTCGCCGGAGCTGCGCTTCCCGCTCGCCGGCCGGCAGGTCACCATCGGCCGGCGTCGGCACAGCACGGGCGAGTCGCCCGACATCGACCTGTCCCGCCCGCCGGAGGACCCCGGCGTCTCGCACCAGCACGCGATGCTGGTGCAGCAGCCGGACGGCGGCTGGGCTGTCGTCGACCAGGACTCCACGAACGGCACCACGGTCAACGGCTCCGAGGACCCGATCCAGCCGTACGTACCCGTCCCCCTCCAGGACGGGGACCGGGTGCACGTGGGGGCGTGGACGACGATCACGGTGCGGCGGGCGTAGAGCGGGGTGCGCGGAGCCGGGGGCCGGGTCCTAGGACCGCGGTCCTCCGCCGTGGCGTCTGAGACCATGGAGACGTGATGGAGATTCCGCGCGGCACGCTTCAGGACCAGACCTTCTACGAGCAGGTCGGCGGCGAGGAGACGTTCCGGCGCCTGGTCCACCGCTTCTACGAGGGCGTGGCCCAGGACCCGCTGCTGCGGCCGATGTACCCGGAGGAGGACCTCGGCCCGGCGGAGGAGCGCCTGGTGCTCTTCCTGATCCAGTACTGGGGCGGCCCCCGCACCTACAGCGAGACCCGCGGCCACCCGCGGCTGCGCATGCGCCACGCGCCGTTCACCGTGGACCGCGCGGCGCACGACGCCTGGCTGCGGCACATGCGGGACGCGGTGGACGAGCTGGGGCTGGCGCCCGAGCACGAGCGGCAGATGTGGGCGTACCTCACGCACGCCGCCGCATTCATGATCAATACGCCGGAGGTCTGACCCCCGGGTGGCGTTGCCGGCCCCGCTGGTCAGCGGGTCGGTGTGACGGTCAGGTCGCGCAGGCCGCCGCCGGTGCGGACGGCGACCGAACCGTGAGTGGTGCGCAGCCGCAGCCAGCCGGCGGCCCGGAAGAGGACCGGCGGCTCGGGCGCGAGGGCGGTGGTGCCGGTCCTGCGGGGGGCGGGCAGTTCGCTGCGCGCGCCGGTGGCCGGCAGGAATCCCAGGGCCTGGGCGGCGTGCACGGCACGCAGCGGCAGGCCGGTGGCGCCCAGGGTGCGGGACCAGATCTCACGGCCGATGTGGTCGCGCTCGGCGCGGGTACGGCGCTGCGCGGGCAGCGCCTCGTCCCGCGTACGGAACTCGGCGACGGCGGCGGCCAGCGCCCCGCGCATCGCGTCCACGTCCGGCAGCCCCTCGACGCGCTCCCAGCCGCCGCGCGGCGGCAGCACCCCGGCC
The DNA here is from genome assembly GCF_014654785.1 of Streptomyces mashuensis. GTDB lineage: Bacteria > Actinomycetota > Actinomycetes > Streptomycetales > Streptomycetaceae > Streptomyces > Streptomyces mashuensis. The sequence continues at coordinate 674,256 of NZ_BNBD01000002.1, forward strand.
CACGGCGGGCCGGTGACGGTCGGCGGGAGGACGGCCTCCGGCTCCTCGGCGCCCCGGACGGCGGCGTCGAGCGCGTCCGCCAGCTGTCCGGCCGAGACGGTGGCGTCCAGGCGGGCCGGGGCGGCCAGCCGGGCGGTGCGGACCGCCAGCACCTCGAAGGAGGGCGGCCGCCCGAACACGCCGAGCACCTCGCCGCCCGCCTGTACGCGGACGACGGCGGCCCGGTCGTAGTGGATCAGCCGGGCCAGGAAGGCGGCCAGGTCGGCCGCCTCCCCGGCGTCGGCGAAGCGCAGCCGCACGGTCATGCGGCGACGGCCCCCTCGTCCGCCTGCTTCTTCTCGTCCTGCGTGTCCTCGTCGGTCCAGCCGGTGAGGATCTCGCGCTCCTCGTCGGTGATCCGCCGGGAGCGGCCCGCGGTGACGTCGAAGGGGACGACGACGGTGCGGGCGCGGGCGTAGACGTGCTCCTCGTCCTTCACCTCGCACGAGACGGTCACCGAGCCGCCGCCGATCCTGGTGACCCAGGTCTCGACGGTCACCGGCTCGGGCCGGTGCACCAGCGGGCGCAGGTAGTCGATCTCGTGCCGGGCGACGACCGAGCCGGCCGAGAACGGGCCGTGGCCGCCGCCCTCCCGCGCCAGCCGGGTGACGAAGTCGATCCGCGCCTCTTCGAGGTAGCGCAGGTAGACCACGTTGTTGACATGGCCGTAGGCGTCCATGTCCGACCAGCGCAGGGGGCAGGTGTAAGTGTGCCGGGCCATGCTCAGCCCCGGGTGAGCTTCTTGTACGAGGCGCGGTGCGGACGAGCCGCGTCCGGGCCGAGGCGCTCGATCTTGTTCTTCTCGTAGGACTCGAAGTTGCCCTCGAACCAGAACCACTTCGAGTCGCCCTCGTACGCCAGGATGTGCGTGGCGACGCGGTCGAGGAACCAGCGGTCGTGGGAGACGACCACGGCGCAGCCGGGGAAGTCCAGCAGCGCGTTCTCCAGGGAGGAGAGGGTCTCGACGTCGAGGTCGTTGGTCGGCTCGTCGAGGAGCAGCAGGTTGCCGCCCTGCTTCAGGGTGAGCGCCAGGTTGAGGCGGTTGCGCTCACCGCCGGAGAGCACGCCGGCCGGCTTCTGCTGGTCCGGGCCCTTGAAGCCGAACGCCGACACGTAGGCGCGGGAGGGCATCTCGACCTGGCCGACGTTGATGTAGTCCAGCTCGTCGGAGACGACGGCCCACAGCGTCTTCTTGGGGTCGATGTTGGCGCGGTTCTGGTCGACGTACGAGATCTTGACCGTCTCGCCGATCTTGATGTCGCCCGAGTCCGGCTTCTCCAGGCCCTGGATCATCTTGAACAGCGTGGTCTTGCCGGCGCCGTTCGGGCCGATCACGCCGACGATGCCGTTGCGCGGCAGGGTGAAGGACAGGTCGTCGATGAGGACCTTGTCGCCGAACGCCTTGGAGAGGTTGTTGACCTCGACGACGACGTTGCCCAGACGCGGGCCCGGCGGGATCTGGATCTCCTCGAAGTCCAGCTTCCGCATCTTGTCGGCCTCGGCCGCCATCTCCTCGTAGCGGGCGAGACGCGCCTTGGACTTGGCCTGGCGGCCCTTGGCGTTGGAGCGGACCCACTCCAGCTCTTCCTTGAGGCGCTTCTGGCGCTTCGCGTCCTTCTGGCCCTCGACCTTCAGACGGGCGGCCTTGTTCTCCAGGTAGGTGGAGTAGTTGCCCTCGTAGGGGTGGGCGCGGCCGCGGTCGAGCTCGAGGATCCACTCGGCGACGTTGTCGAGGAAGTAGCGGTCGTGGGTGATCGCCACGACGGTGCCGGCGTACTTGGCCAGGTGCTGCTCCAGCCAGTTGACCGACTCGGCGTCGAGGTGGTTGGTGGGCTCGTCGAGGAGCAGCAGGTCGGGGGCCTCCAGCAGCAGCTTGCAGAGGGCCACGCGGCGCTTCTCACCACCGGAGAGGTTGACGACCGGCCAGTCGGCGGGCGGGCAGCCCAGCGCGTCCATGGCCTGCTCCAGCTGGGCGTCGAGGTCCCAGGCGTTGGCGTGGTCCAGCTCCTCCTGGAGCTTGCCCATCTCCTCCAGCAGCGCGTCGGAGTAGTCGGTGGCCATGAGCTCGGCGATCTCGTTGAACCGGTCGAGCTTGCCCTTGATCTCCGCGACGCCGTCCTGGACGTTCTCCAGCACCGTCTTGGTCTCGTCGAGCTCCGGCTCCTGCATGAGGATGCCGACGCTGTAGCCCGGGGAGAGGAAGGCGTCGCCGTTGGACGGCTGCTCCAGACCGGCCATGATCTTGAGCACGGTGGACTTACCGGCACCATTGGGGCCGACCACACCGATCTTGGCACCGGGCAGGAAGCTCAGCGTCACGTCATCGAGGATGACCTTGTCGCCGTGCGCCTTGCGCGTCTTGCGCATGGTGTAGATGTACTCAGCCAAGAGAAACCGTCCGGCAATCGAGGTGGGCCAATGTGCGGCTCCGCCGTGTGAGGGCAGATACACCCCATCTTGCCGTACGGGAAGCCCTGGGCGGAAACGCGTTCCGCCGTGCCGCGCCGCCGGGCATTCACGCCTCCCTGCGGCGCAGGAGGTACACCGCGGTACCGCCGGCGATCATCAGGACCACCGCGACGCCCGCCATCAGCGGCGTCGCGCTGCTGCTGCCCGTGCCGGCCAGGTCGCCGCCGGCGGACGCGCCGGCCCGGCCCGCGGACCCGGCGGTGCCGGCCGTGCGGCTGGCCGCAGCACCCGAGGGGCTCGCGGAGGGCAGGGGGCCGGAGGTGGCGCTGGTGGTGCCGATCCCGGCGGTCCGGCAGTCGAGGATGCCGGAGAACGTCTTGGCGAAGCCGTGCGGCCCGGTGACGGTGATCCTGTACGCGTGGTCCTCGGCGACGGTCACCAGCACCGCCTTGGAGGCGCCGGGCCCGACGGTGTCCTTGCGGCCGTCGAGCTCGAAGGCGAAGGGCTGGTCGCCCTTGTTCTCCGTGGTCACCTCCATGCCGCCCCGGGCACAGTCCTTGCGCCCGGAGACCGCCGGTATCGCGCCCTTCTGCGCCCAGGTGGCCGTGGCCGTCGCGCCGGTGGTGGCCTCGCTGGAGCCCGCGAGGACCTGTGTCTGGGTCTTCGTGCCCACGCCGATGAAGGCGCGGCCGACCGGGACCTTGGTGGCGGCCCCGGCCTTGAGCGAGGCGGTGCCGTCGGCGGCGCCGGCCGGCACGTCGAAGTAGACCTGACCGCCGTCGGTGGTCGAGGTGACCGGCTTGCCGTCCTTGTCGACGATCTTTATGCCCTTGCCCACGGCGTCCCCGGAGGGGGTGACGGTGACGCTGCCGGCGGTGGTGCGCACGGTGACCGGGCCGATGCGCTGGCCGGGCCGGCCGGAGACGGCCGGGGGGCCGAGCCGCAGGGACGCCTTGGGCTCGTCGAGGTTCTCGGCGTTCTTGTAGAGGTGGTCGGCAAGCTTCTGGGCATCGGGGTCGGCCGCGTCGACGGTGACGCCGTCGGCGTAGCGCCAGATGGCGACCTGGGTGCCGGCCGCGGCGGTGTTGGGGCCGAGCTTGTCGGCGCCGGCCGCCTTCGCGAGCTTGGCGAGGTCGTTGACCTGGGGGTAGGAGTTCTCCAGGATCCAGCGGATCTTCCCGGCGTTCTGGTTGGCGTGCAGGGAGGACTCGGCCCAGTCGGCCTCCTTGTACTTCGTGCCGTCGACGGCGTTGGTGCGGATGTCGACGCTGTACGTCTGGAGGTTGCCGCCGTCGTCGACCTTCATCTCGTACAGGCCGGCCAGGACGTCCGTGGCCCGGCCGGAGTCCTTGACGACGGCGCGTGCCCCCTGGGTGATCCTGCCGAGCGTGGCGGTCACCCCGCCGGTGGTCCGGGGCGCGTCGTCCGCGGCGGCCGGCGCCGCGGCGGCGAGCGGGCCGACGGCGGCCAGGCCGGAGGCCAGGAAGGCCGCGGCAAGGCGGGCCGCGCCCCGCCTCATGAGAGCGTTCATGGTTTTCCTTTCACGCGGGGACGCGCGTGCACCGGCGCACGGTCCGCCCCGGACCGCGGGAGGGCGCGCCCCGCCGGGCAACTCAAAGCTCAGGAGCCCCCGTTGTCATGGACGGGATCTTAAGGAGCGGCCAGGACCCGGAATCCACTCATCCGTTCGAGAGCGCGATCCGAATCGGAATCGTTATCAGATGGCCCCGCCCAGCCCGCGTTTGTCGATAAATCACCAACCCGGACCCCACCCGTCACAGGGGTGCGGCGGCCTCCGCCTGCGGTTCCGCACCGGCGGATTCCGCATGCTTCTCCCCCAGGTCCCCGGGATCCCCGGGCTGCCCCGTCGCGCCGGTCCCGCGCAGGGGCCGGGCCTGCACCACCCGCCGGAACGCCGACGTCCCCCGGGCCAGGTCGTGGCCGACCGACACCGCGTCGATGTCCGCCGACAACCACCGTCTGCCGTCGCGCTCCTGCTCCTGAATCCGCAACTTTCCCTGCACGACGACCGGTTCCCCCACCGACACCGACGCGACCACGTTGGCGGCCAGCACGCGCCAGGCCCACACCGTGTAGAAGCTCGTGTAGGCGTCCGCCCACTCCTCGCGCCGCCGGTCCCAGCGGCGCACCGTCGCCGCGAGCCGGAAGCGGCAGCTCACCGTCCCGTTCGCCGCCTCGCGGAACTCCGGGCGCGTGGCCACGTTCCCCACGACCGTCACCAGCGTCTCGTGCATGTCGCACACCTCCCCCTCGCACGCGCCGGCCCCTTCTCCGGCCGGCTCCGTGCGCCCATCGTGCCCGCGTCCGCCACCCGCCGCCGGGACCTGTGGACAACCCCGCGATGGTGGAAAACCGCGTCACCCGCAGGCGTCACACATGTCACGCACGGGTTCCCAGGCCCCCCACGCCTCGCCCCCTACACCTACACCTCACCCGCCGCGATCACGTACTGCGCCCGGACCTCCCGGTACCGCAGCAGCTCCGCAGCCACCGGTTCCAGCACCCGGGCCCGGCCGCACCCCGCGGCCGCACCGCGCAGCCGGTGCTCGGTCACCAGCCCGTACCCCCGCGCCGGCGCCCGTGCCGCCAGCCCCGCGCACCACGCCAGCACCGGGCCGCCCGCACCGCCGCCGGCCAGCAGCGCGCCCGGCAGCCACCACGGGCCGCCGAACTCCCGCGTACAGAGCCCCACCAGCCACGCCAGCCCCAGCAGTTGCACTGCCAGCAGCACGCCCTGCGCCGCCGCCACCATCGCCCACCACCGCGGCCGTACCGCGCGGATCGCGGCGCCCGTGCGCCTGCTCCCCGCCGCGACCTCGTCCAGCGACTCCGCCAGCCCCTCCGCGCCCCGCGCCGCCGCCTCGCGGACGGCCTGCGCCCAGGGGCCCGGCAGCCCGGCGGACGCCTCGTACGCCAGCGCCCGCACGGCCCGTTCCACCAGCGGCCGCGACGCCGTGCGCCGCGGCACGGCGGGCAGCCCCTCGTAGTCGTCGCCGCCGTCGCCCTCGGCCCCGTCCTCGGCCCGCTGCTCGCGCCAGCACCGGATCCGCGTCATGGCGGTGCCGCAGGCCCGCTCGGCCTCGCGCCGCCACGCCCGTTCCGCCGCGAGGCCCGCGGCCTGCGCGCCCACCGCCTCGGCCAGCCGGTCCTCGAACTCCTGCCGGGCCCGCTGCGTGAGCCCCGGCCGGCCGTCGGCCACGTACGCCGGGCGCAGCCGCGACGAGACGCCGTCGACGTCGGCCATCAGGCGCAGCTCGGCGGCGCTGCGCCGGGCGACGAACATGCCGAGCGCCTCGCGCAGTTCGTCCACGCCCTCGCCGGTCAGCCCGGACAGGGCGAGCACGGCGGCGCCCGGTTCGCCGTGCTCGCCGAGGGCGAGGCCGTCCTCGTCCAGCAGCCGCCGGAGGTCGTCCAGGACCTGGTCGGCGGCGTCGACGGACAGCCGGTCCACCTGGTTGAGCACGACGAAGGTCACCTCGGCGTAGCCGGCGAGCGGGCGCAGGTAGCGCTCGTGCAGCACCGCGTCGGCGTACTTCTCCGGGTCCACGACCCAGATCACGGCGTCGACCAGGCCGAGCAGCCGGTCGACCTGCTCGCGGTGGCCGGCCGCCGCCGAGTCGTGGTCGGGCAGGTCGAGGAGGACCAGGCCGTTCAGGGCCGGGTCGTAGGGGCGTACGGGCTGGCGGCGGGCGCGCGGGGGGATGCCCAGGCGGTCCAGCAGGCCGTCGGCGCGGTCGGTCCAGGCGCAGGACAGCGGCATGGCGGTGGTGGGGCGGCGCACGCCCGCCTCCGACAGCTGCGCCCGCGCGAGGGCGTTGAACAGCGTGGACTTGCCGCTGCCGGTGGCCCCGGCGATGGCCACCACGGTCAGGTCGAGCGAGTACCGCTGGCGGGCGGCGGCCTCCTCCAGGACCCGGCCGGCCTCGGCGAGCGTACGGCGGTCGAGGCGGGCCCGGGAGAGGCCCACCAGTTCGCGCAACGCGTCGAGACGGGGGCGGAGTTCCTGCCCTACGGGTGACACGGTGGCGGCGCGGGGCGCGGGGGTGGTCGCGGGGCGGGCGATGGGTGGCATGAGCAACCCCTCCTGCGTCATGGCGCCGGGGCCGCGCTCCGGGCGCACCCGGCGGGCGATCAGCCCGTCGCCCCAGCTGCGGTCCACGTCTCGTGCCGACGGCATGGCTGTCACCTCTCCTTCTGCAGTACGGACAGCGCCGCGATCAGCTCCACCTGGTGGCCGGGGGTCATCTCCAGGGCCTCCAGGGGTGCCGTGCGACGGTCCCGTTCGGTGTCGAGCACCTGCTCCAGGCAGTCGGCGAGCAGGTCACCGCCCCGGTCGCGGAGCCGCAGCGCGCCCTGCGCGCCGAGGACCTCGACGAGGGCCTCGCCGGCCCGCGGCGCCTTGCCGCCGCCGAGCAGGGCGGTGGCCAGCAGGGCGGCGGTGCGCTCGGCCTCGGGGCCGCGGTCGCGCTCGGCGGCGCGTACCTCCTCCTGGGCGATCTCCTCCAGGCAGCGCCGCCACCGGCGTACGGCCACCCCGATGCGCCCTCCGGCGCCGTCGGGGTCGCGCGGAGCGAGGGCCGCACCGGCCGCCGGGTCGCCGGCGCAGGCGGCCGCGATCTCCTCGTCGGCGGCGTCGGCGGCGCAGGTCAGCAGGGCGATCACGGAGCCGGTGAGCGCGGTGAGCAGCTCGTCGGGGGTGCTGTCGTGGGGGTAGCCGCGCCAGTGGGTGAGCGCGTCGCCGGCCAGCGCCTCGCCGGCGGCGACTTCACGCCGTACGCGCTCCGCCGCGCGCCCGTACGCGTCCTCCACGCGCTGCAAGGTGCGTACGGCCGCGGCGTGCTGCAGTGCCGACGCGCCCGCCAGGCCGGGGAGGCGTGCGCCCAGCGAGGAGAGCACGCCGCGCGCCGTGCGCGCCGTGGCAACCGTCCTGGCGGCGGGGTCCTCGGCGCGCTGTGTCAGCCAGGCGCGCAGCCCGGCGACGGCGGTGGCGGGCAACAGGCCGTTGCCGTCCGCGGACTCGGGGAGTTCGGGGATGGTGAACCGGGGCACGTCGCCCAGGCCGGCGTCCGCGAGCAGCGCGTCGTACTGCCGCGACACCTCGACGGCCACCTGGTGGGGCACCCGGTCGAGCACGGTCACCAGCGTGACGTCGTACTCCTTGGCGGTGCGCAGCAGGTGCCAGGGCACGGCGTCGGCGTAGCGGGTGGCGGTGGTCACCAGCACCCAGATGTCGGCCGCGCAGATCAGGGCGGCGGCGAGGTCGCGGTTGCGCGCGACGAGCGAGTCGATGTCGGGGGCGTCGAGCAGGGCGAGGCCCTGCGGCAGGGCCCGGTCGGTCTCGATCCGGAGGGCGAGGGGCTCCTCCTCCGTCCCGCCCTCCTCGTCCCCCTCCCGTACATCCCGCGCATCCCGCGTCTCCAGGGCCTCCGCCTCGTACGCCCCGGCGGCCCCTTCCTGCGTCGGCACCCACACACGGCGCAGACGGGGCAGCACCCGGGGCCCGGCGAACCAGTGATGATCATCCGGATGGCAGACGAGGACTGGTGTGCGAGTTGTCGGCCGCAGCACCCCCGCCTCAGTGACCCTCCGGCCCACGAGCGAGTTGACGAGGGTGGACTTGCCCGCCCCCGTGGACCCCCCGACGACCGCGAGCAGCGGCGCTTCGGGAGCGCACAGGCGGGGCACCAAGTAGTCGTCGAGCTGCGCCAGGAGCTCGTCCCGGTTCCGCCGGGCACGGGCGGCGCCCGGAAGGGGGAGCGGGAAGCGTGCGGCGTCCACGCGGTCACGCAGTGCGGACAGCGCGTCAAGCAGTCGGGGCCGTACATCCAAGGTCGCCACACGTGCAGAATGCCCAATTCTGGGATGATTTTGAAGCGTATAGCCCCTGGTGTGCGAGGCGTGGCGTGCGAGATGCTGGGATAACGAGTAGACAACACCCGGCCCGTGAGGCGTCAAAAACGATGCGAAAATCGCACCTGCCTGCGATTATCAGGACCGCTTCACCGAACCTCCACATGATGTCACGGAGGTGAAGCAACCGGGACGAGGTACGCGGAGCCCTATCCTTGTCCCCGGCAAGGTCACGGCACCACCGAGCCCGGGGCTTCAGCCGTCCGCGACCGCCCACACACCGGCCCCCGTAGCTCAGTGGATAGAGCAGGCGCCTTCTAAGCGCTTGGCCGCAGGTTCGAGTCCTGCCGGGGGCGCTCGCTCCTCGATCGTGGCCCCTCCCTGACGGAGGGGCTTTTTGGCTCCGCGGATTCCGCCCGTCAGCCCCCCGTCCTCGCCCGTTCCTCCTTGCTGCGTTCCACGCAGAATTCGTTGCCCTCCGGGTCCGCCAGGACTGCCCAGCCCGTGCCGTCCGGGTGGCGGTGGTCGGCGATCAGGGTGGCGCCGAGGGTGAGGAGGCGGGTGACCTCCTCGTCGCGGGTGCGGTCCTGGGGCTGGAGGTCGAAGTGGAGGCGGTTCTTGGTGGACTTGGGTTCGGGGACCGTCTGGAAGAGGAGGCCCGCGGCCTCGATCAGGGCCTCGGGGTCGCCCGGCTTGTCGTCCTCGCCCAGGGGCAGGTCCAGGACCTGCGACCAGAAGCTCGCGAGGGCGTACGCGTCGCGGCTGTCGATCGTCACATGACGTACCACGGAGGTCATGCCCGGATTCTCGCCCGCGGCCCCCGGCGGGGCAACGGGGTTCGGCCGGTGGCCGGATCGCTGCGGTAGGGGTACCGACGGGTTGTCCTGTGGGCAGGGGGCGGCCAGTCTGTACACTCGCCGGGCCGTGCGCCTGGGGGAGGTCGCCGGCTGCCGAGGGCGGAGGCCAGGGAGGGCGGCGATGAGACGTGACCGGGCGAGCGTGCCGAGTGGGAAAGCGTGAGCCGGCGGTGCCCGCGGACACGAAGGAGGGGTGAGCCCGTGGCCAACAAGCATGTGCGGGCGGAGGCGCGGCGGCTGGTGGCGCTGCTCCCCGAGCTCCCGCAGCCCTGGGACATCACCGTGCTGTGCGAGGCGCTGGGCCGGATGCGGGGGCGGCCGGTGAAGCTGCACTCCGCCGACCTGCCCGCCCTGCCCTTCGGCATGTGGTACGACGACGGCCGCAGCGACCACATCATCCACCGTTCGTCGGCGACCGGTTACTACCGCGACCACATCGTGCTGCACGAGATCTGCCACATGCTCGCCGGGCACGGCACCGCGCTGCGGGACGTCGCCGCCGAGGCGCGCGCGAAGGGCAAGGCGTGCAACGACGCCGAGGAGGAACTGGCCGAGACCTTCTCCTCCATGGTGCTCAAGGCCGCCGGCCGGATGCGGCCCAAGGGCATCAGCCCCGTGGAGCGACGGGCCGAGGACCTGCTCGGAGCCGGCCGTGCATGATGTTCCCGCCTGGGTCGAGACGGCCCGTGGCGTCATCCTCTTCGTCGTGTGGTCGGTGCTCGTCCTGCGGCTGCCCGCCCTGCGGCGGCCGGCGCAGCGGCCCGTCTGGATCGTGCTGGCGCTGCTGGCCACGGGCGCGCTGTTCATCCAGCAGCAGATGGGCCACTGGGTCGACGACGTCACCGGCGTGCCCAAGGCCGGCGAACTGGCCGTGGCCCTGATCGCGCTCTGCGACTTCACCGCCGTGTGGTGGTTCTCGGTGACGCTGCACGCCGCCGGCCACCGCGTCCCCGCCTGGCTGCGCCGGGCGCCCGTGGTGTGTGCCGCCACCATGGCGGTGCTCGCGTTCGCGTTCTTCGCCGTCACCCCCGTGCCGGATCGTTTCGGCGCACAGGCCCACGGCTGGTGGGCCGGGTACGCCGCCTGCTGGATCACCTTCGGCACCGTCACCGCCGTCGGCGCCGCCGCCTGCTTCTGGCGCGACGGCCTCACCATGCGCAGCCCCGTGCTGCGGCTGAGCGTGCTCGCCCTCGCGCTGGGCACCAGCGCCGAACTGCCGTACCTGGTCGTCCGGGGCGTCCGCTGGTACACCGACGCGCCCGGCTGGCTCCAGCTCCTCGGCTTCTGGTGCTCGTTCGCGCGGTTCGTGCTCGTCGCGCTCGGCTGTTCGCTGGCCGCCGTCGAACCGCTGCGGCAGGCCGCCGTCCACTGGTACCGGCGGCAGCGGCTGCACGGCCTGTGGCTGCTGCTGCGCCGGGCGACCCCGGAGCTCGTCGTCGTCCCGCCGCCCTCGCGCACCACCGACCTGCTGGCCCGCGGCGACAGCTGGGAGCTGCTGCACCAGCGCGTCATCGAGATCCACGACAGCATCACGTTCCTGCACGACGGCTGGGCGACGCCGGAGCTGCTGGACGAGGTGGGGCGCGGCCGGGAGCGGCTGGTGGCGACGGCCTGCTGGATCGAGGTGACGCGGCGCGACGCCGTCGAGGGCCTGCCCAAGGTGCACCACGAGGACCTGGACAAGGACCTGTTGCCGGAGGTGGTGGCCGACCGGTCGACCGTCCCCCGCGAGATCCGGCACCTGCTGCGGCTGCACCGGGCGCTGCGGTCGCGCCCGGTGCGCTCCTTCGCCGACGGCTTCCGCCGTCAGGCCTCCCCGGCCGCCTCCGCCTGAGCACTCGCCCGGGCACCCGGGCGGGCACCCGCCCCAGCACCCGCCGGGCCCGGCACGTGCCCGGTGACCGGCCGGCCGGCGCGCACCACCGCCCGTACGCGCGCCACCGCCCCGATGTCGCGGAGCGGGTGGCCGTCGACCGCGAGGAGGTCCGCGTCGTACCCCGGTGCCACGCGGCCCTTGCGGTCGCCGAGCCCGCAGGCGCGCGCGGCCAGGGCGGTCACCGAGGTGAGCGCCTCGCGGTTGGTGGTCACCTGCGACGCGAAGTACGCCAGGTCGCCGGGCAGCACGTCGTGCGGCTTGTGCGGGTTGATGCCGGCGTCGGTGCAGCAGACGACGGGGACGCCGCGCGCGTGCATGAACGCCTGGTTCCGCCAGTACGGCTCGATGGTGCTCAGCACCGCGTCCGGCATGCCGGCGCGCGGCTTGACGACCGTGCAGCCGACGAACGTGCCGGCCTCCGCCATGGCGTCCACCGTCCGGGGGTCGAGCCGCACCCCGTCGGGCGTCATGAACGTGCAGTGCTCCACGCCGTCGACGCCCGCCGCGACGGCGTCGGCGATGCCGCCGGCGGCGTGGGCGTGGGCGGTGACCGGCAGGCCGAGCGCGTGCGCGGCGTCCGTGACGGCGCGCAGTTCGGCCGGCGTGTACTGGGTGCCGCGGGGGTTGGAGCCCTGGGTGGCCATGCCGCCGGTGGCCATGATCTTGACGAGGTCGGCGCCCCGGCGGGCCCGTTCCGCCACGGCCGCGACGGCCTCAGCCGCGGTGTCCACCGTGCCGCCCATGAACCAGCAGTGGCCACCGCTACGGGTGAGGGGCGGCCCGGCCAGGACGAGTTCGGGTGCGAGCGCGTCCTCGGCCGCCAGCTCCTCGCGCAGCCGGAGCGTCAGGTGGCCGCGGTCCCCGAGGTCGCGGACGGTGGTGATGCCCGCGCGCAGCGCGGCCGCGGCGTGCTCGCGCGCCCGGTCGAGCACCGCGGCGTCCGGGTCGCCGGTCAGCTGCGGCTCCATGGGCCGCAGCGGGTCGAGGACCAGGTGGCTGTGGGCGTCGACGAGGCCGGGCAGGAGCGTCGCGTCCCCGAGGTCCGTGAGGGGGAAGCCGTCGGGCGGGGCCGCGCCGGTGAGGTCGACGGCGGTGATGCGGCCGTCCTCGGCCAGGACGAGGACGGGGCCCTCGTGGAGGGCGTGGCCGTCGAAGAGGCGGGCCGCGCGCCATGCCGCCCGGGCCGTACGCCGGGGGGTGCGTCGGGTTGTACGGAGGTCGCCCACGAAGAGTGCTCCCGGCGTCGGTTGAGGTGCCTGCCGCTAGGGCGTGTCCGATGGGTCGGTGCGGGCCCCGCGGCGTCTGGTGCGGTGCATCGCAAGGCGGAGCATCTCCCTCGTACTGGGCGTACTCGGGTGATGCGACAACGCAGCGAGGTGCCGTGCCAGGCGTCGCGGGGCCTGTGCCGACCCATCGGACACGCCCTAGGTTCCTGCCGCGAGTCTACGGCCACCCGGTGGCGCGCGAGTGGCCGGTGGGTGGCGTATACAACGACCGGGGCGGGCCGTTGCCGGTTCCGGCGGTGCCCGGTCCGCCCGCTTAAGTTCCTTGGCCACTCGGGTGTTTGAGGGGCACTCTGGTACGGGCCGTGTCCCGCCCCGGCGACGGTGGGGGCCGGCCGCGCGGGCCGGTTCTTCACACAGTCCTGACGTGCGGCTGACGCCCCTCTGAGGGTCTCCGGCGGGGACGGCCGGAATCCTTGACAAACAGGATCACCGGTTTGTTAACGTCCGACGCGTCGGGGCAACGGCCCCCGGCCCCACAGCCCGAGGGGGGAATCGTGGAAAGCGCAGCCAGCCACCTCCGTACCTACCGCCCCGTCAGCCACCGTCACGACGCCGGGACAGCCCTGACGTCCGGCCCTGCCGCCCTCCGTCAGGCGCGGGCCGGCAGCGGGCCGCTGTCGTCGGTCTCCGGCTGATCACCCTGCGCGCGGTGGGCCTGCCACATCCGCGCCCCGCGGTCCGGGGACGTGTCCAGGGTCCGCAGCACCCCGGGGACGGCGATGCTGGGGAGGAAGCAGTCGTAGAGCGCTGCGATCTCCGCCTCCAGCTCACCGGTCTCGCGCAGCGCCGTGGACGTGATCTCCACGCCCGTCCAGGCCCCGACGAAGAGCCGGGCGATGCGGTCGGGGTCCACGTGCGGCAGCAGCTCGCCGCGGTCCTTCGCCTCGGTCAGCTGGGCGCTGAGGAACTCCGACCAGTCGGCCCAGGACGTACCGAACAGCGCCCGTGCCTTGCGGTCGCTGGAGAGCCTGATCGAGGCGCTGAGCAGCGGCTCCTTGGGCAGCCGGTGGGCGAGCACCATGCCCACGTCGACCCACTCCTGCAGCTTGGTCTCCTGCGGCAGGACGCCCTCGGCGGTGACCGCCTCGGCGAGCACGCCGCGGGCCAGGTCCTCCTTGGAGGCGAAGTGGAAGTACAGGGCCCCCCTGGTCACTCCCGCGCGGCTGAGGATCTCCGCGATGGTGGCGGGCTCGTACCCGCACTCGTCGAACACGGAACCGGCCGCCTCGAGGATCTGGCGGCGGGTCTGGATTCCCCGTGCCTGTTTCGCCACGAGGACACCTCCTGTACTGCTGCCCCCCGGACGTCACCGGACGGCCCTCGCCGCCCGGGCCGGCCGGAGCACTGCTCTTGGACAGATCGAAAAATTAAACCGGATAGTTCGTATCTTATCATCGGCCGCTCCCGCGACCATCTCGCAGAATCCCGGCCCAGGGGGGAATCGTGTCCCACACACTGCTCGCGCCCAGCACCATCGGCGTCGTCGAATCGAGCCCGGAAATGAGCACGATACGCCGTCGCCGGCCGGTTCCCCGGGAGCTGGTCCACCTCAGCTCCGACGACGCGGTGCACTGCACCGGCTGGTCCCGGCTGGACCCCACCACCTACCTGGTCACCGCCGAGTGGCCGGCCGGCACGAGCACCGAGGTACCCGGCTGCGGCACCCGCCACGAGTCCCTCGTCACGGCCCAGACCGTGCGCCAGGCCGGACTGCTCCTCGCCCACGCCGAGTTCGGCGCCCCCCTCCCCCACGCCGTGCTGCTGCGCACCTTCGCGTTCTCCTTCGACGCCGGCCGGCCGGTCGTCACCGGCGCCCGCGCCGCCCTCGACATCATGGTCTCCTGCACCGAGACCGAGCGCCGCGGCAACCGCACGACCGGTCTGCACCTGGACATGACCGTCCTCCGCGACGGCCACGTCTTCGGGACCGCCGCCACCGGCTTCTCATGGATACCGCCCGTCGTCTACCGGCGGCTGCGCGGAGACCACGCCGAGCCCGTCCGCGTCCAGCCGCCGCTGCCCGCCCCGGTGCCGCCCGCGTCCGTGGGCCGCGCCACCGCCCCCGAGGTGGTCCTCGCCCCCACCGGCGAGCCCCTGCGCTGGCTGCTGCGCGGCGACTTCACCAACACCACGCTGTACGACCACGCGGTCGACCACCAGCCCGGCCTCGTCCTGATCGAGGCCGCACACCAGGCGGCACGGCTGGCCACCGCACCCGGCACGTTCCTGCCCGCCTCCGTGTCCGCCACGTTCGACCGCTACGTCGAGTTCGACCGGCCCTGCACCGTCGAGGCCCGCGTCAGCGGCGGCACCCGCACCACCACCGTGCACGTCACCGGCCACCAGGACGGGCAGCAGGCGTTCACCACCGTGCTCACGGGCCCATCACGGGGCTGCCTACGGTAGGGCGCCTACGCGCCCCGGCCCGGCTGTGCGTACGGCGCGTACGGGACGTGGGCCTCCCGGTGGCGGCCCCGGGCGTCGTACGGCGTGACGGCGGCGCCCCGCAGCTCGTACGCCGCGCCCTCCCGGCGCGCGTCCTGCTCCGCCGCGCGCACCACGCCCAGCCACAGCGTGTCCCGGGCCCGGGTCATCGCCACGAACAGCTGGGCCCGCGCCAGCTGCGCCCGTTCCAGCGCGATCTCGTCGTCGACGGCGCCGGGCGGCGCCCACGCCGTCCACGCCGTCGCCGGCCGGCCGCCCCCGTCCGGCACGGGCTCCAGCCAGGGGCCCGGGTCGGGCAGGTGGACGTGCTTGAACTCCAGCCCCTTGGCGCGCCGGTAGCTGCCCACCTTCACGCCCGCCACCGGGCGGCCGTCGTACCGTTCCAGCGCGCACACCGGTATGCCTGCCCGTTCCAGCAGCCGCCGGTAGCGGCCCACGTCGCGCTGCGAGCGGCACAGCACCGCCGAGTCGGGCCAGGACGCCCGGCCGCGGGCGCGCAGGGCGTCCAGCAGGGCCGCGTCCCGGGCCTGCGGGTCGGTGAAGACGGCCCGGGTGACCTGGCCGTCGTGGTACGTGGGGTGGATGTCGCGGCGGCCGGCGAGCCGGCTGCCGTCGATGTCCTCGAAGGCGTCGTCCGCGACGACCGCCAGCGCGGCGTCCAGGATGGCCTTGGCGTTGCGGTAGTTGGTGCGCAGCACCTGGCCGCGGTCGCCGCGGACGTCGATGCCGGCGTCGGACAACCGGTAGCCGCCCGGATAGACGGCCTGCTGGCCGTCGCCGACCAGCAGCAGCCCGTTGGGCGCGTCGCCCACCAGGGCGTGCAGCAGCCGTACGCCCACAAGGGTGAGGTCCTGCACCTCGTCCGCTATCACCGCCGCGTAAGGGGACCGGCCCGGCCGGGCGCTGGCCTCGGCCAGGGCGAGCGTCAGGATGTCGTTGAAGTCGTGCACCCCGCGCTCGGTGCGCAGCCGCTCGTACTCCTCGTACAGCTCCCACACGGCCTCGCGGTGCGGGCGGCGCAGGGCGGCGCGGCGGCGGTGCCGGCGCAGGGTGGCGTACTCCTCGAACGAGGTGATGCCGCGCCCCTTGATGACGCAGTCGATCTCCTCGCGCCAGTAGCGCGGTGACGGGTCGAGGGCCGACAGCACGCTGTCGCGGCCGCGCCGCACCCAGGCCCGGCTGAACGCGTCCTCGGCGCGGCCCCCGTGCAGCCGGTGCGCAATGCCCCGCTCCTCCAGGAACGCCCGGGCCCACGCGTGCAGGCTGCGGAACTCCACCCGGCCGACGACGGCCGGGGACATGGTGCGCAGGAAGGTGCGCTGCACGCGCGGCAGGTTGCTGGCGAACGTCACGTAGAGGATGCGTCCCGTCGTGCGCTGCGCCAGGTGCGCGGCGCGGTGCAGGGCCACGACGGTCTTGCCGGTGCCGGCGGGGCCGCCGATGCGGGCGGGGCCGGACCAGTTGCGGCGCACCAGCGCCACCTGGTCGGGGTGCAGGAACGTCATCCACTGCTCGATCGGCCCGCGCCGGGCCGCCTTCGCGGCGGCGTCGCGCAGGGCGCCGACGTCGAAGAGGGCGTCCTCGTCGTGCGCTGCGGCCCTTATGGGGAGGGGCGTCACCGGCGCCACGGGTGCCACGGGTGCCGGCGGCAGCGGCCCGGCGGCCGAGGGGGTCCCGGCCGGCGCGGGCCCGGCCGACGAGGTCTCGTACGCCGGGAACACCGTCTCCAGGTGCGCGGCGACCACCCGCACCATGGCGGCGCTCAGCCGCACCCGTTCCGTCAGCAGGGCGGGCGCCACCTCGCGCTCGCCCAGCAGCCGCACTCTCCCCAGGGCCGCGTCGAAGGAGCGGCCGGAGAACACCATCAGCGGCTGCACGGCCACCGGTGACAGGCCGAGCGGCGCGAGGGCCGCCTCGGTGACGCGGGTGACCGCCAGCAGCTTGCGGACCTCGCCGTCGCGCGGCTGCCGCCCGGCGGTGAGCCGGCCGCCGGCCGCCTCGGGGGCGGCCCGCCAGGTCTTCACGTCGATGACGAACACCCCGCCGGGCCCGACGAGGAGCATGTCCACGTTGGCGGCGCGGGTGCCCGGCCAGCGCCGGTCCACCAGCAGGTGCCAGCCGCGGCCGGTGAGCATCAGCAGCTGGGCCGCGACCCTGCGCTCGCCCTCGCTCGCCGCCTCCCACCGCTCCGCCTCGCGGCGTGCCGCCCACAACTGTTCGCGCAGTTCGCGCTCCTGCCGCCGGGCCTCGCACGCCCGGTCGTACGCGGAACCTCCGGCCACCATGGCCCGCCCCCTCCCCGCCCGCGCGTCCCCCGTCGTCGCGCAACCGTCCTCTTAGGGAGAGTTCCCGCAAATCGGGGCACCGTCACCCGATGGGGCCGGGCGGCGGGGCGCCGGAAGGGCGCAGGGCGCCCGCCGGCGTCGGCCGGGTCGGGCGCCCTGCACACCAGGACGGCTCCGGGCCGGGGAGGGGTCCCGAAGCCGCGGCCCGGCGCGGGGGACGCGCCGGGGACTCGTCGGCCGCTGCGTCGGCCGCTGCGTCAGTCGTTGATGCAGACGTTGCCGGAGGCGGCGTTGAGCAGGCCGAGGATGTCGATGGAGTTGCCGCAGAGGTTGATCGGGATGTGGATGGGGACCTGGATGACGTTCCCCGAGATGACACCCGGGGAGCCGGCGGCGACACCCTTCGCTCCGGCATCGGCCACCGCGCTGCCGGCGACACCGGCGAGCGTGGCGCCGACGGCGGCGGTGACGACTGCTGCCTTGGCGATTCGTGACATGGGGAGACACCTTTGCTCGGTCGTACGGGACGGGCTCCCGGCCCAGGGGGGCCGGGAGCCCGGATCAACGTCCGAAAAGGACAAAGGTTTCGTGGGCGCGGCGTCCGGGTGAGATCTTGCTGCGGTCGGATGAACAGGAATAGGGGTTTCCGCATGGGATTTCCGGCCGGCCGGGGTTCCGGCGGCCCCGGGCGGCCCCGCATACTTTTCCGCGCATACGACGAGCCGACCGGCGGGCAGGGCAGCACGAATGGGGGCAGGACCATTTCCGGAACGGAAACACGAGCGGAAACAGAAGCGGAACCGGCAGCCGGGCGAGAGGGTGCCGCGGCGGAATTCCTGGGCGCGCTGCTGATTCCCGGCATCGAGGTCGTGGAGTCCTTCCGCGACCCCGACCACGTCGCGGGGCTCTTTCCCGAGGAGGCGGCCCTCGTGGCCGGTGCCGTGGACAAACGCCGCCGGGAATTCGCCACCGTGCGCGCCTGCGCGCGGACGGCGCTGGGCCGGCTGGGCGTGGCGCCCGCGCCCATCCTGCCGGGGCAGCGCGGCGCACCACAGTGGCCGGCCGGGGTCATCGGCAGCATGACGCACTGCGAGGGCTACCGGGCGGCGGCCGTGGCGCGGGCCGCGGACGTGCTCACGGTGGGCGTGGACGCGGAGGTGCACGCGCCGCTGCCGAACGACGGCGTGCGCGGGCTGATCACGCGCCCGGAGGAGCACGGGCCGCTGGCCCGGCTGGCGGCGGCGCGGCCCGGCGTGCACTGGGACCGGCTGCTGTTCAGCGCCAAGGAGAGCGTCTACAAGGCGTGGTTCCCGCTCACGACGATGTGGCTGGACTTCCAGGACGCGGTGCTGGACCTCGCCGCCGACGCGTCGGGCACGGAGGGCACGTTCCGGGCGCGCATCCTCGACCCGGCGCCCCTGCGGGCCGCGACGGGCGGCCGGCTGTCGGGCTTCGAGGGGCGCTGGGCGGTACGGGACGGGCTGGTGGTGACGGCCATTTCCGTACCGCGCTGACGCCCGGCGCTCCCTTCACGCGTCCCGCGCCGCCACCCGTACCGCGAAGGCCGCCAGTTCCTCGCGCCAGCCCTCGGCGAGGGGCGGGGCGGCCACCGTGTGGCGGGCGCGGCAGACGAGTTCGTCGATGAGGCGCTCGGCCGTGTCGCGTTCCTCGGCGTCCAGCAGCAGTTCGCGCAGCATTTCCGCGTCCCAGGTGAACTCGGGGCCGCCGTCGAGGAAGCCGCGCAGCCGCCAGGCGGCGTGCAGGGGGCGGGCGTACGCGGCGTAGACGGCGTCCAGGTCGGGGCGGGCGGCGAGGGCGGCACCCAGGCGCAGGGGGTGGCGCAGGGCGTACCAGCCGGCCGAGCAGCCGCGGTCGCAGCCGGCGACGCACCGGCCGGGCCAGGGGTCCTCCAGGTACTCGGCGGCCAGGGCCTGGTGGCCGTAGCTGCCGATGGTCCGTTCGCGGCGCAGTTCGTCCCACACGCGCCACGGCTCGGCGGGCAGGCGGGCGGCGAGCCGGTCGGCGAGGGCCAGGGCGAGGTCGCCGGCGAGGGTGGCGGACGCCTCGCCGAAGCGGCGGGCCTCGCCCGCCCAGCCGCCGTGCTCGTGCTCGGCGGCGCGGCTGACATGGAGGGTGGGGATCCCTCTGCGCAGGGCGGCGTTCTCGCGTATGTCGGCGCGTATGAGGGTGCAGGTGTCCAGGAGTTCCAGTGCGGCGGCGGCGTCGACGGGGGCGGGGGCGCCGGGGTCGCCGCCGGCCGCGAGGTAGCCGGTGAGGAAGACGGTGGGCCGGGCGCGGTCGCCGCCCGCCGAGACGAGTTCGGCGAGGGACTCGACGAGGCCCGCGCCGCGCGCGTCGGTGGTGCGCCAGCGGCGGTGCTCCTCGTCCAGGACGGCGCGCAGCCGCTCCTCGACCCGGTCGAGCATCTTGGCGCGCTGGAGCTGGGGCGACACGGTGCGGGGCGCGGCCGGGGGCGGCAGCTGCCGGTGGTGCTTCGTCATCGCGGACTCCCTGGATCGACGGCGGTCGGCTGCGATCGGCTGCGGCGGCCGCGGCCCCTGAACGGCGGCGGTCCGCGGGGGCGGCGGAGGCGACCGGACAGGCCAGAAGGCTGCCCAGCGACGGCGGGGGGAAGCGCCGGTTTCCTGCCAACCCGGGGCGCGTGCCCGGGGCCCGCGCCGGAGCGCCGGGGCGCGGCGGGGGCGTGCCGCGGCGGGCGTACCGGGGGGACGTGTGCGCCCCGCGTTAGCCTGACGCGGTGGGAACGACTCAGGCGGGGCCGGTGACCGGCCCCGGCAGCACGGGCGCGGCGGTGCCGCGGCGCGGTGGTGCGGGGCAGGGGCCGGTGGTGTGCGCGGTGTCCGCCGGCGGTGGCGTGGGGGCGGCGGCCCGTTACGGCGCCGGGCTGCTGTGGCCCACGGCGCCGGGCGGGTTCCCCTGGACGACGCTGGGCGTCAACGTCGTGGGATGCGCCCTCATCGGTGTCCTGCTGGTGACGATTGCCGAGCGGGGCACGCCGCACCGCCTGGTGCGGCCGTTCCTCGGCACGGGGGTGCTCGGCGGCTTCACCACGTTCTCCACGTACGCGGTGGACGTGCACCGGCTGGTGACGGAGGGCCGCCAGGCCGCCGCGGCGGGCTGCCTGGTGGGCACGCTGCTGGGCGCGATGGCGGCGGTGTGGGCCGGGTCCGCGGTCACGCGGCTGGCGCTGGGGAGGCGGCGATGAGCCTGCCGGGCGCCGCGGTGCGGCTGACGGCGTACGTCGGCGAGTCCGATGTGCACGGCCACCGCCCCCTGTACTCCGAGATCGTGCACCGGGCGCACGCCGCCGGGCTGGCCGGTGCGAGCGTGTTCCGCGGCGTGGAGGGCTTCGGCGCCTCCTCGGTGGTGCACACGGCGCGGCTGCTGTCGCTGAGCGAGGACCTTCCGGTGGCCGTGGTGGTCGTCGACACCGAGGACCGGGTGCGGGCCTTCCTGCCGGTCCTGGACGAGCTGGGCGTGACGGGCCCGGTCACCCTGGAGCCCGTACGGGTCGTGCGGTACGGCGGCCGCGCGGCGCCGGAGGAGGCGCCCGGGGAGGGGCCCGCGTGACGTGGCTGCTCGTGGTGGCGGGGGCCATGGCCGGCGCCCCGCTGCGCTATCTGACCGACCGTGCGGTGCAGGCGCGGCACGACTCGGTGTTCCCCTGGGGCACGTTCGTCGTCAACGTGGTGGGGTGCCTGGTGCTGGGCGTGCTCACGGGGGCGGCGCCCGGGGAACGGCTGCGGTTGCTGCTGGGCACGGGCCTGTGCGGGGCGCTGACGACGTACTCGACGTTCTCCTACGAGACGCTGCGGCTGGCCGAGGACGGCGCCCGGGGGTACGCGGTGCTGAACGTCGTGGCGAGCCTGGTGTGCGGGCTGGGCGCGGCCTGGGCCGGGGTGGGCCTCGGCCACGCCCTGCGGTGACCCCCGTGGAGCCCGCCTATTCGCGGTGCAGCGGCGGCTCGGTGGGTGCCTGCCCGCCGCGGCCGAAGAGCACCGCGGCGGCCACCCTGGGGGCGAACAGCGAGGCGGTGGGGGCGGTCAGCGAGAGCACGTCGCGGAAGGCCCGGCCCACCACGGGGTCGCCGGTGGCGCGTGCCACCAGCCGGGTCATGTACCACTCGGCCGGCTTGTCGACGGCGCGCGGCCGCAGGGCGTTGCCGGTGGCGCCGGGCATGTTCTTGTCGGCGCCGGCGGAGATGTCCCACGCCTGCCGGGTGGCCTCGAACAGGGCGCGCTGCACCCGGAGCGTGGTGGGGGTGCGGCGCGGGTCGTCGAGTGCGTCGCGCAGCGCCACGGCGCTGAGGGCGGCGACGGACAGGCCCTGCCCGTAGATGGGGTTGAAGGAGCACAGGGCCTCGCCGGCGGCCAGGAAGCCGGCCGGGCGGCGCCCGGGCCGGTCGTAGCGGCGGCGGACGTTGGCGGTCTTGCGGAAGCCGTGGATGGGCGTGAGGGGGTCGGCCTCGCGCAGCCAGTCGTGCAGCAGGGGGTGCGGCAGGGTGGCGGCGAAGGCGAGGAAGCCGTCCTCGTCGGTGGGCGGTTCGTCGCCGCGCACCCCGGAGAGGATGACCGACCAGCGGTCGCCCTCCAGGGGCAGCATGATGCCGGCGCGGCGCTGGGCGGGGTTGGGGACGACGTAGACGCCGCGGTAGGTGAGGTCCTGGTCGGCGGGGCGGGCCTTGAAGAAGCGGGTGGCGTAGGCCAGGCCGGTCTCCAGGTGCTCCTCGTGCGGCGGTTCGGCGCCGAGGGCGGCGAGCCAGCGGGGCGCGCGGGAGGAGCGGCCGGTGGTGTCCAGCACCAGGTCGGCGGCGAGGTCGTGCGTGCCGCGGCCGGAGCTGCCGCGCTCGCGCAGCCGTACGCCGCGCACGCGCCGGGCGTCGCCGAGCAGGCCGACGGCCTCGGCGCCCTCGACGGTGGTGATGCGCGGGTGGGCGAGGACGCGGCGGCGCACCACCCAGTCGGTGAGCGGCCGGGAGCCGGTGAGGTAGTGGGTGGTGGGCTCGGTGCGGCGGTAGTAGGTGCCGGCCTGCCAGTGCACGATGTCGCGGGGCGCGCCGATGCGGGGCGCGCCCTCGGCGACCAGTTCGCCGACGAGGCCCGGCAGCAGCTTCTCCACGGCGTGCTGGCCGCCGAGGAGCAGGACGTGCGTGTGCCGGTCCTGCGGCAGTCCCGGGCGGGACTCGGGGCCGTCGGGGAAGCGGTCGCGCTCCACGAGCGTGACCTTCTCCGCGTGGGCGGCGAGCACGTGCGCCGCCAGCAGCCCCGCGAGGCCGCCTCCCAACACCACCGCGTGCCGTCCGGTCACGCCGTTCCCCGCACCGCTCATCGTCCGCCCCTCCGCCGGTTCAGCGTCGTGGGCCGCCCGTGCCGTGGCGCGGGCGGCCGCCGTTGATCATCACCGTACCGGCGGACGGGGGGAGTTGGGGACCGGTCGGCTCAGCGGGCGCCGAACACCTGTGTCCAGCGGGGGCCGCCGGGGGCGGTGTTGATGCCGATGCCGATCTCCTTGAAGGAGCAGTTGAGGATGTTGGCGCGGTGGCCGGGGCTGTTCATCCACGAGTCCATGACGGCCGCGGCGTCCTGCTGCCCGTAGGCGATGTTCTCGCCGTACGTGCTCCAGCGGTAGCCGGCGGCGGTGATGCGGTCGCCGGGGCCCTTGCCGTCGGGGTTGGTGTGGTCGAAGAAGCCGCGGGCGGCCATGTCGTCGGAGTGGCCCTGGGCGGCGGCGTCCAGGAGGCTGTTGGACGTCACGGGCGAGCAGCCGGCCTTGGCGCGTTCGGCGTTGACGAGGGCGACGACCTTCTGGGCCGTGGAGCCGCCGCCGGGGTTGGACGGCGCCTTGGGGGCGGCCTTCCTGGTGGGGGCGGCGGTGCGCTCCCCGGACGTGTCGGAGGTGCGGGAGGCCGACGGCGAGGGGGTGGCGGAGGCGGACGCGGAGGCGCTCGCGGAGGGCGAGGCGGACGCGGAGGCCGAGGCGGAGGGCGACGGGCTCGCGGAGGGGCTGCCGGAGCGCAGCGGCGAGGGGTCCTTGGCGCCCAGCTGGTGCAGCTCGCCGGAGGCGGGGCGGTCCTCGGCGGTCAGGCGGGTGTCGTCGGGGGACGTCTGCAGGAGGTAGCCGCCGCCGGCTATGCCGCCGCCTATGAGGGCCAGGACGCCGGCGCCGACCGCCACGCGGCGGGCGGTGCGCGGCTTCGACCGGTGGCCGCGCCCGGCGGACGTCCGCCCCTCGGAGGCGCGGCGCCGGCCGCGCGGGCCGGGTATGGAGGCGCTGTGGGCGACGGGCGCGGTGTGCGCGGCCGGCGTGCCCCAGCGGTGCAGCAGGGCGCCGCCCACGGGGACGAGGCCGAGACCGGCGAGGAGGCCCTCGGCGGGCACGAGCGCCGACAGGGCGCCGGAGCAGCGACCGCACTCGCGCACGTGGCGGGCGATGCGCTTGCGCCACAGCGCGGAGGGCACGCCGTCCCAGGTGGCGACGGTGTCGGCGAGGCGCGCGCACCGCGGGTGGGCGGCCAGGGCCTGGACGACGTTGCGGGCGATGTCCAGCTGGGCCTTGGTGCGCTGCACGCGGACGGCGGTGTGCTGGGGGGTGAGGTCCAGCGCGGCGGCGACCTCGGCGCGGGTGAGCTCGCCCGCCGCCTCCAGCCACCACAGGGACAGCACTTCCTGCTCGCCCTCGTCGAGCCAGCGGGTGGCCTCGGCGGCCTCCTTGCGCTGGCCCTCCAGGCCGAGCCGCACGATGGTCAGGTCGACGAAGTCGGCCTGCGGGTCGACGACGTCGCCGACGACGTCCTGGATGCCACTGACGGGGGCCTCGGGCCGCTTGTCCCGCCAGTGGTTGCGTATCTGGTTCATGGCGACGGCCACCAGCCAGGAGCGGAAGCTCGCCGCGTCGCGGAGCCCGTCCAGGCCGTTGATCACCCGCAGCATGGTGTCCTGCACGACGTCGTCGACGTCGGCGTGGCCGTTGAGGGCCCGTCCGACGATGTTGTAGACGAGCGGCAGGTGGGCGGCGACGAGCTCGTCCTGCGCCGCGGTGTCCCCGGCCCTCGCCGCCTCGACCACGGCCACGTTCACACTCTCCACGCCCGCACCTCTCTTGAAGCATCCGCCACCGCGCCACCGCGCGGCGGCGCTGGATCCGACACCTGGGAGACCCGGTGCGGCGGGGCGGATAACAAAAAGTTGGTGGCGAATCTACGGGAGGACCGTAGGACTGTCGTACGAAGTGTGAACGGCCTCACGTTTACAGGCCGTCAGAAATGGTCAAGGGCGGCGGGCGCGGTCCCGGCCGCGCGGGGCCGGCCGGAGCGCGGCGGCGAGCTCGTCGAGGGCGTCCAGCAGCAGCTCGCCGGCGCGCACCGGCACGGCCTCCGGGTCGGGCGCGGCCTGCCGTGCGGCCAGTGCGGCGCGGGGCGCGGACCAGTCCAGCGGCTCCCGGTGCCGTACGGCCCGTACGGCGGCCGGCAGGGCGGCGCGCAGCGCGTCCGCGAACGCCCCGGCGTCCGGCGAGGGCGGGGCGTCCCGGCCCGGCAGGTGGGCCTCCATCAGCATCACGGCCCGGCCCGCGGTGGCCAGGGCGGCCTCCGCGGCGCGCTCGGCGCGGCGGGAGAGGCCCCGGTGCCGTACGGGCTCGTGCCGGGCCCGGCCGGCCGCCTCCTCCCAGGCGCGGCGGGCCGCGCGGGCGTCCAGCAGCGCCTCCCGGACCCGGCGCGGGCGGCGCTCGCCGGGGCGCGCGTACACGGCGAGCACCGCCAGCGCGTACCGGCCGTTGGTGTCCAGCCAGTCGGCGAGCCGGTCCCGCAGCCGCGGCGTCTCCCAGGCGGGGAACACGGCGTACGCGGCGAGCGCCAGCGCCCCGCCGAGCAGGGTGAGCACCAGGCGCGACTGCACCGTCTGCGACCAGCCCTCGCCCACGACGCCGAGCAGGAAGACGACGTACGCGGCGATGCACGCGGAGGCCACGCTGTAGCCGGTGCGCATGAGCAGGTACATCAGGCCCACGCAGAGCACGGCGAGCCCCGCGCAGACGTACGGGCCGGGGTGGGTGAGGATCACCAGGCCGCCGGCCAGCAGCACGCCGACGACGGTGCCCACGAAGCGCGCCACGCCGCGCGAGTAGGTCTGGGCGAAATCGGGGCGCATCACCATCACCGACGTCATGGGCGCCCAGTAGGCGTGCCCGAACGGCAGCGCGCCGCCCAGCGCGTGGCCGACGGTGACCACGGCGGTGACCCGGACCGCGTGCCGGCCGATGGCGGAGGAAGGGCGCGCCTCGCGGCGCAGGGCGCGCAGCCCGACGGGCACGAGCCGGGGCACGGAGGGCCGCAGCAGGTGGCGGCGTTCCTCCTCGGTGATGCCGGGGCGGGTGGAGGTGACGGGCTCGTCGGCGGCCTCCACGACGTCGGCGAGCAGCACCATGAGCCGCAGCGCCGAGCGGCCGGCCGCGCCGCGCAGCGCCGTCTCCGTCCCGGGCTCCGGCACGTCGAGCGCCGCCATGGTCTCCGGCGGCAGCCGCACGGGCCGGCCCCGGCGCACGGCGTGCGCGACGGCGTCCAGGACGGTGGCGGCCGCGGCCAGCAGTTCGCGGGCGCGGTCCCGGCCGGGGCCGTCGGGCGGCGCGCCGAGGACGGGGTCGGCGAGCGAGGCGAGGACCGGCCGCAGCCGCTCCGCCAGCCCGCGGGGCCCGGCGAGCTGGGCGGGGCGGCGCCGCGCCTGGCGCGGGGTCAGTTCGGCGGCGCTGCGGGCGTCCATCAGCGGCTGCGGGTCGAAGGGCGCGGTGGGGTCGTGCCGGAGCCGGCGGGCGTAGTCGGCCTCGGCGGCGAGCGCGTCGGCGAGGGCGTCGCGCTGCCGGCCCCAGGGGCGGATGGGGAACAGGACGATCAGCGCGGCCTGGACGAGGCCGCCGAGGACGATGATGCCGGCGTGTTCGAGGGCGCCCAGGACGGTGGTGGGCAGCGTGACGGTGAACAGCATCACGGCGACCATCTGGGAGGCCACCATGCCGGACACCGGCCCCACGGCCCACGCCATGCCGGCGAGGAAGGCCCAGGCGGCGAGGAGCGCGTCGAAGAGGAGGGGGCGGGAGATGGTGAGGTAGCCGGTGAAGGTGGAGACGCCCAGCCCGCAGGCGGCGGCGAGGGCCAGCACGGGCCGGGGCCGCCAGCTGCGCTGGAAGGTGGCCACGCCGGAGGCGAAGGCCCCGAACGCGGAGGAGACGGCGAGGGCGGGGGTGGCCACGGCGAGGAAGACGCCGACGACGACGGCGACACCGGCCGCGCCGCGCAGCGCCACCAGGGGTTCGAGCTTGGCGCGCTCGACGGTCAGCCCGGCGCGCACGGTGTCCCGGAGAGCGCGCGCCCACGTCATGAGGGTGAGCTTAAGGGTGAGGGCAGGGCAAACCATTACATTCCGGCTGCCCCGCCCTCCCGGCCGTCATTCCGGCCGGCGTCCCGTCAGCGGTGGCTCGGGAACCCCAGGTCCACTCCCCCGTCCGCCGGGTCCGGCCACCGCGTGGTGATCACCTTGCCCCGCGTGTAGAAGTGCACCCCGTCGTTGCCGTAGACGTGGTGGTCGCCGAAGAGCGACGCCTTCCAGCCGCCGAACGAGTGGTAGCCCACCGGCACCGGGATGGGCACGTTGACGCCCACCATGCCCGCCTCCACCTCCAGCTGGAAGCGGCGCGCCGCGCCGCCGTCGCGGGTGAAGATTGCCGTGCCGTTGCCCCACGGCGAGGCGTTGATGAGCGCCAGCCCCTCCTCGTACGTCTCCGCGCGCAGCACGCACAGCACCGGCCCGAAGATCTCGTCCCGGTAGGCGTCCGCCGTCACCGGCACCTTGTCGAGCAGCGAGATGCCGATCCAGTGCCCGTCCTCGTACCCCGGCACCGTGAGGCCGGTGCCGTCGAGCACCACCTCCGCGCCCTGGGCGGCGGCGCCGCGGACGTAGGAGGCGACCTTGTCGCGGTGGGCGGCGGTGATGAGCGGGCCCATCTCGGACGCCGGGTCGTCGCCCGGCCCCACCTTGATCTTCTCGGCGCGCTCGCGGATCCGCGCCACCAGCTCGTCGCCGGTGCCGCCGACCGCCACCACCGCCGAGATCGCCATGCACCGCTCGCCCGCCGAGCCGTAGGCCGCCGACACGGCGGCGTCGGCGGCGGCGTCCAGGTCGGCGTCGGGCAGCACCAGCATGTGGTTCTTGGCGCCGCCGAGCGCCTGGACGCGCTTGCCGTGCGCGGACGCGGTGGCGTGGATGTGCCGGGCGATGGGCGTGGAGCCGACGAAGGAGACCGCGGCCACGTCCGGATGCTCCAGCAGCCGGTCCACGGCCGTCCGGTCGCCGTTGACGACGTTGAGCACGCCGTCGGGCAGGCCGGCCTCCGCGGCCAGCTCCGCCAGCCGGATCGCGGCCGACGGGTCCTTCTCGCTCGGCTTCAGCACGAACGTGTTGCCGCACGCGATGGCCAGCGGGAACATCCACATCGGCACCATCGCCGGGAAGTTGAACGGGGTGATGCCCGCGACCACGCCCAGCGGCTGCCGGATCGCGGCGACGTCCACCCGGCCGGACACCTCGGTGGACAGCTCGCCCTTGAGCTGCGTGGTGATGCCGCAGGCCAGCTCCACGATCTCCAGGCCGCGCGCCACCTCGCCCAGCGCGTCCGCGTGCACCTTGCCGTGCTCGGCGGTGATGAGGCGGGCCAGCTCCTCGCGGCGCGCGTCGAGCAGCGCCCGGTAGGCGAACAGCACGGAGGTGCGGGTGGCCAGCGAGGACGTGCGCCACGTCGCGTACGCCTCCTTGGCCGCCGCGACCGCTGCGTCGACCTCCTCCACGCCGGCGAAGGCGACGCGCGTGGTGACGGCCCCGGTCGCCGGGTCGGTCACCGGTCCGTACGTGCCGGAGGTGCCCTCGACGGACTTGCCCCCGATCCAGTGGTTCACGGTCTTCATCGGCTGCGGCCTCTCTCGCGTGGGGTGCGCTTACGGACGGAGGTGACGGCGGCGCTCGGCGGCGTCCCGCTCGTACCCGGCCCGGGCCGTGACGGCCGCCGGGCGGGTCGCGGTCTCGGCGACAGGCACATCCCACCACGCCTGCGCCGGGGGCGCGCCGGACACTGTGTCGGCTGTTTCGGTCTCCACGTAGACACATGTGGGCCGGTCCGAGGCGCGCGCCTCCGCCAGCGCCGCGTGCAGCTCCTTCGCCGTGCGGGCGCGCAGCACGGTCATGCCCAGCGAGGCGGCGTTCGCGGCCAGGTCCACGGGCAGCGGGTCGCCGGTGTACGTGCCGTCGGGGGCGCGGAAGCGGTAGGCGGTGCCGAAGCGCTCGGCGCCCACGGCCTCGGAGAGCCCGCCGATGGAGGCGTAGCCGTGGTTCTGCACCAGCACCACCTTGACGGCGAGGCCCTCCTGCACGGCGGTGACGAGCTCGGTCGGCATCATCAGGTACGTGCCGTCGCCGACGAGCGCCCACACCGGGTCGTCGGGGGCGGCCAGCTGCACGCCGAGGGCGGCCGGGATCTCGTAGCCCATGCAGGAGTAGCCGTACTCCACGTGGTACTGGCGGCGGGAGCGGGCGCGCCACAGCTTGTGCAGGTCGCCGGGGAGCGACCCGGCGGCGTTGATGACGACGTCGTCGTCGCCGACGACCGCGTCCAGCGCGCCCAGCACCTGGGCCTGGGTGGGGCGGGCGCCGTCGCCGCGCCCGTCGGAGGGCGCGAAGGCGCGGTCGACGAGGGTCTCCCACTCGGCCTTGCCGGCGGTGTACGCGCGCACGTACTCCTCGTCCACGCGGTGGCCCGCGAGCCCGGCGGCGAGGGCCTCCAGGCCGGTGCGGGCGTCGGCGACCAGCGGCAGCCCGGCCAGCTTGTGGGCGTCGTGGCCGGCGAGGTTGAGGTTGACGAAGCGGACGCCGGGCGCGGTGAAGAGGGTGGCGGAGGCGGTGGTGAAGTCGGTCCAGCGGGTGCCGGCGCCGAGGACGAGGTCGGCGGCGCGGGCCAGGGCGTTGGCGGTGGCGGTGCCGGTGTGCCCGATGCCGCCCACGTCGGCCGGGTGGTCGTACCGCAGGGAGCCCTTGCCGGACTGGGTGGAGGCGACCGGGATGCCGGTGGCGTCGGCCAGGGCGCGCAGCGCGTCCTCGGCCCCGCTGTGGTGCACGCCGCCGCCGGCCACGATCAGCGGCCGGCGGGCGGCGCGTACGGCGCGTACGGCCGCGTCCAGTTCGGCGGGGTCGGGCGCGGGGCGGCGTACGTGCCAGGTGCGCTCGGCGAAGAACTCCTCCGGCCAGTCGTACGCCTCGGCCTGCACGTCCTGCGGCAGGGCGAGGGTGACGGCGCCGGTCTCGACGGGGTCGGCGAGCACCCTCATGGCGGCGAGGGCAGCGGGGATCAGCGCCTCGGGGCGGGTGACGCGGTCGAAGGAGCGCGAGACGGGCCGCAGGCAGTCGTTGACGGAGACGTCACCGGCGCCGGGGTGTTCGAGCTGCTGGAGGACGGGGTCGGCGGGGCGGGTGGCGAAGACGTCGCCGGGGAGCAGCAGGACGGGGATGCGGTTGATCGTGGCGAGGGCGGCGCCGGTGACGAGGTTGGTGGCGCCGGGGCCGATGGAGGTGGTGACGGCGTGGGCGGAGAGCCGGTCGCGGTGCCGGGCGTAGCCGACGGCGGCGTGGACCATGGCCTGTTCGTTGCGGCCCTGGAGGAAGGGCAGGGCGTCGCCGGTCTCCAGGAGGGCCTGGCCGACGCCGGCGACGTTGCCGTGGCCGAAGATCCCCCAGCAGGCGGCGATCAGCCGCTGCCGGCGGCCGTCGCGCTCGGTGTACTGCTGGGTGAGGAACTCCACCAGGGCCTGGGCAACGGTGAGACGGCGGGTGGTCATGACGTGGCTCCCGGGTAGAGCGGCAGACGGGGGTCGACGGGCTGCTCCGGCCAGGTGGCGCGGACCCAGGCGTGGTCGGGGTGGTCGCGGATGAGCCACTCGCGCTCCGGTCCGGGGCCGGCCATGACGTTGAGGTAGTACATGGTGTGGCCGGGCGCGGCGATCGACGGCCCGTGCCAGCCGTCGGGGATGACGACGGTGTCCCCGGTGCGGACCTCGCGGAGCAGGTCGGTGCCGTGGTCGCGCGACGGCGACACGCGCTGGTAGCCGAGGCCGGGGGTGCCGGTGGGGCCGTCGGCGATCTCGAAGTAGTAGATCTCCTCCAGCTCGGACTCCTCGCCGGGGTGGTACTCGTCGTGCTTGTGGGGCGGGTACGACGACCAGTTGCCGCCGGGGGTGAGGACCTCGACGGCGATGAGCCGGTCGCAGGCGAACGTGTCCGCGGCGGCGAAGTTGTTCACCTGCCGCGAGCAGGTGCCGGTGCCGCGCAGCTCGACGGGTACGGCCTCGGCGGGCCCGTACCGCGCGGGCAGCCGCCGTGTACAGCGGGCCCCGGCGAGGGCGAAGCGGCCGCCGGCGGCGGTGGCCACGCCGGCGTGGGTGTCGCGGGGGAGGTAGGCGAAGTCGGTGACGGCGGTGAAGACGCTGTCGCGGCCGCGGAGGGCGAAGGTGTCACCCTCGCGGGTGGTGACGGTGCAGCCGCCGCTGAGGGGCAGCACGATCCACTCGCTGCCGCCGGTGGGGAAGGAGTGGGTGCCGCCGGGCGGGAGGGTGACGATGTCGAGGGAGGTGTAGGTGTGGTCGGTCATACGGCTCCTCGTGCGCTCGGCCGGAAGAATCCCGTTCCCCTCACAGCAGCCCCACCGCCGCGTCCACCGCGCCCGCCACGTCCCCGTCCGGCGGGTACAGCAGCGCGCGCCCGGCCACGAGCCCCCGCACGGACGGCAGTCGCAGGGCCGCACCCCACCGTTCGTACACGTCCTCCGGCCGCGCCCCCACGTCACCCCCCAACAGCACCACCGGCAACGTCGTCGCCCCCATCGCCGCCTCCATCTCCTCCGGGTCCTCCGTCACCGGCACCTTCAGCCACGTGTACGCCGACGTCGCCCCCAGCCCCGAGGCGATGGCGAGGGCCGTCGCCACCGCCTCGCCGCTCAGGTCGTTGACGACGCGTCCGCCGTCGGCCCGGCGGGAGACGAACGGTTCGACGAACACCGGGAGGCGGCGGGCCGCCATCTCGTCGACGGCCCGGGCCGCCGCCTCCAGCGTGGCGAGGGAGCCCGGGTCGTCGTAGGCGATCCGCAGCAGCAGCTTGCCCGCGTCGAAGCCGCGCCGCACCAGGTCGTGGGCGCGCGGGCCGGTGAAGCGGTCGTCAAGTTCGAAGGCGGCGCCCTGGAGGCCGCCGCGGTTCATCGACCCGATGACGACCTTCTGTTCGAGGGCGCCGAGCAGCAGCAGGTCGTCCAGGACGTCGGCGGAGGCCAGCACGCCGTCGACGCCGGGCCGGGACAGCGCGATGCAGAGGCGTTCGAGCAGGTCGGCGCGGTTGGCCATGGCGAGGCGGCGGGGGCCGACGCCGAGCGCGCCGCGGGCGGGGTGGTCGGCGGCCACGATCATCAGCCGGCCGCCGGGGCCGAGCAGCGGCCGGCGGGCGCGCCGGGCGGCGGCCTCCGCGATGGCCTCGGGGTGGTGGCTGCGGACGGCCGGCAGGTCCGCGATGCGGACGGCCGTCACGAGGCGGCCCCGGCGAGCAGGGTGGTGATCTCGTCGTGCGTGGGCATCGCGGAGGAGCAGGCGAGGCGGGAGGCGACGAGGGCGCCGGCGGCGTTCGCGTACGTCAGGGTGCGCTCCAGGTCCCAGCCGGCCAGCAGCCCGTGGCAGAGCGCGCCGCCGAAGGCGTCCCCGGCGCCGAGGCCGTTGAGCACCTCGACGCGGACGGCCGGCACCTCGGCGGTGGTGCCGTCGCGGTGGACGGCCAGGACGCCCTCGGGCCCCTGTTTGACAACGGCGAGTTCGACGCCGGCGGCGAGCAGGGCGCGGGCCGCGGCGTGGGGGTCGCGTTCGCCGGTGGCGACCTCGCACTCGTCGGCGTTGCCGACGGCGACGGTGGCGTGGGCGAGCGCGGCGGCGTAGTGGGGGCGGGCGGCGGCCACGGCGGCGGGGCCGGTGCGGCCGCCGGCGCCCGAGGCACCGCCCTCGCCGCCCCAGAACACCGGCCGCCAGTCGAGGTCGAAGACGGTGGTGCCGGCCTTGGCGCGGGCTTGGAGCGCCGCGAGGGTGGCCGAGCGGCTGGGCTCCTCGCACAGGCCGGTGCCGGTGACCCAGAAGACGCGGGTGGCGCGGACCGCCGCGAAGTCCAGTTCCTCGGGGCGGATCTCCAGGTCGGGGGCCTTGGGCCGGCGGTAGAACCAGAGGGGGAAGTCGTCCGGCGGGTGGATCTCGCAGAACGTCAGCGGGGTGGGGTAGGCGGCGACGGGCGTCACCCAGCGGTCGTCGACGCCGAAGGCCCTCAGCTGGGCGTGCAGGTAACGGCCGAAGGGGTCGTCACCCGTACGGCTGACGAGCGCGGTGCGGCGGCCCAGGCGGGCGGCGGCGACGGCGACGTTCGCGGCCGACCCGCCGAGGAACTTCCCGAACGTGTCGGCCTCCTCCAGCGGCACCCCGGCCCGGAGCGGATACAGGTCCACTCCCAGCCGGCCCATGGTGATCAGGTCGTACGAACCGCCGGGACCGTCGTGACCGGCCATGACACCCCCTCCGCGCTCGACGCCCCGGCGGGCCCGGGGCCGACGCCAGCAGGTCTAGCGGGGGCCGCGCCCCACTGTCAAGGATTTGTCCTTACATATTGACGTCGGGTGGGCGTTCTTGACGTGACGTCCGTATGTCATGACGAAACCTTGACACCCTGTCGCCCGCTCGCGAAGCTACCGGCATCCGCAGAGCCCTTGCCCGGCCGACGCCGGCCGGCGAGAGGAGAGCCGCCGCATGGACGCAGCCGCAGCAGCCGCCGCAGCCGCAGCCGCCCGCACTCCCCCCGGCCCGCGGCCCCCGGTCCTGGACCGCATCCGGGTCGGCTCCGCCCCGGACTCCTGGGGCGTCTGGTTCGCCGACGACCCGGCGCAGGTGCCCTGGCAGCGGTTCCTCGACGAGGTGGCCGACGCCGGCTACGAGTGGATCGAGCTCGGCCCGTACGGCTATCTGCCCACCGACCCCGCCCTGCTGCGCGACGAGACGGCCCGCCGCGGCCTCAAGGTCTCCGCCGGCACCGTCTTCACCGCCCTGCACCGCGGGCCCGCGGTCTGGGACGCCACCTGGGCCCAGGTGGCGCGCGTGGCCGCGCTGACCCGGGCCATGGGCGCGGAGCACCTCGTCGTCATCCCCGCCTTCTGGCGCGACGACCGGACCGCCGAGGTCCTGGAAGACCGGGAACTGACCGCCGCACAGTGGCGGGAGCTCGCCCGCGGCACCGAGCGGCTGGCCCGGCAGGTGCGCGACGCCTTCGGGCTCGGCATCGCCGTCCACCCGCACGCCGACACCCACATCGACACCGAGGAGCACGTCACGCGCTTCCTCGACGCCACCGACGCCGGCCTGGTCGACCTCTGCCTGGACACCGGGCACTACGCCTACTGCGGCGGCGACAGCGTGCAGCTCCTGCGCACCTACGGCGAACGCATCGGCTACCTGCACCTCAAGCAGGTGGACCCCGCCGTGCTCGCCGGCGTCGTCGAGCACGGCACGCCCTTCGGGCCGGCCGTCGCGCAGGGCGTGATGTGCGAACCGCCCACCGGCGTACCGCCGCTGGAACCCGTCCTGTCCGCCGCCCAGGAGCTGGGCGTGGACCTGTTCGCCATCGTCGAGCAGGACATGTACCCCTGCGCGCCCGACGCACCGCTGCCCATCGCCCGGCGCACCCGCGCCTTCCTGCGCTCCTGCGGCGCCTGAACCGTCCGGGCCCTCCGGCCTTCCGGACCTTTTCGAGGGAGAGAGCACAGCCATGACGCGACAGGACGCCCCGGACCTCCTCGGCGTGGCCGTCGTCGGCGCGGGACGCATGGGCGCGGACCACGTACGGCGCATCGAACGGGTGATCAGCGGGGCGCGGGTCGTGGCCGTCGCCGACGTGGACGAGGAACGGGCCCGGGCCGCGGCGGCCCTGGCCGGCGGCTGCTCCGCACACACCGCTCCCGAGGCGGCCATGGGGGCGCCGGGCGTGGACGCCGTGCTGATCGCCTCCCCCGGGCCCGCGCACGAGGCGACGCTGCTGGAGGCGCTCGCCCGCGACGTGCCCGTGCTGTGCGAGAAGCCGCTCACCCCGGACGCCGCCTCGGCGCTGCGCGTGGTCGAGGCGGAGGCACGGCTGGGGCACCGCCGGGTCCAGGTGGGGTTCATGCGCCGGTACGACCCGGAGTACGGGCGGCTCAGGGCCCTGCTCACGGGCGGCGGGCTGGGCCGGGCGCTGATGCTGCACTGCGTGCACCGCAACGCCGCCACCCCGCCCGGCTACACCGCCCCCATGATGATCAGCGATTCGGTGGTGCACGAGATCGACACGGCCCGCTGGCTGCTGGACCAGGAGATCGCCGCGGTGCAGGTGGTGCGGCCGGCGCCGTCGGGGACGGCGCCGGAGGGGCTGGACGACCCGCAGCTGGTGCTGCTGGAGACGGCGGGCGGCGTGGTCGTGGACGTGGAGATCTTCGTCAACTGCGGCTTCGGCTACCAGGTGCGGTGCGAGGTCGTGGGCGAGCGCGGCACGGCCCGGGTGGGCGACGACCACGGGCCCTTCGTGAACGCCGCGGGCCGCTGGGGCGGGGCGATCCCCGCCGACTTCCGGGTGCGCTTCGAGGAGGCGTACGACCGCGAGGTGCAGGCATGGGTGGACGCCACGCGGCGCGGGGACACCACGGGGCCGGGCGCCTGGGACGGCTACGCGGCGGCCGCGGTCTGTGAGGCGGCCCTGCAAGCCCAGGCGACGGGCGGGCGTACGCGGGTGGAGATGGCCCCGCGGCCGGCGCTGTACGGGGCGGAGAAGGACGGCGGCGGGAGGGCGGACGGATGACCCGGGGAGCAGGCGGCACGGGCGGGGCCGGGCTGCGGGTCGGGGTGCTCGGGGCCGGGCGGATGGGGGCGTTCCACGCGGCGGCCCTCGCCCGGACGGAGGGCGTGGCGGAGCTCGTGGTCGCGGACGCCGACCCCGCGCGGGCGGCCGCCGTGGCCGCGGCCGTGGGCGCCGGTACGGCCGCCTCGGCGGGCGAGCTGCTGCACGCCCGGGGCGTGGACGCCGTCGTCATCGCGACCGCCACCGCCTCCCACGCGGAGCTGATCGTGCGGGCGGCGCGGGCCGGGCTGCCGGCGTTCTGCGAGAAGCCGGTGGCGCTGAGCCTGCCGGGGACCGTGGCCGCGCTGCGCGAGGTGGAGGCGGCGGGGACGCTGCTGCAGATCGGCTTCCAGCGCCGCTTCGACCCGGGTTTCCGGGCCGCGCGCGAGGCCCTGCGGTCGGGCGCACTGGGCCGGGTGCACACCATCCGGTGCGTGACCTCCGACCCGGCGCCCCCGCCGCCCGCGTTCCTTCCCCACTCGGGCGGCCTGATCCGCGACTGCATGGTGCACGACTTCGACACGGTGCGGTGGCTGACGGGGCGTGAGGTGGTGGAGGTGTACGCCCGCGGGTCGGACGCGGGCCCGGCGTTCTTCCGCGAGGCGGGCGACGTGGCCACCGCCGTGGCCCTGCTCACGCTCGACGACGGCACGCTCGTCACGGCGACCGCCACGCGCTGCAACGGCGCCGGGTACGACGTCCGCACCGAGCTGTCCGGCGACCGGGACCAGTGGGTGGTGGGGCTGGACGAGCGGTCCCCGATGACCTCGGCCGAGCCGGGCGGCCCGGCGGCACCCGCCCGGCCGTGGCCGGGCTTCCTGGAGCGGTTCGAGGGCGCGTACCGGGCCGAGCTGGCCGCGTTCGTGGCGGCCGTGGCGCGCGGCGAGACGACGGGGCCCTGCCCGGGCGCGGAGGGGCTGCGCGCGCTGCACGTGGCCGAGGCGTGCGAGCGGTCCCGCCGCGAGGACCGACCGGTCCGGCTGGCGGAAACGGGCTGAGACGGGCTGGGGCAGGCGCTGCGCGCGCGGCGGTGTCACGCACGTGTAACGGACGTCACACCGGCGCCCTGTTTCCGTCACAGCGCGGGACGCCCCTGCACGGGTCGTCACTCTCCGTCGTTCACCCCGGCAGGGTGAACGACGACAGGCCGCGCCGCGGCTCCCCCCACGGAACCCCTTCCGTGGCCGCGGCACGGCGGAGAGGCGCGTGAGATGACCGACCGTCGGCTCTGGTCCTACAAGGAGATCGCGGCCCACCTGGGGGTGCAGCC
This sequence comes from Streptomyces mashuensis, assembly GCF_014654785.1. Lineage (GTDB taxonomy): Bacteria > Actinomycetota > Actinomycetes > Streptomycetales > Streptomycetaceae > Streptomyces > Streptomyces mashuensis. Next base: position 710,581 of record NZ_BNBD01000002.1, read on the forward strand.
CGACACCGTCCGCTCCTACCGCAAGCACGGAATGCTCCCGCAGCCGGACCTGACCGAGAACGGCAGGCCCTACTGGTTCGCCGACACCATCCGGCTCTGGGTCGCCTCCCGTCCGGGCAACCGGGCGCGGAAGGCGAGAACCTGACGTCCACCCCTGCCCGCACACCCCCTGGGTATACCCCCAGGGGGTAAGCTGCTTCCCTGGCGGTCGTCAGCGGAGCGCAGCAAGCGCCCGCTACGTCACACACGTTCGAGGAGTACGCCCATGAGCACCACCGTCTACCAGGTGACCGGCATGACCTGCGGCCACTGCGAGTCCGCGGTCACCAGCGAGCTCTCCGCGCTGGAGGGCGTGACCTCGGTGCAGGCGGTGGCGGCCACCGGTCTGGTGACCGTCACCTCGGCCGCGCCGCTGGACGACGAGGCGGTCCGCGCGGCGGTGGACGAGGCCGGCTACGAGCTCGCCGGCCGCGCCTGAGCCGCACTCCGCAACGGAGACCTAGATCACAGCGATTGGCGGGTAACCATCGCGGGGGGTCGTGGGTCTAACCGGGCAGTGCTGGATCGTCTTGGGGGACGGACCGGCCACGCGTGGCCGGGACGGCGTACCCGGGGAGCTTTGAGCGGCCCTCCCGTATGTACGCGTCCCGGCAGGTCGCGTCCAGCAGCTCCCGGCCGGATCCCGTGGGGGGAATCCGCCGGGGCGGGAAAGCGCCTCGCTCCGACCCGTGGGGGGATCGGAGTCGGGGCGCTTTTCACATGCACCCTGCACCTACTTGTCCGCCCTCCGGACGGCCCCGGACGATCCCGTGACGATCCCGGAACGGCGCGAGGCGCCCCGCACCTTCCGGTGCGGGGCGCCTCGTACGGTCTGCGGGGCGGGCGCGCGTCAGCGCTGCTCCACCGGGACGAAGTCGCGCTGGACGACGCCCGTGTAGATCTGGCGCGGGCGGCCGATGCGGGAACCCGGCTCCTTGATCATCTCGTGCCACTGGGCGATCCAGCCGGGGAGCCGGCCGAGCGCGAAGAGCACGGTGAACATCTCGCTCGGGAAGCCCATCGCGCGGTAGATGAGACCCGTGTAGAAGTCGACGTTCGGGTACAGGTTGCGCGAGACGAAGTAGTCGTCGCTGAGGGCGTGCTCCTCGAGCTTGAGCGCGATGTCGAGCAGCTCGTCGCTCTTGCCGAGGGCCGACAGGACGTCGTGCGCCGCAGCCTTGATGATCTTGGCCCGGGGGTCGAAGCTCTTGTAGACCCGGTGGCCGAAGCCCATCAGGCGGACGCCGTCCTCCTTGTTCTTCACCTTGCGGATGAAGGCGTCGACGTCGCCGCCGGAGGCCTGGATGGACTCCAGCATCTCCAGCACGGCCTGGTTGGCGCCGCCGTGCAGGGGGCCCCACAGGGCGTTGATGCCGGCGGAGATCGAGGCGAACAGGTTGGCCTGCGAGGAGCCCACCAGGCGCACGGTCGAGGTCGAGCAGTTCTGCTCGTGGTCGGCGTGCAGGATCAGCAGCTTGTCCAGGGCGCTGACGACGACCGGGTTGAGCTCGAACTCGGCGGCGGGCACCGAGAAGGTCATGCGCAGGAAGTTCTCGACGTAGCCGAGGTCGTTGCGCGGGTAGACCACCGGGTGGCCGATGGACTTCTTGTACGCGTACGCCGCGATCGTCGGGAGCTTGGCCAGCAGCCGGATCGTCGACAGGTGGCGCTGCTTCTCGTCGAACGGGTTGTGGCTGTCCTGGTAGAAGGTCGACAGCGCGCTGACCACGGAGGACAGCATGGCCATCGGGTGGGCGTCGCGCGGGAAGCCGTCGTAGAACCGCTTGACGTCCTCGTGCAGCAGGGTGTGCTGGGTGATCTCGCCCTTGAAGGCGGCCAGCTCGTCGACGGTGGGCAGCTCGCCGTTGATCAGCAGGTACGCCGTCTCGAGGAACGAGCTGCGCTCGGCCAGCTGCTCGATGGGGTAACCGCGGTAGCGGAGGATGCCCTGCTCGCCGTCGAGGTAGGTGATCGCGGATTTGTAGGCGGCGGTGTTGCCGTAACCGGAGTCCAGGGTCACCAGACCGGTCTGGGCACGGAGCTTGCCGATGTCGAAGCCCTTGTCGCCGATGGTGCTGTCGACCACCGGGTAGGTGTACTCGCCGTCCCCGTACCGCAGTACTACAGAGTTGTCGCTCACGTCATCCCTCACCGACGTTGTGCCTCTTCTTCGAGGTGCCCTGACTACCCCTACCTTCCCCCATTTGGACGATCAACGTGCACTCGGGGTCGGCCATAGGGCCTACCGGCGGCACTCAGTGCCGCTCGGCCTGGCCATCCTGCCCCCTTCGCCCGGATTGGTAAACCGTTCAGAGACGAACACCACCTCCACCACCCCCGCGCACGCCCCCCGCCAGCCGGTGGTCCAGAGCCGTGCAGCGCCGTCCGGCGGACACCGTCCGCACCGCCTGCCCCAGCGCCCGCCGGGACCCCACCAGCACCACCAGCCGTTTGGCCCTGGTCACGGCGGTGTAGAGGAGGTTGCGCTGGAGCATCATCCACGCACCCGTGGTGACCGGGATCACCACGGCGGGGTACTCGCTGCCCTGCGAGCGGTGGATGGTCACCGCATAGGCATGGGCCAGCTCGTCCAGCTCGGCGAAGTCGTACCCCACCTCCTCGTCCTCGTCGGTGAGCACCGTCAGCCGCTGCTCCACCTCGTCCAGCCCGGTGACGACGCCGACCGTGCCGTTGAAGACGCCGTTCCGGCCCTTCTCGTAGTTGTTGCGGACCTGGGTGACCTTGTCCCCCACCCGGAAGACGCGCCCGCCGAAGCGCCGCTCGGGCAGGTCCGGCCGGGCCGGGGTGATGGCCTGCTGGAGCAGGCCGTTGAGGGTGCCCGCACCGGCCGGGCCCCGGTGCATCGGCGCCAGCACCTGCACGTCCCGGCGGGGGTCCAGGCCGAACTTCGCGGGGATGCGCCGCGCCGCCACGTCCACCGTCAGCCGCCCGGCCTCCTCGGTGTCCTCCTCGACGAAGAGGAAGAAGTCCGCCATGCCCTGCGTGACCGGCGGCACCCCGTTGTTGATGCGGTGGGCGTTGGTCACCACGCCCGACTGCTGCGCCTGCCGGAAGATCCGGGTCAGCCGGACGGCCGGCACCGGGCTGCCCGGCGCCAGCAGGTCCCTCAGCACCTCTCCGGCGCCCACCGACGGCAGCTGGTCCACGTCCCCCACGAGCAGCAGGTGCGCCCCCGGCGGCACCGCCTTGACCAGCTTGTTCGCCAGCAGCAGATCCAGCATCGACGCCTCGTCCACGACCACCAGGTCGGCGTCCAGCGGCCGGTCGGCGTCGTAGGCGGCATCACCGCCCGGCTTGAGCTCCAGCAGCCGGTGCACCGTGGACGCCTCGGCGCCGGTGAGCTCCGCCAGCCGCTTGGCGGCCCGGCCGGTGGGCGCCGCCAGCACCACCCGGGCCTTCCTGGCCCGCGCCAGCTCCACCACCGAGCGGACGGTGAAGGACTTGCCGCAGCCCGGCCCGCCGGTGAGCACCGCGACCCGGCTGGTGAGCGCCAGCCGCACCGCGTCCCGCTGCTCCGGGGCCAGCTCCGCGCCCGTCCGCCCGGCGAGCCAGCCCAGCGCCCGCTCCCAGTCGGTGTCCGCGAAGGCCGCCAGCCGGTCCTCCTCCGCCCGCAGCAGCCGGGTCAGCCGGCCGGCCAGCGACAGCTCCGCCCGGTGGAAGGGGGTGAGGTAGACGGCGGTGACCGGCTCCCCGCCGTCGGGCCCGGGGACGCTCTCCCGGACCACCCCGCCCTCCTCCTCCGCGGCGAGCCCGGCCAGGCAGTCGATGACCAGACCGGTGTCGACCTGGAGCAACTTCACCGCATCCGCGATCAGTTGCTCCTCCGGCAGGAAGCAGTGCCCCTGGTCGGCCGACTGCGACAGGGCGTGCCGCAGCCCGGCCTTGACGCGCTCCGGGCTGTCGTGCGGGATGCCCACCGCCTGGGCGATGCGGTCGGCGGTGAGGAAGCCGATGCCCCACACGTCGGCCGCCAGCCGGTAGGGCTCCTGACGGACGACCGAGACGGACGCGTCGCCGTACTGCTTGTAGATGCGGACGGCGATGGAGGTGGAGACTCCCACGCCCTGGAGGAAGACCATCACCTCCTTGATGGCCTTCTGCTCCTCCCACGCCGCACCGATCGACTTCGTCCGCTTGGGGCCCAGGCCCGGCACCTCGATCAGGCGCTCGGGGCTCTGCTCGATGACGTCGAGCGTGTCGGTGCCGAAGTGGCTCACGATGCGGTCGGCGATGCGCGGCCCGATGCCCTTGATCAGGCCCGAGCCCAGGTAGCGGCGGATGCCCTGGATGGTGGCGGGCAGGACCGTCGTGTAGTTCTCGCAGAGGAACTGGCGGCCGTACTGCGGGTGGGAGCCCCAGCGCCCCTCCATGCGCAGCGACTCGCCCGGCTGGGCGCCCAGCAGTGCCCCGACGACCGTGAGCAGGTCGCCGCCGCCGCGCCCGGTGTCGACGCGGGCGACCGTGTAGCCGCTCTCCTCGTTGGTGTAGGTGATCCGCTCCAGGACCCCTTCGACCACAGCCCTTTGCACCATGCCCGAACGGTACCGCCGGGCCCCGACAGGGCGTTCGGGCCTGTGGAAAACCTTCGTTCCGCTTCATGCGGAGCCGGGGCCCGGATGCGATTCGAGGGGCCCGGTCCGACGACCGGGCCCCTCGGTTCCCCCCTGTCGGCCTCCTCCGAATCCCCCCGGATTCCCCCCTCGGGAGGTCCGACGCCAACTACGACCCACCACGGCCGTCCAGGGTTGCAGGGAATCCGAGCTGTTATCGTTCCGTTACTTACTGTAGGGAACACGTTTTCGCAGGGACGTTTCACTCCTCCCGCGGGCATGTCCCGCACCCGGGAGGGAACCGGTGGGTCATGAAACTGGCGTTCTCCACCCTCGGTGTCCCCGGCCTCCCCGTCCCCGACGTGGCGCGGCTCGCCACGGCCCACGGCTACGACGGCGTGGAGCTGCGCGCCCATCCGGAGGAGCCCCTCCACCCCGGCACCGGCCCCGCCGAACGCGCTGCCGCCGTCCGCGAGTTCGAGGCCGCCGGCGTGTCCGTGCTGGCCGTCGCCGGGTACGCCCGGGTGGCCGCCGCCGGGCCCGACGAACCCGTCCTGGACGAGCTCGCCGGCCTGGTCCGGCTCGCCGCCGACCTGGGCGCCCCGTACGTCCGCGTCTTCCCCGGCGGTGGCTCCCGCCCCGCCGCCGAGGCGGACGCCGACGCCGCGCGCCGGCTGGGCGCCGTGGCCCCGCTCGCCGCCGACGCCGGCGTCCACGTGCTGCTGGAGACCCACGACTCGCACCGCCGGGCCCAGGACGTGGTCCGCGTCCTGGGCCCGGTCGGCCACCACCACGTCGGCGCGCTGTGGGACGTGCTGCACACCTGGCTCGGCGGCGAGGAACCGGCCGTCAGCTTCCCCGCCCTCGCCCCCCATCTGGGCTACGTCCAGGTCAAGGACGTCGCCTCGGCCGAGGACACCGCGCCGCTGCCGCTGGGCTCCGGCGTCCTGCCCCTCGGCGCCTGCGTGGGCGCGCTCAGCCGGTCCGGCTGGAACGGCTGGCTGTGCTGGGAGTACGAGAAACGCTGGCACCCGCACGCGGCCGACTTCCCGCAACTGGCGGGACCGGGAGCGGAGTACCTGCGCGGCCTCGCCGCGGCCGCCCCGCGAACGACGTGACCGCCACCCCGCCGACCAGCAGCACCGCCGCGCACCAGCGCAGCGGGCTCACGCCCTCCCCCAGCACCAGCGCCGCCGACGACATCCCGAACACCGGCACGAGCAGCGAGAACGGGGCCACCACCGAGGCGTCGTAGGTGCGCAGCAGGAAGCCCCACCCGCCGAAGCCCAGCAGCGTCGCCACCCAGGCGACGAAGAGGACGGCGCCCACCCCGCCCCAGTCCATCGAGCGCAGCGCCGCCAGGTCGGCGGACGGGCCCTCGACCGCCAGCGACAGGAGCAGCAGCGGCAGGACCGGCACCGTGCTGATCCAGATCATGAAGCGCAGGGCGTCGGGCGGCGCGGCCTTGCGCGTGAGGACGTTGGAGACGCCCCAGGCGGCCGCCGCGAGGACCACCAGCGCGAACCCCAGGAGCGGCCCGGACGTGCCCTCGTCCACCGCCGCCACCACGACGCCGGCCAGCGCCACGGCCATGCCGGCCAGCCGCAGCCGCCCCGGCCGCTCGCCCAGCGCGGCGACGGCGAATGCCGCCGTGAAGACGGCCTGCGCCTGGAGCACCAGCGAGGCCAGGCCCGCCGGCATCCCCACGTGCATGCCGACGAACAGCAGCCCGAACTTGGCGACGCCCAGGGCCAGTCCGACCCCCACGATCCACCGCCACCGCACGGGTGGCGGCCCGGCGAAGAAGACGGCCGGCACGGCGGCGGCCAGGAAGCGCAGGGCGCAGAAGAGCAACGGCGGGAAGTGCCCCAGGCCGAGGTCGATGACGACGAAGTTCACGCCCCAGAGGGCGGTGACGAGCACCGCCAGGGCGATGTGGTGCGGACGCATGCGACGAGCATCACGCGCGGCAACCATGTAGCACCAGCACACAGTTCTTCATGATGGGATTCAGCAACGCTCACACATCAGCAGAGAGCGGGGACCCGCATGCTCGACCTGTCACGGCTGCGCGCCCTGTACGCCGTCTCGGTGCACGGCTCGGTGAGCGCCGCGGCCACCGCGCTGGGCTACACGCCCTCCGCGGTCTCGCAGGCGATATCCAAGCTGGAGCGCGAGACCCGCACCACGCTCCTGGAGCGCCGGGGCCGCGGCGTGGCGCTGACCGACGCGGCCGAGCACCTCGCCGCGACGGCACGGGACGTGCTGGGCCTGGTCGAACGGGCCGAGACGGAGCTGGAGGAGCGCCGCGGGCAGCCGGCGGGGCAGCTGCACATCGGCGCCTTCCCGTCCGCGGCCCGCGGCCTGTTGCCGCCCGTCCTGGCCGCGCTGGCCCGCGCGCACCCCGGCGTCGACGCCCGCCTCTCCGAGATCGAGCCGCACGTGTCGGTCGACCTGGTGGCGCAGGGCGTGCTCGACCTGGCCGTGGCCTTCGAGTGGGACACCGAGCCGCTGCCGGCCCCGGACGGGCTGGAACGGGCCCCCGCGGGGGAGGACACCTGCGACCTCCTGGTGCCCGCGGGCCACCCGCTGGCCGCCCGGGACCGGCTGTCCCCGGCCGACCTGGCGCACGAGCGCTGGATCCACCAGCCGCCCGGCAGCGTCTGCCACGACTGGCTCGTACGGACCCTGCGCACCGCCGGCAGCGAGCCCCTGCTGGCCCACCAGGCCGCGGAGAACCACACGCAGGTCGCGCTGGTCGCCGCCGGCCTGGGCATCGCCCTGATGCCCCGCCTGGGGGGCGGCCCGCTGCCGGACGGCGTCGTGGCCGTGCCGCTGGAGCCCGTGCCCGTAAGGAAGCTGTTCGCCTACTGGCGCCGTGATGCCGCCCGGCGGCCCGCGATCGTGGAGACCGTACGGCTCCTGCGGGCGCACCGGCCGTCCTCCCGCTGAGTCGCGCGCGCCGGGAACCCGTGGCGGGGAGCGTCCGTCCAAGGGAGCGCCGGTGATGACCTTGTGCGAGGTTCTGCGTACGCCTGGCGAGGTGTGCGGGTGCGGTGTAACTGTTGATGTTCGTCCGGCGGTTGGGGGAGGAGATGCGGCACCGCGCGCTGCCCGAGGCGCTGTTCGCGTTCACCGTGCTCTACGGCTCCTGGGCGCTGGCCGGTTGCCAGGCCGCGGGGCGGCCGGGCGCCGAGGCCGTGACGCAGCAGGAGGAGACCCGGGCGCCGGCCGGTCCGGGCCGGACCGGGGTCTTCCTCGGGCAGGGCACGTGCGCCGGCCGCGGGCGGACGGCGTTCACCGAGGTGGACTGCGCGTCCGGGCAGGCCACGGCGGCCGTGCTGGCCCGCTACTACGGTCCGCAGTCCGGGGGGCCGCGCTGCCCCGGGGAGACCGACTTCGTCCTGCACATCACCGCCGTCGACGCGGGCACGTCCGAGACGGACAGCGTCCCGGAGGGCTACGCCTGCATGCGCAACCTGCTTCCGCCCCACCCCGGCGACCCGGGCATGGGCGGAGGCCCGCTGACGGTGGTGGGCGACTGCGTCTACATGGAGCGGCACGGGGTGGTGAAGGAGACGGCGTGCGACGGCTCGCAGGAGCACGCGCCGGAGTACCGGGTCCGGAGCGAGGCGCTGCGGCGCGCCGACTGCCCGGCCGGCACCGACCTGTACGTACAGGTCGGCGGCGGGACACCCGTGGGGTGTGCCCGCCGCCTCGGTACCGGTGAGGAGCCCTAGAGGAGCCCTAGGAGCCCCGGGAGCGCGTCAGGGCCGCAGCGTGGCCTGGCGCTCGACGTCCTGCTTGTCCAGCTTGGCGTTGTACGGCGCCAGCGGCTGGGCCTTGCGGTCGTCGCCCTTCAGGGACGCCGGCGCGACACCCGCCCAGCGCAGCACCTCGGCCGTGGCCACCGCACGCTCGTCCGCGACGAGCTGCGCGATGTTCGAACCGTGGTTGCCGCCCGGCGCGTAGAAGCGGTAGTCGTGCCGGGCGGCGGCGTCACGGCCCAGGTGGAACGGTTCGGCGCTCCACGGGTCGTTCTGCCCGTACACGAACAGCATCTGCGTGCTCTTGTCGCGCACCCACCGGTCGACGTCGGCCATGGCGCCGGGGCGGAACGTCATCGGGATGTCGCGCGGCACGTAGGTGCGGGGCTGGTAGCTGTCCTTGTACCGCAGCAGGCCGCGCAGGTGGGCGAACTTGGGGCTCGGGGAGCCGAGCTGGGTGCCCGCCTGGTAGTAGTACGGGATGTACTTCTCCAGGCCCTGGTCGGTGTAGCCGTCGAAGCCGGAGATGGTGTCGATGAACTTGTACAGCTCGTCGGTGGACGCCTTGGTGGCGGGCACGGTCGGGCAGTCGCTCTGCAGGTGGTACTGCCAGAAGGCCCACACCAGGTCCAGCACGACGTTCTCGTAGGCCTTGTCGGCGCTGCCGACGGTCTTGAACGTCTTGCCGTTCTCCTTGGCCCACTTCTCGTAGCGCGGCACGATCTCGTCGCGGCGCTTGAGCGCCTCGCGCTGCACCGAGTTCAGCTGCGTGCGGCACGCCTTGTCGCCGACGGTGTCGAGGAAGCGGTCGTACGCCGAGTCCTCGTCGTTCACCACGTCGTTGGGCGCGACGTAGGCGATCGTGCCGTTCATGTCCTTGGGGTAGAAACGCCGGTAGTAGGTGGCCGTCATGCCGCCCTTGCTGCCGCCGGTGGCCAGCCAGTTCTTGCCGTAGACGGGCTTGAGGGCCTCGTACAGGCGGTGCTGGTCGCTGGCCGCCTGCCAGATGTCCAGCTTGGACCAGTCGGCCGGCTGCGGCCGGGACGGCGTGAAGAATCGGTACTCCATCGACACCTGGTTGCCGTCGACGATGCGCGTGGGCTCGGCGCGGCGCGGGTCGGTGGAGACGTTGTAGCCGGAGGTGTAGAACACGGTCGGCCGGTCGGTGGCCTTGTGCAGCAGGGTGAAGCGCTGCTTGAAGGTGCCCTTGGCCGGGTTGCGGTGGTCCACCGGCTGGACGTAGTTGAGGACGAGGTAGCGGTAGCCCTCGTAGGGCTTCTCCTCGACCAGGCTCATCCCCGGAATCTTGAGGATGCGTTCCTTGATGTCGGGCTGGGTGCCGGTGTTCGCCGCCCCCGCCGTGGCGCTGCCGGCCCCGACCGCCCCTATGGACATGGTCAGTGCCAGCAGGAGTCTGACAGCCTTGCGCATGCGTCCCTCCCCTGGGTTCGCAAAGGTCGCGGGCGAACCTACAGGTGGGGAGGGGCAGCACGCCAGGCCCGGCGGGGTTTCGCGTCCGCCGGGCCGTCCGTGGGGCCGTCGTGCGTGCCCGTCAGGCCGCCGGGACCGGCTCGCCCGTGAACGTGCGCCACAGGCGCGCGTAGGGGCCGTCCTGCGCCACGAGGCGGTCGTGCGGGCCGTCCTCGACGATACGGCCGCGGTCGAGGACCACGACGCGGTCGGCGCGGGCGGCGGTGGTGAGGCGGTGGGCGACCACCAGGGTCGTGCGGCGGCCCGCCAGGGCCTCGGTGGCCTGGTTCACCAGCGCCTCGGTGGCCAGGTCCAGCGCCGCGGTGGCCTCGTCCAGCAGCAGCACGTCGGGGTCGACGAGCTCGGCGCGGGCGAGCGCGATCAACTGCCGCTGTCCGGCGGAGAGGTTGCGGCCGCGCTCGGTCACCGGGTGCAGGTAGCCGCCGTCCAGGCCGGCGATCATCTCGTGGGCGCCCACGGCCCGCGCCGCCGCCTCCACCTCAGCGTCGGAGGCGTCCGGCCGCCCGTAGGCGATGGCGTCGCGCACGGTGCCGGGGAAGAGGTACGGCTCCTGCGGCACGACGCCGAGCCGGCGCCGGTAGCCGGCCGGCTCCAGCTCGCGCAGGTCGTGGCCGTCGACGCGGACGGTGCCGGACGTGGGGTCGTAGAACCGGGCCACGAGCTTGACGAGGGTGGACTTGCCCGCGCCCGTCTCGCCGACGAACGCCACCGTCTGGCCGGCGGGCACGGTCAGGGAGACGCCCTCCAGCGCCGGCTTGCCGTCGCCGCCGTAGCGGAACGACACGTCGTCGAGGACGACCTCGCCCTTGAGGGCGGTGACCTCGCGCGGCCGCTCCGCCACCGGGGTCGTGGTGGGCTCGCGCAGCAGCTCCTGGACGCGGCCCAGGGAGACGGTGGCCTGCTGGTAGCCGTCGAAGACCTGCGACAGCTGCTGCACGGGGGCGAAGAACAGGTCGATGTACAGCAGGTAGGCCACCAGGGCGCCCGCCGTCAGCGTCCCGTCGTGCACCCGGCCCGCGCCCACGATGAGCACCGCGGCCGCGGCCACGGACGACAGCAGCTGCACGAAGGGGAAGTACACCGATATGAGCCACTGGCCGTGCACGCGCGCGTGCCGGTAGGCGTCGCTACGGGCGGCGAAGCGCCGCCTGCCGTCGGCCTCGCGGCGGAACGCCTGGAGCACGCGCAGCCCGGCCACGCTCTCCTGGAGGTCGGCGTTGACCGTGCCGACGCGCTCCCGGGCCAGCTCGTACGCCTTGACGCTCTGCCGCCGGAACCACACGGTACCCACGACGAGCGGCGGCAGGGTGGCGAAGACGACCAGGGCGAGCTGGACGTCGATGACGAGCAGGGCGACGAGGATGCCCAGGAAGGTGAGGACGGAGACGACGGCGGTGACCAGACCGGTCTGGAGGAACGACGACAGGGCGTCCACGTCGGTGGTCATCCGCGTCATGATGCGGCCGGTCAGCTCGCGCTCGTAGTAGTCCAGCCCCAGCCGCTGCAACTGCGCGAAGATCTTGACGCGCAGCGCGTACAGCACGCGCTCGCCCGTCCGGCCGGTCACGCGCGTCTCGCCGATCTGCGCCGCCCACTGGGCCAGCACCACGAGCAGCGCCAGACCGGAGGCCGCCCACACCGCGCCCAGCGCCAGGCGCTGCACGCCCTGGTCGATGCCGTGCCGGATCAGGACGGGCAGCAGCAGCCCGGCCACCGCGTCGGTGGCCACGAGCAGCAGGGCGAGGCCCAGGGGCGCCCAGAAGCCGTGCAGCAGCCGCCGGAGGCCGTACGACTCCTCCGGCCGGGCGGCGTGCTCCTCGTCCACGTCGGGCGTGTCGGTGGCCGGCGGCAACGCCTCGACGCGGGCGAGCAGCTCGGGCGTGGCGGGGCTGCCGGCGGCGGCGGCACGGGCCGCGGGACGGCCGTCGGTCTCCTTGCGGGCCCACAGGTGCGGGGTGACGCCGTCCACGGCGCCGTCCACCGCGCCGTCCACCGCGCCGTCCACGGCGCCGTCGGCGGTACGGGCGGCGGTGGGGGCGGCCGCCAGGCCCGCGGGGTCCCTCGGGACGCCCGCGAGCTCCTCGGGGTCGGTCAGCAGCCGCCGGTAGACCTCGCAGCGCTCCTGGAGCTCCTCGGCCGTGCCCACGTCCACCAGGCGGCCCCCGTCGAGCACGGCGATGCGGTCGGCGAGGGCGAGCGTGGAGGCCCGGTGGGCGATGAGGAGGGTGGTGCGGCCGGCCATGACGCCGCGCAGCGCCTCGTGGATCTCGTGCTCCACGCGCGCGTCCACGGCGGAGGTGGCGTCGTCGAGCAGCAGCAGCCGCGGGTTGGTGAGGATGGCGCGGGCCAGGGCGATGCGCTGGCGCTGGCCGCCGGAGAGCGTGAGGCCCTGCTCGCCGACCTTGGTGTCGTAGCCGTCGGGCAGGCGGGAGACGAAGCCGTCGGCCTGTGCGGCGCGCGCGGCGGCCCGGACCTGTTCGTCGGTGGCGCCGGGGACGCCGTAGGCGATGTTGTCGCGGATGCTGTCGGAGAACAGGAAGCTGTCCTCGGGCACCATGCCGATCGCGGCCCGCAGCGAGGACAGCGTCAGGTCCCGCACGTCGTGGCCGCCGACGCGGACGGTGCCGGCGGTGGCGTCGTAGAAGCGCGGCAGCAGCAGCGCGAGGGTGGACTTGCCGCTGCCGGAGGCACCGACGACGGCGAGGGTCTCGCCCGGGGCGATGCTCAGCGTCAGGTCGTCCAGGACGGGCCGCTCGGGGTCGTAGCCGAAGCGGACGTGGTCGAACTCGACGGTGGCGGGGGCGTCCGCGGGCAGGTCGTGCGCCTCGGCACGCTCGGTCACCACCGGTTCGGTGTCGATGAGCTCCAGGACGCGCTCGACGCCGGCCCGCGCCTGCTGCCCGACCGTGAGCACCATCGTCAGCATCCGCACCGGGCCGACGAGCTGCGCGAGGTAGGTGGAGAACGCCACGAAGGTGCCGAGGGTGACCTGGCCGCGGGTGGCCATCCAGCCGCCGAGCGCCAGCATGGCGACCTGCCCGAGGGCGGGCACGGCCTGGAGGGCGGGGGTGTAGCGGGAGTTGAGGCGCACGGTGCGCATACGGGCGGCGAACAGCTCGCGGCTCGCGTCCCGCAGCTTGGCGGCCTCCTGCTCCTCCTGGCCGAAGCCCTTGACCACGCGGACGCCGCCGACGGCGCCGTCCACGACGCCCGCGACGGCCGCCGCCTGCGCCTGGGCGTACCAGGTGGCGGGGAAGAGCTTCACGCGGCTGCGCCGGGCGAGGAACCAGAGGGCGGGCGCCACGGCGAGGGCGACGACGGTCAGCAGCGGCGACAGCCAGGCCATCACGCCGAGCGAGATGAGGAAGAGCAGGATGTTGCCGATCATCATCGGCAGCATGAAGAGCAGGCTCTGGATGAGCTGGAGGTCGCTGGTGGCCCGGCCGACGACCTGCCCGGTGGACAGCTCGTCCTGCCGCCGGCCGTCGAGGCGGGCGATGGACCGGTACATCTCGGTGCGCAGGTCGTGCTGGACGTCGAGCGCGAGACGCCCGCCGTAGTAGCGGCGGACGTAGGTCAGCGCGTAGACGACGACCGCGGCGGCCACCAGGAGGGCCGCCCAGGGGGCGAGGGGACGGTCGCCGCTGCCTATGACGTCATCGATGATCAGCTTGGGTATGAGCGGGACCAGCGCCATGACGGCCATGCCGGCGAGGGAGGAACCCAGCGCCAGCACCACGGTGCTCCGGTAGCGCCAGCAGTAGCCGGCGAGCCGCCTGGCCCACCCCTCACCGTCCGTGTCCCTCGCCGCCACCCGTGGCCTCCCCGTTCGCGTCCGTTGCTGCCGGTCGTGCCGGCTGCTGCCGACGGAAGGCCCCAACGTCGCGCAGGGCGGATTTCATCCCGCTGCAACACGCTCGGGGCGGCACGGGGGTGCGGCGGGGGCGCGGGAAAGGCGCGAGGGCGCGTGGTGGAGCCACGCGCCCTCGGACGGGGGCCGGGGGCCGGCCACGGGGCCGGCGACCGGTTCAGCCGCGCGACGCGGCGATCTGCCGCGACATGATCGTCGTCAGCTCGTACGCCGTGTGCGAGGCCGCGACCGAGGTCAGCTCGGCGTGGTCGTAGGCCGGGGCGACCTCCACCACGTCCGCCGAGACCAGGTGGCAGTCGGCCAGGCCGCGGATGATCTCCAGCAGCTCGCGCGAGGTGAGGCCGCCGGCCTCCGGGGTGCCGGTGCCGGGCGCGTGCGCCGGGTCGAGGACGTCGATGTCGATCGAGATGTACAGCGGCCGGTCGCCGATGCGCTGGCGCAGCTGGTCGGCCACCTCGTCGACGCCGCGCCGCATGACGTCGGCGGACGTGACGATGCCGAAGCCCATCTTGGCGTCGTCGTCGAGGTCCTTCTTGCCGTAGAGGGGACCGCGGGTGCCCACGTGGGAGAGCGCCTCGGTGTCGAGGATGCCCTCCTCGACGGCGCGCCGGAACGGCGTGCCGTGGGTGTACTCGGCGCCGAAGTAGGTGTCCCAGGTGTCCAGGTGCGCGTCGAAGTGGAGCAGGGCGACGGGGCCGTGCTTCTTGGCCACCGAGCGGAGCAGCGGCAGGGCGATGGTGTGGTCGCCGCCGAGCGTCATCAGGCGGGCGCCGGTGCCCACCAGGTCGTCGGCCGCGGCCTCGATCGTCTCGACGGCCTCGTTGATGTTGAACGGGTTGGCCGCGATGTCACCGGCGTCCGCGACCTGGGCCAGGGCGAACGGCGACGCGTCCTGCGCCGGGTTGTACGGGCGCAGCAGGCGGGACGCCTCGCGGATGGCGTTGCCGCCGAAGCGGGCGCCGGGCCGGTAGGAGACGCCGGTGTCGAAGGGCACGCCCACGACGGCGACGTCGGCGGTGCCGACCTCGTCCAGGCGGGGCAGGCGGGCGAAGGTCGCGGGGCCGGCGTAGCGGGGGACGCGGGAGGAGTCGACGGGGCCGCGCGGTTCACGGGGGGCGGGGGTGGTCATGCGGGTCTGCCTCTCGGATCACGGACGGGCCGCCGACGGGTCACGGTCGCGTCAACGTCGGAGCGGCGGGCGGGGTCGCACCTGAGAGGGTAGGCAGGCGGGCCGGACGCGCACATGTACGGAATTGCGCGGTCCGGCCGCTTCATATGGACAGTACGTCCATCGCGCTTCCGGGGGAGAATGACGCCATGCCGATACCACCCAGCCGCAGCGAACTGATCGGTCATCTCGTGCGCACGCGCATCGCGGGACCGGTGGCCACTCCGCGGGAGAACAACCTGGAGCACTACCGCCGGCTGGCCCAGGGCGACCGCCACCACTGGCTGGGCGTGGAGCTGGGCGACCGCTGGCGGGACGAGCAGGACGTCCTCGCGGTGATGGCCGAGCGCTGCGGCGTCAGCGACGACCTGGAGCACCGGGCGGGCCAGGACACCATCGACCCGGAGCTGACGGTGGCGGCGCTGGAGCGGGCCGCGGTGCTGCTGCGGGAGGCGGCGGCCGGCCGGCGGCGGGTGCTGCTGGCCACCGGCCACCCGGGCGGGCTGCTGGGCCTGCACGCCACGACGGCGGTCGCGCTGCGCGCGGCCGGCTGCGAGCTGGTCGCGGTGCCGCCGGGCGTCGTGGCGGACGAGGGCCAGGTGCACCAGGTGGCGGACGTGGCGGTGTACGAGCGCGGCGCCACCCTGTGGCACACCCACTCCCCGAACCCGATGGCGGCGGTCCTGGACGCCCTGGTGGCCACCGGGCGGCCGCTGCCCGACCTGGTGGTGGCCGACCACGGCTGGGCGGGCCTGGCGGCCCAGCGCGGCATCCCCGCCGTGGGCTACGCCGACTCCAACGACCCGGCCCTCTTCCTCGCCGAGGCCGAGGGCACGCTGCGGGTGGCGGTGCCGCTGGACGACCACGTCGAGCCCAGCCACTACGTGCCGATGACCGCGTACCTGCTGGCCGCGGCGGGCCTGCCGCGGCAGGAGCGGACGGCGGCGCCGGTCGGCTGACCCCGGGACGGCCGGGCGGGCCGTCAGCCGGCCGCCCGGTCCCAGCGGCCGTTCCAGCCCTTCACGCAGCACCAGGTGCCGCCGTAGAGGCAGGCCACCTCGGCGCCGCGGTAGCCCGCCCAGCCCACGATCTTCGGCACGCCGGTGACGTCGACCAGCCGGTCGTGCGCGTAGAACAGCACCACGGCGCCCAGAACGATGGCCAGCAGTCCCCCGGCGATCAGCAGCCCCCTGACGACGGCGCTCATGGGCACCGTCCGCGCCGCGCCCGTCTCCGTCGCTGTCCCCGTCGTCCCCGCCATCCCCGCCCCTTCCGTGCTCGCGAACAACCTTACGAGCGTACCCGTTTGCGAGGTATGCGGATGAGGCCCTCCTGGATGACCGAGACGGCCAGCCGGCCGTCGGCGGTGAAGATGCGGCCGCGGGCGAGGCCCCGGCCGCCCTGCGAGGTGGGGCTCTCCTGGTCGTACAGCAGCCACTCGTCGGCGCGGAACGGCCGGTGGAACCACATGGCGTGGTCCAGGCTGGCGCCCACCACGTCACCGACCGCCCAGCCGCCGCGCCCGTGGGCCAGCAGCACCGAGTCGAGGAGCGTCATGTCGGAGACGTAGGTGGCCAGGCAGATGTGCAGGTGCGGGTCGCCCCACGGCGCGTCGGGGCCGGGCTCGTCGGCCACCTTGCCGTTGGTGCGGAACCACACCTGGGACGTGGGCCGGCGCGGCTCCCCCGCGCTGGCGAACGGCGGCTCGTCCACGTACCGCAGGTCGACGGCCTGCCGGGCGCGCAGAATCTGCTCCACGGTGTCCTGCCCGCCCAGCCGCTCCGCGTAGCGCGGCAGCAGCTCGGCGGCGGTGGGCAGGGTGTCCGGGTCGGGGGCCGGCGGCATGGCCTCCTGGTGCTCCAGGCCGTCCTCGGCGCGCTGGAACGACGCGGACAGGTGGAAGATCGGCACGCCGTGCTGCACGGCCACCACGCGCCGGGTGGTGAAGGAGACGCCGTCGCGGATGCGGTCGACCGTGTAGACGATGGGCGCCGAGGGGTCCCCGGGGCGCAGGAAGTACGAGTGCAGGGAGTGCGCGACGCGGTCGGCGGGGACGGTGCGGCCGGCGGCCATCAGGGCCTGCGCGGCGACCTGCCCGCCGAAGACGCGCGGGACGAGCACGGCGCGGCCGGTGCGGCCGCGGTAGATGTTCTCCTCGATCCGCTCCAGGTCGAGCAGGGCCAGGAGCTTGTCGAGGGGGGTGCGGGGCTCGCTCATCTCATGTCACTCATCTCGCGTCACAGACCCATCGACTTGGCGATGATGGACCGCATGACCTCGCTGGTGCCGCCGTAGATGCGGGTGACGCGGGCGTCGGCGTACAGGCGGGCCACGGGGTACTCCATCATGTAGCCGTAACCGCCGTGCAGCTGGAGGCACTTGTCGATGACGACGGCCGCCCGCTCGGTGGTGAACAGCTTCGCGGAGGCGGCGTCGGCGGCGGTGAGCTCCCCGGCGTCGTGCGCCTCCAGGGCCCGGTCCACGACCGCCTGCATGGCGTCGACCTCGGCCTTGCAGTCGGCCAGGACGAACTTGGTGTTCTGGAAGGAGGCCACGGTGCGGCCGAAGACGGTGCGTTCGGCCACGTAGGCGCGGGCGAACTCCAGGGCCGCGGCGGACTGCGCGTAGGCGCTCACGGCGATGCCCAGGCGCTCCTGCGGCAGGTTGTGGGTGAGGTACGCGAACGCCCGGCCCTCCTCGCCGAGCCGGTCCGCCACCGGCACCCGTACGTCGTCGAAGAACAGCTCGGCGGTGTCGGAGCTGTGCAGGCCGAGCTTCTCCAGCTTGCGGCCGACCGAGTAGCCGGGCGCGGAGGCGTCGACGACCAGGAGCGTGATGCCGCCGCGGCGGTCCTCCGCGGTGGGCGGGGCGGTGCGGGCGCAGACGATGACGCGGTCGGCCTGGACGCCGCCGGTGATGAAGGTCTTGGCGCCGTTGAGCACGTAGTGCGTGCCGTCGCCGGACAGCCGGGCGGTGGTCGTCATGCCGGCCAGGTCGGAGCCGGTGCCGGGCTCGGTCATGGCGATGGCCGTCATCATGTCGCCGGAGACGAAGGACGGCAGCCAGCGCCGCTTCTGCTCCTCGGTGCCGTACGCCAGGAAGTAGGGCAGGCACAGGGCGGTGTGCACGCTGCTGCCGCCGAAGCTGACGCCGGCGCGGGCGCACTCCTCCGTGATGACGGCGTGGAACTTGAAGCTGCCCTGCCCGGCGCCGCCGTACTCCTCGGGCACGCCGATGCCGAAGACGCCCAGCGCGCCGAGTTTCTTGTAGAACTCGCGGGGTACGGCGCCGGCCCGGCGCCAGTCGTCGTAGTGCGGGACGACCTCCATGGCGATGAACTCGCGGATGGTCGCCCGGAACGCCTCGTGGTCCTCGTCGAAGACGGTGCGTCGCATCGCTGCTGCCCTCCCGTGCGGGCTCCGCCAGGAGCCGCCGCTTCACAAGCGCTTGCTCAGCGAAGTTACCGGCCGGTCAGATCGGCTGTCCATATCCGGCCGGCCATCGGGACAACCATCCGGCGCGGCATCCGGCCGGCCGGCGCCCCGGGCGTCAGTCCTCCAGGAGGGGCGACGGGCCCAGTGCGTCGAGCGCGCCCAGCGCGAGCCGGCGCAGGAGCGCGGCCATGGCCTCGCGCCCCGGGAGCGCGCCCGGGCGCCCGAGGTGCGGCGTGGAGTTGAGCAGGCCGAAGACGGCGTGCACGGCGGCGCGCGCCTCCACCTCCAGGGCGCGCGGGTGCAGCTCGCGCACCACCTCGACCCACAGCTCCACGTACTGCCGCTGGAGCGAGCGCACCAGCTTGCGGTCGCTGTCGCGGAGCTGGCCGAGCTCCCGGTCGTGGAGGGTGATCAGCGCCCGGTCGTCCAGGGCGAAGTCGATGTGGCCGTCGATCAGCGCGTACAGCACCTCCCGGGGCGGGGCCCCGGCCTCGGCCGCCTCGGCGACGCGGCGCCGGCCGCCGGTGAAGAGCCGGCCGCTGATGCCCACCAGCAGCTCCGCGAGCATCGCGTCCTTGCCGGCGAAGTGCCGGTAGAGCCCCGGCCCGCTGATGCCGACGGCCGCGCCTATCTCGTCCACGCCGACCCCGTGGAAGCCGCGCTCGGCGAAGAGCCGGGCGGCCTCGCGGAGGATCTGCTCGCGGCGGGTGGGGGCGGGGAGCCCGGCGGAGGGGCGGGCGGCGGCTGCGTCTTTCACGCACGTAATTCTAGACAGCCGCCGTTAATGGTCGTTAACCTGAAGGCATCTGTTAACGCTCATTAACCGAGCGCGCGTGAACGGGCAAGGGGGCTCGAGTTCCATGCAGCAGGCACCGGTGCTGGAGAGCAGCGCCGATCCGTCGTCGGCGGCCTGGCGGGCCAACGAGGCGGCGCATCGGGAGCTGACGGAGGAGCTGCGGCGGCGGCTGGCCGCCGCGCGGCTCGGCGGCGGCGAGAAGGCACGGGCACGGCACACCGCGCGCGGCAAGCTGCTCCCGCGCGACCGGGTCGACGCGCTGCTGGACCCGGGCTCGCCGTTCCTGGAGATCGCGCCGCTGGCGGCCGAGGGGATGTACGACGGCGCGGCACCGGCCGCGGGCGTGATCGCCGGCATCGGGCGGGTCTCGGGCCGCGAGGTGGTGGTCGTCGCCAACGACGCCACCGTCAAGGGCGGCACGTACTACCCCATGACGGTGAAGAAGCACCTGCGCGCCCAGGAGATCGCCCTGGAGAACCGGCTGCCCTGCGTCTACCTGGTGGACTCCGGCGGCGCCTTCCTCCCCATGCAGGACGAGGTCTTCCCCGACCGCGACCACTTCGGGCGGATCTTCTACAACCAGGCCCGGATGTCCGGCGCCGGCATCCCGCAGATCGCCGCCGTCCTCGGCTCCTGCACGGCGGGCGGCGCGTACGTGCCCGCCATGAGCGACGAGGCCGTGATCGTCCGCGGCCAGGGCACGATCTTCCTCGGCGGGCCGCCGCTGGTGAAGGCGGCCACCGGCGAGGTCGTCACGGCCGAGGAGCTGGGCGGCGGCGAGGTCCACTCCAAGGTCTCCGGCGTCACCGACCACCTCGCCGAGGACGACGCCCACGCGCTGCGCATCGTCCGCACCATCGCCGCCACGCTGCCCGCGCGCGGTGAGCTGCCGTGGGCCGTGGAGCCGGTGGAGGAGCCCAAGGCCGACCCGGCCGGGCTGTACGGCGTGGTGCCGGTGGACTCCCGCACCCCGTACGACGTCCGCGAGGTGATCGCCCGGCTGGTGGACGGCTCCCGGTTCGCCGAGTTCAAGGCCGAGTTCGGGCAGACGCTGGTGTGCGGCTTCGCCCGCGTCCACGGCCACCCGGTGGGCATCGTCGCCAACAACGGCATCCTCTTCTCGGAGTCCGCCCAGAAGGGCGCGCACTTCATCGAGCTGTGCGACCAGCGCGGCATCCCGCTGCTCTTCCTCCAGAACATCTCCGGCTTCATGGTCGGCCGCGACTACGAGGCCGGCGGCATCGCCAAGCACGGCGCCAAGATGGTCACCGCCGTCGCCTGCACGCGCGTGCCCAAGCTGACGGTGGTCATAGGCGGCTCGTACGGCGCCGGCAACTACTCGATGTGCGGCCGGGCCTATTCGCCGCGCTTCCTGTGGATGTGGCCCAACGCCAAGATCTCGGTGATGGGCGGCGAGCAGGCCGCGTCGGTGCTCGCCACCGTCAAGCGCGACCAGCTGGAGGCGCGCGGCGAGGAGTGGCCGGCGGAGGCCGAGGAGGCGTTCAAGGCCCCCGTCCGCGAGCAGTACGAGACCCAGGGCAACGCCTACTACGCCACGGCGCGGCTGTGGGACGACGGCGTCATCGACCCCCTGGAGACCCGCCAGGCCGTCGGCCTGGCCCTGACGGCCTGCGCCAACGCGCCCCTGCCCGCGAAGGACGCCGGCGCGCCGGGCTTCGGCGTCTTCCGGATGTGAGCGGAGTGAGGCGAGGAGTGAGGCAGCACATGTTCGAGACCGTCCTTGTCGCCAACCGGGGCGAGATCGCCGTACGGGTCATCCGTACGCTGCGCGCGCTGGGCATCCGTTCCGTCGCCGTGTACAGCGACGCCGACGCCGGCGCACGGCACGTCCGCGAGGCGGACACCGCGGTGCGGATCGGCCCCGCGGCCGCCGCGGAGAGCTATCTGTCCATACCGCGCCTGCTGGAGGCCGCCGAGCGGACCGGCGCGCAGGCCGTCCACCCCGGCTACGGCTTCCTCGCCGAGAACGCGGCCTTCGCGCGGGCCTGCGCCGAGGCGGGGCTGGTCTTCGTCGGCCCGCCCGCCGGCGCCATCGAGCTCATGGGCGACAAGATCCGCGCCAAGGAGACGGTGCAGGCGGCGGGCGTGCCGGTCGTGCCGGGCTCCTCGGGCAGCGGCCTGACCGACGCCCAACTGGTGGCCGCCGCCCAGAAGATCGGCATGCCCGTGCTGCTGAAGCCCTCGGCGGGCGGCGGCGGCAAGGGCATGCGGCTGGTGCGCGACGCCGCGGCACTGGGCGAGGAGATCGCCGCCGCGCGGCGCGAGGCGCGCGGCAGCTTCGGCGACGACACGCTGCTCGTGGAGCGGTGGATCGACCGGCCCCGGCACATCGAGATCCAGGTGCTCGCCGACGGCCACGGCAACGTGATCCACCTGGGCGAGCGCGAGTGCTCGCTCCAGCGCCGCCACCAGAAGATCGTCGAGGAGGCGCCCAGCGTCCTGCTCGACGAGGCCACGCGCGCGGCGATGGGCGCGGCGGCGGTCCAGGCGGCCCGCTCGTGCGGGTACAGCGGCGCCGGCACGGTGGAGTTCATCGTGCCGGGCGACGACCCGGCGTCGTACTACTTCATGGAGATGAACACGCGTCTCCAGGTGGAGCACCCGGTCACCGAGCTGGTGACGGGGCTGGACCTGGTCGAGTGGCAGCTCCGCGTCGCGGCGGGCGAGCCGCTGTCCGTGGCCCAGGAGGACATCACCCTGACCGGCCACGCCGTCGAGGCCCGCCTGTGCGCGGAGACGGCCCGCAAGGGACCGGGCGGCCGGGTCGACTTCCTGCCCTCGGCGGGCACGGTCCGCGTGCTGCGCGAACCGTCCGGCGAGGGCGTGCGCGTCGACTCGGGGCTCCTGGAGGGCTCCGAGGTCGGCACGTCGTACGACCCGATGCTCGCCAAGGTGATCGCCCACGGCCCGGACCGCGCCACGGCCCTGCGCCGGCTGCGGGCGGCCCTGGCGGACACGGTGGTCCTGGGCGTGGACACGAACGCGGCGTTCCTGCGGCGCCTGCTGGCGCACGAGGACGTGCGGTCGGGCGCCCTCGACACGGGCCTGGTCGACCGCGAGGCGGCGGCCCTGGTCAGGGACGAGGTGCCGGAGGAGGTGTACGTGGCGGCGGCGCTGCGGCGCCAGGCGGACCTGGCGCCCGTGGCGGCCGGCGGCACGTGGGTGGACCCCTTCTCGGTCCCCTCCGGCTGGCGCCTCGGCGGCGAGGCCGCCTGGGCCCACCACCACTTCCGCGCGCCGGGGCACACCCCGGTGACGGTCCGCGTCCGGGCCCGCGGCACGACGGGCGAGGCGGACGTCGTGGTGGGCGAGGCGGAGATGCCCCGCACGGCGAAGCTGCTGCACCACGGCGGGAACGGGGAGGGCCTCGGCTTCGAGCTCGACGGCGTCACCCACACGCTCACCGTGGCCACCGGCCCGGACGGCACGTGGCTGGCCCGGCACGGCGACACGTGGCACCTCCTCCCCCACGACCCCGTGGCGGCCACCGGCGGCGCGGCCGCCGCGCACGCCGGCACGCTCACCGCGCCCATGCCCGGCACCGTCACCGTCGTCAAGGCCGCCGTCGGCGACGAGGTCGCCGCCGGGCAGAGCCTCCTCGTCGTCGAGGCGATGAAGATGGAGCACGTCATCACCGCCCCGCACGCCGGCACCGTCACCGAGCTCGACGTCACCGCCGGCGGCACCGTCGCCATGGACCAGGTGCTGGCCGTGGTCACCCCGGCCGCGCCGGCCGGCGGCGCCCTGGAGGAGTCATGAGCGACACCGCCCGGCCGCTGCCGATGACCGTGCCGGACCCCTCCCTCCCGGCCCGGGTCCGCATCCACGAGGTGGGACCCCGCGACGGCCTGCAGAACGAGAAGACGGTCGTCCCCACGGAGGTCAAGGCGGAGTTCGTGCACCGCCTGGCCGACGCCGGCCTGGACACCGTGGAGGCGACCAGCTTCGTGCACCCCAAGTGGGTGCCGCAGCTGGCCGACGCCGAGCAGCTGATGCCGCTCCTGGCGGACGTGCCGGCCCGGCTGCCCGTCCTCGTGCCGAACCGGCGCGGCCTGGACCGCGCCCTGGCGCTGGGCGTGCGCGAGATCGCCGTGTTCGGCAGCGCCACCGAGGCGTTCGCGCGGGCCAACCTCAACCGCACGGTCGACGAGTCGCTGGAGATGTTCGCGCCGGTCGTGGCGGCCGCCCGGGAGGCGGGCGTACGGGTCCGCGGCTACCTCTCCATGTGCTTCGGCGACCCCTGGGAGGGTGCCGTCCCGGTCGCCCAGGTGGTGCGGGTCGCCCGCCGCCTGCTGGACCTCGGCTGCGACGAGCTCAGCCTCGGCGACACCATCGGCGTGGCCACTCCCGGGCACGTCACCGCCCTGCTCACCGAGCTGGGCGAGGCGGAGGTGCCCGCGGCCCGGCTCGCCGTGCACTTCCACGACACCTACGGCCAGGCCCTGGCCAACACCCTGGCGGCCCTGCGGTACGGCGTGACCACCGTCGACGCCTCCGCGGGCGGCCTCGGCGGGTGTCCGTACGCCAGGAGCGCCACCGGCAACCTGGCCACCGAAGACCTGGTGTGGATGCTCGACGGCCTCGGCATCCACACCGGCGTCGACCTCGGCCGTCTCACCGCCACGAGCGTGTGGATGGCCTCCCGGCTGGGCCGGCCCAGCCCGTCCCGGACCGTTCGCGCCCTCTCCCACCAGGAGCCCTGAGCCATGACGCTGGACCACCGCCTCGCCCCCGAGCACGAGGAACTCCGCCGCACCGTCGAGGAGTTCGCCCACGACGTCGTCGCACCGAAGATCGGCGACTACTACGAGCGCCACGAGTTCCCGTACGAGATCGTGCGGGAGATGGGCCGCATGGGCCTGTTCGGCCTGCCCTTCCCCGAGGAGTACGGCGGCATGGGCGGCGACTACCTGGCGCTGGGCCTGGTCCTGGAGGAGCTGGCCCGGGTGGACTCCTCCGTGGCCATCACCCTGGAGGCGGGCGTCTCCCTGGGCGCCATGCCGGTGTACCGGTTCGGCACCGAGGAGCAGAAGCGCACCTGGCTGCCGAGGCTGTGCTCCGGCGAGATGCTGGGCGCCTTCGGCCTGACCGAGCCCGACGGCGGCTCCGACGCCGGCGCCACGCGCACCACCGCCCGGCTCGACGAGACCACCGGCGAATGGGTGATCAACGGCACCAAGTGCTTCATCACCAACTCGGGCACCGACATCACGGGCCTGGTGACGGTCACCGCCGTCACCGGCCGCAAGCCGGACGGCCGCCCCGAGATCTCCGCGATCATCGTGCCCTCCGGCACCCCCGGCTTCACCGCCGCCCCGCCGTACTCCAAGGTCGGCTGGAACGCCTCGGACACCCGGGAGCTGTCCTTCTCCGACGTCCGCGTCCCGAAGGCCAACCTGCTGGGCGAGGAGGGCCGGGGCTACGCGCAGTTCCTGCGGATACTGGACGAGGGCCGGGTCGCGATCTCCGCGCTGGCCACCGGCCTCGCCCAGGGCTGCGTGGACGAGTCGCTGGCGTACGCCCGCACCCGCCGGGCCTTCGGCCGGCCGATCGGCGCCAACCAGGCCATCCAGTTCAAGATCGCCGACATGGAGATGCGGGCCCACACGGCCCGGCTGGCCTGGCGCGACGCCGCGTCCCGGCTGGTGCACGGCGAGCCGTTCAAGAAGGAGGCCGCGCTCGCCAAGCTCTACTCCTCCGAGATCGCGGTGACCAACGCCCGCGAGGCCACCCAGATCCACGGCGGCTACGGCTTCATGAACGAGTACCCCGTGGCCCGCATGTGGCGGGACGCGAAGATCCTGGAGATCGGCGAGGGCACGAGCGAGGTGCAGCGCATGCTCATCGCCCGCGAGCTGGGGATGGGGGACCTGGAGGCCTGAGTCCCCGGGTGTGGCGCGGCCCCGACGGACCGTCAGCTCCCGGCGCCGCAGCACTCCTTCCGCTCCCCCGCCGGCCTGCGAGAATTCCGTTCATGGCTGAGATCCTCCAGAACGACGGGACCTGGACCTTCGACGGCGAGACCATACGCATCGTGCCGGGGCGGGAGCGCGGCGTGCACCCGCTCCGCCAGGCGCTGGGCGAGCTCGCCGTCCCCCTCGCCGCCGTGGCCGGTGTGGCGCTCGAACCCGGCAAGCGCCGCGGCGGGCGGCTCCGGCTGCGGCTGCGCGCCGGGGCCGACCCGCTGACCCAGGCCGCCCGCGGCCGGCTGCCGGAGGCCGCGGACCCGTACCAGCTGACGGTGGAGGGGGACCGTTCCGGCGTCGCCGAGTACTTCGTCGAGGAGGTCCGCACCGCCCTGCTGCTGGAGCAGGTGCCCGCCGGGCCCGCGGACCGCTATCTGCTGCCGGGCCCGGACGTGCCGCTGTCGGTCAGCGCCGGCGACGGCACCGCGTCCTTCGACGGGGAGCGCGTCCGGCTGGAGTGGAACTGGACGACCGACGAGGACAAGCGGGCCACGGGCCCGCAGGAGATCGCCCTCGCGCAGATCGCGGCCGTGGAGTGGCTGCCCTCGGCCGGCCTGGAGAACGGCCACCTCCGCTTCCTGGTGCCCGGCGCCCCCTCGAAGGTCCGGGCCAAGCACGACCCGCACGCCGTGGAGCTGTACGGCTTCAAGAAGGACCCGCTGATGGCCCTGGTCGCCGCGGCCGTGACCGTACGGCTGCCGCACCCCTCGGCCGGCGCCCCGGCGGGCCCCGGCGCCGCCCCTGTGGCCGCACCCGGGACCGGCGCCCTGGCCGCCCCCGCCGTACCGCCGCAGCTGTCCGCTGCTCCGGCCCCCGCCCCGGCTGCGGAAGTGACGGACGCCGGTGATCACGACACCCTGCTGCGGCGCCTGCGCGAGCTGGGCGAGCTGCACCGGGCGGGCGTCCTCACGGACGACGAGTTCACGGCGGCGAAGCAGGCGATCCTGCGGAGTTTCTAGCCGCTTCTCGCTGCTTCTCCCCGTTCCTGCCCCTTTCCCACCCCTTTCTCCTCACATTCACTGGCACTCCTGCCCGAAATCGGGCAGGATTCTTGCGTAAATCGACCGTTCCCCTCAGTATCGACGGGTGCTCGAACGCCGCATGTCCCACGACGACCTGGTCGACCACCTGGTCCGCAGCACGCCGCTCCAGCGCGGCGAGGCCGCCCGGGTGGTGCTGGACGTGCTGGCGTACTTCGACGAGACGACGGAGGAGTTCGTCCGCCGCCGCCACCGCGAGCTCCAGTCCGGCGGACTGAACAACGCGGAGATCTTCGAGCGGATCGCGGCGGAGCTGCCGCACCGCGCGGTGGCACCACCCGAGCTCTCACTGCGGCAACTGCGCCGCATCGTCTACGGCTGACCGCGGCCGGGACCGGGCCCGGCGGCCCCGCACGGCCGCCGCGACGCCCCGTTCCCGCGCCACGTCACCGTTCCGTCGCCCGAACGGACGTCGTCCGGGCACCGCCAACGCTTACAGGGAGGGTCACCCATGTGTGGAATCGTCGGATACATCGGCAAGCGTGACGTCGCGCCGCTGCTGCTGGAGGGGCTGCAGCGGCTGGAGTACCGCGGCTACGACTCCGCCGGCATCGCCCTGCACTCCAGCGGCAAGGGCGGCGGCCTGAAGTCCGCCAAGGCCAAGGGCCGCGTCCGCGAGCTCGAGGCCCGGCTGCCCAAGCGCTTCGCCGGCACCACCGGCATCGCCCACACCCGCTGGGCCACCCACGGCGCGCCCAACGACGTCAACGCCCACCCGCACCTCGACGCCGAGGAGAAGGTGGCCGTCGTCCACAACGGCATCATCGACAACGCCGCCGAGCTGCGCACCCGGCTGACCGCCGAGGGCTTCACCTTCGTCTCCGACACCGACACCGAGGTCCTGGCCCACCTCATCGGCCGCTCCGAGGCCGCCACGCTGGAGGAGAAGGTCCGCGAGGCGCTGCGCCACATCGAGGGCACCTACGGCATCGCCGTCCTGCACGCCGACTTCCCCGACCGCATCGTCGTCGCCCGCAACGGCTCGCCGGTGGTTCTGGGCATCGGCGAGAAGGAGATGTTCGTCTCCTCCGACGTGGCGGCCCTGGTCAGCCACACCCGCCAGGTCGTCACCCTGGACGACGGCGAGATGGCCACCCTCAAGGCGGACGACTACCGCACCTACACCACCGAGGGCTCCCGCACCTCCGCCCAGCCGACCACCGTGGAGTGGGAGGCCGAGTCGTACGACATGGGCGGCCACGACACGTACATGCACAAGGAGATCCACGAGCAGGCCGACGCCGTGGACCGCGCGCTGCGCGGCCGCATCGACGACCGCTTCTCCACCGTGCACCTGGGCGGCCTCAACCTCGACGCCCGCGAGGCCCGCGCCGTGCGCCGGGTGAAGATCCTCGGCTGCGGCACCTCGTACCACGCCGGCCAGATCGGCGCGCAGATGATCGAGGAGCTCGCCCGCATCCCCGCGGACGCCGAGCCGGCCTCGGAGTTCCGCTACCGCAACCCGGTGGTCGACCCCGACACCCTGTACATCGCCGTGTCGCAGTCCGGTGAGACCTACGACGTGCTCGCCGCCGTCCAGGAGCTCAAGCGCAAGGGCGCCCGCGTGCTGGGCCTGGTGAACGTGGTCGGTTCCGCGATCGCCCGGGAGACCGACGGCGGCATCTACGTGCACGCCGGCCCCGAGGTCTGCGTGGTGTCCACCAAGTGCTTCACCAACATGGTGGTCTCCTTCGGCCTGCTCGCCCTGCACCTGGGCCGCACCCGCGACCTGTCCGTCGCGGACGGCAAGCGCATTCTGGCGGGCCTGCGCAAGCTCCCGGCCCAGATCGAGGAGATCCTGGCCAACGAGGCGCAGATCGAGGAGCTGGCCAAGGAGTACGCGGACGCCAAGTCGATGATGTTCATCGGCCGGGTGCGCGGCTACCCGGTGGCCCGCGAGGCGTCGCTGAAGCTCAAGGAGGTCTCGTACATCCACGCCGAGGCCTACCCGGCGTCCGAGCTGAAGCACGGCCCGCTGGCGCTGATCGAGCCCGCGATGCCGACGGTCGCCATCGTCCCGGACGACGAGCTGCTGGAGAAGAACCGCGCCGCGCTGGAGGAGATCAAGGCCCGCAGCGGCCGCATCCTGGCCGTCGCGCACAGCGTGCAGGAAAAGGCGGACCACACCATCGTGGTGCCGAAGAACGAGCACGAGCTCGACGCGATCCTCATGGGCATCCCGCTGCAGCTCTTCGCCTACTACACGGCCAAGGCCATGGGCCGCGACATCGACAAGCCGCGCAACCTGGCCAAGTCGGTCACGGTCGAGTAGGACCCGCGGCCTGAAGGCCCCCGAGCTCTCGGACCTGTCCGCACCTGTCCGCGACAGGTACGAGAGGACGGCTCTCCCGCGCTTTTCGCGCGGGGGAGCCGTCTGCCGTTTCCGGTGTTCTCTACGGAATGACCACGACCGGCCGCTGCGCGCGGCGCGCGAGGCGGCCCGCCACCGAGCCGAAGATCCGCCCGACGAGGCCGTGCGTGGAGCCGACGACGATGGCGTCGGCCGCGTACTCGCGCCCGACCTCCTCCAGTTCGTGGCAGATGTCGCCGCCCCGCTCCACCAGGATCCAGGGCACCTCGGACAGGTAGTCGGCGCAGGCCAGTTCCAGGCCGAGCACCTCGGTGCGGTGGTCGGGGACGTCCACGAAGACGGGGGGCTCGCAGCCCGCCCAGACGGTCGTGGGCAACCGGTTGGCGACGTGCACGATGATCAGCCCGGAGCCGGCGCGCCGGGCCATACCGATTGCATACGCAAGCGCTCGCTCGCTCGACGTGGAACCGTCGAAGCCCACCACGACGCCGTGCTGGAACGCCGGATCGCAGGAATGACGTGATTCTTCCGCCGCTGTGGGATGCGCCGTCTGATCGGCGATCCGCTTGCGGTCCGCGGGTTCGGGGAATTCGTGACCGGCCATCGGTGTCTCGGCGAAGGAAGCCCTCGGGCAGAGGGATCGACGGTGGACTGGTGTGGAGTTGTCGGAGGGGCGGCGCCTGCATCCCGAGTGGATCTTCGACGGGAAAATCCGTCCGGGATTCATCTTTTCAATCGCTTACCCCCCAGGGTACGGCGACACTCGCTGCCTGCCCAGAGTCTCCCGGCCCAACCCGGAAGGCGCCGCACCGGGCGCCCAAGGCCCCGCCGGGCGTTCCCCGGAGCATGCACGAGCGCGGCGCGTAGCGCAATGGCCCGGGGTGTACTCACCGATACGCGTTCCCCAGTGACCCGCGCCCCACGGATCGCGTTGTAGTACCGCCAGCAACCGCCAGCAGGGAGCCGCCGCCGTGCCCGGACCCCGTGATCGCAGCCGTGAGGACGCCACCGAGGGGCATTCCCCCGATCCGGTGAGCGACGTGGTGCGCTGGTCGGCCTTCAGCTGTGCGCTGGTCCCCGTCGTCCTGCTGATGTGCGGTCAGTCCTTCGGCGGCGCGGCCGGCACGGCCGCCGGTCTGGTGGGGCTCACCTGCGCTTGCCACGCGCTGCTGCGGCAGTCCGAGCGCACGGCCGCCCGGGTGTCTGCGGAGCATGTGGTTCCGCACCGGGGCCGGCACGGCAGGACGGGCGGCGGCAACCATCGCGGCGCCCGCCACCCCAACTCCGGCGCACCGCTCGACTGACCCCTCGCCGCGCCCTCGGCCGGCTCCCGGCCGATCCTCGAACAGCCCTCGACCGGCCCTCGACTGCGCCCTTCCGGACAGCATCACCGCGCTGCCCCGGCCGCTCCGTCTCCCCTCCCGGCGGACCTCGTCGCACGTCTGCACCCATATGTTTTCAGCCAACTTCAGGCCGAACTTCGAGGGTGTCGTCACCTCGCTTCCGACCCCCCGCCACAGCCGGTCGACCAGCAAGGAAGAGGGCGCCCTGGCCGGTTGCCGCCTACGGAGCGTGGGCACGGTCGTGAGGCGTACTTTTCACCGCGCCCTGCGAGTGCAACGCTTCGTGATCGAACGCTTCGCGCCAAGTTGTCATGTCGACTTAGAGGCGGGTGGTGAACTGGTCATCGCGTCCCGAAGCGACGCAGTAGATTCGATCTTGGCCATGACCGGCGGGGGAACCGTTCAGGACCGAGGGGAAACGTGCAGGACCGAGAGGACTCGACCGCCGAGGGGGGCTTAGCGCCATGAGCCAGGACTCCACGACCGCACCGGAGACCGCGCGCAAGCTCTCCGGACGCCGCCGCCGGGAGATCGTCGCCGTACTGCTGTTCAGCGGCGGCCCCATCTTCGAAAGCTCCATTCCGCTCTCCGTGTTCGGCATCGACCGACAGGACGCCGGAGTCCCCCGCTACCGCTTGCTGGTGTGCGCGGGCGAAGATGTGCCATTGCGAACGACCGGCGGCCTGGAACTGACCGCACCGTACGGACTGGAGGCGCTCTCCAGGGCCGGCACCGTCGTCGTACCGGCCTGGCGGTCGATCACCCAGCCGCCGCCGGCCGCCGCCCTGGACGCGCTGCGCCGCGCCCATGAGGAAGGGGCCCGCATCGTGGGCCTCTGCACCGGGGCCTTCGTACTGGCGGCAGCCGGACTGCTCGACGGCAGGCCGGCCACCACCCACTGGATGTACGCGCCCACGCTCGCCAAGCGCTATCCGTCGGTCCACGTGGACCCGCGGGAGCTCTTCGTCGACGACGGCGACGTACTGACCTCCGCGGGCACCGCCGCGGGCATCGACCTGTGCCTGCACATCGTCCGCACCGACCACGGCGCGGACGCGGCGGGCGCGCTGGCCCGGCGCCTGGTGGTGCCGCCGCGCCGCAGCGGCGGGCAGGAGCGCTACCTCGACAGGTCTTTACCGGAGGAGATCGGCGCCGACCCGCTGGCCGAGGTCGTCGCCTGGGCGCTGGAGCACCTCCACGAGCAGTTCGACGTGGAGACGCTGGCCGCCCGCGCCTATATGTCCCGCCGCACCTTCGACCGGCGGTTCCGTTCGCTCACCGGCAGCGCGCCGCTCCAGTGGCTGATCACCCAGCGGGTGCTCCAGGCGCAGCGGCTGCTGGAGACCTCGGACTACTCCGTGGACGAGGTCGCCGGGCGCTGCGGCTTCCGCTCGCCGGTGGCGCTGCGCGGCCACTTCCGGCGGCAGCTGGGGTCCTCCCCCGCGGCCTACCGGGCCGCGTACCGGGCCCGCCGGCCGCAGGGCGGCCCGGCGGACCGGCCCGAGCGGGGCGAACGCCCCGAGCGGGTGGAGCGCGGTGACCGCTTCGACCGGCCCGAGCCCGCCGACGCCCGCGCGGGCGAGCGGCCGGGCGAGCCGTCGCTGGTCGCGATGCGGCGCGCGGCCCTGACCCCGGCGCACGCGGTGACGGGTGCGCCCCTGGGGCCGGGCCCGTCCGAGCGGCACGGCGGCCATGGTCACGGCGGCCACGTCGGGCACGGCACGCCATACGGGGGCAACCTCCCCGAATCCGGCAAACCGGACTCGGACCTCTATGCTCCGCGCCTGCCCGGCCAGCGGGAGCGCCCCGTAGGGTGAGACGTATGAACGATCGCATGGTGTGGATCGACTGCGAGATGACCGGGCTCTCGCTGTCGGACGACGCACTCATCGAGGTGGCCGCCCTGGTCACCGACTCCGAGCTGAACATCCTCGGCGACGGCGTGGACATCGTGATCCGCCCGCCCGCCGAGGCGCTCGCCACCATGCCCGAGGTGGTGCGCCAGATGCACACGGCCTCCGGGCTGCTCGCGGAGCTGGACGGCGGGACCACGCTGGAGGACGCCCAGCGCCGGGTCCTGGAGTACGTCCGCGAGCACGTCCCGGAGCCCGGCAAGGCACCGCTGTGCGGGAACTCGGTCGGCACCGACCGCGGCTTCCTGCTCCGCGACATGCCCGAGCTGGAGCGCCACCTGCACTACCGGATCGTCGACGTCTCCTCCGTCAAGGAGCTGGCCCGGCGCTGGTACCCGCGCGCGTACTTCAGCAGCCCGAAGAAGAACGGCAACCACCGGGCGCTGTCGGACATCCGCGAGTCCATCGCCGAGCTCCGCTACTACCGCGAGGCGATCTTCGTCCCGCAGCCCGGCCCGGACTCCGACACGGCCAAGGCCATCGCGGCCCGGCACGTCCTCCCTGTTCAGGCCTGAACGGCGCCCGAAAGGGAAGAGTGACGCAGCTCGCTCCCGGCACGACCCGAAGCCGGGAGCGAGCACCCTCCAAGACCCTGTACACTTTTTCTCGGCCGGTGGGAAACACGGAAACAAACGCCGGACGTGGTGGGTATAGCTCAGCTGGTAGAGCACCTGGTTGTGGTCCAGGATGTCGCGGGTTCGAGTCCCGTTACTCACCCTCATCAGGAGCCGTGGGCTCCGACCTTGGAAAAGGTCGGAGCCCACGGCTTTTTGCGTACACCGGGCATCACCCCCACGAGTGACGCTCCTCGCGGACGGCGTGCGTCCGGGCGCGGGCCGGGAATGCTCCAGTGCCCGGCACCGGACGAAGGGTCACCGCAGATGGCAGCAGGCGTCCCCCGGCGGCGGCGGACGGCGGTGCTGCTGGCCGTGGCCGTTCTGCTCCTCGCCGGGCCGGTGGGCTGTGCCGGGGCGGGAAGGGAAAAGGGGCGGACGACGACCGTCACCGTCGGCACCTTCGGGGTGTTCGGCTACCGGCAGGCCGGGCTCTACGCCGAGTACGAGCGGCTGCACCCGGGCGTCCGCATCCGCGAGGAGGTCGTCGAGCGCAACGACACCTACTACCCGCAGCTGCTCACCCGCCTCGCCGCCGGCCGCGGCCTCGCCGACGTGCAGGCCCTGGAGGTCGGCAACGTCCACGAGCTCGCGGCCGAGCGCGGCGAGAAGTTCGAGGACCTCTCCCGCGCCCCGGGCGTCCGCCGCAGCGACTGGCTGCCGTGGAAGTGGGCGCAGGCCACGACGCCCGACGGCCGCACCATCGGCCTCGGCACGGACATCGGGCCCCTGGCGGTCTGCTACCGCAAGGACCTCTTCCGCCGCGCCGGGCTGCCCACCGGGCGGGAGGAGGTCGGCCGGCTGTGGGCCGGCGACTGGCGGGCGTACCTCGCGGCGGGTCGTGCCTACCGGCGGCACGCACCCGCCGGGACCGTCTTCACCGACTCGGCCGCCGGCCTCTACAACGCCGCCGTGCACGCCCACGCCGAGCGCTACTACGACCGCGCCGGCCACCCCCTGCTGACCAACGGGCCCGCCGTCCGCTCCTCCTGGGACCTGGCCGTCCGGGCGGCGCGCGACGGACTGACGGCCCGGCTCAGACAGTTCGAGAAGAACTGGGACCAGGCCTTCGCCAACGGCCGCTTCGCCACCGTCGCCTGCCCGCCCTGGATGCTCGGCTACATGCAGGAGAAGTCCGGCCCGGCCGGCCGCGGCCGCTGGGACGTGGCCGCCGCGCCCCGCCCCGCCAGCTGGGGCGGCTCCTTCCTCGCCGTGCCCAAGGCGGCCCGGCACCGCAAGGAGGCCGTCGACCTGGCCGTATGGCTGACGGCGCCCGCCCAGCAGGCCCGCCTCTTCGAGCGGCAGGGCAGCTTCCCGTCCACCCCCGCCTCGTACGCCATGCCGCAGCTGGCCCGCGCCCGGAACCCCTACTTCGGCGACGCGCCCATCGGCCCCCTCTTCGCCGCCGCGGCGCGCGGCGCGCCCACGCTCGTCTTCGGCCCCCGCGAGCAGCAGATCGGGGCGGCCTTCACGGACGTCGGCATCCCCCAGGTGGAACAGCAGGGCCGCAGCCCGCGCGCCGCCTGGGCCGCCGCACGCCGCGAGATCGAGAACGCGGTGGACGAATGACCGCCACGAGCCCCGCCACCCCCACCACTCCCGCCGCGCCCACCACGGGCACGCTCCCGCAGGACCCGCCCGCCTCCCGGGGGGCCCGCCTCCACCGGTGGGACGTGCGCTGGGGCCCGTACGCCCTGATCGCGCCCTTCTTCCTCTTCTTCGCCGTCTTCACCCTCCTCCCCCTCCTCTATACGGGCTGGGCCTCGCTGCACCGCATCGAGCTGACGGCGCCCGAGCGCGCGGAGTGGGCCGGGCTGCACCACTACGCGCGCCTACTGCGCAACCCGCTCTTCTGGAACGCCCTGCGCAACACCCTCGTCATCGGCGTCCTGTCGACCGTCCCCCAGCTGCTCACCGCCCTGGCCCTCGCGCACCTGCTGCACAGCCGGCTGCGTGCCGCGACCTTCTGGCGCGTCGCGCTCCTGACCCCGTACGCGACCTCCGTCGCCGCCGCCACGCTCGTCTTCTCCCTCCTCTACGGACGCGACCACGGCCTCGTCAACTGGGTGCTCGGCGCCCTCGGCGCCGGCCCGGTCGACTGGCAGAACGGCACGTGGAGCGCACGCCTCGCCGTCTCCTCGATCGTCGTGTGGCGGTGGACGGGCTACAACGCGCTCCTCTACCTCGCCGCGATGCAGGCGGTGCCGGACGAGCTGTACGAGTCGGCGGAGCTGGACGGCGCGTCGCGGACCCGGCAGTTCCTGCACGTCACGGTGCCGTCCCTGCGGCCCACGATCCTGTTCACCGTCGTCGTGTCGACCATCGGCGCACTGCAACTCTTCGGCGAGCCCCTGCTGTTCGGCGGCGCGGGCGGGCAGAAGGGCGGCGCGTCGCACCAGTTCCAGACGCTCGGCCTGTTCCTGTACGAACAGGGCTGGTTCACGTACCACTTGGGACGGGCCTGCGCCGTCGCCTGGACGATGTTCCTCCTCCTGCTCCTGATCGCCACCGGCCACGGCCTGGCCCGGCGGCTGCTCCGGAAGGACGGGTGAGACACCACCATGACCACCAGAGCCAGGGGACACTCCTCCGCCGGGCCGCTCACCTACGCCGCCCTGGCCCTCGTCACGGCCGTGTCGCTGTTCCCGCTGCTGTGGACGGCCGTCGCCGCCTCGCACGACTCCGCGCGCCTGGCCCGTACCCCGCCGCCCCTGTGGTTCGGCGGCCACCTCCCCCACAACCTCCGCGTCGCCTGGACCGACGCCGGCCTCGGCCTGGCGCTGGCCAACACGGTGCTCGTGGCCGGCACCGTCGCGCTGGGCACCGTGCTGTGCTGCACGGTGGCCGGGTTCGCCTTCGCCCGGCTGCGGTTCCGCGGCAGCAGGCCGCTGCTCCTGCTGACCGTCGGCACGATGATGGTGCCGCCCCAGCTGGGCGTCGTCCCGCTGTTCCTGCTGATGGCCCGGCTGGGCTGGGCGGGGGAGCTGCGGGCCGTCGTCCTGCCCGCCCTCGTCAGCGCGTTCGGGGTGTTCTTCATGCGCCAGTACCTGAGCGGGGCGCTGCCCGCCGAGCTCGTCGAGGCGGCCCGCGTGGACGGCGCGCACACCGGGCGCGTGGTCTGGCACGTCGTGCTGCCCGCCGCCCGCCCGGCCATGGTGGTGCTCGGCATGCTCTCCTTCGTCCAGTCCTGGAACGACTTCTTCTGGCCCGTCGTCGCCCTCACCCAGGAGAACCCGACCGTGCAGGTGGCCCTCACCGGCCTGGGCCGCGGCTACGTGCCCGACCAGGCCGTCGTCATGGCCGGGGCCCTGCTCGGCACGCTGCCGCTGCTGCTTGCGTTCGCCCTCCTCGGCCGCCGGATCACCGGCGGCGTCATGCAGGGCGCGCTCAAAGGCTGACCGCACAATCTGCATCACCCGCATCCCCCACCCCCCACGGGAGCGCTTCGATGACCACGACCTTCCCGCCCGGCTTCCTCTGGGGCGCCGCCACCGCCGCCTACCAGGTCGAGGGCGCGGCCCGCGAGGACGGGCGCACCGACTCGATCTGGGACACCTTCTGCCGCACGCCGGGCCGGGTGCTCGGCGGCGACACCGGCGACGTGGCCAGCGACCACTACCACCGCCGCGCCGACGACGTCCGGCTCATGGCCGGCCTCGGCCTGGGCGCCTACCGCTTCTCCGTCTCCTGGCCGCGCGTCCAGCCCACCGGGCGCGGCCCCGTCTCGCAGCGCGGGCTCGACTTCTACCGGGCGCTCGCCGACGACCTGCTCGTCCACGGCATCACGCCCGTCCTCACCCTCTACCACTGGGACCTGCCGCAGGAACTGGAGGACGCCGGGGGCTGGCCGGAGCGGACGACGGCGCACCGGTTCGCCGACTACGCCCACCTCGTCGGCCAGGCCCTCGGCGACCGCGTCCCCTGGTGGATCACCCTCAACGAACCCTGGTGCAGCGCCTTCCTCGGCTACGCCGCCGGCATCCACGCCCCCGGCCGC
Source organism: Streptomyces mashuensis (assembly GCF_014654785.1). Taxonomy (GTDB): domain Bacteria; phylum Actinomycetota; class Actinomycetes; order Streptomycetales; family Streptomycetaceae; genus Streptomyces; species Streptomyces mashuensis. The sequence continues at coordinate 746,923 of NZ_BNBD01000002.1, forward strand.
ACGGACGACGAGGCCGCCCTGCGCGCCGCCCACCACCTCAACCTGGCGCACGGACTGGCCGCCCAGGCGGTACGCGCCGCCGTGCCGGGCCGCCCGCAGGTGGCGGTCGCGCTCAACGCCGGTGCGGTACGGGCTCGTACGGACTCTCCGGAGGACGCCGACGCCGCGCGCCGCGTCGACGCGCTCGCCACCCGCATCTTCACCGGGCCCATGCTGCACGGCGCGTACCCCGCCGACCTGTTCGCCGACACCGCCGCCCTCACGGACTGGTCGTTCGTCCGCGACGGCGACACCGACGTCATCCGGCACCCTCTGGACGCGCTGGGCGTCAACTACTACGCGCCGATGCTGGTGTCGGCGGCCGACGGCAAGGCGCCGCCCCGTCCCGCCGGCCCCGGCCGCTCACCCTGGCCCGCCACGGAAGGCGTGACGTTCCACCAGCCGCCCGGCCGGCGCACCGCGATGGACTGGGCCGTCGACCCCACCGGCCTGTACGACCTGCTCACCCGGTTCACGCGGGAGGCCCCCGGGCTGCCGCTGCTCGTCACCGAGAACGGCGCCGCGTACGACGACAAGCCCGGCGCGGACGGAGCGGTGCACGACCCGGAGCGCATCGCCTACCTGCACGCCCACCTGGAGTCGGTGCTGCGGGCCCTCGCCGACGGCGCCGACGTCCGCGGCTACTTCCTCTGGTCGCTGCTGGACAACTTCGAGTGGGCCTACGGGTACAGCAAGCGCTTCGGCATGGTGTACGTCGACTACGCCACGCAGGCCCGCACCCTGAAGTCCAGCGCCCGCTGGTACGCGGAGCTGATCCGGACGGGCCGGCTGCCGCAGGGCTGAGAGCCCCTACTCGAAGACGGAGGGCGGCGGCTCCGGCGAGGGCCGGGCGGTCGCGTCGGTGACGGGCGCCGCGCCGCCCGTGAAGCCGGCCAGGTCCCGGCCGTGCTCCACCCGGCCCTGCTGCGGGTCGGTGGCCGCGCGCCGGGTGAGGTCGGCGACGGGCAGCGGCCGGTCGGAGGCCAGCAGCACGGCGTTGCCGAAGCGGCGGCCCCGCAGCACCGCGGGGTCGGCGGTCAGGCACAGCTCGGGGAAGACGGTGCCGACGGTGGCGACCTGCGCCTTGAGGTGGGCCAGCGGCGGCCCGTCGGCGAGGTTGGCGACGTAGAAACCGCCGGGGCGCAGCGCCCGCCGCACCTCCGCCGTGAACTCGGTGCTGGTCAGGTGGGCGGGGGTACGGGCGCCGGAGAAGACGTCCGCGATGATCAGGTCGGCCCATCCGTCCGCCACCTTGGCCAGCACCTCGCGGGCGTCGCCGCTGCGCACCCGTATGCGCCACGTGCTGTCGAGCGGCAGCTCGCGGCGTACGAACTCCACGAGCGCGCCGTCGATCTCGGCGATCTGCTGCGTGGAGCGGGGCCGCGTCGCGGCGACGTAGCGGGCGAGGGTGAAGGCACCGCCGCCGAGGTGCAGCGCGCGGACGGGCCGGCCGGGCGGTGCGACGAGGTCGGCGGCGTGGCCGATGCGGCGCTGGTAGGCGAAGGCCAGGCGGGTGGGGTCGTCGAGGTCGACGTGGGACTGCGGGGCGCGGTCGAGGAGAAGGGTGTACGCGCGGGGCCGGTCGGGATCGCGTACGAGCTCGGCGGTGCCGCCGCCCACGTCGGCGGACACGCTGTGCGCCTGGCGGCGCTTCTCCCTGGCCATGCGTCCAGTATCGCCGCCGCCGGGGGCGCACCGTGCCGCGGAGCCCGCGCCCCCTACGGGGACGCCGTCAGCGGCAGCGGTCGACCGCCGCGATCGTCCGGGCCGCCTCTCCCAGCGCCGCGCGCAGCACCGCCGGGTCCGTCGCCGCCGCCGGTGCGGCCTCGGGGGTGACGAGCCAGCCGGCGGCGCGCACCGGCGGTTCGCCCAGCGCGGCGGCGGCCAGGCGCAGGCCCCGGCCGTTCGAGCGGGTGCAGGCGCTGCCGGGGACGTCCCAGCCGTCGGCGGTGCCGGGCGGTACGAGGAAGCCGAGGGTGCCGCAGTCGCCGTCGTGGATGACGGGGCCGACGCCGTCGCGCAGCCGGAGGATGTCCACGGCCTCCAGGCCCTGGCGCGCGGGCACGGTGACGACGTCGCAGTCACCGGCCCCGCCGCGCAGGGCCGTCGTCCGCGGGCCGCTGATGTCCACTCCGGCCTCCACCACGGGAAACCCCTCCTCGGTGCCACTCCGCGATCAGGCGCGCTCACGCCCACCGTGTTCAACGTGCGGACCGCGTCAACGGCTACGGCGACGCGCCGCCGCAAAGGATGGCAGTTCATGGCGGATGACAGGTGGGATTTCCGGTTCGTCATCAAACATGCCGTTGTCGTGCCCGGACAGCCGGTACGGTCATCACGCCATACGGCAAGCACAGCAGTCCGCCCCCGAGGGGCCGTCCCCGGGGCGGGCTCGCAGGAGGTTCCAGGGGGAGGCCGGCCATGACGTCGCCGCGCTCGTCTTCGTCACCACGCCCGAACACCGCCTTCCGGGAGCTGCGCGGGCAGCGCTCACCAGCGGAGTTCGCGGCGGCTGTGCGCCGGGCGGCGCGCGAGATCGGGGAACACGTCTCGTGCGACGCGCGCTACGTCGGGCGCGTGGAGTCCGGCGAGATCCGTTGTCCCAACTACGCCTACGAGCGAGTGTTCCGGCACATGTTCCCGGGGCGCGAACCGGCGGACATGGGCTTCGCGCCGCGCGAGAGCGTGCGCGGCCGGGGGGCGCGCAAGAAGGGCTCTGCGCCGTCCGGGAATTCCGAGAGCCCCGCCGAAAGCCGTACCGCCGGTGCGGGGGACGGCGCCATCGACAGCAGCGAGGAGAGCGACGTGCTGCGTCGCGCGTTCCTGACCTCCGGCCCGGCCTCCCTGGCCGCCGCCTCCCTGGGCACCGCCCCCGGCACGCGCGCCGGGCGCCACGCGGGCGAGGCGGAGGCGGCCGCCGTGGAACACGCCGTACGGCGCATCCGCGTCCTGGACGACCGGCACGGCGCCGACGGCCTCTACCGGCGTGCCGCCCGGCCGCTGAAGGCGGCGTACGACCTGCTGGACGCCGGCACGCGACGGCAGTCGGTGGCCGACCGGCTGCACGCGGGCGCGGGCGAGCTGGCCATCTCGGTGGGCTGGCTGGCGCACGACTCGGGGCGGTTCGACGACGCCCGGTCGCACTACGCCGAGGCGCTGGCCACCGCCCGGGTCGCGGGCGATTCGGCGCTGGAGGCGCACGCGTTCTGCAACACGGCTTTTCTGGCGCGGGACGCGGGGCGGCCGAGGGAGGCGGTGCGGGCCGCGCAGGCGGCCCAGCAGGCGGGCCGCCACCTGGCGTCGGCCCGGCTGATGTCGCTGCTGAACCTGCGGGAGGCCGGCGGCTGGGCGCACCTCGGCGACCGGGTGGCGTGCGAGGCGGCGCTGCTGCGGGCCCGGGCCCTGTTCGGGCGGGGGCCGAGCGACGCGGACCCGGAGTGGATGACGTTCTTCGGCGAGGCGGAGCTGGAGGGGCTGGAGGCACAGTGCTGGTCGGCGCTGGGCGACTGGCGCCGGGCGGCCGAGCACGCCGGGCGCGCGGTGGTGCTCCAGGACCCGCACTTCACCCGGAACATCGCGCTGTACACGGCACAGCTGGCGGGCGACCTGGTACGCAACGGCCGGCCGGAGGAGGCGGCCGCGGCGGGCGGCCGGGTGCTGGACCTCCTGGAGGGCGTCCGTTCGGCCCGCATCCGCTCGATGCTGACCGACACGGCCCGGCTCCTGCGCCGGTACGCGGCCCAGCCGGAGGTCGCGACGTTCCTGGCCCGCCACCGCGCGGCGACGAGACGGGCGGCCTGACGGGGCGTGGGGTACCGGGGCGTTCCCGCGGCGGCCCGTGGGAGGGGCTTTGTCCCTTGGGGTGAGTAACGGGACTCGAACCCGCTGCTCATTTCGAGCAGCTGTCGCCTCAGGACTCATCGTCTGGTCAGGCCGGGCATGAGTGAGGATGACCCCGGCTTTCGCCGCGGCGCCTTGCGGTGCCGCAGCAGGGAGGTCATGCGTCCTCCCTGCTCGCCAGCTCCACGCGGCACAGCAGCTCGCGGCAGACGCCGCCGAGCAGCTCGACGTGGTCGGCGGCGGACTGGAGGCCGTTCCCGAGGTCTCCCGCCAGGGCTCTGCGCGTCTGCGCGACGAGTGCCGCCGCGGGGGCGCCGCGGAGTTGTCCGGCCATCGGCAGGAGCCGGCCGATGTGGTGGCGGGGGGGCTCGGTCGAGGCGTTCCGCCTCGGCCCGCTTGGGCAGCATGTGGCCGCAGGCGAGGGCCCGCTCGATGTCCTGTCCGATCGTCTCCGGGTCGATGCCGCGGCCGGCTGCGGTCGTGGAAGTCTCACTGGTGCTGGTGCGCATAGGTCAGCCCCTGCGTCCGGTGGATTGGGGTGAGCGCTGACCGTAGGGCCCGGCCGTACGGAGAAGGGGCAGGAATCCTGCCTCTCGGACGTGGATGCGACTACGCGGCGAGCACGCCCAGCTTCACCGCCAGGTCCGAGGCGCGCCGGCGGCGCTCCGGGCTCTTCGATTCCGTCTCCTCCAGCACGATCCGCCTGGCGTACCCGTTGTAGGTGATCGTCTCCGGTGCCGCCTCGTGGGCCTTGGCCAACGTCGCCAGCGCGACATCCGGCTGCCCGTCGAGGTGATAACCGCGTGCTTCCTCGATACGGTGGCGCGCCCGGCGGGGGCGCGACGGGATGGTGTGGGCGTCGGCCGCAGCCGCCTGGCGCACCGACTCGCCGCCGGCGCGCAATTCAACGGCGACGGTGACGGCGTGGGCCGACATCACCGCCCGGGAGAACGAGGTGACGGGGTCGTAGTACGACGCCGGGAGGGTCTGAGCGGCGGCCCGCGCCTTCTCCCACCAGCCCCAGGCCGTACCGGACTCCCCCCACCGCGCCGCGGTGTAGCCGGCTTCGAACTGCAAGGCGCCGGCGATGGCCCGGACCCGGTCGTCCCCGTCCGGGAGGAGAGGCTCCAGGTGACGGATGGTGTCGCGGTTCACGGTGTCGGCGGCCTCGTAGTGGCCGGCATCGCGGTGCGCCTGCACAGTGAGCCACGCCGCGACGCCAATGGCGCGCGGGTCCTCGGACTCCTGGGCGGCGACCATGCCGCGCTCGGCGACCCGCCACAGGAGGGCCGCGTCGGGCTGGTAGGCCACGAAGAACTGCGTAAGGGAGTAGACCTCGGAGAGGATCGCCTGCCGGGCCCGGCGTTCCGCCGATGAGTCGGCCTGGCGCACGGCCAGCTGGGCGTCGCGGATCAGCCCGGGCAGCAGACCGCCTACGACCTTCCGGTGGTTGGGCGAGCAATGGCGCGAGGCCCAGGCCCGGTCGAGCCGGTGGCGCAGGTGGGCGGCCGTGGGCGCCTCGCGGTCCGAGCGCACCGGATAGGCGTTCACCGCTGCTTGGACCTCGGGAAGAAGCGGGTGGCCGGGGCCGGTGAAGAGGTCGGCCGGCATGCTCTGGTCGCCGGTGAGGTCGGCCAGGTCGCGGACGCGAAGCAGCTCGGCGATCCGCAGGATCACGGACAGGGAGGGCGTCTTGATGACTCCCGTCTCGACCTGCTTCACCCACGAGGGCGAGCGGCCGAGGAGACCGGCGAGCACAGGACGGCTCAGACCGCGGCGCGTACGAAGGATCTGCATCCGCTGACCGAAGGCCAGTGGGTCGGCGTACGGGTGGGGGGTAGCAGCGTCTCGCATGACCTTGCCCCTCTCTGCCGGCTCGTCGCTGTCAGAGTAGGGGGCAAGACCGGCTTGGCGTGAGGTGGTTCACACACCAACGGGGCGGGAGAAGTGGCTGTCCGGAGGGGCGCCCCCGCGCCCGCCCCCGCCACCCTCACCCCAAGTGCCCCCTGTCGTTCCAGCGCTCCAGCGCGGGCGCGCCGTAGGCCTGCCCGAGGCCTGTCGGTCGGCACGCTTCGCCAACTTCCCGGCCGGCCCCCGCATTCGTCGGGGCCCTGTCATGTGTGGGTCTGCCTGGCCGGACAGAGAAGGCCGGGAGCAGCACGGTTGGGGGAGCAGGTGACGAGGGCGACGGAGTGGAAGACGGTGCCGTTCAGGTAGTGGCCGAGGGAGACGTCGCCTCCCCATGTGAGCCGTTCGACTGCGGCCCTCACCAGGAGAACCAGCCTGGTCACCTCCCGGTCTCCCGCGGAGGCGAACCGGGGAGCGAACTCGGCGAGCTGGAGACCGAGCCACTCACCGGCGTCCTCCGGCTCCTCCCATGTCCCCCGGATCATCGACGCGGGTTTCAGCAGCCAGTGGGCCGTCTGGATCGGCGGCACATCAGACGTCGGGAACGCGGCCACAGCCTCCCGGTGCCGGTCGACCACGTCCTTCTCACTGCCCGCCGTCGGGGCCTGGCCGGGTGGTCTGCGGATGCTCTCCCGGTCGAAGGTCTTCTTCTCCCCGAGCCATGCGTAACCGTGGTGGTGCACTCCTGCCCCGTTCCATAGGAAAGGCGACGGCCCCGCCCGTCGGCTCGGGGGCAGGGCCGTCAGTTCAGGTGGCGTCGCTGGTCAGGCGGACAGTTCGAAGCGGGCGGGGTCGATACCCGCCGCGTCCAGCTCTGCCGTGGTGAAGCGCAGCGGTTCGGCGTCGGGGCGCTTGCTGTCGCCCATGGCCCACGCGTCCGGCCCGATCTTCGCCAGCGTCACGCACGACTCGCCGTCCGGATGGGTGTTGCCGCCGCACGCCTTGGCGAACGCGGCGCCTTCGATGGGAAGCACGTACAGGTCGGTCATCATCGCGTCCTTCCTGATCTGCCCGACGGCCGTTGGAGGCCGTCCTCCGCCCGTAGCAGGCGGAAGCTTTGCAGGTGGGTGCTCCGGCTTCGCCGGGGCCTGAGCCATGCCCTCACCGCCCAGGGCAGCACCCCACGTCCGCATCTTCATTACGCCGCAACCGTTCCCCGGCGGGGCTGCCCGGGGCGCGTAGGTCACGTACTCCTGCTCGTTGGTCCCGGTCGCCATTGCGTACCTCTTCACCGCTGTCTGTGTGCGTCAGCAGTCGATGGTGCCGGGGTTGGGCAGCGGCATCTAGATGGTTTCCTGTTCGTGCAACAACTCGTCCCGGATACGCACCACCATGGCGCGCATGTCGTCACCGGACAGAGCTGCCGACGCGAATCGCTCGAACTTCTCGGAATACAAGGAAACGTCCCGGGGATCGGTGACAACGATCTCGGCGTGGATCGTCTCGACTGTCACTGTCCTGTTGTCCCGGATGACGAATGCGTGGTTGGCGATGTCCTGCTGCGACACCGACAGGGGAACGGTCCGGATGTCAATGTTGGGGAGGCGAGAGAGGGAAACGAGTCGGTCGAGTTGTTCCGCCATCCTGGCGACTGACACGATCCGCCACCGCAGCACGGACTCGGTGATGACGAAGTGAAGTTCCTTGGCTGCGTCGTAGAGCACCTGCTGGCGGCCGATCCGCGCACTGATGGTGCGCACAAGGACCTCCTCGCCAAGGTTGTGCCGGGCAAGAATGGCCCGGATGTATTCGGGTGTTTGCAGCAGTCCTGGGATCAGGGCCGGTTGGAAGATCCGCGCCACGGCCATCCGGGCCTCCAGCGATCCGGTCTGCTCCTGCGCCTTGTGCACCCCCATCCGGCGGACCAGGCGCCAAGCCGTGGCTTCCGTGGACGCCGCCCGGGCGACCTCCAGGTACTCGGCCTTGACCTCGTCCGAGACCCCGATGGCCGTGAGGATGCGCTCAACGTCCGCCGGGGACGGCGCTGCCTTCCCCGTTTCGATCTTGCTGAGCTTGCTCGTGGACATCACAGCGCTGCGGGCGACGGTCTTGGCTTCCTTCCCGGATGCCTGCCGAAGCGCCCGCAGCGCTGCTCCCAGTTGCCCTCTGTTCACGCGGTTCACGCGCCGGCGTGCTTCTCCCACCAGTCGGAGAACGGCTCGGCATGCGCCAGCGCGGTATCCCGGACGGTGACAAAGTCGCGTGCTCGGTTGTCGGGCATCGTCTCCCGCCCTGTGACGGCTCCCCGGTCGTCGTAACGCATGACGACTGCCGTCCTGGCATCAAAGAGCCAGAAGTCCTCCGCCCCTTGGAGCGGGTTGGGCTTATCCGTTGTGTCGAGGATGAAGAACTCTTCGCCCCCGGTTGCGTTCTTCTGGTACCCCCAGCCCAGTTCGAACCGCAGGTACGGGGTGAGAGGGCGCGACAGGATGTGCACGCGGTAGACGCGCTTACCGAGGTCAGTGAGGGCCCGGAGCTCCGATACCCATGCTTCGTTGTAGTCGTCGGGTTGCGGCTGTCCGGAGAGGAAGGCTTGATAGGCGTCCACATTGCCCGACCCGCTGTAGTCGGCGAGGGTCTCCAGCCTGAATGCTTCCCGCTCGAAGGTGTCGAACAGCTCCCCGAGGGTCTTAAGCGTCACGAAGGCCCTTCCGGATCAGGTCGAACACGAGCTGCATCGGGATCTCCACAAGGGTCTCGTGTGCCGGGATCTCCAGCCCGTGATCGGTAGGTGTCTCCCCCTGCACCAAGAGGGTGTCCCTGTCCGTGGCATAGATGGTCGGGCAGTCCTTGATGTCACACGTACTCACCAGCTTGGTGACCTTCACGCGGTTCCCTCCCCGGTCTGCTTCGCCGTGTCCGGTTCGATGCTTCCGGCCTCGCAGGGCGGGGCGCAAGAGGTTCCGGTTTCCGGAACGGGAAAGCGCGACGGGAGGGAAGCGAGCAGGGCGCACAGGGGGACGACAAGGACGGACACCGGGCGCCCCTACTGGAGGAGGCCCGGTACGAGGAAGTCCCCGCCATGGCGGGGACTTCCTGCCCGGGAGGTCAGGGATCAGGCGCCGATGGCCTGCTCGACGGCATTCCGCCGACGAGCCGCCCCCCGCCCTCAGCCCAAGTGCCCCGTGTCGTTCCAGCGTTCCAGGGCCGGTGCGCCGTAGGCCCAGCCGAGGATGGAGAGGGACGTGGGGTCGAGGCGGATGCGGGAGCCGAAGAAGACGTCCTCGCCGAGCCAGCGGGCGGCGAGGGTGCGCAGGATGTGGCCGTGGGCGAAGACGAGCACGTCGCGGTCGGCCGAGCGGGCCCACTCGACGATCTCGTCGGCGCGGGCCGAGAGCTGGGCCCGGGTCTCGCCGCCGGGGACGCCGTCGCGCCAGATCAGCCAGTCGGGGCGGCCGGCCTTGATCTCGGCGGGGGTCATGCCCTCGTAGTCGCCGTAGTCCCATTCCATCAGCGCGTCCCAGGTGGTCGCGCGGTCGCCGAAGCCGGCGAGGTCGCAGGTCTCCTTGGCGCGGATCAGCGGGCTGGTGCGCACCTCGGTGTCCGGCAGGCCGTTCCACGGCGCGCGGTGCAGGCGCTCGCCGAGCAGCTTCGCGCCGCGCCGGCCCTCGTCGAGGAGCGGGATGTCCGTACGGCCGGTGTGCCGGCCGGACAGCGACCACTCGGTCTGTCCGTGCCGGGCCAGCAGGATGCGCGGTGCCATGGCGGAGGGCCTTTCGGGTGGTGCGGGTGGGGCAGGTCACGCGGGTGGCGCCGGCGGCACCCGGTCGTGCGCCTCCATCATCACTCACCGGTCATCACTCACGCCTCACCCGTACCTCGCCCCCAGGCAACCCCGGCGTCACCTCGCGCGTCTCCCTCCCCGCTGCCCTGTGGTTCCGGTGAACCTCCGGGGCGGTGTGCGAGCAATGTGGCGTACGCCGTACGGTTGCATGCGCGCTTGTTTGGCCGCCTGAGCACCCGAAGCAGATGGAGAGCCGTCCGGATGTACCGCACCGCACCCCTTCGTGAGCGGCCGCGCTGGTGGACCGAACTGCCACTGATCGCCGTGGTGTACGGGCTGTACTCGCTGGGCCGGCTGCTGGTACGGGGGGACGTGGCGACGGCCGTCGATCACGGCACAGCCATCCTCGACGTCGAAAAAACGTTTCGAATAAATTTCGAACACCCGCTCAACCGGTTCTTCACCGAGCAGGGCTGGATCGGCATACCCGCCGACTTCGCCTACGCCTCCCTGCACTACCTGCTCACCCCGGCCCTCCTCGTGTGGCTCTTCCGCCGCCGCCCCGAGCACTACCGGCGGCTGCGCACCTGGCTGATGATCTCCACCCTCATCGGCCTCGTCGGCTTCACCCTGCTGCCCACCTGCCCGCCCCGCCTGCTCGACGAGGCGTACGGGTTCGTCGACACCATGCGCCAGTACTCGGAGTACGGCTGGTGGGGCGGCGACGCCAGCGCGCCGCGCGGCCTGGGCGGCCTCACCAACCAGTACGCGGCCATGCCCAGCCTGCACGTCGGGTGGGCGCTGTGGTGCGGCGTCGTGCTGTGGCGGCACGCCCGCTCCCTGTGGGTGCGCGCCGCGGGCGTCCTCTACCCCGTCGCGATCACCCTCGTCGTCATGGGCACGGCCAACCACTACTTCCTGGACGCCGCCGCCGGCGCCGCCGTCATGGGCGCCGGCTTCCTGCTCTCCGGCCCCGCCGTACGCCTGGCCGGCCTGGCCCGCGCACGCTTCGCGGCCGGCCGCCGCACCGCCGTCACGGGCGGGACGCCCGCGACTGTCAGTGGCGAGTGGGAGACTGCGGCGGGTACAGCGCTTCCCCGGGCGACCCGCACCGGCCAGCCGGCCGGCCAGGGGCGTCCGGCTGCGCCGGACACACTCCTCGAGGCGGACCCCCGTGACCACCACTTCCCCCGACAGCCGGCCCGGGACGAGGCCGGAGACAGCGCCCCCGACAGCGCTCCGGCAGCGGCTCGCTGAACTGCGCGGCCCCGCGGCCGCACCCCGGCCGCTGGACGCCCGCGCGCTCGCCGCGCTGGCCGCCAACCCCGGCTGCCGCCGCCGCGCCCTGCTCGACGGCGCCGGCGTCGACAAGCCCGCGCTGGCCCGCGCCCTGGGCGCGCCGGCGGCCTTCGGCCAGTCGCAGTTCGCCTTCGCCCGCGGGCACGCCTTCGAGTCCCGTGCCAAGGCCGACGGCGGCACCGGGCTCGTACGCCTCCTGCACGAGCGGCTCCCCGCGCCGGAGGGCCCGCCGCCCGGGCCGGACGACGTCGACCGGCCCGAGCTGACGGCCGCCGGCCCCCAGGGCCGCGCCGCCCGCACGGCCCTGGCGCTGCGCGAGGCCACCGCCGCCGGCCGCTGGGCCGTGCTGGACCACCCCCTGCTCACCCTGGCCGTCGCCGGCACCCCCGCCTACCTGGAGCCCGACGCCGTCGTCGTCCACCCCGGCGGCAGCTGGACGGTCGTCGAGATCAAGTCCTTCCCCGTGGTCGACGGCGCCGCCGACGCCGCCAAGGTGGGCGCCGCCGCCCGGCAGGCCGCGGTCTACGCCCTCGCCCTGGAGGCCCTCGCCGAGCGCGTCCCCGGCGCCTCCGTGACCCACGGCGCCCTGCTGGTGTGCCCCCGCGACTTCACCAACCTGCCCACCGCCTCCCTCGTCGACCTGCGCAAACAGCTGGCCACCACCCGCCGCCAGCTCGGCCGCCTCGCCGGCGTCGAGGACATCGCCGCGGACCTGCCCGAGGGCACCACCTTCGACCTCGACCTCGCCGACGACGGCCGCACCGCCCGCCGCCCCGCCAAGGAGCTGGCCGCCGCGGTCGACGCCGTGCCCGCCGCGTACGCGCCCGAGTGCCTGGCCGCCTGCGAGCTGGCCTTCCACTGCCGTGCCGCCGCCCGGGAGACCGGCGCCGTCCAGGTCCTCGGCCGCGGCGTACGCGCCGAGCTCGGCGGGCTCACCACCATCGGCGAGGTGCTGTCCGCGGCCGCCGGGGACACCGGCGACCCGCACGACCCCGCCGTCGCCGCCCTGCGCCGCGCCGCCCGGCTGCGCGCCGAAGCCCTGGCGCAGTCCCGGGCCGGGGAGGCCGCCGCATGTCGCTGATCACGACCCTGGCCCGCATGGAGGCCGTCCGGGACGGCCGCGCCCGGCCGCTGGCCACCGTCCGCCACCGCCACCTGGCCGCGCGCCCGATCGTCCTCGTGCCGCTGACCACCGCCGGCGAGGCCGGCGCCCCGCTCGGCGCCCTCGTCGGCACCGACCCCGGCGCGCCCCGGCTGCTCGTCGTCCCCCAGCCGCGCGACCGCGACCTGCGCTCCGCGTTCCTCGCCGGGCTCGCCGACGTGATGCTGCCGGAGATCGAGGCCTACGCCGACGACGTCTCGTACGAGGAACGCAAGGAGACCGACCCGGCGACAGGCGAACGCACCACCGTGGAGGTGGAGCTGTGCTGCGACGCGCCGCAGCTGCTCGTGCCGAGCGCCGCCGGCGTGGAGTACGTACGGCTGCTGGGCCGCTCGATGCGGTTCCGCCGCACCGCCGAACAGGACCCGGACGCCCCCCACCCCGCTCCCCCGCGCGTCCCGCTGCTCGGCCGCTGGCTCACCCACTACGGCGAGCGCGCCCGCGTCCCCGGGTCGTCGCTGCTGCTGTCGCTCACCCAGCTGCTCGCACGGCACTGGGCCACCGGCCAGAGCGTCCTGGAGGACCAGCACCTGGGCGCCCTGCTGGCCTGGATCGACCCGCCGGCCGGGACCACCGGCGCCGAGGCCGCGCTGCGCGCGGAGACCGGCCGCGGCCCGGACGGCCTCCTACTGCACCCGCCGGCCGGGCCCGCCACCGACCCGGCGTTCGACAACGCCCTGCTGGCCCCGGCCGTCGCCCGCTACGACGCCGGCCTGCCCGGCGCGGAGGCGGAGATCGCCGCCCTGCTGGAGAGCCAGCTGCGCCCGGTGTGGGACGCCGTGTGGCAGGGCATCGGGCTGCTGCGGGAGCTGCCGGAGGGGGCGCATGTGGCGGAGCGGTGGAAGCGGGACCGCTGGTCGTACACCGCGCACCGCGACCGGCTGCGCGCCGGCGAGCCGCCGCAGCCCCGCCGGGACGACGCGGTGACCGCCGCCCGCAAGCTCGCGGCGCGCGAGACCGCCCAGGCGCAGCTGGACGCGCAGGAGGCGCTGGACGACCCGCTGGTGATGGCCGGCCGGCGGCTGGCGGGCGAGGCGTTCGCGGGGGAGGTCACGGCGGTGGAGATGGCCTGGTCGGAGGCGAGGGTGCCGCGCCCGCGCCCCCTGGTGACGGTGCGGACGGACGACAGCCCGTACGTGGACGGGGGCGCGCGGGCGCACCGCGCGCTGCCGGACGGCCGCTCGCAGCCGGGCGAGGTGGTGGCGTACGCGCCGGACGGCGCCGGGGGCGCGCTGGTGACCGTCCGGCTGACGGGCGGCATGGGGCGCGGCAAGGAACCGGAGCCGGGTTCGGTGCCGGAGCCGGGCGACCGGGTGTGCTGGACGCTGTTCGAGCACGCGCCGCGCGGCGGCCCGGACCTGCCGGACCCGGAGCGGACGCCCTGGACGCACGGCGGCCCGCCGGCGGAGGGGCCGGAGGCACCGGACGTGGTGACGGCGGAGGACTACCTGTGAGCACGACGGACACCGCCTTGCGGAAGGACCCCGCCGCGGCGGCGGCCGCGGCCACGGAGGCGATCCTGCGGGACACGCTGCACGGCGCGCACCGCGGCGTCGTCGTGGACTCGCCGCCGGGCGCGGGGAAGTCGACGCTGGTGGTGCGGGCGGCCCGGGAGCTGGCGGCCGCGGGCCGGCCGCTGATGGTGGTGGCGCAGACCAACGCCCAGGTCGACGACCTGGTGCGGCGGCTGGCCGAGAAGGACCCGGACCTGCCCGTGGGCCGGCTGCACAGCAGCGACTGGCAGCCCTACGACCCGGCGCTGGACGCCCTGGACTCGGTGGTCACCTCGGCGAAGGCGGCCGACCTGGCCGGGCTGGACGTGGTGGTGTCCACGGCCGCGAAGTGGGCGCACACGAAGGTGGCCGAGCCGTGGGGCGACGCGATCGTCGACGAGGCGTACCAGATGCGGTCGGACGCGCTGCTGGCGGTGGCGGGGCTGTTCGAACGGGCGCTGTTCGTGGGCGACCCGGGGCAGCTGGACCCGTTCAGCGTGGTGGGGGCCGACCAGTGGGCGGGCCTGGCGTACGACCCGTCGGCGAGCGCGGTGAGCACGCTGCTGGCGCACAACCCGGGGCTGCCGCAGCACCGGCTGCCGGTGTCGTGGCGGCTTCCGGCGTCGGCGGCGCCGCTGGTGTCGGCGGCGTTCTACCCGTACACGCCGTTCCGCAGCGGCACGGGCCACGGCGACCGGCGGCTGGCGTTCGGCGTGGCGTCGGACGGGTCGGGGCCGGACCGGGTGCTGGACGAGGCGGCCGGGTCGGGCTGGGGCCTGCTGGAGCTGCCGGCGCGGCACACGCCGCGCACGGACCCGGAGGCGGTGGGCGCGGTGGCGCTGGTGGTGCGCCGGCTGCTGGACCGGGGCGGCGTGGTGACCAGCGAGGCCGCCCCGGGCCCGGTGCCGCTGACGGCGGCCCGCATCGCGGTGGGCACCGCGCACCGCGACCAGGCGGCGGCGGTACGGACGGCCCTGGCGGACCTGGGCGTGCCGTGCGGGGCGGACGGGGTGACGGTCGACACGGCGAACCGGCTCCAGGGCCGCGAGTACGACGTGACGGTGGTGCTGCACCCGCTGTCGGGCCGGCCGGACGCGACGGAGTTCCACCTGGAGACGGGCCGGCTGTGCGTCCTGGCGTCGCGGCACCGGCACGCGTGCGTGGTGGTGTGCCGGGCGGGCGTCGACCGCCTGCTGGACGAGCACCCGTCGACGGAGCCGGTGTCGCTGGGCGTGACGGTGAAGTTCCCGGACGGCTGGGAGGCGAACCACGCGGTACTGGCGCACCTGGCGGAGCACCGGGTGCGGTGGGCGCCGTGAGCGGGCGGCCGGGGCGGGGCACCGCGACCGTGCCCCCTGGGCCGGACGCCATGGGCCGGACGGCACGCCCGGACCGCCGGACGGAGTCCGGCACGCCGCCGGAGGCGGCCGAAGGACACAGCCCCGACGGCTGGGAGGCGAACCACGCGGTCCTGGCGCACCTGGCGGAGCACCGGGTGCGGTGGGCGCCGTGAGCGGGCGGCCGGGGCGGGGGCCGTGATCGTATGGCCGCCCCACGGGGCCCGGGGGCGTGATCGTGCGCCCGGTGGGGCCGGGGCGCACTTGCGCACGGCGGGACAATGGATGACGGTGCAGACGATTCTGGAGGTATGTACATGTGCGAGCCGAAGCAGGCTCCCGGTGGCCGGGACGAGGCTCCCCGGCGCCTGAAGCCTGCGCAGCTGCTCTTCGAGCCACCCGAGGCCGTCTCCGACCCCGAGCACTTCTTCGACCTGGAGAAGATCGAGGACCCGCGCGAGCTGCTGGCGCGCTCCACGGAGCTGGCGCTGGCGTTCCGGGCCGCCGCGGACCGGGCGACGGAGTTCCAGGCGGTGGCGGCGGCTCAGCTCGCCGATCCCCGGCGCTTCGACAGACTGCCGACGGCGGTGATCGCTGAGCGCGCCGAGTGGAGCGAGGACTACGCGAAGAAGATGGTCGAGTTCGGCCGTGAGCTGCAGCGTGGCAGCAGCCCCGTCGACTGACCTCCCCTGCCCGATCACGCGCCGCTGGCATATGCGGCGCGTACGGTAGCGCACGGCGAACGGCCCTGTCCCGAATTCCCCGAAGGACCCCGGACGGGCTCCCGCGGAGGGCCACCGTGGAGCCATGAGCACCCGGCCGTACGAACCCCGTTGCGCCCCCCGTCCGGACCGCGCCGCCCGCACCGACCGGTCCGGGCGCTCCGGCCACGACCGCGACCACGAACGTGACCGCGATCGCGACCACCACCACGACCGCGCCCGCCGCACCGGCCGGTCCGCGCCGCCCCCGCCCCGGCCCCGGCCGGCGGCCGCCGTGACCGTGCCCCTGGCGGGCGCCGACTGGCTCGCCTCCGCCGACCGTCGGCCGCGCGCCGTGCACGCCCTGTGGGCGGAGGACCCGATGGCCGGTGTCGTCCTTCCCTGCGGCACGGTCTTCGACGTGATCGACGCCCCCGCCCTCTTCGGCCGGGCCCTCCTCGACCGGCTGTGGGCGGCGCCCGGCCCCGGCTCGGGCCCGGTGGCCGTGGTGCGCGGCAGGCTGCTGCTCTTCGCGGCGCCGGGCACGGCGCAGCGGCTGCCCGCGCTGCTGCGCTGGGAGGAGTGGACGCGGCAGGGCCGACTCGCGCCGCCGCTGCTCTGCTACGGGACGGGCGACGCCGTGACCGTACCCCCGCTGTTCGCGCCGCCGGAGGGGGCGGAGCCGGGCCCGCCGGCCTCCCGGTGGCTGATCGCACCGGAGAGCCGTCACCCGTGGTTGCCGGGCGCGGACGCACTGCTGTGGGCCTGTGTCCGGGCCGTTCGCGCGACGGCCCGATCTGCCGTTCTACCCACCCCGGAGGGCCCCTGAAACATGCGGATTTTCGTTCCACCCCACCGGGGTGCTACAGTCTTCTTCGTCAGCAGGCGCCGCTAGCTCAGTTGGTTAGAGCAGCTGACTCTTAATCAGCGGGTCCGGGGTTCGAGTCCCTGGCGGCGCACCGACAGACGAAGGCCCCCACCGTACGGTGGGGGCCTTCGTCGTGTCCGCCCGCCGCTGCTCAGCCGCGGCTCACCCGGACGTTCCAGCCGCCCGCCGGCGTGCGTCCGCCCACCTCCACCCGTACGCCGTCCTGCGTGGAGACCAGGGACTCGCCCACGCCCAGCGGGGCGTCCGCCAGCGGCGGGTAGACGGACTCGCCCCAGCACGCGTGCGTGCCGGGGTGGCCGTCGAGCACCTGCACCGGCCCGCTGCCGGAGGCGGTGTCGCTGCGCACCCGGTAGACCAGCACGCCCTCGGTGCAGGTGGCGGCGTCGTTGCCGGTGGCGGAGCGCGCCTCCAGCGCGACGGCGCTGCTCGCGCCGGTGCGCACGACCACCAGCCGGGTGCGGGGGTCGCCGCCCGGCCGCATGGGCGCCTCCAGCGGATGCAGGGTGTGCACGCTGCTGCCCTGCGCGCTGACGCAGCGGACCTGGCGCGAGGAGAGCCAGCCCAGCTTCCACTTGTGCCAGGCGAAGGGTTCGGAGGCCAGCCCGAACTGGCTGCCCATGAGGTCCCAGTCGCCCACGTGCGTGTCCCAGTCGCCCTTGCCGTCGGTGGGCCGGTGGTAGAGGTCGGGCAGGTCCAGCACGTGCCCGGTCTCGTGCGCGAGCACGTTGCGGTCGGGCGGGTGGTGCTCGAAGACGGTGACGACGCGGTTCAGCTCCGCGCCGTCCGTCCGGATGGGCTCCTCCAGGTTGACCACCTTGGTCGCGTCGGAGTCGACGCCGGGCGCGTCGGGGTCCGCGACGAGGTAGACGAGCTGGTAGCGCCGGAAGTCGACGTGCGGGTCCGCGACCGCGATGGCGTCCCGCAGGTACGCGGAGCGCTGTTCGCCGTCCCAGTCGCGCTGTATGTGGTACTCCCCCGACGGCTTGGGCATGGTGAACCACCGCTTGAGGGGGTGGACGCGCAGCGAGAAGCGGCCGTAGGAGGCGCGTTCGAAGAAGCGGGAGGTGCCGGGGAAGTGGTCGGCGGCCAGCCGGCCGGGGGTGACCAGGGGCTTGGAGTCGGGGAAGGACAGGAAGATCATCACGGCGTCGAGCCGCCCGAGGGGCCGGGGGTAGTCGGGGTTCCAGCTGTCGAGCCCCTCGGAGTGGTGTGCGTCGCTGCGGGGCAGCGCGCAGGGGCCGCCGGGCCCCGCCGCGTGCGCCGGTGCGGCCACCACGGTCGTGGCGATCGCGCTGAGGCAGGTGAGCACCGCCCCGGCACGTCGGAGCCGGGGCCGGCGCAGCAGGCCCGTACGCGGCCGGTCCACTCCCATGGGTGTCAGCGGACGCACCACGTCGACCTCCGGGGACGGAATCGGGAGACCTCACCCACCCTCTTGTTATTTGCGGTGATATGCCCCGTTTCACTACCCCAGTCGAGTGACCAATAAGACTTCTGGGTACATCACACTGAGTCACATATGGTCAATCGAGGACGGCAGTCGAGAAGAACAGTCAGGCGACACCCGGCATGAGCGCGCACGAACGCGCAGGAACACGCAGAAACGGTCGGACCACCGCCGGCACCCGCCCGGCCCCCGGCCGGGCCGCTGGAACGGTCCCTGCGCGGGCTTTATGCTCGCCACACTTCCAGCACGGAATCCCCCTACAGACGGCCATTTGCCGTCTTTTCCACCACGCGTACGAGTCACCCCACCGCCGCACGGGTTCCGTGCGGACCCCATGCCACGCGGGAGCGAGCGTTGAGCGGAACACTCGACGGCAAGGGCGGCACGCCCGGTTCCGGGCCGCCAGTCGTCACGCAACGTAACGTCACGTCGGACGAATTCCGCGCTGCCTTCCGAGCCGCGCACCTCGGGATGGCCGTCGTCGGCCGCGACGGCCTCGTACGCACCGCCAACGACGCCCTCGGCGCGTTGCTGGGCACCGACCCCGAGCTGCTGCGCGACGCGCCCGCCGCCGAGTTCACCGGTCTGCGCGAGGACTCCCGCACCTGGACCGCCTACCGCGAGGTCCTGCTCGGCCGCCGGGACCGGCTGCACTGCACCCGCCGCCTCAAGCAGCCCGGCGGCCAAGGGGTGTGGGCGGAGGTGACGGTCACCCCGCTGCCCGAGACGCACGACGCCCTCCTGTCGGTCACGGACATCACCGACCGGCGCGAGCTGCGGGCCCGGCTGCGCCATCTGCGCATGCACGACCCCGTCACCCATCTGCCCAACCGCAGCCTCTTCTTCGAGCGCCTGGCCGCCGCCCTGGCCACGGCCGCCACGGCCCGCAGCCGCGGCGGCACCGGCCGGGTCGGGCTGTGCTACCTCGACCTGGACGGCTTCAAGGCCGTCAACGACACCCTGGGCCACCGCGCCGGCGACCGGCTGCTGGGCGCCGTCGCCAGACGCCTGAGCGAGTGCGCGGCGGAGGGCGGCCACCTCGTGGCGCGGCTCGGCGGCGACGAGTTCGCGCTGCTGGTGGAGGACTCCACGGGCACCCGGCAGGTGGTCGACCTGGCCACCGCCGTCCTGGAGCGGCTCCAGGAGCCGTTCGAGGTGGCCGGGCAGCGGCTGGCCGTCTCGGCCAGCATCGGCGTCGTCGAACGGCCCGCCGCCGGCACCCACGCCACCGAGCTGATGCAGGCCGCCGACACCACGCTGTACTGGGCCAAGGCCGACGGCAAGGCCCGCTGGACCCTCTTCGACCCCGAGCGCAACGCCCACCGGATGACCCGTCAGGCCCTCTCCAGCACCCTGCGGCCGGCCGTCGATCGGGAGGAGTTCGCCCTGCACTACCAGCCGCTGGTCGGGCTGGGCGACGGGATCGTCCGGGGCGTGGAGGCGCTGGTGCGCTGGCACCACCCGCAGTTCGGGACGTTGCCGCCGAACCGCTTCATCGGGCTGGCCGAGGAGACCGGCGCCATCGTGCCGCTCGGCCGCTGGGTGCTGGCCACCGCCTGCCGCCAGGCCCGCCGCTGGCAGCTCGACCACCCGGACGAACCCCTCGTCGTCAGCGTCAACGTGGCGGTGCGCCAGGTGTGGGACTCCGACCTGGTGGCGGACGTGGCCGAGATCCTCGCCGAGACCGGGCTGCCGCCGCACCTGCTCCAGCTGGAGCTCACCGAATCGGCCGTGATGGGCTCGGCCGGCCGGCCGCTCCAGCAGCTCCAGGCGCTCAGCGAGATGGGCGTGGCCATCGCCATCGACGACTTCGGCACCGGCTACTCCAACCTCGCCTACCTCAGCCGGCTGCCGGTCTCCACGCTCAAGCTCGACGGCTCCTTCGTGCACGGCTTCCGCACCGAGCACCACCCCAACCCCGCCGACGAGACGATCGTCGAGGCCCTGGTGCAGCTGGCGCACCGGCTGGGCCTCACCGTCACCGCGGAGTGCGTGGAGAGCGCGGAACAGGCCGAGCGGCTGGGCCGCATCGGCTGCGACACGGGACAGGGCTGGTTCTACTCCCGCCCCGTCCCGGCCGACCGCATCTCGGAGCTGCTCAGCACGGGGGCCCGGCCGTGACGCCGCCCGCCACGGCCGGAAGCGTCACATCCCGTACGCGTCGGCGATCAGCTCCAGGCTGCGCAGCCGCACCTGCGGGCCGTGCGCGTTGCTGGTGAGCATCAGCTCGTCCACGCCCGTGCGGCGCACCAGCTCGTCCAGGCCCGCCCGCACCTCGTCCGGCGAGCCGAAGATCACGGGGCGCAGCCAGTCGGCGACGAACTCGCGCTCGTGCTCCGCCAGCGGGTGCGCCTCGGCCTCCTCGGGGGTGGGGACGAGGCCGGGGCGGCCGGAGCGCAGCCGCAGCATCGCCACGGCACCGGTCATCACCTGGCGGCGCGCCTCGGCGGGGTCGTCGGCGGCGAGCGCCTGCACGCCGATGGAGGCGTAGGGGCGGTCGAGGACCTCGGAGGGGCGGAAGGACTGCCGGTACAGCTCCAGCGCCGGCAGCGTGTTCTGCGACGAGAAGTGGTGCGCGAAGGAGAACGGCAGGCCCAGCAGCCCGGCCAGGCGGGCGGAGAAGCCGGAGGAGCCGAGCAGCCATATGGCGGGCCGGTCGGCGCGCTGGACGCCGCCGGGCACGCGGCCCTGCACGGGCCCGGGCACGGCGTGGATGCGGGCGAAGGGGTGGCCGTCGGGGAAGTCGTCGTCCAGGAAGCGGACGAGGTCGGAGAGCTGCTCGGGAAAGTCGTCGGCGCCCTCGCGGAGGTGGTCCTGGCGGCGCAGGGCCGCGGCGGTCGCGCCGTCCGTGCCGGGTGCGCGCCCCAGCCCGAGGTCGATGCGGCCGGGGGCCAGGGCCTCCAGCGTGCCGAACTGCTCGGCGATCACCAGCGGGGCGTGGTTGGGCAGCATCACGCCGCCCGAGCCGAGCCGGATGCGCTCGGTGCGGGCGGCCAGGTGGGCGAGGATCACGGCCGGGGAGGAGCTGGCGACGCCGGGCATGGAGTGGTGCTCGGCCACCCAGAAGCGGTGGAAGCCGCGGCGCTCCGCGAGCCGGGCCAGCTCCGTCGTGGTCTCCAGCGCCTGCCGCGCGGTGCGGCCGCTGCCGACGGTGGCGAGGTCGAGCACGGACAGCGGCACGGGGGCCGTGCCCCGGGCCGTGCCCCGTACGGAGTGGTCGCGAACGTCGGACACCGTGGCCCGCCTCCCTGGTTGGTGTGTGTGCTGTGCGGCTGGTGCTGCCGGTGGGCAGCAACCGCAGCAACCGGAGAGTGGCTCCGTATATTCCGGGCGCGCCCCGGGGTTTTTCGGGGATGCCCCGTGAACGCCCCGGGGATCTTCCGGGGTGGTGACCCGGATCGTGCCCGGATGTCGTCAACGCCCTCTCGCCACCGCCCGTTTCGCGCTTATCGTGGAACCAGGCAGAACGACGGGGAACGACGAGGAACGAACGTCGAAGAACGAGCAAGAACGAGGGAGACGGCCCGACGGGAGGGGGGAAGACCGTGGCGCTCAGGCCCGAGCCGACCGCGCCGTTCCACTCCGTGCAGTACGCCCTGCGCGCGCTGGAGGCGGTCGCCCGGTACGCCGGCGGTGTGAGCGAGGAGCAGATCGCCCGGGAGACCGGCCTGCCCCCGGCCCACCTCGGCCACCTGCTGCGGATGCTGTGCCGCGAGGAGTACGTGGAGCGCACCGGCGACGGCGGCTACGTGTCCGGGGACGCCCTGGCCCGGCTGAGCTCCGCCGGCGACCGGCGCCGGGCACTCGCGCGCAAGCTCCAGCGCTCGCTGGACGTCCTGCGCGACACCGTGGGCGCCGCCGTCTACCTCAGCCGCTACGTCGACGGCGAGATACAGATCACGCAGTACGCGGACGGGCCCGGCACGCCCAAGGTCAACGAGTGGGTGGACTTCCGCTCCGCCGGCCACGCCATGGCGCTGGGCAAGTGCCTGCTCACCCAGCTCGACCAGGACGGCCGCCGCGACCACCTGTCCCGGCACCGCACCGCCCGCCTCACCTCGCGCACGATCACCAACGAGAAGGCGCTGTTCCGCGAGCTCGACGCCCAGCCCGCCGGGGTGCCGGTGCTCGACCTCCAGGAGTACGCGGTGGGCACCGTCTGCGCGGCGGTGCCGGTCACCGTGGGGCGGGCGGCGGGCTCGCTCGCCCTGTCGCTGCCCGTCGGCCACGCCCACCGGCTGCGGCAGGCCGCCGAGGCCCTCAACCGGCACGCCGCCCCGATGCTGCTCACCCTGGTGCTCTAGGGCCACGGCCCGGGGCGTGTCCAGGGGCGCGCCCGAGGGGCGCGAGGGGCCGGAGTGACCGGTGGTTCGGAGCACCCCTGCGGATCAGGTAGAGTTTTCTCTGTCAGCGGGCGCCGCTAGCTCAGTTGGTTAGAGCAGCTGACTCTTAATCAGCGGGTCCGGGGTTCGAGTCCCTGGCGGCGCACAGACAGGCGAAGGCCCTCACCTATGGTGGGGGCCTTCGTCGTCAGAGGGCCCGCCCCCGAAGGGCCGGGAAGACCACCGTGGGAAGGAGGAGCGGATCATGCGACGCCGCCGCCCGTCGGCCGCCGCCGTGCTCCTGCTGCTCCTCGCCGTCGTCCTGGCCCCCTTCCTCGCCGGAGGCCCGGCCGTCTCCGGCACCGCCGCTCCTTCCGCCGCCACCGCCTCCTCCCCCGTCACGGCCGCCGCCGCACAGGCCGGCAGCCGGGTCGCCGAGGACCACCCGCGCGCGGACGCCCCCGGCGGCACGGCCGGCAGCGGCGGCAGCTGCCGCCAGCAGGACGTCCCCCTGAAGGACGCCGAACCCGCCGTGGCCCACGCCACCGGCGACCCCCTCACCGGCCCCGCCCCGTCCCGTACGGCAACGCCCCGGGCCGCGGTGCCGCGCGCCGTCCCGCCCCGGGCCCCGCCCATACCCGTCGCCGGCTGCGCCGAGCTCCTCCCCGTCCTGCGGATCTAGACACCGCCCACCACGGCCCGCCCCGCGCCGGGCCGTGCTCCGGCATGCCCAGATCCGTACGACCCGGGAGACCCCTCCATGTCCGCACGCCCTTCCGCCCTCAGCACGCCGGGCCGCCGCATCGCCGCGGCCGGCGCGGTGCTCGCCCTCGTCGTGGCGCTCGTCGCCGCCGGCATCGCCATCGGCCGGGGCTCCGGCGGCTCCGGCGGCGACCGTGCCGCCACCGCCGCCGACGAGCCCGCCTTCGACCCGAACCAGGCCGCGTACGACCGCATCGAGAAGGCCACCAGCCGCCGCAAGGACGGCGACCCGATGGCCCTCGGCCGCGCCGACGCGCCCGTGGTGCTCGTCGAGTACGCCGACTACCAGTGCTCCTTCTGCGGCCGCTTCACCCGTGAGACCAAGCCCGAGCTGATCAAGAAGTACGTCGACGCGGGCGTGCTGCGCATCGAGTTCCGCAACTTCCCGATCTTCGGCAAGGACTCCGAGCGGGCCGCCCGCGCCTCCTGGGCCGCCGGCCGGCAGGGCCGCTTCTGGCCCTTCAACGACGAGCTCTTCGCCAAGCTCCGCAAGGGCGACGCCCTCGCCGAGGACAAGCTCGCCGACCTCGCCCGCACCGCCGGCGTCACCGACCTCGACCGGTTCCGCGCCGACCTGAACAGCACCGAGGCCGAGGAGGCCGTCAAGAAGGACCAGGAGGAGGGCTACGCCCTCCAGGTCCGCAGCACGCCCTCCTTCCTCGTCGGCGGCAAGCCCCTGGCCGGCGCCCAGCCGCTGAAGGAGTTCGAGGCCGCCATCGCGCAGGCCAAGGCGGTGAAGGCGGCCGGCCAGTGAGCGGCATCGGCTACCTGGCCGCCTTCCTCGGCGGCGTCCTCGCCCTGGTGAGCCCGTGCAGCGCCCTGCTGCTGCCGGCGTTCTTCGCCTACTCGCTGACCGGCGCCGGCCGGCTGCTGCTCCGCACCGGCGTCTTCTACGCGGGGCTCGCCACCACCCTCGTCCCGCTCGGCGTCGCCTCCACGGCCGCGAGCCGGCTGTTCAACGGCCACCGCGAGCTGCTGGTGACGGCCGGCGGCTGGCTGGTGATCGCGCTGGGCCTGGCCCAGATAGGCGGGCTGGGCTTCGCCTCGCGGCGCGCCCAGGCGGCCGCCGGGCGGATCACGCCGCGCACCGCCGCCTCGACGTTCCTGCTGGGCTGCGTCTACGGACTGGCGGGCTTCTGCGCCGGGCCGATCCTCGGCGCGGTGCTCACGGTGACGGCGCTGGACGGCAACCCCGTGCACGGCGCGTCGATGCTGGCCGTCTACGCCCTGGGCATGGCGCTGCCGCTGTTCGTGCTGGCGCTGCTGTGGGACCGGTTCCGGCTCGGCAGCCGGGGCTGGCTGCGCGGCCGCGAGCTGCGGCTGGGCCGGCTGCGGCTGCACACCACGTCGCTGGTCTCGGGGCTGTTCTTCGTCGCGATCGGGGTGCTGTTCCTGCGCTACGACGGGACGACCGGCCTGCCGGGGCTGCTCGACGCCGACCAGGAGTTCCGCCTGGAGGAGTGGGCCGCCCGCGCCGGCCGGGCGGTGCCCGACGAGGTCCTGCTGGCGGTGGTCGCGCTGGGGGTGGCCGGGGTGCTGGCGTGGGTGGCGTTCCGGCGCGGCCCCGGGCCGGCCGGCGGGGACGCCGCGCCGGAGTCCGGCGACCGCTGATCGGGCCGTCGGGCCAGGGCTCCACGGCCCGGGCCCGGCGGCGGACGGCGTCAGAACTCGACGTCGGAGCAGGCGTAGAACGCGTTGCCGGTGTCGGCGATCGTCCACACGGCGAGGATCATCTGCCGGCCGGTCTTCCCGGCGGGCAGCCTGCCCTGGTGGCTGACGGTGGCGTCGGGGATCCGGCCGTTGTAGGGGACGGTCAGGAACGGCGTGAGGTCGAGGTCCGCCCGGGTGAGCGGCCGGTCGGGCCGGTACCTGTCGTTGGTGAGGTAGTAGCGGAAGTCCGTGGTGGCGTGCCGGGCCGTGAGCCGCCAGCGGAACGTGTAGTTCTGCCCGGCGGCGACCCGGGTGGCCGGCCATGCGCCGCCGCGCGGGTCGTCGAGCTCGGCGAAGCGGCTGTTGCCGCCGGCGCACAGGGTGCCGTCGGAGGGGCCGTGGGACGGGAAGCCCTTGGGGCCCTCGACGGACTGGGGCTCCCACTGGATCTCGCCGCAGTCGGTGACGGCGCCCTGGGCGCAGAACACCTGGCGGCTGGTGGGTGTGTCGGTGTAGCCGTGGCCGGCGGCGCCGCCGGCCGGGACGAGGGTGAGACACGCGGCGGATAAGCCGATGACCGCCGCGCCGATCTTTCTGCGCATGGACATGCACTCCTCGAGAACGTGGGGGGTTCTGAGACGTGGGGGCCGCCAGGTCTAGACCAAATACGGCCACCTTGAGGCTAGCCCTCACGGATTCGTCATGTCCAGGCCAAACACAGTTCACAAATACCGGCTACGGAGGGGCAGCCGTCCGCCCGGGGCTCACTTCTTGCCGACCCGGCCGTACATGTGCGCGTCGTAGCGCTTGAAGGACGAGACGCGCACCCGCGTACCGCCGTGCGCCGCCTCCACGTACCGGCCTCCCCCCAGGTAGATGGCCACGTGATGCACCCCGGAGGCCGCGCCGTCGCTCGACCAGAAGACCAGGTCCCCGCGGCGCAGCGAGGCCCGCGGTATGCGGCGTGTGGCGCGGTACTGGTCGGCGGCCAGCCGTGGCAGCCGGACGCCGGCCCGGCGGTACGCCTGCTGCACGAGCCCGGAGCAGTCCCAGCGCCGGGGGCCGGTGCCGCCGTACACGTAGGGGTCGCCCACGTGCCGCAGGGCGTAGTTCACGGCGGGCCCGGGGCGGGGGCGGGCGGAGGCCGCGACCCCGGCACCGGGGCGCACCGCGGCGGCCGCGGCGCCCGGGGTCGCGATGACGGCCGTTCCCATGAGCGCCAGCAGGGCCCCGCACAGGGCGCGCCGGCGGCCGGTCTCGGGTATGTCTTCGGGCATCTCTCTCGCCTTTCGCCGGTTTCCTTGCTGATCCGGCTCCTGTTCCGGCGATTTTCCGGACGACTTTCCGGACGGTTCTCCGGAGGTGCGGAGCGCGGTGTGCGGCGACCGAGGGCGACGTCACGTCGCACGGCGATGACCCACGGTAGGGGTCGTCCACCCATCTAAGGGCATTCCGGGCGTCCTGGCGACCGGAGGGCGGCCGGCCGGGTGGCCGGTGCCCGCCCGCCGGCGGGCGGGCGTGGAGGCGGGGTGGTCAGGAGCACCCTCCGGCGTCGGGTAGAGTTTTCTCTGTCAGCAGGCGCCGCTAGCTCAGTTGGTTAGAGCAGCTGACTCTTAATCAGCGGGTCCGGGGTTCGAGTCCCTGGCGGCGCACGCGAGACTCAGGGCTCCTCACTTCGGTGAGGAGCCCTGAGTCGTTCCCGGAGTGATACGAACAGACAAGCGCTCGGCAGACTGCCGCTACTGTGCCGATTCTGACCACTTGCGCCACATTCACAGACGTCTTCGTTCGACGTACCGCTTTGCCCGGTAAACTCCTTGTTTCACCCTTGCGATCATGAGCCGCGGTCCGAGATCCTGAACCGCACGCTGCACCCAATGTCACGGTGTGGCCAGTGAGTTGGGTGGTGCCGGAGGGAGCCGGCACCGGCGTGCCCGCACGGCCGGAGGGGGGCCTGCGGGATCGTGCACCGCCATACACACGCAGTGCGTTCGCGTGCGGGGGGAATGAGTCATGACGTCCATGCCTGCCGACGCCCGGCAGCAGACCCGTGATCCGTCGGGGCCCGGCCCCGCGCGGCCCGGCGGCGGCCCGCGCCCGCCCGGCGCGCGCGCCCGGCCGCACGGCCCGGGGCACGTCCCGGCGCAGGTCCCGGCGCGCGGGCCGCGCAGACCCGCCCCCGCCCCGCACCCCCGCAGACCCCTGCCCCGCTACGACTACGAGCACTACAGCCGGCTCGCCGGGCCGCTCACCGACCCGGGGCCGCCGGGCGCCGGCCCGTACCGTGTCCGATACCGCAGCCTCCTGGCCGACGAGCCGCACCGCATCCGGGCCGCCCTGCTGCTGGGCGCCGCCCCCGTGGTCTCGCTGGGCCTGCTGATCTGGCTGATGCAGCCCGCCCACTGGACGCGGCGCGACGACGCACCGGGGTGGCTGCGGGCCCTGGACGTCGTGATGCTGGTCTCCATCGGGCTGATCGAGCTGTTCCGCACGCTCAACGTCACGTCGAACGCGCACGCCACCCTCGTCGCCCGCGACCCGATACCGGTCGTGCCCGAGAGCGGCACCCGGGTCGCCTTCCTCACCTCCTACGTGCCCGGCAAGGAACCGCTGGACATGGTCACCCGCACGCTGGAGGCCGCCGTCCGGGTCCGCCACCGCGGCCCCGTCGACGTCTGGCTGCTGGACGAGGGCGACGACCCGGAGGCCAGGGCCGTCTGCGCCCGCCTGGGCGTGCGCCACTTCACCCGCAAGGGCGTCGAGAAGTGGAACCGGCCCACCGGCCCGCACCGCGCCCGCACCAAGCACGGCAACTACAACGCCTGGCTCGACGCGCACGGCGACGACTACGACTTCTTCGCCTCCGTCGACACCGACCACGTACCGCTGCCGAACTTCCTCGAGCGCATGCTCGGTTACTTCCGTGACCCGGATGTCGCTTTTGTCGTTGGACCCCAGGTGTACGGGAACTACGACGCGGCGGTCACCAAGGCCGCCGAGAGCCAGCAGTTCCTCTTCCACGCCCTCATCCAGCGCGCCGGCAACCGCTACGGCACCCCCATGTTCGTCGGCACCAACAACGCCGTCCGCATCAGCGCCCTGAAGAGCATCGGCGGCCTCTACGACTCGATCACCGAGGACATGGCCACCGGCTTCGAGCTGCACCGCCACCGCAACCCCGGCACCGGCCGGCGCTGGCGCTCGGTCTACACGCCCGACGTGCTCGCCGTCGGCGAGGGCCCCGGCGCCTGGACGGACTTCTTCACCCAGCAGCTGCGCTGGTCCCGCGGCACGTACGAGACCATCCTCAAGCAGTACTGGAAGGCGCCCTTCAGCCTCCCGCCCGGCCCCTTCCTCAACTACACGCTGATGGTCATCTACTACCCGATGACGGCGATCAACTGGATGCTCGGCGCCCTCAGCTGCGCCCTCTTCCTGGGCCTGGGCGCCTCCGGCATCCAGATCGACTCCGAGATCTGGATGATGCTCTACAGCGACGCGGCCGCCCTGCAGATCGGCCTCTACATCTGGAACCGCCGGCACAACGTCTCACCGCACGAACCCGAGGGGTCCGGGGGCCTCGCCGGCATGGTGATGTCGGCCCTCTCCGCACCCATCTACGCCCGCTCGCTGATGGACGCCGTGCTGCGCCGCAAGAGCCGCTTCGTGGTCACCCCCAAGGGCGACTCGGCCAGCCCCGACACCCTGTTCGGCACCTTCCGCATCCACCTGTTCTTCTTCGTGGTCTTCGGGGGCTCGCTCGTCGCCTCGTTCGTCCTCGGCCACACCCACGTGGCCATGCGCACCTGGGCCACGCTGGCACTGCTGATCACCGTCGCGCCGGTCGTCGCCTGGGCCTGGACCGAGCACCGCGCCCGGCGGCCGCTCGCCCCGCGACCGGAGGAGGCCCGGTGAGCGCGGAGCGGAGAGCCCGCTGGGCCGGGCGGTTCCGGCCGAGCCGGCGCACCCGGCGGCTGGCCGTGGGCGCGGGCGTGTCGCTCGTGCTCGCCGCGATGAACGGGCCCGCGCTGTGGGGGTACGCCGCCGGCCAGTACCACGAGTACGCGATCAACCGGGACTCGTACAAGGAGCGCAACGGCCACTGGGCGGTCGTCGACGTGCCCCGGCAGTACCGGATCAACACCATCCACGCCGCCCTCCTGCACACGGGCAAGGTGCTGCTGGTCGCCGGCTCCGGCAACAACGCCAAGAACTTCAAGGCCAAGTCGTTCCGCACGGTCCTGTGGGACCCGGTGAAGAACACCTTCAAGAACATCCCCACCCCCAAGGACCTCTTCTGCGCCGGCCACGCCCAGCTCGCCGACGGCAAGCTGCTCGTGGCCGGCGGCACCCAGCGCTACGAGAAGCTGGAGGGCGACATCACCAAGGCCGGCGGGCTGATGGTCGTCCACAACGAGGACCCCGACAAACCGGTGACCCTGCCCGCGGGCACCCGCTTCACCGGCAGGTCCAACGGCAAGACGTTCGAGTCGAAGGACGCGCTGCTCGTGCCGCGCGCCCGGAAGACCGGCGAGGGCGCCGACGTGCGCGTCACCGCCAGCACCGCCCGCGTGTACGTCGAGGCGCTGGAGAAGGGCCGCGAGCACGAGACCGGCACCACCGACAACTACCGCGTGGACGGCCTCACCGGCGACGACGCCCGCAACGTCTACGGCATCGCCAACAAGCTGTCGTTCGACA
Organism: Streptomyces mashuensis; assembly: GCF_014654785.1. GTDB lineage: Bacteria > Actinomycetota > Actinomycetes > Streptomycetales > Streptomycetaceae > Streptomyces > Streptomyces mashuensis. The sequence goes on from NZ_BNBD01000002.1 coordinate 776,197, forward strand.
AGAAGGACTTCCAGGGCATCCGCGACGCCTACGAGTTCGACCCCGTGGCCGAGCGCTACATCACCGTCGACCCCATGGAGGAGGCCCGCTGGTACCCGACGCTGACCATGCTCCAGGACGGCCGCATCCTGTCGGTCTCCGGGCTCGACGAGATCGGGCAGGTCGTCCCCGGCAAGAACGAGGTCTACGACCCGGCCACGAAGCGCTGGAGCTACCTGCCCAAGGAACGGTTCTTCCCCACCTACCCGGCGCTGTTCCTCACCGACGGCGGCAAGATCTTCTACACCGGTTCCAACGCCGGCTACGGCCCCGCCGACCGCGGCCGGGTGCCGGGCGTCTGGGACGTGGAGAGCAACGAGTTCACCGAGGTGCCGGGCATCGGCGACCCCGACCTGCTGGAGACGTCGATGTCCGTGCTGCTGCCGCCCGCGCAGGAGCAGCGCTACATGGTGCTGGGCGGCGGCGGGGTCGGCGAGGACCGCAGGTCCACGGCCCGTACCCGCATCGTCGACCTGCACGACGAGGAACCCCGCTTCCGGGACGGGCCGGACCTCTACGCCAAGGTCCGCTACCCCAGCAGCGTGATCCTGCCCGACGACACCGTGCTGACCACCAACGGCTCGGGCGACTACCGCGGCCGCAGCGACTCCAACGTGCTGCGCGCCGAGCTGTTCGACGCCCGGGACGACAGCACCCGCCCGGTCGCCGACCCGCTGGTCGGCCGCAACTACCACTCGGGGGCGCTGCTGCTGCCCGACGGCCGGGTGATGACCTTCGGCTCGGACTCGCTCTTCGCCGACAAGGACAACACCCGCATGGGCACGTTCCAGCAGCAGATCGACCTGTACAGCCCGCCCTACCTGTTCCGCGAGGACCGGCCTGAGATCAAGGACGGCACGCCGAGGACCGTGGCGCTGGGCGGGGACACGACGTACACGGTCCAGTCGGCCGAGCCGCTGGCGCGCGCCCGGCTGATCCGGCCGGGGTCCTTCACCCACGTCACCAACGTCGAACAACGGTCGATCGCCCTGGACATGAAGGTGGCGCAGGACGGGCGCGTGACGCTGACCCTGCCGAAGGACCCGTCGCTGGTGCCGCCCGGCTGGTACATGCTCACCGTGGTCGACCGGAAGGGCACGCCGTCGGAGGCGGTGTGGGTGAAGGTGCCGGTGGCGGAGGACCTGCGGTGAGGGCGCGGTAGGGGCGCGCTGAGGGCGGGCCGGGGTGCGCTCAGCCGCTGTTGCGGGCGAGTTCGAGGGCGTACTTCTCCCACCACTGGCCCGCGTCCGGGCCGCCCTGGCAGGAACCGTCGGACTCCCCCGGCCGTTTGATCCACAGGAAGGCGTCGACGAGGCGGTCCCCGGTCCGGATGGTCGGGGGCTCGCCGAGCGCGCGGCCGGCGGGGTTGCACCACGCCTTCTCGTGGTCGGCGCCGCCACCGGACAGGGGCCCGTTGCCGTTGCGGCTGGTGTCGATGACGAAGTGCTTGCCGCCCAGCAGGCCGGACAGCCGGTGCCCGTAGTCCTTGCTGGCCTTGGTGGTCTGGAAGTTGGAGACGTTGAGGGCGAAGCCGTCGGCCTGGTCGATGCCGGCGCGGCGCAGCGGCTCGGCCATGCGGTCCGCGGGCGTCACCCAGCTGGGGTTGCCGGCGTCGAGGTAGACCTTGGTGCGGGGCAGGGCCTTGAGCTTGCCGACGGCCTCCTTGAGCAGCGCGTACCGCTCCTCGTGGAACTGGCGCGGGGTGCAGCCGTCCTCCATGTGGGGGAGGGCGTCGGGTTCGAGGACGATGGTCGCGGCGCGGTCGCCGATGCCGGCGACGGCCTGGTCGAGCCAGGAGCGGTAGGCGTTGCCGTCGGCGGCGCCGCCCTGGGAGTACTGGCCGCAGTCGCGGTGCGGGATGTTGTAGAGGACCAGCAAGGCGTCGCGGTCGGCCTTGGCGGCGGCCTCGGTGAAGCCGCGGGTCTGGCCCTCGGGGTTGTCCGGGCCGATCCACTCGGCGACGGGCTGCCGGGCGATGCGCTGGAGGAGCTGCGCCTCCTGCTGCCGGCCGTCCTTGCCGAGCCGTACGGCCTCGCGGGCGGCGGTGCCGTCGGGGTTCACCCAGAACGGGGAGCGGTCCTTGGGCTGCTGGGAGGGCGGGGAGACGGCGGCGGCCCGCTGCTGGTCGCCGGCGTCGCTCTCGTCGTCGGAGGCGCCGGAGCAGCCGGGCAGGGCGAGCAGTACGGCCGTCACCGCGAGGGCGGTCCTGCGCCTGCGCGCGCGGGGCGTCCGGGCCGGTCGGCGGTCGGTGCCGTACATCCACTCCCCCTTGGGTGTACCGCTGGTGGAGATGCCTGTGACGTTGACTGTGGAAATGTCGGTGCCTTGGCCATGCTGGCACAGAGGTGCCCCCGGGCGGGGCGAGTCATGCCAGGAGGCGGGGCGCGTAGCCCTGTCGGGCGACCGCATCAGGCCCGTCCTGTCCCGTCGGCCGTGGTGGTGCCCGTCAGGTATGCGGAGACGACGACGTTGGCGTCGTAGGTGCGGTGCCGGGGGTCGTACCGGCCGCCGCAGGTGATGAGGCGGAGCTCGGCGCGGGACCGGTCGCGGGGCCCGTAGACCTTGGCGGCGTCGAAATGGTCCTTGGTGTGCAGGGTGACGTCCTCGACGGTGAACTCGGCGGTGCTGCCGTCCTCGCGCGCCACCTGGACGGTGGCGCCGGGCCGGAGCCGGCCGAGGCCGTGGAAGACGGCGGGGGCGTGCCGGGTGTCGAGGTGGCCGACGAGCACGGCGGCGCCGGGGCTGCCGGGGGCGGGCCCGTTCCGGTACCAGGCGACGGTGCCCGGCCGGTCGTACGGCGGTGGGTCGACGGCGCCGGACGCGTCGAGGCCGCGGGGCTCGACGGGGGCGCGCAGCCGGAGGGAGGCGATGGCCAGGGCCCGGGGGCGGGCGCGGGGCAGCGGCGTGTGGGCGCGCGGCAGCGCGAGCGCGCCCCCGGGACGGCCGGCGGCGGCGTGCGGGTGCCGGGCGGCGAACGCCGCGCCGGGCGGGGACACGGTGGCCGCGGGCTGTTCGGTGAGGGCCCGGCCCCACAGCCACGCCGGCACCAGCAGCACGGTCCAGGCCAGCGCGGCGAGGAGGCGGCCGGCGCCGGTGGCGCGGGGTTCGGTCATGGCGGTTCGGTCATGGCGCTCGGGGGGGGTGGCCCGGGGGCTAGCGCTGGGTGGCGTTGGTGCGGCGGCGGTACCAGATCAGGCCGCCGGCGATGGCGGCGGTGGTGCCGGCGAGGACGAGTCCGGCGGTGTCCGGGGCCTCGGGCGAGGCGGCCTCCGCGGTGCCGCCGCCGCCCGCGGGCACGGGGGCGACGGGCGAGGCGTCGGGGTGCTCGGTGCGGTCGGGACGGTCGGCGGCGTGGTAGCCGGAGAGGTCGCGGTCGTCGTCGACGACGGTGAGCTGCCCGGCGGCGACGTTGAAGCCGTCGCAGTCGACCTTGACCGGGTACGTGCCGGGGGTGACGGTCTCGCGGACGGTGGCGTCGGCGGAGAGGCGGGCCTGGCCGGCGGCGTCGCGGGTGAGCTTGGCGTCGCTGACGAACGCCTCGGAGGCGGCGGTGGCCCGGTCGCCGGAGCAGCCGGAGACCTTCAGCCGGATCTCGGCACCGGGTTTGCTGGTGAGGGGGGCGACTTCGACGGATCGGGACGTGGCGGGGCCGTCGACGGCGAGCGCGGGGGCCGCGCCGCCGACGGCGAGCGCGCAGGCGAGGGCCGCGGCGGAGCGGACTGAAGCCAGTGGAGCCATGGTGAACCTCCTGTATCCAGAGGTTCACCCGCCGGCGGCGCGGATCGCATCCGCTCCGAAGTCGTATTGCTCCATTTGGCGATCGTCGGACGCGATCCGACCGATTCGGCCTAATCCGGGGCGGGTTCGGGAACGTAGTGCTTTCGGTTCCGATCACACCGGACGTGTGGCCGGTGGGTGACCGGAGGCGTACGGGCGGACCGCTCCTGGCGGGCCGTCAGACGAGCTCGACCAGGTCGGCGATCGAGTCGACGACGCGCGAGGGACGGAAGGGGTGGAGGTCGACCTCCTCGGCACGGGTGAGGCCGGTGAGGACGAGGAAGGTCTCCATGCCAGCCTCCAGGCCCGCCAGGATGTCGGTGTCCATCCGGTCGCCGATCATGGCGCTGGACTCGGAGTGGGCCCCGATGGCGTTGAGCCCGGCGCGCATCATCAGCGGGTTGGGCTTGCCGACGAAGTAGGGCTCGCGGCCGGTGGCCTTGGTGATGAGCGCGGCCACGGAGCCGGTGGCGGGCAGGGCGCCGTCGGCGGAGGGCCCGGTCTCGTCGGGGTTGGTGGCGATGAAGCGGGCACCGTTGTTGATGAGGCGGATGGCCTTGGTGAGCGCCTCGAACGAGTACGTGCGGGTCTCGCCCAGGACCACGTAGTCGGGGTCGGCGTCGGTGAGGACGTACCCGATGTCGTGCAGCGCGGTGGTCAGGCCGGCCTCGCCGATGACGTACGCCGTGCCGCCGGGCCGCTGGTCGTCCAGGAACTGGGCGGTGGCCAGGGCCGACGTCCAGATGTTCGGGACGGGGACGTCGAGGCCGATGCGCCGGAGGCGCGCGTGCAGGTCGCGGGCGGTGTAGATCGAGTTGTTGGTGAGCACGAGGAAGGGCTTTCCGGACTCCCGGAGCCGCTTCACGAAGGCGTCCGCACCGGGCACCGGGATGCCCTCGTGCATCAGGACACCGTCCATGTCGGTGAGCCAGGACTCGATCGGCTTGCGTTCTGCCACGTGGGACTCCTGCCGTGCGGGACGGCCCGTGCCGGGCCGGACACGCCGGGACGGCACCGCTCGTGCGCCGCCCCGACACCCCCAGCCTAATCAGTGCCGCGCGGCAGCCCTTCGTCCTTTTGGCCGGGGGAGGCGCCGAAGAGCGGGGCGAGGACCAGTTCAGCGGCGCCGGTGGCGACGGTGCGGTCGCCGGCGGGGGTGACGGCGACGGGGACGGAGGGCGGCAGCACGGCGCGGACGCCGGCCGCGTACGCGTCGGGCGCGGCCAGGACGGTACGGCCGCCGAGCACCACGTGGTCGATGTCGAGCAGCCGTACGAGGTTGGCGGCGCCGACGCCGAGGAGGCGGGCCGCCCGCGCGGTGTCGCCCCCGGCGACGGCCGCGAGGCACAGCGCCTCCAGGCAGCCGCGGTCGCCGCAGCGGCACGGCGGCCCGTCCAGCTGGAGGACCTGGTGCCCGAACTCGCCCGCGCCCGTCCGCGCGCCGCGGTGCACGGCGCCGCCGAGCACGAGGCCGGCGCCGAGGCCCGTGCCGAGGTGCAGGTACGCGAACGAGCCGCCGGCGCGGGGGCCGCGCGGGGCCAGGGCGAGGGCGGCGGCGTTGGTGTCCTTGTCCAGGGCCACGGGCAGGGCGAGCCGCTCGCCCAGGGCGTCGCGCAGCGGGAAGCCGTCCCACTCGGGGAACCCCGTGACGCGGTGCAGGACGCCGGTGCGGTGGTCGAGCGGGCCGGGGGCGGCGGCACCGGCACCGAGGACGGTGGCCGGGTCCGGGCCCGCGTCGGCGAGCAGCGTGCGGACCTCGGCGGTCACCGTGTCGAGCACCGGCCCGGCACCGGCGCCGAATGCCAGCGGCGCGGTGCGGGCGGCGACGACGGTGCCGCTCAGGTCGGCCAGGACGGTGGTCACCGTGTCGCGGTCGAGGTGCAGCCCGACCGCGTGGGCGGCGTCGGGCACGAGGCTGAGCGCGGTGGCGGGTTTGCCGCCCGTGGACGCCCGCCGGCCCGCGCCGGCCGCCAGGCCGGCCTCCTTGAGCCGGGCACTGATCTTGCTCACCGCCTGCGGGGTCAGCCCCGCGGCCGCGGCCAGCTCCGCCCGGCTCGCGCCCTCCGGGCCGGCGTCGCGCAGCAGGCCGAGGACCACGGCGGCGTTGTGGTCGCGCAGCGCGGACAGGTTGGCTCCCCGGTTCCCCACATTCCTCACACGGTCATTCTCCCCACGACTTGCGCTTACGCAACAGCGTTGCCAAAGTGGGCCGCATGGCTGCCTCCCCTTCCTTCCGTGTCGGCCTGATCGGCTACGGCCTCGCCGGCTCCGCCTTCCACGCGCCGCTCGTCGCCGCGACCGACGGCCTCGCCCTCGACACCGTCGTCACGTCCGACCCCGGCCGGCAGGCCCAGGCCCGCGACCGGTACCCGGACGTCCGGGTCGCCGACACCGCCGAGGCCCTCCTCGACCGGGCCGGCGAGCTGGACCTCGTCGTCATCGCCTCCCCCAACCGCACCCACGTCCCCCTGGCGCGCGCCGCGCTGGAGGCGGGGCTGCCCGTCGTGGTCGACAAGCCGCTGGCCGCGACGGCCGCCGAGGCCCGGGACCTGGCCGCGCTCGCCGACCGCCGGGGGCTGCTGCTCAGCGCGTTCCAGAACCGGCGCTGGGACAACGACTTCCTCACCGTCCGCCGCCTCGTCGCCGACGGCGCCCTCGGCCGCGTCCAGCGCTTCGAGTCCCGCTTCGAACGCTGGCGGCCGCAGCCCAAGGGCGGCTGGCGCGAGTCCGGCGACCCCGCCGAGATCGGCGGCATCCTCTACGACCTCGGCAGCCACCTCGTCGACCAGGCCCTGACCCTCTTCGGCCGCGCCACCACCGTCTACGCCGAGAGCGACGTGCGCCGGCCGGGCGCGGAGGCCGACGACGACACGTTCATCGCCCTCACCCACGCCTCCGGCGTCCGCTCCCACCTGTGGATGAGCGCCACGGCCGCCCAGCTCGGGCCCCGCTTCCGCGTCCTGGGCACCACCGCCGGGTACGTGAAGTACGGCCTCGACCCGCAGGAGGCCGCCCTGCGCGAGGGCCTGCGCCCCGACGGCCCCCACCCGTGGGGCGAGGAACCGCCCGGCTCCTGGGGCCGCCTCGGCTCCGGCGAGTCGCCCCTCACCGGCGGCGGCGAACCCGTCCCCACCGTCCCCGGCGACTACCCCGCCTATTACGCCGCCATCGCCCACTCCCTCCGCACCGGCGCCCGGCCCCCGGTCACGGCCGAGGAGGCGGCCGAGGCCCTGGCGGTCCTGGAGGCGGCCCGGCTCTCGGCGGCGGAGGGCCGCACGGTACATCTCTGAGGTGGGGTTACTGCGGGTATTCGTCACGGTTGTCACGACGCCGTCCGCGGCCGGTACCCACCCTGTTCTGACTGCGTATCAGGCGACTGGTCATGATCATGTCGCTGATACGTTCCTCGACGCCGCGCAAGATCATTTGTTCGGCGCAGCACCATCCGTCGAGGAGCACCACGTGAGTTCTGTCATCCGGGCGAAGAGCACCCGCAAGCGCGCCGCGTCGGTCGCGGGCCTGCTCGTCGCCGCCACCCTCGGCGGCGCCGCCCTGGCCGCCCCCGCCTACGCCGACGACGTCTACGGCCACTGCACCGGCGAGGGCGTCCGCATCCGTGCCGCCGCCAGCACCTCCAGCCCGGTCGTCGGCCTCTGCTACTCCGACCACCGCCTGGCCCACCGGGACGTCTCCGGCGACGGCCAGTGGGACAAGGTCTACGACGTCACCACCGGCGCCGGCGGCTGGATCTCCCACCGCTACTGGAGCTGGTGACCGGCCCCCGGGCCCGCTGACGGGCCCGGGACCCCGGCCCCGAGGGCACGGCGGAACGGTCTCCGCCGTGCCCTCGCGCACGTACACCGGCGTCAGTGGGATGAACCACCACACCCACAGCACGATCCACAGGACCGTCCAGAAGGCGCCCAGCAGCGGGTAGTCGTAGGCCAGGAGCACGTGTGAACTCATGATGGCGTCTGCTTCCTTGTCGTCGGGGTCGAGGCCGCGGCGAGCACCGCGAGGATCAGCAGGACGAGGACGGTGATGCCGAGCACCAGGGCCACGCCCGCCACGGTGGGGTGGTTCCAGAAGAACAGGACGAGGGCCGCCGCCGTGATGACGATGCCGGTGGTCCAGGGGCGGTGGGACTCCAGCCACCGGCCGGTGGAACCGGTCCGCAGTCCGCTGCGCGCCATGGCCCGCCCGGTGGCGCCGGTGCTCCGGGAGGACGCCGAGCGGACGAACCGGGCGCCGCGTCCCGGACCGTAGAGACAGCCGGCCAGGGCCGTGATCACCGCGACGACCAGGACCGTACGGGTGCCGTCGCGCAGGAAGCGCACGAAGGTGTCGTAGATGGAGGCGGCCGCGTCGGGCGGGAGCGCGTCGGGCGGCACCGAGTCCAGGTAGATGCGTCGCATGACGGCGAGCCCGGCGAGGAGCAGCAGCATCATGACGCCGATGCCGGTCGCCGCGCTCATCAGCCCGATCCGGTGCGAGGGCGCCGCCCAGACGGCGACGGCGGCGATGACCACGACGGTGACGGGCAGCCAGGTCCCGGTGATGTCGAGCAGGCGCATCGCGTCCTGGGCCTTGTCCAGCTTGTCGGTCCGGAACAGCGTGATCGACTTGTCCACGTCGGGGATGTTCGCGGCCCTCTGGTAGCCCTCGTCGACCAGCTTCTGCTTGACCTTGTCCACCACGGTGCCGAGATCCAGCACGACGGCGTCGCCCTTGGCCTGCACGGCGCTGTTGCCCTCTCCGGTGAGGGTCTTGACGACGGCGGCGTGGGCCCGCCGGTTGGCGCCGTCCCACAGCTGGGCGAACTCGTCACTGGTGACGACCTTGTTCACCACGTCGTGGACGGCCGAGGTGATCGCGTTCTTCAGCGGACCGGCCAGCAGGTGGGACTTGTCCACGATCAGCGGCGGGGCGTTGGCCTTGGCCAGCGCATTGCTGAGCGCGTCGGTGATGCCGTTGACGTCGACGTTGTCGACCACCCTCGTGGTGAGCCGGTCGGACACGGTCTTCTGCACCGACGGGTCCTTGGCGAGGGGGGCGACGGTCTGCACGTAGCGGTCGGTGTCCGAGACCTGGCTGTGCGCCCACGTCGCCACCACCGCGAGCGGTGAGAGGACGAACGCGAGCACCAGGAGCACGGACGTCACCGCGTAGCGCAGGCGCCGGTGGTGCATGGTCTCGTGGCGGCGGAGCCGTTCGTAGTCGTCACGCTCGCCGGGGCTCAGGGGGACGCCGGCGGGCGGGGGGGGGCGGGCTCGTGGGGGCCCGGCACGCCGGACGTGCTCATGGGGCTGTTTCCTTCCCGGACAGCGGGAGAGCCTGACAGCCGGGGTGGACCACTCCTGTCTCCAGGGTCACCACCGTTTCGCCGTGATCGCATGGCGGGGCTCCGGCCCGTCCCCGGAGCGCCGCCGGGAGCCGTGCGACACACCGCCGCGCACAGCACGGGCCGGGGACGGCGGCGTTCTAGGGTGCGGACAAGGGGCTGCCGGCACTCCTGGGAGACATCAGATGAAGCGATGGCGGCCCTTGCTCGTCCTGGGGACGGCCCAGTTCCTGATGGTCCTGGACACGTCCGTGATGAACGTGTCGATCAGCAGACTGGTCGAGGACTTCGACACCGAGGTCACCGCCATCCAGGCCGTCATCACGCTCTACACCCTCGTCATGGCCGCCTTCATGATCACCGGCGGGAAGCTCGGCGACGCCTTCGGGCGCCGCCGGACCTTCGCCGCCGGCCTCGTGGTGTACGGCATCGGCTCCGCCGTCACGTCCCTGGCCCCGTCCTTGTGGGTGCTGGCGCTCGGCTGGTCGGTCGTCGAGGGCCTCGGCGCCACCCTCGTCCTCCCGGCTCTCGCGGCGCTCGTCGCCGGCGCCTACCGCGACCGCGACCGGTCCGTCGCCTACGGAGTCATCGGAGGACTGGCCGGCGCGGGCATCGCCGTGGGGCCGCTGCTCGGCGGCTGGGTGACGACGTATCTGACGTGGCGGCTGGTGTTCGCGGGCGAGGTCGTCCTGGTCGTCGCCATGCTGTGCGTCGTCCGGTGGATCCCGGACGTCCCCGCGGAGTCCCGCACCGCGCTGGACCGGGTGGGCGTCGTCCTGTCCGCGGCCGGCCTGGCCGCCGTCGTCCTGGGCGTGCTGCAGAGCAGCTCCTGGGGCTGGCTCAAGCCCCGCAACCCGCCCTTCACCGTCCTCGGCTTCTCCCCGGCCCTGTTCCTCGTCGCGGCCGGCGGCATCCTGCTGTGGCTGTTCGGCGCATGGGAGAGACGGCGGGAGGCGCACGGCCGGCAGCCGCTGGTACGCCTGTCACTCCTGCGCATCCCGCCCCTGAAGTCCGGGCTCACCATGTTGCTCTGCCAGAACCTCGTGCTGCTCGGCCTGTTCTTCGTCATCCCCCTTTACCTGCAGGTGGTGCAGGGACTGAACGCGTTCCAGACCGGGCTGCGGCTGCTGCCCGTGTCCGTGACCATGCTGGTGTCCGCCATGACCGGGCCACTGCTCGCCCGCGTCGCCGCGCCCCGCACGGTGGTGCGATGCGGCCTGCTCGTGCTCTTCGCCGCGTCACTGTGGCTGCTGGCCACCATCAAGCCCCGTCTCGACAACCTCTCCTTCGGGCTCGCGATGGCGGTCCTCGGCCTGGGCATGGGGCTGCTCGCCTCCCAGCTGGGCAACGTCGTGCAGTCCAGCGTCGGGGAACAGGAGCGCAGCGAGACCGGCGGCCTCCAGTACACCGCACAGAACCTCGGCTCCTCCCTGGGCACCGCCCTCATCGGCTCCCTGCTGATCGGCGCCCTGGTCAGCGCCTTCACCACACAGATCGAGAAGAACCCGAAGGTCTCCGACGCGGCACGGCACCAGGCCGGCATCGCCATGGAGGCGGGGGTCAGCTTCGTCGGCACCGACCAGGTACGGGCCGGCGCCGAGCGCGCCGCGCTGCCGCCGTCCGAAGTGGACGCGATCGTGGACTCGTACGCCACCGCGCAGCTCGACGCCCTCAGAGCCGCGGTCCTGGCCGCCGGCGCCGTCACCCTCGCCGCCTTCCCCTTCACCCGCCACCTCCCGGCCCGCCGCCCCGCACGGAAGGCCGGCGCATGAGGGAGCTCCTGCGTCCCCTCGCCACCGCGACCGGTCTCGTCCTGGCCTACTACCTGCTCCCCATGGACCGGGGGTTCACGCCGGGGACGGGGGCCGGCCTCGTGCTGGGGCTGTGCGCCGTCGCCGCGCTGTTCACCTGGCAGATCCGCTCCATCCTCCACTCGCCCCGGCCGCGGCTGCGTGCCGTCGAGGCCCTGGCCACCACGGTTCCGCTGTTCCTGCTGCTCTTCGCGACCACGTACCACCTTCTGGACCGCGCCGGCGAGGGCGACTTCTCCGAACGGCTCGGCCGCACCGACGCCCTGTACTTCACCCTCACCGTGTTCAGCACCGTCGGCTTCGGCGACATCACCCCCCGCACCGAACACGCGCGGATCATCACCATGGTGCAGATGACGGGCGACATCCTGCTCCTGGCCGTCGCCGCCCACGTCGTCGTCGGCGCGGTCCAGTCCGCCCTCGGGCGCCGGGCGGGCGACGACGGACAGGCCGGCGGATAGGCCGCTACGGCCAGGTCGCCACGGTCAGGCCGACGGACAGGCCGACGGACAGGCCGTCAGTCGCGGGCCCGGCCGAAGGCGAGGCCCCACAGGTGTCGCCATTCCAGGCGCGGCCGGGGCGGCGGCACCCCCGGGCGGCTCCGGGGCACCCGCACCCGCAACGCGCCGGGCCGCACCACGCAGCGCACCGGGGTGGGCAGGACCAGCGCCTCACCGTCGATACCGGCCCGCACCTCGGGCCGGTCGGCGTCGACGACGACCTCGCCGGCGGTCAGGGACACCAGGCCGGGGGCGTGCGGGCCGCGCAGCAGCTCGGCCGCCTGCACCGCGTTGTCGACCGTGATACCGACCAGGCCCAGCACACCCCCGTCGAGCCGGTCCCGCCGGCCCAGCCCGGCACGGTCGCCCACCCGGTACGGGTTGTTGCTGACCAGCACGGCCTGCGGACCGTCCACCGAGACCTCCCCCGACACGTCCCCCGAGCCCTCTCCCGCGGTGGCCCCGAGCGCGGTGACCCTCAGCCGGGGGCCCTGCCGGTGGGTGAGCACGTCGGGCAGCAGCCGCAGCACGGTGCCCGCCTTGTCGTCCCGGTACGCGGGGCTCTGCACGACCTCCGCGTACGCCCCGAAGGAGGCGTTGTTGACGAAGACGCGCCCTCCCGCGAAGCCGAGGTCCACCCGGAACTCCACCCCGTCGGTGAACGCCTCCAGGCTCCGCGCCGGATCGTCCCGGTCCAGCCCGAGGTCGAGGGCGAAGTGGTTGCGCGTCCCGGCGGGGATCACCACGAACGGGACGTCACCCTCCGCGGCCACCTCCGCGACCAGCGCCTGCGTCCCGTCGCCGCCCGCCACACCGAGCAGGTCCGCTCCCCGGGCCAGGGCGTCACGGGCGAGCGCGGCCACGTCCTGCGGGTGGGCGGGGTCGAGCAGGACGACCTCCGCGCCCAGCGCCTCCGCCCGCTCCCTGAGCCGGAAACGCCCCACCTTGCCACCGCCCGACCGCGGGTTCATCAGGAGGAAGGGGCGCGTGCACGGCCGCGGCGGACGTCCCCCGGCCGCCTGCGTCCGAGGGCCGCCGGAGCGCAGGGCGGCCCGGCCCGTCACGGCGGCCAGCGCCCACAGCGCCGAGGAGGCGAGAACAACCCAGAGCAGCCGCGCCAGGACGTACGACGCGACGACGGCCAGCGGCGCGGCCACGGCCAGCACCATGGCCGCGACCCGCAGCACGCCCCGGCGCGTCAGCGCCCACCAGCCGGCCGCCGCCGCGACGGACAGCCCCGCAAGGCCCACGGCCGCCAGCGCCAGGCTCCCCACACCCGCCACGGACAGCAGGAGGACCGTCCCGCCCACGGCCGCGCCGATCGCGAGACGCGCGCTCCAGCGCCGGCGCGCCCGGGCCGCCCGGCCGGGTGTCGCGGCAGCACGTCCCATGGCACCTCGCAGGTCCTTGCGGCTCCCCCGACCATGGTGACCGCCGGGCACCCCCCGCGCTCGTCCGGAGGAGTCACCGTGGTCCTCCGTGCGGGTGAGGCGGGTGAGGGCACGGCCCGCACCGGGGACGGTCAAGGGGGGCCGCCGGTCGCGGTCGCGGCGTCCCTGGAAGCCCGCCGGGACGGCGGTCGGCGGTCGGCGGTCGGGAAGAGCAGGCCCGGATGGAACGTGACGGACGTGAGGGACGTGACGGACCGGCCGCCGACGGCGCACGGCCGGACCGCCCGGAGGCGTCGACGACGGTCGAGGCCCAGGCACTGCTGCCGATGATCTGGGCCGACCCCCAGCACATGCCCGAGCAGCTGGCCTTCTTCGCCGTACGGCGGTTCGGGCCCCGGGCCGCCGCGGCCGTGGCCCGCCGGAAGCAGCGCGAACCGTCCGCCGACGACGGCGCACTCGTCCGTGCCACCGTCACCCACGGCACACGCCTGACGATCGTCGACGGCGCGGCCCTGGGCGGGCCGTTCGTGGTCCTCATGCCCGTGAGTTTCGTGGCGGCTCTGCTCAGCCAGGCGCAGATGGTGCTGGAAGTGGCCGCGCTGGCCGGCCGCGACCCCTGCGACGAGGCACGCGTCGCCGACCTGCTGGTCCTCCAGAACGTCCACCCCTCCCCCGAGGCGGCCGCCCGGGCCCTCACGCACGTCGAACGCCACCCGCACGGAGGCCACGGCAAGGTGCCCCGGCGGACCCGCTGGTCGCTGCTCGTCAGGATGGCGGCGATCCTCGGCCTCGTCGGCGGAGGCGAGCGGCAGAGCCGGGCCCAGCAGGTGCTGTCCTGGACGTGGATCGGGGCGCTATTCCTTGTCGGCATGGTGCTGCCGCTGATCTGGGTGCCGGCCCTCGCGGCGATCTACCGGAAGAACACCCTGCGGCTCGCGGCGAAAGCGGTGGCGTACTACACGCCGGGCCGGGCCGGGGACCTGGTACGGCACCGGCACCGGCCGGTCCACCTGCCCACGACGGCCGGCCTCGCCACCGTGCTGCGGCTCGTCGTCCTCATGCTGACGCCGTTCCTGGCCACGGTGGCGGTCGTCTGGGCCGACGTCCGGCTGGCCGGCGGCTTCTGGGGCACCTGCCTGCTGGTGCTCGTCGCCGTCTCGCTGCTCGTCGCCGGGGCCTGGTCCGCACGGCGCCGCTCACGCCGGGGGTGACGGGACGCGCCGCGGCGTCAGGCGCCCTGACGCTGGAAGCTTGCAGCTGGAAACTCGAGCTTGAAGCGGCGGGCTAGCCGGTTCACGCGCCGGCCCGTTCGACGAGGAGCATCGCCGCGTCGTCCGCCAGGCGGCCCCCCGTGTGCCGCAGCAACGCCCGGTGCAGGACCTCCAGGACGTCCCGCGGGCTGACGGAGCACCCCTCTGCCCCGGTCTCCCGGCCGGCGACGGCTTTCTCCGCGGCCTCGGCCAGCGGGAAGAACGTGCCGTCGCGGCTCCGGGCCTCCATCAGCCCGTCGGTGTACAGCAACAGCAGGTCACCGGGGGCGAGCGGATGGCTCTCGGTCCCGGAGAGCGGACCTGCGGCGAAATCCTCCATCCACAGGGGCGGCAGGGGGTCGGCGGGAACCAGGGCCCGGACCGTGCCCCGGCTCAGCAGGAGCGGGGGCGGGTGACCACGGTTGACCAGCTCGACCGTGAGGGCGTCCGACACCTGGGCCACGAGCGCGGTGACGAACCCCTCCAGCAGGACCGCCTGGTCGTATGCGCCCGGTACGGCGGCCTCCCGGTGCAGGGCCGCCGTGCAGTGGTTCATCACCCCGGCCAGGTCGTCCTCGTACTGCGCGGCCTCGCGGAAGGCGCCGAGGACCGCGGCGGCCGAGCGTACGGCCGGCAACCCCTTGCCCCGGACGTCCCCCACGATCATCCGCACGCCGTACCGGGTCTGGAGGACCTCGTAGAGGTCGCCGCCGATCTGCGCGCCCTCCTCGGCCGCCAGGTATCTGCCGGCGGCCCGGAGGGGGCCCAGTCGTTCGGGGACGGGCCGCAGGATGACCTCCTGCGCCGCCTCGGCGATCCGGCGCACCTGGTCCAGCTCGCCCTGCCTGCGGGTCCGCGCGGCACTGCTCGCGGCGAGGCCCGCCGCGGAGACGAGGAGGAGCGCCAGCAGGTTGGTGTAGACCTGCTGGGTTCCCCAGGCGTCGTTGTACGTCGCGGTGGTCACGCTGACCGCCACGGCGACGGCGATCGCCGCCAGCGTGCCCCGCGGCCCCATCGTCACCGCCGCCAGCGCGGGCGTCGCCGTCAGGAGCGGCCCGGTGTACAGGAAGTGTGCGGGCGAGAGCTCGATGGCGATCACCAGCAGCGCAAGCGCGAACGGCACGCACTGCCCCAGCACGTAGAGCCAGGGAGCTGAACGCCGGCGCGACCCCATGCCTCCAGGCTCCCGCGCACCTCCCCGGCATTCCACTCGGGGCGTGCACGCGGCGTGTGCGCGTGTGAACCTGAAGGTGGGGGGCCGGAGCACGAGAGGTGGGACCGGCCATGTCCGGGCTGCTGAAGAGAAGGCACAAGGAGACGGGGGCGGAGGCGGGGCCCGGCACCGGGGCCGCCGCCGACCGCGACCGCGAGCAGCAGGAGCAGGAAGCGAAGGCCAAGAACGACCGTGAGCAGGCGAGGGGCGAGGTCTACAAGCCCCCGCCCGAGCAGAACGTCCTCGGCTGGGGACACCGGGGCGAGTGACCTCCCCCGGCTAGGCCGGCTGCTCTGCTGCGGTGCCCCCGGCCAGCAGGTCCGCCAGGGTGTCGCGGCTGCGGCGGAGCTCCGCCATGCGTGCGTCCAGCTCTTGCAGCTCGCGGTCCAGTGTGGCGCGGAGGTCCGGGCACCACTCGAAACCCTCGTCCCTGAAGCAGGGCAGTACCGAGCGGATGACCTCCGTGCTCAGGCCCGCCGCCAGCAACGCACGTATCTGACTGACCGTCACCACGGCTTCCTCGCCGTAGTAGCGGTAACCGTTCGTGCCGCGCTCCGCTTCGAGCAGGCCCTGCTCCTCGTAGTAGCGCAGCAGCCGTGCACTGACCCCCGTGCGCCGGGACAACTCCCCGATCAGCATCCGCCCCTGCTCCGCCTCCGCGTTGACCTTGCCACCGTGTGAACCTCTAACGTCGTCCCCCGACCGGTCATTCCCCCCCTTCCTCCTTCCCCCCTTCCTCCCGTACCGCTGGAGTGACGCATGCCCTCCTTCGTCGTCCACCGCAACGGCCGGCCGGCCACCACCGACGACCTCGCTCCCCTCGCCTTCGCCGGCTACGCCCACTTCACCGCCCTCCAGGTGCGCGGTGGCCGTGTCCGGGGCCTCGACCTCCATCTGGAGCGGCTGCGGTCCGCCTCGGTGGAGCTGTTCGGGCGGGCCCTGCCCGACGAGCGCGTGCGCTCCTTCCTCCGCACGGCGATCGAGGCGGGGCCGGCCGACCTCTCCCTGACCGCCACGGTGTACTCACGGCCCGGCGAGTTCACCGCCGCCGACGCCGGTACGGAGCCCGATCTGCTGGTCCGCACCGGCCTGCCCGCCGACGGGCCCTCCGGCCCGCTGGCCCTGGCCACCGTCCCGTACGAGCGGGTACTCCCCGCCGTGAAGCACGTCGGCGAAGTGGCCAAGACGTACTTCCTCCGCCAGGCCGCCCGCGACGGCTACGACGACGCCGCGTTCCTGGACCGCCGGGGCCGGCTGAGCGAAGGCACCATCTGGAACCTGGCCTTCTGGGACGGCACCACGGTGGTGTGGCCCGCGGCCGACGTCCTCACCGGCACGACGATGAGCATCGTCCGCCGCCAACTCGACCGCCTCGGCGTCCCCCAGGACGTCCGGGACGTCACCCCCGACGACCTGCCGGGGCTGGCCGGCGCCGTCGTCATGAACTCCTGGACCCCGGGCGTCCCGGTGCACCGCATCGGCTCCGCGCCGCTGCCGGCCGCCGCCTCCTTCGTCGGCCTCCTCCGCCGCGCCTACGAGGCCGAGCCCCTCGCCGCCGTCTGAGGACCGGCCCGTCCGGCCGCCCAGCGCGCCGCCGCCGTCGCCCTCCTTCTCCGCCAGATCCCCGGTTTCCCCGGCCGCACCCAGTCGGCGCCCTCGTCGCACAGCATCTGCGCGATCCACGTTGCCGCGGCCCTGTCCGCCGCGTGCGCCTCCTCCAGGCTCTGCGTGACCACCACCGGCAGCCCCGAGGGGCGTACCGCCCGGTACTCCGTGAACCGCCGCACGCCGCACGCGTCGCACCGCGCCTCCCCGGCGTGGTGAGTCCAGCCCGACGCGTGCGTGCAGGTGTTGTACGTCGCCGTCGCCATCAGACGTCCCTCCTCGGCAGGATGTGCGCGTTCCGGAAGTGGCTCCGGATCGCCACGGTCGCGTCCGTGATCTCTTCCTTGTCGCGTCCCAGCACGGCCTGCCGCCGTGCGGCCTCCAGCTCCGCGCACTCCTTGCACCCCACAGGCGACAGCGGCGGCCGCGCCGCGCTCGCCCGCAACCCCGCGGCCTCCCGCTCCGCGCGCGTCGCCAGCCTCAACGCCGTGAACGGCACCTCCCACGGACGGCCACCGCCGCCCGGCCTCCGCACTTGGACGCGCGCGTCCGTGCCGCCGACCACTTGCGCGAGCCGGTTCTCCCGCGTGTCGATCACGTATGCGCCCTGCCGGTACGACATGGCTCCGCCCCTTTCCCCCTGCCGACGACGACTACTCTGCGTAGCCACAGCCTTACGATGCACCCCTCGAAGGGACGCTCGCAACCGGTTCGGGCTCCACAGTGCAGATCTCACCCATGAGGGTGAAAGGTTCGATCGCTCCGCGGCACTGCGGCGGCCCACCGACAGACTGAGCGGCACCGACATCAGGGGAGGATGCGATGGGACAGTCCGCACTCCGGACCGCCCGCCGGCAGCGGCTGGGCGCGGAACTCAAGGCACTGCGCGAGGCCGCGCGGGTGTCTGCCGAGGAGGCGGCGAAGGCCATTCACGGCGACCGCACGAAGATCAGCCGGCAGGAGACCGGCCGCCATCTGATCAGCCGGCTCGAACTCGAAGCGCTGCTCGGCCTCTACAACGTCACGGACGACAAGACGCGCGAGTGGCTGATCGCCCTGGCCTCGGAGGGACGTAAGCGGAGCTGGTGGCGGCAGCGCAGCGACGCGCTCGGCCCGACGTTCAAGGAACTGCTGACGCTGGAGTCGGACGCCGCGAGGATCTGCGCCTACCAGGCCCAGGTCGTACCGGGCCTGTTGCAGACGCGCGAGTACGCCACGGCGGTCATCTCCAGCTTCGACTTCACGCCGGCGGATCAGGTCGAGTTCTGCGTCGACCTGCGGATGGACCGGCAGGACATCTTCCGGCGGGCGAACCCGCCGCAATACCTCTGCCTGCTGCCCGAAGGCATTCTGCGGCAGCAGATCGGCGGACCGCGGGCGGCGGCACGGCAGTTGCGGCGCCTCGTCGAGCTGAGCAACCCGCCGGACATGACGATCCAGGTCATTCCCTTCACGCAGCAGACGTGCCCGCCGACCGGCGGATCGTTCGTCGTCTACTCCTACCCGGACCACCTCGACCTCGACGTGGTGCAGGTGGAATACCTCGACGGAGCCTTGTACTTGCAGGAGGATGCGACGGTCGAGAAGTACCGGAAGGTGCTCGACGGCCTGCGTGCGTGCGCGCTGTCCGCGCAGCAGTCCGCCGAGCTGATCTCGTCGATCGCCGACGAGCTCGAACGGACGTAAGAAGGGCGCTCCTCCGTGATACGTGCAGGGCAGAGCTGGCACAGGTCCTCGTACAGCGGCGACACGCACGGCCAGTGCGTGGAATGCCGGATGACGCGGAACTCCTGGGTCGCCGTCCGCGACAGCAAGGCCCCCGCCCGCGGCACCCTCGCCGTCCCCCCGGCCGCCTGGACCGCCCTTCTCCGCACCCTACGCGACGGATAGAGAAGGAGCGGCCCCGTGATGACGCATCAGCACCGGCCCGGACCTGAGTGGCGCAAGTCCTCCTACAGCGGTGACGGGTGCGGGGAGTGCGTCGAGTTCCGCGTCGGCCGGGGCGATCCGGTCGCCGTCCGCGACAGCAAAGCCCCCGCTCGCGGCGCCCTCGCCGTCCCGCCGCGGGCCTGGGCCGTCTTTCTCCGCACCCTGCGCGACTGATGCGCGCGTGTCAGCCCGTCGCGCTCCCGCGCCGCCGCGCCAGCGGCAGCGGCAGGCCCGGGAGGCCGTCGATGCTTTCCGCTATGTGGGGCTTCTGCTCGAAGTAGCGTGACAGGGATGCCTCGTCCTCCCGCTCGAAGCGGCGGCGGTGCAGGTCGCGGTCCTCGTCGTACGTCATGAACGGCACCCCGTAGCCGCACGTGTCGCGGATCAGGGTCGCCGTGACCACGATGACCGCCCGCAGGCCGTGAGCCTCCGGGTCGGTGTGCGGGAAACGGGTCAGCAGGTCCTCGAAGCGGGGGTCGTCGCGGAAGACCGGTTCGCCGTGGCCGTGGATGCGGACGATGTTCGGCGGGCCCTGGAATGCGCACCACATCAGCGTGATGCGGCGGTTCTCCCGCAGGTGGGCAATCGTTTCGGCGTTGCTGCCGGCGAAGTCCAGGTACGCGACCGTCCGTTCGTCGAGGACCGCGAACGAACCCGTGACGCCCTTCGGCGAGAGGTTGATCGTGCCGTCGTCCGCCAGCGGGGCCGTGGCGGTGAAGAAGACGGGCTGGGCCTCGATGAACGCGCGGAGCCTGCCGTCGATGCGATCGTACGTCTTTCCCATGACGGTGATTGTCGTGCGCGGGCCCACCCCCGCCCAGGGGTGGGGAAAACCGAACCCCCGATCCCCGTACTGCCACCATCGCCCCGCCCCCTCCCCCACGGGCAAGGTGGAGCCATGACCAGCAGCGCCGTCACCCCGACCGTCCGTACCGTCTCCCTCCGCCCCCTGCTCCACGCCGCCGCGCGCACCCTCTTCCGTGGGGTCGTCGCCCTGCCGCTCGCCGTGGCCGCCGTGCCCATGGCGCTGCTCGGCGCGCACGGGCCCGCCGCGCGGGCGCAGACCTCGCTCGCCGGCCTCCCGGCGCGGCGGCCGGCCCGGTGGCGGGTGCTGGTGCACAGCGTCGCCGTGGCCCTGCCCGCCCTGGTGTCCTTCGTCGCCGCGCTCCTCGTCGGCTACCTCACCTACGCCGGCTACCTCTACTTCCTCCGCCCGGACGCGTCGTTCGCCCTCGGGCACCCCTTCACGCCCGACGAGCGCTTCCACAACGCCTGGGGCGGGCCCACCCTCGTCGGCGCGTGGTTCGTGCACTCCTGCGTCGCCCTGGGAATGCAGCTGGCCGCGCTCGGCCTGATACGCGGCGCCCTCGCCGTCCAGGGCCGCGCCACCCGCCGGCTGCTCGCCGCATAGGTTCTGACCTGGTGAAATGCTGGTCCCCATGCTCCACCGTTCCCACCTCCGCACCCACCTCCGCGCTCCCCTCTACGTCCTCCTCTCCCTCCCTCTCTCCCTCGCCGGCCTCCCCCTCGTGGCCGCCGGGCTGCTCGTCGGCACGGTCCTGTCCGTGACCGCCCTCGGCCCCTGGGTGGTCGCGCTGACGCTGCGCGGCGCGAAGGGCCTCGGGAACGCACACCGGGTGCTGGCGCGTTCCCTGCTCGGGTACGCCGTGGAGGCGCCGGAGCCACCGGCCCGGGCGGGGTCCGGCCTGTTCGCCCGCCGCCGGGCCCTTCTCGGTGACCGCGCCGCCCGGCGGGCCGCCGGCTGGGCGCTGCTCGCCCCGCTGACCGTCCTCGTGCCGCTTCTCGCCCTCCTCGTCGGCTACGTCTACGGCGTCCTGCTGACCCTCCATCCGCTCCTCCGCCACTGGAACTACACGACCGTGCACGAACCCGACGGCTCCGTGCGGCACGTCTCCCTGAAGGTCGCCGGCATGGAGTTCGACACCTGGCCCCGGCTGCTCGTCCCCGTCGCCGTCGGCCTGCTGCTCCTCCTCTTCGCCCGCCGGCTGCTCGACGGGGCGCTGGCCCCGCACCGCGCCCTGCTGCGTTCGCTCCTCGGGCCGAGCGCCGCCGACCGGCGCATCGCCGTGCTGGAGGAGACGCGCGCCCAGGCCGTCGAGGACGCCGCGGCCACGCTGCGCCGCATCGAGCGCGACCTGCACGACGGCACGCAGGCCCGCCTCGTGGGGCTCGGCATGCACCTCACGATGATTCGGGAACTCGTCACCGCCGGCGCCGGCCCGGAGCAGCTCCTCGCCGTCGTCGACACGGCGCAGGGCAACGCGAAGCAGGCCATCGCCGACCTGCGCGCCCTGGTCCGCGGCATCCACCCGCCCGTCCTGAACGAGGGCATCGGCCCCGCCCTGGACACGCTGGCCGCCGACAGCGCGCTGCCCGTCACCGTCACCGTCGACGTCCCGCGCCGCCCCAGCCCCGCGTTGGAGTCGATCGCCTATTTCTGTGCCGCCGAGCTCCTGGCCAACGCCGTGAAGCACAGTGGCGCGTCGGCCGTCGCCATCGCTGTGACGGCCGACGACACGGCGCTGCGGTTGCGTGTGGAGGACGACGGGCGCGGGGGCGCGCGCGTGGGCGCGGGGAGCGGGCTGACGGGGCTGCTCGCGCGGGTACGCACCGTCGACGGCACCCTGAGCTGCACGAGCCCGGAGGGAGGACCTACGGTGGTCACGGTCGTACTGCCGTACAGCTGACGCGTATCAGCTGACGCGAGAAACGGGGGAGCATGCGCGTCGTCATCGCCGAGGACTCCGCGATCCTGCGCGACGGGCTGGTCCAGCTGCTGGGCCTGCGCGGGGTGGAGGTGGCCGCCGCCGTCGAGGACGCGGACGCGCTGCTGGCCGCGGTCGCCGAGCACCGCCCCGACGCCGCCGTCGTCGACATCCGGCTGCCGCCCGGCCACAGCGACGAGGGCCTGCGGGCCGCCGTGGAGATCCGGCGCACCCATCCCGGCACCGGCGTGCTGATCTTCTCGCAGTACGTGGAGACGCGCTACGCCGAGCAACTGCTGGGCGACGGCGCGGCCGGCCTCGGCTACCTGCTCAAGGAGCGGGTCGTCGACATCGGCGAGTTCGTGGACGCGCTGGAACGGGTGGCGTCGGGCGGGACGGCCCTCGACCCGCAGGTAGTGTCGCAGCTGTTCGGCGCGGGGAAGCGGGCCCGGGCGCTGGACGTGCTGACGCCGCGCGAGCGCGAGGTGCTCGCGCTGATGGCCGAGGGCCGCACGAACCGCGCCATCGCCCAGCACTTCGTCGTCTCGGAGCGGGCCGTGGAGAAGCACGTCGCCAACATCTTCACCAAGCTCGGCCTGCCGCCGACCGAGTCGGGCCACCGCCGCGTCCTGGCCGTCCTGCGCTATCTGGAAGCCGGCGGCTGAGACCGGCCCCCTAGGCGCGGGGCCGCGTGCGGTACAGCACCGCCAGCGCCAGCGTCGTCCCCGCGGCCACCAGCAGCGTGCCGATGGCCAGGGCGGGGCTCATGGGCGGGCTGTGGCGCTCCGGGTCCTGGCCGTGCCGCGGCGGGCGGGCGGGGGCGCCGCCGCGCAGGCCCGGGTACACGGCCTGCTGCACGGGCGGGCCCAGCAGCTCCGGCGGGAACGGGAAGGAGTCCGGGCCCAGCTCCCGTACGGGCCCGTCGGCCTCCGGCGTCGGGCCCGTGCCGCAGTCCGGCAGCGCGCCCTCGAAGGGGTACGCGTGCAGGACGGGCCCGGTGGCGCCCGGGGCGGGGGCCGCCGGCCCCGACTCGTGCGCCAGGGAACCCGCCGTGAAGAACCGCCCGTTGACCGCCGCGACGCTCACCCGCACCGTGCTGGTGCGGCGGCCGACGAGGACCGTGCCCTCCAGCGTGCCGCTGCCGGTGAGGCGCACGTTCTTGGCGTCGGGGAAGTTCCACAGCAGCCGTTCCCGGCGGACGCCCGCCAGCTTGCTCGCCGAGACGTTCACCGCGCGGTCCTCGCCGCTCGGGTTGGTGACGTTGACCAGCACGGTCGCGGTGGCGGGCACGCGCTGGAAGCCGATCTCCTGCGGGCCGCCACCGGCCGCCGTCAGGTCGAACGGCGCGTTGAACACCTGGAGCTTCGACGTGCCGTCGCCCGTGAACACCGTGGCGGCGCCCTGGTTCACGGCAGTGCCGGTGGTCCTGCGCAGCACGCCGTGGTCGTAGCCGTAGCAGGTGCTGGCGGCCATGACGTCGTCGCGCAGCGCGCGGTACGCGGCCACGGCGGAGGGGTCGCGCACCGCTTTGGGGCCCACGGTGCCGGGGCCGGCGAGCGCGCCGCCGTAGGAGACGGTGCCGTTGACCGTGCCGTCCTGGGTGAGCAGCCGCTGGCCCGCCGCGATTTTGACCGCGCCGCCCACGCGCAGGAACGGCGTGCCGTTGTCCGGTGGTACGCGCGAGCCGACGGGGACGGCGCCCACGGTGTACGTCTGCGCCGCGCCGGGCGCCTTGGCGACGTCGACGTCGCCGAGCACCACGGCCCGGCCCTCGGCGCCGGCGGCTGCCTCGCGGACGGCGTAGTCGCCGCCGACGAAGACGTTGACGGCGTTGTCCCGGCCGGAGACGGTGCCGTTGTGGGGTTCGGGGTACGGTTTCGGGCACTTGCCGGGGACGCAGGGGCCCGGCCCGGTGGCGCGGGCCACCGGCGGCATCTCCCCCGCCGTCGCGGTGGGCAGGGCGGTCGTCAGACCCGTGACGCCGGCCGTAGCCAGGGCGGCCACAGCCGTGGTCACCGGACGGGACACCCGGTGGCGTGCGGCTGTTCTCTGGCGCATATCCGAAAATATGCATATACGCCCATGCCGCGTACGGCAGTACACGCCCCACGCCGCCCGTACGACCCGATCGGCGGACAACGACCTCGAGCGGACAGCGGTCTCAGGCGTCCTTGAGCTCCTGCCGCTGCCGCCCCAGCCCCTCGATCTCCAGCTCCATCACGTCACCGGCCCGCAGGTACCGCGTGCCGGGGCGGGTCAGGGCGGCCCCCGCCGGCGTACCCGTGTTGATCACGTCGCCCGGGTACAGGGTCATGAACCCGCTGATGTACCGGACGAGGCGGGCGACGGGGAAGACCTGCCGGGCCGTGCTGGAGTCCTGCATCGGTTCGCCGTTGACCCACAGCCGGATGCGCAGCGCCTGCGGGTCGGGCACCTCGTCGGCCGTCACCAGCCACGGCCCCAGGGGGTTGAACGTCTCGCAGTTCTTGCCCTTGTCCCACTGCCCGCCGCGCTCGTACTGGTACGCGCGCTCGCTGACGTCGTTGGACACCGTGTAGCCGGCGACCGCGGCCAGCGCCTCGGCGTCACTGCCCAGGTGGCGGGCGGTGCGGCCGATGACGACGGCCAGCTCGGCCTCCCAGTCGGTCTTCTCGCTGCCGTGCGGGACGAGCACGGTGTCGTCGGGGCCGACGACCGTGTCGGGCGCCTTGAGGAACAGGACGGGCTCGGTGGGCGTCGCCATCCGCGCCTCGGCCACCAGGTCGTGGTAGTTCACGCCCACGCAGACGATCTTGCCGATGCGGGCCACCGGCGGCCCGGTCCGCAGGCCCACGGGGTCGAGCGCGGGCAGGATGCGGGCGCCGGCGGCGGCCCGGACGCGGGCCAGGGCCGCGTCGTCGGAGAGCAGCGCGCCGTCCACGTCCGGCACGACGGCCGACAGGTCGCGCAGCGTCCCGTCCTCCTCCAGCAGCGCGGGGCGCTCCCCGCCGGCCGGTCCCACCCGCAGCAGCTTCATCGTCCCGCCCCCGTCGTCGTCGCGCCCTGTCCGGGGCGCACGGCCTCGACCATGATCGTGCAGGTCCGGGGCCCACCGCACAAGGATCGTTTCGGCCCCCGCCCCGCCTCCGCCCCCGCCTACGCCGTACGCTCCGCCCGCACGCCCCTCTGCAGCAGCGCCCGTTCCACCGCCGTCCACGTGGTGGTGGTGACGAGGTAGAGGCCGGCGGCGAGCGGCACCACCGCGGCCGTGACGAGCGTGCCGAAGGCCAGCAGCGGCGCGACCTTCGTCATGGCCGTCACCGCTCCGGCGCCCGGCGTGCCGTCCGCGACGGGCTGCGCCGCCGCGGCCTTCGCGACGGCCGCGCGCCCCCGGCGGTACGACCACGTGGCCACCGCCGCGACGGCGGCGAACAGGCCCAGGTACACCAGGCCCTGCGCCCCGGCGGGGCCGCCGCGCGCCAGCGCGTCGGACCAGCGCTCGCCGAGCGGGGCGCCCAGCAGCGTGTGGTCCAGCAGGCCCGCGCCGCCGTCGCCGGACGCGAACAGGCGGTACATCACGAAGAACACCGGCAGCTGGACGAGCGTGGGCAGGCAGCCGGACAGCGGCGACGCGCCCTCCCGGGCGTACAGCGCGCCCGCCTCGCGCCGCAGCCGTTCGGGGTCGCCGCCGTACCGCCGCTGAAGCTCCACGAGGCGCGGCGCGAGCCGGACGCGGGCCTGCTCGCCCCGCACCGCCGAACGGGCCAGCGGGTGCATCGCCAGCCGCACCAGCGCCGTGAACACGACGACGGCGGCGGCCGTCGCGGAAGCACCCGCCAGGGGTTCGAGGACGGCGGCGAGACGGGTCAGCAGGGACCCGAGCAGGTGGAAGAAGGGAGCAGAAAGGGAAGCAAGGAACGAAGACACAGAGCCCTCCACGGGTCTCGTCGTGGCCGAAGGGTCGAGCGGTCGGCGTGACGAGGCGCGCGGGCATCCCGCGGCACCGGGCGGCGCCCTGGCGGGCGCCTCCGGGAAAGGGTGGTGACGGGTGCCTACGCGGTCGCCGGGAGGGCCCGGCCCGGCGCACGGGGGCGCCGGCGGCCGCGGGCGTCCGGGTCGCGCTGCGCGAGGAAGGCGGTGCGCAGCTCCCGGTCCCGTATCGCGGTGCGTATGCGGGTGGGCGTGAGCGGCCCGGCCGGGGCGGCGGCCGTGGCCAGGGCGCTCAGCAGCAGGACTGCCGTCGCGACCACCGTGGTGGCCGCGACCGCGGTGACGGCGGTGGCGGCGGCGAGCATGCCGCTCTGGGCGAGGAACAGCTCGGCGAGCACGACGAACAGCACGCTCAGCTGCGTACGCACGGCCTGCGCGGCGCTCATCCCGTTCCTCCTCTCCCCTCCGTGGCTCCCCTCCATGGGTGCTCAGTCGTTCCCGAGCGTAGCCCCCGGCACTGACAACGCCCCGCCCGGGCCCTCCGGTTCCCCGCCCGGCCCCGGGTCCGCCGCCAGGACCTCGTCGTCGGGCCGGAGGTCGGCCGTGCGCGGCCCGAACCGGGAAACCGCCAGGGCGACCAGCAGGTTGACGGCGAGCGCGGGCGCGCCGGCGTTCACGCCCCACAGCGGGTCGTGGCCGGTGAAGACGAGCCAGCACACGAGCGTGCCGCCCACCACGAGACCGGACACCGCGCCCCACAGCGTCAGTTTCCGCCAGACGAGGCCGATCAGCACCATCGGGACGAGCTGGGCCATGCCCTCGTAGGAGATGAGGGAGAGCCGCACCAGCGTGTCCGGCCGCGTGTAGGTCATGAGCAGGGCGAGCGCGCCGGCCACGACGACGACCACCTGCGCGGCGACCTTCTGCCGGTCCTGGCGTCCGGCCAGCGCCGGTACGGCGCCCAGCACGCTCCTGCCCCACATGGTGCCGATGACGAGCATGAAGACGCCCATCGGCACGATCGACGACAGGGCGGCGGCGACGCCGATGACGCCGACGGCCCAGGCCGGCAGCGAGTCGACGACCAGCTTGAACAACGCGAGGTTCGATTCGGCGCCCTTGAGTCCCGGCACCACGAACAGCGCGGCCATGCCGAGCAGCATGGGCACGAACAGCAGCACGTTGTAGAACGGCAGCAGCATGGCGTTGCGGCGCAGCGTGTCGGCGCTGCGGGCGCCCAGGTAGCCGGCGACCGTGGTCGGGAAGATGACGACGGTGAGGGAGTTGAGGAAGCTGGTGGTGGCGAACCAGGCGCCGCCGAGGCCGCTGCCGCCGTGTCCCGTGAGGGTGAGCCACGCGGGCTTCTCGGCGGTGAGGCGGTCGAGGAAGGGCCCGTAGCCGCCGAAGTAGTGCAGGGGCACGTAGACGGCGAGGAAGCCGAGGGTGGCGATGACGAGGACGTCCTTGAGGACCGACACCCAGGCGCTGCCGCGCAGGCCGCTGATCACGACGAACGTCGTCGTCACGGCGAAGGCGACGAAGTAGGCCCAGTTCAGGCTGATGGCACCGTAGGAAATGGTGGAAACCACCACGCCCATTCCGGTGATCTGGAGTTGGATGTAGGGCAGGAGGCAGACGGTCGCGAGGATCGCGACGGCGGTGCCCAGCCACGGGCGGCCGTAGCGGTGGGCCACCATGTCGGTGATGGTGACGAGGCCGTGGCGGCGGGCGTACGCCCACAGGGTGGGGCCGACGACGTAGCCGATGGCGTAGCCGCACGACATGTAGGCGATGACGTAGAGGACCGGGGAGCCGTGGTTGTAGCCCCAGCCGGCCGCGCCGAGGTAGCTGAAGCTGGTGTAGCCCTCGCCCGCCATGAGGACCCAGATGAGGACGGTGCCGAGGCTGCGGCCGCCGACGGACCAGTCGGCGATGCCGCCGCCGGGCGTACGGCCGCGTACGGCGGCCAGGCCCAGGACGACAGTGGCGAGCATGAAGACGGCGAAGACCGTGGTGGCGGTGGCGGCCTGGGACGTCATGCCGCACCCCGGTCAGTGCCGCCGGCACCGTCCCGCGTCCTGCGGGCCCGGTGGGCACGGTCGCCCCGCCAGGCCAGGTAGACGGCCGCCGGGGTGAGGAGGGTGGCCAGGAGCAGCCAGAAGAAGAGGAAGGGCAGCCCGGCGACGGTCGGGTGGAGGCGGTTCACCGCCGGGAGGGCGGCCAGGTAGAGCACGTACGGGGCCGCGAGCCAGGCCAGGTGGGGGCGTTTTCTCAGCACGGTGTCCGACCCTAGGCGACTCCGGGCGGTGACAACCTGTTCACCGCTCACGCCCCCAGCAGCCGCGACGCCGTGAAGATGAGCAGGCCCGCCAGGGCGCCGACCACCGTGCCGTTGATGCGGATGAACTGGAGGTCGCGGCCGATGTGCGCCTCGATCTTCCGGGTGGTGTGCTCGGCGTCCCAGCTCGCCACGGTGTCGGTGATGAGCGCGGTGATCTCGTCCCGGTACGTCGTGACGACGTACACCGCGGCGTCCTCCAGCCAGCCGTCGATCTTGGCGCGGAGCCGGGCGTCGTCCGTCATGCGGGTGCCGAGGGAGAGGACGGAGGCGCGGGTGCGGCGGCGGAGCTCGCTGTGCTCGTCCTCCGCGGCGGCCACGATCATCGCGCGGACCGAGGACCACACCGAGGCGATGACGTCCTGCACCTCGCCGCGGGCCAGCAGCTCGGACTTCAGCCGCTCGACACGGGCCCGGGTGTCGGCGTCGGACCGCAGGTCGGAGGCGAAGTCGGACAGGAAGCGGTCGACGGCGCCGCGCGCCGGGTGCCCGGGCATGTCGCGCATCTCGGTGACGAAGCGCAGCAGCTCCCGGTAGACGCGTTCGCCGACCTTCCGGTCGACGAAGCGCGGCGTCCAGCCGGGGGCGCCGCCCGCGACGGCCTCCATCACCGAGTCCTGGTGGGTGACGAGCCAGTCGTGGGCCCGGACGCACACGAGGTCGACGACGCGGCGGTGGCCGCCGTCGGCGACGACCTTCTCCAGCAGCGCGCCGGCGCCGGGCGCGAGCTCCACGGCGTCCGCCCGCCGGGTGATGGCCTCGCCGACGACGGCCTGCACGTCGGTGTCGCGCAGCACGGTGAGGGCGCCGCGCAGGGCGGTGGCCAGTTCGGCCGTCACCCGGTCGGCGTGCTCCGGGCGGCTGAGCCAGGCGCCCAGCCGGGTGCCGATGCCGACCGCGCGCAGCCGCAGCCGGACGACGTCGCCGGAGAGGAAGTTCTCCCCGACGAACTCGCCCAGGCTCTGTCCCAGCTGGTCCTTCTTCGTGGGGATGATGGCCGTGTGCGGCACGGGCAGGCCCATCGGGTGCCGGAAGAGGGCCGTGACCGCGAACCAGTCGGCGAGGGCGCCGACCATGCCGGCCTCGGCGGCCGCCGCCACGTACGCCGTCCAGCCGCCGGCGCCCGCCGCCCCGGCCCACTTCGCGAGCCCGTACACCACCGCGACCGCCAGCAGCAGACCCGTGGCGAGGGTCTTCATCCTGCGGACCCCGCGCCGCCGCTCCGCGTCGGCCGCGCTGTAGGTGAGGCCGGCGCCCGGAACGGGCATCACTCCATCGGCGGCGCTCGATCCGCCCCCGGCGGCAGCCGGCTCCCCACCATGGGACTGTTTCATCCGCACCACCCGTTCCGGCTGACCTCATGTGCATTGTCCGCTCCGACGCCGTCCCGCGACGTCCCCGTTCGTCCTACTCGGGGAACGCACGAAGAGTTCCCCGCGTCTGACAAGTCGCCCATGACATGTCACCGGCATTTCCGCGCTCATGCGCTGCCGCCGAGGTGACATCTCCACCGTCCCCGGGAGACAACCGTTCATGTTCAGGTCACCCCTGCCCCGCGGCGCCGCCTACGCCGTGGCCGCCGCCCTGGCGGCCGTGGTGGTCGCCGTGTCCGCCGCGATATTCGTCGGGGCCGCGGGCTCCGGCGAGCCCGCGGAGGGCCCGCGCGAGCCGCACCGGTCGGCCGCGCCCGCGGCCCTGGGGCACTGGGTGGGGGCCTGGTCGACCTCGCCGGCGGTGGCCGAGCCGGACACGCCGGGCGGCTACGCCGGCCGCTCCATCCGCAACGTGGTGCACAGCACACTCGCCGGCAGCCGGGCCCGGGTCCAGCTGTCCAACCTGTTCGGCAGCACCCCGCTGACCCTGAGCCACGCCTCCCTCGCGCTCGCCTCCGTACCGGGCAGCGCCACCGCCGCGCCCGGCAGCATGCGGCCGCTGCGCTTCGGCGGCAACCTCGAGGTGACGGTCCCGCCGGGCGACGCCGTCGTCAGCGACCCGGTGGACCTGGACGTGGGCCCCGGCGCCGACCTGCTGGTCACCACCTACTCCCCCACCCCGTCCGGGCCGGTGACCCTGCACCCGCACGCCCGCCAGATCTCGTACCTCGCCGAGGGCGACCGGGCCGAGGACGCCGACGGCACCGCGTACACCGAGAAGACCGCCTACTGGCGCTACGTCACCGGGGTGGACGTGTGGAGCACCGAGGCGAGCGGCGCGGTCGTCGCCCTCGGCGACTCCATCACCGACGGCGTGTCGGCCACCGTGGGCGCCAACCGGCGCTGGACCGACTTCCTCGCGGCCCGGCTGCGCACCGAGCACGGCGCGCCGCGCTATGGCGTGCTGAACGAGGGCATCAGCGGCAACCGCGTCCTGCTCGGCGGCATGGGCACGTCGGCCGTGAACAACCCCAGTGCACTGGAGCGGTTCGACCGCGACGTGCTGACGCGCACGGGCGTCCGCGCGGTGGTCGTGGAGCTGGGCATCAACGACATCCTGCGGCAGCCGCGGCAGACGGACCCCGAGCGGATCACGGAGGGGCTGCGGCAGCTGGTGGCGCGGGCGCACGCACGGGGCCTGCCGGTGGTCGGCTCGACGCTGACGCCGTTCGAGGGGCACAAGGGCGTGGGGCCGGAGCAGGAGGCCATCCGACAGGCCGTCAACGAGGCGATTCGCGCGGGCGGCGTCTTCGACCACGTCGTCGACTTCGACATGGTGCTGCGCGACCCGGCGGACCCGCAGCGGCTGCTGCCGGCGTACGACTGCGGCGACCACCTCCACCCCAGCGACGCCGGCTACCGGGCCATGGCCCAGGCCGTCGACCTGGAGACGCTCCGGGGACAGCCGGACCGGGCGCTGTAGCCCGCCCCTGGGGAGGCCGGCGGTCAGCGCAGTTCCTTCCCCCCGCCGCCGCGCCGCTCGTCCCGCTCCAGCCGGCGTTCGGCGCGGCGCTCCTCGCGCAGCCGCCGGCGCTCCTCCTTCGTCATCTTCCGCTCGACGCCGACGCCGCCCCAGAAGGCGAAGCCGGTGACGTGCACGCTGGGCGAGCCGGGCGCGCCGGGGCCGGAGGCGCCGTCGTCGTCGAAGCCGCCCATGATGCCGATGCCGCCGACGTGCACGTCGAGGTCGGGCGGCACGACGACCTGCACGCCGCCCATGATGGCGATGCACCGGATGACGGCCTCGTCGCCCTCGAAGCGGGCCTCGCGCAGGTCGATGACGCCGCCGCCCCAGAAGGTGAAGGCGGTGAAGCGGCGGGGCACGGTCCAGCCGCCGCGCCGCTGGAAGCCGCCCATGACGGCGATGCCGGTGCGGGAGGTGGGCGTGCCGCCGATGCGGCCCGCCCAGGAGCCGTCGTCGGCCCGCTCGGGCGCCGCGGCGGCCCGGGTGGGCACGGGCAGGTCGCGCACCAGCGGTTCGAGCTCGGCGTGGGTGCGCGCCTTGTAGGCGGCGTCCAGCCGCTGGCCGAACTCCTCCATGTCCAGCCGCCCCTCGGCGACCGCCTCGCGCAGTGCTTCTGCGACCCGCTCGCGCTCGGCGTCCGAGGCCCGCATTTCCGGAAGTTCGCTCATGCGGTTCAGCTTAGGCGGCGGGCCGGTCCGCATACATGCGGGCGATGACGTCCTCGATGGCCGGCTCGCGCACCGACAGGTCCACCAGCGGGTAGCGTTCGGCCACCGCCGCGACGAGCGGGGCGGCGCTGCCCCCGGCGGCGAACGCGAGCCACTGGCGCGGCCCTTCGACCCGTACGACGCGAGCCCCCGGCACGTCCTCGATGGGCGGGAACTCCCGCTCCAGGTCGACGACGAGGGTGCGTTCGCCGCCGCCCGCGGTGAGCAGGCCGTCCAGCCCGCCGTCGTACACGAGCCGACCGTGGTCGATGACCATGACGCGCTTGCAGAGCTGCTCGATGTCGGTGAGGTCGTGGGTGGTGAGCAGGACGGTGGTGCCGCGCTCGGCGTTCACGTCGCGCAGCACGTTCCGCACCTTGGCCTTGCTGACGACGTCCAGGCCGATGGTGGGCTCGTCGAGGTAGAGCACCTCGGGGTCGTGCAGCAGCGCCGCGGCGATGTCGCCGCGCATGCGCTGGCCGAGGGAGAGCTGGCGCACGGGGACGTCCAGCAGGGCGGCCAGGTCGAGGAGTTCGACGCAGCGCTCCAGGTTCTCGCGGTACCGCCGTTCGGGGATGCGGTACATGCGGCGCACCAGGCCGTACGAGTCGCGCAGCGGCAGGTCCCACCAGAGCGTGGTGCGCTGGCCGAAGACGACGCCGATGCGGCGGGCCAGGCGCTCGCGTTCGCGGGAGGGGTCGGTGCCGGCGACGCGCAGCCGGCCGGCGCTGGGCACGAGGATGCCGGTGAGCATCTTGACGGTGGTGGACTTGCCGGCGCCGTTGGGGCCGATGTAGCCGACCATCTCACCGCGCGGCACGCGGAAGGTGAGCCCGTCGACGGCGCGCACCTCGCGGCGTTCGCGGCGCAGCAGGCCGGTGCGGCGCCGGACGTGGAACACCTTCTCCACGCCGTCGAGTTCGATGAGCGGCGCCTCGGTGGCCGGGGGCCCGGCGGGGGTGGTGGGCATCGGTATCAGCTCCCTGTGCTGCGGTAGCCGCGCAGTCCGGCCCGCCAGGCCAGGCCCGCCAGGGCGCAGCAGGCGAGGGCGACCGCCGGGGAGGCGAAGTCGGCCCAGCCGGGCAGGCCGAGGGGGTCGTCGCGGCCCAGGAGGCGCAGCGCGGGCAGCCAGTTGACGAAGGCGAGGGGGACGACGAAGGTGACGCCGCGCACGAGGTCCTGCGCGAAGACGGTGGGCGGGTACTGGAGCAGCGTCGTGCCGCCGTAGGTGAAGGCGTTCTGCACCTCGGAGGCGTCGCCGGCGCGGAACTGGAAGGCGCCGCCGGCCACGAACACCGCCGCGAAGATGAGCGAGCCGCTGAGCAGCATCAGGGGGACGAGGAGCACGGTGACGGGCGTCCAGTGGACGTCGACGCGGCTCAGGGACCAGACGAGCAGCAGCAGGCCCTGGCCGAGCCGGCCGAGCCGGTGGAGGGCGAAGCGGTCGGCGGCGACGTGGGCGAGGACGGGGACGGGCCGGACGAGGAGGGTGTCCATGGTGCCGTCGCGCACGCGCCGTCCGACGCGGTCCATGTTGCCGAGGACGAGGTCGGTCAGCCCGAAGGAGGTGCTGGTGGTGCCGTAGAGGAGGGCGACCTCGGGCAGGGTGAAGCCGCCGAGCGCGTCGACGTGGCGGAACATGAGGTAGATGGCGACGAAGTCGAGGGCGGTGGCGGCGAAGTTGCCGGCGGCCATCATGAGGAACGAGGCCCGGTAGGCGAGGGCGGAGCGTATCCACATGCCGGCGACGAGGCCGTACGCGCGCGTGCCTGCGGCCGGCCGCCGTAAGGGGCGGACGAGAGGGTGGTCAGCCACCCTGGACCACCACCTTCCGGGTGGCGGCGGCCTGGAGGGCGCGGCCCGCGGCGAGCAGCAGCACCGCCCAGACGGCCTGGAAGGCGAGGGCGGCGCCGATGCCGGTGGCGCCGTGGTGGCGGCCCAGGAGGACGTCGGCGGGGACTTGCAGGAGGGCGGCCCAGGGCAGGGCCCGGGCGATGTCGCCGAAGGCGCCGGGGAAGACGTTGAGGGGCAGCAGCGAGCCGGAGAAGAACATGCACAGCAGGCCCTGGAGCGTGTTGACGCCGGAGCCGTCGAGCAGCCAGAAGGCGCACAGGGCGACCAGGTAGCGCAGGGCGAAGCCGACGAGCAGGCCGAGGAGGACCGACAGGAGGAAGGCCGCCCACGTCAACGGCGAGGTGGGCAGCGCGAGTCCGAAGGCGAGGACGCCGACGGTCATGGGGGCGACGCCGCGGCCGAGCAGCTCGAAGGCGGCCCGGCCCAGGTCGCCGGCGAGCCACCACAGCTGGAGGTCGGCGGGGCGGTACAGGTCGACGGCGACGTCGCCGGAGCGGATGCGCTCCTGGAGCTCCACCTGGAAGCCGCCGCCGATGAGGCAGGCGGCGGCCAGCAGTGCCTGGCTCGTCCACACGAACGTCAGGGCCTGGTCGCGGTCGTAGCCGCCCAGGTGCGGCCGTTCGCTCCACAGGGCGATGAACGTGTAGGCGACGATGAACCCGAACACGGTGTTGGTGAACACGCCGGCGACGGTGGCGAGGCGGTAGGTGGCGTACCGCCGGAAGCTGCTGACGGCGACCGTCGCGTACAGCCGCATCCTGCCGGGCCCCCTCGTCGTTCTCGTCGTTGAAGCACTTCGGGGACTTGTCGACACCGGGGGCCGCGCGCCCGCGGTGCCGTCGTCCCGCCGAAGCGCAGGAGCCTAGCCGCAGACGTCCGCCGGAGGCCACGGTTTTTCACCCGAGCAGGTGGTCACTCTGGCCCGAACGGCCCTTACGGTGCTGTCAAAGGTGCGCTGCACCCTCGTGCCGGCACCCATGATGCGAGAGTGTCTTTCGCCGGGGCCGCACAACCCCGGCGGCGGCCGAGGAGTCCCAGGAGACATGAGCGACGAGCAGTCACAGCAGCGTCGGGCTGGTGGCGGCCAGGCGCCACCGCGCTGGGCACCCCGGGACCCCGGCGCCGCCCCGGGGGCGGCCGGGCAGCCGGCGCGGCGCCGCGGCTGGCGGCGGCTCGTCCCCACCTGGCGGATGGTCCTGGGCGGGTTCCTGCTGGTCGTCCTGTTGCTGGCGGGCGGGCTCGTCGCGGGCTACCTGCTGGTCGACATCCCCCCGGCCAACAAGGTGGCCATCGCCGAGAGCAACGTCTACCTGTACTCCGACGGCAGCCTGCTGGCCCGCGACGGGGAGATCAACCGCGAGAGCGTACCGCTGAGCAAGGTCCCCAAGGACGTGCAGCACGCCGTCCTGGCGGCCGAGGACCGCGACTTCTACTCCGAGTCGGCGGTCAACCCCGAGGCGATGCTGCGCGCCGCGTGGAACACGGTCACGGGCAAGGGCAAGCAGTCCGGCTCGACCATCACCCAGCAGTACGTGAAGAACTACTACCTCGGCCAGGAACAGACCATCAGCCGCAAGGTGAAGGAGTTCTTCATCGCCATCAAGCTGGACCGCGAGGAGAGCAAGGACGACATCCTCGAGGGCTACCTCAACACCAGCTACTTCGGCCGCAACGCCTACGGGGTGCAGGCGGCCGCGCAGGCGTACTACGGCAAGGACTCGGACCGGCTGACGCTGGGCGAGGGCGCGTACCTGGCCACGCTGCTCAACGCGCCCAGCCTCTACGACGTGGGGGCGCACCCGGAGAACAAGCCGCGCGCGCTGGCCCGCTGGAACTACGTGCTCGACGGCATGGTGAAGAAGAAGTGGCTGAGCAAGCAGGACCGCGCGGCCATGCAGTTCCCGGCGCCGGGGAAGACCAAGCCGCGGCTGAGCATGGCCGGGCAGCGCGGCTACCTGGTGGAGGCCGTCAAGGACTACCTGACGGCCAACAAGCTCGTGGACGAGACGACGCTGGCCACCGGCGGCTACCGCATCACCACCACCATCGACCGGAAGAAGCAGAGCGCGTTCGCCACCGCCGTGCACGACCAGCTGACGACCGAGCTGAGCGACAGCCGCGCCGTGGACCGGTACGTGCGCGCGGGCGGCGCCTCCATCGACCCGCGCAACGGCAAGGTGGTGGCGCTGTACGGGGGCGTGGACTACACGCGCCAGTACGTCAACAACGCGACCCGGCGCGACTACCAGGTCGGGTCGACGTTCAAGCCGTTCGTGTTCACCTCCGCGGTGGACAACGGGGCGAGCACGCAGGAGGGCCGCCTCATCACGCCGGGCACCCGCTACGACGGCACCAACAAGCGTCCGGTGCAGGGGCCCAACGGGCCGGTGGGCTACAGCCCGGAGAACGAGGACGGCAAGTCGTACGGGCAGATCACCGTCACCCAGGCCACCGACTGGTCGGTGAACGCCGTGTACGCGCAGATGGCGCAGGACGTGGGGCCGGGCAAGGTCAAGGACACCGCGGTGGCGCTGGGCATCCCGGAGAAGACGCCGGACCTGACGGCCACGCCGTCGATCGCGCTGGGCGTGGCCACGGCGAGCGTGCTGGACATGACGCAGGCGTACGCGACGCTCGCCAACCACGGCAAGCACGGCCCGTACACGCTGGTGGAGAAGGTCACCAAGGGCTCCGAGGACGTGCAGCTGCCCGACGGCCACGAGACGCGGCAGGCGGTGTCGCGGGAGGCCGCCGACACCACGACGTCGATCCTGCAGAGCGTGGTGGAGAGCGGCACGGGCCGGGCCGCGCAGGCCGCGGGGCGCCCGGCGGCGGGCAAGACCGGCACGGCGGAGGAGGACAAGGCGGCCTGGTTCGCGGGCTACACGCCCGACCTGGCCACCGTGGTGGCCGTCATGGGCCAGGACCCGGACTCCGCCGAGCAGAAGCCGCTGTACGGCGCCACGGGCCTGGCCCGGATCAACGGCGGCGGCTACCCGGCGCAGATCTGGGCGGCGTACACGGCGGAGGCGCTGGAGGGCACCGAGGCGGCCGACTTCGACCTGGAGCTGCAGAGCGGCGCGGCGCCGCCCACGCTGGAGCCGTCGGCGCCCACGGCCCCGCCGTCGCCCAGCACGTCGCCGCCGGCCTCCTCGCTGCCGCCGCGCACCCCGCCGCCGTTCTCGCTGCCGCCGCTGCCGACGTTCACGCCGCCGCCGGTGACGCCGCCGGGGTTCCCGACGCCGCCCGGCCCGCCGACCTTCGGCCCGCCGGAGGCCAAGGAGCCGCGGGACCGGCACGGCGGCGGCGACCTGCTGGGGTACGACTACTGAGCGGGCGCCCCGGCCCTCAGTGGCCGGAGGTGGCCTTCAGGCCGGTCACGGCGACGAGCAGCAGCACGATGAAGAAGATGCGCGCGGCTGTCGCGGGCTCGCCCAGCAGGACGATGCCCAGCACGGCCGCGCCCGCCGCGCCGATGCCGACCCAGACGCCGTAGGCGGTGCCGATCGGCAGGGTGCGGGCGGCCCGCGAGAGCAGCAGCATGCTGGCGGCGATGCCCGCGACGGTGAAGACGCTGGGCCACAGGCGGGTGAAGCCCTCGGTGTACTTCATGCCGACCGACCAGCCGACTTCGAGCAGGCCGGCGAGGGCGAGCAGGATCCATGCCATGACGGCACCTCCGGTGAGAGTGGTTCTCGTGGGGGTGCGTCGTCTTGTCCTGACCCGGTACGGCGCGTCTCGTCGGGAGCCCGGAAGGGCGGGGGTCGGATCAAAGGTACAGGCCGGTGGAGTCCTCCGAGCCCTCCAGGCGCTCGGCGGCCACAGCGTGCAGGTCGCGCTCGCGCATCAGCACGTAGGCGACGCCGCGGACCTCGACCTCGGCCCGGTCCTCCGGGTCGTAGAGCACCCGGTCGCCCGGCTCCACCGTGCGCACGCTCTGCCCGACCGCCACGACCTCGGCCCAGGCCAGCCGGCGCCCGACCGCGGCGGTCGCCGGGATGACGATGCCGCCGGTGGACCTGCGCTCGCCTTCGGGGATGTCGGTCCGGACCAGTACGCGGTCGTGGAGCATCCGGATGGGCAGCTTGTCGTGGC
The DNA here is from genome assembly GCF_014654785.1 of Streptomyces mashuensis. Taxonomy (GTDB): domain Bacteria; phylum Actinomycetota; class Actinomycetes; order Streptomycetales; family Streptomycetaceae; genus Streptomyces; species Streptomyces mashuensis. The sequence goes on from NZ_BNBD01000002.1 coordinate 813,580, forward strand.
TGGTGTTCGTCGTCACGCCACGACGGTACCCGCCCCGGCGGGACGCCGAGGCCACCGGGCCCCGCTCAGGACTTGCGGCGGCGGGCCACCGTCAGCAGGCCGACCACGCCGACGGCGACCATCGCCACCGGCACGATGCGGTCGAGGCGGGGCGCCCCGTGCTCGTCCACGAAGCGGGAGCGCACCTCGGTGACGACGCGGTTCGCCGCCACGTAGGCGCGCCCGGCCGTCTGGTCGACCTTGGAGGCGACCTTCGCCTTCGCGTCGCCGATGATCGTCTGCGGGTGCATCCGCACGCCGATCTCGTCGAGCACCACGGCGAGCTCCTGCCGCCGGCGGGCGATGTCCGCCTCGATCTGCGCAGGGGTCCTGGCTTCCGCCACCGCGCTGCCTCCGTCTCGTCGGTCAATCATGCTGAAGGGTGATGACCCCAGTCTGTCAGCCGCCCGGGGCTCACGCCCCGCGGCACCCCCGTTCCACGCTCTGGCTACCCTCGGGACCGTCATCCCAGACCCCCGTAAGGAGAGCAGAGCCCATGAGCGAGCGACTGCAGCCGGGCGACACCGCCCCCGCCTTCACCCTGCCCGACGCGGACGGCAACCCGGTCTCGCTCGCGGACCGCCGGGGCCGCAAGGTCATCGTCTACTTCTACCCCGCCGCGCTGACGCCCGGCTGCACCAAGCAGGCGTGCGACTTCACCGACAACCTCGACTTCCTCGCCGGGCACGGCTACGACGTCATCGGCGTCTCCCCGGACAAGCCGGAGAAGCTGGCGAAGTTCCGCGACAAGGAGGCGCTGAAGGTCACCCTCGTCGGCGACCCCGAGAAGAAGGTGCTGGAGGCGTACGGCGCCTTCGGCGAGAAGAAGCTCTACGGCAAGGTGGTGCAGGGCGTGATCCGCTCCACCGTGATCGTGGACGAGGAGGGCAAGGTCGAGCGCGCCCTGTACAACGTCAAGGCCACCGGCCACGTCGCCAGGATCATCAAGGATCTGGGGCTCTGAGCCGCTGACCGGCGCGGGCTAGACGGCCGCGCCCCGGCACACCGGCCGCTCGTCCTCGGGCACGTCCTCGGCCTCCGGCAGGTCGAGGACGGCCTGGGCGCCGCCGCCCTCCGCGTTGCCGAACCGCAGCGTCGCGCCCAGCACCGCCGCCTGGCCCACGGCGATCGTCAGGCCCAGGCCGTGGCCCGTGCCGCGCTCGGGCGCGGCTGTACGGAAGCGGCGCGGCCCCTGGTCGACGAGGCCGGGCGGGAAGCCGTCGCCGTGGTCGCGCACCACGATGCGGGTGCCGTCCACGGTGATCTCGATCGGCGGCCGGCCGTGCTTGGCGGCGTTGGCCAGCAGGTTGACCAGAATGCGCTCCACGCGGCGCGCGTCGGTCGCCACGATCCGGCCGTCGCCGACGACCTCGACCGCCACGTCGGCCACGCCCCGCTGGCCCCGCGCCCGCCCCACGATGCCGCGCACCAGCGCCGGCAGCTCCACGGCGTCCAGCTGGGCGCTCTCCACGCCCGCGTCGAGCCGGGAGACCTCCAGGAGGTCCTCCACCAGCGCGCGCAGCGTCTGGGCGCGCTCCTGGACCATCTCCACGGCGCGCGGGTGCGGCAGCAGCTCCGCGGAGGCCACCAGGCCCGCCACGGGGGTGCGCAGCTCGTGGGCGACGTCGGCGGTGAACTGGCGCTCGGCCGACACCCGGGCGGCCAGCGAGGTGGCCATGTGGTGCACCGAGCGGCCCAGCTCGGCCACCTCGTCCCGGCCGCCGCTGTCCAGCGCCCCGGCGTCCGGGGCCTCGCCGGCGGCGATCCGCCGGGCCGCCGCGGCGCTCAGCCGCAGCCGCCGCGACAGGCTCTGCGCCACGAACCACGCCACCACCGCCATCAGCGCCACCGTCGCCGCGCCGGCCACCACCAGGGCCTTGTCCAGCGCCGTCTGCAGCGGGTCGCGGTCGGGGTAGGAGGCCGAGATGGACAGCACCCTGCCGTCGCCGACGCCGGTGGCCGCCCACACGCGCGGGTCCTCGCCCCCGCTGATGTACGTGCCCGACTGGCCCCTGGCCACGGCCTGGGCGAGGGGGAACGGCAGCGTGGAGTCGTCGAGCTCGGCGCCCAGCGCCAGCGTCCCGTCGCGCTGGTAGATCTGGAGCGCGGAGCTCAGCAGCCCGTCCTGGTAGGCGAGCGCCTGCCGGTCGCGTTCCATCCCGGAGATGTGGTGCACCGCCACCCCGAGCACCACGACGGCCAGGGCGGTGACGAACGAGATGGCCAGCGCGATGCGGCCGCGGATGCCCATCACGCGATCGTCAGCACCTCACGGTGCTCCCCGGTGGGAGTGGCACCCGTGTAGACGACCTCCAGGGCGGTGAACGCCACCAGGCCGTCGACGCGCTTGGGCCCGAACAGCCGCAGCCGCGCCGGGAACGCCTTGCCGGCGGCGGCGCCCGCCGCCCGGCTGGAGACCTGCACCACGCCGCTGCCGGCGGCGCCGTCGGCCGCGTAGTCGTCCCACTGGATGCCGCTGGCCACCCGGCCGGCCGTGGAGCAGTCGAGGGTGATGATGGTGGGCTCCAGCACCGGCTCGCCCACGCCGCAGTCCCGCACGCCGGGCAGCTCGCGCGCCGAGGCGTCCTCGATCTCGGCCTGCGCCTCCTGCCCGGCCGCCTTCGACTTCTGCGCGGCGGCGGTCTTCGGCGCCTTGTCGACGACGCTCGCCCGGTCGGTGGCGTCGCCCAGCCAGTACCCGCCGAACACGAGCACGGCCGCCCCCGCCACAATCGCCCCAGCGGTGCGCAGGCCGCCCCGCAGGGCGCCGGCTCGGTCGGTCATCGGCTTCTTCCTCGCTCACGGCCGGGTGGGTCGGTAGGGACGGAAAAGGGGAGGAGGCCGCGCGTCCGGGCGGCACACCCGTGCTGTCCCGCCCTGAGTGACGGTTAATCGGCGCTCCGCGTTCCCGTTCCTCCCGTGATCTCCCCTACGTGGCGGCCAAGTGGCCGTCGCGGGGCCCGTCGTACGGGACGGTGGGGCCCAACTGCCGCGGCGGGGCCAGTACGATGGCGGTGTCGCGCGGCCGTGATGGAATTGGCAGTCATGCTGGGTTTAGGTCCCAGTGGGGTAACACCCGTGAGGGTTCGAGTCCCTCCGGCCGCACAGCGTGCAGAAGGGGCCTCCCGCCGGGCGGGAGGCCCCTTCTTTTCGTGTGCGTCAGCCCAGCAGCTCGCGCACCACGGGCACCAGCGCGCGGAACGCCTTGCCGCGGTGGCTGATGGCGTTCTTCTCGTCCGGGGTCAGCTCCGCGCAGGTGCGGCTCTCGCCCAGGGGCTGGAGGACCGGGTCGTAGCCGAAGCCGCCGCTGCCGGCGGGCTCCCGGCGCAGCGTGCCCTCCAGGCGGCCCTCGACGACGCGCTCGGTGCCGTCGGGCAGGGCGAGGGCGGCGGCGCAGGCGAAGTGGGCGGCGCGGTGCTCGTCGGCGATGTCGGAGAGCTGGGCGAGCAGCAGGTCCAGGTTGGCCTTGTCGTCGCCGTGGCGGCCGGCCCAGCGGGCCGAGAAGATGCCGGGGGCGCCGCCGAGGACGTCCACGCACAGGCCGGAGTCGTCGGCGACGGCCGGGTGGCCGGTGGCGCGGGCCAGGGCGTGGGCCTTGAGGAGGGCGTTCTCGGCGAAGGTGACGCCGGTCTCCTTGACGTCGGGGATCTCGGGGTACGCGTCGGCGCCCACGAGCTCGACGTCGAGTCCGGCACCGGCCAGGATCGCGCGCAGCTCGGTGACCTTGTTGGCGTTGCGGGTGGCGAGGATCAGTCGCTTCGTCATGGTGATGTCCGTGGGTCAGCCGAGGGTGCGGGCGAGGGCCTCGCGCTGGGCGGCGTCCAGGGAGGAGCAGCCGGCGACGGCGAGGTCGAGCATGGCGGAGAGCTCGTCGCGGGCGAAGGGCTGAGCCTCGGCGGTGCCCTGGACCTCGACGAAGCGGCCGTCGCCGGTGCAGACGACGTTCATGTCGGTCTCGGCGCGCACGTCCTCCTCGTAGCAGAGGTCGAGCAGCGGCACGCCGTCGACGATGCCGACGCTGACGGCGGCGACGCTGCCGGTGAGCGGCTTGCGGCCGTGCTTGATGAGCTTCTTGCCCTGGGCCCAGGCGATGGCGTCGGCGAGGGCGACGTAGGCGCCGGTGATGGCGGCGGTGCGGGTGCCGCCGTCGGCCTGGAGGACGTCGCAGTCCAGGACGACGGTGTTCTCGCCGAGGGCCTTGAAGTCGACGACGGCGCGCAGCGAGCGGCCGACGAGGCGGGAGATCTCGTGGGTGCGGCCGCCGATCTTGCCGCGGACGGACTCGCGGTCGCCGCGGGTGTTGGTGGAGCGCGGCAGCATGGCGTACTCGGCGGTGACCCAGCCCTCGCCGGTGCCCTTGCGCCAGCGCGGGACGCCCTCGGTGAAGCTGGCCGTGCAGAAGACCTTGGTGTCGCCGAAGGAGACGAGGACGGAGCCTTCGGCGTGCTTGCTCCAGCCGCGCTGGATGGTCACGGGGCGGAGCTGGTCGGGGGTACGGCCGTCGATGCGAGACATGGCCCCGAGCCTATCGCCCATGGCGAAGGGCCCCGTTCCGGTTGCCCGGAAGGGGCCCTTCGCGCTAGGCCGTGCCTGTGAGCCGGGGGCTCCGGCTCACATCATGTCCTCGATGTCGGCGGCGACCGGGTCGGCGTCGGTGCCGATGACGACCTGGATGGCGGTGCCCATCTTCACGACGCCGTGGGCGCCGGCGGCCTTGAGGGCGGCCTCGTCGACCAGGGAGGCGTCCTTGACCTCGGTGCGGAGGCGGGTGATGCAGCCCTCGACCTCCTCAATGTTGTCGATGCCGCCGAGGCCGGCGACGATCTTCTCAGCCTTGCTGGCCATGTGCACTCCTGGTTGTCTCGGCCTTCCGGCGTTCCGCCGACCGGCTTCACACGGTATTCCACGTTCAGCCCAACTATGTGGGCGTTCGTCCGCCATCTCACGCAGGATGGCGACCACCCGGCAACCGCGTTCCGGGCGGCCCACGACGCACCACAAGTGGTCTACACCAGTATGCCAGTCGCCGGGAGGACGCCGATGAGCTCCACCGCCGCCGCGGCACCGCGCCGCCGGAGGCTGCACGGGCTGTTCCAGGGGCTGCAGAAGATGGGCCGCAGCCTCCAGCTGCCCATCGCGGTGCTGCCCGCGGCGGGCATCCTCAACCGGCTCGGGCAGCCCGACGTCTTCGGCAAGGACGGGCTGGGCTGGACGGACGTCGCGAAGGTGATGGCCGGCGCGGGCGGGGCGCTGCTGGACTCCTCGCTGGGCCTGCCGCTGCTGTTCGCCGTCGGGGTGGCCATCGGCATGGCCAAGAAGTCCGACGGCTCCACGGCGCTCGCGGCCGTGACGGGCTTCCTCGTCTACTACGCGGTGCTGCACCAGTTCCCCGAGCCGTGCCCGGCCGGCGCCCGGCACACCGCGCTGGGGCTGCTCAACGGGGTCTGCGTCACCGCCGCCGGGCAGCCGGCGGCGGCCTCGTACCAGAACCCGGGCGTCTTCGGCGGCATCGTGATGGGCCTGCTGGCCGCCTGGTTCTGGCAGCGCTTCCACCGGGTGCGGCTGGTGGACTGGCTGGGCTTCTTCAACGGCCGCCGGCTGGTGCCCATCATCATGGCGTTCGTCGCCATCGCCTTCGCCGCGCTGTGCCTGTGGGTGTGGCCGCCGGTGGGCCGCGGGCTGACGAGCTTCAGCAGGTGGCTCGTGGACATCGGCTCCACCGGCTCCGGCATCTTCGGCGTGGCCAACCGGGCGCTGCTGGTGGTGGGGCTGCACCAGTTCCTCAACGTCTTCGTGTGGTTCCAGTTCGGCGACTACACCAAGCCGGACGGGACGGTGGTGCACGGCGACATCAACCGCTTCCTGGCCGGCGACCCGACGGCGGGCCAGTTCACCAGCGGCTTCTTCCCGATCATGATGTTCGCGCTGCCCGCCGCGGCGCTGGCGATCACGCACTGCGCCCGGCCGGAGCGGCGCAAGGTGGTGGGCGGGCTGATGCTCTCGGTGGGGCTGACCTCGCTGGTCACGGGCATCACCGAGCCCGTCGAGTACTCGTTCCTCTTCATCGCCCCGGCGCTGTACGCGGTGCACGCGCTGCTGACGGGCGTGTCGATGGCGGTCACATGGGGGCTGGGCGTGCACGACGGCTTCAGCTTCTCGGCCGGGCTGATCGACTACGTCATCAACTGGGGGCTGGCCACGCGACCGTGGCTGATCATTCCGGTCGGGGCGGCCTTCGCCCTCGTCTACTACGCGGTCTTCCGCTTCGCCATCACCTTCTTCGACCTCGCCACACCCGGCCGGGAGCCGGAGGAGGAGGCCGCGGAGAGCGAGAAGCAGAACGTGCAGTGAACGGCCGGTGACGGCGCGGGACGGGGCCCGGGGCGGCTTCACGACGCTCTTACGCCTGTGAGCCGGACCACTCGGAACGATGGATTCCTTGATACCGGGCTTACGTGCTACAACAGGTCTAAACCACTTGTGGTGTAGACCAAATGCGGGCCGTCCAGCTTCCCCCGAGCGCCCGCCTCACCTGGAGGAATCCGATGAGTACGGCAGCCAAGGCGGCGAAGGCGGCGCCTGAAGAGGCACCGGCGAAGGAAAAGAAGAAGCCCGGCGCCGGAGCGATGGCCGTGGCCCAGCGTATCGGCCGCAGCCTCATGCTGCCCGTCGCCGTGCTGCCCGCCGCCGCCCTGCTCGTCCGCCTCGGCAACGACGACATGCTGGGCCGGAAGAACTTCCCCGAGGTGATCACGAAGATCGCCGGCTACATGGCGGCCGGCGGCAACGCCCTCCTGGGCAACATGGCCCTGCTGTTCGCCGTGGGCGTCGCCATCGGCTTCGCCAAGAAGTCCGACGGCTCCACGGCCCTGGCCGCCGTCACCGGCTACCTGGTCTTCAAGAACGTCCTCGCCACGTTCACCGACAGCAACCTGCCGAAGGTCGCCAAGGTCGTCGACGGAAAGATCGTCATGACCGACGCCGCCGTCGACGCGGGCGTGCTCGGCGGCGTCGTCATGGGCATCGTGGTCGCCCTCCTCTACCAGCGCTACCACCGCAAGAAGCTGCCCGAGTGGCTCGGCTTCTTCGGCGGCCGCCGCCTGGTGCCGATCCTCGCCGCGTTCGCCGGCCTCGTCATCGGCATCGTCTTCGGCCTGATCTGGCCCGTCCTCGGCACCGGCCTGCACAACTTCGGCGAGTGGCTGGTCGGCTCCGGCGCCGTCGGCGCCGGCATCTTCGGCCTCTTCAACCGCGCGCTGATCCCCGTCGGCATGCACCACCTGCTCAACTCGTTCCCGTGGCTCCAGGCCGGCGAGTACAAGGACAAGCACGGCGACATCGCCCGCTTCCTGGCCGGCGACCCGTCGGCGGGCCAGTTCATGACCGGCTTCTTCCCGATCATGATGTTCGCGCTGCCCGCCGCCTGCCTCGCGATCGTGCACTGCGCCCGGCCCGAGAACCGCAAGCTCGTCGCCGGCATGATGGGCTCCCTCGCCCTGACCGCGTTCGTCACCGGCGTCACCGAGCCGATCGAGTTCACGTTCATGTTCATCGCGCCGGTCCTGTACGCGATCCACGCGGTGCTCACCGGTGTCTCGCTCGCCCTGACCTGGGCGCTCGGCATGAAGGACGGCTTCGGCTTCTCCGCCGGCGTCATCGACTTCCTGCTGAACCTCGGCATCGCCACCAAGCCGTGGCTGCTCGTCCTGGTGGGCCTGTGCTTCGCCGCCGTGTACTACGCGGTCTTCCGGTTCGCCATCCTGAAGTTCAACATCCCCACCCCGGGCCGCGAGCCCGAGGAGGAGACCGAGGCCGCCACCAAGGCGTGACCCCGCACGGCGAGGGCCCCGGAACCGCAATGGTTCCGGGGCCCTCGCCGTTCCCGTACGGGCCCTACGGGTCCCGTAAGGGGCGTCAGAGCTCGTACACCGCGCCCGCGCGGGCCAGTTCCGCCGGGCCGTCGTACACCGAGCGCGCGTCGCGCAGGTTCGTCAGCGGGTCGGTCCACGGCGGGATGTGCGTGAGCACCAGCCGCCCCGCCCCCGCGCGCGCCGCGCACTCGCCGGCCTGCACCCCATTGAGGTGCAGCCCCGGGATGTCCTCCTTGCCGTGCGTGAACGACGCCTCGCACAGCAGCAGGTCCGTGCCCGCGGCCAGCTCCTCCAGCGCCGCGCACGGACCCGTGTCGCCCGAGTAGACCAGCGACGCACCACCGTGCTCCACCCGGAACGCGAACGACTCCACCGGGTGGTCGACGCGGGCCGCACGCACCGTGAACGGGCCCACCTCCACCGGCCCCGGCACGAGCGTGCGGAAGTCGAACACCTCACCCATGCACGCGTCGTCCGGCACGTCGCCGTACGCCGTCAGCAGCCGCTCCTCCGTGCCCTCCGGCCCGTACACGGGCACCGCGCCGGCCCGCCCGCCGTCGTGCCGGTAGTAACGGGCGACGAAGTAGCCGCACATGTCGATGCAGTGGTCCGGGTGCAGATGCGTGAGGAACACGGCGTCGAGGTCGTAGAGGCCCGTGTGGCGCTGGAGCGCGCCCAGGGCGCCGTTGCCCATGTCCAGGAGGATCCGGAAGCCGTCGGCCTCCACCAGATAGCTCGAGCAGGCCGATTCCGCGGACGGGAAGGAGCCCGAGCATCCGATGACGGTGAGCTTCATGCGGGCCTGAACCTCCGTGGGCCGGGTACGGGGCGCCGTGCGGTGGAGTCGAGGGTAAGGCGAGATGGGCGCGAGGACTCCTCCGAGAGGGTGGCGTGTGGGCGGAATCACCAGGACGGACCTGAGCCCCGGCACGGACGTGCGCGGGCCCCGCCGCACACCGGTGGTGCACGTCGGGGCCCGTCGGCCTGCGGCGGAACGCGGCTACACCGGCCGGTGCTTCTCCGCGCGGTCCAGCGTGTCCATGAAGCGCTGGAAGCGCTCGGCCGACTCCTTGCTGCCGGCGGTCACCGTGAACACCTCCGGCGACATGAACGCCGCCAGCCGCTCACGCGTCTCGGGAGCGAGCGCCTCCCAGGCCTCACGATCCAGCCGTGACTGCGCCGCAGCTTCCGCACTGCCAGTTTCCATTGTTGAGTTGCCTCATGTCCGAAGATCCACATGCGGGACAGTTCATGTGCGTCTCCTACGGGATGATGTCAGCCGCTCCCCAACATCGGTAGGGGAAGTTCACCCGTGCGCCGGGGCCGGGGCCGCCAGGACCCCTAGGCCCAGAGCTGCCCGTGCAGCGCGGCCACCGCTTCCTCCGTGGTGGGGGCCGTGTACACCCCGGTGGACAGGTACTTCCAGCCGCCGTCGGCGACGATGAAGACGATGTCGGCGCTCTCCCCGGCGCGTTCGGCCTTCCGGGCGACGCCGAGCGCGGCGTGCAGCACGGCACCGGTCGACACCCCGGCGAAGATGCCCTCCTCGGACAGCAGTTCGCGGGTGCGACGGACCGCGTCCTCGGACCCCACCGAATAGCGGGTGGAGAGCACGGACGCGTCGTAGAGCTCGGGCACGAACCCCTCGTCGAGGTTGCGCAGGCCGTAGACCAGGTCGTCGTACCGCGGCTCGGCGGCCACGATCGTCACGTCCGGCTTGTGTTCGCGAAGGTAACGGCCGACGCCCATGAGGGTGCCCGTGGTGCCGAGGCCCGCGACGAAATGGGTGATCTCCGGGAGATCGGCCAGGATCTCCGGGCCGGTGCCGGCGTAGTGCGCACCGGCGTTGTCGGGGTTCCCGTACTGGTAGAGCATCACCCAGTCCGGGTGGCGCTCCGCCAGCTCCTTGGCGACCCGTACGGCCGTGTTGGAGCCGCCGGCCGCCGGGGAGGGCACGATCTCGGCGCCCCACATGGCGAGCAGCTGCTTCCGCTCCTCGCTGGTGTTCTCCGGCATCACGCACACCATGCGGTAGCCCTTGAGCCGGGCCGCCATGGCCAGGGAGATGCCGGTGTTGCCGGAGGTGGGCTCCAGGATCGTACAGCCCGGGGTGAGCCGGCCGGCCTTCTCGGCCTGCTCGATCATGTGCAGCGCCGGGCGGTCCTTGACGGAGCCGGTCGGGTTGCGGTCCTCCAGCTTCGCCCAGACGCGGACCGCGGCGGACGGCGACAGGCGCGGCAGGCGCACCAGCGGGGTGTTGCCCACCGCGGCCAGGGGGCTGTCGTAGCGCACGGCCCTGCCGCTCAGGCCGCGCCGCCGGCCACGGCCGGGAGGATGGTGACGTTGTCGCCGTCGCCCAGCTCGGTGCCCAGCCCGGCGAGGAAGCGGACGTCCTCGTCGTTGACGTAGACGTTCACGAAGCGGCGGAGCTCGCCGGAGTCGTCGACCAGGCGCTCGCGGATGCCCGGGTGACGGCTCTCCAGGTCCTCGAAGAGCGCGCCGATCGTGGCGCCGCTGCCCGCGACCGCCTTCTGGCCGTCCGTGTACGTGCGGAGGATGGTCGGAATGCGGACCTCGATGGCCATGGTGTGCTCCTGCCTGCTGGTGTGCGGTGCGCGGTGTACGTGGCGCGTGGCGCCGCCCCGCGGGGAGTCCCCGCCGGGATCAACGGTGGGGGCAGCGTATCGATTCCCCGTACGGGTCCCGGAGCCCCGTACGGCTCGGCCCCTACGGCCCGTACGGCCCCTACGGCTCAGTACGCGTCGACGACGCGGACGTCCTCCTCGGTGACCTCGCCGGCCACGATGCGGAAGGACCGGAACTGGAAGGGGCCGGCGCCGTCGGTGTCGGCGGTGGAGACGAGCACGTAGTGCGCGCCCGGCTCGTTGGCGTAGGTGAGGTCGGTGCGCGAGGGGTACGCCTCGGTCGCCGTGTGCGAGTGGTAGATGATCACCGGCTCCTCGTCGCGGTCGTCCATCTCGCGGTACAGCCGGAGCAGGTCCTGCGAGTCGAACTCGTAGAACGTGGGCGACCGGGCCGCGTTGAGCATGGGGACGAACCGCTCGGGGCGGTCGCTGCCCGCCGGCCCGGCCACGACTCCGCACGCCTCGTCGGGGTGGTCGGCGCGGGCGTGCGCCACGATCTTGTCGTAGAGGTCCTGGGTCAGGGTCAGCATGCGCAAAGAATAGGCAGCCGGGACGAGGCCGGACACGGCCTCTTGTTGCGGGGGGATGAAATCCCGCTGTGCGCCCGGTGCCCACGACGCGGAGGGCCCGCCCGTACCGTGCGGTACGGGCGGGCCCTCCGGGTGGGGGGTGCGGTGTGGCCGTCAGGCCGCCGGGCCGGTCGTGTCGGCGTGGACCGGCAGGTCGCGGCGGGCGAACGCCTCGGGGTTGCGGCGCTTGAGGACGAAGTAGGAGATCACCATGATCGCGGCCCAGCCGGGCGCGAAGTACAGCGACACCCGGGCGTCCTCGTCGATGCCCATGAGGACGAACACCGCGCCGATGAAGGCCAGGCCGAAGATGCTCGTCCACGGCGCACCGGGGGCGCGGAACGTGGAGCGCGGCAGCAGGCCCTTGTCGGCCAGGCGGCGGTAGCGCAGGTGCGAGGCGAGGATCATCACCCAGGCCCAGAGGCCGGAGATGGTGGCGAAGGAGACGACGTAGTTGAAGGCGTCGCCCGGCCACTGGTAGTTGATCCAGACACCGACCAGCATCAGCGCGGCGGAGACGGTGGTGCCGCGCAGCGGCAGGCCCTTCTTCGACAGCTGGGCGAAGAACTTCGGGCCCTGGCCGTTGAGCGCGAGGTCGCGCAGCATGCGGCCGGTGGAGTACATGCCGGAGTTGCAGGACGACAGCGCCGCCGTGAGGACGACGAAGTTGACGATGCCCGCGCCGGCCGGCAGGCCGATGCGCTGGAAGGCGGCCACGAAGGGGCTCTCGCCGGCCTTGAAGTTCGTCCAGCTGATCACCGACATCAGGATGATGAGGGAGCCGACGTAGAAGAGGCCGATGCGCCACGGCACGGTGTTGATCGCCTTGGGCAGGGTCTTCTCGGGGTCCTTCGCCTCGCCGGCGGTGACGCCGACCAGCTCGACCGCCATGAAGGCGAACATCACGATGTGCAGGGTCATCAGCGTGCCGCCGATGCCCTTGGGGAAGAACCCGTCGTGCGACCAGAGCTGGCTGAACGAGGCGGTCTCACCGGCCTCGGAGAAGCCGAGCGTGATGACGCCGATGCCGATCAGGATCATGCCCATGATGGCGGTGACCTTGACCATGGAGAACCAGAACTCCAGCTCGCCGAAGAGCTTCACGGAGATCAGGTTGGCCAGGTAGAGGACGACGGTGAAGCCGAGGGCCGACACCCATTGGGGTATCGACTTGTCCCAGAACTGCACATAGGTGGCCGCCGCGGTGACCTCGGTCATGCCGGTGACGACCCAGAAGAGCCAGTACGTCCATCCGGTGACGTAACCGAAGAACGGCCCGAGGAACTCGCGGGCGTACTCGGAGAAGGAGCCCGAGACCGGGCGGTACATGAGCAGCTCGCCGAGCGCTCGCATGATGAAGAAGATGACCAGGCCGGCTATGGCATAACCCAGGATCAGCGACGGCCCGGCCTTGGATATGGCCTTGCCCGCGCCCAGGAACAGGCCGGTGCCGATGGCGCCACCAATGGCGATCATCTGGATCTGTCGGTTGCCCAGCCCCCGCTGGTAACCCTCGGAAGCTTCCTTGCCGCTTCCGTCCCGCGCCGCGTCCTCGACTGCGGTGCGGTCGGCGACCTGCTCAGAGGTCATGGTGGTGCGCCTTTCTCCATACCGGTCCGTATCACCGGACCGGGTTCCGATCCCCCCGGATGGAGTCCTGCAAGTGCCGACGGTCGGTCGGCTCAGCGCTCCCGCCGCGACAGGGGTGGCGTCGCGGAGGCAGGTCGGCAAGATGTATCACGGGTGAACGGGTGATCGTCCGGGCGCACCCGAGGACTTTGTGGCGCACGCCACAACTAAATCAGGACAAAATGCATAACGGCTACTAATAGCCGCCACCACAGTGATTCGATCGTTATCCGGACTTGAGCGTCCGCTGAGGATCGAGGCGCATGTCCGGACTCCGGACATGACACCGTCCGCTTGTCCGGATAACGGACGACGGTCGGGTGTCGTTCCGGCGCAGGTCAGGCCATCAGCGCTTCCACGAGGGTCTCCTGGAGCCCCCCGAGCCAGAGGTAGGCCATGACCATGGGCTTGCGCGCGTCGTCGTCCGGCAGCCCGTACAGCTGCCCGCTGTCGTCCTCGTCGCCGATCTCCAGCCGGGCGGCGATCGTCAGCCGCAGGTCGTTCAGCGTCCCGATCCACTGCCGGCAGTCCTCGGGGGCCAGCCGCAGCACGGCCGCGTCGTCGCCCGCGACGGTCAGCGCGTCCAGCGACCGCACCACGCCCAGGGCGTCCTGGCGCTTGCGCTCGCGCAGGTCGTTCTCCGTGTAGCGGCGGAACTCGGCCGCGTACGCCCGCTCCCGCTGGTCCTGCTCGGTGCCGGGCGCGCCGTAGGCGTCGGGGAAGAGCCGGGCCAGGGCCGGGTCGGAGGGCGGCTCGCTGGGGCCCTCGGCGAAGAGCCGGTCGAGCGGGTCCACGGACTCCGGGCCGTGCGTCTCCCCCGGCCCGATGAGCTCCAGGAGCTGCACCGCCAGGCTGCGGAGGATGGAGACCTCGACCTCGTCCAGGGCAACGGCCGCCCCGCCGCCGGGAAGCGGCTCGAAGTGCCCGGCCATCAACGGTCCTGCGAGAGGGTCGCCCAGAGCCCGTACCCGTGCATCGCCTGCACGTCGCGCTCCATCTCCTCACGGCTGCCGCTGGAGACCGTCGCGCGGCCCTTGTGGTGGACGTCGAGCATCAGCCGGTGCGCCTTGTCCCTGGAGTAGCCGAAGTACGTCTGGAAAACGTAGGTCACATAACTCATGAGGTTGACGGGGTCGTTGTGCACCAGCGTCACCCAGGGGACGTCCGGCTCGGCCACCGCGTACGGCGACTCACCCGTTTCGGGTCGTTCGATCTCGACCGGTGCAACACTCACGCTTCCATGCTGCCACTCGGCACCCCGCCCCGCGCAAACGGGCCCCCCTCCGGCGAGCCCGCAGAGGTCCGCAGAAAGCCCCGGGGGGAAATCGTCACTCTGACGAGTAGCGGGGGTAGCATCACCACATGAACACTGCGGACCTGGGACTCCCGGTGACAGTGCCGTCGACGGCCCTCTTCACCGACCGGTACGAGCTGACGATGCTGCAGGGCGCGCTGCGGTCCGGGACCGCCGACCGCCGCTGCGTCTTCGAGGTCTTCACCCGCCGGCTGCCGGAGGGCCGGCGCTACGGCGTACTGGCGGGCACCGGGCGGGTCCTGGACGCCGTGGAGAACTTCCGCTTCGACAGCGGCGTGCTGGGCTTCCTCGCCGACCAGCGAATCGTGGACGAGGCGACCCTGGAGTGGCTGGCGGACTACCGCTTCCGCGGTGACATCTGGGGCTACCCCGAGGGCGAGGTCTACTTCCCCGGCTCGCCCCTGATGCGGGTGGAGGGCACCTTCGCCGAGGCGGTGCTGCTGGAGACGGTGATCCTCTCGATCCTCAACCACGACTCGGCCGTCGCCGCCGCGGCCTCCCGGATGGCCGTCGCGGCCGGCGACCGGCCGCTGATCGAGATGGGCGCCCGCCGCACCCACGAGCTGGCGGCCGTGGCCGCCGCCCGCGCCGCCTACGTCGGCGGCTTCACCTCCACCTCCGACCTCGCCGCCGGCTTCCGCTACAACATCCCGACGGTCGGCACCAGCGCGCACGCGTTCACCCTGTTGCACGACACCGAGCGCGACGCCTTCACGGCGCAGGTCGACTCGCTGGGCGCCGGCACCACGCTGCTCGTGGACACGTACGACGTGGCCGAGGCCGTGCGGATGGCCGTGGAGGTGGCCGGGCCGGGCCTGGGCGCGGTCCGTATCGACTCCGGCGACCTGCTGCTGCTCGCCCACCGGGTCCGGCAGCAGCTGGACGAGCTGGGCGCCAAGGACACCCGCATCGTCGTCACCAGCGACCTGGACGAGTACGCCATCGCCTCGCTGGCCGCCGCGCCGGTGGACGCGTACGGCGTGGGCACCCAGCTGGTGACCGGCAGCGGCCACCCCACCTGCTCCATGGTCTACAAGCTGGTCGCCCGCGCCGAGGGGCCGGGCGCCGACGCGCCGCTGGTGCCGGTGGCGAAGAAGTCGATGGGCGGCAAGGCGTCCCTCGGCGGCCGCAAGTGGGCCGCGCGCCGCGTGGACGCCGACGGTGTGGCCGAGGCCGAGGTCGTGGGCACCGGCGAGGTCCCGGCGGACCTGGTGGACCGGCAGCTGCTGGTGCCGCTGGTGCGCGGGGGCGAGGTCGTGGCCCGCGAGCCCCTGGACGCGCCGCGCGACCGCCACCGCGCGGCGCGCGCGGCGCTCCCGATGTCGGCGACGCAGCTCTCGCGGGGCGAGCCCGTGCTGCCCACCCACTACCTTCCCTGACGGGCCCCTGACAGGCCCCCTCTGCCACCTCCCGCCGTCCCACCGGAGTCACTACCCTCGGTCACACAGGGCTGATCCGCACAGTCGGCCGAGGGACCCCTCACAAAGGATCTGCACCATGCACCGTGCACTGATCATCGTCGACGTGCAGAACGACTTCTGCGAGGGCGGCAGCCTCGCGGTGGCCGGCGGCGCCGACGTGGCCGCGGCCATAACCGACCTCGTCGGCGAGGCGCCCGCCGGGTACGCGCACGTCGTCGCCACGCGCGACATGCACGTCGACCCCGGGGAGCACTTCTCCGACGAGCCCGACTACGAGCGGTCCTGGCCGCGGCACTGCGTGGCGGGCACCGAGGGCAGCGGCTTCCACCCCAACCTGGCGCCGGCCATCACCTCGGGCGCGGTCCAGGCGGTCTTCGACAAGGGCGCGCACGCCGCGGCGTACAGCGCGTTCGAGGGGCGGGACGAGAACGGCACCGCGCTGGCCGACTGGCTGCGCGAGCGGGACGTGACGGACGTGGACGTCGTCGGCATCGCCACCGACCACTGTGTGCGGGCCACCGCCCTGGACGCCCGCCACGAGGGCTTCGCCACGCGCGTCCTGCTCGACCTGACGGCGGGCGTGTCGGCGCACACCACGGAGCAGGCCCTGAAGGAGCTGCGGGCCGCCGGCGTGGAACTGACCGGCCGGCCGGTGGTCCAGGCCGCCTGAGACGGCCGACGGCCCTGACGGTCACCCGTACGGGCGCAGCTGCCGGATGGGGTGCCAGGACTCGGTGTCGACGCCGGGGACGGAGCGCCAGACCAGCCCGTCCGGGTGGTGCAGGACGGCCGTGATCTCGTCGGGGTCCGGGGGTTCGGTGTTGCCGCGCAGGTAGACGGCGCGCAGGCCGAGGTTGCGCAGCCGGGTCAGGGCGCGCTGGCGGTTGGCGGCGTGCACCAGGACGCGTACGCGGCCGCCGGGCGCCGCCGGGGCGACGGGCACGGTCAGCGAGAGCGCGACGACCACGCTGCCGTCGGGGAGCTTGGCGTATCCACCGCCTGCCATGCCTCTCAGACCCCCCTGGCCGGCGGCACGGGTCGTGGCGTCGATAAGACCATCATGAGAGGCATTCTCTGCACGTCCGGCCGGCGCCCGCCAGAGGGCGCCGGCCGGACGGCTGTGAGCTGCGGCTCTTACGGGTGCCCCTTACAGGGACCCGTCCGGTGTCACTTGGCCGGGCCGACCTGGAGGATCATCGTCGAGCCGTCCAGGGCCTGGTGCAGGACGCGGATCCGGGTGTTGGTGTCCGTGACCTTCACACCGCCCGAGGGGTTGGCCGGGTCCTGGTAGGTGTTGCGGTGGTCGTCGAAGACCGGGACGCCGAGCTTGCCCTTGACCTTGGTGGCGACGCCGTCCGAGTGGACGGTGTAGCCCTGCGCCGGGCGCAGGCCGAAGGTCGAGTCGTACGCCTGGAAGCGGTTGCCCATGACCTTGCCGTTGGCCCACTTCTCGGCCTTCGGGTGCGCGTCGATCGGCAGGATGCGGCCGGTGCCCGGGTGGACGCCGACGTTGTTGTCGGGCTGCGAGGTGTCCCACAGCCAGATCAGCAGGCCGCTCTGGTACGGGAAGTGCTCGACCCAGTTGGGACGGGTGCTGCGCCAGCCGAAGTTGTACGGGCCGGCCTTCAGCGTCTTGTCGTACGAGACGTACTGGCGGTTCTCGGCGATGTAGTACTGCGGGTACTCCTTGGTGAAGGAGGCACCGATGCGCGAGAAGCCCTTGGCGGTCCAGCCGTTGTCGCCGTTCTCGGCGCCGTCGGTGAACAGCGCCGCACCGTCGGCGGTGACGGTGATGGCGTCGGCGGTGAAGCCCTTGCCGGAGGTGCCGCCGTCGGTGGCGTAGCGGAAGCGCAGGTCGATCTTCTTGCCGGCGTACGCGTCGAGGTTGTACGACAGCTTCTTGTACGCGCCGGAGACGCCGGTCAGCGCGGGCTTGTCGCCGCCGTCCCGGGTGATGCGCTTGCCGTCGGCGGTGCCGTCGACGGGCGTCCAGTTGTTGCCGCCGTCCGTGGAGACCTCGGCGTAGAGGTAGTCGTAGTTCTCCTCGATGTCCCACCAGCCGGACAGGTCGAGGGCGGCCTTGGACTTCCCCGTGAGGTCCACGCTGCGGGAGAGCGTGTTCTTCAGGTCGTCGCCCTGGCCGGACCACCACTGCTGGGTGCCCTCGGCGGGCTTGACCACGTCGGTGGTGACCTTCTTGGCGGGCAGGTCGACCACGAGGGCCTGCTTGTCACGGGTGTTGTACTCCGCGACGCCCAGCTTGTGCAGGGAGCGGCTGCCGGCCTTGGCCTTGTCGTAGTTGAGCCAGCCGAGCTGCAGCTTGTCCCAGGCGCTCATGTCGCCGGGCAGGTCACCGATGGTGTCCTTGCCCTCGCCGAGCCAGGAGCCGGAGGACATCAGGGACCAGTAGGCGACGGAGGACTCGCCGGTGCCGGTCGTGTCGTACTCGTCGGGGAGGCCGAGGTCGTGGCCGTACTCGTGGGCGAAGACGCCCAGGCCGCCGTTCTCGGGCTGCATGGTGTAGTCGCCGACCCAGAAGCCGGTGTCACCGATCTGCGTGCCGCCGGCCTTGTTGTCCGCGGGGCCGGTCTTGCCGGCGTCGGAGCCGTAGGCGTACCAGCGGTGGGCCCAGATCGCGTCCTTGCCCTGCGCGCCGCCGCCGGCGGACTCGTCCTCGCCGGCGTGCACGATCTGGAAGTGGTCGAGGTAACCGTCCGGCTCGTTGAAGTTGCCGTTGTGGTTGTAGTCGTTGCGGTCCCACTTGTCGTACTGGGCCAGCGTCGCCTTGATGTCCGCGTCGGAGCGGCCGGCGGCCTTCTGGTCCTCGACCCACTTGTTGACCGCGTCCCGGACCAGGTCCCAGGCGCTGGTGCAGTTGGTGGAGCCGCAGTAGTTGGAGCCGTACCGCGCCTCGTTCCAGGGGACCCGGACCCAGTCGGTGACCTGGCCGTCGACCGAGTAGCGGCCCGAGGACTGCTTCTCGTAGTACTTCGCCAGGGACTCCTTGTCCTTGTCGTGCGAGAAGTACAGGTCCTGGAAGTGCTGCCGGTTGTAGTCGGCGGACCAGGCGGTGCTGTTGTCCTTGCTCCGGTCCGGCTTGGGTATCTGGTTGTGCGCCGGGCCGGGCGTGCCGCCGTACTTCACCACGGGCGGCTTCGGGCCGTCGGGACCGTCCGGGTCGTACATGGTGGTGTTGTCCACCTTGTCGCCGAAGTCGACCAGGATGGTGAAGATCTTGTCGGTCTTCTCCCGGCCCAGCTCGACGTACTTGTCCCGGCCCAGCTTCACGACCTTGGAGGCGCCCCGCTGCTCCGCCTTGGCGTCGCCGGAGATCACCTGCTCCAGCGCGGCCTTGCGGCCGTCCTCCTGCTTCTTGCTGAACGGGCCCTTGAGGTCGTGCTCCGCACCCTGCTTGACCTGCGCCGGGTCATGGCGCTCGACGGATGCGGGCCGGTCGGACGGGCCGGTCGTGCCCGCCGCCTGCGCGACCCCTGCCGACAGGGTGCCCGCGCCGAGCGCGGCGACCACAACCGCGATCGCGGCGGGTCGGGCGACCCTCCGTTGGCTGATGTTCACTTGTGAATGTCCTCCCCAGTAAGAACTGTGGAGGTATTTGACCGGAGTGACGCAGGAAAAGACAGATCTTGACTGTGGGCATGACAGCAAGTACGTTATCCGGCCTTTAACTTACGGAAATCGGCCGACAACGGGCGGAAGGCGGGGCTCCCTTGGCGCCCCGGGCACACCCGCGCCCCCGTACGCCCGTTACGATCCCCCCACCGTGGGTTAGGTCACGCTTACCGACGGTTCGGCCCGGGCAGAGAGCACGGTAGAGCCGGCCGGCCGGTACGTGCTGCCCTCAGCCGGCTCGTGCGCCCCCTGCCGCTGCCCCCGCTGCCCCAGGACGGATCCCCATGTCGCGTCCCGCACCCACCCCCGCACAGCTCGCCTGCGGGTCGGCCACCACCGTCGCGTCGGCCCTGGCCATGCTGTTGCTGTCCCGGCCCTCCGGGCCGGCCGTCGCCCTCGTCGCGCTGGGCGCCCTGCTGCTCGGGCTGCTCGTCGCCCTCATGGTGCCGGCACCACGGCGCGGCACACCGGACGCCGCCTCCGCGGCGGGCCGGGCGGCCGGCCGGGCGCGCACGCCCGCGCACGCCGGGGCGGGTGTGCCCGAGCGCTCGCTGCACGGCTGAGCCGGGTTTGCGGGGTCACCCCGCGGTGGAGACCACCACGGTCTTCGCCGCCTTGTCGTGCACGCACTGGTGGTACGGCTCGTCCCACAGGCACCACAGGACGTTCACCAGCCAGAAGACGAAGCCGCAGCACAGCACGACCTCCGGCAGGGAGTAGACCGCGGCGCGCGTCCAGCCCGGCGCGCCCTGCGGGATCGCGCCGTTCTCCAGCATCGCCACACGGATCTTCATGGCCATCTTGCCCACGGTCTGCCCGCGCGTGGAGAGCATCAGGCCCTCGTAGACGAAGTAGACGAGCGCGACGATGATCGACAGCCCCGTCGACTTGTTCTGGTCGTTCCACGGGTCGTAGTGGCCCGCCGCGAACGTGAAGACGATGCTGACCGGCACCGACACGAGCAGCCCGTCGATGATGCGGGCGATCAGCCGCTTGAAGCGGTTGGCGAGCGGCGGCATCCCGGCGAGCGGGTCGCTCGGCGGCCCCCCGTAGGGGGCGCCCGGGTACGGGCCGCCGTGGCCGGGCGGGGGCGGCGACCCGTAAGGGCCACCACCGTACGGACCGCCGCCGTAGGGGCCACCGGGCGGTGTGCCGCCCGGCGGCGGCCCGGTGGGCGGCGGAGGGCCACCGGGCCCGGCAGGGCCGCCGCCGCCCACGGGCCCACCGGCCGGTGGAGGACCACCGGGGTAGGCGCCCGAGGCGGGCGGTGGCGGCTCCTGGGGCTCATCGGTGCTCATGGCCCGAGTACAACCCAGCTCCCCGGGGTGCGCATCCGGCCGTATGCCGTTCGTGGCAGGACGGCACCCGGCCCTCACGGGACCGGCGCCGTCGCGTCAGCTCTCGGCCGAGGCCACGAACGTCCGGGCCGCCTTGTCGTGCCAGCACTGCCGCCACGGCCGGTCGAACAGGCACCACAGGACGTTCAGCACGCCCACCACGAGCACGCCCAGCACCCCGTACACCAGCCAGCGGCGCAGCGCCGCGCCCGCGCCGGGCGTGTCGTGCCCCTCGATGTCCAGCACGCGCACGCCGCACAGCCGCTTGCCGAGGGTGCGCCCCCACTTGGCGGTCGGCAGCGCCTCGTACAGCACACCGCCGACGAGCAGCACGGCCAGCACGATCGCCAGATACGTGCCGGTGGTGCCGTCGATGAGCCAGACCGTCACCGTCTCGCCGTTCTGCCGGGCCTGCTCGACCTTGGCGTCGATGTGCGCGACCGACTTGTTCCACAGCGGGACGGCGACCGTGGCCGTCACCCCGCCCAGCACGGCCGTGTCCAGCAGCCGGGCGACGAGCCGGCGGCCGAGCGACGCCGGGCGGCCCTGCGTCTGCGCCATGCCGGAGAAGGGGTCCTCGGCCGGCGGCTTCCACGGCGTGACCGGCTCGCCGGGCACGGGCTCCGGGCCCTGCTGGGCCAGCTCCTGCACCTGGCGGGCCCAGCCGCCCGGCTGCTGCCGGGCGGCCGGCACGGGCGCGGACTCCGGCCGCGGCACGGGCAGCGCCGCACCGGGCCGCGCCGACTGCTGCTGCGGGGCCTGGAGCTGGGGGGCCTGCTGCGGCGACTGCTGCTGCGGGAGGGCCGGCGCGGTGGCGGCCTGTACGGGCAGCGGCCCGGGGTCGGGCGCGGCGGGCGCCGACGGCAGGGGCGCGGGCGGGCCGCCGGGGGCGGCGCCGTGCGGCTTGGGGCGCAGGTGGAGGGTGCCCTGGCCGGGCGCTGCGGTCACGGGGCCGGCGGCCGGCCCGGTGTCACGGGTGCTGCGCGGGTCGCGGGGGTCGCGGGGGTCCTGGGCGGGGGCGCCGCCCCAGGAGACGCGGCGGTCGCGCTCGCCGCCGAAGCCCTCCTGCCGCCCGGTGTCGGCCTTCCAGGCCGTCGGCTCGTCGGCCGGCCGGGGTTCCTCGTCCAGGAACACCGGCCCGGTCTCCTCGGCGGTGCGGGGGTCCGCCGGCCGCTGCCCCGTACGGGGCGTGGGCGGCACGGGTGCGGCGAGCGCGGGCGCTGCCGCCGCGGCCACGGAGGCCGGCGGCGCGGGCATCGGCTCGCCCTCGGCGGGGGCGGGCCGGCTGGTGCCGGGTACCCAGGCGGTGCCGCTCCAGTAACGGATGTAGCCGGGAATCGACGGGTCGGGGTAGTACCCCTCGCCGGGCACGTTCTCAGGGCTGCTAGGAGACGTCACCGATGCCCCCAACTCCGTTCATGAACACCACGCTTGACCATTTTCCACCAGGGTCAACCAGTTTTGACCGCATTTGACTGTTCGACCGGTTCGACCGCGGGCTGCACGCCTCGCGCGTGCCACAGCCGCCCAGGGCCGCTTCCTGCGCGGGCCCTCGTGCGACATTAACGAAGACGGGAGCAGGACGAAGACGCAGCGCAAGCGAAAGACTGCCTTCGGGCGAAAAACTGCGACCGGAAAAAATTTCCGGCCGGTGGCGCGAAGTCGCGTCATAGTGCGTACCCGGCGCCCTCTCACCGGTGTGCGGCCGCCTCGGACGAGGCAGCCGCGCCACCAGAGAGACGCGAGGAGAGAGGGCGTACGTCATGCACAGCGTGGTGGAGAAGGACGTCGAGGTCCGGCTGGCGGTCTCGCGCGAGAACAGCGTCCCCGTGCCGGCCCGGCTGGTCTACCGTACGGACGACCCCTACGCCGTCCACATCACCTTCCATCTCGGCTCCGCCGCCCCCGTGACCTGGACGTTCGCCCGTGACCTGCTGATGGAGGGGGCGTTCCGGGCCAGTGGCGAGGGGGACGTGAGGGTGTTCCCGGGCAAGGAGGGGGGCCGCGCGGTGGTGTGCGTGCTGCTGTCGTCGCCCGACGGCAGCGCGCTGTTGCGGGTGCGGTCGGGCGAGGTCGGGGAGTGGCTGGAGCGGACGCTGCGCATCGTGCCGCCGGGGCGGGAGCGGGCGTGGCTGGGGCTGGAGCGCGGCCTGCGGGAGCTGCTGGCGTCGGGGGCGTGAGCGGGGGCTGGGCCGGGGGCGGGCGCGTGAGCGGGCGCGGGTGCGGGTGCGGGTCGGGCGACCCGTAGGGGCCGGGGAACCCGTAAGGGACCTACGGGCCCTACGGGTTCCCCCCTCCCCCGGCCGTCACTCCGCCGCCGGCAGGTCCAGGACCTTGCCCGGGTTGAGCAGGCCCAGCGGGTCGAGCACGGCCTTGATGCCGCGCTGGACCTCCAGGGCCACCGGCCCCGCCTCGCGCGCCAGCCACTCCTTCTTCAGCAGGCCCACCCCGTGCTCGCCGGTGATGGTGCCGCCCAGTTCCAGCCCCAGCGCCATGATGCGGTGGAAGGACTCCAGCGCCCGCCGCGACTCGTCCGGGTCGGCGGGGTCGAAGCAGACGACGGGGTGCGTGTTGCCGTCGCCCGCGTGGGCGACGACCCCGATGGTGAGGCCGTGTTCGCGGGCGATGGCGGCGGTGCCGTCGAGCATGGCGGCCAGCCGGGACCGCGGCACGCACACGTCGTCGATCATCGTCGCGGGCCGCAGCCGCTCCAGCGCCGGCAGGGACAGCCGGCGGGCCTGGAGCAGCAGGTCGGACTCGGCGGCGTCCTCGGCCGGTACGACCTGCGTGGCGCCGGCCGCCGCGCACAGTTCGCCGACGGCGGCCAGCGCGGGCGCCGGGTCGGGCGTGTCGAAGGCGGCGAGCAGCAGGGCCTCGGTGGTCTCCGGCAGCCCCATGCGGGCCATGGAGTTGACGGCCCGTACGGTCGTCGCGTCCATCAGCTCCAGCAGCGAGGGCGCGTGGCCGTCGGCCATGATGCGCCGCACCGCCTCGCAGGCCGCGGCCACGGACGGGAACTCGGCGGCCAGCGCCAGCTGCTGCGGCGGCGCCGGCTTGAGCGCGAGGACGGCGCGGACGACGATGCCGAGGGTGCCCTCGGAGCCGACGAAGAGGCGGGTGAGGTCGTAGCCGGCGACGCCCTTGGCGGTGCGCCGCCCGGTCGTCAGCAGCCGGCCGTCGGCGAGGACGACGTCGAGGCCGAGGACGTACTCGGCGGTGACGCCGTACTTGACGCAGCACAGGCCGCCGGAGGCCGTGCCGATGTTGCCGCCGATGGTGCACTGCTCCCAGCTGGACGGGTCCGGCGGGTAGTACAGGCCCTGCTCGGCGACGGCGCGGGACAGGACCGCGTTGACGACGCCCGGTTCGGCCACCGCGATGCGCTCGACGGGGTCGATCTCCAGGATGCGGTCCATCTTGACGAGCGAGAGCACGATGCAGCCGTCCGTGGCGTTGGCGGCGCCCGACAGACCGGTACGCGCCCCTTGCGGGACGACGGGGACGCGCAGCGCGGTGGCGGTGCGCATCACGTGCTGCACCTGCTCGGTGGTGCGGGGCAGGACGACGGCGGCGGGGCTGCCGGCGGGGCAGAAGCCGGCCATGTCCCGGGCGTAGGAGGCGGTGACGTCGGGGTCGGTGAGGACGGCTTCGGCGGGGAGCCCTTCGCGCAGCTGATCGATCAGATCACCCATGACCCCACCCTGCCATCACAGGGTGGGGAGGGGAAGATCGCCCGCCGACGGCCCGTACGGGTCGTCAGAGGTTGCCGCGCTTCTCCTGCTCGCGCTCGATGGCCTCGAAGAGCGCCTTGAAGTTGCCCTTGCCGAAGCCCATGGAGCCGTGCCGCTCGATCATCTCGAAGAAGACGGTCGGCCGGTCCTGGACGGGCTTGGTGAAGATCTGGAGCAGGTAGCCGTCCTCGTCGCGGTCGGCGAGGATCTTCAGCTCGCGCAGCGTCTCGACGGGCACCCGGGTCTCGCCCACCCACTCGCCGAGGGTGTCGTAGTACGAGTCGGGGGTGTCGAGGAACTGCACGCCGGCGGCGCGCATCGCCCGGACGCTCGCGACGATGTCGTTCGTGGCGAGGGCGACGTGCTGCACGCCGGGCCCGCCGTAGAACTCCAGGTACTCGTCGATCTGCGACTTCTTCTTGCCGACGGCCGGCTCGTTGAGCGGGAACTTCACCTTGCGGGTGCCGTCCGCGACGACCTTCGACATGAGCGCGGAGTACTCGGTGGCGATGTCGTCGCCCACGAACTCCTTCATGTTCGTGAAGCCCATGACCTTGTTGTAGAAGGTCACCCATTCGTTCATCCGGCCCAGTTCGACGTTGCCCACGCAGTGGTCGATGGCCTGGAAGTTGCGGCGCGCGAGCGGCTCGACGAGCGGCTCGGCGGCGACGTAGCCGGGCAGGTAGGGGCCGTCGTAGCCGGAGCGCTCGACGAGGGTGTGCCGGGTCCGGCCGTAGGTGGCGATGGCCGCGAGGACGACCGTGCCGTGCTCGTCCTTCACCTCGTGCGGCTCCTCCAGGCCCGTGGCGCCGTGCTCGACGGCGTACGCGTACGCCGCGCGCGCGTCCGGCACCTCGATGGCCAGGTCCACGACGCCGTCACCGTGCTCGGCCACGTGCTCGGCCAGGAAGCGGCCGTGCTCGCTCGTCGCCTTGATCACGGTGGTGAGGACGAAGCGGGCGCTGCCCGACTCCAGGACGTAACTCGCCGTCTCGCGGTTGCCGTTCTCCGGTCCGGAGTACGCGACGAGCCGCATGCCGAAGGCGGTCGAGTAGTAGTGGGCGGCCTGCTTGGCGTTGCCGACGGCGAAGACCACGGCATCCATCCCCTTGACCGGGAAGGGATCGGCCTGCCGCTCGGCGGAGAAGGTGTGTTCGGTGGTCTGAGTCATGGCCGCAGCGTCTCTCCGATCCACAAGGTGCGCAATACTTTGCGTTTTCGCTGGGCAATCTGCATAGCGGTGCGCAAGAACCATCGGGCGTTGTGTACAGGATGACCACGGGAGGCGGGCGACGGTGATCGATCGTTTGGACGGCAGGCTGATCGAGCTGCTGGCCGAGGAGCCGCGCATCGGTGTGCTGGAGGCGTCCCGCCGGCTCGGCGTGGCGCGCGGCACGGTCCAGGCACGGCTCGACCGGCTCCAGGCACAGGGCGTGATCCGCGGCTTCGGACCGGAGGTGGACCCGGCGGCGCTGGGCTATCCGGTGACCGCGTTCGCCACGCTGGAGATCAAGCAGGGCCAGGGCGCCGACGTGCGCAGCCACCTGTCGTCTGTGCCCGAGGTGCTGGAGCTGCACACGACCACCGGCCACGGCGACATGCTGTGCCGGCTGGTGGCCCGTTCGAACGCCGACCTCCAGCGGGTGATCGACAAGGTGGTGGCGTACGACGGGATCGTCCGGGCCTCGACGGCGATCGTGATGGAGAACCCGGTGCCGCTGCGCATCATCCCGCTGGTGAAGCAGGCGTCGGAGGACTAGGCGGGGCGGGCGGCGTACGGGGATACGGTGGTGTGTCCGGAATGCGGAACGAAACGCGGAACTACATGCGGGACGACTTGCGGGACGAGAGAGGTGGCCGGGTGGCGGGGACGGCGGCGGGGCAGGGGCCTGGGCCGGGTGAGCTGATCGAGGTGTTCAAGGCCCTCGGCAACCCCGCCCGGCTGCAGATCATGCAGTGGCTGAAGGACCCCGAGACGCACTTCGCCGCGTACGAGCCGATCGCGGACCGCCGGACGGTCGGGGTGTGCGTCACGCACATCCAGGCGAAGTCGGGGCTCGCCCAGTCGACCGTCTCCAGCTACATGAGCACCCTGGAACGGGCCGGGCTGGTACGGCCCACCCGGGTGGGCAAGTGGACCCACTACCGGCGTGACGAGGAGCGGCTGGCGGAGGTGGCGCGGGCGATCGGCACGGAGGTCTAAATCCCATTGACGCATCGCAATATGTCGATACGCTCGCGTCATGCCGACACTCCCCCGCGCCCTGATCGTGCACGCCCACCCCGAGCCGCTCTCATTCAGCACCGCGCAGATGACCACCGCGGCGCAGGCCCTGCGGGACGCCGGGTACCAGGTCGACGTCCTCGACCTCTACGGCCTCCACGCCGAGGGCTGGGGCCCGGTCCTCGGGCGTGACGACTTCCCGCCCGTGGAAGGCCACTTCAAGCCGCAGGCCGAGCAGATGCGCGCGGTCAAGGAGGGGACGCTGGACGCGACCGTCCGGGCCCACCTCGACCGGCTGCTCGCCGCGGACCTGCTCGTGCTGTCGTTCCCGCTGTGGTGGTTCTCGCTGCCCGCCGTCCTCAAGGGCTGGATCGACCGGGTCTTCGTGATGGGCGGGGTCTTCGGCGGCGACCACGGCACCTTCGGCGACGGCGCGCTCGCCGGGAAGCGGGCCATGCTGCTGGTCACGACCGGCGGGTCCGGAGAGGCGTTCCAGCCGGGCGGCGCGGTCGGGCCGATGGACGACTTCCTCTTCCATATCCACCGCGGCATGTTCGAGTTCGTCGGCTACGAGGTCCTCGAACCCGTCATCACCTACGGGCCGGCCCGGATGACCGACGACGAGCGGACGACGGCGCTGGAGACGGTGCGGGAATCGGTCGGGGTCAGGGTCAGGGCCGGGGCAGGGTACGAGGCCGGGGCCGCCTAGAGGGCTGCCTAGGGGCCACCCGGAGCGCCACCCGGAGGCCGCCTAGGACGAGCAGCTGGGCACCGGCCGGCCCGCGGACAGGTCCTTGAGGGCGCCGACCGCCCCCTTGAGGTTCGTCACCGGGATCAGCCGGAGGCCCTTGGGCAGTTCGCCCGTCGCGTCCGAGCACTCCTCCTTCGGCACGAGGAAGACGGTCGCCCCGTCCCGGTGCGCCGCCTGCATCTTGAGCGACACACCACCGACGGGCCCCACCGTGCCGTCCGGTTCGATCGTGCCCGTTCCGGCGATGGTCCTGCCGCCCGTCAGGTCGCCGCCGCGGCCGTCGCCGTCCAGCTTGTCGACGATGCCGAGCGCGAACAGCAGGCCGGCGCTGGGCCCGCCGATGTCGGCCAGGCGCAGCCCGACCTTGACGTCGCCGGGCGAGCGGTGCAGGAGGGCGAGCGCGGCCTGGGTGGCGGCGTCCTGCGACTTCTTCATGTCGGAGAGGTTGTGCTGCTCGATCTCCTGGTCGGACTTGCCCGCCGGGTAGACGGCGTCGTGCGGCATGACCGCGCGGTCGGTGCGGAACCAGCCGGAGACCACGTCGGCGAGCCGGACCTCGACATCGGGGCCGGTGGCCCCGATGGCGGTCATGCGCAGCTGACCGCTGGTGCCGCGGGTCGGCGTCCCCTGGATGGTGATCACCGGCTGTCCCTTGTCCACGCCCAGGACGTTCACGGTCGCGCTGGGCTGCGCGATCGTGAACGGCAGCGGCGCCAGGACGGCGACGGCGAGCAGAGCGACGACGGGCGCGGCGCAGACGGCGAGCGTACGCAGCCGGCGGCGGGCGGCGCGGGCGCCGGAGGCGTCGGGTGCGGGGGCGGAGGCGTCGGAGGGCGCGGCAGGCATGCGTCGAATCTAGTTCACGCCGGCCGCGCGACCGTGCTCCGGGGGCGTGCGCGCAGTCGGGCGCGCCGAGCCCCGCCCCCGTACCGTCACCCCTCCCCGTCAGCGGAGGGCGTCCGCGACCTCCTTCGCCGCTTCCATCACGCGCGGGCCGACCCGTTCCGGGACCGTGTCCGACAGCAGCACCACGCCGACGCTGCCCTCGATGCCGGTCACGCCGAGGAGCGGCGCGGCCGCACCGCTGGCGCCGGCCTCCAGTTCGCCGTGCGTGAGCGCGTACCCCGGCTGGTCCACCTCGCCGCGCCGGGCGGCGAGGATGGCCCGGCCGGCCGCGCCGCGGTCCAGGGGGTGACGGAACCCGGCGCGGTAGGCCACGTGGTAGTCGGTCCAGCTCGGTTCGACAACGGCGACGGCCAGCGCCTCCGCGCCGTCGACCAGCGTGAGGTGTGCGGTGGCGCCGACGTCCTCCGCCAGGGAGCGCAGCGCCGGCAGCGCCGCCTCCCGTACCAGGGGGTGCACCTGCCGGCCGAGCCGCAGCACGCCCAGGCCCACGCGGGCGCGGCCGCCGATGTCGCGCCGTACGAGTGCGTGCTGCTCGAGCGTGGCCAGCAGACGGTAGACGACCGTGCGGTTGACGCCGAGGCGGAGCGACAGCTCCGTGACGGTCAGGCCGTGGTCGCTGTCGGCGAGCAGTTTGAGGACGCGCAGTCCTCTGTCGAGCGTCTGCGAGGTCTCCGCGGTCACGACGCCCCTCCTCCGATGAGTGGCGGCCCTCGTCGCGGTGGGGTTGCGCCGCCGGTCCCGTCCGGCAGCGCGCGAGAAGAGGCCGCCGGCCGTTAGACGCATGATCCGGCTGCGCTCCGCGGCGCCGCTGCCACGGGGCGTGTGCGTGACCGGCACCGTAACGCCGCCGGTCCGCTCAGCGAAAGAGTCTGCCCACAATCCGGTCACCGCGAACCGCCGCGCGCCGGGCGCGCGGCGTCAACGGCGCTGTCACCGGCGCCGTCATCGCATGCGGGTGGCCCACTCCCGGACCTTCTTGATGCGCTCCTGCAGCTGACCCGCCGTCGCCTCGGCGCTCGGCGGGCCGCCGCACACCCGGCGCAGCTCCGTGTGGACGACACCGTGCGGCTTGCCGCTCTGGTGCACGTACGCGCCGACCAGGCTGTTGAGCTCCTTGCGCAGCTCCATCAGCTCCTTGTGCGTCACCACCGGGCGCCGCTCGGCAGGCAGTTCCAGCAGGTCGGCCTCCGTGTCGGGCTTGCGGCGGCTGTGCGCGATCTGCCGGGCCTGGCGCTTCTGGAGCAGCAACTGCACCTGGTCGGGCTCCAGCAGGCCGGGGATGCCGAGGTAGTCCTGCTCCTCCTCGCTGCCCGGGTGCGCCTGCATGCCGAACTCGGCGCTGTTGTACAGCACCCGGTCGAACACGGCGTCCGAGCCGAGCGCCTCGAAGGGCAGCATGTCCTGCTCGCCCGTGTCCTCGTCCTGCTGCTTCTCCGCCTCGGCGAGGAGCTTCTCCTCCTCCGCGTACGGGTTCTCCTCCTCGCCCTCCTTCGTGGGCTTGTCCAGGACGTGGTCGCGCTCCACCTCCATCTCGTTGGCGAAGCTCAGCAGCGTCGGGATGGTGGGGAGGAAGACGGACGCGGTCTCGCCGCGCCGGCGGGACCGCACGAAACGGCCGACGGCCTGCGCGAAGAACAGCGGCGTCGAGATCGTCGTGGCGTACACGCCGACCGCCAGGCGCGGCACGTCCACGCCCTCGGACACCATGCGGACGGCGACCATCCAGCGGTCGTCGGACTGGGAGAAGTCGTCGATGCGCTGCGAGGCGCCGGCGTCGTCGGAGAGGACGAGCGTGGCACCCTCGCCGGTGATCTCACGGATCAGCTTGGCGTACGCACGGGCCGACTCCTGGTCGGACGCGATGACGAGCGCACCCGCGTCGGGGATGCTCTTGCGGACCTCGCTGAGACGGCGGTCGGCGGCGCGCAGCACGTTGGGCATCCAGTCGCCGCGCGGGTCCAGGGCCGTGCGCCACGCCTGCGAGACGGCGTCCTTGGTCATCGGCTCGCCGAGGCGGGCCTCCAGCTCGTCGCCCGCCTTGGTGCGCCAGCGCATGTTGCCGCTGTAGGAGAGGAAGATGACGGGCCGCACGACGCCGTCGTTGAGGGCGTTGCCGTAGCCGTAGGTGTAGTCGGCGGCCGAGCGGCGGATGCCGTCCGAGCCCTCCTCGTACGTCACGAAGGGGATGGGGTTGGTGTCGGAACGGAACGGCGTACCGGTCAGGCAGAGACGGCGGGTGGCCGGCTCGAACGCCTCCAGACAGGCCTCGCCCCAGGACTTGGAGTCACCGGCGTGGTGGATCTCGTCGAGGATGACGAGCGTCTTGCGCTGCTCGCACCGGTTGCGGTGCAGCATGGGCCGCACGCCCACGCCGGCGTAGGTGACGGCCACGCCGTGGTACTCGCGGCCGAGAGGCCCGGCGCTGTACTCGGGATCCAGCTTGATACCTATGCGCGCGGCCGCCTCCGCCCACTGCTTCTTCAGGTGCTCGGTCGGGGCGACGACGGCCACCTGCTGCACGACGTGGTGGTGCAGCAGCCAGGAGGCGAGGGTGAGCGCGAAGGTGGTCTTTCCGGCGCCGGGGGTCGCCACGGCGAGGAAGTCACGCGGCTGGGTCTGCAGGTACTTCCCCATCGCGCCTTCCTGCCAGGCACGCAGCTTGTTGGCCGTACCCCAGGGGGCGCGGTTGGGGAAGGCGGGCGAGAGGTGGTGATGGGCGGCGGTGGTAGTCACGGTCTCCGTCGGCGGTCGGCTCTCGGCGGTCGGCTGGTCGGTTGCGGGCGGGCTTCCGGCTGGTCGTCGTCGGTCGGTCGCTGGTCGGTTACTGGTCGGCTGCGGGCGGGCTTCCGGCTGGTCGGTCGCTGGTCGGTCGCCGGCGGGCTTCCGGCTGGTCGTCCTGGTCGGCCTGGTCGTTCCGGCTGTCGCCGGCCGGCTTCCGGCCGCCGGCGGCGGTTCCGCCGACCGCGTCGTCCGGCAACCTGCCGGCCCGGCAGGAGCCGCCCGGCACGGCGAGCGGGAACCGCGTCAGCCTACCTGCGCCCCGGCCCCCCTCCGGGTGAGACCTGCGGCCCTCACCCGAGGGTGGGACGGACGTCACATACCCGGCTCGGGCCCCACCCCGACCCTGTGGGTGGGGAGCGGTACGGGGGGTGGGGGCGATGCGCTGGGGGGTGTGCGGGGCGGGCCCCGGAGGGCCCGGTGGCGGGGCGCCGCGGGGACCCGTACGGGTTCCGTAGGGCGCTCGGGGTGAGGACGGGGGTGTGGGCGGCCCCGGGGGTCCCGTACGGGTCGGGTCGGGGACCCGGAGGGGGCGCGACGGATCCGGACGGGCCCGGGGCGCGGCGCCGCTCGGTCCCGTACGGGCCCTACGGCGCTAGACGACGGAGCCGGGGCAGGGCTGCGGGCCGCCCCCGGATCCCGTACGGGTCGCCGACAACCGCGAGGGGCCACGACGGATCCCTTACGGGCCCTAAGGGCGTGTCCGGCGGATCTTCGTCACGCGCTACCACGGCGCCCCGTAGGGGCGCGGGGAACTGCGCGACAAGCCACGACGCGCCCGCGGCCGGCCCCGGGGTGGCGTGGCAGCTGCGGGCCGTCGGTGGCCGATCGCGCCCACGCGGCGGAGCCGCAGACCGACACCGCCCCGCGTCCCTATGGGGCACTGCATGATCCGCCGGACACGCCCTGGGGCGCACGACGACCGAGTCGGGCCGGGGCCGCCGGCCACCCCGGCATTCCGTACGGGTCAGCGGCAACCCGGAAGGGCCGCGACGGGTCCCCTACGGGCCCGGCGGCACGGCACCGGGGGCTCCGAGGCCGGCCCGCCCGTGTCCGGACCACCCGTAGGGGTGCGGGGAGCCCCGATGCGGTCGCCGCCCGCATCCCTACCCGTACGGCCCGGCGGCGCAGCCCCGGTGCGGCCGCGCCCGTACGGGACCGTGACCGTACGCGGCCAGCAGCCGGGCCCCGCCTGGGTTACGCCCCGCGGGCCGGGCCCTGGTCCCGCGAGGCCGCCGGCGGCGGCTTCAGGCGGGTGGCGACGTACGCGCCCGCCAGGGCCGACGCCGTTGCCAGGGCGTAGACCGCGAGGAACGCGCGCGGCGGGGCCGCCGCGTCCGTGGCGCCCGGGGCCGCCGACGCGCCGCCCGCCGCGACGAACAGCACGCCCGCCAGGCCCACCAGCATGATGCTGCCCAGCGCGTCGGACACCTGGAGCGAAGCGGAGTTCGCGCCCTCCTCGCCCGGCCGGGACAGCTTCAGCAGCAGCACCGCGCCACCGGAGATCGTCAGGCCCATGCCGTAGCCGCCGATCACCCACGCGACCGCCACCGTCCACGCCGGCACGGCCTGCGCCAGGACCGCCGGGGCCAGCGCCACGCCGAGCGCGATGAACAGCATGCCCGCGGCCACCAGCCGCTCCCGGTGCGGTTCCAGCCGGGCGCGGCTCTGGGTGTACGAGCCGAGGGCCCAGGTCAGGCCGCCGCCCGTGAGGCTGAGGCCGGCCAGCGTGGGCGTCAGGCCGCGCTCGGTCACGAGCATCAGCGTCACGAACGTCTCGGCGGCCAGGAACGACCCCTGCGCCAGGCCGCGCAGCAGCACCACCGCCGGCAGGCCGCGCCCCGCCAGGAACGTACGGCGGGGCAGCAGCCGCAGCACGCACGGCACCAGCAGCGCCAGCCCGGCCGCGGCCGGCAGCAGCGAGAGCGGCGTGATGTCCTGGCCGGCGTACTGGAGCAGGCCCGCGCCCACGGCGACGGCCAGCGCCAGCACGATGCGACGCCCGTCGAGCGCCTTCGCGCCGTCCGTACCGTCCGCACCGCCCATCCCGTCCGTACCGCCGGCAGGCGGCAGCTTGCGCAGCGCCGGCAGCATGACGACGAGCGGCGGCACGATCAGGACGGGGATGGCCAGGAACACCCAGCGCCAGCCGATCGTTTCGGTGACGGTTCCGGCGGCCAGCGGGCCGACGATCACCGGGACGACCCAGGCGGCGGAGAACGACGCGAGGACCTTGGGCCGCAGTCGTTCGGGGTAGGCCCGGCCCACGACGACGTACAGCGCGACGATCACGAGCCCGGCGCCGATGCCCTGCACGCCCCGGCCGGCCACGAACATCCACATGGCGCCGGCCGAGCCGGCCGTCACCAGGCCCGCCCCGAAGGCGGCGATGCCGGTGAAGAGGGGCGCGAGCGGACCGCTGCGGTCGCACCACTCGCCGGAGAGCACCATGGCGAAGAGGCTGGCGGTGAAGAACGCCGAGTAGGCGAAGGCGTAGAGGCCGATGCCGTCCAGGGCGCGGGCCGCGACCGGCATGGCGGTGGTGACGGCGCTCGCCTCGAACGCGACGAGGGAGACGACGGTGATGATGCCGAGGGTGAGGGCGCGGTGGCGGCGGCCGAGGACGCCGTCGGCGTCCCCGGCCTGTTGCACGGGCGCGATGGACGGGACGTCCGGGGATATGTGCTGGTCAGTGGGGGTATCGGCCATGACTGTCAGCGTAGGGGCGGGTGGGGCGGGGGCACCCCTGTCGGACGACCGGAATGGCATGGTCCATAGGGCCTAGGCCGGAGGGCCGCACATGCTTGCCGACGTGCCCACGCGCCCACGTGCGTACGCCCCCCGCGCGCCCACGCGCCTACGTGGTCAGCAGCACACCCGCGTACGACACGCCCGCGATCACCACCCACGAGCACAGCCCCAGCGCCGCGACGCGCCCGCCGGTGCGGACGAGCGTGGGCAGGTGCACGGCGCTGCCGAGACCGAACAAGGCCGCGGCGAGCAGCAGCTCCTGGGCCTCGCGGGCGCCGTCGAGGGCGGCGGTGGGCAGCACGCCAGTGGTGCGTACGACGACCATGGCGAGGAAGCCGACGACGAAGAGCGGCAGCAGCGGCGGACGCTTGCCGGCCGCAGCGCCCTCCCCGGCTCCCGCTCCGGCTCCCGCTGCGTCCGCGCGGCGCCGGTTGCGTACGGCCAGGGCGACGGCGGCCACCAGGGGCGCGAGGAGCGCCACGCGCATCAACTTGACGAGAACCGCCTCGCCGAGCGCCGCGGGCCCGGCGGTCTGGGCAGTGGCCACGACCTGGCCGACGTCGTGCACGCCCGCCCCGACCCAGCGGCCGAACTGCGCGTCGTCGAGCCCGAGGGGCTGGTGCAGCAGCGGCAGCACGGCGATGGCGAGGGTGCCGCAGAGCGTGACGAGGGCGACGGAGGTGGCGACGTCCTCCTCGTCGCTGCCCGACGCCTCGCTGACGGCGCCGATGGCGGAGGCGCCGCAGATGGAGTAGCCGGTGGCGATGAGGAGGGGCTGGTCGCCGCGCAGGCCGAGGCGGCGGCCGAGCCAGAGCGTGCCGAAGAAGGTTGCGACGACGACGGCGAGCACCATGAGGACGGTCGCCCAGCCGAGGCCGAGGACGTCGTCGAGGCTGAGTTTGAGGCCGAGGAGGACGACGCCGAGGCGCATCAGGCGCTTGCCGGCCAGCGTGAGGCCGGGCCGGGCGGTGCCGCGGACGCGGTGCCGCAGCCACGGCAGGTGGGCGGCGGTGATGCCGAGGACGACGGCCGCCGTGAGCATGGGGACGGCGGGCAGCAGCAGGTGGACGGCCTCGGCGACGGCGACGCCGCAGGCGGCGAGGGCGAGGCCGGGCAGGCTGCGGGGGAGGCCCGGGATGCGGCGGGGGGTGGCGGGGGTGGCGGCGGGTGCGGGCCGCGGGGAGGTCGTACCGGCGGCCCGCCCGTTGTTCTCGGTGAGGGTCATCGCTCGTCGGTGGGCAGCTCGTAGACGCGGCGGACGCTCGACCCGAGGCGGGAGACGTCGGCGCCGTAGATGTGGACGGAGATGGCGGTGGACGAGCAGGCGTTGCGGACGCGATGGATGTCGCCGGGCGGGGCGAAGCCGCAGACGTCGCCCTGATGGTTGACGACGTCCTCGGTGGCGACGAGGCGGGCGGTGGCGCCGTCGGGTACGAGGCGGTAGCGCCGCTCGCTCTCGGTGCCCTGGTGGACGCCGGTGACGCACCACGAGACGTGGTCGTGGATGCGGGTCTGCTGGCCGGGCAGCCAGACGAGGGCCACGATCGAGAAGCTGCCGTCGTGCTCGGCGTGCAGGAGGTGCTGCCGGTAGCGGTCCGGGTCGCCCTCGCACTGCTCGGGGGTGAGCAGGCCGGGGGCGCCGAGGTGGGGCGCGAGGCGCTCGCCGACGAGGTACGCCGTGGTGTCGGGCGGCAGGCCGCGGCCGACGACGTCCCGTACGTCGGCGACGAGTTGCGCGATCCGGTCGGTCGTACGGGCGGCCGTGGGGGCGGTCGGGGGAATGGTGCCGGGGGGCGCGGTGGGCGGGGTCATGGGTGCAGGGTCGGCCGCGCGGTTCCATGGCGTCCAACGACAGTTTGTTGCCGCAAGGTGAAGCCGTGCTTATGGGTTGCCCCTACGGATTCCGGTCAGCAGCCGACGCGCTGTGCGGCGGCCGCGCGCAGCTCGTCCAGGACGAGGGCGGTGGCGGGGACCCGTAGGTGCTCGCGGAGCACGTAGGCCGAGACCTGGCGGCGGCAGGCGGGGTCCAGCGCCCGGCCGGTGATCTTGTCGTGGCGGAGGAACGACAGGACGAGGCCCGGCATCATCGCCACGCCCAGGCCGGCGGCGACGAGGGACTGCACGACCAGGTTGTCGTCGGTGGTGAAGGCGATGTCGGGTGCGAATCCCTGCTCGGCGCACTCGTGCAGGAAGTTGGTGCGGCAGCGCAGGCAGCCGGCTATCCAGCGGGCGTCGGCGAGGTCGGTGAGCTTCACGGCGCGGCGGCGGGCGAGCGGGTGCCCTATGGGCAGCAGGACGGTGAGCTGATCCTCCATCAGGGGGATCTCGACGAGCTCGTCGGGGACGTGTTCGTGCAGGCCGGGGTAGGTGAAGGCGAGGGTGATGTCGCACTCGCCGCGCACCAGCCGCCCGAGCGAGTCGGGCGGCTCGCCCTCCTGGAGCTCAACCCGTACGCCGGGGTGGTCGGCGGCCAGCCGGGCCAGGGCCTCGGGCATGAGGGTCGCGCCCGCGCTGGGGAACGCGCAGACGCGCACCCGTCCGGCGCGCAGCCGCGTCAGAGCGCTCATTTGCTGCTGCGCATCATTGAGGCTGGCCAGGATGATCTCGGCGTGCCGGGCGAGGGCCTCGCCGGCCTCGGTGAGCCGCATCCGGCGGCCGGCCCGGGTGAACAGCGGACTGCCGACGACGCGCTCGAGCGCCTTCATCTGCTGGGTGATCGCGGGCTGGGTGTAGCCGAGGGCACGGGCGGCGGCGGTGTATGACCCCGCCGTGACGACCGCGTGGAAGGTCCTGATGTGCCGGGAGTCGAACACGCCCAAATCATAAGCGGAATTTGGGGAAGACCGACGATCACCACGGATCGGGTTTGGATCTAACGGCATCAGCGGAATCAGGGGGCCGGAGCAGCCAGGCCGGAGATCCCCACAGGGAACATTTCCGGCATGGTGGGTATATGCCTCACTACACCTCGTACGACGCGGCGGAACTGCACTACCGGGTGCTGGGCGACGAACGGCCCGGCCCCGCGGCCCCACCGCTGGTCTGCCTGGCCGGCGGCCCCGGCCGGGACGCGGCGTACCTGGGCGACCTGGGCGGCCTGGCGGCGCTCCGCCCGCTGGTGATCCCGGACAGCCGCGGTACGGGCGCGTCACCGCCGGCCCGCGACCCGGCCGCGTACGCCTTCCCGGCGCTGGCCGACGACCTGGAGTCGCTCCGCGACCACCTGGGCCTGGACCGCTTCGCGCTGCTGGCGCACGACGCGGCCTGCGCCACGGCCCAGGCGTACGCGGCGGCCCACGGCGAGTACCTCACGCACCTGGTGCTCGTCACCCCGGGCTCACGCCTCCAGGGCGAACTGCCCACGGACGCCGAGGACATCTTCGAACAACGGGCCACGGAGGAGTGGTGGCCCGACGCATACGTGGCCGTGCACTCCCTGCCCGCCGCCACCGACCTGGCCGAGATCCGCTCCCTCCTGCTCCGCGCAGCCCCCATGGCCTACGCCCGCTGGAACACCCCCCAACGCACCCACGCCGCCACCGAACCCCACCAACTCAACCCCCTCCCCCGCGCCGGCTTCTGGCCCCCCACCGACGAACCCTCCCGCCTGACCATCCTCCGCCGCCTCCGCGAGACCCGCTGCCCGGTCCTGGTCATCACGGGCGACCACGACGCCATCACGGGCACACGCGCAGGCAAGGCAGTGGCAGCCTCCTTCCCCCGCGCAACACTCCGCGCCCTGCACGGGGTGGGCCACTACCCATGGGTCGACGAACCGGAGATGTTCCGCGGTTTGGTGGAGGACTTCCTCCACACACCGGGACCGACACACCCGGCTGCGTGAACGGGCTGTTGCGGTCACGTGGCGGGGCGCGCGGAGAGCTTGAGCAGGGAGAAGGGCCACTCCTATGGTCAAGGAGCCACAACACACGGCCGTGTGCCCGAGTGGCTCAGGGACTCGCCTGCAAAGCGAGTAACGCGGGTTCGATTCCCGCCACGGCCTCTGACCGCGTGACCAGCTGAGCGATGGCCAGATCAGTACTGATCAATCTTATTTCCCTCGGGGACACGGAAGCACGCGGACGTGAGGTGCACCCGAATTCCCGACGGGTTATATTTGCGGCTGGACGGGGACCCTGGGGCAGACCTCCTCGCATCGATGAAGGTAATATTTACCGAGAACTGACGCCGAGTCGAATTTGCGGTCAGCTCCAGGTATCTGGCACCGGTGTTCCCGGGACCGAATTCCACCACCTTCCAGCCACGCCTTGGAAGGTCATCCTTGAGTCTCTGCATGGAACGTTCCATGTCCTGCTCAGAAACTCCCCACACCGACCAGGGGTGAAAGACCTTGTACAAAACCTCGGGATCCTGGTCGCACGGGGAAACACCAGGGCCAGACTTGCTGACTTGGCCTTGCAAGCCAAGAGCATCATATATCTCGCTCGAAAGCTCCTTGGCCTGGCCCTTCGCGATGTCGATCTCCTGGACCCGAGGAGTGTAGTCAAGACTCTTACTGTTGCCCATTGCCGCACATCCAGAAATCAAGAAGACAGAACCAGAAAAGGCAAGCGCAGCCCATCGAGCCGCCCGCGCACACATCGCCGCTTTAAGGCTAGTCACGCTTCACCTGCTCATACCTACCGGTCACCACTGCCGCCTGGTTCTCCAGACTTACAGATCCGTCGTCCCAGTAGCCTCCATGGTCCTTAGCCGTGGTCTGCATGATATTTGCCCCGAACGCCCGGTCCGAGGGTACGTTCTGCGTCAGCCAATCGGTCACTGGCGTAGTAACGTCCCAACTGCCGAGACGTGTATTACCTCCGAGGAACGCTATCTTTCCACCGACGGTCACCTGATCGTTCCACACTGAAGCAGCCTCCGACCAGACATGCCCCTTCGGAGCATCCAGCTCGTTCGCATGTCCGACGAGCATGCCAGGACTGGCCACAGAGACAATATCGTCCGCCCCCAGGCCGCGATCCATCGACGTGGCACCCACAACAGTGGTTCCATAACTGTGGCCGATTACAGTCGTATGGCTTGCGTCAGGGCCACCTTGGACAGTCTGGACGCCGTCGAGGAATTGCTTCAGGGTCGGGGCGGCTTTGTGCGCATAGGAATCCGATGCGGCTTCCGGGAGCAGGTCACCGTTATGGGTGGGATAGGCAGACTGCGGCGCGTCGTACCCGATCCAGGTGATCGTCGACACCGAGGGTTCTCCCGGCATGGTCGCAGCAACTCGCCAAAGGCCGGTCATCCTTCTGATGTCACCATCCACTTTGCCGAGCTTGGCCGTGGTCCCTGGGACATAGACTGCCGTATGTTCTGCCGTATCCGGATTCCCGTTTGCTATGACGGCGTGACCACGCTTCTTGGTATCAAAGTCCAGAAGGTAAGCGTCCGGCAAGCCCTCTTCGCCGGTCCGGTCGAACCGCTGCTGAATGGCATCGATCCCGAGCAGCTTTTCCTTGAGAGCATTACGCCGCTCCTCCCATTTCAGCCAAGCAGCAGTCGGGTCCTTTGCGCCGGTGGGTAGCCCAGTTGCATTATTGTATCTCGGCTGATAATGCACCGGCTCTTTTTTGTCCAGATCGCGAATCTGCTCCTCCAGGTCAACACGCGCCCCAGCAAGCACCACACGATTGGCCTGGTCGCGAACGCCGGAGGGAAGCCCGTCCATCTTGCCGATGATCTCAGGATGAACAGCCAAATATTCTTCCTGCTTCTCCTGGCTCAGCCTGTCCCACCATTCAGCATTCTCCTTAGGAGTCCTTCCCTTCGGTATACCCTCCTCATTGAAATGCTTCCCAGCAGCGGTTTGAACGCCTCTCTGATCTCGGGCGACATCCGACCAGTCGGTGTTCTTCAGATTCCCGTCGGTCTTGAGCGCGGCGACCGCTCTAGCGTACCGGCCATCGATCTCGGCTGCCTCTTTGAGTGCCGTACCGATGCGCTCGGCCAGCACTTGAGCTTTGGCCTCGTTCGGGTCCGCCGACTTGATCAGAGGCGGGGAACCTGTCGACCTGGCCGGTTTAGGGAGCAAGGGGGAAGGAGTCGATGCGCTGCGGGGGTACTCGACCGACCCGTCTTCCTTCACAGTGAAGTTGAGCTTGTGGGCGTCTTCAAGAGCCTGTTTCAGGTTACGTTGAGGAACGGCCAATTCCTCAGCCAACCCTTGAAGCAGTGTGCGGATCATTCCACACTCAACGTGAATGTACTGGTAGTTGTCACTGAGCAGGCCGAGTTTTTCGAGCGCGGCTTTGGCCCCTTCCCCCTGCTGAGTGGCGGCCAACCTTCCCCGCACCCCTTGGTCGACGAAGTCCCGCGCACCGCCGGCATAATTGCTCACCGCACTCCACGCCTTGCCTGCGTCGGTGAGTTTGGCGATGTCGAGGCCGACGAGATCTTCCATCTTCACGACTGTTAGTCTGCCCGCTTCGCCGTGCGGGAGGCCGGTTGGGAGTAATGATCGATCTTCGACCGCATCCCCTCGAACGACTTTTTAACACGCGCGTCGTTTCCCGAGAAGCTGATGCCAGCCTTCTGCAAGGTAGCGCCGAGTTCCTTGCACTCGTTACGGACAGCCTTGAGACGCGACTCCCAGCCATCCATGATGCCTTTCAGCGCCGCAGCGCTGGCCAGGCCCTTGGTTCCCTTGCCGAAGTCCTCGTGCCCGTGGCTGAGGTCGCCGAGCGCGGCGTCCATTCCGTGTGACAGCTCTTCCGCTATGCCGGAGGCTGTCGTCCAAGGCTGGACACTGGCCTTGTGAGTACCAGAGGCGCCACCCTCGGCCGGCCCTGCGGATGCCAGGGTCATCCGTGAGTCGGCCGGAAGGGGTCGTATGTGGGCATCAGTCATCAACAGACCTCATAATGAAGGAAGTAGGGCGATTACTGAAAGCGCGTCTTGCGACGGCGCCTAAGGAGCGCGGCAGCTGAGATGCCAGTGATCACTGCGGCGACGACCGCTGCCGCCAGGATGTTGCGTGTGCTGAGGAGCGAGTTCTGCTCCTTGGTGTTGGCCGCAGTCGCCGCCTGGGCGGGGATCTCCGTCTGCGAGGGCTTGGGCTTGGGTGCCAGCTCCGGCAGGGGGCTCGCGTCAGGCGGGCCGGGGTCGCCCGGGTTGGCCAGGGCATGGGAGGGGCGGACGATGCCGAAGCCGATCGAGTCGCTGCGCTTGATGCCGCTCTTGGGATGACCCGCGGTGTTGATGAGGACGCGGAGGACCTGGTTCGCGGTCCAGTCAGGGTGGGCGGACCAGACGAGGGCGGCGGAGGCGGAGGCGATGGCGGTTGCGTCACTGGTGCCACTGGTACGGCAGACGCCGGTCCCGCCCCTGCACGTTGTCACTATCTCGTCTCCGGGAGCCGCCAAGGCGAGTTGGGGTCCTCGATTCGAATCATCGAGTGCCCTCCCCGTCTTGCCCACCGCTCCCACAGCAACAACCCCTGGGTAAGCAGCCGGGTAGGCAACGAGGTGATCGGAGCTGTCGTTACCGGCACCCGCAAAGATCAGCTTCCCCCTGCGGAGCGCATACTCGACAGCTTCTGCGTCCTGCCAGGTCTGACTCATGCCGCCCAAAGAGATGTTGATGATCTCGGCCTCGGAATCGGCAGCGTCCCTGATGGCCTGGCTCAGGGACGCTCTTCCACCCTGACTCGTGATGGGAGCCTCGCCTGTCGTGACGTGGAAGGGCTTGATTTTCACGCCCGGCGCAAGACCGAACGTGCCCGTGCCTCCGTAGCTTTTTCCCGTGCCGGCAATAATCAGGGCCATGTGCGTGCCGTGGCCATCGGCGTCTGTCAGCCCCCCTCCGTCGGCATCCGCATAATCCTTGCCGGGCACTACTTGTCCGACCAGATCAGGCATCTCGGCGTCCACTCCGGTGTCCACCACAGCGACCGTGACGCCCGCCCCTGTGCTCTTGGCCCATACGCCCTCGGCATGCATGGCGTCCAGGTACCACTGCCGTTCCCGGACCGTTTCGGCCTGGGCCGGAGCCGCTGAGGTTCCGAGGACACAGAGCGCGGCCAGGCCCAATGCCACGGATCGCCGGGTACCGTGGACGAACACTGCGCTGCGACGCATAACTCCAACTTTCTCGGCGGTTACTCGATGACAGGCGGGATAGTGCGGCGCCGGCTCTGCGACCAGGTCTCCTCGTCCTCCTTGGCATAGCCAGGACGACTTCCGCCTCGCCGCTGGCCGACGCGGCCTGTATTCGGCTCGGAAGCGCCCCGTACCAGGCCTGTTCCACCTGGCGTGAAGGCGCCACCCTCCGAAGCCGCACGTCGACCAGGGCGGCCCCCCACCACGCCTCCGGGCTCGGACGTCAGACGACGGCTCCCTCCAGCAGCGCCACCGGAGCGTCCGGCGGCTCCGCCTGCTGCCATGCCAGGCACTGGGCCGAAGCCCATGCCCGGCTGTCCGGTTCCACGCGGGGAGGGTTCCGCGCCGAACGCAGCTCCCCTCGGGGACTGCTGTGAGGAGGCCCGACCCGGCATGGGCCCCGTTGCCCTACCCCCGATCACGCCTGTATTCGGCACCCTGGGTACTCCGGTTGCTCCGCTGCCTCCACGCCCGGGAAGCCCAGGCGTGGCTCCCGGCCCGCGCCCCGTCGGGCCCGGGGGCGGAACCACTACCCGCCCTTCCGGCCCGGTCGGTACTCGGCGCGGAACATCCCCAAGACGGCCCATCG
This sequence comes from Streptomyces mashuensis, assembly GCF_014654785.1. Classification (GTDB taxonomy): domain Bacteria; phylum Actinomycetota; class Actinomycetes; order Streptomycetales; family Streptomycetaceae; genus Streptomyces; species Streptomyces mashuensis. The sequence continues at coordinate 855,877 of NZ_BNBD01000002.1, forward strand.
GCGTACGCGGATCACTCGAAGGCATAGGGGGGAGGTGCGGAACATTCGGCACCACCGGCCCTGGGCGGTGAGGTACATCATGGGTACCGCTGTCGGTGGGCGGACGGTGAGGCAGTCCCGGCCGACTGTCATGCGACGGAGTCGGCACAGTCGGGGGCATCTTCACACCATCGACGTCCACTCGGTCGTGCGAGGGGCCCGTGCTGTGTGTTCCTTGCCCCACACGGCCGGGCACGAAATAGCCACCACTGCCCATCGTCCCCGGCGCGACACCGGAGCCTCCGAAACCACCACTGCCCTGGGGCTGGGCGCTTGCTCCACCAGCACTGCCGCCCGCCCCTGGGACGAATTCCCTCCTCGCATCAATGCCCGCAACAGGTGGCATTGGCCGAAACGTAGGCCGCTGCGCCGACTCGATCTGGCGCGCCGACCACACGTACGCGCCCGCCAGCTTCTTCAGCTGCTGTGCCGTCTGGCGTTGCGCCTCGAGCAACCGTTGCTGGGCCTGGAACGCCTGCAGTTGGGTCGGGACGGCGGAAGCCGAAGGATTGACGGGCGTGAAGCGGAGATCCTGCTCGTAGAGCGGCAGAGGCACCCTGCCCGTCTTCATGTTGTGCTGCGCGCGGTAGGTCTCCAGGGTCTTGCGGTCGTCCGCCGATACCGGTGGCAGCGCGGATTTCACCGACGCCAGGGTCGTCGTAGCGTGGTCGACCCAGTTTCCTGCGGTAGACGTCAGCTCCGAGAGCCGAAGAGTCGCGTTCGCCATGTCGGCGCACCATTCACGGAACGCGGTGCCGCCGTCACCGCGCCAGTCCACCTTGTCGGCATGGGTCTTCAGTCCGTTGCCGACCTTCTTGATGGCTTCTGCCGCGTCCTTCAAGCCCTTCACCAGGTGCTGGGCCTTCTCGGTGTCCGCGTGCTCCACCATCCCGCGCAGCTGGTCGAGCGACATGTTGTCGAAATTCGTCCACGCAGCGAGCCCTATTCCGGGGCGGACGATGACCGGGCCGGGCGTCGCCATCGGTGCTACGAGGGGCTTGTCGGGAGACGTCCCAGGTGCCGGGTCCAGAGGGCCCCTGGCGAAGGCCAGGTCAGGTGAGTACAGAAAGCGTGGGTCGTTCGGGCGCGTCGTCATCCGAGGTCCGCCTCGTGATTGTCGGGGTTCGAGCCCTTCTTCCCGTCCTTAGCGGCCTTCTTCGCCTTCTCCGCCTCGCGCGCCTCCTGCTGGGCGTGCTCCGCCGCCTTCTTGTTCGGGTCGAGCTTCGGGTTGTAGTGCTCGCGGGTGCGCTTCTCGATTTCGAGCAGACGTTTACGCAGGTCCTCGTCCACGTTGGCGTAGCCGACCTCCGCCGCCAGGACGGCTGTCTGCAGGGCCTCGATCTGGTCCTGCATGAGCTGGGAAAGGGTCTTCAGCTGGCCGTGGACCTCGTTGTAGACGGTGTAGAACGCCTGGACCTCGTCGAAATTGCTGCCGAAGACGGCACCGCCCAGCTTGTGGTCGTCCATGCGGCCGGGGGCCCCGCTGGATTCCTTCAGCCCTGAGAGGATGCGTTCCACCTCGCCCCGGAACGTCTGCAGCTGCTCCAGCTCCGCCTTCAGGTCCACCCTGTCCGCCCCGCCCCCTGCGTCGCGCCCGTACTGTCTGGTCGCTACACCTTACTGACAGCACGTGACACATCGCCTGAGTGCGGATACTCAGATACCCAGGTACTCAGCTTCGTGCTCAGCGCCTGAACAGCACGCCACTCCACGTCCCACCCGTTCCGCACATCGGACCCCGCTTGCAGGTCCACTCGTTCGTGGACCTGCCCCCGGCCGTAGGAGGCCGATGCTCATGAAGCGTCCCGTCACGGCTTCCGTGCTCGCTGGCTGCGACGGCGGGTCACCAGCACGGCGGCCGTGGCGCCGGCGGCGAATGCCGCCACGGCTGCCGCCGTCAGGACGTTGCGGGTGCTGAGGAGTGAGTGTTGCTGCTCCTTCGAGGCTGCCGTAGTGGCGGTCTTTGCCGGGGCGACCGTTGGCGAGGGGGTCGGCTTCGGGGCCCGTTCCGGTAGGGGGCTGACGTCCGGCGGGCCCGGGTCGCCGGGGTTTTGCAGGGCGCGGTACGGGCGGACGATGCCGTAGCCGATCGCCGTCGTGCGCTTGTCGCCGCTCTTGGCTGCGCCGGCGGTGTTGATGAGGACGCGGAGGACCTGGTTCGCGGTCCAGTCGGGGTGGGCGGACCAGACGAGGGCGGCGGAGGCGGAGGCGATGGCGGTTGCGTCGCTGGTGCCGTGGCTGCGGCAGACGCCGGTGCCGCCCTTGCAGGTCATCACCATGTTGTCCCCCGGGGCCCCCAGGGCGACTTCAGGTCCTTGGTTGGACTCCTTCGTCACCTTGCCCGACTCGTCCACCGCGCCCACGGCGACGACGCCGGGGTACGCGGCCGGGTAGTCGACGGCGTCGTCCATCCCGTCGTTCCCCGTGGCGGCGAACAGCAACTTGCCCTTGCTGAGCGCGTACTCGACCGCTTCCGCCTCCTGGCGAATACGGCTCATGCCTCCGACCGAGAGGTTGATGATTTTCGCGTCGGAGTCGGCAGCGTCCCGGATGGCACGGCTGACCACGGCGTTCCCGTTCCGCCGGCTGATCGCCTCCCCGCCCTGCACCACGTGGAAGGGCCTGATCCTGGCTCCGGGAGCCAAGCCGTACCCCCCGGTGCCACCGTCGCTCTTGCCGGTGCCCGCGATGAGCACGGCCATCCGCGTTCCGTGGCCGTCGGGGTCCGACTGGACCCCGCCGTCCGGGTCGCCGTAGTCCTTGCCGGGAACCACCTGTCCGGCCAGATCAGGGAGCTGGGCATCCACCCCGGTGTCCACCACAGCGACCGTGATGCCCGCTCCCGTGCTCATGGCCCAGATCTCCTCGGCACCCATGGCATCCAGGTGCCACTGCCGCTTCCGGACCGTCTCGGCGTGGGCGGGAGCCGCGGAGATCCCGAGCACGCAGAACGCGGCCAGACCCAGTGCCACGGATCGCCGGGTGATTCGGGCGAACGCTGCGCTGCGCTGCATAGCTTCAACTTCCTCGGCGGTTACTCGATGACGGGCGGGACGGTGCGGCGTTGGTTCGGCGACCAGGTCTCCTCGTCCTCCCTGGCTCGACGCCGACCGGTACGGCCTCCCTTCGGTTCTGCCGCACCGCGGACCAGTCCCGTTCCGCCTGGCGTGAAGGCGCCACCCTCGGAGGCAGGCCGCTGACCAGGGCGTCCGCCCACCACACCGCCGGGTTCGGACGTGAGACGGCGGCCCCCTCCCGCGGCGCCGCCGGCCCGTCCACCGGCTGCGCCCGCAGCCATGCCGGGCATGGCGCCGAAGCCCGTGCCCGAACCCGTGCCCGTCTGCCCGGTCCCGCGCGGCGAGGGCTCCGCGCCGAACACCGCTCCCCACGGTGACGGCGGCGACGACGGCCGGCCCGGTGCCGACCCCGCCTGCCGGCCACCGATGACGCCCGCGTCCGGCACCCTCGTGCCCCCGCGGCCGGGCAGGCCCGGGGGCGTCACCGGACCCCGCCCCGCCGGCCCCGTAGGGGGAACCACTACTCGTCCGCCGGGCCTCCGGACGGTATGCGGTGCGGCACGTCCCCGGGACGGCCCACCGGCGTACGCGGAGGGCTGGGAGGCGCCGGGGGGACGCGCGGCACGTTCGGGATCACCGGGCCCGGCCGGTGCGGGACGTCATGGGGCCAGTTGTCGGTGGGCGGCCGGTGCGGCGTCTCCGGTCGGCTGTCGTGCGACGGGACCGGCGGTAGCGGGGGAACCGGCGGCGTCTTCACCCCGTCGGCGTCCACCCGGTCGTGCGAGGGGCGGGGGGCCTGTGGCACGGAGTAGCCGCCCTGCGCCCAGGACCCCGCCCCGCCAGCCCCGCCAGCACCGCCAGCACCGGCCGCCGCCCCCGAGCCCGACCCTGCTCCCGACCCCGACCCCGAACCCGGAACGTACGCGTAGCCGTCCTTCGACGAGCTGTCCGGCAACGGCCGGAACGTGGGCCGTTTCGCCCCCACGATGTTGTGTGCCGACCACACGTACGCCCCCGCCACCTTGCGCAGCGCCTGGGCCGTGTCGCGGCGGGCCTTCTCCAGGCGTTCCTGTGCTGCGTAGGCGTCCTGCTGGGTCGGGCCGTCGGACGGTTGCAGGGCCGGGTAGTTCTTGAGGAGCTGGGCGGTCCGGGGGTCGGTCGGGAAGAGGGGCTGCGGGACGGGGGTGCCGGCTGTGCCGTGCTTTGCGTGGTAGGCCGCCAGTGTCTTGACGTCGTCCTCCGCGTACGGCGGGAGTTTCGCCTCCGCCAGTGTGGTGGCGGCGTGGTCGATCCAGTGGCTCGCCTGCTGCGCCAACGCGGCCAGGCGCAGCGTCGCGTTGGCCATGTCCGCGCCCCACTCGCGGAATGCCGTGGCGCCCTCGCTGTCCCAGTCGACGCGTTCCATGTGCTGCTTGATCGCGTCGCCGACCTTGCTGATGGCCTCGGAGGCCTCCTGGAGGCCGTGGGCCACGCCCGAGGCCTTTTTCGCATCGGCGTTCTTGAGCAGTGCCCGGAGCTGGAGCAGGGGCATCCGGTCGAAGTTCGTCCAGGTGCTCCTGCCGTCCTTCGGCAGGTTCGTGTTCAGCGGCCCCGCCGCCGGGCGCGGCTCCCCCACCGGGTCGTAGTGCTCGTAGGAAGGAGCGATGTACTGGCGGAGGGGCGCCGGGACGTCCGGGTGGAGGGAGGGGATTCCCTGGGGCTGTACAAGGGGCTGCTTCGACAGGCCGTACGGGTTGTACGAGTTGTACGGGATGCCCTGCGAGCCGTCCGCCATCGCATGCTCCCCTCGCCGGCGCCCCGCTTCGTCTCGGCAGGGTGCTTCTCCTGCTGCGCCGCCTTCCCGTTCGGGTCGAGGCGGGGGTCGTACAGCTTCCGCGTCCGCTCCTGGATCTCCCGCATGCGCCGGCGCAGGTCGTCGTCCACGTTGGCGTAGCCCACCTGAGCAGCGAGAACAGCCGTCTGGAACGCCTCGATCTGGTCGCCCAGCAGCGTCGAGAGCGTCTTCAGCTCCTCATGGACCCTCGAGTAGACGTTGTACAGCGCGTGCGCCTCACCGAAGTCCTGGCCGAACGGAAGACCGCCCAAGGTGTGGTCCTCGATGCGGCGGGGAGCGCCCGCCGACTCGTGCAGGCCCGTGAGGATACGGTCCAGCTGCCCCCGGAACGTCTTCAGCGATTCGAGTTCCGCCCGTACGTCCATCCTGCCCGCCTCGCCCCCCGTGTCACGTGCGTAACTGCTAGGCGGCTACAGCTTACTTACCGGGCGGGTGACGGGCCCTCAGCTCCCCTGCACCGCCATCGCCGCCGTCTGGGGCCTGATCGGGAGGCGGTTCACCGGGCGGCCCGTGGCGGCGCGGACTGCTGAGGCCACTGCTGCCGGGGACGTGACGACGGGGGCCGCGCTGAGGGCCTTGGCGCCGAAGGGGGCCACGACGTCGCGTTCCTCGACCAGTTTGACGATGTGGATGTCGGGGGTGTCCAGGGCCGTCGGGAGGGCGTAGGCCGTGAGGTCGGGGCGGCGGATGTGGCCGGCGTGGGTGCGGAGGTTCTCCGTGAGGGCGGCGCCGATGCCCTGGGTGATGCCGGCCTCGATGCGGGTGCGGGCCTGGGCCGGGTTGAGGACGCGGCCGACGTCCTGGGCGACGGCCATCTCCACCACCCGCACCGAGCCCAGCTCCACGTCCACGTCGACCACCGCGCGCACCGCGCAGAAGGACATGCCGACGAACGCGTCGCCCTGGCCCGACTCGTCGAGGGGTTCCGTGGGGTGCGGGCGGCACTGGGCTGTGGCCCAGAGTTCCTTGCCCTCCAGGGCCTCGGCGACCGTCGTGCTGAGTACGCCGTCGTACGACGTGATCTTGCCGTCGGCGATGGAGAGAAGCTCCGTCGACATGCCGAACTGGTGGGCCAGCGGCTGGAGCAGCTGCGTACGGACCATGCGCGCGGCACGCTCCACCGCGCCGCCCGAGACCCAGGTGTGGCGGCCGTGCGCCGCCGGGCCCGACGGCGGCTGGTCCGTGTCGACGGGGGCGACGTGCACCTCCTCGACGCCCAGGACCTCCTGCACGATCTGCCGCGCCAGCGTCGTGAAGCCCTGGCCCGTCTCCACCGCCGCGCAGATCACCGTGGCGACCTGGCCGCTGACCTTGACCGTGGCCGTCGACACCTCGTCGGCGCCCTCCGCGCCCAGCATGTGCACCATGCCGACGCCGTAGCCGACGCCGCGCCGCACGGCGCCCGGTTCGCCGGCGCCGTCGGGGCCGCCGGGCAGCGCCCAGTCGTCCTCCGGCGCGGCCGGCTCGGGCAGCGGGTAGTCGCGGACGGCACGCAGGAGTTCGGCGACCGGCGCCGGGCATGTGACGGTCTGGCCGGTGGGCAGCAGGTCGCCGGTGGCCATGACGTTGCGCATGCGCAGCTCGGCCGGGTCGAGGCCCAGCTTGGCCGCGAGCTTGTCCATCTGGCCCTCGTACGCCGCGCACACCTGCATCGCGCCCTCGCCGCGCACATGGCCCGACGGGGGGTTGTTGGTGCGGACGGCCCAGCCCTCGACGAAGGCGTTGGGGACGACGTACGGGCCGCAGGCGAACGCGACCGCGGCAGCGAGCGCCTCGGCGGACGAGTCGGCGTAGGCGCCCGCGTCGAGCAGGATCTGCGCCTCGACCTTGACCAGCTTGCCCTCGGCGTCGGCGTGGTGGCGGTAGCGGAGCAGCGTCGGGTGGCGGTGGCCGTGGGCGAGGAAGGACTCCTCGCGGGTGGCGGCGAGCTTCACGGGGTGGCCGGTGCGCAGCGCGAGCAGGCCCAGCGCGATCTGGAGGGCGGGGTCCTCGCGGTCGCCCATGGCGCCGGGCACGCCCGTGACGACGACCTTCACGCGTTCCTGGGGCAGTCCCAGGCAGGCGGCGACCAGGTCGCGGTCGGTGTGCGGGTCGGTGGAGGCGGTGTAGATCTCGACGCCGCCGTCGGGGCGCGGCACGGCGAGGGCGGCCTCGGCGCCGATGGGCGCGGGGTCCTGCCGGCCGATGCGGTAGAGGCCCTCGACGACGACTTCGCCCTGCGCCTCGGGGTCGCCGAAGCGCAGCGGGATGTGACGGACGAGGTTGCCGTCGGGGTGCAGCGGCTCGGCGGAGAACGCCGCCTCGGGGTCGGTGACCGGGTCCAGCACCTCGTACTCGACGGCCACGGCGGCCGCGGCGAGCCGCGCGGTGTCGGGGTGGTCGGCGGCGACGGCGGCGATCGGCTCGCCGTGGTGGCGGACGGTGTCGGAGGCGAAGACGGGCCGGTCGGCGACGGTACGGCCGTGCGTGCCGGCGCCGGGGACGTCGGCGTGCGTGACGACGGCGTGCACGCCGGGCATCGCGGCGGCGGCCGAGGTGTCGACCGCGAGGATGCGGGCGCGCGGGTGCGGGGCCCGCAGGACGGCGGCCCACAGCAGGCCCTCGGCCCACAGGTCGGCGGCGTAGGGGAAGGTGCCCTGGGTCTTGGCGTCCGCGTCGGCGGCCGGTACGGACACGCCGAGGCCGTGCGGCCGGGCCGTGGCGGCGGCCGACACGACGGGCGCCGCGGCGGCGAGGGCGCCGGTCACGTCGCCCGGTCCCGTGCCGCCTCCCGTCGCGGCCGATCCGGCCATCCCGCCCATCTCCGTCATGCCCCTGCCCTTCCGATGCCGCTGTCGCCGCTGCCGCCGTCCCCGTACGGGCCGTGCCCGTGGCCGTGCTCATGGCCGTGCTCGAGCCCGTAGGGATCCTGGGGACCGTGCGGGCCCTGGAGGCCCTGCCCGTACGGGTCGTTGCCGTACGGGTACGCGTCCGGGCCCTGCCCGTAGGGGGCGTCGCCGTAGGGCGCGTCCCCGTAGGGGGCCGCCTGGTGCGGGATGAGCGCGGCCTCCGGCTCGGGGTGGCCGTGGCCCTGCGCGCCCTCGGCCTCCTCCTGCGCGGCCGCTTCCGCGGCGGCAATGGCCGCGCGCTCGTCCACGACCTGGCGGACGGCGTCGAGGACACCGCGGTAGCCGGAGCAGCGGCAGAGGTTGCCGCAGAGCGCCTGCCGGGTCTCCCGCTCGGTGGGCGCGTGGTTGCCCTCCAGCAGGTCGTGCACGGTCATGGCCATGCCCGGTACGCAGTAGCCGCACTGCACCGCGCCGCACTGCGCCAGCGCGCGCTGCACGTCGGACGGCTGCCCGTCGACGGCCAGGCCCTCGACCGTACGGATCTCCGACCCGGCGGTCGTGGCGGCCGGCACCAGGCACGACGCGACCAGACGGCCGTCGACCTGCACCGAACAGGCCCCGCACTCGCCCTGCGAGCAGCCGTCCTTGGCACCGGCCAGGCCCAGGCGCTCGCGCAGCACGTACAGCAGCGACTCGCCGATCCAGGCGCCGGTGACGGGGCGGTCCGTGCCGTTGACGCGCAGGACGTAGGACGCGCAGGGGTGTTCGTTCTGCGTGGGGTGGGGCGGGAGGGGAAGCTCGTGCTCCTGCTGCGCCGGGTGCTGCTGTTGTGCCTGGTACTCCGGGTGCTCCAGTTGCTCCGGGTGCTCCGCGTGCTCCTGTGCGGCCGGGGACGCTTCCTGCTCCAGCCCCGTCTCCGGCCCGGTCTCCGGTTCGGGTGCCGGAGCCGGCTGGGCCGGCGGCTGCTCCGAGCGCGGTTCCGGCACCGACGCGACTGCGGGAGCCGGAGGCGCCGCTTCCACGGCCGGCCCGGGCTCGGGCGCGGCCTCGCCGGCCGTCCCGGCCGTCCCGGCGTCGGCGGGCGTCGTCCACTCGGCGCCCGGCCCGTCACCCGGGCCACCAGGGACACCGTCGCCCGCACCGGTGACGCCCGACGCCTCGGCCGGCTCCGGCGCGTAGCTCCCGGCAGGGGCGTGCTGCGGGTTCACGGCGCCCCGCACCGCGTACTCGCCCGACTCCTCCACCGAGTCGTCGCCCGCGGCCGGAACCGACCACTGGCCCGTCGGGCCGGTGTGGCCGGAAACAGTCGCGTGCGCCATCGCACCGCCGTCGCCCTGGCCGCCCGCCTCGAAGCTCATGGGCCAGTCGTCGCCCTGGGCACCACCGTGCTCGTACGACGCGTGCGAAGGGTGCGAGGAGTGCGCGGGGTGGGGGGAGTGCGACGCGTACGCCGCCGTCGACGCCTGGGCCGCCGCCGGCACCGGCTCCTGCACCGGCTGCGGCACGGGCACCGACTGCTCCGGTTGCACGTGCTGTTGCTGTTGCTGTTGGTGCTGCCACGGCTCGGCGGCCGGCGGCGCGTACCCCGTACCCGGGGCGGCCAGCGGGCCCCACGCCCCGGACGCGGGCGTGCCGCCGCCGTGCGCCAGCAGCTCGGGCGGCAGCTGGACGAACGTCGTGCCGTCCGCGTCCAGCTCACCACCGCGCGGAATGGGCTGCCAGCCGCCCTCGGCGGGCGCGTGGGCGGTGTGTCGCAGCTGTTCGTCACTCACGCGAGTGCCCTCCCCAGTGCTCGGCGGGCCAGAGTCGCCACCGTACGACGGAGATGCAGCACGGCAGGCGGCAGGGTACCCGGCTCGGTGCCGTCGAGGGCGGACTGTGCGGGCGTCGGGTCGGGGATGCAGGCGGCGGCCACGTAGTCGCCGAAGGCGGCCAGCACGTCCGGCGGGAGCGTGCGCTCGCCGTCCCAGTCGACGACGGACGAGACCCAGCGCTCGGCGTCGAAGGGGCGCAGCGGCATCGGGGCCACGGCGCCCACGGCGCAGCGCACGCTGCGCCGCGCCGGGTCGAGGACCACGGCGACGGAGGCGACGGCGCGGCTGGGGCCGGTGCGGGCGGTGGCCTTGAGGAAGGTCTGGGGGGCGTGCAGCAGCGGTACGCGGACGTAGCCGATGAGTTCGCCGGGGCGCAGCATGTCCAGGCCGGCCAGCAGGCGGCCGATGGGGATCTCGCGGCGCGTGCCGCCGGGCCCGGCGATGACGAGGGAGGCCTCCAGCGCGGCGAGGACGGGCAGGGCGTCGCCTGTGGGCTGGGCGGAGGCGATGTTGCCGCCGAGGGTGCCGGCGTTGCGGATCTGCGGTGGTCCGGCGGCGCGGGCAGCGGCGGCGAGCGCGGGGATGAGCGCGGCGAAGTCCGGGCGGCCCATGCGCGCGTGGGTGAGCCCGGCACCCAGCAGGGCGGCGCCGTCCTGGTACTGCCAGCCGCGGATCTCGTTGATGCGGCCGAGGCCCACGAGGCCCGCCGGGCGCAGGAGGCCCGCGTTGACGGCGGCCATCAGGTCGGTGCCGCCGGCGACGGGCACGGCCGTGGGCATGGCGGACAGCGCCGCCACGGCTTCGTCGAGCGAGCCCGGCAACGTCACCGTGTGCGCCGCCTGCGGTGCGTGCGTGGTCAACCCAGCTGCCCCTTCCCCGGTGGTCCCGGCCGTTCCCGCCGTACGGTACGTGCTGTCGGCCCGGACTTGGCAACTCTGGCACATCTTCCGGCTCCGCCGTCGCGAGGGTCGGCGAACGGCCCACGGGTCCCCGGGGAGGGGGAACGGCCGGGCCCGGTGTTCCCTTCTGCGAGCTCTGCGACTCTTGAGGTTGAAGTGAACCTTGCGCCCCCTGTGGGCGTATTGGCACGACTTGACGAGCCTCGCCACACCTTGCTGCATCTTGACGCCTCTTGGTGCGCCTTGACGCCCATTGACGCGCCTTGATGCGCCTTGGCGTCTCTTGATGCCCCTTGATGTCTCTTGATGCCTCTTGAGGCGCCTTGCTGCAACCTGCTGCGGCTTACGGCTCTTGCGGAGGACCACCGTGCCAGGGCCCCGCAACCGGTTCGGCGCCTTCGGGCGCGGCTCACACGATCGGGGGCGCACCCTCGATCGGGCGTCCGAGCACGCCGGGGCGGCGCTGCCACGGCTGCGGGCCGCCAGGCGGGCGGTAGTCGACGCCCAGGGCGTCGAGACGCGCGTAATGCGCCGTCATACGGCGTTCGAAGCCGTGCCAGTCGCGTGCCTCCGGCGCGGGCAGGTGCGACCAGGCCACTTCGGCGAAGGCGGAGAGGCGCGGGAACGCCTGGTAGTCGATGCGCTGCTGGTTCTCCATTACCTCCGTCCAGAGGTTTGCCTGCGTGCCCAGGACGTGCGCGGCGGCGTCCTGCCCCGCCAGTGCGGGCGGCACCGGTTCGAACCGGTAGACGTCCTCAAGGGTGCGGACCCAGCCGATGGGCACGGGCTCGTCGTCGCCCGGCGCCTGCCGGTGGTCGAGGTACACGTGCTGCTCGGGACACATGACGACGTCGTGCCCGGCCCGCGCGGCGGCCACCCCGCCCCCGTAGCCGCGCCAGGACGAGACGACGGCCCCCTCGGACAGGCCGGTTCCCGCTCCCCGCCGTTCCCCTCCCTGGAGGATCTCGTCCCAGCCGACGAGGCGCCGGCCGCGGGCGGCCAGCCAGCGGTCGAAGTGGCGCATGAACCACAGCTGCAGGCCGTCCTCGTCCCCGAGCCCCTCCTTGGCGATGAACGCCCGGGCGGTGGGCGAGGCGCGCCACTGCTCCTTGGGGCACTCGTCGCCGCCGAGGTGGACGAAGGGCGAGGGGAAGATGTCGAGCACCTCGGTGAGCACGTCCTCGTAGAAGGCGAGGGTGGCGTCGGTGGGGGCGAGCACGTTCGGGCTGATGCCCCAGCGGTCCCACACGCCCAGGGCGGAGGTGTCGACGACGTCGGTGTTGCCCAGCCAGGGGTACGCGGCGACGGCGGCCTGCGAGTGGCCCGGCAGGTCGATCTCGGGGACGACGGTGACGTGCCGGGCGGCGGCGTACGCGACGATCTCGCGGAGGTCGTCCTGCGTGTAGAAGCCGCCGTGCGGGCGCTCGTCCCACAGGGACGACGCGCCGTGCCCGTACCGGCTGCGGGCGCGCCAGGCGCCGGTGGCCGTCAGCTCCGGCCACCGGCGGATCTCCACGCGCCAGCCCTGGTCGTCGGTGAGGTGCAGGTGCAGCACGCCGAGCTTGTGGGCGGCGAGCAGGTCGACGTAGCGCAGGACGCCGTCCTTGGGCAGGAAGTGGCGTGCGACGTCCAGCAGCACGCCGCGCCACGCGAACCGGGGCGCGTCCTCGACGACGAGCGCCGGCACCGGCCACGCGCGCTGCCCGCCGACCGGGGCGCGGCGGAAGGCGTCGGGGCCCAGCAGCTGGCGGAGGGTCTGCGCGCCCCAGAACACACCGGCGGGCCCGCCACCGGTGATCCGGACGCCGGTGCCGTCGACGACGAGGCGGTAGCCCTCGGGGCCGAGGCCGCGCGTCACGTCCTCGTCGACGGCCAGGAGGAGGCGGCCGGGCGCGCCGGCAGCACCGGCAGCACCGGCCACACCGGCGGCGTCGCGGAACGGCAGGCCCGTCGCCGCACCCACCGTCGAGCGCAGCCAGTGGGCGACGTGCTCGGTACCGGGCCGCGCCTCGACGGCCGTACCGGCGTCGAGAACGTACGGCCCGCGGTCCGGCGTACGGGTGAGACGGGTCGGCGCGGGGATCAGGGCGAGGAGGGGGGTGGAGGCGGGGGCGGGGGCGTACGGGTCGCTGTCCGTCATGGCCATGGGGACATCGTGGCGCCGCGACGGCCCCTACGGGAACGGGTCGGCCGGCCGACCCGTAAGGGAAGCACCCCCCGTAAGGGAAGCGCCCCCCCGTAAGGGAAGGCGCCCCCGTAAGGGCAGGGCAGCACCCGTAAGGGCAAGCGCCCCGTACGGGACCCGTAGGAATGCCTACGGCCCCCGGTCCCGCGAGGTGCGGGGCCGAGGGCCGTAGGGACTACCGGACCACCGGACGACCGAAAGGCCGGGCAGCCGGACAGCCTGGCAGCCGTAAAGCGATGGCAGAGCTACTTCGAGCGGTGGCGCGCCGCGGCTGCCCGGAGGCAGCCGCACGTCCCCTGACGGGGGACCGGTGGCCGACGGCCGGCCGGGCTACTTGTCGCCCTTGCCGCCCTTGCCACCCTTGTCGTCCCCGCCGGGCGCCATGCCGTCGAAGATCTCCTTGCACATCGGGCAGACCGGGTACTTCTTGGGGTCGCGCCCGGGCACCCACACCTTGCCGCACAGGGCGACGACCGGGGAGCCGGAGAGCGCGCTCTCCATGATCTTGTCCTTCTGGACGTAGTGGGCGTAGCGCTCGTGGTCGCCGTCGCCGTGCGACACCTGCGGCGTCGGCTCTACGAGGGTGCCGGTACCTGCCCCGCGCTCGGGCTCGAGAGTGCTCATGGTCCCCAAGGGTACTGGGACGGGGCCGCGTCAGTTGAGGCTCGGGTCGTCCGGATAGGTGGCGACCATGGCCAGCTCGTTGCGCTGACGTCGCAATACGGCGCGCCACAGCCGCTGCGGATCGGGCGACGACACGTCGCCGGGCTCGGACTCGACCACGTACCAGGCGCCGCCGGCCAGCTCCTCCTCCAGCTGGCCCGGCCCCCAGCCGGAGTAGCCGGCGAAGATCCGCAGCGAGCCCAGGGCCGTGGCCAGGAGCTCGGGCGGCGCCTCCAGGTCGACCAGGCCGATCGCGCCGTGCACCCGGCGCCAGCCGATGGGGTCGGCGCCCCGGGGGCCGCCCGCGGCGCCGTGCGCGTACCGCTCCCCCGGCACCACCGCCACGCCCAGCGCCGAGTCGAGCGAGACCGGGCCGCCCTGGAAGACCACGCCCGGCTCGCCGGCCAGCGCGGCCCAGGACTCGAGGATGTCGCCGACGCCGATGGGGGTCGGCCGGTTGAGGACCACACCGAGGGAGCCCTGCTCGTCGTGGTCGAGCAGGAGGACCACCGCGCGGTCGAAGTTCGGGTCCGCCAGCGCCGGGGTGGCGACGAGCAGCCGACCTGTGAGCGAGGACACCTCGGTCATGGCCACATGATCCCGCATTTCGGGGCGGCGCGGGGAGGGGAATCCGGGCCCCGGCCGAGCGCCGCCGGGGGCGTACGAGCGCAGGGCCCGCGCACGGACCTGCGGGGCTCCCGGCCGGACCCGCGGGCCCCGGTCGGCTGCGGGCAGGCCCGGGCCGGCCCCGGAATCCCCCCGGCCCCTTTTACCCCCTCCATCCCCTCTGACCCCCTTGGCCCCCGCCACCGATAACCGGTAGCGACCATTCCGTAAGCACAGCGTGTTGTGACAAACCCATGACGTGCGCGAGGGGCCCTCGGGGCGGCAGGAGGCCCCTCCGGTCGCATTACCCTTTCTTCTTGCCCCTTGCCCAACTCCAGGAACGCGAGATCCATGACCGGCCCTGACGATGTCCTGCTTGTCCACGGCGGCTCCCCGCTCGAGGGAGAGATCCGCGTCCGCGGTGCGAAGAACCTCGTGCCCAAGGCCATGGTCGCCGCCCTGCTCGGGCACGGGCCCAGCCGCCTGCGCAACGTCCCGGACATCCGAGACGTGCGTGTCGTGCGCGGCCTGCTCCAGCTGCACGGCGTGACCGTCCGCCCCGGCGACGAGCCGGGCGAGCTGGTCCTGGACCCCACCTACGTGGAGAGCGCCAACGTCGCGGACATCGACGCGCACGCCGGCTCCTCGCGCATCCCGATCCTCTTCTGCGGCCCGCTGCTGCACCGCCTCGGCCACGCCTTCATACCCGGCCTGGGCGGCTGCGACATCGGCGGCCGGCCGATCGACTTCCACTTCGAGGTGCTGCGCCAGTTCGGCGCCACCATCGAGAAGCGCGAGGGCGGCCAGTACCTGGAGGCCCCGCAGCGGCTGCGCGGTACGAAGATCCGCCTGCCGTACCCCTCGGTGGGCGCCACCGAGCAGGTGCTGCTGACGGCCGTGCTGGCCGAGGGCGTCACCGAGCTGTCCAACGCGGCGGTCGAGCCGGAGATCGAGGACCTCATCTGCGTGCTGCAGAAGATGGGCGCGATCATCGCCATGGACACCGACCGCACCATCCGCATCACCGGTGTCGACAAGCTCGGCGGCTACAACCACCGCGCGCTGCCGGACCGCCTGGAGTCGGCGTCCTGGGCCTCCGCGGCCCTGGCCACCGAGGGCAACATCTACGTGCGCGGCGCCAGCCAGCGCGAGATGATGACCTTCCTCAACACCTACCGCAAGGTCGGCGGCGCCTTCGAGATCGACGACGAGGGCATCCGCTTCTGGCACCCCGGCGGCTCCCTGAAGGCCATCGCCCTGGAGACCGACGTCCACCCCGGCTTCCAGACCGACTGGCAGCAGCCGCTGGTCGTCGCCCTGACCCAGGCCAGCGGCCTGTCGATCGTCCACGAGACGGTCTACGAGTCCCGCCTCGGCTTCACCTCCGCGCTCAACCAGATGGGCGCCCACATCCAGCTGTACCGCGAGTGCCTGGGCGGCTCCGACTGCCGCTTCGGCCAGCGCAACTTCCTGCACTCCGCCGTCGTCTCCGGGCCCACCAAGCTCCAGGGCGCCGACCTGGTCATCCCCGACCTGCGCGGCGGCTTCTCGTACCTCATCGCGGCGCTGGCGGCCCAGGGCACGTCCCGGGTGCACGGCATCGAGCTCATCAACCGCGGCTACGAGAACTTCATGCAGAAGCTGCGCGACCTGGGTGCCAACGTCGAGCTCCCCGGCGAGCAGGACGCCTGAGCCCCCGGCCGCCCACAGGGCCGCGGCGCCCGCAAGGCACCCACAAGGCCCCGGCCACGGCGTCCTCCTGACGCCCCGTGAGCCCACCAGAAGCCCGTACGGATCTTCGAGCGATCCGTACGGGCTTCCGTGCTTCCCGGGCCCTCAGACGGGCCGGCAGGCCCCCTGAAAGCCGCCGTGACGGCCCACAGGCGCCCGGAGCGGAAAAGGGCGGCCACCCGGAGTCCGGGTGGCCGCCCCTCACGTCAAAGGCGCTGCACGACGCTCTCGCGCTGCCGCGAGGCGTCCGCGGCTCACTTGCCCTTGGCGGCTTCCTTCAGCTTCGAGCCGGCGGAGACCTTCACGCTGTAACCGGCAGCGATCTGGATCGGCTCGCCCGTCTGCGGGTTGCGCGCGGTCCGAGCGGCACGGTGGGTGCGCTCGAAGGTCAGGAAGCCGGGGATGGTGACCTTCTCGTCGCCCTTGGCGACGATCTCGCCGACGGTCTCGGCGAAAGCGGCCAGAACGGCGTCGGCGTCCTTGCGGGTCACCTCGGCACGGTCGGCCACTGCGGCCACCAGCTCACTGCGGTTCATGTTGTACTCCCGTGTTCTTCTTGCCAATGAGGCGTGAGATCGAAGCCGATGCTGCCAGGGCCCTCGGACAGTCCCCGGACCCGGGTCCGTTGCCAGACCCTCCCGCCCGGTAACGCATCCTGCCCCCACCAGTGGCGGGAAAGCCAATCCGGCACCCTGGAGAGTCACACGGAAAGCGCCACAGCCTCGGATGCCGCCGCATTTCTGCGGCGAATTTTTCTGCCCGACACCTTATGGGGGCTTCGGCGGCGGCGCGCCACTCGACGCGCCGGGCGTCAGGCCGTCGTGGTGGCCGTCACAGCGGCACCGGCCGCCCTGGCGGCCTCGCGGACGGCCCCGGCGACCGCGCCGGCGACCTTGTCGTTGAAGACGCTGGGGATGATGTAGTTGGCGTTGAGTTCGTCCTCGGCGACGACGTCGGCCAGGGCGCCGGCGGCGGCCAGCATCATCTGGGTGTTGACGGTGCGGGACTGCGCGTCGAGCAGGCCGCGGAAGACACCGGGGAAGACCAGCACGTTGTTGATCTGGTTGGGGAAGTCGGAGCGGCCGGTGGCCACCACCGCGGCGGTCTGCCGGGCCACCGCCGGGTCGACCTCCGGGTCGGGGTTGGCCAGCGCGAAGACGATCGCGTCCTTCGCCATCGCCGCCACATCCGTGCCGTCGAGGACGTTCGGGGCCGAGACGCCGATGAAGACGTCCGCGCCGCGCACGGCCTCCTTCAGGGTGCCCGTCATCCCCTCCGGGTTGGTGTTGTCCGCGATCCACCGCAGCGCCGAGCCCGCA
>NZ_BNBD01000003.1 GCF_014654785.1 Streptomyces mashuensis
TCCTTTGTACTCACCCGAGTTTCTCGGGCTTTCCTCCGGGCGCTTCCCTTCGGTGTTTCCCACTCTATCAGGACTTTTCCGCCCCTCTCACCCGCTGTCGTTCGCACGACAACGTCGGAAGAGGAAGTGGGGGTCCCGCCGGTGGGCAGGGACCCGACAGTACATCCCCCTCCGGGGCGAGGCAAATCGATTACGCACCGCACACGGCGACGGGGCTCCTCGCGGGCTCGCGCGCCCGCGCACGCTTGTGCGGAACGGTCAGTTCCTATGACTTAGGCTTCTGATCCAGTGCGCCGTCCAGGACAGGTAGTGACGGCGCGTGATGATTCTCCACCCCTGGGAGGCTTCCCATGACCACCGTGACGTCCCCGATCGCCGGACGTGCCATCGGCCTGGCGGCAGTGCCCGACCCGGTCTTCTCCGGCGCGATGGTGGGCCCCGGTACGGCTGTCGATCCCGTGCGCGAGCCGCACGCCGCCGTCGCCCCCGTCGACGGCGTCATCGTCTCGCTCCACCCGCACGCCTTCGTCGTCGTCGACAGCGAGGGCCACGGCGTGCTGACGCACCTCGGCATCGACACGGTCCAGCTCAATGGCGAGGGCTTCGAGCTCCTCGTCAACAAGGGCGACACCGTCCAGCGCGGCCAGGAGGTCGTGCGCTGGAACCCGGCCGCCGTCGAGGCCGCCGGCAAGTCCCCGGTCTGCCCGGTCGTCGCCCTCGAGGCCACGGCCGACGTGCTGGCCGACGTCCGTGAGGACGGCGACGTCAAGGCCGGCGACGTCCTCTTCTCCTGGCAGTGACCTTTCACCTGCGGTGAATCCCGCCGTCGCGACAGTCCGGCAGCCGCGGTACCGGCGCCGGGCGACGGCACGTACGACATCCCCCGCGACGGCGTCGCCGTCGCACGCAACCGGAGACAGGTGAAATGGAGACAACGCTGCGAGGCGTCGGCGTGAGCCACGGTGTGGCGATCGGCGAGGTCCGGCACATGGGCACGGCGATTCTGGAGCCGCCGGCCAAGCAGATTCCGACGGACGAGGCGCCGCGCGAACAGGGGCGCGCCCGCCAGGCCGCGGAGGCTGTCGCCGCCGACCTCGTCGCACGCGGCAACCTCGCCGGTGGCGAGGCCCAGCACGTGCTGGAGGCCCAGGCCATGATGGCGCAGGACCCCGAGCTGTTGGCCGACGTCGAACGGCGCGTGGCCGTGGGCAGCACCGCCGAGCGCGCGGTGTACGACGCGTTCTCGTACTACCGCGAGCTGCTCGCGGGCGCGGGCGAGTACATGGCCGGCCGTGTGGCCGACCTGGACGACGTGCGCAACCGCATCGTGGCGCGGCTGCTGGGCGTGCCGATGCCGGGCGTGCCGGACAGCGACGAGCCGTACGTGCTCATCGCGCGTGACCTGGCGCCGGCCGACACGGCGCTGCTGGACCCGGCGCTGGTGCTCGGTTTCGTGACCGAGGAGGGCGGGCCGACCAGCCACAGCGCCATCCTGGCGCGGGCCCTGGGTGTGCCGGCCGTCGTGGCGCTGCCGGGCGCGGGCGAGCTGGCGGAGGGCACGGTCGTGGCCGTGGACGGCAGCACCGGTGAGGTGTTCGTCGGCCCCAGCGAGGAGAAGCGGGCCGAGCTGACGCGGGCCGCGGAGGAGCGGAAGGCGGCGCTGGCCGCGTCGTCGGGCCCGGGTGCGACGTCGGACGGGCACAAGGTGCCGCTGCTGGCCAACATCGGTGGTCCGGCGGACGTGCCGGCCGCGGTGGAGGCGGGTGCGGAGGGCGTGGGCCTGTTCCGTACCGAGTTCCTCTTCCTCGACGACGACAAGAAGGCGCCGTCGCAGGAGAAGCAGGTCGAGGCGTACCGCAAGGTGCTGGAGGCCTTCCCCGAGGGCCGTGTGGTCGTGCGGGTGCTGGACGCGGGTGCGGACAAGCCGCTGGACTTCCTGACGCCGGCGGACGAGCCGAACCCGGCGCTGGGCGTGCGGGGGCTGCGGACGCTGCTGGACCACCCGGAGGTGCTGCGGACGCAGCTGGCGGCGCTGGCCGAGGCGGCCGAGGGCCTGCCGGTGTACCTGGAGGTCATGGCGCCGATGGTGGCGGACCGTACGGACGCCAAGGCGTTCGCGGACGCGTGCCGTGAGGCGGGGCTCCGGGCGAAGTTCGGTGCCATGGTGGAGATTCCGTCGGCCGCGCTGCGGGCGCGGTCGATCCTCCAGGAGGTCGAGTTCCTGTCGCTGGGCACGAACGACCTGGCGCAGTACACCTTCGCCGCGGACCGTCAGGTGGGTGCGGTCTCGCGCCTGCAGGACCCGTGGCAGCCGGCGCTGCTGGACCTGATCGCGCTGTCGGCCGAGGCGGCGAAGGCCGAGGGCAAGAGCTGTGGCGTGTGCGGTGAGGCGGCGTCGGACCCGCTGCTGGCGTGTGTGCTGACGGGTCTGGGCGTGACGAGCCTGTCGATGGGTGCGGCGTCGATTCCGTATGTGCGGGCGGCGCTGGCCAAGCACACGCTGGCGCAGTGCGAGCGGGCCGCCGCGGCGGCCCGTGCGACGGACTCGGCCGAGGAGGCGCGTCTGGCGGCGCAGGCGGTGCTGTCGGGCGAGTGACCGCGTCGCGGTGCTCCGGTCGAGGGGCGTCCCACCTTCCGGTGGGGCGCCCCTCGCGCGTTCTGCGGTCGTCGTGCGTCATTCCAGGGGGTGGCCCGCCTCGTACTCCACTCCGGGTTCGGGCGGTACGGGTTCGCCGGTGAGGGGGTCGGTGCAGTAGGCGGCGAAGACTTCGCTCGCCGTCAGGGGGCGCAGGCGGCCGTCGCGGAGCAACCAGCCGCGCACCGTGTCGGGTGTTCCGGTGGTGCGCAGGACGATGCCGCCGGAGGCGCCGGTGGCGAGGCCGGCGGCGAGGACGGTGCTGAAGACGAGGGCGGACGCCTCGCCGAGGGACAGGCGGTCGTGGTCGCGGGTGGTGTGGAGCGCGGCCGTGAGGGTGGTGTCGGGGAGGGGGACGCTGCACACGAAGTGGTGTGTGCCGGGGCCGGCCGCCTCGACGAGGGTGCGCAGCAGGCGCGAGGCGTGGGAGAAGGCGGTGCGTCCGTTGTCCGCGCCGGTGCGGGCGAGGAGGGCGGCGGCGTACTCCCAGGTGGCCTGCTGTTCGGCCTCGTGGACGAGGTCGGGCAGCAGGCGGGTGAGCGGCCGGCCGTCGTAGACGAGGCGGGCTCCGGCGGAGGCGACGTCGGCGGTGTAGCGGGTGCGGCTGGCCGGGGTGTCGGGGTCGAGCCGGAGGCCGGTGCAGTAGTCCTCGTAGTCGGTGGGGTCGAAGAGGGTGACGTTGGTGTGGGTGCCCTGGGCGGCCAGGGCCCGCAGCAGGCCGTCGACCTGCCGCAGGTAGGTGGCGTGGTCGTCGAAGCCGAAGGAGCGGTAGCGCCGCATGGCGGCGAAGTCCCGCTCGTCGGCCAGGACGGCCACGGTGCTGGGTGTCTCGTGGCGCAGTGTGCGTCGCGCGGTCGGTCGCCTTCCCGCGTTCGCCTTTTTCCCCGTGTTGCGTGGGCTGCGTTTGCGGTGGGTGTGCGGCATGGTTTCCCCCTCGGCGCGAGTGATCGACACTCACCGACCGTAACCGCTACCACTGACAACGGTGACCGGCCGCCGCGTCGCCGCAGGTCAGGCGGGCGGGCAGGCAGGCAGGTCGGGCAGGGTCGGTCAGCCGCGTGCCGCCGCCCGCTCCCGGCCCAGGCGCTCGTAGAAGGCCAGCAGCCCGATGTCGTCGACCGAGCCGGGGTTGACCGCCTTCTCCAGCGGGACGCCCTGGAGGAGCCGCTTGACGGGGACCTCGATGCGCTTGCCGGTGAGGGTGTGCGGGACGGCGGGGACCGCGATGACCTCGTCGGGGACGTGGCGCGGGGAGAGCTGCTCGCGGAGGGTGCGCTTGATCTTGTCGCGCAGGGTGTCGTCGAGGGTGGCGCCGGGGGCGAGGTGGACGAAGAGGGGCATCCAGTAGCCGCCGTCGGGTTCCTCGACGCCGATGACGAGGGATTCGCGGATCTCGGGGAGGCGTTCGACGGCTTCGTAGATGTCGGCGGAGCCCATGCGGACGCCCTGGCGGTTGAGGGTGGAGTCGGAGCGGCCGTGGATGACGACGGTGCCGCGCGAGGTGAGGGTGATCCAGTCGCCGTGCCGCCAGACGCCGGGGTAGGTCTCGAAGTAGCTCTCGCGGTAGCGGGTGCCGTCGGGGTCGTTCCAGAAGCGGACGGGCATGGAGGGCAGGGGTGCGGCGACGACGAGTTCGCCGACCTCGTCGACGAGGGGTTTGCCGTGCGGGTCCCAGGCCTGGAGGTCGGTGCCGAGGCAGGGGGCCTGGAGTTCGCCGATGTACACGGGGAGGGTGGGGACGGCGCCGGCGAAGCAGCTGCAGACGTCGGTGCCGCCGCTGACGGAGGCGATCCACATGTCGGCGGAGACCTCGTCGTGGATCCAGCGGAAGCCGTCGGGGGGCAGGGGGGAGCCGGTGGTGGCGACGCAGCGGACGCGGGAGAGGTCGAGGTCGCGGCCGGGGTGAAGGCCGGCCTTGCGGCAGGCCATGACGTAGGCGGCGGAGGTGCCGAAGAGGGTGGTGCCGGTGCGTTCGGCGGCGCGCCACTGGGCGGCGGTGTCGGGGTGGCCGGGGCTGCCGTCGTAGAGGACGACGGTGGTGCCGACGAGGAGGCCGGAGACGAGGAAGTTCCACATCATCCAGCCGGTGGAGGTGTACCAGAAGAAGCGGTCGCCGGGGCCGAGGTCGCAGTGCAGGGTGAGCTGCTTGAGGTGTTCGACGAGGATGCCGCCCTGGGACTGGACGATGGCCTTGGGCAGGCCGGTGGTGCCGGAGGAGTAGAGGACCCACAGGGGGTGGTCGAAGGGCACCTGCTCGAAGAGGGGTTCGTCGCTGCCGGAGGTGACGTCGTCCCAGGCGAGGGCGCCGTCGGGGGTGGGGGTGCCGAGGAGGGGGACGTGGACGACGGCGCGCAGGGTGGGCAGGCCGCGGCGGAGCTCGGCGACCACGTCGGTGCGGTCGTGGCGCTTGCCGGCGTAGTGGTAGCCGTCGACGGTGATCAGGACGACGGGTTCGACCTGCTGGAAGCGGTCGAGGACGCTGCGGGCGCCGAAGTCGGGGGCGCAGGAGGTCCAGACGGCGCCGACGGCGGCGGTGGCGAGGAGCGCCACGACGGCGTGCGGGGTGTTGGGCAGGTAGCCGCTGACGCGGTCGCCGGGGCGGACGCCGAGGCGGCGGAGCTCGGCGGCGAGGGAGCCGACGGCGCGGCGCAGCTCGGCCCAGGTGACGGTGCGCACCTCGAGGGTCTCGTCGGTGTGGAGCAGGGCGGGTTCGGTGGCGTGGGCGGGGTCCTCGGCGTGCCGCAGGGCGTGTTCGGCGTAGTTGAGGGTGGCGCCGGGGAACCAGGTGGCGCCGGGCATGGTGCGGTCGGCGAGGACGCGCTCGTAGGGGTGGCCGAAGCGGACGCCGCACCATTCGGTGAGGGCCTGCCAGAAGTGTTCGGGCTGCTCGACGGACCAGCGGTGGAGGGCGGCGTAGGAGGCGGCGGGGTCGCCGGGTACGGGGGCGGGGGCGCCGTGGTCGGTGGCGGCGCGGGCGTGGAAGCGGGTCACGGCGGCGCGGGCGACGCGGTCCTCGCCGGGGGTCCACAGGGGTTCGGGCCGGCCGGTGGGCTGGGGTGCGGTGGTCATGTGGCTGCTCCCGGGCTGTGCGCGTCGTGGGCGGCTCCACGCGCACGGGCGGGGTGTGCGCGTGGCGTGGCTGTGAGGACGATGCCATGTGATCGACTCCGGCACCAGGGTGGCGGGGGAAGATCGCCGGTGCTGTGGGGCGGCGGGCGGGTGACGGCCGGGGCCCTGCGGGGGTGAACGGTGGAGGAACTGTGCCCGTACCGGTGCGGAGCGGTGGCAGGGTGAGCGGCATGGACGCGGGTGACGTGGTGCGGTCGGCGAAGTGGATGGCCTCGTTGCGGGCGGTGGGCAGCGCCCAGGGGCTGCGGACGGTGCGGTCGGCGTGGCGCAGGCACCGGGTGGATGCGGTGGGCCTGCCGCGGCAGGGGACGGAGCGGGCGCGGGTGCCGGGGCCGGCGGAGGGGGCGGAGCCGGGGCCGGGCGGCGGGGTGGTGCGGTTCGCGCGCTCGTCGCTGCGGGTGCGGGTGACGGTGGGCGGTGCGGTGTTCCTGGGCTGGGACGGGGCCGGGCCGGAACCGTCGTACGCGCTGGCGGGCGCGGCGCCGGAGGCGGACGAGCGGGCGGTGCTGGAGCCGGACACCGACGGGGGCTGGCGGGTGGTGGCCGAGCGGGCACTGGTGGTGGTGTCGCGGCACGGCATGGTGGAGGTGCGCACGCCGGGCGGGGCGTTGTTGCGGCGGGACCTGCCGCCGCGCTGGTGGGAGCCGGCGGCGCGGTCGGGCGGGCGCGGGGGGCGGTGGGTGCAGCGGTCGCAGGTGCCGGCGGACGCCCGGTTCTTCGGGCTGGGGGGCCGGTCGGCGGGGCCGCGGCTGCGGGACGGCTGGTACCGGCTGTGGAACACCGATCCGGGGGGTGCGTTCGAGCCGGGTGACGATCCGCTGTACATCACGATGCCGGTGCTGCTGACGGTGGCGGACGCGGGCACGCACCTGGTGTTCCACGACACCACGTGGGACGGGCGGGTGGCGTTGTGGGAGGGCGAGGAGGGGGCCGGGTCGGGGCACGACCGGCCGGGGCGGTGCGAGGTGCGGATGGACGGCGGTCCGCTGCGCTCGTGGGTGCTGGTGGGGTCGCCGGCGCGGGTGCTGCACGGCTGGGCGGGGCTGACGGGCGGGGCCGCGGTGCCGCCGGCGTGGGCGCTGGGGTACCAGCACGCGCGCTGGGGGTTCGGCAGCGAACGGGAGGTGCGCCGGGTGGTGGCGGGGTACCGGGAGCGGGGGCTGCCGCTGTCGGCGGTGCACCTGGACATCGACCACTTCCGGGGGCACCGGTCGTTCACGGTGGACCGGCGGCGGTTCCCGGACCTGCCGGGGCTGGCGGCGGACCTGCGGGGGCAGGGGGTGCGGCTGGTGTCGATCGTGGACCCGGCGGTGAAGGAGGAGCCGGGGATGGCGGTGTACGACGGCGGGGTGGAGGCGGACGCGTTCGTGCGGGACGTGCGGGGGCGGGTGGTGCGGGGCGAGGTGTGGCCCGGCCCGTGCGTGTTCCCCGACTTCACCGACCCGGAGGTGCGCCGCTGGTGGGGCGGGCTGTACGCGGAGCGGCTGGTGCAGGGGTTCTCCGGGGTGTGGCACGACATGAACGAGCCGGTGTCGTTCGCGGCGTTCGGCGACCCGACGCTGCCGCGGTCGGCGCGGCACTCCCTGGAGGGCCGGGGCGGCGACCACCGGGAGGCGCACAACGTGTACGGCCTGACGATGGCGCGGGCCGGCTACGAGGGGCTGCGGGAGCTGCGCCCGGACGAACGGCCGTTCCTGTTCTCGCGGTCGGGGTGGGCGGGGATGCAGCGGTACGGGGGCACGTGGTCGGGAGACGTGGCGACGGGCTGGCCGGGGCTGCGGGCGTCGCTGGCGCTGGTCCTGGGGCTGGGGTTGTGCGGGGTGCCGTACTCGGGGCCGGACGTGGGCGGCTTCACGGGGTTCCCGTCGCCGGAGCTGTTCCTGCGCTGGTTCCAGCTGGGCGCGTACCTGCCGTTGTTCCGGACGCACGCGGCGATCACGGCGGGGCGGCGGGAGCCGTGGGAGTTCGGCCCGGAGGTGCTGGAGCACGCGGGGGCGGCGCTGCGGGAGCGGACGCGGCTGTTGCCGTACTTCGTGACGCTGGCGCACCTGGCGCAGCGCACGGGGGCGCCGTACGTGCGCCCGGTGTGGTGGCGGTCGCCGGAGGACCGGGCGCTGCGGGACTGCGAGGACGCGTTCCTGCTGGGGGACGCGTTGCTGGTGGCGCCTGTGCTGGAGGCGGGCGCGGACCGGCGGGCGGTGCGGTTGCCGCGGGGGCTGTGGTACGACACGGCGACGGGCCGGGCGCACGAGGGGCCGGGGCAGGTGCTGCTGGACGCGCCGTTGTCGCGGGTGCCGGTGCTGGCGCGGGCGGGTGCGGTGGTGCCGGTGGCGGGTGCGGACGGGGCGGTGGAGCTGGAGGTGTGGCCGCCGGCGCCGGGGCGGACGGGCGGCGGGGTGCTGGTGCCGGACGCGGGCGACGGCTGGAAACGGCCGGACGCGGTGCGGTTCGTGACGCGGTGGCGGGACGGGGTGGTCGCCGTGGAGCGGGAGGGGGCCGCCGAGGTGGGGTTCCGGGTGCGGCTGCGGGGCTGAGCCGCCCCGCGTCTTCCCCACGTCTTCCCCCCTGCGCCGTGCGGCTGGTAAGGAGGCGGCATGCCGAGACTGCGCGCGCTGTGGCGCTCCCTGGTCCTGCCGTTCACCGTGCTGCTGGCCGTGGTGTCCGTTCCGCCGGCCGTCGCGGACGCGCCACCGGCGGGGGTGCCCCGCGGTTTCGTGGCGCTGTCGGACGTGGACCCGACGATCCTCCAGGAGATGCGGTACGTCACGCCGCACAACTTCACCGGGCACCGGGTGACGGGCTACGAGGAGCCGGTGTGCCTGCTGACCCGTCCGGCGGCGCGGGCGCTGCACCGGGCGCAGCTGGCGCTGTTGCGCCGGGGGTACGGGCTGAAGGTGTACGACTGCTACCGGCCGCAGCGGGCGGTGGACGACTTCGTGGCGTGGGCGGAGGACCTGGCCGACGTGCGGATGAAGGGCGAGTTCTATCCGCGCGTGGACAAGTCACGGCTGTTCGCGGACGGGTACATCGCGGCGAAGTCGGGGCACAGCAGGGGCAGCACCCTGGACCTGACGGTGGTGCGGCTGCCCGCGTGGCCGACGCGGCCGTACGTGCCGGGCGAGCCGCTGGTGCCGTGCTTCGCGCCTCGGGGTGAGCGGTTCCCGGACAACTCGATCGACATGGGTACGGGGTTCGACTGCTTCGACACGCTCGCGCACACGCTGGACCCGCGGGTGACGGGCCGGCAGCGGGCGCACCGGCTGCTGCTGAAGTCGGTGATGGAGCAGGCGGGGTTCACCAACCTGCCGGAGGAGTGGTGGCACTACACGCTGCGGGACGAGCCGTACCCGCAGACGTACTTCGACTTCCCCGTGCGTTCTCCACGACGGTGACCAGCACGTCCTTCACCGATTCGCGGTCGCGGGCGTCGCACAGGACGACGGGGACGCCGGGGTCGAGGTCGAGGGCCTCGCGGACGGCCTCCTCGGGGTACCGGGCGGCGCCGTCGAAGCAGTTGACGGCGAGGGTGAAGGGGATGCCACGGCGCTCGAAGTAGTCGACGGCGGCGAAGCAGTCGCGCAGCCGGCGGGTGTCGGCGAGGACGACGGCGCCGAGGGCGCCGGAGGCCAGTTCGTCCCACAGGAACCAGAACCGGTCCTGGCCGGGGGTGCCGAAGAGGTACAGCACCAGCTCCGGGCGGAGGGTGATGCGGCCGAAGTCCATGGCGACGGTGGTGGTGCGCTTGTGCTCGACGCCGGAGGTGTCGTCGACGGGGCGGCCCGCCTCGGTGAGCAGTTCCTCGGTGCGCAGCGGTTTGATCTCGCTGACGGCGCCGACGAAGGTGGTCTTGCCTGCGCCGAAGCCCCCGGCGACCAGGATCTTGAGGGCCACGGGGGCCGGTGCGTGCATGGGCCTTCTCTCCGGGGGTCTCTCAGGGGTCTCTCTGGGATCTCTCTGGGTGTGCGGTGCCGCCGTCCCGCCGGGGGCGTCCGTCACAGGGCGCGCAGGCCGGCGATGACCTCGCGCAGGACGCCCTCGTCGGGGAGTTCCGCCGGCGGGACGGGACGGCTGACGTGGACGTAGCCGGCGGCCAGCAGGTCGCCGACGAGGACGCGGACGACACCGACGGGCAGGTCCAGGCCGGTCGCCAGGTCGGCGACGGACTGCGGGGAGCGCAGGGCCAGGTCGGCGATGTCCAGGTGTTCCGGGGACAGGCTGCGGTCGGTGAGGCCGTGGGCGCCGCCGGGGAGGGAGGTGAGGGGTTCCGCGGCGACGACCAGCGCGATGAGGTCGAGGCGGTCCTCGGCGGTGCTGACGGTGCGGCCGCGGGTCATGGCGTAGGGCCGTACGACCGGGCCGGCCGCGTCGTCGTACCAGCGGCCCGCTCCGTCCTCGGGTGCGGTCATGCCGGCGGTCACTCGTCGGCGGCCCGCGGGGCCGTGGCCATGTGGGCGCCGACGCGCTTGACGAGCAGCGTCATCTCGTAGGCGACCATGCCGATGTCGGCGTCGGCGTCGGCGAGGACGGCCAGGCAGCTGCCGTCGCCGGCGGCGCTGACGAACAGGAACGCCTGCTCCAGCTCGACGACGGTCTGGCGGACCTCGCCGGCCGCGAAGTGCCGGCCCACGCCCTTGGCGAGGCTGTGGAAGCCGGAGGCGACGGCGGCCAGGTGCTCGCCGTCCTCGCGGCCGAGGTCCTTGGACGTGCCGGTGGCCAGTCCGTCGCCGGAGAGGATCAGGGCCTTGCGGATGCTGCCGACGCGCTCGACCAGGTCGTCGAGGAGCCAGTTGAGTTCTCCCGTGCCGGACGGGGAGTTGCGTGTGGCGGCGTTCGGTGCGGTCATCGACCGTCCCCCTCTGTCGTCGTTCCTGGTGCGGTGGTGCCGTCCCGGCCGTCGGAACCGGGCGGGCCGGGCAGGCCGGCGGGGTCTGGGGCGTTCTCCTGTTCGCGGCCGCGCCGCCAGCCGCGCTGGAGGGCCCGCATGCGGGCGCGGGCCGTCTCCGCCTCGCGTTCGGCGGCCTCGTCGGCGGTGGGCGGGGCGGTGGTGGGTTCGGGGCGCGGGCGCGGTGCCTCCTTGAGCTGCGGCACCAGGCTGGCCTGGCGTACGCGCCGGGGCAGGCCGCCGGTGGGCGTCGGGTCGTCGCCGCTGCCCGGGGCGGGTGCGGCGCGGTCCACGGCGGGCGCGTCGTCGGCCTTGTGGTGCTGCTCGGGCGGGTGCACCGGCTTGCGGGGCCGCACCACCGGTACACCGGCGGGGCGGCTGCCGGTGTCCTCGTCGCCGCCCCGTTCCCCTGCGCGCGGCGGGGCCTCGGTGAGCAGGGCGGACGGGATGAGGACGACGGCGGTGGTGCCGCCGTACGCGGAGGGCTGGAGGGAGACGCGCACGTCCTGGCGGCGGGCGAGGCGGCTGACGACGAACAGGCCGAGGCGGTCGGTGTCGGACAGCTCGAACTCGGGTGTCCCGGTCAGCTTGAGGTTCGCCTCCTGGAGCGTCTCGGAGGTCATGCCCAGGCCGCGGTCGTGGATCTCCAGGGTGAAGCCGTTGGAGCCGTTCTCGCCGGTGACCTGCACGGTGCTGTGCGGCGGGGAGAACACCGTGGCGTTCTCCAGGAGTTCGGCGAGCAGGTGGGTGACGTCGGCGACGGCCGGGCCGACCAGGGCCAGGCGCGGCAGGCGGCGCACGTCGATGCGCTCGTACGCCTCGACCTCGGCGACGGCGGCGCGGACGACGTCCATGAGCGGGACGGGGCGGCGCCACTGCCGGGCGGGGACGGAGCCGGAGAGGATGACGAGGCCCTCGGCGTGCCGGCGCATGCGGGTGGTGAGGTGGTCGAGGCGGAAGAGGTCGGCGAGCTCGCCGGTGTCCTCGGTGCGGCGCTCCATGGCGTCGAGCAGGGTCAGCTGACGGTGCAGCAGCACCTGGCTGCGGCGGGCGAGGTTGACGAAGACGTCGGAGACGCCGCGCCGCAGGTCGGCCTGTTTGACGGCGGCCTCGACGGCGGCGCGCTGGAGGGTGTTGAGGGCCTGGGCGACCTGGCCGAGCTCGTCGGGGCCGTGGGTGCGGCGGGGCACTTCGGTGTCGACGTCGACGGTCTCGCCGGCGGCCAGGCGGCGCATCACGCCGGGCAGGCGCACCCCCGAGATCTCGTGCGCCTCCTTGCGGAGGGTGCGCAGGTCGCGCACCAGGCCGCGGCCGATGCGGAACGAGACCACCAGGGAGGCGACGAGGGCGACCAGGCCCAGGACGCCGGCGACGGCCGCCTTGGTGAGGACGCCGAGGGCGACGGGCCGTACCCGGTCGCCGAACCGTTCGACGGCCTCGGTGCTCATCCGGCCGAGGTCGTCGAGGACGGGCCCGGCCACCTGGTCCCAGCGGGCGGGGTCGACGGCGTGCACGGCGCCGGGGGAACCGGCCAGGACGGCGGCGTCCTCGGCGGCGCGCAGGGCACGGGCGTTCGGACCCTCCCAGTAGTCCTGGTAGGCCTTGCGGTCCTCGGCGGGCAGGTCGGCGAGGTGGGTGGCGTAGAGGGTCTCGCGTTCGGCGACACGGTCGGCGACGGTGCGCAGGTCGCGGCGGGCGATGGTGCCGGCGGCGAGGGCGGAGGCGAACAGGGCGTCCTCGCGGGCGACGGCCTCGCGGGCGCGGGCCAGGCCGACGATGGCGCGGCCCTGCCGGTCCATGTCGGCGTCCTGGAGGGCGCCGAGGGTGGCGAGGAAGGCGTAGTACGGCTCGATGAGGCCGTTGTAGCCCTGGTAGGCGGCGTAGCGGGTGAGGTCGTTGTCCTCGGTGCGGCGGCGCAGGGCCTCGATGCCGCCGAGGGCCTTCTCGAATGCGCGGAAGCGGGCGGCGGCCGCGTCGCTCATGTCGGCGCGGACGTCGTTGTCGATGCCGGCCCGGAAGGCGGCGACGGCCTTGTCGGTGGCGCGCTGGTCGGCGCGGAGCTCGGCGAGGGTGTCGGCGCGGCGGGGGTCGGCGAGGTGGATGAGGGCCTGCCGGCGTTCCTTCTGGAGGGTGCGGACCATGTCGCCGGCGGGGTAGCCGACCTTGCTCATGACGTCGGAGACGGACAGCAGGCGGGCGGCCTCGGTGCCGGTGAGGACGGTGGCGAAGACCCACAGCGCGGTCAGGGAGACCAGGGGCACGAGCAGCAGCGCCACGATCTTCCTGCGGATCGTCCTTCCGCGCAGGCGCATGGCCTCCCCCACTCGTGCGGCAACCCCGTGGCGGCCGGAGGCAGTTTCCGACCGCGGTGCGGCGTGAGCCTACTACTGCGGGGTACGCGACTCGAAGACCAGTACGTGTGCGGGGTGCGTGTTCGGGGCGTACGGGGGGAAATGCTGCGCGGGGCGGGAACCTTCGGGCGGCGTGGTTCGCTCTCGTGGTGGGAAGGCCCTCGCTGCGGGCGCTTTTGGGGAGTGCCCCGGCGGGGCAGCCACTGGGGGAGGTGAGCCGCCATGGACGACACCCGTAGGCCGTTGTGGGTCGAGGTACCGGCGCGGAGGCCGAGGTTGCCGGACCCGGTCCGGGCGTCGGCGGTGCGTGCGGTGCTCATTGCCGCGGTCACGCTGGTGCAGACGACGGTGGCGATACTCTTCGCGCTCGCCGGTCTGTGGCTGGCGTTCCCCGCGGTGCTGGTCGCGGTGGCGGGCACCGTCGCGGCGACGTGGGCCGTGCTGGACGTGTGGGTGGCCCGTCAGGTGTGGTTGCAGCGGCACGGCGTGGTGTCCGTGCCGAGCAGCACGGCACGGCCGCTGCGCAGGCAGCGGCAGCGCCGGCCGGGCTTTCCCTGACGGGCCCGTACGCCCCGCGCTAGACGGCGGCGGGGCGGCCGGCGGGCTCCTCGGCGGGGCGGCGGAACATGCGCGTGGCGGTGATCTCGCCGTGCACCTGCTCGGTGGCCTCGGGGTCGGTCTGCGGCAGGCCGGGCCGCAGGTGCTCCTCGACGCTGATGTACTTCAGGCCCGCCCGCAGGTCCGCGTCGTTGCGCAACCGGATGACCAGCGGGAACTCGGCCAGCGCGGTGGTGTCGAAGAGACCGGTGGTGTAGAGCAGCTGGACGCCCAGCGCGTCGGCCACGGCGCGCTGGAGCTCCAGCAGGTAGGTGGCGTTGGCGCGGCCGATGGGGTTGTCGAGGAACAGCGTGCCGGCGTGGCGCTGCTTGTCGCGTCCGCGGTCGTTGCTGCGCAGCGCGGCCATGGTGCAGTACAGCGCGATGGCGGCGGTGAGCAGCTGGCCGCCGGAGAAGACGTCGCCCATCTGGCCGACGGGGACGCGCTCGGCGCGCAGCACGGCGTCGGGCTTGAGGATCTCCACGGCCACGCCGCGCGGCTGGAGGGCGGCGCGGACGCCGCGCAGCAGCAGGGACATGCCGTCGCGGCGCAGGTCGGAGTTCTTCTTGACGGCGGAGCGGGTGGCCTCGTCGATGACCTCGCCGAGCCGCTCGGTGAGGGTGCTCTGGTCGGGGTCCTCGAAGCGGATGCGCAGGAACTCCTGGCCGGACCACTCGCCCAGCCCCTCGGGCAGGCGGGAGAGGCGCTGGGCGGAGCGCAGGGTGGTCAGCGAGGACTCGACGAGGCCGCGCAGCCGGTCGACGATGCTGTCGCGGTTGCGCTCCAGCTGGTCGAGTTCGTCGGTGAGGACGCGCAGCCGGGGTGCGAAGGCCTCGGCCCAGGCGGCGGCGTGCTCGGGCAGTGCGGCGGCGGGCAGTTCGCGGATCTGCTGCCGGGCCGGGGTGCGGACGAGCTCGTAGCGGGTGGAGTTGGCGTGCCGGACGAGGACGTCGCCGGCCTCGCGCACGGCGGCGTCGGCGGCGGACAGGTCGGCGGCGCAGCCGCGCAGGGAGCGGCGGGCCTCGGCGGCGGCCTGCCGGGCCTCCTCCAGCGTCCCGGAGAACGGCTCGGCCTCCTCGGCCTCCTCCTCGGGGGTGTTGTCGCGCAGCAGGTCGCGCAGGAGGGCGGCGGTGTCGTCGAAGCCGGTGGCCGCGTCCTCGGCGGCGCGGTGGGCGCGCAGCAGGTCGGCGTGGGCGGTGCGGGCCTGCTCCAGGGCGTCGGTGCGGGCGGCCAGTTCGGTGGTGGCGCCGCGCAGCAGCTCCTTGGCCCGGTCGGCGTCGGCGGGCACCAGCTCGTCGGGCAGCTCGGTGTGGTGCTCGCCCTCGGCGGGGGCCAGCCGTTCGGCCTCGCCGCGCAGCCGGCCCAGCTGCTCGCTGGCGGCCGAGATGCGGCTCTCCAGCATCTGGACGAGGGCTTCGGCGCGGGCGGCGGCGGCCTGGCGGGAGGGCCCGTCGGCGCCGTCGGTGCCCTCCAGCAGCTGGGCGGCGCGGGTGCGGACCTTGTTGGTGAGGCGGTCGAGTTCGGCGCGGGCGGCGGACTCGTCGCTCTCGGCGCGTGCCTGCTCGGCGCGCAGGTCGGCGCCGACGCCCACCTTCTCGTACAGCTGGGAGGCGGCGCGGTAGGCCTCGCGGAGTGCGGGCAGGGAGGCGGTGGGGGCCTCGGTGCCGCCGGTGACGTCGTCGGGGGCGCCGGCGATCTCGGCGCGCTCGGCACGCAGGGCGCGGGCGGTGCGGCGGGCGTCGTCGGCGGCGCGCTGGGCGGCGCGGCGGTCCTCGTCGGCGGCGCGGGCCCGGTCGACGCAGACGGCGGCGCGTTCCTCGGCCTCGGCGGCCTCCTCGGCCAGTTCGCGGAGCCGGCTCTGCCAGTTGGCGCGTTCGCGGAGCCGGTGGGCGAGGCCGGCGAGGGCGTCGGCGACGCGGCGGGCGCGCTGGGCGGTCTCCTGCCGCTCGTCGCGGACCCGGGCGGTCTCGGTGGCGGTCTCCTCGGCCTCGGCGCGGGCGGTACGGGCCTCCGCCAGCGCCTCGCGGGCGGCGTCGGCGGCCGTCCGGGCGTGCTCGGCCGCGGCGGCCAGTTCGGCGAGGCGCCCGGCGGGGCAGCCGGCCCGCCAGGACGTGAGGCGGGCGGCGAGGGTGCGGTCGGCGGCGAGCCGGGCCGCCACCGCGCGGATCTCGGCGTCGCGGGCCGCGGCCCGCTCGCGCAGGGCGTGCCGTTCCTCGTCGGCGGCCCGCTCGTCGTGCATGGCCGGGTTCGGCGGCACGAGGAAGACGTCCGTCTCGCCGTCGGTCCGCTCGGGGGCGGGTGCGAGCAGGGCGGCGGCGGTGCCGACGGCCACGGCGGAGCGCGGCAGCAGGGAGGCGGCGGCGAGCGCCTCGCGGGCGCGGGCGTGGGACCCGGCGTCGGTGATGACGACGCCGTCCACCAGCTCGGGGCGCGCGGCCAGCACGTCGGCGTGCCGGGCGGGGTCGACGGACTGGGCGAGGTAGCGCCAGCCCGGCAGGGCGGGGATGCCGTGCTCGCCGAGGAACTCGACGGCGGCCAGCACGTCGGCGCTGGGCGGCAGCAGGCCGCCGTCGCCCAGGGCGCCGAGGATGCGGGAGTCGTCGGCGGCCGCGGTGCGCAGCTCGAAGAGCTGCCGTTCGGCGGTGGCGACGTTGTCGTCGAGCAGTTCGCACAGCGCGTCGGCGTTGCGGTCGAGTTCCTCGGCGGTCAGCGGGCCGGAGGCGGCGCGGCGCGCGCCGTTCTGCGGGGTGCCGGTGGTGTCGTCGGCGGTGCGCTGGCGCGGCAGGTCGCCGGCGGTGTCCGGGCCGGGCAGGCCGAGGAGTTCGACGAGGCGCTGCTCGGCGCCGATGGCCTCGGCGGCGCGTCGCTCCGCGTCGTACGCGGAGCCGGCCGCGGTGGCGGCGTCGGCGGCGCGGGCGGCGGCGAGTTCGGCGCGGCTCTCGGCGGCGGCGGCCTCCTTGGCGCGTTCGGCGGCGGCACGGGCCGCCTCCCGGGCGGTCTCGTACGCGGCGACGGCGGGCTTCTCGGCGTCGCTGGCGGCGAGCGCGGCGCGGGCCGGGTCGGCGTCGGGGCCGCTCGCGTCGATCCAGCCGGCGCGGACGGCCTCCTCGGTCTCCTGCTCGACCTCGGCGAGGCGCTGGCGCAGGTGCTCGGCCTCGCTGCGGGCGCGCTGCGCGTCGGTGGCGGCGGCGGTGGCGTCGCGGTGCGCGGCCTCGCCGGCCTCCTGGAGGGCGGCGGAGCGCTCCTCCTGCTCGTTGGCGACCCGCTCGCCCTCCTCGGCGGCGGCGTTGAGGGCGCGGACGAGGGCGGCGGCGGCCTGGGCGCGGGCGGCCAGGGCGGGGGCGGCGTCCCGTTCGGCCTCGTGGATGGCGGCGGCCACGCGGGCCGAGCGGTCGGCGGCGGCGCGGTGCCGCAGCACGGTCTCGGCGGCCTGCCAGGCGGCGTGCAGGGTACGGGCGTCGTTGAGCTCGCGGCGCTGGGCGGCGGCGGCCTTCTCCGCGGCGGCCAGCGCCAGGGAGGCATGGCGGTAGGCGAGTTCGGCGGCGATGAGGGAGCTGCGGCCGCGGGCGGTCTCCGCGTCGGTGACGGCGTGCGCGGCGGCGGCGACCTGCCCGGCCAGCTCCGCGGCCCGGCCGCGCTCCAGGGCGCCACGGGCGGAGAGGCCGCGGGCGAGGGTGCGGGTGCGGCGTTCGGCACCGGCGTGCACGCCGCGGGCCTGGTGGCGCCGGTCGGCGGCGTCGGCGATGCGCTGGAGGAGATCGAGGGAGCCGGCGGTGAAGTCGCGTTCGGCCTGGAGCTCGGCGCGGCGGCCGAGCTTGTGGGCGAAGCCGTGCACGAGGTCGGCGAGGCCGTCGGTGTCGCGGGTGTCGGTGACGGCGCGCAGCAGCAGGTCGGTGAAGTCGGAGTCGTTCTTGACGGCGAACAGGCCGGCGGCCTCGCCCTCGTCGGCGTTCATCTCGCGCTGGTAGCGGAACAGCTCGGGGTCGAGCCCGAGTTCGCCGAGGTGCTCGTTCCAGCGTTCGTGGATCTCCTCCCACACCACGTCGAGGTGCGGGTAGTTCTTGCCGGCGTCGGTGAGGGCGTCGCGGAAGCCCTTCATGGTGCGGCGGCGGCCGCGGGCGCCGGAGGCGCCGTCGGCGCGGGGGCGCATCGCGGAGGACTCGGCGACGGGCAGCGAGTCGAGGCTCATGCCGGGGCCGGGGCGGAAGGAGTACCAGGCCTCGGCGAACTTGCGCGGGTCGTTGGAGACCTGGCGGCCGCGCCACTCGCTGACCTTGCCCACGACGACGGTCTCGCCGGTGAGGACGTGCTGCCACTCCAGGGCGACGTGGCCGCAGTCGTCGGCGAGCAGGAACTTGCGGAGCACGCCGGAGCTGGCGCCGCCGAGGGTGTTGCGGTGGCCCGGCAGCATCACCGAGAAGATCAGCTTGAGCAGGACGGACTTGCCGCCGCCGTTCTCCAGGAAGAGCACGCCGGCCGGGGCGGGGCGGCGCGGCGGCCCGACGGGCTCCTCCTCGAAGAACTCCGCCTGCGCGGGTGCGGGCGTGGGCACGGGGGCGCCCACTCCGCGCAGGTCCAGCACGGTGTCGGCGTAGCGCGCGCCGGCGGGCCCGATGGAGTAGAGGCGGACCCGGGACAGCTCGTACATGGCGGCGGCTCTCGTTGCTCGGTGGTTCGGGGGTGGGCAGGGGGATCTCAGGAGTGGAAGGGCAGGCCGGCGTCGGCGACGAGGTCCAGGTCGTCGCTGTCGTCGGGCGGCAGGAGGGTGGCGCTGCCGTCGCCGACCGGTACGACGCCCAGTTCCAGCAGCTCGGCCATGGCGGCGCTGCCGGCCATGTCGCGGACCTGGAGCTGGTAGCGGGGGGTGGTGCGGTAGGTGCCGCCGGCGTCGTCGCCGGTGCGCTGGAGGAAGCCGGAGTCGACGAGGAAGGTGACGGCCTTGGCGACGATGCCGGTGGTGGAGCCGGCCAGGCGGCGGGCGTCCTTGGTGGCGCCGGTGGCGCTGCGGCGCGCGTAGACCCGCCAGGCGGCCTCCAGGCCGGGCGCGCCGCTGGTGGGGTCGGTGTTCTCGCCCTGTTCGGCGGCGCGTTCCTCCAGGCGGCGGCAGGCCTGGCGGACGAAGGCGTCGACGCCGTTGACGGTGACGCGGCCGATGTAGCCGTCGTCGGCGAGGTCGTCGGGCCGGGGGAAGGCGAGGGCGGCCACGGCGAGGTGGGCGAGGCCGTGCAGGAAGCGGTCGCCGGAGTCGGCGGTGGCGCGACGCGCGTAGTCGCCCATGCGGACGGCGAAGACGGAGTCCTCGGCGGCGGTGACGGCCATGCCGGCCCGGGTGGAGACCTCCAGGACGACGAGGCCCAGGCCGGCGGCGACGGCGTCGGTGAGCCGGGCGAAGGCGGGGTCGTCGCGGTGCCGGCGCAGCAGCTCGGTGTACTCGGTGTCGCGGGCGGGCTGCAGCTTGGGCTGGAGCCCGAACGCGACGAGGCGGGCGGCGTCGGCGGCGTCGGCGGGCGTGACGGTGCCGGTGCCGCTCGCGGCCCGGGGTTCGCCGGTCTCGCCGGTGCCGGCGGTCTCGCCGTCCAGGGCCTCGGCGTCGTACTCGGTCACGGTTGCTGCTCCTGCGGGGTGTTGCACGGGAGGTGGGGGTGGTGGCGGGTGGGGTGGCGCCGGGCGGCGGTCACGATCCCTCCTGGCGGTCCGCCGCCATGCCGGCCGCGTCCAGGAGGGCCGTGCCGACGATGAGGTCGGCGCCGCCGAACTCCGGGTCGTCCAGCCGGGTGCCGTCGTCGACGGCGAAGAGCAGGGAGCGCTCGCCCTGGCGGTAGGCGGTGCCCACGGCCGGGCTCGCCGCGTGGACGGCGAGCAGCGCGACCAGGTACGGCAGGTCCGGGTCGCGGCGGCGGGCCTCGGCCAGCAGGCCGGACAGGCGGCGCGGCGCGTCCGGCGGCAGGGCCAGCAGCTCCATGGCGGTGGCCAGCTGTTCCTCGCTGAAGCGGCTGTCGTCCGGGGTCTCGACGAGGTCGGGCTCGGGCATCTCGGCGCCGAGGTGCTCGCGCTCGGCCGGCGGGGTCAGCAGCATCTCGACGAGGTCGGCGACGCGTACGGAGGCGGGGGTGCGCAGCCCGGTGCCGTGGGTGAAGAAGGCGTCGGTGACGCGCGTCGCCTGCTCCAGCGGCAGCGGCAGGACGGGCGCGAGGAGCTGCCCGTACAGGTCGAGGCCGGCGCGTGCGGAGGGGACCGCGAAGGCCTGGCGGTCCTGCTCGGCGCGGAACAGCGGCCCGGCCTCCAGGAGCCGCGACTGGAGCTGGGTGTGGCGGCGGATGCAGTCCTTGACGATGTCGACCAGCTCGGCGGCGCGCCGCTTGTGCTCGGGCTCCTCGGCCTCGTCGCGGGCCTTGCGGATGTTCGTGAGGATCGCGTTCTCGTGGCGGTAGCGCTCGGCGACGTGCTCCAGCGCCTCGGCGATCATGTCGGGGACGGTGCGCAGCCAGTCGACGGCGCGGACGTTGCGCCGGGTCGCGTCGAGCGTCTTGCGCAGCGTCTCGGCGTACTGGACGGTGCGGTAGCGGGCCTGCTCGGCGGCCAGCTGGGCGTCGGCGAGCCGGCCGCGGCTGATGAGCACCTCCAGCTTCACCTCGGCGGCGATCTGGGCGCTGGTGACGTCGGTGTCGAGGGCGCCGACGAGGACGTTGACGGCCTCGTCGGTGGTGCGCAGGAAGACGGTGCCGCCGGGGCCGGGGACCTCCTCGACGAGCTTGAAGTCGTAGTCGCGGCGCACGTAGACGCCGTCGGCGCCGAACGTGCCGTAGACGGCGCGGAAGCCGCGGTCGACGCTGCCGACGTTGATGAGGTTCTCCAGCACCCAGCGCGCGACGCGCTCGTGCTCGGCGGCGGGCCGCTCCGGCGCCTGGGCGGCGACGCGGGGCAGGAGCCTGGTGACTATCTGCTCGTGGTCGGCGCCCGTGTCGAAGTCCATGTTGAGCGTGACCAGGTCGATGGCGGCGAGGGCGACCTCGGCCATCGCGTAGACGCCGTACTCGCCCGCCAGGTTGGCCTTGCGCGCGTCCAGGTCGTGCAGCGGGGCGGTGCAGGCGAGCGCGCGCAGGCGCCGGGCCAGGCCCTCGTCGGCGGCCGGGCCCGGGGCAGGGCGCGTGGTAGGCCCGTTGAGCTGGGGCGGGACGGCCGCCGGGGCTGGAGATGTCACGTCGCACAGGGTAGGCGGTCGCCCGGACAACGGACGAAACGACTCCCCCTCAGACCGCAAAACCGGACATGATGGCGATATTGCAGGCAAGAAGGATCAAAGCGGTGGGAATCTGGGCCTTGATGGGCCCGTACTGGTCCTTCAGCTCCAGCAGTGCGGCGGGGACGAGGTTGTAGTTGGCGGCCATCGGCGTCACGAGGGTGCCGCAGAACCCGGCGAGCATGCCGACCGCGAGCACGGCCGCCGCGTTGCCGTGGAACTGCTCGACCAGCACCGGCCAGCCCACGGCCGCCGTCATGACGGGGAAGGCGGCGAAGCCGTTGCCCATGACGACGGTGAACAGGAACATGCCCACGCAGTAGACGACGACGGCCGCGAAGGCCGACCCCCCGGGCAGCACGGCCGTGGTGACGCGCCGGACCTGTTCGCCGACGCCGGCCACGGAGAAGATGGCCCCCAGCGTGGCGAGCAACTGCGGCAGCAGCATCGCCCAGCCCATCGACTCCAGCATCGAGCGCCCGGCGTGGAGCGGGGTGGCCAGGCTGCGCTCGCGCAGCATCACCATGCCCAGGACCAGGGCGACGAGCGACCCGATGCCCAGGCCGAGCACGGTCTCGCTGCCCTTCTGCAGCACCGGCTCCCCGCCCACGGACAGCCGCTTGACGCCCACCGCGCAGATCAGCGCCACGGCCGGGATCGTCAGGGCGGGCACGAACAGCCGGCCGCCGAAGCGCGCGGCGCCGGCCGCCCGCTGCTCGTCCGTCGCGACGCGGGCCCCGCCGCGGCCGGTGAACCCGAAGCCGGCGAGGCCGATCATGACGAGCACCGCCGCGCCCAGCGGTTCCGGCGGCGCACTCTTGTCGGCCACCCACGTGC
Organism: Streptomyces mashuensis; assembly: GCF_014654785.1. Taxonomy (GTDB): domain Bacteria; phylum Actinomycetota; class Actinomycetes; order Streptomycetales; family Streptomycetaceae; genus Streptomyces; species Streptomyces mashuensis. The sequence goes on from NZ_BNBD01000003.1 coordinate 21,672, forward strand.
CGTAGACGAAGCCCAGGCCCAGCAGGCCCCAGAACGCGGCGGTGCCGAAGCGCCGCGGGTTGGTGCGGTCGGTGAGCATCTGCCCGGCCATCACCAGGAAGACGCCGCCGACGAGCCAGAAGAACCACTCCGCCTTGATCACCGGACCGCCCCGTCCTTCGCGACACCGCCGGCGACGGCCGCCGTACGCTCCTGCGCCAGGTCCCGGGCCAGCGCGCGGTCCAGCCGCAGCAGCCGCCAGCCGTGCACCGCCAGCGCGCACAGCGCCGTCGGGACCGCCCACAGCGCGAGGTCCAGCGGCTCCAGGTGCGTGTGGTACGTCGTGTTGACGAACCCGGTGATCAGCAGGATGGAGCCGACGGCCAGGAAGACGTCCTCGCCGAAGAACAGGCCGACGTTGTCCGCACTGGCCGCGAACGACCGCACCTTCTCGCGCGCCCTGCCGGTCAGCGGGCCGTGCCGGCGCTCCGCCGCGCCCTCGGCCATGGGGGCGGCCAGCGGCCGCACCGTCTGGGCGTGCCCCAGCACGCCGTTGAGGCCCAGCGCCGCGGTGGCCTGGCGCAGCAGCAGGTAGAGGGCGAGGAAGCGCCCGGCGGTCAGCCCGGCGAAGCGGGTGACGAGCACGCGGGCCTGCTCCTGGAGGCCGTACCGCTCCAGCAGCCCGATGACCGGGAGCGTGATGGCGAAGACGGTCACCGCGCGGCTGTTGGCGAAGCCGGTGCCGAAGGCCGCGAGCACCTCCCGCGGGGAGAGCCCGCCGAGCAGGCCGGTGACGATGCCCGCCGCCCCCACGACCAGAAGGGGGTTGCGCCGTAACGCGAACCCCGCCACCACCACGGCCACACCCACCAGTACGAGCACGCGTCCGCCCCGCCTTCCTCGTCGTCTCCGGGGCGTCGCCCCGGGCGAGGAGGCTAGGATATTGTTGAACAATCCTCAATGGACAAGCAGGAAAAGCAAGTTCAGGCAGCACGTCCGGCGCCCCCACGACCTCCGGGAGAGGCCATGGCCCTGTCCACCGCGCAGCGCGCCGCCACGGCACTGCGCGACCGCATCCAGGCCGGCGTCCTGCCGCCCGGCAGCCGCCTGTCGGAGGAGGCGCTGGGCCGCGACCTCGGTGTCTCCCGCAACACGCTGCGCGAGGCGTTCCGGCTGCTGGCGCACGAGAGCCTCGTCGAACACCGCCTCAACCGCGGGGTGTTCGTCCGCGTCCTGGACGCCGACGACGTCCGCGACGTCTACCGCATGCGCGCCGTCCTGGAGGGCGCCGGCGTACGGGCAGCGGCCGGGGCACCCCCGGCGCTGCGCGCGGCCGTGGGCGCGGCGGTCGACGAGGCCGAGCGCGCCGCGGCCGCCGGCGACTGGCGCGAGGTCGGCTCGGCCGACCTGCGCTTCCACCGCGCCCTCGCGGCGCTCGCGGGCAGCGCCCGGGTCGACGCGGCCATGGACCGGCTGCTGGCCGAACTCCGCCTGGCCTTCCACACGATGCCCTCGCCGCGCCGCTTCCACGAGCCCTTCGTGGCCCGCAACCGGACGCTGGCCGGGCTGCTGGACGGGGGCGACGCGGCGGCCGCCGAGGCCGAACTGGCCGACTACCTGCGGCACGCCCTGCGACTCATACTCGACGCGATGCGGGAGGCAGACCGATGACCGACCCCTGGGCGGACCCCATGTCGGCCCCCGTTCTCGACCTCAACGCCGACCTCGGCGAGGGGTTCGGGCGCTGGCCGCTCACCGACGACGAGGCCCTGCTGTCCGTCGTCACCAGCGCCAACGTGGCCTGCGGCTTCCACGCCGGCGACCCCACCACCATGCGCTGGGTCTGCGAGCGCGCCGCCGAGCGGGGCGTGCGCATCGGCGCCCAGGTCTCGTACCGGGACCTGGCCGGCTTCGGCCGCCGCGCCATGGACGTGCCGCCGGACGAACTGGCCGACGAGATCACCTACCAGGTGGGCGCCCTGCGGGTGTTCGCCCAGGCCGCCGGCACCGACGTCGCCTACGTCAAGCCGCACGGCGCCCTGTACAACCGCGTTGTCACCGATGCCGAGCAGGCCGCCGCGGTGGTCTCCGGCGTGCTGCAGTCCGGCGGCCTGCCGGTGCTGGGCCTGCCCGGCTCCTGCCTGCTGGAGGCGGCCGCGCACGCCGGGCTGGCCGTGGTGACCGAGGCGTTCGCCGACCGCGCGTACACCGCCCACGGCACGCTCGTGCCGCGCCGCGAACCGGGCGCGCTGGTGCTCGACCCGGACGCCGTCATCGCCCGCTCGGTGCGCATGGCCTGCCTCGCGGCGGTCACGGCCGTCACCGGCGAGGAGGTGCCGATCCGCGCCCGCTCGCTGTGCGTGCACGGCGACAGCCCCGGCGCCGCGCTCCTCGCGCGCCGGGTGCGCGAGGGGCTGGAGTCCGCCGGCGTACGGATCGAGGCGTTCGCGTGACGGCGGCGGGCCGGGCGGCGCCGCGCGCCCTGCCGGTGGGGCGGCACGCCCTGCTGCTGGAGGTCGGCACCGCCGCCGAGGCCCAGGACCTGCACGCCGAGCTGCTGCGCCGCCGGGCCGCCGGCACGCTGCCGCCCGTACGGGAGATCGTGCCGGCCGCCCGGACCGTCCTGCTGGACGGGCTGGCCGACCCCTCCGCGCTCGCCGCGGACGTCGCACGGTGGGAGGTGCCGCCGCAGGCGGGCGCCGGGCACGCGCCCGTCCTCACCGTGCCGGTCCGCTACGACGGGGCCGACCTCGCCGACGTCGCCGCGCTGTGGGGCGTGGCCGAGGACGAGGTGGCGCGGGTGCACAGCGCGCTGGAGTTCCGGGTGGCGTTCTGCGGCTTCGCACCCGGCTTCGGCTACCTCACCGGGCTCCCCGAGCACCTGCACGTGCCGCGCCGGGCCACGCCCCGCACCGCCGTGCCGGCCGGCGCGGTCGCCCTGGCCGGCCCGTACACCGGTGTCTACCCCCGCTCCTCCCCCGGCGGCTGGCAGCTCATCGGGCGCACGGAGGCGGTGCTGTGGGACCCGGCGCGCGAGCCGGCGGCGCTGTTCGCGCCCGGCACGCGGGTGCGCTTCGAGGTGTGCGCGTGAGGTTCCTGACCGTCGTCCGGGCGGGTGCGCTCACCACCGTGCAGGACCTGGGCCGGCCCGGCCACGCCCATCTGGGCGTCCCCCGCTCGGGCGCCCTGGACCGGCCCGCGCACCGTCTGGCCAACCGCCTGGCCGGCAACCCGGAGGACCGCGCCACCCTGGAGACCACCGCGACCGGCTGCGCGCTCCGCGCGGAGACGGCCGTGACCGCCGCCGTGACCGGCGCGCCCTGCCCGGTACGGGTGGACGGGCGCCCCGCGGCGTGGGGCGCGCCGGTGCGGGTGCCCGCGGGGGCCGTGCTGGAGGTGGGGGCGGCGACCGCCGGGCTGCGCAGCTACGTGGCGTTCGCCGGGGGCGTGGCCGTGCCGCCGGTGCTGGGCAGCCGGTCCCACGACGTGCTCTCGGGGCTGGGGCCCGCGCCGCTGGCCGACGGGGCGCGGCTGCCGCTGGGCGCGCCGTGCGGCCCGGCGGGGGCGGTGGACGCCGTGCCGTGCGCCGCGCCGCCGGCGGAGCTGGTGCTGCCGGTGGTCCTCGGGCCGCGCGACGACTGGTTCACGCCGGGCGCGCTGCGGGTGCTGGCCGGGGGCGGGTTCACCGTGTCGGCCGCGGGCAACCGGGTGGGGCTGCGCATGGACGGGCCGGCCCTGGAACGGGCACGGGACGGCGAACTGCCCAGCGAGGGCGTGGTGCTGGGCGCCGTGCAGGTGCCGCCGGACGGGCGGCCCGTGGTGTTCCTGGCCGACCACCCCACCACCGGCGGTTACCCGGTGGCCGGCGTGGTGGCGGGGGCGGCCCTGGCCGCCGCGGCGCAGGCGGTGCCGGGCACGCCCGTGCGCTTCCTGCCGACGGCGGCCTGAGCGCCGGCCGGGTGCTCCGTGCCGTCAGTCGATGCCGCGGATGATGTGCGGCTCGGGATCGTCCTCGTCCAGGGTCTGCCCGGCGTGGCGGTCGGTCTGCTCCTCCACCGTCTCGCCCCGGCCCTGCGGCCGGCCCGTACGGCTCTCCGGTTCCTTCATGGGTCTCTCCTCCCCCCTGACGTACCGGTCTGACCCCTAAGCCTTCCCCGCCCGGACGCCCGATACGCCACGTCTCCGGACCAGGTGTCACTTCCTACCGCTATTAGGGTGAATTGCTACCCAAGTGGGTTAAAATGCAAGCAGGTCCGACTCTGCACACTGAAAGAAGGTGGCTGACGTGACCGCCCCTGCGTCATCCCGGATCGATCAGCACCCGGACATCCTGGCGCTCCGCGCCCACTCCGAGGAGACGACCGCGCGCCCCGCCGGTCAGGCCGCCGAGGCCCTCGCTCTCCTCTGCGGCGTCTACCTCGCCGCTTCGCCATGGATCGTCGGCTTCAACGTCGTGACCACCCTGGCGATCAACAACCTGATCACCGGTATCGCCTTCGCCTGCCTGGTCGGCGTGGGCGGCGTCGGAACCGCCTACGAACGGACCCACTCGATGAGCTGGGCCGCGATCGGGCTGGCCGTCTGGACGATCATCGCCCCGTGGGTCGTCTACGGCCACGCGGTGGTCGCGGCGTTCGCCACGCGCGCCCAGGTGAGCAACGTCGTCGTCGGCGTCGTGGCCTGCCTGACCGCGCTCGCCCTGGCGGCCATGGGCACCGTACGCGGCACCGGGACCACCGGTGGCGCCACCCGCCGCCGGACGCGCTCCGCGCGCTGACCCCGGCCCCTCCCGGGCCCTGCCGCCGCAACGGCGGCGGGGCCCTTTTCCGCCCCGGGCGGGCTACTGGCCGGCCGCCGGTGCCGGGTCCCCGGTCGTGGGTTCGTGCTCCCGCCCGGGGGCCGGCGAGCGGCCCCCGAGGCCGGGGCCGTCCCCGGTCACGGCCCAGCCCGCCGGGTCGTCGAGCGCCCGCCGGGCCCGCTTGCGCAGCTGCGAATCCATGTCCCGTCGAATACGTCGGATGATCTCATCCATGTCTGGCATGCGGGCGACGGTAGAACCCGGCGGGCGGGCGTACGGCGCAGGCCAGAGGGTATTCACCCGCGCGGATGAATCGTCAGGTGATCTTCGCGGACGGTGTCTTCCCGCCGTTCCGGCGGGCAATGCTCCCCCTCCGGCCGGCCCCGGTCCCCCGGCCCCGGCCCTCCCCCCGGAACCTCCCGCACGGAGCTGCCCATGACGCTGTCCCTGGAGACCCCGCGCCACCCGCTGGCGACCGCCCTGCCCGCGGCGTCACGCGGCGAGAACCTCCGGTTCCGCCTCGGATACCTCCTGCCGCAGTACCTGCGGGCCGCCCTCCGCACCCGTCCGTACGCCGCCCGCCTCGTGGACCGGCTCGACCCGGACCGGCGCGGCCTGGAGCAGATGCGCGAGCTGCGCGCCCGGCACGGCAGCGGCCCGGTGCTCGTCCGCGGCCTGCTGGGCCCCGCCCTGCTCGTGCTGGACGCCCAGGACGCCCGGAAGGTGCTGGACGGGCCCGTCGCGCTGTACGCCGTGGACACCCGGGAGAAGACCGCCGGGTACGCCGCTCTCCAGCCCGCGGCCCTGGCCGTCTCGCACGGCCGGCAGCGCACGGCGCGCCGGGCCTTCACCGACGCGGTACTGGAGGCGGGGGTGCCCGTGCACCGGCTGGGCGGGCACTTCCTGCGCGTCGCCGGCGAGGAGGCACGCGCGCTGCTCGGCCCCCGCGCGGAACAGGGGCTCACACCGGACGTGATCGGCGAGCGGGTCGAGCGGATGGGCCGGCGCTGCTTCCTGGGCGAGGCGGGCGCCGACGACGGCGAGCTGGCCCGGCTGCTCGGCGCCCTGCTGGCCGAGGCCGACCGGGCGCTCGGCCGGCCCTGGCGCCCGGCGCGGGCCCGCCGCCTGCGCCGCTCCCTGATGCGCCGTCAGGCCCGGTACGTGTGCGAGGCCGACCCGCGCAGCCTCACGGGCCTGTTCCGGCTCGCGCCCAAGGGACCCGAGACCTCGCCGGAGGCCCAGCTGACGTCCTGGCTCGCGGCCCTCGGCATCGTGCACACCACCGTCGTCCAGGCCCTGGCGCTGCTCGCCACCCACCCCGCGCAGCACCGGCTGGCCGCCGAGGAGGTGGCGACGGCGGACCGCTGCCAGGGCATGCGCACGGCCGCGGGCTACGAGGCGATGCCGTACGTGCGGGCGTGCGTGCTGGAGGCGGCGCGGCTGTGGCCCCCGGTGCCGGTGCAGACGCGGCGCACCACGGCGGAGACGTCGTGGCGGTCGGCGGTGGCGCCGGCCGGCACGGAGCTGCTGGTGCCGACCGCGTTCCACGCGCGGGACGAGGAGCGCCTGGACCACGCCCACCGGTTCGCGCCCGACGCGTGGCTGGACGGCTCGGCGGTGCGGCACCGGGCGGCGCACCCGTTCGGCGTGGGCGAGGCGCGGTGCAGCGGCTCGGAGCTGGCGCTGCTGCTGGCCACGGGGTTCGTGGCGGAGTTCCTGCGCGGGGGCGAACTGGCCGCCGCGGGAGTGCGGATGGGGCCGCGCCGGCCGCTGCCGGTGTCGTTCGACACCCGCCGGCTGCGGATCGGCTACCGGGCGTACCGCACCCACCGCGACGGCTGAGGGCGCCGCGGCGTCCGGCACCAGGGGGCACCGGCGGGCGGTGGCCGGGGGCGCCTCTGACGCCTGCGCCGAACCGTCGCCTACGTCCTGGGGCGTGTCCGGCGGATCTTCGTCACGCGCCACCACGGCGCCCCGTAAGGGGCGCGGGGAACTGCGCGATCGGCCGGCGACGGCCCGCAGCTGACACGCCACCCGGGCTCCGGGCCATCTGCGGGGCACGTCGTGGCTTGTCGCGCCCACGCGGCGGCAGCCGCAGATCGACACCGCCCCGCGCCCCTACGGGGCCCTAACGGCCCGCCGCTCCCTCCGCCGCCGGGGCCGTGGCGTACCAGCGGTCGCCGCGCAGTTCGGCCAGGCCCTGGCCCGCGAGGCCGTTGACGTGTTTGAGGACCGTGCGGGCCTGGTAGCCGACCGCGGCGCTCAGCTCCTCGACGGAGGCCCCGCCGGTGCCGAGGGCGCGCAGCCCTTCCCAGGTGCGGGCCTCGTGCCGGCCCAGGCGAGGGGCGGAGGCGGCGTGGACCACCGCGGTGCCGGGGCGGGGGCGGGGCGGGCCGGCGGGGCGCGGGGTGCGGTTGACCCGGCGGTGCCGGCGGCCCTTCTGGCGCTTGCTCATGACCGGACCCTTCCACGAAGTGTACGGAGGATCACCTTCCGTCACTCCATCTGCGGGGCCGGGCCGGGCGGGGCACGATGGAGGGCATGTTGCTGGCGGAGCTCGCACGGGTGTCCGGGGAGGTGGCCGCGACGAGCGCGCGGTCGCGGAAGGTGGAGCTGCTGGCGGGGCTGTTCCGGGACGCGCAGCCGGACGAGGCCCCCGTCGTCATCCCGTACCTGGCCGGGCGGTTGCCGCAGCGCCGGACCGGGGTGGGCTGGAGCACGCTGCGGGAGGCCCCGGCGCCGGCGGCGGAGCCCACGCTGACGGTGCGGGAGGTCGACCGGCGGCTGGGCGAGATCGCGGCGGTGTCCGGCAAGGGAGCGCAGGCGGAACGCAAGCGCCTGGTGGGGGTGTTGCTGGCGGCGGCCACGGCGGAGGAGCAGTTCTTCCTGTTCCGGCTGATCGGCGGGGAGCTGCGGCAGGGCGCCCTGGACGCGCTGGCCGTGGAGGGGCTGGCGGCGGCCGTGGGCGCGCCGCCGGAGGAGGTGCGGCGGGCGGTGATGCTCGGCGGCTCGCTGGGCGCGGTGGCGCGGGCGCTGCTGGCCGGGGGCCCGGCGGCACTGGCGGCGTTCCGGCTGGAGGTGGGGCGGCCGGTGCAGCCGATGCTGGCGCAGAGCGCCAAGGACCTGGACGAGGCGCTGGACCGGGCGGGGCCGTGCGCGGTGGAGGAGAAGCTGGACGGCATCCGCGTGCAGGTGCACCGGGAGGGCGCCCGGGTACGGGTGTTCACCCGCACGCTGGACGAGATCACCGAGCGGCTGCCCGAACTGACGGCGGTGGCGCTGGGTCTGCCGGTGTCCTCGGCGGTCCTCGACGGCGAGGTCATCGCGCTGGACGAGCACGGCCGGCCGCACGCGTTCCAGGACGTCGCCGGCCGGGTCGGCACCCGCCCCTCGGCGGCGGGCGGCGGGCCGGGCGCGGGGCTGCCGCTGTCGCCGGTGTTCTTCGACGTGCTGGCGGTGGACGGGCAGGAGCTGCTGGACCTGCCGACGGCGGAGCGGCACGCGGTGCTGGAGCGGGTGGTGCCGGGTCCCCTGCGGGTGCGGCGGCTGGCCGTGCCCGACCCGGCGGACGGGGCGGCGCGGGCGGCGGCGCGCGCGTTCGCCGACGACGTGCTGCGGCGCGGCCACGAGGGCGTGGTGGTCAAGGCGCTGGGCGCGCCGTACGCGGCGGGCCGGCGCGGGGCCGCGTGGCTGAAGGTGAAGCCGGTGCTGACGCTGGACCTGGTGGTGCTGGCGGCGGAGCGGGGGCACGGCCGGCGCAGCGGATGGCTGTCCAACCTGCACCTGGGGGCGCGGCGGCCGGACGGCACGTTCGCGATGCTGGGCAAGACCTTCAAGGGCATGACCGACGCGATGCTGGAGTGGCAGACCGGGCGGCTGCGCGAGCTGGCGGTGGCCGACGACGGCCACGTGGTGACGGTGCGTCCGGAGCTGGTCGTCGAGATCGCCTTCGACGGCCTGCAGCGGTCCACGCGCTATCCGGCGGGCGTGGCACTGCGGTTCGCCCGGGTGGTGCGGTACCGGGAGGACAAGCCGGCGGCCGAGGCCGACACGGTGGAGACCGTGCTGGCGCTCGGCCGCCGCGAGGCACCCCCGGAGTGACCCGGAGTGACGGAGCGTCACTTCGCGTCGGGGCCGGCCTCCGTACCGGTCCCGCCGCCCTGAAGCAGCTCCAGCAGGTCCTGGCGGGCGAACATGGCGGCGGTGTCCAGCGCCGAGGGCACGCCGGCGGCCGGGTCGGCGCCGTGGTCCACGAGGATGCGGACCACCTCGGTCTCGCCCTTGAACACGGCGCCCGCGAGCGGCGTCTGCCCCCGGTCGTTGGGCCGGTTCGCGTCGGCGCCCCGCTCCAGCAGCGCGGTGACGGTGGCGGGGTGGCCGTGGTAGGCGGCCAGCATCACGAGCGAGTCGCCGCGGTCGTTGGTGAGGTTGACCGGCACGCCCGCGTCCACGTAGGCGGCCAGGGTGTCGGTGTCGCCGTGGCGCGCGAGGTCGAAGACCTTGGCGGCGAGCTGGAGCACCTCCGGGTCGTGTGCGGGCTCGCTGGTCTCGGGAGTCGGCTCGGGCATGGTCGTCGATCCTCCGTACGGGTGTATCACCGGTTGCCGTATCACTGCGTTCTGTGAAGCTGGAGGGACCCATGGTGACCGCCCCCAGTTCCAGGAGATTCCCATGATCCTCTCCATCTCGGGCGTCGTTCTGCTCGGCATCGTCGTGTTCCTGTTTTTCCGCAAGGACGGCATGAAGGCCAGCCACGGGCTGGTGTGCTCGCTCTTCGGCTTCTACCTCTCGAGCACCGCGATCGCACCCAGCATCCGGGCGGGCGGGGCGAGCCTCGCCAGCCTGCTCGGCGGGATCCGGTTCTAGCCGCCCCGCCACGGGCCGGCACGCCCCACCCCCGGACACCACCCGGACACACCCCCGGACACCTGGAGGCCGACGTGGGCCGCCGAGGACTCCCCCGCACGCCCGCCGCCGGCGCCGCGTTTCCCGGCGGCCGGGAACTGGCGCAGACGGTCGCCGACAGCGCCCGGGACGTGCTCCACCCCCTGCTGGTCGTGGCGCGCGGGCTGCGCGTGCTGGCCGGTGCCGCGCGGCGGAAATGGGACCGCACGCCGCGGGACCGGCGCGGGCCCGCCCTGCTCCTGCTGGCCTCCTCCCTGGTCATCGTGGCGCTGCTGCCGTACGGGCCGACGCTGGGCTCGGCGGCGCTGCTGGCCGCCGGGGCGTGGGCCGGCCGGGAGCGGGACGGCGGGGGCGGCGCACGGGGGCGGCGGGACGCGCCCGCGGAGGAGGACGACGGCCGCCTCCAGGCGCTGTACGAGGCCCTCGTGCCGTACTTCTCCACGCCGGACGACCCGGCGCCGCTGTACGCGCACGGCGGCGACCGGAAGACGGTCTTCGAGCAGTACGAGGTGGACGAGCAGGGCCGTACGGCGCTGCTGCGGCTGCGCTACCCGGGCTGGTTCACCGACGGCGAGGAGGAGTCCCGCGCCCGGATCGAGCAGCTGCTCCAGCGGAAGGCGGGGCGCGGCCGGGAGTACCGGTTCGACTGGGACGAGGGGGCCAACCGGCTGACGCTGACGGCGCTGCCGCCGCTGCCCACCGACCTGGCGGCGCAGCCGTTCGTGACGGCGCCCGGCGAGACGGTGCTGGGCTTCACGGACCCGTCGGCGGTGCAGCGGATGCTGCCGGTGACGGACGGGGAGGGGGTGCGGGACGAGCCGCCGGTGGTGTGGCGCACGGGCCAGCGCTCCACCGAGCCGCACCTGCTGGTGCTGGGCCGGGCCGCCGCGGGCACCACGACGCTGCTCCGGTCGGTGCTGCTCCAGGCGCTCCAGCACGGCGACGCGGTGGTCGTGGACGGCGCGGGGACCGGCGAGTTCGCGTCGCTGGCGGGGCGGGAGGGGGTGCTGGCGGTGGAGTCGTCGGTGCCGGGCGCGCTGGCGACGCTGGAGTGGGCGGCCCGGGAGACCGAGCGGCGGCTGCTGGCGGCGGGCGGGGCACGGCGCGCCGGGCAACCGGTGCCGGACGACGTGCGGCGGCCGCTGTGGATCGTCGTGGACCGCCCGGCGGCCCTCGCCCACCTGGCCGCCGCGGAGGGCTGCCAGGACCCGGGCGCGCTGCTGGAGGTGCCGCTGCGGCACGGCGCGGCGGCACACGTGACGGTGGTGGCGGGCGAGCGGCTGGAGGGGGCGGGGCTGCTGGGCGGCGCGCTGGTGGCGCACACGGCGGCACGGGTGGTGCTGGGCGCGGTGCAGCCCGAGGAGGTCCGTGCGGTGCTGGGCGCCGCGCCGCTCACCACGCCCCCGGAGCACGTGCCACCCGGACGGGGGTACGCGCGCCTGGGCGCCGGCCCGGTGCTGCGGTTGCAGGTGCCGGCCGCGCCGGACCCGTACGACCTGGACACCTGCGAGGCGCACCGGCAGGCGGTGCTGGAGCTCCTGCCGGCGCGCATCGCCTAGGGCGGGCTCAGGCCACGTACGTGCGCGGTGTCTCGACGGCGGCCGTGGCGCCGCTGGCCACCAGGCGGGCCGCCTCCGCGAGGCGCGAGGCGGCCTCCTCGGCGACGGGGGGCGCGACCGTGAAGGGCAGGCGTACGTAGCCCTCGAACGCGCCGTCCACACCGAACCGGGGCCCGGACGGCACCCGTACGCCCAGCCGCTCCCCCGCCTCGGCGATCCGCGAGCCGGACAGGCCACCCGTGCGGGCCCACAGCGTGAGGCCGCCGCGGGGCACGGTGAAGTCCCAGTCGGGCAGGTGCCGCCGCACGGCGGCCACCACCGCGTCGCGGTTCTCCCGCGTCTGGGCCCGCCGCAGGGCGATGGCCTCGTGCCAGCCGCCGGTGGTCAGCAGCCAGGTGACGGCCAGCTGGTCGAGCACCGGCGTGCCCAGGTCGGCGTAGGCGCGGGCGGCGACCAGGCCGCGGATGACGTCGGGCGCGGCCCGCACCCAGCCGATGCGCAGCCCGGCCCAGAACGACTTGCTGGCGGAGCCGACGGTGATGACCGCGTTGCCCGCCGGGTCGAAGGCGCAGACGGGCCGCGGCAGCTCCAGCCCCGGTTCGAGGGCCAGTTCGGACATGGTCTCGTCGGCGACCAGCAGGGTGCCCGCGGCGCGGGCCGCCTCGACCAGCTCGCGGCGCTGCTCCTCGGGGGCCAGGGCGCCGGTGGGGTTGTGGAAGTCGGCGATGACGTACGCCATGCGGGGCGCGGCGTCGCGCAGCACCTGCCGCCAGGCGGGCAGGTCCCAGCCGGCGAGGTCGCGGGCCATGGCGACGGGCACCAGGCGGGCGCCGGCCTCGCGCATGAGCTGGAGCACGTTGGCGTAGGACGGGGACTCCACGGCGACGCGCTCGCCGCGCCCGGCCATGAGCCGGGAGATCGCCGCGACGGCGCCCATGGCGCCGGTGGTGACCATGATCTGCTCGGGCATCGTGGGCACGCCGCGCGCGGTGTAGCGGTCGGCGAGGGCCTGGCGGAGCGCGGGCAGCCCGGCGGGGTAGTCGCCGTGGGTGTGGGCGTAGGGCGGGAGCTCCTCCAGCGCGCCCTGCACGGCGCGGGTGAGCCAGGGCTCGGGCGCGATGGCCGCCGCGCAGCCGAGGTCGATCATCGATTCGCCGGCCTCGGGCGGCAGCGGGTCCAGGGCCCGGGTGGGCAGGGGGCTGCCGGCGGGCACGGCGGTCCAGCTGCCGGCGCCGCGCCGGGACTCCAGGAAGCCCTCGCCGCGCAGCGCCTCGTAGGCGGCGGCGACGGTGGTGCGGCTGACGGACAGGGCGGCGGCCAGCTCCCGCTCGGCGGGCAGCCTGGCGGCGACGGGCACGCGGCCCTCCAGGACGAGCAGCCGGATGCCGTCCGCGAGGGAGCGGTAGGCGGGCGTGCGGCGGCCGCCGAGGGGCGTGACCGTGCCGCGCCCGTGCTGGGAGCCGAGCAGCCGGGCGAGCTGCGGGGCACCCACGGATGAGGTCCACCGGGTCATGCGATCCAGTCCACCTTTCGGGAATTGGCCATGGATCTTTCCGTACTCCAGTCCACAGACTGTCATGCCAGGGGCCATTGGCACCACTGCACCATGACACCACCACCAGGGGAGGCTTTTCGTGTCCGGAACCGGGGGACCTTCGGAAGCACCGGAGGACCGAGGGGGGCGGCGGCTCGGCCGTCGCCTCGTGCAGCTGTACGTGGGGCTTGCCCTCTACGGGGTGAGCCTGGCGCTGAACCTGCGCGCGGGGCTCGGCCTGTCGCCGTGGGACGTGCTCAGTCAGGGCATCGTGCGGCACACGGGGCTGACGATGGGCACGGTGACGATCGCCGTCGGCGCGCTCGTGCTGCTGCTGTGGATACCGCTGCGGCAGCGGCCGGGCCTGGGCACGGTCTCCAACGTGGTGGTGGTCGGGCTGGCGGTGGACGCCGCGCTGGCCGTGGTGCCGCCGGCGCCGGGGTCACTGTGGGTGCGGGTGCCGCTGCTGGTGTTCGCGGTGGTGCTGTGCGGCGCGGCCACGGGGCTCTACATCACGCCACGCTTCGGGGCCGGCCCGCGCGACGGGCTGATGACGGGGCTGCACCAGCGGACGGGGCGGTCGGTGCGGGCCGTGCGGACCGCGATCGAGCTGACGGTGCTGGTGGCGGGTTTCGCCCTCGGCGGCTCGGTGGGCGTGGGCACGGTGATCTTCGCCCTGGCGATCGGCCCGCTGGCCCAGGTGTTCCTGCGGCTGTTCGGGGAACCTGCACGTCCGGCGCCGGAGGACAAGGGCGCCTCGCACGCCACGGGGGCACTTCCGGACGCTTCGTCCCCCACCTCTTCACGCGAAGTGCCGGACCCGGTGTAGGCCGCCCTCACGTGGGGGGGTAGTGTACGCCTTCGACCTACCGGGCGGACCGTTACTGCGCGTTCAAGCAGGGAAAACACAGGGTGACATCTGTTGCCAGATGTGACAAAACGGGCGCTGGTGGGTACAAAAAGGGGCGGCACGACGGGCGACGCATGTCCCTCAACGGGGAATCTTCACCGCCGACCGGACGTTGACCGGATGACGACGACAGCGACACCTGTCCTGTGGGCGACCAAGCCCGGGAGGCACGATTCATGAGTGAGCGAGCTCTCCGCGGCACGCGACTTGTGGTTACCAGCTACGAGACCGACCGCGGCATCGATCTGGCCCCGCGCCAGGCGGTGGAGTACGCATGCCCGAACGGCCATCGATTCGAGATGCCGTTCTCGGTGGAGGCGGAAATTCCGCCGGAGTGGGAGTGCAAGGCGTGCGGCGCCGTGGCGCTCCTGGTGGACGGCGACGGGCCGGAGGAGAAGAAGGCCAAGCCCGCGCGTACGCACTGGGACATGCTCATGGAGCGCCGGACGCGTGACGAGCTGGAGGAGGTCCTGGCCGAGCGGCTGGCGGTCCTGCGCTCCGGCGCGATGAACATCGCCGTGCACCCGCGGGACAGCCGCAAGTCCGCCTGACGCGGGACGCACAGCACCGAGCACCGACGAGGGCCGGGCCACCACGTGAAGTGGTGGCCCGGCCCTCGTCGTGTCGTCGTGCCGTCGTGTCCCGGGTCCGGGTCCCGGGCGGTGGCTCAGCGCGGCGGCAGCTGCTGCCGGTGCGCCTCGGGGCGGGGCCCGGCGGGCCCGTCCTCGCGGATCACCTCGCCCTGGACCACCTTGCCGTCCGGGTACTGCATCCGCGCCTGCCGGAAGGCGTCCCCGAGCCCGGCGGTGCGCTTCAGGCGCCGGCCGAGCGTACGGCGCAGCAGCGCCCGGGTCGGCGGGAAGAGGCACAGCAGGCCGGCGGCGTCCGAGAGCAGGCCCGGCACCATGAGCAGCAGGCCGCCCAGCATCGTCAGGGCGTTGCCGCCGCCCCCGTCCGGCTGCTCGGCGCCGGGCGACTGGAGGGAGCGGGTCAGCCGCTCCCAGGCGCGCCGCCCGGCCCGCTTGATGACCACGGAGCCGGCCACGACGCCGGCGACCAGCAGGAGCAGCACGGTGAACCCGCCCGCCGCGTCCGCCACCAGCGTGAGCAGCCAGATCTCCAGGACCACCCACGCGGCCACGCCGAGCGGGAGGAGGCTGCGGGCCCGGCCACGCCGCTGCGGCCGGCCGGCGGTCGTCTGCTGCTGATCTCCGGTCGTCATGCCTCAAGTGTGCCCGGACGGCCGGGAAACGGGCGGACCGGCCTTAAGCGGCACTTATACCGGGCCGCCAGGGGCGCTCAGGCCGGACGGCCGGGCTCCTGCGGCCCGCTCTCCCTGCCCAGCGCCCGGGCCACGCGCGAGCCCACGCCCCACGAGGTGACCCGCCACAGCGCCTCGGCGACGATGTCGCGGCTCATCTTGCTGTCGCCCAGCTCGCGCTCGACGAAGGTGATGGGGACCTCGACCACGTGGAAGCCGGCCTTCACCGCGCGCCAGGCCAGGTCGACCTGGAAGCAGTAGCCCTGGGAGGCCACCTCCTCCATGCCCAGGCCCTCCAGCGTCTCGCGGCGGAAAGCGCGGAAGCCGCCGGTGACGTCGCGGATCGGCACGTCCAGCATCAGGCGCGAGTAGGTGGAGCCGCCGCGGGAGAGCAGCTCCCGGGACTTGGGCCAGTTCACGACGCGTCCGCCGGGCACCCAGCGGGAGCCCAGCACCAGGTCGGCGCCCTTGAGGGCGGTCAGCAGCCGGGGCAGCTCCTCGGGCTGGTGGGAGCCGTCGGCGTCCATCTCGACCAGCACGCCGTACCCGTTCTCCAGGCCCCAGCGGAAGCCGGCGAGGTACGCGGCGCCCAGCCCCTCCTTGCCCTTGCGGTGCAGGACGTGGACGTGCGCGTCGTCGGACGCCAGCTCGTCGGCCAGCTTGCCCGTGCCGTCCGGGCTGTTGTCGTCGGCCACGAGGACGTGCGCCTCCGGCACGGCCTTGCGCACCCGGGCGACGATGGGCTTGATGTTCTCCGCCTCGTTGTAGGTCGGGATGATCACCAAGGTCGTGCCCAGCGGACCGTATCTCCGCTGACCGCCGTCGTTCACTGCTGGCCCTTCTTGTCCGTTGCTTCCTTCGGCCCGGCGGGCCGTGTCCGACGGCCGGTCAGCACCCCGGCCGCGCAGGACAGGAGCCCCACGATAGCGAGCGCCCATTCGGGCGCCGCACCCACGCGGTCGGCCACGGTCGTCGCGTCGCGCAACGGCACCCGGGCGGTGATCACGTCGCGGGTGAACTCCTCGCTGCGCTGGAGCACCCGCCCGTCGGGCGCCACCACGGCGCTGATGCCGCTGGTGGCCGCGGTGACCACGGCGCGACCGTGCTCGACCGCCCGCAGCCGGGACATCGCCAGCTGCTGCTCGGGCTGGCCCGTGCGGCCGTACGTGGCGTTGTTGGTCTGGACGACGAGCATCCGGGCGCCGGCCCGCACGGTGTCGTGCACGATCTCGTCGTAGGCCACCTCGAAGCAGATGACGTCGCCGATCCGGACCGGGCCGGCCTGCATGACGCCCTTGCGGTCGCCGGGCCAGAAGTCGCGGGGCACCCGCTGGAGCCGCGTGATCACCTTGCTCAGCTGCTCCCGGAACGGCACGTACTCGCCGAACGGGACGGGGTGCTGCTTGGCGTAGGAGGCGCCGGGGCCCGTGCGCGGGTCCCAGACGATGCCCTTGTTGTCGATGTAGCCGGGCTTGCCGGGGTGGTCGACGAGCGCGCCGACGAGGATGGGCACGCCCACCGCCCTGACCGCCTTCTCGATGCGGTCGTACGCCTGCGGGTACTGGAAGGGGTCGAGGTCGGAGGAGTTCTCCGGCCAGATCACCAGGTCCGGGCGGCGGACCTTGCCGGCGTCGATGTCCCGGGCCAGGTCCAGGGTGGCCTGGACGTGGTTGTCGAGGATCATCAGCGGCCGGCCGAGGAAGTCCATGCCCGCGTGCTGGACGTTGCCCTGCACGATGGCGATGTTCGCCGTGTCGTCCGCCTTCACCGGCACCGGGACCGCCAGGCCCGCCGCCACGACGGCCGCGGCGAGCACCGTGCTCGCGGCGGCCGGCAGCAGGGCCCGTACGGCCGGGCCGCCGGTACGGCGCCGCAGCGCCCGGCGCGCGGCGACCGCGGCCAGGGCCAGCAGGCCGCCGGCCAGCGCGGCGGCGAAGGTGACGAGGGGCGCGCCGCCGAGGGCGGCCAGCGGGGTCAGGGGCGAGCCGGTGTTGGCGAAGGCCAGCCGGCCCCAGGGGAAGCCGCCGAAGGGCAGCCGGTCGCGGGCCCACTCCTGCGCCACCCACAGGCAGGCGCCCCACAGCGGCCACGCGGGCAGCCGGGAGGTGACGGCCAGGCCCGCGGCCATGACGGCGAGGAACAGCGCCTCCACGACGGCCAGGCCGACCACGGCGTCGTAGCCGACCACGTGCAGCCAGCGCAGCAGCAGGAAGAAGAAGGGCCAGCCGAAGGCGAAACCGGTCCAGGCACCCTGGCGGGCGGTGCGCCCACGGGTCAGCAGCGCCAGCGCGGCCACGGAGACCACCGACAGCGGCCACAGGCCGTACGGCGGGAAGGCCAGGGCGAGCACGAGCCCGGCCACCGCCGCGAGGGCGGTGCGCGGGGCGCCGCGGCGCACGGCGCGGGCCGCCCGGACGGCGCGGCGGGGCCGCGCCGGGGCGGTGCCGGGCGCGTCGGCGCCGGGCAGGGTGGTGGTTCCCGGGGGCACGGTCGTCTCTTCCTGAGCGTGCGGGTGTGTCAGCAGACCGTACCTCGGTGGGGGACGGTCGTGCCCCGGGGGTGGGAAGGGGGCGGCCGGGGAGGGCCCGGGAAAGGGCAGCAGGGCCCGGCGTCCTTCGGGCCGGCCCGGGATGCGCTGGCTGCGCATCGACCGAGAGCCGTTGTCTACTGAACGCCGGGCCCCGCCCGAGTCGCACCTGCACCTGCCGGCCCGGCGGAGGATGCGCCGGCCGGACGTCCTGTGGTGGACAGCGCCGAACCTACCGGCCGCCGCCCGTCCCCTGTCAACACCCCCGCCACCTGCGCGCCTCGCTCAAATCAGCAGGTCAGTACGGCAGATGGCGAGGTAAGGGGCGGGCGGAGGGCACGTCGTTCGGCGGTACGCGGGCCGCGCCGCATCACTCGTTCGGCCGCGCGTACACCGTCCGCCCCGCCACCACGGTGCGCAGGCACACCGGCAGGGGCGTGCCCGGGGTGAGGTCGGGCAGGCCGGGGGTGCCGGAGCGCGGGTCGGTGGACCAGTTGGCGACGCGGTCGTCCGGGACCTGCACCACGAGGTCGCCGGCCGTCCACACCGCGTAGTCGGCGGGCGCCCCGGGCACGAGCACGCCGGCGTCGTCCCGGCCGGTCGCGCGCCAGCCGCCGCGGGTGTGGGCGGTGAAGGCGGCGCGGACGGAGACGCGGTGCGCGGGGGTGCGGTGGAAGGCGGCGGCCCGCACGGTGCCCCAGGGGTCGAGGGGCGTGACGGGGCTGTCGGAGCCGAGGGCGAGGGGCACGCCGGCGCGCAGCAGGGCCGCGTACGGGTTGAGGGTGGCGGCGCGCTCGGCGCCGAGGCGCTGG
Source organism: Streptomyces mashuensis (assembly GCF_014654785.1). Lineage (GTDB taxonomy): Bacteria > Actinomycetota > Actinomycetes > Streptomycetales > Streptomycetaceae > Streptomyces > Streptomyces mashuensis. The sequence continues at coordinate 39,957 of NZ_BNBD01000003.1, forward strand.
GCGTACAGCGCGTCCTCGCCGCCCCAGGCGGCGTCGAAGGCCGGCTGCACGGAGGCGGTCAGGGCGCACTCGGCGAAGGCGGCGATGTGCTCGGGGGTGAGCATCTCGGCGTGCTCGACACGGTGCCGGGCGGCGCGGACGCGGGCGAGCCCGACGCGGTCGGCGGCGGCCCGTACGCCCTCGGTGACGGCGGTGAGGGCGGCGTCACCGATGGCGTGGAAGCCGGCCTGGAGGCCCGCCTCGGTGCAGGCGGCGACGTGTGCGGCGACGGCCTCGGCGTCGAGGTGGGCGGTGCCGGTGCCGGGGGCGTCGGCGTACGGCTCGTGGAGCCAGGCGGTGTGGGAGCCCAGGGAGCCGTCGACGAAGAGGTCGCCGGCCGCGCCGGCGGCGCCCAGCTCGCGGACCCGCTCCGCGTCCTTGGCGTCGGTGAACGCCTCGGCCCAGTAGCCGGTGACGCGCGGGCCGGGCTCCTCGGCGGCGAGCCGCAGGAGGCCCGTCAGGTCGTCCTCGGAGGAGATCTCCGGGCCGGCGCACTCGTGCACGGAGCCGATGCCGAGGGACACGGCGCGGGCCAGGGCGGCACGCTGGGCCTCGGTGCGCTGGGCCGGCGTCACCTCTCCGTACGCGGCGGCGCGGACGGCGTGGTGGGCGGCGCCGGTCAGCGGCGCGTCGGGGGCGTAGCCGGGCAGGCCGGTGACGCCGGGGACGCGGTCGAGCAGGGCCGTGGTGACGACGGCGGAGTGGACGTCGGCGCGCGTGAGGTAGAGCGGCCGGCCGCCGGTGGCCTCGTCCAGTTCCCGGCGGGACGGCGGCCGGCGTTCGGGCCAGGCGCTGGCGTCCCAGCCGTGGCCGAGCAGCACGCGGTCGGCGGGCCGGGCGGCGGCGTGCGCGCGGACGCGGTCGAGGGCCTCGGCGAGGCCGGCGACGCCGGTGAGGTCCAGGCCGGTCAGGGCCAGGCCGGTGGCCGTGGTGTGCACGTGCGCGTCGGTGAAGGCGGGGGTGACCAGGGCGCCGTCGAGGTCGACGATCTCGTCGACGCCGTCGGCGAAGGAGTCCGCGGCGCCCTCGGAACCGACCCAGGCGACGCTGTCGCCCTGGACGACCATCGCGGTGGCGAAGGGGTCGGCGGGGCTGTGCACGGTGCCGCCGCGCAGCAGGACGGTGTGCGATTCGCTGCTCATGGGGTCATTCTCCCCAGCCCCGCCCCTCCCCCGGTGCCGGGGTCGCCGGGGGGGGGCCGGGGCTCAGCCGATGCGCGGCGGCCTGGCCTCGTAGGGCGTCGACAGGACGATGGTGGTGCGGGTCGAGACGCCCGCGAGGGAGCGGATGCGCGCGAGCAGGTGCTCCAGCTCCAGGGGCGTGGCCACGCGCACCTTGAGGATGTAGTTCTCGTCGCCCGCCACGCTGTGGCACGCCTCGATCTCGGGGATCTCCGCGAGCCGGTCGGCGATGTCGTCGGGCGCACTGGGGTCGAAGGGCTTGACCGAGATGAACGCGGTCAGGGGCAGCCCGACGGCCTCCGGGTCGACCACGGCGGCGTAGCCGCGGATGACGCCCCGCTGTTCGAGCCGGCGCACGCGCTGGTGCACCGCCGAGGTGGACAGGCCGGTGGCCTTGCCCAGGTCGGTGTAGCTCATCCGCCCGTCCTTGACGAGCAGTTCCACGATCTCTTTGTCCAGCTCCTCCACATGGTTCAACCTACTGGGTCACGGTGCGCACGGCCCAGTCGGCGGCGCCGCGGGGCGCACGGGTCATGTGATGAATGCCACAGGTGTGCGCCCGTGTCCTCCCGGGCGGGGTGATTACCGGCCCGGCGGCACGGGAAGTGCTTGCTGTGGCCGAGGCCGAGGTGCGTGCCCGGCCGGCCCATCCGAGGGGGAGAAACACTATGCCCAGCCTGGAACGCCTGGAATACGACGGCGACGGCGGCGTGGACGAGACCGGGACCGAGACGTACGAGATGTTCCGGGTGACGTGCCCGGACTGTGCGCGGCCGATCGCGCTGCTCGCGGACGAGGAGGTCCTGCCGGAGCACGCCCTGTGCCCGTCGCCGTGGAACCCGTTCGTCCTCACCGTCTGCCCCGGCTCCGGGCGCGGCGTCGAGGACGCCGCGCCGGCCGGCGGGTCGGCGGACACCCAGGACCTGGACGCGGCGCTGCTGCTGACGCTGCCCGAGGGCCTGGACTGGCGCACCCAGCCGTTCTCGCACGCGGGCGGCCCGGGGTCGCGTCCGCTGCGGGTGCCGGAGCCGCCGCGCCGGCCCTGACCGGGGTGTGACCGGAGGACGATGCGACGGGGGTGACGGCCGGGCGGCCGCCACCCCCTGTTTCCGTTCCGGGGCGGCCCTGCGGGCCCTCCCTCAGCGGCTCTCGGGGCGGCTCTCGGGGCCCGCGAGGTGGCGGGCGATGACGAGGCGCTGGATCTGGTTGGTGCCCTCGACGATCTGGAGCACCTTGGCCTCGCGCATGTAGCGCTCGGCGGGGAAGTCGGCGGTGTAGCCGTAGCCGCCCATGAGCTGGACGGCGTCGGTGGTCACGCGCATCGCGGCGTCGGTGCAGAAGAGCTTGGCCATGGCCGCCTGCCGGGAGAAGGGGCGGCCCGCGTCGCGCAGCCGGGCCGCGGCGAGGTAGAGGGCGCGGCCCGCCTCGATCTGCGTGGCCATGTCGGCGAGCATGAAGCGGAGCCCCTGGAAGTCGACGAGCGGGCGCCCGAACTGGCGGCGGTCCCGGACGAACGTCAGGGCCTCGTCCAGCGCGGCCTGGGCCAGGCCCACGGCGCAGGCGGCGATGCCGAGGCGGCCGGAGTCCAGGGCGGCCAGGGCGATGGAGAAGCCCTGGCCCTCGGCGCCGATGCGCCGGGCGTCGGGGACCTCGACGCCGTCGAAGTGCAGCTGGGCGGTGGGCGATCCCTTCATGCCCATCTTGCGCTCGGGCGCGGCGGCGGACAGCCCGGGGGCGTTGCCGGGCACGAGGAACGCGGTGATGCCGTGCGCGCCGTCGTCGCCGGTGCGGGCCATCACGGTGTAGAAGTCGGCGATGCCGCCGTGGGTGATCCACGCCTTGGTCCCGTTGAGGGTCCAGGTGTCGCCGTGGCGCACGGCGCGGGTGCGCAGGGCGGCGGCGTCGGAGCCGGACTGGGGCTCGGAGAGGCAGTAGGCGCCCAGCAGGCCGCCGCCGAGCATGGCGGGCAGGTGCTCGGCGCGCTGTTCCTTGCTGCCGAAGCCGGCCAGGCCGTGGCAGGCGAGGGTGTGGACGCTGACGCCGAGGCCCACGGTGAGCCGGGCGGCGGCCAGCTCTTCCAGAACCTGGAGGTAGACCTCGTACGGCTGGTCGCCGCCGCCGAACTCCTCGGCGTAGGGCAGGCCCAGCAGCCCGGAGGCGGAGAGGAGACGGAAGACCTCGCGCGGGAAGTGGCCGGCTTCCTCCTCCTGGGCCGCGTGCGGGGCGATCTCCCGCTGGATCAGGTCGCGCACCAGGGCGATCAGGTCCCGGGCTTCCTCGGTGGGCAGCTGACGGTCCACCGGCTGCGGTCCGTGGTCGGTCATGACGCGGCTCTCCTCCCTGTAAGGGCGTTGCGGCGACGGGCGCACGGAGGGTGTCGGCGCCGCCCCCGGTCGGTGCTCGGCCGATGGTCCCGTGCCGGGTCGCGGACTCCGGTGACCTGCGGCGGTGGCGGCTTGGAGTATGCCCGATCGGGTGGCCGTCGTCACGGGTTGACGGATCATGGAATTTCTCCCCCGCGATGCGGGCGGTCGCGGGCGGTTGTTTTGGTCCGAACCATTGACCGTATTGGTCTAGTCCTTCTACGGTTTCCCCACTGTTCAGCTGTTCAGCGTGCGCATGCCAAAAGCCGGGCCGGGAACGGCCCGCCCCCTCCCTCCCCCACCGAGGAGAACCATGCCCGGAACACGCACCCGTCTCGCCGCCCTCGTCGCCGGCCTCGCCCTCGCCGCCACCGGCCTGGCCGCCGCCCCCGCCGGCGCCGACGGCCCCCCCGACGACACCACGACCGACACCACCGCCGGCCACCGCGTCGCCGGGTACTTCACCAACTGGGGCGTCTACCAGCGCAACTACCACGTCAAGAACATCGAGACCTCCGGCTCCGCCGCCCGCCTCACCCACATCAACTACGCCTTCGGCAACGTCACCGGCGGCACGTGCGCCATCGGCGACTCCTACGCCGACTACGACCGCTTCTACGACGCGGCCGGCAGCGTCGACGGCAAGGCCGACACCTGGGACGACGGCGCCCTGCGCGGCAACTTCAACCAGCTGCGCAAGCTCAAGAAGATGCACCCGGGCCTCAAGGTGATCTGGTCCTTCGGCGGCTGGACCTGGTCCGGCGGCTTCGGCGAGGCCGCGAAGAACCCGGCCGCCTTCGCCGAGTCCTGTTACGGCCTCGTCAAGGACCCGCGCTGGGCCGACGTCTTCGACGGCATCGACATCGACTGGGAGTACCCCAACGCCTGCGGCCTGACCTGCGACAGCAGCGGCCGCACCGCCTTCCGCGACGTCATGGCCGCGCTGCGCGCCCGGTTCGGGCAGAAGGCGCTGGTCACCGCGGCCATCACCGCCGACGCCTCGGCCGGCGGGAAGATCGACGCCGTGGACTACGCCGGCGCCGCCCGCTACGTCGACTGGTACAACCCCATGACGTACGACTACTTCGGCGCCTGGGACGCCAAGGGCCCGACGGCCCCGCACTCGCCGCTCACCTCCTACCCCGGCCTGCCCAAGCAGGGCTTCACCGCCGAGGCCACGATCCAGAAGCTCACCTCCCTCGGCATCCCGCCGGCCAAACTCATGCTGGGGCTCGGCTTCTACGGCCGCGGCTGGACCGGGGTGACCCAGTCCGCGCCGGGCGGCAGCGCCACCGGACCGGCCAAGGGCACCTCCGAGGACGGCTTCGAGGACTACCGGGTGCTGAGGACCAAGTGCCCCGCCACCGGCACCGTGGGCGGCACCGCCTACGCCAAGTGCGGCAGCGACTGGTGGAGTTACGACACGCCGGCGACCGTGGCCGCCAAGACCGCCTGGAAGAACCGGCAGGGCCTGGGCGGCACGTTCTTCTGGGAGCTCGGCGGGGACACGCCCGACGGAGAACTGATCAAGGCGATCGGCTGACCCGTCCCCCATTACGCTGAGGCGGTCCGCGACCGTGACAGGAGCCGCCGCCATGACCGTCACCCTCGACCTGGAGTTCTTCCGCCGCTTCGTGGAGCGCGCCACACGGGCCGTCACCGAACGGGCCGCGTACCTCACCGACCTGGACGCCGCCATCGGGGACGCCGACCACGGCGCCAACCTCAAGCGCGGGTTCGGCTCGGCGGCGCAGGCGGGGGTGACGGACGGCGCCACCGCGCCCGGCCCGCTGCTCACCGCCGTCGGCGTGCATCTCACCAACACCGTCGGCGGCGCCTCCGGCCCCCTGTACGGCACGGTGCTGCGCCGCATGGGCAAGGTGCTCGGCGACGACGCCGTGGTCACGCCGGAGCGGCTCGGGGAGGCGCTGGCCGCGGCCGTGGCGAGCGTACGGCGGCTCGGTGACGCGGCCCCCGGCGACAAGACGATGGTCGACGCGCTCCAGCCGGCCGCCGACGCCTACGCCGCCGCCCTGGCCGCCGGCGGCACGGCGGCCGACGCCCTGCGGGCCGCCGCCGAGGCGGCCCGCGCCGGCGCGGAGGCCACGGTCCCGCTCCAGGCCCGCCGCGGCCGCGCCAGCTACCTGGGCGAACGCAGCATCGGGCACAAGGACCCGGGCGCCGCCTCCTCCGCGCTGCTGGTCACCGCCCTGCACGAGGCCGGCGACCCGCAGCTGTGCGCCACCGCGCCCGTCGCACCCGAGGAGGAACCGGCGCCCGCGGAGGCCGCCCCCGCGGCGGCCCCCGGCCCCGTCGGCCTCGTCCTCGTCTCGCACAGCCGGGAGGTGGCCGGGGCCACCGCGGCCCTGGCCCGCGCCCTCGTCGGCAGCGGCGAGCCGGCCCCGCTGGAGTGCGCCGGCGGCCTGCCCGGCGGCGGCGTCGGCACGGACGCCGGGCTGGTGCGCCGCGCGCTCGCCGCGGCCGACCGGGGCTCCGGCGTGGTCGCGCTCTGCGACATGGGCAGCGCCGTCCTGACGGTCAAGACGCTGCTGGCGGAGGCGGAGGCCCCCGCGGGGCACGTACGCATCGCCGACGCGCCCTTCGTCGAAGGCGCCGTCGCGGCCGCGGTCACCGCCTCGGCCGGCGGCGACCTCGCGGCCGTCCTGGCCGCCGCCGAGGACGCACGCGACTACCGCAAACTCTGAACGCCGACACGGGGCGGGACACGGGCATTCGCCAGGAAAGTCTGGAATGGTCTACGTGTTCGTTTTTCCTGCCGTCCCCTGCTGTCCCCTGCCGGCGTGGAGGTCCTCCCCGGTGTCGCGTCCCCTGCCGCAGTCGCCCGGCCTCTCCTTCGCGCTCGTCATGGCCTATCTGCTGGCCGTCGTGGCCGTCGACCTGAAGACCCCGTCCTACCTGCGGCTCGACGTGTACGCGGCGCTGGCCCCGATGACCGCCGCCGCGCTCTGCGGCTACCGGCAGACCGTGTTCGTCGGCGCCGTCGACTTCTGCCTGATGGCGGCCCACCACGGCGTCCTCGGCCCCGAGACGTCCGCGGTCAACCGCGTGGGCGCGGTGCTGGGCAACCTGCTCATGGTGGGCGCCAGCATCGTCGTGGCGCGGCTGCGGCGCGACGGCGACGCGCTGCTGGAGCGGGTCCGGGCCACCGGCGAGGCAGCGCAGCGGGCCCTGCTGCGGCCGCTGCCGCTGCGCACCCGCGGCATGGTCGTCGACGGCTTCTACGTCTCGTCGCAGCGCGAGGCGCTCGTCGGCGGCGACATCTACGAGGTGGTGGACACCCCCTACGGGACGCGGGTGCTCATCGGCGACGTGCGCGGCAAGGGCCTGGGCACGCTCGGCGCCGGCTCGGCCGTCCTCACCGCGTTCCGCGAGGCCGCGTACCACCGGCGCGACCTGGAGAGCGGTGTCGTCGCGATGGAACAGGGCCTCCAGCGCTACCACGGCTCCCCCGAGTACCAGGCCCGCAGCCAGGACGCGCACCCCGCCGAGGAGTTCGTCACCGCACTGGTCCTCGGCACCGAGGACGGCCCGCAGGGGCGGCCCCACGGGGACGTGCCGCTGGTCTTCGTCGACTGCGGGCACCCGCCGCCCTTCCTCATCGGCGCGGACGGCGGCGTCCGCGAGCTGGCGCCCGAGGGGCCCGGCCTGCCGCTGGGCCTCGGCGACCTGGCGGGCATGCCGCGCACGGTGCACCGCGTGCCGCTGCCGCCCGGCGGCCGGGTGCTGGCCTGCACCGACGGGGTGACCGAGGCCCGTTCGGCGGACGGCCGCTTCTACCCGCTGGCGCGGCGGCTGGACGCGTGGGCGGCGCTGCCCACGCACGAGTTGCTGGCGCGGCTGCGCGCCGACCTCGCGGCGCACGTGGGCGGCCGGCTCCAGGACGACGTGGCCGTCCTGGTCGTGGAGCGCGCCCCCGCTCCCCCTCCCCCGGCGCGCCGCCCGGCCGGTGCGCGGACGCGGGCGGTGCGGGCGCGCCGCTGAGGCGTGCCGCGTCCGGGTCAGGCGGTGCGGAACAGTTCGAACGCCACGCCCGGCCGGCCGCCGAAGCGCGGTGCGACGGCCGCCATCGCGCCGTCCAGGAACGTCCGGCAGTACTCCTCCGGGTCCTGGTCGGTGAGCGCCTCGATGTACGTGCGGTGGCACAGCAGCGAGGCGACGGCGCGGTCCCGGCCGGGCGTCGCGTCGACGGCGTGGGTGGGCTGCGGCGAGCCGGCCACGGCCACGTACCGTACGCCGCCCCAGGGCTCCGGCCCCTCCCCCGGCGGGCCGGCGAAGATCCAGCGGTTGCCGGCGTCCGCCACCGCGTCCAGGGCGGCGCGGCCCACGTTGCGGTGGTCGGGCGTGTTCCAGTGGGTGCCACCGGGCCAGGTGTCGTGGTGGTTGAGGGTGACGACCAGCTCGGGGCGGTGCCGGCGGATCGCGAGGGCCAGGTCGCGGCGGAGCGCCGTGCCGTACTCGACGACGCCGTCGGGGTGGCCGAGGAACTCCACGACGCGCACGCCCACCGCGGCGGCGCTCGCCCGCTGCTCGCGCTCGCGCAGCGGGCCGGCCTCGGCCGGGGACAGGGTGTCGATGCCGGCCTCGCCGGAGGTGGCCAGCACGTAGGCGCACTCCTTGCCGGCGTCGGTCCAGGTGGCGACGGCGGCGGAGGCGCCGTACTCCAGGTCGTCGGGGTGGGCGACGATCGCCAGGGCGCGCTGCCAGTCGGTGGGCATCCCGGCCAGGGGCGGCAACTCCGGCTGCTTCTGCTGCGGCGTCTCCTGCTGCGTCTCCTGCGGCATGGGCGCAGGCTACGCCGGGTGGCCGGGCGCGGCACCCCTTTCCGTGCGACACGCGGGAACCCGGCGGGGGTGCGGTGCGACTACCTGGTCCGGGCCCGGACCCTCCGTGCCCTCCCCGACCCTGTGGAGTGTGAATGATGCGCCCTCGTGCGTGGTGCGGCGTGCTGGCCGCGGTGGCCCTGTCGGCGACGGCCTGCGGCGGCGGTGGCGGCGAGTCCGGCAGGACGGCTGACGCGGCGGACGCCGCGGCCCGTCCCGGCTTCCCGGTGAGCGTCACCGACTGCATGGGGTCCCGGACCACGTTCGACGCGGCGCCGAAGCGCATCGTCACCGCCAACGCCGCCGGCCTGGAGCTGCTGATGTGGCTCGGCGCGGGCGACAAGGTCGTCGGTACGGGCTTCCCGCCCGGCAAGGGCGTGCTGCCCGCCGAATTCGCGGACAAGGCCGGGAAGGTGCCGGTGCTGGGGAAGACCGTCATCCCGAAGGAGAAGCTGCTGGGGTCGGGCGCCGACCTCTACCTCGACGCGTTCTCCTCCATGAAGAACATGGGAAAGACGGGCGACGCCCCGACGGCCGAGGAGTTCAGGGCCGCCGGCATCAAGCACGTGTACCTCAAGTCGACCGCCTGCGCCGCCATGAGCAAGGCGCCCCGCACCGACCTGTCCGGCGTGGAGGGCGACATCGAGGAGCTGGGCCGGGTGACGGGCACCTCGCAGCGCGCCGGCGAGCTGGTCGCCGGCATGCGGAGGAAGACGGGCGAGGTGCGCGAGGCGCTCAAGGACGTGCCCGAGGACAAGCGGCCCACCTACTTCCTCTTCGACTACGACGCCGGCACCAAGCAGCCGATGGCGGTGTGCAACCGGCAGGTCGCCAACGCCGTCATCACGCAGGCCGGCGGCCGCAACGTCTTCGCGGACTGCGACGGCGACTTCAAGCCGGTCGGCTGGGAGGACGTGGTGGCGAAGAACCCGGACTTCATCCAGCTGGCGGTGCGCAACCGGGGCAGCGCGGAGGCCAACGAGAAGGCGTTCGCGGAGGCGGAGGCGTTCCTGCGCGAGTTCCCCGCCACGAAGGACCTCACGGCCGTGCAGGAGGGCCGTTTCCTGCGCATCGGCTCGGAGCGCACCACCATCGGCGGCGTGCGCAGCGCCGACACGGTGCAGGAGATCGCCCGGGTGCTGCACCCCGGCAAGGTCAAGTAGATGACGGCGCTCGCCACGTCCCGCGGGGAGGAGCGGGAAGAACGGGACGGGCCGTGGCGCCCGGCCGCCGGCCAGGTTTGTGCCGTGCTGGGCGTGGCCCTGCTGGTGGCGCTGACCGCCTCGGTCTGCCTGGGTTCCACGCGCGTGCCGCCCGGGGAGGTGTGGTCCGCGGTCGTACGGGGCGTGTCCGGGCAGGACGCGGCGCCCGGCACTCAGGACCTGATCGTGTGGCGGCTGCGGGTGCCGCGCGCCCTGCTGGCAGCCGTGGTCGGCGCGGGCCTCGGCCTGGTCGGCACGGCCGCCCAGGCCCTGGTGCGCAACCCCCTCGCCGACCCGTACCTGCTCGGCATCTCCAGCGGCGCCTCCCTGGGGGCGGTGGCCGCGCTCGTGCTGGGGCTGGGCGCGGGCGGGGCCCTGGGGCTGGGCCTGTCGGCGGCCGCGTTCGCCGGCGCCCTCGCCTCGTTCGCGCTGGTGTGGGCCGTCGCCCGGCGCGGCGGCGGGTTCCGGCCGCTGCGGCTGGTCCTGGCGGGCGTGGGCATCGGGCAGTTCCTGTCCGGCTTCACGCACTACCTGGTGCTCCAGGCCGGGGACGAGCAGCAGACGCACAGCGCGCTGTTCTGGCTGATGGGCTCGCTCGGCGGCGCCCAGTGGGCCACGCTCGCGCTGCCCTCCGCCGCCGTCGTGCTGGGCGCGCTCGCGCTCCAGGCGAAGGCGCGCGCCCTCAACGCCCTGCTGATGGGCGACGAGACCGCCGCCGCGCTGGGCGTGGACGTGGCCCGGCTGCGGCGCGTGCTGTTCGTCGTGACGAGCCTGCTGACGGGCGTCCTGGTGTCCGTGTCGGGGGCCATCGGCTTCGTGGGGCTGATGGTGCCGCACGCATGCCGCATGGTCGTCGGCGGCGACCACCGCCGGCTGCTGCCGGTGGCCGGGCTCTTCGGCGCGGTGCTGCTCGTCGTCGTCGACCTGGTGGCCCGTACCGCGCTCACCGACCAGGAACTGCCCGTCGGGGTCGTCACCTCGCTGATCGGCGCGCCCGCGCTGCTGTACCTGCTGGACCGCCGCCTGGAGAGGGAGCACTGAGATGAGGACGGCCATCGAGGACCTCCAGGTGACCCTGTCGGGCCGCACCGTGGTCTCCGGGGTGCGGATCGTCGCCGGGGAGGGGGAGGTCGCCGGGCTCGTCGGGCCCAACGGCAGCGGCAAGTCGACCGTGCTGCGCACCGTCTACCGGCACCTGCGGCCGCACGCCGGCCGGGTCGTGGTCGGTGACCGGGACGTCCGCGAACTGACCGCGGCCGAGGCCGCGCGCCGGGTGGCGGCGCTGCCGCAGGAGCGCGGCTCCGACTTCGAGCTGTCGGTGCGCGAGGTGGTCGCCATGGGCCGTACGCCGTACAAGCGGGCGTTCGCCGGCGACGACGGCCGGGACGCCGCCGTCGTCGCGGAGGCGCTGGAACAGGTGGGCATGGCCGGCGAGGGGCGGCGGCGGTTCTCCGCGCTGTCCGGCGGCGAACGGCAGCGCGTGCTGCTGGCGCGGGCCCTGGCCCAGGACCCGTCGGTGCTGGTGCTGGACGAGCCCACCAACCACCTCGACGTACGGCACCAGGTGGAGCTGCTGGCGCTGCTGCGGCAGCAGCGGCGCACGACCCTGATCGCCCTGCACGACCTCAACGCGGCGGCCTCGGTCTGCGACCGGCTGCACGTACTGCACCGGGGCGCGGTGGTGGCCTCGGGCACGCCGCGCGAGGTGCTCACGCCCGCGCTGCTGGCGGAGGTGTTCGGGGTGCGGGCGGCGGTCGTCGAACACCCGCTGACCGGGGACCCGCTGATCGCGTTCGACCACCGGAGCCCTGTGGCGCGGGAGGTGCCCGTCGCCTAGCGGGGGCCGTGTGCTCCGTGAGTGGTCACCGCCGAGGAGCCGGCGTCACCCGATGCCATGACCGGGCGGCCGGCACCATGCCCCGCCCGGTTCCCGGCTCGTTGTCCCGGACGTGTCACACGACCCGGGAGCGCCCACGCGGCGCACGTTCCTGACCACCGCGGGCGGCCTCGGCAGCGGCCTCGCACTGACCCGCGCCACGGGGCCCGCGCACGCCGCGCCCCCCGGCCGCGCGGCCCGGCACGTCGCCGTCCTCGGCGGCGGCGTCTCCGGGCTCAGCGCCGCCCACGAACTCGCCGAACGCGGCTACCGCGTCACGGTGTACGAACGGAACGACGCGCTCGGCGGCAAGGCCCGCAGCATGGACGTCCCCGGCACCGCCACCGCCGGGCGCCGCCCCCTCCCCGGGGAGCACGGCTTCCGCTTCTTCCCCGGCTTCTACCGCAACCTCCCCGACACGCTGCGCCGCATCCCCGTGCCCGGCGGCCGGGGGACCGTGCACGGCAACCTCGTGAACGCCACCGAGGAGCTGACCGTGCGCGACGGCGGCCGCCCCGACCTGCGGCTGCCCTTCCGCACCGTGACCGCCCCACCGGACCTGAACGCCCTCCGTCCCGACGCGCTCCTGCAGACCCTGACCGGCACCCTCGACACGCTCCTGCACCTGCCGCCCACCGAGGCCGCTTACTTCGCCGGCCGCATGCTGGTCCACCTCACCAGCTGCGAACGCCGCCGCACCCGGCAGTGGGACCGCGTCCCGTGGTGGGACTTCATCGGGGCCGGCCGCATGTCCCGCGACTACCAGCACCTCCTCGGCACCGGCGCGACCCGCAACCTCGTCGCCACCCGGGCCGAGCAGGCCAGCACCCGGACCATCGCGCGCATCCTGGAGGCGTTCGTCCACAACGTCCTCGGCCGCGACAACGACGGCGAACCGGACCGCGTCCTCGACGCGCCCACCAGCGAGGCCTGGATCGGCCCCTGGGCGGAGCACCTCCGCTCCCTGGGCGTGACGTTCGTCCTCGGGGCGGAGGTCCGCGAGTTCCTCTACGACGACGGCCGGATCACCGGCGTCCGCCTGGCCGCGCCCGGCGCCGGCGGGCCCGCCCGTACGCGTACCGTCTCGGCCGACCACTACGTGTGCGCCATGCCCGTCGAACACGCCCGCGCCACCTGGGGGCCGGAGCTGCGCGCCGCCGACCCGCAGCTGGCCCGCTGCGACCGGCTGAGGACCGACTGGATGGTCGGCATCCAGTTCTACCTCCGCCGGCGCACGCCGATCGTGCACGGGCACGTCAACCACGTGGACACGCCGTGGGCCCTCACGTCCATCAGCCAGGCCCAGTTCTGGCCCGGGCGCGACCTGCCCGCCCAGTACGGCGACGGCCGGGTCGCCGAGAGCCTCTCGGTGATCGTCTCCCAGTGGGACACGCCCGGCATCCTGTACGGCAGGCCGGCGCTCGCCTGCACCCGGCGGCAGGTGGCCGAGGAGACGTGGGCCCAGCTCAAGGCCGGCCTGAACGACACCGGGCGGCGCGTCCTGGACGACGCCGACCTCCACGGGTGGTTCATGGACCCCGCCGTCACCGGCCTCGGCGGCCCGGCGCCCGCCAACCGGGAACAGCTCCTCGTCCACCCGGTGGGCACTCTCTACGACCGCCCCACCAGCCGCACGGCCGTGCCCAACCTGTTCCTCGCCGGCGACTACGTGCTCACGGACATCGACCTCGCCACCATGGAGGGCGCGAACGAGTCGGCCCGCCGCGCCGTCAACGCCCTCCTCGACGCCGACGGCTCGCCCGCGCCCCGCTGCCGGGTGTGGCCCCTCTTCCGGCCGCCCGAGCTGGAGCCCCTCAAGGCCCAGGACGAGGCCCGGTTCCGGGCCGGCCTGCCGAACGTCTTCGACCTCGGATGACAGCGGGACGACAGCGGGACGGCAGCGGGACGACAGCTATGCGGCGAGGTAGTGGCTGGGGCGTCCGTCCTTGTGGACGAGGCGCCCCAGCCGTTCCGCGTCGGCGCGGCGCAGCAGGCGCGGGGCGGGCCCGGCGCCCAGCAGGACGGTGGTGTGCCAGGGCGTGGCCCAGGCGTCGTCGGCCTCCAGGAGGCGGATGCCGAACTTCGGTGCGCCCGCCGGCTGCGGGTGGATGGACAGGCGTACGGCGTCGGGGTGGTGCGCGGCGACGAGCGCGCCCCAGGCGCGGCTGCGGGCGATGACCTCGTAGGCGCGCTGCCGGCAGTGGCGCTGGAGCTGCGAGCGGGTGCCGTCGAACTCCGCCGTGTCCTCCACGAGGAAGCGGGTGATGCCGCGGTAGAGCCGGGCCGTCTCCTCGTCGGTGCGCACCTGCGCGCGCAGCTCCTCGGTGGTGGGGGCGTACGCCCGGGTGACCAGCTCGCGCTTGGTGTCGTAGGGCAGGTCGCCGTGGACGTGCCGCAGGTCGAAGGTGCTCAGGCGGGTGTGGCCGCCCCGCTCGACCATGGCGCGCAGTTCGTCGCCGTACGCGTCGATGTGGTCGTCCGGCACGCCGATGACGTCGCCGAAGATGTGGCCGTCGGAGCAGATGACGATGCGGGCGCCGGGCTCGTACGTCTCGGCGATGCGGGCGCAGAGCCCGTCGAGGAAGGCGAGGGAGAGCCGTTCGCCCTCGTCGGGGAGGTGGCCGAGGACCTTCTCGGGGTTCGGCGACTTGCAGGGGAAGCCCGGCAGGGTGAGCACGACGGGCGCACCGCGGTCGGTGAAGTGCCGTATCCGGCGCAGCTGCTCGGCGTGGGCGGCCGGATCGGGCACGGCGGGGCCGGTGGTGCGGTGGTACGGCAGGAGCAGCTCGAGGATGCGGGCCTCGACGGTCGTGCTGGGGCTCTGGGTGAGGGTGTGCGGCATGGGGTGGTCGTCATCCACGGGAGTGGGGGCAGCGGGCGGGGGCGGTGGTGGGGGCGGTCCGGGCGTCGTAGGCGACGGGCAGGCGGGAGGTGCCGCGGCCGAGCACGGCCGGGATCCAGGGCAGTTCGGCCTCGGGCACGGCCAGGCGCAGGCCGGGCAGCCGGCCAATCAGCGTGCCGAGGGCGACCTGGAGCTCCGTGCGGGCCAGGGAGGCGCCGGGGCAGAAGTGGATGCCGTGCCCGAAGCCGAGGTGCGGGCCCTGGTCGCGGTCGAGGTCGAGGGTGTCGGGGTCGGGGAACCGCTCGGGGTCGCGGTTGGCGGCGCACAGCGAGACGATCACGGAGTCGCCGGCCGGGACGCGGGTGCCGTGCAGGTCGGCGTCCTCGGCGAGGAACCGCCAGGTGGTGAGCTCGAAGGCGCTGTCGAGACGCATGAGTTCCTCCACGGCGCGCGGCCACAGGGCCGGCTCGGCGCGCAGCCGGCCGAGGGCCTCGGGGTGGCGCAGGAGGGAGACGAGGGCGGTGGTGATCTGGTTGGTGACGGGTTCCTGTCCGGCGACGAGCAGCTGGAAGACCATGGAGTCGAGCTCCTCGGCCGTCAGTTCGCCCGTGTCGCGCGCGGTGACGAGGCGGGACAGCAGGCCGTCGCCGGGGTGCGCGCGCCGGTCGGCGACGACCTCGGCGATGTAGTCCTGGAGTTCGCGCAGCAGCGCCTCGTAGGCGGGGCGCCCGGGGTCGGTGGGGCCGACGGGGGCCACCACCTTGCCCCAGTCGCGCCGGAAGCGGGCGGCGAGGTGCGGCGGCAGGCCGATGACCTCGGCGAGCACCTGGAAGGGGAAGCGGGCGGCGAAGCCCTCGACGAGGTCGGCCCCGGCCGGCCCGGCCGGCAGCGCGTCGACGAGGGCGTCGGCCAGCTCCTGGAAGCGCGGCCGCAGCGCGGCGACGCGGCGCGGCGCGAACGCGTCGGTGACGAGCCGGCGCATGGCCGTGTGCTTCGGCGGGTCCTGGTGCAGCAGGTGCACCTGGAGCTGGGAGTGCTGGGGCTCCGGCATGATCGAGGCGCGGGCGCGCCAGCGGTCGTTGCCCCGCGCGTGGTTCTTGCCGAGCCGCGGGTCGGCGAGGGTGGCCTGCGCGGCGGCGTGCCCCGTCACCAGCCAGGCGGTGACGCCGCTGGGGAAGAGCACCCGGTGCACGGGCCCGGCCTCGCGCAGGCGCGCGTAGAGGGGGTACGGGTCGCGCTTGTACTCGGGGCCGTAGAGGGGTACGGGGTCGGGCAGCTGCACGAAGGGGCTCCTCACGGGTGTCGTGGACCCCTGAGAAGTCGTACGGCGGCAAGGCCGGGTTCCCGGCTCTTCCGGAAAGCGGGGCGGTGGGACCGGGTGGTGAAGGAGCCCGTATCGCCAGGTAGTCGGGCGCGGCGGGCCCCGGGTTCCCGGGGACGGAAGGGATAATCCTCACGCGCCGGGAAGCGGGTGAACCGCCCGGCCGCGCGGCCGGGGCGTGTCACGATGCGGCGATGAGCGAAGCGGCGAAGACCCCTCCCCCCGCTCCCCCCGCCTACACGGTCCTGATCGGCTTCGTGCTGCTGCTCGCCGCGCTGTTCGGTGCGGCGTACGCGGCCGGTGCGGCGGCCGGGCCCGTGGCGCCGGGCCTGCACCGCACGGACGGCGGCACGAGCAGCCCGGACGGGACAGGCGGAACGGGCGGCACGGGCGGCATGGGCGGGATGAGGCACTGATGAGTACGACGACGCAGCAGCCGCAGCCCGCACTGACGACCACCGAACTGATCGTCGGCGGCATGACGTGCGCGGCCTGTGTGGCCCGCATCGAGAAGAAACTGGGCCGCCTGGACGGGGTGAGCGCGACCGTCAACCTGGCCACCGGCCGGGCCCGCGTCACGCATCCCGCGACGGTCGGCACGGCCGAGCTGGTGGCCGTGATCGAGGGCGCGGGCTTCACCGCGGCCCTGCCGGAGCCCGCCGCCGCGGACCGGCAGGAGGAGGCCGCGGACGCGGCGTCGCGGTCGGCCCTCGGGCGGCTGCTGGTGGTGGCGGTGCTGTCGGTACCGGTGCTGGTGCTGTCCATGGTGCCGGCCCTCCAGTTCCGCAACTGGCAGTGGCTGTGCTTCGTGCTGGCCTCGCCGGTGGCGGCGTGGGGCGCGTGGCCGTTCCACCGCAAGGCGCTGGCCGGCCTGCGGCACGGCGGCGCGACGATGGACACCCTCGTCTCCCTCGGCGTCCTCGCCTCGTACGGGTGGTCGGCGTACGCGCTGTTCCTCGGCGGGGCGGGCGACCCGGACATGAGGATGCCGTTCACGCTCGTGCCGTCGGCGACGGCGGGCGTCGCGGACGTGTACCTGGAGGCCGTCGTCGGCGTGCCCCTGTTCGTGCTGGCCGGGCGGCTGCTGGAGTCCCGCGCCCGGCACGGCACGGGCTCGGCGCTGCGCGCCCTGGCGTCGCTGGCGGCGAAGGACGTGTGCGTCCGGGACGACGACGGCACGGAACGCCGCGTACCGATCGGTGCGTTGAAGGTCGGCGACCGCTTCGTCGTCCGGCCGGGCGAGCGGGTCGCCACCGACGGCGTCGTGGTCTCGGGCAGCTCGGCGCTGGACCTGTCGCTGGTGACGGGCGAGAGCGCGCCCGTGGAGGCCGGGCCGGGCGCGACGGTGGTCGGCGGCGCGGTCAACTCCGGCGGCGTCCTGGTCGTACGGGCCGAGGCGGTCGGCGAGGACACGGCGCTGGCCCGGATCGCCCGGCTGGTCGAGGACGCGCAGGCGGGCAAGGCCCGGTTGCAGCGCGTCGCGGACACGGTGGCGGGCGTCTTCGTGCCCGCGGTGCTGGCGGTGGCGGTCACGGTCCTGGGCTTCTGGCTGGGCGCCGGCGCCTCGCCCCAGGCGGCGGTCACCGCGGCGGTGGCGGTCCTCGTGGTGGCGTGCCCCTGCGCACTGGGCCTGGCCACCCCCACGGCCCTGATCGCGGCCACGGGCCGCGGCGCGGGCCTCGGCATCCTGGTCAGCGGCCCCCGCGCCCTGGAGGGCCTGCGCCGCGTGGACACGGTGGTGCTGGACAAGACGGGCACGCTGACGACGGGCACCCTGACGGTGACCGGCGTGACGACGGCCCCGGACAGCCCCTACGAGGCGGAGGAGGCCCTGCGCCTGGCGGGCGCGGCCGAGTCCGGCTCGGAACACCCGGTGGGCCGCGCCCTCCACGCCCACGCGCTGCGCACGTCCGGCCCGCTGCCGGAGGCGGAGGACTTCACGGCGACGACGGGCGTGGGCGTCCGCGCCCGGGTCGACGGCCACGAGGTGGAGCTGGGCCGCCCGGCGGCGGACGAAACCGCCCTGCCCTCCGCGCTCCCCTCTGCCCTCGTCGACGCCCTCGCCCGGGCCGATGCCGCCGGTCACACCCCCGTCCTCCTCCGCGTCGACGGCCGTCCCTGCGCCGTCATCGCCCTCGGCGACACCCTCCGCACCGGCAGCTACCGCGCCGTCCACCACCTCAAGCGCCTCGGGCTGCGGCCCGTGCTCGCCACCGGTGACACCGACGCGGCCGCCCGGCACGTCGCCCGTGAGCTCGGCATCGCCGACGCCGACGTCCATCCCCGTTCGACGCCCGAGGACAAGGCCGCCCTGGTCCGCTCGCTCCGCGAGCGCGGTCACCGGGTCGCCGTCATCGGCGACGGCGTGAACGACACCGCCGCCCTCGCCGGTGCCGACCTCGGCATCGCCATGGGCGGCGGTACCGATGCGGCCATCGGCGCCGCCGACGTCACGCTCGTCCGCGAGGACATGGGCACCCTGGCCGACGCCGTGCGCCTGGCCCGCCGTACCACCGCGACCGTACGGGCCAATCTGGCCTGGGCCTTCGGCTACAACCTGGTCACCGTGCCGCTCGCGGCCGTCGGGCTGCTCAGCCCCATGGTCGCGGCGGCCGCAATGTCGGCCAGTTCGCTGCTCGTCGTCGGCAACAGCCTGCGGCTGCGCACCTGGCAGCCCCGCCGCGCCCCCCGAGGAGGCACCCGATGACCCCCGTCGCATCCGCGCTCCGCGCCGCTCTCGTCCCGGTCACCGCCGGCGCCGTCGCCCTCGCCGGCCTCACCGCCTGGACGGCCTCCGGCGCCGCCGGCCGCCCCGCGCACGTACGCGTGGACAACGGCCGCATGCTGCTCCCGTTCGGCGTGGACGACACCGCGGCGACGTTCCGGCTGCGCAACGACGGCGACGCCGACGACGAGCTCCTCGGCGTGGACGTGCCGTCCGCCGGCGGCGCCATGCTCAGCCGCACCGTCGTGGCCAACGGCGCCGGCTCGATGCGCATGGTGCACTCCGCGACCGTACCGGCGCACGGCACGCTGGAGATGTCGCCGCACGGCCTGGACGTGATGGTGTACCGGCCGCCGGACGTCCGCGTCGGCGACCGCGTCCCCGTCGTCCTGCGCTTCCGCGAGAGCGGCACGGTGCGCGTCGAGGCGGTCGTGGTGCGGCCGGGCACACGCTGAACCCGTACCGGAACGGCCGAGGGGCCACGGCGGACGTACCGCCGTGGCCCCTCGGCACACGCGTCGCTAGCCGGCCAGCGCCGGCACCCGCGCCGCCGCCCGTTCCGCGATCTCCAGCTGCCCGATCAGGGCCTCGCGCGCCCGCGCCACGCGCGACCGCACCGTCCCCACCGGGCAGCCCGCGACGACGGCGGCCTCCGCGTACGGCAGCCCCAGCATCTGGGTCAGCACGAACGCCTCACGGCGCTCGCACGGCAACCGGTCCAGCAGCTGCGAGAGCGCCACGCCCTCGTCGAAGCCCGGCACCTCGGCCGGCTGGGCCCGTTCGGCCGCCGACTGCCAGTCGTCGGTGTCGGACAGGCGCGGCCGCGCCGCCTGGAAGCGCAGCCGGTCCACGACCGTGCGGCGCGCGATGGCCAGCAGCCAGGTCCGGGCCGAGGAGCGGCCCTCGAAGCGCGGCAGCGAGCGCAGCGCGCGCAGGTACGTCTCCTGCACGAGGTCGTCGGCGCCCTGCGGGTCGCCGCTCAGCCGTGCCACGTACCGCCGCACGTCGTTCTGCGTGGCGCGGATGAATCGTTCCACCGCGTCCGCGTCACCGGTCCGGGCGGCCAGCGCCCAGGCGGTCACCGCCTCGTCGTCACGCACGGCGGCCCCCTCGGCGGGGGGCGGTGTGCCGGGCCGGCCCGGCGCCGGGGACGATGGCGGGGTGGAGTGCAGTGACGTCCGTACCGCCGTGTCCGCCCGCCTGGACGGCGAGGAGCTGCCGCCCGGGGTGCCCGGCGCGGTGCTCGTCGCGCACCTCGCGGGCTGCGGCGGCTGCCGCGACTGGCAGGAACGGGCGCGCCGGCTCAAGGCGCTGGCCGCGGTGCTGGACCTCGGCTGAGCACGGGGGTGTGAGGGCAGGGGTCATCGCCCTGGGTCCTTCCTGAAGTCCGGGACCCGCCGCGCCGCGGTGGCGGCCCGGCGTCCCGGTGACGTGTTCCGGCCTGGGTCGGTCGCCTCGGGCGGACACGTGCGCGGAAGACCCGGCGGAGGACCCGTGGGCGTGCCGGACGTGTCAGCAGAAGGCGACGACGCCGGCGGGCGGACCACGCCGGGCCAGGACGTACCCGTACAGCAGCTGCCGCAGCCGCTGCGCGGCGCGCGCGGCACCGGCGCGCACCCGGGGCGGGCCCCAGGGCGACGGGGCGGCCCGGAAGAGGAGCAGGAGGGGGGCGAACAGGCGGGCCGCGAGGGTCCGGCCGAGCCGGAACGCGGCTTGTTCGCCGCCGGACAGCCAGATGCCGCAGACGACGGCGACGAGGACGTGCGCGGACCACATGCCGAGCGCGCCGTGGCCGGCGTGGCCGGCCACGGACGTCATGCCGCCCATGTCGTGGGGGCCGGCCGCGCCGGGCATGAGCTGGGGTGGTGCGCCGCAGACGGCCGTGGACGGGGCGGACACCGGCGGAACACCGGGTGCCGCCGAGGCGACGGCCTGGGCGACCGAGAAGAAGAAGTGCAGCGCCGTCTGGGCGCCGACCGTGGCCAGCGTGACGAGCAGCGGCCCGCGCTCGCGGCCCGCCAGGAACCACGCACAGCTCGCCGTACCGCTCAGCGCCACCCCGACGGCCCACCACGGGACGTGGCTGCCGGACATCACGGCGTGGCCCAGGGCGGCGAGCAGCACGCACACCGCTGCGAACACTCCGGCTCGCAGCGCACGCGGTGCCTGACCGGCGGGCTGCCCTGTTCTCATGACGTGCACATCGTCGCACCCGCCCCGGGCGGGTCCACGACGGGGGCACCGGTGTGCTCGTACGACCGCCCACTCGGCGCACGGCTCCGCCCCGTACCGTCCGCCCGGCGGTACGGGGCGGCGGGTCGCCGGCTCGGGGGGAGTGACCGGCGACCCGGTCCCGTCGCGCCAGTGGGACTCGCATCACCGAGTCAAGCGCGCACGGCGGCCGGACGGGAGCGTGTGCGGGCCACGACCGCGGGTGCTCCGCTCACACCCCGTGTGAACCGGTTGCCCGCTTACTTCGCGGGGCGGGCGCGCCACCGTGCCGGGAGCCAGCCGGCGCTCGTCCGGTCGCCGAACCGGCTGCCGATGGCTCCCTTCACGACGGAGAGGGCGGCGGGTAAGGCGGCGATGGCGGCGGCCTTGATCGCGGAGATGCTGGTGAGGTCGAAGCCGTCGGCGAGAAGGAGGCCGACGAAGGTGGTGATGTAGGCGGCGAGGGTGCGCTCGGCGATGTCGAGCAGGATGTCGGTGCGGCGGGAGGGGCTGGAGGGCTTGGCGGCGCGCGCGGACTTGGAGGACCGGGAGGACCGGGACGAGCTGGTGGCCATGACGTCGATTCCGTTCGGGAGTTCCGGGAGAGACTGTGGGTGGCAGATTCGCGCGCATGTCGTATCCACCGCAAGCATGTGCGGTCCGGGAGGGTCACGTGGTCAATCCCTGGCTGGCGCTGACGGCCGGTGCCGACCCGGTCGCGCGTTCCCGCGCCGTCCGCGGGGCGCACGCGGAGTTCGTCGCGCGGCCGGGCCGCGACGTCAGCCCGCGCGTACGGGCCGTGGTCGCCGACTCGTGGCGGCGGTCGGCGGCGGTGCTGCCGGGCGCGGAGTTCACCGCGCCGGTCGAGCTGGCCGACGCCGAGCTGGACGGCTACCGCCGCGCCCACCCGCTGGCGCGCGCGTTGCCGCTCTTCCGCGAGCTGCTCGGGTCGATCGCGGACGACGGGGCGCACCTGCTGGCGGTGTGCGACGCGGCGGGCCGGCTGCTGTGGGTGGAGGGGCACGCGGGCATGCGGGGCCGGGCCGAGCACATGAACTTCGTGCCGGGCGCCCGCTGGGACGAGCGGCACGCGGGCACCAACGCACCCGGCACCGCACTGGCCCTGGACCACGCCGTGCAGATCTTCGCCACCGAGCACTACAACCGGCTGGCGCAGCGCTGGACGTGCGCGGCGGCGCCGGTGCACGACCCGTTCACGGGCCGGTTGCTGGGCGCCGTCGACATCACCGGCGGCGACCACCTGGCGGGCCCGCACAGCCTGGCGCTGGTGCAGGCGACGGCGCGGGCGGCCGAGGCGCAGCTGGCCGCGGAGCCGCCGGTACCCCCGGCCGTCCGGACGCTGACGGCGCTGGGGCGGGACGAGGCGGTGCTGGCGGCCGACGGACGGCGGCTGCGCCTGGGCCGGCGGCACAGCGAGATCGTGCTGCTGCTGGCCGGCCATCCGGACGGGCTGACCGGGGACCAGCTGGCGACGGCGCTGTACGGGGAGCGGTCGCTGCCGCCGGTGACGTTGCGGGCGGAGTTGTCGCGGCTGCGGCGGCTGGCAGGCGGGCTGCTGGCCTCGCGCCCGTACCGGCTGGCGGTGCCGGTGGAGACGGACGCAACGGCGGTGGAGCGGCTGCTGGCGGAGGGCGAGGTGCGGGAGGCGGTGCGCGCGTACGCGGGGCCGCTGCTGCCGTCCTCGGAGGCGCCGGGGGTGTGCCGGATGCGCCGGCTGCTGGAGGACCGGCTGCGCCGGGCCGTGCTGGGCAGCGGTGACGCGGGCGCGCTGCAACTGTGGGTGGACGCGCCGTGGGGCGAGGACGACCTGGAGGTGTGGGAGCGGCTGCTGGTGGTACTGCCGCGGGGCGCGGCGCACCGCGGGCGGGTGGCGGCGCGCACCGGGGAGCTGCGGGCAACGTTCGCGCAACCTGCGCGGGGCTAGCGTCCTGCCGTCGTGGCCGTCCCGCGCCGGAGGCGGGCGGCACTGGAGTGGACGGAAGGCCCGCCATGACCCGCTACGCCAGCCCCGGTTCGGCCGGGGCGATCGTCGGCTACCGGCCCCGGTACGACCACTGGATCGGCGGCGAGTACGTACCGCCCAAGCAGGGCCGGTACTTCGAGGACGTGAGCCCGGTGAACGGGCAGCCGTTCACGGAGGTCGCCCGGGGCACGGAGGAGGACGTGGAACGCGCCCTGGACGCGGCCCACGCGGCGGCGCCGGCGTGGGGCCGCACCTCGCCCGCCGAACGGGCGGCGGTGCTGGGCCGCATCGCGGACCGCATGGAGCAGAACCTGGAGGCGCTGGCGGTCGCCGAGTCCTGGGAGAACGGCAAACCGGTGCGGGAGACGCTGGCCGCGGACATCCCGCTGGCCGTCGACCACTTCCGCTACTTCGCGGCGGCCATCCGCGCCCAGGAGGGCGGCCTGGCGGAGCTGGACGAGGACACGGTCGCGTACCACTTCCACGAGCCGCTGGGCGTGGTGGCCCAGATCATCCCGTGGAACTTCCCGCTGCTGCTGGCGGCGTGGAAACTGGCACCGGCGCTGGCGGCCGGCAACGCGGTGGTCCTCAAACCGGCCGAGCAGACGCCGGCGTCGCTGCACGTGTGGCTGGACCTGGTGGCGGACCTGCTGCCGCCGGGCGTCCTCAACGTCGTCAACGGCTTCGGCCCGGAGGCCGGCCGCCCGCTGGCGCAGAGCCCGCGGGTGGCGAAGGTCTCGTTCACGGGCGAGACGACGACGGGCAAGCTGATCCTCGGGTACGCGGCGGAGACCCTGAAGCCGGTCACCCTGGAACTGGGCGGCAAGAGCCCGAACATCTTCTTCGACGACGTCTCGGCGGCCGACGACGACTTCCGCGACAAGGCCCTGGAGGGCTTCACCCTCTTCGCCCTCAACCAGGGCGAGGTCTGCACCTGCCCCTCCCGCGCCCTGATCCAGCGCGGCCACTACGACGCGTTCCTGGAAGCGGCGGTGGCCCGCACGGAGGCCATCGTCCCGGGCCACCCCCTGGACACCACCACCATGATCGGCGCACAGGCGTCGGCCGAACAACTCGACAAGATTCTCTCCTACTTCGGCATCGCCCGCAGCGAAGGAGCCCGCACCCTCACCGGCGGCACCCGGGCCCACCTCGGCGGCGAACTCGCCGACGGCTACTACATCGAGCCCACCATCCTCGAGGGCCACAACCGCATGCGGGTCTTCCAGGAGGAAATCTTCGGCCCGGTCGTCTCGGTCACCCCCTTCACCGACCTCGCCGACGCCATCGCCATCGCCAACGACACCCCGTACGGCCTCGGCGCCGGCGTCTGGACCCGCAACACCACCACCGCCTACCGAGCCGCCCGCTCCCTCCACGCCGGCCGCGTCTGGACGAACTGCTACCACACCTACCCGGCCCACGCCGCCTTCGGCGGCTACAAGGCCTCGGGCTTCGGCCGCGAGGGCCACAGCATGACGCTGAACCACTACCAGCAGACGAAGAACGTGCTGGTGAGTTATTCGGCTAAGAAGCTGGGGTTCTTCTAGGGGCGAGTGAGGGGCGCCGCCCGTTCCGGACGAGGACGCTCCCCTCAAGGGTTTCCAGGAACGCCCGATCGCCTGCACCGAGGCCATGTACGCCCTCGGCTGGGTGCTGCCCGAGCATGCGAGCGACCCACGGTGCACCGAACTCAGCGGTGGTCTTGCCGGCCACACCGAGTCGGGCACCTTCCGCATGCCGCGCGCCGAGGTCCGCCCCTGGCTCGCTTCGCTTTCCGGGGAGCGGAACAAGCCGGGCGGCTTGGACACCGACGGCGTGGTGGAACGGAAGGAAGGGCTCAGCCTCAGCGTCCTCCGGCCGCCGGGCAGTCTTGAGGCCGGCGAGGTGAGGGTGGATGTCCGCTGGGAAGGCGAGGACACCGCAGTCGTCACCTGCGAGACCTCCGGCCGCTGAGGACTCACCCGAACGCCCTCCGGTATTCCGTAGGTGTCACCCCCACCCGGGCCGTGAAGTGACGGCGGAGGTTGGCTCCTGTGCCCAGGCCGCTGCGTTCGGCGATCTGGTCCACGGGGAGGTCCGTGGCTTCCAGGAGTGACTGGGCGCGGGTGAGGCGTTGGTTGAGGAGCCATTGGAGGGGGGTGGTGCCGGTGGAGGCGTGGAGGCGGCGGAAGAAGGTGCGGGGGCTGAGGCCGGCGCGGCGGGCCAGGTCGGCGACTGTGAGGGGTTCGTCGAGGTGGGCCGTGGCCCAGGCGAGGACCGGGGCCAGGCCGTCGTCGTCGCGGACCGGGACCGTGAGGTCGACGAACTGGGCCTGGCCGCCCGGGCGGTGGGCCGGGACGACCATGCGGCGGGCCAGCTGGTTGGCCACATGCGCGCCCAGGTCGCGGCGGACGATGTGGAGGCACAGGTCCAGGCCGGCGGCCACGCCCGCGCTGGTGAGCACGGTGCCGTCGTCCACGTACAGCACGCTGTCGTCCACCTTGACCCGCGGGTAGCGGCGGGCCAGGTCGGCGGTGTGCTCCCAGTGCGCCGCCGCCCGGCGGCCGTCCAGGATGCCCGCCGCCGCCAGCGCGAACGCCCCGGTGCACAGGGACACCATGCGCGCCCCCGCGTCGGCCGCGCGCCGGAGTTCGCGCACCAGGGCCGGTGGCACCTCCTCCTCGCCCGTCACGCACGCGTCCGGCACCGACGTGACGATCACCGTGTCCGCGTCCGCCAGCGCGTCCCAGCCGTGCCGGGCCCGCAGCGCGAAGCCGTGGCCGGCCGGCACCGCGTCCGCGCCCGGGTGTTCCACGCACAGCCGCAGGTCGTACCAGCGATCGACCGGAAGCGGGTGCGGGATGCCGAACACCGCGCAGGCGATGCCCAGTTCGTACACGTCCCAGAGAGGTAAGTCCTGGTGGCCGAGGACGGCCACGGCCACGGTGCCCGGAGTGGTCATGCGCCGCAGCCTATCCGGCACCCATGGCAGGAATCGTTCGTGGATGGGCAATCCTGCCGGTGTTGGCTTGTCGTGGGCGGTGGAAGGGTGGGTCCTGTTCAGTCCGGACCTTCCTCCAACCTCCGCCAAGGAATATGCCTTTCATGTCGCACGTCACCGTTCTCGGCCTCGGCTCCATGGGGTCCGCCCTCGCCGGCTCCTTCCTCTCCGCCGGGCACCAGGTCACCGTCTGGAACCGCACCGCCGCCCGCGCCGAACCGCTCGTCGCGCGCGGCGCCGCAGCGGCCGCGACGGCCGGCGAGGCCGTCGCCGCCGCGCCGCTCGTCGTCGCCTGCGTGCTCGACTACGACGCGCTGCGCACCCTCCTGGCCGGCCACGAGGCCGCCCTCGCCGGGCGGACCCTGGTCAACCTCACCTCCGGCTCGCCGGAACAGGCCCGCGAGACGGCCGCCTGGGCGGCCGGGCACGGCATCGCGTACCTGGACGGCGCCATCATGAACACCCCGCCCCACATCGGCGCCCCCGGCACGATGCTGCTCTACAGCGGCGACCCCGCCGCGCTCGCCCGGCACCACGACACCCTCGCCGCCCTCGGCGACCCCGTCGACCTGGGCGAGGACGCCGGCCGTGCCGGTCTCTACGACACCGCGCTGCTCGGGCTGATGTGGGCCACGCTCGGCGGCTGGCTGCACGGCGTGGCGCTCGCCGCGGCGGACGGCGTGCCGGCGACGGAGTTCACGCCCGTCGCCAACCGCTGGCTGTCCGGCGCGGTCGCCGGGTTCCTCAGCGCGTACGCGCCGCAGACGGACGCCCGCAGCTACCCCGGCGACGACGCGACCCTCGACGTCCACCTCGCCGCCATGCAGCACCTGCTGCACGCCAGCCGCGACCGGGGGGTCGACACCGCGCTGCCGGAGCTGTTCGCCCGGCAGACGGAGCGGGCCATCGCCGCCGGGCACGGCGCGGACAGCTACGCCCGCCTCATCGAGGTCATCGCCAAGTGACCGCCCTCCGCACCACCACCGACTGGCCCCGGCTCGTCACCGAGGCCGCCGCCACGACGACCGCGCTGCTGGAACGGGCCGCCGGCGCCGACTGGACGGTCCGCCCGCAGGACAGCGAGTGGACCGCCCGGGACACGCTCGACCACCTCGCCCTCGGCGTGCTCGGCTACGCGGGCCTCCTCGTCGCCCGCCCCACCGACCGCTACATCACGCTGTTCGGCTCGCTCGACCCCGCCGCGCCCGTCCCGCACCGCCTGGAGGGGCTGCGGATCGCCGCGGCGCTGCTCGCGAGCACGGTGCGGGACGCGCCCGCGGACGTACGGGCGTGGCACCCGTGGGGGCACTCGGACGGCCCCGGCTTCGCCGCGATGGGCGTGGTCGAGCTGCTGGTGCACACCCACGACCTCGCCGGCACGTTCGGACTGCGGTGGTCGCCGCCCGACGCCCTGGCCGCCCCGGCCGTCGCCCGGCTCTTCCCGGACGCGCCGCAGGGGCACGCGCCCGGCACCACCTTGCTCTGGTGCACGGGACGCGTGGCGCTCCCCGGCCACCCGCGGCGCCCCGCGGGCGCCTGGTCCTGGGACGGGCGCGTCCGCCCGGAGCCACCGGCCGGCCACTGACGATTTGTCGGCAATTGCGGGGGCCACGGGGGTGCTCCCGCACCAGTCGGCAGGCAGGCCGACGGGCAGCGTGGCGGGCAGTGCGCGGACCGGCCGGCGGGGCCGTCGGACGGAGTGCGGATCATCCGTGTGGCGCAGGCCGGTTACCGAATGGAGCAATACGGCTACCCACCGGATGCTCCGTCCGGAGCGCGGGGTGAACCTCGGAGCAAGGAGGTACATCCAATGAAGTCAATTCGTACCGCACTGTGCGGCACGCTGACGGCCGTTGCCGTCTGCGCGGCTCCGGCCGCGTACGCCCTCGACAGCTCCGTCGTTCCCGTCAAGGCCGAGAGCCGTCTGGTCCCCATGTCGGGCAGCTGCGACGGCTGGGACCACGACGACTGCGACGACCACGGCCGCGACCACGGCCGGGAGCACGGGCGCGACCACGACCGCGACCACGGCGACCGGGACCACGGCGACCGTGACCACGGGCGCGAGCACGGCCGCGACCACGGCGACCGCGACCGCGACCACGGCCGGGAGCACGGGCGCGACCACGACCGGGACCACGACCACGGGCGCGAGCACGGCCGTGACCACGACCGCGACCGCGACCACGGCCGCGAGCACGGGCGCGACCACGACCGCGACCACGGTGGCTGGGACCGCGACCGCGACCACGGCCGGGAGCACGGTCGTGAGCACGGCCGCCCGCACGGTCCGGCACACGCCGGTGGTGGCGCCACCTCGCAGGCCGCTGCGGGTGACGCCGCTTCCCTGGAGACCCCCGCGCTCGCCGTCGCCGGCGCCACGCTGGGTCTCGCCGGTGGCCTGATCTGGTACCGCCGCCGCGCCGCTGCGGCCAAGCAGTGACGGGAAGCGAACCGGCGACATGTCAGAAGAGCGCACAGGCGGTGTCAACCGTCTGCTGACAGGGGCGGCCTGGGTGGCGATGCTGCTGGCCCTCTGGCTGTGGGGCCACGACATCACGGTGGACGAGCCGATATCCGCGGCTCCGAAGACCGGTGACGTCGCCGCCGCGCGCCGACCCCCTGCGCCCGGCCTGCCCCCGGCGATCGAACCGTTGCCGGGGGCCGGCCCCAAGACCCTG
Source organism: Streptomyces mashuensis (assembly GCF_014654785.1). Classification (GTDB taxonomy): domain Bacteria; phylum Actinomycetota; class Actinomycetes; order Streptomycetales; family Streptomycetaceae; genus Streptomyces; species Streptomyces mashuensis. The sequence goes on from NZ_BNBD01000003.1 coordinate 68,206, forward strand.
ATCATCAAGTCGATGGGGCTGGAGGCGCCGGTCGAGGCGCACGGCCTCGACGCGCAGGGCGGCCCCGAGCCGCCGCCGTACGAGCGGCCCAACAGCGTCGCCTGGTGGCAGGACGGGCCCGCGCCCGGCAGCACCGGCGCGGCCGTGCTCACCGGGCACGTGGACACCAAGCAGTCGCCCGCCGTCTTCGTCGAGCTGCGCACCATCAAGCGCGGCGCGACCATCAGCGTCGTCCGGACGGACGGCTCCACGGCCGACTTCACCGTCGAGGACGTGTCGCTCGTCGACCGCAAGCACTTCGACGACCAGAAGGTGTACGCGCCCCGCGAGGAGGACCGCGCGGAGCTGCGTCTCATCACGTGCGGCGGCGACTACGACCGTGCCAAGCACCTGTACACCGCGAACGTGGTGGTCTCCGCCTACCTCACGGGCGCGCGCCAGGTGCCCGTCCCCGCGCCTGCGCCCACCCCGGCCGACGGCGGCTCCGGGGGCGGCGGGTCCGACGCGGACGCCTGACCCCGCGCGGCCCGGTGGCCCGAACTCCTGACCGACCGGTCCGCAGGTGACGTCCCGGCGCCCTTCCGGCGCCATGGTTGGCCGGAATCCACCCGGGAAGCCCGACATCCCGGTCGGTTTGTTTTCCTCACCCGTTCACGGCGTCTTCACGGCGCCGGCGACGCCGCGTCCGCCAGGGAGAGGGCATGCAGCCGCTCCGGCGGGCCGGGGCGCGCGTAGTACCAGCCCTGCGCCGTGTCGCAGCCGAGTAAACGCAAGTGGTCGGCCTGGGCGCCGGTTTCCACGCCCTCCACCGTGACCGACAGGTCCAGGGTGTGGGCGAGCGAGACGATCCCCTCCACGATCTTCACGTCCACCGGGTCGGCGGGCGCGCACTGCATGCCGCGGGTGAAGGAGCGGTCGAGCTTGAGCGTGCTGACCGGCATCCGGCGCAGGTAGGAGAGGTTGGAGTAGCCGGTGCCGAAGTCGTCGAGGGCTATGTCGACGCCCAGGTCGGCCAGTTGCCGCAGGGGCCGCAGCTCGGCCTCGTCCGCGCCGATGAGGGCGTTCTCGGTGACCTCCAGGCAGAGCGCCGACGGGTCGAGACCGGCGTTGTCCAGGACGGCGACGATGTCGGCGACCAGCGAGGGGTGGCGCAGCTGGGACGGCGAGAGGTTGACGTTCACGCGCATCGGGCCGTCGTGCGCCGCCGCCCCCTCGCACCGCCAGGAACGGGCCTGCCGGGCGGCCTCCTCCAGCACCCAGCGGCCGAGCGGCACGATGAGGCCGGTGCTCTCGGCGAGCGGGATGAACTGGTCGGGGCCCAGCACCCCGTGGGCCGGGTGCAGCCAGCGGACCAGCGCCTCGGCGCCCCGCACCGTGCCGTCGGAGAGCCGCACCAGGGGCTGGTACTCGATGAAGAACTCGCCGTTGTCCAGGGCCGTGGGCAGGCAGTTGGTGAGGCTGTGGCGGGCGATGACGCGGGCGTCGGTGTCGGCGTCGGCGAGCTCGTAGCGGTTCCCGCCGGCGGCCTTGGCCCGGTACATGGTGATGTCGGCGCTGCGCAGCACCTCCGCCGCGCCCAGTTCGCCGCGCGCGCCCTCGACGACGCCGATGCTGGCCCGTACGGACAGGTCGCGGCCGTCCAGCCGGACGGGTTCGGCGAGGGCGGCGAGCATCCGGCGGGCCAGGGCCGTGACGTGGGCCTGGGCGGAGGGGCCGGTGATGCCGGTGACGAGGGCCACGAACTCGTCGCCGCCGAGGCGGGCGACGAGTTCACCGGGGGCGGTGGCGCAGCCGCGCAGCCGGTCCGCGACGGCGACGAGCAGCTGGTCGCCGACGGTGTGGCCCAGGCTGTCGTTGACGGACTTGAAGCCGTCGAGGTCCAGGTAGACCAGCCCGAACCGGCCACCGGCGGACTCCTCCGGGCCCCCCTCCTCCCCGCCGTCCGGCGCCAGCGCCCGGTCGAGCCGTTCGAAGAACAGGGCCCGGTTGGGCAGGCCGGTGAGGGCGTCGTGAGTGGCCTCGTAGCGGAGCCGCTCGTGCAGCCGGCGCCGCTCGGTGATGTCCTCCATCATCGCGAGCTGGTACCGCGGTTCGCCGGAGGCGTCGCGCAGCAGGGAGACGGACATGTCGGTCCACAGGACGCTGCCGTCGCTGCGGTAGTAGGGCTTCTCGACGCGGTAGCGGTCGCGTTCGCCGCGGACGAGCTCCCGGTACAGGACCCAGAAGTCGGCGGAGTCGTCGGGGTGCACGAGTTCGCCGACGTTGCGGCCGGCGAGCATGCTGCCGGGGTCGCCGAACATGCGCTTGAGGGCATCGTTGACGCGCAGGATGCGGCCCTCGACGTCGGCGATGCCCACGCCGACGCTGGTGCTGCCGAAGACCGCGCGGAAGCGCTGCTCGCTGTGGTGCAGGGCCTCTTCGCACTCGGCGTGCGCGGCCAGCGCGGCGCCGGCCACGGCCTCCTGCTCGGCGAGGGTGTACGCGCGCAGGGCGCGGGCGAACCCGGAGGCGACGGCGTGCTGGAGCCGGGCGCACCGGGCGCGGCTCTCCTCGGCGGGCAGGGCGGGTTCGGGCGGGCAGTAGAGCACGAGGTAGGACTCGATGACGCCGAGGGTCTGGGCCAGCGCCTCGGGGTCGGTGCACTGCGCGCGGACGAGCGCCTCGCCGACGCGGGCGCCGGGCTTGGGGTCGAAGGGGCGGGCGCGGAGGGCGTCGCGGAGCGTCCGGGCCAGAGGTATGAGGTACCGCTCGAACTCGGCCCGCGTCATCGTCGTGGCCGGCATCGCCGGGTGGACCGCGCGGCTCCAGATGGCGGCGAAGCGCCGCAGCCGGTCGTCCCCCGGGGCGGTGCCGGGGGTGGTTGCCGCCATGGCGGCATACGAAACCGGGATGGCGGTTTGATTCACAGGCAGCATTCTGCCACCGAACCGCGCGGTCACGGCTGCCGCCCCACCCCGGCCGGACGGGCCGCGCGCACGGTGCCCTCGGGGCCGCCCCGGTCTGGACGCTCCATCAAGACTGTGTCTCCAGCTCATCGCAGGGGTGTTGAGCAGAGGCTACTGATCGTTCGTTCGAAGGGAAGCGGCAAGCGGAGATGGATGATCCGCATTCGGCCACCGCTGCCCCACCCTCCCCCTCCGCCCCGGACAAATGATCACATGATTCCCCATGTAACGACACGCAGATACCGGGTGCAGTGGCGCGCACGCCCGGCGCACCGCCGTCGCGCGCGCCACCTGTCACACGGTCAGCGCACGCCCACCGAGGCGAGCGCCCGGGCCTGGCGGAGCGTCGGACGCACGGGGAAGTACAGGTAGCAGACGCCCCCGCTGCCGCTGCTCACCTTCCCCTGGGCGTTGTACCGCTTGGTCCGCAGCCAGACGTTCTCGAACTGGCGCCGCCGGTAGACCCGTTCGACCGCCGCGTCCGAGGGGCTCGCCGGGTCGTGCACCACCACGTCGCCGCCGTCCGTGAAGCCGGTGACGCACATGAGGTGCCCGGCCGTGCCGTAGCCGGCCCCCTCCAGTTCGGAGGCGAGGAAGGACTGCGAGGTGATGACGGGGATGCCGGCCCGCACCAGCCGCTCCGCGTCGTTCAGCGAGCGCAGCCGCGTGACCACGCCCTGGAGGTCGTGGTACGTGGCGGCGTACGCGGCGTTGAAGGGCCAGTTGCCGCAGCCCTGGTACTGGTGGTCGTACGTGTACCGGGCCGCGTGGCACACCTGCGGGTCGGCGTACGCGGGGTTCACCCAGGCCAGGTCCTCGGCGGTGGGCCTGCGGCCCCAGTACTCGACGGCCATCTGCGAGGAGGTCGGGCTGCACCACGCCTCTCCCCCGTTGTCGTACTCGGGGTACTGGCCCTTGTGGATCTCCTGCGAGTAGCGGGGCACCCGCAGCCGGTGGCCGGCGCCCTCCCCCGGCCGGGAGGCGGGCACCTCGAAGCGGTCGGGGATGTCGGAGGCCATCGCGCCCAGCCGCCACACGGTGGGCGTGAGCCCGCTGCCGGGCCGCCGGTACAGGGTGAGCCGCAGCTCGTACGCCGTGATGCGGAGCCCGCTCGCGCGGTCGTCGACGGCGAGGGTGTCGGTGGAGACGCTGCTCCTGCCGTCGCCCTGTCCGTCGACGGAGGTGCGCCGGATGTCGCCGGGCGCGTCGCCCGAGGTCCAGCGCCCCATCACGTACCAGGGGCTGGAGGCGCCGTCGCCGTACCGGACGCGCACCTCGGCCTGGAGCCAGGTGCCGGCGGGGGTGCGGGCGTTCCAGGAGACGACCACCTCCGTGGCGGGCGCGGGCAGGGTGTGGACGGGCGACCGCCAGGTGGCGTACTCCCACACGGCCGTGACGTGGGAGTGCGGGTCGGCGTACGTGTACGTGCCGATGGGCTCGCCGACGACCAGGCCGGGCCGGGCGCCGCCGACCACCCGGGTGCCGGCGCCCTTCCCGCCGGACCACTGCGGGAACGTGGTCCAGGCCCGGTGGTCGACGCTGCCGCCGCCGGCCGGCGCGCCGCCGCGGTTGCCTCGGCCGGGGGACGCCGCGGCGGGCGAGGCGGCGGAGACGAGGGGCGAGGCCGCCGCCGTGACGGCGAGGGCGGCGGTCAGCACGGTGCGGCGCGGTGTGGGTCTGCTGGACATGACGGGGATCCCCCAGTCGTGGTGGACGGTGCGTGGGGTACGGCCCGGCGGGGACCGGGCCGGCGGGACCACTCTCGCGGCTGCGGACGGCCCACGGCCAGTGATGCCCGCGCGGCGCGCCCGCGATACCGCCGGGAGCACCTTCCAGGGGCACGTACGGCCCGGCGCGCCCGGCCGCCGGCGGTCTGCCTAGGGTGGTCCGGTGACCGACCCCTCGACCGACCCCTCGACCGACCCCCCGCACGACACCCCCTCCCCCGGCGGCCCCTCCCCCGGCCCGTCCGGGCTCGGCGGCCTGGCGCGGCGGCTGCGGGCACTGCCGCCGTCGCTGGGCCCGGTGCGGCTGGTGGCCGTGGACGGGCACGCCGGCTCGGGCAAGAGCACGTTCGCCGGACGGCTGGCCGCCGCGCTGGGCGGCGCGCCGGTGCTGCACCTGGACGACCTGGCCACCCACGAGGAGCTGTTCGCCTGGACGGACCGGCTGCGCACGTGGGTGCTGGAGCCGCTCGCGCAGGGGACGACCGCCCGCTACCGCGTCTACGACTGGGTGGCGCGGGCGTTCGCGACGACGGAGACCGCGCTGCCGCCGGCGCCGGTGGTGATCGTGGAGGGCGTGGGTGCCGGCCGCCGGGAGCTGCGGCCGCATCTGGCGTGCCTGCTGTGGATGGAGGTGACGCCGGAGGACTCCTGGGACAGGGGTCAACTCCGCGACGGCCCGGGCCTGGCGGATTTCTGGGACGGCTGGAAGCGTGCGGAGCGCGCCCACTTCGCCGCTAACCCCTCCCGTCCGTTCGCGGAACTCCTGGTACGGCAGTGCCCCGAGGGGTACGAGTTGCTTCCGGGGCCCGGGAAGAAGGGCTGACCGGCCCCTGGCACTCACCCTGCGTGAACGCCGCGCCGGCGACGGCCCGGGCGGCGGGGTACGTTCCCCGCCGAGTGCCCCAACTCGGCTTGACCGATGGGCGGTACAGGACTTACGTTCTCAATGCGCGGCCGGAGAAGGCCGCTTGCAGTCGCGAAGCCCCCGGTTGTTCCCCCGTGATCGGGGGCTTCGTACTGCCCGCCCCGGACCCCTTCGGGCGCTTTGTCCCCCGGCCGGACGGAGCGCGCGCCGAGCCGTCGTCACCCACCGTCACCGCTCTCCGGATCGCTTTCCGTTCCGCCCCCGGCGCACGTCACGGCCGCGCTCTGCGCCCCCGCACCCTTCGGCCGACACCGATGACGCCGGTACGATGCGAGACGGTGCACCGTCGGCGCGGGAGGGCCCACCCCGCGGCAGGCGCGCCGGTACGGCACCACCGCACTGGTTCACTGCTCAACTCCCGTCCACAGCACATCAGTTCGTAAAGGGAGCGGCCGACGCGCCGCCCGGCGGCACGGCACGCTACGGGGGCAGGTTTGTGGGGGACGTGATGGATCTCGGCATGCAGGGCCCACCCGCCCCGGCCGATCTCGCCTGGCTGCGCGCCGTCGACGCCTACACCATGGGCGCGTACACCGAGGCCGAGAAGGAGTTCCGCGCCGCCGTCCGGGCCGACCCCGGCATGGCCGACGCCTGGCTCGGCCTGCACGCGCTGCGCGCCGAGACCACCACCGCGCTGCTGCGCATGTACCGGCACCGCGACCGCTTCGGCGAGCAGCGCGCCCGCCACCGGCGCCCCCTCAACTCCTGGTACTGGCTGGGCTGGTGGGTCCAGCCGGTCCTGGAGACCGGGCGCGACCTGCTGCTCGCCCACGCCTCCCACTGGCTGGACGGCCGGCACGTCCCCGAGCTCGACCGCGCCCTCGCCGGCTGCCCGCCGGCCGAGACCGACCCCCAGGTCCGCTTCCTGCACGCCTGCCGCGCCTACCTGGTCAAGGACTGGGAGCTGCTGGTCCGGCACACCGACCCGCTCCTGGACGACCCCCTGCTGGGCATCGAGGCGGGCCTGTTCGGCGGCATGGCCCGGGTCCGCCTGGAGATGTACGGGCAGGCCGAACCACTGCTGGCCACCGCGCTGATGCGGTGCCGCAGCGAGCAGCCGCAGCGCAAGGAGCTGCGCTACTGGCTGGCCCGCGCGCACGAGGGCACCGGGCGCAGCGCCGCCGCCCTGCCGCTGTACCGCGCGGTGCACCGGGTCGACCCCACGTTCATGGACACCTCGGCGCGGCTGACCGCCATCGCCGACGGCGACGTGCTGGGCGAGGAGCCGCCCGACCTGGCGTCCGTGCCGCTGGGCGGCGCGGCCGCCCCCGAGCCGCCGGCCGCGCCGCCGCCCGCCCCGGCCTCCTCCGCCGCCCCCGACCCGGAGCCGGACGGCGGCCGGGCCGGCAGCGAGTCCCTCGACGTCCTCACCGGCACCGAGCCCGAGGCGGCGGGCAGCTCGCCCGTGGAGGCGGACGGGGTGCGGGAGAAGCACCGGGTGCCGGCGCAGGGCGGCCCGCCGCCGCTGCCCGGCCGCTCCGACCCCGTCCTGCTGGCCGAGGCACTGGCGGAGCTGGAGCGCATGGTGGGCCTGGAGCCCGTGAAGCGGCAGGTCCGGGCGCTGTCGGCACAGCTGCACATGGCCCGGCTGCGCGCCGGCCAGGGGCTGCCCGTCCAGCCCCCCAAGCGCCACTTCGTCTTCTCCGGCCCCTCCGGCACCGGCAAGACCACCGTGGCCCGCATCCTGGGCCGGGTGTTCTACGCCCTGGGCCTGCTCGGCGGCGACCACCTGGTGGAGGCCCAGCGGGCCGACCTGGTGGGCGAGTTCCTCGGCCAGACGGCCGTCAAGGCGAACGAGCTGATCGACTCGGCGCTGGGCGGCGTGCTCTTCGTCGACGAGGCGTACTCGCTCTCCAACTCCGGCTACAGCAAGGGCGACGCGTACGGCGACGAGGCGCTCCAGGTGCTCCTCAAGCGCGCCGAGGACAACCGCGACCGGCTCGTGGTCATTCTCGCCGGCTACCCCGAGGGCATGGACCGGCTGCTGGCCGCCAACCCCGGCCTGCACTCGCGCTTCACGACGCGGGTCGACTTCCCCAGCTACCGGCCCGCCGAGCTGACCAGCATCGGCGAGGTGCTGGCGGCGGAGAACGGGGACGTGTGGGACGAGGAGGCGCTGGAGGAGCTGCGCAGCATCAGCGACCACGTGGTGGAGCAGGGCTGGATCGACGAGCTGGGCAACGGGCGGTTCCTGCGGACGCTGTACGAGAAGAGTTGTGCGTACCGGGACCTGCGGTTGTCGCAGTACGCGGCGGTGCCGACGCGGGAGGACCTGGCCACGTTGCGGCTGCCGGACCTCATGCAGGCGTACGGCGAGGTCCTCTCCGGCCCGGGCTGGACGACGCCGCGCCGCCCCCAGGGCGAGACGCGGGACCCGCAGGACCCGGCGCCGTAGGAGAGGCCGCACGAAGGAGGGGCCCGGTGTCCGGGCCCCTCCGCGGTTCAGCTCGCGACCGTCTCCCGCTCGCGCGGGACCGGGACCACCCGGTGGGACGGGTCGCGCACCTCGCCGACCAGCATCTCCAGGACGTCCTCCAGGGCCACGAGGCCCAGGACGCGGCCCGAGCGGTCGGCGACGGCCGCCAGGTGGGCGGCGGCGCGGCGCATCACCGTCAGCGCGTCGTCCAGCGGCAGCTCGGCCCGGACGGTCTGGACGCGGCGCCACACCCGCTGCGGCACCGCACGGTCCCGCTCCTCCAGGTCCAGGACGTCCTTGACGTGCAGGTAGCCCATGAACGCACCGGTGCCCGGGGCGCATATGGGGAAGCGGGAGTAGCCGGTGCGCACGGTGAGCTCCTCGACCTGCCGGGGCGTCACCGACGGGTCGACGGTCACCAGCGTCGCCGGGTCGAGCAGGACCTCCGTGACCGGGCGGCTGCCCAGGCCCAGCGCGTCCTCCAGCCGCTCCTGCTCCTCCGGCTCCAGGAGGCCCGCCTGGCGGGAGTCCTCGACCAGGCGGTTGAGCTGCTCGCTGGTGAAGACGGACTCCACCTCGTCCTTGGGCTCGACGTGGAAGAGCCGCAGCACGCCCGCGGCGCAGGCGCCCAGCAGCCGGGTGACCGGCCGGCACAGCCGGGCGAAGGTCACCAGGCCGGGGCCCAGCCACAGCGCGGCCCGGTCGGGCGCCGACATGGCCAGGTTCTTGGGCACCATCTCGCCGATGACCAGGTGCAGGAAGACCACGAGGGCCAGCGCGACGACGTAGCCCAGCGGGTGCACGAGCCCCTCGGGCAGCCGTACGGCGTGGAAGACGGGCTCCAGGAGCGCGGCCACGGTGGGCTCGGCGACGGCGCCCAGGGTCAGCGAGCAGACGGTGATGCCGAACTGGGCCGCCGCCATCATCTGCGGCAGGTTCTCCAGTCCGGTCAGGACGGTACGGGCGCGCGCCGAGCCCTCGGCCGCCCGGGGCTCGATCTGGCTGCGGCGTACGGAGACGAGCGCGAACTCGGCGCCCACGAAGAAGCCGTTGGCCAGCACCAGCAGCACGGCGAACAGCAGCTGCACCAGGCTCATCGGGCCTCCACCGCCCCCACCGGGACGGCGGCGGTCCGGACGATGCGGACCCGCTCGGCGCGGTGGTGCCCCACCTGGCGCACCGAGAGCCGCCAGCCGGGCAGCTCCGCGGCGTCGCCGGCGGCGGGGATGCGGCCCAGCAGGTCGGCGACGAGGCCGGCCACGGTCTCGTAGGGCCCGTCGGGCACCTCCAGGCCGATGCGGCGCAGCGCGTCGACGCGGCAGCCGCCGTCGGCCTCCCACGCCGGCCGGCCGTCCTCCGGTGCCACCGGGGCGAGCTCGGGGCGGGCGGCGTCGGCGTCGTCGTGCTCGTCGCGGACCTCGCCGACGAGTTCCTCGACGATGTCCTCCAGGGTGACGACCCCGGCCGTGCCGCCGTACTCGTCGACGACGACGGCCATCGGCTGCTCGCTGCGCAGCCGCTCCAGGAGCGGGCGCACGGGCAGGCTGCCCGGGACGAGCAGCGGGGCGACCGCGATGCGGCCGACGGGGGTGCGCAGCCGGTCGGCGACGGGCACGGCCAGTGCGTCCTTGAGGTGGACCATGCCGATGACCTCGTCCAGGCGCTCCCGGTAGACGGGGAAGCGGGAGAGGCCGGTGGCGCGGGTGAGGTTGAGGACGTCCTCGGCGGTGGCCGTGGACTGCAGGGCGCTGACCTTGACCCGGGGGGTCATCACGTGCTGGGCGGTCAGGTCGCCGAGGGAGAGGGTGCGGACGAAGAGGTCGGCCGTGTCGGGTTCCAGGGCGCCGGCCCGGGCGGAGTGCCGGGCGAGGGACACCAGTTCGCCGGGGGTGCGGGCGGAGGCCAGCTCCTCGGCCGGCTCCACGCCCAGGGCGCGGACGAGCCGGTTGGCGACGGTGTTGAGCAGCGTGATCACGGGCCGGAAGAAGTGGGCGAACCGGCTCTGCGCGCCGGCCACGAACCGGGCCACCTGGAGCGGCCGGGAGACCGCCCAGTTCTTCGGCACGAGCTCGCCGACGACCATCTGGACGGCCGAGGCCAGCAGCATGCCGGTGATCACGGCGACGCCGGGGGCAGCACCGGCGGGCAGCCCGGCGAAGGTCAGCGGCCCGGTCAGCAGCCGGCCCAGGGCGGGCTCGGCGAGCATGCCGACCACCAAGGAGGTGATGGTGATGCCCAGTTGGGTGCCGGAGAGCTGGAACGACAGCTCACGCAGGGAGGCGACGACGGTGCGGGCCCGGCGGTCGCCCTCGGCGGCGGCCCGCTCGGCGTCCGGCTTGTCGACGGTCACCAGGCCGAACTCGGCGGCGACGAAGAAGCCGTTCGCCAGGATGAGGAGGAAGGCTGCCGCGAGCAGCAGCAGGGACACGGTGATGGTCATGACGCCGCCTCGCACACGGGGGCGGCGCAGGTACTACAGGACGGTCCGTCCATTGCCGGAGTACGTCACTCCTCGGTTCGCAGGTGCCCCTGGGGGGGCCGGGCACGGGTGTGTCCGTGGCACCAGGGTAATCAAGGAACCGTGAAGACCGCCGTCAGGTGGCCGACCGCCCGGTGCCGTGCGCGTCGACCAGGGCCCGCAGGGCGCGGGCGTCGGCGATGGCGCGCTGCTTGGCGATGCCGGTCTGGATGCCCATGGCGGCCAGCGTGGTGCCGTCCGAGAGGTCGAGGTACACCCAGGCGTCGCCGGCCCGCAGGTTGACCCGGACGATCTGGGCCCAGGCCAGGCGGCGCTTGGTCGTCAGGTTCACCACCGTCACCCCGTCCGGGGCGGCGACCACCTTGGGGCGGCTGAGCAGGGCGAGGACGCCCAGGCCCAGCAGCCCGGTGCTGATGAAGCTGATCCGGTCCCCCGTGGTGAACGACTCCAGCAGCAGCGACAGGGCGGTGAGCACGACCAGCAGTACGGTGCCGATGGTCAGCAGCACCACGCGGGTGCCGGTCGGCCGGAAGGTGACGGGCAGCTCGGGCAGGCCGGTCGCCGGCACGGGGGCGGACACGTGCGTCTCTCCAGGTGGTTCGGGCGGCGGGGCGCCGGTCAGAGGCGGCAGGCGTGGATGCCGGTGGTGAGGATGGCGCGGGCGCCGAGGTCGTACAGCTCGTCCATGATGCGCTGGGCGTCCTGCGCCGGCACCATGGAGCGGACCGCGACCCAGCCCTCGTGGTGCAGCGGGGAGACGGTGGGCGACTCCAGGCCGGGGGTGAGGGCGACGGCGCGCTCCACGTGCTCGACCCGGATGTCGTAGTCCATCATCACGTACCGGCGGGCCACCAGGACGCCCTGCATACGGCGGAGGAACTGCCGCACCTTGGGGTCGTCGGCGGGGGCGCCCTCGCGGCGGATGACGACGGCCTCGGAGCGCAGGATCGGCTCGCCGAAGATCTCCAGGCCGGCGTTGCGCAGGGTGGTGCCGGTCTCGACGACGTCGGCGATGACCTCGGCGACGCCCAGCTGGATGGCGGTCTCCACCGCGCCGTCGAGGCGGACGACGGAGGCGTCCACGCCGTTGTCGGCGAGGTGCTGGGTGACCAGGCCGGCGAAGGAGGTGGCGATGGTCATGCCGGTGAGGTCGCCGACGTCCTTGGCGGTGCCGGGCCGGGCGGCGTAGCGGAAGGTGGAGCCGGCGAACCCCAGCTGCATGATCTCCTCGGCCTCGGAGCCGGAGTCGAGCAGCAGGTCGCGGCCGGTGATGCCGATGTCGAGCCGGCCGGAGCCCACGTAGACGGCGATGTCGCGGGGGCGGAGGAAGAAGAACTCCACCTCGTTCTCGGCGTCCACCAGGACCAGTTCCCTGCGGTCCTTGCGCTGGCGGTAGCCGGCCTCATGGAGCATCGCCGACGCAGGCTCGGAGAGAGAACCCTTGTTGGGAACGGCGATGCGCAGCATGAGGCGGTGTCCTTCGTGCGGTATGTACGGTTTTTAGGGGATTGAACTGACGGAGGCGTTCCGTCAGAGATGAGCGTATACGTCGTCGAGGGAGATCCCCCGGGCCACCATCATCACCTGAAGGTGGTACAGCAGCTGGGAGATCTCCTCGGCGGTGGCCTCGGCGCCCTCGTACTCGGCGGCCATCCAGACCTCCGCCGCCTCCTCGACGACCTTCTTGCCGATGGCATGGACGCCCTTGCCCACCAGCTCGGCCGTACGGGAGGTGGCGGGGTCGCCGGTTGCCTTCTGCTGGAGCTCGGCGAAGAGCTCCTCGAACGTCTTCCTGTCCATGGTGGTCCTACCCTACGGGGTCGGACCGCCCGTCACTGCCCGGGATGGGTCACCGAACGGAGGAGGACGGCCGTGGAGACGGCTGCGGTGACGGCCTCGTGGCCCTTGTCCTCGGCCGAGCCCTCCAGGCCGGCGCGGTCCAGGGCCTGCTCCTCGGTGTCGCAGGTGAGCACGCCGAAGCCGACCGGCACGCCCGTGTCGACGGAGACCTGGGTGAGGCCCTGGGTGACGCCCTGGCAGACGTAGTCGAAGTGCGGGGTGCCGCCGCGGATGACGACGCCCAGGGCGACGACCGCGTGGTAGCCGCGGCCGGCCAGCACCCGGGCGGCGACCGGCAGCTCCCAGCTGCCGGGGACGCGCAGCAGGGTGGGCTCGTCGATGCCCAGCTCGTGCAGGGCGCGCAGGGCGCCGTCGACGAGGCCGTCCATGACCTTCTCGTGCCACTGGGCGGCGATCACGGCCACCCGCAGGTCCTGGCAGTTCTTCACACTCAGCTGGGGCGCGCCCTTGCCGCTCACGTCGTCGTCTCCTCGGTGGTTTCCGTAGCTCTGGTGCTCACTGGTGTCACTGGTTGCCGCAGGCCGAGACGCGCTCGGTGTCCAGCCAGGGCAGGTCGTGGCCCATGCGGTCGCGCTTGGTCCGCAGGTAGCGCAGGTTGTGCTCGCCGGCCTGGACGGGCATGGGCTCGCGGCCGGTGACCGTCAGGCCGTGCCGGACCAGCGCGGCGGTCTTGTCGGGGTTGTTGGTCATCAGCCGCAGCGAGCGGACCCCCAGGTCGGTGAGGATCTGCGCGCCGGCGGCGTAGTCCCGGGCGTCGGCCGGCAGGCCCAGTTCCAGGTTGGCGTCCAGCGTGTCGCGGCCGTCCTCCTGGAGCTCGTAGGCGCGCAGCTTGGGCAGCAGCCCGATGCCGCGGCCCTCGTGGCCGCGCAGGTAGAGGACGACGCCACGGCCCTCGGTGCTGATCCGGTCGAGGGACGCGCGCAGCTGGGGGCCGCAGTCGCAGCGCAGCGAGCCGAACACGTCGCCGGTCAGGCACTCGGAGTGGACGCGGACGAGGACGTCCTCGCCGTCGCCGAGGTCGCCGGCGACCAGGGCGATGTGCTCGACGCCGTCGACGGTGGAGCGGTAGCCGAAGGCCCGGAACTCGCCGGTGGCGGTGGGCAGCCGGGTCTCGGCCTCGCGCCGGACGGTGGGCTCGGCGGAGCGGCGGTAGGCGATGAGGTCCTCGATGGAGATGATCGACAGGCCGTGCTTACGGGCGAAGGGCACCAGTTCGGGCAGGCGCAGCATGGCGCCGTCCTCGCCGGCGATCTCCACGATGGCGGCGGCCGGGTGCAGCCCGGCCAGCCGGGCGAGGTCGACACCGGCCTCGGTGTGGCCGTTGCGGGTCAGGACGCCGCCGGGCCGGGCGCGCAGCGGGAAGACGTGGCCGGGGCGGACGAAGTCGCCGGGCGCGGCGGCCGGGTCGGCGAGCAGCCGGATGGTGGTGGCGCGGTCGGCGGCGGAGATGCCGGTGTCGACGCCGTGCGCGCCGGTGGCGTCCACGGAGATCGTGAAGGCGGTGCGCATGGACTCGGTGTTGCGGTCGACCATCTGCGGCAGGTCCAGCCGGGTGAGGTCGGCGTCCTCCATGGGGACGCAGATGAGGCCGCGGCACTCGCTCATCATGAACGCCACGATCTCGGTGGTGATCTTCTCGGCGGCGACGACGAGGTCGCCCTCGTTCTCGCGGTCCGCGTCGTCGACGACGACCACGGGGCGGCCGGCGGCGATGTCGGCGACGGCCCGCTCGACGGGGTCGAGCGCCAGCACCCCGGCGTCGGCGCCGTCCGTCTCGTACCAGCTCTGCACAGCGGTCATGCCGCCACTCCTTCCGGGACGGCCGCAGTCCCCGTACGGGAACGCAGCCACCAGTCGCGCATGCCCCACAGGACGAGGGCGAAGTAGATCACGTAGACGAGGCCGGAGAACGCCAGGCCGCTGCTGAACGCGAGGGGCACGCCCACCACGTCGACGAGCAGCCAGGCGAACCAGAACTCCACCAGCCCGCGGGCCTGGGCGACCATCGCGGCGAGGGTGCCGACGAAGATGTACGCGTCCGGCCAGGGGTTCCAGGACAGCTGGGGCACGGCGGTGAAGAGCAGGCCGACCGCGAGGGTGCCGGCGGCGGTGCCGGCCACCAGCAGGCCGCGTTCGGTCCAGGTGGCGAACCGGACGGCGAGGGAGCCGTCCTGGGCCTCCCGGCGGCCGCGGTTCCACTGCCGCCAGCCCCATGCGGCGACGACCACGACCAGCAGCTGCTTGCCGACGCCGCCGCTGAGGTGGGCGGAGGCGTAGGCGGCGATGAGGACGAGGCCGGAGAGCAGCTGGGCCGGCCAGGTGAGGATGGAGCGGCGCCAGCCGAGGGCGAGGGCCGCCAGGCCGATGGTGTTGCCCACCATGTCGGACCATATGACGTGCTGGCCGAGGACGGAGAACGCCTCGCCGTTGAGCCACTGGAGGGCGTTCATGCGGCCTTCTCCTCGCCGCCGCGGGCGCCGAGCAGCCGCTCGACGTACTTGGCGAGGACGTCCACCTCGAGGTTGACCGGGTCGCCGGCCTGCTTGAGGCCGAGGGTGGTCAGCGCCAGGGTGGTGGGGATGAGGCTGACGGTGAAGCTGTCGTCCGCGGCCTCGACGACGGTGAGGCTGACGCCGTCGACGGTGATGGAGCCCTTCTCCACGACGTAGCGGGCCAGCCCGTCGGGGAGGGCGATGCGGACGATCTCCCAGTGCTCGCCGGGCACGCGTTCGACGATGGTGCCGGTGCCGTCGACGTGGCCCTGGACGAGGTGGCCGCCGAGGCGTCCGCCCAGCGCCATGGGGCGTTCGAGGTTGACGCGGGAGCCGGGGACGAGCGCGCCGAGGCCGGAGCGCTTCAGGGTCTCGGCCATGACGTCGGCGGTGAACTCGCCGTCGGCGGTGTCCACGACGGTGAGGCAGACGCCGTTGACGGCGATGGAGTCGCCGTGCTTGGCGTCCTGGGTGACGACAGGGCCGCGGAGCCGGAAGCGAGCGGAGTCGCCGAGGTCGTCGATGGTGACGACCTCTCCCAGTTCTTCGACGATTCCGGTGAACACGTCAGTTCTCCTTGGCGGTGGCGAGGGCGGGCGCGGTCGCGGGGACGGGCCGGGGGACGGTGGGCAGGGGCGTGGCGGTGACGCGGAGGTCGGGGCCGAGCCGGGTGACGTCAGTGACGTCGAGGCGGAGGGCGCCGGCGATGGTGCCGATGCCGGCGTCGCCGAGGGCGGCGGGCCCGGCGCCCAGCAGGGCGGGGGCGAGGTAGCCGACGACGCGGTCGACGACGCCGGCCGCGAGGAAGGCGCCGGCGAGGGTGGGGCCGCCCTCCAGGAGGAGGGACCGCACGTCGCGGGCGTGCAGGGCGTCGAGCAGGGCGGGGATCGACAGGCCCGCCGCGGTCCGGGGCAGCCGGAGCACGTCGGTGCCGGGCAGGTGCGTGGTGTCGGCGTCCTCGGCGACGGCCACCAGGGTGGGGGCCGCGTCGTCCAGGACGCGGGCGCCGGGACGGACGGTCGCGTGGGTGTCGACGACGACCCGCAGCGGCTGGACGGCTCCGTCCCGGCCGCGGACGGCCAGGTGCGGGTCGTCGGCGCGCAGGGTGCCGGAGCCGACGACGACGGCGTCGGCCTCGGCGCGCAGCCGGTGGACGTCGGCGCGGGACTCGGCGGAGGTGATCCAGCGGCTGGTGCCGTCGGCGGCGGCGCTGCGGCCGTCGAGGGTGGCGGCGTACTTCCACACCACGAAGGGGCGGCGGCGCAGCACCGAGGTGAGCCAGGCGGCGTTGCCGGCGGCGGCCTCGTCGGCGAGCAGTCCGCCCTCGGCGTGGACGCCGGCGGCGGCGAGGGTGCCGGCGCCGCCGCCGGCGACGGGGTTGGGGTCGGCCACGGCGTACACGACGCGGGCGATGCCGGCGTCGATGAGCGCGCGGGCGCAGGGGCCCGTGCGGCCGGTGTGGTTGCAGGGTTCGAGGGTGACGACGGCGGTGCCGCCGCGCACGTCGTGGCCGGCCTCCGCGGCGGCGCGCAGGGCGGCGATCTCGGCGTGCGGGCCGCCGGCACGCAGGTGCCAGCCCTCGCCGGCGGTGCGGCCGTGTGCGTCGAGGACGACGCAGCCGACGACGGGGTTGGGGCTGGTCGAGCCGAGGCCGCGGGCGGCGAGCGCAATGGCTCGGCGCATCGCGTCGGCTTCGGTCGCGGTGGCCACCGGGGTCCTCCTGCCTGGTCGGGCATGGACTCCGGGGCGGTCGTACGGGACGACGACGAGAGCGGGTGCGCCGTCGCGGCGGCACCGGGACGGGTGGGTCGAGGGGGCGGCCGGCCGGCGGGGTCGCCGGGGCCGCCGCTCCGGGACCACCCCTCGGGGTGTGCCGGTACGGGCCCGCCGCGCACTGCCTCCCATCCGGACTTTAACCGTCGGTCCAGGAATTTCACCTGGTCAACCGGCCGCTGGCTGCGGCCGGGTCGCGGACTGTAACCGCCGGTTCGGACTTTCACCGACCCCGGAGTGCGCTTGCGTGTACTGGTGTCCTGCGCGGGCTCGCGCAGGGCGTCTGGTGCCTGACCTGCGCTTTTCTCGGAAATGCGCTGGTCCGGCCTGTCCGAGCGTACGCCGGGGCGCGCCGCGGTGTCCATGGGGGCTTGACAGAGTGCGCCGTCTCACACCCGTGCCGCCCGGGGCCGGGGAGGCGAGGGGCGCCCCGTCACCGTATTGGTCCGGACTATTGACGCACTGGTCTAGTCCTCTTAACCTCTGCCACACCTCCGAGGAGCACGGCCCGCCGGAACGCGCGAACCGCGGGCCACAGCACGACGCACACCCCCCACCGCTCGCACGAGCCCCCACTGGAGGACCCCGATCGTGTTGTTCCGCATACCCTCACGCACCCCCTCCCCCAGACCGTCCCGCAGACGGGCCGCCGTCCTCGCCTCGGCCGGCGCCGCCGTGGCCGGGCTGGTCGCCGGCACCCTCTCGGCGACCGCCGCGCCCGCGCAGGCCGAGGACCACGCCGCCTGCCGGCCCGACGGCCTCTACACCACCCCGGGCGTCGACGTCCC
Source organism: Streptomyces mashuensis (assembly GCF_014654785.1). Lineage (GTDB taxonomy): Bacteria > Actinomycetota > Actinomycetes > Streptomycetales > Streptomycetaceae > Streptomyces > Streptomyces mashuensis. The sequence continues at coordinate 85,611 of NZ_BNBD01000003.1, forward strand.
CTACTGTTCGGTCTACGACACCGCCGGCCGCGAGAAGATGGGCGACGGCCACCAGCGACGCGTCATCGGCTACTTCACCGGCTGGCGCACCGGCAAGGACGGCACCCCCGCCTACCTCGCCCCGGACATCCCCTGGGACAAGGTCACCCACCTCAACTACGCCTTCGCGCACGTCGGCCCCGACGACCGCATGTCCGTCGGCAAGGACGGCCCGGACAACCCCGCCACCGGCATGACGTGGCCGGGCGTCAAGGGCGCCGAAATGGACCCGGCCCTGCCCTACAAGGGCCACTTCAACCTGCTCACGAAGTACAAGAAGCAGCACCCCTCCGTGAAGACGCTGATCTCGGTCGGCGGCTGGGCCGAGACCGGCGGCTACCTCGACGAGAACGGCAAGCGCGTCGACTCCGGCGGCTTCTACAGGACGGCGACCAACGCCGACGGCTCCGTCAACCAGGCCGGCATCGACACCTTCGCCGACTCGGCCGTCGCCTTCCTGCGCACCTACGGCTTCAACGGCGTCGACATCGACTACGAGTACCCGACGTCGATGAAGGACGCCGGCAACCCCAAGGACTGGGCGCTCGCCAACGCCCGCCGAGGCGGCCTCAACCAGGGCTACGCGGCCCTGCTGAAGACCCTGCGCGAGAAGCTCGACCGGGCCGGTGCCGCCGACGGCACCCACTACCTGCTGTCGGTGGCCGCGCCCTCCTCCGGCTACCTGCTGCGCGGCATGGAGACGTACCAGAGCACCCGCTACCTCGACTACGTCAACGTCATGTCGTACGACCTGCACGGCGCCTGGAACGAGTTCGTCGGGCCCAACGCCGCGCTCTACGACGACGGCAAGGACGCCGAGCTCGCCAAGTGGGGCGTCTACACCGCGCCCCAGTACGGCGGCATCGGCTACCTCAACGGCGACTGGGCGTACCACTACTTCCGCGGTGCCCTGCCCGCCGGGCGGATCAACCTCGGCCTGCCGTACTACACGCGCGGCTGGAAGAACGTGACGGGCGGCACCGACGGGCTGTGGGGCACCGCGAAGGCCACGTCCTGCCCGGCCGGCTCCGGCCTCACCTCCTGCGGCGACGGCGCCGTCGGCATCGACAACCTCTGGCACGACAAGGACGACGACGGCAAGGAGTCGCCCGCCGGCTCCAACCCCATGTGGCACGCCAAGAACCTGGAGAAGGGCCTCGTCGGCGACTACGCCGGCGCCTACGGCTTCCCCGCCGGCACGAAACTGACCGGCACCTACACCCGCCACTACGACTCCACGCTCGTCGCCCCCTGGCTGTGGAACGCGGAGAAGAAGGTGTTCCTCTCCACCGAGGACGAGCAGTCGGTCAAGGCCAAGGCGCAGTACGTCGTGGACAAGGGCCTGGGCGGCACGATGATCTGGGAGCTGGCCGGCGACTACGGCTGGGACGCGGCCAAGGGCCAGTACGGGCCCGGTGACACCCTCACCACCGCCCTGTACGACGCGTACAAGGCGGCCCCCGCCTACGGGGCCCGGCGGGCCACCACCGCCCTGCCGGACAAGGCGGTCGACGTCCGCGTGGACCTCACCGGCTTCCCGCTGGGCGACTCCAACTACCCCATCGGCCCCAAGGTCCGCATCACCAACAACACCAGGGCCACCATCCCCGGCGGCGCCGAGTTCCAGTTCGACTACGCCACCTCCGCGCCCGGCACCGCCAAGGACCAGTCGGGCTGGGGCCTGACGGTGATCCGCAGCGACCACACGGCCCCGACGAACGTGGGCGGCCTCAAGGGCGACTACCACCGGGCGTCCGTGAAGCTGCCGTCCTCCCAGCCGCTCGCGCCGGGCGCGACCACCTCCTTCGACCTCGTCTACTACCTGCCGGTGTCCACGCCCTCCAACTGGACCGTGAGCTTCGGCGGCAGCACCTACGCCCTGGCCGGCGACCTGGCCCGGGGCACCACCGTGGTCGAGCCGGGCGGCGGCACCACCCCCGCCCCGACCCCCACCGGCACCCCCACCGGCACGCCCACCGGCGGCAGTTGCACGGCTCCGGCATGGGACCGGGCCGCGGCGTACTCCGGCGGGGCGACCGTCTCGTGGAAGTCCCGCACCTGGAAGGCCAAGTGGTGGACGCAAGGTGAGGAGCCCGGCACCACCGGCCAGTGGGGGGTGTGGCAGGACCAGGGCGCCTGCTGATGGACTGGGTCCCCCGCACGGGCCCGTAGGGGCCGATGCCGAGGAGGGGGCAGCATGGGCACCAGCAGGGAGCAGGCCGGCCGCGGCGACCCGTCGCCGCGCCGGGCACGCGCCGCCGTCGCCGCGGTCTTCACCGTCCACGGCGCCGTCACCGGCGGCTTCGCCACCCGCATCCCCTGGCTCCAGGAACACCTCGGCATCGGCTCCGGCACGCTCGGCCTGGCCCTCGCCTTCCCCGCGGCGGGGGCCGCGCTCGCCATGCCGCTCGCCGGGCGTGTGACGCGGCGGCTGGGCTCGCGGGCCGCCCTGCGCCTGCTGCTCGTGCTGTGGTGCGCGTCCCTGGCGCTGCCCCCGCTCGCCCCCGGGCCCGGCACGCTGTGCGTGGCGCTCGCGGTGTACGGGGCCACGTCGGGGATGGCCGACGTGGCCATGAACGCGCTGGGCGTGCGGACCGAGGAGCTGCTGGGCCGCCCGGTCATGTCGGGGCTGCACGGCATGTGGAGCGTGGGGGCGCTGGCGGGTTCGGCGGCCGGTACGGTCGCGGCGCACGCCGGCACGGACGCCCGCGTCCACCTGGGGGCGGCCGCCGGGGTGCTGGCGCTGCTGGGCGCGGTGGCGTGCCGGTACGTGTGGGACGCGCCGGCGCCCGAGGAGGCGCACCGGGAGCGCCCGGGCCGGCGCGGCGGGTGGGCGGTGCCGCGGTCGGCGCTGGTGATCGGCGCGGTCGGCTTCTGCGCGGTGTTCGCGGAGGGGGCGAGCCTGGACTGGTCGGCGGTCTACCTGCGCGACGTGGTGGGCTCGGCCCCGGGCGTGGCGGCCGGCTGCACGACGGCGTTCGCGTGCACGATGGCGGTCGCCCGGCTGGCCGGTGACGCGGCCGTGCGCCGGTTCGGCACGGTACGCACCGTACGGGCCGGGGGCGTGCTGGCGACGGCGGGCGGGGCGCTGGTGGTGCGGGCCGGTTCGCCGGTGCCGGTGCTGGTGGGCTTCGGCCTGCTGGGGCTGGGCATCGCGGTGGTGGTGCCGCTGGCCTTCGCGGCGGCGGGGCGCAGTGGCCCCGACCCCAGCCGGTCGATCGCGGCGGTGGCCACGATCACGTACACCTCCGGCCTGGTGGCACCGACGGTGATCGGCCAGGTCGCGGACGCCACGTCGCTGGTGGTGTCGTTCGGGCTGGTGACGGCCTGTGCGGCGGGCCTGGTGGCGGGCGCGGGCGTGCTGCGGGCGCCGGAGCGCCGGGCCGCCGGGGTGCCGGCGGATCCGGCCGTCCGGCGCTGAAGGGGCGCGGGAACGCCGCCGCGGGCCGTGGTCCGGCCCGGAGGGGGCGGCCACGGCCCGCGGTGGAGGGGAACCGTCAGGCGCGCGGTGTTCAGATCACGATGGCCCAGCCGTGGTGGCCGCCGTGGCCACCCCGGTTGCAGTCGTCGTGGCCCCGGCCACCGTGCCGGTCCCACTTGCTGTCGCAGTCGTCCCACTTGCGGTGGTGGCCGCCGCCCCAGCTGTCGCAGTCGTTGTGACCGCCCCAGCCGCCGTGGTGCCACTTGCCGATAAAGATGCCGCCCCAGTTCCAGCCGCCCCAGCCGCCCCAGTTGCCCCAACCGCCGCCGTGGCCGCCGTGACGGCCGCGGTCGCAGTCGTCGTGGTGGCGGCCGCGGTCGCGGTCGCAGTCGTCGTGGTGACGGCGGCCGTGGCCGCGGTCGCGGTCGCAGTCGTCGCGGTGGCGACGGCCGTGGTCGCGGTCACGGTCGCGGCCGTGGTCCCGGCCGCGGTCGCAGTCCCGGTCCCGGTCGCGGCCGTGCTCGCGGCCGTGGTCCCGGTCGCGGTCGCGGTCCCGGCCGTGCTCACGGCCGTGGTCGCGGTCCCGGTCGCGGCCGTGGTCGCGGCCGTGCTCGCGACCGTGGTCGCGGTCCCGGTCGCGGCCGTGGTCCCGGCCGTGCTCACGACCGTGGTCGCGGCGGTGGTCGCGGTCGCGGTCGCCGTCGTGGTCGTCGTCCCAGCTCACGGTCTGGTTGCCGGACGCGATCTGCGGCGCGGCCGAGGCCACCCCAGCAGCCGGAACAATGGTGGCGGCGGCGATGATCGCGGCGGCCGCGGTGCGGCCGACGTGGTTGCGCATGGTGTCTCCTGAATTGCAGGAATTCGGACACCAGAGACATACCTCGCATGAACTGATAAACATCTGAGGTCCGCGGCCATACAGCCCTACGAGGCGTTTATTGCGCCGATCGCAGCAACTCGCGGCGACAGGACGAACTCCTTCCGGTGACGCCCGCGCGGCGCGGACCACTTTCCCGGGCGGCTTAGCATGGTCCGGATCATCACGGCCGGACAAAACCGGCCAAGATCGGCATCGAGCGAACGAACACAGGAACAAAGGGGAGATTCATGGGCCTCGGCGTGCGCTGGACCCTGCACGGTGACGGGCGCACCCCGGCGCCCGGGGCCGTGGTCCGTCCCGACGAACGGCTGTCGTGGCCGCGCACCGTGGGCCTGGGCGCCCAGCACGTGGTGGCCATGTTCGGCGCGTCGTTCGTCGCTCCGGGAGTACATCACTGACTTCTGTCCCTGGGGTAGAGGACTTTCGTCCCGGAGCTATGGGTGCAATGGACACCTATGTTCGAGGACGTGCACATCATGGCCCCTGCTCCCGCTCCCCTACGCCTGCGCCCCGCGCAGGACGAGAGCATCCCCGAGACTTTTAGGCGCAAGAAGCGCGGCATCATCTACGTCCGCGTCTCCACCGCCAGGCCCGACATGATCAGCCCTGAGCTCCAGGTCGATGCTGGACTCAAGCTTGCGGCCGCAAACGATGTCGAGCTGGTCATGGATCCGATCATGGACCTCGGCGAATCCGGCCGCGGCTTCGAAGATCGCGAGATCGGCCGGATCAAGGAGATGGCCAAGAACAAAGAGTTCGACGTGCTGATCCTATGGATCTGGTCGCGCTTCGGCCGGAACCTCAAGGAGTCCCTTCAGCACCTGGACGACCTGCTGGCGTACGGCATCGAGGTCAGGGCCGCGCACGAGGACTTCGACGGTAAGACGACGATCGGTCGTTTTGCTATCGCCCAGATGCTCAACATCGCCGAGCTGGAGTCCAACCAGAAGTCGGACATGTGGAAGGCGGCGATCGAGCGTCGGAAGATCCGGGGCCTTCCGCACGGCTCAGCGGCACGGGGCAAGTTTGGGTATTACCGCTGCGACACCTGCCCTCCGCCGGAGCGAGGCAAAGAGGTCGACAAGTGCCCGAAGTGCAAGGAAGGGGTTCTCAAGCTCGACCCCGTGACGGCGCCGATCTTGGCCAAGCTCTACCTGGACTACGTGGCCGGCGTCTCCGTGCGCAGCATGGTTTTGTGGTTGCGCAAGAAGAAGATCGTCAACTGGACCGGCCGTGAGATCGACGCGGGAGACCTCTACTCGATCTTGGATACCGGCTTCGGACTCGGCTACGTTCGGTACTCGCTGCCCGAAGAGATGTTCGTGGTGATCACCCGCGAGGACGGGTCCACCAGGACCAAGCGGAAGAGCGCACACCGCGACGTCACCGCGTACTTGTACTACCGGGGCAAGCATCAGGCCGTCTTCGAGGACGAAGTCGAGTGTGAGCGCATTTGGGATGCGTACGTCGAAAGGCGCCTCAAGGGCAAGAGCAGCGACGACAAGGGTCACCAGCACGCGGCGAAGTACCAGGTCTCCGGCATGCTCACCTGCTCGGGATGCGGATTCTCCATGCACTCGATGCTGCGGGCGAAGAAGGTGCAGAGGCCATGGGTGGACGGGAAGCCGGACCCTCGCGACGTGCTCTTTCGGTGCACGCGTCAGATGAAGTTCAGGGACTGCCCTGGCGGAGGTGTGTACGTCACCCTCGAAACGGCGGAGCAGTCGGCCTTGGCGTTCCTCAACCGGCAGGCCGCCGGTGACCCGGCGGGGGCTGAGAGTCTGCCTGTGCGAATGGCCGAGATTCAAGCCAAGGGCAACACCGACGTCTCATACGAGTTGAAGCGGCTGGACGAGATCAAGGCTGCCCTGGCGGCGATTCGCCAGAAGGAGGACAAGCTCACGGACTCCGTGCTGGACGAGCTGATCAGCAAGGAGGCCGCTCGGCGGAGGCGCGCGGAGTACGAAACGCAGAAGAGCGCCCTCCGTGAGGAGAGCGCCCTTCTGGAGAAGAAGATCAAGGAGAGGCCGAAGATCATCGCCAGGCCGGAGGCGGCGGCAGTCGCCTCAGCGATGGAGGTGTACGCGGTAGCCGAGCCAGCGGATCAGCGGCTGGTCCTGCGGGCTTTGATTCGTGAGATACGGGTCCACCGTGGTCGGAACCCGGAGACGAAGTGCACGGTGTGGCCGCTGTGGGTGGCGCCGCCATCGAAGCCGGCACTGGAGGCAAAGGATCTTGAGACGGCCGCCTAGTCGTCGGCGAGCTGGTCTGCGTACTTGATCGTCAGTTCTGCGATGGTTTGCCAGAAGTCGTCCAGGCAGTCTTCCTGGGTTCGGACGACGGTGCTGCGGTCCATTCGGGGCTTCCTTGTGGGGCCCTCTCCGTCCGGGGAGGGCCCCTTCGTCCTGTGTGGCGGGTGGTGCCCGGCTCCTCATCGGTCGGCTCAGGCCGGGGGATTAATTCATTCGGGGAGGTCTTCCCCTTCGTCGGCGACGTCGGACGCCATCGCCATCTCCGCGGCCCAAAAGTCGCCGGCCATCTTCTGCGCGAGGCGGTGCGGCACTCCGTGGCCCTGGGCCTCCTGGTAGACGACGCCCGTCAGGCGTGCCGTCAGTACGGCGAGCACGCCGCGCTGTTCGAGGTGATCGCGCTGGAGGTCGTAGGCGAGGCCGTCGACGATCTGCTGGAAGGGGTCCTGCTCGGTCATGGTCAGCCCTCGTTTCCGGGTCGTACGGGCTCGACGACGTCCAGGAACTCACCGAGCATGATGCGGTGGATGGGGCCGCGGGTTTCATGCCGCAGGCAGGTCTCGACAGCAGCGATGACGGCTTCGAGTTCGTCGGAGTCGAGAGTGATCTGGACGAGGTCGTCGCCCAGGTAGGTCGCGTACAAGCTGTTCCTTGTTCGTTAGTGCTTGGTGTCGCCGTTGTAGAGGTCGCCCCAGGACCTGCCGGCGATCTCAGCTTCGGCGGGGATGAGGAGCCCCTTGTAGGTGAACTCCATGAGCCGGGCCGTCTCGTAAGCCAGTTCCTCGGCTCGGTCTTCGGGGAACGCGAAGAGGATTTCGTCGTGGATAGGGAGCTTGACCCACTTCGAGTAGCCGTGCCGGTCGAGCTCGATCATGGCGCGCGCTGTGATGTCTCGACAGGACGACTGGATCCGGTAGTTCAAGGCCGAGTACGGTCTCGCTCGGTCGACGGGGAGCCTCCGGCCAGTCGCCGTCCATATGTAGCCGTGCCGGCGAGCATGGCGTTGCAGCTGTTCGGAGAACCGCTTGACCGCCGGGTAGGTCTCCTCGAAGCCGTGGATGACTTCCCGGGCCTTGGCGACGGTGATGCCGCAGGTCTCGGCGATGTTCTTGGGACCGCTGCCGTAGACGTAGGCGAAGTTCACCGTCTTGCCAATGCCACGGGGCACCCCGGAGGCGTCCGCCGTTATCTGGTGCAGGTCGAGGTCGTCCTGGAACGCCTTGAGCATGGTCTCGTCGCCGCTGTCGGCGGCGAGAAACCGCAGCTCCATGTTGCTGTAGTCGGTCGAAACGATCACGAAGCCCTCTTCCGCCTCGAAGGCCCCGCGCACGTACCCCGAGCCCTTGGGGAAGGTCTGGGCGGGGATGCTGCCGCTGATGCTCATGCGCGCAGTCCGGGCGCCGACGGTGTTCACGCTGGCGTGCACCTTGCCGTCGGGACCGATGCCGGCCAGCGCTCGGTCGAACCACGTCGCCCGCCACTTTGCGGACTTCTTGGCCTCCTTTACCGCGTGGGCCAGGGGGTGATCGATGGCGGTGAGGACGGCGTCGTCCATCGCGATGTTGCCCTTGGCGGTCTTCTTCGTCAGCCGCACACCGAGGTTGGTGAACGCCTCGACGAGCTGACGGTTGGAGCCCACGTTCTCGACCCCGTACGTCCGCGCCGTCGCCTCGGCGTCGCGCTGGGCCTCGGTCAGCTCGGCGGCCCGGTTCTCGACATAGGCCCGGTTGACCGGCAGGCCGTTACGCTCGTACTTGGCGGCGATGTGTGCCGTGCGGTGCTCCCACGAGATCAGCCCCTTCCGCCGTGACCGCTCCGGCACCTTCGGCATGAGGACCTTGAAGAGCCGGGCGGCCAAGACGGGATCCATGCCGGCGTAGAGGTTGAAACCGTGGTGCTTGAGCGGCACCGCCCGCCACACCTCGTCCTTCTTGACCTTCAGCTCACGGGCGATGACGTTCATCGAGGACTTGACCTCGTCGGCGACCCTGGGGCACAGGTAGTGCCGCGTGAGCTCTACGAGTTTGTGCCCAGGTCCCCCGTCGGCGACCGTCCGTGGATCGGCCAGGTGGGCGATCAACTTCGTGTCCCAGGAGCGCGGAGCCAGCTCCTCCATGGCGATGCCGAGACACTGCTCGACCACGTGGAGGTCGAAGGACGCGTTGTGGGCGACAAGGCGCTCGGCCGTCCGGAGCGCCCACCGAGCCGCTTCGGCGAAGTGCCCCTCAGGCCCGTCACTTTCGACCGGTAGGACGTAGGATTCGTGCTCGGTTCCGAACTGCGCGAGGCGCAGGTGGAACGCGCCGGCACTCGCCTGCCACCAGTCGAGCCCGGTGGTCTCGGTGTCCCAGGCGATGAGCGCTCGGTGGTCCTTGATGAACCGCCGGAAGGCCGGGAGGTCTTCCGGTGTCTCCACGACGTGGATGCGCACCGGTTCGTGCTTGATCTTGTAGTCGATGAGCCGCAAGGCTTGTTCCCTTTGTTCTTACTCGGCCCTGCGGGCGGGGAGGGGGCGGCGGTCCCACCCCCTCCGCGGGTTACCGGTCAAGTTTGAGGGCTGAAAAAATCAGCCTTTGACCTCAAAGAGCCCGGACTTCTTGTTGAGCCAGCTCGGCTCGCACTTGTCCGATTCATCGCGGGAGTTGCAGAAGTACGCCTGCCACGTGCCCTTGGCTACATGGGTGCGGCCGTGCGGGCAGTCGGTTACGCCCTGGTGCTCGGCGTCGCTCTTGGGCTGCACCTTGCCGCCCTCGAAGCGCTTCGGGGTCGGCTTGGCCGCGGAGCCCTTGAACTGCTGGCGGGTGTACTCGGCCGCGTTCGTCGCGAGGTCGATGACGCCGTGCTGCCGGAGCGCGTGCATCAACTCGACGGCGCGGCGAGCGGTTTCGTCGGCGGTGCCGCCGTAGATGGTCGGCGTGATCCACTCGCCATCGAAGGAGGCGCTGGCCTTGAAGGTGAGGCCGATCTTGTAGGGGTTCATCGCGGTGGGGATCACGCGCGTCTCCTCGGATGCGTTGACTGCCGGGGTCTTCGTCGGAGGCTCGGCCGTCGGCTCGTCCCAGGGGCTGACGTCGGCGAAGGGGTCGTTCATTCGGTGTTCTTTCGCGTGCGGATGTGGCGGTTCATGGCTTGTGTGAGGGCGTCGACGGCTCTGTTGGCGGCCTTGCGTTCGGCCTCGTCCCTGGGGGGCAGGCCGTAGACGTAGACCCTCATGGCGAGGTCCTGGTACCGCAGGGACAGCTTCTTGAGGCCGGCCGTCGCGTCGATGCGGGCGCTGACGAGGTTGTCGGAGACCTTGCACCGGAGGAGGTCGTCCCGCTTGCCCAACATGCCCGCCAGCTCGTCGTCGGTGTAGAGGAACGAGCGGAGCGCGGCGCGGGCCTCGTCGGGGGTGTAGAAGTAGGTGTCGTCCATCAGGTCGTAGTGGGCGCGCTCTCGCGAGGCGTACCTCACCCCGGCCGTCCAGAAGATCTTGCGGAGCAGGGCTTCGTCGCCGTAGGCCGACTCGATGTGCCTGCGCTCTTCGAGGGCGTGGACGAGGATTTCCTGCTTGACGTCGTCGGCTTCGACGACGCACCACTTCTCGGCGATCTGGTGGGCGACCCGGCCGGCGAGGTCGGCGAGGTAGCCCCAGTCCAGTTCGACGTCAGGCTGCATCGGCGCCCCCCGGAAGGTACTGGTACCCGCCGTAGGTGAACTGGTTCTGCTCGTCCAGGTAGACGACCTCGGGCTTGAAGTGGTCTCCGGAGAAGTGCAGGACGCCAAATGCCTTCTGCCAGTTGCCGGGCGCGCCCTTGAGGTAATCGGCGCAGTCCTCCCGCATGACGTTGCCGACTTCGACGCCCCAGACGGTTCTGGGGCTGCCGATTCCGGTGGTCCACGGGATGGCTGCCGCGCGGTGAGTGTGGCCCATGACGACGGACTTGCCCCAGCGCTTCGCGGCTCCGAGGGCCGTGGCGCCGGCGTCCTGGCGAAGGCCGATGCGTCCGAGGTGGCCGTGGGTGGTGATCACGTCGGGGCCGACCTCGTAGAAGTCGGGGAGCCGCCGCACCTCGTGCTCGGCGAAGCGGAGCAGGTTCTCCATGCGGAAGTGGTCGGAGGCACCGAGACCGGGGGCACGGGACTCCAGATACTTCCGCGGTCGGAGGTCGTGGTTGCCCTCGTGGAATCCGAAGGGGCCGTCGAAGACGTCGCGGACCGGGACGATGAAGTTCCTGCGGAGGTCGTCTGCCTCCTGCTCGACGCTGCCCTCGTACTCGGCCCGGCTGCCGGCGGACCAGCGGCTGGGGGCCTCGAAGTCGCAGGCGTCTCCGATCTGGATGACCTCGTCGGGCTCGACGTCGGCGATGAACGCCACGATGGCGTCGAGGGCCTGCTGGTCGTGCTTGGGCGCCTGGATGTCGGGCACCACCACCACGGTTCTATCCATTGCGCTGCTCCTCCAGGGCGATCTTGTGGTCCAGGTACCAGCGGGCCTTCTTGAGGTCCTGGAGGCTGGGGGTGTCCGGCTTGAGGCCGTAGCGCCAGAGGTACTTGACGACGTTGCCGAGCAGGAAGTCGAGGTGCTGGGTCACCTGGATGCACTCGATGCCGGAGGGGTGCGAGGTGTAGTGGTCGGGGCGGTTGACGTGGTCGGTCGGAGGTGTGGTGACGGCTGCCTGCATGAGGGCTTGGTCCTTCGGGGGGGCGGGGACGTGGGGCAGGCCGGCTGTCTCGCGCAGCAGGCGTTCGCCCGGAGAACGGCGGGAGGTCGGGGCGCCGACCGCGGCTTCGACGGCCGCCGGGGGGCGGTCGGCGGGCGGGCGTTCGATCAGCTCCAGCTCGCCTCCGGCGAAGCAGAGCTGCGCGCCTCCGTCGTCGAGTTCGACGTCGTACGGGTAGGGCTGGCTTTCGGGGGCGTAGGTCGCGACGACCTGACCGGTCCGGTTCTTGCTCAGCTCGGCTATCGGGTTGGGCGGGTCGGTCGCCTCGGGGGGTAGAACGCGGACCCGGTCGCCTACCTCAAAGATCAAACGCCGACCCTTTCTCGGAATGCTGCTGTGCCGCGCTGGTTGATGAACTTGTTGACGTCGAGGCCGTCGGGCATCGCGCAGGGGATGCCGTTCTCCAGGATTTCGGACATCTTGTCGGCGAAGTTACGGCCGGCCTCGTCGCCGTCGCCGAGCACGAAGGTCTTGTCGAATCCCTTGAAGGCGGGGGTGAAGTGTTCCTTCCAGGCGCTCACCCCGGGCACTCCGGCTGCCGGGAGTCCGGCCAGTTCACTGGACATGGCATCCAACTCTCCCTCCGTAAGGCCGACATGTGGGCTGGGGTTGATGAGGGCGGCCGTGTTGAACAGCCGGGGCGGGTCTCCGGGAAGGCCCAGGTACTTGCCGTGCCCCTCGTGCACTTCCTTCTCGCGCCACTGGCCGTCGGGCTCCTTGGTGCACGCGTCGGTGATGCAGCGGAAGCGGATCGTTGCCACGCTGTGGATCCCGCCGGCCGGGCGGAGGTAGGGAATCGCCAGGCGGCCGGCATAGCGCTCATGGCCGGTGGCTGCCGAAGCGACGTAGCCCAGCTTGAAGCGGCTGGCCACCTCCCCCAAACCGCGGTGGTCGACGTACTCCTGGGCGGGGCTGCCGGGGAACGCTTCCGCGTACCGCTTCGCCGCCTCGACCAAATCGCTCTGACGCGAGGTCGATTGACTCACGAAAGCTCAGTCCTTCTTCTCGCTGTATGACGTCCCACGAGTCCTCGGTGAGGGCACAGGCAAAGCAGTGCCACTTTCCCTTGGCCGTGTTGACGGCGGCGCTCGGGTTGGTTTCCGTGTGGATCGGGCAGAGGATCTTCTGCCAGCCTTCGGCGGCCCTGAGCGTGATGTGCGGGTAGTAGTGCTGGAAGACGTCAGCTATCGCGGGCTTCGCGCGCATCCTCGCCGGCCTTGCGGACTGTGACGGGGAATTCGTAGCGGCGGTGGGAGGAGACCCAGCTTTGGTGGTTCCCGCGCCACTCGCGGGACCGGAGGACAGTCGCCTTGACGTGGCCATTGTTCTCGATCACTTGCTGTTCTTCCGTATGTCTCGTTCGACCTGGAGTTGGCGCTTCAGGTCGTAGTTCTCTTTCAGGAGCTTGACGAGTCGCCAAGCAGGAAGGACTGAGTAGGCGTACTTGGCTTGCTTCATACGGGCCTTGATGACGACGGCGCCGTTTTCGGCATTGGGGTGCGCCTTGATCTCGCGCTCCAGCTCCTTCATGAAGCCGGCGAGGTCGAAGCGCTGAACGTTCTTCAGCTCCCACACCCATGCGACCGGGCCCATGCGGATGTCGCCCCGGTCGTTGACGCCGTAGACGGAGCCGTGTCGCTCGATGTGCGCGGCGACTTCCGGGAATTCGGCGAACTCGACGAGCAGTTCGTCCACGAACTCTCGCTCGAAGCGGTAGCCCTTTGCTTTATTCTTTGACCCTGCGCTTTTGATAATACCCACCCTTGAGTTACCGGTCAAGTTTGAGATAAGACTAAAAGGCGTGATCGACATCACGGAGGCGGATGTTCGACTGGTTGAATTCGAGGGCTGCGTACGTTTCCCCCGAGCTGTCCTCTCGCCCCTCCCGGTTCTTGACCACGCTGACGTTGAGCGTCCTCCCGGACATGCCGTCAACCTCCTTGTGCATGGTCAAGATGAGCGAAGGAACTCGGCTGATCTTTCCTCGCAGTCCGCTCTGCGGAATGGGCTTGAGGCCGTCTGAATATTCGCCGACAACGTGATGCATCGCCATCACGTGGGCGTGGGTCTCACGCGCCATCTCTGCCAGGTAATCGCAGAGACCTTCCAGGCCGAACGTGTAGGACTCCGCGCTGTCCGCCGCGCCGGCATCGACGTTGCTCAGGTTGTCGAGGACCACGAGGTGCGGGTAAATCCCGAAGACCTCGCGAAAACACTCGAGCAGCAGCTCCAGCGTGGCGGGGGTGGGTCGGGCCTCGAAGTTGAAGCGGATCCACCAACGCTGGGCCAGCGCCGGGGCGTACTCCGCGAAGTCCCCCTCGTGCAGCTTGCGCTTGATGACCTTGCTGTCGTCGCCCGTGATGATGGCCGTCGCTCTGCTGAGCTGCGTCGCGGCCGTGGAGTCCGCGGAGAAGTACAGGCAGGGGACGTTCGACTGGACCGCGAAGTTGACGGCCAGGACGGACTTGCCAGTGCCTCCGGCCGCGGCCACCACGGAGAGCTCGCCCCTGCGGAGCTCAGCCTCCAGGCGGGTCAGGCCCTTGAAAGGGTTCGGCAGCGGCTCGCCGGCGGCGCCCCGGACCCGCACCGATTGAGAGAGGGAGTACATCAGGCGGCGAACCCCAGGTCGCGTAGGGCCGCGAGGACGACGTCCCGCGGACCGAAGAGGAAGCCGAGCTGGCCCTCCTCCACGACGACGGTCGGTTCGAGGGTCCGAACCGCGCCGTCCTCAGCGGGCTGCCCATCCCTGCGGATCTTCGCGGGGCTCCAGGTGCCGCAGGTGGTCTGGGTTCGCCCCGCCGCGGTTCCGATGACGTCCGGGCACCGGTACCAGACGTAGAGGTCGCCGTTCTCGTCCCGTCGGCTCTTCGACTGGCGGCGCACCATCTCTCCGTGCTGGCACCGGATCGAGGCGTCCGCGAACTGCTGGAGGGTGACGCCCTTGGTGCTCTTCAGCTCGGCGATGACCTCCAGCCCGGTGGGCCCCACGGCTTCGGCGAACGTCTCCTTCATCCGCTCCTGGTGGAACGAAAGGTCGGCGTCACCGCGCCGGATTGCGGGCAGCAGCCCGCTGGTGATCCATCGCCGGAACGGTTCGGCCTGCGGTTTGTCGCTGCGGAGGATGAGCTCGTACAGGCCGGCCTCGGTCAGGAAGGTGAGGCCCTGCTTGGGGTTCCGGCCGAAGAAGCCCTTCGGGATAGTGGGGGTCTGGCCCCCACTAACGGCGTCGTCGCAGGTCAGAACGATGGTGTTGTCCGGGTGCAGTCGCCGGTAGGCGTCCTGGTGGTACTGGATGCCGAGCACCCGGCAGCAGTCGGGTCCGGCGAAGAGGACTTCGTCGTCCATGATCAGGCAGCGGATGGGCTGCCCGCCCTCGGGGAACGTCGTTACGGTGAGCTGAATGCCGTTCACTGCGATCCGATCTAAGTTACCGGTCAAGCACGAGTCGAAAAAATAGACCCTCGAAGGGCCCTGGCTTTGCGATTTCTATTTTAGGTTACCGGACAAGTTTGACTTAAAAAAACAGGCGTGGGATACGTCACAGAATCGGCACTGGAATCCGGGCTGCGGCGGGAAGTCGCCTGCCTTCACGCCGGCATCCATCGCGACGAATCGCTCAGCGACCTGCTCCTCGGTGATGGCGTCCATTTTGAGCGGACGGCTGAGGCCGCCGTTCTTCGCCAGGTACCAGTCGGCCTTGTTGACCTCGACGTCGTACGCCTTGCGCAGGGCAACGGTGTACACCTCCAGCTGGAACCGGGACTTCGTGGTACCGGTCTTCCAGTCGCGCGGCCGGAGCGCGCCGTCCGGGTCCTGGACGACTTGGTCGATGTATCCGCGGACGTTCACTCCGCCGAGCTCGACCAGGAAGTACAGCTCGAGCGCCGGCTTGTCCTCGGGGGTCTTCCACGTTTCGGTGGGATGCGCCTCGGCCCAGTCGACGTAGGCGCGCACTTGATCTTGGCCCAGGCGGTACCGCCTCTCGATGTCGGCGCCCCCGGGCAGGCCGGCGGCCAGCCACCTGTCGGTGTCCGGCTCCCGTTCCAGGCCCGCGTTGACCAGCGCGCTGTACCGGTCGCTGAAGAGCTGCACGGCCTGGTCGGCCGGCATAGTGCGCTCCGACAGCTCATACGCCTCTACCGCAGCGTGGAAGGCAGTGCCGTGGTGCGACCATGCTGCGGGCCGCGGGGGCACTCGCTCGACCCGCTGTAGGTAGTACCTCCAGCCGCACTGCTCGTACTGCTGCGCCTGCGAGACGCTGCGGGGCTGAGTTTCGATGCTCAAGCTGCTCCATCCATTGTGCGGACAATCAACCGGTGGGTGTGCCACGTGCTTCCTGGCAGAGCGGGGTGGGGGCACGACACGTACTCGAAGGTTATGGCGTTCTCAGTGAGTGAAAGGTCCCGCTCCTGCTCGAAGACCGCGAGTTCTTCCATGTCGTCCTCGTCGGCAAGGTCTGAGGTGAAGACGCGGTAGCACGCGGTCTCGTCGAACCGGGCCTCCGTGATCAGGATGCCGGTGGTCAAAAGGACGAGACGGTACTCAAGGAACGGCAGGTCTGCGAACGAGATCAAGTTGTCGTCCAGCACGACTCGGCGGCGCTGCACGACGGATGCTTGCGGCATCGGCTGTCCCCCCTTGGACGAGGGAGGCGAAAATGATCAACCTCCCAATTTCGGGTTACCGGTCAACCGCGATCTTACACACGGCCGCGCACCCCCGACCAAGGGGTGCCGCTTCCGGCCGACTCCCCATAATGGCTGCGCCGGCGGTCGAAGATCATTTAGAGTTGATCATGCATGCATGACGCAACTGATCAAGAATCGGAGGCCGCTTTACCCGTCCATGAAGATCCTTTTAACCTCCCGGGGAAACCCGGATAAGCTTCGCATCAGGTAACACAAGAGCATGTGGAGTTGTCGATGCGAGCCATCGTGGTGGAGAGGCCGGGCGATCTTGGGGCGCTCCGGTTGGCAGACGTCCCAGAGCCCACTCCGGTGCTAGGCCACGAGCTCGTGACGGTGACGCGGGCCGGCGTGAACTTCGCGGACATCTCCATGCGGGAGAACGGGCACCTGCTGCCCGTGGAATACCCCTTCATCCCTGGTTGCGAGCTCGTGGGCATCGCGCCGGACGGCCGCCGGGTCGTCGCCTTGGTGAGCAGCGGCGCGTACGCGGAGAAGGCCCTCGTCCCCTCGAACCTCACCTGGGACGTACCGGACTACATCACGGACGATCAGGCGTGCGCCCTAGCGTTGTGGGGCCAGTCGGCCTGGCACATGTTGTTCACCAGGCTCCAGGTGAAGCTCGGCGAGACGATCCTGATCCCGGCCGCGGCAGGGGGGCTCGGCTCCCTGGCGCTTCAGCTTGCCCTCGGCGGCGGGCGGAAGGTGATCGCGCTGGAGAACGGCGAGCACCGCAAGCGGATCGTCCGGGACCTCGGTGCGCACGCCGTTGTGGACACCTCCACCACCGACGACCTGACCGAGCGCATCCTCGACGCCGCCGGCGGGCCGGTTGACGCGGCCATGGCTGTCGCGGGGAGCCCGACCCTCATGCCCACGCTGGAAGCGCTGGCGCCGCTGGGCAGGATGACCGTTTTCGGCTGCGGCGCACGCAAGGAGGAGCCGAGGCTGCTCAACGCGCTGGTCAGCGGCTCGCGGACGGTCAGCGGCTTCTGGCTCCCGAACCTATTCTCCGACCCCAAGCACCCGTACCCCCTGATGGCGTCGATGGAGCAGCTGTTCCGGGACACGAAGGACGGGCGCATCAAGCCCATCATCGGCGTGGTTCACAGCCTGGAGAGCGCCGTGTGGGCCCATATGGCAGTGGAGGAAGGCCGCACCTGCCGCACCGCAGGCAAGATCATGCTCGACCCCACCGAGGGTGTTCAGCACGCCACCAGGCCCGCCGACCAACCGTTCGTCGGCTGGTAACCCCCCGAGCAACGGAGAGAGCCGTCACCCTGCTGGGGTGGCGGCTCTCTGCATGAATTTATTCTCCCTGCGCTTCGACCTCGGCGACGGCCTCTTTCACCGCGGCCTTCTCGTCTTTCCCCTCGGCGACCTTGGCGATGGCCAGTTCGAGCGCCAGTTGCTCCTTCTTCTCCTCCACCGGGCTCTTGATCGTTATCAAGCGGAGGTCTTCCTCGCCGGTTGGCAGCTCCTTGCCCGCCGGCCACCGGAAGAACAGCCCACCGTCGCGTTCCGTTCGCTCGACCCACTTGAAGCCGTCGGGCGACGCCGGGTCGTAGTCGAGGACTTCGCCAGGGAAGCGGCGGGCGATGCCCGCGGCCCACTTCCTCTGCTGCTGAGTGAGCGTGGTGTCCATCATCCGGCGGCGCATGAGAGCTTTGACCCGCTTGGACTCGTATTTCCTGTGATGCGCCCCATCCGCCATCTCCCAGGGGATGAGGGAAGCGACCTTTGCCGCCGGGGTCTCGGTCATGTAACCGGACATCGCGATGGACACGGCCTGCTTGGAGACGCCGTAGATCCTGGCGATCTGCACCTGGTCCAGCTTCTCCTTGTAGTAGAGGTCGAGCAAAACCTCTACCGACGGCAGGATCTCGAAAGGCACGGGTCCTCCGGGTGGACAGTCTCCGGTCGCCCCGGGCTGCTGTGAGATCTGCAACGCTAGCGGCGGGGCGGGGTACCGGTCAACTTTGAGATCACGCGCACAACAACCTTGAGGTGTCAGGCACACGCCACCTGTGACCTACATCTCACTTCCGGATCTCGGCGTCCGAAACGCTTCTCCGGACACCGACATTAATAGTGAGACCGAGTGAAACGAGGTCGAACGCTGAAACAGGTAATTCAGCACTGAAGTAGAAGATCATTGAATGCTTCTCCCTGTTGATCTCCTGTTTGATCGAGCAAGTCTCTCCAGTCAGAGATCCAGAGAGAACGGAGCCCCGGAGCCAGATACGCAACCTCCGGGGCTCCAGGGTTCACCGGCACGGTGCATCCCCAATTCGCGCCACGGAGGTGCACCCCATACCCAGAGCCAAACAGATCTGTCTGGTGGCCGGCTGCATCTCCGTGGCTCAGCACACCGGCCGCTGCGCAAGCCACAGGCGTCCCCACAACTGGAACACCTGCGTCTCGGCACGCAACAGGAACCGTCCCGGCGACGCCGCCTCCCGGCGGTCCCGCGCTCTGGCCCGCGACCGCTTCACCTGCCAGGGCTGCGGGAGTCGGCAGCAGCTGGAGGTGGACCACATCCTGCCCGTCGCCCGTGGCGGCACCTGGGCCCTGGAGAACCTTCGCACCCTGTGCCGGCCCTGCCACCGAACGAAGACCTACGAGGACCGCACCGGTTGAGCCGGTGCATTCATTAATTCATTCAGCTGGAGACTCGTCATGTCCGCCGACTGCGACGGCCTGTGCCGCCCCTGCACCTGCCCCTTCCCGCCGACCACACCGCGCCAGCCCCTGCGGGCGGCACAGACCCGGCGGTGGCACCGCGAGGCGCAGTCCGAGCTGGACGACCTGGCGGAGTTCCACGACATCAACCCCAAGGCGGTGAAGCTGTAGTGGTAGCTCGCCGCGGACCGGCTCCGAAGCCGAACGCGATCCGCAGGAACACCTCACACGCGCTGGGCACGCACCCGTTGACCGCAGCTCCCGCTGAAGGTCGCGAGTTGCCGAAGTCGCTCGGCATCCAGACCGCCGGCGCCCGCCGCTTCTGGAAGACCTGGTCCTCGTCGCCACAGACCCAGCACTGGGCCGAAACCGACTGGGCCGAACTCGAGATCGCGGTGAAGCTGGCGGACGCCTTCTTCCTCGGCGACACCCGAGTCGCCGGCGAGCTCCGCCAGCGCGTCGGCCGGTGGGGCGCGACGGTCGAGGACAGGGCCCGCCTTCGCATGAGCCTCGACCAGCAGGCACGCGAAGAGCACGAAGACGTACAGCAAGCCCCGCGGGGCGTCACGAGCATCGACCGGTACCGGCAGGCGTTCACCGCCTCGTAGGTCAGTGAGGGGGGCGTGTGCCGCAGACCGGCAACATCCCCCAGCGGATGCCCGAACGGACCCTTGCTTGGGAGATCCTGGGATGGGCCGAGCGCTACATCGTCCAGCCGGACGGCGAACGTGCCGGTTCTCCCTGGCGGTTCAGCGACGAGCAGATACGATTCCTCGCCCACTGGTTCGCGGTTGACGAGAACGGGAGGTGGGTCTACTCCTCGGGGTGCCTGCGGCGCTCCAAGGGGTGGTTAGTGGGGTAAAAGCCCGCTTCTGGCGGCTTTGTGCATCGTGGAGTTCATCGGCCCCTGCCGCTTCTCCCACTGGGCCGCCGAGGGCGAGGCGTGCGCCTCCTGCGGCGGCGTTCCGCACACCGGGCCGGAGCTCCACCCGATCGGCAAGCCGGTCCCTCTGCCGCTGGTGAACCTGGCCGCCACGAGCATCGACCAGACGGCGAACGTCTACGACGCGATCCGCGGCATGCTCGCAGAGAGCCCGGCCGAGAAGGAGTTCGCGCTCGACATCGGCAAGACCCTCGTCCAGTTCAAGAGCGGCCGACCCGGTTCTATCCGCCCGGTCACCGCCAGCTCCCGCGGCCTGGAGGGCGCCCGGCAGACGTTCGTATGCCTGGACGAATCGCACCATCTTGTCGAGTCGAACCAAGGCATACACGTATACGACGTGTTGGACAGAAATGTCCGCAAGACGGCAGGCGCCGGCAGCAGGTTGCTGGAGTCGACGAACGCGTACTCGCCGAGCGAGGGCAGCGTCGCCCAACGGACCCACGAGGCGCACCTCGCCGGGTCGAAGGGCCTGCTGTACGACTGCCTCGAAGCACCCCCGGGGATCGACCTCAAGGACGCCGATGCCCTGCGGGCCGGCCTGGTCGAGGCGTACGGCGACTCGTCGTGGGTCGACATCGACGGCCTGGTGGAGGCCATCCAGGACCCCCGGACCTCCGAGGCGAACGCCAGGCGGTTCTACCTGGACGAGATCTTCTCCTCCGACGGCTCATGGATGGACAAGTCCGTCTGGGACGCGTGCGTCGACCACTCCGACCCCATCAAGCCGGGCGACAAGATCAGCATCGGTTTCGACGGAAGCCTCTTCAACGATTCGTCAGGTGTTGTCGGCTGCCGACTCCGGGACGGCCGGCTCTTCGTCATCGACGTCTGGGAGAAGCCCGAGAAGGCCCCTCCGGACTGGGAGATTGACGTCCTCGCGGTCGAGGCCGCCATCCACCGCGCATTCGCGACCTACGACGTCGCTTGGGCGTACTGCGACCCCCCGTTCTTCCAGGAAGCCATCGGTAGGTGGGCCTTGACGTTCGGCGACGACCGTGTCTTCGAATATTGGACCAACCGGCCGACCCGGATGTGCGAGGCCATCGAAAGGTTCCACTCGGCCGCGGCGGTCGGCGATTTGAGCCACGACGGAGACCCGCGTCTTACCCGGCACGTCCTGAACGCGGTGACGAGAGAGGTTCCCCAGGGAACTCTCATCCAGAAAGACAGTCCGAGATCACGACGCAAAATCGACCTTGCGGTGTGCGCCATCCTGGCATTTGAGGGACGGGCAGACGCCATTGCTGACGGTCGACTGCACAGCCATCGCAGGCGAGTTGTTGGGTTCTGAGTAAGGCCCCATGCGCAGAAAGGGGCCTTATGACTGCCACCACGGGTGGCGCCGTCAACGTCGACGGACGACCACAGACTCCGCAGCAGTGGATGGACTTCCTCTACTCCAAGCTCCAGTCACGGGTGGGCCTCTTCAAGAAGTACGGTGCCTATTACGATGGCGATCACCAGAGGATGCTCTTCGCACAGGCGAAGTACAAGAATGCGTTCGCCGGCGTCTTCGAGCAGTGGAACGACAATTTTTGCGGCCTGATCGCGGACAGCGTCAACGAGCGCCTAGCCATCGACGGATTCCGCATGACGGACGAACCGGTTGCTGACAAAGCAGCCCGCGAAATCTGGCAGCGGAACTTCCTGGACGCCGAATCGAGTTCGGCTCACCTGGACGCGATGATCCAGGGCACGGCTTACGCGGTGGTCTGGGCCGACGAGGACGGCGAGCCGGTCATCAGTATCGAGTCGGCCGAGACGACCGTCGTGCAGTACAAGCCCGGCAGCCGCCGGGAGCTCGAAGCCGGCGCGAAGTTCTTCTACGACGACTGGGGCCGCGCGCACTGTACGTTGTGGCTCCCGGACGGCGTTCACAAGGGCAACCCGGAGGGCCTGACCTTCACGGTCACCGAGTCGGAGCCCAACCCGCTCCAGGTCGTGCCCGTGGTACCGATCACCAACCGCAGCCGCTTGGTCGGCGAGCCGGTGTCGGACCTGGCGACCGTCATCCCCCTGGCTGACGCGATCAATAAGGTGACCGCGGACGCTCTGGTGGCGTCTGAGTATGCGGCCTGGCCTCAGCGTTGGGTCAGCGGTCTTGAGATCGTCGAGGACGCCAACGGCACCCCTGTCGAGCCCTTTCAGGTCGCTGTCGACAAACTGCTGCAAGCAGAGGACCCGAACACCAAGTGGGGTCAGTTCGAGGCTGCCGACCTCTCGAATTACGTCGACTTGATCAACATGCTCGTCCAGCACATGGCGAGTATCAGTAGAATTCCTTTCCATTACTTCCTGCTCAACGGCGGCCAGGCACCGAGCGGCGAGGCTATCACTTCAGCCGAGGCCGGCCTGATATCCAAAACCCGCGAGAGAATGCTTCACTTCGGCGAGTCGTGGGAGAAGGTGATGCGGCTGGCGTTCCTCGTCAAACATGACAAGGCACGGGCCGAAGCCTGGGACGCCGAAGTCATGTGGCGCGACCCGGAACACCGTACAGAAGCACAGCATATTGACGCCCTCCTCAAGCTCAAGATGCTCGACGTCCCCAAAAAGCAGCTCTGGGCCGACGCCGGTTATACGCCCCAGCAGATCGAGCGGTTCGATGCGATGCTGGAGGAGGAAGCCAAGACCGACATGGAGCGTGTGGACAAATACCAGACCCAGACGGAGAAGGCCGCGCTCCATACCCCCGCCGGCAAGCCCGGAGAGGCCGAGAAGGCCGCCAAGGCGGCACCGCAGGGCAATGCCGGAAACGCCGCCCGCAAGAGCAAGTCCGCATACGCGAAGGCGGCTTAGCCTGTTCGACGACTCCGGAGGAACAATCCCATGACTGACACCCCCCACCCTGCCGACTCCACCGCGAGCCAGCCGACCGGCGCGGCTGATGTCGCTTCGCTGGAGGCGGAGCTCGGCACGCTGCGGTCGCGGTACCAGGCGCTTTCCGCGGAGCTGGACACAGTCCGGCAGACCAGTGCGGCGGACGCGGAGGCGGCGGTCACCGCGGCCCGCCAGGAAGGCCGGACAGCGGCGATGGCGGAGATCAACCACCAGCTCGTACACGCCGAGCTCCGGGCGCACGCCGCGGCGGTCGGCGTCGAGCTGCCCGCCCAGGACTTCCTCCGGCTAGACGCCTTCGTCGGGGAGGACGGCGCACCGGATACGGCCCGCATCGGTGACTTCGTCTCTTCGCTCCCCGCCGCGCGGACGCCGGCCTTCGCCCAGGGCCTGGGTCTGGGCCGCCAGGGCGGCTCGGCTGCCGACCAACTGACTCGGGAAGACCTGTCCCGCATGTCGCCTCGCGAGATCAACGAGGCCCGAGCGGCGGGCAAGTTGAACGCCCTTCTTTACGCGTAGCCCCGACCCCTTTTTTGCTTTGACCGACCGCCCACGGGCGGCCTTTTGCACGGAGATTTATGGCTTTTGAGACACAGGCCGGGAACAACCCTGGAGCGGGCAAGCTCCAGACGACCGCGGGGCACTTCATCCCCGAAGTCTGGACGGCGCAGCTCCTCCAGGACCTCGAAGAGTCCCTGATCCTCGGCTCGGCCGAGATCACGAATCGCAGCTTCGAGGGGGAGTTCCGGCGCGAGGGCGACGTTGTCCGTATCCCCCACTTCGTGGACGTCGTCCAGGACAAGGGCATGGTCCGGGCGTACGGGGAGATCGGCGACCGGGATCACGCCGCTCTTGAGTACATCAAGATGACCGTCGGCAAGGGATCGTCGTTCCACATCGAGATCGACAAGCTCCACCAGCTCCAAACCAAGGGCGGCGTGGAACTGATGTCCGAGCTGGTCCGCCAGCGCGGCCGGCAGGCCGCCGTCGTCATCGACCGCGTGCTTGCCCAGACCATCACCGCGGCCATTGACGGCAAGGACCTCAACGGCGTCGAGCTGAAGACCGACGGCACCCCCGTCGAGGGCCAGGCCCCGGGCCAGCTACACGGCAAGATCGACACGATCAGCTACAACGACCTCGGTGCCCGCGAGGCGGAGTACATCGGCCCGTACGACTACGTCGTCCGGATGCTGGAGAACCTGGACCTCAAGGGAGCCCCCGGCGCGCGGTTCCTCTTCATCTCGCCGCGCCTGCGGTCGCTGCTGCTGCGCGACCCCAAGTTCATCGACGCCTCGCACTTCGGCGGCGGCGCGGTCATGCCGTCCGGCGTCATCGGCAGCATCCTCGGCATCCCCGTGCGCGTGTCCAACACCCTGGGCAAGGAGCGGCCGGCCGACAACAAGCTCGTCAAGGGCCGCCGTCACGACGCCTTCGGCAGCATCGACATGTTCATGGGCAGCACCGCGGCGACCAGCCTGGTGGTCCCCTTCGCGGAGATGGCCGCCTACCAGCCGGAGCGGTCCTTCACCGCCGCGATCAAGTCCCGCATCATCTACGACGCCAAGATCATTAGGCCCGAGCAGCTGCTGGTGGCTACGGGCGTCGAGAAGGCAGTGGCCGACCACAACACGAAGGCCGACCAGAAGCGGCGCCTCACACAGGCTGACTTCGCCCCGGCCGCGTAACTGTTGCCCGTCACTCCCCTCTGCATCATGGTGCGGCTCGGCCGGGATTTCACTCCCGGCCGAACCACCGCATCGGTCACCTAGCTGTTGCGGCTGATGTAGGCGACGGCGGTCATGCCCGCCGTGAAGGTCGCCACCAAGGCCCCGCCACCGACACCCACGGCGGGCACCGGCTGCATCCCGAGCGCCACCATGAAGATGCCGGCCAAGAGGCCGAGGATGACGGACGTCTGGAAGACCATGATGACTGCGTAGACGCGGTGGTTACTGCCGCATCCCGGCTGCGTAGAACTCAAGGTAGCTCCAATTCAGACGGCAGGTCGCCAGTCGACCTGTTAGTTCCACCTCTGAGCGAGGCGGGTGAAGTGTTTTCACCGCAGAACTGCCTTTCTGAATCGGGTTTTTGACGCAGGCGAATACCAGGACTGGTGGGCTTCCAGGATCTGGTGGAGTCTGGCGCTCGCCTGCACCGAACACGATACCGGATTGAGCGAACGAGACAGCTAGACACAGGAGTTGCCGCCATACCCACCACGGTCGAAGACGTAGCCGTACGACTCGGACGCCCCATCGACGCCGAGGAACGAGCAAGAGTCGAGGCGTTCATCGATGACGCCTCCGCCTTGGTCCAGGACTACTGCGGCGGCCGGTACGACGAAGACGCCCCGGGCATCCGCGCCGTCATCTGCTCGGAGGTGATCCGGTGGCTGGCGATGCAGCCGGGCGTCCTGAGCGAACGGACCGGCGACGTAGAGGTGACGTACGGGGCGGCGGCGTCCGCCCAGGCCCTGTCGCCGGCCTCCCGGGCCGCGCTGAAGCGGTACCGCCCGAAGCTCGGCTCGATCTCTCTGACGAGGTGGGGCCCGTGATGCTTCCCGACCACGTCGAGGTGCACCGCGCCCCACTGGTGGAATCCGCCTACACGCGCAAGCGGGACTGGGCCCTGCCGCCCGAGCGGACACGGCACTGGTCGGGGCGGGCCTCCGTCCAGCCGGACCGTTCCTTCGAGGTTCGCAGCCCGGCCCGCGAGACGGCGCAGCGGCGGCTGCGCGTCTACCTGCCCGCCGGGGCAACGGTGGAGTCGGCGGATCGGCTCCTGATCGGGGGGCGCTGGTACGAGGTGGACGGTGCCCCGATGGTGTGGGGTACCGGCGGCCTGCGACACGTCAGGGTCAACGCCTGGGAGGTGGAGCACTGATGGGAGCTCGAGCACGGGTGGAACTCAACACCACGTGGGAGCGGGAACTGCTCCGCTCCCACGGTGTGCGCAACGCGGTGACACTCCACACCGAGACGGTCAAGACCGTGGCTCAGGGCCTGGCGCCGCGCGGCAGCAGGACGAAGAACAACTGGAACGCGATCCGGAACAACCTCGCGGCGGTCGTCGCCCTAGACGCCACCGGGTGGCGCGGCAACGTCGTGGTCGAGGAGGACCGCCGGGTGTTCCACGCGCTGTGGCACGACCTTGACGGCGGCTGGAAGGACCGCAAGGGCGGCCGGCACCGCGGCAACCGCTTCCTGAAGCGCGCCCTGGAACGAGCGAGGGACGAGTGAGACAGGACCCTGTCGGGCTGTTGGTCCGGTACCTGCGGACGGTGCCGGAGTTCCGCGAGCACGTGTCCGGCGACCTGGTCGGCCGGGAACCTGGGCAGGTCACGATCTACTTCGAGCACAGCGGGGGCTTCCGGCGCGTCCGCGACCGGGCCGACCGCTCGGACATCGAGTACGCGGTGTTCCACCCCGATCGTGGCGAGGCCGCGGCCCTCGCGTTCGCGCTGCGGGAGCACCTGCTGGAGCGCGCGCCTGGTGCGGTCGTTGCCGGCGTGCAGTTCCTCGACGTCGCGGAGGTCAGCGCTCCCCGGTACGAGCCGGACTCCGTATCCCGCGAGCACGTCTACAGCGGCGAGATAGCCGCCTTCTACATACAAATCTGATCACCCCCCAGACGGGGGCTTTTTTATTGCCTGAACCAGGAGGCACCTCATAGCCGTTGACACTCGCGGTAACGACTCGGGCCGCATTCGTTTCGCCCCTGAGGGCGCAGTCTATTTCGCACCGATCCCGAAGACGGGTCCGAAGCCGAACCCTCCGACGTCATGCGGCGTCAAGGGCGTAGCCCCTGATGGGTATACCCCCCTCGGGTACGTGGATGAGGGCGGCGTGACCATCACGCCGGAGATTTCCAGCGACCCTGTGAAGGTTTGGCAGGCAGCCGTCCCGGTCCTTTACAACGTAAAGGAGGCCAGTTTCAAGGTGAAGGCAACTTTCCTTGAAACGAACCTTGCGACCACCGAGCTCTTTTATGGCGCGAAGTGGGAAAAGGCCACCGAGAAGGACCCCTCCGGCGTATGGAAGGAAATCCCGGGCACGTGGCGCCTGAACCTGTCCTCCACGCCCAACCTCGAGGAAATCTCCCTCGTCGTGGACTGGGGCCAGGCTGGCGTGCAGAACAGAGCCGTCATCGAACGCGCCATGGTGGCCGATCGCGGGGCCATCCAGCTCCAGCGCCAGGAGAGCGGGAAGTTCGAGTTGACGATCGACGCGCTGGACGCTTCCGGCCGGCTCGGTTACGTGCTGACCACCGACGACCTCAAGGACGGCAGCACGCCCCCGTCGAAGGTGGCCGCGGCGGACCTCGAAGCGGACACGGTCGCCCCCGGCGCGATCACCTACGTGAGCATGTCCGGCTTCAAGCCTGGCACCGCCATCACCGTTACCACCGGCACGGACAAGATCACGGCGGCGACCGGCCAGACCGACCAGCGCGGCGACGCGCGGATCCCGCTCACCGTCGCGAGCGACTGCCCGGCCGGCTCGTACGAGATCAAGGCCGGCGACGGCACCACCGAGGCTGCCGCCGGAACCCTCGTGATCGACGTCAAACCCAAGACGGTCTAGCCCGTCGACGCCCCTGCCGGGGAGGGCTCTCATCCCCGGCCCCCACTTACTTTCCCCCTGCTGTCCCCTGGAGTTGCGATGACTGCTGCCACCCCTGCCACTGAGCCGGCCGCTAAGAAGGAAGCGGAGAACCGGCCGACCTCATTCGAGCACCACGGCCTGACGTTTACCGTGCCGGCGCCGCGCAAGCTGCCCGTCGCCCTCCTGGAAGCCCAGGACGAGCTCGAAGCGATTCGACTCATTCTCGGTGTCACGCAGTGGAAGACCTACACGGCCCACGAGGACAGCACCCTTGAGGACTTCCCCGTCTTCGCCGACAAGGTCGCCCAGGCGGCCGGTCAGGCCGACTCGGGAAACTAATCCAGACCGTCCGGGTGATCCAGCAGTACCCGGACGAACTCGAAGCCGACTTGCTTGAGCATTTCGGCATTGACCTGCTCGGCCTCTGGCGGGGGCAGCTGTCTCTCCGCCGGATCAGCGTGCTGATCAAGGCACTGATGGGCAAGGCCGGACGGTCCGCACTTCTGGCCGCATTCGACGAGTCGGCCACGTGGTCCGTACAGGAACACCTCTCCGCACGCATATCCGACTCCCTGGAACTGGCGAACTTCTTCTTCCTCAAGGCCCACTCCTCCGAGAGCCAGGGCCTGACGCCGCCCGATCCGATCCGCCGGCCCGGCCAGCCCGAGCCCGCGAAACGCGAATCCAACTTCGCATCGGGTGAGGAACTTTCCGCCTTTCTGGCGGGCATGAGTAACCTTTAGGAGGCCCTGTGGCTGTCGATAGGGCCCCGATCAGGGTGGGTTCCGGTTACATCGAAATCCTGCCGCTGATCAACCACGGCGCGGTCTCCCGGATGCGCACGGACCTCACGCGGCAGCTGTCTCAGCTCGGCCAGCAGGCCACCGCGACCGTCTCGCGGACAGCGAAGCGGGCTCGGCAGGCCACCGAGAAGGAAGCGGTCGACTCCCGGGCAAAGCTGCGGCAGTTGGAGAGGCACCTGACGAAGGTGCACGGCGAGGAAGCCGGTCGGCAGCTCAGGATGTTCCGCAACCTGCACAAACAGCGGGAGGAGCTGGAGGAGGGCACCAGCCGCGCGACCCGGCGGGCCATCAACGACGTCGTCCGCGTCGACCGCCAGGCGGTACAGGAGCGCATGCGCGCCGCGCAGCAGCAGGCCCGGGAACAGGCCGTTGCCGAGCGGCAGGCGACGGCCGAGACCCGTCGCCGCGTCGCCGCTGAAAAGGCGGAGGAACGCGCCTTGGCCGCCGAGGTGCGGCAGGTCAAGAGGGAGGTTGCCCAGGCGGCTCGGCAGTCCGCCGCTGAGCAGCGGCAGGCGGAGCGCGAGCTGGCTGCTGCCGCACGACAGCGCGCTGCCGAGGAGCGGCTTGCGATCCAGCGCCGTAAGGCCGGCCTCCGGGAGGAGCTGCGGCAGCTGGCCCTCGTACGACGCGAGTACGCGGACGTCATCGCCAGCAACCAGGCCCAGATGCGGGCCTTCGTGCGGCAGTCCGGCGCGAGCACGAAGACCGCCGGCCAGCACTGGAAAACGCTGAGCCAGAACACCGAAACGTTCGGCACCAACGTCGAGCAGATCGGTCGGACGCTCACACAGAACCTGGTCATGCCCCTGGCCGCCGCGGCCGGCTATCTGACGAAGATCGGCAGCCAGAGCGCCGACATGCAATTCCTTTCCTCCCGGGGACTGGAACGCGCAGGCTTCGATAACAAGGAAGTCGCCACCTCGCTCAAGTCCATCCAGGACTTCGCGGTGCGAACCCCTTTCTCGTTGGAAGACATGACGGATAAGTTCCAGCAGCTTACGCGGAACTTCCAGTCTTACGGCAATACCGCTTCAGACTCCCTGAAGAAGTCCGAGAAACTGATCCGGGCCATCGCCGATTTCGCGGCGTCGTACGGCGTCATGGACCCCGAGCGCGTCAAGAGCGCCATGTATTCGGCGGACATGATGATGGACATGTCGAAGCTGAACACGCGCTCCCTGAAGCAGTTCAGCCGCGGCACCGGCATCCCCATCAACGAACTCGCAAAAATGGCCGGCTTCAAGGTCGAGTCGAGTGACGATGAGGACACCGAGGCAAAGGAGTTCCTGGCCAAAGTCCAGGAACGCGGTGCGGGCATCTCATCGAAGAAGTTCTTCGAGAACTTCCTCGACGCCTACGACACGCGCAAGGGAGTTCAGGGTACCGCCGAGAAGCTGGGCACTGGCTCCATCGGTGGCCACCTGCAATCCGTCAAGGAACAGGCTCAGCTCAACCTCGGCAAGCTCTTCGGCGACTTCGACCCGAAAACCGGCCGGTTCGAGTGGACCGAGCTGGGCGAGAGCGTCCACAAGCTCATCGACCGCGTGGACGGGATGCTGTCCGACGAAGGCTTCCAGGAGATGTCCGGCGGGCTGATCCGGAACTTCGTCAAGTCCCTCCACTACCTCCTCAGCGGGGTTGAGTGGACGGCCGAGTTTCTGGACGAGAACCCGGAACTCAAGGGCCTGATCGTCAAGGTGGCCAAGGTCGCCGCCGTGCTGGGCCCCTTCTCGATCGCCATCGGCATCGCGACCAAGACCATCGGCAAGGTCGGCAAGTCCTTCTCGCCGCTGTTCAAGGTGATCGGCGGCCTGGCCAAGGGCGCCCGGGGCGCTACCCGGACGACGAACCAGCTCCTCGCGGGTGTACGCGCCGGCCGCGGCAACTTCCGGACCACCTACCGTGAGCGCCGGGCCGACTACCACGACGGCGACGACCGGTCCCTGGCTCGTCGCGGTCTCGACCGGACCCGCGGCCAGGACAGCCGTGTCCAGGCACTGCGGCTCAACACCGAACAGGCCGAGCAGGCACTACGCGAGGTCGATCGGAAGATCGAAACGGTCAAGGCGGCCGTCCGGGCGCTGAACGACCTGCGACTCGCCAACCTCGCGGCCGAGCTGGGCGGCGAGTTCGGCACCTCGGTGAAGGGCGGAGCACGCGACGCCAACCAGAAAATCGAGGCAACGCAGCGCAGCGTCCAGCAGCTGAACCAGTCCGGTCTCGGCGAGCTCGTCGGAAAGTTCCAGGCCCTGTCCGCGCGGGCGGATGAGTCCGAGCGGCAGGTGCGCCAGGTGCACACCGCGGTGCGGGAGCTCAACTCGGGCAAGTTGGGCCTGGTCCGGCAGCAGTTCGAGTACCTGAAGGACAAGGCGGACACCACCTACCGGCACGCCGGAAAGGTCTCCTCCGAGGTCAAGGAGATCAACGGCCGGAGCCTCGGAGCGATCAGGGAGCGGTTCGCCGGCTCGCTGAGCCCGGCCGTCAAGGGCTCCTACGGCCAGGCCAAGAGCCTGAACGACAAGATCAAGGAGATCAACGCACGCGGGCTCGGCCAGGTCACGTCCCGCGTGCGCACGCTCGCCGACGCCCTGGAGAAGGCGGAGAAGAAGGCCAGCGATCTCCACAAGCGGATCAGGGACGTCAACGAGGCCAACGGTGGCGGCCCCGGTGGCAGCTCGGGTCACGGCGGCAAGGGCGGGAAGGGGAAGCCTCCCCGCAAGCACGCTGCCGGCGGCGTCCTGCCGGGTTACGCGCCCGGGGTCGACAACATTCCGGCCCTGCTCTCCCCCGGCGAGGCGATCCTCCGTCCCGAGGTGGCGCACCATCTGGGCGCCGACCGGATCAACGCGTGGAACGCCGCCGCGGTCAGGGGGCGCCTCTCTCGGCATGCCAAGGGCACGGCGGGCAAGGGCACCTCGAAGGGCGGCCGGTGGCCGCTGAGCATCCTCGACGATCTGTGGTCGAGCATCGATATGTCGCCCGCCCTCGGGGCCTTCAACGGGGGTCTGGGGATGGCGCGGGCCGGCGCCGAAGTCGGCGGCGGCACCGGCCGGAACCTACGCTCGTGGGGCGCCCAGCAGGGCGGCGACGCGGCGGGCAGATCCGCGGTGAACCGGTTCGACAACATGCGCACGTTCGCCGTCGACCGCGTACCGGACCTGCTCCGGGCCGCGCCCACGGGCATCGGCAACATCATCGGCCTGGTGGCAGGCGCCGTCGCGCCGACCGCCGGTGATCTTTTCTGGCGCGACGTCTGGAAGGGGTCGGGAAACCTCTTCCAGCGCGGCCAGAAGTTCACGGACGACCTGCTCGACCCGTCCTCGGTCTGGTCGATGATCAAGGACCTCTTCGGCGGGTTCGTCGAGACAGCCAAGGAGATCGGCTCCCTTGCGAAGGACATCGTCACCGACGGTCCCGGCAAGGTCCTCGGCGAGGGCATCGATGCCCTGAAGGCGCTGTTCACCGACATGATCCGCGGCTTCCAGGACTCTTTCCAGGACGTCCGGGACATCATGTCGAACCCCGACGCGTTCGCCGCTGAGGTCTTCGCGTCCTTCTGGGAGCGGGCGCGGGAGGCGGCCCCGAACCGGGAGGGTCTGTTCGACTTCGCGGACGGCGGCATCGTGCCGGGCTACAGTCCCGGCCGGGACGTCGTCCACGCGCGTCTGAGCCCCGGAGAGGCGGTGCTGCGCCCGGAGGCCGTGCGGGCACTCGGCCACCGGGCGGTGCAGGGTCTCAATCGCGGGGCGAAGCACGGCAGCCTGAGCAAGGGCTCCGACGGGGACCAGGCCCAGGACCTCACGCCGGTTCCGGACGCGGAAGCCGTCGAGGCCGCTGTCCAGCGGATCCGCGCCGCCCTGGAGGCGATGACCAAGGCCGTCGCCGACCACCAGTCGGCGGCCGGTTCCTCCTGGAGTGCGGTCTCCTCCTCTGTCCGGTCGGCGGTCGACGGGGAGATCCGCCCGGCGCAGCAGCGGTGGGCACAGCACCTCACCGGCCCGCTCAGTACGGCGGAGCGAAGCTGGCAGAGCACCCACGACGGGGTCTGGTCGGCCGTGCAGTCCCGCGTCGCCTCGGCGACCGGGAGCTCCTTGGGGCAGTTCGCCCGGCTCCAAGCCGGGCTGGGCAACCTGCGCGGGATCTTCGAGACATCCTCGTCGGCCATCCGCAGCTCCTGGTCGTCGGCGATGTCAGTGGTGGACTCCTCCACCAGGTCCACGATCCAGGGACCGTACAACTCCGGCATGGTGCCGATGCTCGGCGGCATGGCCAAGCTCGCAGGGACCGCCGCGCCTCTCAGCGCCGTGCACTACGCGACCGGTGGCGTGGTCCCCGGGTACGCCCCGGGCGTTGACCGGGTGCCGGCCGTGCTGAGCCCTGGCGAAGGCATCCTCCGTCCGGAGGTCGTACGCGCCCTCGGCGCGGAGACGATCCACCAGTGGAACGCCGCTGCCCGCGCGGGCAGAAACGTTTTCGCAAACGGCGGCATCGTCAACGGCGGCACATGGGTGCAGCGGCACCAGGACGAGCCGTACAGCGGCTACGAGGAAGCCGTCGGCAAGGGCTGGTTCGAGGTGATCGAGCCGGAGCTGAAGCGCATCGCCGACGCGTTCGCGCCCGTCGGCCGGCTGTCGGCCGACGACTTCCGCAAGGCGCAGCCGTGGGCGAAGGCGTGGGGCAAGTGGGCTGATGACCGTGCTGCTGCCGGTGGCGGGCAGGTCGTCAAGGTCGCCCTCCAGGAGGCCCGGCAGGGCGACATGTCAGGGCGGAAGTACACCGCCGGCGAGGTCGAGTCCTGGTGTGCCGACTTCGTCTCGTGGGCGGTCGATCACGCGGCGGCAACCGCTTCCTACGGCGGTTCCCCGACCGGCACGCCGGGCTCCCGGTGGCCCGCCGTCGCCACCTGGGTCGACCACATGCCCTCGGTGCCGGTCTCGCAGGCCAGGGCCGGCGACCTCATGGTCTACCGCGGCTTCGGCCCCGGCTCCTGGGGCCACATCAACATCGCGACCCGTCGTGAGGGTTCCCAGCTGGAGACGGTGGGCGGCAACGAGTCCGGGGCCATCCGTCGGCAGCTCGGCTACGGCAACCGCGCCGACGCCGCCCTTCGTCCGCGGGGCGGCGCCCCGGGTACCGGCACGGGTCCGGTGCTCAACCCCTGGCCGGGCTCGCTCGCTCGGATCACCGAGGGCATGGGCGAGTACGCCGGCGGTGGCGGCGCCGTGGCCCGTTGGCGGCCCCTGGTCGAGAGCGTCATCCAGGAGCTGAACGGCAAGGGCGGCATCTCGCTGTCCGACGTGCCGCTCGTCCTGCATCGGATCGACGTGGAGTCCGGGGGCGACCCGAACGCGGTCAATAACTGGGACTCGAACGCCGCTTCCGGCGACCCGTCCAAGGGCTTGCTCCAGGTCATCAAGAGCACCTTCGACGCCTACGCCGGACCCTATCGGGACCGGGGACAGCTCGACCCGAGGGCATCGGTCTACGCGGGCCTCTCCTACGCGATCGACCGCTACGGCGCAGGTTGGCGCCGTGCTCTGGCCGGTACCAGCGGCTACTGGACCGGCACCCGGTCCGCCGCCTCCGGCCTCGCGCTGGTCGGCGAACGCGGCCCGGAGCTGATCGACTTCCGCGGCGGCGAGCGCGTCTACAACGACCGCGACACGCGGGACCTCCTCGCTCCTCGCTACGAGATCCACATCCATGAGGCGCGGTCGGAGGACACCACACAAGCGGTGCTCCGCGCGATGCGCTACGCGGAAGCCATGTCCGCACACTAACCGAAAGTAGGTGATCTCCTGCCGATTCCGGCAAGTTGGGACTTCAAGACGGAGCAGCCCCCGCTGCTGCCGCCGAGTCCACCCCAGCCCATGAGCTGGGGGCACACCTACGTTTCGATCACGGGCGGGGCTGGTGAGGGGGAGATCCCCCTCACCGGCTTCTCCGGACGCCACTGGCCGGGCATCTTCATGCAGGCCGGCGCCACGGGGCTCGACATGCCCGCCTACGAGGTGAACTACGACACCAGCCCCAACCTGGACGGCTCCACCTTCCGGTCCGCCCGGGCCGCCGCCCGGGAGATCATGATCCCCGTCTTCCTCTACGGCATCGACCGGTACACCGTCCGGCAGCTGAAGCGGAAGCTGATCCGCACCCTCAACCCGGACAACGGGCCTTGCACCCTGCGCGTCCAGGAGTCCGGCCAGCCGCCCCGGTACCTGACCTGCTACTACAAGGGCGGCCTGGAGGGCAACGAGGGCGAGAACAACGCAGGCTTCCGGTGGGCGAGTTACGGCATCCAGCTCACCGCCCCGGACCCCTATTACTACGGCGACGACTTCCACGTGGCACGGTGGGCCTTCGGCGGCGGCCAGCCGCTCCTCGGCGACCCCGGGCCTCTCTTCCCGCTGAAGCTCAGCGCGGGCGTCGTCTCCGACTCGGCGCTCCCGGTGCTCAACCCGGGCGATGCCCGAGCGTGGCCGGTGTGGGAGATCAAGGGCCCCGTGCGCTCCTTCACGTTGTCGCACGGCGACCGGTCGTTCGGCATCACCGGGCCCGGACCCGGCTCCGGCGAAGTCGTTCCCGGCGGCCGGACGCTACGCATCGACACCCGGCCGGGCGTGAAGACCGTCCGAGACGACCTCGGCCGCAATCTGTGGCCGGCACTCGACCCGAACCCCGATCTGTGGGCGCTGCCCTCCGGCTCGTCGCGCATCGGCGTGCAGCTGGTGCCCGGCAGCGGCTCCGCCGCGCTGACGATGACCATCAAGCCCCGCTACGAAAGTTACTGACCTTGGCGTACCGCGTATTCGTCCGTGACCGGAACCTGAACCTCGTCGGCGAGCTCGACTCCTGGATGAAGCTGGATTTACTGTCCGCTTCTGCCAGCAGGGTTCCTGGCAGCTCCTCGTAAAGGCCGGCACGGAGCAGGCGGATCTGCTGCAACGCGGCGGCGGGATCGCCGTCTACCAGGACGGTGTCGCCGCTCCCGTTTTCACGGGCCAAATCGAAAGTTTCCAGAGATACTGGACCAACGCCCAGCACACCGGACCGGGCAGCATGTACGTCGGGGGCAAGTGCGACAACAAGATCGCCTATGGCTACCTCGCCTTCCCCGGCGTCACGGGATCCGGCACCGACCGGATGAGCCCGCTCCCGGTGTCGGAGCAGTGGAGGGGCCAGGACTCCCGGCCCGCGGGCGGCCCGGCCGGCCAGGCCCTGTGGGTCGAGTGCGACATGGCCGTCGGCAACCGGGCCCTGCCGGACCGACGGGTCGAAGGTGTCGACGTCGGCTCGAACCCGAAGATCGGCGGCGACGTCGGCGGCACGCTCCGGTACGACACTCTGGGCACGACGTTCGAGAAGTGGTGCCAGGACAAGAACGTCGGCTACCGGTTCCTGTGGAACCCCGCCCGTAAGAAGATCGAGCTGACCGTCTTCGAGCCCCGGGACCTCTCCCGGCACATCCGCTTCTCCAAGGAGCTGGGCAACCTCCGCGAGGTCGTCTGGACCCTGACCGCCCCGCGCGTCACCCGCGCCATCGTCGCCTGCCAGGGGCAGGGGGCGGAACGTTACCTCTACCAGCAGGTCGACAGCGAAGGTGAGCAGCAGTGGGGCCTGGTCGCCGAGCAGTTCGTCGACCGGCGCGACATCCCGCTGAAGACCAACGCCCAGGGCGAGCCCGAACTCGTGCTGCGCAAGAACTCCGACGGCTCTGAGGAGATGGGCACCGGACCGGACGGCGCGGAGTGGACGCCGGCCCTCGCGGCGGCCAAGAAGGCCGTGGCGGACGCGCAGAAGCAGGCAGCCGACGCGGACGCCGCCGCCGAGAAAGCGAAGACGGACGCCGAAAAGCTCAAGGCCGCGCAGCTCAAAGCAGCCGCGACGGCGGCCGTCACCGCCGCCGCGGTGAACCTGATGAACGCCACGACCGACGCCAAGAAGGTCATGCTCACGCACTTCGTGAAGACCGTGAAGGATGCCGCGGCTGCCGCCCTCAAGGAGGGCGAGAAGGCCGGCAACTTCCAGATCTACCCGATCGACACCGAGCAGATCCGCTTCGGCGTCGACTACTTCGTGGGCGACAAGATCACCGTCATGGTCGACGGCCAGGAATACAGCGACATCGTCCGCGAGGTCACCATCACCGTCGAGGACGGCGGCCGGACCCAGTCCGTTACCCCCAAGGTCGGCCAACAAGGCATGGGCGACCCGCTGAACCTGTACCGAACCGTGTTCGAAATGCGGGAAAAGCTACGCAAACTCGAATCAAGGATGTAATTGGCAGAGATCAGCTTCCCCTTCAACAAGGACAACGACGCGGGCGGCCGGCAAGCCGTCGGCCAGGGCGACTGGCAGGCGATGTCGCAGCTGTGGGCGGGCGACCGCGTCGCGGCCAAGCTCACCAGCAGCTCCTACACCGGCGCGGCACTCCCCTTCGCCATCAAGGTCATCGGCGACCGCACCGTGGAGATCTCGCCCGGCGAGGCGTGGGTGGGCGGCTTCTTCTACCGGCTGGACGCCCCGATCAGCTTCGACATCGGCCCCAACTTTGACCCGGCCAAGGACCGCAGGGACACCATCGTGCTGCGGGCCGACATCCCCCGCGGCTCGGTCAACATGGCCGTCGTACAGGGCCAGCCCTCGGCGAACCCGATCGCGGTGCAGCCCAAGCGGAAGCCGGGCCAGGAGTGGGAGTTGGTCATCCACGAGCTGAAGGTCCCCCGCGCCAACGGGCGCGTCGAGCCCTTCAACCGGGCCCCCTTCGACCTGCCGGCCCCCGTGGCCTTCCCCTGGAACGCGGGCGACTCGGCGAACTTCGTCCCGGTCGGCACGTTCGTGTACGACCTCGACAGCGACGGGCGCCACGGCCAGCAGGAGCTGTTCCGGGGCCGCGACGGCTTGGTGCCGTCGATGACGCTCGGCAAGTCCTTCACCTACACCCCTCAGCTCATCAACGCCGCCAGCGACCCCAAGGGACTTGTGTGCCGTGGGCGGTGGCGCTGGATCGCCCCGAACCTTGCCTGGTTCTCGGTGGACTTCCGCAACGACAGCAGCGCCGCGATCCGCGCCAAGCAGGACGCCCTGTCCTTCCAGCTCCCCGTCCCGCTCAACGGGAGCACCGGCCAGAGCTTCGCAGGCTACCTGCTCAACATCGAGGAGCGGTCGGGGCTTCCCAACATGGCCGCGCTCACGGGGATGGCGTGGGCCGGCCAGCGCGGCCAGACGGTGCGCATTCTCAGCCAGTCCGCCAACAGTCTGATGGACGGGCTCGACTACCTCCTCGTCTTCCCGCCCCGTGCATCCATCGTGTTCTCCGGCGTGTTTGAGGCCAACCAGTTCAACGAGTAAGGAGGCTCCGGTGGAGCGCAACATGTTCGGAGGATCGGCCTCCGACGTCGCCGAAGACGTTGACGGCCGTCGCGTCTCCGGCGCGCCGGTCACGATCTGGGACGGCCCGTCCGAGACAGCGGCCCGCGTCCTGGACGTCCTGGACGCTGACGGCGCCGTGCTCGACAGCGGCACGGTCGTCGCCGACCAGTACGGTTACCTGCCCGCCTTCTTCGGACCACCTGGGGTCGAGCGGCTGTGGGCTGACTCCGGCGTCCGCCGGGTCGAGCTGATCCCGGTCAACCTCGGCCTGCGGCTCAAGCGCCACACCGAGCTGGACCCCGACCCCCACCGGTCCCGGGAGTACACCGACAACAAGTTCGCGCAGACGGTCAGGCTCGACGGCCCGAACCAGGCCGCGACCGCGGTGAAGGAGCCGTGGGTGGCGGTCGAGGCAGCCGACGGCTCCGGCGACGTTCTTCGCGTCACGCGGGCCGGCGCCCTCGGCACCAACCTCAAGGCCAACGGGACGCTGTACCTCAACCCGTTCACCGACAACACACCGCTGGTCATCAATACGACGCCGCTCGGCGACGGCAGACCGGCCGTCTCGGTCTCCAGCAATGGGCCGGGCACGGATGCTGCTTTCCGGGTCTACAAGACCGGCCTCGTTCGGGCGGCCGGGGCGATCGAGGCCGGCGGCGCGGTCAGCGCGCCGAACATCGGCAGCGCGCGCGTGTTCAGCGGGCCGACGCCTCCGGCGGCCCCCCAGCCCGGAGACGTGTGGGTGCAGTATGGCGCGTAGCTACAACCCGGTCATGACCTGGAACGGCAAGGGCTGGGTCGAGGTCACAAAGAAGGTCTGGAACGGTACGGCCTGGGTGGAGAAGCCGACCGTGCGGTACTGGGACGGGCAGGAGTGGATGACCCGCCCCCCGGAGGCACGGGAGTTCGCCACGTACGCCGGCAGCACCTCGAGCTCCGTGACGGCCAAGCGGTACGCCACGCTGCGGGTACCGCCCGGCACGCGGGTCAACGACTACATCGTCAGCATCTGCGCGAGCATGAGCGGCCTGCCGCGGCTCTTGTCCCCTGCCGGCCGCATGCCGCAGGTGCTCGGCAGCAACCAGGATGAGATTTCCCTCGCCGTCGCCTGCTGGCCGTACACCGGCGCCGACGACCAGGTCTTGTGGGACCTCGGCGCCTCCCCCCAGGCCACGCTGATCAACCTTGCCTACCGTAACGGCGACATCGCCCAGCAGTCCCTTACCCCGGTGAGCGACATGCAGGTATACAAAGCGGTGGACAAAGTGCCGCTCATGGCCAGCCGCGACTTCATGAGCGTGTTCGTGGCCTTGACGGTCTCCCGGCAGGTCACCAGCTACCAGTGGCCCGAAGGGCTGATCCCCCGGGAATCCGCGCTGGGTCGCTTCGGCTCGTACGAGATCAGCGTCCTGACCGCCGAGACGCCCGGCGCCGGCGCGTCGGCAGGAACCCTCGACCTCAACACGGCGGTGGACACCGCTGCCCTCTACCTCGTGACCATCCCCGGCCGCTCGGACGGGAAACCGACCTGGATCCTGGGCGACGACCGCGCGTCGCTGCTCGGCACCAGCACCTACCTGGGGTGATGCACCGATCGACATCAAGACTTGGGCCCAGGGCCCGGTATCGGCCGAGGACATGAACGTCCACATCCGTGACGTGCTCGGCCTCCTCATGGCCCCGCCCGGCTGCCGCAGGGCAGGCAAGATGTCCGGCAGCAAGGACGCCGGAACCTGGGCCGTGCTCACCCTGGAACCCGCCGGGCAGGGCGCCGGCCGCGGGCACTCCTACGACAGCACCGGCACGGCGATGTCCGACTCCGCCATCCGTATCACCGCTCCCCGCGACGGTCTCTACGAGGTCAACGCGGGTGCGGTCATCGGCTCGTACCAGACCGACGGCAAGATCGGCTACGCCCGCGTCGCCGTCGCCAAGGGGCAGACGGAAGGGTCGCAGTTCGAGGCCAACGCGTTCGTGAAGTTCGGGTGCCACCGCATCCGTAACTCGCACCGCTCCGGCACCGGCACGGCGACGATCCCCCTGCGGGCCGGCGAGTGGATCGCCATGGCCGGCTACGCCGAAGGCGGGGCCTGGATGT
The DNA here is from genome assembly GCF_014654785.1 of Streptomyces mashuensis. GTDB lineage: Bacteria > Actinomycetota > Actinomycetes > Streptomycetales > Streptomycetaceae > Streptomyces > Streptomyces mashuensis. Next base: position 124,934 of record NZ_BNBD01000003.1, read on the forward strand.
TCTCCGACGACAAGGAGAACGCCGGTGCCGCCACGTACCTCGAAATGCGATGGGTGGGTGATCTTCCCTGATCCCAACGACTCCGACCTGGGCTCGCCGCGAGGTCGTCACCGCGGACTTGATGAACGCCCGCATCCGCGACCTGCACCGGTTCCTGTACCGGCCGCCGTCCTGCTGGGTGACCTCGCGGCAGCGGGGCACGCACAAGGACGGCTCGGTGAACTGGGCGCCGGCCGACGCCCTCGACCCTGGCAAGCTCACGGGGTGGACCACGTTCTCCTGGTACCCGCCCGGCCAGGGCCTCCAGCCCGACTCCGAGTTCGACACGGCGAAGCTGGCACTGCCCGAAGCGACCGCCGGAGGAACTCCGTACGCGCTGCGCCTGACCGCCCCGGAGGACGGCCGGTACAGCGTCGCCTTCGGCGGCGTCATCGACACCCCCGGGGCGACACCGCTGAACATGCACGTCAAGCTCGGCAAGAACATCACGGCCGACTCTATGTGGACCGACGACTCCCACGTGATCGCGTCGTCCTCGCCGGGACGCTCCAACGGCAGCCGGGGATACGGCTCCCTCACCGCGACGGTCCGCCTGAAGAAGGGCGAGTCCGTGAGCGCGGCCGGCATCGCGGACCAGCCATTCCTCCTCGGCAACAAGTCCCTGCCGGGCAGGTCGTTCTTCTCCGTGCGATGGGTGGGAAGGTACTGATGAAACCGCCAGTGATCGAACCCTGGGCACCGCGCGAACTCGCGGACCCGGGCATGCTGAACCGTCGGGTCAAGGACGTCCACACCCATCTGCTGCGCCCTCCCGCGGTGCGGGTCATCGGCGTGGAGTGGCTGGCCCGCAAGGGCGGCTACACCCATCTCCCCTGCTACGCCGTGGGGGCGCAGCCGGTGGGGATCGCGTACGAGACCCGCCCCGGGATGGCGCCGACGAACTCTGCGGGCAACGTCGTCGGCCTCACGGCGCCGGTCGACGGGCGGTACCGGTACACGATCGGCGGCAACGTCTCTCCCGGGCTCCAGTCCTCGGGTGCCGACCAGGTCCACATGATGTGGCTCGACGTCGCCGTGCTGCCGGCCCCCGACTTCAACACCGCCTCGGTGGGCAACAACGCCCTCGCCACGGGCTCGCTCTCGTCCTGGACGTCGTACAGCAACTGCGGCACGTTCACCGTCGAAGTGCCGATGCGCGCCGGGAACTTCATCAGCTGCGTCGCCCGAACCCCCGACCTCGCCGGCATCGGCTGGGCCGACGCCCGCTTCCACACCTCTACCTGCTTCCAAGAGCTTCGTTGGATAGGTGAGCTCCCCTGAACATGTCCGTGATCCTGAGCCTCTTCGGGATCGCCAGCACCATCATCGGCGGCTACGTCGTCGTGCGCGCCGCCAAGGAAGTCCGCACGGCCGAGGTCTGGAAGTCGGAGGCCGAAGCCCAGAAGGCAAGGGCGGACCGGCTCCAGGACGATCTCACGGAGATCAAGATGCGGCTGGCCCGTATCGAGGCCGAGAACTCCAGGCTCGTTGAGCTGCTGACCGCGCTCGACCCGGCCCGCGTCGCGGCCCTCCTCGGCCCCCGCTGAATGAATTAATCCGTTCGTGCGGCCCGCTTCGGCGGGCCCTTTTTCATGCCCTCGCGAAGGAGAGCCCTTGGCTTCAACCGCAGCGTCCATGGTCAACCTGGCACTGACCCAGGTCGGCTACAAGGAAGGCGCCAACAACTACAACAAGTACGCCGAGCAGACCCCCGGGCTCCAGGTCGACTGGGCCGTCTACGGCCCCTGGTGCCAGAGCTTCATCAGCTGGCTCGCCTGGAAGACCGGCAACCGCGACGTCATCCCCACCACTGCCTCCTGCTCGGTGTGCACCGACTACTACAAGCAGCGCGGGGCCTTCACCCGCACGCCCCGCGTCGGCTCGCTGGCCATGTTCGGCTCGGACGGCGGCGTTCACGTGGAGCTGGTGATCGGTGTCTTCAACGGCGGCCGGGACATCGAGGTCGTCGGTGGCAACACCAAGGACTATCCGGCACCGAACGGCGACGGCGTCTACCGCAAGACCTACCGCGACTGGGCCTCGACGACCCGCATCCACGGTTTCGGCCACCCCGCCTACTCCGGGGCCGGCGTCGTCACCGACAAGGGCGGCTCCCCGGGCCGGTACAAGATCAAGGCCGGTCAGACGCTGAGCGGCATCGCCGCCGCCCTGGGCGTCACCCTCGCCTCGCTGCTCGCTGCGAACCCTCAGATCTCCAGCCCCGACGATGTCCATGAAGACCAGGAGATCAACGTTCCGGCGAAGCCCGCCGAGAAGCCGAAGCCCCCGGCCAAGGGCCGGGAGAAGCCGTCCACCACACCGGCGCCGCCTCCGGACTCCGGTTCGGCGACGGGCGAGTACACCGTGCGGTCCGGCGACTCGCTCAGCGGGATCGCCCGCGCGCACGCCATGTCGCTCGCCCGGCTCCTGTCTCTCAACCCGAGCATCACCGACCCCGACGTCATCACGGCCGGCCAGGTCCTGAAGGTGACCGGCTCACCGCGGCCGGAGCCGCCACCCCTGATGGGCGAAGGCTCGAAGAGCCCGGTGACCAAGCCCGCGCCGAAGCCGGACGCCTCGAAGCCGGCCAGCCCTGACTGGAGCGACCGGTTCGACCGAATCGACCGGGAGCTGAAGGAGGTCAAGGACGAGCTGGGCCGGATCAAGGACCGGATCAAGGACAAGCCGGCGCCGAAGCAGCCGGAGCCGCATAAGCCCGCCGATCTCCCGTTGCCGCCGAAGCCGTCGCATCCGGGGCCCATCCCTCCGGTCACCCCCGAGGTGTCGAAGCCGACCGACATCCCCGTCGTCCCCCAGCAGGTCATCCCCACCCCGGAGGTCAAGAGTGCTGCGTAATCACCCTGTACGGATCACGTCGTACGTAGGCGCGCTCGTCCCGCTGCTCGTCGCCCGGTGGCCGGGCGTGGACTGGTACACCCTCGCGGGCCTGGTCCTCACGGTCCTCGGTGCCGGCGAAGCCGCACAGCGGTTCGAGGACGCCAAGACCACCGCCGCCCAGAACACGCCGTCCCCCTGGGACGAGGCCACCGAGCGGCAGCGACTGCTCACCCTGAAGGAAGGCCCGTCGGCCGCCGGAACGCCGTAATCGCCCACACACGCCATGCCCCTCCTCTCCCCGCGCGGGTGAGGAGGGGCGCTTCTTTGCGTTATGGCACCAGGGCGCCATGTCAACCGGTCTTCCAGATCCCGTCGCGCCACTTGATCACAAGGTCCCAGTAGCGGCCCCGCACGAAGTGGTGGGGCCGCCGCCGAGGCATCGAGAGCGGGGTAGCCAGTGCCTGTTCGCTGACGGTCACGCGGCGGGGCGGAACTGCCCGTCCGTTGTCAGCCATCCGATCACCCGGCCCGAGGTCAGGTGCAGAACCGCCCGGCCGAGCTCGGTGTGCTCCTCGGCCGACAACCACCCTTCGTAGAGCACCCCGCGCCGGGCCTGGGCCGGCGGCACCGGCGGCGCTTCCTCAACGGGCACCTCGTGTTCGTCGGCCGCGGGTTCACCGTCGCCGGTCTCGTCCTCCGGTGCAGGGGCCCACCAGATCGCGGTCTGCCACGCGACGGTCAGCAGCACCTCGTCCGTGGCGACGTCACGGATCTCGTACCGGCCGTTGTCCACGTGCCGGATCCTGGCCAGCGCGGGCTTGGCGGGCTCTGTTGACCGCTTGCCGCCCTTGCCGCCGAACCTCACCACGACACCCTCGTCGGCGGTGCGCATGCCGGGGACCTTGCTCAGCGGGCCGTTGGTCCAGTCGTTCGACGTCGGCTTCCGCGTCGGCTCCACGAACCCGAAGTCCGGGAACAGGGTGGTCCAGGTGGAGCGCTGGGACGGGTCGGTGCCGGCGAGACCGATGCACAGCCGCACGGCGTCTTCCTTCCTCCCGCCGAACTGCGCCTTGACCTTCTGCGGCGGGGCCAGCAACGTACCCGTGCGGGTGACCTCGTGGCCCCGGGTGTCGGTGCCCCGCGCGGTCACGTAGTCCCCTGCGGTGATCTTCATCAGGGCGGCATCCAGCGTCGTCATGTTCTGTCCGTTCTCGTACTGTTCGGCGTGCCTGCGTGCGGTGTGGCCGCTCATACCAGCTCAAGCTGCGGCTGCTCGGCGGCGACGGCGGCCGTCTTCCGGCGGGCGGGGGCCTTGCGCTTCGGCCGGGCGGGTATGACCTGGAGCGCGGGCTTGCGGTCCTCCGGCTGCTGGTCGGCGGGGTTGGTCTCCGCCTCCTGGTCGACGAGCTCGTAGTAGATCGTCGGGGCCCCGCGGCCGGGGGTGGTCTTCTCGCTCCAGGTCTTCACCTGGTCCATGCCTTCGACGGCGGCCTTCAGGCCAGCCGCGTTGGCGCGGGTGCCCAGCACCCGCAGGATCTGGGTGGAGGTGGCCCGGCCGCCGAAGCGGGTGAGGGCGTCGATGATGCTCTCCTCCAGCGTCTTGCCGATTCTCGTGCCGGCGGAGGCTGTGGCCGCGTCGCGGACCAGCTTCTCGGCGGAGGCCATGCTGTACTGCACGAAGGCCCATGCGGCCTCCAGCGCGCGCTTGCTCACCCGCGTCTTCATCTCCGCGGCCGTCAGGACGGAGGCGACCCGGACGACCTGCTCCTCGGAGCGCTCCAGGTAGCACGAGATGCTTTCGGGCAGGGTGATCAACCGCTCCTCGATCTCGTCCCGCAGCTGGTCGAAGCGGTCCTCAGCGGCCTTGGTCAGCTCCATGACCCGCTGCTCCGCGCAGGCCCACCGGTACGCCTCCGCGAGCTTCTGGCTCGCGGGAGCGGTGGTGTTGGCCGAGTACGACAGCCGCTTGCTGCGCTCGACGGTCACCGGCAGGATCCGGTTGAACGAGCCGCCCAGGGCCTCGGAGGCGGAGACGTACTTCGCCCACTCCCCGGGAGTGATGTGCGCGTGCAGGCCCAGCAGCGGCCGGCTGACCTCCTGCGTGCCGTCCTTGGTCTTGTTGCTGATCGGCTTGCCGTCCCACGCGGTGCGAAGGAGCGGCGAGAAGGTGGCGCACTTCTTGGCCCTCTTGAGGACCGTCGCCCACTCCTCCTCGACAATCAGCGCCCGGCCGTCGATCCCGCCTTCCGTGCCCAGCGTCTCCATCTCCAGCGTGAAGAGCAGGTCCACCAGGGCCGGTCCGCTGGCGATGCCGGACACCGTCCGGGCGCTGACGTAGCGGCTGATGCCGCCGTTCAGGATCTGCCTGCTGGTGCCATAGGCGTAGCCCTTGCGGCCGATCGCGGACCGGCCGGCGAGCACGGTCCACAGCACGACGGGCCGCCCCTTGTCCGTGGTGACGGTGCGGCTGATGGCCGAGGAGAACTGGGCGAGGAGGGCGGCGTACACGCCGATCGGGTCGGCCTCCGTATACGGCATCGCCGCTTCGACGGCTTCCCCGAGGGGGCCGTAGTTCATCGTCTTGAATGCGCTCATTCTTCTGCTTTCCACGTGCGCCCATGCGAAAGGGGCCCGGGTCGTGACCTGGGCCCCTTTTGGGCGCCGCTATGTGTTGTCGGCTACTACGAGTTCAGAGAACCGGCTCGGGCGTTCGCTCGGCATTTCGGTGCTGGCTGCGGACGGCCCCGTATTCGAATACGGCCTCACGCACCAGCCGCTTCAGGACGGCTTCGGGGTCGGCGTACTTGCCCGCGGCTTCCCCGCACGCCGTGAAGGCGCCGTCGAGAGCCCGCATCCGGTCAGTGGCCCGCAGGAGCTGTGCTGCTTCTCGCGCCAGCTCACGGACCAGGTCGCTGTCCTCCACGTAGCGCTTCATCAGGCTCACCGGCGCTCCTTCGCGGGCTCGACCTCGGCCAGCCGGCACGTCCGGTACTCAACAGGCACGATCACGCGACCGTCGATGATGCTGACCAGCGCCTCGGTCTTGACCGTCACGCCTATGAGCGTGGTCCGGTTCATGGGTGCCCCACTGTGGATGCCCCCCACGACCCAGCCCTCGACCTTGCGGCCTTCCCACGTCCGGCCCTTGACGTACAGGCCGTGCCGGTACTGCTTCGGTGTCACTGCTCGGTTCTCCTCAGCGGTTGCGGCGCCGCACCGGACGCCAGGTCGTGCCGGGTTGGGCTTCTTCAGGGTGCGCGTGGGCGTCGCAGCGCGGCCAGGAGCAGAAGCGCTTGTCGCCGTAGTGCTCCCAGTCCTCCCACCAGGTGGCGGCCTCGTCGCACAAATGGCACTTGACGTCGCCGTTCGGCAGACGCGCGGGCTTGTAAACGTGTCGGGTTCTCATGCGTGATCGACCACCGTTGCGCAGAATTGGCAGTAAAGCGGATAGCTTCGTTCTTCTTGGTTCGACCACGGGAAGCAGAGGGTCGGCCCGTAGATGTCCTTCGCGAACTCTTCCCAGTGGAAATTTCCGCAGGGCTGGCAGGCGTATTTCGTTCCGAGGAAGCTGCTGGGCCAGCGCCAGTAGGCGTTATCGTCGGCTTTCTCAGTCACAAGGTGCCTTTCGTGAGTGACCGGCAAAGCCGGCCGCGCGACGGGCGGCCGACCAAGCCGGGCACTCGCGGGTCAGCGCGTGCTGCCGACGGGCGTGGGGGCGTCGACCTGTTCGACAGGGCCGTCGAGGTCGATACCGAGACGCTGGAAGGCATCGCAGACGAAGTCCACGACGTCGGCGCCGTTCCAGCCGCCGTCACCCTCCTCAACGGACTTGCAGCTCCGGAAGAGATCGGCGAGGACGCGGCCCTCGTGGGTGGTGGGGTCGAAGCTGATCAAAATGTGCACCTTTCGTCGGCGGGCAGCAAAAAAGCCCCAGGCCGGGACGGCTGAGGCATGCGGGCGGTCGGGGGTTACACCGCTGTGATGACAGCCGGCTTGGCGGAGCCGGGCACCGCCGGGGGTGACAGCGGCCGTCCCCGCGGGGGCTCGAAGACGTCGGGGCGGACCTCGATGAAGCCGCCGGGACGGCAGTCCAGCCGGATAGGCGGACCATCTTCCGCCCACACAGCCTCCCAGCCCTCAGCCGGCCGCCCCTGGGCGTCGGCGGGCACGCGCATCGCCCAGGTGGTGATCTCCTCCGCGAAGTGCGCCCGCCAACCGGCGAAGACAGGGAAGAGGTCTGCGAAGTCGTCCACCACCACGCAGGCTCGCGCGTCGAGCGGAGACGGGTCCTCGGCGAAGGTCGGCTGGTCCGGCCGAGTCCTCTCCCCGAGCGCCATGATCCACACGTGACGGTTCACCGCTGGTCCTGCTTCCCGGAGGGAACCTCGAAGGGCTCTGCCTCCAGGAACGCCATGTGCACAGGCTTGATGTGCCGCCGGAGATCGCGGCGTTCGGGACGGTTCAGGGGTCGGCCGTTGGGGTGGCGGGCGAGCGAGACCGCGCGATCGATCAGGAGGTGGGGGGATCGCCTGCGGACGTGCGTAGCGCATGTTTCGCACGCCGCCCAGTCGTCGCCGTAGTCCCTGATCTGGCCGTCCTCCTCGATCGCGACGAGGGCTTTCGTGGTGCGGAAGGTGCTGGTGCCGCCGGGCTGCAAGCACAGGTCACAGAGGTGGATGACGCGCTCGTCGACGTCGACCGGTTCTGGCTCGTGGTCCCATTCGCCTTCGGCACGAGCGGGGTGCTCGTAGATCGGAGGAACGATCGGTGCCCACAGCGGGGTATGGGCGTCGAGCGGAGTGAAGCAGACCGCGCACATGCGGGGCCGGGGAACGAACATGGATGTCCTTCTTCGTGCGTTCGACTGTCGTCTGACCAGCCGTCGCCGCCCTCGGTCAGGTTGGCCGAGGGCGGCGACGGTAAGTCAGGCGTTGCTCAGGACGGCCACGCCCCCGGAGGTGGGGACGGTGACGTACTCCCCGGCCACCTCCCAGTCGTGGGCCATGGCCTTGGCGATCGTCCAGCGGTAGTCCTGGTACGCCCTTGGGAGATCTCCGAGGTCGTCGATCAATTCCAAGGCGTAGTCGGCAAGGGAGTCGTGCACCCCGCAGAACCGGTCGTCGATCTCCTCGGCGATGTCCTCGGGCTCCAGGCCCTCGGCACGCAGGTAGCCCACGACTTGCGGCGGATGTTGGGTGACCAGGTGCGCGAGCACGGCCACGGTCTCCAGCGAGTCGTACTCGTCGATGTGGACCCCGCCGAAACCCTCGTAGTCGTGGATCGCCCACTCCTCGGCGTAGGGATCCGACGACGCGGCCAACATCGCGGTGACGCCCTTGCCGATGTCGTCAGCGCTCCGGTCGGCGGCGAGCCACGCACCGTGGTACCGCCCGGCCACATAGTCCGCCAGGCTGGCGACGTAGACCCGGGGACTCATACCTCGGACACCCCGACCAGGTCGTAGAGGAACGGGTTGTAGTCGTCGTGGTAGTCCTTGCGGTAGATCTTCGGCGGGTTGGTGACTCCGTTCTCCTCCGCGATGTGGTTGAGGGTCAGGGCGGGGAACTCGCGGTACAGGCGCTCACGCCAGGCCCCCAACACAATGTCCACAAAGGGCCGTTCCTCGTCGCCCCGCCAGATGCGGACCCTCGTGCGGCTGCGGTTCTCTTCCCACTGTCCGGCGCGGATGATGAACTCTGCCATGTGTCGCTCCTCAGCGAATGGCGCACAGGCCGTAGGGCCTACACGAGAAGTTGATGGGGCGGTCGATAAGAAGTCGGTGCCCGTCGGCGCGCTCCAGCGCGGCTATCCACGGGTCGACGTGATCCACGCAAAGGTGGGCGGTGATGGCGACGCCGCCGGGCCGCCCGGAGGTCACGTGCCGCGAGGCGCCGTGATTCGGGTCCTGCTGGCATCGCAACGACGGCGGATAATCGATCAGGCGCACAGGCCGCACCGCCGCACGTGCGTTTCGAGCTTCCGGACCATGTAGCGCTTCGTGGTGACCACCAGGCTGCTGTGCCAGCGAGCCAGACGGTCGTCCGTGTGCTCCTGCGCGCTCTTGGCGTGCTTTGCCGCCTCATGCTGAAGCTCTGACTTGATGGTCTGGAATGTTTCGCACTGGTATTTCATCGATCTCCCTCGGTGGAGTCAGCCCCGGCTGTGGCAGCCGACGAGCCATGCAAAAGGCCGCTCGACCGAATACATCGAGCGGCCCCAGGCAAAGCGCGTCAGTGTCGCCGAACTATGGTCACGACGTCACCTCCTCGAATCGCTTCAAGAGGTCCCGAAGCAGCTCTTGCGCGCTGAATGCCTGATCCTCCTGGATCTCGTCCATGCGACCCGCTTCCTCATCGTCTACATAGCCGTCTTCTGGGCAGTAGGAGGGAACCTCCGAGTGGAGGTATTCGAGCCAATGCGCCTCGTGCTCCTTTATGCGTTCCACTGCATTCCGCAGAACCGCATAAACGTGCCTGTCACTCATCGACCCCTCGTCTCAATCCGTTCACCGTTGGCCGTAGTCCTGGTTCCGTCAGGCCAGACGGCCATGCAGTCCCGCCCGGAGATGTGGAACTCTTCCTTCAATCCCTCGCTGTATACCGCCCACGGATAAGGGTCACCGGCCGTTCGGGGACGGTGCAAAGCTCGGAGGTAGGTATTACGTTCACGTATTTCGGCTCCCCGCTCTATAGCGGTGAGCAACTTGGGTTTCTGCCGGTTCTTGGGCTTCCGGAACGCCTGCGACTTTTCGCCAGTCATCACAACTGCCACCCGTTCCATTACTTCCAGTCCCACCAGGAGAGGACTTCTTCGGCTCCGCCGTCGTAATTTCGATCCATCACGTCGTTCAGCGACAGGGTCGGGTCTTCCAGGAGCGACAGAGCGGCGTTGACCATGAGGTTGAGAAGGTCGGCGTCCCGCTCGTCAAGCCCTAGCCCGTCGGCTACGAGGTCTGCTCCGTCGTTGATGGTGCGGGATATCTGCTCTTGCGTGTATGTGCTCATCGAGGCATTTCCTTAATCTTGATCCGGCCCGTTGACCGGCCATGGCGAGCGCACGCCGCCGCGTGCGCCACCAAAGCAGGTCAATCAGCCGTTGCACCACTCAGGGGAGTTGGGGATGGCAGGGACGTTTTCCCGTATCCAGCACTCGTCCGGATTGTTGGTGATGACACGTGCGACCTGTTCCCTGACGTCGCGCGCCCCGTCTTCGAACCCTTCGTTGAAGTTAGCGATGTCGCGGGCACCGCTTTGCGAACTACCCACGGGGCCGATCGCGATTCCGAGACAGATTCCAGCGGTCATGGTGAGTGCAAATCGGATTACTGTGCGCTTCATCAGGTTCTCCCTAGAGGTTGATCACGTCACCAGTGGTCACGTCGTAGATGGCTTTCTGTGACTCGAATTCACCCATGAGCAGCGCCTCTGCCCGGTCCGCGATGTTCATTGAGATGTCGAGATAGACCGTGCCGCCGTCAACCCACGCGCCGTAGTAAAGGCGCGGGTCAGAGTCGATGCGGTAGGCGTACTCCTGCATGTAGTTGACCAGTTCCGTCGGCCCGAACTCTGCGAGGGGGATGGTGCGTTCGCTGCCGTTCAGCGACACCATGAACCCCGATGCAGGTGCGGGACGGTCGGGTGCGTACGTCGCTCCGCCGGTGCCTCGGATCTGATCGAGAAGAGTGGTTGTTGCCGCGTTCATCACTTACCCCCTGAGGGTAGGTTACCGGTCAAGTTTGAGGTGAAAAAAAATGGCGCCTTCAGACTGCCAGTGGCGCCCTGTCCCGATTCCTGAGCTCCCACGCCGCTCGCTTCGCTAGCAGCTTTTCCGCCCTGCTGTCGCTCATCGCGTAGCCCGACCCCTTAGGGGTGGCTCGCCGTGTGGTGCGATAGACGGTCGGTGTCAGCCCTTTGGGCTTGTCGCTCACTCGGTAGCTCTTGGCCATTGTCTCTGCCCTCCATAGCGGCCCCCACGGTTGCTATCCCGTGGTAACCACTAAAGAGCCCAGATTCCCTGACTCTTCACCTCCGATGAAATGGCCCGGAAGGTAGCCCACCTAGCGGCTGCGACCCTTTAGGAGCGAGTCCTACGCGGTCTATGCGGCTGAACCACTGCGGTCTATCTGGGCCGTGGCTCCTGGCCCTGTCGGCGTCTTGCTCTTTCCGACACCCAGAACATTACGCAGATTGAGGTTACCGGTCAACTTAAAAGCGCGTGACGTGGATCACAACTTCAATTACCCATTGATTCATCAAAAGGACTGCGCGCACGCACGCTAAATAAGACCGATCGACCACCGGAGTCAAGATCAAACCGAGTGATCCACATCTCATCGAGGCATTCCAATTGCATTAATGAATTAATCCCCTAGGCGTGATCCAGCTCACCCGCTATTTAATTCATTCAGCGCGCACACTCGGGGGTAATACCCGGATTCTTTCATTCAGGACCCGCCGCGGGGCCCGTCCTCCGGGTGTGTACGGGTATGAAGGTTCTCGGCGCCTCGCCGGCGCTGCTGGAAGGGCGGGGCAAGAGGGCGAGCCCCAGGCCGGCAGGCGGCCCCGCAGGGCGGCGCAGGCCGGCTGGCGCGCCGCTTCCGCCGCCGAGGGGCCACTTGAATGAAATAATCGAGGGGCAGGGAAGTGACGTCAGGCACTCTTTCGCTCCTCAGAGTCCCGAAAACCGTCAAAGGACACCGACATCTACTGTGTAGGGGGCTCTCTATACACAGAAGCGGCCCCCTTGAGGGGGCCGCTCTGGGGTCGCTTTCAGCCGTCGTTAGTCCGCCAGGGCTTTCGCGTAGGCTTCCTGAATCTCTGCCGACACTCGACCGCGGTCGTTGACCGCGTAGCCGTTCTCCTTCGCCCAAGAGCGAATAGCGGCAGTGTCCCCGTTTCGGCGATATGCCTTCGCCCGGTTCCCCGGCTTATTGCCCTTACCCTGCTTTCGGGCTGCTTTCACGAATGGGCCAAATGCCTGAAGCATCTGCTCGTAACTGTCCGGTCCAAGGTCAATCTCGTAGGCGACACCGTCGATGGAAAAGGTGTGCGTCTCCGCCTCTTGGGACTCCTCGCCAGTCAGGTCGTCGGTGTAAATGGTGATGTACTTTTGTGCCATGCGAGGAGTATAGGGGCCGCCGCAGCGCTCAGGCTCGTTTAAGCAAAAGAGGGCTCCCCCACTAGGGGGAGCCCTCTTTTGTGGTTCAGGAGCGCACAAGGGCGAGGACTTCGTCCCGCAGGGCCCTCACAGCGTCATCGGTAGGAGCTTCGACGTTGAGGCGGAGCAGCGGCTCCGTATTGGAGGGGCGGAGGTTGAACCAGCGGCCGGCGCCGAGGGTGACGGTCAGCCCGTCGAGCCGGTCTGTGGTTACTCCGTCGAGCTGCCGGAAAGCCTCTTCGACCTGGTTGAGCTTTGCCGGAACGTCGGCGACCTCGGAGTTGACCTCCCCGGACGCGGCGTAGCGGGTGTAGTCCGCGACCAGTTCGGACAGGGGCCGGTCCTGTTCGCCGAGCGCAGCCAGGACGTGCAGGGCGGCGAGCATGCCGGTGTCCGCGTTCCAGAAGTCGCGGAAGTAGTAGTGGCCGGAGTGTTCGCCGCCGAAGACCGCGTTGTGCTCGGCCATGAGGGCCTTCATGTACGAGTGGCCGACGCGGGAGCGGACCGGCGTTCCGCCGTTCTCGCAGATCACCTCGACCGCGGCCTGGGAGGTGATGGCGTTGTGCACGACGGTGGAGCCAGGGGACTTCGCTAGTTCGCGCGCGGCCACCAGGCCGACGATGGCGGACGGTGGTACGGCTTGGCCGCGCTCGTCGATGACGAAGCATCGGTCGGCGTCGCCGTCGAAGGCGAGACCGATGTCCGCGCCCGTCTCGCGGACCTTCTCCTGGAGGTCCAGGAGGTTCTTGGGCTCCAGGGGGTTCGCCTCGTGGTTGGGGAACGTCCCGTCGAGTTCGAAGTACAGGGCGGTGAGGTCGACGGGCAGGTTCGCGAAGACCGCGGGGACCGTGTGGCCGGCCATGCCGTTGCCGGCATCCGCGACGACCTTCAGCGGTCGTTGGCCCGTGAGGTCTACGAGGTTGTTGAGGTGGGCGGCGTAGTCGCCGAGCATGTTCTGCTGGACCGTACGAGCCGCTTTGTCGGTGGGGGCCGGGATGTCGTCGGCTTCCAGCCAGGCGCGGATTTTGGCGAGGCCGGTGTCCTCACCGACGGGGGCAGCACCGGCGCGGCACAGCTTGATGCCGTTGTACTGGGCGGGGTTGTGGCTGGCCGTGATCATGGCGCCGGGCATGTTGAGCTTGCCGCTGGCGAAGTAGAGGTAGTCGGTGGAGCCGAGGCCGATGTCGACGACGTCCGCACCCGCGCGGTTGGCGCCCTTCGTGAAGGCGTCGGCGAGGCTGCGGCTGGTGGATCGCATGTCGCGGGCGATGACGATGGTCTCGGCTGCGGTGAGGCGGATGAACAGGGCCCCCGCCTTCTCGGCGACGTGCTCGTTCATCTCCGTGGGGACCTCGCCACGGATGTCGTACGCCTTCACCAGCCGGGAGTAGTCCATAAGCTGCGCCTTCTTCCAGGGGTTGATGGGCTCGTCTGAGGTTACCGACGGTTGGTGCGCAGGCACGGTTGGTCAGGCCGAGTTTGCCCTCTGTGGGGCAGGGGCGGCCAGACGGGTGACGGCGACGCCTTCCGGCTCGGATGCGGGCAGGACGTGGGTGTGGACGGGCAGGCCGACGAGGGCCTGGAGGACGGAGTTGAGCGCTTCGTCCGGCACCAGCGCGAAGAGGCACCCGCCGTATCCGGAGCCCGAGAGCTTCGCGCCGAGCGCGCCAGCGTTGATCATCCGAGCCACGCACTCGTCGATCAGCGGGGTTGAGCAGCGCACCAGGTCGCGCAGCAGACCGTGGCCTGTGGTCAGCAGTCGACCGACCAGCCGGTAGTCCACGTGCTGCTGCCCCAGGGCGGTGGTGACCGAGTCGACCAGGTCGGCAGCTTGGCGGGCGTACGCGTGCATGCTCGCGTCACCCGCGGCGTACCGCTCACGTTTCGAGCTCAGGGCCCGCATGGTGGTGCGGGGCTGGAGGGTGTCGACGATGACGACGGGGACGCCGAGGGTCGGTGCGATCCCGCGAGCCCCGGGACGGTCGCCGGCGGTCACGTGGCTGACGCCGCCGAAGGCGACGGCCACGTAGTCCATCCAGCCAGCCCCCGAGCCCAGTTCCCCGGTCTCGGCTGCGCGGGATAGGCGGCAGATCGTCGCTAGGTCCGGGGAGGTGCCGTTCATGGCGGAGAGGGCGGTGACCGCGGCGACGGTGACGGCCGCGCTGGAGGACAGCCCGGCGGCGACGGGCATGTCCGTCGTGGCGGTGAGTACCGTGCCGGCGATCTGGTCGGCGGTCTTCAGGGTGACGCGGACGGCGGCCTGCATGTAGTCGAGTTGGTCGCCGCTGTACTTCCCTTCGGCCACCTGTTCGGCGGGGATGAGGCGGTTGACGAACAACGGGCTGCCGGAGAGCAGGGTCAGCGCGTTGCCGGGGGCGCGCCAGGCGGTCACCTTGGTGCGCAGGGGGATGGTCGCGACGACGCTGCTGCCGCCGGTCATCCAGTCGAGGCTTTCCCCGGCGAGGCAGAGCCGGCCGGGGGCGGTGGCGACGGCGGCGGCCCTCATCGGCGTGTCTCCGGGAGTGCCTGCACGCAGGTCGCGCAGGCCGGAGAGCGGGTCCAGTCCGCCCGACTGTGCCGGTCGCGCCAGTCGGCCATCAGGGGGTGGTTCCACAGTTCGGCCAGCGAGTGGTCGGCGGCGTTGCCGAGGACGTACTCGCGGTGGTTGGCCGCCTGGTCGGGCACGACGTTGCAGCACATCTTCATGTCGCCGCGGTAGTCGATGCTCAGGGAGGTGCTGGTCATCTGGCACGGCTCGGTGCGGCGGGGCAGGACGACGGGCACGACCGCTGTCCCGCCCCTGTCGTTGTACGTGGCGATTTGCGGGCGGATGACTTCGACCAGCATTCCGGTGAAGGGGTCCTGCCAGCTGGCGGCGAGGCCCTGGCGGACTTCCTTGTACGTCCAGTTGATGCCGCCGCTGAGGAGCTTCTTCTTGTTCAGGTACTGGTGGAGGGCGGGGAAGTCGGGGCTCGCGTGGGCTTTGGTCGGGTAGCGGGTGACCCGGATGTAGCGGACGCCGTCCTCCGACATCTGCTCCAACAGGGTGCGGTTGAAGAGGTCGCCGTTCGTGTAGATCGCGGGCTGCGCGTCGGGCAGCGTGGCGCGGACGCGGCGGATCTCCTCGCCCAGCCGCGGGTTGGCCAGCGGCTCGTTGTAGTTGTGGAACGCGAAGTAGCCGTCGAAGGCGCAGTCCGCCAGCTCGGCCGTGATCTTCTCAAACAGTGACCAGTCCATGAAGTTCTTGTCGCGCCGTGCGAGCGTGTGCCCGTTGGGGCACCACCCGCAGCGACGGTTGCAGAACTGGCTCGTCTCCACCTCCACGTACCGCAGGCCCTTGAGGGGGTTCGGCGGGTTGGTGGCGATCAGCGGCAAGACCGTTCGGCCCTCCATCGGGCCCTCCTGTCGGTTCAGGGTATGTAGGTGAACACAGCCACGGCGGGCGTGGCGACGGTCAGAACCTGCAAGGTCACGATCAGCGCGGCCCAGCAGTGGTCAGCACTCACTCGAGGACCGCGGCTCGCGGCACGTGCGCAAGGAAGGCGCGGCGTTCGTGCAACCACTCGAGCTCGCGCTCGTATTCGCGGTCGGCGGTGCTGACGGCGCTGCGGGACACGGTCACAATGCCGCGCGCGAACCCGCCGGCGATGAGCTTGCGTACGGCCTGCCAGCCCGGCCGCTCTGCCGGGTCGGTCATGCCGTGGTTGTCCCAGAAGACGTCGTCGAGGACGCTCCACCGTTGTCCCTCTGCGTACGTGCGTGCCGCGTCGAAGGCCGGGTCGGGGTCCGCACGAAGCGTCGTGAGGGCGTAGAGCGCCACCTTCACCGTGCCGTTGTGGCCCTGTATGGCGTCCTCGAAGACCGTGCGCCGGAGTGCCGCGAGACGGGTGCTCGGGAACCCGCGGGGGTCGGTGTCCGGCCGGAGCATCCGGCTTCCGGAGTTGTCGAGGACGAGGTCAGCGGTGCCTCTCACGAGAGGTGTCCTTCCGAGCCAGGCATGGGGGGAGGCGTCGTGGGCGCGGTTCTGCTTCGAACCGCGCCCACGACTTCGGGGGTGCCGGCAGCCCTGACTCGCCACAGGTCTGCCGACCGGCGTCCCGGCCTCCTCGCCGCGCTCTCCTCCGCACGGGCCGGGACGTTGGTGGTCATGGGCGCGGGGTCATAGGTCCGCCGCGTGCATGACCGGCTGGTGGGGGCCGCCCGCCGCAGGTTGCGGGCGGCCCCGAAGCGGCCGGGCAGGTCCCCGGTCGGCTGGACGCCGGCTCGATCTTCCGGCGTCGGGGACCCGGTGCCCGTCCTCCGCCCTGGTCTCGGCGGGCCTGGCGCCGCGTACCCCCGTACAGCGGCAACAGGTCCGTCGTCCTCCAGGTGCAGGGCGAAGGCGGGCCCGGCCAAGCCGCATCACGCCGACGTGAGGAGGAAAACTGAACTCCCCGGCGCGATGCGGCGGTCTAGACGGCGGGCGCCGACTGGTCGCGGAGGTGCATCCGCTTGCTCGCCAGTCGGCGTCCGCGGATGACCGGCTCCAGGTCGCGGTGACGGACGGAGGTGCGCGTGCCGGGCGGCGGGGAAGCGGGCTGCTCGCCGAGCGGGAGGAACGGCAAGGGCATCTGAGCCGGCATTGTGCGGCCTCCGAGGAGTCGGCCTGGAGCAGGTCCGCAGCGAACGCGGGAGGGCTCCAGGGAGCGGGGACGGCTGGCCGCCGGAGGCATGGATGGTTCGGGGCCGGCGGCCAGCCGGAGGGGGGTGCCACCAGCGGAGTTCCGGACTCCCTGGTGCACAACTACCGTCGTTCAGCAGACCGTTCATCTGCAAGTGAATCTGAAATAAATACTCGCGGTCAGGCGCATTGGTATATGACTTTTCTGCACAGGGAGCGGTGACGGCTGCACAGGGGTGCCAGACTCAAGCACACGGGCCCTCGCAGCGCGCACAGGACCGTTCGGGGCATGCACACGGGCACGAGGAGAGGACACAGGTGGCAGCACGACGCGGGCCTACGGGTCACAAGATCGAGCTCGGCATCCGGCTCCGCCAGTTGCGCGACAACGCGGACCTGACGATGAAACAAGCCGTCGAGGGCCTGGGTTTCAGCGATGCCAAGCTGCAACGGGTCGAGAAGGGTGAGCTGGCCTTCCGACACGTCGGCGAGCTACGAGCACTGCTGGAGCGGTACGGTCTAACGGACAGGGAGCTCGTCGACTCCTTGGTCGAGCTCAACAAGGCGTCGAACAGCCGGTCATGGGTGACACAGGTTCGGCAGAAGATGCCGCCGGGGATGACCAAGTTCGTTGGGGCTGAGTCGGAAGCGCGAGAGATTCGGGCCTTCCACCCGACGGTGGTCCACGGGCTGCTTCAGACAGAGAACTACGCCCAGGGGATCTTCGAGAGGTCGAAGCCCATAGAGGAGACCACGACGCAGTTCATCCGTGACAGTGTCGCCATCCGCATGCAGCGTCAGGAGCCCGTGCTCCGCGAGGACGACCCTCTCAAGCTGTGGGTGGTCCTCTGCGAGGTCTCGCTTCAGTACGTCATGGGGGACGACGACGTGATGATCGAGCAGTACCGGCACATCGCCACGCTGTCCCAGCGCGAACACATCCGCGTCCAGGTACTCCCCACCGCGCACCGGGGCTATCGGTCCAGCAACGACTTCGCCATCCTCGATCTGGGAGAAGGACTGCCGTCGATGGTGCAGACCGACACCGCCGGAGGCGCTGTCTCCACATCGGATACCCCCGAGGTGGTCGAGCGCTTCGGTCGGAAGTTCGAAGCCATGGCGGCATCCGCACTTCCGCCCGAGGAAACAACCGATTTCATGTACCGACTAGAACGAGAGTTGCAGAGCCATTAACACTCACATCACGGCCCCTGACGTGGCCCCCGAAGACGCTTGGGTCAAGTCCTCCTACAGCGAGGGCACCGGTAACAGCTGTGTCGAGATCGCGCGCCTTCCCCTGGCCAAGCAGGTCGGCGTCCGCGACTCCAAGGACAAGGCCGGCGCCGCCTTGGTCCTGACGGCGACGGCGTGGAGCTCCTTCATCGATGAAGTCCGTACGGGTCACCTCACCTGCTCCACGGACTGACCTCGGACTGGCGTTCCCCCTCCTCAAGCCAAGTGAGGAGGGGGAACGGCGTCATGGGCCTGCCCATGCGGTTGTCCGGACCGAGCCAGTTTAGGGGCCGAGGCCGACGGTTCACAGAACCGTGCAGCCATCGGCATAGACCGCTGGCACCACCGGCGAGGCACCTCCAGACGGAGTTCGATCGTCCCGGGGCGGCTGCTCTGCTCGACCGGTGTCCTGAACCCTGCATGCCGCCTTCCGGCCAGGCAGCCGGGGGCCTACCGTATGCGCCGTCAACGTCGAGAGAAGGGGCGTGCGTCATGGGGTGGGGCACGGGCAAGGGCGGTTCCGGGGGCGACGGGCAGCACTCGGGCAAGAAGGACTTCGGCGACAGCAAAACCACGGATGACACGCAGAAGCCGCGGAAAGAGCCGAAGCACAAGAAGGACAAGTAATGCCCCAGAACGTCCCGTCCGGAGAGCCGGCCGCTCTGCGCGGCCTGCTCGCCGGCATCATCGAGGAAAACGGCGCGCTTCCCGAGAAGTGGGCATCCGCCATCACGGCAGTGCCCCGTCGGCTACACCTCCCGAGAGTGATCTGGCAACGCGACGACCAGGGCAACTACATCGCGATCGACGCCGAGACGAACTTCGGAGACTGGTTCTCCGCCGCCTACGCCGCCACCTCGGTCGTCACTCAAGTCAACGACGGCAACCCGGTAGACCCGGACGTGTCGGCCTTTCCGTCATCGTCCGCGTCGGCCCCGTCCATCGTCGCGCGCATGCTCAGCATGCTCGACCCCCGGCCCGGACAACGCGTCCTCGAGATCGGCACCGGCACCGGCTGGAACGCCGCTCTTCTTGCCCACGCGATCGGCGAGGACAATGTGGTCACGATCGAAGTCGACGCCACGCTCGCCGAGCAGGCCGCCACAGCCCTGAAGCAGACCGCTCCCGGCGTACGAGTCGTGTGCGGCGACGGCACCCTCGGGTACCCGGAGGGGGCCCCGTACGACCATGTGTTGGCCACCTGCTCCGTGAGCGCCATCCCTGAAGCCTGGATTGAGCAGATCCGACCGGGCGGCACCATCCTCACTCCGTGGTCCCGACCATGGTGCGACTACGGGCTACTCCACCTGGCCGTAGAAGCCGGCGGGAAGGCCGCAGGGCGCTTCCACCCCTATGCAGCCTTCATGCGCGCCCGGGGGCACCGCCTGGGACTGCGCCTCTTCCGTGATGTCGTAGCGGACGACCATCAGCCCG
The DNA here is from genome assembly GCF_014654785.1 of Streptomyces mashuensis. Classification (GTDB taxonomy): domain Bacteria; phylum Actinomycetota; class Actinomycetes; order Streptomycetales; family Streptomycetaceae; genus Streptomyces; species Streptomyces mashuensis. The sequence goes on from NZ_BNBD01000003.1 coordinate 144,294, forward strand.
ACGAGTCCAGGACTTCCTTGTCGCCGTGGAGCGTGGCCGGCGACGACTGGGACGCCCAGTTCGCCCTCGGGCTGCGCTGCCCTGACCTGTGGCACGTGTGGCACGACGATCCCGACGTGGACGGCGTGGCGACGCGTCTATGGGTGGTCACTGCGGACGGCTCATCCTGGGCCGCCGTGGACCACGATGGCCGACAAGACGACGAGTTCGCCGTCTGGCAGCACGGCCCGCGCAGGCTATGGAACGAGGTCGAGGCCGCCTGGCACTGGTGGACCGCTAAGGGCCGTCCGGAGCCCAGTTGCTTCGGGCTGACCGTTGCAGGAGCCAAGCAAGAGGTCTGGCTGGGTGTCCCACAGACCGTTGTCAACTAGAAGAGGCCCCCTTTGAAGGGGGCCTCTCGACGTTGTCGCCAGCGTTCACTTAGCGGAGTCGAACGCCCAGCGACCATGCTGGAAGCGCACCCGCGGCACTCCCTCTTCGCTGAGCTGGTCAGCCAGTGCTTCCACCGTGATGTCCGACGAGGCGTACCGCTTGGAGATTTCGCGGACGACGTCGTCAGGGGTGTCGTAGGAGGCAGTCATGGGCCAAGGCTACCCACGGCGCTATCACGACTCAGGAAGAACGCCGCGCTTCCTGGTCGTACTCCGAGGTGCCGCCGTCCAGCAGCGGGCCCTGCGGCCGACTCGCAGCCTGGGACAGCCACCGCAAGGAGTGGAACCCGGTGAGCACGATGAGGGTGCCCAACGCGATGCCGCTCAGTTCGAAGTTGTCCGTGATCTTCAAGCTGACGCCGCCGATACCGACGATGACGCCGGCCGCAACCGGAACGAGGTTGAGGGGCTGGGCAAAGTCCACCTTGTTACGGACCCAGATTTGCGCGCCGAGCAGGCCGATCATCCCGTAGAGGATGACGGTGATCCCGCCCAGCACCCCGCCCGGGATGGCGGCTACGACGGCGCCGATCTTCGGGCACAGGCCGAAGAGGAGCGCGAAACAGGCCGCAGCCCAGTAGGCCGCGGTCGAGTACACGCGGGTGGCCGCCATGACGCCGATGTTCTCGGCGTACGTCGTGGTGGCGGGTCCACCCACGGCCGTCGAGAGCACGGTCGCTGTGCCGTCCGCGACGATGGCCATACCCATCTTGTCGTCGAGCGAGTCACCGGTCATCTCGCCGACCGCCTTGACGTGGCCGGCGTTCTCAGCGATCAGGGCCACCAGCACCGGAAGGGCAACGAGAATCGCCGAGAACGAGAAGTTCGGCGCGTGGAAGGTCGGCAGGCCGATCCAGTCGGCCTTCGCCACGCCGGAGAAGTCGATCCGCCAGTGGTCCGTCATCTTTCCGGAACCGTCAACCGAGCGGATCTTGCCGGAAGCGAGGTCGAGGACCCAGGACAGCACGTAACCGAAGAGGAGACCCAGGAAGATCGCGATACGCGACCAAAAGCCCCTCAGGACGACCAGGGCGAGACCTGTGAAAAGCATCGTGGCCAAGGCGGTCCACTGATCCTGGGGCCAATACGTCTTGGCGGTGACCGGCGCGAGATTGAAGCCGATCAGCATGACCACTGCACCGGTCACTGCCGGCGGCAGCACGGCATGGATCACCCGCGCCCCGAGAAACTGGATAACGACCCCGCACGCCGCGAGGGCGGCGCCGACGACGAGCAGAGCACCGGTCAACGTGCCAGCGTCCCCGCCCTGCCCCGCGATGACGGCCGAAACCCCGACGAACGAGAGTGAAGATCCCAGGTAGCTGGGAATGCGCCCACGCGTCATCACCAGAAACAAGATCGTCGCGACACCAGACGCCATCAACGCCAGGTTGGGATCGAGCCCCATAAGAATCGGAGCGACGAAACATGCCCCGATCATTGAAACGACGTGCTGTGCCCCGAGCCCTGCGGTACGCCCCCACGACAGTCGTTCGCCGGGCTTGACCACCTCCCCGTGCTTCAGGTGCTTGCCATCGCCGTGCAGCTTCCACCCGAAGCCCGCCATAGTCCTTCTCCTTCGCACCGCCCTGCACGTCGCAGAGGCCAAGAGGATTCATAGTCGATCGTTTCGCCGAGGGACAAACCGAACCGGGCGCCGACCAGCGGCACCCCGCTCTTCGTGGCTCGGCAGCACGGCTTGAATGAATAAATCGAAGCCCCCGCCCACAGGCCGGAATCGCACACAGGTTCCCGTTTGCGAACATGATCGTTAACATCCCGATCATGGAACTTGGTGAGTACAAGACCGTCGGTGACCGCCCGCTCGTGCGCCCCATACCCGAGCCCGACAGCGCGGCGAGGTTCCTCGCCAACACCCTGGCCAACATCGCGGCCTGGCGAGCCTCAGAAGGAACCGCCAAACCCGCCGAGGACGCTTCTGACGAAGTCGCGGTGCGCCTGACCCCGAGGGAGTTCGAACTGGTGGTCCGGCTCCTTGCGGACGACGCCAGCCCCACCGGGATGCACCTCCTCAACGCCCTCGCCAACGACACCGAGGAACGCCTGGGAGACGTCTCCACAGGGGAGTGGCTGCCCCTCAAGCCCAGTGATGTACTCTCGGAGCCACATTCGTGGCCCCGCTGCTCATGGGCCTGGACCCCAATCTGGCGATCATGATGTCGGGCGTCGCCACGATCCTCTTCCTGCTCACCACGCGCGGCCGGGTGCCCAGCTACCTGGGGTGCAGCCTCTCGTTCGTGGGCGTGGCGGCGGTCGTCCGGGCGCGGGGCGGCGACAGCGCCGCGGTCACCGGCGCCATCCTCGTCGTGGGCGTCGCGCTGTTCCTCGCCGGGCTGGCCGTCCGCCGGTTCGGCGCGCGCATCATCCACGCCGCGATGCCGCCCGTGGTGACCGGCGCCGTCGTCATGCTGATCGGTTTCAACCTCGCACCGGTCACCGCCAGCACCTACTGGCCGCAGGACCAGTGGACGGCCCTGCTGACCATGCTCTTCACCGGCCTGGCCGTGGTGTGCCTGCGCGGCTTCTGGTCCCGGATCGCCATCTTCCTCGGCCTGGCCTTCGGCTACGGCATCTCCTGGCTCTTCGACCGCCTCTTCGGGAAGATCCATTCGGTGCACGGCGGCCCGCAGGCCGTCGACCACTGGCGGCTGGACCTCTCCGGCGTCGGCAAGGCCGAGTGGATCGGCCTGCCCTCCCTGCACGGCCCGAGCTTCGGCTGGTCGGCGGCGCTCGTCGCGCTGCCCGTCGTGATCGCGCTGATCGCGGAGAACGCCGGGCACGTCAAGGCCGTCGGCGAGATGACCGGGGACCCGCTGGACGACCAGCTGGGCACCGCCATCGCCGCGGACGGCGCCGCCACCGTCCTGTCCACCGCGGTCGGCGGCCCGGCCAACACCACGTACTCCGAGAACATCGGCGTGATGGCCGCCACCCGGGTCTACTCCACCGCCGCCTACTGGGCCGCCGCCGGCTTCGCCCTGCTGTTCGGCCTCTGCCCGAAGTTCGGCGCCGTCGTCGCCGCCGTGCCCGGCGGCGTCCTGGGCGGCATCACCGTGATCCTCTACGGCATGATCGGCCTGCTGGGCGCGCAGATCTGGAGCCACAACAAGGTCGACCTGCGCAACCCGCTCAACCTCGTGCCGGTCGCCGCGGGCGTCATCATCGGCATCGGCGGGGTCAGCCTGAAGATCAGCAGCAGCTTCGAACTCGGCGGCATCGCCCTGGGCACCATCGTGGTGATCACCGGCTACCACACGCTGCGTGCCCTCGCCCCGGCCCACCTCAAGTCGCAGGAACCCCTGCTGGACGAGGGCACCAGCGGGTACGACCCGGTCGCCGGGAAGCCGGCCGCCGAGCAGTAGCCGCACCGGGCGGGAGCGCCGCCGCTCACCCGTTCGGGTGCACTCCCGGCCGCCGCGCCCGCCGCACCGGCCCCGGATGCCACCGTGTGCGCATGACAGGGATCGGCGCGGTGCTGGAACGGATGCGGCGGCTGGACGCGACCCTGCCACCGGGCGACGGCGTGGCCGTGTTCAACCGCGTCTACCTGCGCGTCACCGAGGAGATCGGGCGCCGCGCGGCCGGCGGCGGCTTCCGTGACGTACGGGCCGCCACCGAGCTGGACGTACGGTTCGCCCGGCGGTATCTGGACGCGGTGGACCGGGCCGCGTGCGGCCTGCGGCAGCCGGCCTGCTGGCGGCCGCTGTTCCAGCTGCGCGGCCATCCGGCCGTGCGCCCGGTGCAGTTCGCGCTGGCCGGGATCAACGCGCACATCGGTCACGACCTGGCGCTGGCCCTCGTCGACACCTGCCGTGCGCTCGGTACCGGGCCCCGCGCCCTGCAGCCCGACTTCGAGCGGATCGGGGAGCTGCTGGTGGCCATGGAGGAGCGGGTCCGGGAGGAGCTGATGCCCGGCCCGGACCTGCTGGACGTCGCGGACCCGCTCACCCATGTGGTCGGGTCCTGGACGCTGGAGGCCGCGCGGAACGCCGCCTGGACGGCGTTCCGCACCCTGTGGGCGGTCCGCGGACTGCCCGAGGTGGCCGAGGAGTTCGCCGTCCGCGTCGACACGGGCGTGGGCCTGGTCGGCCGCTACCTCCTCACCCCGCTCGGGCCGCTGCCCGCGGCCCTGCGGCCGTACCTGCCGGCTCAGTCCTCCGGCAGCTCGACCGGCGCGATCTCGTCGTAGACGTCGCCCGGGCCCGGGTTGGTCGGATCGGTTTCGCCGCCGAGCTGGTGCATGACGCCCCACACGGCGTTCAGCGCCGTCTGCACCGCACCCTCGGCCCAGCCGGCCGTCCACGAGATGTCGTCGCCGGCGAGGAAGATGCCGCGCTTGTCCTCCGGCAGCCGGTCCTGCATGAAGTGCGTGAACAGGCGCCGCTGGTAGCGGTAGTGGCCGGGCAGGTTGGCCTTGAACGCGCCCATGAAGTAGGGCTCGTTCTCCCAGGAGACCGTCACCGGGTTGCCGATGATGTGCTTCCGGATGTCGACCTTGGGGTAGATCTCGCCGAGCGACTTGAGCATGACCTCCATGCGCTCGTTGGCCGACAGCGGCAGCCACTTGAGGCTGTCGTCGCACCACGTGTACGACAGGCAGATGACGGCCGGCTGGTCCGGGCCGTTGTCCAGCAGGTAGGTGCCGCGGGTCATGCGGTCGGTGAGCGTCATCGACATGACGTCCCGGCCGGTCTCGTTGCCTTCGTCGTCGACGGCCTTGTCCAGCCAGAACGGCCGGTCGACCGGGACGAACAGCTTGGAGCTCTCCATGTAGTGGGTGCGCTCCATCGCCGTCCAGTGGTCGATGGGGAAGAGCGAGTCGTCGCACTCGATCTTCGACAGCAGCATCCACGACTGGGCGGTGAAGACCGCCGCCTTGTACGTGCGGATGTCGCCGTTCGCGTCCGTCACCGTGATGCGGTTGCCGGACGTGCGGTTCAGGCGCGTCACGGCCGGGCGCGGAGCGCCGTCGTGCAGCGAGGACAGCGAGGTGCCGGGCGCCCAGTGGATGATCTTCTGCGGCTCGCGTTCCCACAGGCGCAGCGGCAGCTGCTGGCTGCCGCCGACGATGCCGCGGTGGTGGTCGTCGGCCTCGGTGTAGACGACGCGCAGGATCTCCAGGATGGAGTTGGGGAAGTCGGTGTCCCAGCCGCCGGTGCCGAAGCCGACCTGGCCGAAGATCTCGCGGTGCCGGAAGGACTTGAAGGCCTGGGACTCGCAGAGGAAGCCGTAGAAGGTCTGGTTGTCGAGCTTCTCGACGAGCTTCGCCCAGATCTCACGGATGCGCGGCACGTCGCGCTCGCGGATGGCCCGGTTCATGTCGGAGAAGTCGGCGCCCTCCTCCAGGCAGGCGTTCCACGCCTCGGCGACGTCGCGGTAGACCTGCGGCAGGTCGTCGATCGTCTCCGCGTAGTGCGACTCGCCCTTGAGGTCGACGACGGTGGAGGGCGTGGCGGGGGCCAGCGGGTTGGGGAACGGCTTGGTCTCCAGGCCCACCAGGTCGATGTAGTGCTGGAAGGCGGTGGAGGACGGCGGGAAGCGCATCGCGCCCATCTCCGCGGTGAGGTCGCCCTCGCAGCCCTCGAAGCCGACGGTCCGCAGCCGGCCGCCGATCTGGTCGGCCTCGTAGACGACGGGCTTGAGGCCCATCTTCATCAGCTCGTACGCGGTGATGATGCCGGACAGGCCGCCGCCGATGACGGCGACCTCGGTGCCGTGCTCGGTGGCCGGGACCTGGCCGAGCCCGGCCGGGTGGGCCAGGTAGTCGTCGTACGCGAAGGGGAAGTCCGGGCCGAACATGGTGATCGGCGGCAGGGCGGGCCGCTCGGTCTCGTGCTCGTCGTGGGCGGCGGGGGGCACCGTGGACGTCATCGGTCGGACTCTCCGTACTTGCGGGGGTGGTGACTGGGGGGTGGGGCGCGGGCGGGCTCAGCGGAGCGAGGTGTACAGCTCCGGCCGGCGGTCGCGCAGGTAGGTGTTCTCGGCGCGGGAGGCGGCGAGCAGCTGCGGGTCGGCGTCGGCGACGACGAGGTCCTCGCCCGTGCCGGCCCGGGCCCGTACGGTCCCGTCGGGGGCGGCCAGGCAGGACAGGCCGGCGAAGGTGAAGCCGCCCTCCTCGCCGCAGCGGTTGACGTAGGCGATGTAGAGCTGGCTCTCCCAGGCGCGGGCGGGGACGACCGTCATCGGCACGACCTCGTAGGGGCGCATCAGGGCGGTGGGGACGAGCAGCAGGTCGGTGCCGGCCAGCGCGTGCGCCCGGACGGTCTCGGGGAACTCCACGTCGTAGCAGATGAGCAGGCCGAGGGTGAAGCCGTCGAGCTCGGCCTGGACGACGGCCTCGGAGCCGGGCGTGAAGTGCCGCTTCTCGTAGGCGCCGAAGAGGTGGGTCTTGCGGTAGTTGGCCAGGGCCGTGCCGTCGGGGCCCACCAGGCGGAGGGAGTTGTGCACGGCGTCGCCGGCGCGCTCGGGGTAGCCGTAGGCGACCGCGACGCCGTGCTCGGCGGCGATCCGGCCGACGGCCTCCGCCCAGGGCCCGTCGGCGGGCTGGGCCAGCCCGGCCAGGGCGTCGCCGGCGATGTACCCGGAGAGGAAGAGCTCGTCGGTCACCAGCAGCCGCGCGCCGGCCCCGGCGGCCCGGCGGACGGCGCCGGCCAGGTCGTCGAGCGCGGCGTCCGGGGAGGAGGGAACGCCGCAGGGGCCTTGGTACAGCGCGATACGGAGCGGCGGCGTCATGCGTTCCTCTTCAGCCGGGCGGACAGGCGGACGGACGGGGCGGAACCACGGGAAGCGCACATGCGTGCGGAAGGTTCCCACGACGGTACGGCCCGGTAACCGGCGCGGACAAGGCGTCGACGTTGCGCGCGGACGTCGGGAACGTTGCGCCTTTGCGGTCGTGTCCGGCGATTCGTTGCGCGGGTGCCCGGGGACGGGCACGGCACCGCCACCGGGAGGGCCCGCGGCGGTGCCGTGCCGGCGGGCCGGCTCAGGCGCCCCGGACGCCGACCGCCGCCCAGGCGGCCGCGGTGGCCCGGTAGGCGGTGCTGTCCGCGCCGTACAGGCCGGCCGCGGCGGCGAGGGTGGCGGTGCGGGCCTGTGCGTAGGTGGTCCGCTCGGTCATCCGGGTGGTGAGGGCGCGGTACCAGATCCGGCCGGCCGCCTCCCGGCCGATGCCGCGCACCGGGACGCCGTCGGCGGTGGGGCTGTCGTACTGCACGCCGTTGATCACCTTCCGCCCGCTACCCTCGGCCAGCAGGTAGAAGAAGTGGTTGGCCGGGCCGGAGGAGTGGTGCACGTCGATGCCGCCGATGCCCGGGTACCAGGAGTCCTTCGACGCGCCGTCCCAGGACGGCCGGTCCATGCGGCGCAGGGGCAGGCCGTTGCCGAGGATGTCGGTGTCCTCGCCGATGAGGTAGTTGCCGGGGGCCTCGGGACGGGCGGCGTGGAAGCCGGCGGAGACGGCGAAGATGTCGCTCGTGGCCTCGTTGAGGCCGCCGGGCTCGCCGGAGAACACCAGGTTGGCCGTGGCGGACGTGACGCCGTGGGCCCACTCGTGGAGGCCGAGGTCCACGGGGAAGGACCACCGCCCGCTGCCCTGGCCGCCGCCGTAGGTGACGCAGCCGTCGAGGTCGCTGTGGAAGACCACCGGGGAGGAGGTGCCGTAGTGGACGCGGCTGCATCCGGCTCTGCCGTCGCCGCGGGCGCCCTTGCGGCCGTGGACGTCGAGGAAGTAGTCCCAGAAGCGGGCGTGCGTGACGTGGGCCAGCACGGCGTCGGCCTGCGCCGGGGTGTCGCACCAGACGTTGTCGTCGTCGGTGACGAGGGTGCCGGGGCCGGACGTCGCACCGTTCAGGTCGTAGGTCCGGTGCCCGCCGCGTATCTGGTCGACCAGCTCGTAGCGGCCGGTGGCGGGGTTGTACGTGGTGTCGAGGACGAACCCGCAGCCGATGCCCTTGGCGGGCACTCCGGACGGCGGGGCGGCGGCGCCGGCCGGGCTCCCCTGGAGGCCCAGGAGGAGACCGGCGGCTGCGACGAGGGCGTACACGTGGCGACGGGCCATGACGGCTCCTTGTGCGTCGGCTGCGGTGACGTGTGCGTCCGCAGCCTGGCAGGACCGCCGCGCGCTGTCAGGAGGGTGCGCCGGAGCTGAAGCGGCGCAGGAGCGGGGAGAGGACCAGCACCGACTTGGTGCGCTCCACGAACGGCTCGCCGGCGATGCGCTCCAGGACCCGCTCGAAGTGCCGCATGTCGGACGCGAAGATCTGGACGAGCGCGTCGGCCTCGCCGGTGACGGTGGAGGCCGCAGCGACCTCGGGGTAGCGGCTCAGGCCGCGGTGGATGGCCTCCGGCGAGGTGTTGCGCCGGCAGTAGAGCTCGATGAAGCCCTCGGTCTCCCAGCCGAGCGCGGCCGGGTCGACCCGGACGGTGAAGCCGGTGATGGCCCCCTCGGCGCGCAGCCTGTCCACACGCCGTTTGACGGCGGGCGCGGACAGGCCCACCTCCGCGCCGATGTCGGCGTAGGAGCGCCTGGCGTCCTCGGCCAGGGCGTGCACGATGCGTTCGTCGAGCTCGTTCAGTCGCACGTCGGGTGGATCACTTTTCTCGGGATGACCTGCTGCACACAGCAGTAGATCACGTCTCCGGGGCCGGGCCCGACCCGGACGTTCCGGGCGGTCGCCTCAGCTGCCCAGGGCGACGCACATCGCGGGCGGGCCGGGGAAGTCCTCGGGCAGGGCGTCCATCAGCACCTCGTCGACCTGCTGGCCCAGCCAGCTGCCGGAGCGGCGGAAGCGCCCGGTGGGGCGGAAACCGGCCTTCTCGAACGCGGTGATCGCGGCCCGGTTGGGCTCCAGCACCCGCAGCCAGACGGCGCGCAGCCCGGCGAGGTGGAAGGCCCAGTCGAGGGTGAGCCGGGTGGCCTCCTCGGCGAGGCGCTTGCCGCGGTGCGCGGGGGCGAGGACGACGTGGAACTCGGCCCGGCGCTCGCGCGCCTCGACGCGCAGCGTGCTCAGGCCCACGGGCTGCTTGTCCTTGGCCTTCACGACCTCGAAGGACACGTGGTCGGGGTCCTCCAGCTGCCGGTCCCAGGCGTCGGCGCGGGCCTCCCAGGTCTGCGGGAAGCGGCTGCCGCGGCCGAGGACGGCGTGCGGGTCGTTCTCCCACCGGTGGTACTCGGTGAGCATCTCGTCCCGGGCCAGGCCCAGGGCGAGGCGGTCGCCGGTCAGCAGGAGATGGGGACTGCTCATGCGGTGTGATCCCTTTCCGGGCCCGGATGACGACTGCCGGGCCCGCGGAGGCGGACCCGGCAGTCGGGATCATAGGGCGGCTCAGAAGAAGATCACTTCTTCGTGGCGGCTCCTGCCGGGGACTTGCCGGCGGGCTTCGCACCCTTTGCGGCGTTCTTGGCCGGGGCCTTGGCCGTGCCCTTGGCGGGGGTCCGGGCGGGGCTCTTGGCCGGAGCCTTGGCGGGGGCCTTGGCCGTGGCCTTCGCCGGGGTCTTCGCGGGCTCGGCGGGGGCGGCCTCGGTGACGGCCTCAGTGACGGCTTCGCCGGTCGTGGCCTCGGCCAGGGCCTCGCGGGCCAGGCGCGAGTTGCGCATGCCGTAGGCGAAGTAGATCACCAGGCCGAGGAACATCCAGCCGAGGAAGACCTCCCAGGTGACGACGTCCAGGCTGAACATCATGTAGACGCACAGACCGAAGCCGATCAGCGGGAAGACCGGGAACAGCGGCACCCGGGTGTCACCGAAGGGCACCCGCACACCCGAAAGCGGTACCTGGAAGCTGCGCTTCATGCCGGGGCGGGTGAACCGCAGCACGATGACGGCGACGTTGACCAGCGCGAAGGCGAACAGGGTGCCGATGCTGGTGGCGTCCGCGAGCTGGCCCAGGGGCACGGCCGCGGCCAGGCCGCCGCAGAAGAGCGAGACGACGACGGTGTTGCCGACCGGCACGCCCTTCTTGCTGACCTTGGCCAGGCGCTTGGGCACCAGGCCGTCACGGGACATCGCGAAGAGGATGCGGGTCTGGCCGTAGAGCACGGTCAGCACGACGCTGGCGATGGCGATGACGGCACCGGCGGCCAGCAGCACCGACCAGTAGCCGTGGCCGGTGACGTCCTTCATGATCCCGGCCAGCGCGGCCTCGGAGCCCTTGAACTCCTGCCACGGCATCGCGCCGACCGCGATCGCGGCGACCAGCACGTACAGCGCGGTGACGATCAGCAGCGAGAGCATGATGGCCTTGGGCAGGTCCCGCTTGGGGTCCTTGGCCTCCTCGCCCGCGGTGGAGGCGGCGTCGAAGCCGATGTACGAGAAGAACAGCGTGGCGCCCGCGGCGCTGACGCCGCCCAGGCCCAGCGGCATGAACGGGGCGTAGTTGCCGGCGCGGATGCCGGTGAAGGCGACGGCGCAGAAGAGCAGCAGCGCCGCGATCTTCACACAGACCATGATGGTGTTGGCGCGGGCGCTCTCCTTGGCGCCGCCCAGCAGGAACGCCATGCACAGCAGCACGACGAGCAGGGCCGGCAGGTTGAAGATGCCGCCGTCCACACCGGGCGGGTTGGCCATCCACGCCGGGATGGTGACGCCGATGGTGCCGTCGAGCAGCTCGTTGAGGTACTGGCCCCAGCCGACGGCGACGGCCGCGACGGAGACGCCGTACTCGAGGATCAGGCACCAGCCGCAGACCCAGGCGACGAGCTCGCCGAGGGTGGCGTACGTGTACGAGTACGAGGAGCCGGAGACCGGGATGGTGCCGGCGAGCTCGGCGTAGGACAGGGCCGAGAACAGCGCCGTGAGACCGGCGATGACGAACGAGATCACCACGGCCGGGCCGGCGTCGGGGACCGCCGAGCCCAGGACGACGAAGATGCCGGTGCCCAGGGTGGCACCGATGCTGATCATCGTCAGCTGCCACATGCCGAGCGAGCGGCGGAGGGTGCCGCCCTCGCCCTGGCCGCCCTCGGCGACGAGGCGCTCGACGGGCTTGGTGCGCATCAGGCGTGCGCCGAAGCCGGTGGTCGGCAGCGAGGCGCGCGCGGTGCCGCCGGAGGCGGCGGGCGCTGCGCCCTTGTCGATGATGGGGGTCGCTCCCACGGGGGTCGCTCCGTTCCTGAAGGCCGGTCGGGGGGATGCCGGTCGGTCGGGAGCGACGGCCGACGGCGGACCCCGGGGGTGCACCGGCAGGGCAGAGCAAACCCGTAGCGAGGGGGGTACCGCCGAGCAAGCGGTATCCGCCACTCCACGTTCTGCGCAGACCCTACGAGGTGAGGGGCCACGCTGGTAATGCACCATTCTTGCGTATGCCCGTTCGATCATTGCGTCGCAGGGTCCGACACGATTAATCGTTGCATACTCCATCATGAATCGGTACATGGGCAGCAAAAAAGGGGCGCGATCCGGAATGGATCGCGCCCCTTTCGGTGCGCCAGCGCGTGATCACCCTCTGATCACGGGTGAATCACACCTTGATCACTGCCAGCTGGCGTGCAGCGGCTTGCCCTCGGCGTAGCCGGCGGCGCTCTGGACGCCGACGACGGCACGCTCGTGGAACTCGGCGAGGTTGCCCGCGCCCGCGTAGGTGCAGGAGGAGCGGACGCCCGCGATGATCGAGTCGATCAGGTCCTCGACGCCCGGGCGGGCCGGGTCGAGGAACATGCGGGAGGTGGAGATGCCCTCTTCGAACAGGCCCTTGCGCGCCCGGTCGTAGGCCGACTCCTCCGAGGTGCGGTTGCGCACGGCGCGGGCGGAGGCCATGCCGAAGCTCTCCTTGTACAGCCGGCCGTCGGCCGTCTGCTGGAGGTCGCCCGGGGACTCGTACGTGCCGGCGAACCAGGAACCGATCATGACGTTGGAGGCGCCGGCGGCCAGCGCCATCGCCACGTCGCGCGGGTGGCGGACACCACCGTCGGCCCACACGTGCTTGCCGTACTTGCGCGCCTCGGCGGCGCACTCCAGGACCGCGGAGAACTGCGGGCGGCCCACGCCGGTCATCATGCGGGTGGTGCACATGGCGCCGGGGCCCACACCGACCTTGATGATGTCCGCGCCGGCCTCGACGAGGTCGCGCACGCCCTCGGCGGCGACGATGTTGCCCGCGACGATCGGGACCTGCGGGTCGAGCGCCCGGACGGCCTTGATCGCGGCGATCATCGACTCCTGGTGGCCGTGGGCGGTGTCCACCACGATGGTGTCCGCGCCCGCGTCCAGCAGCGCCTTGGCCTTGCCGGCCACGTCGCCGTTGATGCCGACGGCGGCGGCGATGCGCAGCTTGCCGTTCGCGTCGGTCGCCGGGGTGTAGAGGGTCGCGCGCAGGGCGCCCTTGCGGGTGAGGATGCCGGCGAGCCTGCCGTCCGCGTCCACGGCGGGCGCGAGCTTGCGGTGCGCGGCGTCCAGCTGGTTGAAGGCCTCGCGCGGGTCCATGCCCGCGTCCAGGAGCAGCAGCTCCTTGGACATGACCTCGGACAGCTGGGTGAAGCGGTCCACGCCGGTCAGGTCGTGCTCGGTGACGACACCCACCGGGCGGTGGTCGGCGTCGACCACCACGCCGGCGCCGTGCGCCCGCTTGGGCAGCAGGGCCAGGGCGTCCGCGACGGTCTGGTGCGGCGTGAGGACGATGGGCGTGTCGAGCACGAGGTGACGGCTCTTGACCCAGGTGATCACGTCGGTGACGACGTCGATCGGGATGTCCTGGGGGATGACCACGAGACCGCCGCGACGGGCGACCGTCTCCGCCATGCGGCGGCCGGCGATCGCGGTCATGTTGGCGACCACCAGCGGGATGGTGGTGCCCGTCCCGTCCGGGGCGGACAGGTCCACGCCCTGGCGGGAGCCGACCGCGGAGCGGCTCGGCACCATGAACACGTCGTCGTACGTCAGGTCGTACGGCGGCTGCTGGTCGTTGAGGAATCGCATACTGGCTCTCTCACCTGCGAAATTGAGGATAAAGCGGGTGGGGAGTCAGACCGTGCCGATACCGGATCGGGCTGAGGTTCCTGGACCCATCATCCACGATGAGAGGCCGTTCGGGCGAACATGTGACGCATTTGGGTGGGATTGCGTGGCTATTGCGTGGCTTCGGACAAGCGCTCCGGGGGCACGTCTGTGTGTTCGGCCAAGCGCATGGGCGTGCGCCCCTGATACGCCGACGCGCACCGGAGCTCCCGGTGCGCGTCGGGTAGTGACTACGCCCCTAGCCGGCGTCGGGGTCGGCGCGGTCCAGGGCCGGGCGGGGGCCGGGGCCGGTCTCGTGCAGCAGGTAGTCGGCGGCGGCGGTGTCGGTGACCAGGCTGGTCACCAGCCCGGAGCGGAGCACCGCGCCGATCGCCGCGGCCTTGCGGAGCCCGCCGGCGATGGCGACGACCTCCGGTATGCGGCGCAGCCGGTCGGCCTCGACGGTGATGCACCGCTCGCCCAGGTCGCGCCCGATGCGGCGGCCCTCCGCGTCGAAGAGGTGCGCCGACATCTCGGCGGTCGCGCCGAGGGACGCGTAGTGGGTGCGCTCCTCGTCGGTGAGCATGTCGTAGACCGTGGAGATGCCCGGCGCCCAGGAGCCGATGGAGACGGCGGCGACGGTCACCTTGTCGAAGTACTCGAAGGCGCGGGCGATGCCGGTCTGGCCGCGCAGGGCGGCCGCCGTGGCCGGGTCCGGCAGCAGCATCGGCGCGTAGATCGGGTGCGCCTCGCCGCCGGAGACCTGGGCGGCCCGCCGGACCGCCTCCACCGAGCCGCGCTCGGCGGTGCCGGCGTCGTACACGCCGGTGAGCTGGACGACCGTGCACGGCGGCAGCCGGTGCAGGGCCGCGGCCATGTGAATGGTGGAACGGCCCCAGGCCAGGCCGAGGACGTCACCCTCGTGCACCAGTTCGCCGAGCAGGCCGGCTGCCACCTCGCCGAGGTTCTCGGGGTCGGGCGCGTCGTCGGCCGCGTCGGCCGGGGACTCCACGACGACCGCGTGCCGCAGGCCGTAGCGGGCGCGCAGCGCGTCGGAGCGCTCGGCGTCCAGCTCGGCGGGCACCCGGATCTCGATCCGCACCAGGTCGCGCTCCAGCGCCGTCTCCAGCACCCGCGCCACCTTGAAGCGGCTCACGCCGAACTCCTCGGCGATCTGGATCTTCGACTTGCCCTCGAGGTAGAAGCGGCGGGCCATCGCCGCCGCCTGCACCAGCTCGGCGGGCCCCATGGGCGTGGCTGAACGGCCCGTCGACACCGTGGTCTCCTCACTACTGATGGGTTGTGCCGCTGTGGTGCAGCTGCTGTGGAGTCTTGCAGAGCTGTGGACTCGACGTCATCCTGTCAGATTCCGCTGACCTTGATCAGCCCTATTCGGGCGAGGAGCACGCCGGGGCGTTCAGTGCGCGCACGCCCAGGGTGCGGCGGCGATGGCGCCCTCCGCCTGGGCGCGCAGGGAGCGCACGGCCCCGGCCGGGTCGTCGGCGCCGTAGACGGCCGAACCGGCCACGAACACGTCGGCGCCGGCCTCGGCGCAGCGCTCGATGGTGGCGGCGGACACACCGCCGTCGACCTGGAGCCAGATGGGGAGGTTGTGCCGGGAGATCAGCTCACGGGTGCGGCGGATCTTCGGCAGCATGATGTCGAGGAACGCCTGGCCGCCGAAGCCCGGCTCGACCGTCATGATCAGCAGCATGTCGAGCTCGGGGAGCAGGTCCTCGAACGGCTCGATGGGTGTGGCCGGCTTGAGCGCCATGGAGGCACGGGCCCCGAGGCGGCGCAGCTCGCGGGCGAGGCGTACGGGGGCGTGGGCGGCCTCGGCGTGGAAGGTGACCGACCCGGCGCCGGCCTCGGCGTACTGCGGGGCCCAGCGATCGGGGTCCTCGATCATGAGGTGGCAGTCGAGCGGGGTGTCGGTGGCCTTCACCAGCGACTCGACGACCGGCACGCCGAGCGTCAGGTTGGGCACGAAGTGATTGTCCATGACATCGACATGGAGCCAGTCCGCGCCCCGCACGGCCCGCGCCTCGTCGGAGAGGCGGGCGAAGTCCGCGGAGAGGATGCTCGGATTGATCTGCACAGCCATGCCCTTAGCCTATGCGCTGGAGCGCATAGGCCCTGCGCTGGGTGGGGGGCCCGCCGATGCCCCGGCCGGGGCACCACCGGCAGCACGGGGCCGAGGGGGCAGCCCCCCGCACCCCGCCGCGACGGCACAACCCGGCGAGGCCGAGCCGACCCGGCCACCACCCGGCATGGGAGCCGAGGGGCCCCCGCACACCCCGCCACGACGGCGAGCAAGCACCACCCACCGGCAGCACCAAGCCGGCCCCAGCCACCACCCGGCACGGGGGCCGAGGGGGTCAGGCCCCCCTCATTCCGCCGCGACGGCGAGCAACCACCACGGCGCAGCCCGGCGGTGCCGAGCCGCCCCCGGCCCGGGGGCACCCACCCCCTTGCGCAGAGTTCGGCACCGCCGGAATCCGCCGTCGGGGCTGATCGCCGTCGCGGCGGGATGAGGGAACCGGGGGTCCCCTCGCCCCGGCGCCCGGGGCGAGGCTTACGCCGTGCGGCGGAGCAGCGCCAAGTACATCGCGTCCGTGCCGTGGACGTGGGGCCACAGCTGGATGTCCGGGCCGTTGCCCAGGGACGGGACGTCGGGGAGGAGGGGGCGGGCGTCGATCCAGTCCGCGGGGGGCGTCTCGCCGGCGCGGCCGCGGAGGACGTCCTCGACCACCACGCGCGTCTCCGCCAGGTGCGGCGAACACGTGGCGTAGGCCACCACACCGCCGACCCGCACCGACCGCAGCGCCTCGCGCAGAAGCGCGCGCTGGAGCGGGCCGAAGCCGGCGACGTCCTCGGGGCGGCGGCGCCAGCGGGCCTCGGGGCGGCGGCGCAGTGCGCCCAGACCCGTGCAGGGGACGTCGACCAGCGCCCGGTCGAACGTGCCCTCGCGCCACGGCGGGCGCGTGCCGTCCGCCGCGATCACCTGGTACGGGCCTGGGTTGCCGGCCAGCGCGCGGCCGACCAGCCGCGCGCGGTGCGGCTGCTTCTCCGACGCCAGCAGCGTCGCCCCGCGCTGCGCGGCCAGCGCGCCGAGCAGCGCAGCCTTGCCGCCGGGCCCGGCGCAGCCGTCGAGCCAGCGCGCGTCCGGGCCTTCCAGGGGCGCGGACGCCAGCGCCAGCGCGACGAGCTGGCTGCCCTCGTCCTGCACGCCGGCGCGCCCCTCGCGCACCGCGTCGAGCGCGCCCGGCTCGCCGCCCTCCGCGAGCGCCACGGCGTACGGGGACCAGCGGCCGGCCCGGCCGGCCTCGGGGCCGAGCGTGGAGAGCAGTTCCTCGGTCGTGGCCCGGCCGGGCCGGGCGACGAGCGTGACCTCGGGCCGTGCGTTGTCGGCGGCGAGGAGTTCCTCGATGCCGGCCCGGCCGCCGCCGAGCGCGTCCCACAGCGCGGAGACGACCCACCGTGGGTGGGAGTGCACCACGGAGAGGTGCTCCTCGGGGTCGTCCTCGTACGGCGGGGCGACGCGCTCCAGCCAGCCGTCCAGGTCGTGCGCGGTGATGCGCCGCAGCACGGCGTTGACGAACTTGGCGCGGCCGTCGCCGAGCACCACGCGGGCCAGCTCGACCGTGGCCGACACGGCCGCGTGCGGCGGGATGCGCGTGCCCAGCAGCTGGTGCGCGCCGAGGCTCAGCACGTCGAGGACCGGCGGGTCCACCTCGCGCAGCGGCCGGTCGACGCAGGCGGCGATGATCGCGTCGTACGTGCCGCGCCGCCGCAGCGACCCGTAGACCAGCTCGGTGGCGAGCGCCGCGTCCCGCGCCTGGAAGCCGTCCTTCTCGCGGGCCTTGCGCAGCAGCGGCGGCAGGACGAGGTTGGCGTAGGCGTCGCGTTCGTCCACGGCCCGGAGTGCCTCGAAGGCGAGGATCCGTACCGGGTCCTTCTTGGGCCGGCGGTGGGGCCGGGCGGGACGGCCGTTGCGGGGGCGGGGCGACGCCTGGTTCACGAAAGGTGCTCCGGAGCTGGGGTGACGAAGGGTTCCAGCCTACGCCGCCGCTCTTGGCGAGGGCCTGTCAGCTCTCCCCCAGCCGCTCGCCCGCGGCGATCCGCACGCCGCGCGCCCAGTCCGCGGCAGCCATCGGCTTCTTGCCCTGCGGCTGTACCCACTGGAGCTGCACCGCGTGCGAACCCGTGCCCACGTGCACCGTGTTCTTGGCCGCGGCCAGCGTGCCGGGCGCCAGGTCCGTGCGGGCGGGGTCGGGGGCCACGGACATGATCTTCAGGCGCTCGCCCCGGAACGTCGTCCACGCGCCGGGCGCGGGCGCGCAGCCGCGCACGACGCGGTCCACGCGCAGCGCGGGCGCCGTCCAGTCGAGGCGCGCGTCCTCGACGGTGATCTTCGGCGCGAGGGAGATGCCCTCGGCGGGCTGCGGCACGGCCTGCAGCGTGCCGTCCTCGATGCCGTCCATGGTGGCGGCCAGCAGCCCCGCACCGGCGAACGCGAGCCGCGTCAGCAGGTCGCCGCTGGTGTCGGTGGGGCGGATCTCCTCGGTGAGCACGCCGTAGACGGGGCCGGAGTCCAGGCCCTCCTCGATCTGGAAGGTGGAGGCGCCGGTGACCTCGTCACCGGCCATGATCGAGTGCTGGACGGGGGCGGCGCCGCGCCAGGCCGGCAGCAGCGAGAAGTGCAGGTTCACCCAGCCGTGGGCCGGGATGTCCAGCGCGGCCTTGGGCAGCAGCGCGCCGTAGGCGACGACCGGGCAGCAGTCGGGTGCGATCTCGCGGAGCCGGGCGAGGAAGTCCTCGTCGCGCGGCCGGGCGGGCTTGAGCACCTCGATGCCGGCCTCCTCGGCCCGTTCGGCCACCGGGCTGGCGACCAGCCGCCGGCCGCGCCCGGCGGGCGCGTCGGGGCGGGTGACGACGGCGACGACCTCGTGCCGCCCGGAGGCGAGCAGGGCGTCGAGGGCAGGGACGGCGACCTCGGGGGTACCGGCGAAGACGAGCCTCATGGGTGGCTGACTACCTCTCTCGCAGCTGTCTCGCGCCGCTGCACGGGCGCCGGACGGGGCCGGAACGGACGGCCGACCAGTCTAGATCCCGGGTGCGCCGCGGCTTCGCGCCGCCCCGGCCGGCGGGGCGGGCGCGCACGCCCAGGGGCTCCACCCGGAGGCTCCGGCCGGGGGGCGTGCGGGCTGCCACGCGCCCCATTACGGCTGATGCGCGCCCCCATACCGTGACCCAGCGGCCCGTGGCGCGTTGGGTCAAGAGAGATTGACCTGAACGGGCCGCGACGGCAGCCCGCTTGCACGGCGTCACCCGTCGGCCGCCCGTCAACTCCCGTACATTCCCGTCCTTTTAACCGCCGGTCCGAGAGGCTACTTCATGCCCGACCACGCAACCCACGACGCCCAGGCACGGGCCAGCCTGCATCTTCTGGTCCGGGACATCGAGAGGGTCCGCCGGCAGGTGGACGCCCTGCGCACGCTCACGGCACAGCTCGGCAACGTCTACCGGCCGCGCCGCACGGGACCGTCGGCGGGCTTCGTCGTCTACGGACGCGCGCCCGCGCCGACGGTGCGGCTGGCCCAGGAGCTGCGGGACAGCGTCGAGACGCTGGTCACCGCGGCCGTGGACTTCGACCGTTCCCTGGGGTTCTCGTGGGACGCCGTGGGTTCGGCGCTCGGTGTCACCAAGCAGGCCGTGCACCGCCGCTACGGGGCGCGGCGCGCGCAGAACACCGCGGAGACGGCGGAGCCGGTGCGCACGGCCCCCGAACCGGCCCCGGTGCCGGTGGTGCCGGCGGCCCGCACGGTACCCGGCCAGGCCACCGTCCACCGCGAGGAACCGCGCGCCTCCGCCTTCCCCGGCCCCCGCAACGGCTGACGCCGCACAGCCCGGCAGGCCGACGGCCGGACGCCGGCCCCGCCCCCCCGTCACCCGATGTCCGGCGGGTCCACCCGCAACCGCACCGGTTCGCCCTCGCGGCGGGCCAGCCGTACCGCCTGCGTCGTCTTCAGTGCCGCCGCCAGCGCCGCGCCCTGGCCGGGGCGCACCCGGAGCAGCGCCCGTTCCCAGCGTTCGCCCGGCGGGGCATCGCCGGGGCGGCGGGGGCGGCCGGGGAGCGCGGCGGGAACCGGGACCGGGCCGAGGACCTCGGCGCCGTCCGGCAGTTCCGCCATGGCGAGGAACTCCGCCACGGCCTCCGGCGGGCCCGTGACCGACGCCATCCGTGACACCGGCGGGAACCCCAGCTCGGCGCGGTCGGCCAGCTCCCGCGCGGCGTGCCCGGCCGGGTCCCAGCGGACCAGCGCCTGCACGGGCCGCAGCGCCGGGTCGGCGACGACCACCACCGTGCCGCCCGCCTCCTGGCCGCGCACCAGCGCCGCCGCGCCCAGCCAGCGGCGCAGCGCCTCCTCGCCGGCCCGCAGGTCGGGCCGGTTGAGCAGCGCCCAGCCGTCGAGCAGCAGCGCCGCGGCGTACCCAAGGCCCTCGGCCACGGGCTCGGCGCCGGGCGTGGAGACGACGAGCGCGGGGCGGTCGGGGACCGTGTCCAGGACGTGGTCCCGGCCGGAGGTCCGCACCGGCACGCCCGGGAAGGCCCGGCCCAGCTCCTCCGCGGTGCGCCGGGCGCCCACGACCTGGGCGCGCAGCCGGAAGCCGCCGCACTCGGGGCAGTGCCACGGCCCGGACTCCCGGCCGCACCAGCCGCAGTGCAACCCGCCGTCCTGGCCGCGTGCCTCCAGCGGGCCCGCGCAGTGCGCACAGCGCGCCGGCTCGCGGCACCGCTCGCAGGCCAGCCGGGGGACGTATCCCCGGCGCGGCACCTGCACCAGCACCGGCCCGTGCCGCAGGCCCTCGCGGGCCGCCTCCCAGGCGACCGTGGGCAGCCGGGCGGCCCGCGCGGCGGCGTCCCTGGCCTCGTCGTGCTCCCCCACCGTACGGATGCGGGGCGCGGCGGCCCGTACGACCGCCCGGTCGGCGGCCAGCGGCAGCGCCCAGCCGGTCTCGACCAGCTGCGCGGCCTCCACCGTGCGGCCGAAGGCCCCCAGCAGGAACGCGGCCTTCTCCTGCGCGGCGCGCAGCTCCAGCACCTCGCGGGCGTGCGGCTGGGGGGCGCTGGGGTCGCTGTGGCTGGAGTCGCCGTCGTCCCACAGGGCCACCAGGCCCAGGTCCCGTACGGGGGCGAACATGGCCGCCCTGGTCCCGACGACGGCCCGGACGGCGCCGCGGTTGACCGCCAGCCAGCGGCGGTAGCGCTCCTCGGGGCCCAGGCCGGCGGTGAGCAGGACGTGCCGCCCGGCGCCGAGCAGGGCCGTGAGCTCGGCGTCCACGCGGGCGGCGGTGCGCCCGTCGGGCACGACGAGCAGCGCGCCCCGGCCGGAGGCGAGCGCGGCGACGGCGGCGCGGGCCAGCTCGGCGGCCCAGTGGGGGCCGGGCAGCGCGGTCCAGACGGCCCGGGGGGTGTCGCCGCGGACGACCGCGTCCAGGTAGGCGGGGCCGGCCGGATAGCGGGACCAGCTGCCGGGCGCGGGCGCGGCGGGCGGCGGCAGCAGCTCCGGCGACGGCTCGGCCTCGATCCGGGCGTGCCGCGGCGGCACGGCCAGCTGGAGCACGTCGGCCAGCGACCCCGCGTACCGGTCGGCGACGGCCCGGCACAGCCGCAGCAGCGCGGGGCCCAGCACGGGCTCGGGCGACACCACCTGCGCGAGCGCGGCCAGCGGCCCCTGGTACTGCGACTCGGCGACGCGCTCGACGACGTACCCGTCGAGCAGCCCGCCCCCCTCGCGCCGCCCGCCCCGCACCTGCCGCGTCCCGGCGCCGAACCGCACCCGCACCCGCACCCCGGGCTGCGCCTGCGCGTCGAGCTCGGCGGGCACGGCGTAGTCCCACAGCCGGTCGAGGTGCACCGGCCCCTTGTCCACCAGCACCCGCGCCACGGGCAGCTCGCCGGCCAGCTTCGCGCCCCGCCACGTCCGCGGCCTGGCCTTGGGCTCCTTGGCCTTCCGCACGCTCTCCCGGATGAGCGCGAGCTGCTCCCCGTGCTCCCCGGACTGCCCGGAGTCCCCGCCCCGCCGCCGGCCGTTGTCGCTGCTCACAGCTCCAGGTGTATCAGAGGGCACCGACAACGGGACCGACGGCGACGGCCCCGCACCGGATGTCCGGTGCGGGGCCGTCGTGGTGGCTGCGGTGCGGTGCGCGGTTTACAGACCCGCGGCCTTCTTCAGGGCGTCCACGCGGTCCGTGCGCTCCCAGGTGAAGTCGGGCAGCTCGCGGCCGAAGTGGCCGTAGGCGGCGGTCTGGGAGTAGATCGGGCGGAGCAGGTCCAGGTCGCGGATGATCGCGGCCGGGCGGAGGTCGAAGACCTCGGCGATGGCGTGCTCGATCTTGTCGACGTCGACCGTGTTGGTGCCGAAGGTCTCGACGAAGAGGCCGACGGGCTCGGCCTTGCCGATGGCGTAGGCGACCTGGACCTCGCAGCGGGCGGCCAGGCCTGCGGCGACGACGTTCTTGGCGACCCAGCGCATGGCGTAGGCGGCCGAGCGGTCGACCTTGGACGGGTCCTTGCCGGAGAAGGCACCGCCGCCGTGGCGGGCCATGCCGCCGTAGGTGTCGATGATGATCTTGCGGCCGGTGAGGCCGGCGTCGCCCATCGGGCCGCCGATCTCGAAGCGGCCGGTGGGGTTGACCAGCAGGCGGTAGCCGTCGGTGTCCAGCTTGATGCCGTCCTCGACGAGCTGCTTCAGGACGTGCTCGACGACGTACTCGCGGATGTCGGGGGCGAGCAGCGAGTCGAGGTCGATGTCCGAGGCGTGCTGGGAGGAGACGACCACGGTGTCGAGGCGGACGGCCTTGTTGCCGTCGTACTCGATGGTCACCTGGGTCTTGCCGTCGGGCCGCAGGTAGGGGATGGTGCCGTTCTTGCGGACCTCGGTCAGGCGGCGCGAGAGGCGGTGGGCCAGCTCGATCGGGAGCGGCATCAGGTTCGGCGTCTCGTCGCAGGCGTAGCCGAACATCAGGCCCTGGTCGCCCGCGCCCTGGCGGTCCAGCTCGTCGTCGTCGCCCTCGACACGGGCCTCGTAGGCCGCGTCGACACCCTGGGCGATGTCCGGGGACTGCGCACCGATGGACACCGACACGCCGCAGGAGGCGCCGTCGAAGCCCTTCTTCGAGGAGTCGTAGCCGATCTCGAGGATCTTGCCACGGACGAGGGTGGGGATGTCGGCGTAGGCCTTCGTCGTCACCTCGCCCGCCACGTGCACCAGGCCGGTGGTGATGAGGGTCTCGACGGCGACCCGGGAGGCCGGGTCCTCCTTGAGGAGGGCGTCGAGGATGGAGTCGCTGATCTGGTCAGCGATCTTGTCGGGGTGACCCTCGGTGACGGACTCCGAGGTGAACAGGCGACGGGACACAATGCTCCCTGGGGTTGCAGCGGCTGCTGTCTGATCATTGACGGACCCGTTCGAGAGCTGCGCTCGACGGATCCGGTGCCAGTTTATCCGGCGTTCTGTCGATTGAGGACGCCCGGTCCCCGCGATGTGGAGCGCGTCCTGTGACTCCCGTCACCGGCGTCCCACGGGGACCGGGCGCAACGGCTCAGGCCGGGCCCGGGGTCAGCCCCGGCCCAGGCGGGCCGCGACCAGGTCCCAGACCGTGTCGGCCAGGGCCTCCTTGGGGCCGTGCGGGACCGGCGTCTCGGTGCCGTCGGCGGCGAGCACGACGGCCTCGGTGTCCTCCGCCCCGAAGGTGCGGGTCTCCCCCACCTCGTTGACGACCAGCAGGTCACAGCCCTTGCGGGCGAGCTTGGCGCGGCCGTTGGCCAGGACGTCGTCCGTCTCGGCGGCGAAGCCGACCACGACCTGGCCGGGCCGGGCGCGGTCCGCGGAGAGCTCGGCGAGGACGTCGGGGTTGCGGACGAGGGCGACGGGCTCGGGCTCCTGCCCCTCCCGCTTCTTGATCTTGCCTTCGGCGTACCGGGCCGGCCGGAAGTCGGCGACCGCGGCGGCCATGACCACCGCGTCGGCGTCGGCCGCCGCCTTCAGCACGGCCTCGCGCAGTTGAACAGCGGTGCCGACCCGGACCACGTCGGCGCCGGCCGGGTCGGGCAGGCCGGTGTTGGCGGCGACCAGCGTCACCCGGGCGCCGCGCGCCACGGCGGTGCGGGCCAGTGCGTAGCCCTGCTTCCCGGAGGAACGGTTGCCCAGGTAGCGGACGGGGTCCAGCGGCTCGCGGGTGCCGCCGGCGCTGATCACCACGTGCCGGCCGGCCAGGTCGGCGGCCGTGGCGGCCGCGCCCCGGGCCAGCACGCGGCGGCAGACCTCGAAGAGCTCCTCGGGCTCCGGCAGCCGGCCCTTGCCGGTGTCGACGCCGGTGAGGCGGCCCACGGCCGGCTCGACGACGACGGCGCCGCGGCGGCGCAGGGTGGCCACGTTCTCCTGGGTGGCCGGGTGCTCCCACATCTCGGTGTGCATGGCCGGGGCGAACACCACGGGGCAGCGGGCGGTGAGCAGGGTGTTGGTCAGCAGGTCGCCGGCCAGCCCGTGCGCGGCCTTGGCCAGCAGGTCGGCGGTGGCCGGGGCCACGACGACGAGGTCGGCCTCCTGGCCGATCCGCACGTGCGGCACCTCGTGGACGTCCCCCCAGACCTGCGTCCGCGCCGGGTGCCCGGAGAGCGCGGCCCAGGTGGCCTCGCCGACGAACTGCAGCGCCGACTCCGTCGGCACGACGCGGACGTCGTGCCCGGACTCGGTCAGCCGCCGCAGCAGCTCGCATGCCTTGTAGGCGGCGATCCCGCCGCTGACCCCGAGGACGACCTTGGGCTTGTCCATGCTCGTGCGCCTCTCCCCGCGCTCTTCGCCGTCGCGCGTTCACCTTCACGCGTACGCGTACGGCTCCATGACACACCAAGGGCCCGGCAGGTGTACTGCCGGGCCCTTGGTGACGTGTGTATTGCGTGTGTGCTGTCGCGTCGCCGCGTGGCGGCCTTACGCGGCCGGGGCCTCGACGGCCTCGGAGGTCAGCAGGCCCGCGTTGATCTCACGGAGCGCGATGGACAGCGGCTTCTCGTGGACGTGGGTGTCCACCAGCGGGCCGACGTACTCCAGCAGGCCCTCGCCGAGCTGCGAGTAGTACGCGTTGATCTGGCGCGCGCGCTTGGCGGCGTAGATCACGAGGCTGTACTTCGAGTCGGTCGCCTCGAGCAGCTCATCAATCGGCGGGTTGATGATGCCCTCGGGCGCGGTGATGGAAGAGGACACTCTCTGCCTTCCGAAGGGGGGTGAAGAAAGATGTTCAGCGCAGCAAGGCTAGCAGCTCGCGCGCCACGTCCTCGACCGAGGTGTTGACCAGCGTGGTGTCGAACTCCGACTCCGCCGCCAGCTCCACCTTCGCGGCCTCGAGGCGGCGCTCGATCACCTCGGGCGACTCCGTCCCCCGGCCGGTGAGCCGGCGGACCAGCTCCTCCCAGCTGGGCGGCGCGAGGAAGACCAGCTGTGCCTCCGGCATGGTCTCGCGCACCTGACGGGCGCCCTGGAGGTCGATCTCCAGCAGGACCGGCTCGCCCGCCTCCAGGCGGTCGAGCACGGCCTTCCGCGGCGTGCCGTAGCGGTTGCCCGCGAACTCGGCCCACTCCAGCAGCTCCCCGTTGGCGATGAGCTTGTCGAACTGCTCGTCGTCGACGAAGAAGTACTGGACGCCGTCCTGCTCACCGGGGCGGGGCTTGCGGGTGGTGCAGGAGACCGACAGCCATACCTCGGGGTGGGCCTTGCGCATATGGGCGACGACCGTGCTCTTGCCGACCCCGGAGGGGCCGGAGAGCACGGTCAGCCGCGGTTGTCCGGCCGGGGGAACGGGGGACGTCCCCCGGGAGACTGCAGTACTCATGCAGCGATTATCCCGGTTCCGGGGAGTGCCCGGTAACCAGCCGGGGGGCGTCAGGCGGCCTTGCCGCCGAACTCCCGCTCCAGGGCGGCGATCTGGTTCGAACCGAGACCGCGCACACGTCGGCTCTCGGAGATCCCCAGTCGCTCCATGATCTGCTTGGCCCGCACCTTGCCGACGCCGGGGAGGCTCTCCAGCAGGGCACTGACCTTCATCTTGCCGATGACTTCGTTCTTCTGGCCCTGCTCGATCACGTCGTGCAGAGAGGCGCCGGAGTGCTTGAGCCGATTCTTGACCTCGGCGCGCTCCCGGCGAGCCGCGGCGGCCTTTTCGAGCGCGGCTGCGCGCTGTTCAGGGGTAAGGGGCGGAAGAGCCACGCCTACGTCACCTCGGATGTCGAACTGTCGGATACGGACCGGTGAGGAACCTAGTCGGCCCACACCTGCGGAGCAACGAGCAACGCGCTTGCACGTTCGCTCTCGACGGAGACTAGCGGCCGATCCCGCTCCAGTCAGCGAGAACAGACGAAAAGTCCTGGTCAGACTCGCGCGACCAGGACTTTTCCGGACATAATGACCGACAATTTTGACGTTCCGACGACGCCCGGCGGCCGGTAATCGCCGTCGGCTACCCGCCGAGCGCCTCGCGCACCTCGCCGGCGAACCGCTCCGCGCTCTCCCGCAGCGCCGCCACGTCCGGCCCGTGCCGCAGCACGCCCCGGCTGACGTTCGGCACCACGTCGCCGGCGGCCGCGCCGAACACGCGGGGCAGGTCCGCGGCCGTGGCGCCCTGCGCCCCGATGCCGGGGGCCAGGAGGGGGCCGTTGATGGCCAGATCCGTACCCTGCGCGGCGGCCGCACCGCCCAGGGTGGCGCCGACGACGGCCCCGTACGAGCCCATGGGCGCCGCACCGGCGTTCTCGGCCCGCAGGTGGTCCAGCATCGTGGCCGCCACCGTCGCGCCGTCGCCGCGGACGGCGTGCTGCACCTCGGCGCCCTCGGGGTTGGAGGTCAGCGCCAGCACGAAGACGCCGGTGCCGCTCTCCCGGGCCAGGTCCAGCGCCGGGCGCAGCGAGCCGTAGCCGAGGTACGGGCTGACGGTCACGGCGTCGGAGAACAGCGGCGAGGCCGGGTCGAGGTAGGTGGCGGCGTACGCGGCCATGGTCGAGCCGATGTCGCCGCGCTTGGCGTCCATGAGCACCAGCGCGCCGGCGGCGCGGGCGTCGGCCACGGCGCGCTCCAGTACGGCGATGCCGCGGGAGCCGAAGCGCTCGAAGAACGCGGACTGCGGCTTGAGGACGGCGACCCGGTCGGCCAGCGCCTCGACGACGGTGTGCGTGAAGCGCTCCAGGCCGGCGATGTCGTCGCTCAGGCCCCAGTCGGTGAGGAGCGAGGCGTGCGGGTCGATGCCGACGCAGAGCGGGCCCCGCTCGTCCATGGCGCGGCGCAGGCGGGCGCCGAAGGGCTCCGGAGAGGACGCGGAGGTCATGCGGTCACCTTCTTGTGGTCGGCGCCGACGGCCTCGGCGAGGGTGGCGTACGGGCTGGCGGCGAGGCGCTCGGCCAGGCCCTTGTGGATCTTCCGGCACCAGAACGGGCCCTCGTACACGAAGGCGCTGTAGCCCTGCACCAGCGTGGCGCCGGCCAGGATGCGCTCCCAGACGTCGTCGGCGGTCTCCACGCCCCCGACGCCGACGAGGGTGATCCGGTCGCCCACACGGGCGTACAGGCGGCGCAGGACCTCCAGCGAGCGCTCCTTCAGGGGCGCGCCGGAGAGGCCGCCCGCGCCGATGGCCTCGACGGTGCGCTTGGGGGTGCGCAGGCCGAGGCCGTCGCGGGCGATGGTGGTGTTGGTGGCGATGATGCCGTCGAGGCCGAGCTCGACGGCGAGGTCGGCGACGGCGTCGACGTCCTCGTCGGCGAGGTCCGGGGCGATCTTGACGAGGAGCGGGACGCGGCGCGCGGTGACGGTGCGGTCGGCGGCCTCGCGCACGGCGGACAGCAGCGGCCGCAGGTGGTCCACGGCCTGGAGGTTGCGGAGCCCGGGCGTGTTGGGCGAGGAGACGTTGACGACGAGGTAGTCGGCGTGGGCGGCGAGGCGCTCGGTGGAGGCGACGTAGTCGGCGACGGCCTCCTCCTCCGGCACGATCTTGGTCTTGCCGATGTTGACGCCGACCGTGGTCCGGAAGACCTCGTGGCGGGCGGCGAGGCGGCGGGCCACGGCCTCGGAGCCGTCGTTGTTGAAGCCCATGCGGTTGATCAGCGCGCGGTCGGCGACGAGGCGGAAGAGGCGCTTCTTGGGGTTGCCGGGCTGCGGCTGCGCGGTGACGGTGCCGACCTCGACGTGGCCGAAGCCGAGCATGGCCAGGCCGTCGATGCCGTCGGCGTTCTTGTCGAAGCCGGCGGCGAGGCCGAAGGGGCCGTGCATGCGCAGGCCCAGCGCCTCGGTGCGCAGCTCCTTGTGGCGGGGGGCGAGCACGGCGGCGGCGAAGGTGCGCAGGACGGGGACGCGGGCGAGCGCACGGATCCAGCCGAAGGCCAGGTGGTGGGCCTTCTCGGGGTCCATCCGGGTGAAGATCAGGTCGAACAGGAGTCGGTACATGGCGGGCCTTCCGTGACGCCTTCCGTGAGGGGTGCCGTGGCGGTGTGCCGTGAGGTGTGCCGTGGGGGCGGCTCTCATGGCGAGGGGGACACCGGTCGGTGTCCCCCTCGCACGGTGGTGCGGACGTGCCTTACGCCTCGCGGGCGGCGATCAGGTGCTGCGCGTGCTCCTGGAGGGAGCGCACGCCGACCTCGCCGCGGGTGAGGGCGTCGATGCCCTGCACGGCCGCGGCCAGCGCCTGGACGGTGGTCAGGCAGGGCACGGAGCGGGCCACGGCGGCGGTGCGGATCTCGTAGCCGTCGAGGCGGCCGCCGGTGCCGTAGGGCGTGTTGACGATGAGGTCGACCTGGCCCTCGTGGATGAGCTGGACGATGGTCTTCTCGCCGTTCGGTCCCTCGCCCTCGCTCTGCTTGCGCACCACGGTGGCGTTGATGCCGTTGCGGCGCAGCACCTCGGCGGTGCCGGAGGTGGCGAGCAGCTCGAAGCCGTGGGCGACCAGCTCACGGGCGGGGAAGATCATCGAGCGCTTGTCGCGGTTGGCGACGGACACGAACGCGCGGCCCTTGGTGGGCAGGGCGCCGTACGCGCCGGCCTGCGACTTGGCGTAGGCGGTGCCGAAGACGGCGTCGATGCCCATGACCTCGCCGGTGGAGCGCATCTCGGGGCCGAGGACGGTGTCCACGCCGCGCCCGGAGGCGTCGCGGAACCGGGACCAGGGCAGGACGGCCTCCTTGACGGAGATCGGCGCGTCCAGCGGCAGGGAGCCGCCGTCGCCGTTCTTCGGCAGCAGGCCCTCGGCGCGCAGCTCGGCGATGGTGGCGCCGAGCGAGATGCGGGCGGCGGCCTTGGCCAGCGGCACGGCGGTCGCCTTGGAGGTGAAGGGCACCGTGCGGGAGGCGCGCGGGTTGGCCTCCAGGACGTAGAGGATGTCCCCGGCCATGGCGAACTGGATGTTGATCAGGCCGCGGACGCCGACGCCCTTGGCGATGGCCTCGGTGGAGGCGCGCAGCCGCTTGATGTCGTGGCCGCCCAGGGTGATGGGGGGCAGGGCGCAGGCGGAGTCGCCGGAGTGGATGCCGGCCTCCTCGATGTGCTCCATGACGCCGCCGAGGTAGAGCTCGTGGCCGTCGTAGAGCGCGTCGACGTCGATCTCGATGGCGTCGTCGAGGAAGCGGTCGATGAGGACCGGGTGCTCGGAGATCAGGCCGGCGTGCCGCTCCAGGTAGGCGGCGAGGGAGGGCTCGTCGTAGACGATCTCCATGCCGCGGCCGCCCAGCACGTAGGAGGGGCGGACCATGACGGGGTAGCCGATCTCGCCGGCGGTCTTCTTGGCCTCCTCGAAGGAGAAGGCGGTGCCGTACTTGGGCGCGGGCAGGCCGGCCTCGGTGAGGACGCGGCCGAAGGCGCCGCGCTCCTCGGCGAGGTCGATGGCCTCGGGCGAGGTGCCGACGATCGGAACGCCGTTCTCCTTGAGCGCCTGGGCGAGGCCGAGCGGGGTCTGGCCGCCGAGCTGGACCAGGACACCCGCGACGGGGCCGGCCTGCATCTCGGCGTGGACGATCTCCAGGACGTCCTCCAGGGTGAGCGGCTCGAAGTAGAGCCGGTCGGAGGTGTCGTAGTCGGTGGAGACGGTCTCCGGGTTGCAGTTGACCATGACGGTCTCGTAGCCGGCCTCGCCGAGGGCGAAGGAGGCGTGCACGCAGGAGTAGTCGAACTCGATGCCCTGGCCGATGCGGTTGGGGCCCGAGCCGAGGATGATCACGGCGGGCTTCTCGCGCGGGGCGACCTCGGTCTCCTCGTCGTAGGACGAGTAGAAGTACGGGGTCTTCGCGGCGAACTCGGCGGCGCAGGTGTCGACGGTCTTGTAGACCGGGCGGATGCCGAGCGCCTGGCGGATCTCGCGGACGACGTCCTCGCGCAGGCCGCGGACGGCGGCGATCTGGGCGTCGGAGAAGCCGTGCCGCTTGGCCTCGGCGAGCAGCTCGGGGGTGAGCCGGTCGGCGGCGCGGACGGCCTCGGCGGTCTCGTGGATGAGGAACAGCTGGTCGACGAACCAGGGGTCGATCTTCGTGGCGGCGAAGACCTCCTCCTGGGTGGCGCCGGCCCGGATGGCCTCCATGACCGTGTTGATCCGGCCGTCGGTGGGGACCGCGGCCTTGACCAGCAGCTCGTCCTTGTCGCCGACCGGGCTCACGAAGTCGAACTGGGAGCCCTTCTTCTCCAGCGAGCGGAGGGCCTTCTGCAGCGCCTCGGTGAAGTTGCGGCCGATGGCCATGGCCTCGCCGACCGACTTCATGGTGGTGGTGAGGGTGGCGTCGGCGGCCGGGAACTTCTCGAACGCGAAGCGGGGCGCCTTGACCACGACGTAGTCGAGCGTGGGCTCGAAGGACGCCGGGGTCTGCTCGGTGATGTCGTTGGGGATCTCGTCGAGCGTGTAGCCGACGGCCAGACGGGCGGCGATCTTCGCGATCGGGAAGCCGGTGGCCTTGGAGGCGAGCGCGGAGGAGCGGGAGACGCGCGGGTTCATCTCGATGACGATGACCCGGCCGTCCTCGGGGTTGACGGCGAACTGGATGTTGCAGCCGCCGGTGTCGACGCCGACCTCGCGGATGATCGCGATACCGATGTCGCGCAGGATCTGGTACTCGCGGTCGGTGAGCGTCATCGCCGGGGCGACGGTGATGGAGTCACCGGTGTGCACGCCCATGGGGTCGAAGTTCTCGATGGAGCAGACGACCACGACGTTGTCGTTCTTGTCGCGCATCAGCTCCAGCTCGTACTCCTTCCAGCCGAGGATGGACTCCTCCAGGAGCACCTCGGTGGTCGGGGAGAGCGTGAGGCCCTGGCCGGCGATGCGGCGCAGCTCGTCCTCGTCGTGGGCGAAGCCGGAGCCGGCGCCGCCCATGGTGAAGGACGGGCGGACGACGACGGGGTAGCCGCCGAGCGTCTCGACGCCCGCGAGGACCTCGTCCATGGTGTGGCAGATGACCGAGCGGGCGGACTCGCCGTGGCCAATCCTGGCGTTGACGGCCTCGACGACGCCCTTGAACAGGTCGCGGTCCTCGCCCTTGTGGATCGCCTCGACGTTGGCGCCGATCAGCTCCACGCCGTACTTCTCCAGCACGCCGTTCTCGTGCATGGAGATGGCGGTGTTGAGCGCGGTCTGGCCGCCCAGGGTGGGCAGGAGGGCGTCGGGGCGCTCCTTGGCGATGATCTTCTCGACGAACTCCGGGGTGATCGGCTCGACGTACGTGGCGTCGGCGATCTCCGGGTCGGTCATGATCGTGGCCGGGTTGGAGTTGACCAGGATGACCCGCAGTCCCTCGGACTTCAGGACACGGCACGCCTGGGTGCCGGAGTAGTCGAACTCGGCGGCCTGGCCGATGACGATCGGGCCGGAGCCGATGACCAGAACGGACTGGATGTCGGTGCGCTTAGGCACGCTGGCCCTCCATCAGGGACACGAAGCGGTCGAACAGGTACGCGGCGTCGTGCGGACCCGCGGCCGCCTCGGGGTGGTACTGGACGCTGAACGCCGGGCGGTCGAGCAGCTGGAGGCCCTCGACCACGTTGTCGTTCAGGCAGACGTGGGAGACCTCGACCCGCCCGTAGGGCGTGTCGGCGGGGCCGTCGAGCGGGGCGTCGACGGCGAAGCCGTGGTTGTGGGCGGTGACCTCGACCTTGCCGGTCGTACGGTCCTGCACCGGCTGGTTGATGCCGCGGTGGCCGTACTTCAGCTTGTACGTGCCGAAGCCCAGGGCGCGGCCGAGGATCTGGTTGCCGAAGCAGATGCCGAACAGCGGGGTGCCGCGCTCCAGCACGCCGCGCATCACCGAGACGGGGTGGTCGGCGGTGGCCGGGTCGCCGGGGCCGTTGGAGAAGAACACGCCGTCCGGGTTCACCGCGTAGACGTCGTCCAGCGTGGCGGTGGCGGGCAGGACGTGCACCTCGATGCCGCGCTCGGCCATCCGGTGCGGGGTCATGCCCTTGATGCCGAGGTCGACCGCGGCGACGGTGAAGCGCTTCTCGCCGATGGCGGGGACGACGTACGTCTCCTTGGTGGCCACCTCGGCGGACAGGTCGGCGCCCTTCATCTCGGGGGCCTCCTGGACGCGGGCGAGCATCGCGGCCTCGTCGGTGACGGCGTCGCCGGAGAAGATGCCGACCCGCATCGCACCGCGCTCGCGCAGGTGGCGGGTGAGGGCACGGGTGTCGATGCCGCAGATGCCGACGACGCCCTGGCGCTCCAGCTCCTCGTCCAGCGTGCGGCGCGACCGCCAGTTGGAGGGGATGCGGGCGGGGTCGCGGACGACGTACCCGGCGACCCAGATGCGGCCGGACTCGGGGTCCTCGTCGTTGACGCCGGTGTTGCCGACGTGCGGGGCCGTCATCACGACGACCTGGCGGTGGTAGGAGGGGTCGGTCAGCGTCTCCTGGTAGCCGGTCATGCCGGTGGAGAACACCGCCTCGCCGAAGGTGGCCCCCACGGCCCCGTAGGCACGGCCGCGGAACGTACGGCCGTCCTCCAGGACAAGTACGGCGGGGATCTGGCCGGTCCCCCTGGTGGAGGTCGTCATCGTGCGCCTTCCGTAGTGCTGTTCTTGGTGCTGATCGCCGTGCTGATCGCCTCGACCCAGGCGGCGTGCTCGGCCACCCGGTCGGAGCGGAAGCCGGAGTCGAGGGCCTTGCCGCCGTGCTCCCAGGTGATCACCAGCAGGCCGCCCTCGGTGAGGACCTTGCCGGCGATGCCCTTGTCCAGGCGGGCGCCGCGCAGGGCGGTCGCGGGGATGAGGAAGTCCGCCGCGCCCGGCCGTACGACCGCCACGCCCTGCTCGGTGAGGGTGAGCTCGGCCCGGCTGCGGGTGCCCAGGCCGTGCGCCACGATGCGGTCGAGCCACTGGCCGGCGGTGGTCGAGCCGTGGTAGCGGCCGCTCATCCGCAGCTCGGGCTCGCCCGGCGCGCCGGGGACGGCCGGCAGCTCGGGCAGGTCGCCCTGGAGCGTGCCGCGCCACTTCCAGCCCTCGCGCATCAGCCAGTAGCAGAGCGCCACGAAGAGCAGCAGCCCGACGACCCAGCCGATGCGCGCGGCCCAGTCCGTGACGGCCTGGGACTTCGGCCCGTCCGCCAGGTTGATGAGTGCAGATGTCACGTGAGATTCCCGTCCACGACCGTCGCCCGGCCCCGCAGGAAGGTGTGGGTGACGCGTCCCGGCAGCTCCATGCCCCGGTAGGGGGTGTTGCGGCTGCGGGAGGCGAAGCCCGCGGGGTCCACGACACCACGGTAAGCGGAGTCGACCAGGGTCAGGTTGGCAGGCTCACCGGCGGCGACCGGGCGGCCGTGCCCGGCCAGCCGGCCGATGGCGGCCGGGCGGACGGACATCCGGTCGGCGACCTGGGCCCAGTCCAGCAGGCCGGTGTCGACCATGGTGTGCTGCACGACGGACAGCGCGGTCTCCAGGCCGACCATGCCCATGGCCGCGGCGCCCCACTCGCAGTCCTTGTCCTCGTGCGGGTGCGGGGCGTGGTCGGTGGCCACGCAGTCGATCGTGCCGTCGGCCAGCGCCTCGCGCAGGGCCAGCACGTCGGCCTCGGTGCGCAGCGGCGGGTTGACCTTGTAGACCGGGTCGTAGCTGCGGACCAGCTCGTCGGTGAGGAGGAGGTGGTGCGGGGTGACCTCGGCGGTGACGTTCCAGCCCTTGGACTTGGCCCAGCGCACGATCTCCACCGAGCCGGCGGTCGACAGGTGGCAGATGTGCACGCGGGAGCCGACGTGCGCGGCGAGCAGCACGTCCCGGGCGATGATCGACTCCTCGGCGACGGCGGGCCAGCCGCCCAGGCCCAGCTCGGCGGAGACGACGCCCTCGTTCATCTGGGCGCCCTCGGTGAGCCGGGGCTCCTGCGCGTGCTGGGCGACGACGCCGTCGAAGGCCTTCACGTACTCCAGGGCGCGCCGCATGATGACGGCGTCGTCGACGCACTTGCCGTCGTCGGAGAAGACGCGGACGCCGGCGGCCGAGTCGTGCATGGCGCCCAGCTCGGCGAGCTTCTTGCCCTCCAGGCCGACGGTGACGGCACC
This sequence comes from Streptomyces mashuensis, assembly GCF_014654785.1. Taxonomy (GTDB): domain Bacteria; phylum Actinomycetota; class Actinomycetes; order Streptomycetales; family Streptomycetaceae; genus Streptomyces; species Streptomyces mashuensis. The sequence goes on from NZ_BNBD01000003.1 coordinate 178,241, forward strand.
GACGGGCTGGACGTCGCAGTAGCCGGACTCCTTGCCCAGCCGCCAGACCTGCTCGACGACGCCGGCGGTGTCGGCGACGGGGAAGGTGTTGGCCATGGCGTGCACGGCGGTGTAGCCGCCGACGGCGGCCGCCTTGGTGCCGGTCAGGACGGTCTCGGAGTCCTCGCGGCCGGGCTCGCGCAGGTGGGTGTGGAGGTCGACGAGGCCGGGCAGCAGGATCTTGCCGGCCGCCTCGATCACCTGCGCGCCCTCGGGGGCGGTCAGGGAGGGGGCGACCTCGGCGATCGTCTCGCCGTCGATCAGGACGTCCTGGGGCTCTCCGCCGAGGACCTTGGCGCCACGGATCAGGATCTTCGGCATGGTTACTGCGCCTCCTCGGGGCGGACGGTGTTCGGGGTGACGGCGTGGGGGGTGGTGGCGGGCTCGGAGCCGCCGAGCAGCAGGTAGAGCACGGCCATGCGGATCGAGACGCCGTTGGCGACCTGCTCCACGGCCGTGCAGCGGGGCGAGTCGGCGACCTCGGCGGTGATCTCCATGCCCCGGTTCATCGGGCCGGGGTGCATGACGATCGCGTCCTCGGGCATCCGGGCCATGCGGTCGCCGTCGAGGCCGTAGCGGCGGGCGTACTCGCGCTCGGTGGGGAAGAACGCGGCGTTCATCCGCTCGCGCTGGACGCGCAGCATCATCACCGCGTCCGACTTCGGCAGCACGGCGTCCAGGTCGTACGAGACCTCGCACGGCCAGGTCTCCACGCCGATCGGCAGCAGGGTGGGCGGCGCGACGAGGGTGACCTCGGCGCCGAGCGTGGTGAGCAGGTGCACGTTGGAGCGGGCGACCCGGCTGTGCAGGACGTCGCCGACGACGGTGATGCGGCGGCCGGCGAGGTCCTTGCCCAGCCCCGCGTCCGGGCCGATGAGGCGGCGGCGCACGGTGAAGGCGTCCAGCAGCGCCTGGGTGGGGTGCTCGTGGGTGCCGTCACCGGCGTTGACGACCGAGCCGCCGATCCAGCCGGAGGTGGCCAGGCGGTGCGGGGCGCCGGAGTCGTGGTGGCGGATGACGACGGCGTCGGCGCCCATCGCCTCCAGGGTGAGGGCGGTGTCCTTGAGGGACTCGCCCTTGGACACCGAGGAGCCCTTGGCGGAGAAGTTGATGACGTCGGCGGAGAGCCGCTTGGCGGCGGCCTCGAAGGAGATGCGGGTGCGCGTCGAGTCCTCGAAGAAGAGGTTGACGACGGTACGGCCGCGCAGGGTCGGCAGCTTCTTGATCGGCCGGTCGGCGACCCGGGCCATCTCCTCGGCGGTGTCGAGGATCAGGACGGCGTCGTCGCGGGTGAGGTCGGCGGCCGAGATGAGGTGGCGCTTCATCCGGTTGCTCCGGGGGTGTGGAGGTGTGCGGGGGTGTGGCCGGGCATGCGGCGGTACGGGCCCGGGGCGTGCCGGGTCCGGGGTGGGGGTTACTGCCGCTCGGCCGAGGTGGCGGGACCGGCGCCGAGGAGCACGCTGTCGCGCCCGTCCTCCTCGGTGAGCTGGACCTTGACCGTCTCCCGCAGCGACGTGGGGAGGTTCTTGCCGACGTAGTCGGCGCGGATGGGCAGCTCGCGGTGGCCGCGGTCGACCAGGACGGCGAGCTGCACGGCGCGCGGGCGGCCGATGTCGTTCAGCGCGTCCAGCGCGGCGCGGATGGTGCGGCCGGAGAAGAGCACGTCGTCGACGAGGACCACGAGGCGGCCGTCGATGCCCTCGCCGGGGATCTCGGTACGGGCCAGCGCACGGGCCGGACGCAGCCGGAGGTCGTCGCGGTACATGGTGATGTCGAGGGAGCCGACCGGCGTCTTGGTGCCGGTGATGTCCTCGAGCCTGTCGGCCAGCCGGCGGGCGAGGAAGACGCCGCGGGTGGGGATGCCGAGGAGGACCACGTCGTCGGCGCCCTTGGCGCGCTCGACGATCTCGTGGGCGATGCGGGTCAGGACCCGGGCGATGTCCGGTGCCTCGAGCACGGGACGGGCCGGGCCCGGCGCGGCGGAACCTGCCGGAAGATGTGCGTCCATACGAAACGGACCTCCTTCTCCGCCTCACGGGACGGACCTTAAAGGACGTCGGATGCACGGCCCCCGGGCTCACGGACCCGGATTTCAGCCGTACGGCCTCCACCGTACCAGCATTCCGGGAGGGGCTCCGCGGCGGTGCGGGACCGGGCCGGGAGCACACCTCCGACGGCCCAGGGGGTGGCCCATTCGGCTTGACGATCCGGGATTACGCTGCGTAACCTCACAGTGAGTTACCAGTCTGCGTCCGGGGAGCTTTATGTCCAGCGAATACGCCAAACAGCTCGGGGCCAAGCTCCGTGCCATCCGCACCCAGCAGGGCCTCTCCCTCCACGGCGTGGAGGAGAAGTCCCAGGGGCGCTGGAAGGCCGTCGTGGTGGGTTCGTACGAGCGCGGCGACCGTGCCGTGACCGTGCAGCGCCTGGCCGAGCTGGCTGATTTCTACGGCGTGCCCGTGCAGGAGCTGCTGCCCGGCACCACGCCCGGCGGCGCCGCCGAGCCCCCGCCGAAGCTGGTCCTGGACCTGGAGCGCCTCGCCCACGTCCCGGCCGAGAAGGCGGGCCCGCTCCAGCGCTACGCCGCGACCATCCAGAGCCAGCGCGGCGACTACAACGGCAAGGTGCTCTCGATCCGCCAGGACGACCTGCGCACCCTGGCCGTGATCTACGACCAGTCGCCCTCGGTGCTCACCGAGCAGCTGATCAGCTGGGGCGTCCTGGACGCGGACGCGCGCCGCGCGGTCCAGCACGAAGAGGCCTGAGCAGCGCCGGCCCGAGAAACGCCGTGAAAACCGCCTGGGGCGGGAAACCCGATGGTTTCCCGCCCCAGGCGGTTTTCCGTATCAGTGGTTCTCGCGCCGCAGGCTGGGCTTGAGCTCCTTGAAACGGCCGAGCAGACCGTTGACGAAGGCGGGGGACTCGTCGGTGGAGAACTCCTTCGCGAGCTGCACCGCCTCGTCGATCGCCACCGCGTCCGGGGTCTCGTCCTCCCAGATCAGCTCGTACGCGCCCAGGCGCACGATGCTGCGGTCGGCGGCCGGCATCCGGTCGAGCTCCCAGTCCACCGCGTAGGTGCTGATGAGCTCGTCGATCCGGGCGACGTGCTCCGCGTAGCCCTCGACGAGCCGCATCGTGTACTCGTTGACCGGCGGCTGCCGGTCGTCGGACCGCGAGTGCCGGATCCAGTCCGCGAGGACGGTCTGCACGGTCGCCCCGCGCTGGTCGGCCTCGAACAGGATCTGGAAGGCGCGCTTACGGGCCTTGCTACGGGCAGCCACGGTTAGCTGTTCACCCGGCCGAGGTAATCACCGGTACGGGTGTCCACCTTGATCTTCTCACCCGTGGTGATGAAGAGCGGAACCTGGATCTCGTAGCCGGTCTCCAGCGTGGCGGGCTTCGAGCCACCGGTGGAGCGGTCGCCCTGGACGCCCGGCTCGGTGTGCGCGATGGTCAGCTCGACCGCGGCGGGGAGCTCGACGTAGAGGACGCTGCCCTCGTTCTGCGCGACGACGGCCTCGAAGCCCTCGATCAGGAAGTTGGCGGCGTCACCGACGGTCTTGCGGTCGATGTGCAGCTGGTCGTACGTGTCCATGTCCATGAACACGAAGTATTCGCCGTCCATGTACGAGAACTGCATACCGCGCTTGTCGACGTTGGCCGTCTCGACCTTGACGCCGGCGTTGAAGGTCTTGTCGACGACCTTGCCGGAGAGCACGTTCTTCAGCTTCGTACGGACGAAGGCGGGGCCCTTGCCGGGCTTGACGTGCTGGAACTCGACGACGGACCAGAGCTGGCCGCCTTCGAGCTTGAGCACCATGCCGTTCTTGAGGTCGTTCGTGGATGCCACGGTTGCGGAATCTCCTGGACTGGTGGAACCAGAAAGTGCGGTGCGCCCCGCTAGAGGGCGAGCAGCTCTTTGGTCGTGATGGTGAGTAGCTCGGGTCCGCCGTCCGCCTCGGGGCGGACGACGAGCGTGTCATCGATCCGGACGCCGCCCCGCCCCGGGAGGTGGACCCCCGGATCTACGGTGACCGGCACGCAAGCGTCCAGTTTACCCATGGCCGACGGCGCCAGCCGAGGGTCCTCGTCGTTTTCGAGCCCCACGCCGTGGCCCGTCACCGGGCCCAGCCGCTCGCCGTGGCCCGCCGACTCCAGTACCACCCGTGCCGCCCGGTCCACGTCCCGGCAGGCCGCGCCGGGCAGCAGCGCCTCCCGGCCGGCGCGCTGGGCCGCGAACACCAGCTCGTACAGCTCGATCTGCCAGTCGGCGGGCGAACTGCCGATCACGAACGTCCGGGCGATCTCGCTGCGGTAGCCCCGGTAGCAGGCGCCGAGGCAGACGCTCAGGAAGTCGCCCTCCTCCACCCGCCGGTCGGTGGGCACGTGCCCGGACCGGCCCGAGTGCGGCCCCGCGCCCACGGACGTGGCGAAGGCCGGCGCGTCGGCGCCGTGGTCGATCAGCCGCCGCTCCAGCTCCAGCGCCAGATGCCGCTCGGTCCGCCCCACCAGGATCGACTCCAGCAGCTCCCCCAGCGCCTGGTCGGCGATCTCCGCCGCGATGCGCAGACAGGAGATCTCCTCGTCGTCCTTGACGACCCGCTGCTGCTCCACGGCCGGCCCCAGGTCGTCCAGGCGCAGCCGGGGCGCCACCGAGCCGAGGGCCCGGTGCCGGGCCACCGTCAGGTGGTGCTCCTCCACGGCCAGGGCCCGGGCCCCGGCCTCCGCGGCCCGTTCGGCGCCCGCCACCGCCGGGTCGCCCTCGGGCGAGGGCAGCACCAGCAACGGCAGGTCGTCGGCGGGCCGGCTGGTGCCGGTGACGTCGGCCGCCGGGTCGGTCGGGCAGACCAGCAGGTCCTGCCGCGGGCCGAGCAGCAGCACGGCCCCGGCCGGGGCGCCGCCCGACAGATAGCGGACATTCGCGCCACCGGAGACCAGGGCGGCGTCACTGCCGGCCGCCGCGCACCGCTCACGGAGGAGGGAACGCCGTGCCGCGTACACCTCGGTCATGGTTCCGAGCGTACGTTCGGCGGTCCGTTCCGGCCTGCCCAGGGAGCCGACCGGCGGACCGGCCGGGGTCTAGCGCGCCGGCACCGCGGTGAGGGAGCGGGCGACCGCCTCGTCCAGCAGCCGGGCCGTGGTGGCGACGTCCTGCTGCGAATTGTCGATGATCGGCAGCCCGGAGCCGTACCAGCCGGCCATCCGGCCGTGGATGCGGGCCACCTCCTCGTCACCGAGCCGGCGGTTGCCCGTGCGCTCCGCGTTGCGCTCCAGGACCACCTCCAGGCCCGGCAGCAGCACCACCGGCAGCAGACCGGGGCCCACGTGCCGCTTCCAGCCGCCCAGGCCCACCACGGGCCGGTCGGGGAACACGGCGTCGTCGATGATGCAGGAGATGCCGTTGGCCAGGAAGTTCCGGGCGGCGAAGCCGCAGGTGCGGCGGGCCAGCCGGTACTGCGCCTCGGACCGCTCGTCCCAGCCGGACTGCGGATTGGCGAAGCCCGACCGCACCCACTCGCGGACGTCGTCCAGGCTGACGTGGGCGGTGGGGACCCGGCGGGTGTCGGCCCAGTACCGGGCGACGGTGGTCTTCCCCGCCCCGGCCGGACCGATGAGCAGCACCGCCACCGCGGCGGTGCTGGGGTCGGGCGGGGGTACGGCCGGCATCGGGGGGTGGGGTGGCGGGGGCACCGGCGGTCCCACGGGGTGCTGCATCCTGTGGCACGCTCCGTCTCGTACGGCGGTTTCTGCGAGGCGCGCCACGGCGGGACCGGACCCGGCACACGGCGGCGCGGCCAGGGAGCGTACCCCGAGCCGCCCGCCCGCCCAACGCCCGGCTCAGCCCCGGAGTTCCTCCGCCAGCGCGCGCAGCGCCAGCCGGTAGGAGCCGATGCCGAAGCCGGCCACCGTGCCGCTGGCCACGGCCGCGATCACCGAGGTGTGCCGGAACTCCTCGCGCGCGTACGGGTTCGAGATGTGCACCTCGATCAGCGGCGCCGTGCGCTGCGCCGCCGCGTCCCGCATCGCGTACGAGTAGTGGGTGAACGCGCCGGGGTTGATCACGACGGGCAGCGAGCCGTCGGCGGCCTCGTGCAGCCAGCGCACCAGCTCGCCCTCGTCGTTGGTCTCCCGGACCTCCACCGCGAAACCCAGCTCGGCACCGAGCCGGGTGCACTCCTCGACCAGGCCCTTGTAGGACGTCGAGCCGTACACGTCCGGTTCCCGGGAGCCGAGACGGCCCAGGTTGGGCCCGTTGAGGACCAGCACCCTGCGCGGGCTCACACCGCTCACGCCGCTCATGCCGCGATCTCGGCGTGGGCGGCCAGCAGCATCGCCGGGTCCGGGCTCTCCAGCACGGCGGGCCGCGCCAGGCCGTCGAGGACGATGAAGCGCAGCCGGTCGCCGCGCGACTTCTTGTCGACCTTCATCGTCTCCAGCAGCCGCGGCCACTGGTCGCCCCGGTAGGTCACCGGCAGGCCCACCGACTCCAGGACCGCCCGGTGCCGGTCGGCGGTGGCGTCGTCCAGGCGGCCGGCGATACGCCCCAGCTCGGCGGCGAAGACCATGCCGACGGAGACGGCCGCGCCGTGCCGCCAGTTGTACCGCTCGTTCTTCTCGATGGCGTGGGCCAGGGTGTGGCCGTAGTTGAGGATCTCCCGCAGGCCCGACTCCTTGAGGTCGGAGGAGACCACCTCGGCCTTGACCCGGATCGCCCGCTCGATCAGCTCGGACGTGTGCGGGCCCTGCGGCGTGCGGGCCCCCTCCGGGTCGGACTCGATCAGGTCGAGGATCACCGGGTCGGCGATGAAACCGGCCTTGATGACCTCGGCGAGCCCGCTCACATAGTCGTTCACCGGCAGCGACTCCAGCGCCGCCAGGTCGCACAGCACCCCGGCCGGCGGGTGGAAGGCACCCACCAGGTTCTTGCCCTCGGCCGTGTTGATGCCGGTCTTGCCGCCGACGGCGGCGTCGACCATGCCCAGCACGGTGGTGGGCACCGCGATCCAGCGCACCCCGCGCAGCCAGGTGGCCGCGACGAAGCCCGCCAGGTCGGTGGTGGCGCCGCCGCCCACGCCGACGATCACGTCGGTGCGGGTGAACTTCGACTGGCCCAGCGCCTTCCAGCAGTAGGCGGCGACCTCCGCGGTCTTGGCCTCCTCGGCGTTGGGCAGCTGGATGCCGATGGCCTCGTAGCCCTGCTGCGCCAGGTCCTCCCGGAACACCTCGCCGGTGGGCGCGAGCGCCTCGGGGTACAGCACGGCGACCCGCTTGGCCTCCGGGCCGACGAGGGCGCCCAGCTCACCGAGCATCCTGCGGCCGATCAGCACCTCGTACGGGTCGGTGCCCGCGCTGCCGGCGACCGGGATGCGGGTGATGGCGTCGGTCATGCGTTCCTCACTGCGGGGTGTCGGTGGCGTCGGGGGTGGCGGCCGGGGCCAGCCGCAGCGCCGCCATCACGGCGTCGGCGACCTCGGCCGGGGTGCGGCCGGCGGTGGCCACGACGGCCGTGGCCACCTCGGTGTACAGCGGGCGGCGCTGCTCCATCAGCTCCCGCCAGCGCTTGCGCGGGTTGACGGCCAGCAGCGGCCGCGGGGCGTCCAGGCCCACCCGGTGGACGGCGTCGGCCAGGTCGACGTCGAGGAAGACGACGGGCAGGCCCTTCAGGAGGGCCCGGGTGCCGGCGTCCATGACGGCGCCGCCGCCGAGGGCGAGCACCCCGGGGTGCCCGGCCACGGCGGCCCGCACGGCCTGCCGCTCCAGCTCGCGGAAGTGCGGCTCGCCCTCGTCGAGGAAGATCTCGGGGATGGGCTTGCCGGCGGTGCGCTCGATGTCGGCGTCGGTGTCGCGGTAGCCGGTGCCCAGCCGCTGGGCGAGCAGGGCACCGACCGTCGACTTGCCCGCTCCGGGCGGGCCGACCAGGACGGCGAGCGGCGGTGTCACCGGATCGCCAGGTTCTCGAGGTAGCCGCGGACGTTGCGGCGGGTCTCGGCGACGCTGTCGCCGCCGAACTTCTCCACCACGGCGTCGGCCAGCACCAGCGCGACCATGGCCTCGGCCACGATGCCCGCGGCGGGCACGGCGCACACGTCGGAGCGCTGGTGGTGCGCCTGGGCCGGCTCGCCGGTGGTGACGTCCACGGTGCGCAGGGCGCGCGGGACGGTGGCGATGGGCTTCATGGCGGCGCGGACGCGCAGCAGCTCACCGGTGGTCAGGCCGCCCTCGGTGCCGCCGGAGCGGCCGGAGGAGCGGCGGATGCCGTCCTCGGTGGGGACGATCTCGTCGTGCGCCTGGGAGCCGGGCACCCGGGCCAGCTCGAAGCCGTCGCCGACCTCGACGCCCTTGATCGCCTGAATGCCCATCAGCGCGGCGGCCAGGCGGGCGTCCAGACGGCGGTCCCAGTGGACGTGCGAGCCGAGGCCGACGGGCACGCCGTAGGCCAGCACCTCGACGACACCGCCGAGGGTGTCGCCGTCCTTGTGGGCCTGGTCGATCTCGGCGACCATCGCCGCGCTCGCGGCCTCGTCGAGGCAGCGCACCGGGTCGGCGTCGAGCTTCTCGACGTCGGCGGGGGTGGGGTACACGCCGTAGGGAGCCTTGGCGGAGGCCAGCTCGACGACGTGCGAGACGATCTCGATGCCGGCGGCCTCCTTGAGGAAGGACCGGGCGACGGCACCGAGGGCCACGCGGGCGGCGGTCTCACGCGCGGAGGCGCGCTCCAGCACCGGCCGGGCCTCGTCGAAACCGTACTTCTGCATGCCGGCCAGGTCGGCGTGGCCGGGCCGGGGGCGGGTCAGCGGGGCGTTGCGGGCCAGCTCGGCGAGTTCCGCCGGGTCGACCGGGTCGGCCGCCATGACCTGCTCCCACTTGGGCCACTCGGTGTTGCCCACCATGACCGCGACCGGGGAGCCGAGGGAGAGGCCGTGCCGCACGCCGCCGAGGAAGGTGACCTCGTCGCGCTCGAACTTCATGCGGGCGCCGCGACCATAGCCCAGCCGCCGCCGCGCGAGGTGGTCGGCCACCATGTCGGTGGTGACCGGAACGCCGGCGGGAAGTCCCTCCAGCGTCGCGACGAGTGCGGGGCCGTGCGACTCCCCCGCGGTCAGCCAGCGCAACCTGCTCAACGGTGCTCCTCAGTGCTTCGGCATGCGAAATGCTGCCTCGATCCTCCCACGTCCGCGGCGCTCGTCCGGCCCGGCGTCCACGGTGTGGACCCCGTCGTCTCAGTGGCCGCGGGCCGCCAGCGCCGCCTCGCCCGCCGTGCGCATCGCGGCCAGCGGGGCCGGGCGCCGGCCGGTCATCAGCTCCACCTGGAGCACCGCCTGGTGGACCAGCAGGTCGAGGCCGCCCAGGAGGGTGCCGCCGCGGGCGGCCCAGGCGGCGGCCAGCGGGGTGGGCCAGGGCTCGTAGAGGACGTCGAAGAGCGTGCCGGGGCGGCCGGGCACCGCACCGGTCAGGGCGTCGGTGGCACCGGCGGGGGTGGTGGCGATCACCAGGGGCGCGGCGAGGGCCTCGCCGGCCCGCGCCCAGTCCTCGGTGCGGACGGGGACGCCGAGCCGTTCGCCCCACTGCCGCATCTCGGCGGCGCGGGCGGCGCTGCGCACGTAGACGGTGACGTCCTCGGCGCCCAGGCGGCCGAGCGCGGCCAGTGCGGAGGAGGCGGTGGCGCCGGCGCCCAGGACGGCGGCGGAGCCGGCCGACTCCACGCCGCGCTCGCGCAGCGCGGCCACGAGGCCGGGGATGTCGGTGTTGTCACCGAGGCGGCGGCCGTCGTCGGTGAACAGCACCGTGTTGACGGCCTCCACGGCGGCGGCCGTGTCACTGACTCCGTCGAGCAGCGGGATGACGGCCCGCTTGAGCGGCATGGTCAGGGAGAGCCCGGCCCACTCCGGGCCGAGCCCGTCGAGGAAGGCGGGCAGGGCCGCCTCGTCGACCTCGAACCGGTCGTACGTCCACTCCCCCAGGCCCAGGGCGGCGTACGCGGCCCGGTGCAGGTCCGGGGAGAGGGAGTGCGCGACGGGCGAGCCGAGCACGGCCGCCCGGTGACGCGTGGGGCTCATGAGCTGCCGGCCTTCTTCTTGTTCTCCTGCTCGTAGCGCTGCCGGTTCCGGTTGTGCTCCGCGTTGGTCACGGCGAACAGCGTCTCGTTCTCGTTGATCGAGACGAAGTAGTACCAGGGACCGTCGGCCGGCTGGAGCGCCGACTTCAGGGCTTCCGTGCCCGGGTTGCTGATGGGGCCGGGCGGCAGGCCCTTGATCTTGTAGGTGTTGTACGGGTCGTTGAACTGCCGCAGGTCACGCACCGCGCCGGTGTCCAGGGTGCTCTGGTTGCGCGCGTAGTTGACCGTGGAGTCGAAGTCGAGGAGGCCGTAGGTCTCCTTGTTGTCCGGCTTGAGCCGGTTGTAGACGACCCGGGAGATCTTGTCGAAGTCGTGCTTGTACTTGCCCTCGACCTGCACGAGGCTGGCGACGGTGACGACCTGGAGCGGCGACTTCAGCCCCAGCGCCTGCGCCTTTCCGGCCACGTCCTGCTGCTCGTAGTTCTGCTTGGCGCGGGCCACCATCTGCCGCAGGATGTCCTCCGGCTTCGTGCCCTTGCCCGCGCTGTACTGCGAGGGGAAGAGGAAGCCCTCCAGCGGGTCCTTGACGTTCGGGTCGCTGCCGGCCCAGTCGGGCAGGCCCAGGTTCTTCGCCTGGCTCTTGGCCACGCCCTTGGTGGTGCCCTCGGTCAGGCCGAGCTTCTTGTCGATGGCCGAGTAGACCTCGGAGGCCCGGATGCCCTCGCGCAGGGTGAGGAAGTTCTTGGCGTCCGTCATCAGCGCCACGGCGGCCTGGCCGGACATCTCCTTGCGGAGCGTGTACGTGCCGGGCTGGATGGACTTCTTGGCCGCCGCCTCGGTGAAGGCGCCGACGCTCTTGACGACCCCGGCCTTGAACAGCACCTGGCCCATCTCGGTGAGCGAGGCGCCCTTGGGGATCTCGACCTGCACCTGCCCGGTGCCCTCGCCCTCGTAGTCCGGGGCGGCGCCGAAGTGCGTCTGCCAGTAGTCGTAGGCGAGGTAGCCACCGCCGCCCACGGCGCCGACGAGCACGACGGCGACCAGCAGGCAGGCCGTGCCGCTGCGGCGCTTGTTCTTCTTGGTCTTGCCCTTGCCACGCCGCTCACGGCCGCGGCCGCCCTCCTCGGCGGCCGCCGGCTCGTCCCCGGCGGGGTCGCCGGGGACGGCACGGTCGTCCGGGCGGTCGTCGAACAGGGCGAGCTTGCCGGCGTCCGGCTCCTCCTGGTGCCACTCCCGGGCCCCGAGCTGCTCGTGCTCGCCCTGGCGCTGCTGGGGGGCGGCGTACTGGCCGGTTCCGTACGGGTCGGAGGGGTCGCCGGCCTGCGGGACGGCGTACGTTCCGGTGGAGTGCTGCCCGGTGGAGTGCTGCCCGACGTGGTGCTGACCCGTGTCGTGCTGACCGACATGGTGCTGACCCGTGTCGTGCTGACCGACATGGTGCTGACCCGTGTCGTGCTGACCGACGTGGTGCTGACCGGTGTGGTGCTGAGCGGCATAGGGGTCCTGGTGGGCGGTGCCGTCACCCGCGTACGGCGCCGCCTGGCCCTGCTGGTCCCAGCCGTAGGGCTGCCCGCCCTGCGGCTGCTGTCCGCCGTAGGAGGGCTGGGACTGCTGCGGCTGCTGCTGCGGCGCGTACCGCTGCCCTCCGTATCCCGGGTCCCCGTACAGCGGGTCCTCCGGATGCCACGGTTGGGAGCCGGAACCCCGGCCGTACTCAGTCATCTATCCCCTAGTGCCGCAACAGCGGCAGCCTTGGGCGCTTCAGGAGCGCGAGTCCGATGCCTGGTCCTGCCCGGAAGACATTCGAACAGCTGCCATGTCGCGCGGAACGTTACCGTATTGCGATCAGATGACCACTTCCACGGCCTCGCCGGGGGGCCGTCCGGAGGTCTTCTCCGTCTCCAGCGCGCTCTGCAGGATGACCACGGCGGCGGCCTGGTCGACCACCGAGCGGCCCTTCCTGCTGTTCACGCCGGAGGCCCGCAGCCCCTGCGCGGCCGTGACCGTCGTCATCCGCTCGTCGACGAGCCGGACCGGCACCGGCGCGACGCGCCGGGCCAGTTCCCTGGCGAAGGTACGCACCTTGGTGGCCGCCGGCCCCTCCCGCCCGCTCAGCGAGCGGGGCAGGCCGACGACGACCTCGATGGGCTCGTACTCCGCGACGACGGCCACCAGCCGCTTGTGCGCGGCGGGGATGTCACGCCCGGGCACGGTCTCGACCGGGGTGGCGAGGAGCCCGTCGGGGTCGCACGTGGCGACCCCGATCCGGGCGTCCCCGATGTCCAGGGCGATGCGCCTGCCGCGTCGCACGGTCAGGCCGCTTCCGCCACGAGGCGCTCGACGGCGGCCATGGCCTCGTCGACGGCCTCGGGGTTCTGGCCGCCGCCCTGCGCGAGGTCGGGCTTGCCGCCACCGCCGCCGCCGAGGGTCTTGGCGGCCGTCCGGACCAGGTCGCCGGCCTTGAGGCCGCGCTCGCGGGCGGCGTCGTTGGTGGCGATGACGGTCAGCGGGCGGCCGTTGGCGACGGTGAACAGGGCGACGACGGCCGGGCGGCCGCCGGTGATGCGGCCCCGCACGTCGAGGACGAGCTTGCGCAGGTCGTCGGCGTTGGTGCCGTCCGGCACCCGGTCGACCACCAGGGCGGTGCCGTGCACGTCCTTGGCGGAGGAGGCCAGGCCGCCGGCGGCGGCGAGGACCTTCTCGGCGCGGAAGCGCTCGATCTCCTTCTCGGCGTCCTTGAGCTTGGCCAGCATCCCGGAGATCTTCTCCGGCAGCTCCTCCGGGCGGCCCTTGACCAGCTCGGTGAGCTGGGCGACGACCGTGTGCTCCTTGGCCAGGAAGTTGTACGCGTCGGCGCCGACGAGGGCCTCGACGCGGCGCACGCCGGAGCCGATGGAGGACTCGCCGAGCAGCTTCACCAGGCCCAGCTGAGCGGTGTTGTGCACGTGCGTGCCGCCGCACAGCTCCTTGGAGAAGTCGCCGATGGTGACCACGCGGACCCGCTCGCCGTACTTCTCGCCGAACTCGGCGATGGCGCCCTGCTTCTTGGCGTCCTCCAGGCTCATGACCTCGGCGTGCACGTCGAGTTCGTGGGAGAGGACCTCGTTGATGCGCTGCTCGACGTCGGTGAGGACCGAGGACGGCACGGCGGTCGGCGAGCCGAAGTCGAAGCGGAAGCGGCCCGGGGAGTTCTCCGAGCCGGCCTGGGCGGCCGTCGGGCCCAGGGCGTCGCGCAGCGCCTGGTGGGTGAGGTGGGTGGCGCTGTGGGCGCGGGCGATGGCCCGGCGGCGCTTGACGTCGATGGCGGCGTGGGCGGAGGAGCCCACGGTGACCTCACCGACCTGGACGACGCCCTTGTGGACGTGGACGCCCGGGACGGGCTTCTGCACGTCGCGGACCTCGACCACGGCGCCGTTGTCCAGCCGGATGCGGCCGGTGTCGGCGAGCTGGCCGCCGCCCTCGGCGTAGAAGGGGGTGCGGTCGAGGACGACCTCGACCTCGTCGCCCTCGGAGGCGGCGGGCGAGGGCACGCCGTCGACGAGCAGGCCGACGACGGTGGACTCGCCCTCGGTGAGGGTGTAGCCGGTGAAGTCGGTGGCGCCGGCGGTGTCGGCCACCTCGCGGTAGGCGGACAGGTCGGCGTGGCCGGTCTTCTTGGCCTTGGCGTCGGCCTTGGCGCGCTCCCGCTGCTCCTTCATCAGGCGGCGGAAGCCGTCCTCGTCCACGGACAGCCCCTGCTCGGCGGCCATCTCCAGGGTGAGGTCGATCGGGAAGCCCCAGGTGTCGTGGAGCAGGAACGCCTTGTCGCCGGGGAGCACATTGCCGCCGGCGGACTTGGTCTCGGTGACGGCCGTGTCGAGGATGTTGGTGCCCGCCTTGAGGGTCTTGAGGAAGGCGGCCTCCTCGGCGAGCGCGACGGTCTCGATGCGCTTCCGGTCGGTGATGAGCTCGGGGTACTGCTGGCCCATCGTGCGGATGACGACGTCGAGCAGCTCGGCGACGACCGGGCCGGTGGCGCCGAGCATGCGCATGTTGCGGATGGCGCGGCGCATGATGCGGCGCAGGACGTAGCCGCGGCCCTCATTGCCGGGGGTGACGCCGTCGCCGATGAGCATGGTGGAGGTGCGCAGGTGGTCGGCGACCACGCGGAGGGACACGTCGGTGTCCTTCTTGTCGCCGTAGCGCACGCCGGTGAGCTCGGTGGCCTTGTCGATGACGACGCGCAGGGTGTCGGTCTCGTACATGTTCTGCACGCCCTGCAGGATCATCGCCAGGCGCTCGAGGCCGAGGCCGGTGTCGATGTTCTGGGCGGGCAGGTCGCCGAGGATCGGGAAGTCCTCCTTGCCCTCGCCGGCGCCGCGCTCGTACTGCATGAAGACCAGGTTCCAGATCTCCACGTAGCGCTCGTCGTTGACGGCCGGGCCGCCCTCGACGCCGAACTCCGGGCCCCGGTCGTAGTTGATCTCGGAGCACGGGCCGCACGGGCCGGGCACGCCCATGGACCAGAAGTTCTCCTTCTTGCCCAGGCGCTGGATGCGCTGGGCGGGCACGCCGATCACGTCGCGCCAGATGCGCTCGGCCTCGTCGTCGTCGAGGTAGACGGTGATCCAGAGGCGCTCGGGGTCCAGCCCGTAGCCGCCGTCCGCCACGGGAGTGGTCAGCAGCTCCCAGGCGTACTTGATCGCGCCTTCCTTGAAGTAGTCCCCGAAGGAGAAGTTGCCGCACATCTGGAAGAACGTGCCGTGCCGGGTGGTCTTGCCGACCTCCTCGATGTCCGGCGTGCGGACGCACTTCTGCACGCTGGTGGCGCGCGAGAAGGAGGGCTTGACCTCACCCAGGAAGTAGGGCTTGAAGGGGACCATGCCCGCGTTGACCAGCAGCAGCGTCGGGTCGTCCGCGATGAGCGAGGCCGACGGCACCACGGTGTGCCCGCGCTCCTCGAAGAAGCGCAGCCAGCGGCGGCGGATTTCAGCCGACTCCATCAGTGGTCCTCTTTCCGGGTGTACGAGTGGTGGGTGGGGTGCTGCGGTTCGAGCGCGACGAGGTGGCGCTGGGCGGGCAGGGCCCGGTGGCCGTCCTCGGGCCCGGGGGCCGCGGCCAGGCCGAGCGCGTCCCGCAGCGCGGCCTCGCGGTGCGCCATGCCGTCGCGCACGTCGAGGGCGAAGAGCTTGACCTTGCGGCCGGCGAGGACCGCGCGGTCGGCCGCCTGCAGGGCCAGGCTCTCCGGGGTGAGCTTGGCGAGCTTGCGGTTGACCTTGGTGGTGGCCCACACACCGGCGGCGACGCCGGTGGTGAACCAGAACGTGCGGCGGAACATGTCGGGGATCAGCCCTTCCCACGGGTGCTGCGGCGCCGGGACGACGGCAGGCCGTCCCCGGCGGTACGGCCGACGAACACGGTGCCGGAGCCGGACGGCGGCTCGGCCCGGCGGCCCATGGCGCGCCGGACGCCGTAGCCGAAGGCGGCGACCTTGACCAGCGGTCCGCCGAACGCGGACGAGACGGTCGAGGAGAGCGCCGAGGCGTTCGCCGTCACCTCCTGGACGTCCGCGGTGATCGAGTCGACGCGGGCGAGCTGGGCGTTGGCGGAACGGAGGGCGGCGGTGGCGTCGGTCAGGAGCGGCACGGCCTGCTCACTGATCTCGGTGACCAGCCGGGTGGCGGCCCGCAGGGTCTGCGCCAGCCGGACCAGGGCCAGGGCCAGGAACGACACGAGGATCGCCCAGAAGACGGCCACGAGGATCCCGGCCACCTCTCCACCGGACACGCTGCACCGCTCCCTGCTGATCGTCGCTGGTCATTGCACTGAACGTCGGATACCGACCTTATCGCGCCGGGCCCGTCCGCCCGTACCGCATTCCCGTTCGCCCTTCGCATTCGCGTGGGGCCGCGAAAACGCGCGAGCCCGCCGGCTCCCCGGCCACGAGGGCCGGGTGAGACGACGGGCTGGTGCGGAAGGAGTCCGCGCCCGGGTCAGCGGGCGTAGTACTCGACGACGAGCTGCTCGTCGCAGATCACCGGGATCTCCTTGCGGTTGGGCTCCCGGTCCAGGCGGAAGGCCAGCGCCTGCAGGTTGACCTGCAGGTAGCGCGGGGTCTCGCCCTCACCCGCGTAGCCACCCTCGCGGGCGACCTGGAAGGGGTGCTTGGCGCGGCTGCGCTCGCGGACCATCACGACGTCGTCGGGACGGACGCGGAAGGACGGCTTGTCGACCTTCTTGCCGTTGACCTCGATGTGGCCGTGGACGACCATCTGGCGGGCCTGGTAGATGGTGCGGGCCAGGCCGGCGCGCAGGACGAGGGCGTCGAGGCGGCGCTCGAGCTCGACCACCAGGGCCTCACCGGTCTTGCCCGGGGCCTTCTTGGCGCGGTCGTAGGCGCGCGCCATCTGCTTCTCGCTGATGTCGTACTGGGCGCGCAGACGCTGCTTCTCGAGCAGACGGACCTTGTAGTCCGAGTTCTGCTTGCGGCCACGGCCGTGCTCGCCCGGCGGGTAGGGGCGGGCCTCGAAGTACTTGACGGCCTTGGGCGTCAGCGCAATGCCGAGCGCACGAGACTTCTTGACCTTGGGACGCGACTGGTTAGGCACGTTCTCCAGACCTCCGGATGTAAGTTAGGTTAGGCTTACCTTACTCAAGGAGATCGCATGTCTCGTCCGGGGAACACCAGTCACATCACGGACAGCACGAAAGGATCCACGAGGGAATCCGACGCTCACGAAGGCGTCGACGTGACGGAGGTCCGATCAGATCGTGGTCAGCCGCGTCCCAGCGGACTTGAAATCGCACGGATGCCGTCAGCAGCCGAGCGCACACGAACTCTCGTACAGGGTACATGCTCCGGAGCACTGCTGATTCCCGGGCACTCCCCGGCCACCCCCGACAGCCTGGCCGAACGCCTCACACCCCAGGCCCGCACGGTCGGCCGCGACGGCGAGGTGTACCTCGTCCTCCCCGCCGACGCCGCCGCGGTACGGGCCGCCACCCACGCCCAGGACGACGAGCTGTCCGCCGTACTGGAACTGGTCGACGTCGCCCCCGTCGCCCTGCCCGGCGGCCGCATCCGGGGCCGCGCCCTGCTGGGCGGCTGGCTGACGAGCGTACCGGGCGTCGCCGAGCCGGGCCGTATGCTGCTGCGCCTGGAGGTCGGCGAGGTACGGATCGAGGACCTGTGGGGCGCGGACGGGGTCGACGTCGAGGACTTCGCCCGCGCGGAACCGGATCCCCTGGGGGCGCACGAGGGGGAACTGCTCCAGCACCTGTGTGCGGGGCACGGGGATCAGGTGCGGCGGCTGTCCTCTCTTCTCGGTGCGGAGAGGGGGCCGTACGAGTCCGTGGTGCCGGTCGCACTCGACCGCTTCGGTCTGCGGGTCCGCTTCGCAGTGGGGGGCGGGGACTGCTTCGACGCGCGCTTCGAGTTCCCGCGCCCGGTGCGCGACGTGCACGGCCTGCGCCGCGAGATGCACCGCCTCTTCGAGGCGGCGATGGAGTAGTCCCGGTCCTCAATCCCCCCGCAGCCGCGCACGGACCCGTTCGACCACGTCCGCGTACCGCGCCTCCGACCCGTACCGCGTCGGCTCGTAGTACCGCTTGCCGTGCACCTCGTCCGGTGCGTACTGCTGGGCCGCGATGCCGCCCGGTACGTCGTGCGGGTAGACGTAGCCCTCGCCGTGGCCCAGCTTGCCCGCGCCGCGGTAGTGGCTGTCGCGCAGGTGCGGGGGGACCGCTCCCGCGTGGCCGGCGCGGACGTCGGCCAGGGCCGCGTCGATCGCGAGGTACGCCGCGTTCGACTTGGGGGCCAGCGCCAGCGCGATCGCCACCTGGCTCAGGATGATGCGCGCCTCGGGGAAGCCGATCAGCGCCACGGCCTGCGCACCGGCGACCGCGGTCTGGAGGGCCGTGGGGTCGGCCAGGCCCACGTCCTCGCTCGCCGAGATCATCAGGCGGCGGGCGATGAACCGCGGGTCCTCGCCCGCCTCGATCATCCGGGCCAGGTAGTGCAGCGTGGCGTCGACGTCCGAGCCGCGGATGGACTTGATCAGCGCGCTGGCCACGTCGTAGTGCTGGTCGCCGGCGCGGTCGTAGCGCACGGCCGCGCGGTCGACCGCCGCCTCCAGCGTCTCCAGGGTGATCTCCTGCTCGCCCTTGGCGAGGGCCGAGCCCGCGCCGGCCTCCAGGGCGGTGAGCACGCGCCGGGCGTCGCCGCCGGCGATGCGCAGCAGGTGCGCCTCCGCGTCCTCGGCGAGGGTGACCGTGCCGGCCAGGCCGCGCTCGTCGGTGAGGGCCCGGCGGACCAGGCCGCGCAGGTCGTCGTCGGTGAGGGCCTGGAGCGTGAGCAGCAGGGAGCGGGAGAGCAGCGGGGAGATGACCGAGAAGTAGGGGTTCTCCGTGGTGGCCGCGATCAGCGTGACCCAGCGGTTCTCCACGGCGGGCAGCAGGGAGTCCTGCTGGGCCTTGCTGAAGCGGTGGATCTCGTCGAGGAAGAGGACGGTCTCCTTGCCGTACCCGCCGGCGGCGCGGCGGGCGCCGTCGATGACGGCCCGGACCTCCTTGACCCCGGCGGTGATCGCCGAGAGCTCGACGAAGCGCTTGTTGGTGGCCTGGCTGACGACGTAGGCGAGCGTCGTCTTGCCCGTGCCGGGCGGGCCCCAGAGGATCACGGAGGAGGCCCCGGCCGGGCCGCCGGCGCCCTCGCCGACGAGGCGGCGCAGCGGGGAGCCGGGCTTCAGCAGGTGGGCCTGGCCGACGACCTCGTCCAGGCTGCGCGGGCGCATGCGCACGGCCAGGGGCGTGGCCGCCGGGTCCTTCTCCTGGCGGTCCTCGGCGGCTGCGGTGAACAGGTCGGGCTCCACGTGAGGAACCCTAAGTCACCGCACTGACAATCAGGCCGTCCCGCCGGTCCAGAACCACCACCAGCGGGTGAGGATCAGCATGCCGATCACGCCGATCCACAGCACCGGCACCACCCAGTGGAACTCCAGCAGGCCCCGCTTGAGGCCCTCGGGGGCGGGGATGAAGCCGTGGCGGAGGTTGTTCAGCGTCACGTACCAGAACATGACGATGGTGGCGACCCAGGCCAGGCAGCACCACAGGCACAGCGAGCCGATGACGTACAGCGACTCGTACTGGAGCCAGGTGACGAAGCCGACGCCGAAGAGGCAGCCGGCCTCCATGCCGAGCCAGTACCAGCGCGGGAAGCGGCTGCCCGACAGCATGGCCAGGCCGATGGCGATGATCATGCCGTAGGCGACCAGGCCGAGCATCGGGTTGGGGAACCCGAACGCCGCGGCCTGCTTGCTCTGCATGATGTTGCCGCAGGAGACGATGGGGTTCAGGCTGCAGCCCGGGGTGAAGTTCGGGTCCTCCAGCAGCTTGAACTTGTCCAGCGTGATGACCCAGGAGGCCAGCAGGCCCATCGCGCCGGTGATCACCAGCAGCAGCGCGAACGCGCGACCGCCCCCCACCGAGCCGGTGGCGGGACCGTCGCGCTCCGCGTCGTCGGTGTCGGAGCGGTCGAGTGCCGAAATGGTCATAGCGCCGTCGATCCCATCAGTAGGCCGTCGCCCCATTCTGCACCAACCGCCTTCGCGTCAGCCCCGGGCCGAACGGACTTCACCCGCCACGGTGGCGGCCACCGCGTCGAGGGCGACGGCGCGCTGCTCGCCGCTCTCCAGGTCCTTCAACTGCACGACACCGTCGGCCAGATCGCGCTCGCCGGCCACCAGCGCCCAGCGGGCGCCGGAGCGGTTGGCCGACTTCATGGCGTTCTTCAGGCCCTTGCCGCCGAAGGCGAAGTCGGTGGCGACGCCCTCCCGGCGCAGCTGCGTGACGACGCCGAACAGGACCCGGCGGGCCTCCTCGCCCAGCGGGACGGCGAAGACCTGGGTGGGGGCGGGCAGTTCCAGCTCGATGCCCTCGGCCCGGAGGGCCAGCACCGTGCGGTCGACACCGAGCGCCCAGCCGACGGACGGCAGCGCGGGGCCGCCGATCATCTCGGAGAGGCCGTCGTAGCGGCCGCCGCCGCCGACCGCCGACTGCGAGCCGAGGCCGTCGTGGACGAACTCGAAGGTCGTGCGGGTGTAGTAGTCCAGGCCGCGGACCAGCTTGGGGTCGTCCTCGAAGGCGACGCCGGCGGCGGTCAGCAGCTCGCGGACCTGCTCGTGGTACTCCTTGCACGCCTCGCACAGGTGGTCGCGGAGCATGGGGGCGCCGGTGAGCTGCTTCTGCACGGCCTCGCGCTTGTCATCGAGGACGCGCAGCGGGTTGATCTCGATGCGGCGGCGGGTGTCCTCGTCCAGGTCCAGGCCACGCAGGAAGTCCTGCAGGGCGGCGCGGTAGGCGGGGCGGCACTCCTTGTCGCCGAGCGAGTTCAGCAGGAGGCGGAAGTTCGTGAGGCCGAGCGAGCGGTAGGCGTCGACGGCCAGGATGATCAGCTCGGCGTCGAGGGCCGGGTCCTCGGCGCCGATGGCCTCGGCGCCGACCTGCGAGAAGTGGCGGTAGCGGCCGGCCTGGGGGCGCTCGTAGCGGTAGTACGAGCCGGAGTACCAGAGCTTGACCGGCAGGTTGCCGGCCTTGTGCAGGTTGGCCTCCAGCGCGGCGCGCAGGACGGAGGCGGTGCCCTCGGGGCGCAGGGCGAGCTGGTCGCCGCCGCGGGTGGTGAGGGTGTACATCTCCTTGGTCACGATGTCGGTGGACTCGCCGACGCCGCGGGAGAACAGCTCGACCTGCTCGAAGCCGGGGGTCTCCACGTAGCCGTAGCCGGCCCGCTTGAGCGGTGCGGAGATCGCGTCGCGCACGGCGAGGTAGGTCGCCGAGTCGGGCGGGAGGAGGTCGTAGGTGCCCTTGGGGGCCTTGAAGGTGCTCACGTGAGTCGTCACATTCCTCGTCGTGGAGCCGACGGGGCTCCGTGGCCGGCCGCCACTTCCCTGAGATAGGGGTTGGTGGCGCGCTCGTGGCCGATGGTCGTCTGGGGGCCGTGGCCGGACAGCACCACGGTCGAGTCGTCCAGTGGCAGGCACACACGGGCCAGGGACTGGAGCATCTCGGCGTGGTCGCCGCCGGGCAGGTCGGTGCGTCCGACGGAGCCGGCGAACAGCAGGTCGCCCGAGAAGAACACCGAGGGACACCCTTGTTCTTGAAGAGTGGCGGCGGTCTCGGGGAGCCTGAAGGTCACCGACCCCTTGGTATGGCCCGGGGCGTGCGCGACGGTGAACTCCAGGCCCGCAAGGTCGAGCCTGCTGCCGTCGGTGAGCTCCTTGACGTCGTCCGGCTCCCCCACCGTGAGCTCGCCCATGAGCTGCTGCCCGATGGAGCGGCCGAGGGCCTTCTCCGGGTCGCTCATCATGTAGCGGTCCGCGGGGTGGATCCAGGCCGGGACGTCGTGGGCCCCGCACACCGGCACGACCGAGGCGACGTGGTCGAGGTGGCCGTGGGTGAGGACGACGGCGACGGGCTTGAGACGGTGCTTGCGCAGTGCTTCCTCGACGCCCGGGGCCGCCTGGTGGCCCGGGTCGATGATCACGCACTCCTCGCCGGCGGCGGGGGCGACCAGGTAGCAATTGGTCCCCCAGGCCCCGGCGGGGAACCCGGCAATGAGCACGTTCGTCCTTAAGGTTCGGCGTCGGTATTACTGCGGTTTCGGCGGTTCTGGGCGGTCGGCTTCGAATCCCCCGGCTTCGGGAGATCCGTGCAGGCAGAGCCTACCGGCGGCACTCCTGCCGCCGCGAACCCGTATACGGTACGGGCACACGCGCGATTCGCGGCTCATGACATGCACGCACACGGCACGAGGAGACGACCCGGTGGTCACTAACGAGCAGCGGCGGCGGCAGCTCGCCCGCGAGAAGTTCGAGCGGCAGCAGCAGCGCCGTGAGGCGGCGCGGCGCAAGGCACGCCGCCGGAACGCGGTGATCGCCGCGGGTGTCGCCGTGGTGCTGGCCGCGGGTGCGACCGCGTACGCCACGGGTGCGCTGACCGGCGGTGACAAGAAGGAGAAGGCGGCCGACGCCGCTCCGGACGGCCTGCCCACGCCGTCCGCGCCGAGCAAGGGCCCGGACCCGTGCGCCAAGCCGGCGCCGGGCTCGCCGTCGGACAAGCAGTGGAAGTCGGAACCCGCGATGACCGTGGACAAGTCCGCGTCGTACGCGATGGAGCTGAAGACCACCTGTGGCGCGATCGACATCAAGCTGGACGCGGCCAACGCGCCGCACACGGTCAACTCCTTCGACTTCCTGGCGAAGGAAGGGTTCTTCGACCACTCCAAGTGCCACCGCCTCACCACCGCGGGGATCTTCGTGCTCCAGTGCGGCGACCCCAAGGGCACCGGCACCGGCGGCCCCGGCTACAAGATCCCGGACGAGAACCTCAAGGACGAGCGGCTCAAGGGCAACGTCTACCCGGCGGGCACGATCGCCATGGCCAACACCGGCCAGCCGGGCACCGGCGGCAGCCAGTTCTTCCTCGTCTACCAGGACAGCCCGCTGCCGCCCACCTACACGCCGTTCGGCACGATCGGCGCGGACGGCATGAAGGTGCTGAAGAAGATCGCGGACGCCGGTGAGCAGTCGGGTGCCGGCGATGGCGCGCCGAACGCCACCGTGGTCATCGACAAGGCGACGGTGACCAGGTCGTAGCCGCCGGCGGCCGGTCCGTGCAGGGAAATCCGTTCGCGCGGGATACGGACAGCAAGGCCGCCGTTCGCCTATGTTGGCGTTGTGTAGGGTGCCCTGATCCGGCGGCGGTGAGCACCCGGACGATCAAGCCGCCGGACCGGCCAGGGCGCGGCCCTGCCCGGATCAACTGTGGACGATGCCAGCGGGCCGCACACCGGCCGCGGCATCATGTGGAGGAGGCGCTGTGAGCAGCGACCGGTGGGGCCGCGTCGACGAGACGGGGACTGTGTACGTGCGCACCGCCGACGGCGAGAAGGTCGTCGGATCGTGGCAGGCCGGGTCCCCCGAGGAGGCCCTGGCCTACTTCGAGCGCAAGTACGAGGGCCTCGTCGTCGAGGTCGGTCTCCTCGAGCGCCGGGTGAGGACCACCGACCTGTCGGCCAAGGACGCCATGGTGGCCATCGGCCACCTGCGCACCCAGGTCGACGAGCACCACGCGGTGGGGGACCTGGACGCGCTGCGGGAGCGGCTGGACAAGCTGGTGGCGGCCGTCGAGGCACGGCGCGAGGAGCGCAAGGCGGCCAAGGCCAAGCAGAGCGAGGAAGCGCGCACGGCCAAGGAGGCGCTGGTCGCCGAGGCCGAGGAGCTGGCCGCGAGCGAGCAGTGGCGGTCGGCCGGCGAGCGGCTGCGGGCCCTGGTCGACACGTGGAAGGGCCTGCCGCGGCTGGACCGGAAGACCGACGACGAGCTGTGGCACCGCTTCTCGCACGCCCGCTCGGCGTTCTCCAAGCGGCGCAAGGCGCACTTCGCGTCCCTGGACGCGCAGCGCGAGGACGCCCGCAAGGTCAAGGAGAAGCTGGTCGCCGAGGCCGAGGCGCTGTCCGGCTCCACCGACTGGGGCCCGACGGCCGCGCGGTACCGCGAGCTGATGGCGGAGTGGAAGGCGGCCGGGCGCGCCCAGCGCGAGGCGGAGGACGAGCTGTGGGCCCGTTTCCGCGGGGCGCAGGACGTCTTCTTCCAGGCCCGCGGCAAGGTGTTCGCGGAGCGCGACGCCGAGCAGCAGGCCAACCTCACGCTGAAGGAGGAGCTGGTCGCCGAGGCCGAGAAGCTGGTGCCGGTGACGGACCTCAAGGCGGCGCGGGCGGCGTTCCGTTCGGTCAACGAGCGGTGGGAGGCCATCGGGCACGTGCCGCGTGACGCGCGGCCGCGCATCGAGGGCCGGATGCACGCGGTGGAGCGCGCGATCCAGGAGGCCGAGGAGGCCGAGTGGCGCCGTACCAACCCCGAGGCGCGGGCGCGTGCGGCCGGCCTGACGGGCCAGCTGCAGGCGGCCGTCGACAAGCTCCAGGAGCAGGTCGAGAAGGCGCGTGCGGCGGGCAACGAGGCCAAGGCCGCGAAGCTGGCGCAGGAACTGGAGGGCCGCAAGGCGCTGCTGGACCAGGCGCTGAAGGGGCTTGAGGAGTTCGGCGGCTGACCGAGCGCAGCACGAGCGCATACGCGTAAGGGGCTCCGGCTATTGCCGGAGCCCCTTACGCGTGGGCTGCTCGTGGGGCCGCTACGGCCTGCGCGCCGACGTCACGCGGTAGACGTCGTAGACGCCCTCCACGCCCCGGACCGCCTTCAGGACGTGGCCCAGGTGCTTGGGGTCGCCCATCTCGAAGGTGAAGCGGGAGGTGGCCACCCGGTCGCGGGAGGTCTGCACCGCGGCGGAGAGGATGTTGACATGCTGGTCGGACAGCACGCGCGTGACGTCCGACAGCAGGCGGGACCGGTCCAGCGCCTCGACCTGGATGGCGACCAGGAAGACGGAGGACTGGGTGGGCGCCCACTCCACGTCGAGGATCCGCTCGGGCTGCTGGGAGAGCGAGTCGACGTTGACGCAGTCGGCGCGGTGCACCGAGATGCCGTTGCCGCGGGTGACGAAGCCGATGATGGGGTCGCCGGGCACCGGGGTGCAGCAGCGGGCGAGCTTGACCCACACGTCGTCGACGCCCTTGACGACCACGCCGGGGTCGGCCGTGGTCCGCCGCTTGGAGCGGCCGCGGATGGGCGCGGCCTCCTCGATGTCCTCGGTCGCCGCGTCCTCGCCGCCGAGCGCCTGGACCAGCTTCTGCACCACGCCCTGCGCCGCGACATGGCCCTCGCCGATGGCGGCGTAGAGGGAGGAGATGTCGGGGTAGCGCATCTCGTGCGCCAGGGTGACCAGCGAGTCGCCGGTGAGGATGCGCTGGATGGGCAGGTTCTGCTTGCGCATCGCGCGGGCGATGGCGTCCTTGCCCTGCTCGATCGCCTCGTCCCGGCGCTCCTTGGAGAACCAGGCGCGGATCTTGTTGCGGGCGCGGGGGGACTTGACGAAGCCGAGCCAGTCGCGGGACGGGCCGGCGCCGGGCGCCTTGGAGGTGAAGACCTCCACCAGGTCGCCGTTGTCGAGCGTCGACTCCAGCGGCACCAGGCGGCCGTTGACCCGCGCGCCTATGGTGCGGTGGCCGACCTCGGTGTGCACCGCGTAGGCGAAGTCGACGGGGGTGGCGCCGGCGGGCAGCGCTATGACGTCGCCCTTGGGCGTGAAGACGAAGACCTCGTTGCGCGAGAGGTCGAAGCGCAGCGACTCCAGGAACTCGCCGGGGTCCTCGGTCTCCTTCTGCCAGTCCAGGAGCTGCCGCAGCCACGCCATGTCGTTGATGGCGTCCGCGTCCTTGCCGGACTTGCCGGACGTGCGCGGCACATCCGTACGGATCTTGGAGGCCCCGGCGACGGCCTCCTGCTTGTACTTCCAGTGCGCGGCGATGCCGTACTCGGCGCGGCGGTGCATGTCGAACGTGCGGATCTGGAGTTCGACCGGCTTGCCGCTGGGCCCTATGACCGTCGTGTGCAACGACTGGTACATGTTGAACTTGGGCATCGCGATGTAGTCCTTGAACCGCCCCGGGACCGGGTTCCAGCGGGCGTGGACGGTGCCGAGTGCCGCGTAGCAGTCGCGGACGGTGTCGACGAGGACGCGGATGCCCACCAGGTCGTAGATCTCGGCGAAGTCGCGGCCCCGCACGATCATCTTCTGGTAGACGCTGTAGTAGTGCTTGGGCCGGCCGGTGACGGTGGCCTTGATGCGGGCGGCACGCAGGTCGGCCTGGACCTCGTCGATGACGGTGGCCAGGTACTCGTCGCGCTTGGGCGCGCGCTCGGCGACGAGGCGGACGATCTCGTCGTACATCTTGGGGTAGAGGATCGCGAAGGCGAGGTCCTCCAGCTCCCACTTGATGGTGTTCATGCCCAGCCGGTGCGCCAGCGGGGCGTAGATCTCCAGCGTCTCGCGGGCCTTCTTCTCCTGCTTCTCCCGCTTGAGGTAGCGCATGGTGCGCATGTTGTGCAGGCGGTCGGCGAGCTTGATGACCAGGACGCGCGGGTCCTTGGCCATGGCGACGACCATCTTGCGCACGGTCTCGGCCTGGGCCGCCTCGCCGAACTGGACGCGGTCCAGCTTGGTGACGCCGTCGACGAGCAGGGCGACCTGGTCGCCGAAGTCGCGGCGCAGGTCCTCCAGGCCGTACTCGGTGTCCTCGACGGTGTCGTGCAGCAGGCCGGCCATGAGGGTGGCGGGGTCCATGCCGAGCTCGGCGAGGATGGTGGTGACGGCGAGCGGGTGGGTGATGTACGGGTCGCCGCTCTTGCGCTTCTGGCCGCGGTGCCAGCGCTCGGCGACCTGGTAGGCGCGCTCGATCTGGCGGAGGGTGGCGGTCTCGGCCTTGGGGTCGTTGCCCCGGACGATGCGCAGAAGGGGCTCGAGGACCGGGTTGTACGGGCTCTGCCGCTGGACGCCGAGGCGGGCGAGGCGGGCCCGGACGCGGCTGGAGGAGCCGGGGCGCGGGGCGGGGCCCTGGACGGGCGCCGGGCCGGTGGCCGGCCGGCCGGTGGGCGTGCCCGGGACCGCCGCGGTCTCGGGAGAGCGTTTTTCCTGCTGAGCGGCGGTGACAGGCTGGACCTCGTCTGGCAAGAGCACTCCTCATGCGTTCCGGCCCCCCGTTCAGGTCCGGACTGCCATGGTAGCGATCCCGGACGCCGGGCCGCCGCGCGCCCGGCGGCCACCCCGCACAACAGCGGGCGCCCCCGGGAGCTTCCCGGGTGACGCCCGCTGTGCGGTGCGGTGCCTGACTGTGCTGGTCAGGGCCGGTCAGACCGTGATCAGGGCCTCCAGGGGGGCGTCCCCCAGGACGGGTGCCAGACGGTCGCGGCCGGGCAGGAAGCCCAGCTCCATCAGCACCGCCACACCGGCGACCTCGGCCCCGGCGCGGCGGATGAGCTTCAGCGACGCCTCGGCGGTGCCGCCGGTGGCCAGCACGTCGTCGATCACCAGCACGCGGTCGCCCGCGGTGAGGGCGTCGGCGTGCATCTCGATCTCCGCGGAGCCGTACTCCAGCTCGTAGGACTGGGCGAGCGTGGCGCCCGGCAGCTTGCCGGCCTTGCGGACGGGCACGAAGCCCACGCCGGCGCGGACGGCCACGGGCGCGGCCAGGATGAAGCCGCGGGCCTCCAGGCCGACGACCTTGGTGGCGCCGTACCGCTCGCAGAGCGCGACGAACGCGTCGGTGAGGGCGGTGAAGGCCCGGGCGTCGGCGAGCAGGGGCGTGATGTCCTTGAACATCACACCGGGCTTGGGGTAGTCCGGGACGTCGGTGATGCGGCTGAGCAGCAGCTCGCGCAGCTCCTCACCGGCGCCCGCGGCGCGTACGGCGCTCATCGGCGCCGTCCCTGGGACCGGCCGCGGCCACCGCGGTTGCGGCCGTCGGTGCGGCCGCGCTGGCCGACCACCCCGGCGGGGGCGGCGTCCTGCGGCTCGCCGTCCTCGCCGTGCTCCTCGCCGTCGCGCGGCTCGCCCGAGTCCGCCTTGGCGGCCTCGCTGGCGCGGCGTGCGCGCACCCGCTTGGCCAGGGCCTGCATCTGCGGGTCGCGTTCCTTGAGGTCGGCGACCAGCGGCGTGGCGATGAAGATCGACGAGTAGGCGCCGGCGGCGAGGCCGACGAA
Source organism: Streptomyces mashuensis (assembly GCF_014654785.1). GTDB lineage: Bacteria > Actinomycetota > Actinomycetes > Streptomycetales > Streptomycetaceae > Streptomyces > Streptomyces mashuensis. The sequence continues at coordinate 205,964 of NZ_BNBD01000003.1, forward strand.
CAGGGCGAGGGAGATGTCGTTCAGCATGCCCGCGCCCAGGAAGCCGCCGCCGATGAACAGCAGGCCGGCGACCGGCAGCAGCGCCACCACGGTGGTGTTGATGGAGCGCACCAGGGTGCTGTTGAGGCTGCGGTTGGCGATCTCGCTGTAGGTGAAGCGGGTCTGCTTGGTGAGGTCCTTCGAGCTCTCCTTCAGGCCGTCGAAGACGACGACCGTGTCGTAGAGGGAGTAGCCGAGGATGGTGAGCAGACCGATCACGGTGCCCGGCGTGACCTCGAAGCCCACCAGGGCGTAGACGCCCACGGTGATGGTGAGGTCGTGGACCAGGGCGATGAGGGCGGCCACCGCCATGCGCCACTCGAAGGCGATGGCGAGGTAGATCACCACCAGGACCATGAAGATCCCCAGGCCCCACCAGGCCTTGTTGGCGATCTGGTCGCCCCAGCTGGGGCCGACGATGTCGGTGTTGACCTTGTCGGTGTCGACGCCCAGCTTCTTGGCGAGCGCCTGCTGGGTCTTCCGCGACTGGTCCGGGGTCAGGTCGCTGACCTGGAGCCGGAGGGTGTCGTTGCCGAGCTTCTGGACGACGGCGGTGTGCCCCGACGCGTCCTGCGCGGTCTGCCGGGCCTGGGCGGAGGTCACCGCGGTCTTGGGCGTGGTGAACACCGCGCCGCCGGAGAACTCGATGCCCATGTTGAGGCCGCGCACCGCCAGGCCGACGATGGCCGTGATGGTGATGAGGATCGAGATGCCGTACCAGATCTTCCGCTTGCCGACGAAGTCGTAACCGACCTCACCGCGGTAGAGCCGGGCGCCGAGGGATCCGAGTCGGGACATCTCACGCCTCCTTCGGGTCGACGGGGGCGGAGGGACGGCGGCGGGAGGCCCGCAGCGGGGGCCGCACGCCGAGCCGGCGGGGGTCCAGACCGGACCACGGGTGACCGGAGGCGAAGAACTTCCGGCGGGCGAGGAGCGTCATGAGCGGCTTGGTGAAGAAGAAGACCACGACGATGTCCAGGAGCGTGGTCAGGCCGAGGGTGAACGCGAAGCCCTGCACCTTGCCGACGGTGACGACGAAGAGCACCGCGGCGGCGAGGAAGGAGACGAAGTCCGACACGAGGATGGTGCGGCGGGCGCGGGGCCAGCCGCGCTCGACGGCCGGCCGCAGGGTGCGTCCCTCACGGATCTCGTCGCGGATGCGCTCGAAGTACACGATGAACGAGTCGGCGGTGATGCCGATGGCCACGATGGCGCCGCAGACGGCCGGCAGGTTCAGCGCGAAGCCGATGGCCGGGCCGAGCAGAACCATGATCGTGTAGGTGAGGACGGCGGAGCACGCGAGGCTCGCCAGGGCCACCAGGGCCAGGCCGCGGTAGTACGCCACCAGGTAGATCACGACGAGACCGAGGCCGATGGCGCCGGCGATGAGGCCGGCCCGCAGCTGCTCGCCGCCGAGCGCGGCGGTCACGGTGGTCTCGGTGACCACGTCGAAGGAGAGCGGCAGGGCACCGTAGGACAGCACGTTGGCCAGGTCCTGGGCGCCCTGCTGGTCGAAGCCGCCGGAGATCTCGGCCTGGCCGCCGCCGATGGAGGTGCTGACGGACGGGTCGGAGACGACCTCGCCGTCGAGGACGATGGCGAACTGGTTCTGCGGCGACTGCTTGGCCGCCAGCTTGCCGGTGACGTCGGCGAACTTCTTGGCGCCCTCGGAGTTGAACTTCAGCTGGACGAGCCAGCCCTTGCCGCCCTGGCTGTCGAAGACGGCGCTGGCCTTGTCGACCGCGGTGCCCTCGACGGCCACGGGGCCGAGGATCTCCTTGACCGAACCGTCCTTGCGGCAGGCCACGACCGGGTCCTCGGCACGGGCGGAGGCGGCGGCCTCGTTGGCCTGGGCACGGCCCTGGGGGGTGGAGCAGTCCAGGGCGTCGAGCTTCTTCTGCAGCGCCGCCATGTCGGTGCCGCCGGAGGCGGACGGGGCGGGCGACGGCGACTGGCCGTCCTTCTTCGCCTCGTCCTTCTTCGGGTCCGTGCTGCCGTTCTTGCCGTCGGACACCGAGGCGGTGGCGCGCGGGGAGGGGGTGCCGTCGGCCTTGAGGGCGTCGCTGACGGCGCGGCCCTGCTGGCCCGTGCTCGCGGACGGCGCCGCGGAGCCGGAGGGCTTCACGCTCTCCTTGGACTTGCCGTCCTTGTCACCGGACTTGTCGTCGGGCTTGTCCGACGCCTTGTCCTTGTCGCCCTTGTCCTTGTCGCCGGCCTTGCCGGAGGCACTGGGCGCGGGCTCGGGCGTCTTCACCCCGGCGGTGGCGGTCAGCACCGGCCGGAAGCCCAGCTTGGCGGTGGTGCCCACCTGCTTGCGGGCCTGCTTCGCGTTCGTCCCCCGAGGGATGTTCACGATGATGTGGTTGCTGCCCTGCGTCTGGACCTCGGCCTCCGAGACGCCGAGACCATTGACACGGCTGTCGATGATGCCGACGGCCGTGTTCATGTTGGTCTCGTTGATCGCGTTGGGCTTGCCGGGCTCGTTCTTGGCCTCCAGCGTGAAGCTCGTGCCTCCCGCGAGGTCGATGCCCAGCCGCGGCGTCGTGTGCCCGGAGGCGAACATCCCCCCGGTGAGCGCCACCATGGCGATCAGGATGAGCGCCAGGACCCGGCCCGGCCTCCCCTGGCCGCCCGGGGACCTACGGCCCTTCTTCGGTGCTGCCACCTTGTCGTTTCTCCCTGTCCAACCGCCCGGCGTCGGGTGTTCGCCGGGCGGCCACGAAGTGTTGTGGGGACCTGCCCCCGCCGGAGCCTAGACCGTAACGGAACCGCGGTGCACCGCTCGGTGGGTGCTCCGCGGTTCCGGAAGGGGGCTACTTCGCGTCGGCGCTGCCGTCCGGCTTCTCGCCCTTCGCGTCGTCCTTCGCGTCCTTCGTCCCCGGGCCCGCCTCGTCGGCGTCCTTCTTGCCCAGGTCGATCTTCTTCTCGGACGCCTCGGCCGGCTCGCCGGACCCCGTCTCGGTGCGCGCCTCGGCGTCCCCGGTCAGAGCGGAGGCGTCGTCGGGCACGGCCGGCAGGTCCTCGGGCTCCAGGCCGTGGACGATGCGGTTGTACTCGGCGTCCTCCAGGACCGCGCCGATCGCGTTCTTCGCGTAGACGGCGTGCACGCCGGGGGCGACCTCGAGGAGCACCGTGTCCTCGCCGAGCTCCTTGACGGTGGCGTACATGCCGCCGATCGTCCGGACACCGGTGCCGGGCTGCATCTGGTCGCGCATCTGCGCTGCCTGGCGCTGCTTGTTCTTCGCCGACCGGGTCATCAGGAACATGGCCCCGATAAGCACGATGAACGGCAGGAGACTCACGATATTCACGGGACGGGGTTTCCTTCACACGACCGCTTGGGGGCGCGGCCTGGTCTACGGGGGTGGTATGCCGCACCGGTACGGACGGCATCGGCGGAGTCTAAGCGAGTCCGCACTCACGGAACAACGCCCAGCATGGCACCGCGGTTCCCGGCCGGACCAGCCCCCGCGCCGTCGCGCCCGCCATCACTCGGCGAAGAGTCCCGGCTGGCCGGAGGCCGTGGGCGGGGTGAGCCCCAGGTGGGCCCAGGCCGCCGGGGTGGCCACCCGGCCGCGGGGCGTCCGGGCCAGCAGGCCCTCGCGCACCAGGAACGGCTCGGCGACCTCCTCCACGGTCTCCCGCTCCTCCCCCACCGCCACGGCCAGCGTCGACAGGCCCACCGGACCGCCGCCAAAGAGCGTGAGCAGCGCGGTGAGCACGGCGCGGTCCAGCCGGTCCAGGCCGCGCGCGTCCACCTCGTACACCTCCAGCGCCCGCGCCGCGACCTCCCGGGTGATCACGCCGTCCGCCCGGACCTGCGCGTAGTCGCGGACGCGGCGCAGCAGACGGTTGGCGATACGGGGCGTGCCACGGGAGCGGCCGGCGATCTCGGCGGCGCCCTGGTCCGCTATGTCGACCTCCAGCAGACGGGCGGAGCGGTGGATGACGCGCTCCAGCTCGGCCGGGCTGTAGAACTCCATGTGCCCGGTGAAGCCGAAGCGGTCGCGCAGCGGCGGCGGCAGCAGGCCGGCCCGCGTGGTGGCGCCGACGAGCGTGAACGGCGGCAGCTCCAGGGGGATGGCGGTGGCGCCGGGCCCCTTGCCGACGACGACGTCGACGCGGAAGTCCTCCATCGCCATGTAGAGCATCTCCTCGGCGGGCCGCGACATGCGGTGGATCTCGTCGAGGAAGAGGACCTCGCCCTCGGCGAGGGACGACAGGATCGCGGCGAGGTCGCCGGCGTGCTGGATGGCGGGGCCGGAGGTGATGCGGATGGGCGCGCCCATCTCCGCCGCGATGATCATCGACAGGGTGGTCTTGCCGAGGCCCGGGGCGCCGGAGAGCAGGACGTGGTCGGCGGTCGCGCCGCGGGCGCGGGCGGCCTTGAGGACGAGGTCGAGCTGGGTACGGACGCGCTCCTGGCCGACGAACTCGCCGAGGTCCTTGGGGCGGAGGGCGGCTTCGACGGCCCGGTCCTCGCCGTCTGCGGCGGGGCCGACCACGCGGGTGGGGTTCGTTGACTCGTCGTCCCAGTTCACGGGTGCGTTGTCCTCACGGGTTGGTGTGACGTGCGGGTGCGGTGGGGGTCGCGGCGCGGGAGGGGGCCCCGGCCCCGCCTTCAACCTCCCCCAGCTACCGCTGGGAGGTGCCCCCACCGCTACCGCGGCGGTGTCCTCAAACGCCGGACGGGCTTGATGGGGCGGAGCCCCCGAACGGGCACATCTCAGCGTGCGCGGTTCAGCGACTGCAGCGCGGCGCGCAACAGCTGGCCCACCTGGGGCGTGCCCTCCGTCGCCTCCGCCTGTGGCGTCACCGCCGCCACCGCCTCGTCCGCCTCGCGTGCCGCGTACCCCAGGCCCACCAGCGCCGCGTGGAGCTGGTCCCGCCAGCCGGGGGCGCCGGCCGGCGCCGGCGCGGGGGCCGCGCCGCGCAGGGGTTCGCCCAGCCGGTCCTTCAGCTCCAGCAGGAGCTTCTGCGCGCCCTTCTTGCCGATGCCCGGCACCGCCGTCAGCGCCTTCTCGTCGCCCGCGGCGAACGCGCGCCGCAGCCCGTCCGGGCTGTGCACCGCCAGCATGGCCTGGGCCAGCCGCGGCCCGACCCCGCTCGCGGTCTGGAGCAGCTCGAACGTCTGGCGTTCGTCGTCGTCGGCGAAGCCGTACAGCGTCAGCGAGTCCTCGCGGACCACCAGCGACGTGGCGAGCCGGGCGGGCTCGCCGACGCGCAGCCGGGCGAGCGTGGCCGGCGTGCACTGCACGGCCATGCCCACGCCGCCGACCTCGACGACGGCGGCATCGGGGGCGAGGGCCGCGACCGGCCCGGAGACGAAGGCGATCATCGGGTGCCCTTCGGGAGTTGTACGGAGGCGGCCAGCTGCTGCAGGCGGTTCACCGCCGGGGACCGCCAGATGTGGCAGATGGCCAGGGCCAGGGCGTCGGCGGCGTCGGCGGGTTTCGGGGGCGCGTCGAGCCGCAGCAGCCGGGTGACCATGGCGCCGACCTGGTCCTTGCCGGCCCGGCCGGAGCCGGTGACGGCGGCCTTGACCTCGCTGGGGGTGTGCAGGGCGACGGGCAGTCCGCGCCGGGCGGCGCACAGCATGGCGACGGCGCTGGCCTGGGCGGTGCCCATGACCGTCCGTACGTTGTGCTGGCTGAAGACGCGCTCGACGGCCACGTACTCCGGCCGGTGCTCGTCGAGCCACTGCTCGATGCCGCGCTCGATGAGGACGAGGCGCTCGGCGACGGGCGCCTCGGCGGGGGTGCGGACCACGCCGACGCCGACCATGTGCAGCGGCCGGCCGGCCGTGCCCTCCACCACGCCGACGCCGCACCGGGTCAGCCCCGGGTCCACGCCCAGCACCCGCATGACGCCCCCTCCTCCAGTCACCCGTGTCATCTGCCCCGGCAGGTTATCGGCCACCACTGACAACGCCGGACAAGCACGACGGGCCGGCGGGATGCTCCCGCCGGCCCGTCGTGGTGGCCGTTGTCAGCCGACCTTCTCCATGACCTCGTCGGAGACGTCGAAGTTGGCGTAGACGTTCTGCACGTCGTCGCTGTCCTCGAGCGCGTCGATCAGCTTGAAGATCTTCTTCGCGCCCTCCTCGTCCAGCTGCACCTGCATGGTGGGGACGAAGTTGGCATCGGCCGAGTCGTAGTCGATGCCGGCCTCCTGGAGGGCGGTGCGCACCGCGACCAGGTCGGTGGCCTCGCTGATGACCTCGAAGTTCTCGCCGAGGTCGTTGACCTCCTCGGCACCGGCGTCCAGGACGGCGCCGAGCACGTCGTCCTCGGTCAGCTCGCCCTTGGGGACGATGATGACGCCCTTGCGGTTGAACAGGTAGGACACCGAGCCCGGGTCGGCCATCGAGCCGCCGTTGCGGGTCATGGCGACGCGGACGTCACCGGCGGCGCGGTTGCGGTTGTCGGTGAGGCACTCGATGAGCACGGCGACGCCGTTGGGGCCGTAGCCCTCGTACATGATCGTCTCGTAGTCGGCGCCACCGGCCTCGAGACCGCCACCACGCTTGATCGCGGAGTCGATGTTCTTGTTCGGGACCGACTGCTTCTTCGCCTTCTGGACGGCGTCGTACAGCGTCGGGTTGCCGTCCAGGTCGACGCCGCCCATCCGGGCCGCAACCTCGATGTTCTTGATGAGCTTCGCGAAGAGCTTGCCGCGCTTGGCGTCGATCACGGCCTTCTTGTGCTTCGTCGTAGCCCATTTAGAGTGGCCGGACATCTCGCCTGTCTCCTTCGCGTAACCCATTCCGGAACGAACGACTGAGATCCTACCGGGATCTCAGGACCGCCCCGCGCGCACCATCTCCACGAACAGGGCGTGCACCCGGTGGTCGCCGGTCAGCTCGGGATGGAAGGACGTGGCCAGCACATTCCCCTGGCGCACGGCGACGGTGTGACCGTCGTGGGTGGCGAGCACCTCGACCGCGCCGCCGACCGACTCGACCCAGGGGGCGCGGATGAAGACGCCCTCGACGGGGCCGCCTTCGACGCCCGCCATGTCGATCGTGGCCTCGAAGGACTCGTTCTGCCGGCCGAAGGCGTTGCGGCGCACGATCATGTCGATGCCGCCGAGCGTCTCCTGGTCCTCGCGGCCGTCCAGGATCTTGTCGGCCAGCATGATCATGCCGGCGCAGGTGCCGTAGACGGGCATGCCGGCGCGGACGCGCTCGCGCAGCGGCTCCAGCATGCCGAAGATCACGGCGAGCTTGGACATGGTGGTGGACTCGCCGCCCGGGATGACCAGGCCGTCGACCTCGGCCAGCTCCTCGGGCCGGCGCACCGGCCGGGCCAGGGCGTCGGCGGTGGCCAGGGCCGCCAGGTGCTCGCGGACGTCGCCCTGGAGGGCGAGGACGCCGATGGTGGGGGTGGACACGGGTGGGACCTCTCGGACGGGAAGCTGACAGGAGCGGGGAGCGGGGGAGCAAACACGCCCGCCGGGCGGCCGCGGGGCGCGGCCGCCCGGCGGGACGGGGCTCACGGTGACCGGCGGGGCCGGTCCGTCGTCACCAGCCGCGCTGGGCGTAGCGCTCGGACTCGGGCAGGGTGTCGCAGTTGATGCCGACCATGGCCTCGCCCAGGTTGCGGGAGGCGTCCGCGATGACCTTCGGGTCGTCGTAGAAGGTGGTGGCCTTGACGATCGCGGCGGCGCGCTTGACCGGGTCGCCGGACTTGAAGATGCCGGAGCCGACGAAGACGCCCTCGGCGCCCAGCTGGCGCATCAGCGCGGCGTCGGCCGGGGTGGCCACACCGCCGGCGGAGAACAGCACGACCGGCAGCTTGCCGAGCTCGGCGACCTCCTTGACCAGCTCGTACGGGGCGCGCAGCTCCTTGGCGGCGGCGTACAGCTCGTGGTTGTCGAAGCCGCGCAGCTTGGCGATCTCGTTCTTGATCTGGCGCAGGTGGCGGACGGCCTCGACGACGTTGCCGGTGCCGGCCTCGCCCTTGGAGCGGATCATGGCCGCGCCCTCGGCGATGCGGCGCAGGGCCTCGCCGAGGTTGGTGGCGCCGCAGACGAAGGGGGTGGTGAACGCCCACTTGTCGGAGTGGTTGACCTCGTCGGCCGGGGTGAGGACCTCGGACTCGTCGATGTAGTCCACACCGAGGGACTGCAGGACCTGGGCCTCGACGAAGTGGCCGATGCGGGACTTGGCCATGACGGGGATGGAGACCGCGTCGATGATGCCCTCGATCATGTCCGGGTCGGACATGCGGGCCACGCCGCCGTCCTTGCGGATGTCGGCGGGGACGCGCTCCAGGGCCATCACCGCGACCGCGCCGGCGTCCTCGGCGATCTTCGCCTGCTCGGGGGTGACGACGTCCATGATCACGCCGCCCTTGAGCTGCTCGGCCATGCCGCGCTTCACACGGGCGGTGCCGGTCTCCGGCTGGGGCGCGACGGACGACGTGCTGGGGGTGGACACGATGTGACCTCACTCATCAGGGGGTGGTGATCCTGCGAAGCCATCAAAACCAGGCCGCACCCCCCGGAAAAAGAGCCAATTCGAGGTCAGTGGCCTGTTCGCTCCGCCAGCGGCACCGGCGGCTCGTCGTCCATCTCGAACGCCAGGGGGAACGGCGCGTGCCCGGCCAGCCGGAACCAGCGCACCGTACGGTGCCGGCGCAGGGCCCGCGCGGCCCGCACCGCATCGTTGTGGAACCGCCGCGCCATGGGCACGCGGCGCACCGCCTCCGTCAGCTCGGCCAGCGACTCCTCACCGCCCGGCGCCTCCCGCACCGCCTCCACCTGCGGCGCCTCGGCGAACACGGCACGCAGTGCCTGGCTCAGCTCGCTCTCGGCGACCTCGCGGTGCTCCTCCTCGGCCTGCCGGGCCGCGTGCGCGGCCTGGTACAGCACCATCGAGGCGGCCGGGTCGAGGACCCCGGCGGTGCCCAGCTCCTGGGTGACGGAGGCCCGGCGCAGCAGCTGCGCGTCGAGCGCGGCACGGGCGGCGTCGATGCGGGTGTGCAGGCGGTCGAGGCGGCCGGCGGTCCAGCTGAGGTAGACGCCTACGGCGACGAGGACGACGACGATCCAGATGAGGGTGGTCACGCGCGATCACGTTACCGTTCGCCCGCCGCCGGGCCCGGCCGGTCCCGGTCAGTCCCCCGACGGGCTCGGCTTCAGCCGGGCCCACAGCCCCGTGCGCTCGTCGGTGGCCACCGACGCCGCGCCGTCCGTCACCGTCTCGTACACCGCCAGGATGTCCGCGCCCACCGTCGACCAGTCGAAGCGCCGGACGTGGCGGCTGCCCCGCTCGCTCAGTTCCTTGCGGCGCTCCGGGTCGCCCAGCAGCCGGAGCGCCGCCCCGGCCAGCGCGTCCGCGTCCTCGTTGGCGAACAGCTCCCCGGCCGCGCCCCGGTCCAGCACCTGCGCGAACGCGTCGAGGTCGCTGGCCAGCACCGGGGCGCCCGCCGACATGGCCTCGACCAGGATGATGCCGAACGACTCGCCGCCGGTGTTCGGGGCCACGTACACGTCGACGCTGCGCAGCAGCCGTGCCTTGTCCTCGTCGCTCACCATGCCGAGGAACTCCACCCGGCCCCGCATCTCCGGCGGCAGGCCCGCGACGGCCTCCTGCTCGTCGCCGCGGCCGGCGACCAGCAGCCGGGTGCCCGGCCGCTCGGCCAGGATGCGCGGCAGGGCCCGCATCAGCACCGGCAGCCCCTTGCGCGGCTCGTCGATGCGGCCGATGAAGCCGATGGTGCCGCCCTGCCACTCCGGCTTCGGTTCGGCGCCGGCGAAGAAGCCGACGTCCACGCCGTTGGGGATGACGACGGCGTCGCCGCCCAGGTGCTCCACGAGCGTGCGGCGCGCGTACTCGCTCACCGCGATGCGCGCGCTGATCTTCTCCAGCGCCGGCTGGAGGATCGGGTACGCGGCGATCATGGCGCGGGAGCGCGGGTTGGAGGTGTGGAACGTGGCGACGATCGGCCCCTGCGCCGCCCAGCAGGCCAGCAGGCCCAGCGACGGCGAGGTCGGCTCGTGGATGTGGATGACGTCGAAGTCGCCGTCGTGCAGCCAGCGGCGCACCCGGGCGGCGGAGAGGAAGCCGAAGTTGAGGCGGGCCACCGAGCCGTTGTAGGGGACGGGCACGGCGCGCCCCGCGGACACGACGAACGGCGGCAGCGGCGTGTCGTCGTCCGCGGGGGCCAGCACGGACACCTCGTGGCCCCCGCGCAGCAGGTGCTCGGCCAGGTCGCGGATGTGGAACTGCACGCCGCCGGGGACGTCCCAGGAGTACGGGCAGACGATGCCGATCCTCACTGCTGCTCCCCTTCCCCCTGCTTCCCCTGTTCCCCTTGCTCGCCGTGCTTGCCGTTCTTCCCGAGGTCGGCGAGCCAGAGCCGCTGGAGCATGTGCCAGTCCTCCGGGTGCTCGGCGATGCCGGCGGCGAAGGCGTCGGCCAGCTGCTGCGTCATGGCCGCGACCTGTTCCGGCCGGGTGCCGCCGGAGGGCGCCCGCACCGGCTCGTGCACCCGCGCCCGCATCCGTGCGCCCTCGTACCAGAGGGTGACCGGCAGCAGGTCCGCGCCGGTGCGCAGGGCCAGCATGGCGGGGCCGGCGGGCATCTTTGCGGTCTCGCCGAAGAAGCCGACCTCGACCCCGGAGTCGGACAGGTCGCGGTCGGCGACCAGGCAGACCAGGCCGCCGGTGCGCAGCCGGCGGGCCAGCGTGCCGAAGGCGCTGCCGCCGGTGTGCGGCACGACCTCCATGCCCAGGCCCTCGCGGTAGGCGACGAACCGGTCGAAGAGCGTCTCGGGCTTCAGCCGCTCGGCGACGGTGGTGAAGGGCACCCCCAGGTGGGTGGTGACCCAGGCGCCGGCCAGGTCGTAGTTGGCCATGTGCGGCAGCGCCAGCACGACGCCGCGGCCGGACGCCAGGCTGTCCTTGAGCCGGTCGGCACCGTCGACGGTGACGTCGCGCGCTATGCGCTCGGGCGTCCACACCGGCAGCCGGAACGACTCCATCCAGTAGCGCATGTACGAGCGCAGACAGGCCCGGGAGACACGGGCGAGCCGCTCGGGCGGCGCACCGGGCAGCACCCGGGCGAGGTTGGCCTCCAGCCGCAGGACGCCCGCGCCGCGCCGCTTCCAGGCGATGTCGGCGATCCGCCGGCCGAGGCCGGCGGCCACGGGCTCGGGCAGCTTCTTGACGGCCGCCCAGCCCAGCCCGTACAGGGCGTCCGTCAGCCGGTCCCTCACGCGCCCTCTCCCCCGCCGGCCGCCGCGGCGGCCTCCGCCTCGGCCGACTCGCGACGCACCGTCACCACGCGCTGGATCAGCGTGACCAGGCTGCCGACGGCCACGATCCACAGGGCCACGGGCAGCAGCACCTGGATGTGCGGCACGCCGAACGTGTGCAGGCCCGACAGGCCGCACGCGACCAGCGAGACGACCAGCCGTTCGGCGCGCTCGACCAGGCCGTTGACGGCCACGGGCAGCCCGATGCTCTCGCCGCGCGCCTTCGTGTACGACACGACCTGACCGCTGGCCAGGCAGAAGATGGCCACCGCGCACAGCATGTCGTCGTTGCCGCCGCCCGCGTACCACAGGGCCAGGCCGCCGAAGATCGCCGAGTCGGCCACCCGGTCGAGCGTGGAGTCCAGGAAGGCGCCCCAGCGGCTGGACCGGCCCAGCTGACGGGCCATGTTGCCGTCGACCAGGTCGGAGAAGACGAACAGCGTGATGACGACCGTGCCCCAGAAGAACTCGCCCCGGGGGTAGAAGACCAGCGCGCCCGTGACCACTCCACCGGTGCCGATGAGGGTCACCGCGTCGGGGCTGACGCCCAGCCGGATGAGCAGGGCGGCGAACGGCGTGAGAACACGCGTGAAGAAAGCACGCGCGTACTTGTTCAGCATGGCCTTCCCGTAAGGGTCGAAAGCGGGCCGGGTGGTCGGAAGGCCACCGGCTGGCCCATCGTAGCCAGGCCGCCCGGGCGGCCCGCGCACGCGTCACCCGAGGGGCAGCCGCCACCGGTCACGCGCCCGGTCGCGCGGAGGTGCGGGCGCGCGGGGTGTACGGGAACGTGTGCCATGTATGGACGCAGGGTGACCACGGTGGAAAGCTCGAAGGACCGCAGGTGTCGACCGGGAGGCGAGACACATGGGCGAGAAGACGAGTACGCACCCAGGGGCCGCCGGCAGGGCCGTCACGGCCGACCGGCCCGGGGCGATCCGGAACGTGGCCCTGGTCGGCCACACCGGGTCCGGCAAGACCACGCTGGTGGAGGCGCTGGCGCTGGCCACGGGCGCGGTGACCCGGGCCGGCCGGGTCGAGGACGGCGCGACGGTCTCCGACCACGACGAGATCGAACACCGCCAGCAACGCTCGGTCCAGCTGTCACTGGTGCCCGTCGAATGGGCCGGCATCAAGATCAACCTACTCGACACCCCCGGGTACGCCGACTTCCTGGGGGAGCTGAGGGCCGGTCTGCGCGCCGCGGACGCGGCCCTCTTCGTCGTCTCGGCGGCAGAGGGCACCGAGGGCGTCACCGGCGCCACCCGCGTGCTGTGGGACGAGTGCGCGGCCGTGGGCATGCCCCGCGCCATCGTCCTCACCCACCTGGAGACCGCCCGCGCCGGCTTCGAGGAGATGACCGAGACCTGCCGGGCCGCCTTCGGCGGCGACTCGGCCGAGAACGTGCTCCCCCTCTACCTGCCGCTGCACGGCCCCGAGGGCCCCGACGGGCACCGCCCCGTCACCGGCCTCGCCGGCCTCCTCAGCGGCCGCGTCTTCGACTACTCCGGCGGCACCCGCACCGAGTCCGCACCCGACGCGGACCAGCTGCCGCTGATCGAGGAGGCCCGCAACCGGCTCATCGAGGGCATCATCGCCGAGAGCGAGGACGAGACCCTCATGGACCGCTACCTCGGCGGCGAGGAGATCGACGTCAAAACACTCATCGAGGACCTGGAACGCGCCGTCGCCCGCGGCAGCTTCCACCCCGTCCTGGCCGCCGCCCCCGCCACCGACGGCTCCCGCCAGGGCCTGGGCACCGTCGAACTCCTCGAACTGATCACCGGCGGCTTCCCCAGCCCCACCGAACGCGAGGCCCCCGCCGTCACCACCCCCGACGGCCGGCCCCGCCCCGCCCTCACCTGCGACCCCGACGGCCCGCTCGCCGCCGAGGTCGTCAAGACCGCCTCCGACCCCTACGTCGGCCGCGTCTCCCTCGTCCGCGTCTTCTCCGGCACCCTCCGCCCCGACGAGACCGTCCACGTCTCCGGACACGGCCTGGAGGACCGCGGCCACGAGGCCCACGACGTCGACGAACGCGTCGGCGCCCTCTCCTCCCCCTTCGGCAAACAGCAGCGCCAGCTCGCCCAGGCCGTCGCCGGCGACATCGCCTGCGTCGCCAAACTCACCCGCGCCGAGACCGGCGACACCCTCTCCGGCAAGAACGACCCGCTCCTGATGGAGCCCTGGCTGATGCCCGACCCGCTCCTCCCGGTGGCCATCGAGGCACACAGCAAGGCCGACGAGGACAAGCTCTCCCACGGCCTCGCCCGGCTCGTCGCCGAGGACCCCACCATGCGGCTCGAACAGAATCCCGGCACCCACCAGGTGGTGCTGTGGTGCCTCGGCGAGGCCCACCGCGACGTCGCCCTGGAACGCCTGCGCACCCGCTACGGCGTCCAGGTCGACGTCGTCCCGCACAAGGTGTCGCTGCGCGAGACCTTCGCCGGCCGCGCCACCGGCCGCGGCCGGCACGTCAAGCAGTCCGGCGGCCACGGCCAGTACGCCATCTGCGAGATCGAGGTCGAACCGCTCCCCGAGGGCTCCGGCATCGAATTCGTCGACAAGGTCGTGGGCGGCGCCGTGCCCCGCCAGTTCATCCCCTCCGTCGAGAAGGGCGTACGCGCCCAGGCCGCCCGCGGCATCGCCGCCGGACACCCCCTCGTCGACATCCGCGTCACCCTCGTCGACGGCAAGGCCCACTCCGTCGACTCCTCCGACGCCGCCTTCCAGACCGCCGGCGCCCTCGCCCTGCGCGAAGCCGCCGCCGAAGCCCGCATCCACCTCCTCGAACCCGTCGCCGACGTCCAGGTCCTCGTCCCCGACGACTACGTCGGCCCCGTCATGAGCGACCTCTCCGGCCGCCGCGGCCGCGTCGTCGGCACCGAACAGTCCGGCAGCGGCCGCACCCTCGTCCGCGCCGAAGTACCCGAGATCGAGATCGGCCGCTACGCCGTCGACCTGCGCTCCCTCTCGCACGGCACCGGCCGCTTCAGCCGCCGCTACCTCCGGCACGAACCCATGCCGCCCCAGATCGCCGACCGCGTCCGCGAAGAAGCCCCCAACGGCGGCTAGTTCCCCTGTACCACCACAAACGGCACATACGACCGTCCGCCCCAACTCACTTGCGGCGGACGGCCGTCCGTTCTCCCCCATCTCCACCCCCGCCACCGCCACGCCCCGTTACGCTGAGCACGCGGCCCATGACACAGTCGGGAGGGCAGCAGTCGGAAACAGCCGGCGCACCGGACCGCGCAGGCGTGGGGGGCAGCAGTGGCAGGAGACGCGTACGACTTCACCCCGGGGGCACAGGTACCCGTCGCCGGAGGCGCCGGACAGACCGCGGCCACCCAGGCCCTGGCCTCCGCCGCCTACCGCGACGGCCCCGTCGACGAACTCCTCAAGGCCAACTCCGACTGGGCCACCTCCGAGGTCAAGAAACCCCGCATCTCCCTCTTCGAACCCAACCTCGGCGAAGCCTTCGCCCGCGCCGTCCAGACCCGCATGCTCGGCAGCGGCCGCAAACCCCTCATCCAGTCCTTCGGCCTCGAACCCCAGGTCATCGTCGAACACTGCCTGGCCGCCAACCGCATCCGCCGCGAACGCGACGCCCGGCTCACCCTCATCACCGTCCTGTGCGGCCTGCTCTTCCTGCCCGGCCTGCTCCTCTGGCTCGGCGCCTTCCAGCTGCGCCGCAGCCTCGCCGGCGCCCAGGACAAACGCGCCGGCGCCATGGGCACCCTCCTGATGGTCGTCCTCGGCGGCCTCGTCGTCCTCTTCCTCGTCAAAATGCCCTTCGGCGGCCTCCTCGGCCTCTACCTGCGCGCCATGGTCGTCGTCCCCGCCATCGGCGGCCTGCTCGCCAAGACCGTCTGCGAACGCACCGCCAAGGACCTCCGGGAACGCTGGACCGGCCTCCTCGAAGGCGGCGGCGTCCCCGCCCGCATCCCCGAGGCCGTCCCCCGCACCCCCGGCGAGAACGCCGCCGAACAACTCCGCCAGAACCTCGAGCGCATCTCCGCCGAACAACGCAGCAACGTCGTCTTCTACGCCGGCCCCAAGGGCATACTCGGCATGGGCACCCGCTGGGGCAGCTGGCAGCTCGCCGAGGAACTCCACCCCGCCGAACCCGGCAAGGACATCGCCCCCTTCCGCAGCTGGGACATCGTCCGCGCCGTCCACGACCGCCTCCAGCTCCTCGAACGCACCCCCGTCAACACCGGCGGCCTCACCCCGCCCCAGGTCGAACACTGGGTCGTCGTCCCCGTCGGCGAAGGCGCCGGCGCCGTCTCCCGCCCCGGCGGCACCGACGCCGCCTTCCGCATCAGCGGCGCCCAGCTCCAGGAGATCTGCGACAAACAGCACTTCGGCAGCGGCGACCGCCACTACCTCGGCGTCCAGTTCGTCCTCTGGGACGGCCAGCTCGTCATCACCCTGCTCGTCAACGTCACCGTCCTGCACAAGACCCTGCGCATCGAGGTCACCGGCCACGCCCTCGGCCCCACCCACTCCGTCTTCAACGCCAAGCCGAAGAGCCGCACCAAGACCTTCCGCAAGGGCCTGAAGTTCTGGGAGACCTGGACCCGCACCCTCCCCGTCGTCGAACCCCGCGAAGTCGTCCGCCTCGCCGCCCGCGCCCCCCTCACCTGGTACCCCCCGCTCCTCGAGTACTGGGGCGGCAAACTCGTCCTCCCCGAGCCCTTCGGACTGCGCCACGCCTGGGCCGACAAGCCCTGGCGGCACCGCTTCATGGCCGACGACGCCCTGCGCGCCGCCACGCCCGTCCTGCGCGTCGTCCACGAGGCCACCCTCAAGGTCCTCAAGGACCACGGCGTCGACACCGAACGCTTCGAGAGCCGCGCCGGCAACCTCAGCGGCGCCATCCAGGACCCGACCCCCCGCCAGGCCGACGTCTACAACGCCTGAGCCCCGGGACGGGCGCTCACGTGCTCACCTGAAGATGCCCGTGTGACCCAGCGAGTACCGGCCGGGCTGCGGATAGACCGCCAGCCCGTGCGGCCCGTCCCCCACCTTGATCTTCGCGATCTGGTGCCCGTCCCGCGTGTCGATCGCGTACACCTCGCTGTCGTACCGGCCCGACAGCCACAACACCTTGCCGTCCGCCGACACCCCACCCATGTCCGGGCTCCCGCCCTCCGGCAGCTCCCACTTCTTCACCAGCTTGCGGCTGGGCAGGTCCAGCACCGAGACCGAACCCTCGCCCCGGTTGGAGATGTACATCGACTTCGAGTCCCGGCTGACGTACAGACCGTGCGCCCCCTTGCCCGTCTTCATCAGCCACGGCTCGGTGAACTTGTCCCCGTCCAGCACCCACACCCCGTCGGCGATCATGTCCGCGACGTACCAGGTCTTCCCGTCCGAGGAGATCTTCACGTCCTGCGGCATCGCCCCCTCGAACGGCAGCTTCTGCTTGGCGATCACCTTCATCCGCGCCGTGTCGACCTTCAGCAGTTCCCCCGAGAACTCGCACGACACGATGAAGTACCGGCCGTCCGGCGAGAAGTCCGCATGGTTCACCCCGAGACAGTCCACGTGCTCCGTCTTCATCCGCTTCATCGTGTGCGCGTCCCGGAACACCAGCTCCCGGTCCATCGACGCCATCACCACCGCGTACTTCCCGTCCGGCGTGAAGTACAGGTTGTACGGGTCGTGCACATCCACCGGCTTGCCCGCCACCTTGCCCGTCGCCGGGTCGATCGGCGTCAGCGTGTGCCCCCGGTCGTTGTTCACCCACAACGTCTTCAGGTCCCACGACGGCACCACGTGCTGCGGCTGCCGGCCCACCGGAATCGTCTCGATCACCTTGTACGTCTCCGGATCGATCACGCTCACCGTGTCCGACTCGGTATTCGGCACGTACACCCGCGACGGGAAGTCCTTCACCACCGGCGACAGCGCATTCGGCCGGTCCGCCGCATACAGGTCGTCCGGATCCAGCAACGGCGGCATCCCCGGCAACCCCTGCGGCATACCCCGCGCCGCCCCCTGACTGCGGGCCCCGCGCGGCCCCCGCCCGCCGTCCCCGTCCTCACCACCACCACAGCCGGCCACCAGCCCGGCCACCAGCAGCGAGGACACGACGGCGAACACGGCGTGGGTACGGAAGGAAGCACGACGGGAGGAGAACGGGATCATTGGCTCAGCAGCTCCGAAGTCGTCACCGCACGCAGACCGCGGCGGTGCAGGCCGTCGAGGATCGCGGGCATCGCGGCCACCGTGCCCGCATGCCCGAAGTGCAGGCTCACCACGGACCCCGGGCGCACCTTGTCCAGCACGGCGCGCCGCACCGCGTCGGCACCCGGGTCGGTGAAGTCGAGCGAGTCCACGTCGTAGGACAGGACGTACGGATACCCGGCGCGGCGCGCCAGACGCACCACCTGCTCGGTGGCGCGCCGCGCCTTCGACGGCCGGAACCAGCGGCCGATGCCGCCCGTCAGCCGGCGCAGCCGGTCCGCGCACTCGGTGATCTCGGCGTAGGCGGCCTGCGCGGGCAGCGCGCAGATGTTGAGATGCCGCATGGTGTGGTTGCCCAGTTCGTGCCCGCCGTCCAGCACCCGCCGGGCCATCTGCGGCGAGGCGTCGAGCCAGTCCCCGACCGCGAGCACGGTCACCCGCGCCCCGGCCCGCTCCACCTCGCCCAGGACGGCCTCGGCCGACCGCGGGTCGCCCCGCCCGTGAAAGGTGAGGGCCACCGCCCTCGTCCGGCGCTCCCCGTGCTCGATCTGCGCCGGCAGCCCGGCGGGCAGCTTCGGCAGCACCAGCGGCTGCCGGCCGGGCGGTACGGCGGCGGAGCCCCGGCGCGGGGCCGCCGGGTGCGGCGACGAGGAGGCCGGCACCGCCCCGCCGGCCGTCCGGCCGTCCCCGCCACAGCCCACGACGGCCGGCAGGACGCCCCCGGCGAGGGCGCCACCGGCGGCTGCGCGCAGCACGCCACGACGGTGAAGGGTCACCGTCTCATTAGAGCTTCTTCGGAAAGAATTTCGTGCTATTTGCCCGAATCTCGCCGCGAACGTGTCTTGAGTCGCCCCGTCAGACGGCCGGCCAGACGTCGGCGAGCATCTTGCGCGTGTCGGCGAGGAGCTGCGGCAGGACCTTGGTGTGGCCGACGACGGGCAGGAAGTTGGTGTCGCCGCCCCAGCGCGGAACGATGTGCTGGTGCAGATGGGCGGCGATGCCGGCACCCGCGACGCTGCCTTGGTTCATGCCGATGTTGAACCCGTGGGCCCCGGACGCCTCGCGCAGCGCCCGCATGGCGCGCTTGGTGAAGTCGGCCAGCTCGGCGGTCTCGGCCTCGTCCAGCTCGGTGTAGTCGGCGACGTGCCGGAAGGGGACGACCATGCAGTGCCCGCCGTTGTACGGGTAGAGGTTGAGCACGGCGTAGACGCGCTCGCCCCGGGCGATGATCAGCCCGTCCTCGTCGCTCTTGGCCGGGATCGAGCAGAACGGGCACCCGTCGCCGGCCCCCGGCCCGCTGGGCTTGTTCTCACCCTGGATGTAGGCCATCCGGTGGGGGGTCCACAGGCGCTGGAACGCATCGGGCGTCCCCACTCCGAACTGCTGCTCCGGCTCAGTCGTCATGGGGTGAAGCATAGGAGCCCCGGAGCGCTGCGTGCGCTCCGGGGCTCTCCCGGCCGGCCGGTACGGCCGTCGGGCGGTCAGACCTGGACGCGGTCCTCGACGGCCTTGGCGACCTTGGCGAGGGCCTCGTCGCGCGGGATGCCGTTCTCCTGCGACCCGTCGCGGTAGCGGAAGGAGACCGTGCCCGCGTTCATGTCGTCGTCACCGACGATGATCATGAACGGAACCTTGGCCTTCTGGTGGTTCCGGATCTTCTTCTGCATGCGGTCCGAGGAGGCGTCGACCTCCATCCGCAGGCCCTTCTTCTTCGCCTCGGCGGCGAACTCCTGGAGGTACGCCACGTGGGCGTCACCCACCGGGATGCCGACCGCCTGCACCGGCGCCAGCCACGCCGGGAAGGCGCCCGCGTAGTGCTCCAGCAGCACGGCGAAGAACCGCTCGATGGAGCCGAACAGCGCGCGGTGGATCATGACCGGGCGCTGCTTGGTGCCGTCGGCCGCGGTGTACTCGAGGTCGAAACGCTCCGGCAGGTTGAAGTCGAGCTGGATCGTCGACATCTGCCAGGTCCGGCCGATGGCGTCCTTGGCCTGCACCGAGATCTTCGGCCCGTAGAACGCCGCACCGCCCGGGTCGGCCACGAGCTCCAGGCCCTGCTTCTCGGCCACCTTGCGCAGCGTCTCGGTGGCCTCCTCCCACGCCTCGTCCGTGCCGACGAACTTCTCCGGGTCCTTGGTGGAGAGCTCCAGGTAGAAGTCGGTCAGGCCGTAGTCGCGGAGCAGGTCGAGCACGAAGGTGAGGGTGCGGTCGAGCTCCTCGCCCATCTGCTCACGGGTGCAGTAGATGTGCGCGTCGTCCTGCGTGAAGCCCCGGGCCCGGGTGAGGCCGTGGACCACGCCCGACTTCTCGTACCGGTACACCGTGCCGAACTCGAACAGCCGCAGCGGCAGCTCGCGGTACGAACGCCCCCGCGCGTCGAAGATCAGGTTGTGCATGGGGCAGTTCATGGGCTTGAGGTAGTAGTCCACGCCCTCGTCGAGCTGCATGGGCGGGTACATGCCGTCGGCGTACCAGTCCAGGTGGCCCGAGGTCTCGAACAGCTGCCCCTTGGTGGCGTGCGGGGTGTAGACGAACTCGTAGCCGGCCTCCTCGTGCTTCTTGCGCGAGTAGTCCTCCATGACGCGGCGGATGATGCCGCCACGGGGGTGGAAGACGGCCAGGCCGGAGCCGATCTGCTCGGGGATGGAGAAGAGGTCCAGCTCGGAGCCGAGCTTGCGGTGGTCGCGCTTCTCTGCCTCGGCGAGGAAGTCGAGGTGCGCCTTCAGCTCGTCCTTGGTCGGCCAGGCGGTGCCGTAGATGCGCTGGAGCATCGGGTTCTTCTCGCTGCCGCGCCAGTAGGCGGCGGCGTTGCGCATGAGCTTGAACGCCGGGATCAGGCGGGTCGTCGGCAGGTGGGGACCACGGCAGAGGTCCTTCCAGCACAGCTCGCCCGTCTTCGGGTCCAGGTTGTCGTAGATGGTGAGCTCGCCGGCGCCCACCTCGACGTTCGCGCCCTCTTCCTGGGCGGCGGAGCCCTTGAGGCCGATGAGCTCCAGCTTGTACGGCTCGTCGGCGAGCTCCTCGCGGGCCGCGTCGTCGGTGACGACGCGGCGGGCGAACTTCTGCCCGCGCTTGATGATCTCCTGCATGCGCTTCTCGACGAGCTTGAGATCATCGGGGGTGAACGGCTTCTCCACGTCGAAGTCGTAGTAGAAGCCGTCCTTGACCGGCGGGCCGATGCCCAGCTTGGCCTCGGGGAAGAGCTCCTGCACGGCCTGGGCCATGACGTGGGCGCACGAGTGGCGCAGGATGTTCAGGCCGTCCTCGGAGGAGACCTCGACGGGCTCGATCTCCTCGCCGTCGGCGACCTCGTACGCGAGGTCCTTCAGCTCGCCCGCGACGCGCGCGGCGACGATGGTGCGCTCACCGGCGAAGAGGTCGGCGGCCGTAGTGCCCGTCGTCACCACGCGCTCTTCCCGCTCGGAATCGCGTTTGATGATCACACGGACGTCTGACACCGGTCTCTCCTGACGATATGGGGCGCGTCAGCGGTCGCTGCGCGCCTGAATCGTACCGAGCCCGGCGGCCCCGCCGCTAAACGGTTATCGGTGGCCTATCCGTGGCCTTGATCATGCTCGCGCTTCCCGGCGAGGGCGTCGAGGTTCTCGCGGAGCGACTTGAGCATGTGGTCGTGGTCGGCCTCGCCGGTGCGGGCGGGGACGGCGTCGTGGGCGCCGGCGAGGCGGCGGAAGCCGCCGCGGCTCTCCAGGCGCCCGGTGAGGGTGAGGGGCACCCCGGCCAGGTGGGCGTATCCGGCGACGCGGTAGTCCTCCGCGCCGAGGGTGGCCCGGACGTGGGTGACGTCGGCGCCGGACAGGACGCGCAGCCGGACGGTGCCGGGGCCCCAGGGGCTCTCGCGGCGCAGGCGCACCACGGTGCCGGTGAGGGTGACGGGCAGGGCCGGTTCCTGGTGTATGTAGCGGGCGGCGGCCTCGCGGAGGGCGGGGAGGTCGTCCGGGGTGAAGGTGACGGGGGCGGGGCGGGCGGGGGCGCCGGGTGGGGGGCCGGCGGCGGGGGCCCAGTGGACGGTGACGCGGGCGGCGGCGCAGCCGTGGACGAGGGCGGCGACGGCGTCGGTGAGCTCGCGGCTGCCGCCGTGGGTCACGGCGGTGGTGTAGCCGTCGGTGCTGCCGGTGGCGCGGCACTGGTCGGTGGCGGCGCGGGTGGCGCGCAGGGCGTCGAGCAGCGTGGTGACCAGGGGGCGGCCGCCGTCGGGCGGGGCGTGCAGGGGGACGTGGGCGGTGAGGGCCTGTCCGTCGGGGGCGGCGGTGACGAGGACGGGCGCGAGGGCGGTCTCGGCGCGGCGGCGGTGGCGGGCGCCGTGGTGGGCGGCGGGGCCGTGGGCGGCGAGGGCGGCGGCGAGGAGGAGGGCGCGGGTGGCGGTGCGCAGCCGGTCCTGGCCGGCCCAGGGGGCGGCGGGGGCGGGGGGTTCGGGGTGTTCGCGGTGGACGTGGACCTCGTCGCCGGGGGTGTGCAGGGCGTGGAGGACGGCGTCGGCGCTGGGGTGGGGGCTGTGTTCGAGGGCGGTGACGGCCTCGGCGAGGAGGTCGGCGCTGTCGGGGAAGGCGGGGTCGTCGGGCAGCAGGAGGCTGGTGGCGCCGGCGGTGGGGCCGGGTGGGGTCCAGCGGCTGTAGCGGCCGGGCTGTCCGCCGCGCCGGCGCCAGCCGTGGCGGGCGAGGAGGGCGGCGAGGACGGCGGGGTCGGGTGGGTGGGGTGCCTGGTGGTGGGGTCCGGTGGGCCGGTGCATCAGGGTCTCCCTCCCGCCCCGACCCGCGTCATGATCTCGCAGAGGGCGCGGTCGTCGAAGACGCGCGTGGCCGGGATCCGCACGGTGGTCCTGCGCCGGCCGGTGACGGGGTGGCCGGCGAGGTTGGTCCAGTAGCAGCAGTGGCGCAGTTCGAGGGCGTCGTGGCCGGCGTGGAGCCAGTCGTCGCGGGCGCGGGGGACGAGCATGACGACGAGGATGCGGTGCACGGCGACGGGGGTCCGGGCGAGCTTGGCCAGGTGGTCGTTGTCGAGGGTGAAGGGGAAGGTCACCGGGGGTGTGCCGGGGCGGGCCGGCAGGCGGCGGGGGCCGAGCTGGTAGGTGCTTTTGAGCTGGACCTTGATGGTGACCTCGTCGTCGGCGGTGTGGCCGGGGGCGCTGTGGCTGACGTGCCAGTCGACGCCGTTGTCGGGGAAGGGCTGGGCCAGGGTGCAGCCGGCGGCGGCCGCGACGGCGTGCAGGTAGCCGATCTGGAGGGTCTCCATGCAGGCGGTGGTGGCCAGGCTGCCGCGGCCGGGTCCGGTGGGGGGTGGTGGGGCCGGGACGGGGGCGTCGGGGCCGGGCTGCGCGAGCGCCATGTCCGAAAAGCCTTCCGGGCTCGCCGGTTCTTCGGTCGTACATCTGTGTTGTCTCCACGCGAACCCACCGGCAAACGGCGGCGGTTCGGGCACGCGGGTGTGGGGGTATCCACCTGGCGGGGAGGGGAAATTCGCCAAGTTCCGCTTGAGTGCGAGGAGTTGTGTCATGCCGTGCTGGTTCGAGGGGCCGCTGGCGGCCTTCGACACCGAGACGACCGGTGTGGACGTGGAGCGCGACCGGATCGTGTCGGCGGCGTTCGTGACGCAGTCGCAGGCGGGGGCCTCGCCGTTGGTCACCCGCTGGCTGGTGAACCCGGGTGTTCCGGTGCCGGAGGAGTCGACCGCGATACACGGGTTGTCGGAGGAGCATCTGCAGCGGCACGGGCGGTGGCCGGCGCCGGTGATGGAGGAGGTGGCGCGGGCGCTGGCGGGGCATGCGACGCGGGGCATCCCGCTGGTGGTGATGAACGCGCCGTTCGATCTGACGCTGCTGGACCGGGAGTTGCGCCGGCACCGGGCGTCGTCGCTGGCGGGGTATCTGGGCGGGGCGCCGCTGTGCGTGCTGGATCCGTGGGTGCTGGACCGGCATCTGGACCGCTATCGCAAGGGGCGGCGGACGCTGGTGGACCTGTGCGGGGAGTACGGGGTGGCGCTGACGGAGGCGCACGACGCGGCGGCGGACGCGATCGCGGCGCTGGAGGTGGTGCGGGCGGTGGGGCGGCGGTTCGCGTCGCGGCTGGACCGGCTGAGCCCGGCGGAGCTGCACGCGCGTCAGGCGGTGTGGCATGCGGCGCAGGCGCGGGGGCTGCAGGCGTGGTTCGCGCGGAACGGTTCGGACGAGGAGTGCGATCCGGCATGGCCGTTGCGGCCGGAGCTGCCGGCGGTGGCCTGACCTTCCGGGCAAGGCGGAAGGCCGGTCCCTCTGTTGAGGGACCGGCCTTCGTGCTGTGGGCGATACTGGGATCGAACCAGTGACCTCTTCGGTGTGAACGAAGCGCTCTCCCGCTGAGCTAATCGCCCGGGATTTCCCCGGGGTTTCCCCCGGCGACGCACTGAACAATACAGGTCGCGGCGGCTCCGCATCAAATTCCCTGCCGGGCGGGGTCCAGCCGGGTGCGGAGGGAGCGGCGGGCGGTGCGCATCATCCAGGCGTGGTTGGCGAGGAAGACGGGGCGGCCGGGGAGGGCGAGGAGGCGCATGAGGGGGTGGCGGACCTCGACCTCCTGGTCGTAGCGGAGGGTGGTGCCGGCGGGGTGGTGGGGGCGTACGGTCCAGCGGGCCCAGCCGTGGAGGTCGCCGGTGATGGCGATCTCCAGGAGGCCGGCGGCGGGGTCGTGGCGGGTGGCGCGGACGGCGAGGGTGAGGTCGTAGGGCAGGACGGAGCGCACGCGGACGGTGGCGCGGGTCTCGTCGATGCGGTCGACGTGGCGGACCTGGGGCCACCAGACGTTGTAGGCGTCGGCGTCCTCCAGGACGGCGTAGACGGCCGTGGGCGGGGCCGGGAAGGTCCAGGTGCCCTGGAAGCGGTAGCGGTGGAGGGTGCGCCGGTGCGGGCGGGTCGTGGCGGGTGGCATGTCTGCCAGCGGACACGACGCGACCGGGGGCCCGCAAGACGGCGTCCTGCGGGCCCCCGGTCGGCTGTGGGCGATACTGGGATCGAACCAGTGACCTCTTCGGTGTGAACGAAGCGCTCTCCCGCTGAGCTAATCGCCCCGGGCGCATCGCCAACATTACCCCATGTCAGAGGGTGCTTTCGAACTGCGCGGCGGCCGGGTGGCGGGACGGTGGCCGGGGCGGTCAGCGGTGCAGTGCCCAGGGTGCGCGGAGGCCGTAGCGGGCGAGGTAGCAGCCGACGAGCACGCCGGCGATGGCGAGGCCGGCGACGGTGAGGGCGATGTTGCGCCGGCGGACCTTCGGGTCGAGGGCGCGCTGGGCGGCGGCGGTGACCTTGTGCTTGGTCCAGCGCAGGACGAGCTGGGCCCAGACGAACTCGGTGGCCCAGATCGCCATGCCGGCGAAGATCACCAGCCAGCCGGGGCCGGGCAGGGGCAGCATGATCACGCCGGCGACGACGACGGCGAGGCCGACGACGAAGACCCCGGCCTGCCAGCTGAGGTGCAGGGCCCGGGAGCGCCGGACGAAGTGCGGGGCCCGGGAGCCCAGGGGCCGCTCCCGGCCGGCCGGGCCGGGCGGCGCTGCGGCGGGGCCGGTCCCGTCGGCGGGGGCGGTTTCGTCGGCGGGGGACCGCTCGTCACTCTCCGCGTTCATGCCGTCCAACGTACCCGACGGTGCGCGGAACGGCGGATATCACCGCTTCGGCGGTACCGGTGGCGCGGCGGCTGGGCCGTCCGGGGTATCCGAAGGGCCGCAAAACGGGCAGAGGGGTTTACAACGGCACCGTAGGTGGCATGTCGATTTCGCCGACGTGCGAATCCCCGAGCGCACACTGAGCGAAAGGCCTTGGCGCTTATGAACACCACGGTCAGCTGTGAGCTGCACCTGCGCCTCATTGTGTCGAGCGAATCCTCACTGCCCGTACCCGCGGGCCTGCGGTACGACACGGCCGATCCGTATGCCGTGCACGCCACCTTCCACACCGGAGCCGAAGAGACGGTCGAGTGGGTCTTCGCCCGGGACCTGCTCGCGGAGGGCCTGCACCGGCCCACGGGCACCGGAGACGTACGGGTCTGGCCGTCCCGCAGCCACGGTCAGGGCGTCGTCTGCATCGCACTGAGCTCGCCGGAGGGCGAGGCCCTGCTGGAGGCGCCGGCCAGGGCCCTGGAGTCGTTCCTCAAGCGGACCGACGCCGCCGTCCCGCCCGGCACCGAACACCGGCACTTCGACCTGGACACCGAGCTCTCCCACATCCTCGCGGAGAGCTGAGGCCGGGCGGGAGCCGAACCGACACGCCGGCCCACTCGGGGAGGCCGGCGAGCCCCACAGGAACATCACTCGACATCGCGCATACGGCATGAGGCGGCGCCGTCGTCCACCGCTCCCGGTGGCCGGCGGCGCCGTCGTACGGCCGGGCCGCTAGAGTCGCTCCCCACTCGAACAGTTGCCGCCCCACACCGCCCGGCCAGGGAGCGAACGACCCGTGCTGATCAACCACGACACCCGGTTCACACTGGAGGCCGTCGTCGACCTGCTCAACCGCGAGCTCGACGGCCTGGCCGCGCTGCGGGACTTCGTCGCCCGGCACGCCATCAGCGGCACCGGCGCCCTGCACGAGCCGGACCTCGCGGCCGTACGGGCCGTCCGCGACCGGTTCGCCCAGGTGTTCGACAGCCGGGACGCGCGGGAGGCGGCCGAGCTGCTCAACGCACTGGTCGCCGAGGCCGGCACCACGCCCCGGCTGACCGACCACGACGGGCACGACTGGCACGTCCACTACTTCGCCCCGGGCGCCTCCCTGGCCGAGCACCTGGCCGCCGACGGCGGCATGGCCCTCTCCTTCCTGCTGGTGGCCGGCGAGCTGGAGCGGCTGCGGCGCTGCGACGCCCCCGGCTGCGGGCGCGCCTTCGTGGACCTCTCCCGCAACCGCTCCCGCCGCTACTGCGACGGCCGCACCTGCGGCAACCGTCTGCACGTGGCCGCCTACCGCGCCCGCCGCCGTGGCGGCGACGGCGGCGGGGACGGCGGCAGCGGCACGGCCGGCTGACGCCCGGCCCGCCCCTCCCCCGTCACCACCGGTAGAGGTCGTGCACGGCGGTGAGCAGGATCAGGGTGCCGATGAAGGCGAGGAAGAACATCAGCGGGGGCTGGGAGAGCGCGAAGAGGCAGCCGCGCGGTTCCTCGGTGATCTGGGCCGGTTCGTCGTTCATCTCCGGCAGATCATGACGCAGCCCTGCCCCGGGGCCGCATCAACATGCCACCCGTTAGGGGGAGTTCATGGGAATGTTCTGCGGAGCACCGGGGCGAGAGATCGTCAGATCCCGTGTTTCTTGAGGATCGCCTCGATGTCCGAGAAGTCCTCGTCGCCCCCGCCCGCAGCCTTCGCCCCGCGCCCCTTGCGCCCCGCCTCGGGCGCGGCCGGTATGCCGGGCGTGGCGGACGCCGGCGCCACGGCGTCCCGCCGCCGGGCCCGTATCGCCGCACGGCGCTCGCGCCGCTCGGCGCGGCTTCCCCCGGACCGGCGCTCCACGGCCCGGCTCACGGTGAAGAGGAGGAAGGACAGCGCGAGCACGCCGAAGCCCGCCCACACGGTCGGCTTGAGGACGATGTCGGTGAGCCAGTCGACGACGCCCGTGAGCACCAGCCCCACGGGGATGAGGGACCAGGCCGCGATGCGGGTCGCGGCGAGGAAGCGCCGGCGGTAGGCGGTCACCAGGGCGATGCCCAGGCCGGCCGCGGACACCGCGGCCAGTACGGTCGACGTCAGCATCGCGTCCTCCAGCCGGTGGTTTCTCCGTCCGTTCCATCGTGCACCGTGCGGGAGCCGTGGGGCCACGCCTCCGGCCGGGGATCAGGGAGATCTCCGGGTGAACCCCTGGGTGATCCCGCAGTGATCCCCCGGGGGCGGGGCCCGCCGCGCCTGGAAGACTGGCCCCATGAGCGATGCCAGCACCCCCGACCCCGCCACCTCCCGCCCCGTCGTCCTGGACGTCTGGTGCGAGCTGCAGTGCCCCGACTGCCACACCGCGCTGGACGACGTCCGCGCCCTGCGCGCCCGCTACGGCGACCGGCTCGACATTCGTCTGCGCCACTTCCCGCTGGAGAAGCACAAGCACTCCTACGCCGCCGCGCAGGCCGCCGAGGAGGCCGCGGAGCAGGGCAAGGGCTGGGCGTACGCGGAAGCGGTCCTGGGGCGCACGGCGGAGCTCGGCGCACGCGGCGAGAAGCTGCTGGTGGAGGTCGCGGGCGAGCTGGGCCTGGACGCGGAGGAAGTGGACACCGCGCTGATCGACGGGCGCCACATGCTGGTCGTCGACGCCGACCAGGCGGAGGGCAGGGCGATCGGCGTGACGGGCACGCCCACCTACGTCATCGGTGACGAGCGGCTGGACGGCGGCAAGAGCCAGGAGGGTCTGCGCGAGCGGATCGAGGAGATCGCCGACCGGCTGCTGTCCGGCCACTGACCGCGCGGGAGCGGCCCGGCCCGGGAGCGGCCCGGCGTGCTCAGAGCGGCTTGTAGAAGTGGAAGGCCGTCGGCCAGTAGCCCAGCGAGTCGTACAGCCGTACGGCCGGGGTGTTGGCGGCGAAGACGTGCAGCCCCAGGGTGCGGGCGCCGGCCGCGAGGCACTCCCGTTCGGCCAGGCGCATCAGGGTGCGCCCGTGGCCCCGGCCCCGGTGGGCCGCGCCCACCTTCACGAGGAAGACGAAGCCGGCGTCCTCCTTCAGTGCCACCCACAGGGTGCCCACGTCCTGGCCGCCGGAGGTGAGGGCACGCAGTACGGTGCCGGGCGTGTCCGGGCCGGCGGGCAGGGCCGTGGCGTGGTCACGGTCGGCCTTGGCCCGGGCCACCGCCTCCGGCAGGCCGTTCTCCGCCCAGTCCTGCGCGTACCCGGCCTTCGCGTCGGCCTCCCAGGCGGGGAACTCGGCCGCACCCAGCTCCCGTACCGTCACGCCGCCGGGCAGCGGGGGCGCGGTGCCCAGCGTCTTCTCCATGGAGCGGCTGCGCTCCGCGTAGCCCAGGGCGCGGACGAGGCCGAGGGCGGCCTCTTCTCCGGCGGGAACCGTGACGGCGATCTGCCGGCAGCCCCAGCCGCGCAGCACCTCCTCCGCGGCGAGCGCGGCGACGGTGCCGCGCCCCCGGCGCCGGTCGGGCCCGGCTATCGCGAGCCGTTCGATCCGCCCGTAGCGGGGGCCGAAGCGGCGGTCGGTGGTGATCTCGACGGAGCCGACGGGCCGGCTGTTGACGCACACGTCGTACGTGCGGGCGCGGTGGCCGTCGGCGGTGCGCCGCTCGGGTGCGGTGGGCCGCAGGGTGGTGGTCACGCTGATGTTGTACCGGCCCGCCGTCCCTCCGTCACCGGGTTTTCAGGGGTCTCCACACGTCTCTACGGGTCGAGGTCGGCGGCCGCCCGCTCGGTGAAGGTCCGCAGCGCTCGGGCGGTGACGGGCCCGGGTGTGCCGGGTCGCTGACGGCCGTCGACGGCGTGCACGGGCTGCACGTCGCGCAGCGAGGAGGTCAGGAAGATCTCGTCGGCCTGTTCCAGCACGTCGAAGGGGAGATCGGTCTCCTTGGCGCCGGACCACT
This sequence comes from Streptomyces mashuensis, assembly GCF_014654785.1. Taxonomy (GTDB): domain Bacteria; phylum Actinomycetota; class Actinomycetes; order Streptomycetales; family Streptomycetaceae; genus Streptomyces; species Streptomyces mashuensis. The sequence goes on from NZ_BNBD01000003.1 coordinate 234,998, forward strand.
CCACCACCAGGGCGCGGGTGATGCCGGGCAGGCAGCCGGAGGAGAGCGGCGGGGTGTGCAGCTCGCCGTCGAGGACGACGAAGACGTTGGAGGCGGTGCCCTCGCAGAGCCGGCCCGCGGTGTTGGCGAAGAGCGCCTCGCCGGCGCCGTGCTGGTGGGCGTGGGCGAGGGCGACGACGTTCTCGGCGTACGAGGTGGACTTGGCGCCGGCCAGGGCGCTGCGTTCGTTGCGGGTCCACGGCACGGTGACCACGGCGGTGGTGGCGGCGGGACGCTGCGTCTCGGTCAGGGTGACGACGAGTGAGGGCCGGGCGGCGGAGCGGCCGGAGCCGGGGGGCGCGACGCCGCCGGTATAGGTGATGCGCAGTCGGCCGAGCGGCATGGGGTTGGCCCGGAGGACCTCGCGGCAGGCCTCGCGGACCTCGTCGGGGTCGGGCGCGGGCAGGCCCATGATCCGGGCCGAGGAGGCGAGCCGGTCGAGGTGGCGGGTGAGGGCGAAGGCGCGGCCGTCGGTGGCCTTGAGGGTCTCGAAGACGCCGTCGCCGACCGTGAGCCCGTGGTCGAGGACGGAGAGGCGGGCGCTGTCGGCGTCGCGGAGCGCTCCGTCGCACCAGATCATCACTGTGGTGTCCCTCCTCGGGCGCCGGCTTCTGCTGCTGTCTCTTCGCGCGTTCCGCCCGGCGCCGCTGCCGGTGCCGAGGCCAGGGCGAGGAGCCGGGCGGCCTTGAGTTCGGTCTCGGCCCACTCGCGGTCGGGGTCGGAGCCCCAGGTGATGCCGGCGCCGGTGCCGAAGCGGACGACGGGGCCGCCGGGGGCGGCGCGGTCGACCCAGAAGGTGCGGATGCCGACGGCGAGGGCGGCGGTTCCCCGGTCGGCGTCGACCCAGCCGATGCCGCCGCAGTAGGGGCCGCGGGGGGCGGTCTCCAGGGCCTCGATGATGCCGAGGGCGCTGGCCTTGGGGGCGCCGGTGACGGAGCCGGGCGGGAAGGTGCCGGCCAGCAGTTCGGGCCAGCCGGCGCCGTCGGCGAGCTGCCCGCGCACGGTGGAGACGAGGTGGACGAGGCCCGGGTGCGGTTCGACGGCGCACAGCGCGGGCACGGTCACCGAGCCGGTGGCGCAGACGCGGCCCAGGTCGTTGCGGACCAGGTCCACGATCATCACGTTCTCGGCGTGGTCCTTCTCCAGCAGGTCGGCCGCGGTGCGGCCGGTGCCCTTGATCGGGCCGGACTCGACGGTGCGGCCGTCGCGGCGCAGATAGAGCTCGGGCGAGGCGGTGGCGACCTCGACGCCGTGGGCGGGGAGCCGCACGGTGCCGGCGTAGGGGGCGGGGTTGCCGTGGGCGAGGAGGGCGGTGAGCGCGTCGACGTCGGCGTGGTCCGGGTCGGGCAGGGGCGCGCTGAGGACGCGGCAGAGGTTGGCCTGGTAGACCTCGCCGGCGGCTATGTGCTCGCGGATGCGGCGGACGCCCGCGGTGTAGGCGTCGCGGTCGAGGGAGCTGGTCCAGTCCTCGGGCGCGGGGCCGCGCCAGCGCGTGGGCTGGGCGAGGGGCGCGGGCCGTACGTCGCCGAAGCGGGCACAGGTGAGGCCCCCCTCGAAGTCGGCGACGACCGCCCACCAGCCACGGGATTCCAGGGCCGCCGGGTCGCTGGTCACGTCGCGCAGATCCGTGGCGACGAGACCGCCGAACCGGGCCATCGGGGAGGGCATCGTGGGGAGGCTGTGCACGTCATCGAGTCTATGGCGCGGCCCTCCGGGGCCGTCCGGACCTGCGCCGGGACCGCCTCCGGATCGGGATCAGGCCAGCATGCTGGGCAAACGGAATTTGAGCTGGCGCCGGAATCCGCTAAAGTTCAACACGTCGCCGGGACGCGGAAGCGGAACGGCGGAGCAGCTGCGGGGCCCGAGGCCCGGTGGGTGCGAAAATGCGGACATAGCTCAGTTGGTAGAGCACCACCTTGCCAAGGTGGATGTCGCGAGTTCGAGTCTCGTTGTCCGCTCGATGTGGGGGATCTTCCCGACCCCCCGCTCCTGGTGGAGTGGCCGAGAGGCGAGGCAACGGCCTGCAAAGCCGTCTACACGGGTTCAAATCCCGTCTCCACCTCCAAGGACGATTAGCTCAGCGGGAGAGCGCTTCCCTGACACGGAAGAGGTCACTGGTTCAATCCCAGTATCGTCCACCAGGGCCTTCACCGGCCTTGCCCGCGCGATTAGCTCAGCGGGAGAGCGCTTCCCTGACACGGAAGAGGTCACTGGTTCAATCCCAGTATCGCGCACGCACACCGCATGACCTGCGGTTCCCGGACGATTAGCTCAGCGGGAGAGCGCTTCCCTGACACGGAAGAGGTCACTGGTTCAATCCCAGTATCGTCCACCAGGGCCCTCATCGGCCTTGCCCGCGCGATTAGCTCAGCGGGAGAGCGCTTCCCTGACACGGAAGAGGTCACTGGTTCAATCCCAGTATCGCGCACACGTCACCGGCCGGGCCGGAGCATCACGCTCCGGCCCGGCCGTCGTCGTACTGCCGTAGGTCGCATCTCGCATGTCGTACGAGCGCACACGGGGTGAAACGCAACCGACCGGGTGCCTCCCCAGGCACCCGGCCGGACGTGCCGTCCGCCGCACCCCCGTCCCCACGGGGCTATGGCCGGTGACCACCGGTGGGTCCGGGCCGCTCTCCCGGACCCGGGGGCTCAGCGCCCCAGCAGTCCCGCCACGGACGACGCCTGTGTGACGAGGGCGTCCCAGCCGCCGAAGACGACGGTCAGGAAGACCGCCATCGGCAGCACCATGGCCGCAGCGACGAGAGGGTGGCGGGTCGGCGAGGGCTGCTCGCCGTGGAGGCCCTGCGCGGGACCGGTCCGCGGGCTGTGCGCCACCCGGCCTCCGGTGCCTCCCACGAGGTCCGTCATCGTCCCTCCACCCCTTTTTCCCGCTGCTCCCCGTCGTTCCGTCGCCCACCACAGTAGGTGGCGGGCGGGGTCCGGCACGTCATGCCCGCGTACCCCTTGGTCGTTGTCCCCGAGGAGGAGACGGGCCCGGCGCGGTACTCCCGAGGGTGGAGGGCGACCCTGACACCTTCCGGGTCACCCCTGGGGGGCGGGGTGAGTTCGATCACTTTCCTCCCGATCCTGCGGGCCGGCCGCGGCCCGGGGCGCGTCCGTCCGCGGGCGGACGGCGGGTGCCGTCAATCCCCCTGCGCCCAACGGATCTTGGCCGGTGGGGCACGGGCCGGGGCCGCCGCGCTCCCCTCCCCCGCCGGCGCACCGGCCGCCCCGCCCCGCACCGACACTCCGCGCGCCGACGCATGCGCGGCCTCTGCGCGCGACGGTCCGTCAATCCGTAAGCTGTGGCACGTCACAGGCCGGGCAGCTACGTGGGGCAGCCCCACCGGAGGTAGGGGACGAAAATGACGATGATGCGGCTCCGTCGCGAGGACCCGCGTGTCGTCGGCTCGTTCCGGCTGCATCGACGGCTGGGCGCGGGCGGCATGGGCGTGGTCTACCTGGGCTCCGACAAGCGCGGGCAGCGGGTGGCCCTCAAGGTGATCCGGCCCGACCTGGCGGAGGACCAGGAGTTCCGGTCCCGGTTCGCACGGGAGGTCTCGGCCGCCCGGCGCATCCGCGGCGGCTGTACGGCGCGGCTGGTGGCCGCCGATCTGGAGGCGGACCGCCCCTGGTTCGCCACGCAGTACGTGCCCGGGCCCTCGCTGCACGACAAGGTGAACGAGGAAGGGCCGCTGTCGGCGGCCCAGACCGCCTCGATCGGCGCGGCCCTCGCCGAGGGGCTGCTCGCCGTGCACGACGCGGGTGTGGTCCACCGCGACCTGAAGCCGTCGAACATCCTGTTGTCGCCCAAGGGCCCGCGCATCATCGACTTCGGCATCGCCTGGGCCACCGGCGCCTCCACGCTCACGCACGTCGGCACCGCGGTCGGCTCCCCCGGCTTCCTGGCGCCCGAACAGGTGCGCGGCGCGCTCGTCACACCGGCCACGGACGTGTTCTCGCTGGGCGCCACGCTCGCGTACGCCTGCACCGCCGACTCGCCCTTCGGGCAGGGCAGCTCCGAGGTGATGCTGTACCGGGTGGTGCACGAGGAGCCGCAGCTGATGGGCGTGCCGGACGCGCTGGCGCCGCTGATCCACGCCTGCCTGGCCAAGGACCCCGAGGAGCGGCCGAGCACGCTCCAGCTGTCGCTGCGGCTGAAGGAGATCGCCGCACGGGAGGCGCACGGCCTGTCGGAGGGCCGGCCGCCGTCCCCGCGCCGCGAGCCCGACCGCCCCTCGACGCGCCGCATGGCGGCCTACGAGCAGCAGCGCACCGAGCGCCGCCCGGGCAGCAGCCCCACGCCGCGCCCGCACGCCCCGGCGCGCCCCGCCGACGCGCTGCGCACGCCCGCGGCGCGCCGCCCGGCGGCGCCGCAACGGCCGTCGGGAGCACGGAACCGGCCGCGGCAGACGGCGCGGGGCCGGCGCCCGGGGCCGGACGGCAAGCTGCTGCGGCAGCGTCTCATCGTGTTCGTGGTGGTGACGCTGCTGGTGGCGCTCGGCATCGCGGCGGCCCAGGGCTGCCAGGGCCCGGCGCACAGCATGGAGCGGCCGGCGCCGGTCACCGTCACCGGGACGACAACGGGTACGGCTACGGCTACGACAACGGCGGTCAGTCCTGCGGACGGCCGGTCGTGACGGCGTAGAAGGCGACGGCGGCCGCCGCGCCCACGTTGAGCGAGTCCACGCCGTGCGCCATGGGGATGCGGACCCACGTGTCGGCGGCGCGCAGGGCGCGCCCCGACAGCCCGTCGCCCTCGGCGCCGAGCATGAGCGCGACCTTCTCGCGGCGGTGCGGGGCGGCCTCGTCCAGGGTGACGGCCGAGGCGTCCGGGGTCAGTGCGAGCAGGTCGAAGCCGGCGTCCCGGACGGCGTCCAGGCCCTGCGGCCAGTGCTCCAGGCGGGCCCACGGCACGGAGAACACCGCGCCCATGGAGACCTTCACCGACCGCCGGTAGAGAGGGTCGGCGCAGTCCGGGGAGAGCAGGACGGCGTCCATGCCGAGTGCGGCCGCGCTCCGGAAGATGGCCCCGGTGTTGGTGTGGTCGACGAGCCCTTCCAGGACGGCGACGCGGCGGGCGCCGCGCAGCAGCTCCGCCGGGTCCGGCTGGGGCTTGCGGGCCATGGAGGCGAGCGCTCCGCGGTGCACGTGATAGCCCGTCACCCGCTCGGCGAGGCCGGGTTCGACGACGTAGACGGGGGCGGGCGAGGCGTCGATGACGTCCCGCATCACGTCGACCCACTTGGCGGACAGCAGCATCGACCGCATCGCGTAGCCGGCCCCCACGGCCCGCCGGATCACCTTCTCGCCCTCGGCGATGAACAGGCCCTCGGCAGGCTCGCGACGGCGGCGCAGCTCGACGTCGGTCAGCCCGGTGTAGTCGTGCAGCCGGGGGTCGTCGGGGTCGTCGAGCGTGATGATCTCAGCCATGGCCGTTCCTGGGGTGGTGCGGGTGTGTCGTACGGGAGGTGTCGTACGGGTCAGGCGGTACCGGCGTCGGTGCCGACGGCCACCACGTCGCCGATCACGATGACCGCGGGCGGGCGTATGCCCTCGGCCCGTACGGTCTCCCCCACCGTCTCCAGCGTGGCGTCCACGCGGCGCTGCGCGGCCGTGGTGCCCTCCTGCACGACGGCGACCGGCGTGCCGGCGGGGCGGCCGTGGGCGATCAGGGCGGCGGCGATGGCGGGGATGTTCTCCACGGCCATGAGCAGCACCAGCGTGCCGCGCAGCTGCGCCAAGGCCGCCCAGTCCACCGTCGACCGGGGGTCGCCCGGCGGGACGTGCCCGCTGACGACGGTGAACTCCTGGGCGAGGCCCCGGTGGGTGACGGAGATTCCGGCGGCGCCGGGCACGCTGACGGCGCTGGAGATGCCGGGGACGACGGTGCACGGGATGCCGTGCTCGGCCAGCGCCTGCACCTCCTCCATGCCGCGGCCGAAGACGAACGGGTCGCCGCCCTTGAGGCGGACCACGGCCTTGCCGGCCTTGGCGTGCTCCACGAGGGCGGCGTTGATGGCCTCCTGGGCCATGGCCCGCCCGTAGGGGATCTTCGCGGCGTCGATGACCTCGACGTGCGGCGGCAGTTCGTCCAGCAGGTCGCGGGGGCCGAGGCGGTCGGCGACGACCACGTCGGCCTCGGCGAGCAGCCGCCGGCCGCGCACGGTGATGAGGTCGGGGTCGCCGGGGCCGCCGCCGACGAGGGCCACGCCCTTGGCGGGGGCCCGGAAGTGCGGTGCGGCCAGCGAGCCGTCGCGCAGGCCGTCCACGACGGCGTCGCGGACGGCGGCCGAGCGGCGCGGGTCCTGGCCGGTGAGCACGGCGACGGTCACGCCGGCGGCCCGGCCCGTGGCGGGGGTCCAGGCGGTGGCGGCGTCGGCGTCGTCGGACCGTACGGCCCACACGCGGCGCGCCTCGGCCTCGGCGGACGCCGCGGCGTTGGCCTCGGGGTCGTCGGTGAGGATCAGCGCGTACCAGGCGCCGTCGAGGTCGCCCTCGCGGTAGCGGCGGCGCTCCCAGCGGAGTTCGCCGGCGGTGGCCATGGCCTCGACGGAGGGGGTGGCCGACGGCGAGACGAGCAGGACGTCCGCGCCGGCGGCGAGCAGGGCCGGCAGCCGCCGCTGGGCGACCTGGCCGGCGCCGAGGACGACGACGCGCCGCCCGGCGAGGCGGAGTCCGACGGGATAGGAGGCGACGGGTGCGTGGTCGGCCATGGCGGTACGGGTCTCCTCCGGGCGACGGTCGGGAAGTCGGGGCGGCTACGGGTTTCTGCCCTGCGCACACCCTAAGTCAATCGCCGGGCGGCCCCGTGAGGGGTCCGCCCGGCGAGACGGGGCAAAAACGGCAGGTCAGCGCCGTGCGGACGTCACTTCTTCTCGCTGACGCCCGCGGTGTCGAAGGTGGCGACCTCATGCATGGCGCGCGCGGCGCTCTGCACCACGGGCAGCGCCAGCAGCGCGCCCGTGCCCTCGCCCAGCCGCAGGTCCAGGTCGACCAGCGGCCGCAGGCCCAGCTTGGTGAGCGCGGCGACATGGCCGGGCTCGGCGCTGCGGTGACCGGCGATGCAGGCCGCGAGCGCCTCGGGCGCGACGGCCCGGGCCACCAGGGCCGCGGCCCCGGCGCTCACACCGTCGAGGATCACCGGCGTGCGCAGCGACGCGCCGCCGAGGATCAGGCCCACCAGGGCGGCGTGCTCCAGCCCGCCGACCGCGGCCAGCACCCCGATGGGGTCCTTCGGGTCGGGCTGGTGCAGCTCCAGGGCCCGGCGCACCACGTCGACCTTGCGGGCGTGCATCTCGTCGTTGATGCCGGTGCCGCGGCCGGTGACCTCGGCCGGGTCGGCGCCGGTGTAGACGGAGATGAGGGCGGCCGACACGGTCGTGTTGGCAATGCCCATCTCGCCCGTGAGCAGCGCCTTGTTGCCGGCGGTGACCAGGTCGCGGGCCGTCTCGATGCCGATCTCGACGGCGCGCAGCGCCTCCTCCCGGCTCATCGCCGGGCCGGTGGTGAAGTCGTCCGTACCGGGACGGACCTTGCGCGGCAGCAGGCCGGGGGTGCTGGGCAGTTCCCCCGCCACGCCGACATCCACGACGCACACCTCGGCACCGACCTGGTTGGCGAAGGCGTTGCACACCGCGCCGCCGCCCAGGAAGTTGGCGACCATCTGCGCGGTGACCTCCTGGGGCCACGCGGTGACGCCCTGGTGGTGCACGCCGTGGTCCCCCGCGAAGATGGCGACGGCGGCCGGCTCGGGGATCGGCGGCGGGCACTTGCGGGACAGGCCGCACAGCTGCGCGGAGATGATCTCCAGCATGCCGAGCGCGCCCGACGGCTTCGTCATGCGCTTCTGCCGCTCCCACGCCTCGCCGAGCGCCTTGGCGTCCAGCGGGCGGATGCCGCGCAGCGTCTCGGCCAGCAGATCGTGCGGGTCCTCGCCGGGCAGCGCGCGACGGCCGTACGTCTCCTCGTGCACGACCCACGACAGCGGCCGGCGCTTGGACCAGCCGGCCTGCAGCAGCTCCGGCTCGTCCGGGAACTCGTCCACGTACCCGACGCACAGGTACGCCACGACCTCCAGGTGCTCGGGCAGCCCGAGGGCCCGCACCAGCTCCCGCTCGTCGAAGAAGCTCACCCAGCCGACGCCGAGGCCCTCGGCGCGGGCCGCGAGCCACAGGTTCTCGACGGCGAGCGCGGACGAATACGGCGCCATCTGCGGCTGGGTGTGCCGGCCGAGGGTGTGGCGGCCGCCGCGCGTGGGGTCGGCGGTGACGACGATGTTGACGGGCGTGTCGAGGATGGCCTCGATCTTCAGTTCCTTGAACTGCTTGGCCCGCCCCTTGGGCAGCGACTTCGCGTACGCCTCGCGCTGCCGCTCGACCAGCTCGTGCATGGTCCGCCGGGTCTCCTCGGACCGGATGACCACGAAGTCCCACGGCTGGGAGTGCCCCACGCTGGGCGCGGTGTGCGCGGCCTCCAGGACGCGCAGCAGCACCTCGTGGGGGATGGGATCGGTCCGGAAGCCCTTGCGGATGTCACGGCGCTCCCGCATGACACGGTGCACGGCGGCCCGCTCGGCGTCCCCGTACGGGTCCGCCGGGGGGCCGGCGGGCTCTTCGGGCTGCGCGGGCTGGTCCTCGGCGGGGGCGGTGGCCTCAGCGGCGGTGGCCTCGGCGGCCGGCGTGCCCTGGGGGGTGGGGGTGGTGGCCTCGGCGGCCGGCGCGCCCTGGGGGGCGGGCACGGTGGCCTCGGCGGCCGGCTGGTTCTGCTGCGGGAGTGCGGCGGTGTCGGCTGCCACGGCGGTGTCCGTATCGCTCGGTGCGGGGGCGCCTGCGGCGCCTTCCGCGGCGGGGGGCTGGGTCTGCGGTCCGGCCTCCGGGGAGGCCGGCGCCGGTGCGGTGTCCTGCCCGGCCGGGGCGTCCGACGGCAGGGGGTGGGGGTCGGGGGCGGGGTCGGCGCCCGGCGCGACGGCAGACGTGCTGTCGCTGCCGGGGGCGGCTTCGGCCGGTACGTCGGCGGCAGCACCGTCCGAGCCCGGCGCGGTGGGCACCGCAGCCGCACCCGGCACCGCCGGGTCGTCGGCCGCCGTCGGCGCAGCAGGCGCCGTAGCACCATCGCCCGTGCCCGGCACGGCAGGCGCGCTACCCGGCGCCACAGCACCGTCAGCGGCGGCGCTGTGGCCTACGGCCGGGACGTCGGCGCCGTCGGCAGCACTCGCCGCGACCGTGGCCGCACCGGCGTCGGCAGCGCTGGCCGCCACTGCCGTACCTTCATCCGCGCCCGGCGCCGCAACGCCGTCAGCGGCCGGAGCCGCACCGTCGACGGCACCCGGCACCGCAGCAGCGGGCGCAGCGTTGTCCACCACCGGCGCGACGGCGCCGTCGGCGACGCCCGGCGACATAGCAGCGGAAACATCACCCGCACCGGCCGCCGTAGCGCTGTCGGCCGCAGCCGGGTTGTCCGGCACCGCAGTACCGTCGGCGGCGCCCGGCGTCACAGCAGCAGCCGTAAGGCTTTCGGCGGCACCTTCGCCGGCCGTGGCCGCACCGGCCTCGGCAGCCGGCGCCACAGCGCCGTCAGCGGCGGCGGGCAGGCCCTCTCCAGCGACAGGCGCACCGTCGTTGGCATCGGGCACCACAGCGGTCGCGATACCCGCCTCGTCACCCGCGCCCTGCGCGGCAGGCGCCCCGGAGCCGTCAACGACGGCCACGCCGTCGCCGGCACCGAGCACCGGGGACGTACCGTCACCCGAACCCTGCGCACCAGGCACCCCAACACCGTCGGCAGCGGCACCCTCGTCGGTGGCCGGCACCGCAACACCGTCAGCAACCGCACTCGGCGGACCAGGCACCGCAGCAGCAGCGCCGTCCCCGGCGTCCTGCACCGAAGCTGCACCGTCGCCCGGCCCCTGCGCGGCAGGCACACCAGCCGCGGCTGCACCCTCGGCGGCAACCGGCACCTCAGCACCGACCGCAGCGCCCGGGATCACACCCGCCGCGCCGTCACCCACGACCGGCGGACCAGGCACCGCAGCGCCAGCAGCAACCGGCACACCAGCCACGGCAGCACCCTCGGCGACAACCGGCACCTCAGCACCGACCGCAGCGCTTGGGATCGCACCCGCCGCGCCGTCGTCCGCACCCGGCACCGGAGACGCACCGTCACCCACGGCCGGCGCGCCAGGCACCGCAGCGCCAGCAGCACCGTCAACGGCAACCGCACCCTCCGCTGCACCAGCCGCGCCGTCACCCGCACCGGGCACCGAGGACGGGCCGTCACCCACACCAGGGGCGCCAGGCACCGCAGCACCATCAGCAACCGGCACACCAGCCACGGCAGCACCCTCAGCGGCAACCGGCACCTCAGCACCGACCACAGCCCCCGGCACCACACCCGCCGCCTCGTCACCTGCGCCCGGCGCACCCGGCACCGCAACATCATCAGCAACCGGCACACCTGCCGCGGCCGCATCGTCAACGGCAACCGCACCCGGCACCGGGGACGCACTGTCACCCACACCAGGGGCACCAGGCACCGCAGCGCCTTCAGCGGCAACCGGCATCTCAGCACCGACCGCAGCGCCCGGGATCGCACCCGCCGCGCTGTCACCCGCACCCAGCACCGGAGACGCACCGTCCCCCGCACCTGGCACACCAGGCACCGCAGCACCATCAGCAACCGGCACGCCAGCCACGGCAGCGCCCTCAGCGGCAACCGGCACCTCAGCACCGGCCACAGCCTCCGGCACCTCGTCACCCGCACCCGGCACCGGGGACGTACCGTCCCCCGCACCCGGCACACCAGGCACCGCCGCACCATCAGCAACCGGTGCCCCGGCCACGGCCGCATCGTCGGCAACAGCCGACATCACATCGGCGGCACCCTCGCCGGCAACCGGCGCACCAGCACCGTCACCCGCGCCCAGCGCCGACGACGTACCGTCACCCGGACCCTGCGCACCAGGCACCGCAGCACTATCGGCAACCGGGGCGCCGCCAGCCGCCACCGCACCGTCAACAGCGACCGCATCCGACACCGCACCAGCCGCGCCGTCACCCGCACCCGGCACCGGAGACGCACCGTCTCCCGCACCCGGCGCACCAGGCGTCACGCCATCCTCAGCGGCAACCGGCACCCCAGCCGCCGGCTCATCGGCACCGTCACCCGGCACCACAGCAACAGCCACAGGCACATCGGCACCGTCACCCGGCACCGGCGCCTCAGCAGGAGCACCGGCAACGCCCGTCACAACGCCCGCGCCCGCACCGCCGGCACCGGCCTCAACCGAAGCCATCGCACCAGCCACACCGCCAGCACCGGCCTCAACCGAATCAACGGCACCAGCCACCCCGGCAACGCCCGTCGTAGCGTCAGCCGCACCGGCCACATCGGCCTCAGCAGGAGCACCGGCACCGGCCACGTCGGCCCCGGTAGGAGCATCGGCACCGACCACACCAGCCTCAGCCGGAGCACCCACACCAGCCACACCGGCCTCAGCAGGAGCCTCTGCACCAGCCGCATCAGCCTCAGCAGGAGTACCCACACCAGCCGCACCGGCCGGAGCAGCAACCTCCGTACCCACCACCCCAGCAGCCTCAACCCCCGCCACAACCGCACCGGTTGCGTCGGTTGCATCGGTACCCGCAGCAGCGTCCCCCGTTGCCGGAGCGCCCTCGGCACCCTCCGGCGCGGCGCCCCCCGTGGGCACCGTCCCGGTGTCGGGCGTTCGGGGCTCGCTCCCCAGGTCCAGGCCCTGGCTCTCGCCCTGACCCTCGCTCTGGCTCTCGGCCTCCTCCGGCATCACCACGCGCATCGCCGCCAGCGTGTCCGCGCCCGCGACCACGCGGGCCACCGCCGCGGCCGCGGCGTCGTCCGCCGGTCCCGTGGGGACTATGTCGGGCGTGGCCGGGCCCATTGCGCCCGTGTTCTGCGGCGGGACGAAGGCCGTCGCCGGCTGGGGGTCGAAGTACTCGACGCCGCCCACCGGCGGAGCGGGGGTGCTCAGGGGCTGCTGCGGCGCGGCCGGGCCGCGGTCGGCCAGGGAGCGGACGACGCCGCTGTGCGGTTCGGGGACCGGCGGGCCCATGTGGAGGGGGCGGCGCGGCGGCGGAGGGGAGGGTTGCGTGCGCACACCGGTGAAGTCGTGCGAGCCCGTGTCGCGGCCGCCCGTCTCGTGCGTACCGGCCGGCGGCTGCTCCATCCAGGCACCCTGGGCGCCGGGCATGAGCAGCAGGTCGTCCTCCTCGGCAGGGTCGGGGTCGACGAAACCGTAGGGGGCCTGACTGCCGGTCTCGGCAGGGGCTGCGGCGTCCGCCGGGAGCGCGCCTGCGTTCTCCGGCTGTTCCTCGCCCGGGAACCGGCCGGTGTCGGTCATGCGTACCCCTCGCCCATCGGTAGTGCTCCTTCCAACCGCTGCCGCCCACAGACAACAACGAGCGTCCATGCCTGGCGGCACGTTGTGTGCCACCGATGCCACCCTGCCCTGCACGCGCCAAGCGAGTGGGGCGTTCGGGACATTGACGGGTGTGGTGTCGGACACCGCTCGCCGGGAGCATCGGCAGCACGACGGTCCGCCAGCCTACCTGCCGACCGACCAGCAGGGCCCTGGGCCCCGGCCACTCCCCTACGCGTGCGTCCGACGGCCGCTCAGCAGGAAGGCTACGGCGCGCTCGCGCTCCGTCCAGGCGGCTGTGTCCAACTCCACTGCCTGGACGAGCACGCATTCGACGGCGTACCCGCCCTCCGCGAGGACCCGGCCGATCTCCTCCGCCTCGTCGCGCGTGGCGGCGTGGGTGACGATGCGTTCGGGGCGGCGGTCGGCGCAGGCGGCGACCACCGGCGGGCCGCCGCCGCCCACCCGGACCACGTCCGGCTGCGGCAGGTCCTCCAGGACGTGCGGTGCGGTGCCCTCGACGAGCTGGAGCATGACGCCGTGCCGGCGGGCCACCACGGCGGTGCGGCGGCAGGCCACGGGGTCCCGGTCGACGGCGATGACGGCCGCGCCGAACCGGGCGGCCTCGACCGCCGCCGCGCCCGTGCCGCAGCCGATGTCCCACACCAGGTCGCCGACGCGCGGGCCGAGCCGGGCCAGTTGCGCGGCGCGCAGTTCGGTCGTCTCGCCCTCCCCCGGCACGCCGTCGTACGCCTCGGCGGGCAGCGCCCAGCCGCGGACGGGTGAGGGGTAGCCGGGGTGGCGGCCGGCGATCCAGCCGCCGGGGCCGATGGTGGGGCCGCCGGGGCCGCCGATGGCGATGACGACGTTGGGGTCGCGCCAGGCGTGGTCGACGGCCCGGTCGGAGGTGACGACGGTGACCTGTTCCCGGTCGGTGCCGAGCTCCTCGCAGATGACGAACGTGCGGTGGACGTCGCCGAGCAGCAGGGCGAGCTCGGCCGGGCCGGCGCCCGGCGAGGTGAGCACGGCGACCTTGGGGTGGGCGCGGCAGACGTTGACGGCGCGGCGCAGGTCGCGGGCGTGGGCGACGACGATCTGGGCGTCGTCCCAGGGCATGCCGGCGCGGGCGAAGGCGGCGGCCACAGAGGAGACGGCGGGCACGACCTCCACTTCGAGCCCGTACTCGGGGGCGCGGAGGGTGCGGACGACGCCGAAGAAGCCGGGGTCGCCGTCGGCGAGGACGACGGCGGAGCCGCGGTGGCGGGCGATGCGGCGGGCGGCGAGGTCGACGCTGCCGAGCCGGATGCGTTCGGCGGTGCCGGGCACCTCGGGCAGGGCCAGGTGGTGGGCCGCACCGGCCACGAGGGTGGCGGCGGACAGGGCGGAGCGGGCCGCGTCCGTCAGCGGTGAGCCGTCCCAACCGATCACCGTGACCCGGTCGGCCATCGTCGTCTGTCTCCTGGACTGCTGAGGGGGCTGGGCAGGGTGAGATTACCCCGATTGGTATGGACCGGGGGTGGAGCGGGGCCGGCGCCTGTGCCTGCCGGCTACGGGCTGTGCCCGCTGGCCGCGGCCGGTCAGCGCCAGTCGGGGAACGCGCCGAGGTAGCCGCCGGCGCCCGTGGTGTCGTACCCGTCGCCGGGGTGGCCCTCACGGATCTCGTCGAGGTCCTCCGGCAGGAGGCTCCAGACGATGAGGTCGGTGCGGTTCTCCGTCCAGCCGCCGTCCTCCGTGCGGCTGCGTGTTATCCGGGCGCTGCGCAGCACGCCCTCGCTGACGCAGCCGGTCTTCTGCGCCACCTGCTGGGCGGCGGTGTTGTCGGCGGGGGTGCGCAGCTCCAGGCGTTCGAACTTCTGGTCCCGGAAGAGCCACTCGGCGACGGCGAGGACGGATTCGCAGGCGTAGCCCTCGCCGCGGGCCCAGGGGGCGGTGACGTAGGCGATCTCGGCGGTGAGGGTGCGCCAGTCGGTGTTGCGGAGGTGGACGGTGCCGACGAGGCGGTGGGTGAGGAACTCGGTGACCGCAAAGACGATTCCGCGGCCGGAGGTGCGTTCGGCGTGGGCGCGGCGCAGGGCCCAGTCGCGGGCGTCGGCGGTGGTGTAGGGGTGGGGGGCGGAGGTCCAGGCGACGATGAGTTCGTCGTTCATCATCTCCGCGAGCGCGGGCACGTCCCCTGCCTCGAACGGGCGCAGCACCAGCCGGTCCGTACTGATGGAGATGTCCGGAAAGGTGGATGTCATGCGCTGCTCCAACGCGGGACGGGTGGGTTCGGTGCCGTCGTGGGGAACCAGCATGCAGCATGGGCGGGCGGGTTCGCCAAGCGCGCGGGCCCCGCACACGGTGGTTTCGTGCGCGGGGCCCGGGACCGTTCGGACGGCCGAGGTTACAGGGCGTCAGCTCTTGACCGGCCCGAAGGCGGGCAGCACCGCGCCGTTGTTGTACTTCTTCTCGATGAAGGCCTTGACCTCGTCGGAGTTGAGGAGCTTGGCGAGCTTGGCGATGCGGGGGTCGCCCTCGTTGCCCTTCTTGACGGCGAGGAAGTTGGCGTAGGGGTTGCCGTCGGCCTTCTCCAGGGCGAGCGCGTCCTGGGCGGGGTTGAGCTTGGCCTGGATGGCGAAGTTGCCGTTGATCACGGCGGCGTCCACGTCGGCGAGGCGGGAGGGGATCTGGGCGGCCTCCAGCTCGGTGAACTGCACGCCCTTCTTGTCCTCGACGTCGGAGAGCTTGGCGGCGGCGCCGACGCCGTCCTTGAGCTTGATGACGCCGTTGTCGGCGAGCAGCTTCAGGGCGCGGCCCTCGTTGGTGGCGTCGTTGGGGATGGCGATGGTGGCGCCGGAGCCGAGGTCGGCGGTCTTCTTCGTCTTCTTGGAGTAGAGGCCGAGGGGCTCGATCTCGACGTTGACGACGGGGACGATGTCCGTCTTGTTCTTCTTGTTGAAGTCGTCGAGGTACGGCTTGTGCTGGAAGAAGTTGGCGTCGACCTCGCCGTTCTGGGTGGCGGTGTTGGGCAGCACGTAGTCGTTGAACTCCTTCACCTCCAGCTTCAGGCCGGCCTTCTCGGCGAGGTTGTCGCGGACGAAGTTCAGGATGTCGGCGTGCGGGGTGGGGCTGGCGGCGACGACGAGCTTGGCGGTGGGGTCGGCGTCCTTGCCCTTTTTGGCCGAGCCGGAGGAGGTGTCGGAGGGGGCGCTGCAGGCGCTCAGGCCCAGGGTGAGGGCGGCGGCCGCGGCGAGGGCGGCGGTGAGCTTGACGGTGGTGGCGGTGGTACGCACGAAGAGTGCCTTCCTTGCTGTGGTGTACGGGTCCCAGGGGGTGTCGCCCGGCAAAGGGTCCGGGCTCCGGGGTCTGTGGGGGGTGGCCGGCGGGGTCAGACCGCCTTTTCGGGGGCCGAGGCCGGAACGGAGTCGGACACGGCCTCGGGGGCGGCGGTCGCGGGGGCCGTCGTGGCCGTGGCGGGCTTGCGCTGGGCGGGCAGCAGGCGGCGCAGGCCGGCGGCCGGTGCCTGGCGGCCGCCGCGGGCGGCGAGGCGGCGGACGGCGAAGTCGCCGGCGAGCTGGACGACGGTCACGATGACGATGAGCAACACGATCGTGACGTTCATCAGCGTGTCCTCGCGGCGCTGGTAGCCGTAGGTGATGGCGAGGTTGCCGAGGCCGCCGCCGCCGACGGCGCCGGCCATGGCCGAGTAGCCGATGAGGGTGATGACGGTGGTGGTGAGGCCGGCGATGAGGGACGGCAGGGCCTGCGGCAGCAGCACCTTGAAGATGATCGTCCAGGTGCCGCCGCCCATGGCCTGGACGGCCTCGACGAGCCCGTGGTCGACCTCGCGGATCGCGGTCTCCACCAGCCGGGCGAAGAACGGGATCGCGCCCAGGGCCAGGGCGACCACGGCCGCGCTGGGGCCGATGGACGTGCCGACGACGAACCGGCTGAAGGGGATCAGCCAGACGATGAGGATGATGAAGGGCAGGGACCGGCCGAGGTTGAGGACGGCGCCCAGGACCTTGTTCACCAGGGCGTTGCGCAGCAGTCCGCCGCGGTCGGTGAGGACGAGGAGGATGCCCAGGGGCAGGCCGCCGACGACGGCGTAGACCGTGGACCACCACACCATGAAGAGGGTGTCCAGACAGGCATCGCGCAGCAGCGGCTGCATCTCGGACCAGGTCACTTGGCACCTTCCTCGGCCGGCGCGGCGGCGGGCGCCGGCGTGTTCACGTCCGCGACGTCCACCTGGAGGCCCTGCTCGCGCAGGAAGCCGATGGGGACGACGTTCTCCTCGAAGCGGCCGGGCAGCTCGATGCGCATCCGGCCGATCTGCCGGCCGCCGACGGTGTCCATCGCGGCGCCCAGGATCGAGATGTCGATGTTGTACGTACGGGCGAGCTGGGAGACGACGGGCTGGGTGGCGGCCTCGCCGTGGAAGGTGACGTCGACCACGGTGCGGTTGGGGCCGGAGGGCTCGCCGCCGACGGGGAACAGCTCGGCGGCCAGCTCGGAGCCGGGCGTGGCCAGCAGCTCGGCGACGGTGCCGGACTCGACGATGCGGCCGGACTTCATCAGGGCCGCGGAGTCGCAGATGGTCTTCACGACGTCCATCTCGTGGGTGATGAGGAGGACGGTGAGGCCCAGCTGGCGGTTGAGGTCGCGCAGCAGCTGGAGGATGGAGCGGGTGGTCTCCGGGTCGAGCGCGGAGGTCGACTCGTCGGAGAGCAGCACCTTGGGGTCGCCGGCCAGGGCGCGGGCGATGCCGACGCGCTGCTTCTGGCCGCCGGAGAGCTGGCCGGGGTAGTTGCGGGCCTTGTCGGCCAGGCCGACGAGGTCGAGCAGCTCCAGGGCCTTGCGCTCGCGCTCCCGGCGGGCGAGGCCGAGGATCTCCAGCGGCAGTTCGACGTTGTCCTGGACGGTGCGCGAGGACAGCAGGTTGAAGTGCTGGAAGACCATGCCGATGCGGCTGCGGGCGCGGCGCAGTTCGGCGGAGGCGCGCGGGCCGCGGCCGGCGAGCGCGGTCAGGTCCTGGCCGGCGACGGTGACCGTGCCGGAGGTGGGGCGTTCCAGGAGGTTGACGCAGCGGATGAGGGTCGACTTGCCGGCGCCGCTCTGACCGACGACGCCGTACACCTCCCCCTCGCGTACGTGCAGATCGACGCCGCCGAGTGCGGTGAACTCTCGGCCGCGTGAGCGGTAGACCTTGGTGAGGCCCGAAGTGGTGATCACAGGGTTTCCGTCACTGTCGAGTGCCGGTGCGGGTACACGCCGGCACGGGCATGGGCTGCGGAACGCGGCTGCGGAGCCCGGCGGGCCCTGGGCGGGCGGAAGTGCGGGGTCCGGTGACGCGAGGGGCGGTGGCGGCCTCGCCGGCCGGGGGCGGCCGGGCGGGCGCGGGGTCTCGCTTCGGGGCGCGAGACACGGAAAGGAACAGGGGCCCTCAGCGGTCACACATTCGACACATGCAACGGGCAGCACCGGGCGTGGTCATCGCCTCGGTCGCAAGGGTGCGGCTGCTCGTCGTGGTCATGCGGGCAAGTAAAACAGAAGCGCGTGCGAATCAGCCATGCCTGTCCGAATAGCGGACGGTGCTGCTCGAGGCGTGGACGGGACGCCTGGGGAGCGTGGGGCGGGACGTGGGGTGGGACGTGGGCGCGACATGGGGCGGCAGGTGCCCGCGCGGGCTCGGGAGGGGTCGGGTGGGGTCGCGTGGGGTCGCGTGGGGTCGCGCGCGGGCGGGGCGTCCCGGGCGATTAGAGTCGTGCCATGCCTGTCACGCCCCCTTCGTCCCGCCGCGCCACCGCCCGGGGGCCGCGGTGATCGACGCGCTGACGCTCGCGGCCGGCCTGGCCGCCCTCGGGCTCGCCGCCTGGTGCGGCTTCGCCTTCACCCGGGACCAGCCGACCAAGGACTGGCACTTCATCGGCATGGCCGTGGTGTCGCTGCTGGTCCTGGTGCAGCTGGTGGTCGGCGTGGTGCGGCTGGCCGGTGGCGACCGGCCCGCCCAGGGCACCGCCATCTTTGTGGCCTATCTGCTCGGTGCGGCGGCCGCCGTGCCCGCGGCGGGCTTCATGTCGCTGGCCGAACGCACCCGCTGGGGCTCGGCCACCGTCGCGGCGGGCGCCGTGATCCTCGCCGTGCTCGAGGTGCGGCTCTACGACATCTGGGGAGGCTGACCATGGCCGAATACCGCTCCGCGTCCGACGCCACCGCTGCCGAAGCCGCTGCCGAAACCGCTGCCGAAACCGACGGCACGGCCGGCGGCGCGACCGCCCCGGCGGCCGCCCGTCCCCGGTTCGACCTGGGCCAGGGGCCCGGCCGGCTGCTGGTGTGGCTGTACGGCGTCTTCACCGTCGCCGCGGCCTCCCGGTCGATCGTCCAGACGATCCTGGACTTCGACCGCGCGCCGCTCGCCTACCTGCTGTCGGCCGCCGCGGCCGTCGTGTACGCCTTCATCACCTACTCGCTCGTCCGCGGCGGCGAGCAGGCCCGCAGGGCGGCGCTGGTGTGCTGCGCCGCCGAGCTGGCCGGTGTGCTGATCGTGGGCACCTGGACGCTGGTGGAGCCCTCGGCGTTCCCCGACTCGACGGTGTGGTCCGGCTACGGCATGGGCTACCTGTTCATCCCCGTGCTGCTGCCGCTGTCCGCCATGGTCTGGCTGCGCCGGGCCCCGCGCGGCTGACCGCCGCTCAGGCCGTCGTGGCCAGGGCGTGCGCGACGCCCTTGTCCGGCTCCTTCTCCAGCGTGACGAGGGTGAGCTTGCGGGTGACCTCGGTGGTGCCGGTGCTGCGGTAGCCCCACTTGCGGTACAGCCGCAGGTTGCCCTCGCTGCGCTGGCCGGTGGCCAGCCGGAACCGCTTGGCGGCCCACTCGCCCGCCAGCCGCTCCTCGACCGCGGCCAGCAGCCGGCCGCCCAGGCCGTGCCGCTGGAGGCGGGGGTGGACGATGAGGCCCGTGATCTCGGCCGTGCCCTCCGCGTCCACGAAGCCGCGCACCGAGCCGACGACCTCCTCGCCGAGCCGGGCCACGAGCACGCAGCCGCGGCCCAGTTCGGCGCGCAGGTCGTCGAGCGACTGGGTGAGGGGCTCGATGGAGTAGTCGCCGTAGAGTTCCGCCTCGCTCTGGTAGCAGAGGTACTGGAGTTTGAGAATCTGCTCGGCATCGGTCTCGGCCGCGGCCGAGATGCTCACACTCATGCCCATCTGCGCATGCCTCCCCTACGCCGGTTGTCTACCGCTCCCATCCCCCGGGGCCGGGAGCCGCAATCTCCCCGGTGAGCATTCTGCGCAGGCATCCCAGGCAACGGGAACGCACGGGCCCCATGGATCCTTGTGATATTCCCAACTTCCCTGCGATTTCCCGGTACGTCGGGTCTCCGGCCCCCAGGAAGGCACCGAGGAGCCCGGGGCAGCGGCCGGGCAGCCGGCGGACGGCGGCGCGCAGGGCACGGTGGGTCTCGGCGGTCAGCACGGTCTGCTCGACGCCCTGTTCGGTGCCGGCGGCCGCGGTGCCGGCGGGCGGGCCGTGGCCGGTGGGGTCGAACGGGACCTCCCGCCGGGCGCGGCGCCGGGCGGTACGGGCCTCGGCGCGGACGGCGCGGCGTAAGCGGGTGGCGCCGGGCGCGGCTGCCGCCGCGGGGTCGGTGAGCAGGCGTACCCACACCGCCTGTTCGAGATCGGCGGGCTCGACGCCGGCGGCGGGGGCCTCCGCGGCGCACTCGGCGCGGAGGAGGGGGCCCAGGCGGGTGAGGAGGTCGTGGCGGGGGTCGCGGTTACTGTCTGTCACGATCCGCTTGACGAACGGGCCCTCGGCTCCGGTTTCCGGACCGGCCGGGATTCACCCCTTCGGGCGACGGAGGGGCCACCACGGACCCCTCCGTCGTAGAGGTCACCGCTTCAGGAACGCGTCCCGTGCCAGTACCGCCGTGTCCGCGTTGTCCGAGAAGATGCCGTCGATGCCCGTCCCGAAGTACGTCTTGAACGCGCCGAGTGCGTCACCGTACGCGTTGGGGTCCGTGCCGCGCCGGTACTCCGCCGGGAGGAAGGAGTTCTCGTTCCGCATCGTGTACGGGTGCAGGATCAGGCCCGCGGCGTGGGCGTCGCGCACCAGGGTCGTGGGCTTGGTGAGCCTGCCGTCGGCGTCGCGCGGAATGATGAGGTTCAGCCAGGGGCCGATGCCCTGGGCGAAGCCGGCGATCCAGCCGAGGCCCTTGGGCGTGACGAGGTCGGCCACCGTGCGCGGGTCCTTGGCCTCGACGAAGTCCCAGGGCCGCGTCGGCAGGTCGTCCAGCAGCAGCACCTTCGGGCAGTCGAGGCCCAGCTTGCCCAGCCGCTGGAGGCTGCTCGGCTCGAACGACTGGAGGAACGTGTGGCCGTCGCGGCCCGCGCGCCCGTAGCGGCGCAGCAGGCGCGCCAGGCGCTCCTCCAGGGCGAGGCCGGCCTTGCGGAAGTAGGTGGGGTGCTTGGTCTCGACGTGCAGCCAGATGCGCCGGCCGCGCTTGCGGCCCTGCTCGTCGGCCCACTTCAGGACCTCTTCGAAGGTGGGCACCTGCCACACGCCGTCGTAGAGGGTGTTGTGCTGGCGGGTGCCGGGGATGCGCTCCTTGGCGCGGAGGGTCTTCAGTTCCGCGAGCGTGAAGTCCTCGGTGAACCAGCCGGTGTGGGCCTCGCCGTCGACGGTCTTGGTGGTCTTGCGGGAGGCGAACTCGGGGCGCGAGGCGACGTCCGTGGTGGCGGTGATGTCGTTCTCGTGCCGGCACACCAGGTGGCCGTCCTTGGTGGGGACGACGTCCTGCTCGATGACGTCGGCGCCGTTGTCCAGCGCGAACTGGTAGGAGCCGAGGGTGTGCTCGGGGCGGTAGCCGCAGGCGCCGCGGTGCCCGATGACGGTGGGTACCGGCAGGTCCCGGTACGAGGCGCCGTGGCCGCGCCGGGCGGTGGTCTCCTGCGGTGCGGCGACCACCGGGGCCGCCCCGCCGCCGAGCGCCATCGCCCCCGCGCCGAGGGCCGCCGCGGCCCCCAGCACCGTGCGCCTGCCCGGCCGCTGCTCGTGCTGCATGACTCTCCTTGCTCCGTCGGTCGGTTTCGCCGGCCGATCGTATGCACGTACGACTCGCGGGTAGAAGAACGCGGGTGGAACGGAGTGGAAAGTCACGTCAACACTGGGTTTCGAGTCGGTCAACCCCACGTGCGCCCGGGGCGTACCGGCGAGTATCGTCTCCGACCGCGTACGCGTGCGCACCGCCCGCGAAGAACACGACCGGAGGCTCTCCCTTGTCCCGCATCCTGCTCAAGGCGTTCCTCGGACTGCTGATGCGTGTGCTGTACCGCCCCACGGTGGAGGGCACCGAGCACATCGCCGAGAGCGGCCCGGTGATCCTGGCCGGGAACCACACCACGTTCATCGACTCGCTGTTCGTGGCGGTGATCGTGAAGCGGCAGGTGTACTTCATCGGCAAGGACGAGTACGTCACGGGCAAGGGGGTCAAGGGCCGGCTGATGGCGTGGTTCTTCCGGTCCTCGGGCATGGTGCCGGTCGACCGCGACGGCAGCAACGGCGGTGTGGCGGCGCTGATGACCGGCCGCCGGCTGCTGGACGAGGGCAAGGTCTTCGGCATCTACCCGGAGGGCACCCGCTCCCCCGACGGCCGGCTGTACCGCGGCCGTACCGGCATCGCGCGTCTCACGCTGATGACGGGCGCGCCGGTGGTGCCGTTCGCGCTCATCGGTACGGACAAGGTGCAGCCGGGCGGCAAGGGCCTGCCCCGCGTGGCCCGGGTGACCGTGCGGTTCGGCGAGCCGCTGGACTTCTCGCGCTACGAGGGCATGGACCGCGACCGTTATGTGCTGCGGGCCGTCACCGACGAGGTGATGAGCGAGGTCATGCGGCTGTCCGGCCAGGAGTACGTGGACATGTACGCCACCAAGGCCCGTCAGGCGAAGGCCGCCTGACGGCCCTGACGCCGCCCGCAGCCGCCCGGCGTGCCGGGCCCGCAGGAGCTCACGCCCCGCCGATGCACCGAGGCCGGAAGGCCGGGTCGGCGGGGCCTTCGTGTGCCAGGGCGTTGAGCACCCACTGCGCGACCACGGGGTCCTTGGTGGCCTGGTCGTGCATGAACAGGTCGAGCGGGCAGGCGTCCTGGAGCACCACGTTGGTGAGGTGCTCGGCGGGGCCGCCGAGCAGGGCGCTGGTGTAGGGGATGACGACCTCGTCGTGGCGGGTGGTGATGACGGTGTAGTCCGGCCCGGCCGGCGTCTCGTCGCCCGCGTTGAGCTTCGCCAGCAGGTCGGAGCCCCAGCGCTGGTCGAGGCAGGAGGGGCAGACGGTGTACCCGGCCGGGATGGCGAGGGGGTTCTTCGTGCCGTGGTTGGACGGCACGATGCCCACGAGGTCGTCGACCTTGTCGGCGCCGCCGAGGAACTTCACGTAGTAGCGCGGCATCATGCCGCCCTGGCTGTGCCCGACGATGTCGACCTTGGCGGCGCCCGTGGCGCCGCGCACGGCCTCGACGAAGTCACGCAGCTGGGCCGCCGACTCGGGAACCGGGTCGGTCTCCAGGTGCCCGTAATTGAAGGCGAAGACGCAGTAGCCGGCCTCCTTCAGGCGCGGCGAGAGCTTCGCCCAGTTCTCGGCCATGAGCTTGAAGGTGCCGTTGACGAGGACGACGGGCTGCGGGTGGGCGGAGTCCGGCTTGCAGGACCAGTCGTTGGCGCCGCTCGGCGGGATGTCCAGGGGCGAGGCGGAGGCCGGGCTCGCGGCGGGGCCGGCGGTGGCGAGCACTGCGGCGGCCGCGGCCGCGACGAGGTATCCGACGGTGGTGCGCAGGCGTATGGGGCGCAGGGGACGCATGGGGGGTTCCTTCGGAGACGGCCCGGGTGTCCGGGGCGAAGGGTTTCCGAACCGCGTTCGGCATTGCCGACCGTTGGCCGGGATCTTCTCCGGGGTGTCAGTGATGCGTCAAGGGAGTTACCGGCCGGTAAACATCACAGGGGCCGGGGGTTGCGACCCCCGGCCCCGATGCGGTTTGCTCATCCGAGCTGTCCGCGGCTCAGCCGCCGTAGCCCTCCTCCAGCCGCTGCCCGCGCAGCAGGAACCACGCCGCGCAGGCCGTGGCCAGCAGCACCACCGCGCCCACGCCCGAGGCGATGCGCAGCCCGTCCACGAAGGCGTCCTGCGCGGAGGCCAGCAGGGCGGCGCCGCTGTCGGCCGGCAGGGCCCCGGCGGCCTCGACCGCGCCGCCCAGCGACTCGTGGGCCTCGGCGGCCTGCTCGGCCGGCACCCCGGCCGGCACGGCGAAGCCGCGGTAGACACCGGTGACGATCGTGCCCAGCAGCGCGATGCCGAGCGCCGCGCCGAGTTCGTACGCCGTCTCGGAGACCGCCGAGGCGGCGCCGGCCTGCTCCTTGGGCACGCCGGAGAGGATCACGTCCGCCGTCACGGTGAAGGAGAGGCCCGCGCCGACACCCACGACCAGCAGCAGCGCGCCGAGCACCGGGTACGGCGTTCCGGCGTTCAGCCAGACGATGCCCGCCAGCGCCACCCCGATGGCGGCCAGCCCGCCGGCCACCACCGAGCGCACCGAGAACCGCCGGGCCGCCTGCCCGGCCAGCAGGCCCGCCGTCACCGCGCCGATCGCCGCGGGCAGCTCCGCGAGGCCCGCCTCCAGCGGGCTGCGCTCCTGGACCAGTTGGAGGAACTGGGAGAGGAAGAAGACCATCCCCGACAGCCCCAGCACGGTGAGCAGGTCGGCCAGCACCGCGGCCGAGAAGCCCCGGTGGTGGAAGAGCCGCATGTTCAGCAGCGGCGAGTCCAGCGTCAGCTGCCGGCGCACGAACCACACCAGTGCGCCCACGCCGACCGCGGCGATCAGGGCGGTCGTCGCGCTCAGGCCGTTCGTGGCACCTTCCTTGACGGCGTAGACGACCGCGATGATGCCCGTTATCGACAGGGCCACACTCGGCAGGTCCCAGGGCCCCGGCGAGGGGTCGCGGGATTCGGGCAGCAGCTTCACGCCGACCAGGACCAGCACCGCCATCACCGGCAGGTTGATCAGGAAGACCGAGCCCCACCAGAAGTTCTCCAGCAGGAACCCGCCCACGACCGGGCCGACGGCGGCACCCGCCGAGGCCATCGCGCCCCAGATGCCGATCGCCAGGCTGCGTTCCTGCGGGTCGTGGAAGATGTTGCGGATCAGGGCGAGCGTGGACGGCATCAGCGTGGCGCCCGCCACGCCCAGCAGCGCCCGGGCGGCGATCATCATCTCGGGGCTGGTGGCGTAGGCGTTGAGCACCGACACCGCGCCGAAGGCCACCGCGCCGCTCAGCAGCAGCCGCTTGCGGCCCACCCGGTCGCCCAGGCTGCCCATCGAGACCAGCAGGCCCGCGATGACGAACGAGTAGACGTCACCGATCCACAGCAGCTGCGTGCCCGTGGGCTGCAGGTCCTCGCTGAGGAACGGGGTGGCCAGGCCCAGGACGGTGGCGTCGACCGCGACCAGCAGCACGGCGAGCGCGAGGACGGCCAGCGCGAGCCAGCGCCCCGGCTGCTGCGCCGGCGTCTTCCCTGACGACTGTGCGGGGGTCGTGCTGGTCACCGGTCCACCCTCCGACGGGCACCGCCGAGCAGCAGCTCGGAGACCATGCGCGTGAGGTCCTTGGCGGCCACCCGCCCATCGTGCACGGCCCAGGCGCCGGAGGCGATCAGCCCGTACAGCGCGTCGGTGAGCCAGGCGGGTGACAGGTCGAGGCGGAAGACCCCTTCCTCCTGGCCGCGCTGGAAGAGGTCCTGCACGCGCGCGTCCAGCCGGTTCCAGCCCTCGTTGATCTCGCCCTCGAAGAGCTGGTTCTCGGTGTAGAGGAAGGAGAACAGGCCGGCCACCGGCTCCACGGACACGATGAGCCGCCGTACGGCCTCGGCGGGGTCGCCCTCGCCGGTCCGCGCCTCGTCCAGGGCGTGCTCGAACCGCTCGATGGCCAGCTGCTCCAGGGCGCGGACGAGTGCGTCGCGGCCCGCGAAGTGGCGGTGCAGGGTGGCACGGCTGATGCCCGCGGCCTTGGCGATCTCGTCCATGGAGGCCGTGGCCTTGCGCGTGAGCAGGGCGGCGGCTTCCTTCAGGACGCTTTCACGGTTCACACTCATGAGACAAGGGTAACCCGTATGAGACATCAATGTCTCATACGGGTGTTCCTTGTCTCAGAGGCCGCGGGGCGGGAACGCCCTGGTTGCGTGCCGCGTTGATCCTCAGCGCCGGGCGTCCGCCCAGGCCCGCTGCACCTCCAGGTCCCCCTTCACCTCCTGGAGCTGCACGGCCACCGCGGACGGCGCCGTACCGCCGCGCCCACTGCGGGACGCGATGGCGCCGTGCACGTGGAGCACCGAGCGGACCTCGGGCGTGAGGTGCGGGGAGATGGCCGCGAACTGCTCGTCGGTCAGCTCGTCCAGCTCGATGCCGCGCGCCTCGCACTCCTTGACGCACGCGCCGGCGACCTCGTGCGCCACCCGGAACGGCACGCCCTGCTTCACCAGCCACTCGGCCACGTCCGTGGCCAGCGAGAACCCGGCGGGCGCCAGCTCCTCCAGCCGCTCGCGGTGGACGGTGAGGGTGGCCATCATCCCGGTGAAGGCCGGGAGCAGGACCTCCAGCTGGTCGCAGGAGTCGAAGACCGGCTCCTTGTCCTCCTGGAGGTCGCGGTTGTACGCGAGCGGGAGGGCCTTGAGCGTGGCCAGCAGCCCGGTGAGGTTGCCGATGAGCCGCCCGGACTTCCCGCGCGCCAGCTCCGCAATGTCCGGGTTCTTCTTCTGCGGCATGATCGAGGAGCCGGTGGAGAAGGCGTCGTGGAGCGTCACGAAGGAGAACTCCTTCGTGTTCCAGATGATGACCTCCTCGGCGATCCGCGACAGGTCCACGCCGATCATCGCCGTGATGAAGGCGAACTCGGCGACGAAGTCGCGCGCGGCCGTGCCGTCGATGGAGTTGGCCGCGCTGCCGTGCTCGAAGCCGAGGTCGGCGGCGACCGCCTCCGGGTCGAGCCCCAGCGAGGAGCCGGCGAGCGCCCCCGACCCGTACGGCGAGACGGCCGTGCGCTCGTCCCACTGCCGCAGCCGCTCGGCGTCCCGGGACAGGGCCTGGACGTGGGCGAGCACATGGTGGGCGAAGAGCACGGGCTGGGCGTGCTGGAGGTGCGTACGGCCGGGCATCGCCACGTCCGGGTGCGCCTCGGCCAGCCCGACGAGCGCCTCCTGGAGGTCGGCGATCAGGCCGCCGATGATCCGGGCGTGGTCGCGCAGGTACATCCGGAAGAGCGTGGCGACCTGGTCGTTGCGGGACCGGCCGGCCCGCAGCTTGCCGCCCAGCTCCGGGCCGAGCCGCTCCAGCAGGCCGCGTTCGAGGGCCGTGTGCACGTCCTCGTCCGCGACGGTGCCGGTGAAGGCGCCGGAGGCCACGTCGGCCTCCAGCCGGTCCAGCCCCTCCAGCATCGAGGCGAGCTCGTCCTCGGTCAGCAGCCCGGCCTTGCGCAGCACGCGGGCGTGGGCCCGGGAGCCGGCGATGTCGTACGGGGCCAGCCGCCAGTCGAAGTGGACGGAGGCGGAGAGTTTGGCCAGTGCCTCGGCGGGGCCGTCGGCGAACCGGCCGCCCCACAGCCGTACGTCCTGTGTCCCGCCCTGGTCCTCCTGGGTGGGGGCGCTCATACGAGGTCCCGCTTGGCGGCGACCTTGCTGGACAGGCCGAAGATCTCGATGAAGCCCTTGGACATGGACTGGTCGAAGGTGTCGCCCGTGTCGTACGTGGCGAGGTTGAAGTCGTACAGCGACTTCTCCGACCGCCGGCCGGTGACGACGGCCCGGCCGCCGTGCAGGGTCATGCGGATGTCGCCGGTGACGTGCTCGTTGGCCTCGGCGATGAAGCCGTCCAGGGCCCGCTTGAGCGGCGAGAACCACAGGCCGTCGTAGACGAGCTCGGCCCACCGCTGCTCGACCTGCCGCTTGTAGCGGGCGAGCTCGCGCTCGACGGTGACGTTCTCCAGCTCCTGGTGCGCGGTGATCAGCGCGATGGCGCCGGGGGCCTCGTAGACCTCGCGGGACTTGATGCCGACCAGCCGGTCCTCGACCATGTCGATCCGGCCGACGCCCTGGGCACCGGCCCGGTCGTTGAGCTGCTGGATCGCCTGGAGGACGGTGACGGCCTCGCCGTCGATCGCGACGGGAACGCCCTTGTCGAAGCTGATCACGACCTCGTCGGCGTCCCGGGGGGTGGCCGGGTTGGCCGTGTAGTCGTAGATGTCCTCGATCGGCGCGTTCCAGATGTCCTCCAGGAAGCCGGTCTCGACGGCCCGGCCGAAGACGTTCTGGTCGATGGAGTACGGCGACTTCTTGGTGGTGGCGATGGGCAGGCCCTTGGCCTCGCAGAAGGCGATGGCCTTGTCCCGGGTCATCGCGTAGTCACGGACCGGCGCGATGCACTTCAGGTCTGGCGCGAGGGAGGAGATGCCGGCCTCGAACCGCACCTGGTCGTTGCCCTTGCCGGTGCAGCCGTGGGCGACCGTGGTGGCGCCGTGCTTCTGGGCCGCGGCCACCAGGTGCTTGACGATCGTGGGCCGGGAGAGGGCGGAGACCAGCGGGTAGCGGTCCATGTAGAGGGCGTTGGCCTTGATCGCCGGGAGGCAGTACTCCTCGGCGAACTCGTCCTTGGCGTCGGCCACCTCCGCCTCCACGGCACCGCACGCGAGGGCGCGCTTGCGGATGACGTCCAGGTCCTCGCCGCCCTGGCCGACGTCCACGGCGACGGCGATGACCTCGGCGCCCGTCTCCTCGGCGATCCAGCCGATGGCGACGGAGGTGTCCAGGCCGCCCGAGTAGGCGAGTACGACGCGCTCGGTCACGGGTTTCTCCTCACGATGCAGTGCAATGCGCTTCTAGGCATAACTATGCAACGACCCGTATGTTTCGTCAATGGCTCGTGGGAGTGAATTCATCGCGGGGCACACCAGGGGAACAGGAGGGTGACCCCCGGATTTGGATCACGGAGCGGAACAGGATATTTTCTTCCTGCACGCCCCACCGGGCAGAAACCGGCGGGAACGGGCACCGGGACGTGGCGCAGCTTGGTAGCGCACTTGACTGGGGGTCAAGGGGTCGTGGGTTCAAATCCCGCCGTCCCGACACGGAAGAAGCGGCCTCCGGCCTGAGACAACTCAGGCCGGAGGCCGCTTCTTGTCGTCCTCGTCACAAGGAGACACTCATGTCCACGGGCACCTGGAGGCACGGCCGCCCCGGAGCGTTACGGGCGTTATATGCGAGAACGGGCAGCGCGGGCGGAGCGGGACGCGCGAGAGCCTGGGCCGCGCGGGCCGCGGCCGGAATCCTGTTCTTGGGGGGCCTGACCGGCGGGATGCCGGCCGCCCACGCCGACGGGGCCGGGCCGCAGCGGCCGGCGCCGGCACCGACGGGCGGGCCGCAGCCCTGGAAGGTGCCGCGGCTCACGGTGATGCCCCTGGGCGACTCGATCACCGAGGGCACCGGCAGCTCGACCGGGTCGAGCTACCGCGCCGCGCTGTGGGACCGGCTGACCGGGCACGCCGACCGCCTCGACTTCGTGGGGTCCATGAAGAGCGGCAGGCTCCCGGACACCGACCACGAGGGCCACTACGGCTGGAAGATCGGCGGCCTGTCCGCCAACATCGACACCTGGCTGCCGCCGGCCCGGCCCAATGTCGTCCTGCTGCACATCGGCACCAACGACGTGCACGACGACTACCGCACGGCCACCGCCCCCGCCCGGCTCGGCGCGCTCGTCGACCGGATCACCTCCGCCGCGCCGGACATGACCGTCCTGGTCGCCTCCCTCGTCCCGTCCAACGACGCACCGACGCAGAAGCGCATCGAGGCGTTCAACGCCACCGTGCCCGGCCTCGTCGCGGAGCGGCGGGCCAAGGGCCGCCACGTCGGGTACGTCGGCATGGGCGCCGTCACGCCGCAGGACATCTCCGACGACCTGCACCCCAACGACCGCGGCTACGCCAAGA
This sequence comes from Streptomyces mashuensis, assembly GCF_014654785.1. Taxonomy (GTDB): domain Bacteria; phylum Actinomycetota; class Actinomycetes; order Streptomycetales; family Streptomycetaceae; genus Streptomyces; species Streptomyces mashuensis. The sequence goes on from NZ_BNBD01000003.1 coordinate 264,436, forward strand.
TGGCGGACGCCTTCTACGACGGCATCGCCCGGGCGGCGGCCGACGGCTGGATCCGGCAGGACGTCGCCGTCCGCCCGGCCCCGCCGCGGACCCCGCCGCCCGGTGACTACCGGGTCGACGCCGACGGCGACGGGCGGGACGACTACCTGGTGGTCGAGGACAACGGCGTCGTGAAGGCGTGGCTCAACAAGGGCGGAACGGGCCGGGCGGGCTGGACCGAGCGCGGCACGTTCGCGACCGGCGTCGGCGAACCCGGCAGCAAGGTCCGCTTCGCCGACATCGACGGCGACGGCAAAGCCGACTACCTCGTCCTCCAGGACAACGACGTGGTCAAGGGCTGGATCAACAAGGGCGGGACGGACCGCGGCAGCTGGGCGGAGTTCGGCACGTACGCCACGGGGTCGGCGAACCCGCCGACAAGATCCGCTTCGCCGACATCGACGGCGACCGCAGAGCCGACTACCTCGTCCTCCAGGACAACGGCGCGGTCGACGCCTCCGTGAACCGCGGCGGCTGGGCCGAGTACGGCGCGTTCGCGCCGGGCTTCGGGGAGGCCGGGCGCAAGGTACGGCTGTGAGACCGGGCGGGGCGGCCGGGGCGGGCACCGCCGCGACCGCCCCGCCCCCGCCGGTTCAGCGGCGGCCGCGCGGCGGGGCCGGGACCGAGAAGAGGCGGCGGAAGTAGGAGGGGTCCGCATCCTCTCCGACCATGCGGCCCTCCGCCTCCACCCAGGCGTGGGCGGCGAACGGCGGGTGGGCCCGTACGCCGACCGTCCACTCCGGCCAGCTGCCCCGCGCCCGGCACAGCAGCACCGTGGCCAGGGAGCGCGGCAGGCAGCCCTCGTCGGAGGCGCAGCGCAGGCTCACGGTGACCACGGCCGCGCGGGCGGCAGCGGCCTCGCCGTAGCGGGCGGGGCGGGCACCGGTGCGGAGGCGGGCCAGGACCGTGCGGATCTGTGCCGGGGGCCGGCGGGCGAGCCGCCGGGCGACCGCCACGGCGGCGAGGGTGAGCAGGCGGCGGCCGGGCGTGAGCCGGGTGCGGGCCCGGTGCGGTACGACGCCGCTCACGGGCGTACCAGCCGGGCGTCGCGCAGCCGGGTGAGCAGGCGTTCCACGTCCTCGCGGGCGCGGTCGGGGCCGACGGCGTACGTCCCGGTGAGCCGGCGGACGGCCTCGTCGACGGTGCCGCCGTCGAGGAGGGTGCGCAGGGTGAGCGACGCGGAGGCGTTGAGCTGCCAGTAGCGGCCGTCGGCGCCGTCCAGCAGGACGGTGCCGTAGTCGGTGTCGGCGGTCGAGACGTCGGCGCGCAGTCTCAGGGTCATCGTTCCTGGCTTTCGGGCTGGGGGCGTTGTGCGGTGCGGATCCAGAGTTCGCAGGCGAGCGTGGCCGGCATGGTGCGTTCGTGGTGCCGCGCGGAGTAGGGGCGGCGGAACAGTTCGCGCAGCGGCGCGGGGTCGACGAGCCCGAGCTCCGCCAGGTGGGAGGAGTCGAAGAGGCCGGCCAGTTCGCGGCGGTGCTTCTCGAAGCTCTCGGCGGCGATGCGGCCCCCGTCGCCCTTAGTGCGCCGGGTGAGCAGTTCGCGCGGCAGCACGCCGGCCAGGGCCGTCTTGATGAGCGGCTTGAACTCCCATGGCGTGGCGCGCTGTTCGGGGCGTACGGCGAGGCAGACGTGGAGCACCCGGTCGTCCAGGAAGGGCGAGGACTGGGTGAACTCGGTGGTGTCGACCAGCTGGTGGTGCTGGCGGATCATCCGGCCGACGCTCTGGATCTCCAGCAGGTCGCCGTGGCGGCCGCGGGTGGGCGCGAGGGGGTGGGCCGTGCGGGCGGTCTGCCGCAACGCCTCACCGATCAGGTGCCGGGCCTCGGGCGTGAGCCAGCCGGGCACCTGGAGGGCCCCGCCCCAGGCGAACACCGAGGAACGCCGCGGGCCGGCGGGGCTGTTCCGGGTCAGCGCGTCGGCCTCGGTGGCCAGCCAGCTGCCGTACGAGCGGCCGTCCAGCAGGTCGCGCAGGGGCACGGCCGGGCCGCCGGCGGGGCCGGCGAGTGCGCGGAGGGTACGGAGCCGCTTCAGGGCGAGCAGCGGACGGCTGCGCAGCAGGTCGTGGTCGTATGCGGGGTGGCCGGTGAGCAGCTGGTCGCCGCCGAAGCCGTCGATGTGCAGGCGCGAGCCGTGGGCGACGGCCTTGTCCCGTACCGCCCGGATGCGCGGGGCGCTGGACAGGGCGACGGCGGGTTCGTCGGGGAGGGCGTCCAGGGGCAGCAGGCTGCCGTCGGCGCCGAAGAAGCCACCGAAGAAGCCGGGGAGGTCGTGGGAGGGGTAGACGACGTGACGCATCTGCGGGAGGTGGGCGGCGGCCTTCTGCGCCCAGTGGAGGTCGTCGTCGGCGTCGTCGGGGTTGTCCATGGTGAAGGCGGTCAGCCCGGGGCGTTCGCGGGCGGCCAGCATGGTGAGGCTGGTGGAGTCGAGGCCGCCGGAGAGATCGAGGGTGACGGTGCCGGTGTCGCGGGTGCGTGCACGGACGGCCGCTTCGAGGGCGCGGGCCAGTTCCGTCGCGCCCTCTTCGAGGGAGAGCACCGGTTCGGGGGCCTGCCACCAGCGGGCCGTGGTCTGGTGCCGGCCGTCCGGGGAGAGGACCAGGCGGGTGCCGGGCGGCACGGCCGTGACGTTGCGCCAAGGGGTCCGGTCGGCCAGCGGGTGCGGGAGCGAGGGCAGCAGGCGCAGGGCCAGCGCGGTGCGGTCCAGGGAGGCGCCGAGGAGGGCGGCCAGGACGTCGGCGCGGTCGGCGGCGAAGGCCAGGCCGTCGAGCCGGCCGTGGAAGACGCGGCGCAGGCCCGAGGCGCTGCCCTGGATGTGGAGGCGGTCGCCGACGTGGGCGACGAGGTGGAAGCTGCCGGCCCAGGTGGTGCCGAGCCGGTCCAGGTCGCGGGGCGCGCGGACGCGGGCGGCGGCCTCGGCGAGGCGGGCCTCGGTCACGTCGCTGTGTCCGATGACGGCGAGGCGGGTGCCTCCGTGTTCGGCGACGACCACCTGGCCGGGTACCAGCCGGCCGGCCACCCAGGGCCGGCCGGACCGGTGCGTCAGGACGGACTCGGTGCCCGGTGGGAGCCGGCGGGCCGCCTCGGCCGCGGACTCGTGGTCCGGCAGGACCACGAAGTGGGGCGTGGCGGCACCGACCATGAACGTCTCCTCACCGGTCTCACCGGATTCCCTCGCCGCGTCGGGGTGCCACTACCACCAGCTCTTGGGGTAGTTCACCACCGGCTCGACGCCCTTGATGCCGAGGATGCCGGTGTCCTCGGCGAAGGAACCCGCCTCGAACATCTCCGGAGCCTCGTAGGCCTGCAGCTCCCGGCTGTCCGCGCGCTCGTCGTTCATTATTGAACTCACCTCCCTCCTGCTGATCCGTGGGATCGGAGGGCAGCGCTGCCGCGCACGGGAACGCGGGGCGGTGCTGTACGCACCGCCCAACTGCCGTGGGCACCGGAGGAATTGAGGCCCCCGTGACGTCCTGACCGGTGCTTGATCACGACTGTTCCACAGTCGAACGTATGGATCAAGGTCGGGATACGGCCGTATCGTCCCGCAGATTCCGGAATGTGCTGCACCACTTGCCGGCCGGCAGCAGCACCGGCACCGGCGGTGTCACTCCTCGATCGCCCCGCCCACGCTCCGCAGGTGCCGGCGGAAGGTGTACGACGGGTCGGCGGCGCGGCGGGCGAGGTAGCCGGCGAACGCCGTCTGGTCGCGCAGGGTCTCGCCGGCGCGGATGCGGCGGGCCTGCTCGCGCTCGGTGCGGTGGATGGCGCGGGCCGTCTCCAGGAGCTCGGCGGCGCGGGCGGCCGGGAGGAAGAGCACACCGTCCTCGTCGCCGACGACCACGTCGTCGGCGCTCACCGTGTGCGGCCCGAACCGCACCGTCTCCAGGGCGCCGGGCTCACGGTCGTCCAGCCGTACGGGGCCGGGCGGGCAGCTGCCGTAACTGAAGACGGGCAGGCCGATCTCCACCAGGTCGGCGGTGTCGCGGTGCAGGCCCCACACCACCAGGCCCGCCACGCCCGCCGCCGCGGCCTCCAGCACCACCAGGTCGCCGATGCACGCCTCGTCCTGCCGGCCGTCGTTGCCGACGACCAGCACGTCGCCCTCGCGGGATCCGCCGAGCGCCTCCAGGAAGACGTCCACGCTGCCGTAGTGCCGCGCCGGCAGCACCCGCCCCGCCACGCGCCCGCCGGGCACCACCGCGGCGATGCCGGGCGGGGCCGTGCGCAGCGGCACCCCCTGCCGTACGCAGGCGTCGGCCAGCAGCGGCGTGGACAGTCCGGCGAAGTCCTTCAGCACGGGTCCCCCTCGTCGGTCCTCGTCGTGGGCTGCTCGCCGCTCAGCCGGCGTCGGCCCCGCGGTGCTCCCGCTGGGCCAGCCGCAGCAGGTGGTCGGCGAGCGCCTGGCCGCCGACCGGGTCACGGCTGATGAGCAGCACGGTGTCGTCACCGGCGATGGTGCCGATGATCTCGTGCACGCCGGCCTGGTCGATGGCCGAGGCGAAGAACTGGGCGGCGCCCGGCGGGGTGCGCAGCACCACCAGGTTGGCCGACGCCTCGGCGGAGATCAGCAGCTCGGCGGCCAGGCGGCCCATCCGGGCCTCGGAGGCCGACTCGCCGAGGGGGGCGCGCGGAGTGCGGTCGCCCCCCTCGGACGGGACGGCGTAGATGAGCTCGCCGCCCGTGTTGCGGATCTTGACGGCGCCCAGTTCGTCGAGGTCGCGGGAGAGCGTCGCCTGGGTGACGGACAGCCCGTCCTCGGCGAGCAGCCGCGCCAGCTGGCTCTGCGACCGGACCGCCTGCCGGCCGAGGATGTCCACGATCCGGCGGTGCCGTGCGGTGCGGGTCTGCGGCACGGCCTGGCCGCCCTGGCCCGGATCGGTCTGCTGCGCCTCGGTCATGGTGTTCGTCAGTCTCCGGATCGTCGTTCCTCGTCGGCTCTCGCGGCGGCGTCCAGGATGCCGGGCAGGGCCCGGACGAACGCCGTGGCCTCGTCCCGGGTGAGGATCAGGGGCGGGGCCAGCCGCACCACGCCGGGTGCGACCGCGTTCACCAGGAAGCCGGCTTCCCGGGCCGCCTGCTGCACCGTCGGTGCGAGGGGCCTGTCAAGGACAATACCCAGCAGGAGGCCGCTGCCACGGACGTGGTCGATCAACGGGTGACGGAGCGCCGCGATCCCGTCATGCAGCTCCGCCCCCACCTGCCGTACGTGGTCCAGGGCGCCGTCGGCGGCCAGGGTGTCGAGGACGGCGAGCGCGGCGGCGCAGGAGACGGGGTTGCCGCCGAAGGTGGAGCCGTGCTGGCCGGGCGTGAGCAGCCCGGCGGCGGGGCCGAAGGCGAGCGTGGCACCGATGGGCAGGCCGCCGCCGAGGCCCTTGGCGAGGGTGACGACATCGGGTTCGACGCCCTGCGCCTGATGGGCGAACCAGTGCCCGGTCCGGCCGACACCTGTCTGGATCTCGTCGAGACACAGCAGCGTCCCCGTGGCCCGGGTGATCTCGCGGGCGGCGGCGAGGTAGCCGTCCGGGGGGACGACGACGCCGTTCTCGCCCTGCACGGGCTCCAGCACGACCATGGCGGTCCGCTCGGTGACGGCGGCGCGCAGCGCCTCCACGTCGCCGTACGGCACGTGGGTGACGTCGCCGGGCAGCGGGCGGAAGGGGTCCTGCTTGGCGGGCTGGCCGGTGAGGGCGAGGGCGCCCATGGTGCGGCCGTGGAAGCCGCCGGTGCTGGACACCATGTGCGTGCGGCCGGTGCGCCGGCCGATCTTGAAGGCGGCCTCGACCGCCTCGGCGCCGGAGTTGCCGAAGTAGACGCGGCCGGGGCGGCCGGCCAGCTCCAGGAGGCGTTCGGCGAGTTCGACGGTGGGTTCGGCGACGTAGAGGTTGGAGACGTGGCCGAGGGTGGCGATCTGGTCGGAGACGGCGCGGACGACGGCGGGGTGGGCGTGGCCGAGGACGTTCACGGCGATGCCGCCGACGAAGTCGAGGTAGGCGTTGCCGTCGGCGTCCCACACGGTCGACCCCTCGCCGCGCACGAGGGGCAGCGACGGGGTGCCGTAGTTGTCCATCAGCGCGGCCTGCCAGCGCGCGGTGAGCTTCTCGTTGGCGGTCACTCCCCCGCCACCTCCCCCTCGTCGGCCCCGTCGGGCACGACCATGGTGCCGATGCCGTCGTCCGTGAAGATCTCCAGCAGGATGGCGTGCTGGACCCGGCCGTCGATGACGCGGGCGGTGCTGACGCCGTTGCGCACGGCGTGCAGACACCCCTCCATCTTGGGCACCATGCCGCTGGCCAGGTCGGGCAGCATGGCCTCCAGCTCGCTCGCGGTGAGCCGGCTGATGACGTCGTCGCTGTGCGGCCAGTCGGCGTACAGGCCCTCGACGTCGGTGAGCACCATCAGGGTCTCGGCGCCCAGCCCGGCGGCGAGGGCGGCCGCGGCGGTGTCGGCGTTGACGTTGAAGACGCCGCCGTCGTCGCCGCGGGCGACGGAGGACACGACGGGGATGCGGCCGTCGTCGAGGAGCGCCTTCACGGCGCCGGTGTCGACGGCGGTGACCTCCCCGACGCGGCCGATGTCGACGGGCCGGCCGTCGACGGTCGCGTAGTGCCGGGTGGCGGTGAGGGTGTGGGCGTCCTCGCCGGTCATGCCGACGGCGAGCGGGCCGTGCGCGTTGAGCAGGCCGACGAGTTCGCGCTGCACCTGCCCGGCGAGCACCATCCGCACCACGTCCATGGCCTCGGGGCTGGTGACCCGGAGCCCGGCGGTGAACTGCGAGGGGATGCCGAACCGTTCGAGCTGGGCGCTGATCTGCGGGCCGCCGCCGTGCACGACGACGGGCCGCAGCCCGGCGTGGTGCAGGAAGACGACGTCCTGGGCGAAGGCGGCCTTGAGCTCGTCGTCGACCATGGCGTTGCCGCCGAACTTGATGACGACGGTGCGGCCGCGGTGGCGGGTGAGCCAGGGCAGGGCCTCGACGAGGATGCGGGCCTTGGGCAGGGCGGTGTGGCGGCGGGTGCTCGTGGCCGCGGCCTGGCGGATGGTCGTCATGAGGAGTAGGCGCTGTTCTCGTGGACGTAGTCGGCGGTCAGGTCGTTGGCCCAGATCACGGCGGATTCGGGGCCGGCGTGCAGGTCGACGGTGATGCGGACCTCGCGGTAGCGCATGTCGACCAGGTCGCGGTCCTCGCCGGCGGCGCCGTCCCGGCACACCCACACGCCGTTGATGGCCACGTCGAGGCGGTCGGGCTCGAAGGCGGCGGAGGTGGTGCCGATGGCGGAGAGCACCCGGCCCCAGTTGGGGTCCTCGCCGTGGATGGCGCACTTGAGGAGGTTGTTGCGGGCGATCGAGCGGCCCACCTCCACGGCGTCGTCCTCGGTGGCGGCGCCGGTGACCTCGATGCGGATGTCCTTGGTGGCGCCCTCGGCGTCGCCGATGAGCTGCCGGGCCAGGTCGTCGCAGACGGTGCGGACGGCCTCGGCGAAGGCGTCCGCGTCGGGCGTGACGCCGGAGGCGCCGGAGGCCAGGAGCAGCACGGTGTCGTTGGTGGACATGCAGCCGTCGGAGTCGACCCGGTCGAAGGTGGTGCGGGTGGCGTCGCGCAGGGCGGCGTCCAGGGCGGGCGCGTCGAGGTCGGCGTCGGTGGTGAGGACGACGAGCATGGTGGCCAGGCCGGGGGCGAGCATGCCCGCGCCCTTGGCCATGCCCCCGACCGTCCATCCGGCGCCTTCCGCCACGGCGGTCTTGTGGACCGTGTCGGTGGTCTTGATGGCGATGGCGGCCTTCTCGCCGCCGTACGGGGAGAGGTCGGCGGCGGCCTTCTCGATGCCGGGCAGCAGCCGGTCCATGGGGAGGCGGACGCCGATGAGGCCGGTGGAGGCCACGGCGACCTCGGCGGCGTTCACGCCGAGCACCTCGGCGGCCTTCTCGGCGGTGGCGTGGGTGTCCTGGAAGCCCTGGGGGCCGGTGCAGGCGTTGGCGCCGCCGGAGTTGAGGACGACGGCGGCGACCTGCCCGCCCTTGAGGACCTGCTGCGACCAGAGGACGGGCGCGGCCTTGACGCGGTTGGCGGTGAAGACGCCCGCGGCGGCCAGGCGGGGGCCGTTGTTGACCACGAGGGCCAGGTCGGGGCTGCCGCTCTCCTTGATCCCGGCGGCTATGCCGGCCGCCGTGAAGCCCTTTGCTGCGGTGACGCTCACGCCTTCTCCTTGTCCGCCGGGTGGTGGTCCGGGGTGTCCTTCGGGTGCTCGGGTGTCTTCGGGGGGTCGCAGGGCGCGAACCGGGCCAGCAGGGTCGCCAGACCCCGGCGCACGCCGGTGGCCCGTACGCCGGGGGCGCGTACGCCGGTGACGGTGCTCATGGCGCGAGTCCCGTGACCGGCAGGCCCAGCTCCTCGGGGAGGCCCAGCGCGAGGTTCATGCTCTGCACGGCGCCGCCCGCGGTGCCCTTGGTGAGGTTGTCGACGGCGCTGACGGCGACGATGCGGCCGGCCGCCTCGTCGAGGGCGACCTGCACCTGCACGGTGTTGGAGCCGAGGACGGCGCCGGTGGCCGGCCACTGCCCGGCGGGCAGCAGGTGGACGAACGGCTCGTCCGCGTACGCCTTCCCGTACGCCGCCCGCACGGCCTCCGCGGTGACGCCGGGCCGGGCCTTGGCGGTGCAGGTGGCGAGGATGCCGCGGGGCATGGGGGCGAGGGTGGGGGTGAAGGAGACGGTGACGGGTTCGCCCGCGGCGGCGGACAGGTTCTGCGCCATCTCGGGGGTGTGCCGGTGGCCGCCGCCGACGCCGTACGGGCTCATGGAGCCCATGACCTCGCTGCCCAGCAGGTGCGGCTTGGCGGCCTTGCCGGCGCCGGAGGTGCCCGACGCGGCCACGATCACGGCCTCGGGCTCGGCGAGCCCGGCGGCGTAGGCGGGCAGCAGCCCCAGCGAGACGGCGGTCGGGTAGCAGCCGGGAACGGCGATCCGCCGGGCGCCGTGCAGCGCCTCCCGGGCGCCGGGCAGCTCGGGCAGCCCGTAGGGCCAGGTGCCGGCGTGGGGGGTGCCGTAGAAACGCTCCCACTCCCCCGCGTCCTTCAGCCGGAAGTCGGCGCCGCAGTCGACGACGAGCACGTCGTCCCCGAGCTCGCGGGCGACGGCGGCCGACTGCCCGTGCGGCAGGGCGAGGAAGACCACGTCGTGACCGGCGAGGACGCCGGGCGCGGTGGGCTCCAGCACCCGGTCGGCCAGCTGCGGCAGGTGGGGCTGGAGGGCACCGAGGGGCTGCCCGGCGTTGCTGTTGCCGGTGAGCGCGCCGATGGTGACCTCGGGGTGCCCGAGCAGCAGCCGCAGCACCTCGCCGCCGGCGTAACCACTCGCTCCCGCCACTGCCGCACGTATCGCCATGGGGTCCTCCTCCGTGATGGAGCATGACTATACGTTTATTCGCAGCTTTATGCAATGGTGTCCGCAGGTCCCCCGGCTCCTCGCTGGAACTGAGCACTCCACCTGGCGGATGTGCACGTGATGCGGTGGGCTGAGCGTTCTGGCCGGCGGGCAGGTGGGACGTCAGTCGCCGGGCCGCGGCCGGTCGATGCGGTAGAGGTAGTGGGTACGGTCATCGACCGGGTTGTCCGGCTCCAGGTTTCCGACCCCGACCCGGTGCAGTCCGGCCCGCTCGAGCGCTCGCCATGAAGCGCGGTTGGCTGCCACCACCGGGACGAGAATGCACGGGGCGGCCGAGTGTTCGGCCCAGGTTCGCACGATGGCGGAGTGGATCATCGCCGTCCCGATGCCCTGGCCGGTCCGGCGGGGATCGCCGATCAGGTAGTCGATGGTCATCGCGCCGTCAGGTACGGCGACGACGGACGCCAGCTCGGCCAGGTACTCGGGGTAGTCCCGCAGGCGTGAACGCTGCACCAGACCGACCGGAACGCCTTCGAGGAATGCGAGCAGATCTTCCGAGGGCTCCTCGCCCCGGGCGGCGGGGCCGAAGTCGCGCGCCACCGCCTCCGCCGTTGTCTCGTGATTCCACCATCGCTTCACGTGGGGCTGCTGCAGCCACATCCGCAGCAGGGGGAAGTCCTGCTCGTCGATCCGACGCCACGTGATCACCACAAGACCGCCCCCGGACTGCTCCGCCGCGCCTGCGCACGCTCCCTCGCAGGCTACGTGCGGCGCAGGCAAGTCCCAAGGGTCCCGCCACATCAGGCGCTCCACCCGCCAAGTGGAGTGCTCGGTCACCCTCGCGTCAGGCGACCCCGTCACGCCCCCACGTACGCCGCCAGGTGTTCCCCCGTGAGCGTCGAGCGGGCGGCCACCAGGTCGGCCGGGGTGCCCTCGAAGACGATGCGGCCGCCGTCGTGGCCCGCGCCGGGGCCCAGGTCGATGATCCAGTCGGCGTGCGCCATCACCGCCTGGTGGTGCTCCACGACGATGACCGACTTGCCGGAGTCCACGAGCCGGTCGAGGAGGCCGAGGAGCTGTTCCACGTCGGCGAGGTGCAGGCCGGTGGTCGGCTCGTCGAGGATGTAGGTCCCGCCCTTGTCCGCCATGTGCGTGGCCAGCTTCAGCCGCTGCCGTTCGCCGCCGGACAGCGTCGTCAGCGGCTGGCCCAGGGTGAGGTAGCCCAGGCCCACGTCGGCCAGCCGGCGCAGGATGCGGTGGGCCGCCGGGAGGTGCGCCTCGCCCGCGGCGAAGAACTCCTCGGCCTCGGCCACCGGCATCGCCAGCACCTCGCTGATGTCCCGGCCGCCGAGGCGGTACTCCAGCACCGACGCGTCGAACCGCCTGCCCTCGCACTCCTCGCACGTGGTCGCCACCCCGGCCATCATCGCCAGGTCGGTGTAGACGACGCCCGCACCGTTGCACGTGGGGCAGGCGCCCTCGGAGTTGGCGCTGAACAGCGCCGGCTTCACGCCGTTGGCCTTGGCGAACGCCTTCCGGACGGGCTCCAGCAGCCCCGTGTACGTCGCCGGGTTGCTGCGCCGGGAACCGCGGATCGGGGCCTGGTCGACCGGCACCACCCCCGCGTCCGCCGGCAGCGACCCGTGCACCAGCGAGCTCTTGCCGGACCCGGCGACCCCGGTGACGACGGTCAGCACCCCGAGCGGGATGTCGACGTCGACGCCCCGGAGGTTGTGCGTCGTCGCGCCCCGGATCTCCAGCGCCCCCGTGGGCTTGCGCACCGTCTTCTTGAGGACGGCACGGTCGTCGAAATGCCGTCCGGTGAGGGTGCCGCCGGCCCGCAGCCCCTCGACCGTGCCCTCGAAGCAGACGGTGCCGCCCGCCGTGCCCGCGCCCGGGCCGAGGTCCACGACGTGGTCGGCGATCGCGATCACCTCCGGCTTGTGCTCGACGACCAGCACCGTGTTGCCCTTGTCGCGCAGCCGCAGCAGCAGCGCGTTCATGCGCTGGATGTCGTGCGGGTGCAGGCCCGCGGACGGCTCGTCGAAGACGTACGTGACGTCGGTCAGCGACGAGCCGAGATGACGGATCATCTTCACGCGCTGCGCCTCGCCGCCCGACAGCGTGCCCGCGGGCCGGTCGAGCGAGAGGTAGCCGAGGCCGATCTCCACGAACGAGTCGAGGGTGTGCCGCAACGATGCGAGCAGCGGCGCCACCGACGGCTCGGCCAGGCCGCGGACCCACTCGGCCAGGTCGCTGATCTGCATCGCGCACGCGTCGGCGATGCTCACGCCCCCGATCCTCGACGAGCGGGCCGCCGCCGTCAGCCGGGTGCCGTCGCAGTCGGGGCAGGTGGTGAAGGTGACGGCCCGGTCCACGAACTCCCGGACGTGCGGCTGCATCCCCTCCCGGTCCTTGGCGAGCATCGACTTCCGGATGCGCGGGATCAGCCCCTCGTACGTCATGTTGATGCCGGCGATCTTCATCCGGGCCGGCTCGTGGTGCAGGAAGGCGTGCAGCTCCTTCTTCGTGTACCGGCGGATCGGCTTGTCGGGGTCGACGAGGCCGGACTCCGCGTAGAGCCGGTGGTTCCAGCCGCCCGCCTTGTAGCCGGGGACGGTGAGCGCGCCCTCGTTCAGCGACTTCGCGTCGTCGTAGAGCTGGGCCGGGTCGAGGTCGGTGACCGTGCCCCGGCCCTCGCAGCGCGGGCACATGCCGCCGGTGATGCTGAAGCTGCGCCGCTCCTTCACCGTCCTCCCGCCGCGCTCGACGGTGACCGCACCGGCCCCGCTGACCGAGGCGACGTTGAACGAGAACGCCTTGGGCGAGCCGATGTGCGGCCGGCCCAGCCGGCTGAACAGGATGCGCAGCACGGCGTTGGCGTCGGTGGCGGTGCCGACGGTGGAGCGCGGGTCGGCGCCCATCCGCTGCTGGTCGACGACGATCGCGGTGGTCAGCCCGTCGAGCACGTCGGCCTCGGGGCGGCCCAGGGCCGGCATGAAGCCCTGCACGAAGGCGCTGTACGTCTCGTTGATGAGCCGCTGCGACTCGGCGGCGATCGTGTCGAGGACGAGCGAGCTCTTGCCCGAGCCCGACACCCCGGTGAACACCGTCAGCCGGCGCTTGGGGATCTCGATGCTGACGTTCTTGAGGTTGTTCTCCCGCGCTCCGTGGACGCGGATGACTTCGTGGCTGTCGGCGGCGTGCGGCACTGACGAGGTCCTTGTCCGGTTCGAGAGGGCGTGAGGGGGTCAGCGCTTGCGGGGCTGGTTGAAGCGGAGCATGTTGCCCGAGGGGTCGCGGAAGGCGCAGTCGCGCACCCCGTACGGCTGGTCGATGGGCTCCTGGAGGACCTCGGCACCGGCGGCCCGGACGCGCTCGAAGGTGGCGTCGACGTCGTCGGTGGAGAAGATCACCCCGCGCAGCACGCCCTTGGCCAGCAGTTCCGCCATGGTCTGCCGGTCGGCCGGCGAGGCGTTGGGGTCGGCGAGCGGCGGCTCCAGGACGATCTCCACGTCCGGCTGCTCGGGCGAGCCGACGGTCACCCAGCGCATGCCCTCGAAGGCGACGTCGTTGCGCACCTCCAGGCCGAGGGCGTCACGGTAGAAGGCGAGCGCCTCGTCGTGGTCGTGGACGGCGATGAAGCACTGCGAAAGCTTGATGGTCATGCCTCAGACGCTACGAGGCGGCGGCGGATCGCGCTTCTCCATTCCTGACCGGTTCCGGTCCCCGGCCCCGCACCGGCCGCGTGAAGATCTTCGCGACGCAGGCGGGGATCGCGGCGCCGGCGTCGTGGCCGCGGGCCCGGTAGGCGCTGGGGGTCTCACCGACCAGCTCGGTGAAGCGCGAGCTGAACGAGCCCAGCGAGGTGCAGCCCACGGCGAAGCAGACCTCCGTCACGCTGAGGTCGCCCCGCCGCAGGAGCGCCTTCGCCCGCTCGACGCGGCGGGTCATGAGGTAGCTGTAGGGCGTCTCCCCGAAGGCCGCGCGGAAGCTGCGCGAGAAGTGCCCGGCCGACATGTGCGCGGCCTGCGCCAGCGCCGGGACGTCCAGCGGCTGCGCGTAGTCGCGGTCCATCGCGTCGCGCGCGCGGCGCAGCCGTACCAGGTCCTCCAGGGTCATGCGCTCCAGGATCGCACGGGGGTGTGTCACGCGGGGTCCGTCACGCGGGCCCGGTGAACAGCCGGTCCAGGTGCTGGTCGATCGCGGCGAGCACCTCCTCGGGGCCGACGGCCCCCAGTTCGAGGAGGGTGGTGAAACCGGTGAGGGCGAGGAGCAGGTGCGTCTCGGCCACCGGGTCGCGGTCGGCGGGGACGAGGCCGTCGGCGACGGCCCGGCGGATCAGCTGCTCCACGAGGTCCCGCCCGTGCAGGATGCCGTCGCGCGCCCGAGCGCGCAGGGCATCGTCGTGCAGGGCCTCCAGCACGTAGGCGGCGCTCATCCGGCTGGTGGCGCGGGCGTCGGGGTGCAGCGGGAGCGTCTCGGTGAGCATCACCCGGAGCACGTCGCGCGGGTGCGGGGCGTCGCCGAGCGCCGCGAGGCCCCGGCCGACGCGCAGGGTGGTCTGCTCGGCCGCGAAGTCCATGGCGAAGGAGAGCATCGCCTCGCGCGAGGCGAAGTAGTGCTGGAGCTGCCCCAGGGACATGCCCGCCTCCTGTGCCACCTCGCGCATGGTCAGGTGCGGGACGCCGCGCTGCTCGGCCACGCGCCACAGCGCGCGGGCGATGGCCTCCCGGCGGGCGCGGTGATCCACCTGCTTGGGCATGCCGGCCTCGTCTCCTCTCCGCGGACCCCGTTTTTTCCATACGCTTGACATAATACAGCTGACCTAAAATCCTGGGGGAGATCGAGAAAAACAATTCAGCGGGGAGGGCGGCGTCATGCAGGGACAGGAACAGCCGGTGGTGCGGACGGCCGAGGGCCTGGTGCGGGGACGGTGGCGGGCGGGGCTCGCGGACTTCCGCGGGATTCCGTACGCGCAGCCGCCGGTGGGTGCGCTGCGGTTCGCCGCGCCCGCACCGGTGCTGCCCTGGGACGGGGTGCGGGAGGCCGATGCCCACGGGCCCGCCGCGCCCCAGTCGGGGCCGCCCGTCGCCTACGGGGACGAGGGCGGCACGGACTGGCTGACGCTCAATGTCGCCACGCCCGACCCCGGCGCGGCGGGGCTGCCGGTGCTGGTGTGGATCCACGGCGGCGCCTACATGGCGGGGGCCTCCAGCGACCCGCTGTACGACCCGGCGGCGCTGTGCGCCGAGGGCCTCGTCGTGGTGAGCGTCAACTACCGGCTCGGCGCCGAGGGGTTCGCGCTCCTCGACGGCGCCCCGCCCAACCGCGGGTTCCTCGACCAGATAGCGGCGCTCCACTGGGTGCGGCGGAACATCGCGGGGTTCGGCGGCGACCCCGGCCTGGTCACCGTGGCCGGGCAGTCCGCGGGGGCGGGGTCGGTCGCCGCGCTGCTGACGATGCGGCCGGTGCGCGGCCTGTTCCGGCGGGCGATCGCCCACTCGGTGCCGGGCCACCACGCCACCCCCGCCCTCGCCGCGGACGTCGCGGCGGTGCTCGCGGACCGGCTCGGGACGCGCCCCACCGCCGAGGCCCTCCGGGACGTCGCGCCGCGGCGCCTGGCCGACGAGGTCACCGCACTCGGCGCCGGCCTCGCCGCGTACCGCGAGCGCTGGGGCCGGCTGGCCGACGCCGGCATCGCGCTGGGCCCCGTCGTCGACGGCGACGTACTGCCCGGCACGCCCTGGGCCGCCCTGAGCGGCGGCCGCGCGGACGGCATCGAGCTGCTCACCGGCCACACCCGCGACGAATTCCGGCTGTTCAGCGTCATGACGGGGCGGCTGGGCAGCTACACGGAGGACGAGGCACGGGCCGCACTGGAGGCGTTCGCCCCCGGGCCGCACGGCGCGGACGCGTACCGCGCCGCCCTGCCGGAGGCCGGCCCCGGGGAGATGCTGGAGACGGTGTACGGCGACGCCCTCTTCCGGATGCCCTCGCTCCAGCTGGCCCGGGCCAACACTGCGGCGGGCGGCACCTCGTACCTCGTCGAGACGTGCCTGGCCTCGCCCGTGATGGGCGGCGCCCTCGGCGCGTGCCACACCATCGACGTGCCGCTGGCGTTCGGCACCCTGGACAGCCCCGCGGGCCGGGGCTTCCTCGGGGACGAGCCCTCCCCCGGCGCCGTCGCGGCGTCGCGGGAACTCCGGGGCGCGTGGGCGGCGTTCGCCACCACGGGCGACCCGGGCTGGCCCGCCCACGGGCCGGGCGAGGGGCTCACCCGCGTCCTCGACGCGCCGTCACGCACGCTGCCCTACCCGGAGGAGGCGTCCGCCCGCATCTGGGAGGGCCACGCGCCGGCCCCCTTCGGTCCGGTGCGGTGAGGGCCCGCCGCCCGTCCCGGAATACCCGGCGGGCCGGGCGAGTTGGAGCCGGTCAGTACTGACCGCATCACCCACAGGAGCCCGTCATGGCCCGTTCCTTCCTCTTCCTCCTCGGCAGCGCGCGCGAGGGAGGCAACACCGAGCTGCTGGCCCGGGCCGCGGCGGAGCAGCTGCCGGAAGGCACGGAGCAGACGTGGCTGCGCCTGTCGGAGCTGCGGCTGGACGACTTCCGGGACGCGCGGCACGGCGGCGCCTGGTCGGCCGGCGCCGACGAGGAGCTGCTGCGGGAGACGACGCTCGCCGCGACGGACGTCGTCATAGCCTCGCCGCTGTACTGGTACTCGCTGTCGGCGTCCGCGAAGCGCTACCTCGACCACTGGGTGACGTGGCTGTCCGCCCCGGAGCTCCGGTTCAAGGAGACGATGGCCGGGCGCACGCTGTGGGGTGTGACGGCCCTGGCCCACGAGCACGAGGTGGTCGCCGAGCCGCTGGTCCTGACGCTGAACCACTCGGCGGCCTACATGGGCATGCGGTTCGGCGGCGTGCTGCTGGGCAACGGCTCCAAGCCGGGGGACGTCCTGCAGGACGCGCAGGCCCTCGCGCGGGCCAAGACGTTCTTCGCCGAGGAGGCCCCGCTCGCCGCCTATCCGGCCGGCGCGATCTGACCGACGGCGCGGCGCAGCCGGGCCACGCCCTCCGCGAGCTCGGCCGTGCCCGCCACCGAGGCGAAGCTCAGGCGGAGGTGGGGGGCCTCGGGTTCGGCCGCGTAGTACGGGCGGCCGGGGGCCACGGCCACGCCCTCGCGGAAGGCGGCCGCGGCCAGCGCCGTGTCGTCCGTGCCGTCCGGCAGCCGTACCCACACGTGGAAGCCGCCCGGCGGCACGTACTCCACGGTCAGCTGCGGCAGTTCGCGGCGCAGTGCGCTCAGCAGGGCCTCGCGGCGGGCGCGCAGTTCCGCGGCGACGGTGCGCCGGTGGCGGGACCAGGCGGGCGAGCCGACGAGTTCGAGCGCGGCCTCCTGGAGGGGGCGGGGGACGAAGAAGTTGTCGACCACATGGATGGCGCGCAGCCGGTCCAGGGCCGGGCCGCGCGCCGCGAGGGCGCCCACCCGCAGGCTGGGCGAGGTGAACTTCGTCAGCGAGCAGACGTGGACGACGATGCCGTCGGGGTCGTCCGCGGCGAGCGCGGGCGGCAGCGGCGGCGCGTCCTCGTGGGCCAGGCGCCGGGCGAAGTCGTCCTCGACGACGAACGCGCCGGCCTCGCGGGCCGCGCGCAGCACCTCCGCCCGCCGTTCCTCGGCGAGCACGGCGCCCGAGGGGTTCTGGAAGAGCGGCTGGAGCACGAGGAGGCGGGCCCCGCTGGCCCGGAAGGCCGGGGCGAGCAGGTCGGTGCGCACGCCGTGGGCGTCGGCCGGTACGGGGACGGGCCGCAGGCCGGAGGCGCGGGCGGCGGCGAGCATGCCGGGGTAGGTGGGCGACTCCACGAGGACCGGCGCGCCGGGCGGGGCGAGGGCACGCAGCGCGGCGGTCAGGGCGCTCTGGCCGCCGGCGGTGATCAGGACGTCGGAGGGGGTGACGGTGCCGGCGGGGCCGCCGATCTCGCGGGCGAACCAGGCGCGCAGCTCGCCGACGCCCTCGACGGGCGGGCGGCCCCAGGCGCCGGGGCGCCGCCCGGCGCGGGCCAGGGCGGCGGCCAGGGCCCGCTCGGGCTGGAGGGCCGGGTGGAGGTAGCCGCCGTTCAGCTCCAGGACGCCGGCCGGGGGTTCGGAGAGCGTGGCGAGGACGCCGGAGGCGTCGACGGAGCGGGGTACGGCGTCCTCGCCGGCCTCGGCGCTGAGCGCGACCTGCTGCCAGGAGGTGTCGCCGGGGCGGGCGCCGCCGGCGCGCGGCCGGGCGCGGAAGGCGCCGGCGCCGGGCCGGGTGACGACGAGGCCCTCGGCGGCGAGGGCGGCCAGGGCGCGGGAGACGGTGACGGGGCTGACGCGGAACCGCTCGACCAGGGCCCGGCTCGACGGCAGCTTCTCATCCGGAGAGTAGCGGACGAGCTCCGTGCGCAGGATCCCGGCGAGTTCGGCCACACTGCTACGCTCGTGCATGACAGCACAGAATAGCGCTACTCTCCCCGACGCGATAGCGGTGCACACCGCCGCCGGCCCCCGGCCGGTGGCCACGGCCCGCCGGACCCCCTGGGCCGGCACCCTGCTGGCCGCGCTGGGCGTGGTCGTCTTCTCGCTGACCTTCCCCGCGACGTCCTGGGCCCTGGAAGGCATGGGCCCGTGGTCGGTGACGACCTGCCGGATCACCCTGGCCGCCCTGGCGTCGCTGGGCGTGCTGCTCGCGCTGCGCGTACCGGTGCCCGCCCGCCGCCACTGGGGCGGGCTCGCGGTCGTCGCGGGCGGCACCGTCGTCGGCTTCCCCCTGCTCACGGCGCTGGCCCTGCGCACCGCGACGACCTCGCACGCGGCCGTGGTGGTGGGCCTGCTCCCGCTGACCACGGCCGCGTACGCCTCCGTACGGTCGCGGACGCGGCACTCCCGCACGTTCTGGGCCGCGTCGGTGGCGGGTGCCGTGGTGGTGGCCGGCTTCGCGCTCCAGCAGAGCGGGGGCGCGCCGGGCCTCGGTGACCTGTACCTGCTGCTCGCCCTGCTGGTGTGCGCGGCCGGGTACGCGGAGGGCGGCCGGCTGGCCGGTGACATGCCCGGCTGGCAGGTGGTGGCCTGGGGGCTGGTGGCGTGCCTGCCGCTGAGCGCCGTGGGGGCGGCGGTGGCGCTGGGGGCGGAGCCGGTGCACTTCACGGGCCGCAGCGTCGCCGGGCTGCTGTGGGTGGTGCTCGGCTCGCAGCTGCTGGGCATGGCGGTCTGGTACCGCGGCATGGCCCTGACCGGCGTGGCCCGGGCCAGCCAGCTCCAGCTGGCCCAGCCGCTGCTGACCCTGGTCTGGGCGGTGGTGCTGCTGGGCGAGCACCTCACGCCGGCCGCGCCGCTGGCCGCGGTGGCGGTGCTGGTGTGCATCGCGGTGACCCAGCGGTCGCGCCGGTGAGGAGCCCGGCCGCACGCCGAGGGACATCGCGGGGACGGGAACCTAGACTGGAGACGTCCTGGAGCAGGTGTCGACGCGATCGGAGGATCGGTATCGATGCGGGCGCAAAAGGGTGACCGGTTGGTCGTGCACGGACGCGTGGTCGGCCAGAACGACCACGTCGTGGAGGTCGTGGAGGTCCTGGGCCGGGACGGGACGCCCCCGTACCGCGTCCGGGCGGAGAACGGGCACGAGACGATCATGTCGCCGGGCCCGGACTCCGTCGTGGACCACCGCAAGCAGTCGGACACGCAGTAGTAGCAGGAGCACACGCAGCAGCGTTTCAGCGCGGCGGGCGCGCGGGGTGCGGGTAGTGGTCCCGCACCACGCGCGCCATGGCGCCGGCCGGATCCTTGATCATCTGCGTGGCGGAGAAGAAGGCGTGACCGCGCACCTCCCGGTACCGGCCGGCCAGGGTCAGGTGGCGCGACAGCTCCGCGGGGTCCTGCCAGGGCGCGGGCTGCGTGGGGTCGCCGGCGCGGTACAGCGCCTCGCCGATGTACAGCCGCACCTTGGTGCCGCGCACCGCCTCCGCCCACCAGGGCACGAGCCGGGCGTAGTCGGCGGCCGGGAAGCCGATGTGCCAGTAGCACTGCGGCACGATGTAGTCGATCCAGCCCTTGCGGACCCAGCCGAGCGTGTCCGCGTACAGGTCGTCGTACGTCTGCACCCCCGCCCGGGTGTCCGAGCCGCGCGGGTCGGTGGCGCGGTTGCGCCAGACGGCGAACGGGCTGATGCCGAACCGTACGTGCGCCTTGCGCTCGGCGATGCGCCGGCCGATGTCGCGCACCAGCCGGTCGGTGTTGTCGCGGCGCCAGGCGGCGCGGTCCGGGAAGCCGTGCCCGTACCGGCGGTACGCGGCCGCGTCGTCGAAGTCCTGCCCGGTCACCGGATAGGGGTAGAAGTAGTCGTCGAAGTGCACGCCGTCCAGGTCGTAGCGCCACACGGCGTCCAGCATGGCGTCCTGCACGAAGCGGCGGACCTCCGGCAGGCCGGGGTTGTAGTAGAGCTTGCCGCCGTAGGGCACCACCCAGTGCGGGTGGCGCCGCGCGGGGTGGGAGGGGGCGAGGCGGCCGGGGTCGGTGTGGTTGGCCACCCGGTACGGGTTGAACCAGCCGTGCAGCTGGAGGCGGCGCCGGTGGGCCTCGCGCACGGCGAAGGCCAGCGGGTCCCAGCCGGGCGAACGGCCCTGAGTCCCCGTCAGGTACTCGGACCAGGGCTCGTACCGCGACGGCCAGAAGGCGTCGGCGGTGGGCCGGACCTGGAGCAGCACCACGTTCAGCCGCCGGGCGACGGCGGCGTCGAACAGGGCGAGCAGCTCGGCGCGTTGCTGCCGCGGCGGCAGCCCGGGCCGGGAGGGCCAGTCGACGTTGACCACCGTGGCCGCCCACACCCCCCGGAACTCCGTCGTCCGGGCGCGGCCGGCGGCTTCCGGGGCGGCCGCGGCCGCGCCGCCGGCCAGCAGTCCCGTGACGGCTCCCGCCGTCGCGCCCGCCGTGGCCACGGTGAAGCGTCTTCGGGTCATACGTCCCATTTGAGATCTCTCCCTGCCGAGCGTGTCGTGACCGTCACACCGTTCCCGACAGAGCATGCCCGCCGTGGGGCCCGTACCACCGCCACCGCGGAGTAACGTCTCTTCCAGGCGGGGACCGGAGGATTTCGACCACCCGCGAATCGACGAAGAGACGAAGATCAGCGAAAGGCACGATGTGACGGACTCTGCTGTGGATCTGGCTCGCGTCGGCGTGGTGGGCTGCGGCCAGATGGGCGCGGGCATCGCCGAGGTCTGCGCCCGCGCCGGCCTGGACGTCAAGGTCGCCGAGACCACCGGTGAGGCGCTGGAGCTGGGCCGTACCCGTCTGACCAACTCCCTGGACAAGGCCGCCGAGCGCGGCAAGATCACCACCGAGGAGCGGGACGCCACCCTCGCGCGGCTGAGCTTCACCACCGACCTGGGCGAGTTCGCCGACCGCGACCTCGTCATCGAGGCCGTGGTGGAGAACGAGAAGGTCAAGACCGAGATCTTCCAGGTCCTGGACCGCGTGGTGACCCGCCGGGACGCCATCCTCGCCTCCAACACCTCCTCCATCCCGCTGGTGAAGCTGGCCGTGGCCACCTCCCGGCCGGACCAGGTGATCGGCATCCACTTCTTCAACCCCGCCCCGGTGCAGAAGCTCGTCGAGCTCATCCCCGCGCTCACCACCGGCGAGGAGACCATCAAGCGCGCCGAGATACTGGTCGGCAACGTCCTGGGCAAGCACGCCATCCGCGCCCAGGACCGCTCCGGCTTCGTGGTCAACGCCCTCCTCATCCCCTACCTCCTCTCCGCCATCCGGATGTTCGAGTCGGGCATGGCCAGCCGCGAGGACATCGACAACGGCATGGAGCTGGGCTGCGCCCACCCCATGGGCCCCCTCAAGCTCTCCGACCTCATCGGCCTCGACACCGTCGCCTCCGTGGCCCAGTCGATGTACGAGGAGTACAAGGAGCCGCTCTACGCCGCTCCCCCGCTGCTCCAGCGCATGGTCGACGCCGGCCGCCTCGGCCGGAAGTCCGGCGCCGGCTTCTACACCTACGGAAAGTGACGGGCCGGCGGCACCACCCCCGCCCGGGCCCCCACGTGCCCCCGCCGGCCCGGCCGGCGGGGGCACGCCGTTCACACGGGGTGTGCGCCGCTGACCCGCGGATACCCCCCGCACACGCTCCCGCCCGGCCGTTCCCCGCGGTTGACTGACGTGCGTCGCAACCCCGAGGGACCTCCCGGAAGGAGTACGCACCGTGACCATCCATCCCGAGCACGCCGCGAAGGCGGCCGAGCTCGCGGAGCTCAGGCGCAGCCTCGACGTCGGCGTCGTCCGCATCGACGGCCACCTCGCCCTGCTCACCCAGCGCAGCGACCAGGCCGAGCGCGACCTCACCGAGATGACGGAGCGGGTCAGGGCTCTGGAGCACGGCCGCTGGCCGCTCCCCTCACTGGCCGCCCTCACCGGCCTCGCCGGACTGGCGGTCGCCCTCTGGCAGGGGTCCGGCCACTGACGCGGGGACGTGCGCCGGTGCCGCGGCCGGGCATGCCGGGGCCGCGCCGCACCGGGCCCCGGGCCCGGTCGTGGCGGGGCGTCAGCCCAGCCGGAGGTGGTGCAGGAGCAGCAGCGCCGCCGCCATGTTGGCGGCCGGTACCTCGCCCCGGGCGATGAGGTCCGGCACGAGCTTCAGCGGGACCCACTCCCGGCGGTCCGACTCGAAGCCGTCCTCCGGGTCGCCGACGTACTCGGCCTCGTCAGTCCAGTAGATGTGGTGCCGGGCGTCGGTGAGCCCGTTGGACGGCTCCACCGTCATCAGGTGCCGCAGCGGGCCCGGCCGCCAGCCGGTCTCCTCCTCCATCTCCCGGGCCGCGGCGAAGGCCACGTCCTCGCCGTCCTCGACGACGCCGGCCGCGAGCTCCCAGCCCCAGGTCTCGGTGATGAACCGGTGCCGCCACAGCAGCAGGACCTCGTTCGCCGCGTTGACCGCCGTGGCGACGGCCACCGGCCGCAGCCGGACGACGAAGTGGTCGAGGTGCCGGCCGTCGGGGAGCTCGACGTCCGCGAGATTGACGCGGAACCACCGGTTCTCGTAGACGGTCAGCTCACTGAGATTCTTCCAACGCACGTGTTGCCACCTTCCGCCGAGGTGGCCACCTCCCGGGCGCTGTCCTCACGGTGTGCTCACAAGGGCACGCGCAGCGCCCCGTCGATCATCTCGGCGGCCTCGGCCGTGGCCGCGCACCCACTTTCGATCAGGTGCTCGCGCACCGCACGGAGCCGGTCCCGTAAGCGCTGCGATTCCATGCCTCTCGCCTGCTCGGTCATCTCCCGCGCGGTGGCCACCGCCTTGTCCGCGTCTCCTTGACGCAGCTCGATGTGCGTGAGCATGGCGAGCCGGTGGACACGCCCCCGGTCGTGGGCGGGGGTGTCGACGGCCCGGTCCGCGTGCTCACGGGCGGGTCCGAGGTCTCCGAGGCTCAGCAGCGCCTCCGCCACCTGGACGTTGACCAGACCGGGCTGGACGTAGCCGGTCTCGGCGGGTTCGTCACCGCGGTGGATGCGCTCGGCGGCCGCCTCGGCGCGCCGGATGCAGGCCAGCGCCCCGGCGCCGTCGCCCAGCCGGGCGTACGCCTTGGCCTGCATCGCGTACAGGTCGGCGGCCAGCGCCGGCGTCAGGTCCGCGCCCGCGGCGCGCACCGCGGACTCGGCGAAGGCGACGGCCTGCCGGTACTCCCTCATGAACAGCGACTGGTTGACCAGCAGGGCGATCACGTACGCGCCCAGCCCCCGGTCGCCGCTGGCCTTGGCCAGCCGCAGCGCCTGGTGGAAGTAGCGCTGGGCCAGGCCCTGGGCGTCCGAGTCGTACGCGCAGATGCCGGCCACGGCCACCAGGCCGCCGGTGGCGCGGTGCAGCTGGCGGCCCGCCGCGTCCGAGTAGCTGCCGCGCAGCAGCGGCGCCGCCTCGGCGTTGAGGAAGCCCACCACCCGGGCGCGGGTGGCCACGCCGCCGGCCTTGCGGTACATCTGCTCGTAGTGGGTGCGGGCCGCGCGCAGCATCGCGATGTCCTCCGCCGACACCCGCGTCAGGCCGCGCCGCGACACGTCGGCGTCCTCCGGCGGGTTCTCCCACTCCCACACGGGGATGACGGCGGGCGTGCCGGTGACGGCGGGTGCGCGGACGACGTGTTCGCGCTGCTGCTCGTCGGAGCGCCACAGCGCGGTGGCCCGCTCGACGAAGCCGGAGAGCGGCGTGCCGGGGACCCTCGGGGAGCCGGGGGTGCCCAGGCCGATGTCGTCGAGGGAGAGCGGCCGGCGCAGCCGCTCGGCGAGGACCTCGCAGATCAGGTCGGGGACCTGGCCACGGGGCCGCTGGCCCTTGAGCCAGCGGGCGACGGCGGTGTGCTCGTACCGCAACGCCAGCCCCCGGGCCCGGCCCGCCGCGTTGACGTGCGCGGCGAGCGCGGCATGGGATATCCCGGCCTCGTCGAGGATGGCGTCGAGCAGGGTGTTGGGCTCCATGGCTGCCCTCCGGTGCGCTCGGTGGGCTCAGCGTAGTGGAGATCGCTTCGCACGGGGTGTGAACGAGCCACGGGCGGCACGCGCGCGTTCACGCCCGGCGGCAGGCGCGGGCCAGGGCCGGCCGGGGCGGCGGTGCGGGCAGGGCGGCGGGGCCGGGGCGGTCGTGGGCCGGGGCGAGGGCGAGGACGGCGGCGTCGTCGGTGAGCCGGCCGCCGGTGTGGCGCAGCAGGGCGTCGCGGACGCGGTCGACGACGGCGGCGGGGGTGAGGCCGCCGGCGGGGGCGGTGTGCACCGTCTCCGCGAGGACGCCGGTGAGCGGGAAGAAGGCCCCGGCGGCGTCACGGGCGTCCTCGGCGCCGTCGGTGTGCAGGACGAGCGTCTCGCCCGGCCGCAGCGGTCCGAGGGCGGTGGTGGGCGGCTCGGCGGGGAGAGGGAAGAGGCCCAGCGGGGGCAGGGGGTCGCCGGGGGCCAGGGACACGGCGCCGGTGGGCGTGAGGCGGTGGGGCCAGGGGTGGCCGCAGTTGAGGGTGGTGATCTCGCCGCCGGGCCCGACCTGGAGGAGCAGCAGGGTGACGAACTCCTCCCCGGCTCCGCCGGCCGCGCCGTCCTCGGTCTGGTCGGCGCGGTCCCGCAGGTGGCGCTGGAGGGTGCGGTCCAGGCGGCGCAGCACGCCGGGCAGGGCGGGTTCGTCGTGCGCGGCCTCGCGGAAGCCGCCGAGGAGGGCGGCGACGGTGGCGAGGGCGGGCAGGCCGTGGCCGCGGACGTCGCCCATGACGACGCGCAGCCCGTGGTCGGTGGACTGGGCCTCGTACAGGTCGCCGCCCACACTGCCCACGCCGCCGCGGCCCGCGGCGAGGTGGCCGGCGGCCAGGGCCACACCGTCGAGGCGGTCCGGGAGCGGGCGCAGCAGGGCGTGCTGGGCGGCCGTCGCCACCTCCTTGGCGTGCTCCAGCTCCTGCGCGAGGCGGCGCCGGCGGCCGGTGGTGAGGTAGCTGGCGACGATGACGGCGAGGATGGCCGCGCACGTGCCGGCCCGGGTGCCGGCGCCGGTGTGCCCGGAGGGCCCCACGGGCAGCAGGGCGAACAGCGCGCAGGCACCGCCGAGCAGGATGCACTGCCGCCGGCCGGTGCCGGCGCAGGCGATGGCGGGGGTGGCGGCGAGGAGTTCGGTGAACTGGGTGCCCAGGGGGCGCAGGAGTTCGCAGAGGACGACGGCCACCACCCACAGGCCCGGTAGCGTGAACACCAGGGCCTGCCGGCAGCGCACTGCTCCTGCACGGATCATGCCGTCGGCCCCCCATAGCTGTGACGGCCCCGATTCTGGCCGAGGGCGGGCGGCCCGTCACGGGTAAGTCACGACCGGGACCCGGGATTCCACCCTATTGGGGGACCTTCTCCACTCGTGTGGCTGACGGTGCGCGACATATGCCGAGGGGCGCCCCGGATGGTCCGGGGCGCCCCTGCGGCCTACGGCGTGCGGCGGGTGTTACGCGCCGCGCAGCACCGCGCCCGTGCGCTCGACGGCGGCGGCCACCGCCGCGTCGCGGGCGGCCGTCGCCTCCTCGGCGGTCAGCGTGCGGTCGCCGGCGCGGAAGCGCAGCGCGTACGCGAGCGACTTCTTTCCCTCGCCCAGCTGGGCGCCGGTGAAGACGTCGAACAGGCGCAGCGACTCCAGCAGCTCGCCGGCGCCCGACCGCAGCGCGGCCTCGACGGCGGCGGCGGGCACCGAGGAGTCGACGACCAGGGCGACGTCCTGGGTGGCGACGGGGAAGGCGGAGATGCGCGGGGCCTCGACCGCGTCGCCGCCGGCGCGCTCCAGCAGGTCCAGGTCGATCTCCATGGCGCAGGTGCGCTCGGGCAGGCTGAACGCCTTGGTGACGCGCGGGTGCAGCTCACCGGCGTGGCCCACGAGCGTCTCCTCGCCGTCCACGACGGCGAACAGCGCGGCGCAGCGGCCCGGGTGGAAGGGCGCGTACTGGTCCTGGCGGACGATCAGCTCGACGCCGGCCTCGCGGGCCACGGCACGGCCGGCCTCGACCGCGTCGGCCCAGGTGGCCGGGCGGCCCTGGCCCCACCAGCCGGCGCGCTCACGGGCACCGGCCAGCACCACGGCGGCGTGCCGCGGCTGCCGCGGCAGCGCGGCGTCCAGGCGGGCGATCTCCTCGTCCGTGGGACGGTGGTCGACCGGCAGCCGGACCGGGGCCGGCTCCTCGCCGGTGGGCCGGAAGACCAGGCCGGTCTCGAAGAGCGCCAGGTCGTGCTCGCCCCGGCTGTCGTTGCGGCGCAGGGCCGCGAAGAGGCCCGGCAGCAGCGTGGTGCGCAGCAGCGGCTCGGCGTCGGAGAGCGGGTTGGCCAGGCGCACCGCGGTGCGGCGCGGGTCGTCGGCCTCCAGGCCCAGGTGGTCCAGGGCCCACTCGCCCACGAACGGGTAGGTGGGCGCCTCGACGTAGCCGGCGCCGGCGAGGGCGCGGCCGACGCGGCGGTGCAGCCGCTGGCGGGCGGTCAGGCCGCGGCCGGCCGGGGGCTGCGGCAGCGTGGAGGGCAGGTTCTCGTAGCCCTCCAGCCGGATGACCTCCTCGGCGAGGTCGTTGGGGTCGGTCAGGTCCGGGCGCCAGCTGGGCACGGTGACGATGAGCTCGTCCTGCCCGTAGACGTCGCAGCCGACCTCCTGGAGGCGGCGCACCACGGTCTCGCGGCCGTAGGTGACGCCGGCGACGCGGTCCGGGTGGTCCGCGCGCAGCGTGATGGTGCGCGGGCCGCTCGGCGCGACGATCTCGGTGACGCCGGCCTCGGCGGTGCCGCCGGCCAGCAGCACCAGCAGGTCGACGGTGCGCTGGGCCGCGGCGGAGGCGGCCTGCGGGTCGACGCCCCGCTCGAAGCGCTTGGACGCCTCGGTGGACAGCTTGTGGCGGCGGGAGGCGCGGGCGATGGCGACCGGGTCGAAGTGCGCGGACTCGATGACGACCTCGGTGGAGCCCTGGGCGGCCCCGTGGTCGGCGATCTCGGTGTCCGCGCCGCCCATGACGCCGGCCAGGCCGATCGGGCCGCGGTTGTCGGTGATCACCAGGTCCTCGGGGTCGAGGACGCGCTTGGTGCCGTCGAGGGTGGTGAGCTTCTCGCCGGGCAGCGCGCGGCGCACCCCGAGCGCGCCGTCGACCTGGGAGCGGTCGTAGGCGTGCAGCGGCTGGCCGAGCTCGAGCATCACGTAGTTGGTGATGTCGACGGTCAGCGACACCGGGCGCATGCCGGCCTTCTGCAGGCGGCGCTGGAGCCAGATCGGGGAGCGCGCCTCGGGGTCGATGCCGGTGACGGTGCGGGCGGTGAAGCGGTCGCAGCCGGTGGGGTCGGCGACGGTCACCGGGTGGCCGTACGAGTTGGGCGCCGGCACGTCCAGCAGCGCGGGGTCGCGCAGCGGGAGGCCGTAGGCGGTGGCGAGCTCGCGGGCGATGCCGCGCATCGACAGGCAGTAGCCGCGGTCGGGGGTGACCGCGATGTCGAGGACCTCGTCACGGAGCTGGAGCAGCGCGACGGCGTCGGTGCCGACCTCGTGCTCGGGGGAGAGCACGATGATGCCGTGGCTGCCGTCGTCGCCCATGCCGAGCTCGTCGCCGGAGCAGATCATGCCGCGGGACATCCTGCCGTAGGTCTTGCGCTCGGCGATGGCGAAGTCGCCGGGGAGCACGGCGCCGGGCAGGGCCACGACGACCTTGTCGCCCACGGTGAAGTTGCGGGCGCCGCAGACGATCTCCTGCGGCTCGCCGGTGCCGTTGGCCTGACCGACGTCGACGGTGCAGAAGCGGATCGGCTTGCGGAAGCCCTCGAGCTCCTCGATGGTGCGGACCTGTCCGACGACCAGGGGGCCGGTGAGGTCGGAGCCGAGCTGCTCGACCCGCTCGACCTCCAGGCCGGCGGCGACCAGCTTGGCCTGTACGTCACGGCCGGTCTCGCCCGCGGGCAGGTCGACGTATTCCCGCAGCCAGGAAAGCGGGGCGCGCATCAGATCTCCATCCCGAACGGCCGGGTGAAGCGCACGTCACCCTCGACCATGTCTCGCATGTCCTCGACGTTGTGGCGGAACATCAGCATCCGCTCGATGCCGAACCCGAAGGCGAAGCCGCTGTACTTCTCCGGGTCGATGCCCGCGGCGACGAGCACGCGCGGGTTGACCATGCCGCAGCCGCCCAGCTCGATCCAGCCCTCGCTGGAGCACGTCCGGCAGGGGCGGCCGGGGTTGCCGACCGACGCGCCGCGGCAGACGTAGCACTCCATGTCGAGCTCGGCGGACGGCTCGGTGAACGGGAAGTACGCCGGGCGCAGCCGCGTCCTCAGGCCCTCGCCGAAGAGCGAGGTCACCATGTGCTCGATGGTGCCCTTGAGGTCGGCCATGGTCAGGCCCTCGTCGATGGCGAGGAGCTCGACCTGGTGGAAGACCGGGGTGTGCGTGGCGTCCAGCTCGTCGGTGCGGTAGACGCGGCCGGGGCACACCACGTAGACGGGGGGCTCGCGGTCGAGCATGGAGCGGACCTGCACCGGGGAGGTGTGGGTGCGCAGCACGACGCCGGACTCGCCCTTGGCGTCCTTGCCGGACACGAAGAAGGTGTCCTGCATGGCGCGGGCCGGGTGGTCGGGGTCGAAGTTCAGGGCGTCGAAGTTGAACCACTCCGCCTCGACCTCGGGGCCCTCGGCCACCTCGTAGCCCATGGCCACGAAGATGTCCTCGACGCGCTCGCAGAAGGTGACGAGCGGGTGGCGGGCGCCGGCGGCCACGCGGTCGTGGGGCAGCGTGACGTCCACGGCCTCCTCGACCAGCACGCGGGCGTCGCGCTCCGCCTCCAGCTCGGCCTGGCGGGCGGCGAACGCCTTGTTCACGGCACCGCGGGCCATGCCCACGCGCTTGCCGGCCTCGGCCTTCGCCTGCGGCGGCAGCGCGCCGATCTCGCGGTTGGCCAGGGCCAGCGGGGAGCGGTCGCCCATGTGGGCGGCCTTCGCCTCGCGGAGGGCCTCGAGGTCGGCGGCCGCGGCAAAGGCTGCGAGCGCCTCCTCCCGCATGCGCTCGATCTCTTCCGGTTTCAGTGCCTCGACCTCGACAGGGTCGTACGACTTATTGGGTGCCGACATCTCTTCCCGTGCTTCCGGTTGGCCAAAGGTGGTGCCAAAGGTGCCAAAGGTCGAGTCTAAGGGGCGTGGGGGTCGCGGTGGGCCCGCGGGCCCGCCCGGTCAGCCCTGGGTGAGGAAGGCCGGGGCGCCCACGGGCAGCGTGAAGCGGAACTGGGCACCGCCCCGCGCGGCCCGGCCGACGGTGATCGTGCCGCCGTGGGCGTCGATGATGCCCTTGACGATGTACAGGCCCAGGCCCGTGCCGCCGCGCTTGCTGCCCCGCCAGAACCGGGTGAAGACGCGCGGCATGGACTCGTCCGGAATACCGGGGCCCTCGTCGCTCACGGTGACCGCCGTCCCCTCCGTCCGGGCCTGTGGACTCGCCGCCGACACCTCTATCGTGACGGTTCCCTCGCCGTGCCGCACCGCGTTTTCCAGGAGGTTGCCCAGCACCTGGTCGATCTTGTCGGGGTCGGCCCACAGCTCGGGCAGCGGCTCGCGCACCTTCACCACGAACCGGCCGGGCGCCAGCCCGGCCCGGGTGTAGCTGGCCACGTGGCGGCGCACGGCGGCGGCGATGTCGACCGGCTGCCGGCGGACCTCCAGCCGCCCGGAGTCGATCCGGGAGATGTCCAGCAGCTCGGCGATCAGCCGCGTCACACGGTCGGCGTCGGCGTCGACCGTCTCCAGCATCAGCCGCTTCTGGTCGTCGGTGAACCGCTCCCACTTGGCCAGCAGGGTGGCAGTGAAC
The DNA here is from genome assembly GCF_014654785.1 of Streptomyces mashuensis. GTDB lineage: Bacteria > Actinomycetota > Actinomycetes > Streptomycetales > Streptomycetaceae > Streptomyces > Streptomyces mashuensis. Next base: position 294,205 of record NZ_BNBD01000003.1, read on the forward strand.
CCCTTGACCGAGGTCAGCGGCGAGCGCAGCTCGTGCGCCACGGTGGCGATCAGCTCGGCGTGGCTGCGCTCGGCACGCCGGCGCGCCTCCGTGCCGCGCAGCTGCACCACCACGCGCTGCACGGGCCCGCCGGGCCGCTCGCGCACGTACCGCGCGGAGACCAGCACCTCACGCCCGCCGGGCAGCAGCAGATTGCGCTCGGGCTGGCCGCTGCGGGTGGCCAGCCCGCCGTACGGGTCGGTCAGCGCCCACCAGCGGCGCCCGTCCTGGTCCTCCAGCGGCAGCGCGCGCTCCAGCGACCGGCCCAGCGCCTCGGCGGGCCGCGTCGCGGTGATCCGGGCGGCGGCGGCGTTGAAGCACACCACACGGCCGGCGGCGTCGGCGACGACCAGGCCGTCGGGCAGGTCGTCGGGGTGGAGCCCCGGCCACGGGCCGGCCGTGCGGCCCCCGTACGCGGGCGACGAGCAGCCCTCGGCCACGCTCCCGGACGTCCCGGCATACCTCATGCGCGCACCCCCTCCCGAGCCCCCGGAGCGCCACCCTACTAGCTGGAGGTCACGGAGCGGCACCCTCCGGACGCGCGCTGCGCACGGGCGGAGGCGTACAGGCACACGGCGGCGGCCGTGGCGAGGTTCAGGCTCTCGGCCTTGCCGTGGATGGGCACCCGCACCACCGCGTCGGCCAGCGCGCGGGTCTCCTCGGGCAGGCCCCACGCCTCGTTGCCGAAGACCCAGGCGGTCGGGCCGCCCATGGTGCCGTGGTCCAGCTCGGCGTCCAGGTCGGCGTCGCCCGCCCCGTCGGCGGCCACGATCCGCACCCCGGCGGCGCGCAGCCCGGCCACCGCCCGGTCGACGGGCACGCCGACCGCGACCGGCAGGTGGAACAGGGAGCCGACGGAGGCCCGGACGGACTTGGGGTTGTACAGGTCGACCGAGGCGTCGGTGAGCACGACCGCGTCGGCGCCGGCGGCGTCGGCGCAGCGCAGCACGGTGCCGGCGTTGCCGGGGTCGCGCACATGGGCGAGGACGGCCACCAGGCGGGGGCGTGCGGCGAGGATCTCGTCGAACGGCGAGTCGAGGAAGCGGCAGACCCCGACCAGGCCCTGCGGGGTGACCGTCTGGGACAGCTCGGCGATCACCTCGTCGGAGGCGAGGTGGAAGCGGACCCCGGCGGCACGCGCCGCCTCGACGATCTCGGTGTGCCGCTCGGCGGCCTCGACGGTGGCGAACAGCTCGACGAGGGTCGGCTCGCCGCCGCTGCGGTGCTCGACCGCCTCGCGCACGGCCTGCGGGCCCTCGGCGATGAACCGGCGCTCCTTGACCCGGGAACTGCGCTTGGCCAGCTTGCGCGCGGCGACGACGCGGGGGGAGCGCGGGGAGATCAGCTCGGGGGTGCCCATGGGCGGCGGCTCACTTCACGAGGGGGTTGGCGGGGGCGGGGCGGGTACGTGGGGGCGTACGGGGCGCAAACGGCAGCGGACCCGCAGGCCGCGGGGCCTGCGGGTCCGCTTCATGCCGTGGGGCGCCGGATCAGGCGGCGGCCTTCGGGGCGTTGACGTCGGCCGGCAGCGCCTTCTGCGCGACCTCGACGAGCGCGGCGAACGCGTTCATGTCGTTGACGGCCAGCTCGGCCAGGATCTTGCGGTCCACCTCGATGTTGGCGGCCTTCAGGCCCTGGATGAGGCGGTTGTAGGTCATGCCGTTCTGGCGGGCAGCGGCGTTGATGCGCTGGATCCACAGCTGACGGAAGTCGCCCTTGCGCTTCTTGCGGTCGTTGTAGTTGTAGACCAGGGAGTGGGTGACCTGCTCCTTGGCCTTGCGGTACAGACGCGACCGCTGGCCGCGGTAACCGCTGGCCTGCTCGAGGATCGCCCGGCGCTTCTTGTGCGCGTTGACTGCGCGCTTGACGCGTGCCACTAGTTAACTCCTTGTAGCGGGGTCGCGGCTGTTTCTCTCGCGACCCGAATCGACTGAGGTCCCGGTCCGACGCGCACCCCGGTCATCCGACGGGGTGCGGGGCGTCACTTGCCGAGAAGCTTCTTGATCTTCTTGGCGTCGCCCGGGGCCATCTCGGCGTTGCCGGTGAGGCGACGCGTCAGCTTGGACGACTTGTGCTCGAGCAGGTGGCGCTTGCCGGCGCGCTCGCGCAGCACCTTGCCGGAGCCCGTGATCTTGAAGCGCTTGCTGGCGCCGCTGTGCGACTTGTTCTTCGGCATCGCGCCGTATCTCCTCGTCGGTGCCGCTCCCGCCCGCTTTCGGGCGCACGGAAGCGTCAACTGGTTCGATTACTGCTGTCCGGGACGGGTGCCCCGGAGCGATCCGGGGCACGGCGGCCCCGGGATCACGCCTCGGCGGGCTCCTCGGCGGCGTTCGCGCCGGTACCACCCTGGCGCTCCGCCTTCCGAGCGGCCTGCGCCTCGCGGGCTTCGGCCATCGCCTCGGTCTTCTTCTTGTGCGGACCGAGGACCATGATCATGTTCCGGCCGTCCTGCTTGGGGTTCGACTCGACGAAACCCAGGTCCTGGACGTCCTCCGCGAGCCGCTGCAGCAGCCGGTAGCCCAGCTCGGGCCGGGACTGCTCGCGACCACGGAACATGATCGTGATCTTGACCTTGTCGCCCTGCTTGAGGAACCGGACGACGTGACCCTTCTTGGTGTCGTAGTCGTGCGGGTCGATCTTCGGCCGGAGCTTCATCTCCTTGATGACCGTGTGCGCCTGGTTCTTGCGCGCCTCACGGGCCTTCATGGCCGACTCGTACTTGAACTTCCCGTAGTCCATGAGCTTGCAGACCGGCGGGCGTGCGTTCGCCGCCACCTCGACCAGGTCGAGGTCGTACTCCTGCGCAAGCTCCAGGGCCTTGGCAAGCGGCACGATGCCGACCTGCTCGCCACTGGGACCGACAAGTCGCACCTCGGGGACGCGGATCCGGTCGTTGATGCGGGGCTCGGCGCTGATGGGGCCTCCTCGGTAGCACCACGCGACGCCCTCACGGGCGCCCGTAACGTCTTCTAGACAAGACCAACCGCGCCGGCGCACGAAAAATGCCCCGACGGGCACAGGCGGGGCTCCAAGGACCGGAACACCGCCACGGCGAGCCGCGGGGCGCATCGGACGGCTCCATCGTCCGTACGGAACGATGGCGGCCGTCTGACCGGAGACCTGCCGACCCGTGGTCGGCGAGGTGGGAGATCGGAGCTCCACTTGTGGGCCGGGCACATGAGTGTCCAGCCGGTCGACATCCGACTCTACCAGCTGTGCGGGGCCGCCGCTAAACGGAGGGGAACCGATTCTCCGGGCCCCCGGGCGGGCCCCTGGGCAGGGGCCCGGCGCGCCCCGGCACGTAGGGTGGGCGGCATGAGCGACGCCACCCCCGACTTCGACAGCATGACCCGCGACATCGCCGACGTGCCCGCCGTGGAGGTGATCACCACGGTCGCGGTGCACCTGATGAGCGCGGCGGCGGTCAACCTCGGCCTGGCCGAGGAGGGCGAGGCGCACAAGGACCTCGACGAGGCCCGCAAGCTGATCACCGCCCTGGCCGGGCTGGTGACCGCCGGCGCCACCGAGATCAGCAACTTCCACGCCGCGCCGCTGCGCGACGGCCTGAAGTCCCTCCAGCTGGCCTTCCGCGAGGCGTCCGTGGTCCCGGACGAGCCGGGCCAGGGCCCGGGCGAGAAGTTCACGGGCCCCGTCTACGCCTGACAATCGGCACGCCGGCCCCGGCAGGAGCAGAAGGGGGAGGGGGAGGACGGGCGCGGCGCTAGCTGCTGCCCGTCTCCCGCTTCCGGCCCTCCCGGGCCTCCCGTTCGGCCGTGGACTCCGTCCCCGGCTCCGGGCCGCTCCCCCGCACATGGCCCTCGATCTCCTCGGGCACGGCCAGGTCGTCGGCCACGATCGCGCGGCTGTGCGGCGGGTGCGTGACCAGGTGCGCGCAGGCCGCCAGGACCGCCCCCACCAGCGGGGCGATGATGAACAGCCACAGCTGCGACAGGGCCGCGCCGCCCGCGAAGAGCGCGGGCCCCAGGCTCCGGGCCGGGTTCACGGACGTGCCCGTGAGCGGAACGCCCACGATGTGCACGACCGCCAGCGCCAGGCCGATGGCCAGGCCCTGGAACCCCACCACGGCGACCCGGTGGGTCACCGACAGCACCACGAAGACCAGCAGGAACGTGAGCACGACCTCCGCGAGGAAGGCGCCGCCCGTGGTCAGGTGCACCGCCGAGCGGTCGCCGTAGCCGTTGCTGCCGAAGGCGCCCTCCGTCTTGAGCCCCGGCACCTGCTTGGCCAGCACGAAGAGCACCGCGGCACCGAGGATGCCGCCGAGCAGCTGCGCGATCCAGTACTCGATCGCCGTGGTCACCGAGATCCGGCGCTGCAACAGCATCCCCAGCGTCACCGCCGGGTTGACGTGGCAGCCCGAGATCGGGCCCAGGGCGTACGCCAGGGCCAGAAGGGTGAATCCGAAGGCGAGCGCGATGCCCAGTACGCCGATGAAATCGGCGGCCAGGGCCACCGAACCCACGGCGAAGAAGACGAGGGCCGCGGTGCCGATGAACTCGGCGGCGATGCTCCTCGTCGTGACCGGATCGAGGCGGGACCACGCCTGCCGTACGTCATTCCAGTCCTTCAGGCCGTCCATGGCGTCCTCCAGAGGATCTCGTGGAACGTCCTCCGGCATTGTCGGACGATCCGCCTCCGGGCGCCTGTCAGCGGCCTGCCGCCTGCTCGGCGGGGTGCTCAGCGGCTGAAGAGCGGCTCCCCCGCCGTGCCCGCCGCGTCCGCCGGCAGCAGCGCCAGGTCCAGGCCGCGAACGAGCCGGGCCCGCAGCACCTCGTCGGCCGCCAGCGCCTCGGCGACGCGCCGCACCACCTCGGCCACGGCGTGCCCGCCGGCCACGGCGAGCGCCAGGGTGCCGTCCGCCTCGGCGGAGGGTGCCAGGTGGGCGCGGAGCACACCGGGCTCGGCGGCCAGGACGGCCCGCAGCGCGTCGGTGACGGCGGGGTCGGCCAGCGGGTCGGCGGTCTGCCGGCCCTCGGCGAGGGCGAGCAGCGCGGGGCCGGTGAGCGGGTACGTCACGGGCCCGGCCAGGTCCAGCACGACGGTGCCGGCCTGCTCGTGCGCGGCGGCCTGGAGCGCCTGGTGCAGCGGTACGGCCACGGGGCGGGCGTCGGCGCGCCAGCGCTTCAGCGTCTCCATGGACGTGAAGGCGGGCAGGGCGCGCCGGCCGTCGGGCGCCTGGAGGGTGGGCACGGCCATGTCGCTGGTCTTCTCGCGCTTCAGGCCGTCGGGCCCGGTCTCGACCTCGCCGAGCACGGCGACGACGGGGACGAGCAGCCGGGCGCCGCGCAGGGCGCGCAGGACGCCGTCCTCGGCGGCGGGGTCCTCCGCCCAGGCGGCGAGGGCCGCGGTGAGGGCGGGGTCGGCGGAGCCGTCGTCGTCGGCGAAACCGGGATCGGGGATGTTCTTCAGGGCCACGCGGCGAGCCTAGCCGGGTATCGCCGGGCCGGTTCGCCCCGCCCCCCGGCAGCGTCCGGCCGCCGCTTCCACCAGCGCCCGGCCCGGGCCGGGGTCCGTGCCCGCCTCCGGGTGCCACTGGATGCCCAGCGCGAAGCCGTCGTGCGCCACGTACTCCAGCGCCTCGGCCGTCCCGTCCTCCGCGTGGGCCGAGACGCGCAGGCCCTCGCCGAGGCGGTCCACCGCCTGGTGGTGGTGCGTGGCCACCGGTCGCGGGTGCGGGCCCAGCAGGCGGGCGGTCAGCGATCCCGGCACAGGTGTGACGGTGTGGTCGGTGAACGTTCCGGCCTTGGGGTTGTGGCCGTCGTGGCCCACCACGTCCGGCAGGTGCTGCACGAGCGTCCCGCCCGCGTGCACGTTCATCAGCTGCATCCCCCGGCACACGCCCAGCACCGGTACGCGCTGGTCGAGCGCCGCCGCCAGCAGGGCGAGCTCCCAGCGGTCGCGCTCCGGGACGGGGCGGCCCGTACGGGGGTGGGGCGGCGCCCCGTACAGGGCGGGGTCGAGGTCGTCGCCGCCGGCCAGCAGCAGCCCGTCGAGCCGGCGCACGGTCTCCGCGGCCGCCGTGGCCGCCGCGGCCGCCGCGGCCGTCGTGGAGCCGTCCGGCGGGAGCATCACCGCCAGGCCGCCCGCCGCCTGCACGTAGGCGGGGTAGGAGGCTGGGAGGAGCGCCGCGGGCAGGTCCCAGGCCACGCCCCAGCGGGCCTGCGTCCAGTACGTGGAGATGCCGATCAGGGGCCGTGCGCCGGCCGCCGTGGTCGCCGTGGTCACCGTCTCATCCTTCCAGTTCCGCTTCGGCCGCGGCCAGGGCCGCGAACTCCTCCTCGGGCGCGCTCGCCACGAGCCGGTGCCGGCTCCACAGCGCGAAATACGTCGCGGCCACGGCGTACACGCCGAGCGTCACCAGGGCCGCCGTGACGTCGACCAGGAACGTGGCCACCAGCGCGGCGCAGGCCAGGACGAAGGCGACGGCGGAGGTGAGGGCGCCGCCGGGGGTGCGGTAGGGGCGGGGCAGGCCGGGTTCGCGGCGGCGCAGCACGATGTGGGAGAGCGACATCAGGGCGTAGGAGATGGTGGCGCCGAACACCGCGACGTTCAGCATGCGCGCCCCGTCGCCGCTCGTCGCGGCCAGGACGAAGCCGAGGGCGCCGGGCACGAGCAGCCCGGTCCAGGGGGCCTTGCGGCGGCTGGTGAGGGAGAGGAAGCGCGGCAGGTAGCCGGCGCGGGAGAGCGCGAACAACTGCCGGGAGCCGGCGTAGATGAGGGAGAAGAAGGACGCCACCAGGCCCGCGAGCCCCGCGTAGTTGACGATGCGGCCGGCGGTGGTGGGGTGCCCGCCGGGTTCGAGGGCCTCCACCAGGGGGTTGCCGGACTCGCGCAGCCCTGCGGCGCCGCCGGCGCCGGTGGCGGCGACGAAGGTGAGCAGGGCCAGCAGCAGCAGGACGCCCAGCGCGGCGGCCATGGCCCGGGGCAGGCTGCGGGCGGGGTCGCGGGCCTCCTCGGCGGCGAGCGGCACGCCCTCGACGCCGAGGAAGAACCACATCCCGAAGGGGAACGCCGACCAGATGCCCAGCAGCCCGAACGGCAGCCAGGAGGAGGCGCCGAGGGCGTGCGGGTCGGGCGGCAGGTCGTGCAGGCGGGCGGGGTCGAAGCGGGTGAGGGCGGCCGCGGCGAAGACGACGAGCGCGGCGACGGCGATCCCGGTGACGACGAAGCTAACCGCAGGGCCTCGCCGACGCCCCAGAGGTGGATGCCGATGAAGAGGGTGAAGCAGGCGAGGAGCACCGGCCAGGAGGAGGTGAGGCCGAACAGGTGCAGGGAGGCGACGTAGTCGCCGATGAACAGGGCGATGGCGGCGGGCGCGAGCACGTACTCGACGAGGATGGCGGTGCCGGTGAGGAAGCCGCCCCAGGGGCCGAGGGCGCGGCGGGCGAAGCCGTAGCCGCCGCCCGCGGTGGGCAGGATCGCGGCGAGCTCGGCGAGGGAGAAGACCAGGCAGGTGTACATCAGGGCCATGAGCGCGGCGGCGACGGCGAGGCCGCCGAAGCCGCCGTGCGCGAGGCCGAAGTTCCAGCCGGAGAAGTCGCCGGAGACGACATAGGCCACGCCCAGGCCGGCCAGGAGCAGCGGTCCGGCGGTGCCGCGGCGCAGGGTGCGGCGTTCGAGGTACGCGGCATCGGGAGTGCCGGGAGGGTCGGCGGGAGGATCCGTGGTGGCATCGGGGGCGGGATCGGCCATGGGGACTCCTGGGCCGGGGCGCGGGACGGCGCCCGGAAGGCAAAGGTTGTGGCCGACACCTTTGCCCGACCGGCGTGCGGAAGGCAACCCCTCTGCGTAAAAGGCCGGTTAACCGGCCCCGCCGTCGTCCCCCGGCCGCCCTTACGTCAGGAAGCCGCGCAGCAGTGCGGCCGTGCCGAGGCAGTGTTCGCGCATCACGGCGCGCGCGGCCTCCGCGTCGCCCTCCAGGACGGCTTCCACCAGGGCGGTGTGCTGGCGCTGGGAGTGCTCCAGGTTGCGGACGAGCAGGGGGATGCGGTCGAGCAGGTCGTTGACGGTGGCGCGGACGGCGGCGTAGCGCGCGGCGAGCGAGGGGGAGCCCGAGAGTTCGGCCAGGGTGAGGTGGAGCCGGGTGTCCTGGCGGCGGTAGTCGGCGAGTGGCGCGTCGTGCGTGGCGGCCAGTGCGGCCCGCAGCCGTCCGGCCCCGGCGTCGTCGAGGCCGTGTTCGGCGCACAGGCCGGCGGCGCCCACCTCCAGCACCTCGCGGAAGCGCAGGGTGTCCTCGACGTCGACGGCCGCGACGCGGCGGCGCAGTTCCTCCTGCGCGGGCCCGGCGCCGCCGGGCAGGACGAAGGTGCCGCCGTAGCGGCCGCGCCGGCTCTCCACGAGGCCGTGGTCGTGCAGCACCTTCAGCACGTCGCGCAGGGTGACCCGGCTGATGTGCAGCCGTTCGGCCAGTTCCCGTTCGGGCGGCAGCCGTTCGCCCTCGGCGACCAGGCCCAGCCGGAGCACCTGGAGGATGCGTTCCAGGGCCTCCTCGAAGCCGTTGTCCGCGCGGACGGGCCGCAGTACCGGCGCGAGCCGGTCCGCCGCTTCCTCGTTCACGGGGCGGCACCCCCTTCCCAATCAATGGTCTGCGGCCCTACCTTAAGACCTCCCGTCGTACCGACAGGAGGCACCACCGTGGCAGACCGCACGCCCCCGCTGGCCGTCGGCGAACTGCGCCGGCTCGTGGACACCGGGGAGATCGACACCGTCGTCCTGGCCTTCACCGACATGCAAGGACGGCTCCAGGGAAAGCGGTTCGCCGCACGGTTCTTCCTCGACGACGTCCTGGAGCACGGCACGGAGGGCTGCTCGTACCTCCTGGCCGTGGACGCCGAGATGAACACCGTCGACGGCTACGCCCTGGCCTCCTGGGACCGCGGCTACGGCGACTTCGCCCTGCACCCCGACCTCGCGTCCCTGCGCCGCACCCCCTGGAACCCCGGCACCGCCCTCGTCACCGCCGACCTCGCCTGGCACGACGGCACGCCCGTGCACGCCTCGCCGCGCCAGATCCTGCGCCGCCAGCTCGACCGGCTCGCCGAGCGCGGCTGGACCGCGCACGTGGGCACCGAGCTGGAGTTCATGGTGTTCCGCACCAGCTACGAGGAGGCGTGGAACAGCGGCTACCGCGGCCTGACCCCCGCCAACCAGTACAACGTCGACTACTCGGTCCTCGGCACCGGCCGCGTCGAGCCCCTGCTGCGCCGCATACGCAACGAGATGGGCGCGGCCGGCATGACGGTGGAGTCCGCCAAGGGCGAGTGCAACCTCGGCCAGCACGAGATCACCTTCCGCTACGACGAGGCCCTCACCACCTGCGACCAGCACGCCGTCTACAAGACCGGCGCCAAGGAGATCGCCGCCCAGGAGGGCATGGCCCTCACCTTCATGGCCAAGTACGACGAGCGCGAGGGCAACTCCTGCCACATCCACCTCTCGCTGCGCGACGAGGCCGGGCGGCCCGTGCTCGCCGACGAGCGGGACCCGTACGGGATGTCGGCGACGATGCGCCACTTCCTGGCCGGGCAGCTCGCCGCCCTGCCCGACCTCACCCTCCTCCACGCCCCCAACATCAACTCGTACAAGCGGTTCCGCCCCGGCTCCTTCGCGCCCACCGCCGTCGCCTGGGGGCCGGACAACCGCACCTGCGCCCTGCGCGTGGTCGGCCGCGGCGCCGCCCACCGGCTGGAGAACCGGCTGCCCGGCGGCGACGTCAACCCCTACCTCGCCGTGGCCGGCATGATCGCCGCCGGCCTGCACGGCATCGACCACGGGCTCGAACTCCCGGCGCCCTGCACCGGCAACGCCTACGCCGCCGAGGAGACCCACGTACCGGCGACCCTGCGCGACGCCGCCGCCCTGTGGGCCGCCAGCCCCGTCGCCCGCGCGGCCTTCGGCGACGAGGTCGTCGACCACTACACCACCATGGCGCGCGTCGAGCAGGAGGCGTACGACGCCGCCGTCACCGACTGGGAGCGCTTCCGCTCCTTCGAGCGCATGTGAGGACCCCGCGTTGGACACGCTGCACACGCTGGAGGCGTCGGACGTCCCCGAGCCCCTGGAGATCCTGAACCCCGCGACGGAAGAGGTCGTCGCCACCGTCCCCACCACCCCGCCGCGCGACGTCGACGCCGCCGTCGCCCGCGCCGCCGCCGCGCAGGGCCCCTGGGCCGCCCTCTCCCCCGGCGACCGGGCCCGGCTGCTGCGCCGCTTCGCCGACGCCGTCGACGCGCACGCCGAGGAGCTGGCACAGCTGGAGGTCCGCGAGGCCGGCCACCCCGTGGGCAACGCCCGCTGGGAGGCGGGCAACGTCCGCGACCTGCTGGAGTACGCGGCCGGCGGCGTCGAACGGCTCGCCGGCCGCCAGATCCCCGTCCCCGGCGGGCTGGACGTCACCTTCCACGAACCGCTGGGCGTCGTCGCCGTCATCGCCCCGTGGAACTTCCCCATGCCCGTGGCCGCCTGGGGCTTCGCGCCCGCCCTGGCCGCCGGCAACGCCGTCCTCCTCAAACCCGCCGAGACCACCCCGCTCACCGCGCTGCGCCTGGCCGAACTGGCCCTGGCCGCCGGGCTGCCCGAGGGCCTGTTCCAGGTGCTGCCCGGCCGCGGGCCGGTCACCGGCGACGCCCTCGTCCGGCACCGCGGCGTGGCCAAGGTGGTCTTCACCGGCTCCACCGCCGTCGGCAAGCGCATCATGGCCGCCTGCGCGGACGACGTGAAGCGCGTGACCCTCGAACTCGGCGGCAAGAGCCCCAACATCGTCTTCGCCGACGCCGACGTCGAGCGGGCCGCCGCGGCCGCCCCCGGCTCCTTCCTCGACAACACCGGCCAGGACTGCTGCGCCCGCAGCCGCATCCTGGTCCAGCGCCCGGTGTACGACCGCTTCCTGGAGCTCCTCGAACCCGCGGTGCTGGCCTTCACCGCCGGCGACCCCACCGACCCGGCAACGCGGATGGGCCCGCTGATCTCGGCCGCCCAGCGCGCCCGCGTCCGCTCGTACGTCCCGGAGGACGCCCCCGCCGCGATCCGCGGCGAGGCACCGGCCGGCAAGGGCTTCTGGTACCCGGCCACCGTCCTGGAGGGCCGCCCCGGGGACCGCGCCGCCGTGGAGGAGGTCTTCGGGCCCGTCGCCGTCGTCGTCCCCTTCGACGACGAGGCCGAGGCCGTACGCCTGGCCAACGCCACCGACTACGGGCTGTCCGGCTCGGTGTGGACCCGCGACGTGGGCCGCGCGCTGCGCGTCTCGCGGGCCGTCACCGCCGGCAACCTCTCCGTCAACTCCCACAGCAGCGTCCGCTACTGGACCCCCTTCGGCGGCTTCAAGCAGTCCGGCCTGGGCCGGGAGCTGGGCCCCGACGCGCTCGCCGCGTTCACCGAGACCAAGAACGTCTTCATCAGCACCGAGGAGGACTGAGTGACCGAGACCCCCGTCTGCCGCCGGCTCGTCGGCAGGACCGCCGTCATCACCGGCGCCGGCAGCGGCATCGGCCTGGCCACCGCCCGCCGGCTGGCCGCCGAGGGGGCGCACGTGGTGTGCGCCGACATCGACGAGAAGGCCGGCAAGGCCGCGGCCGAGGAGGTCGGCGGCCTGTTCGTACGGGCCGACGTCACCGACCCCGAGCAGGTCGAGGCGCTGTTCCGCACCGCCCACGACACCTACGGCTCCATCGACGTCTCCTTCCACAACGCCGGCATCTCGCCGCCCGACGACGACTCGATCCTGGAGACCGGCCTGGAGGCGTGGAAGCGCGTCCAGGAGGTCAACCTCACCTCCGTCTACCTGTGCTGCAAGGCTGTACTGCCCTACATGCGCCGCCAGGGCCGGGGCTCGATCGTGAACACCGCCTCCTTCGTCGCCGTCATGGGCGCGGCCACCTCGCAGATCAGCTACACCGCCTCCAAGGGCGGCGTGCTCGCCATGTCCCGCGAGCTGGGCGTGCAGTTCGCCCGCGAGGGCATCCGCGTCAACGCCCTGTGCCCCGGGCCCGTGAACACCCCGCTGCTCAAGGAGCTGTTCGCCAAGGACCCCGAGCGGGCCGCGCGCCGTCTGGTGCACGTGCCGGTGGGCCGCTTCGCCGAACCCGAGGAGATCGCCGCGGCCGTGGCGTTCCTCGCCAGCGACGACGCGTCCTTCGTCAACGCCGCCGAGTTCCTCGTCGACGGAGGCATCGCGGGCGCGTACGTCACCCCGCTGTAGGGTCCATGATCGTAGAGCCGGGACCGGAGAGGCCGCAGTCGCCGGTCCGGTCCCGGCGCGGAACCACCGTCCACGCACCGAAGAGAGCCCATGCGCACCAAGTCCGCCGTCGTCGCCGGTCTCGCCGTCGCCGCCGCCCTCACCGCCTCCGTGCCCGCCGTCGCGGCCCCGGCCCACCACCGGCCCCGCCCGAACTGCCCGCAGCTGGACACGAACCTGCCCTGGGCCGGCGACAACCGGGCCCGGCTGCAGAAGATGATCGACGAGCGGGGCACCTGCTCCGGCAAGGGCGGCCCGCGCCCCGTCGCCGCGTTCGACTGGGACAACACCGTCGTCAAGAACGACATCACGGACGCCACCCTCGCCTGGGCGCTGAAGCACGACAAGATCCTGCGGCCGAAGAGCTGGAAGGACACCAGCGCCTGGCTCACCCCGGCCGCCGACAAGGCCCTCACCAAGGCGTGCGGCACCGCCGTGCCCGCCGGCCGGCCGCTGCCCACGTCGGTGAACACCGCCTGCACCGACGAGATCTTCGAGATCCGTGAGAAGTCGCAGACCATGGCCGGCGAACCGGCCTTCGCCGGCGAGTGGAACCACCGCCGCACCGTCCCCGCCTACGCCTGGATACCGCAGCTGTTCGCCGGCCACACCCCGGCCGCGCTCACCTCCTTCGCCCGGCAGGCCCGCGCCGAGCAGCTCGCCGCGCCCGTCGGCACGAAGCAGACCGTCGGCACCCACACCATCGCCGGCTACGTCCGCTACTACGACCAGCAGAAGGACCTCATCGGCACGCTGAAGAAGGCCGGCTTCGACGTCTACATCGTCTCCGCCTCCTCCGAGCCCATCGCCGAGGCCTGGTCCGGCGGCGTCGGCCTGGACCGCGCCCACACCATCGGCATCCGCAGCATCACCGAGCACGGCCGGCTCACCACCCGCCTCAAGGGCTGCGGCGGCGTCGAGACCGGGCGCGGCGACGCCCTGCCGTACATGGACGGCAAGCGCTGCATGATCAACCAGGAGATCTTCAAGATCAAGGGCGCCCGGGCCTGGCAGCAGCAGGACTGGTCGCACCGCATCGCCCTCGGCGCGGGCGACGCCGACACCGACGTGACGTTCGTGAACGACGCGACCGGCGCCCACGTCGCCATCAACCGCAACAAGGCCGAGCTGATGTGCCGCGCCTACGACGACGCGGACGGCCGCTGGGTGGCCAACCCCATGTTCATCGACCCGATGCCGCGCAAGAACGGCACCTACCCCTGCTCGACGACCGGCGCCACCGCCGAGGACGGCACGCACGTGCCGGTGCGCCGCGCGGACGGCAGCATCATCCCCGACCAGGCCGACCGGGCGTTCTGAGTCCGGCTCAGAGGAAGGCGTGCCCCTCGCCCCGGTACGTGGGCACCGTCTCCACCACCCGGTCGCCGTCGACCAGGTGCAGCGCCGCGAACCGTTCGCACAGCTCGCCCGCCTTCGCGTGCCGGAACCACACCCGGTCACCGATGAGCAGGTCGTCCGCGGGCGTGCCGAGCAGCGGTGTCTGCACCTCGCCGGCGCCCTCCTGCGGCGCCAGCCGCAGCCCCGCCGGCAGGTACGGCTGCGGCAGCCGGTCCCGGCCCGCCGCGCCCGAGGCGGGGTAGCCGCCGCCCAGCACCGTCACCACACCCAGGCCCGGGCGCCGCACCACCGGCAGCGCGAACAGCGCCGCCGGGCGGCCCCGGAAGGACCGGTAGTCGTCGAACAGCCGCGGCACGTACAGCCCGGAGCCCGCCGCCACCTCCGTCACGGCGGGCTCCGCGGCGGTGTCCTGCACACTGCCCGTGCCGCCGCCGTTGACGAACTCCAGCTCCGCCACGGACCGTACGGCCGCCACCGCCTCGGCACGCCGCGCCGCGAGCTGCCGCCGCGCCACCGACTGCACCAGCCGCACCGCCGCCGACCGCACCGGACGGCCCGCCGGCGCGTCGCCCACGCCCGCCACGTGCGCCTCGTACGCCATCAGGCCCACCAGGCGCACGCCCGGCCGGCGCTCCACCGCCCGTGCCAGCTCCGCCAGCCGCTCCGCCTCGTACAGCGGCGACCGCAGGGCACCGACCCGTATGCGGCCGCCCAGCAGGCGCAGCGAGACGTCCAACTCCAGGCAGACCCGCACCTCTTCGCGCCCGGCGCGCGCCGTCTCCAGGAGCGCCAGCTGCGCCGGGTCGTCCACCATGACGGTGACGGCGCGGGCCGGCTTCGGGTCCGACGTCAGCTCGGCCAGCGCCGCACGGTCCGCCGTCGGGTAGGCGACGAGCACGTCCTCGACGCCGGAGCGCGCCAGCCACACGGCCTCCGGCAGCGTGTACGCCAGGACACCGGCGAAGCCGTCCCGCGCCAGCACCCGTTCCAGCAGGGCCCGGCACCGCACCGACTTGCTGGCCACCCGCACCGGTTTGCCGTGCGCCCGGCGCACGAGGTCCGCCGCGTTGGCGTCGAACGCCGCCAGGTCGACGACCGCCAGGGGGGCGTCGAGGTGGGCCGTGGCCCGGTCGTACCGTGCTCGCTCACCGGTCATGGCGGGCAGCCTGCCAGAGCCGGGGCGTACGGGTGAAGGGGTCGTGCCCCGGTCGCGCCCCGGGCGAATGGCACCGGCCCTCCCGCGACCCGTAAAGTGGCGCGCACGCCGCGGCCCTTCGGACCCGTCCGCCCCGGGCCGCCGGCGGCACGGGCAGCAGGTTCGCGAGGGGGAGCGCAGGGTGAGCACCGACACCGACGCCATGCCCGCCGCGCCCCTGCACGCGCCGCCGCGCCCGCTCGTGCCCCCGCGCCCGGCCGTTCCGCCGCCCCCCGCCGGGCCTCCGGCCGGCCCCCGGCCCTCCGCCGCGCGCACCGTGGCGGCCGCCGTCTGCCTCGTCGTCGGCATCGGCCTCATAGGCGGGGCCGCCGCCGGGAGTTGGCTGGCCGCCCCGGCCGAGCGGTCCGCCGCGCAGCGCACCTTCGACCACGGCGCCACGGTGTGGCGCGAGGTCCCCGTCGACACCTTGTTCCCGCCGTCCGTGCACGCCGACGCCGCCGGGCCCGGCGGTGCGGCCCGCGACTGGACCCGCACCGGGGTCGCCCCCGACGGCGACTGCACGGGCGGCTTCGACGCGCCCCTGGAGAGCGCCCTGGCCCCGGCCGGCTGCCGGCGCCTGCTGCGCGCCACGTACACGGACGCCACGTCCTCCACCGTCACCACCGTGGGCGTCCTCGTCACGGACACCGACGCCGCCGGCATGCGGGAGCTGCGCGACCGGTTCGCGCACGACGGGCTCACCGACCGCGTCGGCGTCATGCCGCGTGCCTACGCGCCGCCCGGCACCGCCGCCGCCGGGTTCGGCGACGCCCAGCGCGCCAGCTGGCAGCTGACCGTCCTCACCGACCTGCCGGCCGTCGTCTTCGCCGTCACCGGCTTCGCGGACGGCCGTACGGGGGTGCCGCCCGAGCCCGCGGAGCGCGCCGTGGCCCCCGGTGCCACGAGCGTGCCCGCGCAGGCGGGCCTGGGGCACGACGCGCGGGCGCTGGCCGGCGCCCTGACGGACGCGCTGCGCACCGCCGCACGGAAGGGCGCGCGGTGAGACGGCACGCCCGCCGCGTGTCCCACGCGCTCACCGCCGCGCTGCTGCTCGCCCTCGTGGCGGCGGCACCCGCGCGGGCCGATGCCATACGGGCCCAGCAGTGGGGGCTGGACGCACTGCACGTCCGGGAGGCGTGGGAGACGACGCGCGGCGCCGGCATCACCGTGGCGGTGCTCGACACGGGGGTCGACGACACCCACCCCGACCTGCGCGGCCAAGTGCTGTCCGGCACCGACCTGGTGGGCTTCGGCGCCGGCCCCGGCGACCGCGCGTGGGCACGGCACGGCACCGCCATGGCCGGCATCATCGCCGGGCGCGGCCACGGCACCGGCGACGCCGACGGCGTCCTGGGCGTGGCGCCCGAGGCCCGCATCCTGCCGGTGCGGGTCATCCTGGAGGACGGCGACCCGGCGCGGCCCAAGGCGCGCGGCGCGCGCGGGGGCGCGCTCGCGGACGGCATCCGCTGGGCGGCGGACCACGGCGCCGACGTCATCAACCTGTCGCTGGGCGACGACAGCGACACCGCGCACCCCGAGCCGCGCGAGGACGCTGCCGTGCAGTACGCCCTGAGCAAGGGCGCCGTGGTCGTCGCCTCGGCCGGCAACGGCGGCGAGCAGGGCGACCACGTGTCGTACCCGGCCGCCTACCCCGGCGTGATCGCGGTGACGGCCGTCGACCGGTACGGCAGCCGGGCGCCGTTCTCCACGCGGCGCTGGTACGCCACGGTGAGCGCGCCCGGCGTGGACGTGGTGATCGCCGACCCCGACCGCCGCTACTACGAGGGCTGGGGCACGAGCGCGGCGGCGGCCTTCGTGTCGGGCGCGGTGGCCCTGCTCCGCGCCGCGCACCCGGCCCTGACCCCGGCGGAGATCCGCTCCCTGCTCACCCGCACCGCGCAGGACGCCCCGGACGGCGGCCGCGACGACGAACGCGGCGCGGGCCTGGTCGACGTGGCGGCAGCCCTGTCGAGGGCGGAAGCCACCCCCCAACCCCTGACCCCCCGCTCGGCCACCACCCCCCGCTACTTCGGCCAGGGCCCCCAGGCGGCGGCCCGCCCCCCGGAGGAGTTCCCCCGCCGCTCGGCGATCCTGGCGGCAACGGCAGGCGTGATCCTCCTGGGCACCGCGGCGGCACTACGGGGACGCAGGGGCTGAGCGGGAGGGGGCCGCCCCCCAGGCACCCCCGAGGATGCAGCAACCCACCCGGTCGGCCGGACCCCGCCCAGGCCGCCGGCGGCAGCGTCAGGCACCGCCCGCCGAGCCCGGCGGGGCGCTACGGGCCCGGCGGGGCCGAGCCGCCGTCCCCCCTCAGCCCTCCCTCCCCCGTGTCAGACCCAGCAGGTCGCGGGCCGGGCCCGTCGGGTAGTGGCCCGTGGGCCAGACCGCGCGGAGGGCGCGGCGCAGGGGCAGGGAACGGAGGGGGATCTCCGTGGCGCGGTGGGAGGCCAGTTCGTCGGCGACGGCCAGTTCGCTGAGGACCGACGGGCCCGCGCCGCTCACCACCGCCGCCTTCACGGCCGTCGTCGAGGCCAGTTCCAGCAGTGGGGGCGCCGTCAGGCCGCCGTGGGGGGCCAGGGCCGCGTCGAGGACCTGGCGGGTGCCGGAGCCGGGTTCGCGGAGGACCAGCGGGGTGGCCGCCAGTTCCGCGGGGTCGAGGGGGGTGCGGCGGCGGGCCCACGGGTGGGTGGGGGCCGTCACGACCACCAGGCGGTCGTGGGCGACGACCGCGCCGTCCAGGCCCGGCGGCACCTCCAGGCCCTCCACGAACCCGAGGTCGGCCTCGCCCGCCAGGACGTGGCCGGCCACGGCGGCCGAGTTGCCGGCGCGCAGGGACACGGCCGTGCCGGGCCGTTCCGTGCGCAGGGCGATGAGCCAGCCCGGCAGCAGGTATTCGGCGACGGTCATGCTCGCCGCGACCCGCAGCCGGGAATCGCGCCGGCCGCGCAGCGCCTGCACGCCTGCGTCGAAGGCCTCGGCGGCCTCCACGACGCGCCGTGCCCAGTCGGTGACGAGGACGCCGGCGTCCGTCAGCCGTGAGCCGCGCGGCGAGCGTTCGACGAGGGCCACGCCCAGCAGGCGTTCCGTCGCGCGGATGCGGGCGCTCGCGGCGGGCTGCGTGATGCCCAGTTCGCGCGCGGCCCGGCCGAGGCTGCCGAGCCGGGCCACGGCGAGGAGGAGCTCCAGCGCGGCCAGGTCCGGCACCCTCCGTGAGAGGAGGTCGGTCATAATGGCAGCTTATGACCTCATAGCAACATACTCCCTGGTGGGCGCCCGTCCCCGGGGAGACGGTAAGGACATGAGCACCAACCCGCCCCTCTCCCTCTCCAGCCCCCTGCGCCAGCTGGGCCCCAACTGGTACGCCGCCGTCATGGGCACCGCGATCGTCGCCTCCGCCGGCCCCGCCGCCGGCCCGGCGGTGCCGGGGCTGCGCGGCGCGTGCGAGGTGGTGTGGGCGGTGGCCGCGCTCGCGCTCGCCGTGCTGCTCGTGGCGCGCGCCGCGCACTGGGCGCGGCACCGCGACGCCGCGCGCCGGCACCTGCTCGACCCGGCGGTCGCCCCGTTCTACGGCTGCGCGGCGATGGCGCTGCTGGCGGTCGGCGGCGCCACCCTGGCCGTGGGCCGGGGCGTCGTCGGCGAGGGCGCCGCCGTCGCGGCCGACGCCGTGCTGTGGACCGCCGGCACCGTGACGGGTCTGGCCACGGCCGTCGGCGTGCCGTACCTGATGGTGACGCGGCACCGCCCGGCCCCCGCCGACGCGTCCCCGGTGTGGCTGCTGCCCGTCGTCCCGCCGATGGTCTCCGCCGCGCTCGGCCCGGCGCTCGTGCCGCACCTGCCGCCGGGCCAGGGCCGGGAGGCGATGCTGCTGGCGTGCTACGCGCTGTTCGGCATGAGCCTGCTGGCGACGCTGACGGTGCTGCCGCTGGTCTTCGCCCGCCTGGTGCACCACGGCCCGCTGCCGCTCGCCGCCACCCCGGCGCTGTTCCTCGTCCTGGGCCCGCTGGGCCAGTCCACGACGGCGGCCGCCAACCTGGCCGGTGCCGCGCCGGGCGCGGTGGACGCCCCGTTCGCCGCGGCGGCACGGGCCTTCGCGGTGCTGTACGGCGCGCCCGTGCTGGGCTTCGCGCTGCTGTGGCTGGCGCTGTCCGTGGCCCTGGTGGTGCGCGCGTTCCGCCGCGGCATGGGCTTCGCCATGACCTGGTGGGCCTTCACCTTCCCCATCGGCACCTGCGTGACGGGCGCCGCGGGTCTCGCCCGCGTCACCGGCCTGCACGCCCTCACCTGGGCGGCCGCGGCCCTGTACGTCGTGCTGCTGACCGCCTGGGCGGTGGCCGCGGCCCGTACGCTCGCCGGCCTGTTCAGCGGCCGGCTGCTCGCAGCGCCGCGCCCAGTACCCGTGGCGCGTCCCGCAGCGATGGCCCGTACCACGTGAGGTGCCGGCCGCTGACGAGGGCGGCGGGCAGGCCGGGGAACGCCTCGGGCCCGTCGTCGGCGCGGAAACGATACGGCTCGTCGGGCAGGACGACGAGCTCCGCGCCGCACGCGTTGAGCTCGTCGAGGGGGATGCGCGGGTAGCGCTCGCGGTGCGTGGCGTGCAGGTTGGCCACGCCGAGCCGGGACAGCACGTCCCCGGCGAAGGTGTCGCGGCCCAGCACCATCCAGGGCCGGCGCCACACGGGGACGACGGCGGGCACCGGCGGCCCGCCGGCGCGCACGTCGCGCCAGGCGTCGCGGGCGTCGTCCAGCCAGGACGGCCGGGGCAGGCCGCAGCCGCGCACCAGGACCCGTTCGAGCTCGGTGAACGCCTGCTCCAGGCCGCGGACCTCGGTGACGAGCACCTCCAGGCCGGCGGCGCGCAGGGCGGCCAGGTCGGGGGCGCGGTTCTCCTCCTCGTTGGCGAGGACGAGATCGGGCGCGAGGGCCGCGATGCGGGCGGTGTCGGGGTTCTTCGTCCCGCCGATCCGGACGACGTCCAGGCCCGGCGGGTGCTCGCACCACTCGGTGGCGCCGACGAGCAGCGCCGGCTCGGTGGCGGCCACCGCCTCGGTGAGCGAGGGCACCAGCGAGACGACGCGGCGTACGACAGGGCGTACGGTGGGGCGACCGGCCATCGCCCCACCGTACGCCCGTTCGGCGGACGGCGTCAGCCGCTCACCGGCGCCAGCTTGTCGACCAGGCCCGGGTGGGCGTCGAGCCAGCGGCCGGCGGACTGCTTCTCCTTGCCCTTGCCGCCCTTCTGGATCTCCGCCTCCAGCGAGGAGAGGTCCTTCTCGGACATCCGGAAGTCCTTCACCCAGGAGGCGATCTGCGGGAAGTCCCGCGCGAAGTCCTTCTTGCCGACGGCGTGGATCTCCTCGCCCTTGCCCCAGGCGCCCTTGGGGTCCTCGAGCTTCTTCAGGTCGTACGTGCCGTACGCCCAGTGCGGGGACCACAGGGTCGTGACGACGGGCTCCTTCTTCTTCAGGGCCCGGTCGAGCTCGGCGAGCATGGTGGACGTGGAGGACGAGACGACCTTGTACTCGCCGTCCAGGCCGTACTCCTTCAGCACCGTGTCGTTGAGCTTGCCCATCATTCCGGCGCTGGCCTCGATGCCCACGATCCGGCCGCCGAACTGCCCGGCCTTGCCCTTGAGGTCCGCCAGGGAGTTCACGTCCTTCATGTAGGAGGGGACGGTGAGCTCCAGGGAGGTGGGGCCGTACCAGGCGCCGAGGTCGGTGAGCTTGTCGCGGTAGCGGTCCATGTACTGCTGGTGGGTGGTGGGCAGCCAGGAGTCGAACTGGACGTCCATCTGGCCCTGGGCCAGCGCGGTGTACAGCGGGCCCGGGTCGAGCTGCTTGACGTCGGGCCGGTAGCCGCGCCGCTCCAGGACGTTCTGCCACAGGTAGGTGGAGGCGACGGCCTCGTCCCAGGGGAAGTAGCCGAGCTTGACCGTCCGGCCCTGGCCCACGTTCTGGCCGGCGGCCACGCTCTCGCGGTCGCCGCCGCCCCCGGTCAGCCGCATGCCGCCGGCGACGAGCGCCAGGACGACGACGCCGACGGTGGCCACGGCGGTGCCGGGCCGGTGGCGCAGCACGGTCGCGGCGCCCGACGCGGACCGGGCGGCCTTGGCGGAGGCGCGGCGGCCCAGCGGGGAGACCCGGCGGCTCAGCGCACCGGTCATCCGGTCCAGGTACATGGCGAGGACCACGACGGCCAGGCCGCTCTCCACACCGCCGCCGATGTCGACCTGGGTGACGGCCGCGTACACCGACTCGCCCAGGCCGCCGGCGCCCGCCATACCGGCGATGACGACCATGGACAGGGCCAGCATGATGACCTGGTTGACGCCGGCCATGATGGTCGGCAGCGCCAGCGGCAGCTGGACCCGGGTGAGGATGTGCCGCGGCTGGGTGCCGAAGGCGCGGGCGGCCTCGACGAGCTCCTCGTCGACCTGGCGGATGCCGAGCTCGGTCATCCGCACGCCCGGCGGCATCGAGAAGACGATGGTGGCGATCAGGCCGGGGATCGGGCCGATGGAGAAGAACATCACGCCCGGGATGAGGTAGACGAAGGCCGGCATCGTCTGCATGACGTCGAGCACGGGCCGCAGGGTCCGGCTCACCGCCGCGTTGCGCGCGGCCCACACGCCCAGCGGCACCGCCGTCACGAGCGTGATGAGGCTGGCCACCAGGACGAGCGAGAGGGTGCTCATCGCCTCGTCCCACAGCCCGAACGAGTCGATCAGGGCCAGGCCGGCGAAGGCGAGGACGGCGGCGGCCAGGCCGCGCAGCCACCACGCCACGACGGCCAGGATGCCGGCCATCAGCAGCGCGTCCGGGGCGCCCAGCACGGCGTTCACGCCGTCGTACAGGCCGGACAGGACGGTGTTGACGGCGCCGAACAGGCCGCCGAGGTGGGACTGGAGCCAGTCCACGGCGGTCTCGGCCCACGAACCGAGGTGGATCCTAGGCATGGGCGGTCACCTCCGCCGGCTGCTCGCCGAGAGCGGCCAGGACGGCGTCGCGGGTGACGACACCGGCCGGCTCGCCGTGCTCGTCGGCCACCGTGACCGGGCCGTCGTCCTTGGCCAGCGGCGCGAACAGGTCGGCCAGCGGCGTGTCGGCGGCGACGGTGGCCGCGCCCTCCGGGGCGGGGCCGGCGGCCGGGTCCATCACGGCGCCCGCGGTCAGCACGCGGGAGCGGTCCACGTCCTGGATGAAGGAGGCCACGTAGTCGTTGGCGGGCCGGACGAGGATGTCCTCGGCGGTGCCGTTCTGCACGATGCGGCCGTCGCGCATGACGGCGATGCGGTCGCCCAGGCGCATGGCCTCGTTGAGGTCGTGGGTGATGAAGACGATGGTCTTCTTCAGCTGCTTCTGCAGGTGCAGCAGCTGGTCCTGCATGTCGCGGCGGATCAGCGGGTCCAGCGCGCTGAACGACTCGTCCATGAGCAGCAGGTCGGCGTCGGTGGCCAGCGCGCGGGCCAGGCCCACGCGCTGCTGCATGCCGCCGGACAGCTCGTCGGGCCAGGACGCGTCCCAGCCGGACAGGCCGACCAGCTCCAGGGCCTCGGCGGCGCGCTCGCGGCGCTCCTCGCGCGGCACGCCGCGCACCTCCAGGCCGTAGGCGGCGTTGTCCAGCACGGTGCGGTGGGGGAAGAGCGCGAAGTGCTGGAAGACCATGCTGATGCCGCGCGAGCGGACCTCGCGCAGCTCGGCCGGGGCGAGCCCGGTCAGGTCGCGGCCGTCGTAGAGCACGCGGCCGGCGGTCGGCTCCAGCAGGCCGTTGAGCATGCGCAGCAGCGTGGACTTGCCGGACCCGGAGAGGCCCATCACCACGAAGATCTGGCCGGCCTCGACCTCGAACGACGCGTCGATGACCGCGGGCATGGCACCGTCGGCGCGCAGTTCGTCGCGGCCTGCGCCGCCCTTCAGTCGTTCGACGGCGGCTTCGGGTCGTCTGCCGAACACCTTGTAGAGGTGTTCGGCCGTGAGCCTGGACACATGAACCTCTCGGGTCGTACTTCGGCCCCGTCCGTCCCCCCGGCCGCACGGAGCCACTCCGGCCCCGCGCCTGCCCAGGTCATTCGGGGGCAAACGGAACAGTGACGGGCCTCACATCCGCGGGGGGTCGTCCTGCCGGGCCGCCGGGGGGTGCGGCATGATCGGCCCGTGACCCGACGCCTGATGCTCCTCGACACCGCCTCGCTCTACTTCCGCGCCTACTTCGGGGTGCCGGAGTCGGTGAAGGCGCCCGACGGCACGCCCGTGAACGCGGTGCGCGGCCTGCTGGACTTCGTCGCCCGGCTGGTCCGCGACCACGAGCCGGACGACCTGGTGGCATGCATGGACGCCGACTGGCGGCCGCAGTGGCGGGTGGACCTCATCCCCTCGTACAAGGCGCACCGGGTGGTGGAGGAGGTGCCGGGCGGCGGGGACGGCGGCGCGGGCTACGTCGAGGAGACCCCGGACACGCTGTCACCGCAGGTGCCGGTGATCGAGGCGGTGCTGGACGCGGTGGGCATCGCGCGGGTGGGTTCGGCCGGGTACGAGGCCGACGACGTGATCGGCACGCTGGCGACGCGGGCGGCCGGCCCGGTGGACGTCGTCACCGGCGACCGCGACCTCTACCAGCTGGTCGACGACCGGCGCGGGGTGCGCGTGCTCTACCCGGTCAAGGGCATGGGCTCGCTCCAGGCGGTCGACGAGGCGGTACTGCGCGAGAAGTACGGCGTGGACGGGCCGGGGTACGCGGACCTGGCGCTGCTGCGCGGGGACCCGAGCGACGGGCTGCCGGGGGTGCCGGGCATCGGCGAGAAGACGGCCGCGAAACTGCTGGACGCGTTCGGCGACCTGGCGGGCATCCTGGCCGCGGTCGACGACCCGGCGGCGAAGCTGACGCCGGCGCAACGGAAGCGGCTGGTGGAGGCCGGGCCGTACCTGGCGGTGGCGCCGCGGGTGGTGCGGGTGGCCACGGACGTGCCGCTGGCGCCGTTCGACGCGGCGCGGCCGCGGGCTCCGCGGGACCCGGAGGGGCTGGCGGCGCTGGCGGAGCGGTGGGGGCTGGGGGGCTCACTGGAGCGGCTGCTGTCGGCTCTCGCCGCATGACCAACTCTGTTAGGTTAACCTAACCTAATTTATAACGCAGGGGATCAGGGGAGACAGCATGGCAGACCGTCCCGTCCGCAAGAAGCCGCAGCTCAACCGGGCCCGTGTGGTGCGCACCGAGCGTCTGACCCCGCACATGGTGCGCGTGGTGCTCGGTGGCGAGGGCCTGGCCGAGTTCGGCGCGGGCCCGCACACCGACCACTACGTCAAGCTGCTCTTCCCGGTGCCCGGGGTCGCCTACCCCCAGCCCTTCGACATGGAGGTCATACGCCGGGACCTGCCGCGCGACCAGTGGCCGCGGACCCGCACGTACACGGTGCGCGCCTTCGACCGGGCGGCGCGCGAGCTGACGATCGACTTCGTCCACCACGGCGAGCAGGGCCTGGCCGGCCCGTGGGCCGCGCACGTCCGGCCGGGCGAGGAGGTCCTGTTCCTGGGCCCCGGCGGCGGGTACGCGCCCGACCCGGCCGCGGACTGGCACCTGCTGGCGGGCGACGAGAGCGCGCTGCCGGCGATCGCGGCGTCGCTGGAGGCGATGCCGGCGGGTGCGGTGGTGCACGCGTTCGTGGAGGTGGCGGGCCCGGAGGAGGAGCAGAAGCTCACGCTTCCGGAAGGCGTCGAGGTCACGTGGCTGCACCGGGGCACGGACCCGGTGGGCCGGGCGCTGGTCGAAGCCGTCCGGGGCCTGGACTTCCCGGCCGGTGACGCGCAGGTCTTCGTCCACGGCGAGGCGGGCTTCGTGAAGGAGCTCCGCCGCCACCTGCGGCTGGAGCGCGGCGTTCCGAGGGAGCGGCTGTCGATCTCCGGCTACTGGCGCCGGGGCCACGACGAGGACGGCTGGCAGGCGTCCAAGCGCGAGTGGAACGCACAGGTGGAGGCCGAGCAGGAGGGCACGGCCACGGCGGCCTGACGCCCCGTCGTATCCTCACCCCATGCGTACCCTCCGCCGGGTCCTGCCCGCAGCCGCCGCGGCGGCCCTCCTCCTCCCGGCCGCGGTCACGGCGGCCCCTCCGGCCTTCGCCCAGGTGACGGCGGCGGACCCGGACGACCCGGACGAGGGCGACGCGGCGTCGGAGGAGGACGAGGAGACCGAGGACGACGCCGGCGTCAGCACAGGCGAACTGGCGGCGGTCATCGCCGGCACCGCGGCCCTCACCGCCGCCCTGGCCTCGACGGCCACGTACCTGCTGACGCGCCGCCGGGGCCGGACGGACGAGGCGTGACGCCCCCGCGGCCGCTGGCACGAACAGCGCCGCACCCCCACACCGCCGCGACGGCGCGCAACCACAACACCGCAGCCCGGCGGTGCCGAACCCGCACGGGCAGGTTCGGCACCGCCGGACACCCCGGCACCTCTTGATCGCCGTCGCGGCGGAGAGCCGGGCAAGGGCGGCCCCTGGACGTGGGCTCAGCCCACCGACGAGTACGCCACCACTCCGCGCAGCAGCGAGTCCACCGCGCGGCGGGCCGTGCGGGCCACGCCGCTCTCCGCGGGGGCCGCTGCGGCGATCTGGCCCAGGACGTCGATCAGCTGCTTCGACCAGCGGACGAAGTCACCGGCCGGCATGTCGATCTCGCGCAGCACCTCGTCCAGGCCGTGGCCGGAGGCCCACCGGTACGCGGGCCAGGCGAAGCCCAGGTCCGGTTCGCGCTGGCCGACGCCCTCGGCCTGGTTGATGCGGTGGTCCTCCTCCAGCGCGTCGAGGCGGCCCCAGACGCGGACCATCTCGGCCAGGGCGTCCCGGGCCGGGCCCGTCGGCAGCTTCGGCGGGGCGGCGTCGTCCGCGGCGCGCGCCTCGTAGACGAGCGCGGACGCGCACGCCGCGAGCTCGGCCGGCTTGAGGCCCTCCCACACACCCTCGCGCAAGCACTCCGCGGCCAGCAGGTCCAGCTCGCCGTAGAGCCGGGCCAGGCGCCGGCCGTCCTCGGTGACCTCGTCGTTCCGCAGGTAGCCCAGGTCGGTCAGGAGTGCGCAGATGCGGTCGAAGGTGCGGGCGATGGTGTTCGTGCGGCCCTCGATGCGGCGCTCCAGCTGCCGCGTGTCGCGCAGCAGGCGGTGGTAGCGCTCCGCCCAGCGGGCGTGGTCCTCGCGCTCGTCGCAGCCGTGGCACGGGTGGGCGCGGATCGCCGTGCGCAGCCGGGTGATCTCGGCGTCGTCGACGGCCGCCGAGCGGGCCTTGCGGTGCCGCTCCGGCACGATGTGCCCGGCCTTGGTGCGCAGCGCCGACGCCAGGTCGCGCCGCGACTGCGGGCTGCGCGGGTTGAACGAGCGCGGGATCCGCATCCGCTCCAGCGGCTCCACCGGCACCGGGAAGTCGATCGCGGCGAGCCGCTTGACCTGCCGCTCGGCGGTGAGCACCAGGGGGCGGGGGCCGTCGTAGTGGTCCATGCGGTGCCGGTCGGTGCGGGCCGGGGCCACGCCCGGGTCGAGCACCAGGGCCAGGCCCGCGAACTTCCCCGTCGGCACGTGGATGACGTCACCCGGCTTGAGCCGCTCCAGCGCGGCCGCCGCTGCGGCCCGCCGCTGCACGGCGCCCTGCTTGGCCAGCTCGGTCTCGCGTTCCTTCAGCTCGCGGCGCAGCCGCGCGTACTCCTCGAAGTCGCCGAGGTGGCACGTGATCGCCTCGCGGTAGCCGGCCAGGCCCTCCTCGTTCTTCTGCACCTGCCGGGAGATGCCCACCACGGAGCGGTCGGCCTGGAACTGGGCGAAGGAGGTCTCCAGCAGCTCGCGCGAGCGGTGCCGGCCGAACTGCGAGACGAGGTTGACCGCCATGTTGTACGACGGCTTGAAGCTGGACCGCAGCGGGTACGTGCGGGTGCCGGCGAGGCCCGCGAGGGCGGCGGGGTCCATGGCGCGCTGCCACAGCACGACCGCGTGGCCCTCGACGTCGATGCCGCGGCGCCCGGCCCGGCCGGTGAGCTGGGTGTACTCGCCGGGCGTGATGTCGGCGTGCTGCTCGCCGTTCCACTTGACGAGCTTCTCCAGCACCACGGAGCGGGCCGGCATGTTGATGCCCAGCGCCAGCGTCTCGGTGGCGAAGACGGCCTTGACCAGGCCCTTGGTGAAGAGCTCCTCGACCACCTCCTTGAAGGTGGGGAGCATGCCCGCGTGGTGGGCGGCGATGCCGCGCTCCAGGCCCTCGAGCCACTCGTAGTACCCGAGGACGTGCAGGTCCTCCGAGGGGATCGCGGCGGTGCGCTCCTCGACTATCTCGCGGACCGTGGCGCGGGCCTCGGCGTCGTTGAGCCGCAGCCCGGCGTAGAGGCACTGCTGCACGGCGGCCTCGCAGCCGGCGCGGCTGAAGATGAAGGTGATGGCGGGCAGCAGCCCCTCGGCGTCGAGGCGCTCGATGACCTCCACCCGGCTGGGCGTCCAGATGCGGCTGCGCTGGCGGCGCTCCCGCTCCCGGTCGGCCTCGCGCATCGCGCCGCGCCGCCGGTCGCGGCCCAGCGGGCGGCTGTTCTCCATGCGGGCCAGCCGCACCAGGTCGGGGTTGACCTCGCGGCGGCCCCGGCCGCCGGCGGCACCGGCCTTCTCCTCGAACAGGTCGTACATCCGCCGGCCGGCCAGGACGTGCTGCCACAGCGGCACCGGCCGGTGCTCGGAGACGATCACCTCGGTGTCGCCGCGGACGGTGTCGAGCCAGTCGCCGAACTCCTCGGCGTTGGAGACGGTGGCCGACAGGGAGACCAGGGTCACCGACTCGGGGAGGTGGATGATGACCTCCTCCCAGACGGCGCCGCGGAAGCGGTCGGAGAGGTAGTGCACCTCGTCCATGACCACGTAGCCGAGGCCGTCGAGGGTCCGGGACCCGGCGTACAGCATGTTGCGCAGCACCTCGGTGGTCATCACGACCACGGGGGCGTCGGAGTTCACGCTGTTGTCACCGGTGAGGAGGCCGACCTGGCCGGCGCCGTAGCGGCGCACCAGGTCCGTGTACTTCTGGTTGGACAGCGCCTTGATCGGCGTGGTGTAGAAGCACTTGCGGCCCTGGGTGAGGGCCAGGTGGACGGCGAACTCGCCCACGATGGTCTTGCCGGAGCCGGTCGGCGCGGCGACCAGCACCCCCTTGCCCGCCTCCAGGGCCCGGCAGGCGTCCAGCTGGAAGGGGTCAAGCTCGAAGTCGTACATCGCCCGGAAGGGCGCGAGCGCGGTGGCCTGCTCGGCGGCGCGGCGCCGGGCCAGGGCGTAGCGCTCAGCAGGGGACATGTCGTCGGTCATCGCTTCCGAGCCTACCGGCCGCCCCCGACAGCCACCTGATCTTTACGGGGGGCCGGCCGACCGGCCCGGGGGCGGGGCCCCGGGCCGGTCGCGCGCGGCTCACCTCACGTGACGTCGTCGTAGCCGCCGCGGCCGGCGGTGCGCTCCTGACGCGTCAGCGGCTCGGCCTCCAGGGGCTCCGGGGAGAGGTCGAGCGGGGCGGCCTCGTCGTCGGACAGCAGCCGGTCGGGGTTGTTGCGCTCGCGGCGCTTGTCGTTGAGGATCGCGAACCCGACGGCACCGAAGTAGAGGATGATGATCGGCACCGCGAGGACGCACATGCCGAACGGGTCGGTGCTGGGCGTGGCCACCGCACCGAAGACGAACACACCCATGGTCACGCCGCGCCACCACTTGACCATGGCGCGTCCGCTGACCATCCCGACGAGGTTCAGCATCACCAGGAGCAGCGGCAGCTCGAAGGCGAGGCCGAAGACGAGGATCATCCGGACGGTGAAGTCGAGGATGTCGTCGAGGTTGAGGGTGTTGGCCGCGCTGTCCGGGGTGACGCTGAGGAGCACCCGCATGCTCGTGGGCATGATCACGTACGCCAGGTAGGCGCCCGCGAGGAACAGCGGGGCGGCCGTGGCGACGAAGGCGATGGTGTACTTCTTCTCGTTCCGGTGCAGGCCCGGGGCGAGGAACGCCCACAGCTGGTAGAGCCAGACGGGCGAGGAGATGGTGACACCGGCCAGGAGGCAGACCTTCACCACCGTGGTGAACGGCGAGGTCGGTGTGTTGAAGATCAGGACCGCGCAGTTGCCGCCGTGGCTGGCCGCCAGGTCGCGGCCGGGGCACTCGGGCACCGGGGCGGCCAGGAAGTCCATGATCTGCTTGTTGTAGAACGCGGCGACGACGCTGACCACCACGATCGCCAGCACGGCCTTCGCCAGCCGGTTGCGCAGCTCACGCAAGTGCTCCGTGAGGGGCATCCGCCCCTCGGGGTCCTTCTCCTTCTTGCGGGCAGACTTGAGCAACCCACGTCCCTATCTCGTGCGGCAGGCGGTCGCCGACGGCGGCCGCCTCAGTCTGTCCGGGGTATCAGCGCTGGGTCGTACGGTCGGTGGGCTCGGTCACCGGCCGGGAGGACACGTCGCCGGGCGCGGCCTTGATGGTGCGCGGGGCGGGCTCACCGGCGGGCGGGTCGGCAGGGGCCGCGGCGTTGTCCTGGCCCTCGGCCTTCATCGCCTTGGCCTCGCTCTTCAGGATGCGGGCCGACTTGCCCAGCGAGCGCGCCATGTCCGGGAGCTTCTTCGCACCGAACAGCAGGATGACGACAACGAGGAGGAGGATGAGCTCTGGAGCACCGAGCCGTCCGAACATGTCTTTACCTTCTCACCGAGGCGGGATGGGAGTGGAGCCTGGTGACCGATCGGACATTTGTCCATCAGCCGTACGGCAGCGATCGTAACGCGCGGGGGTGAACGCACGGCAATCCCTCTGCATACGCACCGTGGGCGCACCACCCGGCCGGAGCCGGAGGAGACCCTCCGCCTCGTGCCAGGGCCGCCCCGCCCAGCGTACCGCCCGGCCACCCGGTCAAGGAGATGGCCGGGAGCGCCTCCGGGTTCCCTCCGCGGCTCAGCCGCCGCGCACCGTCCGCGCCGTCTCGGCGGCCAGCGGGGCCGCGGCCCGCTCCAGGTCCTCGGCGGCCCGCCCGATGCGCCGGGATGCCTCCGCCACCTGCGACGACAGCCGCCGCACCTCGGCGAAGACGCGCACGGCCGGCACCGCGAGCACGACGATCCCGCAGAACCCCAGGGCGACGGCGAACACGGTCCAGAACATGGGAGCAGCCTAACCGCGGTCTCAGGCCGTGATGTGCAGCCGCAGGGTCCGCACGCCCCCGCCGGTGAGCAGTTCCACGATCCGCTCCCCCGCCGGCTTGCGCACCGACGAACCGCAGTCGGGGCAGGTGAAGGAGTAGAACGTGGTCCGGTCGCTGGCCCCGATCGCCAGCCGCAGCGCCCCGGCCGCCAGCTCGAACCGGCCCCGGCACTCGGGGCACGCCGCCTTGAACACGGCGGTGGTGCGCACCGCGGTCTCCGTCACGTCCCCTGAACCTTCCACCGTCACCTCGTCCCTCCCCCGTCGCGGGCCCGCGCCCGCCGGGGCTTCACTCTCCGTAGGCCGCCAGCGCCTCGCGGGCGGCCTCCCGCGCGCTCGCCGCCAGGTCCTCCGGCGAGACGATGCGCCCGTCGCGGCCCAGCCGCAGCGCCAGCCGGCGCAGCGAGGCGGGGTCGGGGGTGCGCAGCGTGATCCGCAGGCCCCCGTCCGGCAGCTCGTCGGCCCGGTCGTGCGGGTAGTACTCGGCGACCCAGCGGCCGCCGGGGCCCACCTCGATGACGACCTCGGGGTCCTCGGCGGCCGGCTGCACCAGCCCCTGGGAGAGGTCGCGCAGCTCCACCGGCGGCGGGTCGGAGACCTCGTCCAGCAGCCTGATCTCGGCCACCCGGTCCAGGCGGAAGGTCCGGCGCGCCTCGGACAGGCGGCACCAGGCCTCCATGTACGTGTGGCCGACGGCGAACAGCCGGATGGGGTCGACCTCGCGCTCGGTCAGCTCGTCGCGGGCCGGCGAGTAGTAGCGCAGCCACACGCGGCGCCGCTCGGAGATGGCCCGGTCCGCCTCGGCGAACACCCCGCCCTCCGACTCGAACCGCACCGACAGGCGCGAGCTGGCCTCGGCGGCCTCACCGGCCGCCGCCTCGATCTTGGCGGTGGCGCGGACGAGCGCCTGCCGGTCGCCCTCCCGCAGCCCCGGCAGGGTGGCCACCGCGCGGGCGGCCACCAGCAGCGCCGTCGCCTCGTCGGCGGCCAGCCGCAGCGGCTCGCCGGTGCTGGTGCCCGAGGCGTCGGGGTTGTGCCACCAGATGCGCTCGCCGTCGGTGTCGATGTCGAGCAGGTCGCCGCCGCGGAAGCTGGTCCCGCACATCGGCAGGATGTCCAGGTCGCCGATCAGCTCGTCCTCGCTGATGCCGAAGGCGCGCGCGACGTCGGCGACGCGGGCGCCGGGGCGTTCCCTCAGGTAGGTGACGAGGGACAGCATGCGCCGCGTGTGGTCAATGGCGTTGATGGCCATCAGATTCTGGGGTCCGTTCCTCTCAAGCCCTGCTCAGCCCGGTCCGCGGTCAGCCCTTGGCGACCGCGCGCAGCCGGTCCACGACGTCGGCGCGCAGCTCGGCGGGGCCGAGCACCACCACGTCGGGGCCGAACTCCACCAGCCACGCGTCCAGGCCGTGGCCGTACGGGATCTCCAGCTCGTCCCAGCCGTCGCCCAGCGCCCGGGTGACGGTGGCCCGCTCGCGCAGCGGGTAGCCGTGGCCGGCCCGTACCTTGATCCGGGCGGTGCCGGTGGCGGTCTCGC
This sequence comes from Streptomyces mashuensis, assembly GCF_014654785.1. Lineage (GTDB taxonomy): Bacteria > Actinomycetota > Actinomycetes > Streptomycetales > Streptomycetaceae > Streptomyces > Streptomyces mashuensis. The sequence continues at coordinate 325,765 of NZ_BNBD01000003.1, forward strand.
CCGCCCAGCTCTCGACGGTCTCGCGCACCGTGACGTGGTCGGGCACCGGCGCGGTGAACGGCAGGGCGCGCGAGCGCACCTTGCCGGTGATCCGCGACAGCCGGAAGACGCGCTCGGCCTGCCGGTCGCGGTCCCAGCCGGCCAGGTACCAGTGGCCGCGGCAGAACTCCAGCGCCCACGGCTCCACCCGGCGCTGCTCGGGCCGGGCCGCGTTGGCCTTGCGGTAGTCGAAGACCACCGGGCGCCGGTCGCGGGCGGCCAGCAGCAGCGGCTCGAAGGCCGCCTCGTGGGTGGGGACGCGGGTCTCCAGCGCGCTCTGCCCGCCGTACGGGTCCTCGGCCAGCGGCATGCCCGCGGCCCGCAGCTTCTGCAGCGCGCCGCTGGCCGCGGCGGCCAGCCGGGCCTGCTGCCAGACGCTGGCCGCCAGCCCCAGCGCCGCGGCCTCCTCGGCGTCCAGGGTGATGGGCGGCAGCCGGTTGCTGTCCCGGCGGGCCAGGTAGCCGGTCTCGCCGTCGACGCCCTCGACGGTCTCGATGACGAGTCCGAGCTCGCGGAGGTCTTCCTTGTCGCGCTCGAACATGCGGTTGAAGGCGTCGTCGCTGCCGCTCTCGGAGGCGCCCGCAGCGGAGGCGGCGGCCGCGGAGCCGGCCGTGGCCTCGATGTACGCCTCGATCGAACCGCGCAGCTCCGCCTTGGTGAGCGGACGGCGGGTGCCCAGCAGGCACAACGCCAGGTTCATCAGCCGCTCGGCCTTGGCAATGGCCATCGACGCCCTCTCTACTTGTGCTCTCAACGGCTGACCGTACCGCTCAGCGGTCCCCCGGCAAAAGCCGAGGGCCCGTGCCGGTCCGGCACGGGCCCTCGCACGTCACGTCACCCGGAGGATCAGCGACCGACGCCCATCAGGTCGCAGACGAAGATCAGCGTCTCGCCCGGGGCGATCTTGCCGCCGGCGCCGCGGTCGCCGTAGGCCTGGTGGGCCGGGATGATCAGCTGGCGGCGCCCGCCGACCTTCATGCCCTGCACACCCAGGTCCCAGCCCTCGATGACCTGGCCCACGCCCAGCTGGAACTCGAGCGCGCTGCCACGGTTCCAGCTCGCGTCGAACTCCTCGCCGGTGGAGAAGGAGACACCCACGTAGTGGACGCGGACGACGTCGCCCGCCTTGGCGACCTCTCCGTCGCCCTCCCAGATGTCCTTGATCTCCAGGTTGGCCGGCGGCTCGCCACCCGGGAAGTCGACCTCGGGCTTCTCGATGTTCACGAAAGTGCTCCTACGAACGTTCTGCATGGACAACCGGGCAATTCTGACAGACGCCGATCACACGGTGCCGAGGATGTCCACGACGAAGACCAGCGTGTTCTTCTGCAGCTCGCTGCCCTCCTGGTTGCCGTAGCCCAGCTTCGGCGGGATCACCAGCAGCACCCGGTCCCCGACGTGCTTGCCGACCAGGCCCTTGTCCCAGCCCTGCACCACCGAGCCCGTACCGATCTGGAAGGCCGTCGCCCCGGCGTGGTCCCAGGACGAGTCGAACTTCGCGCCGTCCTCCCACTTCACGCCGGTGTACTGGGCGATCAGGCCCTCACCGGCCTTGACCTCCGGGCCCGAGCCCTTGATCAGGACCTGTTCCTTCAGGTCGGCCGGCGGCTTCTCGTCCTTCGGGACCGTGATCTCCGCCGGCTTCTGCGACGGCGCCTTCACCACCGGCATCCCCTGCTCGGGCGCGGCCTGCTCGCCCTTCGCCTCGCTCTTGGCGTCCACCTTGCGGGCGCCGAGGACGTCCACCACCCACACCAGGCCGTCGCCCGGAGCGAAGCCCGACCGCGGGTTGGCCGCCTCCGCGACCAGGGACTTCACCGTCCCCTCCAGCAGCACCCGGCTGCCGGCCCGCTGACCCGCCAGCGCCTCACCGACCTTCGCGGGCACCTGCTGGCCCTGCTGCCCCACCTGGAGCACCTCCTGGGGACGCGCACCGCCGGCCGGCTTCCCCGGCGGCATCTGCGGATTCCAGGAGTTGATCAGCTCGCGCCCGTCCTTCATCGAGTACACCGCGTAGTCGATGCGGATGAACGAGCCCTTCTCCACCTTCTCGCCACGGCCCTCGCTCAGGGCCTTCACCACCGGCTCGTCCGCCGGCTTCGCACCCTTCGGCACCGAGACGGTGGGCTTCTCCCCGAACTTCCCTTCCACGGAGACCTTGCCGCCCCCGTCGTCGGAGCCGCACGCCGAGGCGGTCAGCAGCAGCACGGGCACGGCCAACGCCGCAGCGAGGCGACGCACGTTCTTCGCGTGGTTCATGAAGTCCAACTCAGGCAGTAGAGGGCGCTGGGCAGTGCGGTCACTCTACGGCCTGTCCCCCGCCGATCAACCCCCACCGACACGGACGGGCGCCGGGCCCGAAGTACCCGGCGCACACCCGTACGGGACCCGCGGGCCCCGGCTACATCCCCGCGATCAGCTTCTCGACCCGGTCGTCCACCGAACGGAACGGGTCCTTGCACAGCACCGTCCGCTGCGCCTGGTCGTTCAGCTTCAGGTGCACCCAGTCCACCGTGAAGTCGCGGCGCTGCTCCTGCGCCCGCCGGATGAAGTCCCCGCGCAGCCGGGCCCGCGTCGTCTGCGGCGGCACCGACTTGCCCTCGAAGATCTTCAGGTCGTTGCAGACCCGGGCCGCCTGGCCCTTGCGCTCCAGCAGGTAGTACAGGCCCCGCCGGCGGTGGATGTCGTGGTAGGCGAGGTCTATCTGCGCGATCCTCGGGTGCGACATGGTGATGTTGTTCCGCGCCCGGTAGCGCTCGATCAGCTGGTACTTCATCACCCAGTCGATCTCCGTCGCGATCCGGTCCAGGTCCTCGTCCCGGATCGCCTCCAGGGACCGCCCCCACAGCTCCAGCACCCGCTCCACCGTGCCCGTGCGGATACCGCGCCGCTCGCAGAAGTCGACGGCCTTCTCGTAGTACTCCTGCTGGATCTCCAGCGCCGACGCCTCCCGGCCGCTGGCCAGCCGCACCTTGCGGCGGCCCGTGACGTCATGGCTGACCTCGCGGATCGCCCGGATCGGGTTCTCCAGCGTCAGGTCCCGCATCACCGTGCCCGCCTCGATCATGCGCAGCACCAGGTCCGTGGCGCCGACCTTCAGCAGCATGGTCGTCTCGGACATGTTGGAGTCGCCGACGATCACATGCAGCCGGCGGTAGCGCTCGGCGTCCGCGTGCGGCTCGTCCCGCGTGTTGATGATCGGCCGGGACCGGGTCGTCGCCGAGCTGACCCCCTCCCAGATGTGCTCGGCCCGCTGGCTCACGCAGTAGACCGCGCCGCGCGGCGTCTGGAGCACCTTCCCCGCGCCGCACAGCAGCTGCCGGGTGACCAGGAACGGGATGAGGATGTCCGCCAGACGCGAGAACTCCCCGTGCCGCGCGACGAGGTAGTTCTCGTGGCAGCCGTAGGAGTTCCCGGCGGAGTCGGTGTTGTTCTTGAAGAGGTAGACGTCGCCCGCGATGCCCTCCTCGTGGAGCCGGCGCTCGGCGTCCACCAGGAGCCCCTCGAGAATGCGCTCGCCCGCCTTGTCGTGCGTGACCAGCTCCGTCACGCTGTCGCACTCGGGCGTCGCGTACTCGGGGTGCGACCCCACGTCCAGGTAGAGACGGGCCCCGTTGCGAAGGAAGACGTTGCTGCTCCGGCCCCAGGAAACGACACGGCGGAAGAGGTAGCGCGCCACCTCGTCAGGCGACAGCCGGCGCTGCCCCCTGAACGTGCACGTGACGCCGTACTCGTTCTCCAGCCCGAAAATGCGGCGGTCCATGCCAGAACACTACGCCTGAACCCCCGTGCTGAAACCGGGTTCGACAGCCTGGTTCCGAGCGAATTCCCCGGTCCCGTGGCGACTACTGCGCCACCGCGGTCTCCTGCGGCACCACCGGCTCGGCCTCCGAGCCCGCCACCACCGTCGAGGCGGCCGCCGGCGCGCGCAGCACCCGGCGCCCCAGGAGCAGCACCACCAGCGCCGCCGCGCCACCGCACACCGCCACCGCGAAGCCCGCGCCCGAGCCGTTGTACTGCACCGCCGGGCCGACCACGGCCGCACCGATCGAGGCGCCCACGCCGAACGACGTCACCAGCCAGGAGAACGCCTCGGTGACCGTGCCCTGCGGCGCATGCCGGTCCACCACCACGAACGCCGTGGCCAGCGACGGCGCCAGGAACACACCCGCGACACCCGCGAGCACCGTCATGCCCACCGGGCCGGGCTGGATCACCAGCGGCGCGTAGCACACCGCCAGACCCGCCACCAGCACCCGCAGCCGCTGCTCCGGCGTACCGGCCCACTGCCGGGCACCGTAGACCGAGCCACCGATCAGGGCACCCACACCGAGCGCGGACAGCAGGTACGAGGCCACGCCGCCACCGCCGTGGCCGTCGCCGTACGCCACCGCCGCCACGGCGATGGAGCCCAGCGCGGAACCGATGAAGAAGAACGCACCCAGCAGCACCAGCAGCCCGCGCGAGCGCAGCGCACCCAGCCAGTGCGCCTCGCGCGGCGCGCTGCGCCACGTCCGGGACGGCGGGGAGGTGACGACCGCGAGCGCGCCCAGCACGCCCAGGGCGGCCAGGACGTACAGCGAACCGGCCTCGGACCAGCACCAGACCAGGGCGGTGACGATCAGCGGGCCGACGACGTACATGACCTCCTGGGCGATGGCGTCCAGGGAGTACGCGGCGTGCAGCCGCTCCTCGCTCTTGAGCACCGAGGGCCACAGCGCCCGCAGGCCGCCCTCCAGCGGAGGCGTGAAGAAACCGGAGACGATCATCGTGGCGTAGGCCACGACCAGCGAGCCGGTGCCGAACACCGCGAAGGCCGCCATGCCGATCCCCGCCAGCAGCGCGGAGGGCAGCAGTACCCTGGGCTGGCCGTAGAGGTCCACGGCGCGGCCCAGCAGCGGCTGGCCCACGGCGTTGGCCACGCCGTACGCGGCGGACAGCGCGCCGGCGAGGGCGTAGCTGCCGCCCTCCGCGCGCACGAAGAGCACGAGAGCCAGCGCGGCCGTGGCGTTCGGCAGCCGGCCCACCAGGGTGCCGGTCAGCAGTCGCGCCGCGTGCCGCGTCCTGAGCATCTCGACGTAGCCGCCGCCCGCCGCCGCCATGGTCCGCCTTTCGGGGTGCTTCCCGGGTTGTCCCGGTGTTCTGGGGTGTCGCGTTCCGGGTTTCGTCCCGGTTTTACGTATAACTAGAGTAGTTATACGTATCACGAGCGCCCTCCACGGGTCCAGCCGCGTGGTAGGACAGCACCAGCAGGAACCACGGACGGCGACGAGGAGGGGCGGCGCAGTGACGGCGGACGACCAGCTCACCAGCGGCCACGGCGGGCCCACGGAACGCACCGGCGACGACCGCTGGCCCACCGTCCGCGGACGGCACGCCGCCACCGCCCGCGCCACCAGCCGCGACGTGGCCCGCGCCGCCGGCGTCTCCCAGGCCACCGTCTCCCTCGTCATGGGCGACAAATGGCGCGGCCGCGTCTCCGCACCCACCGCCGACGCCGTCCGCAGAGCCGCCCGCGACCTCGGCTACCGGCCCAACCTCACCGCCCGCAGCCTCCGCCTCGGCCCCACCCGCACCGCCCTGCTCGTCGTCCCCGCCCTCACCAATGAATTCTTCGCCCGCGTCCACGCCGGCGCCGCCCGCGCCGCCGCCGCACACGACGTCGGCGTCGTCCTCTACCCCTCCCCCGAAGGCACCGGCCCCGCCCGCGACCCCTTCGCCTCCGCCCGCGCCGCCCTCGACGGCGTCATCGCCTCCTCCATGGCCGCCGAAGCCCTCACCGACCTGCGCCAGGGCGGCCTGCCCCTGGTCATGCTCGACAGCGACCCCGGACACACCCCCGCCGACGCCACCGTCAACCTCGACATCGAGGACGGCATACGGCAGGTCGCCCACCACCTGCTCACCCTCGGCCACCGGCACTTCGCCCACATCGCCGCCGGCATCGACTCCTGGACCTTCCGGGCCCGCGCCCGCGCCCTCACCGCCGCCCTCGCCGACGTCCCCGGCACCACCTGCCGCACCGAGACCGCCACCCTCGACGTCGTCGCCGGACGCCACGCCGCCGAACGCGCCCTCGCCGCACCCGGCCCCCGCCCCACCGCGCTCATCTGCGACGGCGACGTCCTGGCCGCCGGCGCCTGCAAGGCCGTACGCCGCACCGGACTCCGCGTCCCCGACGACGTCTCCGTCACCGGCTTCGACGACTCACCCCTCGCCGTCGCCCTCGAACCCGAGCTCACGACCGTCCGCCTGCCCGCCGAGGCCGTCGGCGAGGCCGGCATGCGCGCCCTCCTCGCCGTCATGGACGGCCACCGCCCCGCCCCCGTCACCCTCCCCGTCGGCCTCGTGCCCCGCGCCTCCAGCGCCGCACACACGAACGCCGGGCGGGCCGGCTGACCGGCCCGCCCGGCGCACGGACGGAAAACCCGAGGAGGACCCGAGAGGGCAGCGCCCCCGGGGCGCGGGACCTACTCCTCGTCCCCGCCCTCACCGCTCTCCGGAGCGGCCTTGCCCTCCGCCAGCAGCCGCTCCAGCTGCCGCACCGGCAGCCGCTTGAACTTCCGCTGCTGCGGACGCCGCCGGTCCAGCACCGCGACCTCCAGCTGCTCGGCCGTCAGCTCCCGCTCACCGCCATTGGTGTCCCGCGTCAGCGAGTCCACCGCCAGCTTCACCGCCTCCGCCAGCGACATGCCGTCCCGGTGGTTCCGGCCCAGATAACTGCTGATCTGATCCGCATTGCCGCCGACCGCCACCGAGCCGTGCTCGTCGACGATCGAACCGTCGTGCGGCAACCGGTAGATCTGGTCGTCCTCCGGGGCCGCACCGACCTCCGCGACGATCAGCTCCACCTCGTACGGCTTCTCACCCACGCTGGAGAAGATCGTGCCCAGCGTCTGCGCATAGACATTGGCCAGGCCGCGGGCGGTCACGTCCTCCCGGCCGTACGTGTAACCCCGCAGGTCGGCGTAGCGCACCCCACCGATCCGCAGATTCTCGAACTCGTTGTACTTGCCCACCGCCGCGAACGCGATGCGGTCGTAGATCTCACTGACCTTGTGCAGGGCGCGGGACGGGTTCTCGGCGACGAACAGCACGCCGTCGCAGTACTGGAGGACCACGACGCTGCGCCCGCGCGCGATGCCCTTGCGGGCGTACTCGGCACGGTCGGCCATGGCCTGCTGGGGGGAGACATAGAACGGTGTCGACACCGCGTTATCCGTCCCTTCCTGAAGATCGTTCCGTCACGGCGAGCATCCTTGCAGCCCTTACAGCAGCGCGGCGCGCGGGCCGTCGGGCTCCTCCAGCCGCCGCTCGTGGACGGCACGGACGATCTGCGCCAGCTCGTCCTCGCCCAGCCTCCGGAAACCCTCGTCGGTGATCACGGTGACGACCGGGTAGATACGGCGCGCGAGGTCGGGCCCGCCGGTCGCCGAGTCGTCGTCGGCGGCGTCGTACAGCGCCTGGACGACGAGCGTGGCGGCCTGCCCCTCCGTGAGGTCCTCACGGAACAGCTTCTTCAGCGCACCCCGCGCGAACAGCGAACCGGAGCCCGTCGCCGCGTACCCCACCGCCTCCTCGGACCGGCCGCCGGTCACGTCGTAGGAGAAGATCCGGCCCTTCTGCCGGTCGACGTCCCACCCGGCGAACAGCGGCACCACGGCCAGGCCCTGCATGGCCATGCCGAGATTGCTGCGGATCATGGTGGACAGGCGGTTGGCCTTGCCCTCCAGGGAGAGCGAGACGCCCTCCACCTTCTCGAAGTGCTCCAGCTCCAGCTGGAACAGCTTCACCATCTCCACGGCCAGGCCGGCCGTGCCCGCGATGCCCACCGCCGAGTACTCGTCGGCCGGGAACACCTTCTCGATGTCGCGCTGGGCGATGAGATTCCCCATCGTGGCCCGCCGGTCACCGGCGAGCACCACCCCACCGGGGAACGTCGCCGCCACGATCGTCGTCCCGTGCGGCGCCTCGACCACGCCCTGCGCGGGCAGCTGACGGTTCCGCGGCAGCAGGTCGGGCTGGTGCGCCGCGAGGAAGTCCATGAAGGACGAGGAGCCCGGCGTCAGGAAGGCAGCAGGTAGACGCCCGGTGCTACGAGGGTTGGCTTCCACGCATGTTTCCTTCCAGGTAATCGGCCGCACGCCGCAGGGCGTCGGGCCGGTCCTTGAATTGCCCCAGTGCTGCGTTACAACTGAAGCACAGCACGCCACGGACTTTATCGGTCGCATGACAATGATCCACATGCACCGGGCGTGCCGACAAGCAGATGCAGCAGACCCCGCCTTGCGCCATGATCATTTGCTCCCGCTCGGCCTCCGTGATGCCGTACTTGCGCTTGAGGTGACCGGCCCGGCCCTCGACAGCCCGGCAGGACTTGCAGGCCGTTGTCAACCTGTCGGAGGCCGAACTGTTGCGAGACCACTGGGAGTGGGGCTTGATCTGCCCACTGCGGCGGCAGTACTTATGCCCCGGCGGCACAGCGACCCGCGGGCGGATGTTCCTACCTTTCGCCTTCTGTCTCTGCTGGTGGTACTCAGCGGCACACACTCTGCAGTAGGACTGCAGCCCGTCACGCAACGACCGATTCGCAGCGAACGCTGCGCGCGGCTTGTCCTCGCGACACCGCGCGCAGCGCTTCGTTCCCCCCGCCTGCGACACTCACCCTCCCCTACGTTTCGAAGGCAGAAGCCGCTTACTGGCCACCCTTCTGAACGAAGCTTCGAACGAAATCCTCCGCGTTCTCCTCAAGGACGTCGTCGATCTCGTCCAGCACGGAGTCCACGTCGTCCGACAGCTTCTCCTGGCGTTCCTTGAGGTCGTCCGAGACCTGCGCGTCCTGCGCCTGCTCCTCGACCTCCTCGGTCGAACGCGTGGCCCGCTGCTGTCCGCCGCCGGTGTCCTTGGTCGCCATACCCCTCACCCCGCTCGATTCAGCCGTGCACGAGACGTACGTACAAGATCAGACCCTACAAGCCGGGCCCCGGATCGGCCCCGTTCTTGCTGCAACTGCTACAACGTCCCGGGGCCACCCTGATGATTCCCGCTCGGTCCCCCTCTCAGACCACCCGGGCCACCCTCAGCCCCCGGAGAGCACCCGGACCAGCTCCTCCGCCGTGCGGCAGCGGTCCAGGAGTTCCTTGACGTGGTTGCGGGTGCCGCGCAGGGGTTCGAGCGTGGGGACGCGCTGGAGGGAGTCGCGGCCGGGGAGGTCGAAGATCACCGAGTCCCAGGAGGCCGCGGCCACGTCGTCCGCGTACTGGTCCAGGCAGCGGCCGCGGAAGTACGCGCGGGTGTCCTCCGGCGGCGCCGTGCGGGCGCGCAGGACCGCGTCCTCCTCGACCAGGCGCTTCATCCGGCCGCGGGCGACCAGCCGGTTGTAGAGGCCCTTGTCGGCGCGGACGTCCGCGTACTGGAGGTCGACCAGGTGCAGCCGGGCCGACTCCCAGTCGAGGCCGTCGCGGCGCCGGTAGCCCTCCAGGAGCTCCAGCTTCGCCACCCAGTCCAGCTCGCCGGCCAGGCTCATCGGGTCGCGTTCGAGCCGGCCGAGCACGTCCTCCCAGCGCGCGAGGACGTCCTTGGTCTGCTCGTCCGTGTCGGTCCCGAAGCGGTCCTCGACGTACTTGCGGGCCAGCTCGCAGTACTCCATCTGGAGCTGCACGGCGGTGAGCGTCCGGCCGTTGCGGAGCGTGACCAGGCGGCGCAGGCCGGGGTCGTGGCTGATCCGGTGGAGCGTGCGGACGGGCTGGTCGACGGCGAGGTCGGTGGTGATGAAGCCGTCCTCGATCATGGAGAGGACGAGGGAGGTGGTGCCGAGCTTGAGGTAGGTGGAGATCTCCGAGAGGTTGGCGTCGCCGATGATCACGTGCAGCCGGCGGTACTTCTCGGCGTCCGCGTGCGGCTCGTCCCGGGTGTTGATGATCGGCCGCTTGAGGGTGGTCTCCAGGCCGACCTCGACCTCGAAGTAGTCGGCGCGCTGGCTGATCTGGAAGCCGTGCTGGTGGCCGTCCTGGCCGATGCCGACGCGGCCGGCGCCGGCGACGACCTGGCGGGAGACGAAGAAGGGCGTGAGGTGGCGCACGATGTCGGAGAAGGGGGTGTCCCGCTTCATCAGGTAGTTCTCGTGCGTGCCGTAGGAGGCGCCCTTGTTGTCGGTGTTGTTCTTGTAGAGGTGGATGGGCTGGGCGCCGGGCAGCTGCGCGGCGCGCTCGGCGGCCTCGGCCATGATCCGTTCGCCGGCCTTGTCCCAGAGGACGGCGTCGCGGGGGTTGGTGACCTCCGGGGAGCTGTACTCCGGGTGGGCGTGGTCGACGTAGAGGCGGGCGCCGTTGGTCAGGATGACGTTGGCCAGGCCGATGTCCTCGTCGGTGAGCTGGCTGGCGTCGGCGGCCTCGCGGGCGAGGTCGAAGCCGCGGGCGTCCCGCAGCGGGTTCTCCTCCTCGAAGTCCCAGCGGGCACGGCGTGCCCGGTGCATCGCGGCCGCGTAGGCGTTGACGATCTGGGACGAGGTGAGCATGGCATTGGCGTTCGGGTGACCGGGGACGGAGATCCCGTACTCCGTCTCGATGCCCATTACTCGCCGTACGGTCATGCGGCCCTCCTTGCCCGGCGGCGCCCCGTCGCGGGGTCGGCGCTCAAGTACCGCTGCGCTTCCGGTCCGTGTGCGTCCCCCACGCGCTGCGCGGCGATACCGAAGAGCCTAGAACGGCTTTGCGGCGCTGGGGAGATCATTACAGTCATTGCTCGGGTCGGTGCGGTGGGACACGGCGCCGGTCGGCGCGTCGTCCCGCGGCCGTGCGGGGCCCGGCGGGGGCACCCGTACGGGTGGCGCGGGCGGCACGTGTCGTCTCGTGCGCGCCAAAGACACGTCCGGCTGCGGATGGCCTGGTCCGTCCCCCGCCTGGGGCGGGGTGGGGAGGCATCCGCAGCCGGACGGCGGTGTTACAGGTACTGGCCGGTATTGGCCACGGTGTCGATGGAGCGGCCGGTGTCCGCGCCCTGCTTGCCGGTGACGAGGGTGCGGATGAAGACGATCCGCTCGCCCTTCTTGCCGGAGATGCGGGCCCAGTCGTCGGGGTTGGTGGTGTTGGGCAGGTCCTCGTTCTCCTTGAACTCGTCGACGCAGGCGGCGAGCAGGTGGGAGACGCGGAGGCCCTTCTGGTTGTGGTCGAGGTAGGCCTTGATCGCCATCTTCTTGGCCCGGTCCACGATGTTCTGGATCATGGCTCCGGAGTTGAAGTCCTTGAAGTAGAGGACTTCCTTGTCACCGTTGGCGTAGGTGACCTCCAGGAAGCGGTTCTCCTCGGACTCGGCGTACATCTGCTCGACGACCGACTGGATCATGCCCTCGATGGTGGCCCTGGCGTCGCCGCCGTGCTCGGCGAGGTCGTCGGCGTGCAGGGGCAGGGACTCGGTCAGGTACTTCGAGAAGATGTCCTTGGCGGCCTCGGCGTCCGGGCGCTCGATCTTGATCTTGACGTCGAGGCGGCCGGGGCGGAGGATCGCCGGGTCGATCATGTCCTCGCGGTTGGAGGCGCCGATGACGATGACGTTCTCCAGGCCCTCCACGCCGTCGATCTCGGAGAGCAGCTGCGGGACGATGGTGTTCTCCACGTCCGAGCTGACGCCGGAGCCACGGGTGCGGAAGAGGGAGTCCATCTCGTCGAAGAAGACGATGACGGGGGTGCCCTCGCCGGCCTTCTCCCGGGCGCGCTGGAAGATCAGCCGGATGTGCCGCTCCGTCTCGCCGACGTACTTGTTGAGCAGCTCGGGGCCCTTGATGTTGAGGAAGAAGGACTTCCCCGCGGGCTTGCCGGTGACCTCGGCGACCTTCTTCGCAAGGGAGTTGGCGACGGCCTTCGCGATGAGGGTCTTGCCGCAGCCGGGCGGGCCGTAGAGCAGGACGCCCTTGGGCGGGCGGAGTTCGTGCTCCTTGAAGAGGTCGGGGTAGAGGTACGGGAGCTCGACGGCGTCGCGGATCAGCTCGATCTGGTTGCCCAGGCCGCCGATCTTGCCGTAGTCGATGTCGGGCACCTCTTCGAGGACGAGTTCCTCGACCTCGCTCTTGGGGATGACCTCGTAGACGTAGCCGGAGCGGGGTTCGAGCAGGAGGGCGTCGCCGGGGCGGATGGTGGTGTCCAGCAGCGGCTCGGCGAGCCGGACCACCCGCTCCTCGTCGGTGTGCCCTATCACGAGGGCGCGTTCGCCGTCCTCCAGGATCTCCTTGAGGGTGACGATGTCGCCGGCGCGCTCGAAGTGCATGGCCTGGACCACGTTGAGCGCCTCGTTGAGCATGACCTCCTGGCCGGGCCGGAGGTCGTCGGGCTCGACGCCGGGGCTGACGTTCACCCGGAGCTTGCGGCCGCCGGTGAAGACGTCGGCCGTGCCGTCCTCGTTCGCCTGCAGGAAGACACCGAAGCCGGCCGGCGGCTGGGCGAGCCGGTCGACCTCCTCCTTGAGGGCGACGATCTGGTCCCGGGCCTCACGGAGGGTGTTCGCGAGGCGTTCGTTCTGTGCGGATACGCCGGCCAGGTTGGTCTGGAGCTCGACGATCCGCTCTTCGAGAATCCTCGTGTGCCGCGGAGAGTCGGCGAGCTTGCGTCGCAGGACGGCGATCTCCTGCTCGAGATAGGCAATCTGGCCCGCGGGGTCGTCGGACCCGCGCCCCGGCCGGATGCCGCGGTTGATGTCGTCGTCGTGGGCTGCCACGGTCCTCACCTCCTCCAAGGGGAGCTGGACGCTTCCAGACCCTACCTGGGCCGGTGCAGGTTGAAACCCCTAGATCACAAACCCGGTCGGAGTGTGTCCGATCTTCACCCTTGCGCACGTCCTCACGTCAGGGGAATACCCACCCATCAACATCGGAAAGCGGGCGGTTGTATCGTCGACTCGGTCAACACCCGTCAGGGCTGGCTCCAATTGGTTCACGTACGCAGGAAACGGCAGGCGAGATGTCCGTGCAGAACGACGAGCTCGAGGTCTGGATCGACCAGGACCTGTGCACCGGCGACGGGATCTGCGCCCAGTACGCCCCGGAGGTCTTCGAGCTCGACATCGACGGCCTGGCGTACGTCAAGGACGCCGACGACGAGCTGCTCCAGGACAAGGGTGCCACCACGCGGGTGCCGCTGGAGCTGCTCGCGGAGGTGCGGGACTCGGCGAAGGAGTGCCCGGGCGACTGCATCCACGTGCGCCGGGTCGCCGACAAGGTGGAGGTCTACGGTCCGGACGCCGAGTAGGCGGTGAGCAGCCGTACGGCTCGGTGACCGACCCCTCACGGCCGGTGCCGGGGCCCGCGTGATCGCGGGCTCAGGCGCCGGCCGTGGCCGTTTGCGGGGCCAGGGCCGTCAGCACGAATCTCCCGTCGCGCCAGTGCCACTTCACGGCGCGCCGGCGGTCGGGGCAGCAGCGGGGCACGGCGGGGCCGGAGTAGCCGAGGAGAGTGGCCGAAACCGTGCCGGGCCCGGCGCCGAGGCCGGTGACGGTCATCCGCTCGGCGGGGTCGACGAGGGTGGCCAGGAGGCGCGGGGCGGCCGAGCCTGCGGCCGGGGTCCCGAGCAGGTAGAGGCCGCTGGGCGGGGTGCCGCCGCCGGCGGGGCAGCGGACCTGGGCGACGGTCTCGGGGCGCCCGTCGCGGTCGAGGTCGGCGGTGGCCTGGTGGACGACCTCGGCGGGGGCGCGGCCGCAGTCGAGGGGGTAGTGGGCGGCGCGGGCGTCGGGGGCGGCCACGGCGGCCGGGTGGGCCTCCGGGGTGGTGCCGGGACCGGTGAGGGCGGCGCCGGTGAGCACGGCGGCCAGGGCGGCCGCGGTGGCGAGCCAGTGGAGCGGGCGGGGGCGGGTGTGCGGGAGGGGCTGCGTCGGGCCGGACGAGGGGAACGAACCGGCTGCTGCGGACTGCACGCGCGCGGACTCCTGTGAGAGCTGTGGCTGCGGGGTTGGCTGCGAAAAGTGACTGCATGGTGTCACACCGGTGGTGACGCAGGAACAGCGGGCCGGGGGGTGAGCAGCACGGTCCGTGGTGCGGGAGCGGGCGGTAACGCGACGGCGCCGCCCCCGAGTTCCGCGGTGCGGTTCCCGGCGGCGGCGCCGCGTGGTGGTGCGTACGGGTCAGCCCTTGTTGGGGCCCTCGTAGTCCTCGCCGTAGGCGCCCTTGGCGGGGCGGCGGCGGCGCATGGGCGGCTCGACGCCGTCCGCGAGGCGGCGGGCGGTGACGAGGAAGCCGGTGTGGCCGATCATCCGGTGGTCGGGGCGGACGGCGAGGCCCTCCACGTGCCAGTTGCGGATCATCGACTCCCACGGCTGCGGCTCGGCGAAGCAGCCGATCTCGCGGATGGACTCGACGGTCCGCGCGAGCTGGGTGGTGGTGGCCACGTAGCAGCAGAGGATGCCGCCGGGGACCAGCGCCTTGGAGACGGCCTCCAGGCACTCCCAGGGAGCGAGCATGTCGAGGATCACGCGGTCGACGTCGGTGTCGGACAGGTTGTCCTGGAGGTCGCCGACGGTGAGCTGCCAGGCGGGGTGCGGGCCGCCGAAGTAGCGCTCCACGTTGGCCTGGGCGATCTCGGCGAAGTCCTCGCGGCGCTCGTAGGAGTGCAGCATGCCCTGGTCGCCGATGGCGCGGAGCAGGAAGCTGCTGAGCGAGCCCGAGCCGACGCCGGCCTCCACGACGCGGGCGCCGGGGAAGATGTCGGCGAAGGCGAGGATCTGCCCCGCGTCCTTCGGGTAGACCACCGCGGCTCCGCGGGGCATGGACAGGACGTAGTCGGGGAGCAGGGGGCGCAGCGCCAGGTAGGCGACGTTTCCCGTGGTACGGACGACACTGCCCTCGGGGGCGCCGATCAGCTCGTCGTGGGGGAAGGAACCCTTGTGGGTGTGGAAGTTCTTCCCGGCCTCGAGCGTGAACGTGTAGTGGCGTCCCTTGGGGTCGGTGAGCTGGACCTGGTCCCCGACCTTGAAGGGCCCGCGACGGCGGGCGGCACCGGTCGGTTCGGACATACGACCAGCGTACCGGGCGTCGGGGGGACTGCTGACCACCGGTAGTGGTCAGGGGCCGGCGGGGCGGGACATGGCGGCGACGAAGGCGCGCTCGACGTCGGTGGCGGAGAGGACGCCGTAGACCTCGCCGGTGTCCTCGACGACGAGGTATTCGCTGGCGGGGGTGGTGCGGAGGGCTTCGAGGAGGTCCTCGCCGGCGAGGTCGGCGGGGAGCCGCATGCCGTCGGTGAGCTCCTGGGCGAGGGTGCCGGTCTCGGTCCAGGGGCGGCGGTGCTGGGGGATGCCGGCGATGGCGGTCTCGCGGACGATCGCGGTGGGGGTGCCCTGGGCGTCGACGACGACGAGGGCGCGGGCGCCGGCCTCGCCGGCGCGGCGGAGGGCCTCGGAGAGGGGGGTGGCGGCCTGGACGGGGACGGCGCGCCGGGTGAGGGTGCGGGCGCGGAGGCCGGGCAGGTGTTCGCGGAGGCGGGCCATGCGGAGGCTGTTGCCGGCGCCGGTCCAGATGATGGCGGCGAGGACGGCCGCGAGGAGGGCGTCGGTGAGGGAGTCGGTGCCGCCGAAGCTGTCGATGTCGCCGCCGTGGGTGAGCAGGGGCAGGCCGAGGAGGACGGCGACGGCGAGGGCGCGGCCGACCCAGGCGGCGGCGACGGTGCCGGTCATGGGTTTGCCGCTGATCTTCCAGACGACGGCGCGGAGCATGCGGCCGCCGTCGAGGGGGAGGCCGGGCAGCAGGTTGAAGGCGGCGACGAGGAGGTTGGAGAGCATGAGCCCGGCGAGGAGGACGCTGGGCACGGTGCCGGGGCGGACGGCGAGGAGGCCGAGCCAGAAGAGGCCGGCGAGGACGAGGGAGAGGAGGGGGCCGACGAAGGCGAGGACGAATTCGCGGCCGGGGGTCTCGCTCTCCTTCTCGATCTCGGAGACGCCGCCGAAGAACTGGAGCTGGATGCGGCGCACCGGGAGTTTGAAGCGGAGGGCGGCGACGGTGTGGGCGAGCTCGTGGACGAGGACGGAGCCGTAGAAGGCGACGGCGAAGAAGAGGGCGACGAGGTAGCGGGCGCGGCCGAGCTCGGGCAGGACGCGGTCCAGCTGGCCGCCGAAGACCCAGGTGATGAGGGCGGCGACGAGGAACCAGCTGGGGGCGACGTAGACGGGTACGCCGAAGGGGCGGCCCATGAGGATGCCGCCGCCGGGTCCGGGCTGCCGGGGGGCGCCGGGGCGCCTGCCCGGGGGGCCGCCGGGGCTGTCGTCGCCGCCCGTGCCGGGTCGGCCCTGCCCGCTGTCGTCCACGGTGTCCCCTCGTCGGCTCCGGTCCCCGCACCACCGGGTGCTTTGTCACGATCATGCAGTGCGGGTCTACCGTCGATGGTATGCGGCCGGTTGTCCGTGCCGGGCCGTAGGGTCTGTGTCATGGATTCCGCCACCGGGAGCTCCGTCGAGGGCTCCGCCGAGAACTGTTCGGGGGCGGCAGCGGGCCCGGTGCGCGGGCCCGCTGCCGTGCCGCCGGCCTCCCTGTCGCCGTCGAGGGCAGCGGATTTCATGCGGTGCCCGTTGCTGTACCGCTTCCGGGTGATCGACCGGTTGCCGGAGAAGCCGAGTGCGGCCGCGACGCGGGGCACGGTGGTGCACGCGGTGCTGGAGCGGTTGTTCGACGCGCCGGCGGAGGAGCGGACGGCGCCGCGGGCGGTGTCGCTGGTGCCGGGCGAGTGGGAACGGCTGCTGGCGGCGAAGCCGGAGCTGGCGGGGTTGTTCCTGCGCGAGGACGGGTCGCGGGACGACGAGGCGCTGGCGCGCTGGCTGGCGGACGCGGAGCGGCTGGTGGAGCGCTGGTTCTCGCTGGAGGACCCGACGCGGCTGGAGCCGGCCGAGCGGGAGCTGTCGGTGCAGACGGTGCTGGAGCCGGTCGCGGAGGAGGACGGTG
This sequence comes from Streptomyces mashuensis, assembly GCF_014654785.1. GTDB lineage: Bacteria > Actinomycetota > Actinomycetes > Streptomycetales > Streptomycetaceae > Streptomyces > Streptomyces mashuensis. The sequence goes on from NZ_BNBD01000003.1 coordinate 342,716, forward strand.
CGGGGCGGCCGGAGCTGCTGCTGCGCGGCATCGTGGACCGGCTGGACGTGGCGCCGTCGGGCGAGCTGCGGATCGTGGACTACAAGACGGGGAAGGCGCCGTCGCCGCAGTACCGGGGCGAGGCGCTGTTCCAGATGATGTTCTACGCGCTGGTGGTGTGGCGGCTGCGGGGCCGGGTGCCGCGCCGGCTCCAGCTGGTGTACCTGGGCAGCGGGGACGTGCTGACGTACGACCCGGTGGAGGCCGAGCTGCACGCGGTGGAGCGGAAGCTGCGGGCGCTGTGGGACGCGATCGCGGAGGCCACCCGGACGGGCGACTGGCGGCCGCGGCCGACGAAGCTGTGCGGCTGGTGCGACCACCGGGCGGTGTGCCCGGAGTTCGGTGGCACTCCCCCGCCGTATCCGCTGCCGCTGCCCGCGCAACGGGACGGGGCGGCCCAGGGCAGAATGGACGCGGTCTAGCGAAGGAGATCTCCCGTGGCGATCCGCGTCCTACTGGTCGACGACCAGCCGCTGCTGCGCACCGGCTTCCGCATGATCCTGGAGGCCGAGCAGGACCTGGCGGTGGTGGGTGAGGCCGGGGACGGCCTGCAGGCGCTGGAGCAGGTGCGCGCGTTGCAGCCGGACGTTGTGCTGATGGACATCCGGATGCCGCGGATGGACGGGGTGGAGGCCACCCGGCAGATCACCGGCCCGGAGCGGGACGGCCCGGCGAAGGTGCTGGTGCTGACGACGTTCGACCTGGACGAGTACGTGGTGGAGGCGCTGAAGGCGGGGGCGAGCGGCTTCCTGCTGAAGGACGCCCCGGCGCATGAGCTGGTGCAGGCGATCCGGGTGGTGGCCGGTGGTGAGGCGATGCTGGCGCCGAGCATCACGCGGCGGCTGCTGGACAAGTACGCGGGGCACCTGCCGTCGGGCGAGGAGCCGCTGCCGGACGCGCTGGGCACGCTGACCGAGCGTGAGGTGGAGGTGCTCAAGCTGGTGGCCCGGGGCCTGTCGAACGCGGAGATCGCGGCGGACCTGTTCGTGAGCGAGACGACGGTGAAGACGCACGTGGGCCATGTGCTGACGAAGCTGGGGCTGCGGGACCGGGTGCAGGCCGCGGTGTACGCGTACGAGAGCGGGCTGGTGCGTCCCGGCGCGCAGTGAGCGGTCCGGGTCCGTGAACGGGGTGCGCCCCGGTCCCCGCGGTGCGGGGGCCGGGGCGCGGCCGTCGGGGGGTGCGGGCGTCAGGCCTTGGCGCCCTTGCTGATCTCCCAGAAACGGAAGACGGTGGAGGCGTCGAGGGTCCACTGGAGCCCGGAGATGCGCTCGTTGGCGACGGCGTACTGCTTGCCCTGCCAGAGCGGGAGGACGGGCACGTCCTGGGCGACGGCCTGCTGGACCTTGGCGAAGTCCTCGTTGGTGGCCTGGCGGCTGCCCATGCCGGCCGTGACGGGGAGGATGTTCGCTATGTCCTTGTTCTGGTAGCCGTTGCGGAGGACGTTGTCCTCGCCGAAGAACGGGGCGGTGAAGTTGTCGGGGTCGGGGTAGTCGGGCACCCAGCCCTTGACGTAGACGCCGTACTTGCCGGCCGCGATGTCCTTCTCGTACTGGTCGAAGGGCACGCTCTGCACGTCGGCTTCGAAGAGGCCGCTGGCGTTGAGCTGCTTGGCGATCTCCTGGAACTCGGCGACGGTGCCGGGGCCGTAGCGGACGGGGGTGGCCCACAGGGTGAGCTTGACCTTGCCGCTGACGCCGGCGGACTTGAGGGCGGCGGTGGCCTTCTCGACGTTGGGCCGGTCGCCGTACATGTCGAAGTAGGGCGTCTTGTGGCCGGTGATGCCGCTGGGCACGACGGAGTAGAGCGGCTCGGCGGTGCGCTTGTAGACGTCGCGGACCAGGGCGGCGCGGTCGACGAGGTAGGCGATGGCCTTGCGGACGCCGGCCTTGCCGACCACCGGGTCCTTGGTGTTGAAGACCATGTGCTGGACCTCGGCGCTGGTGCCCTCGGTGACCTTGAGGCCGCCCTTGGCGTCGCCGGACTCGATGTCGGCGATGTCCTTCATGGCCAGGCCACGGTAGGCGACGTCGACGTCGCCGTTCTGCACGGCCTTCTTCAGGGCGTCCTGCTGGCCGTGGAACAGCTTGAGGGTCATGCCGCTGTTCTGCACGGTGGCGGGGCCCTTGTAGGTGCTGTTGACCTTGAAGACGGCCTTGTCCTTGCTGAAGGAGTCCAGCTTGTAGACGCCGGAGCCGACGGCCTTGCCGTCGGTGCGCAGCTTGTCCTTGGGGTACTCGGTGTGGTCGACGATGGAGCCGGCACCGGAGGCGATCTTCTGCGGGAAGGTGGCGTCGGGGCGCTTGAGAGTGAAGACGACGGTGGACTTGTCGGGCGTCTTGATGTCCCCGATGGTGGAGAGCATCGCGGCCGCCGGGCCGTCCTTGTCGTTGATGCGCAGGGTGCGGCGGAAGGAGTAGGCGACGTCCTCGGAGGTGAGGGGGTTGCCGTTGCTGAACTTCAGGCCGTCCTGGAGGGTGCACTCGTAGACGGTGCTGGTCTCGTCCCGGAACTTGCAGCTCTTGGCGGCCTCGGGCTGCGGGACGGTGCTGCCCTTGGGGAAGCTGAGCAGCGACTGGAAGACGTTGTTGAACAGCAGCCAGGAGCCCGGGTCGTAACCGGAGGCCGGGTCGGTGGCCTGCACCTCGTCCGACATCCCCATGACCACCGACTCCCCGGTGCCGGCCGCCTTGCCGTCCTCCGATCCGCACCCGCTGAGCAGGGCGGCGGCGAGCCCCGCGGTGAGCGGGGCGGCGAGCCACTGGTCACGTTTCCTCACGTGCACGTTCCTCACAGTTCTTGATCGCTGAATGACCGTCTGGTGCTGCAGAGAAGTTTCTGCATTCTGCGGGTGGAGCTGGTGAAGCGGTGGAGCGAGTACAGCTGGTGGTGCGGGGTGGGCGGCGGCCGGGCGTCGCCGGGCCGCCGCCGCCCGTCCGGGGTCCGGGTCCGGCTCAGGCGCCGCGGCCCAGCTCCCACGGCTGGAGTTCGGAGGAGGAGTTGAGGACCCATTCGCCGCCGGTGATCTTGGAGCTGGCGGCGACGTAGTGCTTGCCCTGCCACAGCGGCAGGACGGGCACGTCGTCGGCGAGGATGTCCTCGGCCTGCTGGAAGTACTTGCCGGCGGTGTCACGCTGGACGGACTGCCGCGACTGCGGGATCAGCTCGTTGCTGATCTTGGCGTTGCGGTAGGGGGAGCCGAGGAAGTTGTCCTTGCCGATGAACGGGGCCACGAAGTTGTCCGGGTCCGGGAAGTCGGGGACCCAGCCCATGCCGTAGACGGCGTACTTGCCCTTGGACGACTCGGGGCGGAACTCGGACCACTTGACGCCCTGCACCTTGGTGTCGAACAGGCCGCTGTCGTTGAGCTGCTTCTGCAGCGTCTTGAAGGCCTTTCCGGTGGCCTCGCCGTAGTGGTCGCTGGTGTAGGTGAGCGTCAGCGGCACGGGGGTGGTGACGTTGGCGGACTTCAGCAGCGCACGGGCCTTGTCGGTGCTGGGGTCGCCGTACTTGTTGGCGAAGGCGTTCTGGTGACCGGTGATGCCGGTGGGCACCATGGAGTACAGCGGTTCGCTGGTGCGCTGGTAGTCGTCGCGGGTCAGGGCCTGGCGGTCGACCAGCTGCGCGATGGCCTGGCGGACGGCCTTCTGCTTGACGACCGGGTCCTCGGTGTTGAAGGCGAGGTAGCTGATCTCCTGGCTGGTGGACTCCAGGAGCTGGACGCCCTTCTCCCCCGCGCCGCGCAGGCGGCCGATCTGCTCGGGCGTCATGGCCCGGGTCATCAGGTCGATGTCACCGGACTTCAGGGCCGCCTCCATCGACGTGGAGTCGTCGAAGAAGCGCATTTCGACCTTGCTGTTCTGCACCTTGACCGAACCCTTGTAGTCGGGGTTCCGGTTCAGCTCGACCTTGGTGACGCGGTCGTCCTGGACGTCGGTCTTCAGGGTGTACGGCCCGGAGCCGACGACCTTGAAGCCGGTGCCCAGCTTGTTCTTGTCGTACGACTCGCTGTCGACGATGGCGGCGGCGGGGGTGGATATCTTCTGCGGGAACGTGGCGTCGGGCGTCTTGAGGTGGAAGACCACCTCGAGCTCGCCCGGCGTCTCCACCTTGTCGATGTTGCTGAGCAGCGACACCGGGCCGTTCTCGAAGTTGATGGCCTTGGAGCGGTCGATGGAGAACTTGACGTCCTCCGAGGTGAGCGCGTGGCCGTTGGAGAACTTCAGGCCGCTGCGCAGCGTGCAGCGGAACTGCTCGTTGAGCCGGTCGCTCCAGCCGCACTTCTCCGCGGCGTCCGGCTCGGGGGCCGTGCCGGAGCGGGGCAGGCGCAGCAGCGTCTGGAAGGTGCTGTGCAGGACGTTCCAGAGGCCGTTGTCGTACGCGGCGGCGGGGTCGAAGGGCGCGGGAGCGTCGGTGGTCTCCTCGAACCGGTCGGTGGTGCCGATGACGATGGCCCCCTGTCCGGCTCCGTCGCCCCCGCCGCAGGCGACGAGCACGGGTGCCAGCAGGCCCGCCACGGCGGGCAGGACCAACGTCTTGCGGTTCATTGTCCGGTGTTCTCCCTGTGGTGCGTTCGGCTGCCCGGACCCTACCGATAGCCGATGGCCGGTCATACGGGCAGCCGTGAAGTTCTCGCGAAAAGATTAGTGTGCGTGGCCTGCACCGCCGGAACACGATGAAGTTGATGCAATATCACGTGGTGATAACGACCCCGGGCTGTTCGATAAACGGACGCCGGAACGAACCCGACACGGGACGATCAAACGGGACACAAGGGTGCGCTTCCGCCCGCAGTGCGGGCCGCGCGGGGCGCACGAAAGGCGCCGTCGGCACTCCGTGCCGGTGACGAACGTCACGCAGGAGGCTTTCCGGCCGACCGCGGGAATTCAGCCGCCGCATTCGTCACGGAAAACACCCGGCCCGCTGCCGGGAGTTCCCGTGCGTATTCCGCGGCACACGCTCAGTGCACGCCCCGGTGCATTCCCGTGATCAGTCCGCGCAGAAAAGAGAGATCGACTTCCTCCAGCGAGCCGACCACGGTCCGGCCCGCGGCGGGCGGGATCGGCGCCACCGACGGCACCGCCACCACCCGGCACCCGGCCGCCTCCGCCGCGGCCACACCGGTCAGGGTGTCCTCCACCACCGCACACCGCGCCGGGTCCGCGCCCAGCCGGGCGGCGGCCAGCAGGTACGGGTCGGGGTGCGGCTTGGTGCGGGTCAGCTCGTCGCCGGCCACCGTCAGCGCGAAGTGCTGCCGGCCCAGCGTGTCGAGCACTCTGTCGATGATCTCCCGGTGCGAGGCGGAGACCAGGGCCGTCGGCACCCCGTGCGCGGACAGCTCGGCCAGCAGCCGGCGGGCGCCGGGCATCAGCGGCACACCGCGCCCGATCATCTCCGAGAACCGGGTGTTGAGCAGGGCCGTGAGCTCGGCCAGGGCGATCCGGGCCCCCGTCGCCTTGATCAGGAACGAGGCGCTGCGGGTCATCGGCCCGCCGACGACCACCTCGCGCCACTCCTCCAGCAGCTGGTGCCCCAGCTCGGCGAAGACGGCGACCTCCACCTCCCACCAGAAACCCTCGGTGTCGACGAGGGTGCCGTCCATGTCGAGCAGGACCGCCTGCAGGGCCGGGGCCTCCGGCCGCACGCCGATCACGGGGACGCTGCTGGTCATCCGCACACCTCCTGGGGGACACGAAGGCCGGCCCGGCCCTCCGCTCACCGCGGAGGACGGACCGGCCTTCACCGGACCGACCAGTGTACGGCGGTGGGCGCCGCACGTCGCGTCGATAATCACCCAGTCTGCGCGGGCCCCGTCGGGGGCCGGGATCAGTCGTCGCCGGGGCCGTCCTGGGAGCCGTCGCGCCCGCCGCCGTCGTCCTTGCCCCTGCCCTTGCCGTCCGGGGCGCCCTTGCCGTCGGAGGCGTCATCGCCCTCCGTCCCGGCGGCCCCGTCGGCCCCCTCGTCGGGGGTCTGGGCCGGCGGGCGGGGCGGCCGGGTCCGGCCGCCGGCGGTGTCCCGCAGGTACGACGGGTCGCGTGGGCCGCCCTCGGCCAGCCCCGGCTCGGCGGCCAGGCCGCCGGCCCGCTCCGGACCGGGCGCCTGGCCCGGCTGGCCGTCGCGGCGCCGCAGGTAGCGCTCGAACTCCCGGGCGATGGCCTCGCCGGACGCCTCCGGCAGGTCCGCGGTGTCCCGCGCCTCCTCCAGCGACTGCACGTACTCGGCCACCTCGCTGTCCTCGGCCGCCAGCTGGTCCACGCCCAGCTGCCAGGCGCGGGCGTCCTCCGGCAGCTCGCCCTGCGGGACGCGCAGGTCGATCAGGTCCTCCAGGCGGTTGAGCAGCGCCAGGGTGGCCTTCGGGTTGGGCGGCTGGGAGACGTAGTGCGGCACGGCGGCCCACAGGCTCACCGCCGGCACCCCGGCGTGCGTGCACGCCTCCTGGAGGATGCCGACGATGCCGGTCGGTCCCTCGTAGCGGGACTCCTCCAGGTCCAGGGTGCGCGCCAGATCCGGGTCGGAGGTGACGCCGCTGACCGGAACGGGCCGGGTGTGCGGGGTGTCGCCGAGCAGCGAGCCCAGGATCACCACCATCTCCACACCGAGCTCGTGGGCGAAGCCCAGCAGCTCGTTGCAGAACGACCGCCAGCGCATGCTCGGCTCGATGCCCCGCACCAGGACCAGGTCCCGCGAGGCGCCGGTGTCCGCGGCCCGCACCACCGACAGCCGGGTGGTCGGCCAGGTGATCTTGCGGACGCCCCCGTCCAGCCAGACCGTGGGCCGGTTGACCTGGAAGTCGTAGTAGTCCTCCGCGTCGAGCGCGGCGAACACCTCGCCCTTCCACTCCCGGTCCAGGTGCGCGACCGCGCTGGAGGCTGCGTCACCGGCGTCGTTCCAGCCCTCGAAGGCACAGATCATGACCGGGTCGATCAGCTCGGGAACCCCCTCAAGCTCGATCACCCAGCGCCTCCTTCCGACCGGGGCGCACACCATGGGTGCAGGGCGCCGCCGGTTGCCGTTCCGTGCGATTGCGGTTGTCTCGTGTGTGCCCCAAGCCTACGACTTCGGCGACCCCGGTACGCAGCCCCCGAGGGGGAGGCACTTTCAGCCACGCGTGCCCCACCCGCCGCGATAGGCGCGCCAGTCGGCCTCGGTGGCGGCGAAGTCCACGTACAGTGCGACGCCGAAGCGTTCGCGGTGCCGGTCCTGCCGGGACAGGCCCAGCCGGGCGCCGCGCACGGCGGCCGCCGCCGTCTCGGCCCGGCTCTGATGGCCCCAGTCGTCGGTGTGGTAGAAGGGCAGGCCCATCAGCAGGTCGGTCCGCCGGGGCGTCACCTGGAGGGCCAGCGCGGTCTGCCGGGCCACGTAGCCGCCGTAGAGCGTCTCCGCCGGCAGCGCCGTGTCGTACGACATGACGGCTATCTGGTCGGTGCGGCGGGCCACCTGGGCGAAGTAGCGCTGGGTCCACCACTTCTTGCTGCCCAGCGTGCGCGCCGCGCGGTGCAGGGCGGGCAGCGGGTCGATCTGCTGGGCGGCCACCGACAGCACTCCGCCCTGCGAACGCACCGCCGTATGCAGGGAGTCGAGCAGCGCGAGGAAGTCCCGGTCGTCGCTGGGCACGGGTTCGACGTCCAGGTGCAGGCCCTCGAAGCCGGCCCGCAGCACCTGCCGGGCGGACTCCACGACGGCCTCCCGCACCGGTGCGGAGGGCAGGTACAGGCCCGGGCCGCCGGCCCGGTCGGTCACCTTGTCGCCGAGCCACGCCTGGACGCGTACCCCGGGCAGCTCGCGGTGGACCGCGTCGAGGAACCGGCCGGCGCCGCGGTACACGTCCGCGGGCAGGGTGCCGTCGTGCTCCAGCGGGCCGGCGTGCACGTACAGGTCACGGATGCCGGTGCCGGCCAGGCGCCGCTTCAGCGCGGCGAGGTCGGCCGGGCCGCGCCGGCCGTCCACCCAGGCGTGCCCCAGCCACACCGCGTCCCGGCCGCGGGTGACCGCGTCGTCGGCGGGCGACCCGGCGTAGGCGGCGCGCAGCGCGCTGCCTGCCGTGACGACCGGCACGAGGACGAGGAGGGCCAGCCCGATCGCCACGCGTACGGTGATGCGCCGCCACAGCGGTGGGCGGGGCCGTGAGGTCTTCTTGCCGGCCGGCGGTGCTGCCCTGTTCATGTGTACGTCCCCTCTTCCCTCCAGGGGACGTGTGCGGCCGGTGCCTGGTTGCCCGTCCGCCGTGTGCCCGGGAGCACACGGCGGACGGGCGCGAAGGGGGCGCGTCAGTGCTTGTCGCCCAGCAGCTCCTTGACGCGGGTCCGGACGTCCTCGGTGTCGAGGCCGCGGATGGTCAGGGTGGTGCGGCGGCGCAGCACGTCGTCGACCGTCTCGGCCCACTCGTGGTCGCGGGCGTAGACGACCTGGGCCCAGATCTCCGGGCCGTCGGGGTGGATCCGCTCGCCGAGCTCGGGGTTCTCGTTGACCATGCGGGCGATGTCGAAGGACAGCGAGCCGTAGTGGGTGGCGAGGTGACGGGCGGTCAGCGGGTCCATGCGGGCGCCGGGCTCGCGGTCGACGAGCAGGCGGTGCGCGACGGCGTTGGGGTTGGCGACGCCGGGCAGCGGGGTGCGGCGGACGAGGCTGGAGACGGGCTCCATGTCCTCGGTGAGCGGGCTGCCGGGCACCTGGGCGAGCTTCTTCATGACCGTGCGGCCGATGTGGCGGTAGGTGGTCCACTTGCCGCCGGCGACGGACAGCATGCCGCCCTTGCCCTCGGTGACGACCGTCTCGCGCTTGGCCTGGGCGACGTCGCCGGGGCCGCCGGGCAGCACGCGCAGGCCGGCGAAGGCGTACGTCATCAGGGAGCGGTCGAGGTCGGCGTCCTGGATGGAGAACGCGGCCTCGTCGAGGATCTGCTGGATGTCCTCCTCGGTGGCGCGCACGTCCGCCGGGTCGCCCTCGTACTGGGTGTCGGTGGTGCCCAGGAGGAGCTGGTCCTCCCAGGGGAGGGCGAAGGTGATGCGGTACTTGTCGATCGGGGTGGCCATGGCGGCCTTCCACGGCGACTTGCGCTTCATCACGATGTGCGCGCCCTTGGAGAGGCGGATGGACGGTGCGGCGCCCTTGTCCTCCAGCTTCCGCAGGTGGTCCACCCACGGGCCGGTGGCGTTGAGGACGACGCGGGCGTCGATGCCGAACTCGGTGCCGTCCATGCGGTCCTTGAGCTCGGCGCCGGTGACCTTGCCGTGCGTGAAGCGCAGGCCGGTGACCTCGGCGTGGTTGAGGACCACGGCACCGGACTCGACGGCCGCGCGAACCGTCATGACGGCCACGCGGGAGTCGTTCATCTGGTGGTCGTAGTAGACCGCGACGGCCTTGAGGTCGTCGGTGCGCAGGCCGGGGTTGTCGGCCTTGGCGCGGGCCGGGGAGATGACCTTGCCGACGCCGTCGCCGAAGGCGGACAGCGCCGAGTAGGCGAAGACGCCGGCGCCGAGCTTGGCCGCACCCACCGGGCCGCCCTTGTAGACGGGCAGGTAGAAGGTGAGCGGGTTGACGAGGTGGGGGGCCACGTCCTTGGCGAGGACGCGGCGCTCGTGGTGGTTCTCCGCGACCAGCTTGACCGCGCCGGTCTGCAGGTAGCGCAGACCGCCGTGGACGAGCTTGGAGGACGCGGAGGAGGTGGCGCCGGCGAAGTCGCCGGCGTCCACCATGGCGACCCGCAGGCCGGCCTGCGCGGCGTGCCAGGCGACCGAGGTGCCCAGGATGCCGCCGCCGATGACCAGGAGGTCGTACGTCGCGTTGGACAGTCTCTCCCGGGTCTCGGCTCGGCCCGGGTTGACGCCGGCGGCCGGGTGCGTTCCCAGGGTGGGCACGCTCTGCGGGGTAGTCATGAGTTGCTCCTCAGTCAGCTCTCGTCGTCGATCCAGCCCATGGTCCGCTCGACGGCCTTGAGCCAGTTCTTGTACTCGCGGTCACGCGTGTCCGCGTCCATGCGGGGGGTCCACTCGGCGGCCCGGCGCCAGTTGGCGCGCAGGGCGTCGGTGTCCGGCCAGAAGCCGACGGCCAGGCCGGCGGCGTAGGCGGCGCCGAGGCAGGTCGTCTCGGCGACCATGGGGCGCACCACGGGTGCGTCCAGGAAGTCCGAGAGGGTCTGCATCAGCAAGTTGTTGGAGGTCATGCCGCCGTCGACCTTGAGGGCGGTCAGCTCGACGCCGGAGTCCTTGGTCATGGCGTCGGTGATCTCGCGGGTCTGCCAGGCGGTGGCCTCGAGGACGGCGCGGGCGATGTGCGCCTTGGTGACGTAGCGGGTCAGGCCCGCGATCACGCCGCGCGCGTCGGAGCGCCAGTAGGGGGCGAACAGGCCGGAGAAGGCGGGCACGAAGTAGGCGCCGCCGTTGTCCTCGACGGAGCTGGCGAGCGTCTCGATCTCGGCCGCGCTCTTGATGAGGCCCATCTGGTCGCGCATCCACTGGACGAGGGAGCCGGTGACGGCGATGGAGCCCTCGAGGGCGTAGACGGGCTTCTGGTCGCCGATGCGGTAGCCGACGGTGGTCAGCAGGCCGTTGTAGGACTGGACGGGCTCGCCACCGGTGTTCATCAGCATGAAGGTGCCGGTGCCGTAGGTGGACTTGGCCTCGCCCTGGTCGAAGCAGGTCTGGCCGAAGAGGGCGGCCTGCTGGTCGCCGAGGGCGGAGGCGACGGGGACGCCCTCGAGGGCGCCGCCCTTGGCGGTGCCGTAGACCTCGGCGGAGGAGCGGATCTCCGGCAGGACGGCGGCCGGGATCTCCATGGAGGACAGGATGCGGTCGTCCCACGCCAGGGTGCGCAGGTTCATCAGCATGGTGCGCGAGGCGTTGGTGACGTCGGTGACGTGGACGCCGCCGTTCACACCGCCGGTGAGGTTCCAGATGACCCAGGAGTCCATGGTGCCGAAGAGGATGTCGCCGGCCTCGGCGCGCTCACGCAGGCCCTCGACGTTGTCCAGCAGCCAGCGGACCTTGGGGCCGGAGAAGTAGGAGGCCAGCGGGAGGCCGGTCTCGCGGCGGAAGCGGTCCTGGCCGACGTTGCGGCCGAGCTCCTTGCAGAGGGCGTCCGTGCGGGTGTCCTGCCAGACGATGGCGTTGTGGACGGGCTCACCGGTGTTCTTGTCCCAGAGCAGGGTGGTCTCGCGCTGGTTGGTGATGCCGATGGCCTTGACGTCGGCGGCGGTGATGCCGGCCTTCTCGACGGCGCCGGCGACGACCTGCTCGACGTTGCGCCAGATCTCCAGGGCGTCGTGCTCGACCCAGCCCGGCTTGGGGAAGATCTGCTCGTGCTCCTTCTGGTCGACGGCGACGATGCGGCCGTCGCGGTCGAAGACGATGCAGCGGGAGGAGGTGGTGCCCTGGTCGATGGCCGCGATGAACGGGCCCTGGCCGTGGGAGGCGCCGTGGGTGGTGGTCATGGGGTGTCTGCTCCTGAAGGTCTGGGTCTCGGCGTGTCTCGGCGTGTGCTGCTGCTCAGAATGCGAGCTTGTGGATACCCGCGGCCAGGGCCGCGCCAATCAGGGGGCCGACGACGGGCACCCAGGCGTACCCCCAGTCCGAGCCGCCCTTGTTGGGCAGCGGCAGCAGGGCGTGCACGATGCGGGGGCCGAGGTCGCGGGCGGGGTTGATGGCGTAGCCGGTGGGGCCGCCGAGCGAGATGCCGATGCCGACGACGACGAGGGCGACCATGAGGGTGCCGGTGCCGCTGACGGCCAGGCCCTTGGTGAGGCCCAGGGTGAGGATGAACAGCACCAGCACCGCGGTGGCGATGATCTCGGTGACGAGGTTCTGCACGGCGTTGCGGACCTCGGGGCCGGTGGAGAAGATGCCGAGCACCGGGCCGGCCTGCGGGGTGGCGGTCTGGTCGACCATGCCCTCGCTGGGGTTGAGGCTCGCGACGAGCTCCGGATCGGTCAGGTGGGCCTTGAACTGGCCCTGGTAGGCGAGCCACACCAGCGTCGCGCCGATCATGGCGCCGAGCAGCTGGGAGCCGATGTACACGGGCACGTCGCTCCAGGCGACCGCGCCGTCGAGGGCGAGGCCGAGGGTGACGGCGGGGTTGAGGTGCGCACCGGACTTGGTGCCGATGTAGGCGCCGGCCAGTACCGCGAAGCCCCAGCCGAACGTGATGGTGAGCCATCCGGCGTTCTGGGCCTTCGAACGCTTCAGTGTGACGGCGGCGCAGACGCCGCCGCCGAGCAGAATCAGTACGGCGGTACCGATGGTCTCGCCGGTGAAGATGTCGGAGCTGGACACCCGCGACTCCTTTGTCCTTCGTCCAGGGGAAGGCGAACCCCGGGTCCCTCCGGTGGTCCGCGCCCTCCGAGAGGGCGGTGATCGGTCCCGCGGCACTGCACACCATAGCGAATATTGTCGGTAGGTGTTCGACAATGCCGACCGATGCACGGCAGTTTTCTGGACGGTTAAGACCCCGTCAAGGGCTCTGTGACCGGAAACTCCAGGCCAACTGGCCGGAAATCTACGTTCGGATACCGGTGGGTAACGAGAGGGTCTCGCGGGTCACGGAGAGGTCTCGGACAGGACCCGGAACGGCCCCTCGGCGGCCTCTCCGGCGCCCCCGGTCGGCATCGCCGACCGGGGGGGGCGCGGGGCGGCTCAGAAGCGCCCGGCGCCCAGGTCGCGCGAGACGGCGCGGGCGCAGTCGCGCACCGCGGCCACCAGCCGGGGCCGCAGCTCGCCGCCCTCGCACACGCGCTCGACGGCGCCCGTGATGCCGACCGCGCCCACCGGCATCCGGCGGCGGTCGTGAATGGGGGCCGCCACGGAGGCCACCCCGGCCCAGGTCTCCTCGACGTCCGCGGCCCAGCCGCGGGCGCGCACCAGGTCCAGCACACCCTCCAGCCCGGGGAGGTCCGTGACGGTGTGCGGCGTGAACGCCTCGCGGTCGGCGTCCACCATCTCCGCGTGCGCCACCGGGTCGTAGGCGCACAGCACCTTGCCCAGCGCCGTGCTGTGCAGCGGCTGCATGGCGCCGACCTCCAGCACCTGGCGGCTGTCGTCGGGGCGGAAGACGTGGTGCACGATCAGCACGCCCTGCTGGTGCAGCACGCCGAGGTGGACGCTCTCGCCGCTGGACCGGGCCAGGTCGTCGGCCCACACCAGGGCGCGGGCCCGCAGCTCGTGCACGTCCAGGTAGCTGTTGCCGAGGCGGAGCAGCTCGGCGCCGAGCTGGTAGCGCCCGGAGACCGGGTCCTGCTCGACGAAGCCCTCCTGCTGGAGGGTGCGCAGGATGCCGTGGGCGGTACCCTTGGCCAGCCCCAGCGCGGAGGCCACGTCGGACAGGCCGAGCCGCCGCTCGCCGCCCGCGAGCAGCCGCAGCATCGCCGCCGCTCGCTCCAGCGACTGGATGGTCCGTGCCATCGAGCTACTCCCTTCGCTGCCGCCCGGCGCTCACCGTTCGGCATTGCTGAACACTATCGGCCGTTGCCGACCAGGGGATACCCGACAGCAGGGCCCGACCATGATCACCGACACACTCCGCGGGCACCCCACCGGCCCCCGCCGGACCTCTCCGCCGGGCCCTCCGGCCGGTACGCCGTCCGCCCGCCGACTGGTCCGGACCATGAGACGCCCCTGCGCCGGGGGGCGGTCCTGGGGCTAGGCTGGCCGCGTGCGCCGTCCGCAACAGGGCGGCGCAAAGCCGACAGCCGTCGCACACCCGGGAGCTGCCCCATGGCCTCGTCCACCCCGCCGCCCGTACCCGCCAGCCGATCCGCGCAGCTGCGCGAGGCCCTGGCCACCCGTGTGGTGGTGGCCGACGGGGCGATGGGCACCATGCTCCAGGCGCAGGACCCCTCGCTGGAGGACTTCCAGCAGCTGGAGGGGTGCAACGAGGTCCTCAACGTCACCCGGCCCGACATCGTCCGCGCGGTCCACGAGGCGTACTTCGAGGCCGGCGTCGACTGCGTGGAGACCAACACCTTCGGCGCCAACCACGCCGCGCTCGGCGAGTACGACATCGCGCACCGCATCACCGAGCTGTCCGAGGCCGGCGCCCGGATCGCCCGGGAGACCGCCGACGCCTTCACCGCCCGCGACGGCCGCGTCCGCTGGGTGCTGGGCTCCGTCGGCCCCGGCACCAAGCTGCCCACCCTCGGCCACATCGGCTTCACCACCCTGCGCGACGCCTACCAGCGCAACGCCGAGGGCCTGCTGGCCGGCGGCGCCGACGCCATCCTCGTCGAGACCACGCAGGACCTGCTCCAGACCAAGGCGTCCGTCATCGGCGCCCGCCGCGCCATGGCGGCCACCGGCACCGACGTGCCGCTGCTGGTGCAGGTGACCGTCGAGACCACCGGCACGATGCTGCTGGGCTCCGAGATCGGCGCCGCGCTCACCGCCCTGGAGCCGCTGGGCATCGACATGATCGGGCTGAACTGCGCCACCGGCCCCGCCGAGATGAGCGAGCACCTGCGCCACCTCTCCCGGCACGCCCGCACCCGCATCTCCGCGATGCCCAACGCGGGCCTGCCCGTGCTCGGCAAGGACGGCGCCCACTACCCGCTGAGCCCCGCCGAGCTGGCCGACGCGCACGAGACGTTCGTCCGCGAGTACGGCCTCTCCCTGGTCGGCGGCTGCTGCGGCACCACGCCCGAGCACCTGCGCCAGGTCGTCGAACGGGTGCGCGACCTGACGCCGGGCGAGCGCCGGGTGCGCCCCGAGCCGGGCGCCTCCTCCCTCTACCAGACGGTGCCGTTCCGCCAGGACACCTCGTACCTCGCCATCGGCGAGCGCACCAACGCCAACGGCTCGAAGAAGTTCCGCGAGGCCATGCTGGAGGGCCGCTGGGACGACTGCGTGGAGATGGCCCGCGAGCAGATCCGCGAGGGCGCCCACATGCTCGACCTGTGCGTGGACTACGTGGGCCGGGACGGCGTGGCCGACATGGAGGAGCTCGCCGGCCGCTTCGCCACCGCCTCCACGCTGCCCGTCGTGCTGGACTCCACCGAGGTGGACGTCCTCCGCGCGGGCCTGGAGAAGCTCGGCGGCCGTGCGGTGATCAACTCGGTGAACTACGAGGACGGCGACGGCCCCGACTCGCGGTTCGCCAAGGTCACGGCCCTGGCCAAGGAGCACGGCGCCGCGCTGATCGCCCTCACCATCGACGAGGAGGGCCAGGCCCGTACCGCGGAGAAGAAGGTCGCCGTCGCCGAGCGGCTGATCGCCGACCTGACGGGGAACTGGGGCATCCGGGAGTGCGACATCCTCGTCGACTGCCTCACCTTCACCATCTGCACCGGCCAGGAGGAGTCCCGCAAGGACGGTATCGCCACCATCGAGGCGATCCGCGAGCTGAAGAAGCGCCACCCGGACGTGCAGACCACGCTCGGCCTGTCCAACATCTCCTTCGGCCTCAACCCCGCCGCCCGCATCCTCCTCAACTCCGTCTTCCTCGACGAATGCGTCAAGGCCGGCCTGGACTCGGCCATCGTGCACGCCGCGAAGATCCTGCCCATCGCCCGGTTCGGGGAGGAGGAGGTCGCCACCGCCCTCGACCTCATCCACGACCGCCGCGCCGAGGGCTACGACCCGCTGCAGAAGCTCATGCAGCTGTTCGAGGGCGCCACCGCGAAGTCCCTCAAGGCGTCCAAGGCCGAGGAGCTGCTGGCCCTGCCGCTGGAGGAGCGGCTGCGCCGCCGCATCGTCGACGGCGAGCGCAACGGCCTGGAGGCCGACCTCGACGAGGCGCTGCGCGAGCGGCCCGCCCTCGACATCGTCAACGACACCCTGCTGGAGGGCATGAAGGTCGTCGGCGAGCTCTTCGGCTCGGGGCAGATGCAGCTGCCGTTCGTGCTCCAGTCGGCCGAGGTGATGAAGGCCGCGGTGGCCCACCTGGAGCCGCACATGGAGAAGAGCGAGGCCGCCGGCAAGGGCACGATCGTGCTGGCCACGGTCCGCGGCGACGTCCACGACATCGGCAAGAACCTCGTCGACATCATCCTCTCCAACAACGGCTACAACGTCGTCAACCTCGGCATCAAGCAGCCGGTGTCGGCGATCGTGGAGGCCGCGCAGGAGCACCGGGCCGATGTCATCGGCATGTCCGGGCTGCTGGTGAAGTCCACCGTGATCATGAAGGAGAACCTGGAGGAGCTCAACCAGCGCAAGCTGGCGGCCACCTACCCGGTGATCCTCGGCGGCGCCGCCCTCACCCGCGCCTACGTCGAGCAGGACCTGCACGAGATCTACGAGGGCGAGGTGCGGTACGCGCGCGACGCCTTCGAGGGCCTGAAGCTCATGGACGCGCTGATCGCCGTCAAGCGCGGGGTGCCCGGCGCCACGCTGCCCGAGCTCCGGCAGCGGCGGGTGCCCAAGCGGGAGGCCCCCGCGGTGGCCGAGGTGGAGGAGCCGCAGGGCGCGGTGCGCTCGGACGTGGCCACCGACAACCCCGTGCCCGAGCCGCCCTTCTGGGGGACGCGCGTCGTCAAGGGCATCCAGCTGAAGGAGTACGCCTCCTGGCTGGACGAGGGCGCGCTGTTCAAGGGCCAGTGGGGGCTGAAGCAGGCCCGCGCCGGCGGCCCCACGTACGAGGAGCTGGTGGAGAGCGAGGGCCGGCCGCGGCTGCGCGGCCTGCTGGAGAAGCTGCACACCGAGAACCTGCTGGAGGCGGCCGTCGTCCACGGCTACTTCCCGTGCGTCAGCAAGGGCGACGACCTCGTGATCCTGCACGAGGACGGCACCGAGCGCACCCGCTTCACCTTCCCCCGGCAGCGGCGCGGCCGCCGGCTGTGCCTCGCCGACTTCTTCCGCCCCGAGGAGAGCGGCGAGACCGACGTGGTGGGCCTCCAGGTGGTCACGGTGGGCTCCCGCATCGGCGAGGCCACGGCGAAGCTGTTCGAGGCCAACGCCTATCGCGAGTACCTGGAGCTGCACGGCCTGTCCGTGCAGCTGGCCGAGGCCCTCGCCGAGTACTGGCACGCCCGGGTCCGCGCCGAGCTGGGCTTCGGCGCGGAGGACCCCGACGACGTCGAGGGGATGTTCGCCCTGAAGTACCGGGGCGCGCGGTTCTCGCTGGGCTACGGCGCCTGCCCGGACCTGGAGGACCGGGCGAAGATCGCCGAGCTGCTGCGGCCGGAGCGGATCGGGGTGCACCTGTCGGAGGAGTTCCAGCTGCACCCGGAGCAGTCGACCGACGCCATCGTCATCCACCACCCCGAGGCGAAGTACTTCAACGCGCGCTGACGCGCCCGCCGGTGCCAGGGGCCGCGACCGTTCTCCGGTTGCGGCCCCGGGTCCGTGCCCGCCCAATGGGTTACGACATGGGCACCCACGACACCCACCCCTGGAACCGGCGGCGCTTCCTCGGCGCCGTCGCCGGGACGGGGGCCGGCGCGTTCCTCGCCGGCTGCTCCGCCGGTGACGGGCCGCAGGGCGGCCCGGCCGCGGTCACGGCGGAGAACGAACGGCACGGCGACCACGACTGGCGGCTGGCCCGGCAGGGCCAGGAGCACGCGGTCGAGGGGTACGCCGACCGGGCGAGCGTCCTGCCCGGCGAACCGTTCCGGCTGCACGTGTCGGTGGCCGCCGGGTCCGGGTTCCGCGCGGAGGCGTTCCGCATGGGCTGGTACGGCGGCGCCCAGGCGCGCCGCGTGTGGGCGGCGGAGCGCATGCCGTGCGGGGCCCGGCCGCTCCCCCGGCCCGGCGGCCCCACCCGTACGGTCGCCGCGGCCTGGCCGGTGTCCGCCGAGGTGCCCACGCGGGGCTGGCCCGAGGGCGCGTACCTCGTCCGGCTCACCGCCGACTCCGGCGACCAGCGCTACGTACCCGTCACGGTCCGCTCCGCGCACACCGCGGGCCGGCTGGTCCTCGTCAACGCGGCCGCCACCTGGCAGGCGTACAACACGTGGGGCGGGCACAGCCTCTACCACGGGCCCGGCGGCAAGGCCGACTACAGCGCCCGCTCGCTGGCCGTCAGCTGCGACCGGCCGTACGACGGGGACGGCGCGCGGCTGTTCCTCACCTACGAGCAGCCGGCGATCGCCCTGGCCGAACGGCTCGGGCTGCCGCTGGCGTACGTCACCTCCATGGACGTCGACCGCGACCCCGGCCTGCTGCGCGGCGCCCACGCGGTGGTGTCCCTGGGGCACGACGAGTACTGGACGCCGGCGATGCGCACGGCGGTCACCGCGGCCCGCGACGCGGGCACCAACGTGGCGTTCCTCGGCGCCAACGCCTGCTTCCGGCGCATCCGGCTGGAGCCGGCCGGCACCACCGACCGCCGCCTGGTCGTCTGCTACAAGACCGACTGGCGGCTCGACCCGCTGGCCGGCCACGACGACCGGGCCGTCACCACGGACTGGCGGGCCGCGCCCCACCCCGACCCGGAGAACTCCCTCACCGGCACGCTGTACGAGTCGAACCCGACGTCGGCCGACTACGTGGTGACCGAGCCGGGCCACTGGCTGTTCGAGGACACGGGCGTGGCGCGGGGCGCCCGCTTCCCCAACCTGGTGGGCACGGAGTACGACCGCGTCAACTCCGGCCCGCGCACCCCCCGTCCGCTGGACATCGTGGCGCACTCGCCGCTGGTGTGCCGGGGCGTGCGCTCCTTCGCCGACTCGGGCTACTACACGACGGCCGGCGGCGCCGGGGTGTTCAACACCGGCACCATGCGCTGGGTGGAGTCCCTCAAGGGCGACGGGACACACGGCATCCCGCCGGCCACGGCCCGGTTCACCGCCCAGGTCACCGCCAACGTGCTGCGGGCGTTCGCCACGGGCCCGGCGGGCCGGGACCACCCGGCGGCGGACAACCTCGCCGCGTACCACCCGTACGAGGGCGATCCGGTGCAGGCGCACGAACACCTGTGGTGAGGCGCACGAGGTGCCCGTGCGCCGGCGGGGCCGGCGGGCCCGGCCCCGGCGACGACCACGGTGGTCTCCCGGGAGGTCATGCCTCCAGCCCCTTGGTCATGACGTACCGCCGGTGGAAGAGGATCAGGCCGGCCAGGACGACGAGCCACTGGGCCGTGCTCGCCGTCGGCACGGCGTCGACGGGCACGGTGAGGGCCAGCACGACGCGGACCCCGGCGTCCAGGGTGAGGACGACGCCCCACACGGCGCTGAGGATGCGGACGTGGCGCCGGAAGTCCGGCTCCGTCGTCCAGCGGCTCCGCCACTGCTGGTAGCCGTCCTCGCCCACCTTCGCCACGATCATCGGGCGGAAGGCGCTGAGCAGGAAGGGGTTGCGCGTCGGCACGGTGGCCAGCACCCAGATCCCGATGACGGCCGCGAGCCAGCTGTCCCGGACGAGGAGGGTCCGGGGGTCGCCGGTGACCAGGGTCATCAAGGAGCCGACGAGCAGCACGACGAGGGTGAACACCGCCATCGTCTCGACCCTGCGGTGCCTGATCATGCCGTGCACGATCCACGGGACGGCCAGCAGGCCGCCGGCCAGCAGCGCCGCCCACGGGCTGACGCCGGCGCCGCGCAGGGCGTAGTAGCAGCCCAGCGGCAGGCCGAGCTCGAACACCAGCTGGCGGAGCACGAAGCGGCGGACGGCCGCTTTCTTCCGGGCCTTCTCCTCCGCCGGAGGGGTGGTGGTGATGTCGTTCGTCATGGTCGTCCTGCTCTCACGCTTGTGGAACGCCGGTCTACGCCTTGCGGGTGGCGCGGTCGAACAGGTCCGCCAGTTCGCGGCCGCAGGCGGCCACGTCGATCGCGGCGCCCCCGGCCACGCGGCTGACGACGGCGTCGACGGCGCCGCGGATCGCCATGGCCATCACCCAGGGGTCGAAGTCGCCGAACTCGCCGGCCTCCTGGGCCCTGGCGAGCGCCTCGGCGACGCGGTCGACGAGGCCGCCCATCTCGGCGGCGAACTCCTGCTGCCACGGCTCGTCGCCCCGGGCCTGTGCCAGCACCTGGAGCAGGGCGGGCAGGTGCTTGGGGTGGGCGCCGAGCAGTTCGAGGTTGGACTCGATGTGGGCGCGGAGCCGGCCGGCGGCGGTGGGCTGCGCCTCGATGCGGGGCCGCATGTAGCCGTCGGCGACCCGCATGACCTCGGCGACGACCTCCCGCATGAGGTCGGCCTTGCCGGCGAAGTGGTACGAGATCATCCCCGTGCTGCTGAGGCCGGCGCGGCGGGCGATGCGCGCGTAGGTCGCCTTGGCGTACCCCTCGTCCGCGATCACCTCGATGGCGGCGTCGACGATCTGGGCCCGCCGGGCCGCCTCGGTGAACGTCCGGGGCGGCGCGGCGGCGGGCCCGCCGGAGTCCTGCTCGTCCGCACTGATCTTTGCTTGCATGAGCAAGACGGTAGAGCTTTTTGCTTGGCCGAGCAAGACATTGCGTAGTTGAGCTACGCGTGTCTCCGTAGCCGGTGAAGCGTCAGTGGGCCAGGACCAGCGAGAGGGGCCGGTCCGTCGGGCGGGCGGGTGTCGTCACGTGCACGACGCCGCCCCGGTCGGCCGGGTCGTACGACCACTGGCCGGCCGGCAACTCACGGCCGTCCAGGAGCACCCGCCCGGGCGCCCCGCCCGTGTGGACGGTGAACTCGTAGGGACGCTCCGCCTGCTTGCCCCGGAACGTGCCGCGGGACGGGCCGAGTTCGAGGGTGACGCCCTCGTCCGTCGTCCGGGTGGTGAGCGTCTGCTCGGCGTACGCGCCGGTGCGGTGCTCGCGCGTGACGCCGTCGTCCTCGTAGAGCGTGAACGCCGAGGTGCCGGCCGCCGGGTACACGTCCCAGGCCAGCGGCGAGCCGGCGGTGCGGTCCCGGTGGGAGCGGATGCCGCCCGGCCACATGGGGATGTTCGCGCCGGCCTTCACGAACAACGGCAGCGTGTCCAGCGGGGCCCGGTAGCCGTCGACGGTCGTCGGGCCCTCGTAGCGGCGGCCGGTCCAGTAGTCGGTCCAGGTGCCCTCGGGCAGATAGATGCCGTCCCGCACCTCGCTGTCCCGGTACACGGGCGCGACGAGGAAGTACTCCCCCGACAGGAACTCGTACTTGGCGGCCTCGGTCGCGGCCTTCGGGTCGCCGGGGTACTCCAGCGCGAGCGGCCGGACCGGGCCGACGCCCGTACGGGCCGCCTCGGCGGCGTAGCTGTACATGTACGGCAGCAGCGCCTCCTTGAGCTTGAGGTACTTGCGGTTGACGGACGTGTACGGCTCGCCGTACCGCCAGGGCTGCTTGTCGCTGGGCGCCCAGCCGTCCATCGTCATCACGGCCGGCAGGAACGCCTTCCACTGGAGGTCGCGGACGTACGTCTTCGGGCTGCCGCCGAAGATGCCGTCGACGTCACCGGTGGTGTACGCCAGGCCGGACATCGTGGCGCCCGCATAGGTGGGGATCTGCCAGCGGATGTACTCCCACGAGCCCTTCTGGTCGCCCGACCACTGCACGCCGCACCGCTGGGCACCGGCCCAGCTCTCGGGGGCCCAGGTGAAGCCGCGGGCGTCGCTGTTGTCCTCGATGCCCCGGTAGGCGTCCTTGCAGCCGTCGAGGGCGAACTTGTAGCCGTCGCCGACCCAGGCCACGTCGAGCTTCGCCACCCGCTGCCCCGCCTTGACCTGGTCGGCCAGCTTGCCGAGGCCGTCCTCGGTCCACAGGCCCATGGCGGCCTTGCGGCCGGCGAGGCCCCGGTTCACCTCGGCCAGGTTCTCGTAGCCGCAGCCGTAGCCGTCGTTGACGAGCATCCAGCCCAGCGGCAGGTCGTGCTCCACGTAGCCGTCGGCGACCTTCAGCGCGTCGAGGGTGCGGCGCTCGCCGCGGTTCTTGTTGTGCAGGTAGCAGTCGGAGTCGCCGATCTCCAGGCCGTACAGCGGCGGCAGGAACGGACGGCCCGTCAGCTTGGTGTAGCGGCCGACGACCTCCTTGGGCGTACGGCCGGCCACGTAGTACGCGTCGAAGCGGCGCTCGCGGGCCGTGGTGGTCACCGGGTCGCCGAAGGAGTAGGTGTTGGGTGCGTAGGTGTTGCGGTAGACGCCGTAGCCGGCGGAGGAGAGGTAGAAGGGCACGGAGTTGGGGTGGCCGCCGTCGTCCCAGTTGTAGTCGACGCCCACCTCCACGGTCCGGCCGCGGTGCGAGGTGTTGCCGCGCCCGTTCTGCATGCCGGCGCCGTAGAACTGCTCGGCGGCGCCGCGTGCGAGGGTCTGCACGGTCCGGTCGGCGCTCCACGTCAGGCCCTTGGTCTCCGCCCACAGCAGACTGCCGTCGGCCCGGTGCAGGGCGAAGCGCAGCGGGCTCTTGTAGGCGCGCAGGGTCAGGGCGGGGCTGCTGAGCTCGTAGCGGTCGCCGCGGTCGCGCCACCGCGTGGGCGGCGGCGGCCCCTGCGGCAGGACGATGTCCTTGCCCGTGGGGTCGGTGAACCTGCCGTCGGGCGCCAGCTCGACCCGTACGGTGTCGGCGGCGACGAACGTGACGCGGGCGGCGGCCTCGCCGGCCCGCAGATGGAAGACGGGGCCGGCGGTGGAGAAGCCGGTGACGTCGCCGACGGTCCGTTCCTGCTGTTCCTTCTGGTCCGGGAACTGGGCCCGCGCGGTGCCGGACGGGCCGGCGAGCGGGGCGAGGAGCCCGAGGAGAGCGGCGGCGAGCGCCGTTCTGCACCTGAAACGTCTCATGGGCGGGTGCTTAGCGCGCCCGCCCGGCGGAGGGCCATGGACGGAAGGCGTGCGGCCCGTGGACTTCTGTCCACGGGCCGCACGCCCCGTTCGTCACACGGTCACAGCGCGACGCCGAGGAGGGCGTCCACGGCCCGCGACACCAGGCCCGGCGCGCCGGTGTCGGCGCCGCCGGTCTCCGCCTGGGCGGCGGCCCAGCGGTCGACCGCGGCGAGCGCGGCCGGGGCGTCGAGGTCGTCGGCCATGGCCTCGCGGATCTCCTCGACCAGGGCGTCGGCGGACGGCCCGTCGGGCCGGGAGACGGCCGCGCGCCAGCGGTCCAGGCGCGCCACGGCCTCCTCCAGCACCGCGTCGGTCCACTCCCAGTCGGCGCGGTAGTGGTGCGCGAGCAGCGCCAGCCGGATGGCGGCCGGGTCGACGCCCTGGCGGCGCAGCGCCGAGACGAAGACGAGGTTGCCCCGGGACTTGGACATCTTCTCGCCGTCGAGGGCGACCAGGCCGGCGTGCACGTAGCTCTTGGCGAACGGGTGCTCGCCGGTGAGGGCCTGGGCGTGCGAGGCGCCCATCTCGTGGTGCGGGAAGATCAGGTCGGAGCCGCCGCCCTGCACGTCGAAGCCCATGCCCAGGTGCTCCAGGGCGATGGCGACGCACTCGATGTGCCAGCCGGGGCGGCCGGGGCCCAGGGAGGCGCCGTCCCAGCTGGGCTCGCCCGGACGGGCGGCCATCCACAGCATGGGGTCGACGGGGTTCTTCTTGCCGGGGCGGTCGGGGTCGCCGCCGCGCTCGGCCGAGAGCAGCTTCATGGCCTCGGCGTCGAGGTGCGAGACGCCGCCGAAGTGCGGGTCGGAGGCGACGGAGAAGTAGATGTCGCCGTCGAGCTCGTAGGCGGCACCGGCGTCGCGCAGCCGCTCGACGAGGGGGACGATCTTCGGTATCGACTCGACCGCGCCGATGTAGTGCTGCGGGGGCAGCATGCGCAGGGCGGTCATGTCCTCGCGGAAGAGGGCGGTCTCGCGCTCGGCGAGGGCGGTCCAGTCCTCGCCGTCGCGCACGGCCCGCTCCAGCAGCGGGTCGTCGATGTCGGTGACGTTCTGGACGTAGTGCACCTGCCGCTTGGTGTCGAGCCACACGCGCTGCACGAGGTCGAACGCGTTGTAGGTCGCCGCGTGTCCGATGTGGGTGGCGTCGTAGGGCGTGATGCCGCACACGTAGAGACGGGCGACGGGACCGGGGGCGAGGGTCACTCGCTCGCCGGTCGCGGTGTCGTGGATCCGGAGGTCGCGGCCCTTGCCGGGCAGGGCGGGCACCTCAGAAGCGGGCCAGGCATGCATGCCCCGAGCGTAACCGGACGCATGTTCCGGATACGAACCGGATCCGGCCTTTGGCCGAACAGGCGCTCTTGCGCCACGCCGGGCCCCTGGGGCCGTCCCCCTACACCGGCGGCCAGGGGATCGCGGGCCACGCCCCGCTCGGCTCACGGTGGCGCCCGGTGCGCAGAAGCTCCGCCACCCGTTCCCGCAGCGCGTCGATCTCCGCGACGGAGATCAACTCCGCCAGGCGCACGGCCAGGGGCGAACCCTCGGCCAGATTGGCCGAAAGTCGCCGCAACGCCTCCATCGCCTCCTCCGGCAACGGCTCCCCCGCCCACCCCCACAGCAACGTCCGCAGCTTGTCGTCCGCGTTGAACGTCACGCCGTGGTCGATCGCGTAGAGCCGCCCGTCCGCGGCCGGCAGCAGGTGGCCGCCCTTGCGGTCACCGTTGTTGATCACCGCGTCGAGCACCGCCAGCCGCCGCAGCCGTTCGTCGTCCGCGTGCACCAGCAGGGCCGTACGGTTCTCGCCGACCTCCGCGTAGCCGACGGCCTTCCAGCCGGGCCCCGGGTCGTCGCCCTCGACCAGGGCGAGCAGCGGCTCCTCCGGCCCCTCGGCCGTGGCCTCTATCCACAGCTGGCACATGCCCGGCCCGTAGGGCCCGTCCTCGCGGTAGACCGTGGGCGGGATCAGGCCCCACCCCATGGCCTCCGACAGCTCGTAGGCGGCCACCTCGCGCTGGGCCAGCGTGCCGTCGGGGAAGTCCCACAACGGCCGCTCACCGGCCACCGGCTTGTAGACGCAGGCGGCGCTCACGCCCTCGTGCTCGACGGTGCAGTACAGGACCGCGTTGGACGCCTCGCGGACCTGGCCGCGCACCGTGAGCTCGCCCTTGGCCAGCAGCTCGTGCGGGGTCACGCTCCGCGACGGTATCCGTTCTGGCGCGGACATACGTGTCCCTCCGGGTCGAGCGGCAGACTGCACAGCGGGCACGGCGGGCGGCCGGCGTTGACGACCTCCATGGCGCGCTTGGCGAAGGCCCGCGCCATCGTGCCGGTCAGCCGCACGCGCAGCATGGGCGGGCCGTTCTGCTCGTCGTGCAGCAGCCGTTCCTCCGCCTCGGCGAGGTCCTCGTCCGTCTCGGCCTCCAGCTCGACGAGCGCCTGGGCCTCCACCACCATGCGCTGGCTCTCGCCGTCCCAGGCCAGGGCCATGGTGCCGACCCGGAACTCCGCCTCGACGGGCGTGTCGAGCGGGGCGGTGTCGGCGAACTCGACGGGCGCGACGGCCGGCACGGGTGCGCTGCCGCCGGTGCGCCGCACCACTTCGTCCAGCAGTTCGTCGATGCGTTCGGCGAGCGCGGCGACCTGGGCCTTCTCCAGGGCCACGCTGGTGACCCGGCCGGCGGCGGTCGCCTGCAGGAAGAACGTGCGGCGGCCCGGCAGCCCGACCGTGCCGGCCACGAACCGGTCGGGCGGGTCGTAGAGGAACACCTGACGGGACAACGTCCTGCTCCATGGGGTCGGTGGGTGCGGTGCGGGATCAGGGGTGTCAGGGGCGACGGCCCGGCCGGTCCCGCGTCACCACCCTACTGCGGACGTCGATCACGGTGCTCCCGCGCCACCGCCGACGGCGGCGTCCCCGCCGGCGGGGTCCGCGGCGGGCGCCAGGGCCGACAGGTCGCCGGTGTCGCCGAGGCGCAGCAGGTAGGGGCGGAGCCGGGTATAGCGGATGGCAGTCACGGAGCAGGGGTCGGCGGTGATGCGCTGGAAGTGGTCGAGGTGGAGGCCGAGCGCGTCGGCGACGACGGACTTGACGATGTCGCCGTGGGTGCACACCAGGTAGCGGGCGTCGGGGCCGTGCTCGCGCTCGATCCGGTCGTTCCAGTCGCGTACGGCGGCCACGGCGCGGGCCTGGACGTCGCGCAGGGACTCGCCGGCGGGGAAGACGGCGGCGGAGGGGTGGCGCTGGACGACCTCCCAGAGGGGTTCACCGGCGAGTTCGGCGAGCTTGCGGCCGGACCAGTCGCCGTAGTGGACCTCGCCGACGCGGTCGTCGGTGTGCAGCGGCAGCCCGGGACGGGCGGCGAGGAGCGGGGCGAGGGTCTCGCGGCAGCGCTGGAGGGGGCTGGTGACGGCGGCGGCGAGGGGCACGCCCGCGAGCCGGCCGGGCAGGGCGGCGGCCTGGGCGGCGCCGCGCTCGTCCAGTGCCACGCCGGGGGTCCGGCCGGCGAGCACCCCCGCGGTGTTGGCGGTGGACCGGCCGTGCCGGACCAGGATCAGCGTGGGCATGGCAGCAGCGTACGACGGCGCACACGGCGGTGGACGGAACGGCGGACGGGACAGCGGATGGGACAGGTGTGACGGCGGCCTGGCGTGGAAGACTGCCCCACGTGATCGTGGACTGTGCCATTTACCGGGACGGGCACCGCACCGAGGGCGCCGCGGACTTCTCCGACGCGCTGGACGAGGCGCGGGCGTCGCGGGACGCCTTCCTGTGGATCGGGCTGCACGAACCCACGGAGAAGGAGTTCGAGCTGGTCACCAGCGAGTTCCGGCTGCATCCGCTGGCGGTGGAGGACGCCCTCAACGCGCACCAGCGGCCGAAGCTGGAGGTCTACGACGACTCGTTGTTCGTGGTCCTGAAGCCGGTGGTGTACGACGACGCGGCCGACACGGTCACCACGGGCGAGCTGATGCTGTTCCTCGGCGACTCGTTCGTGGTGACGGTGCGGCACGGCGCGGGCAGCCCGCTGTCGGGCGTGCGGCGGCGGCTGGAGGAGGACCCGGAGCTGCTGGCGCACGGGCCGACGGCGGTGCTGTACGCGGTGAGCGACGCGGTGGTGGACCAGTACACGGACGTGGCGGGGCTGCTCCAGGCGGACCTGGACGAGCTGGAGGCGGACGTCTTCGCCCCGCTGGGCACCGACACCCGGCACACGGCGTCGCGGATCTACTCGTTCAAGCGTCAGCTGGTGGAGTTCCGGCGGGCCACGCTGCCGCTGGCCGATCCGCTGGCCCGGCTGGCGTCGGCGCGGCTGCCGTTCGTCGACGAGCGGGCTCGGCCGTTCTTCCGGGACGTCGGCGACCACCTGACGCGCGCCAACGAGGCGGTGGAGGGCCTGGACCGGCTGCTGACGGACATCCTCTCGGCGCACCTGGCGCAGATGGGGGTGCAGCAGAACGACGACATGCGGAAGATCTCGGCGTGGGCGGCCATGGCGGCCGTGCCGACGATGATCGCGGGCATCTACGGGATGAACTTCACGCACATGCCGGAGCTGCGGCAGCCGTGGGGGTACCCGTCGGCGGTGGTGCTGATGGGTGGGCTGGTGTGGTGGCTGTACCGCACGTTCAAGCGGCGCGGCTGGCTCTGACGTACGACCGGCGTACGGCCCCCTAGGCGAACTCGGGCTCGGGCGTGGCGGGCCCGCCGAGCGCATCGCGCCGCTCGGGCATGGTGAGGGTGACCATGCGGCGCCGGCCGCCGAGGCGTTCGTACGCGTAAACGGCGTGGATGCCGGCCCGCAGCGCCGCCGACTTGGCCGGGGACCAGCGCAGGATGCGGCCCATGCGGGCGGTGACCGCAAGGCTGACGTCGCGGTACACGCGGGCCTCGGCGAGGGCGCTGGTGTGCAGCAGGGCGCGGATGGTGCGGCCGTGGCCGGCGCCGGCCAGGCGCAGCAGTTCCTCGTGGCAGTAGGCGAGGTGGTTGGTCTCGTCCTCGCGGATCATGCGGACGGCCCGGCCGACCTCGGGGTGGTCGCCGAAGTGGGTGGTGAGCATGTCCATCTGCTCGGCGGCGCGCTGTTCGGTGACGCGGCTGTGGGTGAGGTAGACGACGATGTCCCGCTCGGTCAGCGGGGCGTCGGAGCGCAGCTTGCGGTGGGGCAGGCCGATGCCGCGGCGTTCGAGGATCATGGTGTAGTCGGTGTCGGCCGGGACCTCGACGGGTTCCAGGCCGCGCTTGCGCAGCAGGGCGGTGAAGATGCGGCCGTGCTTGTCCTCGTCGGCGCCGTGCCGGGCGATCCTGGGGGCGAGGTGGCGCAGCGAGGCGGGCACAAGGGCGGCGATACGGCCGTTCTCCCAGCCGCCCTGTGCCTCGCCGCCGGCGGCGATGGAGCAGAACAGCCGGAACGCCTCGTCGTCGTCGAGGATCTCCTGGAACAGACTCCGGGCCGAGAGCATGGCCTCACCTCCACAGCCACACTCGATCGCCTGGCGGGGCGGGGCGCAATCGGAGGCGGGGGCGCGCTGACCCGAACGGAGGAGGCGAACGGCCGGGGGAGGCCGGAGGGGATTGGCCGGCCGGGGCGTAACCCCGGGCGCGGCGGGGCGTTGTGCTCGGTGTCGGCCGTGGCGGGGAAGTCCACCCCGAGCCCCCACCACGGCCGAAGGACTGTTCGGGCGTCAGGCCAGGCCGGCCCGCTCCACGGCGTCGACGGCCGCGCGCAGCGTGGCGATGCGCTCGTCGAGGGTGAAGCCGGCCGGGGCCAGCGAGAGGGTGGTGACGCCGGCGTCGGCGTAGGCGCGCATCCGGTCGGCGATGCGGTCGACGGGGCCGATGAGCGCGGTGGAGTCGATCAGCTGGCGCGGCACGGCGGCCGCGGCGCCCTTCTTGTCGCCGGCGAGGTACTTCTCCTGGATCTCGGCGGCCTCCTTCTCATAGCCCATGCGGCGCGCCAGCTTGTTGTAGAAGTTCTGCTTCGCGCTGCCCATGCCGCCGACGTAGAGGGCGGTGTAGGGGCGGAAGACGTCGGCGAGGCCGTCGACGTCGTCGCCGACGGCGATGGGCACGGTGGGGACGAGGTCGAAGCCGTCCATCGTCTTCCCGGCCTTCTCGCGGCCGGCGCGGAGCGGGGCGAGGGTGGTCTCCTCGGCGTGCTCGGGGGCGAAGAAGACGAGCAGCGCGCCGTCGGCGATCTCGCCGGTCTGCTCCAGGTTCTTCGGGCCGATGGCGGCGATGTACAGCGGGATGTGCTCACGCACGGGGTGGACGGTGAGCTTCAGCGGCTTGCCGGGGCCGCCGGGCAGCGGCAGCGTCCAGTGCTCGCCGTCGTGGGCGACGCGCTCCCGGGACATGGCCTTGCGGATGATCTCGACGTACTCGCGGGTGCGGGCGAGGGGCTTGTCGAACTTCACGCCGTACCAGCCCTCGGAGACCTGCGGGCCGGAGACGCCCAGGCCCAGGCGGAAGCGGCCGCCGGAGAGGGAGTCCAGGGTGGCGGCGGTCATCGCGGTCATGGTGGGGGTGCGGGCGGGGATCTGGAAGATGGCGGAGCCCACGTCGATCCGCTCGGTCTGGGCGGCGACCCACGACAGCACGGTGGGCGCGTCGGAACCGTACGCCTCGGCGGCCCAGCACACCGCGTAGCCGAGCCGGTCGGCCTCGCGGGCGACCGCGAGATTGTCCGCGTCCATCCCGGCACCCCAGTAGCCGAGGTTGATTCCGAGCCGCATGCCACACCCCTTACTGATCAGTAACGTCGTCGTTGCGGGGACTCTAGCGCGCGGGGCCCGGGTACGTCACCGGCCGGGGGCGGTGGGCCCGGGGATAGGCTCGCCGGTCATGGAACAAAGGCACCTCGGCCGTACGGGCCTGCGGGTGTCCCGGCTCGGGCTGGGCACCCTCACGTGGGGCCGGGACACGGGGGAACGCGAGGCGGCCGAACTGCTCAGAACGTTCTGGGAGGCGGGCGGCACGCTCGTCGACACGGCCGACGTCTACGCCGACGGCGGCGCGGAGCTGCTCCTGGGCCGGCTGCTCGACGGCCTCGTGCCGCGCCGCGACCTCGTCATCGCCACCAAGGCCGGCAGCGTGCTGGACCCGCACCGGCGCGTGGACTGCTCGCGCGGCCACCTGCTGGCGGCGCTGGACGCATCACTGGAACGGCTGGGCACGGACCACGTCGACGTCTGGCAGCTGCACGCCTTCGACGACCGCACGCCGCTGGAGGAGACCCTCCAGGCCGTCGACCTCGCGGTCAGCAGCGGCCGCGCCCGCTACGCCGGCGTCTTCGGCTTCTGCGGCTGGCAGCTGGCCAAGGCCGCGACGTGGCAGCTGGCCGAGCCGGCCCGGCGCACCCGGATCGCGTGCACGCAGATGGAGTACTCGCTGCTCCAGCGCGGCATCGAGCGCGAGGTGCTGCCGGCCGCGCTCGACCTGGGCGTGGGCGTGCTGCCGGCGTCCCCGCTGGGCCGCGGCGTGCTCACCGGCAAGTACCGGCACGCCACGCCGGCCGGCTCCCGGGGCGCGTCGGAGTACCTGGCGCCGTTCGTCGCCCCCTATCTTGACGAGACGGCACGCCGCGTCGTCGACGCGGTCGGCACGGCGGCCGACGGCCTGGCCACCACCCCCCTCCACATCGCCCTGGCCTGGGTCCGCGACCGCCCGGGCGTCACCGCCCCGCTCCTGGGCGCCCGCACCGCCCAGCAGCTCAGGGCGGCACTGTCAGTGGAGACCCTTACGCTTCCGGACGAGATCTGCCGCGCGCTGGACGACGTCTCGGCGCCGGTGCACCGCTACCCCGACCAGGACTGGAGCACGCTGTGACGACGGACGCCCCGGGCGCCCCCGGCAACCCCGCGCCCCCGCACGAGGGCACCGCGCCCGGCGGCCCCGCCGCCGGGGAGAACGCACCCGGCGCCACCGGCGAGGCCCGTCGGGCGGCCGGGGACGAGCCCGGCGCGGCTCCGCACGACGGAGCGGAGCATGCCGGTACCGAGCCGGTCGCGCCAGTCACGCCCGGAACCGGCGCGGCCGTACCGAGCGAGCCCGCCGTGCCGGGCGACGGCGCGGGCGAGCCCAGCACCCCCTCGCGCGGCGAGGCGGAGCAGGGCGGCGCCGAGCCGGCCGCGCCAGGCACGCCCGGAACCGGCGCGGCCGTACCGAACGAGCCCGCCGTGCCAGGCGACGGCGCCGGCGAGCCCAGCACCCCCTCGCACGCCGGTGCGGAACACGGCGGTGCCGAGCCGGTCGCGGCAGCCGCGGCCCCCGCCGGCCGCACCGGACCGGACAACGCCGCTCCGAGCGAGCCCGCCGTGCCGGGCGACGGCACGGGTGAGCCCGCCGCGCCGACCGCCCCCGCGGCCGGCCCCTCCCCCGAGGGCGACGTCCCCTCGCGGCCCGCCAACCCCGTCGCCGCCGCTCTCGCCGCTGCCGTGCGGGCCGTGGAGAGCGGGGAGCGGTCCGCGGCTTCGTTCTTCAACGAGCCCAGGCCCGCCGCCCCCGCGCGGCGCCCCGCCGCGCCCGCCCCGCGGCCGGTCGTCCCCGCCGCGCCGCGGCCTGCCGCCCGTATCGAGCCCAGCGCCGGGCTGCGCGAGGTGCTCGCCGCCGGCGGCGCGCCCGAGCGCCTCGCGGCGGCGGTCGCCGAGGCGCTCGGTGAGGACGCCGCCGACGCGCTCCGCGAGGACCCGTGGCGGCTCCTCTCCGTGGCCGGGGTGCGGCCCGAGCAGGCCGACGGGTTCGCCCGGGCCCTGCTCGGCGACGCGTGCGGGCCCGGGGACGAGCGGCGGTCGCGCGCCCTGGTCGCCTGGCTGCTCGACCGCGCCGCCCTCGCCGGGCACACCGCCGTCGACGCCGCCACCGTCCGTACCGAGCTGGGCCGGCTCTCCGTACCCGACGCCGAGGCCGCGCTGCACGACGCCATCGCCGACGGCGCCGTCCTCGTCTTCCGGGAAGGGGGCGAGGAGGACGAGGAGGACGCCGTGCGGCTCCTGCTCGGGCTCGACCGGTGGGCCATGGCCGAGGAGAGCCTCGCCGACGGCCTCGCCCGGCTCGTCAACGCCACCCCCGCCGACGACGTCGCCCAGGACGCCTGGGAGGCCGCCGCCGAGGCCGCGCCGTCCCCGTCCGCCGCCGAACTGATCCGCGCCGCCGCCCGCGCCTGCCTCGTCGCGCACAGCGGCGGCGAAGCGGCCCGCGCCGAGCCCGCCGCCCTCGTCACGGCCGCCGCCGGGCTGGGTCTGCGCGCCTGCGCCGCCGCCCACACCGAGGACGGCCGGCGCCGCCTCGCCGAGCTGGGCGTGCCCGAGCCCGTCACCGTCGCCGGCCTGCTCTCCGGCCACGAGGGCCCCGGCCGCGACGAGGACGGCACCCTGGCCCTGGACGTCCTCGCCGTGCTCGACGCACCGCAGTTGGATGTCGAGACGGCGGCCCTGCTGGTCGAGTCCGTCGCCGACGGCACCCGGCTCGTCCTCTCCGGCGACCCCGGCGTGCTCCGCTCCGCCGGCCCCGGCCGGGTCTTCGCCGACCTGCTCGCCGCCAAGGCGTGCCCGGTCGTCGTCTCCCGCACCCCCGACCCCGGCCCGCTCGGCGAGCTCGTCTCGGGCATCGGTGTCGGTGAGCTCACCGCCGTCGACGCCCCCGGCAAGGAGGTCTTCATCGTGCCCGTCCGGGAGCCGGCGGAGGCCGTGCACCGCACGGTGCAGCTCGTCGCCGACTCCATCCCGCGCGCCCTCGGCGTACCCGCCGACCGCACCCAGGTCGTCACACCGGGCCACGGCGGCCCCGCCGGCACCCGCGCCCTGAACGCCGCGCTCAAGGAGCGCCTCAACCCCGGCCCCGGCCGCTTCGGCGGCTTCGACGCCGGCGACCGTGTCGTCCACGTCCCCGCCCCCGGCCGCGCCGTCCCCGGCACGGTCGTCTCCGGCGACGCCGAGGGCCTGAGGCTGGACTGCGCGGGCACGCCCGTGGTCGTACCGCCCGGCCGCGTGGCCGACGAGGTCCGGCACGGCTGGGCCGTCACCGCGCACCAGGCCGCCGGTACGCGCTGGCCGGCCGCCGTGGTCGTCCTGCCGGGCGACGCGGCCGCGACGCTGACCCGCGACTGGGTCTACACGGCCTTCAGCCGGGCCGAGCGCCACCTGTCGGTCGTGCAGGGCGTGGACCAGGCCCTGCCCCGGGCGGTCGCCGAGGTCCCAGCCAAGGAGCGCACCACACGCCTGCGCACCCTGCTCGCCGGCCAGGAGTGACACGCCGCGGCGGTACGGCACCGGTGCCGGTGCCGTACCGCCGCGCGCTCACCGCTTCCGCGTGCGCCCCGAGCCCTCGTCGTCCTCGTCCTCGTCCACCAGGTCGAGGTCCTCGTCGTCGTCCGACTCGTCGTCCGCGTCGTCCTCCTCCTCGTCGAACACCGCGCTGACGTCGAAGCGGCACACGACCCGCTGCGGATCGGCCTGGTCGAACGGGGCCGGGAGCCACTCCCCCGGTTCTGCCGGCTCGTCGACGGCCGTCACCCACAGCGTGGAGTCGCCCTCCTCCAGGCCGAACTCCTTGTGCCGCGAGGCGATCTCGTCCGGTTCGTACTCGCCGAAGACCACGCCCAGCGCCGCGTGCACGCTGCCCTGGCCGGCGCCGCCGGGGCGGCCCGCCTCCGGCTCGGCGTCGACGTCCGGGTCGAGGTCCGCGACGCGCTGTGCCTGGGCGATCAGGCGCTGCGGTTCGACGACGGCGTAGTCCCTGCGGATCAGCACGCTGACCGCACTGGGCTCCTCGGGCCCGGCGTAGGCGGGCAGCGAGTCGTCGCCGGGGATTTCGAAGGGCGTCACCTCGTCATAGGTGTCGTAGAGCAGCTCGTCGTACGCCTCGGCTGTCGCGGCCAGCTCGTTGAACGCGGCGTAGACGGCCGGGTCGTCCTCCCCCGACCGGCGTTCGACGGCCTCGAGGTGACGGTCCAGAGCGGCTTTGACCGCCTCGGCGGCGGCGCGTACCTCGGCAGCGGTGGGCTGCGCAGCATCAGACATAGTGCAGACGCTATCCGCACCGGACCCGTTCCCGCACAATAGATGCGATGCCGGAATACGAATTCTGTGATGTGTATGTGCCCCGGGGTGTCTCCCGCACGGCGGCCACGCGTCTGCTGACCGACCACGCCGAGTACGGGCACTGGGAGTTGGACCGACTACGCCTCTTCCCCGACGGCAGCCGCAAGGTGCGGCTGCGGCGGCGGATCATCCGCCAGCTCCGTGCCACATGGTGACCGCCCGGTGACGGCCGCGCCCCGGGAACACCGGGAACGCCAGGAACGCTGAGGGCGCCGGGAACGCGGCAGCGGGCCCCGCGCCGGTGTGCGCGGGGCCCGCCTCCGGGATCGCTCAGCCCTGGGAGCCGCGGGCCCGGCGGTACAGCACCGCGCCGCCGGCCAGCAGCGCCGCGCTGGCCGCGGCGGCCGCGCCGACCTGGCCCGCACCGGTGTGCGCGAGCTGGGTGGCCTGCTCGACCATGGTCGCGGGCGCGTGCCCGGCGGTGGCGGGCGCCCGGTGGGCGTCCTTCACGTCCAGAACGGGCGCGGCGGGGTGGCCGCCCGGCACGTGGCCGGCGGGGCCGCCGGGGTGCTGGGCCGGCGGCTGGTGGGCGGGCTTCTCCTCGCCCGGCTTGCCGCCGTGGTGGTCACCGCCACCGGGGTGGCCGGGGTGCCCGGGGTGACCGGGGTGGCCCGGGTGACCGGGGTGGTCGCCGTGCGGCGGCTCGTGGTGCCCGCCGCCCTGGTGCACGCCGCCGTCGTTGACGCAGGTGTTGCCGTGCGTGGGGTTGCCGATGCCGACGACGTTGACGCTGTTGCCGCAGGCGTTGAGGCCCACGCCGACCGGGACCTGCACGGTGTTGCCGGAGGCCACGCCCGGCGAGTCGCTCGCGTCGCCGTCGGCCTGGGCGCCGCCGCCGTGGCCGCCGTGGCTGCCGTGGCCGTTGTCGCCGTGACCGTGGCCGTTGTCGCCGTGGCCGCCGCCGTGGTGGGCGCCCGCCTGGCCTCCGTTGACGCAGGTGTTGCCGCTGGCCGGGTTGAGCAGCCCGATGATGTTCACGGTGTTGCCGCAGGCGTTCACCGGGACGTGCACCGGGACCTGCACCGTGTTCCCGGACGCGACGCCCGGGGAATGGGTGGCGGAGCCGGAGGCACCCGAGCTCGCCTGCGCGTAGCCGCCGGCCGCGGCGAGCACGCCGCTCGCAGCGGCCACCGTGATCAGGCCCTTCTTGGTGACCTGTCGCATTTCGTCTTGCCCCTCTGTTTTTGCCATGCCGAACGCGCGCGGATCAGCCGGTCCGTGCGCGATGAATGCCCGGTCGAAAGCCCAGCGGCCCCGGAGTGCGTGGCACCGCACGCCCTCCGGAGCCGCGCGGGCTCAAAAGCTCACGGAATCAGGCAGAACGTCACTTGTTGATGCAGACGTTGCCGAACGTCGGGTTCAGCACACCGACGACGTTCACCGTGTTGCCGCAGGCGTTCACGGGCACCGCGACGGGCACCTGCACGACGTTGCCCGACACAACACCGGGGTTGTTCACCGCGGCCCCCTGGGCCCCCCCGCTCGCGGCAGCCACGCCCGCGCCCACGAGCACGAGACCACTGGTGGCAGCCGCAGCGGCGACAACCTTCTTGAGCATGGATTCCTCCTTGTTGGCGTGCGGTCCCAGCCGCGGACCGCACACCTGTAACGACAGGGAGGTAATAGGGCTACGCGACGCTCGGGGCGTTCACTCGTTCCGGCTAAGAAAACGCCAAATACGCCCAGCGGCTGGTGCGATGGAATCCATGGCGGGCCGGGTCAGCACTGGTCGAGGAATCGGTCGAGCACCCGCACGCCGAATTTCAGCCCGTCCACGGGAACCCGCTCGTCGACGCCGTGGAACATGCCGGCGAAGTCCAGCTCGGGGGGCAGCTGGAGGGGGGCGAATCCGAAGCAGCGGATGCCGAGGTCGGCGAAGGACTTGGCGTCGGTGCCGCCGGAGAGCATGTACGGGACGGCGCGCGCGATGGGGTCCTCGGCCTTGAGGGCCGACTGCATCGCGTCCACCAGCCGGCCGTCGAAGCTGGTCTCCAGGGCCTTGTCGGCGTGCACGTCCTCGCGCTTGACGCGGGGGCCGAGGATCCGGTCGAGGTCGGCGAGGAACTCCTCCTCGTAGCCGGGCAGGAACCGGCCGTCGACGTGCGCGGTGGCCTGGCCGGGGATGACGTTCACCTTGTAGCCGGCGCCCAGCATGGTGGGGGCCGCCGAGTTGCGCAGGGTGGTGCCGATCATCTTGGCGATGCCGCCGAGCTTGGCGAGGGTGGCCTCCATGTCCTCGGGGTCGAGGGGCGTGCCGAGGGCGTCGGACAGCTCGTCGAGGAAGGACCGCACGGTCTTCGTCACGCGGACGGGGAACTCGTGCCGCCCCAGCCGCGCGACGGCCTCGCACAGCTCGGTGATGGCGTTGTCCTTGTTGGTCATCGAGCCGTGCCCGGCCGTGCCCTCGACGGTGAGCCGCATCCAGTGCATGCCCTTCTCGGCCGTCTCGATCAGGTAGAGCCGCAGGTTCTCGTTGACCGTGAAGGAGAAGCCGCCGACCTCGCCGATGGCCTCCGTCACGCCCTCGAACAGCCCGGGGTGCTGGTCGACCAGGTGCCGGGCGCCGTACGTGCCACCGGCCTCCTCGTCGGCGAGGAAGGCCAGCACGATGTCGCGCGGGGGCCGGCGGCCGGAGCGCAGCCGGTCGCGGACCACGGCGAGCGTCATCGCGTCCATGTCCTTCATGTCGACCGCGCCGCGGCCCCACACGCACCCGTCGGCGATCTCGCCGGAGAACGGGTGGTGGGTCCAGTCGGCGGCGTCGGCCGGCACCACGTCCGTGTGGCCGTGGATGAGCAGCGCCGGCCGGGAGGGGTCGGTGCCCTCGATGCGGGCCACGGTGGAGGCCCGGCCCCGGTGCGACTCGATGATCCGTGGCTCCAGGCCGACCTCGGCCAGCTTCTCGGCGACGTACTCGGCGGCGGCCCGCTCCCCGGGCCCGGAGTGGTCCCCGTAGTTGCTGGTGTCGATCCGGATCAGGTCGCGGCAGAGGTCGACGACCTCCTGCTCGCCCGTGCCGGGGCCGGCGGTGGCCGGGCTCGACTCGCTCACGCTGCCTCCTCGTGGTGTGCGGCCGCGGCGGCCCGGGCGGGGCGGCCACGGCATGGTTCCCCCGCCATCCTCCCCCTCTCCCGGCCGCTGCCCAAGGCCACCGGGGGCCATGCGGCCGCCCGACACACGGCCGTAACGATCATGGCCCTGCGGGAGGGGCCGGGGGCGTGATCGAGCACCTCGGATGTTTGGTATTGTTTTCCATGTCGCCGCGGGGAACACCGCGAAGACCGACACCGAGTCCGGGTGGCGGAATGGCAGACGCGCTAGCTTGAGGTGCTAGTGCCCTTTATCGGGCGTGGGGGTTCAAGTCCCCCCTCGGACACCAGAGAAAACCCCAGCTGAGCTGGGGTTTTTCTTATTTTCCGGCGCGTGGGCGGCACGTATGATCGCCCGATGATCACCGACGACGCCCGCGGACGCCGCGGCTCCAGGACCGCTGTGCCCGCACCCTGTCGTGTCACCGTGTGCCGGGGGTGCTGCTGCGGTGATCCGCAGAAGGTGCCGGGGGTCGATCACGCGGGGCAGATCGCGCGGTTGCGGGGGGCGCTGGGCGGGGCCGCGGTGGTGCGGGCGTCGGAGTGCCTCGACGTGTGCGACCAGGCCAATGTGGTGGTCGTGCAGCCGTCCGCGGCGGGGCGGGCGGCCGGGGGGCGGCCCGTGTGGCTGGGACTGGTCAACGACGACGAGGCGCTGGCGGACATCGCCGCCTGGGTGAAGGCGGGCGGCCCCGGGCTGGCCGAGCCGCCCGGGGTGCTGGACCTGTACGCGTTCACCGTCTCGCGGCGCGTGGGCAAGGCGCTGGACTAGCCGTTGCGTTCCAGCCGGTCGAGCCGGTCGAGCTGGTCCAGCTGGAACGCCTCGTTGCCCAGCCCGATGCGGGCGTGCACCTCGGGCCTGCGGGCCTTGAGCAGGAGGCCGTGCGCGAGGCCGGCGGCGACGGCGGCGCCGATGGCGCCGGGCAGGGCCCAGCGCAGGCCGGGGACGGGGTCGTCGTCGAGCAGGGCGGGGAAGTCCCCCACGGTGCGGACGGCCACGGCGAGCAGGGCGGTGCCGGCGACGGCGGTGGCGGCCAGCCGCGGGGCCAGGGCGCGGGCCGCGCCGCGGCGGACGAAGAAGGCGATCACCGCGGCCGCCGTGGCGGCCATGAGCAGGATGACGCCCAGGGCGCCGATCGCACCCATCCACGCGAACAGCCGCTGGACGGGGGTGGTGGGGTCGCCGCCGGGCCGGTCGTCGGTGAGGGCGAAGACGGCGACGGCGGCCAGGGACACGGCGCTCTGCAGCAGGGAACCGTGCGCGGGGGCGCCGCTGGTGCGCGAGGTGCGGCTGACCGCGGCGGGGAGCAGGCCCTCGCGGCCCATCGCGAAGGCGTAGCGGGCGACGACGTTGTGGAAGCTGAGCAGCGCCGCGAACATGCCGGTCAGGTAGAAGACGTGCAGGGCGGTGGTGAAGCCGGTGCCGAGGCGGTCCTCGGCGAGCGTGAAGAGCAGGCCGGGGCCGAGGTCGCGGGCGGCCGCCACGACGCGGGAGGGCCCGGCGGCCACGCTGACGGCCCAGCAGGCCAGGGCGAGGAAGCAGCCGACGAAGGTGACGGCGAGCAGGGTGACGCGGGCGACGGTGACGTGCGGCCGGCTGGTCTCCTCGGCGTAGACGGCGGCCTGTTCGAAGCCCACGAAGGACGCCATGGTGAGGCCGAGGGCGGCGCCCAGCGCGGTGCTGTGCAGCCCGGCCGGTGAGAGGGCCTGGAAGGAGAGGCCGTCGGGGCCCGGGCTGCCGGTGCCGGCGACGACGAAGGCGAGCAGCATGGCGCATTCGGCGAGCAGCAGCACGCCGAGGAGCCGGGCGCTGAGGTCGATCTTCAGCCAGCCCAGGGCGCCGACGGCGGCGACCGCGCCGAGGGCGGGCAGCCACCAGGGGACGGTCGCTCCGAGGTGCTGCCCGAGGAGGCCGGAGAGCTCGTAGCCGAAGATGCCGTAGATGGCGAACTGCAGGGCGCTGTACGAGACGAGGGCGACGACGGAGGCGGCGGCGCCGGCCGTGCCGCCGAGGCCGCGGGCGATGTAGGCGTAGAAGGCGCCGGCGTTGTGGACGTGGCGGCTCATCTCGGCGTAGCCGGTGGTGAACAGGAGGAGGACGAGGCCGAGGCCGGCGAAGAGGAGGGGTTGCGCGGTGACGCCCATGGTGCCGTAGGTGGCCGGCATGACGCCGGCGGTGGACATCAGGGGCGCGCTGGCGGCGACGACGGACACCAGGAGGCCGGGGGTGCCGATCCGGCCGGCCCGCAGCCGCCGTCTCTGCCCGTGGCCGTGCGCCCGGGACCGCGCCGTGGACTGCCCCTTGTACGTGCGGATGTCGGTGGTGCGGCCGGTGGGCATGGTGGGGTGGGTCCTTCCCTGGTGGGGCGGCGGCGGGCGGGCGGTCAGGCGACGCCGAGCGCGGCGCGGCGGGCCGCGCGGAACGCGGCCGCCGGGTCCCGGTCGGGGTAGGACCAGGGGGCGCGGGTGGCGTGCGGGCCGATGCGGGTGAGCAGGGCGGCGGCCTCGGCGTGCCGGCCCTCGTGGTGCTTGGCGTGGGCGAGGTGGTTGAGGTCGACGAGGCGCCGGGGGTGGGTGCCGGTGGCGCCCGGGGTGCCGGTGTCCCATTCCAGCCACCAGTCGAAGGCGGCGCGGAGGACCTGGCGGGCGCGCGGGGTGGCCCAGTGGCCGGAGCGGGCGGGGTCGGGGTCGGTGAGGCCGGCGCGGGCGAGGACGCGGTAGCGCTCGGCGTGGGCGACGACGGGCAGCAGGGCCAGGGGCGAGCCGGGGGGTGCCTGCTCGGCGGCCCAGGCGGCGAAGTCGTACACCTCGTGCAGGGGGTCGTCGTGGTCGCCCTCCTGGTGCTCGGCGAGGCAGGCAGCCATGAGGTGGTGGGCGTGGTGGTGGGCCCGGTGCCGGGCGCGGACCTGGTCGAACGCGCGGGCCCGCTCGTCGTGGCCGCCGGTGGCGCGGGCGAGGAGGAGGACGGCGAGCCAGGGGGTGGGGTCGCGGGGGGCCATGGCGGCCGCGGCGCGGCACAGGGCGCGGGCGGTGCCGGGGCTGTCCTGGCCGCGCAGGGCCCGGAAGACGGTGGCGCAGGCGAGCAGGACGGCGGCGTCGGCGCTGCCGGGTTCGGCCAGCTGCCACTCGCGGGCCCAGGCGGCGCTGGCGGTGCCGCGGGCGAGGACGACGACGCGGTGGCCGCGGCGGTCCCAGTCCTCGCCGGTGCGGGCCAGCAGGCGGCGGGCGGCGGACCAGCGGCCGCGGACGAGGTCGTCCCGGGCGGCGGCGAGGCCGGCGTCGTCGAGGGCCGGGTCGAAGGCCGGCCCGTCCTTGGCTCGGTGGCGGCCCAGGAGCGGGGGCGTCATCTGCGGGCTTCCTCCACGGCGTGCGTCCCCTGCGGGCGCCGGTTCGGTACATCCTCGAACGTATTTTTCGTCGATCACGCACAGCAAACCGGTAGTCACGGCTCCGCGTCAAGGCGGTCCGGCCCGGCCGGCCGGTGCACGGAATCCGGGGGCGGGTGCGTGTCCCCCGCTTCCGGTGGTTGAACGGAGGAAAGGCGGGTACTCGGCAGCCGGGCCGCCCGCCGGGCGGCTATCGTCAGCAGTCAGGACCCGTTCCGGACCTCCTGCCGGCCTCCGGCCGGGGCTCCGGGCAAGTCTCCGCCACCGCGAGGTCTTGAGGTGCGCGACGTGATGGTCTTCGTCTTCGCCCTGAGTGCGGCCTGCTGCCTGGGCGTCGGCTTCGTGTTCCAGCAGAACGCCGCCCAGCGGGCGCCCATGAGCGACTTCCTGTCGCTGCGGCTGCTGCTGGACCTGGCCCGGATGCCCCGCTGGCTGGCCGGCATCGCGCTGATGGTCTGCGGCATGGGCCTGGGCGCCGCCGCGCTGAGCTGGGGCGAGGTGTCGCTGGTCGACCCGCTGATGGCGACCAACCTGCTGTTCGCCATGGCCCTCTCCCGCTGGCAGACCAAGCAGCCGCTGGGCCGCAGCGGCTGGGGCGGGCTGTGGCTGCTGGCGGGCGGCGTCGCCGCGTTCGTCCTGGCCGGCCGGCCCCATGGCGGGGCCACCGTCACCGACCCGCTGCGGCACTGGCTGGTGGTCGGGGTGATGGTGGGCACGGCGCTGCTGCTGGCGGCCGTCTCCAAGCGGGTGCGGATGAGCACCGAGGCCGCCCTGCTGGCGGTGGCGGCCGGCCTGCTCTACGGGCTGCAGGACGCCCTCACACGGGTCAGCGGCGGACGCTTCGCGCACGGCGGCTGGGCGGAGCTGGTCACCGGCTGGCAGCCGTACGCGGTGCTCGCCCTGGGCGTCACCGCGCTGGTGATGGTGCAGAGCGCCTTCGAGACGGCACCGCTGCGGATGTCGCTGCCCGCGCTGACCGCCGCCCAGCCGCTGGCCGGCATCGCCTGCGGCGTGGGGTTCATGGGCGACCGGCTGCGCACCACGCCCGGGGCGCTGGCCTGGGAGGTGGCGGGCCTGGTGGCCATCGTCTGCGGCATCGTGCTCATCGGCCGGCACCCGGCGATGCCCTCGGGCACGCCCCGGCCCCGCCCGGTGCACGACCTCCAGCCGCGCTGAGCCGGGGGCGTGCGCCTGCCCGGGCAGGGCCGGATGGGGTTGGATGGCGTCATGACCGAACCCCTGTCGCAGGACGAGCTGCTGGACATCGTCGACGAGCAGGACCGCGTGGTGGGGCAGGCCCGCCGGGCCGACGCGTATGCGCGCCGGCTCCGGCACCGCTCGACCTTCATCCTGGTGCGCGACGCGGCCGGACGGGTGTTCGTACACCGCCGTACCGACCGGAAGCTCGTCTTCCCGTCCCACTACGACATGTTCGTGGGCGGCGTGGTCGGCGCGGGCGAGGAGTACGACGCGGCGGCGCTGCGCGAGGCCGAGGAGGAGCTGGGCGTCAGCGGCCTGCCGGCCCCCACGCCCCTGTTCCGCTTCCTCTACGAGGCGCCCGAGCACAGCTGGTGGAGCGCGGTCTACGAGGTCCGCTGCGACCTTCCGGTGAAGCCCCAGGAGGAGGAAGTGGCCTGGTACGGGTTCCTCACCGAGGAGGAGCTCGGCCGGCGGCTGGAGGAGTGGGAGTTCACGCCGGACGGCGTGGAGGCGTACCGGCTGCTGCGGGAGCACCGCCGGGCCGGCGCCTGAGCAACCGCTCCCCCGGGCTCAGTCCACCCTGACGACGATCTTCCCGCGGGTGTGGCCCCGGGCGCTCAGCCGGTGCGCGTCGGCAGTCTTCTCCAGCGGGAACACCTCGGCGACCTCGACCGTCAGCACGCCCTGCTCGGCCATCCGGGACAGGGCCACGAGCCCGGCGGTGTCCGGCCGTACCCACAGCAGCCGGCCGCCCAGGGCGGCCACGGCCGGGTCGACGATCGAGACCAGGCGGGCGCCGGGCGCCGTGACGTCGGGCGACGTGCCGATGGTGCCGCCGCCGGCGAAGTCGAGGACGGCGTCCACGCCGCCCGGCGCCAGGGCCCGTACGCGCCCGGCCAGCCCCTCGCCGTAGGTGACGGGCTCGGCGCCCAGCGACCGGAGGAAGTCGTGGTTGTGCTCGCCGGCGGTGCCGACGACGCGGGCGCCCAGGTGCCGGGCGATCTGGACGGCCATCGACCCGACGCCGCCGGCCGCCGCGTGCACCAGCACCGTGTCGCCCTCGCCGACGCGGGCGGCGCGCAGCGCCTGGTAGGCGGTCAGGCCGGCCAGCGGCAGCCCGGCGGCCTGTTCGAAACTCATGCCGGCGGGTTTGGGGGCCAGGGTGCGCACGGGCGCGGCCACGT
Source organism: Streptomyces mashuensis (assembly GCF_014654785.1). GTDB lineage: Bacteria > Actinomycetota > Actinomycetes > Streptomycetales > Streptomycetaceae > Streptomyces > Streptomyces mashuensis. The sequence goes on from NZ_BNBD01000003.1 coordinate 385,334, forward strand.
ACTCGGCGAAGGTGCCCCGGGAGAGGAAGTCCTCGCGGACGTAGCCGACGACCTCGTCGCCCTCGCGGAACTCGGGGGTGTCGGCGCCCAGGCCCACGACGACGCCGGCCACGTCCCAGCCGGGCACCACGGGGAAGACGGGGTCGAGCATGCCGTCGAGGTGGCCCTCGCGCGCCTTCCAGTCGACCGGGTTGACCGCGGCGGCCCTGACCTCGACCAGCACGCTGTCGGGCCCGACCTTGGGCTTGGGCAGGTCCCCGTACTCCAGCACCTCGGGACCGCCGTAGGAGCGGTAGCTCACTGCCTTCACCGGTCGGCCTCCGTCCGCGCTGTCCTCTCCCGTCCCCCTTCGCCATACTTCGCATGATCGACGCAACCGCGCAACCGCCGGAGGACCACCGATGACCCGTTCGCGCACGCCCGACGCCGGGGCCGGGGCGACCGAGCCCTACACCGTCCCGGTCGCCCCCGGGGTGACCGCCTACATCCAGCCCGACGGCGGCTGGTGCCTGAACAACGCCGGGTTCGTCAGCGACGGCCGGCGCACCGTGCTGATCGACACGGCGCCCACCGAGCGCCGGGCCCGGGCGCTGCGCGACGCGGTGCTCGCCACCGGCGCCCCGGTGCCGGCCACGGTGGTCAACACCCACCACCACGGCGACCACACGTACGGCAACTGCGTCTTCCCCGAGGCGACGATCGTCGGTCATGCCGACTGCCGGAGGGCGACGCTGGAGGCCGGGCTCCAGCTGCACCAGATGTGGCCGGAGGTGGAGTACGGGCAGGTGGAGGTCACGGCGCCCACCCTCACGTACACCGACCGCCTCGCGCTCCACGTGGGGGACACCGAGATCCACCTGATCCACCCCGGCGTGGCGCACACGGTCGGCGACACCATCGCCTGGCTGCCGGAGCAGCGCGTGGTGTTCACCGGTGACCTGGTCTTCCACGGGGGCACGCCGTTCGTCCTCATGGGGTCCGTGGCGGGCTCGCTGCGCGCGCTGGAGGTGCTGCGCGGCCTGGACGCGGAGGTCGTGGTGCCGGGGCACGGCCGGGTGACGGGGCCGGAGGCGTACGAGCCGGTCGAGGCGTACCTGCGGTTCGTCCAGGAGCTGGCGCGCGAGGGGCGGGCGGCGGGCCGTACCCCGCTGGAGACGGCCCGGGCCGCGGACCTGGGCGAGTTCGCGGCCCTCCAGGAGAGCGAGCGCCTGGTGGCCAATCTGCACCGGGCGTACGCGGAACTGGAGGGGCTGCCGCCGGGGGCCCCGCTGGACGTGGTGGCGGTGTCGGCCGACATGATGGAGATGAACGGCGGGCGTCCTCTGCTCTGTCACGCCTGAGCCGTCTCGACCGACACCCACGGGGGGAAACATGCGCACCTGGAGAGCGACGAAAGCGACAAGAGCGGCACGGGCCGTACGGGCCCTGCCCGCCGCGGTCCTGGCCCTGCTGGGCCCGGCCGCGGCGCCGTCCGCCGCTGCGGACGGCGGCACCTCCACGGCCACCTACACGGTCTGGCAGTGGAACGTGGCCGGCGACGCGATGAACCACAACTCGACGACGAACGGCATGGTGAACGCCGCCGCCACGTCGATCCTCAACCGCGACGCCGACTTCGTCGCCCTCAACGAGCTGTGCGCAAGCCAGTACCGCGCGCTGGTGGACACCCTGCGCGCCGCGCACTGGCCGGTGGACGACGCCAACTTCGCGCGGTTCGAGGGCACGTACCCCGCGAAGACGGCGGTGTGCGGCGGCGAGGAGCTGGGCATCGCCGTCTTCAGCAAGCGGCCGCTGGGCGTCGCGGACCGGTTCGCGCTGCCCGACGACGGCAAGCGGGAGAAGCGCAAGCTGCTCTGCGCCGGCCTGAAGGACCAGCCGCACGTCAAGTTCTGCGCCACGCACCTGACGTACGTGGACGCGTACCGCAAGCCCCAGCTGGACTTCGTCCGCGACCGCCTGGAGGGCTACTACCGCGGGGGCGACACGGTCCTCACCGCCGGCGACTTCAACATGGAGCCGGACTGGGGGCGGATGGACGACGTCTACTCGTCCGCCGTGAACACCCCGTACAACGGCCGCAACACGGGTCACTACCACGAGCTGGACGACGACGACCCGGCCGAGTGCCACGGCTACGGGGAGTCGACCGTCAGCACGGTCGTCCCCGAGGCGGCGGGCCCGTGCGGCACCGGGCAGAAGATCGACTTCGTCTTCGTCCGCGAGGACCGGATCGCCGGCGCGTACGGGGCCGACTCGCTGGCCCCGTCCACCCAGTGCGGCGGCGGCCTCTGCTCCGACCACCGCATCCTGACCGGCACCGTCACCGTCTCCGTCAAGGACTGACGGCCGCGGGCCCGTTACGGCCGCAGGGACCGCATCAGCAGGTCGGCGAGGTGGTCGGCGACCTGCCGGGGGCCGAACTCGCCGTCGGGCCGGTACCAGTTGCCGAGGTGGTGGACGGAGCCGAAGTGGTAGTCCACCACCAGGTCGGCGGGGGTGGCGGTGCTGAACACGCCGGTGCGCTGGCCCTCTTCCACCAGGGCGCGGAACCGTTCGTGGTAGCGGCGGCGTTCGGCCCGCACCTGGCGGAGCTTCTCGGGTGAGAGGTGGTGCATGGAGCGGAAGAAGATGGTGGTGTCGTCGAGGTTCTCCACCGTCGTGACGACGACGTCGGCCGCCGCGTCCCGCAGCCGCTGCTCCACGGGGGCGTCGGCACCCGCCAGCGCGTCGAGCCGCTCCTGCTGCAACCGCAGTACCCGCCCGTAGATCTCGTGCAGCAGGTCGTCCTTGGACCCGAAGTAGTGGTACAGGGCGCCCTTGGTGACGCCCGCGGCCTCCACGATGTCCTGGACGGACGTGCGGTCGTAGCCGCGCTCCGCGAACAGCCGGGTGGCGGCGGCCAGGAGCCGCCGCGGCACCGGTCTGCGGCTGTGGTCCGTGGTCCCGGCCGCCACCGTTCTGGTCGTCATCGCCGCCACCCGCCTTCCGCCGTCTGTGCCGTGCGCGCCGGACGGGCGCGCGGCCTTCGTCGCAGGATCTTGCCACCGCGCGCGGGCCGGTGGTCAGTGGGCGTCGAGCGTGACGGTGAAGGAGAAGCGGTCGCCCCGGTACCGGATGCGGGCGACGTCCACGACGCGGCCGGTGTCGTCGTAGGTGACGCCGGTGTAGTGCAGGATCGGGCTGAGCAGCGGGACGTCGAGGAGCCGGGCGGTCTCGGGGTCGGCCAGGCGGGCCTCGACGGTGTCGGTGATGCGGCTGATGCGCACGCCGACGGTGTCGCGCAGCACCTTGGTCATGGGCCAGCGGGCGAGGTCGGCGACGTCGATGCGGGCGGCGAGGTCGGGGCGGACGAGGTTCTCCGCCCAGTTGGTGGGTTCGCCGCCGTCGGCGTCGTGCCGCAGCCGGCGGTAGGCCACCGCCTCGGTCAGGTCCGGGAAGTGCTCGGCGAGCTCGGCGGGGACGGGGCAGGGGCCGTGGCCGAGGACGGTGGTGGGCTCGCCGGACTGCTGGGCGACGATGGCGTCCACCGAGCCCAGCAGCCGGACGGGCGCCCCCTGCCGCGCGCCGGCCTCGATGAAGGTGCCGCGCCGGCGGTGCCGGCTGATGAGCCCCTCGGCCTCCAGTTCCTTCAGTGCCTGCCGCATGGTGAGGACGCTGACGCCGTAGTGCTCGGCGAGGGCGTCCTCGGTGGGCAGGCGCAGCGGGTCCTGCGGGCGGCGGCCGAGTATGGAGGCGCGCAGCGACTGCGAGACCTGGTACCACAGGGGCAGCTTGCGGTTGAGCGCGAGGGAGTCGGGGGCGAAGGTGCTCTGCGGGGTCACGGGTGCTCCGGCGGAAGGTGCGGCCCGGCGGACCGGCGGCGTCACGGACGGAAGTGGCGCTCCAGACCCTGCCACACCCGGTCGTACTCCGGTTGCAGGTGGTCGGCGGTCGCGGCGGCCGGGGTGAGCGTGACGGGCCAGCGGGTCTCGAACATGAAGGCCAGCCCGTCGTCGATCTTCTGCGGGACGAGGTCGGCGGAGCTGGCCCGCTCGAAGGTGTCCCGGTCGGGCCCGTGGGCGCTCATCATGTTGTGCAGGGAGCCGCCGCCGGGCACGAAGCCGCCCTGCCCGCCGGTCTTGGCGTCGTAGGCGCCCTCGATGAGGCCCATGTACTCGCTCATCACGTTGCGGTGGAAGTAGGGCGGCCGGAAGGTGTCCTCGCCCACCAGCCAGCGCGGCGCGAAGACGACGAAGTCGACGCCGGCGAGGCCGGGGGTGTCGGAGGGCGAGGTGAGGACGGTGAAGACGGACGGGTCGGGGTGGTCGTAGCTGATGCTGCCGAGGACGTTGAAGCGGCGCAGGTCGTAGACGTACGGCACGTGGTTGCCGTGCCAGGCGACGACGTCCAGCGGCGAGTGGTCGTAGGTCGCCGACCAGAGGTTGCCGCAGAACTTGTTGACGACCTCGACCGGGCCGGTGACGTCCTCGTACGCGGCCACGGGGGCCAGGAAGTCGCGGGGGTTGGCGAGGCCGTTGGCGCCGATGGGGCCGAGGTCGGGGAGGACGAAGGGGCGGCCGTAGTTCTCGCAGACGTAGCCGCGGGCGGTGGCGTCGAGGAGCTCGACGCGGAACCGGACGCCGCGCGGGATCAGGGCGATGTGGCCGGGCTCCGCGCGCAGCAGGCCGAACTCGGTGCGCAGCAGGAGCCCGCCCTGCTGGGGGACGATGAGCAGTTCTCCGTCGGAGTCGCCGAAGACGCGGGTCATGGAGGTGTCGGCGGCGTAGAGGTGCACGGCCATGCCGGTGCGCTGCGCGGCGTCGCCGTTGCCGCCGAGGGTCCACAGGCCGGCCAGGAAGTCGGTGCCCCGCGGCGGTTCGGGCAGGGGGTCCCAGCGGAGCCGGTTGGGGTCGGGCACGGTCTCGGTGAAGGGGGCGCCGCGCAGGGCGCCGTTGTCGGTGCGGGTGAAGGGCGGGTGGGCCGCCGAGGGGCGGATGCGGTAGAGCCAGGAGCGGCGGTTGGCGTGCCGGGGCTCGGTGAAGGCGGAGCCGCTCAGCTGCTCGGCGTAGAGGCCGAGCGGGGCGCGCTGCGGGGAGTTGCGGCCGACCGGCAGCGCGCCGGGCAGGGCCTCGCTGCTGTGCTCGTTGCCGAAGCCGGACAGATGGTCCAGTGCCTCGGCGGTCTTGCGTGCCTGCTCGTTACCGGTACCGCTCATCGCGTGCTCCCACCGCCGACGGATTCCTATGGAAGACCGTAGGATTCCTGGCGGGGCACGTCAATGGAATCCCGGGGCGGCGTTCCGCTACGGCACGCCCACGCCCCATCGAGGCGAGGGGAGCTGGACGAGCAGCAGGGTGATTCCGGCCAGGAGCACCTCCCGCGTGGCGGCGTCGAGCCCGTTCCACTTGGACGACTGCCACATGGCGAACCACTCGCCGCCTATGGCCATGAAGCCCAGCCCGAACAGGAGCAGCAGCATCACCAGCCCCACGGTGGTGAGCCGCCGGGCCCGGCCGTGGCCGAGCGTGCGCCCGGCCAGCCCGCGCACCCACTGGACGGTGGCCGCCAGCAGGACGAGGGCGGCGGCCGTCTCCCAGGCGATGATCGCCACGTAGACGGCGTCCTGGAGGGCGTGGTCGGTGATGGCGCGCCACATCAGGTCGGGGTCCTGGAAGGTGGTGTCCATGGCCAGGACGTGGCGGACGAATTCCTCGTTGGTACCGAAGTCGGTGATGTTGCCGAAGGCGACGAGCGCCGTGGAGACCGCCACCGTGGCGGTCAGCGCCAGGGCCGCCGCCGGCAGCGTGCGCTCAGCGGTCATAGGGCCATGCTGCCCGGGGTCCGGGGACGGTACGCCTGCGGCCGGTACGCCCGCTGAGCGCCCGCTCAGGCGGCGGTAGGGTGAGCTGTCATACCGTCGCACCGGAGAGCGGGGCACAGCATGCAGACGCAGCCGCGGCCGCAGGAGTGGGCCGACGTGACGCCCGACACCGCGCGGCGGCTGCTGACCGCCGCCGTGCAGGCGTTCGCCGAGCGCGGCTACCACGCCACCACCACGCGTGACATCGCCGCCCGCGCCGGCATGAGCCCCGCGGCCCTCTACATCCACTACCGCACCAAGGAGGAGCTGCTCCACCGCATCAGCGGCGTGGGCCACCGGCTCGCCCTCGGCATCCTCGACCGGGCCCGCGCGAGCGACGGCACCCCCGCGGAGCGCCTGGCCCGCGCGGTGCGCGACTTCGTGCGCTGGCACGCCGAGCACCACACCACCGCGCGCGTGGTGCAGTACGAGCTCGGGGCGCTGTCCGCCGAGCACCACGCCGAGATCGTCGCGCTGCGCCGCAGCTCCGAGGCGGCCGTACGGCAGATCGTCGAGGACGGCGTGGCGGCCGGGGCGTTCCGCGTGCCCGACGTGCGCGGCACGACGCTGGCGGTGCTCTCGCTCTGCATCGACGTCGCCCGCTGGTTCCGCGCCGACGGGCCCCGCACGCCCGAGGAGGTCGGCGAGCTGTACGCCGGCCTCGCGCTGCGCATGGTGGGGTGCGACGACGGTGCGTGAGCCGCGGACCGCCTGGCGTAAGGTCGCAGGGTGCCGCAGATTTCCACCAAGGTCCAAGAACTGTCGGTCGGCCAGCTTTCCGCGCGCAGCGGGGTGGCCGTCTCCGCCCTGCACTTCTACGAGTCCAAAGGGCTGATCAGCAGTCGCCGCACCTCGGGGAACCAGCGCCGCTACACCCGTGACGCGCTGCGCCGGGTGGCCTTCATCCGGGCCTCCCAGCGCGTGGGCATCCCGCTGGCCACGATCCGGGAGGCGCTCTCCCGGCTGCCGGAGGAGCGCACGCCCAACCGGGAGGACTGGGCGCACCTGTCCGAGACCTGGCGCGAGGAGCTGGACCAGCGCATAGCCCGGCTGACGAAGCTCCGCGACCTCCTCGACGGCTGCATCGGCTGCGGCTGCCTGTCCCTGGACCGGTGTGCGCTGTCCAACCCCGACGACCTCATCGGCGCCCACGGCAGCGGTTCGCTGCTGGGCTGAACCGCCGTACGGCGCTCCCCGGGAGGCTCCCGGGGAGCGCCCTCACACCGTCGCGAACCGCCCGGCGAGGGCGCGTCGACGGGCCGCGGACAGCGCCGCGGGGGTGAGGACGGACACGGGCACCACGATGCCGCAGTCGGTGCAGACCGGGCCCTGGAGCGGGCAGCGCTCGAGGTCGGTGCGCCATTCGATGCGGTCCTGGCCGCAGACGGGGCAGGCGTGGCCGGGGTGGGACTCCATGGCCCGGATCACCCGGCGCAGCACCTCGGCCAGCCGCAGCTCCGGCTGGTGGTCGGGCGACGCGCACGGCACGATGTCGCAACCGCCCCAGGTGTTGCGGTGCCAGTCGTCGACGGCGCTGGGCTGGCGGACCCCGCCGTGCTTCTCGATGCGGCGGCGGCCGGCGAACTCCGCCTCGTAGGCCAGCCAGACCTCACGCGCCTCCTCCAGCTCGGCCAGCGCGGTCAGCAGGCGCGCCGGGTCGGGGGCGCGGTCGTCGGGGTCGAGGCCCGCGCGGGCACACAGGTGCCGCCAGGTCGCGCGGTGCCCGTAGGGCGCGAAGCGCTCCAGGCACTTGCGCAGGCAGGTGCGCCGCAGCGCGATGGTATTGCGCGGATTGCGTACTTCTCGGGCCAGTGCTCTGAAACCTGCCACTGCAATCCCACCTCCGGTGGTGCGGACTCGGCTCGACGAGGAGCTCGACAGCTCGACATGGAAGGGACGTAACGCGCCGCCGATCGGATCCATCGGGTTTCTCCGGGATCCGCCCGGGGGCGGGGCACGCCGACTCCCGCACTGCTACCCCGGCCGGGCGTGTGGATGTGGGGATCCGCGAAGGTGGCGGAGAAGGTGGCGGATCCTCGTCGCCGGGCGTCCGGCGGAGCGGCGGTGCGGGTGGTGCCGGCGGTGCCGGTGTCCGTCAGCGGACGAGGCCGCCGGCCAGCAGGACGAGCCGGGCCAGCTCGCCGTGGCAGATGTCGCTGTGCGCGCCGGCCGGCGGGCCGCCGCGCCGCACCACGGCCGAGACGTCGACGTTGACGCAGCCCGAGGCGGGCAGCGGGCCCGCCAGGGCGTGCGCCAGGTCGAGGGTCACGGTGCCGCCGACGTCCTGGACGCCGTCGTGGCCGAGGGCACCCCAGCGCCGGTCGCCCAGGCCCAGCAGGGTGCTGTCGTCGCCGGAGATGCGGGACGCCAGCGGGTAGAGGAGCGACAGCGACAGGTCGTGCCGGGAGTGGCAGCACAGCACGGGGCCGCGCACCTTCGCCGGCGCGCCCCGGAGCGCGCCCCCGCGGCCGGTGGCGAAGGGCAGCTGCGGCGTGAACGCGTAGTGCGAGAAGGCGCCCTGGAGCAGCGTGAGGGAGCGCACGCCCCGCGCGTGCTCCGGCAGGGCGTCCACGGCGAACGACATGAGCCGGGCGCCGAAGCTGTGCCCCACCAGGTGCACCCGCAGGTCCGGCGCTGCGGTGGCCAGCACGCCCAGGGCGGGGCCGAGGCCGCGCTGCCCGACCTGGCCGGCGCGCCGCTTCATCTCCCAGTACGAGCACTGGCGCAGGAGCTCCAGGGCGCCGCGCCAGAGGGTGCCGGGCAGGCCGCCGAGGAGGGCGTCGTCGCCTTCCGCGGCGCTCGCGGTGGTCAGGGCCTCGGTGAAGAGGGTGCACAGCTCGTGGGGGTCCTCGGTGAGGACGGCGGGCAGCGGGTCGGGGCCGGTGGGCGGCTCCAGGTCGTGGTCGGCCGGGCCGGGCGCGGTGGCGAGCCGGCGGGCCAGCCCGGCGAACTCGGCCAGCTCGGCGGGGGTGGGGTCGCCGGGGCCGCGGGAGAGCAGCACCTCGATGCGGTCGAGGGCCGCGCGGTGGGCGGGGAGGACGGCGGCGAGGGCGTCGAGCGTGCCGGCGGGCAGACCGGCGCCGGCGGGCAGGGGGGCGGCGGCGCGGGGCCCGTCGGGGAGGACGGGGAGGTCGGCGAGGCGTTCGTCGGTGAAGCGCATCGACGGCCAGATCACCCCGGCGTAGCCGAGGCGCGCGGTGCCGCCGAGGGCGGCGAGGACCTCGGGGAAGGGGTCGAAGAAGCGACCGTAGAGGCTCCTGGCGAGGGAGCGGTTGTTGTTCCAGCCGTGCGCGAAGACCACGAGGTCCGTCAGGCCGGCTCCGGTCACCGTGGCGACCAGCGCGTCGAGTTCGTCCCGGGCGACGCCGCCCTCGGCGTCGAAGGTCAGCTCGGCGTACGGCGCGACACGTATCCCGTCCATGGCGTCCCCCTGTATACGGCCGGATGTGCGCGCATCTTCCTGCCGTCAAGAGGGGGTGTCCAGCCTTTGTAGGACTGTTTGACCGCCGGGGGGTGACCGTCCGCTCAGATGTGCTCGTCGTGTGCCGGGCGGGGCGGGGGCCGGGTACGGGTGCGCGGAGCCGGCCGGCCCCGGGGAGAGGGCGGCCGGGCCCGGGTCAGGCGTGGTTGCCGAACAGCGAGCGGCGCAGCCGCCGGAGGGGTGCGAAGAGGGAGACCCGGGCGGTACGGCTCTGGCTGAGGCTCTCGCCGGCCCGTGCCCGGTCACGCGACGTGAGCTCGCGCATCAGGACGGCGGCGCCCTCCACCTCGCCCTGCGGCAGGGCGGGCCCGCCGAGAACCGCGAGGTGACGGTCCAGGCGCGCACTCGACGCACCCGTGCCGCAGTTGATGGCAGGCACCCGCGGCCTGCTGCGCATAGTTATCTGATCCATGAGACTCCCCACCCGTACGAGGCACCCGGCCCAGGCAGGGTAACCCTATCGCCCCATCGCGTCACCCGCGCATTCGCGTGACGGATTCACCACCGCGTCAAGGCTGTTGACGAAGGCGGCGGGAATCCGCTCGGCGGTGCGCGCGCAGGCATGGACAATACGCCACGGGGGCGGGGGAAATCACGCTCCGTCGCGCTCCGGCGCGGGAGTTTCGTCCGGTTCGCTCTGCGGGAGGAGGGGGCGCGGCCGGCGGCCGCGCCCCCTCCCGCCCCCGGGGTGCCGACGTGCCCGGGAGACGGTGGCCCGCCGCGTTCAGGGACGGACGCCCGCCAGCCGGCTCGCGGCCGACGTCATCACCGGCAGGTAACCACCCGCGTGGCCCGCGGCCGTCGGGTGGTACGACTCGTCCACCGGGAAGGTCACGCTGTGCAGCCACGCGCTGCCCGAGCACAGTTCGTGGCCGGCGAAGGTGGTGGTGACGTTCCCGTACGCGAAGCCGTGGGCGGCGGCGCGCTGGGAGATGACGGAGTCGATGAGGTCGGCGGCGCCGTTGATGGCCTGCCTCTTGGTGTCGCTCAGGCCGGCGCAGAGCACCCCGGTCTTGTAGAAGCGGGGGTAGCCCAGGACGACGACCTTGGCGGAGGGCGCCTTGGCCCGGATGGCGTTGTAGACGGTGTCGAGACGGCCGGGCAGCTCGTTCTTGACGAAGGTGCGGGCGGTGGCGATCCGGTCCAGGCAGGCCTGGTCGGAGTTGAGGACGCAGGTGCTCATGGTGTCGCCGAAGCCGGCGTCGTTGCCGCCGATGCTGATGCTGACCAGGCCGGTGCCGGAGTTCAGGGGGCCGAGCTGGCCGTTGAGGACATCGTTCGTCCGGGCGCCGGAACACGCTGCGAAGGAGAACTTCGACGGGGAGTGGGCCGCGGCCCACAGGGCCGGGTAGGACTTGGAGCTGCGTTTGCAGTCGCCGCCGGCGGGGTCGTAGCTGCCGGCGCCGGTGCCGGAGGAGTAGGAGTCGCCGAGGGCGACGTAGGAGGGGCCGGCCGCCTGGCGTTCGCCGGCGGCGGCGGCGCCGGCCCCGCCGAGGGCGAACGTGGCGGCGAGGGCGAGCGCGGAGACGGCACCCGCGAGCCGGGATCTGGGGGGTGTGTGCATGGAATCTCCTGTAGCAAGGGTTTCGGCCACCTCTGTGGTAGCAACACGCCGCGCTTCAAGGAAGTGTCCATGACAAAATTCGATGACCCCTGGCCGTTCGGGCCCGCCCCGGCCCCGGCAAGTCCTCAACGTCTTTTTGTCAACGTTCAGTTGACTGACACGCGGTCGTCATGTCTTGACGGGTCCTGCCGACTGCGCGACATTGAAGCCCGGCATCCGGCGCTTCGGGGGGCAAAGTCGCCAATGCAGAGGTTTCAGGGTTTTACCGGCTCCACTGATCCGGCCGGCCGCGAGCACACCAAGGGGACCGAGGGGACAGGTGCCGGGGTGGAGCAGGACGTCCGGGGCGGGGAGCGGGAGAGAGGGCGCGAGCGGTGGCTCGCCGCGGACTCACTCCCCGTGGTCGCGGGGGCCGCGGCCGCCATCGCCGGGGTGGGGGGCGCACTGGCGCTCCTCGACATCGGTTCACCCGTGCGCGCGCCGTTCACCCTCTTCTTCCTGGTGGCCGCGCCCGCGTGCGCCCTGGCCGCCGCCCTGCGCGGCCTCGACCCGCTGAGCCGCGCGGTGGTGGCCACCGGCGGGGCGGTCGCGCTCGACCTGCTGGTGGCCCAGACCATGCTGGCCCTGCACGCCTGGACGGTCCGCGGCGGGGTGGCCGCCGTGGCGGCCCTCAGTCTCGTGGCGTTCCTGCTGGCCCACGCGCGGCGGCACCGCGGCCGCGCCGCGAGAAGTCGGGCTTCCTGACGTGGACATCAGCGTGTACCGGCCCGGTGAGCTCACCGCGGCCGACCGGGCGGCCTGGTCGGCCCTGCAGGAGCGGGCGGTGGCGGACGGCTCGCCCCAGCTCGCCAACCCCTTCCTCGCCCCGGAGTTCACCCTCGCCGTCGGCCGCTGCCGGCGCGGTACACGGATCGCGGTGGTCCGCGAGGACGGGGAGCCGGTGGCCTTCTTCCCCCACCAGCGCACCGCGCTGGGGGTGGGCCGGGCCATCGGGATGGGCGTCTCCGACGCCCAGGGGCTGGTGCACCGGCCCGGCTTCCAGTGGGACGCCCGCGAGCTGCTCCAGGCGTGCGGGCTGTCGCTGTGGGAGTTCGACCACCTGGTGGAGGGCCAGAAGCCGTTCGAGGCGGCGGCCTCGAGCGCGTACCCCTCCCCCGTCATCGACGTCGACCAGGGCTTCGACCAGTACCTGGCGGCCCTGCGCGCGCAGTCGCCCAAGTTCACCCGGACCACGCTCGCCAAGGAGCGGCGGCTGGCGCGCGACGCCGGCGAGGTGCGCTACGTGCACGACGAGCGCGACCCGGCGGTGCTGCGCACGCTGACCTCCTGGAAGTCGGCGCAGTACCGAAGAACCGGGCGCGCGGACCGCTTTGCGCGCCCCTGGATAGCGCACCTGGTCGAGCAGTTGTTCCACACCCGCACGGCCGACTGCTCCGGCCTGCTGTCCGTGCTCTACGCGGGCGGCAGGCCGGTGGCCGCCCACTTCGGGCTGCGCTCCCGGACGGTGCTGGCCTGCTGGTTCCCCGCCTACGACCCCCGGTTCGCCAAGTACTCCCCCGGCCTGGTGCTGCACCTGCGGATGGCCGGCGGGGCGGCCGCCGACGGCATGGCCTACCTGGACCTGGGGCGGGGCGAGAAGGAGTACAAGGACTCCCTCAAGACGCGCGAACTGAGCGTGTTCGAGGGCTGGGTGACCCGCAACAGCCCGGTCGCCCTGGGCCACCGGGCCCGCCGCGCCCCGGTGCGGGCCCTGCGCAACGCCGTGCTGTCGCGGCCGGAGTTGTTCGAGCCGGCCGACCGGCTGCTCAAGCAGGTGGGCCGGCTGCGCGCGGGCGGCTGACAAGCGCCCGTCAAGGGCGCGGGGGCTCCCCCGGGGGTGCAGAGGCGCAAAAAACACCAAAGGAGGAGTCTCCGCCCCACCTCTTGCCATACAGTCTCAAGCTTCAATACCGTCGTACATCTACCCGCATCGGCCCATCATGTCCAAGCGGCACCGGGGAGGGCTTCAGCAGCGTCGCGATGGGAGCCGGGGCGGGTTGCGCGGCAGGGGGTGCCGCGCTCGGCCGTTTCACCCATGCCGAGTCGCGTGCCGCGCGACCGGTGTTACGTGCCAACTCGCCCTGCCGACACGGAGACCGCCCCACGGCGGCCGCCACCGTGCCGGCCGGACGAGTACCCCCTTTTCGAACCGGACAGACGATCGGACCGCTCCGGGCGGGCGGTCCACCGGACCGAGAGGGAAAGAAGACCCATGAGTGCGTTCCTGCGGCCGGCGGCCGGTGAAGAGGATCCCGACACATCGGAGACAGCCGGTCGCTACCGGCCGGTGACTCCGCAGTTCGCCATAGCGCCGCCGGTCAGCGTCGTCATTCCCGCCATGAACGAGGCGGAGAACCTTCCGTACGTCTTCAAGACCCTGCCGGCCTGGATCCACGAGGTGGTCCTGGTCGACGGGAACTCCACCGACGACACCGTCCGGGTCGCCCGCGACCTGTACCCGGAGGTCAAGGTCGTCGAGCAGCGCGGCAAGGGCAAGGGGGACGCCCTGATCACCGGGTTCGCCGCCTGCACCGGTGAGATCGTCGTCATGGTGGACGCGGACGGCTCGGCGGACGGCGCCGAGATCGTCAGCTATGTCTCCGCCCTGGTGGGCGGGGCCGACTTCGCCAAGGGCTCCCGCTTCGCCAACGGCGGTGGCACGGACGACATGACGCTGATCCGCCGGCTCGGCAACCGGGTCCTGACCGCGCTGGTCAACTACAAGTTCGGCGCCCGCTACACGGATCTGTGCTACGGCTACAACGCCTTCTGGAAGCGCTGCCTCGACGCGATCGCCCTGGACTGCGCCGGCTTCGAGGTCGAGACGCTGATGAACATCAGAGTCGTCAAGGCCGGCCTGCGGGTCCAGGAGATCCCCAGCCACGAGTTCGTGCGCATACACGGCACCAGCAACCTGCGCGCCGTCCGCGACGGGCTGCGGGTGCTCAAGGTGATCCTGAGCGAGCGGGGCACGCCCCGCCGCTCCCGGCGGCGGCCGCGGCCCCTGGCCCTGGCCCTGGCCCCCACCGCGAACCACGGGGACGTGTCGTGACGCCACCGTCCTCCGCCCCGGCGGGCCGCTCCGGCCCGCCGGGCGTCTCCGTGGTCGTCTGCGTCTACACCGAGGACCGCTGGGACGACATCCTCGCCGCGGTGGCCTCGGTCCGCGACCAGTCCTACCCGGCGCTGGAGACGCTGCTCGTCGTCGATCACAACCCCGCGCTGCTCCGCCGCCTCGCCAAGGCATACGGGGACGACGGCGCCGGCGGGGCCGGCGGGGGCGCCCAGCCGGTCCGGGTCCTGGCCAACGCCGGGCCGCGCGGCCTGTCGGCCGCGCGCAACACGGGCGTGGCCGCCTCCTGCGGCGAGGTGGTGGCCTTCCTCGACGACGACGCGGTGGCCGAGCGGGACTGGCTGCTGCACTTCGCCGAGGCCTACGCCGACCCGCGGGTGATGGCGGTGGGCGGCCGCACCCAGCCGGTGTGGGCCTCGCGCCGGCGCCCGGCCTGGTTCCCCGAGGAGTTCGACTGGGTGGTCGGCTGCACGTACCGGGGCCTGCCACCGGGCCGCGTGCGGGTGCGCAACGTCCTCGGCGGCAACGCCTCGTTCCGCCGCTCGGCCCTGGAGGCCGTCGGCGGCTTCGCCAGCGGCATCGGCCGCGACGGCCGGCGGCTGCCGCTGGGCGGCGAGGAGACCGAGCTGTGCATCCGGCTGACGAAGGCCCTGCCGGACGCCGTGCTCCTCATCGACGACCGCTCCGTCATCCACCACCGGGTGCCCCCGGGCCGCGAGCAGTTCCGCTACTTCCGCACCCGGGCGTACGCCGAGGGCGTCTCGAAGGCCCTGGTGGCGCACAGCGTGGGGGCGCGCGCCGGCCTGGAGAGCGAGCGCCGCTACACCACGCGCGTGCTCCCCGCCGGGGTCGCCCGCGGGCTGCGGGACGCGGTGCTGCGCCGGCCCGGGGGCGCCGGCCGGGCCGGCGCCATCGTGGCCGGCGTCGCCGCGGCGGCCGGCGGCTACGCCCTGGGCACCCTGCGCGCCCGGCGCGGCGGCGGCCGGTTCGCCGTGGCCACCCCCACCGCACCACCCGCGGCCGCGGCCGCGGGGGAAGGAGTGGCGGCGTGAGAGCGACGCCAGGAGCGGGGGACGGGCTGCCGGTGCTGATGTACCACGCGGTGGCCCACTCCCCCGCCCGCGCGACGTACGGCCTGTCGGTCTCCCCCGGCGCCTTCGCCGGGCAGATGGCGCTCCTCGCCGACCGCGGCTTCACCCCCCTGACCACCGCCCAGCTGGCCGCCGCCTGGCGCGGCGGCCGTCCGCTGCCCCCCAGACCGGTGCTCATCACCTTCGACGACGGCTACGAGGGCGTGCACCGGCACGCCCTCCCCGTGCTCGCCGGGCACGGCTTCACCGCCACGCTGTTCGCCTCCACCGGCTGGCTGCGCGGCGCGCATGAGACCCCCGGCGCCCTCGACCTGATGCTCGACTGGGGGCAGCTGCGGGAGCTGGCCGCGGCCGGCTGGGAGATCGGCGGGCACAGCCACACCCACCCCCAGCTCGACCAGCTCACCACCGGCCGGCTGCGCTTCGAGGTGGAGCACTGCCGCGACCTGCTGACGGACGAGCTGGGTCACCCACCCGTGTCGTTCGCCTACCCGTACGGCTACTCCAGCCGCCGGGTGCGCGATACGGTGCGCGCGGCCGGGTTCGGGGTGTCGCTCGCCGTGGGCAACGCGCTGGCCGCCCGCCGCCAGGGGCCCCACGCCCTGCGTCGGGTGACGGTGCGCCGCTCCACGACGGACGCCGAGTTCGCACGGCTCGTCGAGGGCCGCGCGCTCGGCCGGCTCTTCGCCCGGGACCGGGCCCTGACGAAGGGGTACGCCGTCGTCCGCAGAAGCCGCCGCGCCCTGACGAAAGCGATCGAAGCCTGTGTCTGACACCTCCACCCGGGCCGAGGAGCAAGCGGCGGCGCCCCCCGCGCGCCGGCTGCGGCTCCCGGGCCGGGGCAGGGGCGGCAGCCCGCTCTTCCGCAACGCCTACGCGCTGATGCTCAACACGGGCGTCAGCGCCGTTCTCGGCCTGGGGTACTGGCTGGCCGCCGCCCGGCACTACACGGAGGACGCGGTCGGCCAGGGGTCGGCGGCCATCGCCGCGATGAAGCTGCTCGCCGGGATCACCGCCGTCACCCTCACCGGCGCGCTGGCCCGCTTCATCCCCGTCGCCGGGCGCACCACGCGCGCGCTGGTGCTGCGGACGTACGCCGGCAGCTCCGTGCTGGTGGCGGTCGCCGCCGGGGGGTTCCTGCTCACGCTGGACCTGTGGGGGCCCTCGTACCACTTCCTGCACGGCTGGCTGCCGGGGCCGGCGTTCGTGGCGTCCGTGGTCGCCTGGTCGCTGCTGACGCTCCAGGACGGGGTGCTCACCGGGCTGCGCAGCGCCGTGTGGGTGCCCGTGGGCAACACGGCGTTCTCCGCCGTGAAGCTGGCCCTGTTGGTGGGGCTGGCCGGGGTGCTGCCCCTGACGGGCGTGTACGTGTCGTGGGTGGTGTCGATCGCCGTGTCGGTGCTGCCGCTGGGCTGGCTGGTGTTCCGCCGCCTGGTGCCCGCGCACACCCTCCGTACGGAGAAGACCGCGCGGCCCGCCTCGTACCGGGAGATCGGCCGGTTCCTGGCCGGCGACTGCACCGGCTCCCTGTTCTCGCTGGCCGTGGTCTACCTGGTGCCGGTGATCGTGGCCGCCCAGGTCAGCCCGGCCGACAACGCCTACTTCTACATCACCTCCACCATCGCCGGCACGGTCAACCTGCTGGCGGTCAACATGGGCGCGTCGCTGACCGTCGAGGGCTCCCACGACCCGGCCTGCCTGGCGGAGAACTGCCGTGCGGCGCTGCGCCGGATGGCCCGCATCATGGTGCCGGTCTGCGTGCTGATGTTCCTCCTCGCCCCGTACGTGCTGGGCGTGTTCGGGCCGGGCTACGCGCACCAGGCCACGCCGCTGCTGCGCTGGTTCGCCGTGGGGGCGGCGCTGCGGGTGGTGATGGAGGTCTACTTCGCGACGCTGCGGGCACAGAGCCGCACGGCCGGGCTGGCCTGGCTCCAGGGCGGGCTGTGCGTCCTGGTGCTGGGCCTGACGCTGGTGCTGCTGCCGCGCATGGGGCTGACGGGCGCGGGCGTGGCGGAGATCAGCAGCCTGACGGTCATCACCGGCATCGCCGCGGTGAAACTGCGCGGCGTGCTGAAGGCGGCCCCCCGCCCCGCGCCGGCCGCCCGTCCCGCGCCCGCCGCCCGGCCGGTGTCCACGGCCGCCGAGAACACCCCGCCCGACGGCGACCTGGCGGACCTGGCGGTGCACGGCGACCGGGGCGACGGCGGGCCCGCCGGGCCGGCCCGGCGCGGCCTGTTCGGCCGCTGGGCGCTGCGCCCGGCCCTCGATCCGGACACGCTGCCGCTGGGCGTCCGGGTGGACCTCGACCACCCCGAGCGGCGCCCCGACGTGCGCCCGGTGCCGGGGCCGCCGGCGGCCGGCCGGCCGCGGTCCGCCGCCCGCCCGTGGTGGCGCACCCCCGAGGCGGCGGTCTGGGGGCTGCTGGCGGCGGCGCTCGCGCTGTACTGGCTGCCGCTGGGCGCCGTCGGCACGGTGGCGCTGGACGACATGGGCGGCTTCGGGCTGGTGTCCGTCCTCCCGGTGGCCACGCTGCTGGGCGCCGGGCTGCTGGTGGCGAGCTTCGCCGCGGCCCTGTGGCTGCCGCGCCCGGGGCGGTGGCTGCTGCCGGCGGTCCTGCTGGCCACGGTGGTCTCGCTGCACGCCCTGCCGGCCGTCCTGGAGGACCGGCCGCGGTTCGCCACCGCCTGGCAGCACCTGGGCTTCCTCGACTACATCGCCCGCACCGGTGTGGCCGCCCCCGACCTGGACGCCCGCTGGAGCTGGCCCGGGTTCTTCGCGCTGGCCGCGTTCGTGGCGCGGGCCTGCGGGGCGGACGACCTGACCGGGGTGCTGCGCTGGTGGCCGGTGGTGATGCAGCTGCTGTGCCTGGCGCCGCTGTGGCTGCTGCTGCGCACGGTCCGGGCCGGCCGGCGGGCCCGGTGGACGGCGGCCTGGCTGTTCGTGCTGTGCGGCTGGGTGGGGCAGGACTACTTCTCGCCGCAGTCGCTCAACTACCTCTTCTACGTGCTGTTCGTGGCCGTGCTGCTGATGTGGTTCCGCTGGCCGCGCCCGCTGTCCGGGCGGCTGATGCCGGGCGAGCGGGAAGTGGCCCCGGTGGGCCGGGGCACCGCCGCCGTCCTCATGGGCCTGCTGATCGCCCTGTTCACCGCGTCCGTGGCCGGCCACCAGCTGACGCCGTTCGTCATGCTGGGGGTGCTCACCGCGCTCGTCCTGGACCGGCGGCTGACGCCCACCGGGCTGCCGCTGCTGTGCTGCGTGGTGCTCGCGGTGTGGGTGGGCTTCCTGGCCGAACCGTACTGGTCGGGCCACTTCGACGACCTCTTCGGCGGCCTCGGCTCCCTGGGCGGCAACGTCTCCTCGTCCGTCTCCGGCCGTATCGAGGGCGGCAGCGCCACGCACAAGGCCGTGCTGTACGTCCGCGTCGCCCTGGCCGCCGGGGTGCTGGGCCTGGCGGCGCTCGGCTGGTGGCGGCGGCGCCGCGCCGGGCTGCACGACGTCACCCTGACTGTCCTCGCCTGCGTGCCGTTCCTCGCCTTCGGCATGCAGTCCTACGGCGGCGAAGTGGCCCTGCGCGTCTTCCTCTTCGCCCTGCCCGGCGCCTGCGCCCTGGCGGCGCTGGCCCTGTTCCCCAAGCCGGAGACCGGCCGGCGGCCGCTCCGGCGCGCCACGGGTGCGGCGCTGCTCGCCGGGCTGGTGCTGCTCATGGGGTTCCTCGTGGCGCGCTGGGGCAACGAGCCGTTCGAGCAGGTGCGCCGCGGCGAGGTCGCGGCCATGGACTACGTCTACCGGCACGACCGCCCCACCGCCCGCCTGCTGTGGCTGAGCAAGGACCCGCGCACGGACGTCACCCCCGCCCTGCCCTGGGGCGCGCGTGACATGGAACGGGTGCTGTACGAGCCCACGCCGGCCCCCCGCGACCCCGGCCGGGTCTCCGGGCTGGTCGACGCGTTGCGGAAGGCCGGGCCCAACGGCTACCTGGTCGTCGGCCGGGGCCAGGCCGAGTACCTGGAGCTGAGCGCCGGGTACGCGCCCGGCTGGGAGCAGCGGCTGCGGGCCGCGCTCGACGCCCGGTCCGACCTGCGCCGGGTGCTGGGCAACGGCGACGCCGCCCTGTACGTGCTGCGGGAGCCGCCGGCGGGGCAGGCGGCGGAGCCGCGGCCGGGGCCGGCCGGGCCGCGG
Source organism: Streptomyces mashuensis (assembly GCF_014654785.1). GTDB lineage: Bacteria > Actinomycetota > Actinomycetes > Streptomycetales > Streptomycetaceae > Streptomyces > Streptomyces mashuensis. The sequence goes on from NZ_BNBD01000003.1 coordinate 404,600, forward strand.
GTGACGTGGACGCCGGTGTCGGTGGCCGGTGGCCTGGCGGCGGCGGTGCTGGTGGTGCTGCTGACGGTCCGGGAACTGGTGCGGGTCGGGGTGCGGCCGGGGGTGCGGCAGCTGCGGTGGCTCCAGATGTCGTTCTGGTTCGCGATGCCGCTGCTGGCGCTGGTGCTGGGGGCGCTGGTGTGGCGGCTGGCCACGATGGCGTAGTCCGGCAACGGCAGCGGCGGGGTCAGAAGAGGGAGCGGTAGCAGAAGGCGGCCACCGCGCTCAGTTCCCCTGTGGGGCGGCCGGGCCGGTGGTGCGGCAGGCGGCGGCCGTCGAGCGCGGTGACCCCGGTCGCCGGGTACGTCACGGGGGTGCCGCCGGCGCGGTCCCAGGCGGGGTCGCTCTCCAGCGCGCCCAGTTCGGCCATGGAGGCGCCGGTCAGGCCGGGGTGGAGGTGGAGGGGGCCGACGCGGCCGGCCGCGGTGGTGAGCAGGGTGAGTTCGCACAGCTCGGTGTCGATGTGCAGGAACACCTCGTCGTCGTGCTCGTAGTAGCCGTAGGCGGCGAAGGTGGGCACGAGGAGGCGGCCGGTCAGGGCGCGGGCGGGGCCGGTCAGCTCCAGGTGGATGCGGGCCAGCAGCGGCCCGCCGGCGGCGGGGGTGGCGCGGCGCGGGGCGCGGCGGGCGGAGACGGGGGTGCGGGGGCCGCCGCGGGGGACGCCGGCGGCGGCGTGCCGGGCCCGGCATTCGGCGGCCAGGTCGCGGGCGAGGCCGGGGCCCCACAGGCCGGGCAGCGCGACGTGGCCGTGGGCCGCCCAGTCCCGTCGTTCGGCGGGTGTGACGGCGGTGCGGTGCAGCAACGGGGTGGTGCCGGGGGCGCCGGTCATGGGTCGTGCGGCGCGTCAGCCGGTGGTGGCGACGGGCCAGCAGGGTTCGGGCGAGTAGTGGGCGAGTTCGCTGCCGGGCGGCAGCCGCAGCACTCCGGCGAAGGAGTAGCCGCCCGCGAGCGGTACGGGGTCGTGCCCGTCGAGGTGCTGCTCGATGGCGGCGCGGGACGCCGGGTCGGCCTTGGCCGTCTGGACCACCTCGCGGGGCAGCACGTAGTAGTTGCCGTCGGCGTCGACGATGACCAGGGCCTGGCCGGTGTTGCCGTCCATCGCGGTCTCCCTTTCCGTCGGTCGGACCGAGGGAAGTGTTGCCACCGGCGGGGGCGGGGAATCGGTCAGAGCCAGCGGACTTCCCAGGCCCCCAGGTCCAGGGCCCGGCCGTCCACCTGGGCGGTGACGGGGCGGTCCTGCGTGTTGACGGCCAGCGCCGTGCTGCCGGCGGCGAGCACGCGTACCCGGTCGGCGTCCTTGCCGGAGACGTCGGCGTCGCGGTAGGCCGTGCCGGGCGGGAAGGCGCGCGCGAACCGGGTCAGCAGGTCGAGCATGGGCAAGGGGCTGCCGCCGTCGGCCAGTTCGGTGCTGCGCCAGAGGCATCCGGGACAGTCGGCGCCCTGTTCCTCGGGGTTCCAGTAGAAGGCGCCGGCGGCGCCGGAGCGGGCCAGCTGCATCATGGCGGCGGCCTGGACGGCGACGCGGTGCGGCTCGGTCCAGGTCTTGCGGGCGTCGTGCTCGTCGGCGGGTTCGACGTACCACTCGGCCCACCAGACGGGCAGTCCGGTGGTGCGCGTCAGCCACTCGGTGACGTCGGCGAACTTGCGGGTGGCGGTGAACTCGTCGGGGACGGGCCGGCTGCCGGTGCGGGTGTAGCTGGCGCCGTCGACGACGACGAAGTCGGCGCCCTCCTTGTGCGCGTCCCAGTACTCCAGGACGTCGAGGGCGCGCTGGTCGACGGCGCCCCAGGGGCCGCTGAGGCGGGAGGCGTACGAGCCGGTGCCGGGGGCCTCGCTGTCCATGACCACGTACGGGCCGCCGACCAGGGCCTGCGGGTTGCGTTTCTTCACGGCGCGGTAGACGAGGTTGTACAGCTCGGTGTAGCCCTCGTAGTCCCAGCGGTTCCTCGACTCGTCGTAGAACCCCTTGAGTTCGTTCCACACGATGAAGTGGCGCACGTCGGGGTAGCGGGCGGCGACGGCGCCGGCGAGCCGGGCGAAGTCGCGGTAGTGGGCGCGGTCGGGCGCCTTCTCCAGCGACTTGCGGGACCAGTCGGTGCGTTCGCCGCCGCCCTTCATCCAGTCGGGGGCGCAGCACAGGGTGAGGACGGGGGTCGAGCCGGTCTTCCGCATGAGGGCCACGCGCCGGTCGAGGTCGGCGAAGTTGTACTTGCCGCGCCGGGGTTCGGGGTTGTCGGCGCCCCAGCCCATGATGTGCTGGTTCTGTGCGAGGGGGGTGGCGGACAGGGTGCGTGCCGCCGTGCCGACGGCGGCGTCCTGGCCGAGGTCGGCGCTGTACTGGGTGTGGGTGAAGCCCCAGCCGACCCGGGCGGCGCGGGCGTCGGGGGCGCGGGCGGTGCCGCCGCCCCCGCCGGTGTGCAGGGTCAGCACGCCGGCCGCGGCCAGCGCGGCCAGGGCGAGGACGGCGCCCACGAGCAGGGCGGTGGGCCGCCGGCGCGGTGCCCGTGGTCGTCCCCGCCCCCGGTTCGGCAACGTCCGACTCCCCCCATGACGTCCCATCATGGCAAGGGTAACCGGGGCGGAAACGGAGTGCGGCGGCTTCGCCGCTCTCCGTGCCCTGGAGTGGCTCCCGGTGGCCCTGGGTCGGCCCCGGGGCGCCTTCAGTCGCCGTAGACGGCCCGCAGGGCGTCCTGGACGGCGCCGAGGGCCGTGTCCCGGTCGAGGCCGAGGCGGCGGGCGCGCTCGGCGAAGGCGCGGGCGGCGGCCGCGGCCTCGCGGGCGGCGGTGTCGCCGGGGGCGGCCACGAAGGTGCCGTTGCGGCCGCGGGTCTCGATGACGCCGTCGGCCTCCAGGGCGCGGTAGGCCTTGGCCACGGTGTTGGCGGCCAGGCCCAGTTCCTCGGCGAAGCCGCGTACGGTCGGCAGTTTGTAGCCCACCGGGAGCGCGCCGGAGCGGGCGCGCTCGGCGATACCGGCGCGGATCTGCTCGTAGGGCGGTTCCGGGGCGTCGGGGTCGACGCTGATCTGCAAGGCCACGGCGGGGACTCCTGGCTGGGGGCTGCGGACGGGGTCCATTGTGCTCCACGCGTCACCGCCGTGCCCGCAGGCGGCCGGGGGCCTACAGCTCCAGGGCGGTGCCGTGGCTCCTCAGCCACATGTCGAGGCCGAGGACGGCCTCGGTGGCGGCGCGGAAGGAGTCGCCGGCCCCGTCGGCGAGGGCCTCCCGTACGGCGTCGTGGTCCAGCAGGGGGCGGACCGGGGCGTCGGGGTCGGCCATGACGTCGCGGAGCCCGGCGCGGAGCGCGGTGGCGTAGCGGGGGTCCTGGGTGCTGGGGTACGGGCTCTTGACGCGGTCGGCGACGGAGGCGGGCAGCAGGTCGCGGACGGCGGCGCGGAGGAGGGACTTCTCGCGTCCGTCGAAGGTCTTCATGGCCCAGGGCGTGTTGAAGACGTACGTGACGAGGCGGTGGTCGCAGAAGGGCACGCGCACCTCCAGGCCGGTGGCCATGCTGGCGCGGTCCTTGCGGTCGAGCAGCATCTGCACGAACCGGGTGAGGTGGAGGTGGCTGATCTCGCGCATGCGCTTCTGGTGGCCGGTCTCGCCGGGCAGGTGGGGCACTTCGGCGAGCGCCTCGTGGTAGCGGGCGCGCTGGTAGCCGGGGAGGTCGAGCTTGGTGAGGAGGCCGGGGGCGAGGAGGGCGAGGCGGCTGCCGCTGCCGGCACCGGAGAAGCTGTCGGCGACGTCGTCGGCGCTCCAGGGGAAGGTGTCGGCGGCGACGGCGGCGGGGTCGTGGAACCAGCGGTAGCCGCCGAAGACCTCGTCGGCGGACTCGCCGGAGAGGGCGACGGTGGAGCGGGCGCGGATGGCGCGGAAGAGCAGGAGGAGGGAGACGTCGCCGTCGCCGAAGCCGGCGTAGGGCAGGTCGCGTGCGGTGATGACGGCGGCGCGATGGGCGGGGTCCATGAGGTCGGCGGTGTCGAGCACGATGTCGCGGTGGTCGGAGCCGACGTGCTCGGCGAGTGCGTGGGCGTAGGGGCCGTCGGGGGTGGGGCGGAGGCGGTCGGGCCGGAAGTGTTCGGTGTGGCCGGTGAAGTCGACGGAGAAGGAGCGCACCGGGCCGCGGCCGGCCTCGCCGAGGCCCTTGGCGGCGAGGGCGGTGATGGCGGAGGAGTCGAGGCCGCCGGAGAGCAGGGTGCACAGGGGGACGTCGGCGACGAGCTGGCGGCCGACGATGTCCTCCAGCAGCTCGCGGACGTGCCGGACGGTGGCCGGTGTGTCGTCGGTGTGCTCGTACGACTCCAGTCGCCAGTAGGGGCGCACGATGCTGCCGGCGCGGCCGAGCCGCAGGGTGTGGCCGGGGCGCAGTTCGCGCATGCCGCGGTAGACGGCGTGGCCGGGCGTCTTGGTGAAGGCGAGCAGTTCGGCCATGCCCTCCAGGTCGACGGCGGGCCGTACGGCGGGGTGGGCGAGGATGGCCTTGGGTTCGGATCCGAAGAGGATGCCGTCCGGGGTGGGGTGGTAGTAGAGCGGTTTGATGCCCATGCGGTCGCGGACGAGGAGGAGTTCCTCGGTGCGCGGGTCCCACAGGGCGAAGGCGTACATGCCGTTGAGGCGTTCGGTGAAGGAGTCGCCCCAGGCGAGGTAGGCGCGCAGGACGACCTCGGTGTCGCTGTCGGTGCGGAAGGTGTGGCCCAGGGAGCGGAGCTCGGCACGCAGCTCGCGGTAGTTGTAGACCTCGCCGCTGTAGGTGAGGGCGAGGCGGGTGCGGCCGTCGTGCTCGTCCTCGGCGAGCATGGGCTGCCGGCCGCCCTCGATGTCGATGACGGCGAGCCGGCGGTGGCCCAGCGCGGCGTGGGTGTCGCGCCAGACGCCGCCGGCGTCGGGGCCGCGGCACTCCATGGTGCGGGTCATGGCCTCCAGCACGGGCAGGGCGGTGGGGGCGGTGAGGTCCTGGTCGTAGGCGATCCATCCGGTGATGCCGCACATGCCGGGGTGTCCTCTCGACGGGATGCCGAAATAGGTGCATGCACCATCCAATCTCGTCGGAGGCCGATGCGCAGGGCGGTTTCAGGCCGTCCGCGGCGTCCGGGCCGTCCGGGCCGCCCTCGGCAGGAAGTGGAAGGTGGGCGCGGGGTGCATCAGGAAGCCGTGGTGCGAGATGTTCCAGGCGTACGCGCCGGCCAGCGCGAAGGCCACCCGGTCCCCCGCCCGCAGCTCCGCCACCGGCACGTCCCGGGCCAGGACGTCCTTGGGCGTGCACAGCTGCCCGCACAGGGTCACCGGTTCGTCCCGCGCGGCGGGCCGCGGCCAGGGCCGCTCCCAGCCGGCCACGGGCAGCACCGTGAACGGCTGGTCGTGGCCCTTGGCCACCGGGGTGCGCAGGTGGTGCGTACCGCCGCGCAGGACGGCGAAGGCGTGGCCGTGGCTGTGCTTGACGTCGAGGACCTCGGTGACGTACCAGCCGCAGTAGGCCGTCAGCGACCTGCCGGGCTCGATGCGCAGCACCGTGCCGGGGTGGCGGGCCGCCAGGTCCGCCACCCCCTTGCCGTAGGCGGCCCAGTCGAACCGCTCCTGCGGCCGGGTGTAGTCGACGGCCATGCCGCCGCCCAGGTTCACCTCCAGCGGGCCGGGGAGCGCGTGCCGGCCGGCCAGGTCCCGCGCCCACGCCGTGACCCGGCGCGCCACGGCCAGCTGGGCGGCGGCGCCCAGGCCGCTGGCGAGGTGGGCGTGGACGCCGCGCAGCCGCAGCGGCGCGCGCAGCAGCCGCAGGCAGTCCTCGGCGTCGCGCGGGTCGAGGCCGAACGGGCCGGGCCGGCCGCCCATCGTCAGGGCTGCGCCGCCGCGTTCCCCGTCGGTCAGGGGGAGGTTGACGCGGAGGAGTACGTCCACGGGCCGGCCGGCGGGGCCGGCGGGGTGGTCGCGGGCCAGGGCGGTGAGCAGCCGCAGCTCGTGCGGGCTCTCCACGTGCAGGCGCTCGGCGCCCAGGGCGAGGGCGAGGCGCAGTTCGTCCTCCGTCTTGCCGGGGCCGCCGAACGCCACCGGCCGGCCGGGCACCGTACGGCGGACGTGGGCGAGTTCGCCGCCGGACGCGACCTCGAACCCGGTGACGTGCGGCGCAAGCACGGCCAGCAGCTCCGGGGCCGGGTTGGCCTTGGTCGCGTAGTACAGCTCCACGGCGGGCGGCAGGGCGGCGCGGACGGCACGCGCGTGCGTGTCGAGGGCGTCCAGGTCGTGGACGTACGCGGGCAGCCGGGCGGGCGGCAGCGCGGTGGCGTGGGCGGCGGCGCGCGGGGTGATCACAACGGGCCTCCGGGCTCAGGGGCGTACGGCGGAGGGCGGGCAGGGCGGGGGCAGCGCGGAGGCCAGGGGCGAGCCTATGCGCACGTACCCGGCGTGCCGGTCGGCCTTGCGCTCCCAGCGCGTGAGCAGGTTGGCCTTGGCGGGCAGGGGCGCGCCGGCGACGAGGGCGCGCAGCGCCGGCGGGTCGCCGTGCGCGCGGGCGCACCGGTCCAGTACGCGCCGTACGCCCGACCACAGCCGGGGCTCCAGGTGGGGGTGGAGGTCGGCGAGGGCGGCGAGCATCTCGGCGAGGTGGTTGACGAGCAGGCAGTACACGACGCGGTCCCAGCCGCGCCGCTCGTCGTACGTGAGGGGGCCGGCGACGTCCGGGTCGAGCGCGGCCAGGGCGGCGGCGTGGCGGGACGGCAGCAGCTTGGTGCCCTCCAGGTCGCGCAGCAGCACCTGCCGGGGCATGCCCTCGGCGTCGACGCCGACGACGACGTTCTGCAGGTGCGGCTCCAGGACGACGCCGTGGTCCACGTAGGCGGCCAGCACCGGCGGGACGAGCAGGTCGAGGTAGGCGTCCCACCAGCGCAGGGCCGCGCACGGGCCGCCGTGCCCGGCCCGGGCCAGGAGCCGGCCGGCCTGCGCGGGCCCGGTGGGGTACTCGTCGGCGACGGCCGCGGCGAGCAGGGCGGTCAGGCCCGGCGCGAGGCGGGCGTCGAGGCCCTCGCGGACGATGACGCCGAAGCCCTCGGCCAGGTCGCGGCAGCCCACGTCGAGCGTGCGGTAGGCGGGTTCGCGCAGCAGGGCGGCGCCGGGGAAGCGCGCGGCCAGCTCGCGGGCGACGGGTTCGAGGAGGCGGGTGAGGGCGACGGCGCCGGAGAGCTCGTACTCGGCGTTCTTGCGCAGGCAGTTGGTGATGCGGACGTTCAGGCTGACCTTCAGGAACGTGTGGCCGTCGTAGAGGGTGCGCACCGAGGCCGTGGGCCGGAACACCGGGCCCCGCTCCCCCAGGTCGCGCACGTCGCCGCGGTCCAGGGCGGCGCGCAGGGCCGGGTGACCGGCCAGCATCGCGTACTGCCAGGGGTGGACGGGCAGCAGGACGTGGCCGGCGGGCACGGTGCCCTGCCGGTCGAGGACGGCCAGGGCGGCGGGGGTGACGGCTTCCTCGCGTACGTGGCGGTGGCGTACGGCGAGGTGGCGGAGGGGGAAGCGGGCGCGGGCCTCGGGGGCGTACCGGGCCCAGTCCTCGGGGGCGCCGGTGCGGGCCTTGGGGGTGGGGTGGAAGCGGTGGCCGAAGAGGAGCGACTGCTCGGAGGCGACGTAATCCAGGGGTTCCAGGGGGGCCAGGGGGTGCAGGGGGTCCCCTCCGGCGTCGGGGCGGGCGGCGAGGGAGGCGGCGATGCCGGCGTGGCCGGCCGCGACCTGGCCGAGGAACTCGTCGTTGCGCACGCCCGTGCGCAGCTCCAGCTCGCGGTGGATGCGGGCGGCCAGCCGCTCCCAGGGCAGCGTGGCCCACCCGCCGTCGCCCTGCTGCTCGGCGACGGGACCGGTGAAGCGGTGCGCGCCGATGAGGGAGGTGCGGCGCAGCCGGACGCGGAGCACGACGCCGCTGCGGGGCAGCCGCAGCAGCAGGTGGCCGTCGGCGACGGCGGTGTGGTGCTCGGGGCCGGACACCTCGCGCAGCAGGCAGTTGAGGAGGGTGTGGGCCACGACCTCGCCGGCGGTGGGCAGCCGGCCGGCGGCGGGCACGGTCGCGGGGGCTGGGGGTGCGGACGTCATGTCGGCGGCTCCGGCGGAGGAGGGCGGGCAGGAACTGCGAAACCTGCGGGGCCTGCGGGACCGGCCGGAGCGGGGGCGCGGCGTGGTCACCGACCGGCCCGGCGCAGGTAGTTGGGGCCGTGGACGTAGTGCTTGTTGATGTCGGCGGCGCCCGAGCGCTCCTTGCCGAGGAGGGTGCCGGCCGTGACCATCGCCTTCACGGGGAGCCGGGGGGCGTCCAGGACGCGGGTGCGCAGCACGGCCGCAGCGTCCTTGCCGGTGTCTGCCGGGAGCCGTCCGACGGCCTCCGTCAGGCGGTCGCGGAGCTGCCGCAGCCGGTGCTCCGGGCCGCCGGGGCCCGGCCGGGCCAGGCCGAGGGCGAGGGCGGCGGCGCACAGGTGGACGGTGATGGTGGTGAAGACGTCGGCGACCGGCCCGTCGCCGCCGGCCAGGATGCGCCGGTCGTCGAAGCCGGACAGCGCGGCGGCCGTGTCGCCGCCCAGGCGGTCCGCGAGCCGGCCGCCGTGGACGCGCGGCCCGTCGTTGTCCTTCAGCAGCAGCCGCAGCCGGGTCCGGCCGCCGGCCTCGTCGAGGACGACGGAGGTGTTCTGCTGGTGCGACTCCAGGGCCACGCCGTACGAGAAGAGCGTGACGTGCCAGTCGAGGAGGAGGGTGAAGTAGGCGTCGAGGAACGCGTCGAGGGAGCCGCCGTAGTAGCGGTCGGCGAGCGCGTCGGCGACCGTCCGGCCGTCGGGCGCGCGGGCCGGCAGCGCGGCGACGGTCACGACGTGCGCGCCGTGCAGCCCGCCGGGGAGGCGGCGGACGAGGGCGGCGAGGAGTTCGTGGCCTGCGCCGAGGTGGGTCTGCTCGTCGGCGAGGAGCACCCGCCCGGCGAACCGCGGCTCGCGGGCGAGGACCGTCTCCAGCAGGCGCTGGACGGCTGCGCCGTCCTCCAGGGTGCCGGGTTTGATCGTGCGCCGGTTGCGCCGGCCCAGGGTGGCGGTGGCCAGCGGCAGTTTGAGGTGGACGGCGGGGTCTGCGGCGACGGCGACGGTCCGCATGGAGAGGGTGGGGACGACCTCCAGCCGGGGCCGCGCGGCGAGCACGGCGGACGGCAGCAGTCCGGTGCTGCGCAGGGCCTCGCCGAGCCGGCCGTCGCCGGCGGTGAGGGGGTGCACGGGCAGGGCGAGGTGGGTGCCGTCGAGCCCGTCCAGGCCGAGCGCGGCGGGCGAGGGCCACCAGGGCGGCAGCCCGGTGGTGGTGCCGGTGACGGCCTCGCGGGGCAGGGCGAGCCAGCGCAGCGCGAAGGTGGGGTGGAACTCGGGGGCGTGCTTGCGGAGTTGTTCCTCGGTGAGGCCGGCGCGGGCACGGCCGGTGGGGTAGAGGGGGTGGTCGCGGAAGGCGGCGAGGGTGTCGTGGGCGAGTGCGGCGCGCGGCCCGGTCCAAGTGGCGGCCGAGGGCCCGTACGTCGCGGCGAGGCGCGCGGTGACCGCCGTCCGCGCGCGGTCGTGCAGCCGGGCCGTGGCCAGCGCCTCGCGGCACTCGGTGACGAAGGCGTCGTGGCCGGCGCGGTCCTCGGGCGGTGCCGCCGCCCGTAGCCGGTCCAGGACCGGCAGCAGACCGCGCACCGGTCCGCCGGGGGCGAGCAGCAGGGGCTCGCGGGCCCGTATCGCGCACTGGAACCCGTCGGGCGCCACGGGCATGAGCAGCGCCTCGCCCGGGACGGGCAGGCGCAGCCAGTCGCCGTCGGGGCGCCGCTCGGTGCCTGCCGCCCGGGTGCGCAGGCCGTGGGCGTCCTCGCGCAGGAGGGTGCTGAGGACGCGGAGGACGAGGGCGTCCTCGACGGGGTCGGGGGGCGGGGTGACGGGTGGGGGCACGAGGGACAGCGGTGCCGGGGGTGTCGTCGCGCCGGGTGCGGCCGCGCCGGGCGCGGTCGCGGACGTCGCCGCGGTGCTCATCAGACGATCTCCCATCGCCGGGAAGCCAGGAAGTCCGCCACGGCCCGGTCGATCCGGTCCTGGTCGGTACCGGTCGCCCGCACCACCCCGAGGTAGTCGCGGTTGGTGCGGTGGTACGGGTGTTCCTCGCCGGGCGCGCGCAGCGGCCGGTAGACCAGCCGGACGCCGTCGCGCTCGGTGTCGCTCGCGCCGGGCGCGGCCACGAGGGTGCCGGCGCGCCGGGCGCACACGTACTCGATACGTACCCGGCCGTCCGCGCGCGCACCGAGTTCGGCCGGAAGCGGCTCCCCGAGGTGGGTGCGCAGCACGTGCTCGAAGAGGGGGATGCGCAGGGTTTCGGCCAGGGCGAGGTCGCACTGGTCGCCGATGGCGCGGTAGTTGACCTCGACGAGGCGGGCACGGCCGGCCTGGACGACGTACTCGGTGTGGCAGACGCCGAAGCCCACGCCGAGGGCGCGCAGCAGGTCCAGGACGTGCCCGGTGTGCGGGCGGGGCGGGGCGGGGAGGAGGTCGAGGCGTTCCTCGACGAAGTGCGGCGGTGGGGAGAGGCGGGTGCGGAAGGCAGCGAGAACGTGCAGGGTGTGGCCGTCGCCGAGGGTTTCGAGGGTGTGCAGGGGGCCGTCGAGGTACTCCTCGGCGACGAGGGCGGCGCCGGGGCGGCGGGCGAGGATCTCTTCGCGGCGGGCGAGGAGTTCGCGGGGCCCGGTGACGAGGACGACGTCCTCGCTGGCGACGCCCTCGCGGGGCTTGAGGACGGCGGGGAAGGGGAGGGGGGCGAGGGCGCGGAGCACGGCGTCCGGGGCGTCGCCGGGGAGGATTTCGACGGCGAGGACCCGGTCCGGTCCGGTCAGGGCCTGCCGGAACAGGGCCTTGTTCTTGACGCGGAGGGCGGCGCGCCAGTCCTTGCCGGGGAGGCCGAGGTAGTCGGCGGCGAGGGCGGCCTGGGTCTGGAGGTGGTCGCTGTTGGTGAAGACAGCACCGGTCGGCCCGAGGGCGGCGGCGAGGGCGGTGAGACGCCCGACGACCTCGCGGAAGTCGCGGACGTCGCAGGGCACGAGGGTGAGGCGGGGCAGGTCCGCGGTGGTGTGCGCGTAGGCGCGGCGGTGGGCGTCGGGCTGGTCGGTGAGGAGGGTGACGTCGAGCCCGAGGCGGGCGGCGGCGGGCAGGAACCCCTCGGTGACGGAGTCGGTGGGGTTGAGGGCGAGGAGGGACAGCCGCACGGTGACACCTTTCGGCAGGTGACGGGTGTGGCGGGCCGGCGCTGCGTCGCCGTGGGGTGCGCCGCGCCGGGGCTCCGTCCTGGTGGGGCGGGGGCCCGGCGCGGCGTACTCCGTACTGCTGCTACGAGGGAGGGAACGCCGTGGAGGACGCCGCGGAGGTCCCGAGCCGCCGGTAGCGCGCACGACGCGACGCGCGCCGCTCGTCCCGGTCGCGCGACCGGAGAGCGGCCAGCTCCGCACCGAGCACGCGACCGAGGTTCGCAAGGAAGTCCGGACCCTCCTCCACGATGCGGTCCACGATCCCGTTCGCCAAGAGGTCGGCGGAGCGCACCCCCTGCCGCCCGGCCACCTCGTAGGCGCGGTCGGTGGTGCGGTGCAGGATGGCGGAGGCGCCCTCGGGCGGCAGCGGCGAGAGCCAGGCGTGCCGTGCGGCCACCACGCGGTCGGCCGGCAGCAGGGCGAGGGCCGCTCCCCCGGCGCCCTGGCCGAGCAGCAGGCAGAGGGTGGGGGCGGGCAGGTTGACCAGGTCGGCGAGGCAGCGCGCGATCTCCCCGGCGAGGCCGCCCTCCTCCGCCTCGCGGGAGAGCGCGGCACCGGCGGTGTCGACGACGGTCAGCAGCGGAAGATCGAGTTCCGCGGCGATCCGCATCCCGCGCCGGGCGGCGCGCAGGCCGGCGGGCCCGAGCGCCTGACCGTGCGCGGAGGGGCTGCTTCCGCGGTCGTGGGCGAGGACGACGCAGGGCGTACCGGCGACGTGCGCGAGGGCGAGGAGCAACCCGGGGTCGCGCTCGCCGGCGCCGGTGCCGCTGAGGGGCGTGATGTCGGTGGCGCACGCGGCGAGGAGCTCGCGCACGCCGGGGCGCCCGGGGCGCCGGGAGGCGCGAATGGACTCCTCGGCAGAGGGGACGGGGCCGGAGGGGGAAGCGGGCAGCCGGTCACCGGAGGACGGGGCCGCCCCGTCCTTGCAAAGCACCGCCAGGGCGGTGGCGACCCGCTCACTCAGCATGCCGGGAGGCAACACGGCATCGACGAGCCCATGGGCGAGCAGGTTCTCGGCCACCTGGACGCCGGAGGGGAACTCCTCACCGTAGAGGGCCTCGTGCACGCGGGGGCCGAGGAAGCCGATGAGGGCGCCGGGCTCGGCGGCGGTGACATGGCCGAGCGAACCCCAGGAGGCGAGCACCCCGCCGGTGGTGGGGTGACGGAGGTAGACCAGATAGGGCAGCCCGGCGGCCTTGTGGTCGGTGATGGCGGCGGCCACCTTGACCATCTGGAGGAAGGCGATGGTGCCCTCCTGCATCCGGGTCCCGCCGGAGGCGGGGGCCGCGAGCAGGGGCAACCGCTCCTCGGTGGCGCGCTCCACGGCGCGGACGAGCCGCTCCCCCGCGGCCACGCCGATGGACCCGCCCAGGAACCGGAACTCACAGGCCACCACCGCGACCCGCCGCCCCCGCACCAGCCCCTCGCCGGTGACGACGGACTCGTCGAGCCCGGTCCGCTCGCGGGCGGCGAGCAGGTCGTCGCGGTAGGCGGCGTCCGGGGTGGTCACGGCAACGGGCTCGTCCCAGGACCGCCAGCTGCCGGGGTCGACGACGGCACGGACGAGCTCGAGGGCGGAGGCCCGCTTCACATGATGATCACTCATGAGCCCACCCTGTCACGGGCGGAGGCGGCAGGGGCTCTGTACCTACTAGTATGTACGCATGCCACTGGTACAGATAGACGCACTCAGGGCCGGCCCCCACCGCCTGGAAGCCCTGGGCCGGGCGGTGCACGAGGCGCTGCAGGAGACGATCGGCATCCCGGCCGACGACCTGTTCCAGATACTGACGAGCCACGACGGCACGACGGGCACGCTGCGCCACGGCACGTACTTCGGCATCGAGCGGGACGACGACATCGTGTACGTACGCATCACGCTGCGCGCCGGCCGCACCCCGCAGCAGAAGCGCGCGCTCTACCGCCGCATCGCGGAACTGGCCGAGGCGTACGCGGGAACGGAGCCGCGCAACGTGTTCGTCACGCTGACGGAGAACGGTCCGGCCGACTGGTCACTGGGCGAGGGGCAGGCCCAGTACGCCCCGGAGTAGCCTCACGCGGCGTCGGCCCAGGCGCCGAGCTCCAGCTCGTCCAGCGCCCGCCGGGCGGCGGCGGCCGCCCAGGGGTCGCGCTCCTCCAGCCCACTGGCGGCGAACTCGTCCTCGTCGAGCCGCAGAACGGTGCCACGGTCGGCGGAAACCCACAGATCGAGGTCGAGATCCTCGACGACGACCTCGCGCCCCTGGACATCAGCGGGCCGGGTGACATCGCAGTACCACCCCTTGAGCACCCCGTCCCCACCCCGCACGGCCTTCACGGCATACCACCGGTCCCGCCAGTAGTGCTCGGTGAACACGTCCCCACCCTCGAACCGCACAAACCCGAAGTCCCGCACCCCGTCCCCGGCCCACGCAGCCTCGACGACGAGATGCGTCCCGTCATCGGAAACCACGGTGGCGGGATACCTCACCTTGACCTTCCCGGCCTTGGTGAGAACAACGGTGACGGTGGTGCCGACGGGCAGCGCGGTGGAGGAGTCCATGCCCGCAGCGTGCCTTGCGGGGGCGGGGGAAGGCCACCGAATTAGCCGGTCGGAAGGTTGCCGACCACGAGCCCGACGGCCTCCTGGAGGGAGTCGGACTCCCCAAGGGTGACGCCGTCACTGTGCCGAATGACCACGAATCCACCCCCGGCACGGCGATGGAGCACGGGCACGTCGTCCGTCCAGGGGTGCTCGGCCCGACGACTCAGGTACACCACCCCATGACTGACCACCGGGAACAACTCCCGCAACCGCGGCTGCCCATAGAGTGCCCGCACCACGGAAGGCTCGACCAACTGCGCATCCATCCCCAGCACATGCCGCCACTGCCGATCCACGACGCCGTCGGCCGCACCCCCGCCACCACATGCGGCGCACCCATCGGCGGGCCCACCTGCGTGCCGCATCTCACCAGTCATTGCGCCCCCAGAACATCAAGCGCCTTCCGGTCGATGCCCCATGACCTGCGTCATTGCCCATGGGCTTCCCTCCAGGCGTCGATGACCGCGCCCGGGATCCGCCCACGGTCAGGGACGTCGTAGCCGTGGGCGCGGGCCCAGGCGCGGACCTCCTGGGTGCTGATGGCGACGCTGGCCTCAGGCTCCTCGTACGGTTCCGGTGGGCCTGGGGCATAGGGGGTGAAGTAGACGCCCTGGTCGAGGAGGTCTTCGGGGAAGAGAGGAACTTCTTCGCGGCCTGTGAGGACCGCTACGAGGAAGTCGGCGATCCCGCCCTCGTGGGTGTGCCAGAGAGGCCCTCGGGCTTCTGTGAGGGCGACGTGCCACTGGTCGGGGGCGATGGGCGGTTCGGTGATCCAGTAGAGGTATTCGCCGTTGTCCGTCACGCCGATAGGGAAAAGGTGCTGCGGATCGTGCGGGGCGGGGCGAGTGCCGCTGTCGTGGTCGTGCTGGAGCTGTTGCCGGATGGTGGTCGGCATGGGCCCGGTCAGGTTCACCCAAGGGGTGGGGGCGTGGGGGTGGTAGAGATGGATGAACCCGCAGAACTCACCAGGGCCGTAGGCGTCGGCGAGCTGTTTGTAGTCTGCAGGCAACGGCATGCCGAGGGCGTGCTCGACGGCGGCCCAGTCGACATGCGGCGTGCCGCCGGGCGGAGGGCAGATCCGGCACAGGTCGTCGATACGGGTCATGGGCGGAGTCCTCTGCGGTGTCGCTGTTGCTGCTGGTGGGCGGGGTTGGACAGGATCGTATCGACGATGACCTTGTTCTTGTGGTCGTAGGCCTCGAGCTGGATTTGCTTGGGGACGGAGTCCTTCTCGTCGTCGGTGTACTCGAGATAGACGTTGTAGGTGGCGACTCCATGCTTCTTGACTGAGTCGTAGATGGCCTTTTCCCACCTCCACATCTCTGGATGGTTGGTGGGGTTCTGCGTGATCGTGAAGAGGTTGTCGAGGGTGTCGCCGGAGCCGCCGAGCACACGGGCGAGCATGTGGCCACGTCCCTGCTGGTAATAGCCACCGAGGAAGCCGGGCGGGCGGAGAGCCTCGCGGGCCTTGGTGCCCTCGTCGAGCATGTCGCGCGTGATGGTGGCATTCATCTCGTAGGGCCGGCCGTGCTGGTCGCGGGTGAAGGTGACCCTGCCTCCCCAGGTCGGGTCTGCCTCGCAGCCGGCGAGCCCGAGCGGGTCGTACAGAGTGAAGGGGTTGGGGACGTAGGCGTAGTGGTTGACGGCAGGTGCCAGCCCGAGTGGGTCGGGAGTGAGGTAGCGGCCCAGGTCCGGGTCGTAGTAGCGGTTGACGTTGTAGTGCAGCCGGGTCTCGGGGTCGAAGTACTGCCCGGGCTGGCGCAGCGGGGTGTAGGCGGTTGCGTCGCGGTTCCACTGGGTCGCGCCCCAGGCGGTCGGGCGGGCGCGCCAGGCGGTGTCGCCGTCAGGGCTGAGAAGTGCACTGGGGCTGCCCGTGAGGTCGGCGACGATGGCGAAGAACCGCCGGTCGGTGGCGTCCTTGCCGTCTGCGCGTGCTTCGCGTTGTGCGAGCGGCTGGAGGCCGAGACGGTCCCAGCTGAGTGTGGTGGCCCCGTCGTGCTGCTCGGCGATCTGCCCGCCGTCCCACGTGTAGTGGATGGAGGCGCCGGTGTGGCCGTCGGCTTGGGTGTGGTGCTTGCCTATTCGGCGGCCGAGGCCGTCGTAGACGTAGTCCCATGTCTCGCCGGTGGGTGTGGTGACGCGGGTGAGGCGGTCTTCGGCGTTCCAGGTGAAGTGCCAGGTGAGCAGCTTGCCGCTGAGGGTGCGGGTCTGGCGCTGGACGGTGCGGCCTTGGGCGTCGTAGGTGTAGGTGGTGCGGCCGGCGCGGGTGATACGGCTGCCTATGTAGTGGCGCTCTCCGCTGGTGTGGCGGCCCGCGGCGCGGGCGGGGAGTTCCGCGTGGGTGATGTCACCGGCGGTGTTGTAGGTGTAGCGCTCGTTCCATCCATCGGCCTGGACGGCGGTGATGCGGCCGACCGGGTCGAGAGTGTAGGTGTGTCGGCCGCTGCGGCTGTCGTCGATGGCCACGGGGGTGCCGTCGGCCTGGTAGGTGACGGTCCGCTCCAGGATGCTTGCGCCGGGCGTTTGCATGGCCTGGTGGGTGATCCGGCCGACGGGGTCCCAGGCTTGATGCAGGGTGAGGGTGCCCAGGCAGCGTTTGGTTTCACGACCGAGCGCGTCGCGGGTGAAGTGGAAAGTGTGGTCGCCGGCCTGGTAGCGGGCGAGACCCTCGTGACTGTACTCGAGGGTGGAGGTGGCGCCGGAGGGGGTGCGGCGGTGGATACGCCGGCCCAGCGGGTCGTAGGCGTGGGTGAGGGTGCGGCCGTTGACGGTCTCGGACACGATCCGGCCGGCCGGGTCGCGTTCGAAGATGATGTCGGCGTGCGGGTTGCTGATCCGGGCCACGTGGCCGGTCTCATCATGTTCGAAGATCGTGGTGGAGCCGTCGTCGTGGATGAGCCGGACGACCCGGCCCAGGACGTCGCGTTCGTAGGTCAGGCTTTGCCCGGCAGCGTTGGTGCGGCGCGTGACGCGGCCCAGCGGGTCGTGCTCGTAGGTCAGCGTGCGCCCGTCGAAGTCGGTCTCCGCAACGAGCCGGCCCGCCGCGTCGTAGGTGTAGTGCCATTCCAGGCCCTGCGCGTTGGTGACCTTCGTCAGGCGTAGCTCGGTGTCATGGGTGAAGCGGTGGTCGGCGCCGTCCCGGGTGCGAGTGCTTGACCGCAGGTCGAAGTGCGTGGCCGTATGGGTGCTGATCTGGCCTATTCGGTCGATATGGGTGGCAAGGTTCCCTTCGGGGTCCCAGGTCCACTGCTCACGGGTTCCGTCGGGCAGTTCCCGCCAGGCGGGCAGCCCCTCCACCGTCCAGCCCTGCCGCAGGGTGCCGCCCAGAGCATCGGTGGCGGTGACGACCCTGCCGAAGGCATCCCGCGTGAAGACCGCGCGGGCTCCATCAGGAGCAATGATCTCCACGGGCAGCCCTGCGCCGTCGGTGCGGATCACCGTCTCGGCGCCGACCGCGTTGACCACGCGCACCAGGCGGCCGCGCTCGTCGTGAATGAAGCGGGTTGTGGCGCCGGCAGGGTCGGTGGCGCTGGTGCGGTTTCCTCGCTCGTCGTAGGTGAAGCGGTGAGCTGCGCCACCGCGTTCGGTGATCTCGACGGGCAGGCGCAGGTCGTTGTAGACGGCGGTGGTCCGCACGCCGTCAGCGGCAACCATGGCGACGAGATCTCCGTGCGCGTCCCTCTCGAACCGCGTGGTGTGACCAAGCGCATCGGTGTGGGACAGGAGTGCGTCCTGCGAGTCGAACGCGTAACGCGTCGTGTTCCCCAGCGGGTCGGTCTCCGCGACGACCTGCAACGCGTCGTTCATCTGAAAGATGGTCGTGGCACAGGTGGAATCGGTGTAGCGGGTGATGCGTTGCCCGGTCTGCGGGTGGACGTCGTAGGTGAACGTCGACGAGAGGTAGCCCTCCGGGCCGGTGGTGCGGGCGATGCGGCCGGTGGTGTCGTAGACGTAGCGGTATGTGGAGTCGTTGCGGTCCGTCCAGGACGTGATGCGGGCGTCCTCGTCGTACGTGAAGCGCAGCGGGAGGCCCGAGGAGTTGGTGACCGCGTCGAGGTTTCCCTCCTCGTCGTAGCCGTAGCGCAGCACCGTGACCGGGCCGTCCGGGGTGCGGAGGGACAGGTCGTGGACGCGGTCCGCCTCCGTGGTGAGGAGCAGGACGTAGCCGCCCGTGTGCGTGACGGTCGACGGGGCGCCGTCGCCGCGGCGGGCGAAAGTGATGCGGTTGCCGTTGCGGTCCTCGATCTCCGTCAGCCAGTGAGCGGGAGAGGCGCGGTAGGGGTTGCCGGTGAACGAGCGGGTCAGGCCCGTGTGCGGGTCGCTGATCCGGTACGTCGTCTCCGCCCCGTCCGTGCCGCCGTACGACAGCGGCAGGCGGGGCCCCTCCATCGGGAGAATCGTTTCTTCAGGGTGGCGCGGCAGCTCCGGGTAGATCAGCAGCGAGCCGTCCTCGCGGGCCCACACCGCGCCCCCGTCCACCCGGTCCACTTCCAGGCGTTCGTCCAGCGTCGACGCCCAGCTGCGGCCGAACCACTGGCCGTGCCGGTACCGCGACAGATGGGTCCGCCGCAGCACCAGCGGCAGCACGCCCGGCAGCGTGATGTCGGTCTGCGGCAGCACCATGTCGCCGGTGGCCACGTCCACCGGGTCCGTCGCACACGTCTTCTTCTCCAGCGACACCGCGTTGCGGCGCGGCTCCTCCTTCGCCTGCCGCAGTGGCTCCGGCTTGCGGTGGCCCGTGCCGTTCCCGCCGCCCTTGTGCCGGTTCCCGCCGCGACCGCCGTTCCTCTTCCCGAACTTGTCCAGCTCCGCCTTGATGTCGTGGTCGGTCCCCTTGTGCAGGCGCGAGATGTTGTCCACCGCCTTGGGCAGCCCCTTGCCCAGGTGATCGCCCACCCCCTTGGTGGCCTTCTCCAGCGCGCCCATGGCCCGGTCGGCCACCGCGTCGACCATCCGCGCGATCTCGTCCTTGCCGCGCGTACGGCGGTGGTGCCGCTTCGCCAGGCGCAGCTTCGCGCTCGTCCGGCCGTGGACGGACCCGGCGACCGTCGTGAGCTGCCCCGACGCGAGCTTGTGCTCGGCGTGGTCGATCTGCACGTCGCCCTGACCGCCGGCGGCCGGGCCGTCGCCCGCCGACGCCAGCTTCAGCGCCCCCTTCGCGCCCTCCACCCCCTGGTGGAACCCCTCCTTCCCCGCCTGCTTGATGCCGCCCGCGTGCACCCCGTTCTGCATCCCCAGCGCGGTGGCCCCCACCTGCACCACCAGCTCGGCGGCCATGCCCTCCAGCGCGGCCACCGCCGGCTCCGCCATCGCCGAGACGATGTAGCCGACCGCCTCCTTCATCGCCCCCTTGATCAGGCGCTTCAGCGCCTCCTGCGTCACCTTGATCGCCCCCGCGCCGATCAGGGCGGACAGACCGCCCGTCACGGGTATCAGCGACAGCGCGATGCCGGCCTCGTCGGCCAGCCAGCCGAGCTGGACGAGCGCCGCCGCCTTCATCCCCGCGATGGCCGTCGCCGCCGAGTCGAGCGCCCCCGCGATCGTGCGCGCCGCGGACGCCAGGTCCTTCAGGTGCCGGTCCTTCACCGTGCCCCAGTGCTCGCTGAGCGCCTCCATCGCCCAGCCCTGCCCCGACGACAGCAACCGCTGCATGTGCAGGTTCGCCGCGTGTGCGTCCTCCCCCACGTGGTCCGCGAACTCCCGCAACGCCGACGCCATGTCGCGGTACGCGTCCTCGTCCACGTTCGGCCACGCGACGCCGACCACGTCCAACAACGTGTCAGCCCAGTCCGGCAGCACGACACTCATGTTCTCGGCCCCTCCCCGTGTGATGCCCGATCATTTTCCCAGGCGGGGAGGACAGCCCCTTCTCAGCGCCGGTGGAGCGCCTCCAGCAGCGCGAGTTCGGGCTCCGAGAGCCGCAGGGCCCCGGCAGCCACGTTGCTCTCCAGGTGGGTGGGTTTGCCGGTGCCGGGGATGGGCAGGACGTGCGGGCCCCGGTGCAGGGTCCAGGCGATTCTCACCTGGGCCGGGGTCGCCCCATGGGCGCGCGCCACCGTCATCACCTCCGGGTGGTCGCCCTCCCCCGCCCCCGCCTCGCGCCCCCCAGCGGCAATCGCGTAGAACGGTACGAACGCCACGCCCTGCTCCCCGCAGGATCGGACGAACGCGTCCTGCTCCGGTCGCACCCCGAGGCCGTACATGTTCTGCACGCACACCACCGGCGCGATCGCCTGAGCCTCCGCCAGGTGCGCGGGCGTGACGTTGGAGATGCCCAGGTGGCGGATCAGTCCCGCCTCCCGCAGTCCGGCCAGCGCACCGAAGCGCTCGGCGATCGAACCCGTCCCCACGACCCGCAGGTTCACCACGTCCAGGTGGTCCCGGCCGAGCTGCCGCAGGTTCTCCTCCACCTGCCCGCGCAACTGCCCGGCCGTCGCATGGGGCAGCCACTCACCGGACGCATCGCGCGACGGCCCGACCTTCGTCGCGATCACCAGGTCTTCGGGGTAGGGCGCCAGCGCCCGGCTGATCAGCTCGTTCGCCGAACGCAACGGGGAGAAGTAGAACGCGGCCGTGTCGATGTGGTTCACCCCGAGCTCGACCGCCCGGCGCAACACCCCGATCGCCTCCGCACGGTCGCGCGGCACGGCGTCGGCAACGAGCGCCTCGCCCGTCTGCGGAAGGCGCATCGCTCCGAACCCGATCCGGTTGACCGTCAGGTCACCCAGGCTCCAGGTTCCCGATGCCGCTGCGTTGATCGTCTGCGATGTCATGCCGGAATGATCTCCGCCCACCACTGCGACCGCCAGTGATCCCGTGCACCGGCGCCGGCCAGAGCCTCGCGACCCTCTGCGACTCGTGTACCGCTGTGGCGGTTCGCCCAGCGCGGCCCGTGCCTCGCCGGCAGTTACGGTGCCGTCCCCGGCAGGCGCGGATTCCAGGGCCTCGCGGCTCATGCGGCCGACCCGCCGGGCTCGTGTCCCAGCAGTCCGTACGTCCCGTCCCGGAAGGTGATCGCCGTTCCCCGGGCGTCCCCGTCTTCGCGGACATACCCGCCGTAGCCGGGCTCCGCGACGTGCGGTGCGATCAGGTCCAGGACGGTCGCCAGTTCCCCCAGGTCGTCGTCCAGCCACTGGTTGCGGCTGAACAACCCCCACGCGTGTGCTTCCGGCTGGAAGCGCAGGGTCGCTGCGTCTCCGCCCGGCAGGCGGCTGTCCGGGTCCGGTTCCAGCAAGGGGTACGCGTCGTCCGGCGCCGCCGGGGGCGACTCGTCCAGCCCCAGGTGCCGGCGCAACGTGGCCAGCACCGTTTCGGGGGTCTCCTCGCGGAGAAAGCAGCTGAGGACGACTTCGTAGCGCAGGCTCACGGCTTGCCGGTCGCTCGCAGCGCAGAGGTGAACGCCGCCCATGCGGTGGGCGGGACCGTGATGTGGGTGGCGGGGCGTTTGCTGTCCCGGATGGGGACGGTGCCGGGTATGTTGTCGGCGACCTCTACACATTGACCGCCGGTGCCGGAGCTGTGACGGGACTTACGCCATCGTGCGCCCGACGGAACGGCGCGTGCTCGTGCGACGCTCATGCCTTCCATTCCTCCATCACCTCGCGGATCATCGTCAACGATGCCTCCGGCGACAGGGCGTCGGCACCCAGCCGGTCGGGCACGGAGACGTTGACAGTGGGGTGTCTGCGGAGTGTTCACCCAGTGACCCACCCCGTCACCAGCCGTTGGCGGAGCACCCAGAGACACCTTGGCGCTGCTTGTGTTCTCGCTCACGTGATCTCTCACTCCTGACCCGTCCTCAATCTGCCGAGGAATAATGACGCGCATGCCAACCCAGGAGCCATCCGTCACTGCGTCACACCTGCTGCTGGCTTCGGCAGGGCCCGCTGGTGCGGACAACGACACACACAAGGCCAGCGCTCATCCCTGGACCACCGCGAGCGGGGTTGCGAGCGAGCTCCGCGAGGGCATGAACACCGCCGTCGGAGACCTGGGCCACGCACACGACGGGATGAAATCCGGGACTTCGGGGTTCGTCAGCGCCACGACATTGACCAGCATCCTGACCACCTGGGAAACCCGCCTCAGCGCGGTACGCGCCGAGTGCGAACAACTCAGCGGCGCACTGAAGAAAGCAGGGGTCGATTTTGGGGAGAACGACACCTCGGTGAAGGAGTCGTTCGATTCGACCAAGTCAAAGATCGACGATTACTCCAAGGGGCGCTGACCCGTCGTGGTGAGCATCGAAGACCTGAAGAACCTGGATACCACCAAGTTCACGACGGCTGCCGACAGCTGGAGCGCCGCAAGCAACAGGGCCGGCGAAGCCAAGAGGCGCGTCGACAGTGTGCTGGGCACGCTGGCCGCCACACAGAAGGGAAAGGCGGCCACCTCCGTCCTGTCGAGACTGGCAAGGCTCAGCAGGAACTACCAGTACATACACGCCGAGTGCGGCATGATCCGCACTGCTCTTTCGGGCCTGGCCGAGGAATTGGCAGGCCCGCAGCAGAAGCTGAAGCATGCGCTCGAGGATGCGGAAGCCCTCAAGTTCACGGTGCGGAAGGACGGTTCCGTGGACTATCCGAGGGACCCCTCAACGCCGGCTCCCCTTCTGCCCACTCCAGCCGTCCCGGGCAAGCCCTCGCTCCTCAAACCGAGTGGCAACCAGGACAAGGCGCAAGGCATAGCCGACCGCATCGGCACTGCCCTCCAGGAAGCAGCCGAGATCGACGGGCGCTACGCCAAGGTCCTGGCCAAGCTCAAGGCCGATCCCAGCCTGGACAAGACCGACTGGCTCGACGTGGCCCAGGACATGAAGGACCTGCGCGCCGCAGCAGGCAAGCACTTCTCGGAAGCGGGGATACCGAAGGGCAAGTCCGCCAAGGAGAACGCCGAGTGGTGGGAACGCCGGAGCCAGGCGGAGAAGGACGAGTACCTGGCCCTCTACCCCGAGCGCATCGGTGCACTGGACGGCCTGCCCTCCTCGGTGCGCGATGCCGCCAACCGGGTTGTCCTGGCCGAAGGACATGCCGAAACGAAACAGCAGCTCGACGACTGGATTGAGCGAAAACCCGATGAAGAGTATGAGCGGCGTACGCGAGGTGAGTGGAGAGTCAGACCCGAGTGGAATTCATGGAGGGAGGAAAGGGATCGAATAAAGGAAAAACTTGAGGGAATTAAGGCCATCGAAGCCAGACTGGCCCAGCCCACCGGCACCGATGGTCTACCCGAGGCGTACCTGCTCGGGTTCGACACCAAGGGGAACGGTCACGCCATCGTCGCCAACGGGAACCCCGACACGGCGACAAACACCGCGGTATACGTCCCGGGCACCTACTCGAAGCTCGCAGGGGCAGAGGGAGATGTCAAACGAATGACCGACTTGTGGCGAGCCGTCCATGCCCTGCCGGGAAGTCCGGAGGCGTCAACGATCACATGGATCGGATACGACGCCCCTCAAAGCATCGTCCCTCAAGCCATGAACAAGAGCTACGCCCACGCCGGCGCCCCCAAACTCAACGACTTTCTCGACGGGCTGCAAACAGTGCAGGGCGGTGCGGACAAGAGCCATACCACCATCATTGGACACAGCTACGGCAGCACCACCGTCGGGGACGCCTCCCTCAAGGGCAAGCTGGCTGCCGATGACATCATCGTTGCAGGCAGCCCCGGCGTGCTGGTCAACGATGCCGGCAAGTTGGACGTGGGGAAGGACCACGTCTGGTCCGAGGCGGCAAGCGACGACGATGTGCCCCTCGGAGGAAAGATCGCAGGCCTGGGCGAACCCAAAAGAATCGGCCCGGACGAGGACGGCCGAATCAGCTACAAGCACGTGGTCCCCTCGGACAAGGAATTCGGAGGCCACCGGATGAAGGTGGACACGAGCGGCCACTCCAAGTATTGGACGCCAGATTCACTCAGCCTGCAGAATCAAGCCGTAGTCGTCGCCGGCATGTACGACCGGGTGGTGGAAGAATAGGTGTACGGCAAGTTGAAGGCTACGCGCAGATTCTTCACCATCACTCTCGGCCTCACTCTCACTCTCTCCCTGACCGGAACAGGATGCTCGAAGGTGAATTCACTTGGCTACGACCCGGTCGAGATGAGCCCCGACCAGGCCAGGCAGAAGACAAAAGAAATATCGAGCCAGATTTTCGACCTGATATCCATGCGCAACGGCCAGACAACCCCCACGGGACCGGGAGTATCCACCTGCCCGGAAGACCCTAAAAGCCTGTTCATTGTGCGCCACAGCTGGTCCGTTTACGGCGTTTCCATGGAGGAGCTCTCTCGCGGCTTTGAAAACCTCAAGGCCCGCCTTCCGAAACACGGCTGGAAGATCACCGAAGACGGCCCCGACGGGTCGAAAGCACGGACTCCCCACATCCTCGCCGATCTCACTCAGGAACGTTTCTCGGCCAACATCAAACTGATCGACAGTTCCAAGGATCGGAACACTGCTTCCGGGAAGGGTGATTCCGGCATCTGGGTCATGCTTGTCTCTGCATGCTTCAAGGCGCCGCCGGGGGTTGATCTCAAGCGCGAGTACTGATGCTCATGTATGCAACTGCGCTCGGCGCAGTGCAGTCGTGAACGCCGCCCATGCGGTGGGCGGGACCGTGATGTGGGTGCCGGGGCGTTTGCTGTCCCGGATGGGGACGGTGCGGGGTATGTTGTCGGCGACCTCGACGCAATTGCCTCCGGTGCCGGAGCTGTGACGGGACTTACGCCATCGTGCGACGCTCATGCTTTCCATTCCTCCATCACCTCGCGGATCATCGTCAACGATGCCTCCGGCGACAGGGCGTCGGCACGCAGCCGGTCGAAGAACGTCCTCGCGTCGGCGAGCATGTCGGCGGAATCGACGAGCTGACCGACGCCCATGTCCTCCTGGTACAGAACGTCGTCCTCGTCAGGGCCGAACCGCATCAGCGTGAAAGGGATGTACCACGCCGGCGTGCCTGATGCGAACGGGAGGATTTGCAGCGTGACAGTGGACGGCGGGCTGCACACCTCTAGCAGGTGCGCCAGCTGCTCCGCCATGACGCGCGCGCTGCCGACCCTGCGGCGTAGACACGACTCGTCCATGACACTCCACAACAGCGGAGGGTTCTCCGCCCTCAGCACTTCCCGGCGCTCGAGCCGCTTGGCGACCTTGGCAGCTGTCACGTCCGGGTCGTCGCACGGGTGAGCCTTGCGGAAGATCGCCTCCGCGTAGCTCTCCGTCTGCAGCAGGCCCCAGATGAAGCCGACGCTGTAGTCGTAGATCGTGGTCGCCCTCTTCTCCAGCTTGACGAACGGCTCGAACCAGTCCGAGAACGCCCCCTGCACGATCCTCCGCCGCAACCGCGCGAACGACCCCGGCGTCCCGAAAACCGCGTCGCACGCCGTCACGAACGTCTCGCTCGCGAGTCGTTCGCCCGCCTCCACCTTCGCCACGTACTGCTGGCCGTAATGCGCGGCGTCGCCGAGTTCCCGCTGGCTCAGGCCTTTGCCCTTGCGCCATGCGCGTACCTCGTCGCCGAGCAGCGCGGCTCCGCTCTTCGGTTCGTCCGCCATCTCCCGTTCACCCCTGACGCGTTGGCGTGCCCCTGGCCCTTCCCGACCCTAGGCGCGGAACGCGACCCTCAGTGCGCAGACAGTGAACACCGCTCGTGTGAGTGAGCGACGGCCAAGCAAAGGTTCTCCTCCGCCATGCCCCTTACCCCTGAACAGTCCTCCGAATTCGCCCCCGGCGACCTCGTCTGGGACACCGCCGCCTGTCGTGCCGGCGAGGTCATGGACCACCGGTGGTCCCGCTATCAGTTGCGGCCCCTCGGCGGTGGGACCGAGTGGTACGCGCGGGGGGAGGATCTCGTGTCGCACGCCGGGCCGGGGCCGCAGTGCGGGGAGTGCCGGCACATCAGGACCTCGTACCACAACGCCCGGCGTGCCGGGGACACGGAAGGAGCCGCGCGCTGGATCACCGAAATGGGGGTGCACCTGCGCGCGGCTCACGCCTAGCGGACGCAGCGGGCGGTCAGCTCACCATCGACGCGCACGTCGCGGGCTTCGCGTGGTCCGGGTCCAGCGTGTTCAGCGTCTCCTGGAACGCCAGGCGGTCGATCGTGCCGGCCGCCAGGTGTTCCGAGAGGTCGATGCCGCACAGGTCCTGGAGCACCACGTTCCGGACGTTGGGGCCCGACAGGAAGCCCGTGGTGTACGGGGTCGCCACCTCGTCGTACTTCGTCATGACGACCGTGTAGCGCACGCCGGGGACCGTGTCGCCGCCCTCGTTGAGGCGGTTCATGAACGGCGAGCCGGCCACCTGCTGTGTCAGGCCGGGGGCCTTGGCGCTGATGACGTCGCGCGCGCCGGGGACCACGTCCAGGAGGCGGGTCAGGCCCGAGAGCGTCGTCCCGTGGTTCGTCGGCGCCAGGCCGACCAGCGCGTTCACCTTGGGGGCGCCGCCGAGGAACTTCAGGTAGTAGCGCGGCATCATGCCGCCCTGCGAGTGGCCCACGATGTCGACCTTCGACGCCCCCGTCGACGCCAGCACGCGGTCCACGTCCCGGGACAGCTGCGCCGCCGAGTCCTCGATCGGGCCCAGGCCGTGGAACGTCGGGATGCCCGGCAGCTTGCCGTAGTCGAACGAGTAGACGCAGAAGCCGCGGTTGACCAGGTAGGGGGCGAAGGCCCACCAGTTGGTGAACGAGTTCTCCAGGGTGCCGTGCACCAGGACGACCGGGCGGGGGTGCGCCGCCGACGGCTTGCAGCGGAAGTCGTTCCAGCCGCTGGTGACCGTGGGGGACGCAGCAGCGGCGACCGTCGCCGATTCCAGGGGAACGGCGACGGCCGCCGCGGTGAGTGCAACGGTCGCCAGCAGGGTTCTGACGAAGGCGAAGGGTCTGCGGGATCTGTGACGGCGCATGCGGGGGGCTCCTTTTTCGGCAGGCAGGCATGCAGGCAGACAGGCATGCGGGCAGGAGGAACTGCAGGCAGGAAAGGGTGTGTTACGAACGCGTGAACGAACTTACTTGCGGGTAAGACTGGAAGCAGGTACTTGTTTTCGTCAAGCAATTCCGCAGAAATTGCAGAAATTTCGGCAGGTTGGCGGACAGGTGCCTCACGCCACCCACAGCGTCGCCGCCGGCCGCACCGCCCCCGCGCCGAACTTCGCCCGCGCCCGGTCGACGGCCTCCTCCACCCGCCGGGCCTTCTCGTCCGCCGGGTCGAACGACAGCTGGTGCGCCGCCGACCCGGCGTCGCACAGGCCCTCCGCGCGCAGCGCCACCGCCCGTACGCGCGCCCGTTGCAGTGCGAGGGACGCGTGCAACGCGTACGCGGCCGCGGTCAGTTCGGGGGTGTGGGCCGTGGGTTCCGGGAACGTGCGGGAGCGCGTGCTGGTGGAGCCGTCGGCGTAGCGGACGGTGAGCTTCAGGCCGCGTGCGGCCTGGCCGCTCTCGCGCAGCCGGGCGCCGAGCCCGTCGGCGAGTGCGAGCAGGGCGTGGCGCCGCACGTCGGGGTCGAGTTCGTCGCCGGCGAAGCGGTGTTCGGCGCCCACCGAGCGGGCGCGCGCGTCCGGGGCGACGGGCGTGGGGTCGATGCCGCGCGCCCGCTCGTGGAGGCGCCGGCCGGCGGACGCGCCGAGGATGCGCTGAAGCGTGCCGACGGGCGCCGCGGCCACGCGGCCGACGGTGTCGAGCCCGTAGGCGCACAGCGTACGGGCCGTGGCGGGGCCGACGCCGTGGAGCGCGGCGACCGGTTTCCGGGCGAGGAACGCGGCCACCGTCTCCGGGTCGTCGGGCAGTTCGCGTACGGCGCGGGGCGGGCCGTCCTCCGCGGCCATGCGGGCCAGCAGCGGGTTGGCGCCGATGCCGACGGTGCAGTCGACGCCGCACCGGGCGAGGACCCGGACCCGTAGCAGCGCGGCGAGTCCGGCGGGCGGGTACCCGAAGTACCGTACGGCGCCGCGTACGTCCAGCAGTGCGGCGTCCGGCGGCAGGGGCTGCACGACGGGCGTCACCTCGGCGAGCATGCCGAGCAGGCCGTCGTACGTCTCCTCGTCCAGGACGGCCCCGCTCACGGGGTGGAAGTGGACGTAGAGCACCCCCGCCCCGGCCGGAGGGGGCGGTACCAGGGAGAGGGCCGGCCGGGTCATCCTGCGCTCCCGGGGCTGGCGTGCCACAGTTTGCGGCCGGTGGCCGCGCCCTCGCCGGCGGGCTTGAGGTCGGCCCAGGGGTGCATGGTGTAGCCGGTGGACAGTTCGATACGGCGGCCAGAACCGGCAGAAGCAACCGCCGGCCCGCCCGAAGGCTCCGCCAGTCGTTCGGCCACCGCCGCCAGGCCGCCTTCCTTCCGTACCCGCAGCAGTGCGGACAGGTCCCAGGCCGCCGCGCCGACCACGCTCAGGCTGCGCGGGCCGCGCCGCTGCACCACGCCGCGCACGAGCAGCAGCCAGGAGTGGAAGACGGTGCCGGCGCAGGCGGGGTGGGAGTCGTCGAAGAAGGCGCAGTCGACCAGGCCCGTGCCGTCGTCGAGGGTGGTGAAGATGACGCGCTTGCCCGAGCGGATGGGCGGGGTCTGGGTCGCGGCCTTGGCGCCGGCGACGAGGACGGTCTCGCCGTGCCGGGCGTCGGCGAGGCGGCGTGCGGGGGTGACGCCCAGTTCGTTCAGGAAGGCGTGGTGGTCCGCCATCAGGTGGCGGGAGGTGTCCATGCCGAGGACGTCGAGCTCGGCGCCGAGGCGTTCGGCGGGGTCGAGGTCGGGCAGGCCGACGGGTTCGACGTGGGCGCTGTCGACGAGGGTGGGCTGGGCGGCGGGTTCGCGCTGGGTGCGGTGCAGTTCGGCGATGTGCAGCAGCAGGTCGCGGCGGTTGGTGCCGAACGCGTCCAGCGCGCCGACCCGCGCGAGGCGTTCGGCGACGGGCCGGCGGGGGCGGGCGCGCCGCCACAGGTCGAGGAGGGAGGTGTAGGGGCGGCCGGCCGCGATGCGGCGGGCCTCGGTCTCGCCGATGCCCTGGACGTCGGTGAGCGCCATGCGGATGCCGTACCGTCCCGCGTCCACACCCTCGGACACCAGTTCGACCGTATAGGCGCACTGCGAGCGGTTCACGTCGAGCGGCAGCACCGGCACCCCGCGCCGCCGCGCGTCCGCCAGCAGCAGCCGCTTGGGGTACATGCCCGGGTCGTGGGTGAGCAGCCCGGCGTAGAAGGCGGCCGGGTAGTGCGCCTTCAGCCAGGCCGACTGGTACGTGGGCACGGCGAACGCCACGGCGTGGGCCTTGCAGAAGCCGTACGAGCCGAACGCCTCGACGATCTCCCAGGTGCGGCGGACGACGTCGGGCGCGTAGCCGCGCCGCCGCGCCGCCTGCTCGAACCGCGTACGGATGCCGGCCACCTTGCCCGGGTCGGAGAGGGCGCGGCGCGTCTCGTCGGCCTCGCCCCGGTCGCAGCCGGTCATGATGCGCAGGATCTCGATGACCTGCTCGTGGAAGACGACCACGCCGTACGTCTCGGCCAGCGTCTCCGCCAGGTCGGGGTGGGGGTAGCGGACGGGGGCGCGGCCGTGCCGGGCGGCGATGAAGGGGCGGACCATGTCGGCGGCGACGGGTCCGGGCCGGAACAGCGAGATGTCGACGACGAGGTCGTGGAAGGTGGCCGGCTGGAGCCGGCCCACGAGGTCGCGCTGGCCCGGCGACTCGATCTGGAAGCAGCCCAGCGTCTCGGTGGAGCGGATGAGGTCGTACGTCCTCTTGTCGCCCGGCGGCACCTGCGCGGGGTCGTCGAGGTCCAGCCGCTCCCCCGTGACCCGCTGGATCTCGGCCACGGCGTGCGCCATCGCGGACTGCATCCGCACGCCCAGCACGTCGAGCTTGAGCAGCCCGAGCTCCTCCACGTCGTCCTTGTCGAACTGCGACATGGCGAAGCCCTCGCCGCTGGTGGGCACGATGGGTGTACGGGCCCGCAGCCCGGCGTCGGAGAGCAGCACCCCGCAGGGGTGCATGGCGATGCCGCGTGGCAGGGCGTCGAGCGCCTCGACCAGCTCCCACAGCCGGCGGTCGCGGTCCGGCCCGTGCGGGCCGGTGGCGACGGCGCGCAGTTCGGGCAGTTCGGCCAGGGCGGCGCGGGCGTCGCGGGCCCGGATGTGCGGGAACGCCTTGGCGAGCCGGTCGACCTCGGCGGGGTCCATGCCGAGGGCGGCGCCCACGGCGCGCACGGCGTGCCGGACGCGGTAGGTCTCGGGCATGGAGACGGTGGCGACGCGGTCCTCGCCGAAGCGGTCGAAGACGGCGCGGTAGACCTCCAGGCGGCGGGCGGACTCGACGTCGATGTCGATGTCGGGCAGGCCGGCGCGGCGCGCGGAGAGGAACCGCTCCATGAGCAGCCCCTGCTCGACGGGGTCGGCGTGGGCGATGCCGAGCAGGTGGTTGACGAGGGAGCCGGCGCCGGAGCCGCGGGCGGTGACGCGGATGCCCAGCGCGCGGGTGTCGTCGACGACCTGGGCGACGGTGAGGAAGTAGGAGGGGAAGCCGCGCTGTTCGATGATGCGCAGCTCGTCCTCGAGCCGGTCCCAGTAGCGGCGGTCGTGGTCGTGGTGGCGCAGCACCATGGCGGCGGCGCAGCGGGAGCGCAGCACGCGGGCGGCGGTGCGGTGTCCGGCGCCGACCAGGTGCGGTTCGGGGAAGTGGACCGAGCCCAGGCCGATGTGGTGCCGGGGGTCGACGACGCAGGCGGCGGCGGTGTCCTCGGTCGCGGCCAGCAGCCGGCGGGCCTCGGCGGGGCCGCCGCCCGCGGCCTCGGCGATGCGCCGGGCGGCGGCGGCCATGGCGGCGGGGTCCTTCAGCCAGCGTTCGCCGCTGTCGAGCGCCTCGGGGCGGCGCCGGTCGACGGGGACGAGGAGGCGGGCGGCGTCGAGGACGTCGGCGACGGGGCCGCTGCCGGGGTCGGCGTAGCGCACGGCGTTGCTGAGCACGGCCGGTACGCCCTGGTCGGCGGCGAAGCCGACGGTGCGGGCGGCGAGGCGCAGCGAGCCGGGTCCGGTGCCGGTGCGGCCGTGCCAGACGGCCTCCAGCCGCAGCTGGTCACCGAACATTTCGCGCCAGGGTGCGAGCAGGTCGGCGGCCCGGTCGGGCCGGCCGGCGGCCAGGGCGCGGCCGACCTCGGAGTCGGGGCCGAGCAGCACGGTGAGGGGGGCGCGGACGCCGGCCGCGACGGCGGCGGCGAGGTCGGTGCGGTCCAGGGCGGGGCGCTCCTCGCCGCGCGCGTGGGCGGCGGTGACGAGGCCGCACAGGGCGGCCCAGCCGTGGGCGCCGTCGCGGGCGAGGAAGACCGCGCGGGGGGCGGACTCGTCGACGAAGGCACCGCCGCGGGCGGGCGCGCGCCGCCGGGCCGCGCCGTCGTACGCGCTCTTGCAGGTGCCGCCGGGCGTGCCGCCGGGCGTGCCGCCCGGTGCCGGGCGGGGCTCGCGGACGGCCAGGTCGACGCCGAACAGCGGGCGCACCCCGGCGTCCGCGGCGGCGCGGGCGAACCGGACCGTGCCGGCGAGGCTGTCCCGGTCGGTGAGGGCGACGGCGGCCATGCCGCGCTCGGCGGCGCGCTGCGCCAGCTGTTCGGGGTGCGAGGCGCCGTACCGCATCGAGAAGCCCGATGCGGTGCGCAGATGCGTGAAGCCCGTCATCGCACCTCCTTGCCTCGCGCCTCGCCCACCTCCGGCTGCTGGCCGAAAACCACCCCTTACGGCTCCACCATAAACCACTTCTCGAACGTCCGTACGAATACGATCACGCGACCCACCTCCGCCCCCGCCGGGACTCACCCGAACGGCCCTGTGGCGGTGTGCCACGCCACAGGGCGTCGCAGGCTTCGGAAGGCGGACGCGTGGAATCCGCGGCAGACGGAACTCCGGATCACGAGCCATCTCCGAGCGCCCCCGAAGGAGTGACATGGTCGACACACCCCGCGGCACCACGCGCTTCACCGACGAGGTGCGGGACGCGGTGACGGGCCGCGCCGCCGTCCTGGTGATCGGCGCGCTGCTGCTCCAGCTCGCCTTCATCGCCTCGTACGTCGGGGCCTTCCACAAACCGAAACCGAGCGACGTCGCCCTGGGCGTCGTCGCCCCCGCCCAGGTCGCCGCGCAGGTGACCGAGCGGCTGGGCGCGCTGCCCGGCGACCCCCTCGACCCGCGGCGGCTCCCCGACGAGGCGGAGGCCCGGCGGCAGCTCCACGCCCGGGACATCGACGCGGCCCTGGTCGTCGACCCGCGCGGCACGAAGGACACCCTGCTCGTCGCGAGCGGCAGCGGGGCCTCGCTGGCGCAGGCCACCGAGACGGTGCTGACCCGCGCCGAGAAGGCCCAGGGCCGCGAGGTGCGGGTGGTGGACACCGCCCCGGCGGCCGCGGGCGACGCCCGGGGGCTGACCTCCTTCTACCTGGTGGTGGGGTGGTGCGTGGGCGGCTACCTGTGCGCGGCGATCCTCGCCATCAGCGCCGGGGCGCGCCCGGCCAACGTGCACCGGGCGGTGATCCGGCTGGCCGCGCTCGCGGTGTACGCGGTGGTGGCGGGGCTGCTGGGCGCCCTCATCGCGGGGCCGGTGCTGGACGCGCTGCCGGGCAGCGTCCTCGGCCTGTGGGGGCTGGGCGCGCTGGTGGTGTTCGCGGTCGGGGCCACGACGCTGGCCCTCCAGGGGCTGGCGGGCATCGTGGGCATCGGCCTGGCGATCGGCATCGTGGTGGTGCTGGGCAACCCGAGCGCGGGCGGCGCGTACCCGTATCCGCTGCTGCCGCCGTTCTGGCGGGCGATCGGGCCGGCGCTGCCGCCGGGGGCCGGTACGTGGACGGCGCGCTCGATCGCGTACTTCGGCGGCGAGGCCGTCCTCGGACCGCTGCTGGTGCTGGCGGCATGGGCCGCGGCCGGTACGGCGGTGGCGCTGGTGTGCGCGGCCCGGCGCGGCAGGCGTACGGCGGCGGCCTGACCGGCGCACGCCTGGGCGCCGCCCGCCCCCTCCGCGGGCGGCGCCCCCACGCCGTGACGGCAGACCGAATGGTCGGTCTGAGCGGTCTTCGGCCATTGCTGCGACACCCCTGCGCAGGACCGGCCGCCGCCCGGAGTGCGGGCACGCCACTTTTCGGCCGGTCCGGGGCCGCCCCACAGCCCGGCGTATGGATCATTAGATCCAATGGTTTCGATCGCCGCAAATCATCTTTTCGCAGGTTCCCTGGATATTTCATCCATGAAAATAAGGGATTCCACCTGGTCAACATCCCTGAAACATGAATCCCGCCCACACCGGGACACACCTGACAGACCACGGAAACCGCTCCGCCCGGGCAGGCCGGTCCCGCCCCGGCCGCCGCACACGAATCAGCCATCCGCACGTGCTACGCACCGCTTTCACATGGCGACTGAAAGTGTTCGTTCGAAGTGCGTTCATGCCCAACTTGAGCCAGACTTCCGTCCGTTATCTGCAGCCACGAGCAAGGGAGTGTTCGGAATGCGGTACATGACTGGGGGGATCGCGCTGGGGACCGCCCTCGCGCTGGGCGGCCTGCTGGGCGCCGGGACGTCGGCGAGCGCCGCGGCCCCGACGCCCGCACCGGTGCCCGCAGCGCAGACGCAGAGTCTGTACGCGCCCTCAGCGCTGGTACTGACCGTCGGCCAGGGCGAGTCGAGGGCGACCGCGGGCGTCCAGCGCGCGGTGACGCTCACCTGTACGCCCCGGCCCGCCGGGACCCACCCGAACACGAGCGGTGCATGCGCCGAACTCCGGCTGAGCGACGGTGACTTCGCCAAGGTCGTCAAGACGAGGTCGGAGACGTTCTGCACCCGCGAGTGGAACCCGTCCGTGGTGACCGCCGAGGGCGTCTGGGAGGGCAAGCGGGTCAGCTTCTCGCACACCTTCGCCAACCCCTGCGAGGCCAAGGCGGGCAAGGGCGTGGTCTTCGAGTTCTGACCCGGCCGCCCCACCGGGGCGATCGCGTCGGACCCGACGGGCTGTGCGGCCCCCGGACACCGTGGAGGTGTGTCCGGGGGCCGCGTCCATGGGGGCGCCGGAACCGCCGGCGGCGGGCGCCCGGCGCCGGGCGGGCGTCAGCCCACGCGCACGCCGTACGCCTGGAGGACCTCCGGCAGCGGCTGGAAGTACGTCTTCCCGCCGAGCGTGCAGTCGCCGCTGCCGCCGGAGGTCAGGCCCAGCCCGGTGTCGCCCGCGTACAGCGGCCCGCCGCTGTCGCCGGGCTCGGCGCAGACATTGGTCTCGATCAGCCCGGTGACCCGGCCCTCCTGGTAGTTCACGGTGGCGTTCAGGCCGGTGACCGTGCCGGTGTGCACGCCGGTGGTCGAGCCGCTGCGCGACACCGCCTGGCCCACCGCGGCCTGCCCGGCCCGCGCGATCGGCTGGGTGCCGCCGCCCGTGGTCACCGCGCTGGGGTGGGGGACGTCGGCGGTGTACTGGACGAGGGCGTAGTCGTGGCCGGGGAAGGTCGCCGAGGTGGTCGTGCCGATCTGCGGTCCGCCGCGCGTGGCGGACCAGCTCTGCTCGGCCTTGCCGCAGTGCCCGGCGGTCACGAAGTACGCACCCTGCGGCTGCCCGGCCGTACCGCCGCCGCCCTTCCCACCCTTGGGCGCCGCACCGCCCTTGGGCGCGTCCTTCGGGGAACCCTTGCCGCCGGTGTTCGCCGCGGCCTTGGTGACGTTGAAGCCGAGCGAGCAGCGGGCGCTGCTCCCCCAGATCGCGTCGCCGCCCGCGAGGAAACGGCGCAGCACGGTGGAGGCCCGCCGGACCTCCACCGCCTCGCCGAGGCCGGAGGTCACCCGGTTGAGCTGCGCCAGCTTCGCGCCCGTGACGGTGGGGTCGGCGGTCACCACGACCCGGTTGGCTCTGGGATCGGTCACCCAGGCCGTGCCGGGGATGGCCGCGCGCTCGTCGAGGGTCTGCCGGGCCTCGTCCAGCCGCGCCTGCGACAGGCGTACGCGCCGGGGCTGCGCGCCCGCCGCGCGCACGGCCTCCTCGGCGGCGCCGACGGCTCCGGCGTCGGTACCGAACACATTGACCACGAGCCGGCCGGTCCGCTCGTCGACGTACGAACCCGCGGCGGACCGGCCGAGCCGGGCGAGGAGCGAGCCCGCGAGCGCCGCGGCGGCGGGGGTGGCGGGGACGGCGACCGCGCCGGCGGGGGCGGCCCGCGCCACGTCGCGCGGGGCGAGACCGAGGCCGGCGAGCGCGGCGACGGCCGCACCCGCCGCGACAGCGCGCACGGACAACCGGCTGATCTTCAACTCGGCACCTCCAGTGGGGGGTTGGGCCCGGGGCGTACCACGCCGCCGGGCCCGGAGGACGAACGACACAGCCGCACCCCCGCTTGGAGGTCGCGTCCATGCCAAGTTGTCCGTCGAGTGTCCCGATCGGGCCGGGGAGTGCACAAGGGCGACTTCCGGTCGCGCGCATCGCCCTGCGTACGCCCTGGTCACGCGCCATGCGCGGGGGGTGTGCGCAGGGCGGCGCCGGCGGACGGGGAGCGGACAGGAATGGGCCCCGCGCCGGGTGGCGCGAGGCCCACTCATGCCGCTCACGTACTCATTCCACGACGCCAGGGGGAACGATCACCTCAGACACACCGGAGGTTCACCCTCCTGCGCCGCTCAGCCGTACCGGTGACCCACCCGCGGGGCCCCGGCGGCGTCAGGGGTGTCCGATACCCGTCCGCCCCGTGCCGGATTCCGGTGCGTCCGGCAGCTCCAGGCCCGCCACGGACCTCCCGGCCCGGCCGAGCGCCTCCGCCCAGCCGGGCGCGGCCGCCTCGTCCGTACCATCCGTGGCATCCGGCGCATTCGGCACATCCGCCGCGTCCGCCGTACCCGTCCGGTCCGTCGCATCCTTCCCGTCCGCCGGCTCCAGCTCGATGTGCTCGGCCGGCGGCACCTCCGGCGCCCCGCGCGCCGTACCGGCAGCGGTGTCGCGCCCGCGTCCGCCTTCGCCCTCCCCCTCCCCGTGTCCGGCCCGCTCCAGGAAGCGCAGCAGCTCGACCGGGAAGGGCAGCACGAGCGTCGAGTTCTTCTCGGCGGCGACCGCCACGATCGTCTGGAGCAGCCGCAGCTGGAGCGCCGAGGGCTGGTCGGCCATGGTGCGGGCGGCCTCGGCCAGCTTCTTGGAGGCCAGCAGCTCGGCGTCGGCGTTGATGACCCGGGCCCGGCGCTCGCGCTCGGCCTCCGCCTGCCGGGACATCGAGCGCTTCATGGTCTCGGGCAGCGAGACGTCCTTGATCTCCACCCGGTCGATGTGCACGCCCCAGCCGACGGCCGGGCTGTCGAGCATCAGCTCCAGCCCCTGGTTGAGCTTCTCCCGGTTGGAGAGCAGGTCGTCCAGGTCGCTCTTGCCGATGATCGACCGCAGCGAGGTCTGGGCCATCTGCGAGACCGCGAACCGGTAGTCCTCGACCTGGATGACGGCCTCGGCGGGGTCCACGACCTTGAAGTAGACGACGGCGTCGACCCGCACGGTCACGTTGTCGCGCGTGATGCCCTCCTGCGCGGGCACGGGCATCGTCACGATCTGCATGTTCACCTTGCGCAGCCGGTCCACACCCGGAACGATCATGGTCAGGCCGGGCTGGCGGATGCGTTCCCGCAGCCGCCCCAGCCGCAGCACCACGCCGCGCTCGTACTGCTTGATCACCCGGGCCGCCGCCATGGCGTACACCGCACCGGCCGACCCTGCCACCACTGCCGCAATCACGAGGTCCTCGACCATCACGGCCCCCTGCCGTATCACGTCAGGCGATACGTCCACGGTATGCCCGGTCCCGGGCAGGGTCGAGCCCCCGGCCGCGGAGGCCGGGGGCTCTCAGGGGCAGCCCGGGGTCAGCCCAGGGTCACCCCGTAGGCGCGCATCGCGGCGACCACGGGCTGGAAGAACGTGGTGCCGCCCGACGTGCAGTTGCCGCTGCCGCCGGAGGTCAGGCCGATCGCGGTGGAACCGGAGAACAGGGCGCCGCCGCTGTCGCCGGGCTCGGCGCAGACGTTCGTCTTGATCAGGCCGCGCACGACCTGGCCGTTGCCGTAGTTCACGGTGGCGTTCAGGCCGGTGACCTTGCCGCCGTGCACCTTGGTCGTGGAGCCGCTGCGCTGCACGCTCTGCCCGACGGTGGGGTCGGCCGCGGCGGTGATGCGCTGGGTGCGCCCGTTGTAGAGGTCGACCTCGCTGGGGTGCGGCAACGAGCCGTTGGTGTACTGCACGATGCCGTAGTCGTTGCCCGGGAAGCTGCTGCCGGTGGTGGGGCCGATCGGCACCGTCTTGCCGGAGTTGGCGTAGTAGGCGGGCTTGCCCTGGGTGCAGTGGCCTGCGGTGAGGAAGTACGCGGTGTTGCCCTTGCGCACGTTGAAGCCGAGGGAGCAGCGCCAGGTGGGCGCGTAGATGGCGTCGCCGCCGGAGATCAGCTGGCGCAGCGCGCCGGGGGTGCGCTCGACGCGTATGGCGTCGGCGTTGTCGCCGGCCTGCTCTCTGATCCGGGCGAGGGCGGCCTCGGAGACGGTGGAGTCGGCGGTGACGACCACGGTGCGGGTCTTCTCGTCGACGACCCACGCGGTGCCGGCGACGTCGGCCGCCTCCACCGCGCTGCTCGCGGCGGCGAGGGCGGCGGCCGAGCCGGCCGCGGCGCCGGTGGGCTCGGCGTGGGCGGTGCCGGCGACGAGCGCCGAGACGGCCGCCAGGCCGGCGGCGAGGGCGACGGCGCGGGTGCGGCGTGGCACGACGGTGGTGCGGGGGGTGGTGGATTCGGTGTGCTGTTTCCTCACGTGTGTCCTCCCGAGTGGGGGTTCGGGGGTCCGCCGGTGCGCGGGCCCGTGAGGCGCAGCCGAAAGGGCACGGGACGCTTCCACTTTTCGCCGTGCCCCTGACAAACGCTGCTCGGGAGTATTCGCGGCCGGGAGCGCGGGACGCAAGGGCCGCTTTCGGCCGCTCCCCCGGCACACGAGGCATCGGACGACGTCAGGAGTCCGTCCGGTCAACCCTGACCAGCCTGGTCAGGCTGCTCAACTCCGGTCAGCAATCGCATCCGCAATCGCAGCCGTCACAACAACAGCCGTCGTCGCAGCAGTTGCTGCAACAGTTGCACGTGTCGCAGCAGTCCCCGCAGCTGTCACAGCCGTCGCAGTTGTCACAGCACTTGGCGCACCAGCCCTCGCGCGGCTCCCCCGTCCACGGGTCGTGGTACGGGTCCTTGCAGCAGACCTGCCCGGAGCAGAACAGCACCGTCCACACCGCACACCCGGCCACCAGCCCCCGACGCCGCCCGCGGCGCCCCGGCGGCTCCGGCGGCGCGGACGGCGGCATCACGGGCGGCGCACCGAAGGACGCCTGCGGCGTCGCGTCGCGGTGCGTATCGCCGTGCGCGTCGCCGTGCGCGTCGCCGTGCGCGTCGCCGTGCCGGTGCCCGGCCGCGCAGGCGGAGGGCGCCGTCGTGCCGAACGCCCGGTCGACGGACCGCTGGAGTTCGTGCGCCAGCAGCAGATGGGCCAGCCGCCCCTGGGACTTGCTCGCGAACTCCACGTCGCGCAGCGCCAGCCGCACCCCGTGCACCGCGTCGTCGCACAGCCGTCGTACCTCGTCGAGTCCGGTGCCGGTGGCGGTGACGGGGTTCCACGCGCCGGTGCGGGCGTCCTCGGTGAGGTCCTCGACGGCGTCCAGCAGGTGGGCGAGGCGCCCGAAGAGGCGGCCGGCCTCCTCCAGCGCCGGCCGGTTGCCCGGCCGTCCGGCCAGTACGGCCGTATGGCCGAAGGCGGCGGCGGTGGCCGTCTCGGTGGGCTCGGTCACCTCCAGCAGCGAGGTGCCCGCCACCGCCCGTGCCTCCAGTCCCGCCTGCCGTTCGACGGCGTCGACCAGCACCGCGGTGTCGAAGCCGAGTTCGGAACCGGTACGCGCGCCCGCCCCGTCCCAGCTCGCCGCCACCCGCCGGGCCAGCGCCGCGACCGGGCGGCGGGCCAACACGCCGTCGCCGTCCGCGACATGGTCCCGCATCTTGGCCGAGGCCAGGACGAGCGAGACGGAGGCGGCGAGCCGCGCGCCCTCACCCGTGGCCACGGACGCCGAGCGCATGCCGCGCAGCGGACAGGGTCCCGCGGTGCGCCGCCAGGCCCCCGCGCCGTCCGCGCCGGACGACCGGGACGACTGCGCCTCGACGAGCACCGAGATGATCAAACCGTCGTAATTCGTTGCTATTCGAGCGAATTGCCCGTGATCGCCCTTCAGTGCCAGGCAGAGCCCGCACAGGTGCGCCATCCACTCCGTCCGCATGCTCTCGGACAGCCGGTGCCGGCATGGCCTGATGATCCCGAACAAATCGTGCCCCCGTGTGTGGTGTCGATGTGCCCGGGCATCCTATGCAGCGGGGACAATCGTCCTGGGCCGGAGCCCGCACTCCTCGAACCATGCCGCATATGCCCAGGTCCAGAGCCTGCGGCCGAGTCATGGGGGTTTCTGACGCATCGCCATCCGCTTTGCACCAGATGCGTCACGAAATCCCCGCATGGCCGCCATCCACTTGGCACATCATCCGCATCATGGACGACCATAGAGGAGCGGGCGGAACACACCGCGTGTGAGAGGAGGCGTCCATGGGATCGGTGCGCAAGGCGAGTGCCTGGCTTGGCCTCGTCGACGACAGCGATGACGAGCGCTACTACGACGACGATTACGCCGAGGGAGCCGAGCCCGGCGACGCCTGGGTGACCAACCCGAAGGTCCGGGTGGCCGACGAGGTCGCCCAGGAGCAGGGCACCCGGATCGCCACCGTCACCCCCGACGGCTTCCGCGACGCCCGGGGCATCGGCGAGCTGTTCCGGGAGGGCGTACCCGTCATCGTCAACCTGACGAGCATGGAGCCCAGCGACGCCAAGCGGGTGGTGGACTTCGCCGCCGGGTTGACCTTCGGGCTGCGCGGTTCGATCGAACGCGTGGCCAACCGCGTCTTCCTGCTCACCCCCGCCGACTACCAGGTCGTCAGCGGGGAGGCCACGGGCCGCACGAACGGCGGCTTCTTCAACCAGAGCTAGCGGGCAGGACGCTCACCGGAAGGCGTCGAGACCGGTGAGCGCCTTGCCCAGCACCAGCTGGTGCATCTCCACGGTGCCCTCGTAGGTCAGCACCGACTCCAGATTCGTCGCATGCCGCATGACGGGGTATTCGAGCGAGATCCCGTTGGCGCCCAGGATCGTCCGGGCGGTGCGGCAGATCTCGATCGCCTCCCGCACGTTGTTCAGCTTCCCGAAGCTCACCTGCTCCGGGCGCAGCCGCCCCGCGTCCATCCGCCGCCCCAGATGGTGGGCGAGCAGGATGCCCTTGTGCAGCTCGACGGCCATGTCGGCGAGCTTGGCCTGGGTGAGCTGGAAGCCGCCGATGGGCCTGCCGAACTGCTCCCGGGTGCGCGCGTAGTCCAGGGCCGCCTCGAAGCAGGAGCGCGCCGCGCCCATCGCGCCCCACACGATGCCGTACCGCGCGTGGTTGAGGCAGCCGAGCGGGCCGCGCAGGCCCGTGGCCTCCGGCAGCACCGCGTCGGCGGGCAGCCGCACCTGATCGAGCACCAGCTCGCTGGTGACGGAGGCGCGCAGCGACCACTTGTGCCGGATCTCCGGGGCGGAGAAGCCGGGGGTGCCGGCCGGCACCAGGAAGCCGCGGATGCCGTCGTCGGTGCGGGCCCAGACCACGGCGACGCCCGCCACCGAGCCATTGGTGATCCACATCTTGCGGCCCGTCAGCACCCAGTCGCCGCCGGCCTCGCGCTTGGCGTACGTGCGCATGCCCGCGGGGTCGGAGCCGTGGTCGGGCTCGGTGAGCCCGAAGCAGCCGATGACCTCGCCGGCGGCCATGGCGGGCAGCCACTGCTGCTTCTGCTCCTCGGAACCGAAGCGGTGGATGGCGTACATGGCGAGGGAGCCCTGCACGGACAGCAGCGAGCGGATGCCGGAGTCGGCGGCCTCGATCTCCAGGCAGGCCAGCCCGTACTGCACGGCACTGGCCCCGGCGCAGCCGTAGCCCTCCAGCTGCATGCCCAGGGCGCCGAGCGAGCCCAGCTCGCGCGCCAGCTCCCGGACGACGGGGAGTTCGCCGCGCTCGTACCAGTCGGCGACGTACGGCAGGACGCGGTCGGCGGCCCACTGCCGGACGGCGTCGCGGATGGCGCGGTCCTCGTCGTCGAGCAGGTCGTCGAGCCCGAGCGGGTCACGCGGGTCGAACACGGTGTCCTCCGGCGGTACGGTCCGGTGATCGGTCCCCCGACGCTACGTCCGGGTAACCTCCCGCGTCCAGACCCGGCGCCGGCCCGGACCCCTCAGTCCCGTGACTGTTCCGCGCACTCCGTCGTGCGCGGCAGGCGAAGGGCGGCCAGGGCACCGAGCAGGAGCAGGGCCGCGCTCACCACGAGGGTGACGTGCAGGCCGTGCACGAACGCGCCGCGTGCGGCGGTGCGCAGGGCCGTGCCCGCGGGGCCGCCGAGGCGGTCCGCGACCGCGAAGGCCTCGCCGAGGGAGTGGCCCGCGGCCGCCGAGGCGGCGCTCGGCACGCCCGGTGCACCGGCCACCGCCGGTGCGTACGCGGCGTTCATGACGCTGCCGAGCAGGGCGATGCCGATGCCGGCGCCCAGCTGGTACGAGGTCTCGCCGATGGCCGCCGCGCCGCCGGCGGACTCCGCGGGGGCGTCGCTGAGCATCGACTCGTAGGCGCCGAACAGCGTCGTCTCCAGGCCGAGGCCGAGCAGGACGAAGCACAGCAGGAGCAGCGCGGGCCGGTCCTCGCGGCCCATGGCGGTGAGCGACAGCACGGCCACGGCGGTCAGCGCGAAGCCGGAGGCGACCATGGCGCGCGGCCCGAAGCGGTGCAGCATGCGGGAGCCGGCCAGGCCGGCGGCCATGGCGGCGAGGGTGAGCGGCAGCAGGCGGAGGCCGGTCTCCAGCGGGGAGAGACCGAGGACGAGCTGGAGGTACTGCGCGGCAATGAGTTCGAGGCCGACCAGCGCGAGCATGGCCAGGACGATGCAGCCCACGGATGTGCCGAACGCCGGGCGGGCGAACATCGTCAGGTCGACCAGCGGCCGCTCCCGCCGCCGCTGGCGGCGGGCGAAGAGGACGAGCAGGGCCGCGCCCACCGCCCCCGGCACGAGCGTGCCGAGCGCCAGCGGTTCGGCGCCGCCGGTCTGCTTGACCCCGTAGACGACGCCGAACAGGCCGAACGCGGCCATCAGCGCGCCGAGCACGTCCCAGGGGCCGTCCCGGTCCCCGGTCGACTCGGGCAGCAGCCACCGGCCCACCGGCAGGGTCACGGCCATCAGCGGGATGTTGATGAGGAAGACCGAGCCCCACCAGAAGTGCTCCAGGAGGAAGCCGCCGAGCAGCGGCCCCACGGCCGCGCCCACGGCGGCCACCGCGCTCCACACGCCGATGGCCAGCGCCCGTTCGCGGCGGTCGGGGAAGACCTGCCGGAGGATGGAGAGCGTGGCCGGCATGATCATCGCGCCGCCGGCGCCGAGCAGCG
The DNA here is from genome assembly GCF_014654785.1 of Streptomyces mashuensis. Taxonomy (GTDB): domain Bacteria; phylum Actinomycetota; class Actinomycetes; order Streptomycetales; family Streptomycetaceae; genus Streptomyces; species Streptomyces mashuensis. Next base: position 446,984 of record NZ_BNBD01000003.1, read on the forward strand.
CGCGGGCGGCGATGAGCACCTCGGGCCCGGTCGCCAGCGCGGCGGCCGCGGAGGCCAGGCCGAACAGGCCGTAGCCGAGGAGCAGCACGCGGCGGCGGCCGACGCGGTCGCCGAGGGTGCCGAAGAGGATGAGGAGCGAGGCGCAGACGAGCGGGTAGACGTCGACGATCCACAGCAGCTGGATCCCCGAGGGCCGCAGGTCCTCGGTGACGGCGGGCACGGCGACGTGCAGCACGGTGGCGTCGACGGCGACCAGCAGCAGGCTGACGCAGAGGACGACGAGCACGGTCCAGCGGTTCGCGCCCGCCGGGCCGGGCCCGCGCCGGTCCGCGCGGCGCGGCCGGGGCCGCTGCCGGGGAACGCCGACCGGCCGCCGGGGGCCGGCCGTGGTCGTCCCGGACATCCACACACCTCCGTGTCATGCGCTCGCGGGCACCGCCGGGGAGGGGACGGCCGGGCCCGTGCGGGCAGGCGGGTCCCGGGGTGCCGGATGCGAGTGAGTCGACAGCGTACGCGAGTCCCGCCGGGAACCCACGTGGCGCCTCTCACGTCCCGTGCCTGGGACAATCGGCCGGTGACCGATCTCGTCCCCTCCTCCGGCATAGCCGACGCGCCCGCCCGGACGCACGCCGTCCGCGTCCCTCGGCGTGCCGTGTCGTACGGCGCACCGGTGCGGGCGGCGCGCGCGGCGCTGCCCGCGCTCGCGCTGTACGCGGCGGTGCGGGCGCTGGGCGTCCTGGCGCTGGCGCTGTGGGGGCTGGCGGACGGCAAGGACGCGCACAAGCTGCTCTCGGCGCGCTGGGACTCGCTCTGGTACGCGCGGGTGGCCGAGGACGGCTACGGCTACACGCTGCATCTGGCGGGCGGCAAGGTCCACTCGGACCTGGCGTTCTTCCCGCTGCTGCCGTGGCTGGAGCGCGGGGTGTCGGCGCTGACGGGGCTGCGGGCGGGCGACGCGGGCCTGGTGGTCTCGGCCCTGGCCTCGCTCGCCGCGGCGTGGGGCGTCTTCGCCGTCGGCGAGCGGCTGTACGGGCGGCGGGCCGGCGTGGTGCTGGTGGTGCTGTGGGCGGCGCTGCCGGTCGGGGTCGTGCAGTCGATGGCGTACTCGGAGTCGCTGTTCACGGCGCTGGCGGCGTGGAGCCTGTACGCGGTGCTGACCGGCCGCTGGGTGGCGGCGGGCACACTGGCGGCGCTGGCCGGGCTGACCCGGCCGGTGGGAGCGGCGGTGGTCGCGGCGGTGTGGCTGGGCGCCCTGGTGGCGCTGCGCCGGGGTGAGCGGTCGTGGCGGCTGCCGGTGGGCGTGCTGCTGGCGCCGCTGGGCTGGCTGGGCTACGTGGCGTGGGTCGGGGTGCGGCGCGGCAGCGTGACCGGCTATCTGGACGTGCAGGGCGGCTGGGGCAACGGCTTCGACGGCGGCCTGGCGTTCGGCTCGTTCATCGCGGGGCGGCTGGCGGGCCCGGCGTTCCCGGCGGGGCTCGGCCTGCTGCTGGGCGTGGCGGGGGTGATCTGGCTGTACGTGGCGGGGGTGCGGCGCGGGCAGCCGCTGCCGGTGCTGGCGTACACGGGCACGGTGCTGCTGCTGGCGCTCACGGCGAAGGGCTACTTCGGGTCCAAGCCGCGCCTGATGATGCCCGCGTTCCCGCTGCTGCTGCCGCTCGCGGTGGCGCTGGCGCGGCTGCGGACGGCACGGGTGGCGCTGGTGCTCGCTCCGGTGGCGCTGGCGTCGGCGGTCTACGGCGCGTTCTGGCTGCACGGCTCCGGCCCGCCATGATCATATTCGGGGGGCGGGCGGGGCCGGGCGGAAACGCCGCGGAAACCCCGGGCCGCGCCCCGGCAAGCGTCGTACAAACGCGGCGGGAACGCCACCGGGCGAAAAAGAATTCACCGCCGGGATGCGGCCGTCCGGGTGCCGAACACCGCTTTCCCGGCGGTTTTTCATTCCGTCGTTTCAAACCTGCGGCGCGGCACGATTGAGACGCATTCCACATCACATCGTCATCACAAAGAGCCGAGATCGGCCGAACCTTCCCATCACGCAATGTAACGTCGATTGAGTGCGTACCAACGACGAGCTCGTCCCCGCGGAGGAGCGCCCGACCGATCCCGTGCGGCCACGGATGACCAGGACCCGCCTGGGGATCTTCGTGGCGACCTTCGTGGTCTACGTGGCGATCGTGGTCGGTGTGCTCACGACGTCCTGGCCGGTGCGGTTCGACTGGCAGGTCATGCTCTTCCGGCCCTACAAGCAGTGGCCGGAGATCCACACCTTCCTGGACTACTACGTGGTGCTGGGCCAGCGCGGGCCGACCGCCGTGGCCGTCGCCGCCTGGCTGGGCTGGCGCACGTACAAGCAGAAGACGCTGCGCCCGCTGCTGGTGCTGGGCACCTCGCTGCTGCTGCTCAACGTGACCGTGGGCGCGGCGAAGATCGGCATGGGCCGGCTGGGCCCGCACTACGCCACCGCCATCGGCTCGAACGAGATGTTCGCCGGTGGCGACATATTTCCTTCGGGCCACACCGCCAACGCGGTCGTCACCTGGGGCGTGCTGGCCTATCTGGCCACCACCGCCCGCGCCCGGCGGATCGCCTCCGTCATCGCCGCGCTGCTCGCCCTGGGCGTGGGCATGACGACGGTCTACCTCGGTACGCACTGGATGAGCGACGTCACGCTGGGCTGGACCGCGGGCCTGCTGGTGCTGCTGGTCCTGCCCTGGTTCGAGCCGCACATGGCGCGTGCCGAGACGTGGCTGCTGGCCCTGTGGGACCGGGTGCGCGAGCGCCGCGCGGCCGCCGCCCCGCCCGCCGGGGCACGGGTCGGCCTGGCCGGGCCGCGGACGCCCGTGGACGACCAGCTGCCGGTGCGCGAGCCCGTGGGTGCGGGCAGCCGCGCCACCGCCCGGCCGGCCGAGCGGCCGCACCTGCCGGCCCGCCCGCACACGGCCCGGTCGGAGCGCACGCCCGTCACGCCCACCGGCAGCCGGCGCCCGCCGCACGCGGACCGCACCCCGCGCACGGCGCCGCTGGGCCCGGCCGCGGGCCGCGGCCGCCCGGGCACGGCGGGCGGCTGACGCCACGTCCGTACGTAGGAGGGCGGCCCCGGACTCGTTCCGGGGCCGCCCTCGTACGTGTGGGCTCAGCCCTTCCAGCAGCGGCGGACCACGCCGCCGTCGACCTCGAAGTTCAGCCGGCCGGCCCGGTACTCCAGGGTGACGATCGTGTGCGGCGGCAGCGACCGGACGTCCGTCCAGCCGCGGCTGCGGGCCCGGTGGACGGCCTCCGGCTCGGCGAGGCCCACGTACGCCTCCAGGTCGTCGTCGGGGTCGGAGGGCAGGTGCGGGAGAGGTGCCATGCGGGCCACGGTAGGCGCTGACGGAGGGTCGGCGGAAGCGGGGCGAGTGCGGCGACCGTCCGCGACGGGTGCGCCACTGGTCACACTTCTGTCACAGTGGTCCCGGCGTGGTTTGACCCCGGCCGGCTCACCCTTCCGGGCATTGCGACACCCGCGCACCGCCTCTCCACAAAACCGCGGCAGTGAATTCACCGGGCCTTCCCGGAATGCTCTCCGCAGCTCCCTCCGGGGCCTTCCGCTTCCCGTCGCCGAAAAGCACGGCAATGGTCATGGCGACCGCATTTTGCCGACCGTCGCACCGTATCTCTCCCCGATATTCGGAAGATAAAATTCCGGCCCTTCGGTACGGAGGCACCCTCGCGCAACGCCCGCCACGCGCGCATGATGGCGACGTGCCCGGGGGAGGCGCCGCAGGAGGGTGACGGCCGAGAGCGAGGGGGCAACCATGGGGACCGAGACCGCGCAGACCGCCGCGGCCGGGCCGCGGACCGCACCGCGGAGTCCCGGCGCGCTGGTGGTGGACTGGCTGACGACGACGGACCACAAGAAGATCGGGCACCTCTACCTGATCACGTCGTTCCTCTTCTTCCTCGCCGGCGGTCTGCTCGCCCTGCTGATGCGCGCCGAGCTGGCCCGGCCCGGACTCCAGATCGTCACCAACGAGGAGTTCAACCAGGCGTTCACCGCGCACGGCACGATCATGCTGCTGCTCTTCGCCACCCCGGCCTTCGCCGGCTTCGCCAACGCGATCATGCCGCTGCAGATCGGCGCGCCCGACGTGGCCTTCCCCCGGCTCAACATGTTCGCCTACTGGCTCTACCTCTTCGGCGGGCTCATCGTGGTCTCCAGCCTGGCCATGCCCGAGGGCGGCGCCTCCTTCGGCTGGACCGGCTACGCACCGCTGAGCAGCCTGGCCCGCTCCCCCGGCATCGGCACCGACATGTGGATCATGGGGCTGGCGCTCTCGGGCTTCGGCACGATCCTGGGCGCCGTCAACTTCCTGACCACCATCATCGGCATGCGCGCACCCGGCATGACGATGTTCCGGATGCCCGTCTTCACCTGGAACGTGCTCTTCACCTCGATCCTCGTCCTCCTCGCCTTCCCCGTGCTGGCGGCGGCGCTGCTCTGCCTGGAGGCGGACCGGCGGTTCGGGGCGGTGGTCTTCGAGGCCGAGTGGGGCGGCGCGCTGCTGTGGCAGCACCTGTTCTGGTTCTTCGGCCACCCCGAGGTCTACATCATCGCGCTGCCGTTCTTCGGGATCATCACCGAGATCATCCCGGTCTTCTCCCGCAAGCCGATCTTCGGCTACCTCACCCTGATCGGCGCGACCATGTCGATCACCGCGCTGTCGCTGGTGGTCTGGGCGCACCACATGTTCGCCACCGGGGCCGTGCTGCTGCCGTTCTTCTCGTTCCTGTCGTTCCTCATCGCCATCCCCACCGGCGTGAAGTTCTTCAACTGGATCGGCACCATGTGGCACGGCTCACTGTCGTTCGAGGCGCCGATGCTGTGGGCGACCGGCTTCCTGGTGAGCTTCCTCTTCGGCGGGCTGACCGGCGTCATCCTCGCCTCGCCCCCGCTCGACTTCCACGTCACCGACACCTACTTCGTGGTGGCCCACTTCCACTACGTCGTCTTCGGCACGGTGGTCTTCGCGACCTTCGCCGGCTTCTACTTCTGGTGGCCCAAGTTCACCGGGAAGATGCTGGACGAACGGCTGGGCAAGGTGCACTTCTGGACCCTGTTCACCGGCTTCCACCTCACCTTCCTGGTGCAGCACTGGCTGGGCGCCCAGGGCATGCCCCGGCGGTACGCCGACTACCTGGCCGCGGACGGCTTCACCGCGCTCAACACCGTCTCCACCATCGGCGCGTTCCTGCTCGGCCTGTCCCATCTGCCGTTCTTCTACAACATCTGGAAGACGGCCAAGTACGGGCAGCCGGTACGGGTCGACGACCCCTGGGGCTTCGGCCGGTCCCTGGAGTGGGCCACGTCCTGCCCGCCGCCCCGGCACAACTTCGTCACCATGCCGAAGATCCGGTCCGAGTCGCCGGCCTTCGACCTGCACCACCCGCAGGTGGTGACCGCGAGCGAGGGCGCCGGGCGGGCCTGACGACACGTCCGGCCCGCCCGTCCCGCGGACGTCGTCGCGCCCGCTACGCCCGCTCGTCGACGCGGACCGACAGGTCGTTGTCCGCCGTGTAGTACGGGCCCGCCTGCGCCGGGGCGTACGCGGCGTCCACCGGCTGCGCGGGGTAGGTGAACACCTGCTTCTTGTCCGCCACGTCGTCCAGCAGCCGCGCGATCCGCACCGGGTCCGCGCCCTCCGGGCCGCGCAGCCACAGGTCCCAGACCTCCGGGCCGCCCCGCCACTCCTCGCACAGCGCCGCCCAGGACAGCGTGAACACGAAGTCCTGCCCGTCCGCCGTCACCTCGGCCGTACGGACCACGGACGCGTCACGGCGGCTGCGCGCCTCGGCCACCGCGCCGGCCAGCCACGCCGCCGGGTCCTCCACCCGGTACAGCGTGCCGCGGACGGTTATGCCGACGGCGTCCAGGGTCAGGTCGCCCGCCTCGGCGTGCGGGGCGCGCTGCCAGCTGCGCAGGGAGAGGTTGCCGTGCTTCGTGCCGTAGGGGATGCGCACGGCCAGCGGCGAGGTGCTGGGCCCGGGCCTGCGGTCCACCAGCGACCGCAGGTCCGCCAGGCCCGGCACCAGCCGCCGCGGCTCGTCCTCGCCGAACGCGACGTGCACGTCCCAGCGGCCCTCGGGCAGGGACACCGTGCTCGGCAGCACCGCGCGCAGCCGGCCCGCGGCGCCCGGCGCCAGCGGCAGCCGCACCTCCTCGGCCTCCCCGGCCTCCTCCGTACCCCGGCGGCGCAGCACGAGCGCCGCCGACCAGGGCGCGTCACCCTCCGCGGGCCCGGGGGCGTCCAGGTCGAAGGTCAGTCCGCCCGCGGAGTCCGCGATGCAGTCGGCGCTGGGGGTTCCCGCGTCGAAGGCCAGGGGAGGGGCAGACACGATCGTGCTCTCCTCGGTGGTGGTGGTCGTGGGAGGGGCGCCCTCGGGGGTCGAGGGCGCGTTCTCGTCGGGGTGCGGCGGCGTCATGCGGCACGCACCTTCCGCAGCACGGACCGGCTGCGGTCCTTGGCCTGGAAGGCGCTGCTGAGCAGGGCGCCGCGGGTGCGGTGCAGCGAGCCGCGCAGGCCGCCGCGCTGCGCCCGCAGGTCCGCGAAGAGCTCCTCGTAGCGGCCGGCCACCCGCCCGGGGTCGAAGCGCGCGGAGTTCTCCAGCGCCGCGGCGCCCATGCTGCGGCGCAGTTCGTCGTCCTCGATGAGCTTCAGCAGGCCGGCGGCGATGGCGTCGGTCTTGCCCACGGGCACGAGGAGGCCGTCCACGCCGTCCTGGATGATCTCCGCCGGGCCGTGCGGGCAGTCGGTGGCCACCACCGGCAGCCCGCAGCGCATGGCCTCGACGATGGTCATGCCGAACGACTCCAGGCTGGAGGTGACGGCGCCGATGGAGCCCTTGACCCACTCCGGCTCCAGCGGGCTGGCCGGGCCCATGAGGAAGACGTGGTTGTACAGGCCGCGCCGGTCGATGAGGGCGCGCAGCTTGGCGCGCTCGGCGCCGGCGCCGTAGATCCGCAGCCGCCAGTCGGGGCGCTGCGCGACCACCTTCTCGAACGCGCGGACCAGCACGTCGTAGCGCTTGGCGGGGGCGAGCCGGCCCGCGGCGATCACCCACTTGCCGCTGCCGTCGGCCGGCGCCAGGCCCGGCGCGGGGACGCTGTTGGGCACGGACTCCACGCGTACGCCGGGCAGCTTCATCAGCCGGCGGTAGGTGCGGGCGTCGGCCTCGGTGACGGTGGTCACCGCGTCCAGCCGCGGGTAGTGGGTGCGCAGCGCCAGCTTCAGCTGCGGCGAGTGGGTGCTCAGCGTCAGGTGTTCCTGCCCGACCCGGACCACGCCGCGGCGGGCCTGCTGGGCGATGTGCACGTTGAGGCCGGGGCGGGTGCCGACGACCACGTCGCAGTCCAGGGAGCGCAGGTGCTCGGCGATCCGCCGGTCGGTGAGCGCGCTGTACTGCTTGTAGCGGCCCTCGGCGGCCGGGAAGACCGTCGCCGGCTGCCGGTACTCGGGCAGGTCGCCCTCGTAGCCGGGCCCGTCCTTGCGCAGGTCCACCAGATGGCGCAGCCGCACCTTGCCGCCCGGGGCCAGCACCGGCTCGTCCCGGTGCCGGAACACCGAGACGATCTCCACGTCGTGGTGCTCGGCGAGCGTCCCCGCGAGGTTGAAGGTGGTACGGATCGTGCCGCCGATGCCGTACGCGTTGTGAATCAGGAATGAGATGTGCATTCGTCCCCTGCAGCCGTGTGCCGCGGACAGTTTCTCCGGCCCGCCTCTCCTGAGAGGTTAGACCGTGCGGCGGCCGGCCGGGTTGGCCTTGATCACCAACTCGTGCCGGAACAGTTGGCGAATCGGTAGCGGAACCGGGGAACCTTTCCGGAAACCCTCCGGTGCGTGACCCCTGCCCGGGATCGTCCGTTGTCTCCTTACGAGCCGGGAAGCGCCCGGCCGGACACACGCACCAGTTCGAGGGAGCCCCCGTGCCGCGCATGCTCGATGTCAGCGACGAGGTACGCGCCGAGATCGGCGACGAGGAAGCGGAGCGACTGCTGGGCGGGGACAACGCCCCGGACGTCTACGACTGCACCTCCTGCCGCACCCCGGGCAACAGCGAGCGGGAGCGCACCAGCACCGTGCTGTTCGTCGGCGAGGAGACGGCGGTGCTGGCCTTCGCGCACGCCTCCTGCATCCCTTCCCAGGTGGTCCCGGTCGCCGAGGAGCAGCTCCAGGGCGCGGTCCGGTCCATCACCGCCGGCGAGACGGGCGGGAGCGCCGCGGAGCAGTCGCCGATGCAGGCCGAGCTGGGTGTGACAAGCGGTCTGGTGCTGGTGGGCGGTGACGTGCAGCCGGCGCTGGTGGTGGAGCCGCTGGGGCCGATCGCCCGGCCGGGCTCGGACGGCCCGGTGGATGTGTTCCTGGAGCTGCTGCGCGCCCAGGGCTTCGCGCCGGTGACCGACGTCGAGCAGGCTCCCCCGCCGCTGGCGGGCTGGTCGGTGCTGCTGGCGATGGGCCGGCTGCACGCGGTGCTCCAGCCCCCGGCCGGCGGCGCCGCACCGCAGGCGTGGTGGCAGGCGCACCAGGCGATGCAGGTGGCCGACGACTGGCGGTCCGCGGTCAACCGGGCCGGACGGGTCCTGGTGTACGCCGCCCCGCACGGCGCCATCGGCGCCCAGCCGCGGGAGGACCTGCTGCGCGACGCCATGGACCGGGCGGCGGCCACGGGGCGTCTGGTGGGCGCCTCGATGCCGCTGGCGGGGACATGACGTACGGGCCGGGGCGGCCCGGCGACCACCCCGAGCTGCGGCCGGCGGTCACCGGCGAGGTGCTCCCGGCGGTCCATTCGCGCCCGGGACCGCATCCGACGGGGCTCCGGTTCGTTGGCAGGGATGTGTACTCATACGAACCCGTTCCTCGGAACTCGTACCACTACATCCCCGGCATGCGGCCACCCCGCGACGCCTCGGCGGAGAGTCACACCGCCTCGGTCACCCCGATCTACGACGCCCTCTGCTCCGAGTACCGCCGGTCCTTCCGCGCCCTCCCGGGCGACCGGTCCGGCGAGGAGGACCTGCGGTTCAAGAGCTTCGGCCAGCTGGGCGGCGGGCCCGCGGGCGCGGGCCAGCTCCCCGGGCCCCCCGTGCCACCCCCGTACCCGGCACAGCCGGGCGGGTACGGCACGGGCTGGGACCCGGGCCCCTACGCGCGGCCGCGGGGCCCTCTGCCCGCCCTGCCGCCCGCGCTCCCGCCGGGCCGGCGCGACGGCCGACCGGGCGGCTTCTGACCCCTGACGGCAGGGGGCCGCGTCACTTCTTGCGGCTGCGCTTCTCCCGCACCCGCACCGAGATGTGGATCGGCGTGCCCTCGAAGCCGAACTCCTCGCGCAGCCGGCGCTCGACGAAGCGGCGGTAGCCCGCCTCCAGGAAGCCGGAGGCGAAGAGCACGAAGCGCGGCGGCTTGGTGCCCGCCTGCGTGCCGAACAGGATCCGGGGCTGCTTGCCGCCCCGGATCGGGTGCGGGTGGGCCGCGACCAGCTCACCGAGGAAGGCGTTCAGCCGGCCGGTGGGGACGCGCGTCTCCCAGCCCGCCAGGGCCGTCTCGATCGCCGGGACGAGCTTCTCCATGTGCCGGCCGGTACGGGCCGAGACGTTCACCCGGGGCGCCCACGCGACCTGCTGGAGCTCCGTCTCGATCTCCCGCTCCAGGTAGTAGCGGCGCTCCTCGTCGAGGTTGTCCCACTTGTTGTAGGCGATGACCATGGCACGGCCGGCCTCGACCGCCATGGTGATGATGCGCTGGTCCTGGACGCTGATGTTCTCGCTGGCGTCGATGAGGACGACCGCGACCTCGGCCTTCTCCACGGCGGCGGCGGTGCGCAGCGACGCGTAGTAGTCGGCGCCCTCCTGGAGGTGGACGCGCTTGCGGATACCCGCGGTGTCCACGAACTTCCAGGTCTTCCCGCCCAGCTCGATCAGCTCGTCGACCGGGTCGCGGGTGGTGCCGGCCAGCTCGTTGACGACCACGCGCTCCTCGCCGGCCACCTTGTTGAGCAGCGAGGACTTGCCCACGTTGGGCCGGCCGATCAGGGCCACGCGGCGCGGGCCGCCGACGGTCTGGCCGAAGGTCTGCGCGGGGGCGTCGGGCAGCGCCTTCAGCACCTCGTCCAGCATGTCGCCGGTGCCGCGGCCGTGCAGCGCGGAGATCGGGAACGGCTCGCCGAGGCCCAGCGACCACAGCATGGCCGCGTCGGCCTCGCCGGACGGGCCGTCGACCTTGTTGGCGCACAGCACGACGGGCTTGCCGGCCCGGCGCAGCAGCTTGACGACGGCCTCGTCGGTGTCGGTGGCGCCGACGGTGGCGTCCACCACGAAGACCACGGCGTCGGCGGCGTCGATGGCGTACTCGGCCTGGGCGGCCACGGACGCGTCGATGCCGAGGACGTCCTGCTCCCAACCGCCGGTGTCGACGACCTTGAAGCGGCGGCCGGCCCACTCGGCCTCGTACGTCACGCGGTCACGGGTGACACCCGGGCGGTCCTCGACGACCGCCTCGCGGCGGCCGATGATCCGGTTGACCAGGGTCGACTTGCCCACGTTGGGGCGGCCGACGACGGCGAGCACCGGCAGCGGGCCGTGGCCGGCGGCCGCGAGCTCGCTCTCGACCTCCTCGGCGTCGAAGCCCTCCTGCGCGGCGAGCTCCATGAACTCCGCGTACTCGGCGTCGCCAAGCTCACCGTGCTCGTCGCCGGTGTGGATGTGGTCGCTCATGAAGTCCGTTCCTCGTTCGTCGTCCGCGCACGTCTTCCGTGCGCATCAAGTCTCGTTCAGCGGCCGGTCTGCCGCTTGGCATCGGCCAGGTGCGCCGCCAGGTGCCGCTGGATGCCGGTGGTCGCCTCGTCGAGCGCGGTCCGGGTGCGCCGTCCGCTGCCGTCACCGGCGCGGAAGGGCTCGCCGTACACCACGTCGACCCGGCTGCGCAGCGGCGACACCCCGGGCAGCAGCCGGCTGCGGCGCCCGGTGCTGCCGAGCACCGCGACGGGCACCACGGGCGCCCCCGAGCGCAGCGCGAAGTAGGCGAGCCCGGCGCGCAGCGACGCGAAGTCGCCCTCGCCCCGGGTGCCCTCCGGGAAGATGCCCAGGACACCGCCGCGCGCCAGCACGTCCAGCGCGCCGGTCACGGCGGTGCGGTCGGTGCTCGACCGGTCCACCGGCAGCTGCCCGATCCCCCGGAGGAACGGGCCCAGCGGGCCGGTGAACGCCTCCTTCTTGATCAGGAAGTGCGCGGGCCGGGGCGCGGTGCCCATGACCATCGGGCCGTCGAGGTTGCTGGAGTGGTTGACGGCCAGGATGACCGGGCCGACGGCCGGCACCCGCCAGGCGCCGAGCACCCGCGGCCGCCACAGGCCGTACATCAGCCCGATGCCGATCCGCCGCCCGACGGCGGCACCGCTCTCGGAACCGATCACATGATCGGTCACGCGGATCGCTTCTCCTCCACCAGCGTCACCACGCACTCGACGACCTGGTCGAGCGTGAGCTCGGTGGTGTCGACCTCGACCGCGTCGCCGGCCTTGGCCAGCGGGGACGTCTTGCGGCCCGAGTCGGCGGCGTCGCGCTTCACCAGGGCGGCCTGCGTGGCGGCCAGGTCGGCGGCCTCCTTGCCCTTGAGCTCGCCGTTGCGGCGGGCGGCGCGGGCCTCCGCCGAGGCCGTCAGGAAGATCTTGAGGTCGGCGTCCGGCAGCACGGTGGTGCCGATGTCGCGGCCCTCGACGACGATGCCGGCCGGAGCCTCGGCGGCGATGGCGCGCTGGAGCTCGGTCAGCCGGGTGCGCACCTCGGGCACGGCGCTGACGGCGCTGACCGCGGAGGTGACCTCCTGGGTGCGGATGGGACCGGAGACGTCGGTGCCGTCGACGGCGATGGTGGGCGCGGCCGGGTCGGTGCCGGAAACGATCTCGGGCTTGCCGGCGGCGTCCGCGACGGCCGCGGGGTCGTTCACGTCGATGCCGTTGTGCAGCATCCACCAGGTGATGGCCCGGTACTGGGCACCGGTGTCCAGGTAGCGCAGGCCGAGCTTGGCGGCGACGGCCTTCGAGGTGCTGGACTTGCCCGTGCCGGAGGGGCCGTCGATGCCGACGATGACAGCTGCCGGGGCGGTCCGGGCGGCGGTTTCCACGGTGTTCGACACCTTCCTTGTGCACGGGCGGAGCAAGAGGGTCCCCCGGAGGGGCTCAGACAAGGTTACTGGCTCGCCGGACCGCCCCGCGCAGTCGCGCGGGGCGGTGGGACGGCGGAGCCGGGCCGGGACGGGCGCTCAGTGGCGCACGGCCCACCCGCGGTCGCGCAGGGTGGCGGTCAGGCCGGCCACCGCGCCGGGCTCGACCATCAGCTGGATCAGGCCCGCCTGCTGGCCGGTGGCGTGCTCGATGCGGACGTCCTCGATGTTCACGCCCGCCCGGCCGGCGTCGGCGAAGATCCTCGCCAGCTCGCCCGGCTGGTCGCCGATGAGGACGGTGACCGACTCGTACACCGCCGGGGCCGCGCCGTGCTTGCCCGGTACCCGGGCGCGGCCGGCGTTGCCGCGCCGCAGCACGTCCTCGATGCCGGCGGCGCCGTCCCGCCGCTTGCCGTCGTCGGCCGCCTCCAGGGCACGCAGGGCCCGGACCGTCTCGTCCAGGTCGGCGGCGACGCCGGCGAGGACGTCGGCGACCGGGCCGGGGTTGGCGGAGAGGATGTCGACCCACATCCGCGGGTCGGAGGCCGCGATGCGCGTCACGTCGCGGATGCCCTGGCCGCACAGCCGTACGGCGGTCTCGTCGGCGTCCCGCAGCCGGGCGGCCACGAGGCTCGACACCAGCTGCGGGGTGTGCGAGACGAGGGCGACGGCCCGGTCGTGGGCGTCGGCGTCCATGACGACGGGCACGGCGCGGCAGAGGGCGACGAGCTCCAGGGCGAGGTTGAGGACCTCGGTGTCGGTGCCGGCGGTGGGCGTGAGCACCCAGGGCCGGCCCTCGAACAGGTCGGCGGTGGCCGCCAGCGGCCCCGACTTCTCGCGTCCGGCCATCGGGTGCGTGCCCAGGTAGGCGGTCAGGTCGCAGCCCAGGGCCTCCAGCTCGCGGCGCGGGCCGCCCTTGACGCTGGCCACGTCGAGGTACGCGCGGGCGACGCCGCCCTGGACCGCCTCGTGCAGCGTGCGCGCGACGTGGGCGGGCGGCACGGCCACGATCGCCAGGTCGACGCGGCCTTCCGGCGGCTGGTCGGTGCCGGCGCCGCGGGCGGCGGCCGTACGGGCCTGGGCGGGGTCGTGGTCCGAGAGGTGGACCTGGACGCCGCGCCCGGCGAGGGCGAGGGCGGCGGACGTGCCGATCAGTCCGGTTCCGATGACGAGGGCGGTTCTCACGGGCTCAGCCTAGTGCGGCGCGGTCGGGTAGAACGGACCACATGATCTTCCATCTGGTCCCGCTCGACGACTGGCAGGCCGCTCCCGGCCGCCCCTACGCGCCCGCGTCGCTGGCGGACGAGGGCTTCGTGCACTGCTCGCCCGACGAGGAGACGACGCTGGCCGTGGCCCGGGCGTTCTACGCGGACGTACCGGGGCGCCTGGTGGTGCTGTGCGTCGACGAGACGGCACTGGACGTGCCGGTGCGGTTCGAGGCGGCGGCCCCCGCTCCCCCGCCGGGCGTGGCACCGGACGTGCTGTTCCCGCACGTGTTCGGGCCGGTGGCGCGGGAGGCGGTGGTGGGCCTGCTGGACGTCGAGCGCGACGGCGAGGGCCGGGCGGTGGCCCTCACCCGGCGGACGTGACCCCGGCGGACGTGACCCCGGGGGACGACGCCCCGGGGTCCTGCGGGGTCCTGCGCTGCTTTGCGGCTTAGAGCTCGACCTCGCGCATCAGCATGCCGACCTCGGTGTTGGTGAGGCGGCGCAGCCAGCCCGACTTCTGGTCGCCCAGGGCGATCGGGCCGAAGGAGATGCGGACGAGCTTCTCGACCGGGAAGCCGGCCTCGGCCAGCATGCGGCGGACGATGTGCTTGCGGCCCTCGTGGAGGGTGACCTCGACCAGGTAGTTCTTGCCGGTCTGCTGGACGACGCGGAAGTTGTCCGCGCGCGCGTAGCCGTCCTCCAGCTGGATGCCGTTCTTCAGCTGCTTGCCGAGGTCGCGCGGCAGGGGGCCGGTGATCGCGGCGAGGTAGGTCTTCTGCACGCCGTAGCGGGGGTGCGTCAGGCGGTGGGCCAGCTCGCCGTGGTTGGTGAGCAGGATGATGCCCTCGGTCTCCGTGTCGAGGCGGCCGACGTGGAACAGCCGGGTCTCGCGGTTGGTGACGTAGTCGCCGAGGCACTGGCGGCCGTCGGGGTCCTCCATGGTGGAGACGACGCCAGCCGGCTTGTTCAGCGCGAAGAACAGGTACGACTGGGTGGCCACGGTCAGGCCGTCGACCTTGATCTCGTCCTTCTCGGGGTCGACGCGGACGCCCTGCTCGGTGACGATGCGGCCGTTGACCTCGACGCGGGCCTGCTCGATGAGCTCCTCGCAGGCGCGGCGCGAGCCCATGCCGGCACGCGCCAGCACCTTCTGCAGCCGCTCGCCCTCGGGCTCGCCGAAGGTCTTGGGCAGCTTCAGGGCCGGCTTGTTGTGCCGCTCCCGGTTGCGCTCCTCGATCTTGGCGTCGAGCTCACGGGGGCGGGACGGGCCCTGCGGCCGGCCGCCGCGGCGCTGGTCGCCCGCGCCGGACCGGGCGCCCGTGGGGCGCTTGGGGCCGCCCTTGGCGCCGCCCCGGGCCGAGGTGCCCCGGCCGGAGCCGGCGCCGGTGCCGCCGCGACGCTCGGCGTCGGGGCCGACGTCGTAGCGGCGCTCCTCGGGGCGCGGACGGCGCGGGCGCTGCTGCTGCCCGCCGTCCCGGCCCCCGCCCTGGCCGCCGCCGCCCGAGCGCCGGCCGGCACCGCCGGCGCCACCGCCGCCCCGGTAGTCCCGGTTGCCGCTTCCGCTGTTCCTGCCGCTGCTTCGCATCAAAGTTCCGTCTTGTCGTCTGCGTCGGGGTCCGGGGCGTCGGGGTCGAAGGACGGCACTCCCTCCTGGGAGTCGCCCTCGACCGCTTCGGCCTCGGGAAGGAACGGGGCGAGCTCGGGAAGCTCCTCCAGACCGCGAAGGCCCATCCGCTCCAGAAAGTAGTTCGTCGTCCTGTACAGGATCGCACCTGTTTCGGGTTCCGTGCCCGCCTCCTCCACCAGCCCGCGCTGGAGCAGGGTGCGCATGACACCGTCGCAGTTCACCCCGCGTACGGCGGAGACCCTCGAACGGCTGACCGGCTGACGGTACGCGACGACGGCCAGGGTCTCCAGCGCGGCCTGGGTGAGCCGGGCCTGCTGCCCGTCCAGGACGAACGCCTCGACGGCGTCGGCGTAGGCGGGCCGGGTGAAGTAGCGCCAGCCCCCGGCGACCTGCCGCAGCTCGAAACCGCGGCCCTGGGCGGTGTACTCGTCGGCGAGCTCCCGCAGGGCCGCGGCCAGCTCGCGGCGGGGGCGGCCGAGGACCTGGGCGAGGTGCTCCTCCGTGGCCGGCTCGTCGACGACCATGAGGACCGCCTCCAGGGCGGGCTTCAGCGGGAGCTGCGGCTCCTCCACCGGTGCCCCGGTCTCCTCACTCATCCCGTTCCCCTTCGCGTTCCTGCGGTTCCTGCGCTTCCTGGGACTCCTGCGCTTCCTGCGCTTCCTGCGGTCCCCGGTCGAACTCGTCGGTCACGCGCCCGGCGGCGTCCTCGCCCTCCTCGCCCGTCCAGCGGACCGTGAGCGTCCCCAGGGCCTCGCCCTGGTCCAGGGCGACGGCCCGCTCGCGGTAGAGCTCCAGGAGGGCCAGGAAGCGCGCGACGACGGTGAGGGTGTCGGGGGCGTCGGCCGTCAGCTCGCCGAAGGTGGCCGCGCCGGCCGAGCGCAGCCGGACCACCACGACCTCCGCCTGTTCGCGGACGCTGACCAGCGGGGCGTGGATGTGGTCGACGTAGACCCGGGGCGGCGGCTTGGGCTGCATGGCCTTGACGGCCAGCTCGGCCAGCCGCTCGGGCCCGATGCCGAGGACGACCTCGGGCAGCAGCTCGGCGTGGTGCGGCTCCAGGCCCACGGTACGGGGGTAGCGGCGGCCCTCGTGCGCCAGCCGCCCGCTGAAGATCTCCGCGATCCGCTTGTACGCCCGGTACTGGAGCAGCCGGGCGAAGAGCAGGTCGCGGGCCTCCAGGAGGGCGAGGTCGGCCTCGTCCTCGACGTCGGCGGCCGGCAGCAGCCGGGCCGCCTTCAGGTCGAGCAGGGTGGCGGCGACGACGAGGAACTCGGTGGTCTGGTCGAGGTCGAAGTCCGGGCCCATCGCGCGGAGGTGCGCCATGAACTCGTCGGTGACCTTGGAGAGGGCGACCTCGGTGACGTCCAGCTTGTGCTTGGAGATCAGCTGGAGCAGCAGGTCGAACGGGCCCTCGAAGTTGTCCAGCCGCACGGTGAACCGCGCGGGGTCGCCGCTCTCGCCCTCCCCCGCGGGGGGAGCGCCTCCGTCGTCCTCTCCCTCCGCCGGCTCCGGTGCGGGCGGCGGGCCCGCCGGGCCGTGGCCCAGGGTGCGGCGAGCGGATGGGGGCATGAGGGGTCCAGGGAACGAAACGGGTGGTACGGCGAAAAGCTAGCGCAGCGGACCGCTCAACGGCCGCGCAGGCGCCGTACGAGGATGGACGCGTCGCCGCGCGACTCGAGGTCGGCCAGGACGACGGCGACGGCCTCCCGGACGATGCGGCCCCGGTCGACGGCGAGGCCGTGCTCGCCGCGGAGCACCAGCCGGGCGTGTTCGAGGTCCATGAGCTCCTCGGCGGAGACATAGACCGTGATCTTCTCGTCGTGCCGTTCGCGGCCGCTCGGCCGGCGGCCCGCCGCACGGCCGCGCCGCTTGCCGGCGACCGGCTCGGTCGCACGGGGGGTGGCCCGCTCGCGCTCCGGGGCCGGGACGGGGGCCGGACGCCGTTCCGCGGCCTGCTCCGGCTCGGTGGTCGCGCCGTCGGGCGCGTCACCCGGGCCGGGCACCCGCGGCGGCTTCTCGCCGCCTGCCTGCCTGCGGGGGGAGGAGGGCTGCAGCCCCATGCCCCCGGTGGTGCGGAACAGCTCGTCGGCGCCGGGCAGACTCACTCGGCGTGACAACGGGCGAGCACCTCCCTGGCGAGCTGGCGGTAGGCGGCGGCGCCGACGGAGTTGGACGCGTACGTGGTGATGGGCTCGCCCGCGACGGTGGTCTCGGGGAAGCGCACGGTGCGCCCGATGACGGTGTGGTAGACGTGGTCGTCGAACGCCTCGACGACGCGGGCCAGCACCTCGCGGCTGTGCACCGTGCGCGAGTCGTACATCGTCGCCAGGATGCCGTCCAGCTCCAGGTCGGGGTTGAGCCGCTCCTGGACCTTCTCGATGGTCTCGGTGAGCAGCGCCACGCCGCGCAGGGCGAAGAACTCGCACTCCAGGGGGACGATCACCTTGTGAGCGGCCGTCAGGGCGTTGACGGTGAGCAGGCCGAGCGAGGGCTGACAGTCGATCACGATGTAGTCGTAGTCGGACATCAGCGGCTTCAGGGCGCGCTGGAGCGTCGACTCGCGGGCGACCTCGCTGACGAGCTGGACCTCGGCGGCCGACAGGTCGATGTTGCTGGGCAGCAGGTCCATGTTGGGCACGGCCGTCTTCAGCAGCACCTCGTCGGCCGACATGCCCCGTTCCATGAGCAGGTTGTAGACCGTCAGGTCCAGCTCCATGGGGTTGACGCCCAGGCCGACCGAGAGCGCGCCCTGCGGGTCGAAGTCGACGAGCAGCACCCGGCGCCCGTACTCGGCGAGCGCGGCGCCCAGGTTGATGGTCGAGGTGGTCTTGCCGACCCCGCCCTTCTGGTTGCACATCGCGATGATCTTGGCCGGGCCGTGGTCGGTCAGCGGTCCGGGGATGGGGAAGTACGGCAGGGGGCGCCCGGTGGGGCCGATGCGCTCGCGGCGCTGCCGGGCCGCGTCGGGCGCGAGGGTGGCCGCGTACTCCGGGTCGGGCTCGTACTCGGCGTCGGGGTCGTAGAAGTGCCCCTCGGGCACCTCGTCGTAGTCGGCGAAACCGGTGGGCTCCGTCCCACGCCGGTCGCCGGCCGTGGCGTTCACGTGTTGACCGTCCATGCTCTGGTGGGCTGTCGTCATGGTCTGGATGTTCTGGTGCGCTGCGAAGGTCTGGACAGCGACGGAGCCGACCGCAGGCATTCCTGGGTGACCACCCCCGGGAGCAAATGTCGACTCATTCACAAGTCGTCCTACCTCCTTGGTGACCAGGAAACATCTAGATAGGTCAGCGTGACACCATGCCGACGGTTGGCGACTCTATGGCGTGTCGGCGGTCCGCAGCAACACAATCCGCCGGAGACGGCACGATGTGTCGGCAATCGAACGCTCTTCTGTCAAGGGTCTACGGGGCGTTACCCGGAAGGTTCACGCTCGGGTGAAACCCTGACGAAACACCCCGGCCGGGCCTTGCGGAGCAAGACCCGGCCGGGTATGCGCGCGTGACGCGCGAAAGGCTGACGGCGGTTCAGCCGGTGCGGCTCGCTCAGCCGATGAGGCTGCTGAGCTCGACGTGCGCCAGGCCGTGGGCCTCGGCGACCGGGCCGTAGACGACCTGGCCCTCGTGCACGTTCAGGCCCTTGGCGAGCGCGGCGTCGCGGCGCAGCGCGTCCTGCCAGCCGCGGTTGGCCAGCTCCACGATGTAGGGCAGCGTGGCGTTGGTCAGCGCGTAGGTGGAGGTGTTCGGCACCGCGCCCGGCATGTTGGCGACGCAGTAGAAGACGGAGTCGTGGACCTGGAAGGTCGGCTCCGCGTGCGTGGTGGGACGGGAGTCCTCGAAGCAGCCGCCCTGGTCGATCGCAATGTCGACAAGGACACTTCCGGGCTTCATCTTGGCGACGAGCTCGTTGGTGACCAGCTTCGGGGCCTTGGCGCCCGGGATGAGGACGGCACCGACGACGAGGTCGGCCTCGACGACGGCCTTCTCCAGCTCGTAGGCGTTGGAGACGATCGTCTGCACCTTGGTGCCGAAGACCTTGTCCGCCTCGCGGAGCTTGTTGATGTCCTTGTCCAGCAGGGTGACGTGGAAGCCCAGGCCGATGGCGATCTGGGCGGCGTTCCAGCCGGAGACGCCGGCGCCGATGACGACGGCCTTGCCGGCGTGGGTGCCCGGGACGCCGCCCGGCAGGACGCCGCGGCCGCCGGCCGAGCGCATCAGGTGGTAGGCGCCGACCTGCGGGGCCAGGCGGCCCGCGACCTCGGACATCGGGGCGAGCAGCGGCAGGGCGCGGTTGGCCAGCTCGACGGTCTCGTAGGCGATGGCGGTGGTGCCCGACTCGAGGAGGGCGTCGGTGCACTCGCGCGAGGCGGCCAGGTGCAGGTAGGTGAAGAGGATCTGGCCCTTGCGCAGGCGGTGGTACTCCTCCGCGATGGGCTCCTTGACCTTCAGCAGCAGGTCGGCGGTGGCCCAGACCTCGTCGGCGGAGTCCAGGATCGAGGCACCGGCCCCGACGTACTCGGCGTCGGTGATGGAGGAGCCGACACCGGCCCCCTTCTCCACGAAGACCTGGTGGCCGTTGCGGACCAGCTCGTGGACGCCCGCGGGGGTGATGGCCACGCGGAATTCGTTGTTCTTGACCTCGCGGGGGATGCCGACCTTCACGTCGATCACGGTCCTTGAATCAGAGAATGACAGGCTAATCCGGATATGCCAGGCATACCAGTGCAGACCGCGACGATCGCGGCCCTGCCAGTCTAATGAAGGATGCCGCGCTGTCTAGCCTTGCAAAGCATCAATTTTTGCGGCGAACGCCACTGGATTCATAGGTCCAGGTGGGGTGTCATCCGGTAACACCCCACCAGCCCCGTCACTCCGTACCGGCGGTCGTGCCGACCCCCGTACCCGCCGTCCCGGCACCGGGGCCCGTGGCCGCTCCGAGCAGGTGTTCCGCCTCCGCGCGGTGCTCCTCCGCCGACACCGGGTCGCCCAGCCGCTCCAGCGTGTCGGCCAGCCGCAGCCGCACCCCCGCCTCCAGCCGGGGGTCGCCGCAGCGCCGGGCGCACTCCACCGCCTCCAGGCACGTCCGCAGCGCCTCCCGCGGCCGGCCCGCCTGCTCCAGCGCCCGCGCCACCTCGCACAGCGCCCCGGCCTGCCCCGGGTGGTCCTTCAGCCGCCGGTACGTGGCCGCCGCCGCCCGCCAGTCGCGCAACGCGTCCGTCCACTGCCCCGCGGCGCCGTGCACCGCGCCCAGGCACCCGTACAGCCGCGCCTGGTCGGCCAGCTCGCCCCGGGTCAGCCGCAGCTCCAGGCCGCGCCGGTACCAGTCGGCCGCACGCTGCCAGTCGCCCAGGCCCCGGTGCGCGCCGGCCACCGACTCCACGGCGCGGCTCGTCGCGTACGGGTCGCCCGCCTCCCGCGCCGCCTCCAGCGCCAGCCGGTACCGCTCCAGCGCCTCCGCGGTACGGCCCGCCCGCGCGTCCAGGTCGCCCAGGTTGAGCAGCGCCGCCGCCTTCTCCAGCGGCATCTCGCAGCGCCGGGCCACGTCCAGGACCAGCTGGTGCAGCCCGTACAGCTCGGGCGCGGCCGCCTCCGGGCCCAGGTGGGCGGTGAGCGCCCGGGTCAGCGCCGACACCAGCCGCCGGGCCAGCGTGTCCAGCCGGCCGTCCTCCACGGCCATGCGGGCCGCCGCCAGCAACGCCGGCAGCCGGGCGTGCAGCCACTCCTCGGCCGCCGGCCGGGACGGGAAGCGCAGCGGCCGCGGCAGCTGCTCGATCCGGCGCCGCACGGCCGGGTCGTCCCGCTCGGTGGCCGCCCGGCAGGAGTACAGCTGGCGCACCGTGCGCTCCAGCATCCGGGCCCGCGCCAGCTCCACCTCGGCCGGCCGCTCCTGCGACTCCAGCAGCGCGCCCAGCAGCGGGGCGAGGCAGCCCGGCACCCGGTACTGGGCGGGCAGCGCGCCCGACTCGCTCTCGGGGCTCTCGCAGCGCAGCAGCCCGCGGGCGGTGAGGTCCTCCAGGGTCTGCTGGGCCGTGGTGAGGGAACAGCCGGCCAGGGCCGAGGCGGTGTGCGCGTCGGCGAGCCCGGCGGGGGCCAGGGCCAGCAGGTGCAGGATGCGGGCGGCGGTCGCGGGCAGCGCCTCGTACGCCAGCCGGAAGGCGCGGTGCAGCGGCCGGGCCGCGATCTCCGGCCCCTCGCCGCCGGGCAGCTCGCGCAGCCGCCGGGCCGCGTCCGCGACCGACAGCTTGGGCAGGGCCGCCAGCCAGCCGCCCACCAGGGCCAGCGCGGCCGGCTGCCCCTGGCACTCCTCGACGACGCGGACCGCGGCCACCGGGTCGCAGGTGATGCGGGTCGGCCCCGCGTACCACTCCAGCAGTTCCACGGCGGCCGGCGCGTCCAGGCCGCCCAGGGTGCACGGCCGGACGTCGGGCACACCGGTCAGCGGGCCGCGCGAGACGGCCACCACCAGGCACTCGGGCTCGTCCGGCAGCAGCGGGTCCACCTGCTCCGCGCCCGCCGCGTCGTCCAGCAGGAGCAGCACCCGGCGGCCGGCCAGCGCCGCCCGCAACGCGGCCGTCAGCTCGTCCTCCTCGGCGCCCGCCGGGACCGGCGCGCCCAGCCCCGACAGCAGCGCCCGCGCCGTGCGCTCCGTGGGCACGGGCAGCCCGTCCGGCCCGCACAGGCGGGCCCGCAGCAGGCCGTCGGGGTAGTCGGGGGCCAGTTGCCGGGCCAGCTCCTCGGCCAGCGCGGTACGGCCGGAGCCGGGGCGACCGGCGATGAGCAGCACCCGGCCGCGAGGGCGCTTCCGCCCCGAGAGGGTGTCCAGGCCCGTACGGACGATGTCGGCGCGCAGCTCCTTCAGCTCGCGCTGCCGGCCCACGAAGAGGTCCGGCCGTTGCAGCGTCAGGCCCACGAGGCGGGCGGGTGGCTGACGGGGGGTCATCCCGGGGACGGCGGGGATCCGCCGTCCGTGCGGGGCCGCCGCCGGCCCGCCGGTCTCCACCGTCCGCTCCGCCACGGGTCCACTCCCGTTCCACCCTGCACCCACGCGCCGGCCGCGGCGCGGCGGCGTACGACGAGCCTAGTTCACCGGGTACCGGGCTCCGGGTAACCCCAACCCGCCGAACTGAAGATCACCTATTCGGGTTGTCCTACGGTCGGAGCGGGCGTGGGGTTCCCGGCAGCCGCGACGGGCGGCCGTCAGCCGCTGTACGGGCGCGCCGGCCAGGGGGCGTCGGCGGGCCGCAGCGCCTCCAGGCCGTCGCCGTGCAGCGCCGCCTGGAGCGAGAGGACACCCACGACGAGGCAGGTGTTGTGCAGCTCGCCCGCGAGGACACCGCGCACCAGGCCGGCCAGCGGCACCCGCTCGACCTGCATGTCGAGCTCCTCCTCGAAGACCTCGAAGCGCTCGCCCTCCACCTCGGAGACGCCGCGCGCCAGGAAGATCCGCACCGCCTCGTCGCAGCCGCCGGGGCTCGTGTACACGTCGGTCAGCACGCGCCAGTCCTCGGCCTTGACGTGCGCCTCCTCGTACAGCTCGCGCTGCGCGGCGTGCAGCGGGTTCTCGCCGGGCACGTCCAGCAGCCCCGCCGGGATCTCCCACAGCCGCTGCCGCACGGGGTGCCGGTACTGGTTGAGGACCAGCACCCGGTCCTGCTCGTCGAGGGCCAGCACGGCCACCGACCCCGGGTGGGTCTGGTAGTCGCGGGTGACGGCCGTCCCGTCCGGCATGACCACGGTGTCCGTGCGGACGCCCGTCTTGTTGCCCGTGAACGGCGTGGCGGTCGCGGTGACCTGCCACTCCTCGGGGGTGTCCTTGATGGCCGGGTGCTGCGCCATGAGAGTCCTCCAGATATGCGGAAACCGGGGCGGGCACCCCCCTCGCGGGAGGCGCTCACCCCGGTCCACCGTACCGATCAGCCCTGCTGGCGCTCGACGGCCGCCTTCACCAGGCCCGCGAAGAGCGGGTGCGGACGGGTCGGGCGGGAGCGCAGCTCCGGGTGGGCCTGGGTGGCCACCAGGTAGGGGTGCGCGTCGCGCGGGTACTCGACGTACTCCACCAGCTTGTTGTCCGGGGAGGTGCCGGAGAACACGATGCCGGCCTTCTTCTCCAGCTCCGCGCGGTAGGCGTTGTTCACCTCGTAGCGGTGGCGGTGGCGCTCCTCGACGTACTCCTTGCCGCCGTAGACCTCGCGCACGATGGAGCCCTCGGCCAGCTTGGCCGGGTACATGCCCAGGCGCATCGTTCCGCCGAGGTCGCCCTCGCCGGCCACGATGTCCAGCTGCTCCGCCATGGTGGAGATCACCGGGTGGGCGGTGGCCGGGTCGAACTCGGTGGAGTTGGCGCCCTCGATGCCGGCCAGGTTGCGGGCGGCCTCGATGACCACGCACTGCAGGCCCAGGCAGAGGCCCAGCAGCGGCACCTTGTTCTCGCGGGCGTAGGTGATCGCGCCGACCTTGCCGTTGACGCCGCGGTCGCCGAAGCCGCCGGGCACGCAGATCGCATCGACGTCACCGAGCTGCTCGGCGGCGCCCTCCGGCGTCCTGCAGTCGTCGGAGGTGACCCACTTGATCTTCACGCGGGCCTTGTTGGCGAAGCCGCCCGCCCGGATGGCCTCGGTGACCGACAGGTAGGCGTCGGGCAGGTCGATGTACTTGCCGACCAGGGCGACGGTGACCTCGTGCGCCGGGTTGTGGACGCGGTCCAGGAGGTCCTCCCAGACGGTCCAGTCCACGTCGCGGAAGGGCAGGTCGAGCTTGCGGACGACATAGGCGTCCAGGCCCTCGGAGTGCAGCACCTTCGGGATGTCGTAGATCGACTTGGCGTCGATGGCGGCCACGACCGCGGCCTCGTCGACGTCGCACATCAGCGAGATCTTGCGCTTGATGGCGGTCGGGACCTCGCGGTCGGCGCGCAGCACGATGGCGTCCGGCTGGATGCCGATGTTGCGCAGCGCGGCCACCGAGTGCTGGGTCGGCTTGGTCTTCAGCTCGCCGGACGGGCCGATGTAGGGCAGCAGCGAGATGTGCACGACGAAGACGTTGTCGCGGCCGACCTCGTGGCGAACCTGGCGGACGGTCTCCAGGAACGGCAGCGACTCGATGTCGCCGACGGTGCCGCCGACCTCCGTGATGACCACGTCGACGTCGTCGGTGGCCATGCGGCGGATGCGGTTCTTGATCTCGTTGGTGATGTGCGGGATCACCTGGACCGTGTCGCCCAGGTACTCGCCGCGCCGCTCCTTGGCGATCACCGAGGAGTAGACCTGGCCGGTGGTGACGTTGGCGCTGCCGTCCAGGTCGACGTCCAGGAAGCGCTCGTAGTGGCCGATGTCCAGGTCGGTCTCGGCACCGTCGTTGGTGACGAACACCTCGCCGTGCTGGAACGGGTTCATCGTGCCCGGGTCGACGTTCAGGTACGGGTCGAGCTTCTGCATCGTCACCCGCAGGCCCCGCGCCTTGAGCAGCGCGCCCAGGCTGGAGGCGGTCAGGCCCTTGCCGAGCGAGGAGGCGACACCCCCGGTGACGAAGAGGTGCTTGGTCGTCGTGGGCTTTGCGGCAATTGCCAAAGGGGGGCTCCCGTGGTCGCGAGGTGAAGGTGCGTACCGGCGGTCACCCGGTCATTTCCGGGGGTGCCGTCGCTGCGGTTGGGGGGCCTTTCGCCCGCCGGTCCACGGGGTACCAGGGTATCAGCGCCCGGGGCCGGGCGCGTCCGGTGACGCGGCGCCAAGCAGCGGCGAACCGTCCGTCACCGGCACCGCACGCCCCTCGCACGGGGCGCGAGCCCGGCGCGCACCGGGCCACCCATTCGGCACAGATTCCCCCGCCAACCGTCGCGCGTGTCCCAACTCGGCGTCGTATCCTGCACGGACACACGCAGCGAGCCGGCCGGCACGGCAGCCATCCCGCCCCCTCCCCCAGCTACAGCTGAGAGGTGCCCGGAACAAGAGCTCGTCGAAGATCGCTTGACCGTCAAAGAAGGCCCTTCGGGGTCCCTGATGCCGTTCGACTGGAGATGACGTGGCCGGGCGTATCGAGGATTACGCACTCATCGGCGACATGCAGACCGCCGCCCTGGTCTGCCGGGACGGTACGGCCGACTGGCTGTGCCTGCCCCGGTTCGACTCCCAGGCCGCCTTCGCGGGGCTGCTGGGCACCGAGGAGCACGGCTTCTGGCGGATCGGCCCGGCACACCCCTCGGGGGCCGCGCCGCCGCACGCCGACCGCCGCCGCTACCGCGGCGACTCCCTGGTGCTGGAATCCGAATGGGACACCCCGCGCGGCACGGTGCGGATCATCGACTTCATGCCGCCGCGCGACGGCGCGCCGCAGCTCATCCGCATCGTGGAAGGCGTCACCGGCCGGGTCCCCATGCGCTCGGCCCTGCGCATGCGCTTCTCCTACGGGCGCGTCGTGCCCTGGGTGCACAAGGTGGGCGACCGCACCGTGGCCGTCGCCGGACCCGACTCGGTCTGGCTCGACACCACCGCCGACACCTTCGGCATGGACCTCACCACCTACTCCGACTTCACCGTCTCCCCCGGCGAACGGGTCGCCTTCACCATCAGCTGGCAGCCCTCCCACCGCGAGGCACCCGCCCTGCCCGACCCCGAGGGCGCCCTGGAGGCCACGGAGGACTTCTGGCGCGAGTGGGTGAGCCACTGTACGTACCACGGCCCCTACCGGGACGCCGTCGTCCGCTCGCTGATCACGCTGAAGGCCCTGACGTACGCCCCCACCGGCGGCATCGTCGCCGCCCCCACCACCTCCCTCCCCGAGGAGATCGGCGGCGTCCGCAACTGGGACTACCGCTACACGTGGCTGCGCGACGCCGCGATCACCCTCTCCTCGCTGCTGCGCACCGGCTACCGCGAGGAGGCCCGCGCCTGGCGCGAATGGCTGCTGCGCGCCGTCGCCGGCGACCCCGAGAACCTCCAGATCATGTACGGCATCGCCGGCGAGCGCGAGCTCGGCGAGGCCGAGCTGCCCTGGCTGCCCGGGTACGAGAACTCCCTCCCCGTCCGCGTCGGCAACGGCGCCGCCGGCCAGCTCCAGCTCGACGTCTACGGCGAGGTCACCGAGGCCCTCCACCTGGCCCACATGACCGGCCTGGCCCGCAACGACTACGCCTCGCTGCTCCAGCTCCGCCTCATCGGCTACCTGGAGGACCACTGGACCGAGCCCGACGAGGGCATCTGGGAGGTGCGCGGCCCCCGCCGCCACTTCGTCCACTCCAAGGTCATGGCCTGGGTCGCCGTCGACCGCACGATCAAGCTCATCGAGTCCGGCGACGTGGACGGCCCCCTGGAGCGCTGGCGCGAGCTGCGCGACGACATCCACCGGGACGTGTGCGAAAAGGGCTACGACAAGGAACGCAACACCTTCACGCAGTACTACGGCTCCAAGGAGCTCGACGCCTCCCTCCTGCTCATCCCGCAGATGGGCTTCCTGCCGCCCGACGACAAGCGCGTCATCGGCACCATCGAGGCCATCCAGCGCGAGCTGTCCACCGAGGACGGCTTCGTCCTCCGCTACCCCACCGCCGGCCACGAGGCGGGCGTCGACGGCCTCGAAGGCGACGAGGGCGCCTTCCTCGCCTGCTCCTTCTGGCTCGCCGACGACCTCGCGATGATCGGCCGCGTGGAGGAGGCCCGCCAGCTCTTCGAGAAGCTGCTCGGCCTCCGCAACGACCTCGGCCTGCTCGCCGAGGAGTGGGACTCCCGCCTCCAGCGGCAGGTCGGCAACTTCCCCCAGGCGTTCAGCCACGTGCCGCTGATCGACACGGCGCTGCGGCTGACGGCGTCCACGGCGTTCGGCGGCTGACGCCGCGACGTTGCCCGGTGCGGCGGGCCGAGGGGTTCGCCGCCACCGTCCTCGCGGTACGCCGGCCCGCCGTACGCCGGTAGGTTCGCCGCCATGGAACCGCCGCACCCCGCCGCCCCCGGCGCCATCACCGTCGCCCGGGCCCTCGAGCTGCCCGCCCTGCGCCGCGGCCTGCCCGAGGTGCTGACCGCCGCCGACCGGCTGCACCGGCCCGTCCGCTGGGTGCACGCCGGCGAAGCCCCGCACATCGCGTCCCTCCTCAAGGGCGGCGAGCTCCTGCTCACCACCGGCCTCGGCCTGGGCAGCCGCCCCGCCGAACAGCGCGCCTTCGTCCGGGGCCTCGCCGAACGGGACATCGCCGCCCTCGTCGTCGAACTCGGCACCCGCCTGCCCACGCTCCCCGCCGCCGTGGTCGACACCGCCCGCTCCTGCGGGCTGCCCCTCGTCCAGCTGCACCGCGAGGTGCCGTTCGTCGCCGTCACCGAGGAGATCCACACCGAGCTCGTCAACGGCCACTACGCGCTGCTGCGCCGCGCCGAGGACGTCCACCGGCAGTGCACCGAGGCCCTCCTCGGCGGAGGCGGCGTCCCCGAGGTGCTCCACCTCTTCGCCGCCTTCGCCGGCAACCCCGTCTTCCTCCGCACCACCGAGGGCCGCCTCCTCTACGCCGCCGGGCCCGACCCCCTCCAGGTCTGCGACGGCCTGCCCGCCGCCGTGTCCGCCGGCGGCATCGTCGCCGAGGTCCCCGGCCACGGGCCCGGCCACGGCGCCGTCCGCGCCCACCTGACCGTCCTGCCCGTCAACGGCCCCCTCGCCCCCGTCCACCGCATCGCCGCCGAACGCACCGCCGGGCTCCTCGCCGTCGTCCTCCTCCAGGCCCGCCAGGAGGAGGAGCTCGCCGCCCGCGGCCGCGGCGACTTCCTCACCGGCCTCGCCGAGGGCCGCGTCGCCCCTGCCGACGCCCCCGCCCAGGCCCGCGCCCTCGGTTTCCGCCCGCCCTCCCCCGACGCGCTGCTGCCCATGGTGATGCGCCTCGCCAACGACACCGCCCCGCCCGGCGGTTGGGCCGCCCTGGCCGACGCCGCCCACCGCGAGCTCGGCGCTGTGGGGGCGCCGGTCCTGCTCGGTGTGCGGCTGCTGGAGGGGCGCGTACCGCTCCTCGTGGGCCTCCGCGCCGCGGACGGCCGCGCGGCGGTGGCGGACCGCGTCGCCGCGGCCCTGCGCGCGGCGGCTGCGCGCTCGGGCGCGCGACCGCCGGTGGTGGTGGCGGGCTCGCCGGTGGGCTGGGACGGGGCGGGCCCGGAGCTGCGGCGCGCGGCGGAGGCCGCGGATGCGGCGCCGGGCGCCGCGGAGCGGCCGTGGCACGACGTGCGGCGGCTGGACGTGGACGTGCTGCTGTGGCGGTTGCGGTCGCACGGGGACCTGGCGGCGTTCGTGGAGCGGGTGATCGGGCCGCTGCTGCCGCACGAAGTGCTGCTGACGACGCTGGAGACGTACCTGGCCCACGCGGGCCGCAAGGCGGAGACGGCGCGGGAGCTGCATGTGAACCGGCAGACGCTGTACGACCGCCTGGGGCGCGTCTCGCGGCTCCTGGGGGTGGATCTGGACGACCCGGAGACGGTCCTGGGGCTGAGCCTGGCGCTGCGGGCCCGGCGGCACGTGGGGTAGCCGCCGGCCGTCACTCGCCGTCGGGGGACGTGAGCTCGTCGTAGACCGCCAGGACGTGGGCCACGGCGTCGTCCGGCGTGGGCCAGGCGGCCGACTGGGCCCGGCCGGCCTCTGTCAGGCGTTCGCAGCGCAAGGGGTCGTGGAGGAGCCGGAGTACGGCATGGGCCAGGGCCTCTCCGTCGTCCGGGGGGACCAGTTCGGCTGCCTCGCCGACCATGTCGGGAACGCCGCCGACTGCCGCCGCCACCAGGGGGATGCCCGCGCAGAGGGCCTCGTGGACGAGCACGGGGCGGCCCTCGCGGCAGTGGGGCAGCACGGCGACGTCCGCCGCCGCCAGCAGCTCGGGGACGTCGTCCCGGCGCCCCACCAGCTGAACGGGAAGGTTCTCCTCTTCGATGCGCCGTTGCAGCGACGGCCGTTGGCTGCCCTCCCCCGCGACGACCAGCAGGGGTTCCGGGTCCTCGTCGCGCCATACGCGGGCGGCGTCCAGGAGGGAGTCGTAGCCCTGGCCCGGTTCGAGGCGGCCGACGGTGAGGAGCAACGGGCGGGCGACCGCGCCCAGTTCGGCGCGGGTCTTGTACCGGGCGTACTCGTCGTCGTCCCGGGGCGCGCCGCGGGGTGAGGGCAGGGCCGGGGAGGCCAGGCGGGCGTCGCGGGCGCCGCGGCGGCGGGCGGTGTCGACGAGGTCGGAGGAGGCGCCGAGGACGACCGCGGCGGCGCGGGCCGCGTGCCGCTCCATCAGCCGCACCAGGTGGGCGCGGGCGCCTCGCGCCCGTACGCGCGCGTGCCAGGTGACGACGAGCGGCGTGGGCCGGCCGCGCAGGGCGAGCGCGGCGAGGGAACCGGCGCGGGGGCCGTGGGCGTGCACCACGTCGGCGCCCTCGCTGGCGGCGCGGATGCTCGCGACGGCCAGGGCGTTGGGCCCGCTGTGCAGGGGCACGAACGACGCGCCGCCGGCGGTGAATTCGTAGGCGTCCTCCGTCGCGCAGGGCGCGACCACGGTGACCGCCAGGCCGTGCGCCACCAGGCCGTCCGCCAGCGACCTCACGTGCGCGCCACTGCCTCCGCCGCCGTTGCCCAGGACCTGGACGGTGTGCAGGGGGGAGGGCCCGTGCGAGGTGCCGGGTGAGGTGCTCACGCGGGGGAAGCTCCTGTGTCGACGTCGGTGGGCGTTCGGCGAGGTGCTGAGCCCAGGATGCCAGCACCCGCCGCCCGCCCGGCACCACCGGGACGGGGCCGGCCCGTCCCACCTCGCCCGTAGATCCCCGGATTCACCCGCTTTGGGGATTCCTGGCCTCTTCGGCCAGCGCCACGGCGAGCAGCACGGCGGTGTGCGCCAGCAGCCCCGCACGGCCGTTGGCGGCCACGACGGCCAGCCCCAGGCCCGCGCCCAGGGCGTGGGCGCCGGTGTCCCCGAGCATGGTGCGCTGCCGCACGTCGTCGGGAAGAACAGCGGCCGCAGCGCCCGTACAGGCCGCGGCAACCGGCCCCCGCGCCATCCCGCCCGCGCCCAGGGCGAGAACAGCGCCGCCCGCACGCCCCGGCCGCACGTCGAGCACGTTCACGGCATGAGCGGACCCGGCAATGACCACGGCGGCGAGCAACCGGTCGGCCGGCCGCTCCTTCAGCACCACCCCGGCGGCCAGGGCAGCGGCCCCCACGCCCACCAGCTTCACGGCACCGGTGGTCAACTCCCCCTGCCGCAGCGCCCCGAGATGGGCCCGGAAGCCACGCCGAGGGTCACGGGCACCCACCACGTCGTCGTACGCCCCGCACGCGGCGGCGGCGAGCACACCGGCGACAGCACCGGCCCGCTGCCGCCCCGGCAGACGGGGCACCACCGCCAGCGCGGCGGCCGTACCCAGGGCAACAGCGGGCCCGGCGCACAGATCCACGGTCCGCCCGGCCCGGTTCCGCCGCTCCCCCAGCCGGGCGCCCCCACGGCGCACCCGCCGCAGGCCCTCGTACACCCCACGCGTGACGGTCACGCCGACCAGCAATTCCCTGAGCAAGCCGCCCTCCCTGAAGACACGGGGAAACGATCTTGCCATCCGCGCGGGCCGCCTACGGCCGGGCCCCCCGCAGCAATTCCTCCGCGTGGGCCCGCGCCAGCTCCGAGTCCTCCTGCCCGGCCAGCATCCGCGAGAGCTCCCGCACCCGGTCCTCGCCCTCCATCACGCGCACCCCGCTCCGCGTGACGGACCCCTCGTGCGTCTTCTCCACCACCAGGTGCCGGTCGGCGAACGCCGCCACCTGCGGCAGGTGGGTCACCACCACGACCTGCGCGGACCGCGCCAGCCGGGCGAGCCGGCGTCCCACCTCGACGGCGGCCTTGCCGCCGACACCGGCGTCGACCTCGTCGAAGAGGTAGGTCGGCACCGGGTCGGAGCCGGCGAAGACGACCTCGACGGCCAGCATGACGCGCGAGAGCTCACCGCCGGAGGCACCCTTGGCGATGGGCCGGGGCGTCGCCCCGGGATGCGACGCGAGCAGCAGCTCGACCTCGTCCGCGCCGTGCGGCCCGTACGCGACCGGCCGCCCACCGACGTCGATACCGGCGGCGGCGTCGGCCACCTCGTTCTGCCGGACGGCGAACGACACGCGCGCGTGCGGCATGGCGAGCTCCGCCAGTTCGGCGGTGACGGCGTCGGCGAAGCGCCGGGCGGCCTCGGTGCGGGCGCCGCTCAGTTCCTCGGCCAGCGCGCCCAGTTCGGCGCGCAGCGCGTCGCGTTCGGCGGTGAGCTCGCCGATGCGGTCGTCGTCGCCGTCCAGCTCGGTGAGCCGGGCGGCGGCGGACTCGGCCCAGGCGAGGACGCCGGCGACGCCGTCGCCGGACGCGTCGTACTTGCGGACGAGGTGCGCGAGCACCGCCCGGCGTTCCTCGACGGCGGCGAGGCGCCGCGGGTCGGCGTCGAGGTCGCCGGCGTACCCGGCGAGCTCGCCTGCCACGTCGGCCAGCAGGATGCCGACCTCGCCGATGCGGTCCGCGAGCGCGGCCAGCGCGGGGTCGTGGGACCGTACGGCCTCCAGCGCGCGGGCGGCGCCGGCCACGAGGGTGCGGGCGTCGACGCCCTCGGGGTCCTCCGGGTCGCCGGCGAGCGCGGCGTGCGCGGCGGTGGCCGCGGACGACAGGGCCTCGGCGTGGCCGAGCCGCTCGGCCTCGGTGGTCAGCTCGGTGTCCTCGCCGGCCACCGGCGCGGCCGCGGCGACCTCGTCGAGGCCGAACCGCAGCAGGTCGGCCTCCTGGGCGCGTTCCCGGGCGCGCGTGGTGAGCTCGGTGAGCTCGGCGGAGACCGCGCGCAGCCGGCGGTAGGCGTCGGTGTACTTGGCGAGCGGCACGGCCACCGCGTCACCGGCGTAGCGGTCGAGGGCCTGGCGCTGCCGGGCGGGGCGCAGCAGCCCCTGCTGGTCGGTCTGGCCGTGGACGGCCACCAGGTCGTCGGCGAGCTCGCCGAGGAGGCCGACGGGGACGCCGCGGCCGCCCAGGTGGGCGCGGGAGCGTCCTTCCGCGGAGAGGGTGCGGCTGACGAGCAGGGTGCCGTCGTCGAGCTCGGCGCCGGCCTCCTCGGCCCGCAGGGCCACGGGTGAGCCGGGCGCGACGGCGAGCCGGCCCTCGACCACGGCGGCCTTGGCCCCGGCGCGTACCAGGGCGGGGTCGGCGCGCCCGCCGAGCAGCAGCCCGAGGCTGGTGACGACCATGGTCTTGCCGGCGCCGGTCTCGCCGGTCACCGCGGTGAAACCGGGCGACAGCTCGACCACCGCGTCGTCGATGACGCCCAAGGACCGGATCCGCATCTCCTCCAACACGGACATGACCATACGAGGTTCCCGGCCCGGCTCGCGACGGCCTCCCCCACCCCCGGCCCTGGGGATGGCCCCAGGGCCGGCCGGGGTGGCCGCCCCATCGCGGCCGGGGGCCTTGCGGGGCCAGGCTTTACACATGATCGAACGAGTCCGCGGCCGGCGCGCCGCCACGTTTCTGTTCGCCACGACGGTCGCCCTCGTCACCGCCGCGGGGCCGGCGGTGGCCACCGGCCCGCCTCGTGCCCCGCTCGACGGGACGTGGCGGATGGACGGCTACGGCACGCTCGTGTCCATCGGGG
The DNA here is from genome assembly GCF_014654785.1 of Streptomyces mashuensis. Lineage (GTDB taxonomy): Bacteria > Actinomycetota > Actinomycetes > Streptomycetales > Streptomycetaceae > Streptomyces > Streptomyces mashuensis. Next base: position 479,597 of record NZ_BNBD01000003.1, read on the forward strand.
GCGGCCGGCTGGTCACGTACGACACGACGGGCGTGAGCTGCTTGAAGGGGCTGCGGGACGCCCCTGCGGTGGAGGGGGCGCCCGGTACGTTCCGGCAGGGCGACGACGCGGCCGTCCGTGTGGAGCTGCGCGGCCGGGACCGGGCGGTGCTGTCGTTCGACGACAACGTGGGGCACCGGTCGCTGCGCCGCATCGCGTCGCTGCCCGCGGCGTGCGGCGAGGAGCCGGCGCCGGGCAGGGTGGGGAGGGCGGAGAACCTGCGGGTCTTCGACGTGTTCTGGCAGACGTACGCGGAGAACTACCCGTTCTTCGCGGCCAAGCACGTCGACTGGGACGCGGTGCGGGAGCGGTACCGGCCGCGGGCCGCGGCGGCGGCCACGGAGGACGAGCTGTTCGCGGTGCTGCAGCAGATGATCGAGCCGCTGCACGACGGGCACACGGGCATTCTGAACGCGGGCGTCACCCCGCCCCGGCACTTCGGCGGGCACCGTCCGGACGTGCCCACGCCGTCCCGCGACGACCTGGCGCGGCTGGAGAAGGCCGTGACGGCGGCGAGCGGGGTGCCGGCGGAGAAGTGGCGGCGGTGGGGCGGGGAGCACGCCGCGGTGGCGTACGCCCGGCTGCCCGACGGCACCGGCCTGCTGCGGGTCACCGGTTTCCAGAACTTCACGGGCCGGGGCTTCGACGCGGACCGGGCGCTGCTGGACGGCGCCCTCGACGAGGTGTTCGGTCCCCTGGCGGCCGGGCGGCGCGGGCTCGTCCTGGACCTGCGCGTGAACGGCGGGGGTTCGGACCGGCTGGCGCTGCACGTGGCCGGCCGGCTGACGGACCGGCCCTACGTCGCCTACCTCAAGCACGCCCGCAACGACCCGGCGGACCCGCGGCGCTTCACGCGCGCCGAGCCGGTGCGGGTCACCCCGCACCACGGGCCGGTGCACACGGGGCCGCTGGCCGTGCTGACGGGCCCGCTGACGGTCAGCGCGGGCGAGACCCTCACGCAGGCCCTCACGGGCCGCCCGTACCCGACGGCCCGCATCGGCGAGAACACCTACGGGATCTTCTCGGACACCCTCGACCGGGTGCTGCCCAACGGCTGGACGTTCACCCTCCCGAACGAGGAGTACCTGAGCGCGGCCGACGGCAGGACGACGTACGACGGCACGGGCGTACCGCCCACCGACCGCCGGCCGGTGTTCCGGCCGGCGGACCTGGCCCAGGGCCGGGACCCGGCCCTGACGGCGGCGAGGAGGTGGCTGAGCACCGCCGGCTAGTACGGTCTAGTGCGGCGCCCCGCGCCACCCCGCGACCGGCAGCGCGAACTTGGCCACCAGCCGGTCCGTGAACGACGCGTGGTGCAGCCGCGCCAGCCGTACCGGCACCGCGCCGCGCCGCACCTCCACGCGGGCCCCGGCCGGCAGTTCCACCGTGCGCCGGCCGTCGCACCACAGCACGCCGTTGGGCGTCTCCGGCTGCACCTCCACGGCCAGCACCGAGTCGGGGGCGGTCACCAGCGGCTTGGCGAACAGCGCGTGCGCGCTGATCGGCACCATCAGCAGCGCCTCGACCTCCGGCCACACCACGGGGCCGCCCGCCGAGAACGCGTAGGCCGTGGAGCCGGTCGGCGTCGCGCACACCACGCCGTCGCCGCCGAAGCGGGAGACGGGCCGACCGTCGACCTCGGTGACGACCTCCAGCATGCGCTCGCGCGCGGCCTTCTCCACCGACGCCTCGTTCAGCGCCCAGTCGCGGTGCACGACGTGCCCGTCGGTGCGCACCAGGACGTCGAGGGTCATACGCTCCTCGACCTCGTAGGCGCGGGTGACGACGCGGTCGACGACCTTGTCGAGGTCGTCGCGCTCGGCCTCGGCCAGGAAGCCGACGCGGCCGAGGTTGACGCCGAGCATGGGCACGCCGGAGCGGCGGGCGAACTCGGCGCCGCGCAGCAGCGTGCCGTCACCGCCGAGCACCACCAGCAGCTCGCAGTGGTCGAGTACGTCGGCCGTGGCGGGCCCGGCGTGGACGCGTTCGACGGCGTCCGGCAGCGGCAGGTCCGCGGCCTCCTCGGCCAGCACGCGTACCCCGATGCCGCAGCGCAGCAGGCCCTGCACCACGAGTTCGGCGCTGCGCACCGCGGCCGGCCGGCCGGTGTGCGCGAGCAGGAAGACGGTGCGTCCGGCCGGTACTGCCTGTGGTGCTTCTGAAGTGGTCAACGGGGCCCCTCCGCCACTGCACGGTCAACGTCGGCCGGGTCCAGTTCGGGTGCACCGGCGCGCAGCCACAGAAAGTACTCGACGTTGCCGGAGGGACCGGGCAGCGGGCTGGCGGTGACGCCGAGGACACCGAGGCCCAGCGCGGCCGCCTGGCCGGCGACGGTGCGGACGGCCTCGGCGCGCAGCTCGGGGCTGCGGACGACGCCGCCGCTGCCGAGCCGTTCCTTGCCGACCTCGAACTGCGGCTTGACCATGAGGACGAGGTCGGCGTCGGGCGCGGCGCAGCGCACGAGGGCGGGCAGGACCAGGCCGAGCGGGATGAAGGACAGGTCGCCGACGACGAGGTCGACGGGCCGGTCGTCGATGTGCTCGAGGGTGAGCTCGCGGACGTTGGTGCGGTCCTTGACGGTGACGCGCTCGTCGCTCTGCAGCGACCAGGCGAGCTGCCCGTAGCCGACGTCGACGGCGACGACGTGGGCGGCGCCGGCGCGCAGCAGGACATCGGTGAAGCCGCCGGTGGAGGCGCCGGCGTCCAGGGCGCGGCGGCCCTCGACCTTCAGTCCGCGGGGGGTGAAGGCGGCGAGGGCGCCGGCGAGCTTGTGGCCGCCGCGGGAGACGTAGTCGGGGTCGCTGTCGTCGGCGGCGACGACGAGGGCGGCGCTGGTCTCCACCTGCGTGGCGGGCTTGGTCGCCGTCGTGCCGCCGACGGTGACGCGGCCGGCCGCGATCAGCTGTCCGGCGTGCTCCCTGGAACGGGCCAGCTTGCGTCGCACCAGCTCGGCGTCGAGTCGGCGGCGGGTCACTGCCACGTGCGGTTCAGCTCCTGTGGTCGTACGGACGCGGAGGGCCTTGCGGCCCGGGGCGCTGGTCGAGCGCGCCGAGCGCGTCGCGCAGCCCCTGGTGTACATCCTCGTACACCTCGGGGTGGCCGCCGACGTCGAGGTCGTCGGCGTCGGCGAGCCGGGCCAGGGCGGCGTCGACGGCGTCATGACCGGTGGGGGCGCGCTCCACGCCGAGCGGGCGGGGGCCGGCGGGCTGCGAGGTGTCCGTGGCGGGCTCGGGGACCTCGGGCGGGGCGTCCTCGGGCATGGCTTCGCTCATGGTTCCGACGCTACCCCGGAACGCGTCCTTGGCCTTACGTTCCCGCGCGGGTGGGGTACCGTCCATGCCGATGGCGACGATCGAGGAGTGCCTGGGGGCACTGGACCGGCTGGCGGAGAACCTCGCGGAGGCGAGCGACGGCGTCCGCCGCGCCGCCGCGCTCGACCGCTCGCTGAGCTGCCATGTGAAGGACCTGGACGTCACCTTCACGGGGCATCTGCGCGAGGGCCACCTCAAGGAGGTCCGTACGCTGCCGGGTGCGCCGGAGCAGCGGGCGGAGATCGCGCTGGAGATGGCCGGGGACGACCTGGTGGCGCTGGTGGACGGCAGGCTGGACTTCGCCCGGGCGTGGGCGAGTGGCCGGGTCCGGCTGAAGGCGTCGCTGCGGGACGTGCTGCGGCTGCGCTCGATCCTCTGACTCCGGTGACTCCGGTCCGCGTCCCGCGGGGCTCACGCGACGCAGAACTCGTTGCCCTCCGGATCGGTCATGATCACGTGGTCGGTGCCGGGTTCGCGGACGGCGCGCACCCGTGTGGCGCCGAGCTTCTCCAGGCGCGCCACCAGCTCGTCCCGTCCCTCCGGCCCGGCGTGCAGGTCGAGGTGGAGGCGGTTCTTGCCCTGCTTCGGCTCGGGCACGGCCAGGAAGAGGACGCGCCGGCCGAGCCCGGTGCCGGTGGTGTCGTCCACCGGGTCGTCGGGGTGGCGTACGGCGGCGGCGTGCCGCCACGCCTTGCGGCCGTCGACGGTGGTCCAGGCGTCGTCGCCGACGGCGCCGGCGGCCAGCAGCCGGTCGATGAGCGCGCTGTGGTCCTCGCGCACGTACTCCAGGGCCCCGGCCCAGAACCGGGCGAGGGCGACGGGATCGGCGCAGTCGACGACGAGCTTCCAGTGCACGGCCATGGGGACCTCCGCGGCAGCAGGGGGACTCCCTGCCGGTCCCCGTGACCGCAACGTACCGGCTGCCACTGACAACGGCCGCCGGGCGCCGTCTCCTACACGGTGACCGCGCGCCGGGCCCGCCGGGCCTTGGGCACGACCAGCGGCGTGCCCGTCTGCGGGTCGTCGATCACCTGGCAGCGCACCCCGAAGACCCGCTCGACGAGTTCCTCGGTCACCACCTCGGCGGGCGGCCCCTCGGCGACGACGCGCCCGTCCCGCATCGCGACGAGGTGGGTGGCGTACCGGGCCGCCTGGTTGAGGTCGTGCAGCACCGCGACGAGCGTGCGGCCCTGTTCCTCGTGGAGGTCGGCGAGCAGGTCGAGCACCTCGATCTGGTGCTGGATGTCGAGGTACGTGGTGGGCTCGTCGAGCAGCAGCAGCGGGGTGCGCTGGGCCAGGGCCATGGCGATCCACACGCGCTGCCGCTGGCCGCCGGACAGTTCGTCGACGTGCCGGGCGGCCAGCGCGGCCACGCCGGTGGCGGCCATGGACTCCTGTACGACGCGTTCGTCCTCCGGCGACCACTGGCGCAGCAGGCCCTGGTGGGGGTAGCGGCCGCGGGCGACGAGGTCGGCGACGGTGATGCCGTCGGGTGCCACGGAGGACTGCGGCAGCAGGCCGAGGGTGCGGGCGACCTTGCGGGCGGGCTGGGAGCCGATGGCCGCGCCGTCCAGGAGGACGCTGCCGGCGGCCGGCCTGAGCATGCGGGACAGGGCGCGCAGCAGCGTGGACTTGCCGCAGGCGTTGGGGCCGACGATGACGGTGAACGAGTGGTCGGGGACGGCGACCGAGAGGTTCTCGGCGACGACCCGGCCGTCGTAGGCGAGGGTGACGGCCTCGGCGGTCAGCCGGCTGCCGGTGCGGCTGCTCACGGGGTTCTCTCCTTGTGCGTACGGACGTTTCTGCGATGTCGGCTCCGCTGCCGTCCTCGTCGTGCTCATATCCGGCCCGCCCGGCGCTCGGTGTACAGCAGCCACAGCAGGTAGCAGCCGCCCAGCATCCCGGTGACGGCGCCCACGGGCAGCCGGCCGGCGCCGAAGACCTGCTGGCAGGCCCAGTCGGCGGTGACGAGCAGGGTGGCGCCGGTGCAGGCGGCGGCGGTGAGGCAGGGGCCCGGGGAGCGGGTGAGGCGGCGGGCGAGTTGCGGGGCGGAGAGGGCGACGAAGGCGATGGGCCCGGCGGCGGCCGTCGCTGCGGCGGTCAGCAGGACGGCGGCGCCCATGGTGACGATCCGGGTGCGTTCCACGGGCACGCCCAGCGCGTGGGCCGCGTCGTCGCCCATCTCCAGCATGCGCAGGGGCCGTCCGTGGCCGAGGACGAGGGGCACGAGCACCGCGCAGACCGCCAGCAGCGGCCACACCTGGCTCCAGTCGCGGCCGTTGAGGGAGCCGACCATCCACACCGTGGCGCGCGCGGCGTCGGTGAGGTTGGCCTTGGTGAGGAGGTAGCCGATGACGGCGGTGAGGACGGCTGCGGCGGCGATGCCGACGAGCACGAAGCGGTGGCCGTGCACGCCGCGTTTCCACGCCAGCGCGTAGATGGCGGCGCCGGTCAGCAGGCCGCCGGCCACCGAGCCGGCGGCGACGGCGGCGGTGCCGCCGTGGAAGAGGACGATGACGAGCAGGGCGCCGGCGGTGGAGCCCTGGGCCAGGCCGATGACGTCGGGGCTGCCCAGCGGGTTGCGGGAGACGGACTGGAAGACGGCGCCGGCCAGCCCGAGGGCCGTACCGGCGAGCAGGGCGACCAGCACGCGCGGCAGGCGCAGGTCGCGCACGACGAACTCCTCGGCGGGGGTGCCGCCGCCGGTGAGGGTGCGCAGGACGTCGCCGGGCGGGATGGGGAAGTCGCCGGTGCCGATGAGGGCGACGGAGGCGGTGAGGGCGACGGCGAGGAGCAGCAGGACGACGAGCGTGGCGCGGACGTCGAGGCGCAGGGACAGGCCGCCGGCCGTGCGCAGGGCACGCACGGCGGGCCGGGCGCGGGCGGGGCCGGGGGTGGCGGTGTCGGTGCTCACAGCTGGGCCATCTTCCGGCGGCGTACGAGGTGGACGAAGAGCGGGCCGCCGAGGAAGGCGGTGACGATGCCGGCCTGCAGTTCGCCGGGGCGGGTGACGACGCGTCCGGCGATGTCGGAGACCAGGACGAGGACGGGGGCCAGCACGGCGGCGTACGGGAGGATCCAGCGCTGGTCGGGGCCGGTGAAGGTGCGGACGGCGTGCGGCACCATCAGGCCGACGAAGACGATGGGCCCGCAGGCGGCGGTGGCCGCGCCGCACAGCAGGGTGACGGCGGCCAGGGCGAGGATGCGGGTGGTGGTCAGCCGGGTGCCCAGGGCGCGGGCCTGGTCGTCGCCGAGCGCGAGGGCGTTGAGGGGGCGGGCGAGGGCGAGCGCGAGGACGGTGCCGACGGCGATGAACGGCGCGAGCTGGGCGACGACGGTGGCGTTGGCGGAGGCCAGCGAGCCGACGGTCCAGAAGCGCATGCGGTCCAGGGCGGCGGAGTCGAGGAGCTCGACGGAGAAGACGTAGCCGTTGAGTGCGGCGGTGACGGCGGTGCCGGCCAGCGCCAGGCGCACGGGGGTGGCGGCGCGGCTGCCGCCGAGGGCGTACACGACGACGGACACGGCGGCGGCCCCGAGGAAGGCGAACCACACGTAGCCGGTGAGGGAGGTGACGCCGAGGAAGGCGGTGCCGGTGACGACGGCGGCCGCGGCGCCGGCGTTGATGCCGAACAGGCCGGGGTCGGCGAGCGGGTTGCGGGTCAGCGCCTGCATGACGGCGCCCGACAGGCCCAGGCCGGCGCCGACGAGGACGCCGAGGAGGGTGCGGGGGACGCGCAGGTCGCGGACGACCACGTCGGTGTCGGTGCCGGTGTGGGCGAACAGCCCGTGCCAGACCTGGCCGAGCGGGATCGGCTTGGCGCCCACGGCGAGGGACACGAGGGCGGCCAGGACGAGGACGCCGAGGGAGACGGCCAGCCCGGCGGCGCGTATGACGTCGCGTCGGCGCGATGCGGCCGCGGCTTCGGCTTCGGCGGCCGGGGCGGCGGCGGTACGGGGTGGAGGGGGACTGTCGACCAACACCCGGTTAGGTTAGCCTACCCTCATCCCCATTACCCACGGAGAGAAGCACCACCCCATGAGCACCCCCCGCACCCTCACCCCCACCCGCCGCGGCATTCTCGCCGCCGGCGGCGCCCTGGGCCTCGGCGCCCTCCTCACCGCCTGCGGGGGCGGCGGCTCATCGGACCCCTCCGGCGACTCCGGCAACGGCACCGGCAAGGGCGACGCCTGGTCCTTCAAGGACGACCGCGGCCAGGTCGCGAAGACCCCGCACACCCCCAAGCGCATCGTCGCCTTCACCGGAACCGCCGCCGCCCTCCACGACTTCGGCGTCGAGTGCACCGGCGTCTTCGGCCCCACCCTCCTCAAGGACGGCAGGCCCGACCCCCAGGCCGGCGACCTCGACGTCGCCAAGCTCACCGTACTGGGCAACACCTGGGGCGAGTTCAACGTCGAGAAGTACGCGGCCCTCCGGCCCGACCTGCTCATCACCAACATGTTCGAGCCGGACGCCCTCTGGTACGTGCCCGACGACAGCAGGAAGAAGATCCTCGCCCTCGCCCCCGGCGTCGGCCTCACCGCCTCCCGCGTCCCCCTCACCGAGCCCATCAAGCGCTACGCCGAACTCGCCGCCTCCCTCGGCGCCGACCTCCGGGCGAAGAAGGTCGTCGACGCCAAGGCCCGCTTCGAGGCCGCCGCCGAACGGCTCCGCAAGGCCGCCAAGGGCAACCCCGTCAAGGTGATGGCCGCCTCCGGCAGCCCCGACCTGTTCTACGTCTCCAACCCCGCCGTCAACGCCGACCTCATGTACTACCGGCAGCTCGGCGTCGACCTCGTCGTCCCCCGCAAGCTCGACCAGGGCGGCTACTTCGAGAGCCTCAGCTGGGAGAACGCCGGCACCTACGAGGCCGACGTCATCCTCCTCGACAGCCGCACCTCCGCCCTCCAGCCCAAGGACCTGGCCGCCAAGCCCACCTGGGCCAAGCTCCCCGCCGTCCAGGCCGGCCAGGTCACCCCCTGGCTCAGCGAACCCCGCTTCTCCCACGCCGGCTGCGCACCCCTCCTGGAAACCCTGGCCGACGCCGTCGAGAAGGCGAAGAAGACCTCATGACCGACCTCCCCTACCGGTTCTTCGACCTCCACGTCCTCCGCACCACCCGCGTCAGCCCCTCCCTCGTCCGCGTCACGCTGGGCGGCGAGGGCCTCGGCGACGTCGTCGACGGCGGCCGCGACCAGCGGTTCAAACTCTTCCTGCCCCAGCCGGGACAGGACACCCCGGTGCTCCCCGAGATCCGCGACGAGACCTGGTACGCCCAGTGGCGCGCCCAGGACCCCGCCGTACGGGCCGTCATGCGCACCTACACGGTCCGCGCCCTGCGCCACGACCCGGCCGAACTGGACGTGGACTTCGTCCAGCACGGCACCGGCCACCACAGCGGCCCGGCCTCCCTCTGGTCCCGCACCGCCCGCCCCGGCGACCGCGTCACCGTCCTCGCCCCCGTCGTCGAGGACAACGGCGGCGTCGACTTCCGCCCACCGGCGGACACCGACTGGGTCCTCGTCACCGCCGACGCCTCCGCCCTGCCGGCCGCCGCCGGCATCCTGACGTGGCTGCCCGCCGGCACACGCGCGAAGGTCTGGATCGAGGTGGACCACGCGGACGACGTCCAGGACCTCCCCACGGCCGCCGACGCCGACATCACCTGGCTGGTCGGCGACCGGCCCGTCCTGGACGCCGTCCGCGACGCGCACCTGCCGACGGGCACCCCGTACGCGTGGATCGCCGGCGAGGCCGGCACGGTCCGCGCCCTACGGCGCCACCTGGTGGGCGACCGCGGCTTCGACAAGCGCGCGATCACGTTCACGGGCTACTGGCGCCGCGGGGCCACGGAGGAGGACCTGCTGGCGGAGCTGACCCCGGCCGACTAGCCCTCCGGCGTCCCGAGCAACGGGGCCGGGGCCCCCTCTACCACCCCAGACGAGCCAGCACCTTGTCCGCGGACAGCCCGCACGCCCCGTCCCCGGCCTCGCTCCACGCCGCCGCACACAGCGCCCGCAGCGCGTCGACCCGCTCCCCGTCCCCGGACAGCACCAGCTCCCCACCGTCGACAGCCGCGGTCCACCCCCCGCACCGGAAACCGTCCGGCCCCCCGGCCACCGCGGGGTGCTCCACCAGCAACCCCCGCAGATCCTCCGCGACGAACGTCGGCCGGTGCTCCGGCCGCGCCGCCAGCAGCTGCGCAGGAGTCGTCACCCCCGTCAGCACCAGCAGCGAGTCCACACCCCCCGCGTACGCCCCCTCGATGTCCGTGTCGAGCCGGTCCCCCACCACCAGCGGCCGCTCCGCACCCGTCCGCAGGATCGTCTCCCGGTGCATCGGCGGCAGCGGCTTCCCCGCCACCTGCGGCTCCGCACCCGTGGCTATCCGCACCGCCTGCACCGCCGCACCGTTCCCCGGCGCGATGCCCCGCGCACTGGGGATCGTCAGGTCGGTGTTCGACGCGAACCACGGCACGCCCCGCGCCACCGCGTACGACGCCTCCGCCAGCCGCGACCACGGCATGTCCGGCCCGCCGTAGCCCTGCGCCACCGCCGCCGGGTCGTCGTCCGCCGACTCCACCGGCACCAGCCCGCGCTCGCGCAGCGCCACCCGCAGCCCCTCGGCACCGATGACCAGCACCTTCGAGCCCTGCGGCAGCTGATCGGCGATGAGCCGCGCCACCGCCTGCGCCGACGTGATCACGTCCTCCGGCGCCGCCGGCACCCCGAGCTCCGTCAGATGCCCGGCCACCGCCTCCGGCGTGCGCGCCGCGTTGTTCGTCACGTACGCCAGGTGCATCCCGCCGTCCCGCGCCGCCGCCAGCGACTCCACGGCGTACGCGATGGCCTCGCCCCCGGCGTACACCACGCCGTCCAGGTCCAGCAGCGCCGTGTCGTACGCGTCGCCGAGCCTCCGCTCGCTTCCGTCGGGCCCGGTCCGGACGGTCTGGTTCATGCCGTACCTCTCTGTGCTGAACGTCTCTTCCCCGATCATTGCTCATCGGGAGAAGCGGCATAACATTTCCTAATGAGCACTGCAGGCCACGCTAACGGCAACGGCGGTCCCGCACGGCAGGGGCTTCGGCTGACCCCCTTCCGGGGGCTGCGCTACGTCCCCGAGCGCGTCGGCAGTCTCTCGGCGGTCACCTCGCCGCCGTACGACGTCGTCGTACGGCCCGACGGCCTGCGCCACCTGGAGACCGCGGACCCGCACAACATCGTCCGCCTCATCCTCCCCCAGGCCGCCACCGCCGCCGACCGCCACCGCCAGGCCGCCGAGACGCTGCGCCGCTGGCAGGACGAACGGATACTGGCCGCCGACCCCGAGCCCGCGCTGTACGTGTACGAGCAGCAGGGCGACGGCATACTCCAGCGCGGCCTCATCGGAGCGCTGCGCCTCACCCCCCGCGAGGAGGGCGTCGTCCTCCCGCACGAGGACGTCATGCCGCACGTGATCGAGGACCGCGCCGCCCTCATGCGCGACACCGGCGCCAACCTCGAACCCCTGCTCTTCTCGTACCGCGGCAACGGCGACAGCACCCGGGGCGCCGCCGAGGTCATCGAACGCGTCATCCGCACCGCGCCCCTCCTCGCCACGACCACCGACGACGGCTACGCCCACCGCCTGTGGTCCGTGACCGACGCCGCCGACCTGGCCCGCATCGACGAGGACCTGTCGCGACAGCACGCCCTGATCGCCGACGGGCACCACCGCTGGGCCACCTACCTGCGGCTGCGCGCCGAACAGCCCGCCCCCGGCCCGTGGGACTTCGGCCTGGTGCTGCTCGTCGACACCACCCGCTACCCGCTGCGCGTCCGCGCCATCCACCGGCTCCTGCACCGTCTCCCCGTACGGGGCGCCCTGGCCGCCCTCGGCGACGCCTTCCGCGTCCGCACCCTCGACGGCCCCCTGGAGGCGGCCCTCGACGCCCTCGCCGGGCACTCGGCCGGGCCCGGAAACGCCTTCGTCCTCGCCGGCGACGGCCGCTTCCACCTGCTGGACCGCCCCGACCCGGCACTACTGGACCGCGCGGTGCCCACGGACCGCCCGCAGGCGTGGCGCGAGCTGGACGCGACGGTGCTGCACTCCGTGCTCCTGGAGCACGTGTGGCGGGTCCCGGACGACCCGGAGAACATCGGCTACATCCACGACGCCGAGGCGGCCGTCACCCAGGCCGAGCGCCAGGGCGGCACGGCCGTGCTCATGCACCCGGTGCACGAGGACGTCGTGCGCGACCTGGCCGAGCAGGGCGTCACGATGCCGCGCAAGTCGACGTCGTTCGGCCCGAAGCCGGCGACGGGCCTGGTCCTGCGGAGCCTGGCCCTGAGCTGAGACGACAAGCGACAAGGGCGGAACCCCGGCCGGGGTTCCGCCCTCATTGCGTCGGCTGTCGACCGTCGACGTCAGCGCTGGTCGCCCTCGGCGTCCTTCGCGTCGGTCTTCGCGTCGGTCTTCGCGTCGGTGCCGTCGGTGGCCTCGGGGGCGTCCGCCGGCTCGTCGGCGGCCTCCACGGCCTCGGCCTCGTCATCCTCCGAGGAGTGCTCCAGGACGTCCGTGAACTCCACGCCGTCCAGCTCGGCGAGCCGGTCGGAGGCGTTCGTGGTGCCGCCCTGATCGGCCTCGAGGGCCTTGGCGAACCACTCGCGGGCCTCCTTCTCACGGCCGACCTCGAGCAGGGCCTCGGCGTACGCGTACCGCAGGCGGGCCGTCCAGGGCTGGATGGAGTTCGACGCGAGCTCGGGGCTCTGGAGCGTCACGACCGCCGCGTCGGCCTGACCCATGTCACGCCGGGCACCGGCGGCCACCAGCCGCATCTCGACCTGGCCGGCCTTGTCCAGCTTCTGCACCTCGGGCTCGCCGGCCATGGCCAGCGCCCGCTCGGGGCGGCCCATGCCGCGCTCGCAGTCCGCCATGATCGGCCACAGCTCGACCGAGCCGGTCATCCGGCGGGCGGCACGGAACTCGGCGAGCGCCTCGGAGTACTTGCCGACGGCGTACGAGGCGAAACCGGCCGCCTCCCGGACGGACGCGACACGCGCGGCGAGCCGCAGGGCGACGCGGGAGTAGCCGTACGCCTGCTCCGGCTCCTCGTCCAGCAGCCGGGCCACCATGACGAGGTTGCGGGCGACGTCCTCGGCGAGCGTCTTGGGCAGGCTCATCAGGTCCTGCCGGACGTCCTTGTCGATCTCCTCGCCCGTCACGTCCTCGGGGATGGGCAGACGCTTGATCGGCTCACGGTCGTCCCGGCGGTCCCGGTCCCGGTCGCGGTCGTCACGGCGCCCGAAACCACGGGACCGGTCGTCACGGCCGCGGAACCCGCCACCCGGGCGGCCACCGCGGTCGTCGCGACGGTCGTCGCGGCGGAAGCCACCGCGGTCGTCGTCGCGGCGCGGGCCACGCTGGTCGTCCCGGCGGTCGCGGAAGGACGGACGCTCGTCACGGCGGTCGTCGCGGCGGAAGCCGCCGGGGCGGTCGTCGCGGCGCTCGTCGCGACGGAAGCCGCCACGGTCGTCGTCACGGCGGTCACGGAACGGCGGACGGTCATCACGACGCTCATCGCGACGGAAGCCACCGCGGTCGTCATCGCGGCGGCCGTAGCCACCACCCGGGCGGCCACCGCGGTCGTCACGACGGTCGTCACGGCGGAAGCCGCCGGGACGGTCGTCGCGACGCTCGTCACGGCGGAAGCCACTGCGGTCGTCGTCGCGGCGGTCACGGAACGACGGACGGTCGTCACGACGCTCATCGCGACGGAAACCGCCGCGGTCGTCGTCACGGCGGCCGTAGCCACCACCGCCGGCCGGGCGACCGCCACGGTCATCACGGCGGAAGCCGCCGGGACGGTCGTCGCGACGCTCGTCACGGCGGAAGCCACTGCGGTCGTCGTCGCGGCGGTCACGGAACGACGGACGGTCGTCACGACGCTCATCGCGACGGAAGCCACCACGGTCGTCATCGCGGCGGCCGTAGCCACCACCGCCGGCCGGGCGACCGCCACGGTCATCACGGCGGTCGTCACGCCGGTCATCACGGCGGAAGCCACCGGGACGGTCGTCACGGCGGTCGTCGCGGCGGAAACCGCCTCGGTCGTCGTCACGGCGGCCGTAGCCACCGCCACCGGCGGGGCGACCACCGCGGTCGTCACGGCGGTCATCACGGCGGAAGCCGCCGGGGCGGTCGTCGCGACGCTCGTCACGGCGGAAACCACCACGGTCGTCGTCACGGCGGGGGCCACGGTCGTCGCGCCGGAAGCCGCCGCCGGACCGGTCGTCGCGGCGGAAACCGCCGGCACGCGGGCCGCGAGGGCCGCCGCGGCGCGGGTCGCCGCCCGAACGACCGTCGGAAGAGTTGGTGGACATCGACGTGGCTCCTGTCTTCAGGTACGCATTCAGTCTCGCGCACCCGGCTCACAGGCGCGCATCGGGAAAAACATGTGCAACACAAAAAGGACCCTTGGTCCCAGCTGTACGCTGGGACCAAGGGTCCTTGAAAGATTGTTCGGCGGCGTCCTACTCTCCCACAGGGTCCCCCCTGCAGTACCATCGGCGCTGAAAGGCTTAGCTTCCGGGTTCGGAATGTGACCGGGCGTTTCCCTAACGCTATAACCACCGAAACCCTATCGGGTTCTAGCGAACAAGCACACTCTTCAGTTAAAGGTGTTACTGGTTCAACCGGCGCGAAACTGTTCGCAACCCGGGAACCACACAGTGGACGCGAGCAACTGAGGACAAGCCCTCGGCCTATTAGTACCAGTCAGCTCCAACCGTTACCGGTCTTCCACACCT
>NZ_BNBD01000004.1 GCF_014654785.1 Streptomyces mashuensis
CGCCGAGCTCACGCTCGGCGGGGCGAAGTAGGACCAGCCCCCGAATTCGCCAACAGCGTCCTACGAACACCGGGGGCCGAAAGAAGAAACCTCAGACCGCCCATCCCTGAACGATCAGACCGGCCTGGCCGGGGTTGCCGCCCCATATGGCCTGCCGGGTGAGGAGTTTCCTTGCCAAAGGGTACGGCCCAGCCGCCGGAGATGCCATCCCACCAGGCGGCAGGCCCCGTGTCGCCCACCGACATGACCGTCCAGCCGCCGCACGACGCGGAGGCCGAGCGCGCCGTCCTCGGCGCCTGCATGCACGGGCCCGATGTGATCGACGAGGTCCGCGCCATGCTGGACGCGGGCGATTTCTACCGCCCGCACCACGAGACCATCTGGCGAGCGCTCCTCGCCCTGCGTGGCGAGGACAAGCCGACCGACCCGATCGCCGTGAGTGACCTCCTCACGCGCCAGGGCGACATCAACCGGGTCGGCGGGATCGTCTACGTCCACCAGCTCTACGGCGCCCCGCCCTCGGCCAGCCACGCTGCCTACTACGCGGACATCGTGCGCAGAGCAGCGGCTCTGCGCCGTCTGCGTGAACACGGCTTCCGCACCGTCCAGCGCACGCAGGAGCCGGGTGCCGACCCCGACGAGATCCGCTCCGCCATCGAGACGGACATCGGTACCGAACGGGAACGGGCACTCGCCTCCGGCTGCGGACGCCTCTCCCGGTACCTGGTTGACGGCTGGCGGTTCGTCACCGAGACCGGCGCCGACAAGGAACCGCTGTGGGGCACTCGGGAGAAGACCGCGTGGGCGTCCGGCGAGAGCCTGATGATCGTCGGGGCTCCGGGCGTCGGCAAGACCACCCTGGCCCACCAGGTCATCCTCGCCCGCATCGGCCTCCAGGAGTCCGTCCTCGACATGCCGGTCGCGCCCAGCAAGCGGGTGCTGTACCTGGCCATGGACCGCCCGCAGCAGATCGCCCGCGCCATGGCACGCCGCATCGGCGTGAAGGACGAGGCGATCCTGCGGGAACGGCTCGCGGTCTGGCAGGGGCCGCTGCCCGCCACCCTGGACAAGGAGCCCGACCTCCTCAGCGATCTGGCCGCTGCCCACCAGGCCGACACCATCGTGATCGACAGCCTGAAGGACGCGGTCAGCACTCTCGTCGACGACGCCCTCGCCGTCGCCTTCCAGAACGCCCGCATGCGCGCCCTGCGCAACGGCGTCGAGGTCATGGAGCTCCACCACCAGCGCAAATCCCCCGCCGAGGCGGCTCGCGACCAGCGGCCGGCACTTGACCGCGTCTACGGCTCCACGTGGATCACCTCCGGCGCGGGCAGCGTCCTGTTCATCTCGGGAGAGGCCAGCGACCCTGCCGTCACCCTTCACCACCTCAAGACGCCGACCGGTGAGATCGGCCCCCTGCAGCTGATCCACGACCACGTTCACGGCACCACGACCGTCGACCCCGCCCTCGACCCGGTCACCATCCTGCGGGCCGCCCCCGGCGGCCTCAGCGTTCGCGACCTCGCCATCGCTCAGACCGGCGCGGCCAACCCCGACCGAGCCGCCGTCGAGAAGGCCCGCCGAGCCCTGGACAGCCTGGTCAAGGCGGGACTGGCCACGAAGGCCGACGGCATCGCGGGCGGCACCGGCGGCGGGCAGCAAGCCCGCTACCACGCCTCCGCGCGCCACATCGCCGCCGTCTGCTGACCCCGCCGCGCGAGCCGACCGGACCGTACACGGGACCGTACACGCGCCCCTCATGGGACCACGGCCCGAAAACCGTCCACGCCGCTCACGCTCGCGGCAAAACCGCAGGTCAGACGATCACGCGACCGCACACGGCGTACATGCGCCGAGCGTTCACGCGCGAGCCCCCCTTTAGAAGGGGGCTCGCGTGTACGCCCCTCCGTGAACGCCTCCACCGACACCCCACGAACGCCCTGAAACGGGACCGGAGCACCACCTCGTGACCATGCTCGCCCTCGCCACTCCCGCCTCCCCCAGCCATCAGGCGACTGGCTGGGACCGCGCCGCCATCACGGCCCTCGGCGGCGCCGGATGCGCCCTCTCGTACGACGCCCTCCAGCAGATGGCCACCGCCATCCACATCCGCGGCTTCCTGACCTACCTCTTCCCGCTCGTGATCGACGGGTTCATCGCCTACGGCGTCCGCGCCCTGCTCGTCCTGCGGACCGCATCCTTCAGCGCCCGCCTCTACGTATGGATGCTCTTCGGCACCGCGACCGCCGCCAGCATCTGGGCCAACGCCCTGCACGCCATACGCCTGAACCAGCAGTCCCTACCGGAGGGCCTGCACCTCGGCGACGCCACCGTTGGCGTCCTCTCCACCCTCGCCCCGCTCGCCCTCGCCGGCGCCGTGCACCTGCACATCCTCGTCGCGCGCCACACCGCAACCGCCCCCGAACCGACCGATGACGGTCCCGTACCGGTTCCGGCGCTTCACCGCCCGGCCGCCGAAGAGGCGGACCAGGACGAACCGGGGAGCGGTGACGGGACGGTCGGTCCCCGTCGCATCGGTCGACCGCCCACAGCCGGCCTCGATGAGCTGGTCGACCTCGCACGGCCGCTCTTTGCCACGGACGAAACACCCACCCGGGACACCGTCCGCCAGACCATCCGTGCGGCCGGTCACCGCATCAGCCAGGACCGGCTCACCCAGGTCATGCACGCCCTGCGCCAGCCGTCGGCCGAACCGGCCGGAACCGTCCCCAGCGGCTGACCAGAAGTCTTCGCAGGTCAAGGCACTACCGGACAGAATGCGGCTCATTCGGGGGCGGGACCGGTCCCCGCTCCCGGACGGCCTCAGGGGTTCGGCCCCCCTAGGCACGCCCCATCCGCGGGACCGGTCCCCGCACGGGCTACGAGGATCGCGCGGGGACCGTCCCCGGAACGGATGTTGCCCTGGCCTCTCCCACACCCGGGACCGGACGATTCGGCCAGCCAAAGAGCCGCAGACCACAAACAGTCCACCCCGTTCGACAACCCCGTCATCCCTATGGAGCGCACCACACATGCATGACCAGACCCACGCCCCTGCCCTCGATCAGCAGGAGGTGCCCACCACCTCAACCCGAAGCGCAGCAAGGTATCCCATTGGACCGTCCAACGGCCGGACCAATGGTGAAGCCTCCGCCCCGGGGGTGGCGGAGGCACTCGGGCACCAGGGGGCACCCGAGGAGGGGAAGAGCATCGTCGAACCCTTCGAACTGCCGCTGCCGCTACCGCGCGCCGCCGACGAAGCCGCCCTGCATCGCGTCGCACGTCGCCGACAGCGCGAAGACGTTCAGCGCAAAGAGCGTGTCGACGTCCGCTACAGCGTCACCGAGAAGAACGCGATCACGACACGAGCCCGCGCGATGAACATCTCCGGCGCCTACCTCGTCGGCGCGGTCGTCATGGCCTACCTCGAAGGCGACCTCGCCCTGCCCGGCCAGCGCACCGCGGTCGACGACCTCATCGACGAGCTCAACGCCCTACGCACCCAGGTCGCCAAGATCGGCAACAACGTCAATCAGATCGCGCGCGTGCTGAACTCCGGCGGCAATCCCCAGCCTGTGGACGCCGCCGTGCTCGTCGCAGCCACACGCACCCTGGACGGTGTCCGCGCTGCCGTCGCGGACATCGACGCCGCCTCGTATCGCACGGCAATCACGAAGGCGGCTGCCTGAATGATCGCAAAGATCACCAGCGGCAAGAACACCGCCAAACTCATCGCCTACCTCTACGGCCCCGGCAAGGCCAACGAGCACACCGACCCCCACCTGGTCGCCTCCTGGGACGGCTTCGCACCCGACCCCGGGCGCTCCCCCGACCCGTGCCACGCGAAGGAGCAGCTCGTCCAGGCCCTGGACCTTCGGGTCAAGCAGGCTGGCAACCGCGCACCCGAGCAGTACGTGTGGCACTGCTCGATCCGGGCCGCACCCGAAGACCATCACCTCACAGACGAGGACTGGGCTGATGTTGCCCGCCGCGTCGTGGCTGCCACCGGCATCGCGCCCGACGGCGATCCGGACGGCTGTCGCTGGGTCGCCGTCCGCCATGCCGACGACCACATCCACATCGCCGCCACCAAGGTCCGAGGCGACCTGCGCCCCGCCCGGCACTGGAACGACTACCTCACCGCCGACAAGGAACTCGCCGCCATCGAGAAGGAATACGGCCTGCGACAAGTGGTACGCGGCGATCGCACCGCCGCCAAAGGTCCCACCAACGCCGAGCGCCGCAAAGCCGAACGGCTGCACCGTGGCCGCACCCCACGCGAGGAACTCCGCGAAACCGTACGTCGCGCGGTCGCCGGGGCCGACAGCGAGACCGAGTTCTTCATCCGTCTGGCCAACGCCGGCCTGCTCATACGCCAACGCATCGCCCCCTCGGGCGACCTCCTCGGCTACACGGTTGCGCTGCCCAGCGACCGCAACAAGGACGGCCGGCCCATCTTCTACTCCGGCTCGAAACTCGCCCCCGACCTCTCCCTGCCCCGCATCCGCCACCGCTTCACCGACAGCCAGAGGCCAGCCGAGCCGGACACCCGGACGGATCGTCCTCGGGCGGACAGCCCCGCCGCGGCCCGGCGCGCGGCCACGCAGGCCGCCTGGGAAGCCGTGTCCGTCATCGAGCAAGGTGACGACGCCACGGCGGCGTCGGAGATCGCCGCAGGCGGCGAGGTCCTCGACGCCCTCGCCAAGACCAGCGCCGCCGCCACCCGCCAAGAGCTGCGCGAAGCAGCGGTTGCTTTCGAGCGTGCTTCATGGTCTCACATCCGCGCCGAGCGCCTCCACGACCGCGCCCTCCGCAAAGCGGCCCGCGACCTCGTCTACAGCGGCCCCGTGCTTGGACGCGGGGAAGATGGAGCGGCCACAGCGATGGTGATCGACACACTGATCTTCCTGGCAATCGCTGCCGCGAACTGGCACAGCAAGCACCAGCACGCCCAGCAGGCCGCCGCCGCTCGCCAAGCCGCCGACCACCTTCGTGCCGCCTACCGTCAAGCTGCCGCAGCGCCCTTGACCGCCCTCCGCCAGCAAGGCCAGGCACTTCCTGCTCATCACCACCGGAGGCACGCCGCCACCGTCCGAGCTGCCCTGCCGGAGCTGGCGGAGAAGGCACTGGCCGAGCCTGGTTGGTACGGGCTCGCAGCCACACTTTCCGAAGCCGAACGCGCCGGATACGAGACCGGCGCCCTCCTCGCCGAGATTGCCGAACAACGGGAGCTGGACAGCGCCGGCTCCATCAGCGACGTCCTCGTCTGGCGGATCCGGCGAACGGCCGGCCTGCCTGCTCATACACCGAGCCCTCAGACCAAGCCAATGTCCATGGTCAGCGCTCGGCCCACGCGACCGTCGGCGTCGACGGCTGGTAGGCGTCCCACAGGACCGGCAGGAAGGCCGGTCCGATAGCCACCGGTGGTGTATCAGCCGGGTTGTCCACCGGCCGCCATTGAGTCAAGTCCCCGGGGAGCAAGCGAATGACGGTCGGGCCGCCGGAGGCAGGGTGTCCAGGCGTGATGCAGCAATTCCACACAGAAGGGGAGGGACCGATTCCTGCCGCAACTGCGCTCAACCGGTGGACGAGGGCCTTGGCCACCTACATAACATCGCAGCCGAACAGCACACGAAACGGCTGCCGTCCCACTGGAACGGTGGTTGTCCGACTTTCCTGGAGGTTTCGTGCGACTGATAGGCAAGGCGACGCTCGCCGGCATCGCGGCATCCTGCTTACTCGGACTGGCGATCCCTGGCAGTGCCTCCGCCACGGCGAACCACAGCACCGACGGCCCTGCGGTCCCTGCCGACGTCCAGATCTATTCCAACGACGAGTACGTGAAGATCTTCGGCGTGCAGAAGGCCATCGCGGAGGGGGTCCCGCTGCCGGCAGACGTCCTCAGCCTGGGCGGCCGGTCCGTACCGCCCGACCCGTCCATCCCCTGGTACCGGATCAACTGGTCCGCACTCGACTGGGACTACAACGACATCCCGACCCGGCAGGGCACCAGCGACTTCGGCGCACGTCACGCAGCCGAGAAGCACAACATGCGCGGCAAGAAGGCGATCAACGCCCCGTACAACGGCAAGGCCGACAGAGTCAGGGGAACGCGCGCCGAGTACGACGGAGTCGTCACCAGCGGCGGCAGCGTCCGGATGACCATCACCAGTGTCGCCGAGCGCGACGATGTCGGCCCTGGGGGCTCGCGCACGCCCGACGGGCGACCGATCGGCACGGTCACCGCCTTCTGCCGCGGCCAGACGCTGTGCCCCGACTGGATCAACAACCTGTGACGGTCCAGCGCTGATGTCGGCAGGCACGGGAGAGTGGGTACCTGATGGCCATGGACAAACACTGCACCCGTGTCCTGCTGACGCTGCGGCGCTACATCGGCGTCCCGTTGCCCGGAACGGAACTGTACGTCCGAGGACTGCGCCCAGCCGGGAACAGCATTCGCCTCCGCCTGGGCGACTCGCAGTCCGGTTCGCTCCTCGTCGATCTGCCGACGCGCCGCGCGGAGAGCGATGAGTGGATCCCCACGTGGTGGTACGTCGGTGCCTTGCGGGGCATCGCCCGGTGGGCCACCGACCATCAGACCGCCGCGGGCGTCCGCGCCGAGCCCGAAGTGATCGGCGCAGACACGCTGACCGAAGCTGGCGTCCTGCCCCATGACGCCGACGTCACGGACGCCGACTCCTTGGACTACGTAATCGGGGACCTTGCCGGCGACCCTCTGTGGCACGGCGCCGCGGGATCGGCGGCGCCCGATCTCTACCGCATGGTCGGCTTCGACGCACACAGCCCCGGCTTCGTGCGCGTCTACCTCGTGCGCGACGGCCGCACGATCGGCCTGGATTTGGCGACGCGCGACACCAAGACCGCGGAACCACGCACCGTCGGATGGTGGGCCTCGACGAAACTGATCGCCCTGCTCAACCCCGACGACGAACAGACACTCGCCGCCCACCGCAGGGACGACGCAGACGATCCGTACTGCGAGGCCGTCTACGACCTGACCGAATGGGCCTGAACATCACAAAGCATCCGTCGCCTCTCAGAACCCGCTGTTCTGCGAGATGCTCCGGGCGAGCTGCCCCACAATGTGGAGTACCCCTTGTCCGAAACTGGTCGGAGCGATCAGCACTCCGAACACCAGCACAATGACCACGGTGAGCTTCTCGTCGAACCGGCTCCGGGCTTCGGTGCGCCGACGCAATCGCACAACGATGATGATGGCTAGCAAGAGCGCCACGTTGATGGTCACCCGACCAGTCCCCTCCCCCAGCACGTGCCCTCCCCGCCTTCCTGCATAGCCCGAAGCGGGCACCGCAACAGCCCCATCAGCAGTGAATGGCGACAGAGCGCCGGTCCGGTGGCTGGATTTGCGGGCACGCCCGTGCAGCATGCCTCCGCATCCGACCTATCCCCCTACGCGTCATGACAGGGCAGTAGGGCGGCGTGCGGGCGGAATGTGGTCCAGCAGGTCCCACAGGGGACGAGAGCCAGCCGCCCATTCGCCGAGCAAACGGCGATCGACGAGATGAATCCGGTGGTCCCTCCCCCAGGGAATGGCCTTGGAGCTAAAGCGGCCGTTGGTGAGGACGACCGCGACGTCCGCCCCGTGAATCTGCCGCGCGGTGCCGTTGACCTGCTGCAGCACCCCGACACCGACGGCGGAGCCGCGGTCACCGTCCCGCCGGTGTTTGCACTGGATCGCCCACACACGACCGGCAGGGTCGACAGCACGCACGTCGCAGGCGTTGTCACCCGCACCGCCGAGCCGCTCGGCCCGACAGCCGTCCCGTCGCATCAAGTCCCGTATGGCGAACTCGAAGGCACGGTGATCCAGCGCATCGATCTCGGCGATGCGCAGTCGCAGGGCGCGCGCCCGGACGCGTTCCCACTCGGCCCGCTCCCGCGCCCGCTGCAGCCAGAGGCCGCCGACGACAGCGGCGACCACGGCCGCGAGAAGGAGGACCCACCAGTGCGCGAGCAGCCACTGCACGACGGCTGCCACCAGAGCAACCGCCACCACCGTGGCCACCAGCAGGCCGACCTTCTCGTCCTGCTTCCTGGACCGGCGGGACGGGCGCCGCCGGCCCGTCCGCCGTACCGGACGGCGGCTCACCGAACGCCGTCCGGGTGAAGGGGGACACCGCCCCACTCGTGCGCCTTCACCTGTACCACCATGAAGAACCCCCCTGCCGAGATCATTGGCACATCCGCGCGCAGGTTGCATGAGAGCACGCGCCACCGACAATCCGTCCGGAGACGATCACCTGCAGTAGCGGGTTTTCGGTCACTGAAACCCGCAGCGCCCTCAGTGCAACCACCGGCTACCAGCGCATTCACTGGCCACCCCATCGGCTTCAGCCGTTCTCGACGCGCGCCGAACCTGGCGCCTGTCGAAGGTGCCCTACGGGCGAGCACCTTGCTGCGCTTGAGCACGCTCCTGGTTCGGGTCCGAGTTGCGTGGGTGTGCCGGGTCGAGGAACCACTTGCGGGCCGATGCGAACCACCAGGTGCCGCAGAAGGCGATGACGACGCCGACCGCGATAGGGGCGTAGTTGAAGGTGCGTGCGGTGACGGGCGAGGTCTGCGGCAACATGAACAGCACGGTGATCACCACGACCCAAGCGACGGCGATCGTGCCGACGATGCGCGACCAGGCACCGAGGTGCCAGGGGCCGCGCTCGAACCGTTCGCCCTGGCGGAGCCGGAGGAAAGTGGGGATGACGTAGGCGATGTACAGGCCGATGGTCGCGATCGACGTGACGGCCGCGTAGGCCGTGGTGTTCCACAGGTAAGGCAGGCCGAGGACGAAAGCGCCACCGGCAGCGAGCCACACGGCGTTGGTGGGTGTGCGCGTTGCGGGATTCAGCTTGTGCCACACCTTGGAGAAGGGCAGGGCGCCGTCGCGCGAGAACGCGTAGATCATCCGCGAGTTCGCCGTGACGGATGCCATGCCGCAGAAGAGCTGGGCGACGATGACGACCAGCAGCAGCCACTTGCCGACGGCGGCGCCGAGAGCGTCCATGAGGATTTGCGCCGGGGGCACCCCCGTCGCAGATCCGAGTGCACCCGCATAGGACTGGATGGCGTAGGTGAAGCCGAACAGCAGGACGAAGCCGGCCGCGAGGGAGACGAGGATCGACCGGACGATGCCTCTTGGGCCGGCGGTGGAGGCGTCGATAGTCTCCTCGGTCATGTGGGCCGAGGCGTCGTAGCCGGTGAAGGTGTACTGCGCCATCAGCAGTCCGATCAGCACCACATAGGCGCTCGAGGAGAAGCCGGTGTTGTTGACGAACTCGCCGAAGATGAAGCCCGTCGACCGGTGGTGCTCGGGCACGAGCACCAGGGCACCGCAGATGACGACCACGCCGACGATGTGCCACCAGATGGACACCTCATTGAGGAAGGCGACGATGCGAACCCCGAAGGTGTTCAGCACACCGTGCAGGACAAGGATGATCCCGAACAGCGTGATGGTGTGGCCGGGGGTGGCGGAGAAGCCGAACTGAAGGTCGAGCAGGGCGTTGAGGAAAGTGGCGGCGCCGAAGTCGACCCCCGCGGTCACCGCTATCTGGCCCAGGGTGTTGAACCAGCCGGTGAACCATGCCCACGCTGCGGCCGTTCTGGGAGGTGCCATGCGGTGCGCCCAGAAGTACAGGCCCGCGCTGGTGGGGTAGGAGGAGCACACCTCTGCCATGGACAGCCCGACGAACAGCGTCATCAGGCCGACGAACAGCCAGCCCCACATGATCACCGTGGGTCCGCCGGTGTTCATGCCATAGCCGTAGAGCGTCATGCAGCCGGAGAGGATGGAGATGATCGTGAAGCTGACGCCGAAGTTGGCCCGGCCGGACATGGAGCGGGCCAGCGTCTGCTGGTAGCCGAGCTGCTTCAGGCGCTCCTCGTCGGAGACACGGGAGACATCAAAGGGCATGAGGGTGCCGTCCTTCCTTCATCGGGGTGTGCATGGGGGTGCTCAGCGGTGCCGGCGCCGCGGCGGGCTGTAGGCCCAGGCGCGGTGCCGGGCAAACAGTTCGCCGGCCTGGCCGCAGTACGACCAGGGCACCTTGGTGGCGTAGGGGCCGATCGCGTCGAAGACATCCAGGACCTCGCTGTGCCGGGTGGCGAACGACAGCGCGTGCGCGAGATAGTTGGCGTCGTCGGCGAAGCAGGCGTGCGGACGGGGCGCGCGATACCGCCACCAGCGCTCCAGCACGTGATCAATCTGTGGGCAGTCGATCCAAGGGTGGATGGTCAGCCCGTAGGCCGTCTGGTCTCGCTCCTGGCGCGATCGGTGGTCTTCGGCGATCACGACTAGCGGCAGGACCGCGATCGGCAACCCTCGCGGGGCGGCGGACGCCTGCTCCTCAGCCCACCACATCGCCTCCCCGGCCTCGCCGTGGTAGCGCGGGAACAAGTAGGTGACGACCTCATGATGCGCCTCGCGGTTCCACGGATCACGCTGCTTGATCTCCGCCCACACCTGCTGCAGCGTCGCCCGGTCGGGCGTGTGCGTCCGCAGAAGCGCGAGCATCACCACGAGAGGCGCCACGTCGTGCGGCCATACATCCAGCGCGGCGTGACAGGTGGCCCACGCCTCCTCCATCAGCGACCAGCCGGCGTCACGCCCGGCAACCATCGCGCGGAGGGCCTGCACGTTCGCGAGGAGGGCCAGTGCGTGCGACGAGCGCGGTTCTGCCTTCGCCCAGGTGTCGGCGAACCGTAGCCGCGCTCCCGCTTCCGCGAGAACCTGGAGGCGGAAGATCCGGCGATCCCAGTCGGAACCGGTAGCCGCCAGCAAGTCCCGCGGTCCTTCCACCGCCCCATCGAGGCGTCCTCCAGGACCCGCCGCAGCGCGGCATCACCCCTCGCCGGGTGCATGTCAATGAATGACTGACCGCCGGTCGTAGACATCATTTTCGCTCCGGTAGCCTCCTCCTGCTTGCTCAGCATGAGGAGGCGAGGGTCGTCAAGCGGTCCGGATCTCGGTGCCGAGCGCTGCCGAAAGGGCCCGCTGGTGGACGAGCCCCGTGCGCACCAGCCTGGCCTCCGGGGTGAAGCAGTCGACGATGGTCATGTGGTTCGCCGCAGGGCACACCCCGCCGTCGACCAGGACGTCTGCGTCCAGGCCCGAGGCGGTCAGGAAGGCGTGGACCTGATGGACGGTGATGGCCGGGCCCGGATCGTTCGGGCCGGCGTCCCCGGAGACGTTCGCCGTGGTGGCCGCGAGGGGGACTTTTACGGCCGACGCGAGGTCTCCGAGGAAGCCGGGGGCGATCGTGACCAGGGCAGGTGATCCCACTGCCGCGTGCCGGGCAGCTTCTTCCGCGTCGTTCCACGGCAGCAGCAGTGCGAGATCACCAGGCCAGAAGGCCGCGGCAAGTCGCCTGGCCTCCGGACTGAGGACGAAGTGATCCTCGCAGGAGGCCATGGAGGGAGCTACGTAAGCGAGCGGCTTGCCGCTGGGGCGGCGCTTCCCCGTGATGATGCTGTCGCACGCCCGCGCATTGCTCGCATCGGCGCAGATCATGTACCAGCGCCGGGTGGGGACGACGACGAGTCCGCCGTCCTCGATCGCCCGTACGGCAGTGTCGATGTCTTCGGGTCCGATGACACGCATGGGCTACTCCTTGTCGGCAGCGGGCTGAGGGGTGGCGGCGAGAGCCGGGTAGTCGAGCCACGGGTCGCGGAGAGCTTCGAGGCGGCGGCGCGGGTGGTGCGGGTGGGAGACGCGGAAGTAGGCCATCACCCGGGGGAAGGGGGTGAGGTTCCGCCCCGCCGAGTGCGGGACGAGGTGGTGCATGAGCAGGACGTCGCCAGGGACGCCGAGCAGGGGCACGCCCTGCTTGTGGTCGATTTCGGGTGGCACCTGCTCCGTCATGCCGAGCGCCCACTGAGTGCGGAACCAGTCCGCCATGGTGTGGTGACCGCCAGGCTGGTAGTGCAGCGCGCCGTCCTGTGCGCTGTCTACGCCGGAGAGAACGACTCCGACGAGGAGCGAGAAGGTGCGCAGTTCCCTCGGGTCGAGGTGTGGGCAGGAGACCCCGTCCACATGCATCGTCTTCTCCGGCTGCACGCCAGGGAACTCGGACTCGGGTACGCGGATCTGGATCTGGGCGGTGGTGACGGGGAGGGTTGCTCCGAGCAGACCGGTGGCGAGTTCGGCGGCTTCCGTCTGCCCGTACAGGGCCAGGATGTCGGGGTGGCTCCCGAGTTCGGGGGCGAAGGTGCGCTGGCTGTAGGCCGGGATGTCGCTGGGTTGCAGGTCTCGGTACCAGGTCTCGATCAGCGAACTGGCGCGGTGTACCAGCCCGGGGGCGACCAGACCACGGCGTATGACGACGCCGTCTCGTTTGAACGCGTCCTTCTCCTCACGTGTGAGGGCCATGGTGTCTCCGTAAGGTTTCCGACGTCCCGGGGGACGTGGCCGTATCGATGCGGTCGAGTACGTGCATGCCGGCGTTGAGGGCGGCGCTGATGAGCTGCTGACCGAGTTTTGGAGTGGCCCTTCGCGGATCGCCGCCGATGACGCCGGCGACGGACAGCGTGGGATCGTCGGAGGTCCAAGGCCAGGTCACGCCGCGATCAAGTACGAGATGACCGATCGCTCCACGCCGGCCAAGGTCGGCGAATTCCTTGCCCGGCAGAAGGTCCAGTCGGACACGGTCCGGGTCGAGGGCGAGCATGAGTGCCGTCTCCAGGACTCCTGCATGCACCTCGGGCATCTCGCCACCGATCGGAACGCGGCCGACGGCGAGTGCGGCGGGGTGCAGCACACAGGCGGTGATGCCGTGAGAGTGACGAAGCTGGTGGACCAGGGCTTCCAGGGCACCGCGATTGCCCCCATGGCCGTTGATGAGGAGCACGGACCGGACAGACGTGGAGCGGACGTACTCGTCGACGAGCTTGGTGATCAGCTCGGCGTACAAGCGAAGGTCCAGGGTGACGGTGCCAGGCGTGCGAGCGTGTTCCGGCGAGAGACCGTAGGGGAGGGCAGGCCCGACCCACAGGTCATGCCGTCCGGCCACGTGTGCGGTCAGGCGGTGTGCGAAACGCTCGGCGATGACGGTGTCCGTGTCCAAGGGCAGGTGCGGGCCGTGTTGTTCCGTCGATCCGAGCGGCAGACAAACAACGGAACGCTCGCCAAGTTCAGCCGTGACGCGAGGTGCGGTGAGCTCGGCGAACGCCCGCCCGGTGCTGTCGGTCGTCACCTCCTGCTCCGCCGTCCGAAGCGGATCAGGAACTCGTTCTCCTCCGGGAAGGTGTCGTCCGCGCTGAAGTCCGCGAGCCGTTGCCTGACGGCGGCCTCGAATTCCTGCAGTCGATCGCCGAAGAGGTGGGGCGCGGCGAAGGAAGTGGAGTAGAGGTAGCCGAGGATGCTCTCGGCGGTCCAGGTGCGGTGGACGGGGATGCGGGCCTCCTCCACCTGGTCGAAGGGCGACTCCTCCATGATCTCGCTGTAGGGGCGGTTGTGGTGCTGGAACGTGCCGGATCCGGCGCGGCGCTCTTCGCCGAGGAACGTCTTGATGACGTCCCGGACGGCTTCCTTCCAGGGGCTGGTGGCGGTCCAGAAGCTGCTGTCGCCGAAGATGGCGACGACGCCGTCCGGGGCCACTTGGTGGTCCAGGCGAGCCAGCACGGCCGCCTGGTCGAGCCAGTGGAACGCACGGCAGATGGTGACCAGGTCGGCCTTCCATCCGCTGGGCGGCGTGAAGTCCTCGGCGGTGCTCTCGACGAGCGACAGGCTGAAGCCTTCGGGGAGCTTGGGGCGCAGGGCCGATTCCGCCGCGGCGAGCATGGCGGCGTCGTTGTCGATGGCGATGATGTCGTCGAACCGGTCGATCAGCGCCTCGGCGACCAATCCGGTGCCGGTGCCGATGTCCAACAGCCGTCGCGGGCCGTCGGTCCGTGTCGGGGCGGCCTGGTCCAGGGCTGCGGCGACGCCTTCCGGGATGCCGGGGCGGAACTGGCGGTAGTAGCTTGCGGTTCCGGTGAACAGGCTCATGTGGCGCTCCGTGCGGCGAGGTGCTGGATGTAGGTGGCGGCTGCCGCCAGGTCTCCGGCGACAAGCACACCGTGGTCAACGAGCAGGGACTCGTCGGGGACTTGTCTCCCATGTGAGATCCACACGGCCCTGGCCCCTGCTTCGACGGCTCCGACGATGTCGCACGCCCAGTCGTCACCGACATGGATCAGGCCACTGGGCTCGGTGCCGAAGTGCTCGGTCACGACGCGGAAGGCGCGGGGGTCGGGTTTCGTGTAGCCAATGCGGCATGACGGGAAGAAGTCGCTCACCCACGGGGAGAGGAGCGTGTGCAGTCCGTCGGTGTCGGCGTCGACGCAGGTGACGTTGGACAGGGTGACAACGGTCGCTGCGGCACTCATCCTGCGCAGGGCCTCGGTGGTACCGGGGTAAAGGCTGAGCGGGGCCGGCGGCACGTTTCGCGGGAACGTCTCGGTCGGCACCCGGATAGCGTCACAGACCTCGCTCACCAGGGCGTCGGTCAGAGCCGGACGGGTGTGGAGGCTGGACCGCAGGATTTCGCGAGTGCGCGCGGGAGGAAGCGGCGACGCCGCGACCAGCCGCATGGTCAGACCGGGGCCGTCGGCCGTGCCCAGGGTGCCTCCGACGTCCACGGAGACCAGGAGTTCGGGTCGTGATGTCACTGATTCCTCCCGGTGGTGGTCGGCAGCGCGGAGACAACGGCTTCGATACGGGCCCGCCGGATCGCGGGAGTGGTGGCCTCGGACAGGAAGGTGAGGACGTACCGCAGCTCCGCTTCGTCGAGTCCGTCGAAGGACCGTGCCGCTTGGTCGGCAGCTGCGTTGAGGTCCGGCGGGACGCTGCGCTGGCGTAACCCGTGCGGTAAATGGAGCCTGCCGGTCCAGTGCTCGCCGTCGGCCGGCGGCAGGAAGCTGTCCGCAGGACGCAGGACCGTGACACTGTCCAGGGTCAGAATGCGCACCGAGACCGACGTGTCCGCGATGTCGAGGCTCCCGGTGAGGAAGGTGTCGTGCCCGTCGAGTCGTTGCGACAGCCGCAGCAGCGGCCCCTCCGGGCTATGGGTGACCGTGCCCTCAACGGGGAGGTTCAGCGCGACGCTGGGCATGCAGTGCTCCTTGGTGTGGTGCCGAGACCAGGAATGTCCGGCAGGCGGAGACGGCCGTTTTCGGGGCGGAGCGGCGATTCGTAGAGGCGTTGACGTCCGGGCTCCCACCGGAGCCGGTACTCGACGGCCGGTACGGCGTCGGGGTAGGCGGCGGCGAGATGGAGTCCGGGCAGGAGCGAGCGGCCGTGCGGGTAGACGGGAACACCCAGAGTCTGGGCGACATGGATGATCTGCGTTGCCCGGGTCAGACCGCCGCACCCCACGGCATCGAGGGTCAGGGCGCTGGGCCGGACGTACTGGATCAGACCGGCGGGGTCCTCGTCGCAGTGCGCGCGTTCACCGACAGCCAGCGGCAGCGCGGTCGCCGCCAGGAGTTCATAGGTGTCCGCGTCGTGACGCGGCAGTGGGTCCTCCAGCCACCGGAGGAACACGGGGTCTGCCACTTGCGCGAAGGCCAGGGCCACGGCCGGCGTCCAGGTGCCGACCGCGTCGACGGCGAGCGGCACGCCGAGAGCCTGGGAGCAGCACTCGACCGCCCGGGCCATGCGGGTCGCGGCTTCCCCGGGTGGATCGGCCGGGTCGCGACGCAGCCCCCATTTGGTGAAGCTCCAGCCACCGGCCATGACCCTGGTCAGCACGTCCTGGTTGTCGATATGGCCGAGGTCCTGGGTCAGCCAGGACGCGTACGCCGGGATCAACGGCCGGGGGGCGGCCGCAGCGAGGAGTTCCGCCACGGTGCCCTCGGCGAGTCGACCGTGGAGATCCCAGACGGCGCAATCGACCACGCCGACCGCCCAGGAGGCCGCCTCGGACGGAAGCCTGCGAGCCGCCTCCCGCAGCTCGCCCAGCAGACCGATGTGGTCAGTGACCAGTGCATCCTTCGTCTCGTGGGCCAGCACGTCGTTCACGTAGCGGCCGACACGTTCCCCGACCGGGCCGTACCAGCCGACCGCGTCCGCAGCCCGAACCGCGATGAAGAACGTGTCGTCCCCCGGCGCCGCGAGCTGTCTCGCCTGGACCACGCGGAGGTCCTTGATGGTCCACGAGGTCATCGGACCACCTCGCGGGCGGCCAGGAGGAAGCCAGCAGCCCGCTCGACTCCCCCCACGTCCATGCCCATGGTGTGGGCGAGGTCGCGCTGCGACAGGGGTCCGACGGGCTCGCGCCATCCGATGACCTCTACGGGACGGCGGAGCCTTCCGGCCAGCAGACCCCACACGGCGGCCGGATGGCCCAAGGTAAGGATGAGAACCGCAGCATGGGTACCGAGATAGTGCTCGGTCTCGGTACCGCTCAGCCCCCGCGGCCACACGGATGGAGCGCCGAGGACCGTGAGGTCCAGCAGGTTGATCACTCGGACCCGGCACCGGTGGCGGTGGCGAATGCGGTCGGCGGCTTCGGTGGCTACCGCGGCGGGGATGTCGCCTGCTGTCACGATCGTCAGATCAGGCTCGTCCTCGTCGCTGAGGTGGGGCCATACCGCGAGGCCCCGGCTCAGCTCCTCGGCAAGGCATTCGTTCGGGTGGAGAGTGCGGGTGTGCTTGCCGGTGATGACCACGTTGACGCGGTCCACGGACTCGAGCGACTCGTCCAAGACTGCCGCCGTCCGGGCCGGGTCTGCCGGCGTCAGCACACGCACACCGGGGGCGCCCAGGGCCAAGAGGGTGGTGGCGAGGGACGGATCGCCGTGCGTGTGCACGTTCTGCCAGCCATAGGAGGTCAGGAGGAGGTTCAGGCTGGGCAGGCCCTGTGCGCCGTCGAGACGCCGCTGCTTGATGTGGCCCACGAGGCCGCTGGTGAGCAAAGGAGCGAAGCTCTCGTATGACACGAGCAGCCCACGGCGCCCACTGGCGGTCCAGCCGGCGAGCCACTCCAGGAGCACCTCCTCTGCCAGCAGCTCGTGAACCCACCGCTCACCGGCGAGATCGGGAAGTCGGTTGGAGGCCAGTTCGTCGGGGCTCAGGAGCAGGAAGTCCCCTCGCTCGGCGTGTTGCCGTACGACGCCCCTGACCGCGCTCGCGAACGTGACGGCCAGGTCCTGTCGCGGGTTGGAAGGTGCCTCCGGCCGTGTGGAGTGAAGGGAGCACCACCGGGCCTGGGCAACGGCCTCTGCGAGCGGACCTCGGGCGCGCCCGTTCGTCTCGAAGAGCTGGGAGGGCTGGTAGGAGGCGAGCCAGTCCGCGAGCTGCGACAGATGTTCCGCGTCGGCGCGTGGGCTCGTGAGGGGTGTCTTGTGCAGGGCGGGCGTTCCGAGAAGCGTCTGGCCTCCGAGGGCCACAGGGCCGGTCCATCCCTTGACGCAGCGCAGGACGAGCGCCGTGGGCCGGTCGTTGAGGGTGGCTTCTATGGCATCCCACAGGGCAGCCTGAAAAGAGGCGTGCTCGGCCTGTGATCCGCTGGTGACGCGCACGATCCCGGCCTCCCAGCCAAGCCCGGAGAAGTACGCCCTGAGGTGATCGTCGTCCAGCGCTCCGAGCAAGGACGGCCCGCCCATGCGGAAGCCGTTCACGTGCACCACGGGGAGTACGCCGGCGCGGGCCAGGTTTCCGTGAGCGAGCCAGGCGGCCGCAGTCGTCGGGGTCTCGCACTCGCCGTCACCGATCACGGGTACAACGATCCTGCCGGGGGCGTCCAGCGCGGCCCCTTGGGCGAAGGGCAGGCAGCCACCGAGGCGTCCGCCCAGGAAGGCGCCGGCCGGCAGCGCCGGGGTGACCTCCGCCCCCAGTCCGTCCACGCCTGGGAACGACCGCGACAGCCGTCGGAGGCCGTCGGCATCCTGGTCGAACCCGGGGCGCAGTCTGCCGAGCTCGCCGGTCACCCAGGAAGCGGAGAGCTGGACGACGCCGGCGTGCCCGGCTCCGAGGAGCGGCACGAGGCTGACTTCCCTGTCGAGATCTCCGGCGGCAAGGGCGAGGTGGGACAAGGCCCACGCCGTACCCGGCACGGTTCCCCAGTGACCTGACGGGCGCTCCTTGACGTGCTCGGCAGTCAGTGGCTGGTGGAGCAGAACATTGTCCCGTAGGTGGAGTTGGCACACCGAGGCGTAACAGACAGCCCTCCATAGAGCGTCGGCCAGCACGGCGTTCCCCTCCATCACGCGCCGACCAGCGTCTCGTCAGCGAAGGTGAAGTACCACAGGGGGCGGTAGCACTCCCACGCCGAAGGCCGCAGCCCGGAGGGCTTCATGATCTTCTCTATTTCCGAGCGAGCGCGCAGGTAGTACTCGAGCTCCTGGGCTCCCGGGGCACGCAGGCCGGTCATGATGCCGTTGTGGGCCTGGTAGACCTGGAAGTTGGGGAACTCGGTCACGTAGGAGGCCAGGGCCTCGATGCCCGTGCGCAGCGCCTCGAAGCCGTCGAGGCCCACGATGTACGTGAACGACGTACCGTGTCCCGAGGCGACCGCTCGCCTCAGCACCTCCGGCATCCAGGAAGTCGTCAGAGCCGCCTTGCTGGCCTTCAGCAGGAGATCACGTCGTTCGAAGCATTCAACGGTGAGCCGGAGCACGAAGGGCCCGATGTCGGTAAGTTCCTCGAATGCCTGCCGTGAGCGCAAAACCGACGTGAGGAAGCCGAGCCGGGCATCGACACCGTACTCGGCCAGCACGGAACGCAAGGCCCGAAGGTGATCGACGGCGGCTGATTCCCGCTCGAAGCATCCGGTGGAAACGGTGACCTCGCGGACTTCCGTCAGGTCCTGCCTCGGGTGCTGCTCACGCAGCGCGGCGAGCAGCTCTCGGAGATCCTGTTCCTCCGACAGGCGCGGGTCTGCAGCAGCTTCCAGGGTGTTGGGGCAGAACGCACAGCCCACGCAGCGGCTGCGGGCATTCGGGTTGAGCGTGAGGGCCGAGCCTTTGTCACGAAAATAACCACCGACTGCCTCATCGGCGTCGACACGCTCCACAACGCCGACCGGAGAGACCCCCAGCAGCAGTCGGCCGTCCCCCAGCAAGCGGAAGGGCGACTCCGTCGCGTTCAACGGGACGATGAGCTGCCAGGGCACCGAGCGAGCACTGTCCAGCCGCACCTGCAAGCGTGCGCGGTGACGCGGCATGTCCCCGTTGATCCCGTGAAGATTGATCGCGATGAGCAGGGCGTCTTCGACCGGCACCTGGTATCGCTCCGCGAGCCGCTCCACATCCGTGAGTGTGGACGTCGCGCCTGCCGGTCCGCCGAGTAATGCTGTCACGCACGTGCTCCATCCATGAGGCCGGAGTGGGATGACGGGTCGGCGGAGCGGGGAGAGCGACGCCGCCGACGGCCCCCAAGAGATTGCCGTCGTATGGCAGGACGGCGAACCACGCGCAGGGATCTTTTGACGGACGTCCCGGGACGTTTTCAGCGGGCGGCGTGAGCCAGCGACCGTAGATGGCGCATCAAGGCAGCGACATCGGTCAGGTCGGCGAGGACGACGCTCGCTCCGGCTTCGCGCAATTCATCCGCGCTGTGGACGCCGGAGGCCACAGCGACGACGTGCGCACCGGAGACAAGGGCTGCCTGGACATCGCGTGGGGTGTCACCGATAAGGACGGCAGGCGTGTCGGCTGGGGTGCCATGAGCCGCTCGGACACGGGCTCTCGCAACGTCGACCAGGTCGGCGCGGTCAGCCGCGTCCGCTCCGTATGCCCCGCACTCCATGTCGACCTGCCCGTCCAGCCCGAAAGCCCTCAGCTTGACCTGCGCATTCGCCCGGACGTTCCCGGTCAGGACCGAGGAGATCATGCCGGGCTCGGCTGCCACCGCAGCGAGGGCCTCGCGGGCGCCGGGAAGGGCACGGCCGCGGCGGGCGAGATCGGCCTCCCGCGCTGCGCCGGCGGCCTCCAGTACGGGCTGGATGCTCTCCCACGCCGGCGGTTCCTCTCCTTGGTCCCGGAACATCCCCGCGAGAATCAGCCGGTCGGTCCGGCCCTCGGTGCGAGCCGGGTGGACGGCGGCACGGCCGGTGAGGTCTTTGAAGGCGGCGGCGTAGATCTCCTTGCTGACACCGGAGTTCTCGATGAGGGTGTGGTCGATGTCCCAGAGCACGATCAGTGGCACCGGGTCAGCGTAGGCGTACGAACGGTTCCGGCCACAACCGCGCGTGGCAGGCTCACGACACTTGCGGGCTGCCGCTACCGTCCGGTTGGCTTGCCTGAGTGAATGAGCGACTGCGTTCCGCGCTTGTGCAACGCGGCCTGACGGTGGAGGCGATGGCCGAAGCCTGTTCCGTCGACCCGAAGACAGCCAGCCGGTGGGTCAGTGGGCGGGTCCCGCACCGCCGGCACCGCTGGACAGTCGCGAACCTGCTGGGCGTCGACGAGGCGTATCTGTGGCCGGAGAACGGTCAGGGGGTCACGAGGCTCGGCCCGGTCCGCTCGGAACTCGTCGACACCTTCCCCAACCGGGCAAGCGTCCCCCGTGATGTGTGGCTCTCCCTCCTCCTGGGCGCCATGAAGCAGATCGACGTGCTCGTCTTCTCAGGGACCTTCTTCGCACAGACGAACCCGCATATCGCGAGGATGCTCCGGGAGCGGGCAGAGGCCGGCGTCCGCGTCCGGCTGTGCTTCGGCGACCCTTCCGGGGAGGCGGTCAGCGTCAGGGGGCGGGAGGAAGGCATCGGAGACACGCTCGCTGCCAAGATCAGGGCTTCCCTCACGTACTACCGCGATCTCGTCGGCCATCCGGGCTGCGAGGTCCGCCTCCACGACACCACGCTCTACAACTCGCTCTTCCGATACGACGACCACCTCATGGTCAACCCGCACATCTGGGGCCAGCCGGCCAGCGCCAACCCGATCCTCCAGCTCCGCAACACAGACGGCGGCGAGTGGTTCCAGCGGTACGGCGACAGCTTCGAGGCCGTGTGGGCATCCGCGCGCCCCTGGGCGCCCGACAGGCAGGAGTAGCACCACCGTGGGCAGGACCGAGTACTACCACGACCCCAAGGCCCCCAAGGCCAACACCCTCATCCCCGCCAGCAACCTGCTCGTGGTCAACGACGAAGGCGCCATCCTTCTGCAGCGACGGCGCGACACGGGCCAATGGGCGCTGCCCGGCGGCGCCCAGGACATCGGCGAGAGCCCGGCACAATGCGCGGTCCGCGAGTGCGAGGAGGAGACCGGAATCGTCGCGGAGGTCACCGGCTTCCTCGGCGTGTACTCCAACCCCGCCCACATCGTCGCCTACACCGACGGCGAGATCCGGCAGCAGTACGAGGCCGTGTACATCGGGCGCCCCATCGGCGGGGAGCCCACGGTCAACGACGAGGCCGACGGCGTCCGCTGGGTCAGCCCGGACGACCTCCACAAGCTCGACATCCATCCGAGCATGCACGAGCAGATCGGCCATTACCTGGCCGGGACCTATCCCTACCTCGGGTGATCACCGCATTCACAGCCCGACTCCGGCATCGGCGGCAGCCGCCCGCACGCGATCCACGCTCGCGTGGATGTGCGGTGCGGCTTGGCGGATGAAACGTCCCACCACGCTGTCCTCCCCGTAGCGGCTGGTGATCTCGCTCAGCCGCTCCTGGGACGTCATTCGGCAGCCGTCCGGCGTCGTGGTCATGTCGCAGTAGACGAGCGCGTCCACGAGGAGCGGATCGTCCAGAAGGGGGAACTCATCCGCCAGCTCGTCCCGGAGGCCCCGCTCCTCGGCTTCCAGCAGCGCGTACGAGTGGTTCGCCACCAGCCGGACGACCTGCGTGTCCGCTGCACGCACGCCCCTGAGGTACCGAGCTCCGTCCAGCGGATGGAACCCGGTGCGGACGAGCGGAGGCGCGTACCCGATGTCGTGCAGCACTGCGGCGGCCTCCAGGACCAGTGCCTTCTCCCCGACCAGCGGCGCCAGCGTCCGCGCACATGCAGCGACACCCAGCGTGTGTGACCACCTGCGGGGAAGGCTGCATCGCAGCAGCTCACCCGCCAGCTCATACGCCCACTTTCCATCGGTCGTCGCCACGCGACGAGCGTACGTCGGCGGGCCTTCGGCCATCACCCGTACGGCTGGCCGAGCGCTTACCGGACTACGGATGTCGCCGTCAGGAAACAACTCGTCGCCCCACTGGCGACGCCTCATGGAACGATAGTTGACAGCCCGTCGCATCATGCGTCACGCTCGCTGCTATGAGGATCACGGACTGCGAGATGGCACACCTCGTCGTCAACGAGGCGCGGGCCGAGGACGCCCTTAAGGGCGTTGCTGCCGGCCAGCTAGTCGAGCAGGCCAGACGCCTCGCCGAAAAGGCCGAAGAACTCCTGGAACAGGCCGTCATCGCCGAGCGGCAACGCGACACGCCATGGGAGCAAATCGGCCAGGCCCTCGGCGGGCTATCCAAGTCCGCGGCTCACAAACGGTACGGGGCCATCGTGAACGAGTGGGCCGCTCATTACGACGGCACGTCCACAGAAGACGAGAACACGGGAGAGGAGGCCCTCGGGCCAGCTGCACCGTTCGTCGTCGCCTACCGACTGGTCGAGCGCACTTGGAAGGAGGCAGAGAAGATCATCGACGATCAGGATCTCCTTGCAGCCCTGCGGAATGCGACGATCGCTGCATCCGGCACCGACTCACCGCTCCCTGGTGATCAACGCGTCATGACTCCGCAGGGTGAGGAGCCAGAGCTTCCATTCCTGACGGACAGGTCCGGCAGGGGAAGGGCAGCTGCCTTTACAGCTTTGGTCACCAGGCGTCAAGAGGCCAGCCAAAGCGCCAGGAGCGCAGCGGCCCATCTCTTTGAGGCCTTCGCAGCCTCGTCCGAACGTGGGTACCCGTTCGAGCCGTCATCGCTGGAAGCACGCCTGACCATCGTGGAGCACCAAGTCGCGGCCTTGCTGGCCGACCGCGCCTCGTATGGCAAGGCATAACAGTCAGGCCCGGTACCACCGCCACCCTCGGAAGCACTTTCCACGGCAACATCCGAGGGCAGCGGCCAACCACCCACCACCAGAAAGGTGCAGGTAGTCATGCCCAGTATGCAGCCGCTTCCCGCGGGGAGCGAAGAGCCCCGAAGCCCCCGGGCGCTGCTCGTCGCCCTCGCCACCGGCTACGCAGCCGGCTACGCAGCCGCTCTTGGCGTCACCGGAAGTTCCATCGACTCGACGACGTCAACGGCAGTGGCATCAGCTCAGGGGTTGATCGCCGCCATCTGCTGGGCGTTCCGCCAGAAGCGCTGAGCCGGGGGCATCGCCTAAGGCAGCCCTCTGGGAGCGCTGCCACCTCCGCGTGGCAGCGCTCCCAGGAGGAAGAGCTACAAGTACGGCTATCCGCCGAGCAGCGGCCAGCTATCGACCAGAGACACCGGAAGGCGCACCACCAGGCAAAACGTCAGCCTCTCTTGGTCTCAGTTCTGGTCTCATTCGCTCTCGTCCGGAGCCATTCGAAACCGGGGACACGCTCGGCTCCCCCGCAGGTCAGAACCGTCCCACACCCATCCGAACCCCCACACGAACATTTGGAAAGCGTGTTGGGGGCAACCCCTCACGAGTTCGAATCTCGTATCCTCCGCCAGTGCCTCACCGGGCACTACCGAAGGCCCCGACCGGGAAACCGGCCGGGGCCTTCGGCGTTCCGTGGCCAAGCCGGCCCCGGGCGTCGCACCCTCGCAGGCGGTGTGACCTACGTCTCTTGTGGCGCCTCCGTCGCCGCCGTCCCCACCACCGGCCGGAGCCGCGGCACCTCTGCCGTCAGCCGAGGTCACGGGCCGCGAGCGGGCGGGGGCGGCAGAAAAGGGCGCGGCCGCGGGTATCAAAATCTGTTCTCGTGAAATGAGAAATAGGTGCGGGGCCCGGCGAGTATTTATCGATTCCCGGGCGGAGCGGAACCGTTGACCGTGAAGAATCGATCGCACCGTGCTACCGTCGACAACAGTTGCAGGTGTGGTTGCCGGAAGGTTTATTTCCTACGGGTTAATCATCACGGCGACACGGAATTCGCACCGGGCGGATTCCCGACACCGTCTCCCGAAGGAGAAATAATATGGCTACCGGCACCGTGAAGTGGTTCAACGCGGAAAAGGGCTTCGGCTTCATCGAGCAGGACGGCGGCGGCGCCGACGTCTTCGCCCACTACTCCAACATCGCCGCCCAGGGCTTCCGCGAGCTGCAGGAAGGCCAGAAGGTGTCCTTCGACATCGCGCAGGGCCAGAAGGGCCCGACGGCCGAGAACATCGTCATCGCCTGACAACGGCACCGACGCATGCATCGCAGCCGGGTCCCGCACCTCTTGGGTGCGGGACCCGGCTCGCTGTGTTTCAGGGCGAGCGGAGAGAAGGCCGGACGCCTCCGCCGTATTCGCAGCCGGTGGCACATTTCCCGCCGGTCCTGCTCGGCCCACCCCCGCATTCGGCCACCAGCCCACTCCCTTTCCGCCGGGAGGCACGACACGTGCCGGCCCGCCGTCCCCTTTCGCTGTGAGGCCTCATGCGCTGTGTCATCGCCCGGTACCCGTTCGACCTGACCAAGAGCGGGGTGGTGGCCGCGATGGAGGGCATCACGCCCGAGCCCGTCACGGGTGAGTCCGTGACCATCGGCCGCCGCCGCTACCCGGTCAAGCAAGTGGGGCAGGTCGTCACCCGGCAGGACCGCCGCGACTTCACCAGCGGCGAAGTCGTCCGGGCCATGACCCGCCTCGGCTTCACCTGCCACGCACATCCCGAGCACCCCGAGCACCCCGGACATCCCGAGGTCGCGCCGATGGGTGCCCCCACTCCGCTCCAGGCCGCGGCGGCGCTGCTCGGCGGCGTCGCCTCCCCGGAGGGGTGAAGGACAGCAAGGACGGGCGGACGAGCGCCGCCGCCGTCGAAGGCCCGCAAGGTCCTGGTGAGGGCCCTGCCGACACGTGTCGGCAGGGCCCTCACCGCTGTCATACCTCTGGCCCACAGACACCAAAATCTGTGCTTGTCGCAGTAGACATTGCCCCACCGCATGGCTAGCCTTTGTCTTGTTGGAAGGGCAAGAACGTAGTTCGGAGGAAGGACGGAGGAGCAGACGCCATCAGGATCGCCCGGTCCGCGAAGCTTCCGGTCCGGGTACCGCAAGACCCCCGATTGGATGGTGGTCCCCGGTCACACAGCTGCGATCCCCGCACCCCTCCCCCTCGTGGGCCGGGTAGCGGAAACAGAAGGTCGGCACAGCATGAGGGCCGACAGATGGTGTTGAATTTCCTTCGGGGCCCTGGTGCCGTACGGCACCAGGGCCCCTCGACGCGTTGCACAACGAGGTGACATGGCAGCAGACATCCCACTCAGCGATCGCCTGGACGACGACGACTACCCCGCGTACACCATGGGCCGGGCCGCCGAGATGCTCGGCACGACCCCTGCCTTTCTCCGGGCCATCGGCGAGGCCCGTCTGATCACTCCGCTGCGCTCGGAGGGCGGCCACCGCCGGTACTCCCGCTACCAGCTGCGGATCGCCGCCCGCGCCCGCGAGCTCGTCGACAGGGGAACCCCGATCGAGGCTGCTTGCCGCATCGTCATCCTCGAGGACCAGCTCGAGGAAGCCCAGCGCATCAACGCCGAGTACCGCCGTGCGGCGGAGGAGGCGTCCGCCGGCTCACGTTCTTCCGGCTCCGCCCCCGGTCCCGGCCCCGGTCCCGGTGCGGCTTCGAGCTGATCACCTGAGCGGCCGATCCGGCCGGCGCGCGGTCGTGGGTATCGGCTTGGCCACGGGGTGATCACAACATCCACCACAGGTGGTGATCAGCGGTCCGGCCGGTCATAGTGACCTTCGCTTCAGGTGAGGCAAGCCTCGCCTTACTCGATCGGAGAACTGTGCCCACCGCCCTGCCCCACGACCCGTCGGTGTCCGTCCTGCCCCGCCCCCGGACGGCTCCGTCCTGGGCGAGGGGCGCCCGGCACGCGCGGCCGGTGAGGCTGTACGACTCGTGGTGGACCGTCGGCGCCGCAGCCCTGGCCGTCTGCGCGGCGTGGGGCGTCGCCGTCTGGGTCTCGGGGCACCTGCGGGTGGACGCCTCGCTGCACACCGCGGCGCTCTTCGTGCACCTGGCGACCCTCGTGCTGGGCTTCGGCGCCGTGCTTGTCGCCGACTACTACGGCCTGCTGTGGCTGACCGGCCGCATGGCGCTGAACGATGCGCTCGACGCCGCGGGCCGGCTGCACACGCCGATCTGGGCCGGCCTGGCGGGGCTGGTGGGCAGCGGCGTACTGCTGCACCCGGACACCTCGTCGACGCTCACCCGCGTCAAGCTGGTGCTGGTCCTGCTGCTGTCCCTCAACGGGCTGCAGGCCGGCCTGCTGAACCGGCGCATGACCGGCCGGCGGCCCGGCGAACAGCCACCGCGCCGGTTCCTCGCGTGGGGGGCGGGGACCGCCCTCGTGTCCCAGGCGTGCTGGTGGGGCGCGGTGATCATCGGCTTCCGCAACAGCCAGCGGTAGCCGGCCCCTTCCCGGAAAAGCAGGAAAGCGGGAAAACAAAAAAGCAGAGCATCCTTTTCGGAATGCGGGATTCCTGGACCTGGCCCGGCTCTTCCCCTTCCCGACTGACATGCTGACCGCATGCTCTCCAACGCAATACCCGCCCGGAATTCCGTCGCCGCCGTGCTGCGTGTTCCTCGCATTCTCCTGCTCTGTCTCCAGGAATCACGGCCCTCCGTGCAGGTCGTCTTCCTGTTACGGTTTTCCGCCGCCTACCTGCTGGCGGGGCCGGCCGTGTCCGGGAGCGGCGTGTTCCTGACGGCCGGGGGTGCTTGGGTTGCTGCCACCGCGTACACGTATCTCGTCAATGGGGTGCACGATGCGCCCGAGGACCGGGTGAACGGGAATGGGCGGCCGGTCAGTCGCGGGGACCTGCCCGTACGGGACGCGCGGCGGGTGGCCCGGGGGCTGGTGGGGGTGGCGTTGTTGCTGGCCGCGGTCAGTGGCGTGGGCTGGTTGCTGCCGCTCGTGGGGGCTCATCTGCTCTGCGGGTACGCGTACTCCGCGCCCCGCATCGCGCTGAAGCGGTCCACGCCCACCGCCGTCGCCGCCGTGCTCGTGCTGGGCGGGCTGACGTTCGCCGCCGGGTGGGTGAGCGGCGGGGCCGGGGCCGGCGGGGGGACCGTGCTCGCCTTCGGCACCGTGATGACCTTGTGGATGGGGGCCGTCGGGGCGCTCGTGAAGGACCTCTCCGACCTGCGGGGCGACGCCGCCGCCGGGCGCCGTACCGCCCTCGTCGTCTGGGGCGAGCGCCGGGCCCGCGCCGTCTGCGCCGTCAATCCGCTCGCCGTCGCCCTTCCTTTTCTCCTCGTCGCTCTCTTTCGTATCCCCCTGCTGATACTTCCCGCCCTCTTCCTCACCACCGGAGCCGTCGCCACCGCAGTTCTCACCCTGCGCACGTCATCGGACCAGCCCCGCCGCATCAGCCGGCTGCCCTATCGCGCATTCATGGTCACGCAGTACGCCGCTTGTTCGGCGCTGCTGCTCGCAGCATTGCTCCGGTGAGCAGGAATTCCCCCCGCGCCAGCCACCAGCCCTCCAGGGCCGTCCCGGTCCCTTCCATCCGGGCCTCGAAGCGACCCGCAATGCCCACCTCGATCACGATGCCGGCCGGGCCCGGGCGCCGGCCCGTCAGCGGGTACCACGCCTTGTAGGCGCTCTCCTTCGCGCTGAACAGAAGGCGGTCCCAGGACACGTCGTCCCGTAGGCGCGCCAGCTCCCTCAGACGCGCGCGTTCCTCCGCCACCGTGACCAGTTCCAGCATTCCCGCGCGGCGCATCGGGCGGTTCGGTTCCGCGTCCACGCCCAGCGCCGCGACCTCCCCGGCCCTCGCCACCGCCGCCGCCTGGTAGCCCGGGCAGTGCGTCAGGCTGCCGACGATCCCCGCAGGCCAGCGCGGTTCGCCGTGCCGGCCGCGCAGGACGGGTACGGGCGGCACCCCCAGCCGTACGAGGGCACGCCGGGCACAGCCACGCGCCGCCCGGAACTTCCGTTGCCGGCCCTCCGCCGCGCCCTCGATCAGCGCCTCTTCCTCCGGGGAGAGCAGGGAGAGACCAGCGGCCGGCCCGTCGTCCGTGGTACCGACCGCCACCACCGGGCCCGGCAGCAAGTCCTCGATCACGCCGCCCTGCTGAGGATCTCGTGCTGAATGCGCTGGACCTCCTGCGAGGGTTCCAGCCCCAGTTCGTCCTTCAGCAGCGATCGCAGCTTCTGGTACGCGCCGAGCGCCTCCGCCCGCCGGCCCGAGCGGCGCAGCGCGTCGATGAGCAGGCCGTGCAGCCACTCGTCGAGCGGCTGGGCCGCGATGAGCTGCCGCAGTTCGCCGACGATGTCGCAGTAGCGGCCCAGCCGCATGTCCGCGTGCAGCCGCATCTCCAGGACGCGGCGCCGCTGTTCGGCCAGGTCGGCGGCGTACCGCTGGAGCGCCGGGCCGTGCTCGATGCC
Organism: Streptomyces mashuensis; assembly: GCF_014654785.1. GTDB lineage: Bacteria > Actinomycetota > Actinomycetes > Streptomycetales > Streptomycetaceae > Streptomyces > Streptomyces mashuensis. Next base: position 28,482 of record NZ_BNBD01000004.1, read on the forward strand.
GTCCAGCACCGGGCCCCGCCACAGGGCGAGGGCCCGGCGGAACGCGGCCGAGGCGTCCTGCAGCCGTTCCTCCGCCAGCAGGTCGCGGCCCGCCGCGGTGAGCTGCCGGAAGACCTCCGCGTCCACGGGCGCCTGCGCCGTACGCAGCACGTAGCCGTTGGGCTTGCTCTCGATCAGCGGCTGGGCGCCGGCCGCGAACCGGTGGTCCTTGAGGACCTTGCGCAGGTGGTGGACGTGCGTCCGCACCGTCATGACCGCGCTGCGCGGCGGCCGCTCCTCCCAGAGCTCCTCGATCAGCAGGTCGAGCCCCACGAACCGGTTGGGGCGCGACAGCAGCAGCGCGAAGACCTTGCTGAGCTTCGGCCCCCGGATCGTCTGCGTGCCGTCCACCGTGTACAGGTCGAGCGTCCCCAGGACCCCGAACGCCATCCCCACCATGCCTGTGTCCCCTCTCAGTGGACCTCCGACGTTAGGGGGCCCGGGGGGGCGGTGCCGGCGCCGTTCTGCCGCGAAAGGGGCACGTTGCTGCTCCCTAATGGGCAGAGGCGCGGGTGCGTTCCTCACGTGCCGACCACAGCCGTGTCGCCGCGATGGCCAGCCCGCCCAGCGCCGACAGCCCGGCGCTCAGCAGCAGCGCCCGGTCCATGCCGGCGCCCGCGTCGACGGCCGGGTCGCCGGACGAGCCGACCGACGTCGACGCCACGACCGTCAGCGCCACGCCGATCGCCGCGCCCACGTAGCGCGCGGTGTTGTTGGCGCCCGCGCCCATGCCGGCCTGGTGGACGGGGACGCTCTCCACGGCCATGCGGGCCAAGGCCGCGTTGAGCAGGCCGCTGCCGACGCCGCTGACCGCGAGCCCCGGCAGGAACCGGGCCCAGTGCGCGTCCGGGGCGATGCCGAGGACGGCGACGTCGCCGACGATGCTCAGCGCCATGCCGATGACGAGGCGGTGCCAGCCCTGCACCCGGTCGCCGATCCTGCGGGCCAGCAGCGACACCACGAACGAGGTGCCCGACCACACGCCCAGCATCGCGCCGGCCGGGAGGGCGGCCATGCCCATCGACTTCTCCATGACCGTGGGCAGGTAGCTGAGCACGCCGAGTACGGACAGGCCGGTGAAGAGGGAGCCGAGCGTCGCCGCGTTGAAGCCGGGGCTGAGGAACAGCCGCAGGTCCAGCATGGGGGCGGAGGTACGCAGTTCGACGACGACGAAGGCCAGCGCGACGACGGCGGCGACGGCGAACAGGACCAGCACCTGCGGCCGGCCCCAGCCGCTGCGGCCCTCGATCAGCGCGGCCAGCAGGGCCGTCACCGCACCGCCGAACAGCACCGCGCCCGTCCAGTCGGTGCGCTCCGGCCGGTTGCCGCGCGACTCGTCGAGGCAGGTGCGGACGGCCACGGTCAGCACCACCGCGCCGGCCGCGAAGACCCAGTAGCCGAACCGCCAGTCGACGGCCATGGCCAGCGCCGCCGACAGGGACGGGCCCAGCGTGATGCCGCCGCCCACCATGGCGCCCCACAGGCCGGTGGCCCTGGTGCGCTGGGGGCCGGCGGGGAAGTTGTGCCCGATGATGCCGAGGCTGCCGGTGAGGATCGCGGCGCTGCCCATGCCCTGGACGATGCGTGCCGCCACGAACATCCCGGTGCCGGTGGCCATTGCCCCGGCCGCAGTGCTCACCGCGAGCACGGCGGAGCCGGCGAGGAAGGCGCGCCGCTGGCCGTGCGCGTCGCCCAGGCCGCCCGTGGTCAGCAGCAGGGCGGCGATGCCCAGCATCACGCTGCTGAGCATCCACGTCTGCCCGGACACGCTGGAGTGCAGGTCGGCGGCGGTGTCCGAGAGGGTGGACATCGGCGCGCAGTAGTTCGTGAGGACCAGCAGGGTCCCGAAGCAGGCGACGGTGAGGGTCAGCCTGCGGGGCCGGTGCTCGCCGGGGGCCGCAGCCCCGGGACGTAACCCCCTCGCCTGCGAGCCCGTAGCCGATAAGCCTGCGGTCGTCGCAGCCGCCGCCGTCGTTCCGGCCGCCCCCGTCACAGCTGCCTTCGTTTCCATGTCTGCCACAGCAAATATCTCCTTCCGGACGCCCGCCGGAACGCTCAGACGCCCATGCCGATTCCGCCGCCCACCGGGAGGACCGCGCCAGTGATGTATCCGGCGGCGTCGCTGGCCAGGAACCGGACCGCCGCGGCGACTTCGGCCGCCGTGCCCGGCCGGCCGAGCGGGGTCATCCGCATCACGTCGCGCATGCGACGGTCGGTCAGGTCCCGCGTCATGTCGGTGTCGATGATCCCGGGCGCGACCAGGTTGACCGTCACGCCGCGCGAGCCGACCTCCCAGGCCAGCGAGCGGGCGAGGCCCAGCAGCGCCGTCTTCGTCGCCGCGTAGTTCGTCTGACCCGGCGACCCCAGGAAGCCGAGCGCCGACGAGACGAGGACGATCCGGCCGCGGCGCCCGGCGATCATGCCGCCCGCCGCCGCCCGCACCGTACGGAAGACGCCCTTGAGGTTGGTGTCGAGCACCTCGTCGAACGCCTCGTCGCCCATGCGCAGCATGAGCGTGTCCCGCGTGATGCCGGCGTTCGCGACGAGCACCTCCACCGGGCCCTGGTGTTCGGCCACGGCCGCGAACGCCGCGTCCACCGACGCCTGGTCGGTCACCTCGCAGCGCACGCCGAACAGCCCCTCGGGCGGTTCGCCGGAGCGGTGGCCGACCGCGACCCGGTCGCCGTCGGCCGCCATGGCCCGCGCGATCTCCAGGCCGATCCCGCGATTGCCGCCGGTGACGAATACGGAACGTGTCATGTCGTCTTCCTCTGCCTCATTGCTCTCGCCGCTCTCATCGCTGCGTCTCTTTCGTCAGCCCGGCCGCCCTCGTCGCCTCCACCGCCAGGCACGACCACGTGAACCCGGCTCCGGCGCTCAGTACGAGCGCGTACTCCCCCGGCGCCAGGACCCGGTCCCGCACCAGTTCCGCGATGCTCGCCGTCGCGTCGCCCGCGCCCAGGTGGCCCGTGTCGCGGCCCAGGTCCACGGCCGGGGCGGCCACGCAGTCCGCCAGCACCGGCCGCCACCCCTCCTCCAGCGTCTTCAGCCCGAACCGGGGCAGGACCACGCAGCGGATGCGCGGGTCGTCCGCGGCGAGCCCCGCCTCGTGCAGCGCGCCCGCCACGACCTCGCGGACGCAGCGCTCGTTCGCCGTGCGGAACGGCTCGTCGCCGTGTTCCTTGAGGTACGCGCGCTTCGTGGCCCGCATGTCGACGCGGTCGCGCAGCGTCCGGGCGGCGTCGGAGAGCGGGTCGGCGCCCCGGTGCATCTCCTCCAGGCCGGGGGCCGCGGCCGTGGCGACGGCGCGCAGCAGCAACGGGTCGCGGGGCCCGGCGGGGGTACGCAGCAGGACGGCCGTGCCGGCGTCGCCGTACGCGACCCCGTAGTCGGCCGCCCAGCGGTCGAAGCCCGGTTCCACGAACCGGTCGCCCGTGGTCACCAGCCCCAGGCCCTGGCCCTGTCCCTTGCCCGGCCCCGGCCGCGCCCCCCGGTGGAGGAGTTGTGCCGCCACCGTGTCGAGGCCCATCGCCCCGCCGTTGCACACCTGCTGCATGCCGAAGGGCAGCGCCGCGGCGGCGCCGAGCGCGCGGGCGACGTAGTGCGGGGCCGACCACAGGTCGTGCCCCTGGTGGTACATCCACGCGTGGCACACGACGTCGAGGGCGGCGGCCGGCTCGCCGGCGGCGGCGAGGGCCTGCCGCGCCGCGTGCACGGCCATGTCGGGGGCCGCCACGTCGTCGGCGCAGGGCAGCGCCTCGTGCCCCAGCTCGCGCGCCGTACGGGCGCGGATGCGGCGGTGCTCGACGGCTTCGGAGACCTTGGACACGCCGCCGGGCAGCCACAGCGCTGCGGCAGAAATTCCGACCGGTGGCGTTCCCGGATGTATCGGTTCGATGTCCACGCTCCCATGCTGGCGTACACCCGTAGGAAGAAAGTGGAGCGGAAATTCAAGAGGGGTTGGAGGCGCGACGAAGAGAAATACACACCACCAGGAAGACGCATGCAAAGAACATAAAAGAGAGACGGAAGCAGCAGGTCAGAGGCGCTGCGTCACATCCCGCAGCCCCGGCACATGCGCCCCCTACCCCTCCCCGTGTCACTTTCGTAGTGCTTGCCCGCCATCCTCGCCGCACGGTCCCATGAAAGGGCGCCACAACGGCGCGGAAAGACCGACGAAGGGGGAAAGCGATGAGCGAGGCAATGATTTCCGGGGAACTGCGCGAGAAGGTGCGCGCCATCGTCGCCGACGTGCTGGAGGTCGACGCGGAGGAGCTCACCGGGAACAGCAGCTTCGTCGACGACTTCGACGCCGATTCGCTCCTCGTGATCGAGATCTACTCCCGGTTCGAGCGGGACCTCGGCATCAAGATCCCGCAGAGCGACGTCACGGAGCTCGACGACCTGACGACCGCCTACGAGCTGGTGAGCAAGTACGGCACGGTGGCGGCCCATGTCTGACCGGGGAACCGCCGGCACGGCGACGCCCGCGCCCCGCCGCGTCGTCGTGACCGGCCTCGGCGCGGTCAGCGGACTCGGGCTCGGTGCCCGCGAGTTCGTCGACGCGATCCGGGCGGGCCGCAGCGGCATCGCACCGGCCGAGCAGTTCGACACCACCGGCTTCGAACGCACCCTCGCCGGCGAGGTGCAGGGCTTCAAGGCCGAGGAACACCTGCGCCGCATCCACCCCTCGCGGTGGGGGCGCAGCGCCCAGCTCGCCGCGGCGGCGGCCCGCCAGGCCGCCGAGGACGCCGGCCTGACCGAGGCCGGTCCGGCGGCGCTGCGCGCGGCGAGCTGCTTCGGCACCACCAACGGCGAGTCGCAGGTCCTGGAACAGCTCACCGCCCAGTGGGTCGGCGAGGGCCTCGGCCTGCTCTCCCCGGACCTCGTCGAGCAGGCCGACGCCGGCCGCATCGCCGCGGCCGTCAACGCCGAGCTCGGCCTGACCGGCGAGGCGCTCACGCTGGGCACCGCCTGCGCCGCCGGCAACTACGCGGTCGGCTACGGCTACGACCTGATCCGCACCGGCGAGGCCGACGTGGTGCTGTGCGGCGGCGCCGACGCGTCGAACCGGGCCACGCACGCCGGCTTCCACCGGCTCGGCGCGCTCGCCGAGGACGTGCCGCGGCCCTTCGACGAGCACCGCGACGGCATCGTCACCGCCGAGGGCGGCGCCGCGCTGCTCCTCGAACCGCTGGAGTCGGCGCTCGCCCGCGGCGCCCGCATCTACGCGGAGGTGCTCGGCTACGGCATGACCTGCGACGCGCACCACATGACCAACCCGTACGCGGCGTCCATCGCCGAGTGCATCCGGCGCGCGCACCGCAGCGCGGGCATCGCGCCGGGCGACGTGGACTACGTGTGCGCGCACGGCACGGGCACGCCGGCGAACGACTCGACGGAGGTCGCGGCGGTGCGCGAGGCGTTCGGCGGCACGGTGCCGCCGATCAGCTCGGTCAAGTCGATGCTGGGCCACACGATGGGCGCGGCGGCGGCGTTCGGCGCGGTGGTGTGCTGCGCGGCGCTGAGCGAGGGCTTCCTGCCGGCGAGCACGACGGTACGTGTCGTCGACCCGGCCCTGGGCGCGGACGTGGACTGCGTGCCGCACAGGGCCCGGGAGCACCGGCCGCGGGTGGTGGAGAACCACGGTTTCGCCTTCGGCGGGAACAACGCCGTCACGATCTTCGGAGAGTTCGCCGCATGACCGCCCCCGTACTCATGGAAACCACGGAAACCCCCGTCGGCGCGGAGACCGTCGTCGCGCCCGTGGATGTGGTGGCGTGCGCCGCCTTCAGCGCGGCGGGCGCGGGGCTTGCGCCGCTGGCGGCCGTGGCCGACGGCCGGCTCCCCGCCGGCACGGAGGCCGGCGCCCTGCCGGGCGACCCGGCCGCGTACCCGCCGGCCCAAGCGGTGCTGCCCGTGTCCGGCTTCCGGCCCGAGGAGGTCCTCGGACGCAAGGGCCTGAGCCGGCTGACCCGTACGGAACAACTGGCCGCGGCGGCCTGCACACTGGCCCTGGAGGGGCCGGCCGGGCCGGCCGCTTCGGACACGGGCATCGTGCTCGGCACGTCGGTGGGCAGCGCGCGGGCGCTGGCGGAGTTCACGCGGGACACGTTCGTCCAGGAACGGCCGTACTACGTCAACCCGTCGCAGTTCCCCGGCACGCTGATGAACGCGGCGGCCGGCCGCACCGCCATCCGGCACGGGCTCACCGGCGTCAACGCCACCGTCTCCGGGGGCCCGCTGGCCGCGCTGCACGCCGTGCGCTACGCGCGGGGCGCGCTGCTGAACGGGCACGCGGACCGGCTCCTGACCGGCGCGGTGGAAGAACTGTCCGCCCACACGGCGTGGGCCTGGCGGCGCAGCGGCGCACTGGCGCCGGGCGTGCCACTGGGCGAGGGCGCCGCGGTCTTCGCGCTCCAGCGGGCCGGCTCGTACGGCACCGGACAGCGCCCGGTGGCGCGGCTGCTGGCGTGCGAGACCGGCTTCGCCAACCCGTCCGAGGGCCTGGCCCACGTGGGCCGGCGGCTCGCCGCGTGCGTCCGTACGGCGCTGCGGCGCAGTGGCGTTGCGCCGGAGGAGGTGACCGTCGTCGCCCCGGGTGCGGCGGGCCGCCGCGGCTGGTCCGCCGTGGAGGACCGCGCGCTGCGCGAGGTGTTCGGCACCTCACCGCGCACGCTGAGGGTCCAGCCGGTGCTGGGCGAGACCCACAGCGCCGGCGCGGGCCTCCAGCTGGCGGCGGTCCTGGCCACCTGGCGGACACCGGCCACCGAACGGGACGTCGCCCTGATCACCTCGATCGGCCCGGACGGGAGCGTCGGCTGCCTGGTGGCGGTACGGCCGGGGGCGTAGGGCCCGTACCGGGCGGGTGACAGCCGCACCCGCGGCGCCCCGCCCCCGTCCCCCGGTTGGGGGGCGTGCCCCTCGCACCACGGAGCCCGGCGGCTCGTCCCCGTCGCCGTGCTCCCGTCCCGCGTCGCGTGTGCCCGGTTCCCCCGGCCGGGCACACGCGGCCACCCCTCCGCCCACGAACGCCCACGAACGCCTCCGAACGGCTCCCACGAACGCCCACGAACGCCTCCGAACGCTGACGAAGCACAGGACCTCATGTCGACCACACCCCCGCCCCACCGCCACGTCGCCCTTCTCTTCCCCGGGCAGGGCTCCCAATACGTCCGCATGGCCGCCGGCCTGCACCAGTACGACCCCTGCTTCACCGGCGCGTTCGACGAGGCCCTCGGCCTCATGGGCGCCGACGCCGAGCGGCTGCGGGACGCGTGGCTGGACGAGCGGCCCGGCGCCTCCGTCGACGACGTCGACACCGCGCAGCCCCTCCTCTTCGCCGTCGAGTACGCGCTCGGGCGCATGCTGCTCGGCTGGGGCGTGCGGCCCGCCGCGATGATCGGGCACAGTGCCGGCGAGCTCGTCGCCGCCGTCCTCGCCGACGTGATCTCCCTGCCCGACGCGGCCCGCATGGTGCGCGAACGCGTCGCCTACCTGCGGGACATCCCGGCGGGCGGCATGCTCGCCGTCGTCGCCTCCGCGCAGGAGCTGCGGCCCCGTCTCACGGGCGACGTCGCGATCGCCGCCGTCAACGCCGGGCGGCAGACCATGCTGGCCGGCACCACCGCCCACCTCACGGCCGTCGCCGGCGCGCTGCGCGCCGAGGGCTTCACCGTCCTGCCCGTGCCCGCCACGCTGCCCTTCCACTCGCCGGCCATGGAACCGGCCGTACGGGCCGCGCGCGCCGCCTTCGCGACCGTACGGCTCGACGCGCCCCGCATCCCCATCCGCTCCGGCTACACCGGTCAGCCCCTGACGCCCGACGTGGCCCGCAGCGCCGACTACTGGGCCCGGCAGCTCGCCGACACGGTGCAGTTCGGGCCCGCCCTGGACGGGCTGCTCGGCAGCGGCGACTTCCTGCTGATCGAGGCGGGGCCCGGCCAGAACCTCACCACCCTCGCCCGCCGCCACCGCGCCGTGCGCCGGGGCGGCAGCGCCGCCACCGCCCTGCTCCCCGCCCGCCCCGGCACCCCGGAGGACGACCGCGCCGCGGTCACGGCCGTGGCCGCACTCCTGCGGGCCGAAGGGCAGGCGCAGGTGCCTGCCTGGGACGCGGCGTGACCACTCCCGCTTCCTGATGCAGGCCCTTGTTGACGGCGTCGAGCCGGGACGTCGCACCCAGCTTGTCGAAGATGTTCCGCAGGTGGCGCTTGACCGTGCCCTCCGCGATGGCGAGCGTCCGGGCGATCTGCCGGTTGCTCATCGCCTGCGCCACGCACATCAGCACCTCGCGCTCGCGCACGGTCAGCGTCTCGGTGGTGGGAGTGGGAGCGGCAGTACTGGGGGCGGGTCCGGGGGCGGCCCCCGCCTGATCGCGGTGGTAGATCACCGTCGTGTCGCCCGCCATGGCACCGCGGATGGCCGCCACCAGGACGTTCCGTTCCACGCCCTTGTGCAGGAACCCGGCCGCCCCCGCCTCCAGCAGCGAGCCCACCAGGCCCGAGTCGCCGTGCATCGTCAGGACGACGACCCGTACGCCCGGCACGGCGGCGTGCAGTGCGCGGACCGTGGCCACCGGGCCGGGGCCGGGCATGTCGAGGTCGAGCAGCACCAGGTCCGGCCGGAGGGCGGCCGCCAGCCGCACCGCTTCCGCGCCGTCGCCGGTCTGCCCCACCACCGTCAGGCCGGGGGTCAGTTCCAGCAGGTCGCACAGCGCCTCGCGGAGCAGGCTGTGGTCGTCGGCGGCCAGGATGCGGATGTCCGCCGGCGCGGTCACCGCCGTCACCGCCGTCATCGGTCGTCCCCTCGCCGGCCGCCGCGGTGCAGTGGCACCCGGAACACCACGCACGTCCCCCTCCCGACCCTGCTGTGCACGGTCAGTTCACCGCCGAGCGCCCGTACGCGGTCCCGCATCGAGGCCAGCCCGCCCCCGCCGCGCGCGCCGTCCACGACGAAGCCGCGCCCGTCGTCGGCGACCACGCCCGCGACCGACTGCGGCGTGACGTCGACCTCCACGCCGACGACCGACGCCCCGGCGTGCCGCAGGGCGTTGCGCAGGCCCTCGCGCGCCACCAGGAAGACCTCCTCGCGGACGGCGCCGGGGACCCAGTCCTCGTCGCCGTTGACCCGTACGCCGACGTCGACGGACCCGGCGGCCGCGGTGGCGGCGTACTCCTCCAGCCGTACGCGCAGCCCGGCCTCGGGGGGCGCGGACTGGAGGCCGGTGACCAGCTCCCGGGTGAACCAGATGGCGTCGAGGAGCGCCCGTTTGGCCTCCTCCAGCCGGTCACGGTTCTTCTTCGGGGCTCCGTCGCCGGTCTTCGCTTCCGTCCCCCGCTCCGCCTCGTACAGCTCCAGGCAGCGCAGCGCCAGGCTCAGGCCGCCGCCGACGCGGTCGTGGAGGTCGCCGGCCAGCTGGGCGCGGCGCGTGGAGTCGGCCTCGCCGACGCTGTGGGCGACGAACGCCTCGTACCCGATGAACGCGGCCTGGACGCGGATCTTGATGCTGTGGTGCAGGCTGGCGACCGCGCTCGCCAGCCGGGCCGTGCCGTCGCCGCCGTCACGGTTGCCGTCACCGCCGCCGTCACGGTCGCCGTCCCCGCGCAACAGGCCCCGGGCCGGGTCGGTGAGCGCCTGGAAGACCGTGTCGAACAGGACGTGCGACGCGGCCACCGACTCCTCGGCGGGGACGTGCTGGAGCGCGCGGCGCGCGCCCAGCGCCATGGAGTCGAACTCCACGTCCTCCGTGAGCTGCCGCGGTTCGCCGTCGAGGGCGCGCAGGCAGTCGCGGACGATGCCGCGCGCCTGGCGTTCGCAGCCCTGCCACAACTCGGGGTCGGTGACGAGGACGTTGCCGGTCCTGCGGAGCGCGTCGGCGTACGCGCGGAGGATCGCCTCCACGACCGCCGCATGCCGGTCCGGAGCCCCGGCCGACCCGTCGCCGCCGCGGCTCACCGCTCTTAACCCGTGCCCCCGTGCCATCTCAGTACCCCGATCCTATCGATCTGTCAGAGACGGCCTCTCTGCCGGGCACCGCTTTGATGCAGTACACATCCATTCCATTGTGGGGCCGGCCCGGGCACTTTCGCCGTGCCGTGCGTCACAGGGCGGTTACCGCAGGTAGCCCCGGACGGAACCGGGACGGACCCCGGACCGAACCCGGACGGAACCGGGGCGGAGCCCGAAGTTCCGTTGTAGCGTGCACTGTTGCTGACACAGGCCACCACACAGGCCACAAGGGGGCGCCGTGAGCGCTGCAGCACAACCCGGCGGGCCCGGCAGACCCGGCGGACCCGCAGGACCCGGCGCGACCCGGGTACGGGACGTCGTCCGCGACGTCGTGACCCACGTCGCACCCGAGGAACTGCCCCTCGTCACCGCCCTGATGGAGTTCGACGACGAAACGGTGGTGCGCCGCCTCACGCGCGGCGGCCCGCGCCGCGAGCCCCTCGGGTTCGGGCTCGGCGAGGTCGCCACGATGGTGACGCCCGTCATCTGGCTCGTCGTCGACGAGGCGGGCCGGCAGCTCGCCGGCGCCGCCGTGCAGAGCACGGCCAAGGGCACCAGAGCCGTCCTGCGCAAGGTCCTCCGCAAGAACAACGGCCACCCCGCCGACCCCGTCACCCTGCCGCCCCTCACCCGCGAGCAGCTCGCCGAGATCCACCGCCGCGTCGTCGAGTCGGCCGTGCAACGGGGCGTGGGCCGGGGCCGCGCCACGTCCGTCGCCGACACGGTCGTGGCCCGCCTCGCCCTCGCCGGGCCCAACGGCGGCGGCGATCCGGGCACGCCGGGTACGACGCCCCCGGAGCAGGGCTGACGCCGCATGGCCACGCCACCCCCCTTACCCCCCATCCCGGCGACGCCCCCTCCAGCTCCCGCACCAGCTCCCGCTCCGCCCCCCGCCCGGTTCGACGAACGGTCGATGGTCGCCGGCACCACCCTGCGCTTCGTCCTCCTGATGGTCCTGCTGCTGGTCAGCTGCGGGCACGTCCTGGACCGGATCGCCCGGAACGCCGTGCTCCCCAAGGGCATGGGCACCTACGGCTGCCTGTTCGCCGCCGGCGCCGACCCGTACCACGACGCCGGCGTCGAGCTGCTGTTCACCGTGAGCGCCCAGGCCAAGGCGTTCGACGCCTGCATGGCCCGTTACGACCCGAGCCTGCCCTGGTGGGTGGCGATCGCCTGGCCGGCGATGCTGCTGGCCGTCGCGGCCGTCCTCTTCCGGCTCACACCCCGCTGGAAGACGCGGCGGAGCCGCGTCGTGCCGCTGGAGAAGGCCGACGCCGACCACGGCATCGCCCGTACGCTCGCCGCGCTGTCGGCCACCGCCGGGCTGCCCCGCCCGCCCCGCGTCGTCGTCGACCCCGCGGCGGCGTCCACCGGAGCCGTCGTCTTCGGCAGCAACCGCCGCCCCGTCGTGTGCCTGCACGGCGGCCTGCTCACCCGCCGGCACACCGACCCCGCCGGCTTCCGCGCCGTCCTGCTGCACGAACTCGCCCACATCCGCAACAAGGACGTCACCCTCACCCACGCCACCATCGCCCTCTGGCGGGCCTTCGTGGCCGTGGTGCTCCTGCCCGGCGCCGTGTACGGCGTCCACGGCGTCCTCAACCAGCGCAAGCTGTCCCAGCCCCTCGAACTCCCGTCCGTGACGCGCAACCTGGAGCTGCTCGCGCTCCTCGTCGCCCTCGTCTACCTCGCCCGCTCCGACGTGCTGCGCAGCCGCGAGATCCACGCCGACCGGGCCGCCCTCCGCTGGGGTGCCGACCGCAGCGGATGGGCCTTCCCCGCCGTCGCCGCCACCGCCCCGCCGCGCGGTGCCGTCCGGCGGGCCCTCGCCTCCTTCGCCGAGCAGTGGCGCACGCACCCCCGGTGGGAGGTGCGCCGGGAGTCCCTCGACGACCCGGCCGTGCTGTTCGGCCTCCGCCCCCTGCCCCTGCTCGTCACGGGGGCCGCCGCCACGCTCATCGGCTCCCTCCTGAACGAGACGACGTCGCTGCTGGCGAACAGCCGGTCGTGGGACGTGGCCAAGGCGCTGGCTACCGCTGCGCTCGTCACCGGCGTGGTCGGCGTCGCCGTGTGGCGCGCCGTCGCCCACGCACTGCTCACGGGCCGCCGCGTCCCCTCCGGCGTCCGCGCCGGGCTGTGGCTCGGCACCGGCATGGCCCTGGGCGAGCTGCTGGTGGACGACCTCACGCTGTCCCGCTGGCTGCCCGACCGGCCCGCGCCGCTCCTCCTCATGGTGGTCGCCGGCACGGCGCTGGTCTGGTGGACCGCGCAGTGCGCCCGCCTGTGGGCCGGCGCCTGGCGGGGCCGGTCGGTCCTGCCGCCGATGCTGCTGTGCCTCGCGGGCCTGTGCCTGCTCCTCGCCGCCTGGTACGCGTGGTGGCGGGAGAGCGGCGTCTTCTACGCGATGGGGCAGCCGCTCGACTTCCCCGCCGCGGCCGAGGCGCACGGCAGGTTCACCGTGCCCGAGGGCTTCCGCTCCTGGTACGGGACGCTGCTCGTGAACCTGCTGGCCGAGAGCCACCGCCCTCTCTCGCTTCCCGCGCTCGCGGCCCTGTCGCTCGTACCGCTCCTGGCCCGGCTGATCCGCCCCGGCACGGGTACGCCGCCATGGGTGCGGCGGGCCACCGGGGGCGGTGACGTGCCGGGGTGGCCGCCCGGGCCGCGGCCCCCGCGGGTGCGCGTCCTGCTCCAGTCGGCGCTGCTCGGCGTCGCGGCGGGCGCCGCCGCGTTCGTCGGGGTGGCGGCGGCCCTGCACGCCCGGCTCGTCTCGGGCCGGCTGCCGACCGCGGACCACGCGGTGACGTACTACGGGTGGGTGGTGCTGACGGTGGCGCTGGCGCAGACGGCGGCCGCCGCCGTCGCCGCGAGCCGGTCGTCCGGCCACCACCGGCTGCCGGCGGCGCTGGCCGCGGCCGTGGTCGCGGCGCCGGTGACCTTCGCGGGATTGGCCCTGTCCGACTCCGTCTCGGGGTGCGTCCGGCCGCTGGCCGCCCTCGGCCAGGCGTGCCGCCCCGGCGTCGCGGGCCCCTCCTGGTCGATGCTGCCGTACCTGCTGGGGCCGTCGCTGGTGCTCGGCGCGGGGGGTGCGCTGTTCGCGGCGGCGGCGGTGTCGGGGGCGGGCGCGGTGCGGCAGTGGAGGCGTACGGGGACCCGTACGGCGGCGGGACGTGCCGTACCGCCGCGGCCGGCAGCTCCGCCCGGGGAGTGGCAGCCGGGCGGGGCGTCGTCCGCCGGTCGCCTCGTCGTCGCCGCCGTGTGCGCGGCGGCCCTGGCCGTGAGCGTGCTGGCGACGGTGCCGCGGCTGGGTGACGGGCGGGACGCGAAGGCATCGGTTGCTTCCTCCCGCCCCGCCGCCGGCCCGCCACCGCCCCGTTCGCCGCTGGTCCGGCGGATCCAGGTGCTCGCCTGGTACGGCCACGGCGGCCAGGACCTGCTCGATCGCTCGGCCAAGGTCTCCCTCGCCTACGTCCGGCTCCTGAAGGACGCCGGCGGGGAGATCGACAACGACCGCGTCCGCCCCCACTGCACCGCCCTGTCGGGCGTCGCGCGGGACTCCGCGGCGTTCTTCCGCGTACCGGACGCGCAGGCCCAGGAGCAGTGGGAGAAGTACATCGCCCAGCTGGCGGCGGCGGGCCGGCTGTGCAAGGAGTCCACGGACCGGTCGGACGGCGACCTGCTCGTACAGTCGGTCGACTCGACGGTGAGGGCCGCCGGCTTCCTCCTGCGGGCGACGGCGAGGGTGAAGGAGGTGGCGAGGGTCGGCGAACCCTTCACCTGACAGCCGCGACATGCGCCCCGCCCGCCCCCGGGGCGGGATCGGGGCATGGAACGTGCCCGACGCGCCCTCCGCCTGGCCCAGGACGACGAGGCCGACGCGTTGCTCTCGCGCAGCCCGCTGGCCGCCCTCGTCGGGATGCTGCTGGACCAGCAGATCCCCATGGAGTGGGCCTTCACCGGCCCGTGCACGATCGCCCGCCGCATGGGCGGCGACGACCTGGACGCGCGGGCCGTCGCCGCGTACGACCCCGAGGCGTTCGCGGCGCTGCTGTCGGAGAAGCCGGCCGTGCACCGCTACCCGGGGTCGATGGCCGGCCGGGTGCAGCAGCTGTGCCGGCACCTCGTGGAGCACTACGACGGTGACGCCGAGGCCGTCTGGCGGGACGCCGGCAGCGGCGCCGAGCTGCTGCGGCGGCTCCAGGACCTGCCCGGGTTCGGGAAGCAGAAGGCGCAGATCTTCCTGGCGCTGCTGGGCAAGCAGTTCGGGGTGCGGCCCGCGGGCTGGCGCGAGGCGGCCGGGGCGTACGGCGAGGAGGGCTCGTACCGCTCCGTCGCCGACATCACCGGGCCCGAGTCGCTGGAGAAGGTCCGCGCCTACAAGAAGGAGATGAAACGAGCCGCCAAGAAGGCCACCGGATGAGCGGGTGATGCCACGCATCGGCACGCGAACGCCTTCGTCGGCGCGTCGCAGAGCCGTCGGCTCCGTGCGCGGCAAGACTGTGCGCCATGAGTCCCCTTGGTGTGAAAGCGTTTCTCGAAGGCGGCCCCGACGATCTGCCCGAGCGGGTCGTACCGATCACGCCGCCCGGTATCGAGCTGAAGATCCGGCACCGGGGCGGGTACGAGCACTTCAAGGTCACGCCCCGGCACCAGGACACCGCCGAGGGCCGGCTGCCCGTCTTCGAGTGGTGCGAGCGGACCGAGATCGCCGAGTAGCCGGGCCGGGGAGGCAGGGGCGGGCGCTCAGCGGCGGCGGCGTGCCGTGCCGAAGATCGAGCGGGTGATCTCCCGGCCCAGCTGGGTGCCCACGGAGCGGGCGAGCGACGTGAAGACGCCGCTGGAGACCACCTGTTCGAGCAGCGACGGCTCCTCCTTGCCCTTGGGCGGGGGCGAGGCCGGTGCCGGCGCCGGTGCCTCTTCCTTCGCCCCGCCCCCACCCCCGGTCAGCTTCTCGTACGCCGATTCCCTGTCCACAGCCTGTGCGTAACGCTCGTACAGCGGCGATTCCCGGACCGCGCGGTCCAGTGCCTGCGGGTCGGCCGGCCCCATCAGCGAGCGCGGCGCGCGCAGCCGCGTCAGCGCCACCGGCGTGGGTGCGCCGCGCTCGCTCAGCACCGTGATCGCCGCCTCGCCCGTGCCCAGGCTCGTGAGCGCCTCCTCCAGGTCGTACGCGGAGACGGGGAACGTCTTCACCGTGGCCTTGAGCGCCTTCGCGTCGTCCGGCGTGAAGGCGCGCAGCGCGTGCTGCACCCGGTTGCCGAGCTGGCCGAGCACGTCGGCCGGCACGTCCTTCGGCGTCTGGGTGACGAAGAAGACGCCCACGCCCTTGGAACGGATCAGCCGCACCGTCTGCGCCACCGACTCCAGGAACGCCTTGGACGCGTCGCGGAACAGCAGGTGCGCCTCGTCGAAGAAGAACACCAGCTTCGGCTTCGAGACGTCCCCGACCTCCGGGAGGCTGTGGAAGAGGTCGGCGAGCAGCCACATCAGGAAGGTGGAGAACAGTTTCGGCCGGTCCTGCACGGCGGGCAGCTCCAGGACGGAGACCAGGCCGCGGCCGTCGGGCGCGGTGCGCAGCAGCTCGCCGCTGTCGAAGGCGGGCTCGCCGAAGAACGGGCCCGCGCCCTCCTGCTCGAAGACGGTGAGCGCGCGCAGGATGACGCCGGCGGTCTGCGCGGACAGACCGCCGACCGTGCGCAGTTCCTCCCGGCCGGCGTCGGAGGTGAGGAAGGCGGTGACGGCCCGCAGGTCCTTCAGGTCGGTCAGCTCCAGGCCCTTCGCGTCCGCGTAGTGGAAGACCAGCCCGAGCGACTGCTCCTGCGTGGCGTTGAGGCCCAGCACCTTCGCGAGCAGCAGCGGCCCGAAGTCGGTGACGGTCGCGCGCAGCGGGATGCCGGTGCCGAGCCCGCCGAGGGCGTAGAACTCGGCGGGGCAGCCGGCCGGGGACCAGTCCTGGCCGACTTCGGCGGCCCGCCGCCGCACCTGGTCGCTGTCCGTGCCCGGCACCGAGATACCCGAGACGTCGCCCTTGACGTCGGCGAGGAAGACGGGGACGCCCTGCGCGGACAGCTGCTCGGCGATCAGCTGGAGCGTCTTGGTCTTGCCGGTGCCGGTGGCGCCCGCGACGAGACCGTGCCGGTTGAGCATGGCCAGCGGCACGCGCACCGGCGCCACCGGCAGGCACGCGCCGTCCCAGAGGAGCGCGCCCAGGTCGAGGACGGGGCCCCCGAAGGCGTAACTCTCCGCGATCTTCCCGGCCGGGCCGGGCAGGCCGGACAGCGCGGGATCCGGGCCCGGCGGAGGGGAACTGTCGTGCTGCGGTCCCATGCATCACTCCCGGTATGCGGCTGATTGTCACCTTCGCACTCCCGCGCCGTGGCTGCGCTCGGAGCCACCGGCCCGGTAGGCTTTCCGTGTGATCTTCAAGCGCATCGGAAACGGGCGGCCGTACCCCGACCACGGCCGGGAAAGCACCCGCCAGTGGGCGGATGTGGCCCCTCGCCCGGTACGCCTTGACCAGCTCGTCACCACCAAGCAGCAGCTCGACCTGGAGACGCTGCTCGCCGAGGACTCGACGTTCTACGGCGACCTGTTCGCGCACGTCGTGAAGTGGCAGGGCGACCTCTACCTGGAGGACGGCCTGCACCGGGCGGTGCGCGCCGCCCTCCAGCAGCGCCAGGTGCTGCACGCGCGCGTGCTCGAACTGGACTGACCTGTCGCCGGAGCACGGACTGACGTCCCGCGGTTGGCCCGATCGGGTAGGCGTCCGGGCAACCCATTGATCATCTAGTAGGCAGCGGGTCCGGCCCGCACTACGCTGCGCCCATGAGCATGCTCACCCCTCCCGGCATGGGGGGCCGGTACCGCGTCACGGGCCGCCGTTTCCCGCACACGCGCCGCGCCAGGAACCGCCGCAGGGTCGCGCTCGCCGCGGTCGCCTCGGCCGCGGCACTGGGCCTGGCCGGGTGGGGCACGTACCAGCTCGTGGAGGTCTTCACCGGCGGACCGGAGCAGACCCGCACGGTGGCCGCGCACAGCGGCACGGACTGCAAGCCCGCCGCCCACGGCCGGCCGGGCGTCCGGCGGGACGGCCCACCGCCGCCCAAGCCGGGCGACATCACCGTCAACGTCTACAACGCGACGCCACGCGGCGGCCTCGCCAAGATCACGGCGGACGAGCTGGAACGCCGCGGCTTCCGCATCGGCAAGGTGGGCAACGCCCAGGAGGACTACGACAAGAAGGTCACCGCGACGGCGGTGCTGCTGGGCTCCCGCGAGGCGGTGGACGGCGCGCTGAAGGTGCTGGGCACGCAGCTGGGCGGCACGGAGGTCAAGAACGACGACCGGGAATCGCCGCAGGAGGTCGACCTGGTCCTCGGCGCGGCCTACAAGTCGCTCACCCCCAAGGAGGACGCCGACAAGGCCCTCGCCGCCCTGACGGAACCACCGAAACCGTCACCGCCGGCGTCACAGACGGCACCGTCGGCGTCGGCGACGGGGTGCTGACCGGCGGTCTGCCGAGGGGCCGGCCGGGCCGCTGACGGGCCTCGGCTCGGCCGAGCGGGTGGTTGTCCCCGCCATGAATGCACGTCGGTCGTTGGCCAGGCATGATCCCGTACAGCAGACGAGCCGCGGCCGTCACCCTCACCACCGTGACGACCGGAATGGGACTCGGGCTCGCCACAGCCGCGCCCGCGTTCGCCGGAGGAGTCGGCGCCATCGCCAGTCCGGCACTGGACAACGCCTGCGCCACGGTCCACCACACGACGGATGCGGTCGGACAGGCCGTGCAGACCCCCGGCCTGGGAAGCGGCGTGACCGAGGTGCCGATGAGCGTGCCCTTCCAGCACTGCGGCGGCGCCGACCTCCCCGACCCGGTGGTGCTCTACCAGGTACTCAGCCGGACCCCGATGCTGGCACCGCTCGCGCCCCTCAGCACGGTGCTGCGCTGATCCTCCGCGGTCCCCCGCGATCAGCCGCGATCGCCCGCGCGGGGTGATCGCACGTGTCGTGTTGACACCGTGATCGTTAGGGGCGGCATGACCGATTTCGTCGTTTTCGCAGCTCTGCCCGCCGCCCGCACCGCCGCCGCGGCGCTCCCGGACCAGCACGAGGCCATCGCCCCGATCTTCGCCCTGATCGGTCTCTTCCTCTTCTGCTGCCTCCCCTTCGTCCACTATGCGATCTTCAGCGACCGCGCGGTGAAGGCCGACGTCACGCCGGTGGAGTGGGACCGGTGAAGCTCCTGCTCGCGCGGGCACGGAGCGCGACGGCCCTGGTCGCCCCCTCCGTTCCCCCCATGGAGGTGGCCGATGCACCCGTCAACGGTCACTGCGTACTGGAGAAGGTCGCCGCGCTGCCGGTCTCGGCCTGGCGCTACGCGTGGGAGCCCCCGCACGTGCGCCACCTGGGCCCCATGGCCCAGGACTTCAAGGCGGCGTTCGGCCTCGGGCGGACGGACAAGGCGATCGCCGTGGTCGACGCGTTCGGGGTTGCGCTGGTCGCCATCCAGGCATTGCACCGCCGGATCGAGGAGCTCGAACAGAAGCTCGACCGCGCCGATACGGCCGTATGACGCGGCCGGCCCTCCGGCCAGGGGTGCCGGAGGGCCGTAGGCGCGGAGGCGCTTCGGTCGCGGGGGCTCAGCCCGCCGTGCCGTACATCCGGTCGCCGGCGTCGCCGAGGCCCGGGACGATGTAGCCGTGCTCGTTCAGGCGCTCGTCGACGGAGGCCGTGACGACGGTGACCGGGGCGCCCGCGAGCTCCCGCTCCATGACCTCGACGCCCTCGGGCGCGGCCAGCAGGCACAGCGCCGTGACGTCGTCGGCGCCGCGGTCGATCAGCTCGCGGATCGCCGCGACGAGCGTGCCGCCGGTCGCGAGCATCGGGTCGAGGACGTAGACCTGGCGGCCCGAGAGGTCGTCGGGCATCCGGGTGGCGTACGTCTCCGCCTTGAGCGTCTCCTCGTTGCGGATCATGCCCAGGAAGCCGACCTCGGCGGTCGGCAGCAGCCGGACCATGCCGTCGAGCATGCCGAGGCCCGCCCGGAGGATCGGCACGACCAGCGGCCGCGGGTGCGACAGCCGGACGCCGGTGGTCGCGGTGACCGGGGACTCGATGCTGACCTGCTCGGTACGCACGTCGCGCGTGGCCTCGTAGGCGAGCAGGGTGACCAGCTCGTCGGCGAGGCGCCGGAAGGTGGGGGAATCGGTGCGCTTGTCGCGCAGGGTGGTGAGCTTGTGCGCCACCAGGGGGTGGTCGACGACGTGGATCCGCATGCATCGACATTAACCGAGCTTTACGGGCCCCGGCCCCGCCGGGCGTCCGCCGTACGCGTCGCAGGTCTGGCATCAGGCCACCGGTCGGAGGGAAAGTCGGAGGGGAAGCCGGAAAGAAGAACCTCGAGAACCCCGGCACGAGGTGGTGCTGCCCATGGCCGGCCCCGAACAGGAACCCCCCAAGCCCGCCGAACAGACGCCGGTGGGGCCCCGGAGGACGCGCGCGGCCCGTGAGGAACCACGACGGGCCCGGCCGTCCCCGTCCCCGTCCCCGTCCCCGTCCCACGGCGGGGCGATATCCGCGGCGTCCGCGGCGTCCGGTGCGGCGAGCCCGGAAAACACGCAGAACACGGAGACCACGGAAAGCACCGAGGACCGCAGGCGGCGCCGCGCGCAGTTCCTCCGGGAACTGAACGAGGCGCGCGAGCTGCGGGACCGGGTCCAGCCGCGGCGCGCCCGGGCGGCGCGGATGCGTCAGCAGATGCGGATGCGGACTTTCCGGTGGTGAGCCGTGGCGGGCCCGGAGCCCCACGTGAGCGACATCTCTTCGGACTGCTGCACGACGCAGCGCGGAAGACCTCTCGCGACGGCCGGGTTTCTGCCACGATTCCCAGTGGGCGGGATGGCCCCCGTCCGACCCGGCACCGCCTATGACCAGTGGGAGAGTCACGGTGTACTTCGCCGCATTGCTCGCGCGCACCGAAGACGGGTGGGAAGCGAGCGACACAGAACTCGACAACGTGGAAACCCTGACCGACCTCGTCGACCTGGCCCGCGAGGCCGCCGCCGACGACGACACGGTCCTGGCCCTCATCGAGCAGGAGGACACCTGGTTCGGTGTCGTCCGGGTGGACGGCGAGGACGATCCCCGCATCTTCGTCTCGGACGCGGCCCGCGCCTCCCGCAGCTCGTACGGGGCGATGCTCGTCGACGAGCTGACCGGACGGGAGGACGACCAGGCGGACGAGCTGGACGCCCTCGACCTGGACGGCACGGAGGAGGGCGAACCGGAGCCGGACGAGGACGACGACGCCGGGGTGGCGGCGAACGGCACCGAGCCGCCGCCGCACGGCCCGCTGGGCGACTCCGAGCTGCTGGAGGACTTGGGCGTGAGCAGCAAGGAGCTGCTGGCGATGGAGGGCGACGCGCTCAGCGACATCGCCGACTCCCTCGGCTGCACCGACCGTCTGGAGGCCGTCCGCTGACCCCCGGCCCGGGCGCCGGAAGCGGGCCCGGAGCCGTCACCCACACTGGTGCCATGAAGAAGGAAGCCGTCCCCGGGGCCGCGGGCGTGACACCCATGGCCCCCGTGACACCCGGAGCAGCAGCCGGCCCCGTCCAGGGCCCCGATCCCGTACGGGACCCCTGGCGGGCCCCCATGCGGGAGGCCCTGGCGGAGGCGGTACGGGCCACCGGCACCGGCGACGTGCCGGTGGGCGCCGTCGTGCTGGCCCCGGACGGCTCGGTCATCGGCCGCGGCCGCAACGAACGCGAGGCGACGGGCGACCCCACCGGCCACGCGGAGGTCCTGGCCATCCGCGAGGCCGCGCGGACCGTCGGCGAGTGGCGGCTGACCGGTTGCACGCTCGTCGTGACGCTGGAGCCGTGCACGATGTGCGCGGGCGCCATCGTCCTCTCCCGCGTGGACCGCGTCGTGTACGGCGCCGTCGACGAGAAGGGCGGCGCGGCCGGCTCGCTCTGGGACGTGATCCGCGACCGGCGGCTGAACCACCGGCCCGAGGTGATCGAGGGCGTGCTGGCCGAGGACTGCGCGGAGCTGCTGACACGGTTCTTCCGGGAGCGGTGACGAGGGCGCCGGCGGATGCGTGGGCGGAAGCCTCCGGCCGGGAGCATCGAAGGGCCCGCAGGACGGAAGTGCGCACGATCACACCCTTCGTCCGGGGAACCGATTGCGGAGCACGGCCCCGCGTCCGCTAAGCTCTCTCTCGGTAGCGTGTCCGAGCGGCCGAAGGAGCTCGCCTCGAAAGCGAGTGTGGCGCAAGTCACCGAGGGTTCAAATCCCTCCGCTACCGCCACTGAACCGGCCCGGTCCACTTCGAGTGGACCGGGCCGGTTCTTTCATGTCCGTTTCCGCCCAGTGCAGCGCGGGTACAAATAGGGGCATTTCGGACCGTCGAGGAGCCGAGGAGCGCCGCCCGTGCCCGGTGACGAGGAGACCCAGCACCTGCGGTTCCACCTGCTCGGTCCGGTACGGGCCGAACGGCGGGGCCAGCCGCTCGTCCTCGGGCCGCCGCAGCAGCGGGCCGCCCTGGCCGTCCTGCTGCTGCGCGGCGGGCGGCCCATCGGCACGGCCGAGCTCGTGGAGGCCCTGTGGGGTCCGGCGCCGCCCGTGCACGCGGCGGACACCCTGTGCTCGTACGTCGCGCGGCTCCGCACCACCCTCGACCTGCCGGTGGTGGCGACGGACACGGAGTGCGCCGTCCGGGTGCCGGCCGAGTGCGTCGACGCCGCCGTCTTCGCGGAGCGACTGGCGGCCGCGGCGACGGCGAAGGCGGACGGCGACGTCGCGGGGGCGCACGCGCTGCTGACCGCCGCGCTGGACCTGTGGGAGGGCGACACGGCGCTCACCGGGCTCCCCGGCCCGTACGCCGAGCGCGAGCGCCGGCGGCTGGACGAGGCACGCGCCACCGCTCGCGAGGACCTCCTCGAGTGCGCCCTCGCGCTGGGGCAGCACGCCGGAGCCATCGCCGACCTGCGGGCGCTCGTCACCGAACACCCGGCGCGCGAACGCTCCCGCGCGCTGCTCATGCTCGCCCTGCACCGGGCCGGGCGGCAGGCGGAGGCACTGGCCGTCTTCGCCGACGCACAGCGGGTGCTGGCCGAGCAGTGCGGAACGCAACCGGGCGCGGAACTGGTCTCGCTCCACGAACGGGTGCTCACGGACGACCCGTCACTGGGCGTCCCGGCGGCCGGTCCGGCCCGCCCGGCGGGCGGGGGCACGACGCGGGACACGACACGGGGCGCTGCTGAAGGGCTGCCGCCCCGCCCGGCCGACTTCAGCGGACGGCGCGACCTCGTGGAGGCCGCCGTGGCAGCCGTACGCGCGGGCGGGCTGGTGGTCCTGGAAGGGGCGAACGGCGTGGGCCGGACGGCGATCGCCCTCCAGGCCGCCCACGCGCTGCGGGACGCCTTCCCCGGCGGCCGGCACTTCTTCGGCCTGCGCGGCGGCTCGGACCGTCCGCTCGACCCGTCCACCGCGCTCACCTGCCTGCTGAGGGAACTCGGTGTACGGGACGGGGCCCTGCCCGAGGGGACGGAGCGGCAGGCCGCGCTCCTGCGCTCACTGGCCACCGGGCGGCCGCTGCTCCTGGTGCTGGACGACGCGCGGGACGCGGCGCAGGTGGAGCAGATGCTGCCGGGGTGCGCCGTGATCGTCACCGCCGCGACGGGGGAGGTGGAACTGCCGGACGCACGACGCCTGACCGTGGACGTCCCGGAGGAGAAGGAGGCGCTGGCCCTGCTCTCGGCCGTCTCGGGCGCCGTGGGCACGGGAGCCGCCGCGCGCGCCGCGCAGTCGGTGGTGACGGCGTGCGGACGGCTGCCGCTGGCGCTGCGGATCGCGGGGGCGCGGCTGGCCGGGCGGGAGTTCTCGACGCTCGCCGATCTCGCCGACCGGTTGCGGGAGGAGGCCGGGGCCGGGGAACCGGTGGAGGCGGCGTTCCGGGTGGGGTACGAGGCGCTCGGGGCGGAGTGCGCGCGGGCGCTGCGGCTGACGACGGTCGCCGACGTACCGGCGTACGACGGCGCGACGGTCGCGGCGGCGGCGGACCTGCCCGGCGGCGCGAAGCACGGCGACGCCGTGGCCGGGGAGCTGGTGGCGGCGGGGTTGTGGGAGCGGGCGGGCCGGGGCACGTACCGGTGCCACGCGCTCGTACGGGAGCACGCGCGCCGCCTGAGCGAGCGCACGGACGGGGAGGAGGCGCGGGAGGCGGCGCTGCGCCGGGTGGTGGCCCACTGGTCGTCGTCGCCGGGCGCCGCCGGCCCGTTTCCGGGGGTGTGGGGCGGTGGCCTGGTGCCGGCGGCGGTGGCGCTGCTGGGCGTGTGGTCGGAGCGGCTGGCGGGAACGGCGGCGCACGACGTGCTGCGCCGCCCGGCGGAGGAGGCGCTCGCGCGGGCGGCGGAGGCGGGAGACGGCGCGGGCGTGGCCGGCGCGCTCCGGGTCCTGGCGGTGCCGCGCTGCGGGGCGGACACGCTGGACCGCTGCGAACGGCTGCTGCGGGCGGCGGTGCGGTGGGCGGAGGCCGCGGGCGACGCGGACGGCCGGCTGGCGGCAGGTCGTGACCTCGGCGGCGTGCTGCTGGCGATGGGGCGGGGCGAAGAGGCCGTACCGCTGCTGGAACCGGCGGCCGCGGCGGGGTGCCCGAGGGCGCTCGCCGACCTGGGCCTGGCGCAGGCGGTGGCGGGCCGCATGGACCGGGCGCTGAAGACGGCGGACGAGGCGGTGGCGAGGACCGCGGACGACCCGCAGGCGTACGTGTTGCGCCAGGCGGGCCGCACGTGGCTCCGGGCGGGCCGCTCGACGACGGCGGCGGACCGCCTGCGGGATGCCGTGAACGCGGCCTCGTCCCCCCGCGAAGAGGCCCTGACGTCCGCGTACTTGGCCCACTGCCGCCTGGACCAGCGCCGCCACCGCGAGGGAGTGGAAGCGGCGGACCACGCCCTGTCCCTGGAGGCCGGCCTGGGCGACGCGTACTGCCGCGGCCTGGCGCTGTTCGCGAGGGGGAGGGGCCTGCTGAGCCTGGGCGAATCCCGCATCGCGGCAGGCTGCCTGCGGGAGGCGCGCGAGGTGCTGGGGCGGCGGGGCGCGGGAGAGGCGGCAGATGTGGAGGGGCTGCTGAGGGAGGAGTTCGGCTGATCCGTCAGTGCCCGGCATGCAGCCCGTGCGAGGTCTGCGAGGTCTCGGTCAGGAGCCGAAGCGCCGCTAGCGCCTCTTCGGAGCGGGAGCCCGCCTCGGCGGTGTAGACGCTCAGCCGCTGGTCCGGGTCGGCGGGCAGGGTGAGGGACTCGTAGTTAGGTGTACAGCGAGCGGGCGGTCTCGTCGCAGAACAGTCAGGCGGACGGCCTGACGGGGGGTGCCCCGTTCCTCAGCAGCACCCCTTTTCGTCGGCGTCCACGCACGTGCGGTCGGTGGCGACGGTCACCACGGCGTTGCGCAGGTCGTCGAGCGCGTGACCGAGGCGGGGGTCGGCCAGCTCGTACCGGGTGCGGCGGCCGTCGGGGACGGTGACGACCAGGCCGCAGTCGCGCAGGCACGCCAGGTGGTTCGACAGCCGGGTGCGGGAGATCCCCAACGCGTCGGCCAGGTCGGAGGGGTAGGCCGGGGCCTCACGCAGCGCGAGCAGCAGGCGGCAGCGGATCGGGTCGGCCAGCGCCCGGCCGAAGCGGGTCAGAGCGTCGAGGTCGGTCGCGAGGTTCAGCATGGACAAGACGATACACGAGTGCTTGAATTCACGACATCCTGAACCGTCGGAGGTCTTCCATGTCCCGCCGTACTCCCATGCCGCCCCGCCTGCTCGAGGCGTTCAACGCCGAGATGGCCGCAGCCCGCACACCGGGGCCGATGGAACAGCGATGGCGGGCCGCCGAGCGGGCGCACATCCTGTCCCAGCCCTGGCCGTGGGCCCACACCCGCAACCACGGGGTGATGCTCCGACTCGCCGTACGCGACCGCGACCTGCGCGAGGCCCTCGGCCAACTGGTACGCCTGGCCGTGGCCGCCCCCGGCTCGGCAGCCGGCAAGTACCCGGACGGCAACACCGGCCGCACCCGCGCCGGCCTCACCACCCCCATGCCGATCCCGGACGACCTCGCCGCCCTGCTCCGCGAGGCCGGCATCGCGCTGCGACCGTAGGGCGGGCCGGCTGGGGTGGGGCGGGGTGCGCGCCGGGGGCGGCGCGGCCGTGGGGGTGACCCGCGGCGTACGGCTGAACCGTGCCGGGGTTGGCTGCGCAGCGAGGACCGCCGTTGCGCGGCTATGAGCGCGTGCCCGCGGGCGCGAGGACACGCCCCGCCGGGGTGAAGGCGTAGCGCGACTGCGCCGCTGCGCGGCTTGGGGCGGGCAGGGCCGGGCTGCGCCCAGGAGGCCGCCCGCTGCGCGGCCGTGGGGGGCGACCCGCAACGCACGGCTGAGCCGTACCGGGGTTGGCTGCGCAGCGAAGGCCGCCGCTTCGCGGCTCAGCGGTCAGTCGAGGTGGGTGTAGCGCAGGTGGAGCCCCATGTCCTGGGTCGCCCGGACCGCCTCGGCCCGATCGCCCACCGCGACGGCACGGTACCGGCGTTGCTTGATCTCCCAGCAACCGTCACACCGTCGCGGCCCCGAGACACCGGGCGGTACGCGCACGAGCTCGGGAGCCGCCCGCCCCTGACGGCTGCGCGCGTTCACCTCCGCCACCTTCGACCGCAGTTCGTCACGCGCGCTCACCGCGTGAACTCCGTCTGCGGCACGAAGTCGATGCCGTGCGCGCCGATGGTGACGGCGTACGCGGGCCGCGGCGGAACGGACTTCGCGGCGGCAGCAGTGGCGTAGCTCCACCCCCTTACCCGCCTCCGACGGAACCAGTAGGCGATAACCTTCTTCATGTCAGCGTTCCTTGCCTGGCGTTGGCCACGCCCCGGGGTCGTTGCCGCGACCGCCGGGGCCTTGTGTGCGCAAGACGCTAGCAACGCCAGACCCTAGAACCCTTATGACGCACATAATTGACGTAATTCTTCCCTCGCGCAGTACCGCATGGTGCACGTAGCGTTCTGCTTGTGATCGAATTCGTTCCTGACATCCCGCGCTGGCGGCAAGTGGCCGAGGTCATGCGACAGCGCATCAAAGATGGGACGTACCCTCCGCGGACCCGTGTGCCGTCCGTTCTCCAGCTGGCGGAGGAGTTCCAGATCGCAACGATGACGGCCTACAAGGTCCTCCGCGCCCTGCGCGAGGAGGGGTTGACCTACACGGAGCCGGGGTTGGGCTCGTTCGTCGCGAAGAACCCCAAACACTGAACGGCACGAACTCGCCGCCGCAAACGGGCGGGTGGGCGGGGTAGCACTTCGCCTCCGCCCCGGCGCCGGCACCCACACGTCGCGGGCCACGCCCCACGGCCGCGCAGCGGGCGGCCCCCCGGGGCGCAGCCCGGCCCTCCCCGCCCCAAGCCGCGCAGCGGCGCAGTCGCGCTAGACCTCGCACGGTGCCGACACGCCGCCGGGCAAACGGGCGGGTGGGCGGGGGCAAGCCGCGCAGCGGCGCAATCACACTTCACACCCCGCGGGGGCTCGCCCTTACGCCTCGGGCCACGCCCCACGGCCGCGCAGCGGGCGGCGGACTGGTTACAGGCGGGTGGTAAACCGGCCGTCGGGCAGTTTTCGCAGCCAGCCGCGATCGACTCACCCGCTCAAGGACACGTTCGGCTACGGCGAGTTCGTCCAGTTCCGCGCGCCGCGGTGATCCGTTCCAGCAGCTCGGGAACCAGCAGGCACCGGATCGTAGAGGGCCGCTGATCCGCAGCGAGCAAGAACCGGATGGTCAGCCCGCCGCTTGTGCTGTCGGCTGCTCGCTCAGGAACTGCTTCGCGGCCTCGACTGCTTCCCTGTCGAGGTCTTCGAAGGAGACTCCCCAGCTCTCTTCCCAGCCGTCCAGGTTGTGTGCGCAGTGGACAAGTGGTTCCAGCTCTGCGGGATAGCCGAGGCCCTCGGCGATGTCTGCCCAGATGAGGTGGGTGCCGGTGGTCGGGTCCAGGGATCCGTCGGCGATCTGACCGGCGACCCAGTAGGCCATCGCCCACTTTGCGGCCCGAGGGTCAGCGGGCGGGTGGAAGAGCAGCCCCAGCTCATCCATTACCTGGTCGAAGAGTGCTGGAGCTTCGGGCTCTTCGCTCCGGAGGAGACCGGCCAGCATGGCCAGAGAGGGGCTCTCCACCCCGGCAATCAGCGCGTCCAGCCCTGCCTGGATGAGCCGGTCGGAGCCGACGTGCCTACCGAATGCCCTCTCACGCGCGATGTGGCTGAGCTGCTTGAGGGCGTCGTCGCGGGTCATCAGAGTCTTCCGTTCGGCGTCTGGCAGAAGAAGGCTCGCATACCAGCCGATGCTGCTGCATCGTGTTTCCGTTCGAGCGGCTGCCCTGCCAGATGGCCTCCGATCGACGGCCGTCAACGATGGCCCAGTACGTTGACCACCCGTCCGTTCGGGTCGCGGACGAAGAATCGTCGTACGCCCCATTCCTCGTCCTGCAACGGGTGCACGATTTCCGCACCGCTCGCCCGCATGACCGCGTAGGCCGCATCCACGTTGTCCACCTCGACGCTCATGTCAGGAGCGACCGGCGCGGTCTTGTCGTCGGCCATGACGCTGATCTGCGCTGCCGGGCTGGCCGGGGAGGCGAGCGTCATGATCCAGCCGTGGTTCATGACCTCCTCGAAGCCCAGCAGGCCGTAGAACTCCCGGCTCTCCTGCGCCGCCTCCGAGCGGATGTTGGGCACGACACGGCGAACGGCCATGACTGACTCCCCACGAGAACGTCCCCACCTTCGCGTCCTCCCAGGTGTACTACGCCCCGTCCGCCGCTGCATGCCCTTTCGATGCGCGACCAGGCCGGCGCCCGCCCCCAGCACCACTTGCCAGGCTAACGCCGTTAGCCGTACGGTGTGATCACGCGGCTAACAGCGTTAGCCATCTCTCTCCCCTCGGAGCCCCCCATGCACGCCGTCCGCACCCACATCGACATCGCCGCCCCCGCCGCCCGCGTGTGGCAGGTGCTCACCGACTTCGACGCCTACCCGCAGTGGAACCCCTTCCTCGTCAGTGCCGAGGGGAAGGCCGAAGAAGGCGCCGCACTGAAGATGACCCTCGTCAACAACGGTTCCACCATGCGCTTCCGCCCCACCGTCCGCGCCGCCGTCCCCGGGCGGGAGCTGCGCTGGCTCGGGCGGCTCGGGGTGCCCGGCCTCCTCGACGGGGAGCACTCCTTCCTCATCGAGGAGACCGGGCCCGGCAACGTGCGGCTCACCCATGCCGAGACCTTCACCGGCGCCCTCGTGGCCGTACCCTTCGTACGCCGGAAGCTCGACGTCCACGACGCCTTCGCGGCCATGAACACCGCCCTCAAGGAGCGAGCCGAGCAGCAGTGAACCCCGATCAGCAGCCCCTCCGCACCTCGCGCACGCCCCGCGCCGTCCAGATCGTCGCAGCCGCCCGCGACCTGCTGGAGGAGCGGGGCCGCGACGAACTCACCATGCGCGCCCTCGCCGAACGCCTCGGCATCCGCGCCCCCTCCCTCTACAAGCACTTCCGCAACAAGGAAGCCGTCGAAGCGGCGCTCGTGGAGGACGCCCTCGCCGACATGGGCACCGCCCTGCACACCGCCTTGGCCGGGGCGTCCCCGACGGACCGCGTACCGGTGCTGCTGGCTGCGTACCGGCGGCACGCACTCGCCCACCCGGCGCTGTACCGCCTGGCCACCACCGGGCCCCTGCCGCGCGCGGCCCTGCCGGAGAGGCTGGAGGAGTGGGCCGGCAGCCCCTTCTTCCTCGCCACCGAGGACCCCCACCTCGCCCAGGCCCTCTGGTCGTACGCGCACGGAATGGTCGTCCTCGAACTCGACGACCGCTTCCCCGGCGGCTCCGACCTCGACCTCACATGGCAGGCCGGCGCCCGCGCCTTCACGGAGCCGTAGCTGCGCACGCTCGGCTGAACACACCCGCGCCCGCACCCACGAGCTGTCGGCGCTCCGAGCCGAACTCGCCTCCCGGGTCGACACCGGCTGCCCCCTCCGCGCGACGGAACGGGGCCGCTGAGCAACAACCGGCGCGGTCGGTGGCTGGACCACCGGTACGCGATCAACGAGGTATCGAACTCAGGCGCGTTCGGCGAGGGTGTGCGCGACGAGGGCGTTGGCGTGTCCGTGGCCGAGGCCGTGCTCGGTCTTGAGCCACGCGACAAGCTCCATGTGCTTGGTCAGCGGCGACGTACGGATCAGGGTCTTCCACTCCTCGATCGGGCGGCCGTACTTCTTCTCGATCGACGGGAAGTAGCTGGCGGGGCCTTTCACCGGTGCGGTCATGCTGCGGGCTCCTGTCCTCGGTACGGGTGGATGTGGATGGTGGGTCGGGCGGGGGCGGCCAGGCGGGTGGTGACCGCCGTCAGGGCGAGCAGGCCGAGGCCCGCTCCGGCGGTGAAGGCCGCCACCGTGGTGGCCGAGGCGGCGAAGCCGGCGAGGACGCCCACCGGCACCACGCGGCAGGTCATGGCCCAGCCCCGGCGGCCGTGGGCGGCGAAGTGCCGGGCCAGTACGAGGAACGCGGCGCACAGCGCGAGGTAGCCGGCCGTGCCGGCGAGCATGTGGACGGCGCCGTGCGCGCTCATCGCGCCCGGGCCGTCCGGCGTACCGGCCGGGAAGCCCGCGCCCGGATCGGCGGTGAACACCCCGGCGACCAGGAAGGATGCGCCGAAGGCGCCGATCAGCCGCGGCGCCCAAGTGCCGCCCGGGCCACGCCCGATGGCTCGCCGGACGCCCACCGCGCCCGCGGTGATCAGCACGCCGGTGAGCAGGAAGTTCGCCACCTGGATCCAGCCCGGCGAGCCGAGGCTCAGCTGGCTGAGGGCGTTGCGGGTGAAGTCGAAGCCGTCACGGGTGAGGCCCCCGGCCACCCCTACGCCCAGGAACAGCGGGCCGGCCGCGGCCCCGGCGGCCAGCAGGGCGCGGGCCGAGACCCGAGCCGGGACAAAACTGCTGGTGAGCGGAGCGCCCATCGCCTGCGTCATGAAGATCTCCCCCTATGCCCGGGCCGGCATCAGCCCGGGAACTGGACGGTACAGTACTCATCCCAGAACTGGACTGTCCAGTACTGTTGCCTCCCAGGTGCCAAGCCGAGGAGGAGACATGGAAGCGAACGAGCCCGGCGGGCGATCCGCGCGCAAGCATCAGGCGATCATCGAGGCCGCCACGGCGGTGTTCATGGAGAAGGGCTACGCCCGCACGAGCATGGACGACATCGCCAAGCTGGCCGCCGTGTCCAAGCAGACGGTGTACAAGCACTTCGCGGACAAGGAGACCCTGTTCGCCGAGATCGTCATGGCCACCACCGACCGGGTCGACGCCATGATCGACGCGGTCTCCGGCATCCCCGCCGACGCCGCCTCGCTGGAGGAGAACCTCGTCCGGCTGGCCCACCGGTTCCTGACCACGCTGACCCACCCCCAGGTGCTCCAGCTCCGGCGGCTCGTCGTCGCCAACGCCGACAGCTTCCCCGAGCTGGGCGCCGCCTGGTACGAGCAGGGCTTCGAGCGGGTGCTGGCCACCCTGGCCGACACCTTCCGGCACCTGGCCGACCAGGGCCTGCTGCGGATCGACGACGCGACCCTCGCCGCGAACCACTTCTCCGGCCTGCTGCTGTGGATCCCCGTGAACAAGGCCATGTTCCACGGCAGCCCGCAGCACACCCAGCCGGAACTCGACCACTACGCCACGGCCGGCGTCCGCGCTTTCCTCGCCGCCTACCGCTGACCCGGCCGGCGGAGCCCCATCCCCAGCCGCGAAGCGGCCGCCCCGGCGCCGTCGTCGACGCCTGGAGGCGGCCCCACGGGCAGTACCCGGGGCTGTTACGCCGGTACGCTCCCCACCCCCACCGGGGGGAACGCGTCCAGCCAGGTGAATGCCTGTTCCACGCCCGCGATGCGGATCACCTTCGTCGCCATCGGGCCGCCGCGGACCACCCGTAGGCGCGCCCCGCGGGCCGTCGCGCGCAGGTGCGTGCGCAGCAGGAGGCGGATGCCGCTTGCGTCCAGGAACGTCACGCCGCGCAGGTCCACGACCAGGTCGCCGCGGCAGCGGGTGGCCAGGGACTCCAGGCGCGGGGCGAGTGTCTGTTCGGCGAAGATGTCGATTTCGCCGAGGAGTTCCGCGACGACCGCTCCCCCCACCACGCGTTCCCGCAGGGAGAAGGCGAGCTCGTGCACGCCCATGGCGAACCTCACCGCCCTCCCTCATCGGGCACATCATCTGTGGTGTGTCGTACGCCGTGTGCCTTTGTGGTGCCCGGACGACGGGCCCGAATCACCTGTGCGGGACGCCGGAAGCCCCGGCTCCGGGCCGTGTGCGCGCGAACTCCGGAGCCGGGGCTTCCGGCAGGCGCAGGACGGGGGAGGCGGCATCGGGGGGACAAGCCTCCTCCCCCGGCGCGGACACGGTCCCGTGTGCCGGCCGCGGTCGGGGGGATGCGCGGCCGGACCCCGCTCGGGCGCCCGTGTCCTGGGCCACCGGATTCCTGCCAGACCCGGCGGCTCACCACCATCCTCCGCTCCGGCGGCGCCGCCGGGGACCGGCGAAGGGCCCCGTCCCCAGGGCCGAAGGTCCCTAAAGGTGGTGTGAGGACCCCCACACCGACCGACACGGCGACACGATTCGGCCAAACATTCGCTCGCGCGTTTGCGCGGATAGACTCCGCCTCCAGACGCAGGATCCGGTCGTGGAGGACGACGAGGGCGACATGGCGCAGATAGAGACCAAGAAGGTCGTGCTCTGGGGGCTCGGCATCTTCGTCGCGTACACGATCATCCACTCCCCGGGCCGCTCGGCCGAGCTGGTGCACATAGGCTTCCAGGGCATTTCCGACGCCGCCGGCAGCATCGGCGAGTTCATGACCCAGCTCATCAGCTGATCCGCTGCGTCAGCTGCCCCGCCCAGGAACGGAGACCCCGCCCGTGATCCGCCACCTCGTCCTGTTCAAGCTCAACGAGGGCGTCACGCGTGACGACCCGCGCGTGGCCGCCGGCGTCGCGGCGTTCGAGGCGCTCGGGGGCGCCATTCCGGAGCTGCGCTCCTGGGAGTGCGCCTGGAACATCTCCGACCGCCCCATCGCGTACGACTACGCCATCAACTGCACCGTCGACGACACCGAGGCGCTCCAGCGGTACCTGGACCACCCCGCCCACCAGGCGGGCGTCGGCCAGTGGCGGGAATTCGCCACCTGGGTGATCGCCGACTACGTGGTCTGACGGCTCCGGCCGCCTCCGGCGACACGCGCGCCAGGCCCCGCGCCACCACCCCCCACCGTCCCGGTGGGGGGTCTTTTGCACGGCCAACACGGCACTTTGCGGTGCTTGCACACAGTGGACATGTGTTGTGATGCTATGACCGCTTTTGACCGGATCAGTTCGCCCAGTGAAGGGGTGGTGACCGTGCCGGCCCGTACAGCGCCCGAAGCCCCCCTCCGGCGCGAACGACCCACCGGGGAACCGGACCGGACCGAGGACACCGACGGTTCCGGCGCCGAGGACGCCGGCGGTGTCGCGGAGCACGCCCGCGACACCGCGGAGCATGCCTGCGACTCCCTGGAGCATGCCTGCGACTCCGTGGAGCACGTCTGCGCCTCCGTGGACGACGCCCCCGTCGCCGGGGCCACGGAGGCCGCAGACGCCGCCCCGGACACCGCCCCTGACACCGCCGTGGACAACGCCCCGGACGCCACCGAGCCCCCCGAGGCCCCCGCCCCCCGCACCCGCGAGGGCCGTGGTGCCGATGCCCGGGCGCTGACCCAGGTGCTCTTCAAGAAGTTCGCCACCCTCGAACCGGGCACCCCCGAGCACGCCCGCGTGCGCGCCGCCCTGATCGAAGCCAACCTCCCGCTCGTGCGGTACGCGGCGGCGCGTTTTCGCAGCCGCAACGAGCCCATGGAGGACGTGGTGCAGGTCGGCACCATCGGCCTCATCAACGCCATCGACCGCTTCGACCCCGACCGCGGGGTGCAGTTCCCCACCTTCGCCATGCCCACGGTGATCGGCGAGATCAAGCGCTACTTCCGCGACAACGTCCGCACGGTCCACGTCCCGCGCCGCCTCCACGAGCTGTGGGTGCAGGTCAACGGCGCGACGGAGGACCTGACCGTGCTGCACGGCCGCTCGCCGACCACCGCCGAGATCGCCGAACGGCTGAAAATTCCCGAGGAGGAGGTGCTGGCCTGCATCGAGGCCGGCCGCTCCTACCACGCCACCTCGCTGGAGGCCGCCCAGGAGGGCGACGGGCTGCCCGGACTGCTGGACCGGCTCGGCTACGAGGACCCCGCGCTGGCGGGGGTGGAACACCGCGACCTGGTACGTCACCTGCTCGTACAGCTGCCGGAGCGCGAACAGCGCATCCTGCTGCTGCGCTACTACAGCAATCTGACACAGTCGCAGATCAGTGCGGAGCTGGGGGTGTCGCAAATGCACGTGTCGCGGCTACTCTCACGGAGCTTCGCCCGCCTGCGTTCCGCAAATCGAATCGACGCCTAACCCCTGCGGGTGACCCGCACTCCGGGCCAGGGGGAAGATAAGTCGACTTGGCGCTACAGCGTGTTGCCGACATGTGACATTCTGCTGGAACTGCGTTTGCCGCAGCGCGGCCTCCGGTATTCAGGTGGGGGCCGAAGCCCCCGGCCGTACCCTCGTCCGGGGCGCCCGCTGTGACCCGTCCGCGACCTCAAGGGGGTGGCATGTCCGTAGACCTGGGCAGCGCGAAGGTGCTCGCCAACGACGCACCGCACGCCGTGCTCGACGACTGCGAAGCCATCGACACCCGCACCCTCTCCCGCTCCCTCTTCCTCCGGCTGGCCGCGCTGGAGCCCGGGAGCCCCGAGCGCACGTACGTCCGTGACACCCTCATCGAGCTCAACCTCCCCCTCGTGCGCTACGCGGCGGCCCGCTTCCGCAGCCGCAACGAGCCGATGGAAGACATCGTGCAGGTCGGCACCATCGGGCTGATCAAGGCGATCGACCGTTTCGACTGCGAACGCGGCGTGGAATTCCCGACGTTCGCCATGCCCACCGTCGTCGGCGAGATCAAACGCTTCTTCCGGGACACCAGCTGGTCCGTGCGCGTGCCGCGCCGGCTCCAGGAGCTGCGGCTCGCCCTCACCAAGGCCAGCGACGAGCTCGCACAGAAGCTCGACCGCTCCCCCACCGTGCCCGAACTGGCCCTGTGCCTGGGCGTCTCGGAGGAGGACGTGGTCGACGGCCTCGCCGTGGGCAACGCCTACACCGCCAGCTCGCTGGACTCCCCCTCCCCCGAGGACGACGGCGGCGAGGGCTCGCTGGCCGACCGGCTGGGGTACGAGGACACGGCGCTGGAAGGCGTGGAGTACCGCGAGTCGCTCAAGCCGCTGCTGGCCAAGCTGCCGCCCCGGGAGCGGCAGATCATCATGCTGCGGTTCTTCGCCAACATGACCCAGTCGCAGATCGGCGAGGAGGTCGGCATCTCCCAGATGCACGTCTCCCGGCTCCTCACGCGCACCCTCGCCCAGCTGCGCGAAGGGCTCATCGCCGACTGAAACCGGCTGAACGCCGAGAGATCGCCGAGAGATCGCCGAGAGAACGACGAGAGAACAACGACGAGAGAGCGCCGACCGAAACCGGCCAACCGGCCGGCCGGACGGCAGGACCGTGTACAGCTGACCACCCGTCAGTAACACTGGGCCGATGCGACTGCGCCGGACGACGATCGTCTCCGCCTCTGCCGTCGTGCTCTGCCTGGGTGCCGTGATCACCGGCTGCGGCGGTGGCGACCGGGAAGGCCGCATCGCCACGGGGGCCGCCGGTCCCGGCGCACCCGGACCGGCGTACGGAGCCGTGCCGCCCACCGGCGGCGTACGGTTCGTACCGCTGGACGGAGCCGCGCCCCCTGCCCCTCCGGCGTCACCTCTCACCCCGCTCCCCTCCCCGTACGCGTCGGCGCACCGCGCCCCGCAAGGCCCCGGCCCCACGTCCGGCCCGCCCCGGCCCTCTGCTTCCGCGCCGCCCGCGCCCCATACTCCGGGCGCCCCGGCCCCGCCCCGTACCGCCGGCACGACCGGCGTACCCGTCCCGGGCGGCCCTCCGTCGCGGCCGAGCCCCGCCACAAGCGGCGGCGGCCCACCGGGCGGCGGCACTCCGCAGCGCCCACCGGCAGCGTCCCCGCCGACGTCCGTACCGCCCCCGCCGTCCCCCGCCCTCCGTGCGGGCCCGCCCCGCCGCGTACCGCCCGAACCGGGTGACGTGCCCTGGTGCGAGCGGGTCGCCGTGACCTTCACCAACACCGGCCGCAGCGCGGTCACCGCCGGCTCCGTCGTCCTGGGCACCCACGTCCTCGGCCCCCTGGGCACCGACTGGACGACCCTCCCCTCCGTACACCCGCTGCCCGTACCCATCGCGCCCGGCGGCACCGCCGAGGGGCGCTGGACGGTGTGCGTCGACGCCTGGCGCGTCCCGCCGGGCTGGTGGATCGAGACCCGCGACGTCTGGCCCGCGGCATCCCCCTGAGCCCCCGGCCCAGGCCCCAGACCTCTGATCTGCATCTTTACGTACCACCGGGGAACCCTTGGCGCTTCCTTTACCACCGAATGCCCGATTTCGTTTGCCTTCAGCAACCAATCTTCCTATGGTTGCCCTAAGCAACAACAACCGTTTCCGGCGTGCAGCAAGGAGTCCCGGCCGATGGCCGCACAGGAGCAGTACGAGGAGCTGGCCCGCCAGCTCAGCGCCATCGGCGCCGTCAAGCGCGGCCTGAGCCGGGTCCTTCCCCAGGACTGCTCACCCGCCACGGCGATCCTCCTCGCGCTGCTCTCCCAGCACGGCGAGATGCGCATGAGCAAGCTCGGCGAGCTGCTGGGCATCGACGCCTCCGTGACCAGCCGGCACGTCGCGTACGCGGCCGAGCGCGGCTGGATCGAGCGGCACCCCGACCCGCTGGACAAGCGGGGCCGGCTGCTGCGCCTCACGCCCTCGGGCGACGCGCAGCTGGGAGAGGTCTCCGCCCGTTACACCGACGCGCTCGCCGCCTGTCTGCACGACTGGTCCGACGACGACGTCACCCGCCTCAACGCGCTGCTCCGCAGGCTGCGCGAGGACTTCGGCGAGTGCCGCCCCCGGGCGGCCGTGCCGGCGCACCGGGACGCTTCCCGGCCCACCACCCCCCGTACACCCGCGTAACCCCCCACCTGAAAGGACGTCCATGGCCAAGACCACACCAGCCGGTGTGCGGGACGCCTCCACCGCCGGCGAGGCCGCCCCGATGTCGCACCGCCAGATAATGGAGGCCCTCTCGGGCCTGCTGCTCGGCATGTTCGTCGCGATCCTCTCCTCGACGATCGTCTCGAACGCGCTGCCGGAGATCATCCACGACCTGCACGGCAGCCAGTCCTCCTACACCTGGGTCGTCACCGCCTCGCTGCTGGCGATGACCGCCTCCACCCCGCTGTGGGGCAAGCTGTCCGACCTGTTCAGCAAGAAGCTGCTGGTCCAGCTGTCCCTGGTGATCTACGTGGCCGGTTCCGTGGTCGCCGGCCTGTCCCAGAACACCGGCATGCTCATCGCCTGCCGCGTCGTCCAGGGCATCGGCGTGGGCGGTCTCTCCGCGCTCGCCCAGATCGTCATGGCGGCCATGATCTCCCCGCGTGAGCGCGGCCGTTACTCCGGCTACCTCGGTGCGACCTTCGCCGTCGCCACCGTCGGCGGCCCGCTGCTGGGCGGCGTCATCACCGACACCGACTGGCTCGGCTGGCGCTGGTGCTTCTACGTCGGCGTGCCCTTCGCGATCATCGCGCTGGTCGTGCTGCAGAAGACCCTGAAGCTGCCCGTGGTGAAGCGCGACGTCAAGGTCGACTGGCTCGGCGCGTTCTTCATCACCGCCTCCGTCACCCTGCTGCTGATCTGGGTCACCCGGGCCGGCAAGGGCAAGGACTACGACTGGGTCTCCTGGCAGAGCGGCGTCATGGTCGCCGGCTCGGTGCTGCTCGCCGCGCTGTTCGTGCTGGCCGAGTCCAAGGCGGCCGAACCGATCATCCCGCTGCGGCTGTTCCGCAACAAGACGATCGCGCTGTCCGCGCTCGCCAGCCTCTTCGTGGGCGTGGCGATGTTCGCCGGCACCGTCTTCTTCTCCCAGTACTTCCAGCTGGCCCGCGGCGAGTCGCCGACCATGTCCGGCGTGCTGACCATCCCGATGATCGCCGGACTCTTCGTCTCCTCGACGGTCTCCGGCCAGGTCATCACCAAGACCGGCCGCTGGAAGGCGTGGCTGCTCAGCGGTGGCGTGCTGCTCACGGCGGGCCTGGGCCTGCTGGGCGGCATGCGGTACGACACCCCGTACTGGCACCTGGCCGTCTTCATGGCCCTCACCGGTCTCGGCATCGGCATGATGATGCAGAACCTGGTGCTGGCCGCCCAGAACCAGGTCGAGCCCAAGGACCTCGGTGCCGCCAGCTCCGTCGTCACCTTCTTCCGCTCGCTCGGCGGCGCGGTGGGCGTCTCGGTGCTCGGCGCGGTCCTCGCCACCCGCGTCCCGGACTACGTCCGCGACGGCCTGATGAAGCTCGGCCCGAAGGCGGTCGCCGCCATGGGCCACGGCGGGACGAGCGGCGGGGGCATCCCCGACCTGAAGGCGCTGCCGGCCCCGGTCCGCGACGTGATCGAGAGCGCGTACGGCCACGGCATCGGCGACGTCTTCCTCTACGCGGCGCCCTGCGCGCTGATCGCCTTCCTGGTGACGCTGTTCATCAAGGAGGTCGCTCTGAAGAGCACGGCGGCGGCCGCCCCGGCCACCGCCACCACCGAGACTCCGGTACGGAGCACGGCACGCCGCTGAGCGGAGGCGCGCCGGGCAGGTACCGGAAGCGGCCCCGGCGGGGTGTGCGCGAAACGGCAGGGGACGGCCCTGCGCGCACCCCTCCGGGGCCGGGAACACGACGAAGGCGCCGCCCCCCGAGAAGGGGGGCGGCGCCGTTCGTCGTGCCACCGTTCCAGCGGTGGCTACGGTGCCTGCGGTGCCTGCGGACTGTCGCGGTGGCGGTCGCGCATGACCTCGATGCCGGCGATGACCGTCTCGAGACCGAGCTCGAAGTCGCGCTGCCACAGCTCCTCGATCGGCTCGCCCTCGCGGGCCTCGACCAGCTCCACCGCCTCGGGCACGGTCCGGGTGATCTCCGGGCTGCTGAGGACGAGGTCCTTGGCCTTCTCGTAGTACTCGTCCAGGTCCATGCCCTCCTCCCGCACCCGGGCCCGGTGGAGGCTCTCCAGCGACGCGAAGCCGTACACGAACTGGAAGAGCGCGCCGAGGGAGCCGGTCAGCTCCGCGGGGCGCACACCGGAGCGGCGCATCACGGCGAGCAGCGTGTCGGAGAAGCGCAGCGCCTTCGGACCCATGTTGAAGTAGCGGGACAGCAGCTGCGGCACCCACGGGTGGGCGACCAGGACGCGGCGGTAGGTGACGGCCATGGCGCGGAGCTGGTCGCGCCAGTCGGCGCCCTCCTCGGCCGGGTCCGGCACGTCCAGCTCGGCCCAGACCTCGTCGACGGCGTACTCGAGGAGGTCGTCCTTGGTCTTGACGTACCAGTAGACCGACATGGCGGTCACGCCCAGCTCCGCGGCGAGCTTGCGCATGGAGAACTTGGCCAGGCCCTCCGCGTCCAGCATGCGCACCGTGGTCGCCACGATCCGCGGCAGGTCGAGCCCGCCCTCGCCGGGCGCGCCCTCCGCCCTGCGCCGCGGCGCCTCGTCCTTGCCGGCCAGCCAGACGCTGGTGCGGGGGGTGCCCTTGCGACCGCCGCTCGCCATGTGCGCGCTCTCCCTCTTCACTGCGCCGTCTTCCCTGCGCCGTCTTCCCTGCGCATACGTGTCGAATGCTATGCAGCCGTCGCTACGCGGCGGACTGCCGGGCCGACCGCTCCGCGCGGCGCAGCAGCAGGCCGGAGACGAGGCCGCCGGCCAGGACGGCCGCGGCGCCCACCAGCTGGCCGGACTGCACGCCGGAGGCGAAGGCGTCCTGGACGGCCGCGCGCTCGCCGGGCGTGCGGGTGAGCTGGAGCGCGGCGGGCAGGGAGCCGGCGCCGGTGGCGACGGCGGGCAGGAGCGAGGCGAAGCGGGAGTTGAGGACGGCGCCGAGGACGGCGACGCCGAGGCCGTTGCCGCACTCCTGGAGCGTGCCGTTGACGCCGGCGCCCACGCCGGCCTTCTCCGGCGGGATGGCCGACATGATGGCGTTGGCCATGGCGGGCATGGAGAGCGCGAGGCCGGCGCCCATGACGATCAGGCCGGCCAGCATGCCGCCGTAGCCGTGCGCGCCGAGCAGGGCGATCATCGCGAGGCCCGCGGCGAGCAGGGTCATGCCGCCCGCGATGGCGGCCGGTGCGCCGACCTTGCCCATCAGCCGGGCGCCGACGCCGGTGAGGTTGAGGACGACGATGACGAGCGCGAGCGGCGTCATGCGCAGGCCGGTCTGGAGCGGGTCGTAGTGCAGCACGAGCTGGAGGTGCTGGGTGAGGAGGAAGAACGAGCCGCCCATGCCGAACGCCACGAGGATGCCGCCCGCGACCGCGGCGACGAACCGGCTGTGGCGGAAGAAGTGCATGTCGAGCATCGGGTACGGGAAGCGGCTCTCCCACACGGCGAAGACGGCGAGGACGACGAGGCCGGTGATGCCGGAGCCGAGCACGCGGCCGGAGGTCCAGCCGTGGCCGGGGCCGGAGATGATCGCGAAGACGACGCCGGTCATGCCGAGGGTGGAGAGCAGGGCGCCGACCAGGTCGGGCCGGTCGCCGGTGCCGTTCTTCGACTCGGGCACCCACTTGAGGACGGCGAGCAGGCCGATCACCGCGACGGGCAGGTTGATGAGGAAGACCGAGCCCCACCAGAAGTGGTTGAGCAGGCTGCCGCCGATGAGCGGGCCGGCGGCGAAGCCGAGCGAACCGACCGCGCCCCACAGGCCGATGGCCTTGGGCCGCTCCTCGTCGTCGAATATCTGCACGACGACGGCGAGCGTGGTGGTCATCAGGAGGGCGCCGCCGACGCCCATGCCGGCCCGTGCGGCGATCAGCTGGCCGGTGGTCTGCGACAGCGCGGCGACGAGCGAGCCGGCGCCGAAGAGGGCGAGGCCGAGGGCGAGCAGCTTCTTGCGGCCGTAGCGGTCGGCGGCGTTGCCGGCCGCGAGCAGCAGGCCCGCCTGCACCAGCGAGTAGGCGTTGAGCATCCACTGGACGTCCGCGGTGGTCGCGCCCATCTCCTTGGTGAGGGAGGGGACGGCGACCGTGAGGATCGTGTTGTCCAGCAGGACGGTCAGCTGGGCGAGGCAGATGACGCCGAGGACGAGCCACCGGGTGGGGTTGCGGTGCGGGTGCGGGTGCGGTTCCGGCGCGGTGGGGTCGGAGGCCGGGCCGGAGGTGGCGGGTGGTGATCCGGCGGTGGTCGACGGCATGAGGGGTCCCCCTTGGTTTTCTACGGGTCTTCTACAGCTCTTCTACGGTGTATGGCCGAGCTGGCGTCGTACACCGTACAAGAGTCCCTGTACGCCGTACAAGACTTTTTTCGATCAACGGATTCGGGGCCGCCTCAGGACTGCGGACAGGGAATAAGCGGACGAGACCTCCGGTTGACCGGGGCATGAGCGAAGATCACGAAGCAACGGGGCGCACGCTCGCGTCCCGGCTCGGCACCATCGGGCTCTGGGCCGTCGGCCTGCGCGCGGACGACGCCTCGCGGGTCGGCGAAGTGCGCGAGGCGGCAGCGGAGTTGGAGGAGCTGGGTTACGGCGCGCTGTGGGTCGGCGGCAACCCCTCGCTGGAGCAGATCGCCCCCTTGCTGGAGGCCACGACCCGGGTCACCGTCGGGACCAGCATCCTCAGCATCTGGGACCACGAGGCCCCGGCCGTCGCCGCCGGCGTCGCGGCACTGCCGGCCGGGCAGCGCGAACGCTTCCTCCTCGGCCTGGGCGCGAGCCACTCCCATCTCGCCAAGGACTACGCGCGCCCGTACACGACCATGCGGCGCTACCTCGACGCGCTCGACGCCGCACCCGTACCGCTGCCGGCCGGGCAGCGGCTGCTGGCGGCGCTCGGCCCGAAGATGCTGGAGCTCGCCCGCGACCGGGCGGCCGGCGCCCTGCCGTACCTCGTGACCGCCGAGCACACCGCACAGGCCCGCGAACGCCTCGGCGAGGGCCCGCTGCTCGCGCCCGAGCTGAAGGTCGTCCTCGACACCGACCCGGCGCGCGCCCGCGAACGCGCCCGCGCCTACCTCGGCTTCTACCTGCCCATGCCCAACTACCGGAACAACCTGCTGCGGCTGGGCTTCACCGAGGACGACTTCGCCGGCGACGGCAGCGACCGCCTGGTCGAGGCGCTCTTCGCGCTCGGCGACGGCGAGGCGGTACGGGCCCGCGTGGACGCGTTCCTCGCGGCGGGCGCCGACCACGTGGCGCTCCAGGTCGTCCCGGAGGGCGACCCGCGGACCACCGAGCCGCCACGCGCACTGTGGCGGACCCTGGCCGAGGAGCTCGCGCTCGGCAACGGCC
The DNA here is from genome assembly GCF_014654785.1 of Streptomyces mashuensis. Lineage (GTDB taxonomy): Bacteria > Actinomycetota > Actinomycetes > Streptomycetales > Streptomycetaceae > Streptomyces > Streptomyces mashuensis. The sequence continues at coordinate 70,099 of NZ_BNBD01000004.1, forward strand.
ACTGACCGACGGACCGGGCCCCGGAAAACACCGAGGGCCCGGTACGAAACGTACCGGGCCCTCGGTCTTGAGTAGCGGGGACAGGATTTGAACCTGCGACCTCTGGGTTATGAGCCCAGCGAGCTACCGAGCTGCTCCACCCCGCGACGGTCGAAAAGCCGGGTCCAAAAGTCCCGGCCTTCCGGCTGTGCGCTCGGCAGGATTCGAACCTGCAACCTCTTGATCCGTAGTCAAGTGCTCTATCCGTTAAGCTACGAGCGCTCGGCTTCCCGGCTGGTTTCCCGGCCGGTCGGCGTTGCGGGAACAACATTACATGAACCTCGCCGCGAGACGAAATCCGTTCCCCACACCCCCACTGACCTGCGGAAACACAGGTCAGTGGGGGTGTGGGGAGGAAACGACGAAGCCCCGGCCGCCACAAGGACGACCGGGGCTCACGCGACGGCGGAGGCGGAGGGATTTGAACCCTCGATGGGCTTTAAGGCCCAAACCGCATTAGCAGTGCGGCGCCATAGACCGGACTAGGCGACGCCTCCAGCCGCATCCGCGCGTACGCGAATGCCGCGTGCAGATGATGACACAGCCTTGCGGCTCGTCACCAATCGCACCCCTACGGTACCGGGCCGCGGCCTCCCTGGGCAAAGGCGTTCCGGCGCGCAACGCAGGGCGCTCCGGCGCGTTACTCCCGGTGAAGGTCCGGCCGACCCCCGGCCCACCCGCCCCACGCACCCCGGGAGTACCGCATGCCGCTCCATCGTCCCGCCCTCGCCGCCGCAGTCGCGGCCGCAGCGCCGCTCCTGGCGCTGCTCGCCGGCTCCACCGCCGGCGCCGTGCCCGCCGCGCCCGTCGCCCCCATCCCGCTGGGCGGCGGCCCGGACGCCGGCGGCGACCACCTGCGGATCACGGTGACGGGCGCGGGCCCCGGCACCCGTACGTACGAGCTGCACTGCCACCCCGCCGGCGGCACCCACCCGCACGCGCAGGAAGCATGCGACCAGCTCGACCAGCAGACCCGGTGGGGCAAGGACCTGTTCGCGCCCGTACCGAAGAACCAGATGTGCACGATGCTCTACGGCGGCCCGGAGCGCGCCCACGTCTCCGGCACGTGGGCCGGCCGGCCGGTGAACACCGACTTCAAGCGGACGGACGGCTGCGAGACGGCCCGCTGGAACAAGGTGTCCAAGCTTTTCGGGGAGCCGTTCGGGCAGTCGAAGGGCTCGCCGAAGAAGCCGCAGGCGCATACGCGTCACGGGTGGTGAAAGCGTCCCCATGAAGGGGGACACGAGGGGCATGTCGGGCCTGCCCGGAGCGCCCTGAAGGGCCGCTCCGGACCGTCCCGCCACACGCGTCGACCGCCGTACCGCCCGCCACCGCAGCCCGTAGACTGCCCTCGATGACACGCCCCGGGGCGGCAGGAAACCGCCCGGAGCGGGTTGGCAAGGTGCGGTGAGCAGGGAGGAAGCGTCGTCGTGAGCAGCAGGCCATCCCGAGGCGCTGCTCGCCTCGCAGCCATACTCGACGCACTGCCCGACGCCCTGTTGCTGGTGAATTGCAACGGCACGGTCGTCAACGCCAACACCATCGCGCTGGAGACGTTCGAGGTGCCCGGCACCGGGCTGGTCGGGCGCGGCCTGCTGGACCTGCTGCCGGAGTTCGACTCGCGGCGCATCCCCGGCGGCATGCGGCCGCCGCGCGAGGACCCCGACGGCGGGCGCACGAAGCCGACCCGCATGATCGCCCGGCGGACGGACGGCACCCGCTTCCCCGTCGAGGTGACCAGCGCCAACCTGGAGGACGGCCGCACGCCGTACGCGGAGCCGCACGCCTCCTACACGGGTGACGAGCTGCTGATGCTCGTCGTCCGCGACCTGACCGGCACGCTCGACACCGAGGCCGAACTCGCCCGGCAGCAGCGCCAGACCGAGATGATCCTGCGCGCGGCGGCGGAAGGCGTCGTGGGCGTGGACACCGCCGGCAAGGTGGTCCTGGTCAACCCCTCGGCGGCCCAGATCCTCGGCTACCGCGCCAGTGACCTGGGCGGGCGCGAGCTGCACCCCCTCATCCACCACTCGCGGCCGGACGGCACGCCGTTCCCGTACGACGAGTCGCCCATCGCGGACACGCTGCGCTCCGGCCGCAAGCACCGGGTGCGCGGGCAGGTGCTGTGGGCGAAGGACGGGCGCGCGGTGCCGGTCGACCTGACGACGGCGCCGGTGCGGGACGGGGAACAGCTGGTCGGCGCGGTGATGACGTTCACCGACCGGCGCGCGTACGACGCGCTGGCCGCGCGCCACGCGCAGCTGCGGGCGGTGCTCGACACGGCGCTGCGCGGGCCGCTGGACGAACTCCGTGCGGAGCTCGGCACCCTGGCCGACGACCCGGCGGGCCAGCTGTGGCCGGAGGCGAACCAGATCCTGCACCACCTGGCCGCGGGCTACGGCCGGATGACCACCTTGATCGACAACGTGCTGGCGTACCAGCGGCTGGACGCGGGCGCGGACCGGCTGGAGCGCGAGAAGGTCTCGCTGGACGACGTGGTGGCGGCAGGCGTCGAAGCCGCGGTGGACCTGATCGGTCCGGGCCGGGCGCAGTTCGCGGTGCACGCGCCCGCCATCGAGGCCGAGGTCGACGGCAAGCGGCTGGCGCAGGCGCTGGCGCACCTGATCGCGGACGTGGCCGGGGTCGACGCGACGGGCAACGCGCGGCAGGTCCCCGCCTCGGGCGACTCGACGATCGTGGTGGCGGCGGCACAGCGCGGCGAGGTCGTGCGCATCGAGGTGCGGGGCCCGCACCCGGGCGGCGACCCGGTGCACGGCCCGCTCGTGCGCGGCGTGGTGCGGCGACACGGCGGCGTGGTGCAGACGCACGACGTGCCGGGCGCGTCGGGCGGCAAGGCGTACGTGCTGGAGGTGCCGGTGTCCGCGGAGGCGGGCCCGGTGCCGCCGCCGTCGGAACGCAGTGGCCCCGACACGGAGAACCTGACGACGGTCATGCCGATGCCGGCGCAGCGCGGCCGCGGCACGCACCCGGAGGGCACCGCGACCGGCCGCCGCCGCGGCCCGGCCCGCGAGGAGGAACCGCCGGCTTCGGCTTCGGCCGACGCGGTGCGGGTCCCGCAGCAGTCCACGGGTACGGGCGCGGGCACGGGCACGCCCACGGGGCGGCGCGCGCGCCGCGGCGCCGCGGAAGGGGAGCGTGCGGCTTTCGCGCTGCCGCCGGCGGAGGCGGACCGCGCGGACGGCGCAGCCGGCGCAGAAGGCGCGGACCGCGCCCCGACGGGCCGACGTGCACGCCGCGCGGCGGCGGTGGCGGAAGCGATGACGGAGGCGATGCCGGAGGGCGCGGGGCAGATCCCGGGCCAGCCGACGGGCCAGCCGACGCCGGAGGCGGACGCGGCGGTGGCGGCGGTGGCGCGTACGGCGTTCGCACTGCCACCGGCGGAGGCGGACCGCAGGCCGGAGGCTGCGGCGGGTGCGGGTGGTACGGCGGCGTTCTTGGCCGATGGGCCGCGGGGGGATGCGGGCGCGGGTGCCGGTGCGTCTGCGGGCGCGGGTGCGGGTGCGCCTGCGGGTGCGGGTGCACCGGCGGGCGCGGGCGGTACGGCGGCGTTCCTGGGCGACGGGCCGCAGCAGGACGCGGGGGCCGGTGCGTCTGCGGGCGCTCCGGACCGGGCGGCGTACGGCGGCATGGCGTCGTTCCTCGACAACGGTCGGGGGGAGCGCCCGACGGACGCTACCTCCGGCGGTGGCCCGGCGGCGTTCCCCGGTAACGGCCGCCACGGCGGCCCGACGGGTGCGACGCCTGACGGCGGCACTTCGGCGTTCCTCGACAACGGGCACGGCAACAGCCCGCAGGGCGGCACGTCGGCGTTCCTGGCGGACGCACCGCGGGGCCCCGAGGCCGGCCGGACGGTGAACGGCACGCCGAGTGCGGGCGGGCCGCAGGGCTCGTTCGCGGGTGCGCCCACGCGCCCGGAACGGGACGAGGCCAAGGGCGAGGGTGGCCCGCAGGGCCCGTTCGCGCTGGGCCCGGGCGGGGTCCCGCACGGCACGGCGGGCAACAACCCGACGGCTGCGGCCGGCTCGGGCGTACCGCACAGCGCCCCGACCGGCACGCCGACTGGCGGGGCGAGCCCGCAGGGCCCGTTCGTGGTCGGCCCCAACGGCGGAACGGACAACGGCACGGAGAGCCCGCAGGGCCCGTTCGCGATGGGCACCGGCGGGGCCCCGCACGGCACCGCGGGCAACAACCCGACGGCTTCGGCCGGCACCGGCGGCCCCCAGGGCGTACCGCACGGCGGGACGAACGGCGCACCCGCTGGCGGGGCGAGCCCGCAGGGCCCCTTCGCGATCGGCCCCGGTGGAGGCAACAACCCCACGGCTACGGCCGGCACGGCCGGCCCCCACGGCGTACCGAACGGCTCACCCACGGGCGGCGCGCGCCCGCAGGGCCCGTTCGCGGTCGGCCCGAACGACGGAACGGACAACGGCACGGAGAGCCCGCAGGGCCCCTTCGCGGTCGGCCCTGGCGGGGTCCCGCACGGCACCCCGGGCAACAACCCGGCGGCTACGGCCGGCACGAGCGGCCCCGTACCGCACAGCGCCCTGAACGGCGCGCCCGCTGGGGGCGCGGGCCCGCAGGGCCCGTTCGCGGTCGGCCCTGGCGGGGGCAACAACCCCACGGCTACGGCCGGCACGGGCGGCCCCCACGGCGCACCCACTGGCGGCGCGAGCCCGCAGGGTCCCTTCGCGGTCGGCCCCGGTGGGGGCAACGACCCCACGGGTACGCCGGGCACGGCCGGCCCCCGCGGCGGGGCGGGCAACGGTGCGGATGAGCCGCGCGGTCCGTTCGCCGTAGGCCCCGGCGGGGCGAACCCCGCGGGTACGCCCGGCACGGGTGGCCCGCAGGGCCCGTTCGCGGTGGGACCGGACGGAGCCCCGCATGCCGGTGCAGCCGGCAACGCTCCCGGCGCCACCAACACCCCGGCGGGCGCGCCCGCCGACGCCGGCCCCCACGGCCCGTTCGCGATCGGCCCCGGCGGGGCGAACGCCAACCAGACTCGTACACCCGGCACGGGCGCGGCCCAGGGCCAGTTCGCCGGCGGCACCAACGGCACACCGCACGGCGGACCGAGCACCAGCACCCCGGCCGGCGCACCCGCCGACAGCGACCCCCACGGCCCGTTCGCGATCGGCCCCGGCGGGGCGAACGCCAACCAGATCCGTACGCCGGGCACAGGCGCGCCCCAGGGCCCGTTCGCCGACGGCACCAACGGCACACCGCACGGCGGACCGAGCACCAGCACCCCGGCCGGCGCACCCGCCGACGGCGACCCCCAGGGACCGTTCGCGATCGGCCCCGGCGGGGCGAACGCCAACCAGACCCGTACGCCTGGCACGGGTGGCCCCCAAGGCCCGTTCGCCGTGGGACCGGACGGAGCACCGCACGCCGGTGCAGCCGGCAACGCTCCCGGCGCCCCCGTCAGCACCAACCACCCGGCCGGCGCACCCGCCGACGGCACCCCCCAGGGCCTGTACCGTGCGGATGGGCCCCACGGGCCGTTCGTCATGGATCCCGTGCACCCGGAGGCGGGCAACAGCCCCGCGGGCGTGCAGCAAGCAGTCGGCGCCGACGGTGCGGCCGGGTCGCGGGGCCCGTTCGCCATGGGCGGGGCCCCGGCGGACGGCGCCGCCCCGCACGACGCGGGCGTCCCCAACGGCGGCCCCCAGCCTCCCTTCGCCGGCGCCCCGGACGACGCCGGCTCCGCCGGCACCGGCACCGGGCGGCGGCGGGCCCGGCGGGCGTTGGCCGAGGAGCCCGGGGCCGCCTCGCGGGCGGGGGCGGCGAGTGCGCCGCGTCCCATCAGCGTGCGTACGCTCGGGCAGGGGCCCGGCGCCGGGGAGGCGCCCGCGGCCGGGTCGGGGCGGCGGCGCAAGCTCGCCAACCCCGCCGAGGGCGACCGGCAGCCGCAGCCGCAGCCGCAGCCGCACAGCTCCGCCCCCCGCCCGCACCCGCTCGGCGGGCCGGCCACCGAGGGGCGGGCGTTCACCGTCGGTGCGCCCGACGAGGGCGCGGAGGGGCCCGAGCCGCTCGACGGGCCCAACGGCGCGGTCGAGGTCGTCGAGACCGTGCGGCCGCCGATGGACGACGAGTTGCCGCCGGAGCCGCTCGACAACCCGCGGCGGCTGCTCGTGTGGCCGGCGCCGGACGAGTCGACCGAGCAGGCGCTCACCGAACGCGGCTACCGGCCCGTGCTCGTGCACTCGCGCGAGGAGGTCGATGCGCAGGTCGCCGCGTACCCGGCGGCGCTGTTCGTGGACCCGCTGACCGGCCCCATCACCCGTACCGCGCTCCAGTCGCTGCGCGAGGCGGCCGTCGCGGCCGAGGTGCCCGTGCTGGTGACGGCGGGCCTGGGGCACGCGACGCGTGAGGCCGCGTACGGCGCCGACCCTGCCGTACTGCTCAAGGCGCTCGCGCCGCGCGACAGCGAGATGCACCCGCCGCGGGTGCTGCTCGTCGAGGAGCACGAGCCGATCGCCAACGCGCTGACCGCCACGCTGGAGCGGCGCGGCATGCACGTGGTGTGCGGGGCGACGGACTCCGAGGCCGTGACGCTCGCGGCGCAGACGCGGCCCAACCTCGTCGTCATGGACCTGATGCAGGTGCGCCGCCGACGCGCCGGCATCGTGGACTGGCTGCGCGGCAACGGCTCGCTGAAGCGCACGCCGCTCGTCGTCTACACGTCCGCCGACATCGACCCGTCGCAGCTGCCGCGGCTCGCGTCGGGCGAGACGGTGCTGTTCCTCGCCGAGCGGTCGACGAGCGCGGAGGTGCAGAGCCGGATCGTGGACCTGCTGGCGAAGATCGGCACGAATTAGGCGGAACGATCAGGCCGTGGGGGCCGCGTCGCCTTCGGTACGGTCCTTGCCTTCCGTCCAGCCCGTCAGCCGGCGGGCCGCCGTGCGCACCGAGGCGTGCAGGCGTTCGCGGTCCTTCTCCTCCGTGCCGACGATGATGCGCATCATGTGCGGCTGCACGATCGGCCACGACGCCATCGCGATCATCAGGAAGAGCAGGTCGGGCGCGGGGATGGCGGAGTCGAGGGTGCCCTCTTCCTGGGCCTTCGCAAAGGCGGCGATCTTGCGGTCGTAGTGCTGCTGACGCTCGTCCTCGTGCGGGATGCCGCCGGAGCCGTACTCCAGGCCCTCCCAGTAGACGAGCCGGATCACCTCGGGGTGGGTGCGGTGGTAGTCCATGAGGCGGTCGATCCAGCCGACGGGGTCGTCCGCGTCGACGGGGTTGGCGGCGGCCAGCTCCATCAGCCGGGCCTCCATGACCTGGGAGAAGAGCTCGGCCTTGTTGCCGAAGTAGGCGTAGATCAGCTGTTTGTTCGCCCGTGCGGCCTGCGCGATGCGGTCGATGCGCGCGCCGGCGATGCCGTGCGCGGCGAACTCGGCGGTGGCCGCTTCGAAGATGCGGGCCTTGGTCGCCTCGGGGTCCCTGACTCCAGCCATGCGGAACAGGCTAACCAACTATTCGGTTGACAGAGTTCGGGTGCAGCGGGAATCTATCAACCAACCAGTTGGTTACCCACTCGCAGAACCGCCCATCCCGTCCCGCGCAGTCACCGCTCAGGGGGAGAGACCGACCGCATGAACGCCACCGCCCAACCGTCCACCGCACCGGCCCAGGCCACCGCCCAGGCCACCGGACCGGCCGCCCCCCAGCCCACCACCGGCGGCGGCGGTCGCGGCCTCCCGCCCCTCCTCCTCGGCGTCATCGCCCTCTGCACGGCGGTCACCGCGGCCAACATCTACCTCGCCGCGCCCCTCCTCGGCCTGATCGCCCGCGACCTCGGCGTCCCCGCCTCCGCCGCCGGCTGGATCGCCTCCGTCTCCCAGCTCGGCTACGCCCTCGGGCTCCTCGCCTTCGCCCCGCTCGGCGACACCGCCGACCGGCGCCGCCTCGTCGGCGGCCTCTCGCTGGTCGCCGCCGTGGCCCTCGTGGCCGCCGGGTTCGCGCCCGGGCTGCCCGCCCTGGCCGGCGCCGTGCTCGTGGCCTGCGCCGCCACCGTCGTACCCCAGCTGCTCGTACCGCTCGTCGCCGAGCGCGCCCCCGCCGACCGGCGCGGCCGGCACGTCTCCGCCGTCGTCGCCGGGCTGTTCACCGGCATCGTCGCCGCCCGCGTCATCGGCGGCCTCGCCGGGCAGGCGTTCGGCTGGCGCGCCGTCTTCCTGGGCGCGGCCGCGCTCACCGTCGCCGTCGGCGCCCTCACCGCGCTGATGCTCCCCGCCGAGACCCGCCCCCGCGCCAACGGCAGTGCCAACCCGCTGCGCGCCATCGCCGGCCTGCCGAAGCTGCTGGCCTCCTCCCCCGGGCTGCGGGCCGCCTGCCTGCGCCAGGGCGGGCTGTTCGGCGCCTGGAGCGCGCTGTGGACGACGCTGACCCTGCTGCTCACCACCGACGGCCCGTACCACCTGTCCCTCGGCACCGCCGGCCTGTTCGGCCTCTTCGGCCTGGTCTCCACCGTCGCCGGGCCCATATCCGGCGGCCTCATCGACCGCTTCGGCACGCTGCGCGTCGTCACCGTCGCGTACGGCCTGACGGCCGTCTCCGTACCGCTCTTCTGGCTGGGCGGGCACGCGCTGTGGGCGCTGTGCACGGCGGCCGTGCTCATCCACGCCGGCCTCATGTCCGGGCAGGTCGCCAACCAGACCCGCGCCCTCTCCGCGACCGACCGGCCGGCCGTCGCCAACACCGCGTACGTCGTGGCCGCGTTCATCGGCGGAGCCGCGGCCTCCGCCCTCGCCGGCCCCGCGTTCGACCACTGGGGCTGGAACGGCGTCTGCGGCATCGCCGTCGTCTGGGTCCTGGTGGGCTGGCTCGGCGGCCGGCTCGCCGACCGGCCCGCCACCGCGTAAGGCACAAGAACCCGTGGGGTGGGACCGCATCGGCGTCCCACCCCACGCGCACACCTGCCCTCGGACCGGCTGCCGTCAGGCCAGCGTCGTCACCACCAGCTCGCCGTCCGCGTACTGCCGGCGCAGCACCTTCTTGTCGAACTTCCCCACCGACGTCTTCGGCACCGCCTCGACCGCCGTCCAGCGCTCCGGCAGCTGCCAGCGCGCGATCCGCTCGCTGAGGAACGCCCGCAGGCCCGCGTAGTCGACGACCGCGCCGTCCCGCAGCACCACCGCCGCCAGCGGCCGCTCGCCCCACTTCTCGTCGGGCACGCCCACCACCGCGGCCTCCGCCACCTCCGGGTGCGCCATCAGGTGGTTCTCCAGCTCCACCGAGGAGATCCACTCACCACCCGACTTGATGACGTCCTTCGCACGGTCCGTCAGCGTCAGGTAGCCGTCCGGCGTGATCGTGCCGACGTCACCCGTGCGCAGCCAGCCGTCCTCGCTGAACTTGTCCGCGGGGCGCTGCGGCTCGCCGTCCGCTCCGCCGTGGTAGGCGCCGGCGATCCACGGCCCGCGCACCTCCAGCTCGCCCGCCGACTTCCCGTCCCACGGCAGGACGCGCCCGTCCGGGCCGACCAGCCGGGCGTCGACGGCCGGCCGCAGCCGGCCCTGCGTGATCCGGTACGGCCACGCCTCGTCGGCCTCCAGGCCGTGCGGCGGGTACGCGACCGAGCCCAGCGGCGACGTCTCCGTCATGCCCCACGCCTGGACGACCGTGAGGCCGTGCCGCTCCTCGAACGCCTTCATCAGCGCCGGCGGGCACGCCGAACCGCCGCTGACCACGGTCCGCAGCGACGAGACGTCGCGCGGCCGCGCGTCGAGCTCGGCCAGCAGGCCCTGCCAGATGGTGGGCACGCCGGCGGTGACGGTCGGGCGCTCCGCCGCGATCATGTCGGCGAGCGGCGCGGGCTGGAGGAAGCGGTCCGGCATCAGCAGCGAGGTGCCCGCCATGAACGCCGCGTAGGGCAGCCCCCACGCGTTCACGTGGAACATGGGCACGACCGGCAGACACGTCTCCGCCGCCGTCAGCCCGAACGCGTCCGGGTTGCACACGTCCATCGCGTGCAGGTACACCGAACGGTGGCTGTACACCACGCCCTTGGGCTCGCCGGTGGTGCCGGAGGTGTAGCAGAGCGCGGCGGCGGCCCGCTCGTCGAGCTCGGGCCACGGGTACGGGTCGCCGGGCTGCGCGGCGAGCAGCTCCTCGTACGCGTGCACCTGCACCTCCGGCCGGCGGCCCGCCAGCAGGGAGGTGTCGCCGGGGCCCGCGACGACGACGTGCTCGACGCAGTCGAGGTGCGGCAGCAGCGGGGCGAGCAGCGGCAGCAGGGAGCCGTTGACGAGGACGACACGGTCGGCGGCGTGCCGCACGATCCACGCGAGCTGCTCGGCGGGCAGGCGCAGGTTGAGCGTGTGCAGCACGGCGCCCATGGCGGGAATGCCGAGGTACGCCTCCATGTGGTCGCCGGTGTTCCACATGAGCGTGCCGACGGGGTCGCCCTCGCGCACGCCCAGGGCGCGCAGGGCGTGCGCGAGCCGGTGGGACCGCTCGCCGGTCTCGGCGAAGGTGCGCCGCTGGGGCTCCGCCTCCCCCGTCCAGGTCGTGACCCGGGAGCTGCTGTGCACCCGGGCGCCGTACGCCAGGATCCGGGTGACGGTCAGGGGTACGTCCTGCATCGTGCTCTGCACCTGGGGGCCTCCCATTTCGCGCGCCGTTGCGTGACGCGAGAGTCGTTCCCGGTGATTGTGGGGGCGTATCCCCCGGTAAGTCACTACCCCGGAGCGACCCGCACCGGTGAGATTGATCTTGATCGGCCGGTCCCCCGGACGAGCGGGAAGACGAGCAGGAAGACAAGCAGGAAAAAAATGGCCGGCGATTTCGGCCTGCCATGTCGAGAACCCACGTCCGGCTCCGTCCCCGAGGTGAAAGCGACCCCGCGCGACCACCACACGACCACAATGGGTCGTACGAGCACCGAGGAGAAGCACGATGGCCAAGTACCTGCTGCTGAAGCACTACCGTGGCGCCCCGGCTCCGGTGAACGACGTGCCGATGGACCAGTGGACGCCGGAGGAGATCTCCGCGCACGTGCAGTTCATGCACGACTTCGCGGCCCGGCTGGAGAAGACCGGCGAGTTCGTCGACGGGAACGCGCTCGCCCCCGACGGGATGTGGGTCCGCTACGACGGCGAGGGGCGCCCGCCGGTCACCGACGGGCCGTTCGCGGAGACGAAGGACCTCATCGCCGGCTGGATGATCATCGACGTGGACAGCCAGGAGCGGGCCGTCGAGCTGGCCGGCGAGCTGTCGGCCGCGCCGGGGGCCGGCGGCAAGCCGATCCACGAGTGGCTGGAGGTGCGCCCGTTCCTGGCCGAGACGCCCAGCACCACCGAGTGCCCCCATTGATGGCTCACTGAGGGGCGAGGAGATGGACGAGGTCCTGCTCCGGAGCCTCACGCCGGTCGTCCTCACCGTCCTCGTCCGCCGCGGAGCCGACTTCGCGGCGGCCGAGGACGCCGTGCAGGACGCCCTCGTCGAGGCGCTCCGGGTCTGGCCGGCCGACCCGCCACGGGACCCCAAGGGCTGGCTGATCACCGTGGCCTGGCGCAAGTTCCTCGACGCGACTCGTGCCGACGCCGCCCGCCGCCGGCGCGAGGACCGCGTCGAGGAGGAACCGGCGCCCGGCCCGGCGCCCGCCGTCGACGACACGCTCCAGCTGTACTTCCTGTGCGCCCACCCGTCGCTGTCCCCGGCGTCCGCGGTCGCGCTCACGCTGCGCGCCGTCGGCGGGCTCACCACACGCCAGATCGCCGCCGCCTGTCTCGTACCCGAGGCGACGATGGCACAGCGCATCAGCCGGGCCAAGCGCACCGTGTCCGACGTGCGGTTCGACCGGCCCGGTGACGTCGCCACCGTGCTGCGCGTCCTCTACCTCGTCTTCAACGAGGGCTACTCCGGCGACGTCGACCTCGCCGCCGAGGCCATCCGGCTCACCCGGCAGCTCGCGGCCGCCGTCGACCACCCCGAGGTGGCCGGGCTGCTCGCCCTCATGCTGCTGCACCACGCCCGCCGGGCCGCCCGGACCGCGCCCGACGGCAGCCTGGTGCCGCTCGCCGAGCAGGACCGCGGCCGGTGGGACACGGCGTTGATCGCCGAGGGCGTCGGCGTCCTGCAGGCGGCCCTCGCCCGCGACCGGCTGGGCGAGTTCCAGGCCCAGGCCGCCATCGCGGCGCTGCACGCCGACGCGCCCACCGCCGAGGAGACCGACTGGGTGCAGATCGTCGAGTGGTACGACGAACTCGCGCGCCTGACCGACAGCCCCGTCGTCCGCCTCAACCGCGCGGTCGCCGTCGGCGAGGCCGACGGGCCGCGCGCCGGCCTGGCGGCGCTCGCGGCGCTCGACGGCTCCCTGCCGCGCCACGCCGCCGTGGCGGCGTACCTCCACGAGCGCGACGGCGACCTGGCGACGGCGGCCCGGCTGTACGCCGAGGCGGCCCACAAGGCACCCAACCTCGCCGAACGCGATCACCTGACGCGCCAGGCCGCCCGGCTCAACGGCCGGCTCAAGACCCGCCGCAACGCCCGCCGGAACCCTTGACGGTCACCGGTGACGGTCACCGGCCGGGGTGACCTACCAGCGGGGCGTTCCCGGCCAGGAGGGGCCCAGGATCAGCGTGTTGACGACGGCCTCGGCCATGGCGCGTTCCCCCCGCGCGTTGGGGTGGAGCGGGGCGGCCGGGCGCACGTCGGGGCGCGTGGTCAGGCCCTCGACGTACCGGTCGGCGAACGGGCGGCAGGCGTCGTGCCCGGTCGTGGTGGCGTGCGTGTTGACGTACACGTCGCCGAGCGCCGTGGCCTGGCGGCGCAGCATCGCGTTGAGCCGGCGCAGGGCGCCGCGCAGGTACGGCTGGTCGCCGTCGGCGAGGCGCAGGGACGTGCGGCAGCCCTCGGTGTCGTCCCCGATGATCGCCGGGTAGCCGACGACGGCCACGCGTGCGTGCGGGGCCCGGCGGTGCACGGCGGTGAGCGCGGCGGTGATCCGCGGCGCGGCGGCCTCGATGCGCCGGTCGAGCTCGTCGGTGCCGCCGCGGTTGAACTCCCGCTGGCAGGGGTTGTCGCGCGGTACGGGGCCGCGGGGGTGGGCGCAGCGGGCGACGACGTCGGCGAGGCCGGCGTCGGCGGCGCCGATGCCGAGCGTGACGAGCGCGGTGTCGGGGGTCACGGCGTCCAGCTGGGCCGGGTTGCCGGTGCCGCGCTGGGCCTGCCACAGGTGGTCGGTGGTCGCGCCGGCGCAGCTGACGTCGGTGAAGCGCGCGAAGCCGAGCGTGCGGCGGACGAGGGCGGGGTAGTCGGCGTCGGACCGGTCGCAGCGCGCGTCGGCCTGGCGGGGGATGCCGGGGCCGGAGGTGTACGAGTCGCCGAGCGCCACGTAGCGGGCGGTGGGCGGCAGGGGGGCGGCCGCGCTGTCCGCGGCGGCGGACGCGGGCGCGACGACGGTCGCGGCGACGGCGGTGGCGACGGCCACGGACGTCAGGAGCCGGGTGTGACGCGTACGGGTGTGACGAGTACCGGTGTGACGAGTACGGGGCATGAGTCCTCCTCTGGGCGGGCTGGTGCTGCCTGGTCCTGCCGGTGGGGGCGGCTCACTCCGCGAGGCAGCCTGGCGAGGGGACGGGGGCGCGTCAATCGCACGTCCCGGATGGCGGGGACGTCTGACCGGATAACGGACGGAGGTCGTCCGGAGCGGGGGGCTTGACGGCGGCGGGGCGGAGACCGTACGCGCCCGGCGCGCGGGCGTACGGAGCGCCGCCGGTGGTGGTGCGGGAGGAGCGGGGCGTTACGAGGCGCGGCGGCGTGCCGGTTGCAGCAGGGTCAGGTGCGCGGCGGACTGGGCGGCGAGGCCGGCGCGGCGCGTGGGGCGGCGCGTGGGCCGGCCTGCGCGCCGGACGGCTGCGTCACGGCGTACGCCGGCAGGTACGTCGCTACGTACGTCGGTGCGGACCTCGGCGCGGACGTCTCCACGTACGTCGGCGCGCACCCCGGCACGCACCTCCGCCTCGGTGGTCGTACGGCCGGCCGGGCGCCAGGCGTCACCGGAGCGCTTGGCCGCGTACATCGCCTCGTCGGCGGCCCGCAGCAAGTCGGAGAGGCCCGCGCCCGGCATGGACGACGTGCGGCAGAGGCCGATCGAGGCGCGGGGGCGGAGCGTGACGCCACCGGCGTCGAGGGGCACGGACAGCCGGGCGGAGAGGTACGTCATCTCGGCGTCCGGGTCGGCGTCGGGGGCGAGCCGGACGAGCGCGGTGAACTCGTCCCCGCCCAGGCGGGCGGCGAACCCGCCGCGCTCCCGGGCCCAGGCGGCCAGCCGGCGCCCGACGGCCGCGATCACGCGGTCGCCCGCCTCGTGCCCGTGCGTGTCGTTGATCTGCTTGAAACCGTTGAGGTCGAGGAGGAGCACGGCGGCGTGCGGATGGCGGACGGCCCGCACGGCGCGGGCGGAGAACTCCTCGCGACGCATGAGGCCGGTGAGACGGTCGGTACGGGCGGTGCGGAGGCGACGGACGAGGTAGAGGGCGTGCGCGGCCCAGCCGAGCGTGGGAGCGGCGACGGGCAGGGCCTGGAGTATGAGGTTCATCGGGCACCTTCCTGCTGCTGAGGCGAATTCCCTTGGTGGGTGGGGTGGTTGGAGCTGTCGGGCCCGGTGTTGTCGGTGCTGCTGTTGTTGCTGTTGTTGCTGTTGTGACGACGGCCGGGCCGTCATGCAGGACGTCCCCGTTTCGGGCCGGCGCTTGACGCCGGGGCGCGGGCTGCCACGCCGCCCTGCCGAAACGGTTCATCGCCTGGGGGGCAAGGGGCCGGAGCGCGCGAAGTGGGGGCCGTTGCCTGCGCTTGTGGAGTGATGGGTGTTTAGGGGTGATACATCATGCTTGCGAGGGAATGGGGACAGACGGGGGGTTCGGTGGAGATTCGGTGGGCAATTCTGGAGGCACGACGTCGACACAGCGCCGGGACGGTCGGCCAACCCCCTGGCTCGGTCCAGTAGTTCCTTCTGCAAGGAGTTGACAATGGCAAGCACCCGCACTGCCGCCCGCGTCTTCGCCGCCCTCGCGGCCCTCCCGATGGTCGCGCTGCTCTTCGCCGGGTCCGCCCAGGCGGCCGACGACGGCTACGGCCAGCTGGCGAACCGCGGCAGCACGGCCGCCACCGCCGGCCTCGTCGGCAGCGGCGTCGGCGGGACCAACAACGGCAACGCGACGACCACCCAGCAGCAGGCCACGGGCGAGGGAGCCGCGAACCAGGCCAACACCGCCAGCGTCAACGGACCGGGCCACAGCGGCCATACGGCGATCTATCAGGAGAATGTGAGGATCACCTTCACGCGGATGTTCTGACACGCGGGGTTCCCCCGGTCCCGGGTGCCGCCCCCGCCCCCCACAGGGGCGGCACCGGGTGTGATGTGGTGAGAGTGGACAGGGTCGGTACGAAGCGCGCGGCGGCACTCCGGTGCCGCCGCGCGTCGTTGTGGGCGGCGGGCCCGACGGCGAGCCCGAGGACGCCCCCTTGACGGGGTCGATTTATCTGACGGACAGTCAGTTGCATGTCTCCGCTGGCCGGTCCGGACGACGACGACAGTCTCGCTCTGCGCCTCGCGGCGTACGAGGGCCGTCCCGCGGCCGTTGCCGCCCGGGGCCCGGACGTCGTCAACCCCGCGATGATCAGGCACTGGTGCGAGGTCATGGGCGACACCGACCCCGTCCACCAGGGGCCCGGGGCCGTGGCCCCCGCCGCGATGCTCCAGGTCTGGATCATGCGGGGCGGCGCCCCGCGGCGGTCCGGCGGCACGCCCGAACGATCCGCCGCCTACGAGGAGTTGCTCGCGCTGCTCGACGACGCCGGGTGCACGGCGGTCGTCGCCACCGACTGCGAGCAGGAGTACCTGCGGCCGCTGTGGCCCGGCGACGTGATCACGTACGACGCGGTGATCGAATCGGTGTCGCCCCGGAAGACCACCAGGCTCGGCACGGGCCACTTCGTCACGACGCGCACCGAGATCCGGGCGGGCGGCGAGCTCGCGGGGGTGCACCGCTTCCGGATCCTGAAGTACGCCCCGGCCCGGACCGGCACACAGGGACCCCGCCCCCGCCCCGTGATCAACCGCGACACCGCCGGCTTCTGGGAGGGCGTCGCCGCCCGCCGGCTGCTGTTCCAGCGCTGCACGGACTGCGGCACGCCGCGGTTCCCGTGGGTGCCGGGGTGCGCGGACTGCGGGTCGGAGCGCTGGACGGCGGTCCGGGCGTCCGGGGCCGGGACCGTGTACACGTACACCGTCGTCCACCACCCGCCCGTGCCCGGCGCCACGATGCCGCACTGCGCCGGCGTGATCGAGCTCGCCGAGGGGGTCAGGATGGCCACGGAGATCAGGGGCGTGGCACCGGAGGGGTTGCGCGTCGGCCTGCCCGTGACCGTGGAGTACGCCGACGCGGGCGGCGGAGGCGACGCGGGCGGCACCGGCGGCGGGCAGCTGATCCCCGTCTTCCGGCCAGCCGCAACCCGGGACGAGGGGCCATGACCGGCGGGACCCCACTCCCCCCGCTGGTGATCCCCGTGACCCGTACGCTGATCGTCACCGGGGCCCTCGTCACGCGGGACTTCCAGGACGTCCACCACGACCCGGAGGCCGCGCGCGCCAAGGGCGCGCCGGACGTCTTCATGAACATCCTCACCACCAACGGCCTGGTCGCCCGCTACGTGACCAGCCACCTCGGCCCCGGCGCCACCCTGCGCCGCCTCGCGGTCCGGCTGGGGGTGCCCAACTACCCGGGCGACACGCTGACGTTGACCGGAACCGTCACGTCCGTCAGCGAGGAGAGCGGCGAGGTCCTGACCGTCGAGGTCACGGGCACGAACGAACGAGGCCGCCACGTGACGGCAACGGTGACGGCAACGGTGACGGCCGTGGTCCGGCCGGCCCCGGCGGACCACCCCGGTCCCGGAGGCGAACCCTGATGATCCGCCCCCGCGCCGCCTCCGCCGCCCTCGTGGGCATAGGTGCCACCCCCTTCACCAAGGACTCCGGCCGCAGCGAACTCGCCCTCGCCGCCGAGGCCGTGCGGGCCGCCGTCGCCGACGCCGGGCTCGTACCCGGCGACGTCGACGGCCTGGTGACGTTCACCATGGACACCAGCCCGGAGATCGCCGTGGCGCAGGCGGCCGGGCTGGGCGAGCTCACGTTCTTCTCCCGTGTGCACTACGGCGGTGGCGCCGCGTGCGCCACCGTCCTGCAGGCCGCGCTCGCCGTGGCGTCGGGCACGGCGGAGGTCGTCGTCTGCTACCGCGCGTTCAACGAACGTTCCGGGCGCCGCTTCGGCGCGGGCGTACGGCAGCGCGAACCGTCCGCCGAGGGCGTCGCGCTGGGGTGGATGCTGCCGGCGGGGCTGCTCACGCCCGCCTCGTGGGCGGCGCTGGCGGCGCGCCGTTACCTGCACGTGCATGGCCTGGAGGCGGACGTTTTCGGCCATGTCGCCGTCACCGCGCGGCGGTACGCGGCGACGAACCCCGCCGCGTACTTCCACGGCAGGCCGATCACGCTCGCCGACCACGCCGCGTCCCGCTGGATCGCCGAGCCGCTGCGGCTGCTGGACTGCTGCCAGGAGACCGACGGCGGCCAGGCGCTCGTCGTCACGACCCCCGAGCGCGCCCGTGACCTGCGACATCCGCCCGCGCTGGTACGGGCGGCGGCGCAGGGCGCGGGGCGCGGGCAGGAGCAGATGACGGGTTTCCACCGGGGGGAGGCGGCCCGGCCGCCGGAGACGGCGGTGGTGGCGCGGCAGCTGTGGCAGCGGTCGGGGCTGCGCCCGGCGGACGTCGACGTGGCCGTGCTCTACGACCACTTCACGCCGTATGTGCTCATGCAGCTGGAGGAGTTCGGCTTCTGCGGGCCGGGCGAGGGCGGGGAGTTCGTGGCCGCGGGCGCGCTTCCGCTGAACACGCACGGCGGGCAGCTCGGGGAGGCGTACCTGCACGGCATGAACGGCATCGCGGAGGCGGTGCGGCAGCTGCGCGGCACGTCCCCGAACCAGGTGCCGGGCGCCGCGCACGCACTCGTCACCGCCGGAGCGGGGGTTCCCACGTCGGGGCTCATTCTCGGGGCAGACGGATGAACGGAGGGCGTGTCAGCGCGGGCCTTCCGGCGCCGGGCCCCTTGACTCACGCCTATGACCCGACGGAGAAAGATCATCGGATATCTCGTCGCCCTTTCGGCGGCCCTGGCCCAGGTGATCGGCCAGGCCGCCGCCGCGCCGGCGGCCGCCGTCCCGAACCCGGGGCCCGGCGGCACGTACGGCGGGGCGAGCGTGTACCGGGGGCGGGGGTTCGACACCTGCCAGGCGCCGCCGCTGACGACGCTCAGCGCCTGGGGCACCTCCGGCTACGGGGCCGTCGGCGTGTACTACGCGGGGCGGGCCCGCGCCTGCCCGCACCAGCGCTACCTCAGCAGGCGCTGGCTGACCGGCGCGCGTGACCTGGGCTGGCGGGTGCTTCCGGTGTTCGTCGGCTCGCAGTCGCCGTGCGTCCGGGCCGACAACAAGCGCGGCTTCGCGATCGGCGACGACCCGTGGGGGCAGGGCGCGGACGAGGGACGGGAAGCGGCGCGGCGCGCGTCGTCGCTGGGGATCGCCGAGGGCAGCCCGCTGTACCTCGACATGGAGGCGTACGACTACAAGGACGAGGAGTGCGGGCCGCTGACCTTGTCGTTCATCCGCTCGTGGAGCTCGACGGTGGACCGGTACGGTTATCTGCCCGGCCTGTACAGCAGTGCGGAGTCGGGGGTGCGGCACATGGAGCTGTCACGGCGGGCCGGCTACGACGACCTGCCGGAGATCCTCTGGTTCGCGCGCTGGCGCGTGAGCGCGTCGACCGACCACGAGCCGATGCTGTCGGCCTCCGCGTGGCGCCCGCACCGGCGCATCCACCAGTACGCGGGTAACGTCACGGAGTCGTACGGTGGCCGGAAACTCACCATCGACCGCAACCTGATCGACGCCCCGGTAGCGGTGATCCGCTGAATCCCGGCTGGTCACGCTGCGTGTCCGTCCACCCTCCCCCTCCAGGAGGTGGGGACAACCCGACTCATACGACCTGAGGCGGACCGCGCTTCGGCACCTCCGGCCGATCCGCGGGCGGTGGGTGCGCTCCTAGCGTTGAGGGCATGACAGTGACCTCGACGTCTGTGTGCACCGGCGCCTCCACGGCCGCCGTGTACCCGTCGTTCTCCTCGTACGTACGGGCCCGCGGCCCGGTGCTCCAGCGCACCGCCCGCTCCCTGACCTCGAACCCGTGCGACGCCGAGGACCTGCTGCAGACGGCACTGACGAAGACGTACCTGGCGTGGGACCGCATCGAGGACCACCGCGCCCTGGACGGCTACGTGCGCCGCGCCCTGGTGAACACGCGCACCTCGCAGTGGCGCAAGCGCCGGGTCGACGAGTTCCCCTGCGACGAGCTCCCCGAGCGCGAGACGCGCCCGGTCGCCGACCCGGCCGAGCAGCAGGCACTGCGCGACGCGATGTGGCGCGCGGTCCACCGCCTCCCCGACCGCCAGCGCGCCATGGTCGTCCTCAGGTATTACGAGGACCTCTCCGAGTCGCAGACCGCCGAACTCCTCGGCGTCTCGGTCGGCACGGTCAAGAGCGCGGTCTCCCGAGCCCTCGGCAAACTCCGCGAGGACCCGGACCTGGCCCGCGCGGCGTAGGGCCCGGACCGGGCTCACCAGTGCGTGAGCAGGAAATACAGCACCACCAACGCCACCACCCCGACCACCAAGGGCCCCCACCCCCCGGCTCCACGCTCCGCGCCCATGGCTCCTCCAGCTCACCGGACAGCCGAAACCCGCCCGGAAGCGTAGGCCCACTCCCACCGACCGGACCAGAGCCCGCCACCCCTCCCACGCAAAAGGGGCGCCCCACCCCGGGGGCACCCCTTCTCACCTGCGGATGACGCGCAGGGCCGGCGGAGGCTGAGGGATTTGAACCCTCGGTGACATCGCTGCCACGACGGTTTTCAAGACCGTTCTGGCTTCGCGAGGAACCCGGCGATGGCCTGCAGAGACTCAAGCAACAGCTCGGCTGTGCCGTCTCTTGGCCCGCCCACAGCCCACAGCCCTCGCAATCTGATCAGTTACGCCGAGCCTTGGGCCGCCAGCGCGCTGCTGCGCCACCAGCTGCCACGAACGTCGTTAGGGCCACCGCATCAGCGTAGGCGCCTGCTACATCCGCGGCCCTTGGCCACCCGAGTAGCACGATAACGATCACGGTGACCACCCACGGACGGGCAACGGGGTTTGACAGCTCCCCTGGGGTGCAGGCGAAACTCATCATGAGCCTCCTAGAGGTTCCAGGCCCGCTCAAATCGCTCTTGCCCCAAGCCTGTGCGATGTGGGCGGGCTTTCCTGTGCCCCATATTGCTGAATGGCTGACACGGGCACCAAGTTGCACTTCTTACGTAGACATCCTTGACACGGGGGGCCGCTCGCCATGCCATCGGCGGTAAAAACCAGAGGCTCAAACGGGTCCTGAGCTGGGTTTTCGAGAGCCCATAACACACGGGCACGACAATGTGACCTTACTCACCATTCCAGAGGTAGGCCCTTTGCCTCACTTAGGTACCAATTATCCCGAAAAGCGGCGTGAGCGACCTCACAGGAAATTAATAGACTGCGAAGCATTCGAATGACATTCGAGTAATCGAACACTGACGATTCGCGCATTCCGTCCACCATGAAGGCGCGCGTCTATGCTTATTCGACGGTCTAGGAAAGGAGTCGGGTGTCTGGCTCGAGCCCTCGCGGGACTTACCTGCGGATCGCTGAGACGCTGCGCCAGCAGCTCAATGCCGGCGAGATAGAGGAAGCCCTGCCGTCCGAAGCAGCGTTGATGCGCGCACACGCCGTCTCGCGAACGACTGTTCGTCGAGCTCTCCAGACGCTCGCCGCGGAGGGGCTGATCGAGGCCCTGCCGGGGGTCGGCTGGCAGGTCCAGGGCGGCGTGGCTACCCCGTCACTCGTCGCCCAGGTCCGCACAGAGCTGGCCGTCGGGGGGTTCCAAATTGGCGGGACGTTTCACTCAGAAGCTGCCCTCTGCGAGCGTTTCGGCGTCTCCCGTACCGCCGTCCGCAAGGCCCTGGGCCAGCTCGAAGGTGAGGGTCTGCTCGAACCCGTGCACGGCAAGGGGCGGATCGTGAAGGCTCTCCCGCCCGGGGCCGGCAACCCGTAGGGTCGAGGTTCATGGAACTTATCACCTGGGCCCACGAGCTTGCCGAGTCCCTGTTGGCCGAGCCGCTGCCGCGGCGGTGGGCGCACTCCTGTGGTGTGCAGGAGCGGGCCCGGGGCCTGGCTCCCGTGCTGGGTGACGACGCCGAGCTGCTGGAAGCGGCCGCCGTGCTCCACGACGTCGGCTACTCGCCGCGGCTCGTCGACACCGGCTTCCACCCCCTCGACGGCGCCCGGTTCCTCCGCAACGTCGAGCACGCCGACGAGCGTGTCGTCCGGCTCGTCGCCCATCACTCGTGCGCGCTCCTGGAGGCCGAGGAGCGCGGGCTCCGGCGGGAGCTGGAGGACGAGTTCGAGCTGGAGCGGCCGGACCTCGTCGACGCGCTGCTGTTCTGCGACATGAACACCACACCCGACGGCCGGCCGACGAACCCGACCGACCGCGTCGCCGAGATCGTCGGCCGGTACGGTCCGGACAGTGTCGTCGGCCGCTTCATCCGGCGAGCGGAGCCCGAGATCCAAGCGGCCAGCGCGCGCGTCAACGGCAGGCTGGCCGCCGCCGGCGTCCCTCAGCCGATGTAGGGCCGTTCGCGCCGGCCGTCGAGGCCGTGGTCGATGCGGAGCCGCATGGAAGGGTGGATGTCCAGCTCATCGAGGTCCGCCGGCGGGACCCACCGGACCTCCTTCGACTCGCTGCTGGTCCGCAGCTCACCGCCCACCGGCCGGGCGCGGAAGCAGATCGAGAACTGCTGACGGACTTCGCCGTCGTCGTACGCCATGACGTGCCCCGGGTCCGTGTAGAGGCCGCTCACCTCCAGGACCTCGACGCGAATGCCGGTCTCCTCCTCGACCTCGCGCACCACGGTGTCCGCGATGGACTCGCCGATCTCGTGGCCGCCGCCCGGCAGGGCCCACAGGTCGTTGTCCGTCTTGTGGATCAGCAGCAGTTCGCCGGCCTCGTTGCGCACCACCGCGGTGACCGACGGGACAACGGAGTTGGCCGCCGGTGCTTTGGGGTCGTTGAAGTAGTCGGTCCGACTCATGCCGCCGCTCCTAGCTCGTGGGGGCTGCGAATGGTGCGCGCCCCCTGCCAAACGCGTTCGATGCTCTCAGCGTACGAGTCGAACAGCTCGCCGCCCGGCACTCGGACCAGGTGCAACACGGGCGCGAGGTAGGCGCCGACGCCGTAGATGTGCCCGTTGGCCAGCAGTTCGTCGTCGGCTCGGTAGAGCGAGTTGTACAGGGTGGTGCAGTGCAGCCGGAACTCGACGCCGGGTAAGCCGAACAGCGGGGCGTAGTTGATCAGCGCGTTCCGGACCTTGCTCGCCATGCCGACGCCGATGCCCTCGTCCTCGCCGCGCTGAGCGACGGCCGCGCATTCCGGGTCGCCCAGCATGAAGCGAATGGGCACGCCGTCGGCCGACTTCTCGCGGACGACCTTGAAGAACGCCGGGTCCTCGCTCAGCCAGAAGCCGGAGTAGGCGAGGACGTCGAACGAGCGCGTGGCCTTGGCGTACAGCTCCGGCCAGAACTCCCGTGGGACGACGGCCCGGTGGGGGTACAGCCGGACCAGCTCCGCCTGCCCGGCCTCACGCACCTCGCCGGCGGTCCGTTCTTCCGGCCACAGGTACGACACGTCTCGCTTCAGCAGGTTCGCCAGGGCGTACTGCGAACGCCGGTAGGGCTTCCTGTTCTCGTTGCCGATCCATCGGTCGACCGTCTTCGGGTCGACCCCGATCTCGGCAGCCACCTGGTCGACGGTCAGGCCGCGCGCGACGATCGCGCTGCGGAGACGCTCGTTCGCCATGCCGCACTCCCTCGGCGCGGGACGTCCTGGGACGACTTGAACGGTACTGAGACGTCCCCCAACTCGTCCATAGCATCGGTAACTTGTCGCGTTCGACCGCGGGATGCTCGTCATCGAGCAAGACGGCAACCTCTTCGAAACCAGCACCGGCACAGGGCTTGACGCCCGCGTCCGCACGCACCCACAGTGAGATACATGTAGTACATGTCTCGCTCGCTGGGAGACATGCGAAAGCCCCGCCGTGTCGGTTCCGGAGGTGCTGGCACACCGTCCGGCCCCCGGCGGGGCCTCCCACATCAGTCCTGGCTTAGGAGCACTGATGCTCGACCAGCGTACGCCCCTGCCCACCCGTAAGACCGCCGTCGTGCCGTCGGCCGACGAGCTGTCGTTGACCTTGCGGAAGGTGGCGGGGTTTCTGGAGTCCATCCCCGGTCTGCCGTCGCCGTCGGTGACGGTCCACACCGGCGACGTCCTCGTCCAGTTCTCGTTCCTGCCCTCCCACGTCCTCTTCCCGGCCGTGGCCCGGGTGGCCGCCGTCATGGGCGTGACCACGCAGCTGCGGCCCATGAGTGACGGGAACTGGCACTTCGAGGCCCGAGGGCAGGCGCAGGGCCTGTGCGTCACGGTGTTCGCGGCCGTGACCATGGCCACCGACCCGGTCCGCGTCGCCTGGGGGGTGGCGTGATGCCGGCCGTTCCCAGCTACGACCGGCGGCCGCTGTGCCGGTCGGCCTCGTGCCCGCGCTGCAACCGCTCGGTCCGCGTCTCGCGGTGCCGTACGGCGGCGCGGGAGGTGTGCGGCTGGTGCGGGAACGAGTTCTCGCCGCTGGCCCGCGTCGAGCGTGCGGGGGTGCTGCGGTGAGGCGCGCCCAGGCACCCACGATCCGCGGCACGGTCCGTCCGCACCTGCGGGTGGTCAAGGGGCCCTGGACGTCGCCGCGCAAGCGGCGGCCCGGCGGTCCCCCGGTGGCCGGCGTCGACCTGGCGGTCGTCGACGGAGCGCTCTGCCGCGGCCCGGACGCCGACCTGTTCTTCGAGGAGTCCGCGGCGGCCATCGCGCACGCCAAGGAGATCTGCAACCGCTGCCCGGTCATCGACGCCTGCCTGCGCCAGGCGCTCGACAACCGCGAGCGGTACGGCGTCTTCGGCGGCCTCACCGCGAACGAGCGCGAGCGCCGGTTGCAGGGTAGGGAGGCCGCGGCATGAACAGCGTGAAGGGCTTCTTCCCGCCGCCGGGTGAGCGCGTCACGACCCCGGCCGTGTTCGACGCGTTCGGCAACCAGCTCTTCCCGGCCCCGCCGCCCCCGCCGCACGGCTACGGGCACCACTGCGCGGTCTGCCGCTGCGACGGTGGCCCGGCTCGCCCCCGCGAGGTGGGCCGCCTCTCGCCCGGCGCGGCCGTGGCCGTGGGCGCCGGCGGTGTGCTCGTGGTCGGCGTCGTCCTGGTCGCGCTGCTGCTGTCGGTCGCCGTGGTGGCGGCGTCGGTGGCGGTGGCCGCGCTCTCGCTGACGGTGGTGGCTGTCGTCCTGCGCTCGATCCTCAACGGTTCGCAGGCGCCGCGGCCCGTCCGACGCCGCTGACCTGCGCTCTCTCTTCTCCTCCTCTCGCTGCTGGGCTCTGACCGCTGGTTCGTGCTGCCCGGGCCCGGCGGCGCCCTCGACCTCGACTTCACGGAGGTTGCGACCCATGACCAGGACCGACCCGCGCCGCCGCATCGCCGCGCTGCAGCGCGCCCACGACGAGCTCCTGGGCGCCGCGCGCTCGGCCGTGACGGCGTACTGGGACGGCGACACGGAGCCGCTGTCCCTGCTCATCGACACCCTCGACCGCCTCGGCGCGCTGCCGGAGTACGCGCCCCAGCTCACGGACCAGGCGCTCGACGCGCTCGCGGCCGCCGACACGCCGCTGGTGGGGAGGCGGATCGCGTGAGCGCCCGCACCCGCTGCCGCGTCTGCGGCTGGCGCTGCCACTACCGCAAGCAGCACGCCGGCCGTCGGGCCACCCGTACGCACATCTGCCTCCCCGCCGTTGCCCTGGAGGTGGTCCAGTGAGCGTCACCATCTGGCCGGACAGTCGTCTCGTCGCCTTCGACACCGAGACGACCGGCACCGACTGGAACTCCGACCGCATCGTCGCGGCTGCCGTCGTCGAGGTCGGCGGCGGCCAGGACACCAAGGTGACCGACTGGCTGATCAACCCCGGCGTGGTGATCCCGGCGCAAGCCACCGCCGTGCACGGCATCACTACCGAGCGCGCCCAGTTGGAGGGGCGCGTGGCGGCGGAGGCGATCGCCGAGATGACCGCGCTGCTGGTGGCCCTGCTGGTCGCCGGGCACCCGCTGGTCGTCTTCAACGCCCGCTTCGACCTGACGATCCTCGACCGCGAGTGCCGCCGGCACGACTTGGTGCCGCTCGTCGACCACCTCCCGGGGCGCGAACTGGCGCCGGTCATAGACCCGCTGGTCATCGACAAGCAGGTCCAGCGGTACCGCCGCGGTTCCCGCAAGCTTCCCGACCTGTGCGCGCACTGGCACGTGCAACACGACGGACCGCACTCGCCGTCCGCCGATGCCGTGGCCGCCGCCCGTCTGGCCTGGCGCCTCGGCCGCGCCTACCCGCGCCTCGGCGCCATGCAGCCCCACACCCTGCACGCGCTGCAGGTCGAGCGGGCGGCGGAACAGGCCGCCAGCCTGCAGACCTACCTGCGCCGCACCGACCCTCACGCCCACGTCGACGCCCCATGGCCGTACGTGCCGCACGACGGCGCCCCCGAAGGGACCACACGATGACCGACTCGACCCAGATCCGCGTCACCGGTCTCCGCCAGGCCGTGACCCGCGTACTTCCCCACGTGACCGGGACGATCGGCCTCGACGGCATGCTGCTCGACTTCGACGGCGAGCACCTGTACGCCGTGGCCTCCGACCTGCAGACGATGGCCATCGGCCGGGCCTCCGCCCGTGAATCGGCAGAGTCCTGGTCCGCTTTTGTCGACCGTCACGAGGTCGCCTTCCTGGCCAACTTCGTCAACGCCGTCGGCTACGACGACGAGGTCGAACTCGACCTGTGGCGCACCGACGATGACGAGGCGCTGTGGGTGACGGCCGAACACCGGCAAGGGATCGTCAACGCCTGCACGGCTGCCGCCTTCCTCGACTGGAGGAAGGTCGTCAGGGAACACCTCACCCGCCCCCTGACCGCCGAGCCGATCGAGCTCGACCCGGCACTCATGCACCGGTGGACGGTGTTCGACGAGCCGGTCTTCGTCCGGCGCTGCGGCCAGAAGAACGTCATCGTCGTCACCGCGCCCGGCTTCCTCGGCCTGCAGAAGGGGAACTGCTGGGGCACGTCGTCCGACACGAGTCTCGACAGCTGGCTCGACGCCGTCGCCGACAACCGGAAGGCGGCCTGACATGACCGACCGCCTGATCACCGCCAGCAAGGCCGACCACCACCTGCCCGCCCTGCTCGCGCTGGCCGCCGAGTACCAGCAGCAGGTCGAAGCGGCCTGGGCGTACGAGCGCAAGCAGCGCGAGGTCCAGGAGCGCAGGGACGTCGTGGCGCGTGCCGCCGCGTGCGTGGCCCGCGACTTCCCGAACACGCTCGCCCGGGTCCTGACGGCCGGCTCCTGGACCGGCTACCCGAGCGGCAGCGAGGGACCGGCCATGGCCGTGGCCCCTCTCGGCGCCGGCCTCTTCCTCCTGCGCGTCACCGAAAGGGGCCTCGACGGCCCGCCGGACGAGCTGTTCCTCCTCTGCCCGTGCCCGTGCGGCAAGTACGTGGAGGTGCTCGTCGACAGCGAGTACGACCTCGCCTTCGTCCTCGACGACCTGCAGCGCACGTCCAACTGCGAGGAACTGGGCGTTCCCCTCTCGCAGGACGAGGGGTGAGCACGATGACCGAGCCGCTCCCCTCGACCGTCACCATCGTCGACCCGGTGATCCGCACCCGTCGGTACCTGGCCGTGGGCGTCTTCATCCCCGGATGGATCACCCCCCGCTGGCACGTCTGGCACGCCGACGGCTCCTACGCCGGCTACGCCACCGACCCGGCGCTGATCGACCTGGTCGCGTCCCTCCACGAGCGCGAACACGGCCGGTAGCGCCGGCCGCTCCGCCCGCCCGGCATGCCGCCGAGTCCTCGCTGCCCGCATACCGGGCGGGCCCCTTCCCTTCCTGCTTCCCTCCCGCCTGAGACGGAGGCTTCGCCGATGTTCTCCCCGCCCCTGGTCACTCTCGCCGCGGCGTCCGCGCCGGTGGTGACCGTGTCCCTGACCCTGCTGCTGATCACGGTCGGCATCGCGCTGTGCGTGTGGGTCGGGCACCGCTGGTCGACGCTCATCGTCGGCCTGCTGATCGGCCTGTTCCTCACCGGCACCGGCTTCGCGAACGGCACCCGCAAGGCCGTCACCACCGTCGCCACCACCGCGATCAACGCCCTGTCCGAGGCGCTGCAATGAGCGCGTCGACCATCCCGGAGACCGGGACCAGGACCGGTACCGGAACGGGAGCCGCCGGGGACACCCGCAGGGACTGGCTGCTGTACGTCGGCATGGGCGCGGTCGGCCTGGCCGCCGCCGCTTCCTCGTACGCCGCCCTGCAGGACCTGGCCGTACGTACCGGCTGGTGGTCGTGGCTGTCCTGGTTGCTGCCGCTCACCGTCGACGCCTACGCCATGACGGCCGTACGCCTGTGGCTCGGCCGCGCCACCCGCAACCGCCAGGCCCGTGCCTGGGCCAAGGCCAACGCCATCGGCGGCATCGCGCTCTCGGTGGCCGGCAACGCCGTCGATCACGCCGCCTCGGCGGGCGTCATCACGGTGTCCTGGCCGCTCATCGTGGCGGTCTCCGCCATCCCGCCGGTGACCCTCGGCCTGCTGGTCCACATGGGGCACCTCAGCACCCTGCCCCCTACCGACAGCCCCGTCGACGATTCCCCCCGCGGCCCTGTCGCCGACACCGCCACCGCACCACAGCAGCAGCCTGTCGAACTCGCCGAGGCGGCGGCCCTACCGGCTCTACCGGGTCACCCCCCTGCCGTCGACGGCGCGGCCAAGCCGCGGCAGCCCCGCCGTGCCGCCACCGGCAGCAAGCAGCGGCGGGCCCTGCCGAAGGGCATGTCCGACGACGAGCTCATCGGCGCCGCCCGGCAGCGCATCGCCGAAGGCGGCGATGCCTCGGCGACCTGGCTCATGAAGACGTACGGCATCGGCACCGGCCGCGCCGCCCGCATCCGTGACGCCGCCTACCGCGCGCCCCGCCTGGCCGCCGCACCGGAGCCCACCGCGGATCGTGCAGCTCCCATCCCCGCCGGCCCCGCACCCGTGGTGTCCCTCACGAAATCGAGCAACGGCACCGGCACCGACGACCACGAACTCCCGGAGATGGAGGAAGAAGCCTCATGACGCCCCTGCTGCAGGCCGTGCCCATCGCCGCCCCGGTGGCGGGGTGGGCGGCCCACGCCCTGTTCCTCGCCCGCCGCCTGCGTACCGCCCGGACGGATCCGCTGACCGGGCTGATGAGCCGCGCCGCCTTCACCAGCCGCGCCAACCGGGCTGTCAAGCACCCGCACGCGGCCGTCCTGCTGCTCGACCTGGACGGCTTCAAGGACATCAACGACACCTACGGCCACTTCGCCGGGGACCAGGTCCTCGCCGCCGTCGGCCATCGGCTCGACGTCTGGTGCGCCGACCGGCACGGGTTCGCCGGCCGCCTCGGTGGCGACGAGTTCGCCGCCGTCATACGGCTCGCCCCTGACACCGACCCTCAGATCGAACTGACGTACGGCCTGTGGCCGAAGCTGTCGGACGCCATCGACACCGGCACCGTCACCATCCACCCGAGCGGTTCGATCGGCATCTGCCGGCGGAGCCACCGGCCCGGGGCCAGGCTCCCCGAGTTGCTGCGCGGCGCCGACGAGGCCATGTACAGGGCCAAGCGGCTCGGCCACCGCTGGCAGCCCGCGATGAGCTGCGACGTGTACGCCACCGTCAACGGCCGGCGCATCGGACGGCCGGGCACCGGCGTCCGCCGCCGCCCGGCCCGCGGAGGGCACGACCGATGACGCTCTTCCCGCGCGAGACGACCACCGTCCGCATCCCCAAGGTCCCCAAACAGCGTCGCGGCCGTCACCAGACCCCCGTCGTGGTCGTCGTCCCCGAACAGCTCACCTGGGGCCAGCGCCTCACGGCCGCGATCGGACGCGCGGCGTGGAAGCGCCGCCGGGCGTTCGTGCCGACCGCCGTCGCCGTCGCCGCCCTGGTGGCCGCTGCCGTCGCTCACGCCCAGGCCCCGGGCCTGTGGCTGCCGCTGGCCGCCCTCGCCATGGCCGGGCCCGGCTGGCTGGTCTGGGCCACGCTCCGGCGGCCCACCCCTCACAGGCGTGTACGCACCTGGCGCGTCGCCCTGGCCGCGGCCGTACTGACGGCCGGTGGCTGGGCAGCGGCGTCGGTGGCCTTCGGCCCGCTGACCAACCCGCTGCCGTGGCTGTGGCTGCTGCTCCTCCTCGCCGCGCACGTCGCCCGGCACCTGCGCCGCGCCACCCGCACCGCTGACCTGCCCGCGAACGAGACCGAGTACCCGACCGAGAAGGAGTCCGCCCGATGACGACCCCGCCCAACGGATACGGCTTCGGCCCCGGCACCCCCGGCGCCGGCAACGGCTCGGCCCGCGGCACCAACAACGGGGGCGCCCGCTACCGCACCAGCAACCGCACCCGCGAGTACCACTTCCACGTCGGCGGCCAGGGCAACGGCAACCGCGGGACCGGCGGTGGCGGCGGAGGCGGCAACAGCGCCTCGGGGTTCTTCCGCCGCGACGGACGCGGCGGGAGCGACGGCCACAGCCCCCTCGCCGACCCGGAGTTCTTCAGCAATGTCGACATCCGCAACTACTGCGAGACGGCCCGCGGCATTTTCCTCCAGCTGTCGTTCGAGCTGGCCGGCGCTTCAGAGGTCCTGCACTCCGTCCTGAAGGAGATTCCCGACCCGGACGGCCGCGCCTTCGGCTCGCGCATGCGGGCCCGGCGTGTGGCCAAGCGGCTCAAGCAGGCCGCCGAGGACGCTCGCGACACCGCCAAGAACGTGGCCGCGACCTACGCCGCCTTCCAGCGCGAGTTCGCCCCCGAACTCGCCCCCTACCGCTCCCGTCAGCGCCCGACCCGCCGGTTCGACTTCAACGGCTGATCCACCGCGTACGTGAAGGAGGCACACGGCCGTGTCCCAGCTCACCCCCGACCAGGTCCACGAGGAACAGCTCCGCGCCCCCGCCGGCGCGGGCGGTGTCCGCGAGTACCTGTCCCACCGCGTCAAGCCGCACCTGCCCCCGTGGCTGGTGGGAGCCGGGACCGGCCTGGCCTCCCTGCCCGCCCACCACTACTGGGGCAACAGCGCCGCCGCCACGGCCGGCCTCACCCTCACCTCCGTCGCCCTGGCCGGCGTCACCTGGTGGATGGGCAAGGCCACCACCGCACAACGCCGCCTGCACTCCGCAATCACCGTCGCCGCGGGCTCCAGCTGGTTCACCGCGGCCGCCATCGCAGGCCCGGACGCCGGCCCTCTCGGCGGGCTGTACTTCATGGGCGCACCGGCACTGGCCCTGTCCTGGAACATCCGCCAGATCCTGCGCCGCAACCCCGAGGCCACGGGCGGTGCCGACGGCGGTCTACTGGAGAAGGTCGGCCTGGCCAAAGCCCAGATCACCCGTAGCAGCGTCGCACCCAACAAGGCGACCTTCGACCTGCAGCTGCCGCGCGGCGAACTCACCGCCGACGATGTCAGCAAGACAACGCCGCTGCTGGCCAGCGCCCTCGACGTCCCGAAGAACGCCGTGCGCGTCACCCCCGACCCCGACTCCGCGTCCCGCGCCCAGCTCACGATCGTCCCGCACGACCTGCTCAAGAACACCATCCCCTACCCGGGCCCGTCCCACCCCGGCGGCAGCATCGCCGACCCCGTCCACGTCGGCCTCTACGAGGACGGCACGGACGCCGTGCTCTACTTCCCCGGCGACCCGGAAGCCGGCCGCAACGCCATGCACCTTCTGATCATGGGAATGACCGGCTCCGGCAAGTCCGAGGGCGGCCTCTCCGCCCTGGCCGAGGTCCTCTCGCGCCGCGATGCCGTGGTGTGGGCATCGGACCCCGCCAAGGCCGATCAGACGCTCGGCCCGCTGCTGCCCGCCGTCGACTGGGCGGCCCTGGACATGAAGTCCACCGAGGCGATGATCGCTGCCATCAAGGCCGCGATCCCCGCCCGTACCCGGTGGCTGGCCAAGTACGGCTACAAGCAGTGGGTCCCCGAGTGCGCGCAGACCCAGGCCGACGGCTCGCCCGGCATGCCGTACCTGCTGTGCTGGTTCGAGGAAGCGGCCAAAACCATCCGGGAGACCGACGAGGACGTCTTCACCGGCATCGCCCAGGAAGCGCGCTCCGCCGGCATAACGCTGGTCGTCTCGATGCAACGCGCCTCGGGCAACCAGGTCTCCACCGACACCCGCGCCTCCCTCGGCTCCTCGTGGGTCTACGGCGTACGCAACGAGCGCGACGCCGGGTTCGCCCTCGACGACGAGGTCCTCGACGCAGGCGCCGCCCCGCACCTGTGGAAGGACAAGAGGCCCGGCTACTGCTACCTCGTCGCCAACGGCATCCCCGAGACCTTCTGGGCCACCCCCGCCCGCTCCTACCTCACCCCGCGCGAATACCTGGACTGGATCGTTTTCACCTTCGCCGAGACCCGAGCCACCCTCGACCCCGTCACCGCGGAGGCCGCCAAGCGCGCCGCCGGCCGCCACTTCACCCAGCGCACCCGCCACCCCATGCCCGGCGCCGCCCCTGCCCACGACTCGCAGAAGGAGGACACCGTGAGCCACCGCCGCCATGCGCTGCACGACCAAGAGCACGAGGAACAGTTCGACGACCACGAGGACGACAACCTCGGGGAGAACTACGAGGACTACGACGACGACCAGGACGTCGACCCGGAGCGCGAACTCCCCTCGGCCACCCACGTCGTGCAGTTCGCCGAGCGTCCGCCGGAGAAGCCCCGCCACCGCGTCTCGCCCGCGCAGGCCCGCCAGGTCATGGAGGACATCCTCGACGAGTTCGAGGCCGAGGGCCGCACCATCGTCCGCCCCGCCGACTTCATGGAGCACTGCGACCGCCACGGCCGCTCCCGCTCGTGGGTCTCCGGTCAGGTCGCCGCCTTCATCATGGCCGGCCGTCTGGAGGAGACGGGGGAGACGGGCGAGTACCGCATCGTGCGCGACCACGACGACGAGGACCGGGCCGCCTGACAGACCTGACGCGTCAGACGCGTCAGACGGGCCTGACAGCCACGAGCCCCAATACGCGGGTCACGCGCGCCCGCGACCCCCGTCAGACGCGTCCGACGCCGCCGGCCTGACACCCCTGACAGCCCATCTGCGTCCGCCCGGAGAACCACTCCCATGCACCCGACAGCACCGGACCACTCCTCCAGCGCTCACGCCCAGGCCCTGCGGAGCGCCCTCACTGCCACCACACACGGCCTGGCCGTCATCCCCCTGTCCCGGACCAAGCTCCCCGCCGTCCGCTCACCGCACCGAGACGAACCCAAGCCCCAGCCGTGCCGGGGCGAGTGCGGCCACCTCGGCCACGGCGTGCACGACGCCACCACCGACCCGGACGCCGTCCGAGCCCTGTTCGAGGCGGCGCCCTGGGCCACCGGCTACGGCATCGCCTGTGGCCGGCCGCCGCACCACCTCGTCGGCGTCGACCTCGACGTGAAGCACGGCCAGGACGGCCCCGCCGCCCTCGCGGGCCTGGCGCGCCTGCACGGCTTCGAGATCCCGGACACGGTCACGGTGCTGACTCCCAGCGGCGGGCAACACCGCTGGTTCTCCAGCCCCGCCGACGCCCGCATCCCGAACTCCGTGGGCAGGATCGCCCCCGGCATCGACATCCGCGGCCCTGGCGGCTACCTCGTCGGCCCCGGCTCCCTGACCACGGCCGGCCGCTACGCCCTGGCCGCCGACTCGCCGGGCCTGCCCGCCGCGCCCGTACCCGAGCAGCTGCTACACCTGGTCCTTCCCCCGACGCCGCGTCCCCTGAGCCGACCGGGCCGTACGGCCGGGACGTCCGGCCGTACGGCAACGGGCCTGATCCGGTTCGTCCTGGACGCGACTCCCGCGGGCAAGGACGGCACCGGCCGCAACGATCGCTTGTACTGGGCCGCCTGCCGCGCGTACGAGACCGGCGGCCCGGACGCCGACGGCATCGCCGCCGCGCTCGTGGACGCCGCCGTCCACGTCGGCCTGCCCGAACGAGAAGCCCTGGCCACCGTCGCCTCCGCCGCCCGCCGCACCCGCCGGAGCAGCAGGTGACCAGCGAGCACGACCGCACCGCCAGCACGGACGACCTGGCCCGCCGCCTTCTGCAGGACCACGGCGTCGACCCCGACAAGAAAGGCCCGTCCCAGGCATCGCAACTCGCCGCCCTGGCACGCGAGCGCTACGAGCTGTTCATGTCCGACGACGGCCGCCCCTACGGCATCACCGTCGACGGCCCCAACATCGCCCTGCCCCTCCGCGGGAAGGCCGGCCTGCGCTCGCAGCTCGCCCGCATCTTCGCCGACACCAACGACGGCACCGTCCCCTCCCAATCGGCTCTCGCCGACGCCATGACCGTCCTGGAAGGAGTCGCCGCCATGGCCGAGCCCCGCACACCCCACTTACGCGTCGCCCGGCACGACGACCGCATCATCGTCGACCTGGGCACCACCGACGGCCGCTGCATCGCCATCGGCCCCGACGGCTGGCAGCGCCTGCCCGCGTCCCCCGTCGTCTTCCGCCGTTCCGGCGCCATGAAGCCGCTCCCCGAACCCGTCCGGGACGGCGACGGCCTGGCCCAGCTCCGGGGGCTGCTCAACACCACCGACGACGGCTTCCGCCTCCTGGCCGCCTGGCTCGTCGCCGCGTTCATCCCCGACCTGCCCCACCCGATCCTCGCCTTCCGCGGCGAGCAGGGCACCGGCAAGTCCAAGGGCGCCCAGATGGTCATCGGCATCATCGACCCCTCCGGCGCCCCGAAGCGCACCGCGCCGCGCGACCTGAAGTCGTGGGCCGTTCAGGCGTTCAACTCCTGGGGCATCTGCCTGGACAACGTCTCGATCATCCCCGCCTGGCTCTCCGACGCCCTGTGCCGCGCGGTCACCGGCGACGGCATCGTCGACCGGGCCCTCTACACCGACGACGACGTCGTGGTCCTGGAGTTCCGGCGCGTCCTG
Source organism: Streptomyces mashuensis (assembly GCF_014654785.1). Classification (GTDB taxonomy): domain Bacteria; phylum Actinomycetota; class Actinomycetes; order Streptomycetales; family Streptomycetaceae; genus Streptomyces; species Streptomyces mashuensis. The sequence goes on from NZ_BNBD01000004.1 coordinate 104,395, forward strand.
GCGATGACCACCATCGACGCCGGAGCCTTGGCCGGCGACCTGGCCGAACGGCTGCTGACCATCGAGCTGCAGCTCATCCCCGACCACAAGCGCCGCGAAGAGGCCGAACTCGACCGGGCGTACGCCGACGCCCACCCGGCCATCCTCGCCAGCCTCTTCGACCTCCTCGCCCAGGTCCTCAAGGCCCTGCCGGACGTCCAGCTCACCGAACGCCCCCGCATGGCCGACTTCGCCCGCGTCCTGGCCGCCGTCGACCACGTCACCGGCTGGAACACCCTCGACTCCTACCGGGCCACGGCGGCCGACGCGGTCGCCGACGTCCTCGACGGCGAACCGTTCGCCCAGGCCGTCGTCGACCTGGTCCGCGCCGCCGGCCCGGAGGGCATCACCGTCACGGCCGCCCAGCTGCTCGAATCGGTCACCACGCCGGAGAAGCTCCCGAAGAAGTGGCCGAAGGACCCGACCCGCGCTGCCGGCCACCTCAAGCGCCTTGCGCCGGCCCTGCGCACCGTAGGGATCAACGTCGACGACTCCAAGCGCCAGTCGAACGGCAACCGCTCTCGCCTCTACTGCCTCACATCGGCAGAGAACACCTGCAACACAGCACCCGGAGCGCCCGCAGCACCCGAAACCCACACTGACCAGCAAGAACGTGCGGGCGCTGGCTCAGGCCCTAGCACCCGCACGAGCACCCGCAGCACCCGCGAGCACCCCACTCCCGCCACCACGCCGGGCGCTGCGGGTGCTGCACCGGGCGCTGCGCCGTCCACAGCACCCGCAAGGCACACCCCTCCCGACCTGGGCGAACACCCCTCACCGGGTGCTGCGGGCGCTCCGGGCGCTGAAATGCAGCACCTCTCGGATGCCACCACCCCCGAACCCCGCCTGTGCACCGTCTGCGCCACCCCGCTCGCCGACCTCCTGATCGCCACCGGCGAGACCACGCACCCGTGCTGCGACCCGACCACCGGAGAGGAGTAGGCCCATGTCCAGCCCCCGCCGCGAACCTCACCTCAAGCTCGCCGACGTCCTGGAGGAGCTGGGCATGTCCCGCGCCGCTTTCTATCGCATGCGTGCCCGCGGGAAGGCCCCGAAGTGCATCAGGCTTCCCAACGGTCACCTGCGCTTCCGCCGGACCGACGTTGACCAGTGGCTCACCGGGCACGAAGAGGGGCCGGTTTGCTGACTTACGACGTCGAGTTCTGGAGCATCCGTGAGCGGAAAGGGCGCCGGAAGCCATTCGAACTCCGATGGCGGACAGCCACCAAGTCGCACTCCAAGAGCTACCTCACCTTCGAACAGGCCGACGGCCGACGAGCCGAGCTGCTGACCGCTCTGCGCAAGCGCCAACCGTTCGACATCGAGACCGGCCTGCCTGAGTCCGAGCTGATCGACGTCCAGATGCCGAGCTGGTACCAGCACGCGTGCGCGTACGCCCTGATGAAGTGGCCGAAGAGTTCGGCCAAGCACCGCGCCGGCATCGCCGAGTCGCTGTGCATCGTCACGCCGGTACTGGTCTCCTCCGACCGCGGTGCGCCTGCCGCGGCGCTGGCCCGGAAGGCGCTCCGGGACTGGGCGTTCCGCATGGTGCGGAACGAGCAGGGCAAGCTTCTCGCCCGGAAGGACGCGGAGACCCCTCCCGAGGAGGTCACCGCAACGCTGGCCTGGTTCACCCGGAACTCGCTCAAGGTGGACGAGGCCATGAGGCCCCGCAATCTCCGCCCCGCCCTGGACGCCTTGTCCGTGAAACTCGACGGCACAACGGCGGCGGACAACACGATCAGGCGTCGGCACAGCGTGCTCAGCAACGCCGTGCGGTACGCAATCGAACGGGAGCTGCTCACGGTCAACCCCCTGTCGAAAATCGACTGGGAGCCGCCCAAGACCGACGACGAGGTCGACTTCCGCTACGTACCCGACCAGCAGCTCTCACAGGAACTGATCGAAGCGGTGGGGCGCCTCGGACCGCGCGGCGAACACCTCAAGGTCTTTTTCGCCAGCATCTACTACGCCCTCACGCGGCCGGGCGAGGCAGCAGCTCTGAAGGACACGGACTTCTACCTGCCCGATGAGCTGGAAGACGGCACGCAGCCATGGGGTGAGGTTCTCGTCTCCGAAAGTCATGCCGAAGTCGGTTCCGGCTGGACCGACGGCGGCAAGACGCACGACGAGCGCGGCCTGAAGCACAGGGCCCGGAACTCGGTCCGGTCGTCACCCATCCCGCCGGTGTTTGTGCGCATGGTGCGCGAACACATCAGGGGTCACGGCACCGCACCGGACGGCCGTCTTTTCTGGGCGGTGGGGGGCGGCCGGGTGACCTCCAACGAGTACTGCGGGCTCTGGAGCGACGCCCGGGAAATGGTCCTGGCGCCAGAAGACGCGGATACACCTCTCGCGGAGGTCCCGTACTCACTGCGCCACGCCGGAATCTCATTCCTGATCATGGCGGGCGCGAACCCTGTCGAGGTTGCCCGGCGTGCCGGGCACAGCGTGGCGGTGCTGTACCGCTTCTACGCGAAGATCCTCCGCGGCGCCCAGCAGGTCACCAATGCCCTCGTCGACCGCGCACTCGCGGAAGCCGGCGGACCACCCGGCCCGCCGCTGGCCCGCACGCCCTGGTCAACACCGGGATTCAGTGAGCCGGACTGAGACAGATCCAAAGCGGGAAGGGGTGCCGGAACCACCGGACACCCCTTCTGAACAGCGCCTTCGCTGCGTGGGCGGAGGCTGAGGGATTTGAACCCTCGGTGACATCGCTGCCACGACGGTTTTCAAGACCGTTCCCTTAGGCCGCTCGGGCAAGCCTCCCCGCGTCGCCTCGTCGGCGGCGCGGGGACAGACTACCGGGTGGGCGGGGCGGTGTGGCGGTCAGTTGTCGCCCCGGCGTTCGCCCAGGACGATGTCCGTCGTCGTCTGCTTGCCGTCGCGGGTGTAGGTGAGCGTGACCTTGTCGCCGGGGCGGTGCGTCCAGATCTCGCTGATCAGGGTCGGGCCGCTGTCGATCAGGGTGTCGTCCAGCTTCGTGATCACGTCGCCCGGCTTCAGGCCGGCCTTGTCGGCCGGGCCGCCCGCGGTCACCGACGGAGCGCCGTTGGTGCCCGACGGGGCGATCACCGCGCCGTTCGCCGCGTCCTTCATGTTCACCACCGCCCCGATCACCGGGTAGATGGGCGTACGGTCCCGGATCAGCTGCTCCGCGACCCGCTTCGCCTGGTTGATCGGGATGGCGAAGCCCAGGCCGATGCTGCCCGCCTGGCCCTGGCCGCCGAAGCCGCCGCCGTTGCCCGCCGACTGGATCGCCGAGTTCACGCCGATCACCGCGCCCTGCGCGTTCAGCAGCGGGCCGCCCGAGTTGCCCGGGTTGATCGACGCGTCCGTCTGCAGCGCGCTCATGTACGACGCCTGCCCGCCGCCGCCCCCGTCGCTGGACGCGACCGGCCGCTTCTTCGCGCTGACGATGCCCGTCGTGACCGTCCCCGACAGGCCGAACGGCGCGCCGATCGCGACCGTCGCGTCGCCCACCGCCACCTTGCCGGAGTCGCCCAGCGGCAGCGGGTTCAGCTTCGCCCCCGCCGGGTCGCGCAGCTTGATCACCGCCACGTCGTAGCCCTGTGCCCGGCCCACCACCTCGGCCGCGTACTGCTTGCCGTCGGAGAACGTCACCGACAGCTTGCCGCTCTCCGCCGCCGACGCCACCACGTGGTTGTTGGTGAGGATGTGGCCCTGCTTGTCGTACACGAAGCCCGTGCCCGTGCCGCCCTCGCCGTTGCCGCTCTGCGCCTCGATCGTCACCACGCTCGGCAGCGCCTTGTTGGCGATGTCGGCGACCGAGCCGGGCACCCGGCTCTCCGTCTTCGGGTCGGCCGACGACGAGATCGTCGTCGAGCTCTCGCCGCTGCGCTCCGCGGCCCAGTAGCCCACGCCACCGCCCACACCGCCCGCGATCAGCGCCGCGGCGACCACCGCCGCCACCAGTCCGCCCACGCCCTTGCGGCGCGGCGGCGGCGCCATGGGCGGCACGCCCCACGGTCCCCCGCCCGCGTACGGCGGCACGCCGCCGGCGCCCCCACCGGTGGCGGCCGGCGGGGCGCCGTACCAGCCGGGGTTGGGGGGCTGGGGGCCTGCCGGCTGGGCCGGGGGCTGCTGTGCCTGGTGCTGCGCCGGGTCCTGCGGCGGTACGTTCCCGGCCTGCCCCGCGGTGTCCGCGGGGGTCTGCGCGGGTGCCTTGTCCAGCGACGGGCCCACCGCCGGTGCCTCCGGCGGGACCGGCGGCACCTGGGGAGACGTCGGAGACTCCGTCCGCGGCCCTGCCGCGGACGGAACGGCGGCGCCCTCGTTCTCGGTGCTCACAGTTGTCTCCTCAATCAGGTACACGTCATTCAGGTGGTCGCGGCGGGATCCGGCCACGGCCGCGGCACTCTGCCGCCAGCCTTTCCCATGCCGCGTCAGACCGCCGTAAGCGGAGCCTGTGTCTGCCGGGGTTCCCGGGACAAACCCTGAAGACCCCGAAGAAAAGGCCCCATGCGCGATTGTGCCAGCCGGTGGCACCATAACGCGGTGACCTACGCGCACCCGGCCGGGGACTTCCGCCCCGGACGTCACCACCTCGACGTCGTCGCCCACCGCGGCGCCTCCGAGGACGCCCCGGAGCACACCCTCGCCGCGTACCGGAAGGCGATCGAGGACGGGGCCGACGCGCTGGAGTGCGATGTGCGGCTCACCGCCGACGGACACCTGGTCTGCGTGCACGACCGGCGCGTGAACCGCACCTCCAACGGCCGCGGCGCCGTCTCCACGCTCGAGCTGGCCGACCTCGCCGCCCTCGACTTCGGCTCGTGGAAGGCACCGGCGGACGAGGCCGAGGCGCCCGACCGCGACCCGGACCGCGGCGCCCCCGACCACGACCGCACCTCCGTGCTCACCCTCGAACGGCTCCTGGAGCTCGTCTCCGACTCCGGCCGCCGCGTGGAACTCGCCATCGAGACCAAGCACCCCACCCGCTGGGCGGGCCGCGTCGAGGAACGGCTGCTCGTCCTCCTCCGCCGCTTCGGCCTCGCCGACCCGCCACCCGACGAGCCCTCGCCCGTACGGGTGATGAGCTTCTCGGCACGTTCGCTGCACCGGGTGCGGGCCGCGGCACCGGACCTGCCCACCGTGTACCTGATGCAGTTCCTCGGCCCGCGGTACCGCGACGGCCGGCTGCCGCCGGGCGTCGGCATCGCCGGGCCCGGCATCCGCGTCGTCCGCAACCACCCCGACTACGTCGCCCGCGCCCACCGGGCCGGGAACCGGGTGCACGTCTGGACCGTGAACGAACCCGAGGACGTCGAACTGTGCGTCCGGCTCGGCGTCGACGCGATCATCACCAACCGCCCCAGGGCCGTCCTCACGCAACTCGGGCGCCGATGAGACCGTGCACATGACAGGGCGTACACCGGCGCGTTCGGTACGTATTCGACCGGCGTGAGTGCCCCACCGCGTCGGGGTTGGCCGGTTTCCGGTCCAGGCCATTGGGGCATCCATCCCCTGACGTGGGGCAAAGGAGGTCTCGGGGGTGGCGTTGGTGGTGGCACAGGAGGTGCCCACGTCGTCGATCATGGCCGTACCCCATGGTCCCGCCGGTGTGGGTGAGGCAAGACACCGGATGCGCGAGGATCTGCGCACCAGCGGGGTACCGGACGCCGTCATCGACGACGCCGTTCTGATCCTTTCCGAGCTGCTCAGCAACGCCTACCGGCACGGGCGCCCGCTGAGCCGGGAGAGCGGCAACGGCAGCGGCAGCAGCAGCGGTAGTAACGGCAGCGGTGGCAGCAGCGACGGTGACGGCTACGGGTTCCGCGCCGCCTGGCGCGTGGACGAGCGCGGTCGGCTCACCGTCGAGGTCACCGACGGCGGCGGGCCCACCCGCCCCTTTCCGGCCACGCCCTCGGTCACCGCGCGTGGCGGCCGCGGACTGAACATCATCAGCGCGCTCTCCCAGGACTGGGGCGTACGGGACGGCTCCGGCGAGGTCACCGTGTGGGCCGCGCTCTGCGCGCACACCGGATTCGCTACGCGCGTCGATTCCGCGCCCCCCACCCGCGCCGGCGCCCGCCCGGGCCGCCACCGGCCGACCGCACCGTCACCCGCCGTCCACGACCTGGACGAGCTGGACGACCTGGACGAACTGGACGGCCTGAGCACCTTCCATGGCCTCCCGGGCGTCCCGGGCCTCCGGGAGCTGCGGGACCTCGACGAGCCCGCCTGACCGGTACGGGCCACCGAGCACACCGGCCGTACCGGCGTACGGCAGCCGGTCGTACCGGCGTACGGCGCCACGGCAGCGGCACCACGGCGGCACCCCGCCCGCCGCGCCGTTCACTCCCCCGCCCCGTCCCGCGTACTCCCTCCCGCGCAGCCCACGCGTCCCCGCCGCGCGGTGCCCGCGGGTGCCGCGGTGGCGGGCGCTAGGCTCGCGCCACGAACGAGCCGACCGAGCCGACCGAGCGGGAGACACGCACACCATGGCCAAGAAGCGCCGCCCCCAGACCAAGGCCGCCACGCCGCAGCCCGGCGACGCGCCGATCCCCGTCGTCGGCGCCCGGGAGCCCTGCCCCTGCGGGTCGGGCCGGCGCTACAAGGCCTGCCACGGCCGCGCCGCCTCGCACGCCTCCGTCGAGCTGGTGCAGCGCCCGTTCGAGGGGCTGCCCGGCGAGGCCGACTGGGTCGCGCTGCGCGAGCTCGTGCCCGCCGCCACCGTCGAGCTGCACCTGAAGGACGGGCTGCCCGAGGGCGTTCCCTCCGTCACCCTCGCCACCGTGCTGCCGATGGCCTGGCCCGCGCTGCGCCGCGACAGCGGCGCCGTGCTGCTCGGCCTGCAGAACGACACCCCCACCGGCGACCTCAGCCGCGATCTCGCCGACACGCTGCGCCGCGCCCTGACCGCCGAGCCGGGCACGCCGGTGACCGCCGGCCGGGCGGAAGCGGACGGTCCGCGTCTCCAGGACCTGCTCGACCCGGCCGGGCCCTTCGCGCCGGTGGTGCACACCGGCTTCGAGTTCTGGGTGGAGAACGCCGAGAACGCGGGCGCCGAGGTCGCCGCGTCGCTGGAGCGCGCCAACGCCGCCGCCATCCCGACCGTCCGGCTGTCGGGTGTCGACGCCGCGTACTGGTGCGAGACGCCGGAGAAGAACCACCTGCGCTGGGTGATGACGCACCCGGAGGAGCAGCTCCTCGACGCGCTCGCCCGGCTGCACGTCGCCGGCGCGTCCTCGCTCGGCGAGGGCACGCGCCTCGTCGGGTCGTTCCGCGCGCACGGGCTGACCGTCCCGGTGTGGGACCTGCCGAGCGGCATGACCGCCGAGGACGTGGAGAAGCCGGCGGCGGCCTTCGCCGAGCGGCTCACGGGGGCGCTCGCGGACTCCGCGCCGCTGTCGGCGGAGGAGCGGCGGGCGCGCAGCGGCCTCACCAGCCGCCAGGTGACCCTGAATTGATCCGGTCAAGAGCCGGTCAAGCGTTCAACTGATCACCCGCTGATCGTTCAACCGGCCGGCCGGGGAACCGGCCACATGACCGGCCGGCCGGCCCGTCGGCCACGTCGGGTGATCGCGCCGTGCGGTGTCCGGGCGGGAGGGCCGGAGGTATTCGGCCACCCACCCGGGCCGCTTCTCCCTTCCGAAGGCGGACGGAAAGGGCGGCCGCGGGACGCCCACCGGGTAAACCCCGGGTCAAAGCGCGTGACTCCTGTCACAACTCCCGCCGCAGGCGAGGAAATCGGCGTCCGGAAATCCACGATCGAATTTGCGAACCGCCGATCTCTTGTTACCTTTTTAGGAGCCCGGTCGCTGGTGCATCCCCCGTCGCCAGCGACCGGGCGCTTCCATGTCCGGGGACGGCAGCCGCCCTTGCAGGGCCCCCGACCGGGCAACCAGGAACCCCCTCCCGTACGCGCCCCGCGGCTCTCCGCGGCTCCCTACGGCTCTCCGCGTTTCCCCACGGCTCCCTGACCGCGGGCCTGCCCGCGCCCACGCCCCCGGGCGCGCCCTCCGGCGCCCGTACGCACCGTGCGCCGGCGCCATGCCGGCCCGCGCCCGGCCACCCGGACAGGGCCGGCGCCGGTCGCTGGCGGTCGCCGGCGGGGCCGGTCAGCGGCTCGCGATCAACCCTCGTCCGGGCCCGTCGAGTTGCTTCCCGACCGGAGGAGCAGCTTCCCTTCCGCCGAGCCGACCTCCGAGACCGCCGTATACGCGCCATGTCCGTGCGCGGTCCGTTCCCGGGGGGTCTCGCACATGTCCGGATCATCGGTTGCGGCCATCGGGCAGTGCACCTGCATCGTGTGCCCGTCGGGCGCCATCACCGTGAGCACGCCGGTCAGCGGCGTGCCCGTGGCGTTGCGGTAGTAGAGCCGGCCCCACGTGTCGGGGCCCTGCTCCATGACGCAGGTCTGGGCCTCGACGCCCTCGGGCGCGGAGAGTTCGGGTCCGCAGCGGGCCGCGCTCCGCAACCGGTCGCCGGCGGCGCCCCGGCCGCCGTCGGCCGGGGCGGCACCGGGGGACGGCGCGGGCGGGGCCGAGGGGTCGGCGAGGCCGTCGGGGGAGCCGTCGAGGCCGAGCAGGTCGGACGACGTACCGGGGGCGCCCCCGGTGGCCGGGCGGCTCGCGCCCGTACGTCCGCGCCCTGCACCGGACTTCACGCCGGACTTCACGCCGGAGCCCGCACCCGAGCCCGCGCCGGGCTTCACGCCCTCGCGCCCCGGGGCCCCCTCATGGCCCGCCTGGCCCGCCGCGCCGGCCGAGGCCGCGGCCAGCGGCAGGGCCACGGCCAGGACGACCGCGCCCGCGAGGACGGCCATCCGGAGATGCGCGCCGCGCGGTTCCGGCACACCCGGCACACCCGGAGCACCGAACTGTTCCGGCGGAACGCCGGGCTCGGCGCCGGGCACACGGGACGGACACGCCAACGGACGCTCCATGGGGACCACCTGCCATCACACTGCCATCACCCCGCGGCAGCCTGCTGGAGCCTGTTCGCGGAACGGAACGGTCGCACACCGGATGGCCGTGCCGATCACGGGGGCGGCGCCCGTACGCACGCGGGTGCCGCCGGGCCGACGGCGCTCCGTGAAGAAGGGCGCCCGGCACAGCCTTGCCCCGAACATAGGGCCAAGAGCGCCCTGTTCACGCACCCGCGCGCCCGTTTCCTGGGGTTTCCGCTCCGGCTTGCACCCGTACGAGTGAGGGCGCGTATGTCTCCCGTCCGTACGCGCCCTCACGGGGCCGGCCCACCGGCCGCCGGCCGTCAGTACGCCAGCCGGCTGCCGCCGCCTCCCGGGCTGCCCGCCCGTACGGCCTGCTCGACCAGCACGTCCACGATCGTGGTGACGTCCGGCAGCCAGGGCTGCGGCAGCCGGCCGGAGTCGCCGGAGGCCCGGGAAGGCCCCTCGCTCCCCCCGGAGCGGCGGCCCAGCCCCGTGCGCGTGAGCCACCCGGTGCGGTCAACGCCCGGCCGCGCGCCCGCGCTTGCGCCCTCGTTCCCGTCCGTCCCCGCGCCCGTGTCCTGCCCGGCCGCCGGCGCCCCCGCGGCGCCCGCAGCCTCCGCCGGGTCCACCAGCTGCGGCGCGCGCTCCCAGCGCACGCGACCCGCGCCGGTCGGCGACGGCGGAAGCACCGTGTAGCCGCCCTCGCCGTGGAAGCGCAGCGACTCCGGCACCCAGTCCTGACGGTGCAGCAGCTCGCCGAGGACCTCCAGCGAGTACGGGGCCACCAGCAGCGTCCAGCGGCTGGGCGTGGCCACCACGGGGCCGAGCCGTACGCCCGCGCGGTCGAACGCGGCCAGTGCGCGGGCGCCCGCGACCGCCGGGAGGCTCACGGCGCACGGCGCGCGCCCGCCCGTGGCCAGCACGATGGGCGCCTCCGGCCGGTTGGTCCACCACCAGCGGACCATCCGGGCGTCCGTGGTGGCCGCCAGCAGGCCCGGGTCGAAGGGGTGGGCGCCCGGCACCACGCACCCGGGGTCCGGGCACGCGCACTCGTGCACCCGGCCCGTGCCGGGCCGCAGCCCCACGCCCGGGAGGACGGGCCACCGCCACTCGGTGGCGTAGGTCAGGGCCGCCGTCTGGACCGCCGACCGGCCGGCCCGGCGGAGGGAGATCTTGCGTCGCCTTCCGGGGATCTCGCGCATGAGCGCTCGTCCTTTCCGTGAACGCCGAAGGTGGGCCCCTGCCCTCGGCAGGGGCCGCGTCGCGCCCGGAGGCGCGCCGCGTTTCGCATGACTCGCAAAGAACTGGGCGTAGTCCCCGGCTCGGCCGGGACCTACGGGACCTACATGGCACTACGGGCACTGATGGGCGCGGTACTCAACGCGCCGTGGTCCCCCGGGCCGGCAGCACATCACATGGATCGGAGATCGCTGCGCGTAGGACGCAGCGCATCACGTCGCGGGCCGAGCGTGAAACCTGGCGGGGGGTGGCGCGTGCATGGCGCTTCGTGCTGAGCCGGTGCGCCCCTCGCCCGCGGCATGGGTCGCCCCACGCCGCAGCGGGACAGGCGTGGCCGCTGACCGATAAGACGCTCGGGCCCGCCCCCGGGTTGCGGGGCGGCCCCAACTGCCGTCGCCCGTCCTAGGAGTACGTACCCACCGCGGTGGATGTGACGCGTTGTTGGAGCGACGCCAGTCGACCTCAAAAGAAGGGCCACGGCACTATTTTCCGGCCAACTTGAAAACCTCACCAGACACCACCAATCCCACTGGTCCAATGCTGGACATCCCCTGACCCGGGCGTGTACATGTGGAGCACCGCCGGTGCGCGACACGACAGGGGGTTTGCGGTGCCGATGAGCGGAGAACCCGAGCTTCCCATGCTGAGCGGCCGGTCCGGCCGCCCCGCCGCCCTGCGGCGCGGCCCCGGCCGGCCGGGCCCCCAGCGCGCCCCCGCCGGGCCCGCACGAGGCAGCCGGCCATGACCGCGCCGCACCTGCCGAAAGTGGCCGGAATCAATCCACCGGTCCCCGCGCCCGCGCACACTTCGGCCCCCGCGGTGCCCACTCCCGCCTCCCCCGCGCCCGGCCCGGCCGCCGCCGTCCTGGTCCAGGACCGCCTGGCCGGCCTCGTCTCCGACCTGACCACGCTCCAGGAACTCACCGACCGGCTCGCCCGCACCGGCACGCTCGACGACGCACTGCGCGAACTGCTCCGCGCCGGGGCCTCCCTGGTGGGCGCCGGGCGCGGCCTCGTCACCCTCCGGCCCGCCGGCGGCACCGGCGGCCACCCCATGACCGTCGGCCTGGGCCTGGGCCGCGCCGACCTCGGCCACCTGGAGACCCTCCCGGCGGACCGCGGCCCCGCCACCGGCACCGGCACCGGAGCCGAGGACGACCCCACCGCCGACGACATCGCCGCCGTGCCGGCGTCCCCCTACCCCGGCCTCCTCGACGACCTGCCGCCCGAGGGCGACCGCACCGGCACGGCCCACCCCGACATCCCCGCCGAGGACGGCCGCGACCCGCGCCACCGCGCGGTGGCCGAGCGCCTCGGCTACGCCGCCAGCTACGCGGTGCCGCTGGAGTCGGCGCCCGGCCCCGGCCGTACGGGCGGCGCCGCCGGCCGTATCGGCGCCGCCGTCTGGCTGTACGACGAGCCGGCCGAGCCCACCGAGCGCCAGCGCCACCTCACCGGCCTGTACTGCGGCTACGCCACCGAGCACCTGGCCCGGTTGCTGGAGCTGACCGACGCCCGGCGCACCGTCGCCGCCCTGCACGAGGAACTGCTGGTGGGCCGGCTGCCGCGGGTGCCGGGCGTCCGGCTGGCCGTGCGCCACCGCCGCGGGCCGCGCGGCGGCGGCGCCTGGTACGACGCGCTGCCGCTGCCCGAAGGGGCGCTGGGCCTGGCCATCGGCGGCATCACCGGTTCCGGCCCGGCCGCCGTCGCGGCCACCGGGCGGCTGCGGGCGGCCCTGCGCGCGTACGCCGTGATGGAGGGCGAGGACCCGGTGGCCGTCCTGTCCGACCTGGAGCTGCTGCTGCGGCTGACCGAGCCGGCGCGCGCCGCGACCGCCCTCTTCGCGCACTGCCGCCCCGCCGAGCGCAAGGTCGTCGTGGCGGGGGCGGGCCACTGCTCGCCGCTGATCGTCGGGCCGGGCCGCGCCGCGTACGTGGAGACCTCGCTCTCCGCGCCGCTGGGCATGCTGGCCTGCTGGGAGGCGCCCAGTGTGGAGATCCGGCCCGCGCCCGGCGAAACGCTCCTCTTCTACAGCGACGGACTGCTGCACCGCGCCGGCGACTCGATGGACCGGGCCTTCGCCCGGCTGCACCGGGCCGCGGCGAGCGTGCCCCGCACCGCCCGGCACGACCCCGGGGCCGTCGCCGACCACGTGCTGCGCACGGTGCTGCCCGTGGAGGACGGCGAGGAGCCCGGCACGGCGGACGGCGAGGACGTGATCGTCCTGGCCGCGTACTTCGAGTAGCGCTTCGAGCAGGGCATCGAGCAGGGCTTCACGCAGGGCTTCGAGCAGGAGATTCCGGCCTATCGGTCAAAGCCTTCTCGGGCGTCTTTCCCGCACATACGATGGAAGACGGCCCCGTCCGAGGAGGAATTGCAGTGACCGAGCAGCCCGCGCCCGAGAACCCCGAAGGCGACGAGCCGATCAAGCAGCGGAAGAACGGCCTGTACCCCGCCGTCTCCGACGAGCTCGCCGAGAACATGAAGTCCGGCTGGGCCGACACGGAGCTCCGCGACCTGACGCCGATACCCCAGGCCGGGGAGACCGCGCGGCGCCGCGCCGAGCTGTCCGCGCGCTTCCCCGGCGAGCGGCTCGTGATCCCCGCGGGCAACCTCAAGACCCGCTCGAACGACACCGAGTACTCCTTCCGCGCCTCGACCGAGTACGTGTACCTCACCGGCGACCAGACGCAGGACGGCGTCCTCGTCCTGGAGCCCACGGGCGCCACCGGCCACGAGGCGACCGTCTACCTGCTGCCGCGCTCGAACCGCGAGAACGGCGAGTTCTGGCTGGACGGCCAGGGCGAGCTGTGGGTCGGCCGCCGGCACAGCCTCACCGAGGCCGAGCAGCTGCTGGGCCTGCCCGCCGCGGACGTCCGCACGCTGCCGGACGCGCTGCGCGCGGCCGAGGGCCCGGTCCGCGTGGTGCGCGGCCACGACGCCGGCATCGAGGCGGCCCTGGCCGGCCGGGCGGACGAGCGGGGCGACGAGGAGCTGCGGATCTTCATCAGCGAGCAGCGCCTGGTCAAGGACGCCTTCGAGGTCGGCGAGCTGCAGAAGGCCGTCGACTCCACGGTGCGCGGCTTCGAGGACGTGGTGAAGGTCCTCGACAAGGCCGAGGCGACCAGCGAGCGCTACATCGAGGGCACGTTCTTCCTGCGCGCCCGCGTCGAGGGCAACGACGTCGGCTACGGCTCGATCTGCGCCTCCGGCCCGCACGCCACCACCCTGCACTGGGTGCGCAACGACGGCCCGGTCCGCTCGGGCGACCTGCTCCTCCTCGACGCCGGCGTGGAGACCACCACCCTCTACACCGCCGACGTCACGCGCACGCTGCCCGTCAACGGCACGTACACCGAGCTCCAGCGGAAGATCTACGACGCGGTGTACGAGGCCCAGGAGGCCGGCATCGCGGCGGTCCGCCCCGGCGCCAAGTACCGCGACTTCCACGACGCCGCCCAGCGCGTGCTGGCCGAGCGGCTCGTCGAGTGGGGCCTGCTGGAGGGCCCGGTCGAGCGCGTCCTGGAGCTGGGCCTCCAGCGCCGCTGGACCCTGCACGGCACGGGCCACATGCTCGGCCTCGACGTGCACGACTGCGCGGTGGCCCGCACCGAGACGTACGTGGACGGCGTCCTGGAGCCGGGCATGGTCCTCACCGTCGAGCCGGGCCTGTACTTCCAGGCCGACGACCTGACGGTGCCGGAGGAGTACCGCGGCATCGGCGTCCGCATCGAGGACGACATCCTCGTCACGGAGGACGGCAACCGGAACCTCTCCGCCGCCCTGCCGCGCCGCTCGGCGGACGTCGAGGCGTGGATGGCGTCGCTGCGCGGCTGAGCCGGGAACGGTCCCCTACGACGCCCGCAGCAGGGCCGCCGCCGGGGGGCCGCCGTCGCGCCATTTGAGGATCTTGTCGAAGCGGACCACGGCGCCCTGCCGGCCCGGCCGGTTGTGGACGTGGACGTGGTCCGTGAGCGACGCGATCAAATAGAGACCCCGGCCGTGCTCCTCGTGCACGGCCGGGGTTTTGTCGTAGGGGTGACCTGCGGGGGTTTCCCCGGGGCGGACCCTCGTGGCGCGGGGAGTCGTGGGGCGGCCGCGGACGCGGCGGGGGCGGCCGGCGAAGCCGGGGCCGGAGTCGGTGACCTCGATCCGGCACGTGTCGCCGTCGATCAGGGCGGTGACGCGGTAGCCGGAGGAGGCGTCACCGCCGTGCTCCACGGCGTTGGCACACGCCTCGCTGAGCGCCACCGCGAGGTCGTAGGAGGTCTCGGGATCGACCCCGGCCGTTTCCATGGCCCCGATGAGCAGCCGACGGGCGAGCGGAACGCTCGCGGCCTCGCGCCGCAAGTGGAGTGACCACCAAATGCTCATGCTCAGCCTCCTGGCTGCGGCTCGACATACCGTTACGTATAGCCCTCGTCGGCGTGGCGTAAGCCTGGCGGGCGTGTGAGTCCGCTCATTCGGCCGACGCGCGGTGCGGCCGGGGGCGTGTATGGGGGCGCGGGTGACGCCCGGGGCGCGGGGCCGCCCCCTGCCGCGGTGATCGGCTTCGCGCGGTGGGATGATGGCGCAGCCATGCCTGACCCCGTCGTGCGCGCCGGCGCCGATCTGCGACTGACCCGGGCCGCGGTGTTCGCCGCGGCCTGCGTCCTGCTGTCCGCGGGCGGGCATGTGCTGGCGTCCTGCGCGGGCGTGCCGCCGTGGACGCTCGTGGCCGGATTCCTCGCCGTGTTCGCGGTGGTGGCGCCGGCCTCCGGGCGGGAGCGCCCGCTCGCGGCGATCGCCCCGGCGCTGGCGGTGGGGCAGCTCGCCCTGCACGTCCTCTTCGGCCTGGGGCAGGGCACGGCGGCGGCGTCCGCGGGCCGGGACCGCCATCTGATCGACTTCGCGGCGCAGTTGAACTGCAACCAGCCGCGGCCCGCCTCCACCGCGGAGGCCCGTCAGGTCCTCGCCGACGCCGGGTTCGGGCCGGCCGGGACCGGGGCCCCGGCGCCCGTACCGCCCGCCCCCTCCGGCGGCTCGGGGGCCGTTCTGCCGCACCTTCTGCCGTCGCTGCCCATGCTGCTGGCGCACCTGCTGGCGGCCGTGGTCCTCGGCTGGCTGCTGCGGCGCGGCGAGGCCGCGCTGTGGCGGGCGATACGCCTGTCGGCCCGGTCCGCCCGCGCCCTGGCCACGTGCGCCCTGGTCCGCGCGCTGGGTGCCGTGCTGCTGCTCGTACGGGCGGCCTGTGCGTCCGCCGGCGAGCGGCCCGTGGCGGCGCGGCCGTACGGGGGCGAGGACGCGCGCCCGGCGCGCGAGCCCGAGCTGCGGCACGCCGTGGTCCGCCGCGGCCCGCCGCGCCTGGCCCTCGCGGCCTGACCACGCGACGTACCCGTCCCCCCGGGCAGACCGGTGGGGGTGTGCTCGCGTGCTGTCGCCGCACGCGTGCCACCCCTCATCCGTTCCTCCTGCCTGGAGTGCCGTTCCCATGAACATGTCCCGTACTGCCCGTACTGCCCGTGTCGCCCGTGCCGCCGCCGTCGCCGGCCTCGCCGCCGGCAGCGTCCTGCTGCTGTCGGGCCCCGCCTTCGCGCACGTCAGCGTGCAGCCGGGCACCGCCGAGAAGGGCGGCTACAGCACCATCGCCGTCAAGGTGCCGAACGAGAAGGACAACGCCTCCACCGTGAAGGTCGAGCTGAACCTCGACCCCAAGCACCCGCTCGCCTCCGTCATGCCGCAGGCCGTGCCCGGCTGGGACGTGAAGGTGGAGAAGACCAAGCTGGACAAGCCGCTGCAGATGCACGGCAAGACGATCGAAGAGGCCGTCAGCAAGGTCACCTGGTCCGGCGGGAAGATCGAGCCGGGTCAGTTCCAGCAGTTCCCGCTGTCGGTCGGCCAGCTGCCCACCGACACCGACGAGCTGGTCTTCAAGGCCCTCCAGACGTACTCCGACGACGACGTCGTCCGCTGGATCGACCCGTCGAAGCCGGGCGGCGAGGAGCCCGAGCACCCGGCGCCGGTGCTGAAGCTGGTCGACAAGGGCCAGGCGGGCGCCGGCTCCCACTCCCACGACGCCAAGGACGGCAAGGGCGCCAAGGCCACCGTCGAGACCACCGACGAGAAGGCTGCTGAGAAGAGCGACGACGGCGGTTCCGACACCACCGCCCGTGTCCTCGCCGTCGCCGGCATCGTCGTCGGCGCGGCCGGCGTCGCCTTCGGCGTGCGCGCCCGCCGCCGTCCGTCCGCCTGACGCACCCGGCCCACCGCCCGACGCGTACGGGCGCCCCGCCCCGGCGCCCGTACCGCCCCGAACCACCTGAGAGAGCACCCCATGCGCAAGCGCACCCGCTTCCTCGGCGCGGCCCTGGCCACCGCGGCCGCGCTCACCCTCGCGGCCTGCGGCTCCGGCTCCGGCGACGCCGGGAAGGACAAGCCCGCCGCCGATGTGTCCGCCGAGCCGCAGAAGGCCGGCGCGATCGTCCTGGACGCGCCCAAGCCCAAGCCGGACCTCGTGCTGACCGACACCTCGGAGAAGAAGTACGAGCTGGTCAAGGAGACGAAGGGCCGCCCGGTCCTGCTCTACTTCGGCTACACCTACTGCCCCGACGTGTGCTCCACCGTCGTCGCGGACATCGCCGCCGCCGAGAAGAAGCTGCCGAAGGCCGAGCAGGAGAAGCTCCAGGTCGTCTTCGTCACCACCGACCCCGAGCGCGACACGCCGAAGCGCATGCGCGAGTGGCTCGACGCGCAGGGCGGCCAGGACATCGTCGGCCTGACCGGCGACTTCGACACGATCCAGGCCGCGGCCAAGCCGCTGGGCATCCTCGTCGAGAAGCCGAAGAAGGAGAAGGACGGCTCGGTCACCGTCAGCCACGGCGCCGAGGTCGTGGGCTTCTCGCCGAAGGACGACGGCGGCCACTGGATCTGGACCTCGTCCACCACCTCCGACCAGTACGCCAAGGACCTCCCGAAGGTCGTCCAGGGGGAGAACCCGTGACCCGCGCCAGGAAGCTCAACCGCGGCACGGTGGCCACCGCCGCCGCCCTGCCGGCCGTCCTCGCCGGCGCGCTGCTGCTCGTCAGCGGCTGCGGCACCGGCGGCGACGACAAGCCGAAGCTGTCGGTCAGCGGCGCCTACATGCCGCAGCCCGCCATGGACGACATGGCCGCCGCCTACTTCACCGTGAAGAACGACGGCGGCAAGGCCGACGAGCTCACCAAGGTCACCAGCCCGCTCTCGCCGGACGTCACGCTGCACACCACCGAGGGCTCGCAGATGAAGCACGCCGAGAAGCTCGGCGTGCCCGCCAACGGCGAGCTGACGCTCTCCCGCGGCGGCACGCACCTCATGCTCGGCAAGCTCGGCCACAAGCCGCAGCGCGGCGAGAAGGTCGAGATGACGCTGCACTTCGCGACGTCCGGGCCCATCACGGTGCAGGTGCCGGTGGAGAGCGCCTCCTACCGGCCCGGCGGCGACGCGCAGAAATGACGAGGACCCCGGTCACCGCGCGGCGCGCGGCCGCCCTGCTGGGCACGCTGCTCGCCGCGCTGCTGTGCACGCTCACCCTCGGCGCCGGCACCGCCTCCGCACACGCCGCGCTGGTCTCGACCGACCCCGCCGAGGGCGCGGTCGTGCCGGCCGCGCCCCGCCAGGTGCGGCTGGCGTTCTCCGAGGGCGTGCTGCTCACCGACGCGTCCGTACGAGTCCTCGACCCGCGCGGCGAACGCGTCGACGAGGGCCGGCCGGCGCACGACGGCGGCAAGGCGGAGACGGCCGTCGTCGCACTGCGCGCCGGCATCGCCGACGGCACGTACACGGTCGCCTGGCAGGCCGTGTCCGCCGACAGCCACCCGGTGGCCGGGGCCTTCACCTTCTCCGTCGGCGCCCCGTCGAAGACCACGGTGTCCGTGGCGACCGCCGCCACCCGCACCGACCCGGCCGTCGCCACCTTCTACGGCATCGGCCGCTACGCCGCCTACGCCGGCTTCGTCCTCCTCGTGGGCGGCTGCCTGTTCGCCGCGCTGTGCCACGCCTCGCGGGCCGTGCAGCGGGTCGCGACGGCGGGCTGGGTGACGCTGTTCCTGTCGACGGCGCTGCTGTTGCTGCTGCGCGGCGCGTACACCGGCGGCAAGGGGCTGGGGGCGGTCGCGGACCTGTCCCTCCTCACCGGCGCACTGTCCACCAAGCCGGGCGCGGCACTGCTCTCGCGGCTCGTGCTGCTGAGCGCGGCGGCGGTGTGCGTGGCGGTGCTGTTCGGCACGGCCGGCCAGGACCCGCGCGCCCTGCGGCGCCGTACGGCGGTGACGTACGGGCTCGGGGCGGCCGGCGCGGTCGTCGCGGGCGGCCTGGCCGCCACCTGGGCCATGGCCGAGCACGCCTCGGCGGGCCTCCAGGCGTGGCTGGCGATGCCGGTCGACGGCGCGCACCTGCTGGCCGTCGCGGCGTGGCTGGGCGGGCTCGCCGCCCTGCTGGCGGCGCTGTGGGCGGGCGACGCGGTGCCGCGCGCGGACGTACGGCGCTTTTCGCGGCTGGCGTTCGGCGCGGTGTGCGTCCTGGTGGCGACGGGCGTGTACCAGTCGTGGCGGCAGGTCGGCTCGTGGGACGCGCTGACCGGCACCGCGTACGGGCGGCTGCTGCTGCTCAAGACGGCCCTGGTGGCCGCCATGGTGGGCGCCGCGCTGCTGTCGCGGCGCTGGACGGCACGGCTGACGGACGGAAGACCGGGCCAGGGCGCGGGCGGGGCGGCGCGCGGGGCGAAGGACCCTGTGCGACCGCCGAAGGGCGACGCCGGCCGCGACCCCGTGCGGGCCGCCCAGCTGGCGCGGCAGCGGGCCGCGCTGGCGCGTGCGGCGGGCCGGCGCGAGCGCGACGCCGACACCGCCCGGGCCGGGCTGCGCCGGGCCGTGCTGGCCGAGGCCGCCGTCGCGGTGGTGCTGCTGGCCGTCACGACGCTGCTGACGGGCACCCAGCCGGGCCGCGCCGAGGAGGAGCAGCGCGCCGCCACCGCCGCGGCCGGGGAGCAGCGGTCCGGCCCGCAGAAGGTGCGGATCGCGTACGACACGGGCGGGGCGAACGGCCGCGGCACGGCCGACGTGGCCGTCGACCCGGCCGGCACCGGCGGCAACGCCGTCGAGGTGCGCCTGACCGGCCCGGACGGCCGGCCCGTCGACGTGGCCGAGCTGTCGCTGTCGTTCACCCAGCAGCAGAAGGGCATCGGCCCGCTGAAGACCTCGCTGGAGCGCCGGGGCACGGGAGTGTGGCGGGCGGCCGGCTTCCAGCTGCCGATGGCGGGCGACTGGCGGCTGACGCTGACCGTGCGCACCTCCGACATCGACCAGACCACCGAGACCGGGAACGTGAAGGTCCACTGATGCTGAGAGCGGAGAAGGCCGAGAAGGCCGAGAAGGCGGGGAACGCGGCGGAGGCAGCGCCGGAGGGCGGGGGTGGCCTCTCGCGCCGCCGGCTGCTGGGCACCGCCGGTGCCGCGGGCGCGGCCGGGCTCCTCGTGGGCGGCACGGCGGGCGCGTTCGGTGCCGAGGCCGTGCGGAAGGAGCCCGCGCCGCTGGCCGGCGTGGGCTCGGCGGCGGTGCCGTTCCACGGCGAGCACCAGGCCGGCATCGTGCAGCCGGCGCAGGCGCACGGCCACCTGGCCGCCTTCGACCTGGCGCCGGGCGCCGACCGCAGGGCCGCGGCGGCGCTGCTGCGCCGCTGGTCGGCGACGGCGGCCGAGCTGATGGAGGGCGCGGCGCCGCGCGACGACACCAGCGGGGTCGCGCTGGACGCCGGGCCGTGCTCGCTGACGGTGACGTTCGGCTTCGGGCGGACGTTCTTCGACCGCACGGGCCTGGCGGACCGGCGGCCGGCGGCGCTGGAGCCGCTGCCGGCGTTCACCGCCGACGCGCTCGACCCGCGCCGCAGCGACGGCGACCTGTGGGTGCAGATCGGTGCGGACGACGCGCTGGTCGCGTTCCACGCGCTGCGGCTGCTCCAGAAGCAGGCCGGGGACACGGCCCGGCTGCGCTGGCAGATGAACGGCTTCAACCGCACGCCCGGCGCGGCCGCGCAGCCGAGGACGGGCCGCAATCTGATGGGCCAGATCGACGGCACGAACAACCCGAAGCCGTCGGACCCGGACTTCGCCGAGCGCATCTTCGTGGCGGGCAGCGGGAACGACTGGATGGCGGGCGGCTCGTACGCGGTGGTGCGCCGCATCCGGATGCTGCTGGACAGCTGGGACCACCTGTCGCTGGAGCGGCAGGAACGCGTGATCGGCCGCCGCAAGGCGGACGGCGCGCCGCTGTCCGGCGGTACGGAGACCACGCCGGTCGACCTGAACAAGGTGGGCCCGGACGGGTCGCTGGCCATCCCCGGGGACGCGCACGTACGGGTGGCGGCGCCGGCGTCCAACCGGGGCGCGAAGATGCTGCGGCGCGCCTTCTCGTACCACGACGGCTACCGCGAGGACGGGGCGCCGGACGCGGGGCTGCTGTTCGTGGCGTGGCAGTCGGACCCGATGCAGGGGTTCGTGCCGGTGCAGCGGAAGCTGGACCGGGGCGACGGCCTGTCGCGGTTCCTGAGCCACGAGGCGAGCGGGCTGTACGCGGTGCCGGGCGGCTGCGCGCCGGGCGAGTACGTGGGGCAGCGCCTGCTGGAGGGCTGAGGGCCCGAACCCCCGTGCCGCCGCGCTCGTTATGGTGGGGGACCGTGGGGGCGCCCAGGCCCCGTGGGTCCCCCGGAGGAGCAATCACCGTGATGCCGGCCAGCCGCTACACCTATCTCGGCCCGGAGGGCACCTTCACCGAGGCCGCCCTGCGCACGCTGCCCGAGGCGGCCACGCGCGAGCTCGTGCCGATGGTCTCCGTGCCGGCGGCCCTGGACGCCGTGCGCACCGGCGAGGCCGCGGCAGCGCTGGTGCCGATCGAGAACTCGGTCGAGGGCGGGGTGACGGCCACGCTGGACGAGCTGGCCACCGGCGAGCCGCTGATGATCTACCGGGAGGTCATCCTCCCCATCGCCTTCGCGCTGCTGGTCCGGCCGGGCACGCGGCTGGAGGACGTCAAGACGGTCACCGGCCACCCGGTCGCCCAGCCGCAGGTCCGCAAGTGGCTGGCGGGGCACCTTCCCGACGCGGTGTGGGAGTCGTCGGCGTCGAACGCGGACGGGGCGCGGCTGGTCCGCGAGGGGCGCTACGACGGTGCGTTCGCGGGCGAGTTCGCGGCGGCCACGTACGACCTGGAGCCGCTGGTCACCGACATCCACGACGCCCGGAACGCGGAGACCCGGTTCGTGCTGGCCGGCCGTCCGGCGCGGCCGGCGGCGCGGACCGGCCGGGACCGCACGTCGCTGGTGGTGTGGCTGGGCGACGACCACCCGGGTGCGCTCCTGGAGCTGTTGCAGGAGTTCGCGGTGCGCGGGGTCAACCTGATGCGGATCGAGTCGCGGCCGACGGGCGAGGGCATGGGCCGGTACTGCTTCTCCGTCGACTGCGAGGGCCACATCTCCGACCGGCGGGTGGGCGAGGCCCTGATGGGGCTGAAGCGGACGTTCCCGCGGGTGCGGTTCCTGGGTTCGTACCCGCAGGCGGGGGCCGAGGACGAGGTGGCGCGGCCGCGTCCGGGCGGCGCGGGGCGGCCGGGGACGACGGACGGCGATTTCGCGTCGGCGGCGGAGTGGCTGGCGCGCTGCCAGGACGGGCGGGCCTGAGCCGTCGGCCGGGGCCGGGGGCGCTGTGGGTTACCCACAGAGTTATCCACAGGGCCGTTGCGGCGCTGGGGATAAGTCGACAGAGAGAGGTGTCGAGAAGCCCCAGGAAAGGGGCGAAGTCGACAAATCACCGCCGTGGGCCGCACACTCCGTCCACAGGGCGGCCGTCCGTCACCCCCAGCCGCCATGTCCACCGAAAAGCCTCGAACAACCCTTGAGGGTGAGGGGATACCACCCCAAAGAGTGGCCGGGTGAGGTTTGCCAGGAAAAACCCCGGTGAAGGCGAGGTCAGACGGAATCTTCAATTCCGACATCCACAGCAGAACACCCCTCGCCTGTGGACAAAGAAACGGAATGCCCTGCTCCTGTGGACAACCGGCACCGCCGGCGGCGGTCAGGCGCGGGGCCGCGATTCACCGTCCGTGACCAAATGCGGGCGGAGCAGAAATATGAGATCAACTCAGGCCAAAACGGCACATTTTCTCTGATATTTCTGCGTTTTCCCCGGGCCCGAAGAAAGATCACGGGGCGCCCGGCTGTTGTTTTCCGCCACCGCGGAATGGGGCGTATCACCACCAACGGGGCATCACCTTCAGCAACAGCAGTCGCCAACGGTAGCCTAGGGGGGTGATTGACCTTCGCCTGCTTCGTGAGGACCCCGACCGAGTGCGCGCGTCCCAGCGTGCCCGTGGAGAGGACGTCGACATCGTCGACGCGCTGCTCTCCGCCGATGAGCGGCGCAGGTCGTCCGGCGTCCGCTTCGACGAACTCCGCGCCGAGCAGAAGGCGCTCGGCAAGCTGATCCCCAAGGCCACCGGCGACGAGAAGGCCGAGCTGCTGAAGAAGGCCGGCGAGCTGTCCGCCGCCGTCAAGGCCGCCGACGCCGAGCAGGACGAGGCCGCGGCCGAGACCCAGCGCCTGCTGCTGCAGATCGGCAACCTCGTCCACCCCGACGTGCCGCGCGGCGGCGAGGACGACTTCGTCGTCCTGGAGACCGTCGGCACCCCCCGCGACTTCGCCGCCGAGGGCTTCGAGCCCAAGGACCACCTGGAGCTCGGCCAGCTGCTCGGCGCCATCGACGTCGAGCGCGGCGCCAAGGTCTCCGGCTCGCGCTTCTACTACCTCACCGGTGTGGGCGCCCTGCTGGAGCTCGCGCTCGTCAACGCCGCCATCGCCCAGGCCACCGCGGCCGGCTTCACGCCCATGCTCACCCCGGCGCTGGTCAAGCCGCGCGCCATGGAGGGCACCGGCTTCCTCGGCCAGGCCGCGCAGGACGTCTACCACCTGGAGAAGGACGACTTCTACCTCGTCGGGACGTCCGAGGTGCCGCTGGCCGCGTACCACATGGACGAGATCATCGACGCCGACCAGCTGCCGCTGCGGTACGCGGGCTTCTCGCCCTGCTTCCGCCGCGAGGCCGGCACCTACGGCAAGGACACCCGCGGCATCTTCCGCGTCCACCAGTTCGACAAGGTCGAGATGTTCTCGTACATCGCGCCGGAGGACGCCGAGGCCGAGCACGCGCGCCTGCTGGAGTGGGAGAAGCAGTGGCTGACGAGCCTGGAGCTGCCGTTCCAGGTGATCGACACCGCCACCGGTGACCTCGGCGCCTCCGCCTCCCGCAAGTTCGACTGCGAGGCGTGGATCCCCACCCAGGGCAAGTACCGCGAGCTGACGTCCACGTCCAACTGCGACGAGTTCCAGGCCCGCCGCCTGTCCGTCCGCATGCGCGACGGCAAGAACGTCCGCCCGCTGGCCACCCTCAACGGCACGCTGTGCGCCGTTCCGCGCACCATCGTGGCGATCCTCGAGAACCACCAGCAGGCCGACGGCTCGGTGCGCGTCCCCGAGGTGCTGCGGCCGTACCTGGGCGGACGTGAGGTCCTGGAGCCGGTCGGCAAGTGAGCGACACCAGCGACGCGAGCCCCCTTCCGTACCGCCTGGTCGCCACCGACCTCGACGGCACCCTGCTGCGCTCCGACGAGACCGTCTCGGAGCGCACCAGGGCCGCCCTGGCGGCGGCCACCGCGGCGGGCGCGGCGCACATCGTCGTCACCGGCCGGACCGTCGCCTGGACGCGGCACGTCCTGGAGTCCCTGGACTACCGCGGGCTCGCGGTGTGCGGCCAGGGCGCGCAGGTCTTCCACGCGGGCGAGAACCGGCTGCTGACCTCGGTCACGCTGGACCGGCAGCTGGCCGGCCTGGCGCTCGCCAAGATCGAGGCGGAGACCGGCCCGCTGTACGTGGCGGCCTGCCGGGACGGCCTGGACGGCGACGTCCTGGTCGGCCCCGGCTACCGGGTCCAGGAGGGGCCGCTGCCCGCGGTGCCCATCACCGACCCGGCGCAGGTCTGGGCCGCGCCGCTGAGCAAGATCTTCATCCAGCACCCGGACCTGGACGACGACGCCCTCGTCGGGGCGGCCCGCGCGGCCGCCGGCGGGCTGGTGGACGTGACGATGGCCGGCCCCGGCATCGTCGAACTGCTGCCGATGGGTCTCAGCAAGGCCACGGGCCTGTCGCTGGCCGCCCGCCGGCTGGGCGTGAAGGCCGCGGAGACCATCGCGTTCGGCGACATGCCGAACGACGTGCCGATGTTCGGCTGGGCCGGGCACGGCGTGGCGATGGCCGGCGCCCACCCTGAGCTGAAGGCCGTCGCCGACGAGATCACCGCCTCGAACGACGAGGACGGGATCGCGGTGGTGCTGGAGCGGCTGTTCGGCCGGTCCGGCTGAACGCGGGATCCCTGCCTGCGGCCGCCGCCAGGAGGGCCCGCGGCCGCGGCAGGCCCCACACCGGCCTGCCGCGCGTCAGCGGCCCGCACGCCAGGCCGAGGCAGAGCGCCACGGCGTGCCCCGTGTCGGTGAACGTACCGCCGGCCAGCAGCGGTACGCCGAAGAACGCCACCGCGCCGGCCACGTAGGGCCAGCGCCAGGGGCGCGGCACGCGGTACGCGAGGAGGCCGGTGGAGCCGGCCAGCCCGTACGAGACGCCTATGTCGACGACGTGCTTCATCGACCGCGGCGCCGAGTGGCTCTCGATCGCCTGGAGCAGGATCTCCTGGCTGATGAGCGTGGCGGCGACGTGCGCCAGCGCCACGGTGAACAGCCAGCGGGCCGTGCCGGCCCAGCGCTCGACGTTGGCGTGCAGCACCTCGAAGAGCACCACGTAGAGCAGGAACGACGAGGGCGTCTCGATCCAGAACCCGCTGATGAACAGCGACTGCACGGGGTGCCGGTGCAACTGGTGGATGTTGCTGCTGGTGCGGTGCAGCAGGAACGCCTCCAGGCCCTCGCTGGCCGAGGCCACCACGAGGCTGGTGACCCCGATGATCAGCAGGTAGATGTGCGTGCCGGGGGCGGAGACCACCCAGGCACGCACCGCGCCGCAGAGCCGTTCGGGCCGCACCCTACGACGGTAGCCGCACCTTGGCATGTGTACGCTGCATGTACATTTGTAGGATGACCGGGCAGCCCGGCTTCTACAGACTTCCGGAAGGGGACGCGGACACATGGCACTGCGAGCGGCGGGACGGCAGTCCCTCGTGGACACCGTCGTCGAGCAGCTGCGCGCCCAGGTCGCGAACGGCGAGTGGCCGGTCGGCGAGCGCATACCGACCGAGCACGCCCTCGCCGAGCAGCTCCAGGTGGGCCGGAACACGGTCCGCGAGGCGGTACGCGTCCTCGTGCACGCCGGGATGCTCCGCTCCCGGCAGGGCGAGGGCACGTTCGTCGTCTCCCGCACCGACCCGGCCGAGGTCATGCGCGGGGTGCGGATGGCGGGCGTCCGCGACGTCCTGGAGCTCCGCATCGCCCTGGAGACCGAGGCCGCACGGCTGGCCGCGGCCCGCCACGAACCCGCCGACCTGGCCCGGATGCGGGCCGCGCTGGACGCGCAGACGGCGCTGGAGGACGCCGCGGGCCACCCGCTGCCCGAGGGCATCGAGCGCTACGCCGACCTCGACGTGGAGTTCCACCGCGCGCTGGTCGACGCCGCGCACAACGGCGCGCTGACGGCCGCGTACGGCTGGTTCACCAGCTCGGTGCGGGAGGCGCTGGTCACGGCGCTCGGCGACCGGCAGATGACCGACATCGTGCACGGCGACCACCACGCCGTGATGGACGCCGTCGCCTCCGGCGACCCCGAGGCCGCCGACCGCGCGGCCCGCACGCTGCTGGAACGCCAGAAACAGGCCGTCGAGGCCCTGCTCGACGGCCTCGACGACGACCTCGACGGCTGACACACGCCCGCCCCCTCACCCGCACCCTGGCCTCCTGGAGAAGCACCCCCATGCCGGAACCGGCTACCGCCCCGATACCCACGACCACCACCCCCACGGCACCGCCCGTGGCGCCGGCCGTACGGCGCGCCCACCCCGCTCTCGTCCTCACCGGCATCGTGCTGGCCTCGCTCAACATGCGGGCGGCGCTCGCGGGCGTCTCGCCCGTGATGAGCGGGATCAGCGACCACTTCGGCCTGACGGCCACGGCGAGCAGCCTGGTGACGACGATCCCGCTGCTCTTCATGGGCCTCGGCTCGATCGTCGCGCCCCGGCTGGCCCGCCGCTTCGGCACGGAGGCGGTGCTCTGCGGCGCGCTGGCGCTGCTGTGCGGCGGCATCCTGCTGCGCGTGGCGCCGCCGGCGGCCGCGCTGTTCGTGGGCTGCGCGCTCGTGGGCACGGCGATCGCCCTGCTGAACGTGCTGATGCCGGGCCTGGTCAAGCGGGACTTCCCCGACCGCGCCGCGAGCATGACCGCCGTCTACTCCACGACGCTGATCCTGGGCGCCACCGGCTCGGCGGCCGCCGCGGTGCCGCTGGAGAACGCGCTGGGCGGCTGGCAGGGCTCGCTGGCCTCCTGGGCGCTGCTCGCGGCCGTGGCGGTGGTCGTCTGGCTGCCGCAGGCGGTGTGGGCGCGCCGGGCCCGTAGGGATGCGGGTGCGGGTGCGGGCCTGGCCACGGGTGCGGCGGGCGCGGGCGGTTCCTCCGGCCCCGACCTGCTGCGGTCGCCGCTCGCCTGGCAGGTCACGCTGCTGATGGGCACGCAGTCGCTGGTCGCGTACGTGTGCATCGCCTGGATGCCGACGGTCTTCACCGACAACGGGATGAGCAAGGGGCAGGCCGGCATCGTCTACGCGTTCTACACGCTGGTGCAGATGGCCGGGTCGTTCTTCGTGCCGATCGTCGCCGGGCGGCTGCGCGACCAGCGGGTGCCCGCGGTGGTCGTCGTCCTGCTGATGGCCGCGGGCGTCACGGGCCTGCTGGTCGCGCCGGTGGCGGGCGCCTGGGTGTGGGCGACGCTGATGGGCGTGGCGCAGGGCGGTCTGCTGGGCCTGGCCCTGACGCTGATGGTGCTGCGGACGCGGGACGCACAGACGGCGTCGCGGCTGTCGGGCATGGCGCAGACGTGGGGCTACCTGCTGGCGTCGATGGGGCCGTTCGCGATCGGTGCGGTGCACGAGGCGACGGGCGGCTGGACGCTGCCGGTGGGGCTGCTGCTCGTGGCGTGTGCCGCGCTGCTGTTCCTGGGGCTGGGGGCCGGCCGGGCCCGCAAGATCTGATCCGAGCGGGGCCCGGCCGGGCTTCGTTCCTGCTTCCCTACTCCTCCCCCGCCACCGTCAGGGCGCGCAGCCGGCGGGCCGCGTACCAGGTGGCGGCGGCCGGGACCACGACCAGCAGCGTGACGGCGAGCGGCAGGCCCACCTGGGCGCTGACGGCCCCGTCGGCCGCCGTGCGCTCCGCGACGGCCAGCGCCCATTCCTTGACGCTGAGGGTGCGGGCGCCGGAGATGAGGCCGCCGAGCAGCGACTCCCACACCAGTGCGTAGACGAGCCCGGCGATGACGGCGTGCCGGGTGACCGTGCCGAGCAGGAGGAAGACGGCGCTGTAGGCGACCGAGGCGACCGCGGCGGCGAGGGCGTAGGCGACGGCCAGGTTCTGGCTGTTGCCGTTGAGCAGGAAGCCGGCCATCAGGGTGGGGAGGGCGGAGAAGGTGACGCTGACGCCGATGGCGACGAGCAGCTTGGTGACGATGACGGTGGGCCGCGGTACCGGCTTGGACAGCAGGTAGACCACGGAGCCGTCGTCGATCTCGGGGCCGATGGCGCCGGTGCCGGCGATGACGCCGATGAGGGGCACCATCGTGGCGACGGCGAAGCCGCCGAGGACGGTGCGGGCGGTGTCGTCGTCGGCGCCGGTGAGCATCCGGACGGCGACGCAGAGGACGAGCAGCAGCGCGGGCAGGGCGAAGAGGATCGCGGCGCGGCGGCGGCCGAGGAGACCCCGGTAGGTGAGCCGGGCGACGGTCGGGTGGTAGATCGCGTACGACATGGTCTGGCCTCCTTTCAGGCCGCAACGAGGTAGGAGAAGACCGATTCGAGCGACTCGTCGGACGGCGAGACGGTCAGCAGCCGGATGCCGTGCGCTCGGGCGACGCGGGGCAGCAGCTCGGTGAACCGGCCGAAGTCGACGGCCTGGATGCGCAGGGCGCCCTCCTTGAGGTCGACCTCGATGCCGGTGGTGGACGGGTCGGCGATGAGCGCGGCGGCCAGGGCGCGGTCGTCGCTGGAGCGCACGAGGTAGCGGTGCGGCCGGTCCGTCATCAGGCGGCGGATCTTGCGGAAGTCGCCGGAGGCGGCGTGCCGGCCGGCGACGACGACCTCGATGTGGGCGGCGAGCTGCTCGACCTCCTCCAGGATGTGGGAGGAGAACAGCACGGTGCGGCCCTCGTCGCCCATGGTGCGCAGCAGGTCCATCAGCTGCATGCGCTGGCGCGGGTCCATGCCGTTGAACGGCTCGTCGAGGAGCAGCACGGACGGCTCGTGGACGAGGGCGGAGGCCATCTTCACGCGCTGCCGCATGCCCTTGCTGTAGGTGGAGATCTTGCGGTCCTGGGCGTACTCCATCTCGACGGTGGCCAGGGCGCGCTGGGCCTCGGTGTCGCCCAGGCCGTGCAGTTCGGCGTTGGCGCGGACGAATTCGCGGCCGGTGAGGAAGTCGTACATGGCTTCGCGCTCGGGGACGATGCCGATGTGGCGGTAGACGGCCTCGTTGCGCCAGACGGCCGTGCCGTCGAGGGTGACGGTGCCGGTGGAGGGGGCGAGGAAGCCGCCCATCATGTTGATGAGGGTCGACTTTCCGGCGCCGTTGGGGCCGAGGAGGCCGGTGACGCCGGGGCCGACCGACATGCTGATGTCGTTGACGGCGACGACGTTTCCGAACCAGCGGGAGACGTTGTCGAGGTGCAGCGTTGTCACAGCCCGGCCTTTCGGTAGCGGCGCATGAGTGCCCAGTACGAGCCCGCGATGACGGCGAGGACGACGAGGAGGTAGACCGCTCCGGTGGCGGCGCCGGGGCCCTCGCCGCCGGGGAAGGCGGTGGTGGCGTCGAGGAACGCGGTCTGTACGCCGTCGATGAGCGTGACCGGGGAGAAGAGGCCGAGCCAGGGGATGACGCCGGTGTGGCCGGTGCCCAGGGCGATGCCCTGGACGGTGCTGACGGCGCCGTAGGAGATGGTGAAGACGGCGATGACGGCGGCGACGCCGAAGCCGCGGCGCGGGGTGAGGGCGGCGATGACGAGGCCGATGCCGGCGAAGAGCACGGAGAGCAGGGCCACGGAGACCAGTCCTTGGGCGAATCCCTCGGTCTGGGCGCCGGCGTCCATCTTGGCCAGCAGGGCGCCCACGTAGAGGACGAGCAGGGGCGTGGCGGTGAGGACGAACAGCGCGGAGGCGAGCGCGGCGAACTTCGCGAGGACGTAGTCGATGCGCTCGACGGGCCGGGAGAAGTACAGCGGCACGGTGCGGAACCGCAGGTCGCGGGAGACCGACTGGGGTGCCTGAGCGGCCAGGTAGAGGCCGATGACGGCCTGGAGGTAGATGGCGTAGCGGGTGTACTCCATCGGCAGCTGCTTCATCTTCACGGTGACGGCGACCGCGACGATGATGGCGGCGGGCAGGCACATCACACCGAAGAGGATCATCGGCAGCACCTTGGACCTGGCCGAGCGGCCCAGGCCGTAGGCGCCGCGCAGGCTCTGCGAGAAGAGCGAGCGGCGGGCGTAGGCGCGGCCGAGGCGGGGGCCGTCGTAGGTGCGGTAGCCGATGTTGTGGATGACGTCCTGGGCGGTGCCGGGGGTGGTGCCGGGAGCGCCGGGCGTCGTGGTGGTGTCAGGCCGCATCGGCGCTGCCCCTTTCGTCGTACGGGCCGGTGCCGGGGCGGAAGACCTCGGCGATGCGGTGCCGGCGCTGTTCCATGCGGACCAGGCCGAGGCCCAGGTCGGCGACGGTGTCGCGCACCACGTCGTACGTGCTCTCGTCGGCGACGTCGACCAGCAGGACGTGGCCGGAGCCGGGTGCGGCCTGCTCGCCGGCGTGGGTGGCGGGGCCGGCGGTGAGGCCGGCGCGGATGAGGGCGTCGAGGAGGGCGCGGGTGCCGTCCGGGTGGCTGTCGGTGTCGGTGACCTCCACCGCGAGGGACCCGGTGACCTGCGTGAACTCGTCGGTCGAGGAGGAGCGCAGCAGCCGGCCGCCGTCGATGACGACGACGTGGTCGCAGGTGCGCTCCAGCTCGCCCAGCAGGTGGGAGGTGACGAGCACGGAGATGCCGAAGTCGGTGTGGACGCGGCGGACCAGGCCCAGCATCTCGTCCCGGCCGACCGGGTCGAGGCCGTTGGTGGGCTCGTCCAGGAGGACCAGTCGTGGGTCGTGGACGAGGGCCTGGGCGAGCTTGACGCGCTGCTTCATGCCGGTGGAGTAGCCGCCCATGGGGCGGTAGCGCTCCTCGTAGAGGCCGACGTGGCGCAGCGTGTCGGCGGTGCGCTCGCGGGCGGCGGCGGGGGGCAGGCCCGACATGCGCGCCATGTGCACGACGAACTCGGTGGCCGAGACGTCGGGTGGCAGGCAGTCGTGCTCCGGCATGTAGCCGACCTGTTCTCGGATCCTCGCGCCCTGGGTGGCGACGTCGAGGCCGAGCACCTCGGCACGGCCCTCGGTGGCCGGCGACAGGCCGAGCAGGATCTTGATCAGCGTCGACTTGCCGGCCCCGTTGGCGCCCACCAGACCGGTGACTCCCGGCGCGATGTCGACGGTGAGCCGGTCGAGCGCGGTCACCCGGGGGAACCGCTTGCTGAGGCTTTCGGTGGCGATCACAGACACGTCTTCGACCGTAGTGCGGGAAACGGCGGCCGTCGTCAGACCTGACGGTGGGATCGGTGTACTCCTCCGGTCTTACGGGACCCTAGGGGGAGGGCCGGGAAGAGGAGGAGCGAAGAAGGAGAGGGGCGGTGGGGCGGCGGGGGGTGGTTTTCCACAGGTGTGCGTCGTGGGCCTTGACGTGACCGCCGGGCATTGTCACATTCGTTGGTGTCAACGTGCGTGCGGTGGCGCCGACTTGGTGCCGGTTGCGCGTGCCCGGTGGAGGGTGGGCGGCATGGCGGACGGCACCGGCGGCGCTGCTGACCTGCGCGGTTTCCGCGACGCACAGCGCCTGGCGTACGCGTGCGCGGAGGAGGTGGCCGCGCGGCTGGAGCCGGGCACCACGGAGCGCGAGGCGGCGCGGATGCAGTGGGAGTGGCTGCGCCGGCGGGGCGTGCGGGACTGGTTCCATCTGCCGTTCGCGTGGTTCGGCGACCGCACGGCGTTCGCGGGGTTCCGGGTGCCGCTGCAGTTCTTCCCCACCGGGCGGCGGCTGGAGCCGGGGATGCCGTTCATCCTCGACCTGGCGCCGGTGCACCGCGGCTTCACGGTGGACATCGGGTACGCGGGCTGCCTGGGCCGCGACCCGCTGCACGAGCGCATGCTCGACGACCTGCTGGAGCACCGGGAGCTGATCCTGCGCGAGGTGCGCGAGCGCCGCCCGCTGCGGGAGATCTACGAGGACGTGGACCGGCTCATGGTCCGCCAGGGCTACACCAACCGGCACCGGGCCTACCCCTTCGGGGTGATCGCC
Source organism: Streptomyces mashuensis (assembly GCF_014654785.1). Classification (GTDB taxonomy): domain Bacteria; phylum Actinomycetota; class Actinomycetes; order Streptomycetales; family Streptomycetaceae; genus Streptomyces; species Streptomyces mashuensis. The sequence continues at coordinate 136,217 of NZ_BNBD01000004.1, forward strand.
CACAAGGTGGGCCGGCTGCCGGAGCGCCGCTGGTCGCCGCACGTCCTCGGGTTCGGCGCGCGGGCGCTGCGCGGCCTGGCCTCCGACGCCCTGCGCGGGCACCGGGAGGGCTGGTCGCCGCTGTGGAGCCCGTACCGCTTCTCCGGCCACCCGCCGCAGCCGGGCCTGTGGGCGGTCGAGCCGCACCTGGGCCTCGGGGGCCGGGGCGTGAAGTTCGAGGAGCTGCTGGTGGTCACCGACTCGGCGGACCCCGAGGAGAGCGCGTTCTGGCTGGACGACGACCTGCCGCACGTACGGCGGCGGCGAGCGGAGAGGGCGGTGGCGTGAGCGGACAGGACGGACGGACCGGAGAGAGCGGAGAGGGCGTGCACGACGTGGTGGCGGACGGCAGGGGCATCCCGGGCGCGCGCGAGCGCCGGGTGACGTCGGGCGACGTCGAGCTGTGCGTGGCCGAGCTGGGGGACACGGGGCGGCCCACGCTGGTCCTGGTGCACGGCTACCCCGACAGCAAGGAGATCTGGGCCCAGGTCGCCCTGCGGCTCCAGGACCGCTTCCACGTCGTGCTGTACGACGTGCGCGGCCACGGCCGGTCCACCGCGCCGGGCACGCTGCGCGGCGGGTTCACGCTGGAGCGGCTCACCGACGACTTCCTCGCCGTCGCCGACGCGGTCAGCCCGGACCGGCCCGTCCACCTCGTCGGCCACGACTGGGGGTCGGTGCAGGGCTGGGAGTTCGCCACGAGCCCCCGCACCCGCGGCCGGATCGCCTCCTTCACCTCCGTCTCCGGCCCGTCCCTGGACCACCTGGGGCACTGGCTGCGCGACCGCGCCGTACGGCCCACCCCGCGCCGGCTCGCGCAGCTGCTGGGCCAGACCCGCCGCTCCTGGTACGTCTACGCGCTGCACACACCCCGCCTGCCCGAGGCGCTGTGGCGCGGCCCGCTGGGCCGGCGGTTCCCCGGGATGGTGCAGCGCCGCGAGCCCGTACCGGCGGACGCGCCGCCCTACCCCACCGCGTCGCTTCCGGAGGACGCCGCGCACGGCGCCTGGCTCTACCGCGACAACGTCCTGGCCCGCACCCGCCGGCCGCGCGCCGACGCCTTCGCGCACGCGCCCGTGCAGCTCGTGGTGCCCACCGACGACCCGTACCTGTCGGTGCGGCTCTACGACGACCTGGACCGCTGGGTCCCCGACCTGGTGCGCCGTACAGTGGCCGCCGGCCACTGGGTGCCCCGCACCCGGCCCGATCAGCTGGCCGGCTGGATCGCCGGGTTCGTCGCCGAGCGCGAGGAGGCCCGCCGCGCGGGCACGCCCGTGCCCGCGCCGGCCGGCACGGGCCCCCACGCCGAGCGGTTCGCCGGGCAGCTGGTGCTGGTCACCGGCGCGGCCGGCGGCATCGGCCGGGCCACGGCCTTCGCGTTCGCCGAGGCCGGCGCGCGGGTCGTGGCCGTCGACCGGGACGCCGAGGGCGCGGCGCGCACCGCCGAGCTGGCCCGGCTCAGCGGCGCGCCGGAGGCCTGGGCCGAGTGCTGCGACGTCGCGGACGGGCCGGCCATGGAGAAGCTGGCCGCCAAGGTCACCGCCGAGTACGGCGTCGTCGACGTGCTGGTCAACAACGCCGGCGTGGGCCTGGCCGGCGGGTTCCTCGACACGTCCGCCGAGGAGTGGCGGACCGTCCTCGACGTCAACCTGGGCGGCGTCGTCCACGGCTGCCGCGCCTTCGGCCGCCGCATGGCCGAGCGCGGCCAGGGCGGCCACATCGTCAACATCGCGTCCGCCGCCGCGTACCAGCCCTCCAGGACGCTCGTCGCCTACAGCACCTCCAAGGCGGCGGTGCTGATGCTCAGCGAGTGCCTGCGCGCCGAGCTGGCCGGCCGCGGCATCGGCGTCACCGCCGTCTGCCCCGGCTTCGTCGCCACCGGCATCACCTCCTCCGCCGTCTTCGCGGGCGTCCCCGCCGACGAGCAGCGACGGCTGCGGGAGCGGACCACCCGGCTGTACGGGCGGCGGGGCTACCCGGCGGAGAAGGTGGCCCGGGCGGTCCTGCGCGCCGTCGTGGAGAACGCGGCCGTGGTGCCGGTGACGCCCGAGGCGCGCGGCCTGCGGCTGCTGGCCCGCGTCGCACCCCGCGCGAGCCGGGCCCTGGCCCGTGTCGAGCCGAAGCTGTAGGACGGAGGAGAGGGTCATGACCGACGAGCCGGCCGTCCGGGCGGCGGGAGAAGGCCACCGCATCGCGCCGCGCCGCGTCGCCTTCGACTGGCAGGACACGCCCCTGCACTGGATCCCGGGCGAACCCACCGCCACCCACGTCATCAACGTGCTGCACCTGCTGCTGCCCGCGGGCGAGCGGTGGTTCGTCAAGGTGTTCAAGGAGGCGCTGCCCCTGGTCCGCGACCCCGGACTGCTCACCGACGTCAAGGGGTTCATGGGCCAGGAGGCCACCCACAGCGTCCAGCACTCCCACGTCCTGGACCACCTCTCCGCCCAGGGCCTCGACACCCGCCCGTACACGCGGCACGTCGACTTCCTCCTCGACGTGCTGCTGGGCGAGGAGCCCCCGTTCGGGCTGCCGGTGCCCGAGCGCGAGTGGCTGCGCTTCCGGCTGTCGGTGATCGCCGCGATCGAGCAGTTCACCGCTGTGATGGGCGACTGGATACTGCGGGCCCGCGCCCTGGACCGGGCCGGGCCCGACCCGGTGATGCTGGACCTGCTGCGCTGGCACGGCGCGGAGGAGGTCGAGCACCGCGCGGTCGCCTTCGACATGTACCAGCACTGCGGCGGCGAGGACCCCGGCCGCTACGCCCGCCGGGTGCTGGGCATGCTCGTCACGGCGCCGGTGCTCTGCTACCTGTGGAGCTGGGGCACCGCCTACCTGATGCGGCACGACCCCGAGCTCGCCGGCCGGCGCGGCTACCGGCTGCGCGACCACAACCGGGCCGTCGCCAAGGGGTTGTTGCCCGGCTGGCGGGAGCTGGGCTCGGCGGTACCGCGCTATCTCCGCCGGTCGTACCATCCCTCCCGGGAAGGCTCGCTGCGCCGGGCCGTGGACTATCTGGCGGCCTCGCCCGGGGCCCGGGCCGCCGCGGGTGCGATCGGCCGCGCGGCCCTGGCGTGAGGAAACGGGTGCCCGTGCCGCAGACCGAGTACCGGATCGAGGACCTGGCCCACCACAGCGGGGCCACGGTCCGGACGATCCGCGCCTACCAGGACCGCGGGCTGCTGCCCCGGCCCGAGCGGCGCGGGCGGGCCAACGTGTACGGCGAGGCCCACCTGGCCCGGCTCCGGCAGATCGCCGGGCTCCTCGACCGCGGCTACACCCTCGCCAGCATCAAGGAGCTGCTGGAGGCGTGGGACGCCGGCCGCGGGCTGGGCGGCGTCCTCGGCCTGGTGGCCGAGGTGGACGGGCCGTGGACGGACGAGGAGACCGGCCGCATCACGCGCGAGGCGCTGATCGAGACGTTCGGCGGCACGGCCGACGAGACGGCCGTCGAGGAGGCCGTCGAGCTGGGCGTGCTCGTGCCCGTGCCGGACGTGCCCGGCGAGTTCCTGGTGCCCAGCCCCCAGGAGCTGGCGGTGGCGGCCGAACTCCACGCGGCGGGCGTGCCGTTGTCGGCCATCTCTGGCCACCTGCGGGAGCTGCGCGTCCAGGTGGAGCACATTGCGGCCCGCTTCCTCGACCTCACGTCCGAGCACGTGTTCCACCAGTTCTTCGGCCATCCGCCGTCCGACGAGGAGGCGTTGGAGGCCGCGTCCCTGGTGCGCCGGCTGCGGCCGCTGGCCCAGCAGACGCTGGACGCCGAACTGGCCCGTGCCATGCGGCTGCTGGCCACCCGGCACCTCCGCGATTACCTGCACACGGCGGTCCCGGACGCCCCGCCCCCGCCCGGCCCCGCGAAGCCGCTCCCCGCCCCCGGCGAGGCCCGCGAGGCGGTGCTGCTGCCGGCCCGTACGGTCGCGGCCGTACGGGAGCTCGTAGGCGCCGAGCACGTACCGGCCTTCGTCGCCGCCGCGGCCGAACGGGAGGTGCAGTCCCGCACGATGGACCGGCTCACAACCCGGGCGCGCCCCACACCGGGAACCACCGCGCCAGATCCTTCTCGACCTGGAGATCATCCGCCAGCAGGGCCCTGACCTGGAGTTCCAGCGCGTTGTCCCGCTTGCCGTCCGCGCCGGGCACGGGCGCGAACGGGTAGAAGGTGCCGCGCTTGTACAGGTAGACGAGGGCCAGCGGGCGATGCCCCTCCGCGTCCCGGAACCCCATCAGCGAGCACAGCAGCTGCGGGCCGAACCCGCCCTCCTCCAGCAGGGTGTTGACCGCGTGCAGGTCGTTGACGAGCGCGGCCGTGTCGCCGGGCGGCCGGCGGGCCAGCAGCCAGGTGTAGCCGAACGCGTCGCGGCAGGTCTCCACCGGCTCGCCGCCCGGCCCGGCGCCGGCGTCCAGCAGCTCCCGCACGTCCTGCCGCAGCCGTTCGAAGGCACCGCCCTCCACGCCCGCGAAGCACACCGACCCCCGCCCGGTCGGTGCGAACCCCGCCCCGGCCTGCAAGGTCACCGCTGCCGACGGCAGGGCGAAGAGGCGGTCGAGGTCGGGCCGCACGGGGGTGCTGCGGCCGAGCACGGCGTCCCAGAACCCCACGGCCGGACCTCCCTCACGCCCGGCCGAGCTGCACGGCGATCCGGCCGAGCTGCTCCAGCCGCTGCTCCAGCGTCGGGTGCGAGGACAGCAGCCGGCCGAGGCTGTCGGCGGAGAACGCGGGCGCGAACCAGAACGCGTTGAACGGCTCGGCCTTGCGCAGGTCCGTCGTGGGGATGCGGGCCATGTCGCCGGTGACCTTGGTCAGCGCGGCGGCCAGCGCCGACGGCCGCCCGGTGAGGTGGGCGGCGGCCCGGTCGGCCGACAGCTCGCGGTAGCGCGACAGCAGCCGCGTCAGCAGGAAGCTGATCACATAGACCACGGCGCTGACCAGCGGAATCAGCAGCATCAGCACGGCCGTGTTGCTGTCCCGGCCGCCCAGCCTGCGGAAGCCGCCCCACAGCCCGATCCGGGTGACCACCCCGGCCAGCACCCCCAGGAACGAGGCGATGGTCATCACCGCCACGTCGCGGTGCGCGACGTGCGACAGCTCGTGCGCAAGGACGCCCTCCAGCTCCTCCGGCTCCAGCCGGCGCAGCAGCCCGGTCGTCGCGCACACCAGGGCGTTGCGCTGGTTGCGGCCGGTCGCGAAGGCGTTGGGCACGTCGCTGTCCGCGAGCGCCACCCGGGGCTTGGGCATGTCCGCGAGGGCGCACAGCCGGTCCACCGCGCCGTGCAGCTCGGGCGCCTGCTCCGGGGTGACCTCCCGCGCCCCCATGCCGTAGGCGGCGATCCGGTCGCTGAACCAGAACTGCGCCACGAACAGCGCACCCGCCACCAGCAGCACCAGCGGCCAGGCGCCGCGCAGCAACGCGATCAGCACGCCCACGAAGACGACGTACAGCAGCCCGATGACGAACATGGTCCCGACCATGCGGGTGGTCAGCCCCCGGTCGGGGGCGAAGCGTGTGGCCTGCACGGCACACCTCCCAGGCGACCAGACGGCCTCGCGGCCGGGCGGCGGATGCCCCCGTGGTGCCTCTGTCCCGATTCTCCCACCGCGCGGCCCGCACCGGGCCGTCCTGCCGGGGGGGCGCACGGGGCGGCCGCCGTACGCTGGGGGCCATGACGTCCTCCCTGCGCCTCAGCACCGTGATCCTGCCCTACCAGCGCTGGCACGACGGCGGCCGCGACGCGTGGCTGCGCGCCGAGGAACTGGGGTTCCACGCCGCGTACACCTACGACCACCTGTCCTGGCGGAGCTTCCGCGACGGGCCGTGGTTCGGCGCCGTCCCGACGCTGACCGCGGCCGCCGCGGCCACCCGGCGGCTGCGGCTGGGCACGATGGTCACCTCGCCCAACTTCCGGCACCCGGTCACGCTCGCCAAGGACCTCATCTCGCTGGACGACGTCTCCGGCGGCCGCATCACGCTGGGCATCGGCGCCGGCGGCACCGGCTTCGACGCCACCGCCCTCGGCCAGGAGCCGTGGTCGCCGCGGGAACGCGCCGACCGGTTCGCGGAGTTCGTGGCGCTGCTCGACCGGCTGCTGACCGAGGACGCCGTCACGTACGAGGGCCGCTTCTACTCGGCCGGCGAGGCCCGCAACATCCCCGGCTGCGCCCAGCGGCCCCGGCTGCCGTTCGCGGTCGCCGCGACCGGCCCGCGCGGGCTGAAGCTGGCCGCGCGGTACGGGCAGGCGTGGGTGACCACGGGCGACCCGAAGCTGTACGAGACGGGCACCCCCGAGGAGTCCCGCGCCGCCCTCGCCCGGCAGGTCGAGGCACTCGGCCGGGCCTGCGCCGAGGCCGGACGGGACGTGGCGTCCGTGCACAAGGTGCTGCTCACCGGCTTCACGCCGGACCGGAACCGGCCGCTGGAGTCGGTCGAGGCGTTCGTCGACTTCGCCGGCCGCCACGCGGAGCTCGGCTTCGACGAGATCGTGATCCACACGCCGGTCCCGGACTCGGACTTCGCCACCGACCCCGGCGTCTTCGAGAAGATCGTCACGGAGGCCCCGGGCCTGCTGTCCCCCGGCCCGTCGGCCGGGTGAGAGCCGGGCCCCGGACCGGGGCCCGATCCAGGACGTCCGCGGACCGGCGGTGTCCGACAATGAGACGGTGACTTCCGCTACCGAGCCCCAGACCCCGGCCGCGCCCCGGACCGGCGCTCTTCCGCGCCTGATCGCCACCGATCTCGACGGCACGCTGCTGCGCGACGACCACACGGTGTCCGACCGGACGGTCGCCGCGCTGGCGGCGGCCGAGGCCGCGGGGATCGAGGTCTTCTTCGTCACCGGCCGCCCGGCGCGCTGGATGGACGTGGTCGCCGACCACGTCCAGGGGCACGGACTGGCGATCTGCGCCAACGGCGCGGCCGTCGTCGACCTGCACGACGGCGGCCGGATCGTGGACGTCCGCCCGCTGGCGGCCGCCGAGGCCCTGGCCGTCGTCCGCGCGGTGCGGGCCGCCGCGCCCGCCGCCACGTTCGCCGTGGAACGCACCACGGGCTTCCACTACGAGCCGGCCTACCCGCCGTTCCGGCTCGACCCCACCGCGGGCATCGCCCCCGCCGAGGAGTTCCTCGACCCCGCCGCGGACGACGCCGCCCCGATCATCAAGCTGCTGGCCCACCACCCCGAGCTGGGCCCCGACGAGTTCCTGGAGCTCGCCCGCGCGGCGGGCGGGCAGTACGGCTCCTTCACCCGCTCCAGCCCCACCGCGCTGCTGGAGATCAGCGCGCTGGGCGTGAGCAAGGCCAGCACCCTGGCGCGGTGCTGCGCGCTGCGCGGCATCGCCCCCGAGGAGGTCGTGGCCTTCGGCGACATGCCCAACGACCTGGAGATGCTCGGCTGGGCCGGCACCTCCTACGCCATGGCCAACGCGCACCCCGAGGTCCTGGCCGCCACCACGCACCGCACGGCGGCCAACAACGACGACGGCGTGGCAGCCGTCATCGAGCAGCTGCTGCACGCGCTGCCGTAGCCGCCGGGCGCCCGGTTACAGGACCACCCCGCGCGCCCTGAGCCACCGCACCGGCTCGACCGCCGAGCCGTAGTCCGGGGTGCGCCGGACCTCGAAGTGCAGGTGGGGGCCGGTGGAGTTGCCGGTGGTGCCCGACAGGCCGATCCAGTCGCCGGCGCGCACGCGCGTCCCGGGGGCGGGCAGGGTCGCGGCCAGGTGCGCGTACTGCGAGAACCAGCCGCCGTCGTGCTGCACCACCAGGCTCATGCCGAATGGCCCGCCGCAGCCGGTGAACAGCACGGTCCCGGCGCCCACGGACCGTACGGGCGTGCCGGTGGGCACCGCGAAGTCCTGCCCCGAGTGGTGCCCGCTCCAGTGCGCGCCCGTGCCGCCGAAGCCGGCGCTGAGCTGGTACGACAGCAGGGGGCGCGTCCATCCGGCCGCCGAGACCCCGCCCGCGCCGTTGGCGCCGTCCTGCAAGGCCCGCGCCCCGTTCTGCAGGCCGCCCAGGTCGACGGGCTCGCACTGCCCGGTACGCACGGCCGCGTCGGCCAGGCTGTTCAGCTCGGCGCGCGCCCTGGCCAGACGCCGGGTCACGGCCTCCTTCTCGCCGCGCAGCGCGGAGACACCGGCGCTGACCGTCTGGAGGGAGACGGTGGCCGACAGCCGCCCGGAGGCCAGCGCCTGCCGCCGGCCGTCCGCCTCGATCAGCATCCGCGCCAGCCGCTGCCGCCGCGCCGTGTCCGTGGACTGGAGCTCCAGCAGCTCGACGGGGTCCTCGGCGACCGCCATGCTGCCGTGCGCGGTGAAGCCGCCCGTGCGGTACTGGGCGCGGGCCACGGCCCCGGCGTCCTGGAGCAGCGCCGCCCGCACCAGCTCCTCCTGGCGCAGCTCGCGCGCCAGCCGCTCGCCGAGCCGCCGGTGCCCGCCGGCCTCGCGGAGCCCGTCCTCGTACCCCTGCTGTATGCGGCTCTCCTCCCGGGCCAGCCGGACCACCTCCGAGCCGACGCTCGCCAGCCGCTTCGACGTGCGGCCGGCGACCGACGGAGCGGCGCCGAACAGGGGACAGACGGCCACGCACAGCACGCTCAGACCCGCCAGGCTCAGGGCCCAGCGCGCCACGCGGGATCGGTACGACCATCGCATGAGCCCTGATCTTGGCTGCGGTACGGGGTTCCCGCTCCCCGGCCACGACCGTTCGGTGGAACGGATACGGCCGGCCGGGGCGCGGCGTCCCCCGGACGGCTCCCTGCTCACGGCCCCGCCACCGTCAGAGCGGGGCCTCCCACACCACCGTCGTGCCGCCGCCGTCCTCGCCCAGGCCGGGGCCGTAGTGGCTGGAGCCGCCCAGCGACTCCGCGCGCTTGGCCAGGTTGCGCAGGCCGCTGCGGCGGCCGCCCTCGGGGATGCCCACCCCGTCGTCGGCCACCGACAGCCGCACCCCCGGCCGCCCGTCGGGCAGCGTGACCGTCGCGTCGACCAGCACCTCGATACGGGAGGCGCGGGCGTGCCGGAAGGCGTTGGACAGCGCTTCCCGGAGCGCGGCCACGAGGTTCTTGCCGGTGCGCTCGCCCACCTTGGCGTCGACGGGCCCGACGAACGCGGCCGACGGCTGGAAGCCCAGCGGCACCGCGGCCGTGCCCAGCTCGCGCAGCACGCGCGTGCGCAGCCCCGCGGGCGCCCCCGCCGGTTCCTGCTGGAGCGCGAAGATCGCGGTGCGGATCTCCTGGATCGTCACGTCCAGCTCGTCGACCGCCTGCCCCACCCGCTCCCGCGCCTCCGGCGCGACCGCCACCCGCTGGACGCTCTCCAGCAGCAGCCCCGTCGCGAAGAGCCGCTGGATGACCAGGTCGTGCAGGTCGCGGGCGATCCGGTCGCGGTCCTCCAGCACCGCGAGCCGCTCGCGGTCGCGCTGCGCCTCGGCCAGGACCAGCGCCAGGGCGGCCTGCGCGGCGAACTGGGTGGCCAGGGTGCGCTCGGCGGCGGTGTAGCGGCGGGCGCCGCGCCGCCGGGGGATGGCCAGCGTGCCCAGCACCCGGTCGCCGCTCTTGAGCGGCAACAGCATGCTCGGGCCGAAGCGCGGCGCCACCTCGGTGATCATGCGCGGGTCGGTGGCCGAGTCCTCCACGAACACCGGCTCGCCCGCCAGCAGCTGCGCCGCGACCGGCGAGTGCGGCGGCATGACGGTGCCCAGCAGGTTCTCGGGGTCGTCGGCGGCGACGGCCACCATCTCCAGGCCGCCCTCGCCGTCGGGCAGCAGCACGATGCCGGCGTCGGCGTCGGCGAGGCGGCGCGCCTGCTCGGCGACGACCGACAGCGCGTCCTCCGCGTCGCTGCCGGACAGCAGGGCGGTCGTGACGGCCACCGAGCCGTCGATCCAGCGCACACGCCGGGCGCGTTCCTCGTGCACGCGCGCGTTGCCGATGGCGATGCCCGCCTCGGTGGCGAGGACCTTGACCATGTGCAGGTCGGCGAGGCTGAACTCGCCGCCGTCCCGCTTGTCGGTGAGGTAGAGGTGGCCGAAGTTCTCGCCCTCGACGCGAATGGGCACGCCCAGCGCGTGCCGCCCGTCGGGGAACGGCACGGGAGGCCGGCCCGCCGCGGCACCGCTCCCGTACGTGACGTAGTCGGCGAGGCCCTCCTCGCCGGCGTCGTCCACGCCGATGGCCGCGCAGCGGGCGTCGGCGAGCTCGGCGGCGGTCTCGGCGATCCGGTCGAGGGTGGTGCGCAGGTCACGGCCGGTGCCGACGGTGCGCATGGCCTCCAGCAGCCGCGGCACGCGCGAGGTCAGCTCGGTGGACAGGCCCTGGAGACTGCGGGTGGCCTCCGTGGCGGCGTCGAGCGAGTCGAGCGCGTCGGGCGAACCGGGCGCGTCGGGCGAGCCGGAGGACGGAGCGGTCGCTGCCATGCGACGAGCCTAATAAGCGGCATTTGCCGGGGAAAGCCGGGAAGTCCGGGAAAGCGAGGGAGGAGGGGCCGGCGCGCCCGCACCGGCGTGCACACCGGCAGTCGCGCCCGCCGTCCGCGCTGCCTCGGCCCCCTCGCGCTCCAGCATCCGGCGGAACGCGCCGGGCGCCTGCGCCAGAGCGGCGTACGCGCCCCTCTGCACCACGCGCCCCTCGTCGAGGACGACGACCTCGTCGACGGCCTCCAGGCCCGCCAGCCGGTGGGTGATCAGCACGGTCGTCCGGCCCTCGGTCGCCGCCAGCAGGTCGGCCGTCAGGGCGTCCGCCGTGGCCAGGTCCAGGTGCTCGGCCGGCTCGTCCAGGACGAGCACGGGGAAGTCCGCGAGCAGGGCGCGCGCCAGCGCGAGCCGCTGCCGCTGCCCGCCCGACATCCGCGCACCGTGCTCCCCCACCGGCGTGTCCAGGCCCTCGGGCAGGCCGTCCACCCAGTCCAGCAGCCGGGCCGCGGCCAGCGCCCCGCGCAGCTCTGCGTCGTCCGCGCCGGGGCGCGCGAGCCGCAGGTTCTCCCGCAGGGAGCTGTCGAAGACGTAGGCGTCCTGTGCGCACAACCCCACGAGTCTCCGTACGCCGTCCCCGTCCGTCGCCGTGGCGTTCCGCCCGGCCAGCGTGTACGCGCCGGCGGTGACGTCCAGGAAGCGCAGCAGCACCTGGGCGACCGTCGTCTTGCCCGCCCCGGACCGGCCCACCACCGCCACGCGGCGGCCGGGCGTCAGCTCCAGCGCGAAGTCCTCCAGCGCCGGGCGCTCCTGCCCGGCGTACCGGGCCGTCACGCCCGCCAGCCGCAGCGGGAACGGCGACGCGGGCGCCGCGCCGGTCCCGTCCCGTACGGGCTCGGGGGCGTCCAGCACCTCGTACACGCGCTCGGCGGAGCGCCGGACGCGCTGCCGGTACTGCACGGCGAGCGGCAGGCCCGCGACCGCCTCGAACGCCGCGAGGGGCGTCAGGACGACGACGGCGAGCCACACGCCGCCGAGCCGCCCGTCGTGCACCGCGGCCACGCCCGCCCAGGCGGCGGCGGTCACCGTCAGCCCGCAGGCCAGCGCCGTGACGCCGGCGCCCAGGGCGGTCGCGGCGGCCCCGCGGCGCGCGATGCGGGTGAGGCCGGCGTCGGCGCGGCGCAGCTGCTCCAGGCGGCCCGGCAGGGCGCCCGCCACGGTCAGTTCCGCGGTGCCGGAGAGGACGTCGACGACCCGCGTGGAGAGCTCGCCGCGCGCGGGCGCGAGCCGGCGCTCCGCCCGGCGGGCGACCGCCCCGGACAGCACGGCCGCGCCCGGGCCGGCCAGCAGCAGGCCGGCGGCCAGCGCGAGGCCCGCCCCGGGCAGCAGCCAGGTGGTGAGGCCGACGGACGCGGCCCCGACGAGCACGGCGGTGCCGACGGGCAGCAGCCAGCGCAGGAAGTAGTCCTGGAGGGCGTCCACGTCGGACACGAGGCGCGCGAGCAGGTCGCCGCGCCGGGTCTCGCGCAGCCCCGCCGGCGCGAGCCGCTCCAGGCGCCGGTACACGGACACGCGGAGGGCGGCCAGGACGCGCAGCGCCGCGTCGTGCGACACGAGGCGCTCGGCGTACCGGAACACGGACCGGCCGATGCCGAAGGCACGGGTCGCCGTGACGGCCACCATCAGGTAGAGCACGGGCGGTTGTTGCGCGGCACGCGAGATGAGCCACCCGGAGACGGCCATGAGCCCCACGGCGCTGCCGAGCGCCAGCGCGCCGAGCAGCAGGGCGAGCGCGAAGCGCCGCCGCTGCCCCTGGGCGGCGCGCCGGAGCCGGCGCAGGGGAGCGGTGGGGGCGGCTTCAGGGGCGGGGGACGCGGGGGGACGTTCTCCTGCCTTTTCGTCGCCCGGCGACGGGGCGGGACGCTGCGGGGCGAGGCCACGAACCGACGGGGCGGCCGTGTCCCCCGCCGCCGGCCCACCGATCGCCACCACCCGGTCCGCGACCGCGAGCAGCGCCGGGCGGTGGACGACCAGGAGCACCGTCCGCCCCACGGCCAGCCGCCGTACCGCCTCGGTGATCTCCGCCTCCGTCTCGCCGTCGAGCGAGGCCGTCGGTTCGTCGAGCAGCAGAACGGGCCGGTCGGCGAGGAACGCGCGGGCCAGGGCGAGGCGTTGGCGCTGGCCGGCGGACAGGCCGGCGCCGTCCTCGCCGAGGCGGGTGTCAGTGCCCTGCGGCAGCATGGAGACGAACGCGAGCGCACCGGCCGCGTGCAGGGCTTCCCGCACCTCCGCGTCCGTGGCGCCCGGCCGGGCCAGCCGGACGTTGTCGGCGACGGTCCCGGCGAAGAGGTGGGGCCGTTGCGGAACCCAGGCCACCTGGTTCCGCCAGCTGTCGGGGGAGAGCGATGCCAGGTCCGTACCGCCCACGAGCACACGCCCGTCCGCGGGCCGTTCCAGCCCGAGCAGGACGTGCAGCAGCGTGGACTTGCCCGCGCCGCTGGGCCCGGTCAGGGCGACCGTCTCGCCCGGCCGGACCTCGAGCGTCACCGGGCCCAGCGAGGGCGCGGTGCGCCCCGGGTGCCGGACCACCACGTCCTCCAGGCGGAGGGCGGCACCGCGCGCGTCGGGTGCCGGGTGCGTGCCCTGCGGGCCGGCGGGGGCCGTCTCCAGGAGCGCGAAGACCTCGTCGGCGGCGGACAGCCCCTCCGCCGCCGCGTGGTACTGCGCGCCCACCTGGCGCAGCGGCAGGTACGCCTCGGGGGCCAGGACGAGCACCATCAGCCCGGTGTACAGGCCGAGTTCGCCGTGGACGAGCCGCATGCCGATGCCCACGGCCACGAGGGCGACGGACAGCGTGGAGAGCAGCTCCAGTGCGAAGGAGGAGAGGAAGGCCAGGCGCAGCGTGCGCAGGGTCGCCCGCCGGTAGTCGGCGGTGATGGCCCGGATGGACTCGGCCTGCGCCTTCGCGCGGCCGAAGACCTTCAGCGTGGGCAGCCCGGCCACCACGTCGAGGAAGTGCCCGGACAGCCGGGCCAGCAGCGCCCATTGGCGGTCGGTGCGGGACTGCGTGGCCCAGCCGATGAGGACCATGAAGAGGGGGACGAGGGGCAGCGTGAGGACGATGACGAGCGCCGACACCCAGTCGGCGGAGACGATGCGGGCCAGGACGGCCACGGGCACGACCACGGCCAGACCCAGCTGCGGCAGGTAGCGGGCGAAGTAGCCGTCGAGGGCGTCGACGCCGCGCGTGGCCAGCGTGGTCAGCTCGCCGGTGGCGCGCCCGTGGCCGGCCGGGCCGAGCCGTACGGCGTGTTCCAGCAGCCGGGTGCGCAGCTGGGACTTCACGGCGGCGGCGGCGCGGTGCGCGCACAGCTCGGTGAGCCAGGCCACGACGGCCCGGCCGCCGGCCGTGGCCGCCAGCAGGGCCAGCGGGCGGGCCAGGTCGCCCGTGGTCCGGCCGTGCTGGAAGGCCCCGGTGACGACCTCGGCGATCAGCATCGCCTGGGCCACGACCAGCCCGGCCCCCGCCAGGCCGAGCAGCACGGAGGCGGCCAGGAAGACGCGGGTGGCCGAGGCGTACCGGAGCAGGCGGGGGTCGACGGGCTTCACGGCGCCGGCCCTCAGTGCCCGGCGGGGATGTGCCGGGTGCCGATCCGCTTGCGGAACACCCAGTACGTCCACGCCTGGTAGCCGATGACCACGGGCGTCATGACGGCCGCCACCCAGGTGGTGATCTTCAGCGTGTACGGGCTGGAGGCCGCACCGGACACGGTCAGGCTCCACGCGGGGTCGGAGGAGGAGGGCATCACGTCGGGGAAGAGGGCGAGGAAGAGCGTCGCGGAGAGAGCGGCGACGGCCACGCCGGAGAGGGTGAAGGCCCAGCCCTCGCGCCCGGCCCGGTTGAGGACGAGCGCACCGGCGAGGGCGAGGAGGGCCACCACGAGCGCGGCCAGGCTGCGCCCGTTGCCGGACTGCGCCTGCGTCCAGCCCAGGAACGCGCCCGCCACCACGACGGCGGCCAGGCCGAGCCGGCCGGCGTGGACGCGGGCCCGGTGCCGGATGTCGCCGTCGGTCTTCAGCGCGGCGAACACGGCGCCGTGGAAGGTGAACAGCACGAGCATGCCCAGGCCGCCGAGCAGCGCATACGGGCTGACCAGGTCGGCGGGGCCGCCGGTGAAGTCGCCGTCCGCCCCGATCGGCACGCCGCGCACCATGGCGGCGAAGATCGTCCCCCACAGGAAGGCGGACAGCAGCGAGCACCAGAAGATGACGTGTTCCCAGTTGCTCTGCCAGCGCTCGCCGGACCGCTTGTGCCGGTACTCGAAGGCGACGCCGCGCAGGATGAGGCAGACGAGGACGGCCAGCAGCGGCAGGTAGAAGCCGCTGAAGAAGGCGGCGTACCAGTCGGGGAAGGCGGCGAAGGTGGCGCCGGCCGCGGTGATCATCCAGACCTCGTTGGCGTCCCAGACCGGGCCGATCGTGTTGATCAGCACGCGCCGTTCGGTGCGGTCCTTCGCCAGGGTCTTCGTCAGCACGCCGATGCCGAAGTCGAAGCCCTCCAGGAAGAAGTAGCCGGTCCACAGGACGGCGATGAGCAGGAACCAGAAGTCGTGGAGGTGCATGGGTTCTCTCCGTTCCGTCCGCCGCGTCAGTACGCGAAGGTCAGCGGCTTGTCGGCGTCCTCGGCGGCCTCGGCGGAACTGCTTCCGCCGCCCCCGCCGTCCCGGGCCGACGGCAGCCGCAGCTTGGGGTCCTTCGCCGGCGGCTTCTCGTCCGTGTCGGGCCCGGCCTTGGCGTACTTCGTCAGCAGCCGCACCTCGACGACCGCCAGGACGGCGTACAGCAGGGTGAAGACGACGAGGGAGGTGAGGACCTCGCCCTGGCTCACGCCGGGGGAGACCGCGGAGTCGGTGCGCATCAGCCCGTAGACGGCCCACGGCTGCCGGCCCATCTCCGTGAAGATCCAGCCGAAGGAGTTGGCGATGAGCGGGAAGCCCATGGTGAGGATGCCCACGCGCCAGGACCAGGCGGTCAGGGAGGGGCTCAGTTCGCGGGTGCGGGTCAGCATCAGCCTGGGGATCGTGCCCTCGGCGGGGCGGTGCTCGGGTGCGAGCCACAGCTTCCGGCGGGTGGTCCACAGCCCGACGAGGCCGGCGGCGAACGACGTCATGCCGAAGCCGATCATCAGGCGGAAGCCCCAGAAGGTCATGAAGATGCTGGGGATGTAGTCCTCGGCCTTGCCGCCGTACCGGCCGGCCTCCTGCGCGGCGATGTCGTTGATGCCGGGCACCGAGTCGGTGAAGTTGCTGTGCGCGAGGAAGGAGAGGAGGCCGGGGACCTCGATCTCCACGCTGTTGTGGCCCTGGGAGACGTCGCCGACGGCGAAGACGGAGAACGGCGCGGGCGCCTGGGTGTCCCACAGCGCCTCGGCGGCGGCCATCTTCATCGGCTGCTGCTCGAACATCACCTTGCCGAGCGAGTCGCCGCTGATCGCCGTGCCGAGACCTGCGATCACGGCCACGACCAGGCCGACCCGCAGGGAGGCGACCATCGCGGGGATCTGCTTGCGCTGCTTCTCGCCGAGCTCCTCGCCCTTCAGCTGCTTGCGCCGGGCGCGCCACAGGTGCAGCGAGGAGATGCCCACGATGAACGCGGCGCCGGTGAGGAAGGCGGCGGTGAGGGTGTGGAAGACCACGACGAGCGTGGTGTTCTGCGTCAGCACCGCCCAGATGTCGGTGAGCCGCGCCTTGCCGGTGGCCTTGTCGACCGTGTAGCCGACCGGGTGCTGCATCCAGGAGTTGGCGGCGAGGATGAAGTACGAGGACAGGACGGTGCCGACGGCCACGATCCAGATGCAGGCGCAGTGGATCTTCTTCGGCAGCCGGTCCCAGCCGAAGATCCACAGGCCGATGAAGGTGGACTCGAAGAAGAAGGCCAGCAGGGCCTCCATCGCCAGCGGGGCGCCGAAGACGTCACCGACGAAGCGCGAGTAGGCCGACCAGTTCATGCCGAACTGGAACTCCTGGACGAGGCCGGTGACCACGCCCATGGCGATGTTGATCAGGAAGAGCTTCCCCCAGAACTTCGTGGCGTGGAAGTACTTCTCCTTGCCGGTGCGCACCCAGGCCGTCTGGAGGCCGGCGGTGATCGCGGCGAGGCTGATCGTGAGCGGGACGAAGAGGAAGTGGTAGACGGTCGTGATGCCGAACTGCCACCGGGCGAGCGTCTCCGGAGCGAGGGCCAGATTCACCGGGGTCTCTCCTTGCCTCTGCGCCGTACAGGCCCCGCATATGTAGAAGAACAGGGTCATAACGACGCGCTTGTGAACGCGTTCACATTCACAAGCATTCTGGCACACCGGCTTTTCGGACAATCATCCGGGGTACCCCGACCGGCCCTGGCGCGCACAACGCCGAGGGGCCCCCACCGGTCGGTGGGGGCCCCTCGGGCTCACGGCCGTCACTCCGGCGCGGGTCCTACAGCTCCTTGCGGAACTGCTCGGCCGCCCGCAGGAAGAGGTCGTTCGCCTCCGTCTCGCCGATCGTCACCCGGACGCCCTCGCCCGGGAACGGCCGGACCACCACGCCGGCCCGCTCGCAGGCCGCGGCGAAGTCCGCCGTCCGCTCCCCCAGCCGCAGCCAGACGAAGTTGGCCTGCGACTCCGGCACCGTCCAGCCCTGGCCCGCCAGGCCCGACGCCACCCGCGCCCGCTCGGCGACCAGCGCCTCGACCCGTTCGCGCAGCGCGTCCTCGCTGCGCAGCGACGCCACGGCCGCGTCCTGCGCCACCTGGCTCACCCCGAACGGCACGGCCGTCTTGCGCAGCGCCGCGGCCACCGGCTCGTGCGCCACGGCGAAGCCCACGCGCAGCCCCGCCAGGCCGTACGCCTTGGAGAACGTCCGCAGCACGCACACGTTCGGGCGGTCCCGGTAGAGGTCGATGCCGTCCGGCACCTCCGGGTCGCGGATGAACTCCAGGTACGCCTCGTCCAGCACGACGAGGACGTCCGACGGCACCCGGTCGAGGAAGGACTCCAGCTCCGCCCGGCGCACCACGGTGCCGGTGGGGTTGTTGGGGTTGCAGACGAAGATCAGCCGGGTCCGGTCCGTGATCGCGGCGAGCATCGCGTCGAGGTCGTGCACGTCGCCCGGCGTCAGCGGCACCTGCACCGGCGTGGCGCTCGCGACCTGCGTGATGATCGGGTACGCCTCGAACGACCGCCACGCGTACACGACCTCGTCACCGGGGCCGGCCGTGGCCTGCACCAGCTGCTGGGCGACGCCGACCGAGCCGGTGCCGGTCGCCAGGTGCGTCAGCGGCACCCCGAACCGCTCGGACAGCTCGGCCATCAGGCCGGTGCACGCCATGTCGGGGTAGCGGTTGAACGAGGCCGCCGCGGCCAGCGCCGTGTCCAGCACGCCGGGCAGCGGGGGGTAGGGGTTCTCGTTGGAGGACAGCTTGTAGGCCACCGGGCCGCCCGCTGCCGCCGGCTTGCCCGGCTTGTACGTGGGCACACCGTCCAGCGCGGCGCGCAGCTTCGGGGTCTTCTCGGTCACCGCGGTCCTCCTCGGGTCCCCGGGCCGCCGGCTCCTCGGCTGTCCGGCCCGGATACTGCACACCTGAATACTGCACACCTTATGAGGATTCCCCCGGGCGGCGTCCAGAGCCGGGGGAGCGCTCTGCTGATCGCGCGCGCCGTGGCGGGCCCCCTGGCGCGCGTCACCCGTGAAGGTGAGTTGAGACCTCACCGAGACCTGACCACTTCCTTGGGCGTGGATATGCCAGAGGCCGACAGCCCCCCACCCGGCCGCCCAACTACCTGCATTTCCATGGTCATTCAGGGGAAACGCCACAGCAGAAACGTGCCTGTCAACAGTCAAATGAGGCCCCCTCCCTGCGGACCACCCGAGCCCTACTATCGGCCTGCCATGACAGCAGCAGGGAAGCACCAGGTGAGCCGGGGTGAGACAGCCCGCCGGTCCACCCGGCAGGGGCGCGCGGGCATCCGGGACGTGGCCGCCGCAGCCGGGGTCTCGATCACGACCGTCTCCGACGCGCTCAACGGCAAGGGCCGGCTACCGGACGCGACCCGACGCCATGTCCGCGAGGTGGCGGACCGGCTGGGCTACCGGCCCTCCGCCGCGGCCCGCACCCTCCGCACGGGCAAATCGGGCCTCATCGGCCTGACCGTGACCACGTACGGGGATGAACCTTTCACCTTCACCGAGTTCGCCTACTTCGCCGAGATGGCCAGGGCCGCGACGTCGGCGGCCCTCGCCCGCGGCTACGCCCTGGTGATCCTCCCGGCCACCTCGCGGCACGACGTGTGGTCCAACGTGGCGCTCGACGGCACCGTCGTCGTCGACCCCTCCGACCACGACCCGGTCGTCTCCGACCTGGTCCGCCAGGGCATCCCCGTGGTGTCCGACGGCCGCCCGGCCGGCTCGCTGCCCGTCACGGCCTGGGTCGACAACGACCACGAGGCCGCCGTGCTCGGCATCCTCGACCACCTGGCCGCCGCCGGGGCGCGCCGGATCGGCCTGCTCACCGGCACCACCACCGACACGTACACGCGCCTGTCCACCACCGCCTACCTGCGCTGGTGCGAGCGCGTCGGCCAGGACCCGGTCTACGAGGAGTACCCGGCGCACGACCCCTGCGCCGGCGCCGTGGCCGCCGACCGGCTGCTGGCCCGGCCCGACCGGCCCGACGCGGTGTACGGGCTGTTCGACCCGAACGGCACGGACCTGCTCGCCGCAGCCCGCCGCTACGGGCTGCGCGTCCCGGAGGACCTGCTGCTGGTCTGCTGCAGCGAGTCCACGGTGTACGCCACCACCGAGCCGCCGATCACCACGCTGTCGCTCAAGCCGCGCCGGATCGGCACCGCCGTCGTCCAGCTGCTGATCGACGCCATCGAGGGGCTGGACACCGGCCGGCCGGTGGAGCAGGTGATACCGACGGAGCTGATCGTGCGGACCTCCTCCGAACGCCGCCCGCCGCGCACCACCGTCAGCGCGCCGCGCGGCCCGGCCCCACCCCGGCCCGGCGGCCCCGCACCCGGCTGACGCCGGCGTCCACCACCGCACCCGCACCCGGCCGACCCCGGGTGACCCGCACGACCCGGCCCGTACCGCCCGACCCGCGTCAACCACGAGTGGACCGGGGTCCGGCACACGGGCGCCCTGGCGCCTCCGGCGCGCGGAAGCGAGCACAGCCCGTCTGACCGGCGCGAACGGCTCAGGTAACGGTTCATTTGGGGAGAAATGACCGGTGAACCCGGTCTCCCGCTCCGATTCACAGCCCCTGGTGCGTCACAAGGCGCGACGGTCATTCCTATGATGGGCGCACGACACCACGGACCGCCGTCGACCAGGCAAGGTCCACAGGGTGCACGGCGGCGCGATGGTGGAGGGGTCGATGACTCAGGGGGCCGGGCAGGGACCTGCGGCACGGACCACGGCGGCGATGCCGCACTTCCCCGGATACGCCGCGCATCCTTCCGTACCCGGCTACGGCCATCCCGCGCACCCCGCCGCCCCTCCGGTGCCGCCCGTGCCTCCGGAGTACCCGGACTACGCCGACGGGTACACCCCGACCGCGCGCGACCTGCCCGTCATCGGCCAGGGCGCGCCGCAGGACGTCCCCACCGTCGAGCTGACCCCGCTGTCCCCGCCGCAGCAGCAGCCGCAGCCCCAGTCGCAGCACCTGCCGGCCGGCGGTCCGGGCCCGCTGTACGTCGTCGGCGACGTCCACGGCTATCTGGACGAGCTCTACGAGGCGCTCGGCGAGCAGGGCCTCATCGACGCGCAGGGCCACTGGGCCGCGGGCAACGCCCGGCTGTGGTTCCTCGGCGACTTCACCGACCGCGGCCCGGACGGCGTCGGCGTGATCGACCTCGTCATGCGGCTGTCCGCGGAGGCCGCGGCGGCCGGTGGCTACTGCAAGGCCCTCATGGGCAACCACGAGCTGCTGCTGATCGGCGCCAAGCGGTTCGCCGACACGCCGGTCAACTCCGGCGCCGGCACGGCCTCCTTCCAGGCGGCCTGGCTGCTCAACGGCGGCCAGCGCTCCGACATGGAGCGTCTGGAGGACCACCACCTCCAGTGGATGTCGCGACTCGACGCCATCGCGGAGGAGGACGGGCACCTGCTGGTGCACTCCGACACCACGGCGTACCTGGAGTTCGGCGACTCCATCGAGGACGTCAACGACGCGATCACCGAGGCGATCCAGCGCAACGACCCGGACGAGGTCTGGGACCTGTTCCGCAAGTTCACCAAGCGCTTCGCCTTCCGCGACGAGGAGACCGGCCCGCTGGCCGCGCGCGAGCTGCTGGCCACCTACGGCGGCAGCCGCCTCGTCCACGGGCACAGCCCCATCCCGTACCTCCTCGGCGAGGTCGGTACCGAGGATGCGGACGGTGAGGACTCCGCGCCCGCCGTGGAGGGCCCCCACCTGTACGCCGACGGGCTGGCCCTGGCCATGGACGGCGGGGTGACGATGGCCGGAAAACTGCTGGTCGTACAACTTCCGCTGGGCGGCTGAGGATTCGTCCGGGCACGCGCCGGGCATGTCTGGAGTTCCACCGGCGCGGGCCAATTCTCACAACACGCTGTCACCACGCGCCGGTGCGGCTCTACCATCGGCTTATCCGTAGCAGGCTCCGGCAGCTGTCCCGCGCAGTTCTGCCCAAGAGTTTCCTCCGTTTCCGCCCACTGCCCGCTCCACCCCGGCACCAGGCCCTACGGAGCATCGGGGGACGCACATGAACAGCGATCGGCATCTGCCGGCCGAGGACCGCCAGGAATTCGAGCGGGTGCTCGACCAGGCGCTGCGTGCCGCGAAACACGACCCGGAACTCGCCGCTGCCATAGGGAAACAGCTCTCCGCCGAACAGCTGCGCGCCATGGCCCTGAGTGCCATGGCCGCCATCACCGCCTGTGCCTCGGCGGAATACCGCGACTATGCGAAAGCGCGTGACAAGCTGCGTGCCCGCCCCGCCGCCGCCCGGCCCCGTCCGGACGGCGGCGGTGTCGTTTCCGGGGCCGGCCCGGAGGACGACGGGGCGGGCGCGGCGGCCGTCCTGGCGGTGCTGGCACCGACGCTCTCCGGCATCGCCGCGATGATCTTCCTGCTGATCGGCTACGTCACCCGGACGGTCGGGGTGAACGAGTCCGTGGCCGGCCCGATGATCAGCATCGGCTGGTGGTTCGGGGCGCTCACCGTCGCGGGGGCGCTGGTGGCCATGGCGGGCATGCTGGTCACCGCCCTGCGCAACGGCCGGGGGGCGCCCGCGGACGAGCCCGTCCCGGACCCGCTGGCCGAGGAGGCGGAGCGGGCCCGCGAGGCGTGGCGGCAGGCGCTCCTGGACCGCGGCGTACGGCCGTTCCTCCGCGAGGCGCTCACCGGCACCCCGTCCACGCCCCGCACCCCTCGCGCCCTCGGCCGGGCGCAGAGCCCGTCCCGTACGCCCCGCCCGGGCCACGCACGCCCGGGGTTCAGCCGCCCCGAGTGGACGAGCCCGGATTTCACCGGCCCGGACCGCGGCCCCGACCGCGGCCCGGAATTCGGCAACGCGGGCCGCAGCGCCTCGGAACACCGCCCCGAATAACCCCGGGCGGCCGAGGCCCCACGGCCCGCGTCATGTCACCCGCGGGTGCCGCCTACTCCGCGGCCGGCTCCGCGGCCTTCTCGACGACGGGCAGATAGACCCGGTTGCCCGCGGCCGCGAACTCCCTGGCCTTCTGGGCCATTCCGGCCTCCACTTCCGCGGCGTCCACGTCGTCCGCGGCCAGTGCTCCGCCGTGTTCCCGGCGAATGTCCTGCGAGATCTTCATCGAACAGAACTTCGGGCCGCACATCGAGCAGAAGTGCGCGGTCTTCGCGGGTTCCGCCGGCAGCGTCTCGTCGTGGAAGGCGCGGGCCGTGTCCGGGTCGAGGGCCAGGTTGAACTGGTCCTCCCAGCGGAACTCGAACCGGGCGTCGGAGAGCGCGTCGTCCCATTCCTGCGCGCCCGGGTGGCCCTTGGCCAGATCCGCCGCATGGGCGGCGATCTTGTAGGTGATGACGCCGGTCTTGACGTCGTCGCGGTCCGGCAGGCCCAGGTGCTCCTTCGGCGTGACGTAGCAGAGCATGGCCGTGCCCCACCAGGCGATCATCGCCGCGCCGATGCCCGAGGTGATGTGGTCGTACGCGGGCGCGATGTCCGTGGTCAGCGGGCCGAGGGTGTAGAACGGCGCCTCCTCGCAGATCTCCTGCTGGAGGTCGATGTTCTCCTTGATCTTGTGCATCGGGACGTGACCCGGGCCCTCGATCATCGTCTGCACGTCGTGCCGCTTGGCGATGCGGTTGAGCTCGCCCAGCGTCCGCAACTCCGCGAACTGCGCCTCGTCGTTCGCGTCCGCGATCGAACCGGGCCGCAGGCCGTCGCCGAGGGAGTACGTCACGTCGTACGCGGCGAGGATCTCGCAGAGCTCCTCGAAGTTCTCGTAGAGGAACGACTCCTTGTGGTGCGCCAGGCACCACGCGGCCATGATCGAGCCGCCGCGCGAGACGATGCCGGTCTTGCGGCGCGCGGTCAGGGGCACGTACGCCAGGCGCACGCCCGCGTGGACGGTCATGTAGTCCACGCCCTGCTCGGCCTGCTCGATGACCGTGTCCTTGTAGATCTCCCAGGTCAGCTCCTCGGCCTTGCCGTCCACCTTCTCCAGCGCCTGGTAGAGCGGCACGGTGCCGATCGGCACGGGCGAGTTGCGCAGCACCCACTCGCGGGTGGTGTGGATGTTGCGGCCGGTGGAGAGGTCCATGACCGTGTCCGCGCCCCAGCGCGTCGCCCAGGTCATCTTCTCCACCTCCTCCTCGATGGAGGAGGTCACCGCGGAGTTGCCGATGTTGGCGTTGACCTTGACCAGGAACTTCTTGCCGATGATCATCGGCTCGATTTCGGGGTGGTTGACGTTGGCCGGGAGGACGGCGCGGCCCGCCGCGATCTCCTCGCGGACCGTCTCGGGGGAGACGTTCTCGCGCAGCGCGACGTACTCCATCTCCGCCGTGATCTCGCCGCGGCGCGCGTACGCCAGCTGCGTGACCGCGCCGCCGCGCGCCCGCCGCGGCTGGCGCGGCCGGCCCGGGAACACCGCGTCCAGGTTCCGCAGGCCGCCGCGCGGCGAGGTGTGCCTGATGCCGTCGTCCTCCGGGCGCACCGGGCGCCCGGCGTACTCCTCGGTGTCGCCGCGCGCGATGATCCAGTTCTCCCGGAGCGGCGTCAGGCCGCGGCGGACGTCCGTCTCGACCGCCGGATCGGTGTACGGGCCGGAGGTGTCGTACAGCTGTACGTCCCGGCCGTTGGTGAGGTGCACCCGGCGGACCGGGACCCGGAGGTCCGGTCGCGAGCCGGTCACGTAGTCCTTGTGCCAGCCGATCTCGCGACCGGTTGCGGACGTGCGTGCATCCTGCGAGGTCATATGACCGTAACTCCCTACGCCGGCATTACCCGGTAACAGGTTCGGCGGTCGGCGCAGCAGCTTCCGCACTCATGTCCCGTGCGAAGGTCAGCGCCCTCTCAGCCCGGTGCTCCGAGCTCCCGCGATTGCAAAGGTGGCACCACGCTAGCGCCTACCCCGTCGGGGCGGCCAGGGGGGCTTGCGATGATGCGCGGGTGACCCGCTCGAACCACTCCCCCCACGCCCATGGGCACTCCCACGCGCACTCCCATGGCCCCGCCGCGCCGGTTTCGGCACGTTTGCGCAATGTCATCGCGGCGGTGCTCATCCCCTTCGCCACCGCCGTGGTGACCTGCCTGATCGTCCTCTGGCCCGGCGGCACGCCGCCGCACCAGCACACCGGCATCGGCCTCGACCAGAAGACCGAGTCGGGGCGCGTGACGGCGGTGGAGGAGATGGACTGCGCCCGGGCCGGCGCCCAGCCGAGCCGGCAGCAGCCCGGCGGCCCGCCGGTCGTCAAGGGGCCGTGCGAGAAGGCCACCGTCGAGGTCACCTCCGGCCCCGACAAGGGCAGCACCTTCGCGGAGATCGTGCAGCCCGACGCCACCCGCCGATACCAGACCGGCCAGGAAGTGCTGCTCGCGTACGCGCCGAAGGCTCCGGAGAACCTGCGCTACTCCGTCCTCGACGTCGACCGGACGATGCCGATGGCGATACTCGCCGGCATCTTCGCGCTGGCGGTCGTGGTGGTGGGCCGGCTGCGCGGGGTGTTCGCCCTGATCGCCCTCGTCATCAGCTTCGGCATCCTGACGATGTTCATCCTTCCGGCGATCCTGCAGGGGTCCGACCCGCTCCTGGTCGCGGTCGTCGGCGGCAGCGCCATCATGCTGCTCGCGCTCTACCTCTGCCACGGCCTCAACGCCCGGACCTCCGTGGCGGTGCTGGGCACGCTGACCTCGCTGCTCCTCATCGGCCTGCTGGGGTCGCTGTTCACCGAGTGGGCGCACCTCACGGGCAACACCGACGACCAGACGTCACTGGTGCACAGCCTCTACCCGGAGATCAAGATCCAGGGCCTGCTGCTGGCCGGCATCATCATCGGCTCGCTGGGCGTGCTGGACGACGTGACGGTCACCCAGACCTCCGCCGTGTGGGAGCTGAAGGAGGCCGATCCCACGGCGAATTGGCGGAAACTGTACGGCGCCGCGATGCGCATCGGGCGGGACCATATCGCTTCGGTGGTCAACACCCTGGTGCTGGCGTACGCGGGTGCCGCGCTGCCGTTGCTGCTGCTGTTCCGGATCGCGGACAGCGGGGTGGGCGCGGTCGCGACGAGCGAGATCGTCGCGGAGGAGATCGTCCGCACGCTCGTCGGCAGCATCGGCCTGGTCGCCTCGGTGCCGGTGACGACGGTGCTGGCCGCGCTGGTGGTCAGCGCGGACCGCAGCCCCGGCGGCGGGGTGCGGGGCCGCGCCGGGGGGCGGGGCAGGGCCCGCGGCGGCAGGCGCCGCCGCGCGAAGTGACACGCGAAGTGACACGCGCAGTGACATGCGCAGGGACGGCCGCGGGGGACGGGGGGCGTCGGTGGTCGGTGCACTCGGCAGGGTGACGGGGACGGTCGGGCCGGGTCTGGTCGGCGAGGTCATGGTCCGGGTGCGGGGCGGCGCCGAGGCGTTCCTGGCCCATCCGGCGGAGCCGGGCGAACGCATCGAGCGGGGCACGGTGGTGGTCGTCGTCGACTATCAGCCACCTCGAACGGTGTATGTCACTTCCGCTTACGGCTAGGGGCGCGCGGAAGCGCGCAGGCGTACGCGTAGGTGCGGGCCGGTGGCGGAGTGCTTCCGGCCGGTGCTCGACGAAGGGGGACGTGGCGCATGGTCATCGGCATCGTGGCGGGGGCGGTCGTCGTCGCCGTGGGCGTCGTGGTGGGACTGTTCAAGCTGATGTGGCGGGTCGCCGAGCCGAACGAGGCGTTGGTGATCTCCGGTTCGAAGCACCGGACGGAGGGCCTGGAGGAGGGCATGGGCTTCCGCATCGTCACCGGGCGCGGGACGTTCGTCCTGCCCGGGGTGCAGGCGGTGCGGAAGCTGTCCCTGGACCTGAACGAGGCGAACCTGCATGTGGATTGCCTGACGAACCAGGGCATACCGCTCAAGGTGCACGGCGTGGTGATCTTCAAGGTGGGGGACGACCTGGTCTCCATCGCCAATGCCGCCCGGCGCTTCCTCGACCAGCAGAAGCAGATGCCCGAACGGGTGCACAACGTCTTCGCCGGTCATCTCCGCTCGATCGTCGGCGGGTTGACCGTGGAGGAGATGATCCGCGACCGGGAGCGGCTGACGGCCGAGACCCGGGCGGCCTCGGGCACGGAGATGGAGAAGCTGGGCCTGATCATCGACTCGTTGCAGATCCACGAGATCCAGGACCCGACGGGCTACATCAAGAACCTCTCCGCCCCGCACGCGGCGGCGGTGCAGCGGGACGCACGCATCGCGGCCGCGGAGGCGGGCCGGCGGGCCACGGAGGCGGAGCAGCAGGCGGCGGCCCGGATGGCCGAGGCGACGCGGGACAGCGAGATCCTCCAGGCCGGCTACCAGGCGGAGCGGGACAGCGCGGCCGCCAAGGCCCGGCAGGCCGGCCCGCTGGCGGAGGCGGCGGCCCGGCAGGAGGTCGTGGTGCAGGAGACGAAGGTGGCCGAGCTGGCGGCGCGGCAGCGGGAGCAGCAGCTCCAGGCGGACGTGCGCAAGCCGGCGGACGCGGCGGCGTACGAGAAGCGCACGCTGGCCGAGGCCGAGCGGGACGCCCGGATCTCGGCCGCCGAGGCCAGGGCCCGGGAGACCGAGCTGGCGGCGGCGGCCGAGGCGACCCGGGTGAAGGCCGCCGCGGCCGCCGAGGCGGAGGCCACCCGGGCCCGCGGCGACGCGGCGGCGGCCGCCACCCGGGCCACTGGTGAGGCCGAGGCCGCGGCCGCGCAGGCCAAGGGGCTGGCGGGGGCCGAGGCGGCCCGCGCCCAGGGTCTGGCGCAGGCCGCGGCCATCAAGGCACGGGCGGAGGCGCTGGCCGAGAACCAGGAGGCGGTCGTCGCACAGCAGCTGGCGGAACGCTGGCCGGAGATCGTGGAGGCGGCGGGTCTGGCGCTGGGCAACGTGGACCAGGTGGTGCTGCTGAACGGCGCGGAGGGGTTGTCGGACCTCTTCGCGAAGGCCGTGGCGATGGGGGGTACGGGTCTGGGTCTGGCCCGGCGGCTGCTGACGGTGATGAACGAGACGAACGAGCTGAACACGGTGAACGCGGTGAACGGTGCGCCGGGCGCGGACGGGGGTCCGGGCACGGGCGGCACCGGCCGGTCCGGCGGGGGCCCGGCCGTGGGCGGGGCCGCGGCGGGCGGTGCTCCTACGGGTGGGGCTCCGTCCTCCGGGCGGCGCACGGCGGCGGTGGCACCGCGCAGCGAGCGGGTGCCGGTCGAGGCCGAGGAGGGCTGAGGCGGGGCCGGGTCAACCGGCGTTCTGCCCCTCGGGGTTGCCGGCGAGGATGCTGTCGAGGGCGGCGGCGAGCTCGTAGTCGAAGTCGGCGACCGTGTGCTCCTCGCCCAGCGGGGCGACGCGGTCGGTGCGGTCGAGGAACGCCACGAGGGGCGCCGCCCCCGCCCGGAACAGCGCCCCCTCGCCTCCCACTTGCAGCCGGATGAACACGTCCGACAGGTGCTGCGAGGAGGCGGGGGCGATGTGCACATCGCCCTCGCCGGAGGGCTGGCTCAGCCCGTCCAGCAGCAGCTCCCGGGCGAAGGCCCAGGTCACCGGGGCGTCGCCGGGGAGGTGGAAGGTGAACTTCACCGCGTAGGGATCGCTGCTGTCGTAGCCCAGCTCCACCGGGATCCGGAAGGACAGCTCCTCGGAGACGAGGAAGGTCATGACCACTTCTGCCTGAACTGTGTCGCGCATCGCCCAATGCCCCGTCTTCGTCGGTTTGGCAGGGATTGAAGCCTGATGGCCCCAATGACGCCATAGTCTGACAAGAACGCCCAGTGGATCACAAGGAGTGATTTTCCAGTTACTCATGGAGACCGAGGGTGAGCATACGAGCTCTCCGACTCTGGAGCGTAGCGACTCGACTACTCCGCGGAGTCGTAACGTGGGATTTGATGGCACGGACCGGCCGAGAACTGGCCAAAGTGGGCCGAGCTCCCACGGATTACCGCTCGATGTCGTGCGCCTTGTGCCGACGTTGACGGCGGGAAGTTGACGGGGGAGATAACTCCGGGCCTTCCGCTTCGTTGAGTTGACCGAGCGGACACCGGACGGTGGCGTGGGCGACGCCGCCTGCCGGTGGGACGTTCCCGGGCGCTTTCGCGCGCCCGGGGCCGGCCGTCCCCTACCAGTCGCCCCTCGACGACGAGGACGACGACGTGAATTTCCTGACGACGAAGACCAGCCCGGCGACGAGAGCCACCAGCAGCAGCGCCTTGAAGAGCAGCGAGATGACAAAGCCCAGCAGGCTCATGATCAGGCTGCCGAAGACGACCAGCACCAGAACGGGCAGCGCGATCCACTTCACCCACCACGGAAGCCCCGCGAGAAATCCCTTCTCCGCCATCTCGACCCCTGCTCTCGCATCGGGCGCGGATTCCCGCGCCGCCGTCATGTCACGGTCCCGGTGACACGACGGCACCCTTCACGAATGCCCTGCCGTGGCCCACGGGCCGCCCGGGACCCGAATGTCCCGGTGTGCTTTCGATGCTAGGTCGCGGAGGGGCCCCGGCGAGGCTCCCGCGCCCCTTGCCGGACCCTGAACCTCCCCCTACGGGATGCGGGGAAACGACTCAGCTCTCGGGTGGAGAAAAGACCACCAGAACCCTGAGATCCTCACTGATGTGATGGAAGCGGTGCGGCACCCGCGCCGGTACGTAGACCACGCTGCCGCGCCCCACCTCCGTC
Source organism: Streptomyces mashuensis (assembly GCF_014654785.1). Classification (GTDB taxonomy): domain Bacteria; phylum Actinomycetota; class Actinomycetes; order Streptomycetales; family Streptomycetaceae; genus Streptomyces; species Streptomyces mashuensis. The sequence continues at coordinate 165,029 of NZ_BNBD01000004.1, forward strand.
GTCTCGGCGCCCACCGTGACCGAGGCCCGGCCGCTGATCACGACGTAGATCTCGTCCTGCTCGTGCGGGCCCTGCGGGTCGACGGCGCCGGCGTTCAGCGCGTACAGCCCCGCCGACATGTTCCGCTCCCGCAGGAACTGAAGATAGGCGCCGTCGTTGGCGACGCGCTCGGCCTCCAGTTCGTCAAGCCGGAATGCCTTCATCTCTCGCCCGTCCTCCACCGTGCCGGTCGCTCCGCGGCGGACGATCTTCATCGCCCGCGCCGGTCTGCAACGATCTCACCATGAAGAACTTCGTAGTCAAGACGATCGCCAACGCGGCGGCCCTGGCAGTGGCCATCTGGCTGCTCAAGGGGATCACCCTGTCCGGCGAGAACACCGCCCGCAAGGTGGTCACGCTCTTCCTCGTGGCCCTCGTCTTCGGCGCGGTCAACTTCATCGTCAAGCCCGTGGTGAAGCTGCTGTCCCTGCCGCTCTTCATCCTCACGCTCGGGCTCATCACCCTCGTGATCAACGCGGCGATGCTGCTGCTCACGTCCTGGCTGGCGGACCGGCTGGGCCTGGCCTTCCACGTCGAGGGCTTCTGGGCGGCACTCGTCGGCGGCGTGATCGTCTCCGTCGTGGCCTGGGCGATGCACATGATCCTGCCCGACGACCAGGACTGACCGGGCCGGAACCGGCAGCCGCACCGGCCCCACCGCGCAGGACGGCTCGAGCCTCCCCCCTCATGGCTCGAGCCGTCGCGGTTCCACGCGGGAAGAACCGCCCGATCCAGGCTAGTTGACTCTGCGTCAGTGTCCAATCACACCGGCGACACCGCCCTATCGACTTATTTATAGTTCCCCTACGGCCGGTGGCGCACCGACTCCGGGCAGCTGGGGGGAGACGGCATGGACCTGGCCCTGCTCCGCACCTTCGTCACCGTGCACCGGGCCGGCTCCTTCACCCGGGCCGCCGCGCTCCTCGGCCTCTCCCAGCCCGCGGTCACCGGCCAGATCCGCACCCTCGAACGGCAGCTGGGACGCCCCCTCTTCCTCCGCCGCGCCCGCGGCGTCCTCCCCACCACCCTCGGCGACGAGCTCGCGCACAAGATCGCACCGCACCTCGACGCCCTCCTGGAGATCACCGAGGCCGGCCTCGACCCCGGGCACCCCCGGCGCACCCTGCACCTGGCCGGGCCACCGGAGTTCACCGCCCTGCGCGCCCTCCCCGCGCTCACCCCGCTCGTCGCCCGCGGCCTGACCGTCCGCGCCACCCACGGCATGGCCGACGACCTCTTCGAGGGACTCGCCGCCGGCCACCACGACCTGGCCATCACCACCGCCCGGCCCCGCGGCCGGCTCCTCACCGCCACCCCGCTGTGCGACGAGGAACACGTCCTGGTCGCCGCCCCGCGCTGGGCCGCCCGCCTCGGCGGCCCCGCCGTCCTGCGCGACCAGGGCGTCCACGCCCTGGAACAGCTCCCCGTCGTCGAGGTGCACGAGAGCCTGCCGTTCGTCTCCCGCTACTGGGCCGCCGTCTTCGACTCCAAGCCCGTCGCCCCCGGCACCGTCGTCGTCCCCGACCTCCGGGCCGTCCTGGCCAGCATCACCGCCGGCGCCGGCATCGGCGTCCTGCCCCGCTACCTGTGCGGCGACGCCCTGGACCGCGGAGAGGTGGTGGCCCTGCTCGACCCGCCCGTGCCCCCGCTGCGCACCTACTTCCTGCTCGTCCGCACCGGCTCCCTCGCCCAGCCGCACCTCGCCCGCGCCCACGAGTGGCTGCTGCGCGCCGCGATGTCCTGGTGACGGACCCCCACCGACGGGTTTCAGCCGCTCCCCGTTGCGGCAGATGTCCCGTATGACCGAACGGCCCGTGGTCAAACGCACCGCCCGCGCCATCCTGCTCGACGGCGACCCCGCCACCGGCGGGCTCGACATGATCCTCATCAAACGCACCAAGCCCGGCCAGGCCCCCTACTGGATCACCCCGGGCGGCGGCGTCGAACCCGGCGACACCACGGTCGTCGCAGCCCTCCACCGCGAGGTCGACGAGGAGCTCGGCGCCAAGATCACCGACGTCGTCCCCGCCTTCGTCGACACCGTCCCCCACCCCCACGGCCACGACCACGGCGTGAAGGTGCAGCACTTCTTCGTCTGCCGCCTCGCCTCCATGGACCTCGCCCGCCGCCACGGCCCCGAGATCGACGACCCGCAGGGCACCTACGACGTCGTGAGCATCCCCTTCACCCGCGCCGGCCTCGACTCCGTCGAGGTCGTCCCCCCGACGCTGCGCGCCTACCTCCGCGCCAACATCGAGGGGGTACGGGCGCTGCTGGCCCACGACTTGGGATGACCCCCTGGGCCCCTACCCCCGCCCCGCCACCAGCGCGTACGCCTCGCGCAGGTCGCCGCCGCGGTAGGCGTGGGTGGCGATGTCCCGGACGTGGTGGTCGGCGTTCACCGCCACCGACACCGGCACCACCCCGAACAGCCGCGCGTCCGACATCGAGTCGCCGTACGCCACGCAGTCCGCCCGGCCCAGCCCGTACCGCCCGCACAGCTCGTCCGCGATCCGCACCTTGGCCGCCGCGTCGAGGATGCCCGCCGGATCGACCGCCTCCCGGAACGGCACCGCCGGCCACCGCGACCCGTACGCCGCATCCGCTCCCCAGTCGAGCAGCCTCTCGACGAAGAACGCCGGCGACAGCGAGATCACCGCACACCGCTCGCCCCGCGCCCTGATCTCCGACCACACCTCCCGTATCCCCGCCAGCCACGGCGCGCCCTCGAAGGCCGCCGCCACCTGCGCCTCGGTCAGCTCCGTCCACAGCTCCACGGCCAGTGCCGCGAACCGCGCCGGCGTCAGCCGCCCCGCCGCGAACGCCCGCTCCAGCTCGTCGGTCTCCGCCTCCAGCCCGAGCCGGCGGGCGATCTCGACGGCCGCCGCCGAGCCGCGGATCAGCGTCCCGTCCAGGTCGAACAAGTGCAGTCTGCTCATGGCCACCGAGCCTAGGCGGCCCGGTGGCGCTCCTCCCCCTTCCGCCGGTTCTCTCAGCCCGCCGCCCCGACCCGCTCGCCCGCGACCTCGGCGGCCGCGGAGGTCCCCGCGTTCCCGCGGCCCGTCGCCGGGCCCGCCGCCACGACGCGTCCGGACCGGACGGCCCGCCGCTCCAGCGCCGCGGAGACCAGCGCCAGCCCCAGCGCCGCCCCCGCCATCAGCGCCCCCACCCAGGGGGGCGAGGTGTAGCCGAGGCCGGCGGATATCACCAGGCCGCCGAGCCAGGCCGCCAGCGCGTTGCCCAGGTTGAACGCACCGATGTTCACCGCCGAGGCCAGCGTGGGCGCGCCCGCCGTCTGGTCCAGCACCCGCTTCTGCAGCGGCGGCACCGTGGCGAACCCGAAGGCGCCGATGAGCAGGATGTCCGCGGCCGCCGCCGCCTTGTGGTGCGCGGCGAGCGGCAGCAGGGCGAGCAGCACCGCCAGGCCGCCGAGCGCGGTGAAGAGCATCGGCATCAGCGCGCGGTCGGCATAGCGCCCGCCCACCAGGTTGCCGCCCACCATGCCCAGCCCGAAGAGGACGAGCAGCCAGGTCACCGAGGACGGGGCGTAGCCGGTGACCTCGGTCGCCATCGGCGTGAGGTACGTGGTCATGGTGAACACGCCGCCGAAGCCCAGGACGGTCATCGCCATGGCGAGGAGCACCTGCGGGTTACGGAAGGCGGCCAGCTCGCCCCGGACCGGCGAGTGCTCCGGCCGCGGCTGGGCGGGCACGAGCGCGGCTATGCCGAGGACGGCGAGCACGCCCAGGCCGGCTATGGCGTAGAAGGTGACGCGCCAGCCGGCGCTCTGCCCGACGAGGGTGCCGACGGGCACGCCCACGACGTTGGCCACGGTCAGGCCGGTGAACATCATGGCGATGGCGCCCGCCCGCTTGTGCGGCGCGACCAGGTCCGCGGCCACGACGGCGCCGATGCCGAAGAAGGCGCCGTGCGCCAGCGAGGCCACGATCCGGCCGGTGAGCAGCAGCCCGAAGGCGGGTGCGGCGGCCGAGAGCGCGTTGCCCACGACGAACAGGCCCATGAGGCCCATGAGCATCCGCTTGCGCGGTATGCGGGCGCCGAGCACGGCCAGCAGCGGGGCGCCGAGGACGACACCGAGGGCGTACCCCGTGGAGAGGTAGCCGGCCGTGGGGACGGACACGCCGAATTCGTCCACGACCTCGGGCAGCAGGCCGGACGTGACGAACTCGGTCGTGCCGATGCCGAAGGCGCCGATGGCGAGCGCCAGCAGGGCGAGGGGCATGACGAGGTCCTTCGAAGACGGAAGAGGGGGAGAGGAAGAGAGGAAGGCGGGAGCACCACGGCCAGAAACACCGCGCACACCTTCTAACGGCCTAAACAATAATTGCGTCCGCCGATACTTGCAAGCGCTTGCTATTGCGTCGGAAGGCTACCCTGGTGTGAACAGCACGCTTCAGGCGTAGGACACCGAAGGAGGGCGCGAAACATGTCCCGCACCCCGGACCCCGCTCTCGTCGGGCTGGCCCAGGGCTGGTGCGCCCTGTCCGCCCTGCACAGCCGCATCGAGGCGCACCTGGAACGAGCCCTCCAGGCCCACCACGACCTCAGCGTCCGCGAGTTCTCCGTGCTCGACGTGCTCAGCCGCCAGCACGACGGCGAGGGCGGGCACCTGCGCATGAACGAGGTCGCCGACGCCGTCGTCCTCAGCCAGAGCGCCACGACGCGCCTGGTCACCCGGCTGGAGGACCGCGGCCTGCTGACCCGCTACCTCTGCCCCACCGACCGCCGCGGCATCTACACCGACGTCACCGACGCCGGCCGCTCCCTGCTCGCCGAGGCCCGCCCCACGAACGACGCCGCCCTGCGCGAGGCCCTCAAGGACGCGTCCGACCGCGCCGAGCTCGCCCCGCTCGTCGACGCCGTGCGCTCCCTCTCGCCCTCTTCCTAGCCTTCGCGCCCACGCGCCCGCACGCGCTCGCGGTGCGCCTTCTGCCGGCACGCGCCCCCGCAGTACCGCGCGGGCCTGCCCGTACGCGCCGAGCGCACCGGGTCGCCGCACACGGCGCATCGCCCCGTTTCGTTACGCCCTTCCGGCACCGGGGCGGGGAGTTTCGTCACATGCCGACCCGGGCGGAGGCTGTCGCAGGCCAGCGCCGTCATCCGGCCCGGCGGCAGCCCCGGCCCGCGGCGCTGCTCCATCGACAGGCACCCCAGCAGCAGCGCCATCACGTCGTCCATCCCCACGTCCCGCCGTACCGCACCGGCCTGTTGGGCCCGGCGCAGCAGGACGCCCAGGGCGTCACGGAAGTCCGCCTCGACGCCCGGTGAGGGCTCGAAACTGCCCTCCAGCGCGTCGCACAGCCCCTTGTTGCGCACCGAGAGCCGCACCACCGCCGCCAGGTAGCGGAAGAAGACCGGTCCGGGGTCGTCCGCCTGCGCCAACTCCCGTGCGGAGTCGGTGAAGAGCCGTACCCGGTCCACGACCGTCGCCCTGAACAGGGCTTCCTTGGAAGGGAAATGGCGGTAGACGGTGCCCGTGCCCACGCCGGCGCGGCGCGCGATCTCGCCGAGCGGTACCGACAACCCCTGTTCTTCGAACGCCGATCGCGCTGCTTGCAGCACGAGTTGCCGATTGCGCCGCGCGTCGGCCCGCAGGGCCGCGGACCCCTGAACCGGCGTGGCCGGCGCCACCGCCGGACGGGACGGCGTACGGGTCCGGTCCATGCGCGAGGTGCCTCCGGGTACCGGGAAGGGAAACGGGACGTGGGTTCCGATTCTATCCGTGTGAGTGAGCGAGGAGGCGCAGGCGACATATACCGAAAACCCGTGCTAACAGTTCTCTGGGACGAGACAAGAAAAAAGGGGCCGCCGCCGGTGCCGAACAGCACCGGCGGCGGCCCCGCAGAAGGACCGGTCAGCCCGTGGCCACCGCGTCCCACGCCGCGCCCGCCGCCTCCAGCGCGCCGTCCACCGGCGCCACCGGCGCGCCCAGCGCGCGCAGGCCGTCCACCAGCGCGGACAGCGAGGCCAGGACCGTCTCGCGGTCGGCGTCCATCCCGTAGTGGTTGACCCGGATCATTTCCTTGGCCAGCGCACCGCCCGCCGCCTGCAGCGGCACCGACGCGTCGGCGGCCAGCGCCGCCGCCACCACGTCCCGGGCGTCCACGCCGTCGGGCGCGCGCAGCGTCGTGGCGACGGGCGCGGCGTCCTCGTCCCGCACCACGTAGGGGGCGAGGGACTCCAGGGCCCGTACACCGGCGCGCGTGGCCGCCGAGGCGGCGCGGTGGCGCGCGATGGCGCTGTCCAGGCCCTCTGCGCGCACGCGGTCCACGGCCTGCTCCAGCGCCAGCATCTCCAGCTGCGCCGGGGCGTGCGGCAGGGCCGCGCGCCCGCCGTCGATCCAGCGCTCCTTCCAGTCCAGGAGCGACAGGTACGAGCGGCGGGGCGCCTGCTCATTGGCCGCGATCCGCTCCCACGCGCGGGCGCTGACGGACGCCACCGACACACCGGCGGGGCCGGCCAGTGCCTTCTGCCCGCCGATGACGCACAGATCGACGCCCCACTCGTCGGTCAGCAGCGGCTCCGCGCCGACCGACGCGACCGCGTCGAGCATCAGCAGCGCGCCGTGCTCCCGCACCACCGCGCCGATCTGGGCGACCGGGTTGGTGTTGCCGGTGGCCGCCTCGGCGTGCACCAGGCTGACGAAGTCGATGGCGGGGTGCGCACGGAGCGCGTCCGCGACCTGCTCCGCGCCGACGGCGCCGCTGAAGGGCGCCGTCACGGTGACGACCTCCGCGCCGCACGAGCGCAGCCAGCCGCCGAACGTCTCGCCGTACGGACCGGTGATCACGTTGAGGGCCGTGCTGCCGGGCCGTACGGCGGAACGGATGCACGCCTCCAGCGGCAGCAGGGCCTCGCCCTGCATCGTCACGACGCTCTCGGCCGTCCGCATCAGCGCCGCCGTCTTGTCCTCGACGCGGGCGAAGTGGGCGGCGCTCAGCGGCGCCAGGTCGAGCAGGTCCGGAGCGGTGCTCGCGGTGTGCGCGGTGTTCGCGGTCACGGTGCCTTCCAGGTGGTCTCGCGCCGCGGGTCCGGCGCCGGCCGTTCTCCCGTCGACTCTACGTCCGGGCCGGGGCCCCCGCCGAGGAGGGGACACCGGCGAGGAGCCGGTGCAGAGACTCCGTCATCGCCGTCACGAACGCGTCGCGCACGGCCGGCGCGACGAGGTCCAGGGAGAGGTACGGGTTGAGGTCCTCCAGCTCGACGAGCAGCAGCCCGCCGTCCGGCGCGCGGCAGGCGTCCACGCGCTGGATGCCGTGGTCCATCGCGTTCCAGTCGACGAACCGCTGCGCGAACGCCAGGTCCTCCGCCGTCGGTGCGTACGGCTCCAGCTCCCAGCGCCGCTCGGGCCGCGGCGCGTACAGGGCGTACTGGAAGGCACGGTCGACGAAGTAGAACGAGACCTCGTAGCGGAAGTCGATCCGCGGCTGTACGAGCACCTCGGCCAGGTCCTCGCCGGCCGCCATGGACTCCAGGCCGGCCCGGTCCACCACGCGCAGGCCGATCGAGTCGGCCCCCGACCGCGGCTTGACCACGTACGCCTCCGCCCGCGGCAGCCGCCCGAGGTCCTCGGCGCTGCCGGCGGTGGGTATGACGGGGTAGCCCTCGGCGCTCAGGTCGAGCAGGTACTGCTTGCCCACCATGTCGGCCTTGCCGGTCAGCTGGTTGTGGACGCGTACGCCGCGCTCCAGCGCGCGGGCGCGGAACGCGGCGTACTCCTCCTGGTAGTGGATCACCGGACCGCTGTTGCGGACGACCACGGCGTCGAAGGACTCCATCAGCGCCGTGGCGTCCCGCGGGTGGCACAGGGCGACGTCGAAGTCCGCCCGCAGCCGGCCGGACAGGAAGATGTCCTCGTCGCAGTACCGGCGCCCGCGCGCCTGATAGGTGAGATCGGTGACGTACAGGAGACGGGGCCGGACGGACATCTCACTCCCAGCGTGATCGGATGATCACAAAAGTACACCCGGCCCCGGTCCCTACGGTGTGTCAGGCAAGCAGCCGGTAGCGGGCCGTCTGCTCGTCGGTGGCCCAGTGGTGGAAGCCGGCCTTCTCCAGGACGCGGACGGACGCCGGGTTCGTGAGCTCCACGGTGGCGACCACGGTGTGGACGCCGGGCGCGGCGAGGGCGTACGCGGCGAGTGCCCGGGTGGCCTCGGGGGCGTAACCGCGGCCCCGGCGGGAGGCCACGATGCCGTAGCCGATCTCCAGAGTGCCGTCGGCCGGTGGCCAGAACAGGCCTATGGAGCCCACCACCAGGCCGCTGTCGCGCTCGACGACCAGACGGTGGCCGTACGGGCCGAGCCAGTCGGGGTACTGGCCGAAGAGGCCGGCGACGACGCGGTCGCCTTCGGCGGGGAAGTCGTCGGCCCAGTCGGCGCGCCTGGAGTCACCGACGACCGCGGCGGCCTCGGCCGTCGTCCAGGGACGGAGGACGAGGCGGTCGGTGGTCAGGTCTGCATGAGCAGAGGCAGCAGAGGAAGAAGAGGCAGAGGAAGAGGACACGTGTCACTCCTGGTCGTGGGAACGACCCGGACCGCGCTCCGTCAGCGCGTCGTCCGGACGAGGGCATGCTGAGGACGGCCGGCGGCGGCCATATTCATCAACCTCCCTGGTCCTTGATCACGCGTCTCTCGCGTGGGCGAGACCCTAGCACCGGTGTCCGGGCTGCCGGTGATCAGGTCTGTGCCATGTCCACGAAGCGCGAGTAGTGGCCCTGGAAGGCGACCGTGATGGTGGCCGTGGGGCCGTTACGGTGCTTGGCCACGATCAGGTCGGCCTCGCCGGCGCGCGGCGACTCCTTCTCGTAGGCGTCCTCGCGGTGGAGCAGGATGACCATGTCGGCGTCCTGCTCGATGGAGCCCGATTCACGCAGGTCGGAGACCATCGGCTTCTTGTCCGTACGCTGCTCGGGGCCACGGTTCAGCTGGGAGAGCGCGATCACGGGGACCTCCAGCTCCTTGGCGAGGAGCTTGAGGTTGCGGGACATGTCCGAGACCTCCTGCTGACGGCTCTCGGGGCGGCGCGAGCCGCCCGACTGCATCAGCTGGAGGTAGTCGATGACGACGAGCTTGAGGTCGTTGCGCTGCTTCAGGCGGCGGCACTTGGCGCGGATCTCCATCATCGACAGGTTGGGCGAGTCGTCGATGTAGAGCGGCGCCGCGGAGACGTCGGGCATGCGGCGGGCGAGCCGGGTCCAGTCGTCGTCCGTCATCGAGCCGGAGCGCATGTGGTGCAGGGCCACGCGCGCCTCGGCGGACAGCAGACGCATGGCGATCTCGTTGCGGCCCATTTCGAGGGAGAAGATGACGCTGGGCAGGTTGCTCTTGATCGAGGCGGCCCGCGCGAAGTCCAGCGCGAGGGTGGACTTACCCATGGCGGGACGGGCCGCGATGACGATCATCTGGCCGGGGTGGAGGCCGTTGGTGAGCGCGTCGAGGTCCGTGAAGCCGGTGGGGACGCCGGACATCTGGCCGCTGCGCGACCCGATCGCCTCGATCTCGTCGAGCGCGCCCTCCATGATGTCGCCGAGCGGGAGGTAGTCCTCGCTGGTCCGCTGCTCGGTGACGGCATAGATCTCGGCCTGGGCCTTGTTGACGATGTCGTCGACGTCGCCGTCGGCCGCGTATCCCATCTGCGTGATGCGCGTGCCCGCCTCGACGAGGCGGCGCAGCACGGCGCGCTCGTGGACGATCTCGGCGTAGTACTCGGCGTTGGCCGCCGTGGGCACCGACTGCACCAGGGTGTGCAGGTAGGCGGCGCCGCCGACGCGGGTGATCTCGCCGCGCTTGGTCAGCTCGGCCGCGACGGTGATGGGGTCGGCCGGTTCGCCCTTGGCGTAGAGGTCGAGAATGGCCTGGTAGATGGTCTCGTGGGCGGGGCGGTAGAAGTCCTCGCGCTTGAGCACCTCGACGACGTCGGCGATCGCGTCCTTGGAGAGCAGCATGCCGCCCAGGACGGACTGCTCGGCGTCGAGGTCCTGCGGGGGGACGCGCTCGAAGCCGCTGCCGCGGTCCCAGCCGTCGTCACCACCGCCGCCGTCGTGACCGCCGTGCCCGTCACGGCCGGAGCCGTCGCCGCGGTCGTGACGGCCGCCGCGGCCCTTGCCGCCGTCGCGTCCGTCGCCCCGGCGGGAGCGCGGGAAGGGAAGTCTGTCGCCGGGTCCGGCCTCGCCCCAGGGGTCGTCCATGGGCTCGGGGATGCTCACCCCTGGGCCACCTCCTCCCGTCCGCGCAGCGGACCTCGCCGTGCCCCTCTTTCCTACGGCACGGCTCTGACACATCGCGCACCGGACTCCGCGTGCGACCGGTCCACGGTAGGGCTGCGGGCACCGTCAGCCAATCTGGTTATCCACAGGGGGTGTGGATGAACTGCCTCAGCCTGTGGAGAACTGCCCCGATCCTGTGCATGGGTCGGGGGAAACCACTGTGGACAAACACACAGTCCCCCTCACCTCACCCTCCTGACCTGCATGTTTATCATCCACCGGCTGTTGAGGAGAAAAACTTCGCCGGGTGGGCGGAGATCGCGACAAACGGCGCAGAGAAGATCACACACCAGTCCCGAAAGTAAGGGGCGTAAGCTAAGTGCAGCGATTACCTGTGGAAGATTGGACGGCCCTGTGAGGACCACCCCGTGAGCCACGCCCCCACCACCGGCCCGACCGGCATCCGCCGGCACGACCGGGAGATCGTCGCACTCGCCGTGCCCGCCTTCGGCGCGCTCGTCGCCGAGCCCCTCTTCGTCATGGCGGACAGCGCCATCGTCGGCCACCTCGGCACCCGTCAGCTGGCCGGCCTCGGGGTCGCCGCCGCGCTCCTCACCACCGCCGCCGGCGTCTTCGTCTTCCTCGCCTACGCCACCACCGCCGCGGTCGCCCGGCGCATCGGTGCGGGTGACCGGCGGGCCGCCATCCGGCAGGGCATGGACGGCATCTGGCTCGGCGCGCTCCTCGGCGCCGCCGTCGCCGCGGCCGTCCTGGTCGCGGCCCCCGCCCTGATCCGGCTCTTCGGCGCCTCCCCCACCGCCGCGCCCTACGGCACCACGTACCTGCGCATCAGCGCCCTGGGCATCCCCGCGATGCTCGTCGTCCTGGCGGCGACCGGCGTCCTGCGGGGGCTCCAGGACACCCGGACCCCGCTCTACGTCGCCGTGGGCGGCTTCGCCCTCAACACCGCGCTGAACGTCGCCCTCGTCTACGGCGCCGGCCTGGGCATCGCCGGCTCCGCGTGGGGCACCGTGATCGCCCAGTGCGCCATGGCCGCCGTCTACCTGGCCGTCGTCGTCCGCGGCGCCCGGCGGCACGGCGCCTCGCTGCGGCCGGACGCCGCCGGCATCCGGGCCTGCGCCCAGGCCGGCGCGCCGCTGCTGGTCCGTACGCTCTCGCTGCGCGCCGTGCTGATGATCGCCACGGCGGTCGCCGCCCGGCTGGGTGACGACGAGATCGCCGCCCACCAGATCGTGCTCAGCCTGTGGAACCTGCTCGCCTTCGCCCTGGACGCCATCGCCATCGCCGGTCAGGCGATCATCGGCCGCTACCTGGGCGCCGGGGACAGCGACGGGGCGAAGGCCGTCTGCCGGCGGATGGTGCAGTGGGGCGTCGTGTCGGGTGTGGTCCTGGGCGCCCTCGTGGTGCTCTCGCGGCCGGTGTTCGTCCCCCTGTTCACCTCGGACCCGGGGGTGCGCGGCACGCTGCTGCCCGCGCTCCTGGTGGTGGCGGTGGGGCAGCCCGTGGCCGGCGCGGTGTTCGTCCTGGACGGCGTGCTGATGGGGGCCGGCGACGGCCCCTACCTGGCACGGGCGATGCTGCTCGTCCTGGCCGTGTTCACGCCCGCCGCGCTCCTGGTGCCGGTGGTGGGCGGCGGGCTGACGACGCTGTGGTGGGCGATGACCGTGATGATGGCGGTCCGGCTGCTGACCCTGTGGGCGCGGGCCCGTTCCGGCCGCTGGCTCGTCACCGGCGCGGTCCGGGCCTGAGCCCGGCGCGCGTACGGGTACGGGTACGGCGCGCCCGGCAGCCGCCGGAAGGCGACCGGAACGGCGGAAGGGCCGCACCCCGGCTGGGGTGCGGCCCTTCCGTCAGGCTGTGCCTGTGGTCACGGCCGTCAGGCGGCGACGACCTCGATGCCGAGCTTGGCAACGACGTCGGCGTGCAGACGCACGGACACCTGGTGGGCGCCGAGGGTCTTGATGGGCGAGCCCACCTCGACACGGCGCTTGTCGACCTCGGGACCGCCGGAGGACTTGATCGCGGCAGCGATGTCGGCCGGGGTCACGGAGCCGAACAGACGGCCGGCCTCGCCGGCACGGGTGGCCAGGCGAACCTTGACACCCTCGAGCTGGGCCTTGACCTCGTTGGCCTGCTCGACCGAGGCGATCTCGCGGATCTTGCGAGCGCGACGGATCTGCTCGACGTCCTTCTCGCCACCCTTGGTCCAGCGGATCGCGAAACCGCGCGGGACCAGGTAGTTGCGAGCGTAGCCGTCCTTGACGTCCACGACGTCGCCGGCGACACCGAGGCCGGAGACCTCGTGGGTGAGGATGATCTTCATTGGTCGGTCACCCTTCCCTTATCGCGCGGACGAGGTGTAGGGCAGCAGCGCCATCTCACGGCTGTTCTTCACGGCCGTGGCGACGTCACGCTGGTGCTGAGTGCAGTTGCCGGTCACGCGACGGGCACGGATCTTGCCGCGGTCGGAAATGAACTTCCGCAGCATGTTCGTGTCCTTGTAGTCCACGTAAGCGGTCTTGTCCTTGCAGAACGCGCAGACCTTCTTCTTCGGCTTGCGCGGGGGCGGCTTCGCCATTGTCTTTCTCCTGTGAATCAAGAAGTTTCTGTGCCGACGCCCTTAGAAGGGCGGCTCGTCGGAGTAGCCGCCGGAGTTGCCGGAGCCGCCGCCCCAGCCTCCTCCGCCGCCGCCCTGCTGGCTGCCGGACGGAGCGCCGGTGGCCCAGGGGTCGTCGGCGGGAGCACCGCCGCCGCCCTGCTGGCCGCCGGGGCCGGAGCCCCAGCCGCCGCCCTGGCCACCACCGAAGCCACCCTGGCCACCGCCACCGCGGCCCGCGGTCTTGGTGACCTTCGCCGTGGCGTTCCGCAGGCTGGCACCGACCTCGTCGACGTCGAGCTCGTAGACCGTGCGCTTGACGCCCTCGCGGTCCTCGTAGGACCGCTGCTTCAGCCGGCCCTGCACGATGACGCGCATGCCCCGCTGGAGCGACTCGGCGACGTTCTCCGCCGCCTGCCGCCACACCGAGCACGTGAGGAAGAGGCTCTCGCCGTCCTTCCACTCGTTGGTCTGGCGGTCGAAGGTGCGGGGGGTGGACGCGATGCGGAACTTCGCGACCGCCGCACCGGAGGGGGTGAAGCGCAGCTCGGGGTCGTCGACCAGATTGCCGACGACCGTGATGACGGTCTCGCCTGCCATGGATGAACCTCTCGGCGGGTGTGCTGGCTGCTTGCTACTCGTGGAGATGCAGCCCGATTACCTCTGAACCGTCGGGGTTCAGTGGGTCTCGGGACGGAGGACCTTGGTCCGGAGGACCGACTCGTTCAGGTTCATCTGGCGGTCGAGCTCCTTGACGACCGCAGGCTCGGCCTGCAGGTCGATGACCGAGTAGATGCCCTCGGGCTTCTTCTTGATCTCGTAAGCGAGACGACGACGGCCCCAGGTGTCGACCTTCTCGACCTTTCCGTTGCCCTCACGGACGACGGAGAGGAAGTTCTCGATCAGCGGGGAGACTGCACGCTCCTCGAGATCGGGGTCGAGGATGACCATCACCTCGTAGTGACGCATGTGGAACCCACCTCCTTTGGACTCAGCGGCCACGGTCGATCCGTGGCAGGAGGGTCGTGATGCGTGAACAACGGTATCGGCCGACACTGACAATCAGCGGGGAGTCCCTGGGTAGCCCCCGGGACCGCCGCTGGGTCCGGGCAGACACCGATGCAGACCGTACACAGTACCCCGAACACCCGGTCCGGTTGAAATCGGACCGCCCGGCACAGCACTCTGAACGCAACGGGTGTGACCGGCGCTACACCGCGCCGCCTGGCTTCAGGAGGTACCCCCATGACACAGGCAGCACGGCAACCCCACGGGCTCCGCGCCCTGATCAACGGCGTGCTGAACAGCGATGGCAAGCCCCACCCCGTCGAGAACACCCTCGCCGCCGTGACCGTCGTGCTCGGTCTGGTGGCCTTCGTCTCCTCGGCGTTCAAGGACATGCACCTGCTCAGCTCGTGGAGCGGCCTTGCGGGCATCCTCACGGGGGCGTGGGGGCAGTTCATCTCGGCCACCACCGCCGAGCGCTTCCTGCTGATCGTCGGCCTGGGCGCGGCGGCCATCGGCTTCTTCCTGGGCATGGCCCACGGAGGACTGTTCGGCGGTCTGATCGGATAAGTCGGAAAAGGGGCCGTACGCCCAAACGGGGCGCTCCCCGGTCGCAGTAGGCTTCGGCGCGAGAGCCGGAGCCCCGATCCTGGGGACACACCTGCCGAGGAGCGCCCCGCATGAGCCTGACCCTGAGGACCATCAGCCGAGAGCAGCATCTGGCGTACATCCAGACCCTGCCCGCGGCCAGTCACATGCAGGTGCCGGGATGGGCGGACGTCAAGGCCGAGTGGCGGTCGGAGAACCTGGGCTGGTTCGACAAGACCGGCCAGCTGGTGGGCGTGGGCCTGGTGCTGTACCGCCAGCTGCCCAAGATCAAGCGCTACCTGGCCTACCTGCCCGAGGGCCCGGTGATCAACTGGTACGCGCCGAACCTGGCCGACTGGCTCCGCCCGATGCTGGAGCACCTCAAGAAGCAGGGCGCCTTCTCCGTGAAGATGGGCCCGCCGGTCGTCATCCGCCGCTGGGACGCCGACGCGATCAAGAAGGGCATCGCCGACCCGGACGCCAAGCGCCTGCGGGACGTCGAGGCCACCTTCATCGAGCCGCGCGCCTTCGAGGTCGCCGACCAGCTGCGCCGGATGGGCTGGCAGCAGGGCGAGGACGGCGGCGCCGGCTTCGGTGACGTGCAGCCGCGCTACGTCTTCCAGGTGCCGCTGGAGAACCGTTCCCTGGAGGACGTCCACAAGGGCTTCAACCAGCTGTGGCGGCGCAACATCAAGAAGGCCGAGAAGGCCGGCGTCGAGGTCGTGCAGGGCGGTTACGAGGACCTGCCGACCTGGCAGCACCTCTACGAGATCACGGCCGAGCGCGACAAGTTCCGCCCGCGCCCGCTGAGCTACTTCCAGCGCATGTGGACGGCCCTCAACAGCGAGGACCCCAACCGCATGCGGCTGTACTTCGCCGTGCACGAGGGCGAGGCGGTGGCCGCGGCGACGATGCTGATCGTCGGCGGGCACGTCTGGTACTCGTACGGCGCCTCGGCGAACCACAAGCGTGAGGTCCGGCCGTCGAACGCCATGCAGTGGCGGATGCTGCGCGACGCCTACGCGCTCGGCGCCAGCGTCTACGACCTGCGCGGCATCGGCGACTCGCTGGACGAGACGGACCACCTCTTCGGCCTCATCCAGTTCAAGGTCGGCACCGGCGGCCAGGCGGCGGAGTACCTCGGCGAGTGGGACTTCCCGCTCAACAAGCTGCTCCACAAGGCTCTCGACATGTACATGTCGCGCCGCTGACCCCTTCGCGACCACCACCACGTCACTCAGCAGACCCAGGGAAAGGTTCCGGGACCGGCCATGGCGCTCACGCTCTACGTCGACACCGCGCGCTGGCGGGCACACCAGCAGTCCGTCGTCCAGCAGTTTCCGGGGATCGTCCCGGTGTGCAAGGGCAACGGCTACGGCTTCGGCCACGACCGGCTCGCCGAGGAGGCGACCCGGATGGGCGCCGACATCCTCGCCGTCGGCACCACCTACGAAGCGGCCCGGATCAAGGACCTGTTCAGCGGCGACCTGCTGGTGCTGACCCCCTTCCGGCTCGGCGAGGAGCCGGTGCCGCTGCCGGACCGCGTCATCCGCTCGGTCTCCTCGGTGGAGGGCGTGCGCGGCCTCGTGGGCGCGCGCGTCGTCATCGAGGTCATGAGCACGATGAAGCGGCACGGCATCAGCGAGGAGGACCTCCCCAAGCTGCACGCCGCCATCGAGGACGTGCGCCTGGAGGGCTTCGCCATCCACCTGCCGCTGGACCGCGGTGACGGCAGCACGGCGGTGGACGAGGTCGCCGGCTGGATGGAGCGGCTGCGCGCCGCCCACCTGCCGCTGCACACCATGTTCGTCAGCCACCTGCGCGCCGAGGAGCTCGTCCAGCTCCAGCAGCGCTACCCGCAGACCCGCTTCCGGGCCCGCATCGGCACCCGGCTGTGGCTCGGCGACCACGACGCCACCCAGTACCGCGGCGCGGTCCTGGACGTCACGGCCGTCGCCAAGGGCGACCGCTTCGGCTACCGCCAACAGAAGGCCCCCGGCGACGGCTACCTGGTCGTGGTGGCCGGCGGCACCTCGCACGGCGTCGGCCTGGAGGCGCCCAAGGCGCTGCACGGCATGATGCCCCGCGCCAAGGGCGTCGCCCGCGCGGGCCTCGCCACCATGAACCGCAACCTGTCGCCCTTCGTCTGGGCCGGCAAGCAGCGGTGGTTCGCCGAGCCCCCGCACATGCAGGTCTCGATCCTGTTCGTGCCGAACGACGCGCCCGCCCCCCAGGTCGGCGACGAGCTGGTGGCCCATCTGCGGCACACCACGACGCAGTTCGACCGCGTCCTCGACCACTGATCCCCGCACGGATCCGTTCCCCCCTGTCACGGACCACCGGGGCCGCCGCCTACGGCCGGCGGCTCCCGGTGCCCCACTGGACACGCGTACCGTCCTCGGGTGCCGTCCGCTCCTCGCGGTCGGCGCCGAGGACGAATATGTCCGGCGCCCCGTCCAGCACGCCCCCGGAAGGGTCGTCCGAGCCGTCGCGGCGCACCACGTCCCGCTCGGGCAGCAGGATGTCGCGCACCACGAGCGCGCACAGGTAGAGCGTCCCCAGCAGGTGGACGACGATGGCCAGCTGGTAGCCCTCGGCCGGCAGTCCCTGGTGCTTGTCACCGCTGCCGGTGTAGGCCAGGTAGAACCAGATGCCCAGGAAGTAGAGCACCTCGCACGCCTGCCAGACGAGGAAGTCCCGCCACTTGGGCCGGGCCAGCGCCGCCAGCGGCACGAGCCACAGCACGTACTGCGGTGAGTAGACCTTGTTCACCAGGATGAACAGCGCGACCACCAGGAAGGCCAGCTGCGCGAACCGGGGCCGCCGGGGCGCGCTCAGGGCCAGCGCCCCGATGCCCAGCGCGCCCAGCAGCATCAGCAGCGTGGCGTAGGTGTTGGCGTCGTCGAGCGGGTCGCCGGTGCGCTGGGAGACGACCAGCCAGACCGACCCGAAGTCCACCGGCCGCTCCTGGCTGAAGGTGTAGAACTTCGCCCAGCCGGGCCGGATGTGGAAGCCGCCGGCGTCGTGCGTGAACATCAGCGGCAGGTTCACCACCAGCCAGGCCCCGGCCGCGGCCGCCGCCGTACCGAGGAAGGCGCGCAGGCGGCCGGCGCGCAGGCACAGCACCAGCAGCGGCCCCAGCAGCAGGGCGGGGTAGAGCTTCGCCGCCGCGGCGAGGCCGATCAGCACGCCCGCCGCCACCGCCCTGCTCCGGGACCACATCAGCATGGCGGCCGCGGTGAGGGCCACGGCGAACAGGTCCCAGTTGATGGTGGCCGTCAGCGCGAAGGCCGGGGCCAGGGCGACCAGCAGCGCGTCCCACGGGCGGCGCCGGTGCGTCCGGGCCACGCAGACCGCGATGACGGCGGCGCAGGCCATCAGCATCCCGGCGTTGATGAACCAGTACGCCTGCTCCCGGTGCTGCAGGGTGCCGCCGCCGGGTGTGAGCAGCGCGGCCACCTCCATGAACAGGCCCGTGAGCACCGGGTACTCCAGGTACTCCATGCCGCCGGAGAGCGTCTGCGGGATGCGGTCGAGATAGGGAATGAGCCCCTGGTCGAAGCCGCGGCCGTTGTACAGGTGCGGGATGTCGGAGTAGCAGGCGTGGGTGTACTGGGTGGTGGCGCCCAGGAACCAGCCGTGGTCGTAGCACGGCAGCTTCTGCACCATGCCGAGGGCGAACATGCCGATGGCGACGAGCGCGATCACCCGGACCGGCGTCCACCAGCTCACGCCCAGCAACGCACGGCGGCCCACCGGCCCGCCGAAGAGCTCGCTGCCGGCGGCGGCCACCTCGTCCTCGACGGTGGGCCGTACAAGCTGGTCGTCCCGCACGCTTCTCATGACGGACATCCTGCCGTACCGGCCCGGCACCCGGCGGTGCCTGTGGACAACGCCCGAGGGCCGTCCCGCGCGTGCGCGGAACGGCCCTCGAATGCCCAGGTCAGGCCCGCCTGACCGGATTAATCGGATGATCAGCCGTGGGGTCCTCCGAAGAGGCCTCCCCCGCCCTGCGGACGCCGGGAGTAGTCGGGCGACGGGGACTCGCCCGGATCGCCGATGCCCCCGGGACCGCCGTTCCCGCCACCGTTGCCGTTGCCGCCGCCGTTCCCGTTGCCCGAGTGGCACTTCGGGTCCAGCAGGCCGCAGCTCCTGGTCGGCGACGGCGAGCTGGAGGGCTGCTTCGACGGCGAGGCGGACGCCGAGGGCGACGGCGAGGCCGGCGCGGAGGCGGACGGCGAGGCGCTGGGGGAGGGGCTGGCGCCGTCGCCGTAGACCTTCTCACCGATCGGCTGCGGCGGGTCGAACTGCATGACCGGCTGTCCCTTGAGCGCCTGGCCCATGTAGTCGGCCCAGATCTCGGCCGGGAAGGAGGCGCCGTGAATGGTGGGCTTGCCACCCACGCCGCGCATGGAGAGGAACTCCTGCCGCTTGGCGTTGGGGTCCACGCGGTACATCCCGATCGCGGTGGACAGCTGCGGCGTGTACCCGGCGAACCAGGCCGACCGGTTGCCGTCGGTCGTACCGGTCTTGCCCGCCACCGGCCGGTTGCCCAGCTGCGCCGACGTACCCGTACCCGCCTCGACGACGGTCTTCAGCACGTCCGTGACGTTGTTGGCGACGTTCGGGTCGAAGGCCTGCGCGGTCTTCTTCTCGTGCGCGTAGACGGGGTTGCCGTTCTTCTCGACCTTCTCCACCGAGTACGGCTCGGACTGCTTGCCGCTCGCCGCGAAGGTCGCGTACGCGTCGGCGAGCCGGATCGCGCTGGGCGCCGAGGTGCCCAGCGAGAAGGTGGGCGTCAGCGAGGCCAGCTGGTCCTCGTCGAGACCGGCCTTGAGCGCGGCCTCCTGCACCAGGTCCGTGCCCACGTCCATGCCGAGCTGGATGTAGGGCGTGTTGACGGAGAACTGCATGGCCGTGCGGAGGGTGATGGGACCGCGGTCCTCGTCACCGTCGTTCCGCTGGTGCCACTCCTTGCCGTTCTCGTCGTGCCACACGGTGCCGTTGTACTTGCGCAGCGTCAGCTTGTTGTTGCCGTTGTAGATGCTCTCGGGGGAGACGAGCGTGCGCTGGGCGTCGCTCTGCTTCTCGCCGAGCCCGGGGTTGCGCTTGCCGTGCGTCATGGCGGCGGCCAGGACGAACGGCTTGAAGGTCGAGCCGACCTGGACGCCGGTGTAGTCGGCGTTGTTGGTGAAGTGCTCCAGCGCGTTCTCGCCGCCGTAGATCGCGACGATCTTGCCGGTCTTCGGCTCCACGGACGCGCCGCCGAACTGCACGAACTTGTCGACGTCGCGGACGTCCGGCTTGATGTTCGCCTTCCGCACCTCCTCGACCGACTTCGACAGCGCATTGACCTTGTCCCGGTCGAAGGTGGTGTAGATCTGATAACCACCCTTGTCCAGCTCGGCCTTGCTGATCCTGGAGTGGGCGACGATGTAGTTGTCGGCGAGGTCGGTGAGGTAGCCGATCTGACCGGCCCGGTTGGTCGCCGGCTTGGGCTTCTGCGGCTGCGGGAAGCCCTTCTGGATCCACTTGTCGCGCTCGGCGGCGTCCATCCGGCCGACCTGGACCTCACGGTTGAGCGTCCACTCCCAGCGCTCGGTGGCGCGCTTGGTGTTCTTCTCCGGCGTCGCGGCCGGGCCCTGACCGCCGTAGGGGTCGTAGAGGTTCGGGCCGTTGAGCGTGGCGGCGAGGAACGCGCTCTCGCTGGGCGTCAGCTGGCCGCAGTCCTTGTCGAAGTACGCGCGGGCGGCGGCCTGGATGCCGTAGGCGCCGCGCCCGTAGTACGCGGTGTTGAGGTAGCCGGCGAGGATGAAGGGCTTGTCCTTGGTGGCCCCGACCTTCACGGAGATGAGCAGCTCGGTGGCCTTGCGCTTGAGCGTCTGCTCCTGGCTCAGGTACGTGTTCTTCACGAACTGCTGGGTGATGGTCGAACCGCTCTGCGTCTCACCGCCCTGCGCCATCTTCACGACGGCGCGCAGGATGCCCATCGGGTCGACGCCCCAGTCCTTCTCGAAGCTGGCGTTCTCGGCCGAGATCACCGCGTTCTTCATCGAGTCGGGGATCTGCTGGTACGACACGATCTGCCGGTTCAGGTTGCCGCCGCCGGCGACCACCATCTGCTTGCCGTCGGACCAGTAGTAGACGTTCTTCTCGACGACGGCGGCCTTCTGGGCGCTGGGCACCTGGACGACCGCCAGGGCCACGCCGACGATGCCGACGACGAGCCCTATGAAGGTGACGACGAGGCCGGCCACCAGCTTCCAGGACGGGATCCAGCGCCGGAATCCGGTCTTCCCGGCCCGGGGGTAGTCCACCAGGCGCCGGCGCCCGGGCCGGCCCCCGTCCCGGCGCCCGCGGCCACCGCCGCCGGGCCCGGCGTCCGGTGACCGTCTGCGGCCCGCGGGTGTACCGCGCTGACCTGCGGCGCGGCGGCTTTCGGCGCGGCTTGCGGAACGGGGTTCGTCCCCGCGGCCGCGGCCTCGCCCGGCGGAGTTGCCGGGTGGTGCGGCGCGGCGGCCGGACGCCGGCTGCTGAGCCGCGCGACGGGCCGCGGCTCGGCCGCCGCCCTGATGAGACTGCGGCGGCTTGCGGCGGTGCTCGCTCATCGAACGGTTACTCCTCGGGCAGGCGCTATCGCCTGACAGCGGCAGGTGGCTTGCGGTCCCCCCGGCATACGGCCCGGCTGTCCCCCCGAGCGAAGGGCCGTACTGCGTACGGGACGAGGACGCACGAGAGCGTCACCCGGTTCCCATTGGTCTGCATGGCGCACAGACTACGCACGGCCAAATCACTCCCACTGGGGATGTTCACTCCAATTCAGGCTGGTTGTGTCCCACGAATCGGTGATGTGACCTCGTTCACCGCAGGCCCTCTTGTCGAGTCAGGACGCTCGTTCTATCGTCGGGATGTATCGAGTCGATACATCAGCTCGGAATAAAGGGTCTGCGGACGAAGGAGGGGACATGAGCCGACGCTCCGGCATCCTCGAGTTCGCCGTCCTCGGCCTGCTCCGCGAGTCCCCCATGCACGGGTACGAGCTGCGCAAACGCCTCAACACCTCGCTCGGGGTGTTCCGTGCGTTCAGCTACGGCAGTCTCTACCCCTGCCTGAAGACCCTCGTGGCCAACGGCTGGCTGACGGAGGAGCCCGGCAGTGCCCCGGAGGACGCCCGCGCGGCGTCCCTGGCCGGCCGGCGGGCGAAGATCGTCTACCGGCTGACCACCGCGGGCAAGGAGCACTTCGAGCAGCTGCTCGCCCACACCGGCCCCGACGCCTGGGAGGACGAGCACTTCGCCGCCCGCTTCGCGTTCTTCGGGCAGACCTCGCGGGACGTGCGGATGCGGGTGCTGGAGGGCCGCCGCAGCCGGCTGGAGGAGCGCCTCGAGAAGATGCGCGCCTCCCTGGCCCGCAGCCGCGACCGGCTGGACGACTACACGCTCGAACTCCAGCGGCACGGCATGGAATCGGTCGAGCGGGAAGTCCGCTGGCTGAACGAGCTGATCGAGAGCGAGCGGGCGGGGCGCGACCAGCGCAACGGCACCGCCGCCCACGACACATCAGGAGAAGCGGGCGGCCTGCCCCGGCACCGGGGTGGCACCCGGCCGGATCCGTCCGACGACACCGCCAAGTGAACCCCTGCCGTCCGCAGGGAGTTCGTCGAGTACTAACAGGGAGCAACCGGAATGGGTTCGGTTCGCGTAGCGATCGTCGGTGTGGGCAACTGCGCCGCCTCGCTGGTGCAGGGCGTCGAGTACTACAAGGACGCCGACCCGAACGGCCGTGTGCCGGGTCTGATGCACGTGCAGTTCGGCGACTACCACGTGCGTGATGTCGAGTTCGTGGCCGCTTTCGACGTCGACGCCAAGAAGGTCGGCCTCGACCTGGCCGACGCCATCGGCGCCAGCGAGAACAACACCATCAAGATCTGCGACGTGCCGGCCACCGGCGTCACCGTCCAGCGCGGCCACACCCTCGACGGTCTGGGCAAGTACTACCGCCAGACCATCGAGGAGTCCGCCGAGGCCCCGGTCGACATCGTCCAGGTCCTCAAGGACAAGCAGGTCGACGTCCTGGTCTGCTACCTGCCGGTGGGCTCCGAGGAGGCCGCCAAGTTCTACGCCCAGTGCGCCATCGACGCCAAGGTCGCCTTCGTCAACGCCCTCCCGGTCTTCATCGCCGGCACCAAGGAGTGGGCGGACAAGTTCACCGAGGCCGGGGTGCCGATCGTCGGTGACGACATCAAGTCGCAGGTCGGCGCCACCATCACGCACCGCGTGATGGCCAAGCTGTTCGAGGACCGCGGCGTCGTCCTGGACCGCACGATGCAGCTGAACGTCGGCGGCAACATGGACTTCAAGAACATGCTCGAGCGCGACCGCCTGGAGTCCAAGAAGATCTCCAAGACGCAGGCCGTCACCTCCCAGATCCCCGACCGCGACCTGGGCGAGAAGAACGTCCACATCGGCCCGTCGGACTACGTGGCCTGGCTGGACGACCGCAAGTGGGCCTACGTCCGCCTGGAGGGCCGCGCGTTCGGTGACGTCCCGCTGAGCCTGGAGTACAAGCTCGAGGTCTGGGACTCCCCGAACTCCGCCGGCGTCATCATCGACGCCCTGCGCGCCGCGAAGATCGCCAAGGACCGCGGCATCGGCGGCCCGATCCTCTCCGCCTCCTCGTACTTCATGAAGTCCCCGCCGGTCCAGTACTTCGACGACGAGGCCCGCGAGAACGTCGAGAAGTTCATCAAGGGCGAGGTCGAGCGCTGAGCCGCGTCCCCCGCTGAGCCGTTCGCCTGATCACAGGTCCCCGGGTGTTGCACCCGGGGACCTGTGTGTTGTGTGAGGCTGGGCACCATGCCCGTTGTGCGTGATCTTCGCGTCCTGCTGCGGCTGCACGGGTTCCGCCGCCTCCTCGCCGTACGGCTGCTCTCCCAGACGGCCGACGGCGTCTACCAGGTCGCGCTCGCCGCCCACGTCGTCTTCTCCCCCGAGAAGGAGACGTCCCCCGCCGCCATCGCCTCCGCCATGGCGGTCCTGCTGCTCCCCTACTCCCTGCTGGGCCCCTTCGCCGGCGTGCTCCTCGACCGCTGGCGCCGCCGCCAGGTGCTGCTGTACGGCAACCTGCTGCGTGCCGCCCTGGCCGCGGGGACCGCCGCACTCGTCGTCGGCCACGTGCCGGACGGGCTGTTCTACGCCTCCGCGCTGTCGGTGACCGCGGTCAACCGCTTCGTCCTGGCGGGCCTGTCCGCGGCCCTGCCCCGGGTCGTCGACTCCCCCGAACGCCTGGTGATGGCCAACGCGCTCTCCCCGACCGCCGGAACGCTCGCCGCCACCGCCGGCGGCGGCCTCGCCTTCGCCGTACGCCTCGGCGCCCCTGCCGGCGCCACCGCCGACGCCCTCGTGGTGCTGCTCGGCGCCGCGCTCTACCTGGCCGCCGGCCTGAGCTCGCTGCGCATGCGGGCCGGGCTGCTCGGGCCGGACGTGGCCCCGCGCACCCCGGTACGGACCGCCCTGCTCATCACCACGCGCGGCCTCGTCGCGGGCGTCCGCCACCTGGCCGAACGCCGGACCGCGGCCCGGGCCCTGACCGCCATGACGCTGATGCGCTTCTGCTACGGCGCCCTGACGATCACCCTGCTGATGCTCTGCCGGTACGCGTGGGCGAGCAGCGAGGCGGAGGGCCTGGCGCTGCTGGGCTACGCGGTGGCCGTGTCGGGCGCGGGCTTCTTCGCGGCGGCCCTCGTCACGCCGTGGGCCGTCGGGCGGCTGGGCCGGCTGGGCTGGATGGCCGCCTGCGCGGGAACCGCGGCCGTCCTGGAACCGAGCCTGGGCCTGCCCTTCGAGCCGGCCCCCATGCTGGTCGGCGCGTTCGCCCTGGGGCTCACCACACAGGGCGCGAAGATCGCGACGGACACCGTGGTGCAGGCCTCCGTGGACGACGTCTTCCGGGGGCGCGTCTTCTCCCTCTACGACGTCCTGTTCAACGTGGCCTTCGTCGGAGCGGCCGGCGTGGCGGCCCTGGTCCTGCCACCGGACGGCCGGTCCGCCGGACTGGTCGTGGCCGTGGCCGTCGTCTACGCGGTGGTCGCGGTCAGCCTGACGGGTACGACCGAGGAGCGGCGCGACACGAGTGAGGAGCAGCGCTCCACGACAGAAGGGCGGCGTTTCACGTGAAACACCGCCCCTCCGCGCACCCGGCCGGCTCGTGTTTCACGTGAAACACCCGCGTGGAACACGAGCCCGCCGATGCATCAGCCCTGCTGCTCGGCCCACCACTCCTTGAGCGCCGCCACCGCAGCGTCCGGCTCCATCGGGCCGTGCTCCAGGCGCAGCTCCAGCATGTGCCGGTACGCCTGGCCCACCTCGGGGCCGGGGCGGATGCCGAGGATCTCCATGATTTCGTTGCCGTCGAGGTCCGGCCGGATGGCGTCGAGCTCCTCCTGCTCCTGGAGGCGGGCGATGCGCTCCTCCAGGCCGTCGTAGGCGCGGGAGAGGGCGTTGGCCTTGCGCTTGTTCCGCGTGGTGCAGTCCGAGCGCGTCAGCTTGTGCAGCCGCTCCAGGAGGGGGCCGGCGTCCCGTACGTACCGGCGGACGGCGGAGTCGGTCCACTCGCCCGTGCCGTAGCCGTGGAAGCGCAGGTGCAGCTCGACCAGCCGGGAGACGTCCTTGACCATGTCGTTGGAGTACTTCAGCTTGGTCAGCCGGGCCTTGGTCATCTTGGCGCCCACCACCTCGTGGTGGTGGAAGGAGACCCGGCCGTCCTTCTCGAAGCGGCGGGTGCGGGGCTTGCCGATGTCGTGCAGCAGGGCGGCGAGGCGCAGGACCAGGTCGGGGCCCTCCTGCTCCAGGTCCATGGCCTGCTCCAGGACCGTGAGGGTGTGCTCGTAGACGTCCTTGTGCCGGTGGTGCTCGTCGCGCTCCAGGCGGAGGGCGGGGAGCTCGGGCAGGACGTGGGCGGCCAGGCCGGTGTCGACGAGGAGCTTGAGGCCCTTGCGGGGGTGCTCCGAGAGGATGAGCTTGTTGAGCTCGTCCCGGACGCGCTCGGCGGAGACGATCTCCAGCCGGGCGGCCATGTCGGTCATGGCGGTGACGACCTCGGGCGCGACGTCGAAGTCGAGCTGCGCGGCGAAACGGGCGGCCCGCATCATGCGCAGCGGGTCGTCGGAAAAGGAGTCCTCGGGGGTGCCGGGGGTGCGCAGGACCCGGGCGGCCAGGTCGTCGAGGCCGTTGTGCGGGTCGATGAACTCCTTCTCCGGCAGCGCGACGGCCATCGCGTTGACGGTGAAGTCGCGGCGGACCAAGTCCTCCTCAATGGAGTCGCCGTAGGAGACCTCGGGCTTGCGGGAGGTGCGGTCGTACGCTTCGGACCGGTATGTGGTGATCTCGATGTCGAAGTCGGACTTGCGGCAGCCCACGGTCCCGAAGGCGATGCCGACCTCCCACACGGCGTCCGCCCAGGGCCGGACGATCTTCAGGACGTCGTCGGGGCGGGCGTCCGTGGTGAAGTCCAGGTCGTTGCCGAGGCGGCCGAGCAGCGCGTCCCGCACCGATCCACCGACCAGGGCGAGGGTGAACCCGGCCTCCTGGAAGCGGCGGGCGAGGTCGTCGGCCACGGGGGAGACCCGGAGCAACTCGCTCACGGCTCGGCGCTGCGCCTGGCTGAGCTCGTTGACCGGCGACGGGGTATGGCTGTCATTGTTGGCGTTCGGCACAACAGAAGAGGGTACGTGTCCGCGCGCGGATGAGCCTCTTCGTTCCCCCGGGGTTCCCGGTCGCGGAGGCGACCGGCCCAAAGCAGGACCGGCCCGGACAACGGGCGCGCACCGGCGATCTTGTAGTGCGGTCCGCGGCACTTCGCCCCAGCGGGCCTCGTTACCATTCGTGGACGCACATCCGACGACCACTGACGACGACGAGGGACGGGCGAGCGCGTGGCCGAGGCGGCAGAGTTCCAGGGGACGAGATCCGCTCCTGCCTGCCGGTGGCGCCGACGCACTGCGGTCCTCCTGGCGGGGATGCTGTTCGTCCTGGGGCTCGGGCAGCTGCGGGCGGCCCCGGTGGCGCGCGCCGACAACCCCGGTGGGCATGCGGTCGGTGTGACGGTCGACAGTTTCGCTCCGGTGGCGCCCCGGCAGGACGACACCCTCACGATCTCCGGTTCGGTCACCAACAACAGCGGGTCGACGATCACCGGCGCCCACGTGGGGCTGCGGGTGGGCCAGCAGGTCGGCACGCGCAGCGACATGGACGACATCGGTGACCGGAGCGGCTTCTCCGGGTCGGACGGCTCGGAGATCGGCAACCACACGCAGAAGCTCGACGCCCTGCCGCCGGGGGTCAGCCGGGACTTCACGCTGAGCCTGCCGGTCAAGGACCTGGACCTCGGCAAGGACGGCGTCTACCAGCTGGGCGTCACCGTCTCGGGTCAGGCCGGCGGCTCGTCGGAGCGGGTCCTGGGCATCCACCGGACGCTGCTGCCCTGGCAGCCGTCCGCGACGGAGGGCAAGAAGACCCGCCTGACGTTCCTGTGGCCGCTGATCTCCGGTACGCACCTCACGGCCCGCACCGAGCCGGACCAGCAGCAGACGCCGATCTTCCCCAATGACGACCTCGCCGCGGAGCTGGGCCCCGGTGGCCGGTTGCAGCAGCTGGTCGCGCTGGGCAAGACGCTGCCGGTCACCTGGGTGATCGACCCGGACCTGCTGGCCACGGTCGAGGCGATGACCAAGCGGTACCAGGTCGGCGGCCCCGGCGGGCAGAGCACGCCGGGCAAGGGCCAGGCAGTCGCCAAGCAGTGGCTCAACCAGCTCCAGGACGCGGTGGCGAACCACGAGGTCGTGGCGTTGCCGTTCGCCGACCCCGACCTGGCGTCGCTCGCCCACCGCGGCAAGGACGTCTCGGGCGCGCTCAGCCACCTCCAGTCCGCCACCGAGCTGGCCTCCGTCACGGTCGACACGATCCTGGGCGTGAAGCCGCGCACGGACTTCGCCTGGCCGGTGGACGGCGCGGTGGACTCCTCGATCGTGGACGTGGCGACCTCGGCGGGCGCCCACAACGTCATCGCCCGCAGCGACAGCCTCAAGGAGCCCGGCGGCTCGCCGTACGCGCCGACGGCGGCCCGCCAGATCGGTGGCGGGAACACCGCGATCGTGGCGGACGCCCGGCTGTCCACGGCCTTCCAGGGCGACATGGTGCGGGGGAACGACGCCTCGCTGGCCGTGCAGCGGTTCCTGGCGCAGAGCCTCGTGGTGAACAAGCAGGCGCCGGAGAACGAGCGGAGCATCGTCGTCGCCCCGCAGCGCATGCCCACGGCGAGCCAGGCACAGGCCATGGCGACCGCGCTGCGGGGGCTGTCGGACGAGCGCTGGGCCCAGCCCATGAGCCTGGGCGACGCGGCCCGGATGCAGCCCGACCCGGCGGCGAACCAGCAGGTGCCGGGGGCCGGCTCGTACCCGGAGTCGCTGCGCGACCAGGAGCTGCCCACCGAGGCGTTCGAGGCGATTCAGCGGACGCAGGGCGCACTGGACAGCTTCAAGGTGATCCTCACCTCGCAGGACCGGGTGGTCACCCCGTTCGGCAGCGCGATCATGCGGGAGATGTCGACGTCGTGGCGCGGCAACCCGCGCGGGGCCGCCGGCTTCCGGGACGCGGTGCAGTCGTACCTCACCGAGCTCACCCGCCAGGTGCACCTGGTGGAGAAGTCGGACGCCACGCTGTCCGGCCGCAGCGCGACCATCCCGGTCACGGTGCACAACGGCCTGTTCCAGGGGGTCAGGGGCCTGAAGCTGGTGCTCACCTCCAGCCAGCCCAACCGCCTGAAGATCGAGGCGCCGCGGCAGATCGAGATCGGCGGCGGCCGCCAGCAGTCGGTGAAGTTCGAGACGCGGGCCAACGCCAACGGCCCGGTGCAGGTCACTGCCCGGCTGTACACGGAGGACGGGCAGCCGTACGGCGAGCCGGTGCTCTTCACTGTGCATGTCACCTCCATCACCCCTATGGTTCTGCTGGTCATCGCGGGTGGTGTCCTCCTCCTGGTCCTCGCGGGGCTCCGGATCTACCTCCAGCGCAAGCGGGCCGCGGCCCGCGGAGCCGCAGGTGACGGCCCTGGGAACGGCGACGGGGGAGACTGTGGTGACGACGGCGGGGCCGGAGACGGCGAGCCGGGGCAGCCGGGTGATCCCGCAGCCGAATCCGGAGCGCGGGACGGTTCCCCGTCCGGCTCGGGTGAGAAAGTGGAACGTTGACGTTTTGTGTGGCCGGCAGGCCGCGGACGATGAGGTGGGGTAGCGATGAGCGCGCCGTACGACGGTGACCGCGGTCACGGGACCGGCGGTGACCAGCGGGGTCACTACCCGCCGACCCCGCCCCCGCCGCCGGCCGGCCAGGGGCAGCAGCCGTACGCCCGTGACCCCTACCTGCGGGACGCCTACACGGGCGGCCCCTGGAACGCCGCCCCGCAGCCGGAGGCGCAGGGCCGGCCCGACGACGCGGCCGCGACCCAGGTCATCGGCGTGAGCGGCTTCGGCGAGCAGGGCCCCGCGGGGGCCGGCGGCCGGGACGCGTTCGCGCACCTCTACCGCGACCAGCAGCAGCCCTACGAGCCGCAGCGCCCGCCGGGCACCCCCGGGCAGCAGATCCCCGCGCCCGGCCAGTACGGCGGCCAGGGCGGCTACGACACGCAGGCGACGCAGCCCATGCGGCAGGCCGCATTCCCGCCCCCGCCGCCCCCGTCGGGCCCCGGCCCCGAGCCGGTGCAGGAGGCCGCGCGCGAGACGGTGCCGCCCGCGGCCGCCGCCGAGCCGGCGCCCGCCAAGGGCGGCCGGGCGTCGAGCCTGCTCAAGTCCAGCGCGCTGATGGCCGCCGGCACGATGGTCTCCCGGCTCCTCGGCTTCGGCCGGAACCTGGTGATGGCCGCCGCGATCGGCGTGAGCAATCTGAACGACGACTACCAGGTCGCCAACGTCCTGCCGACGATGATCTACATCCTCGTCGCCGGTGGCGCCCTGAACTCCGTCTTCATCCCGCAGCTCGTGCGCGCTATGAAGAACGACGACGACGGCGGCGAGGCGTACGCCAACCGGCTCCTCACGCTCGTCGTCGTGCTGCTGGCCGGTGTCACCACCGTGTGCGTGCTCGCTGCCCCGCTCTTCATCCAGCTGATGTCGCCGACAATCGCCGGGGACCCGGCCCGCAGGGACGTGGCGGTCGCCTTCGCCCGCTACTGCGTGCCCACCTTGTTCTTCATGGGCGTGCACGTCGTCATCGGCCAGATCCTCAACGCCCGCGGCCGCTTCGGCGCGATGATGTGGACCCCGGTCCTCAACAACATCATCATCATCGCCACCTTCGGCGCCTTCATCTGGGCCTTCGGCCCGTACACCAGCACCGACGTCAGCGCCGACACCATCACGCCGGAGGGCATCCGCCTCCTCGGCATCGGCACGCTGCTGGGACTCGCCGTCCAGTCCCTGGCGATGCTGCCCTACCTGCGGGACACCGGCTTCCGCATCCGGCCGCGCTTCGACTGGCGCGGACAGGGCCTCGGCAAGGCCGCGGGCCTGGCCAAGTGGACGCTCTTCTTCGTCCTCGCCAACCAGCTGGGCATGGTGGTCGTGACGCAGCTGGCCACCAAGGCGGGCGCGCTCGCGGCGAAGACCGACCCGGGTACGGGCATCACCGCGTACAACTACGCGCTCCAGCTCTGGCAGATGCCGCAGGCCATCATCACCGTCTCGGTGATGACCGCGGTCCTGCCCCGCATCTCGCGGGCCGCGCACGACGGGGACGTCACGGCCGTCCGGGACGACCTCTCCCACGGCCTGCGGACCTCGGCCGTCGCCATCGTGCCGTGCGCCTTCGCCTTCGTGGCGCTCGGCGTCCCGATGGCCACCCTGATGTTCTCGTCCGGCTCGGGCGTGAACGGCGCCACCAACATCGGCTACATCCTGATGTCCTTCGGCGTCGGCCTCATCCCGTTCTCGGCGCAGTACGTGATCCTCCGCGGCTTCTACGCCTACGAGGACACCCGGACCCCCTTCTACAACACGGTGATCGTCGCCGCCGTCAACGCGGCCGCGTCCGCCCTCAGCTACCTGGTCCTGCCGGCCCGCTGGGCCGTCGCCGGCATGGCCGCCTCCTACGGCCTGGCCTACGCGGTCGGTGTCGGCGTCGCCTGGCGCCGCCTGAGCCACCGCCTCGGCGGCGACCTCGACGGTGCCCGCGTCGTCCGCACCTACGCCCGCCTCATCGGCGCCTGCGTGCCCGCCGCCCTCATCGGCGGCGCCACCGCGTACGGAATCGGTCAGCTCCTGGGCAGCGGTGTCATCGGTTCGCTCGCATCGCTGGCCGGTGGTGGTCTCCTCCTGATCGCGGTGTTCTACATCGCCGCGAAGCGGATGCGGATCGAGGAGCTGACCGCCATGGTCGGTATGGTGCGCGGACGGATCGGGCGCTGACCGGAGCACAACCATCGCCCGCCGCCGCGTGTCGTGCATAGCGCCGGACTGTGGGCACAATTGTCTTGGCTGTGGACAGCGTGCAACGGATGGGGAGGCAGGAGCGACGGTGGCGGAACGGAGCACGGCTGCCGTCGACGTGGCCGACACCAGCGGCGACCAGCCACTGAGCGCCGTGAAGAAGGCCGCGACCGACGGAACCGAGACCGACGACAAGGGCGGCACCCACAGCAAGAGCCAGCGCGCGGAGAGCGGAAGCCCCGCGCGCGACGCACAACCGCTCGAGTTGCACAGCGGCCACAAGCTCGCCAGAAGGTACCGCCTGGAGGAGTGCGTCACCCGTCTGGAGGGATTCAGCAGCTGGCGTGCGGTGGACGAGAAGCTCCGCCGCGCCGTGGGCGTCCACCTCCTGCCCGCCGACCACCCCAGGGCCCGTCCCGTCCTCGCCGCCGCCCGCTCCTCCGCCCTGCTGGGCGACCCCCGCTTCGTCCAGGTCCTCGACGCCGTCGAGGAGAACGACCTCGTCTACGTCGTCCACGAGTGGCTGCCCGACGCCACCGAGCTCACGCCCGTCCTCTCCTCAGGGCCGCTCGAACCGCACGAGGCGTACCAGCTCGTCAGCCAGGTGTCCCAGGCCATGGCCGCCGCGCACCGCGAGGGCCTCGCCCATCTGCGGCTCAACCCCGGCTCCGTCCTGCGCACCGTCACCGGCCAGTACCGCATCCGAGGCCTGGCCGTGATGGCCGCGCTGCGCGGCATCTCCTCCGACAACCCGCAGCGCACCGACACCGAGGCCATCGGCGCCCTGCTGTACGCCGCGCTCACGCAGCGCTGGCCGTACGAGGGCAACGCCCACGGCCTGCCCGGCCTGCCCAAGGGGGTCGGCCTCATCGCCCCCGACCAGGTGCGCGCCGGGGTGCACCGCGGCCTCTCCGAGCTGGCCATGCGGGCCCTCGGGAGCGACAAGGCCCAGGAAGCGCCCTGCACGACGCCGGAGGAGCTGGCCAAGGCCGTCTCCGCGATGCCGCGCATCCGCCCGCCGGAGCCGGACTTCACGACCCCGCCGCCGTATCCGCGCGTGGGCGCGGCAGCCCGCCCCGGCAGCCCGGCCCAGCCGGTACCGCCGCCCCCGCCGGCCCCCCTGGAGGGCCGTACGGGCCGCGCCCTCAAGTGGAGCGTGTCCGCGCTGCTGATCGCGGCGCTCGGCCTGGGCAGCTGGCAGATCGCGGACGCGCTGCTCAAGGACGGCGAGAAGGACACACCGCGGTCGCAGTCGGCGGAGGACGATGCTTCGCAGAAGATCGTGGCGCGACCGCTTCAGATTGCGAGCGTTGCAGAATTCTCTCCACTAGGACCACCCACGAGTCCTAAGACAGTTCAGAATTCCGCCGACGGCAATCCTGCGTCTGCGTGGATCACAGGGCGGTTCGACGGATTCCCGAATTTTGGAAACCTTCCACGCCGAGCGGACGGAAGTGGCATTATCGTCGATCTAGGCAACGTCCAGAGCATCACAGAAGTTGACGTGATCATGTACCGCCCGGGTCAAACCGTAGAGATACTCGCTGCCGACCCGTCAGCACAGAGCCCCTCAGCTCTTCGAGAGTTTACCCAGCGAATCACCGAATTGAAAAGAGTTGACCAGAACCTCAAGGCGAATCTCCACAAAGCATTGAAGAGCCGCTACGTACTGATTCACGTCACCGAGCTCCCCCCTGACGGTCCGGGCAGCTACCGCGGCGGAATCGCCGAAATCAAAGCCCTAGGTCTGACCAGCGATGCGGATCCAGGTCGGTGAACTCGTGAGGTTGCGGGCGCCGAAAACTCGACGCCCGCAAACCAGTCAATACCTCTTCCCGGCAGGCCCGGAAGAAGCATAACCAAGGGTTAATTTTTTATTCTTCGGTGCTTTGGATGTCAGATGCCGTAAAGTGCTCATCCCCGCAGTCACCGCCGAAGTCCCACCTTCCAACCCCTACCCAGCGACCATATCTGGTACTAGGGTTGTTCATGTCGCCACAATCCGTAAGAGCACGCGCCGCCCCTCGCTTCACTTCACACTTTGCAGTCCACTTATGGGCGTTATGCCACCAATCCCAACACTCAACAGGAGGCGATCCAGCAGCATTAGCAGCCGGAGCAACCGTTAAGCCTCCCGCCAGAGTCGCTGCTACGACTGCCACAGAAAACCAGCTTCGTCTTGACATATACATCCACTCACAAGAGACGGGCAACGGAACACTCGTTCGAGCGAGATTGTTTCACCGCATTCGCCGGTAAGCCATAACATTTCCAGCCAGATTTGCCTCTTCGCCACGCAACTACAGGCAAAACACAAGTTGGGTAGCAGCTAGTCGATCTCTCGACGAAGTTCTAAATACCTCCGCAAGCTTCAAGCCACATCCTGTGACAGCTAGCGCTCAGCAGGGGGTGAGTGACATCCCAAGCACTGATTCTTGGCAAGTTGACGCTCTTTGCGATGCCGAGCTTCTCACCCTGCACGTCAACGGTGATCCCCACGCGTTCGGGGAGATAGTCCGGCGGCACCGGGACCGGCTCTGGGCCGTGGCCTTGCGGACGCTCGGGGACCGGGAGGAGGCCGCCGACGCGCTGCAGGACGCGCTGGTGTCCGCCTACCGGGCCGCCCACACCTTCCGGGGGCAGTCGGCCGTCACCACGTGGCTGCACCGGATCACCGTCAACGCCTGTCTGGACCGGGCCCGCAAGGCGGCGTCCCGGCGGACCGCGCCGCTCGCCGAGACCGAGCGGCTGGAGCAGCTGCTGGAGCCGCACGAGTCGGCGGCGGCGCCCGCCGAGCGGAGAGACCTGCACCGCGAGCTGATCCAGGCGCTGACCACCCTGCCGCCGGATCAGCGGGCCGCGCTCGTCCTGGTCGACATGCAGGGATATCCGGTCGCCGAGGCGGCCCGCATCCTCGGAGTGCCGACCGGAACGGTGAAGAGCAGATGCGCCCGGGGGAGAGCCCGGTTGCTGCCGCTCCTCACCCATTTGCGGCCCGATGGCAGGGGTAGCCCGGCCCTTGACAGGGGAAGGAACCGGTCGCAAGGGACGTCCGTCCCACCACCGGCGGGACATGGAGAGACAGACCCAGTGAAGGGCGGAGGTGGGCGAGCGTGACCTCGAGGACCGGCACGGATGGGCACCCGGAGGTCGCGGAGATCTCCGCACTGACCGAGGGGCTGCTCCCGCCGTCGCGCACGGCGGACATCCGGGAGCACCTCGCCGGCTGCGAGCTGTGCGACGACGTACGGACGTCCCTCGACGAGATCCGTGGCCTGCTGGGCACCCTTCCCGGGCCGCCCCGGATGCCGGCCGACATCGCCGGGCGCATCGACGCCGCGCTGGCCGCCGAAGCGCTGCTGTCGGCCACCGCACCCGAAGCCCCGGAGGACCGGACCTCCGTTTCACGTGAAACAGGACCGCGTGAAACCGGCATCGACGAGAAGGGCGCCGTTTCACGTGAAACAGCGCCCCGGCCCACCCCCACCCGCCCCTCCGGCCGCGCGCCCGCGGCAACAGGGCCGGGCCGGGCCAGGGCGCGCCGGTGGCGCCAGGCGCTCGTCGGGGCGGCCTGTGCCGCCGCCGTGATCGGGGCCGGCACCTTCTTTCTCCAGGCCGGCGAGGGCGGTGGTTCCCACTCGGATGCCGCCGGGACGCCCAACGGCCGGCCCACCGTCTCGTCCGAGGAAGCAGCCACGCTCCAGGCCCATGTCCGTGAGCTGCTGCTGAGCACGAAGAGCACCGAGTCGCGGGGGATGAGCGCGGAGAAGCCGGCGGAGACCACCTTGGGCGCGCGGCTCACCACCGCGCCGGCCTGCGTCCGGGACGGGATCGGCCGCCAGGACCAGCCGCTCGGCACCCGGCCGGAGAAGTACCGCGGCGAGGACGCCTACCTGGTCGTGCTGCCGCACCCCGAGGACGCCGGACGGGTCGACGCCTACGTCGTCTCGGCCTCCTGCGAGACCACCTCGCCCTCGGTACCGGGTACGGTCCTGGTCCAGCACACATTCCCCCGTGCCTGACCACGCTCGGCCACGGCCTCTCGCGCGCTGTCGTCCCCTCGGGGAATGCCCGCCCCGTAGGATCCGTTGGGTGGTGTGAGACGCACACAGCACCACGCAGGACCAGACAGCCAGCAGTCGGCAGAGACAAGGAAGACACCCGTGAGCGACGTCCGCAACGTGATCATCATCGGCTCCGGGCCCGCGGGATACACCGCCGCGCTCTACACCGCCCGTGCCTCCCTGAAGCCGCTGGTCTTCGAGGGTGCCGTGACCGCCGGTGGCGCCCTGATGAACACCACCGAGGTCGAGAACTTCCCCGGCTTCCGCGAGGGCATCATGGGTCCCGACCTGATGGACAACATGCGGGCCCAGGCCGAGCGCTTCGGTGCCGAGCTGATCCCGGACGACGTCGTCGCCGTCGACCTGACCGACGAGATCAAGACCGTCACCGACTCGGCCGGCACGGTCCACCGCGCCAAGGCCGTGATCGTCACCACCGGCTCGCAGCACCGCAAGCTGGGTCTGCCCCGCGAGGACGACCTGTCCGGCCGTGGTGTCTCGTGGTGCGCCACCTGCGACGGCTTCTTCTTCAAGGACCAGGACATCGCCGTCATCGGTGGTGGCGACACCGCGATGGAGGAGGCGACCTTCCTCTCCCGGTTCGCCAAGTCCGTCACGGTCGTCCACCGCCGGGACACGCTGCGGGCCAGCAAGGCCATGCAGGAGCGCGCCTTCGCCGACCCGAAGATCTCCTTCGTGTGGGACAGCGAGGTCGCGGAGCTGCACGGCGAGTCCAAGCTCGCCGGCCTGACCCTGCGCAACCGCACCACCGGTGAGACGTCCGAGCTGCCCGTGACCGGTCTGTTCATCGCGATCGGCCACGACCCGCGCACCGAGCTCTTCAAGGGCCAGCTGGACCTCGACGAGGAGGGCTACCTCAAGGTCGACGCCCCCTCGACCCGCACCAACCTCTCCGGCGTCTTCGCCGCGGGCGACGTGGTGGACCACACCTACCGCCAGGCCATCACCGCGGCCGGCACCGGCTGTGCCGCCGCGCTGGACGCCGAGCGGTTCCTCGCCTCCCTCTCCGACGGCGAGGGTGTCCGCGAGCCCGAGAAGACCCCCTGAACCACCCCCCTCCCCCCTCCCGCAGAAACACCCCCAAGGAGACCCCCGTGGCTCTCAAGTCTGTGACCGACAAGGACTTCGAGCAGGAAGTCCTCAAGAGCGACAAGCCCGTCCTGGTGGACTTCTGGGCCGAGTGGTGCGGCCCCTGCCGCCAGATCGCCCCGTCGCTCGAGGCCATCGCCGAGGAGTACGGCGACAAGCTCGAGATCGTGAAGCTCAACATCGACCAGAACCCCAACACGGCCGCCAAGTACGGCGTGATGTCGATCCCGACCCTCAACGTCTACAAGGGCGGCGAGGTCGTGCAGACCATCGTCGGCGCCAAGCCGAAGGCGATGCTCGAGCGCGAGCTGAGCGAGCACATCCACGGCTGACAGCCGGAGGCTGCCGCGGTGGCTTCCGCAGCCGCAGTCGCTTGTTTCACGTGAAACGGGCCCGTCCTTCAGGACGGGCCCGTTTGTCGTCCCTCCTAGAGCGGCCGGAGCGCCGGCTCCTTCTGCACCGCGCCGAGCAGCCGGTCCAGGGCCAGCTCGACGTCCTCCTTCCAGGAGAGCGCCGTCCTCAGCTCCAGCCGCAGCCGGGGATAGCGGGGGTGGGGGCGTACGGTCTTGAAGCCCACCGCCAGAAGGTGGTCGGCCGGGAGGACACAGGCCGGCTCCTTCCATGTGGCGTCACCGAACGCCTCGATCGCCTTGAAGCCGCGCCGCAGGACGTCCTTCGCCACCGTCTGCACCATGACCCGGCCCAGCC
Organism: Streptomyces mashuensis; assembly: GCF_014654785.1. Taxonomy (GTDB): domain Bacteria; phylum Actinomycetota; class Actinomycetes; order Streptomycetales; family Streptomycetaceae; genus Streptomyces; species Streptomyces mashuensis. Next base: position 201,865 of record NZ_BNBD01000004.1, read on the forward strand.
CCTGCCCCTGGTACCCGGGGATCAGCCAGGCGGTCATCAGCTGGACGGCGTCCGCCGCCACCGGGCTGGTGGGAAAAGCGGTCGACCGGGGGACATAGGCGGGTGGCGCATAGAGCACGAAGCCCACCGGCACCTCGTCGACGTAGACGACACGGCCGCAGGAGCCCCACTCCAGCAGCACCGCGGAGAGCCAGGCTTCCTTCTCCAGGTCCGGGCGGCCTGCCCTCAGCGCGGCCTCGCCACTGACGGGGTCCAGCTCCCAGAAGACGCAGGCGCGGCAGCGCTTCGGGAGGTCAGGGAGGTTGTCCAAGGTGAGCGGTACGAGCCGACGCCCCATGCAGTCAGTACCTCACTTCCGTCGCGTGCCACGCTCCGGGTGGTGAGCAGCGCATGGCGCTCCCTGAGAAAGCTGCCGACGAATCCGCCGACCGCCCCCAGGCCCAGGCCCGCTGCCACCAGTCCGGTCCTGCTCACCGTTCGCATGGCCTCGCCCCTCCGTGAACTGCGTCCAACGTGGATGTGCCATACCTCAACGCATCGTATCCACCGGCAGATTGACGGGACAGCTCGACAAGGCAAAGGGCGGGTTGTCTTCCACGTGGTGTTCCACGTGAAACACAACCCGCCCTCCGGTGGGTCTCCGACCGGTCTCCGGTCGGTGTCCCCCGCTCAGCCCTCCGCGCGCTCAGCCGTCCGTGCGCTCGCCGTCGGCGTCGAGAGGCTTCTCCAGCACCTTGCCCTCGCCGGGGGCAAGGGTGCCGAGGATGCGCTCCAGATCCTCCATCGAGGCGAACTCGACGACGATCTTGCCCTTCTTCTGGCCCAGGTCCACCTTCACCCGGGTCTCGAAACGGTCCGAGAGCCGCGTGGCAAGGTCGGTCAGCGCGGGCGAGATACGAGTGCCGGCCCGCGGGCTCTTGGCCTTGCGCGGCTTCTTCGGGTCGGACTTCAGCAGCTGGACGAGCTCTTCGACGGTCCGGACCGAGAGCCCCTCGGCCACGATGCGGGTGGCCAGCGCCACCTGGTCCGCCGGGTCCTCGACGGCGACCAGCGCCCGGGCATGGCCGTCCATCAGCACTCCGGAAGCGACCTTCTTCTGCACTTCCGGCGCCAGCTTCAGCAGCCGCAGGGTGTTGGTGATCTTCGAACGGGACCGGCCGATGCGGTTGGCCAGCTCCTCGTGCGTGCAGCGGAAGTCCTTGAGCAGCTGGTCGTAGGCCGCTGCTTCCTCCAGCGGGTTCAGCTGGGCCCGGTGGAGGTTCTCCAGCAGCGCGTCCAGCAGCAGCTTCTCGTCCTCGGTGGCACGGACGATGGCGGGGATGCGCTCCAGGCCGGCCTTCCGGCAGGCACGCCAGCGCCGCTCCCCCATGATGAGCTCGTACCGCTCGGCACCCAGCTGCCGGACGACGACCGGCTGGAGGAGGCCCACTTCCTGGATGGAGGTGACGAGTTCCGCGAGGGCGTCCTCGTCGAACTCCTCCCTCGGCTGCCGAGGGTTGGGGGTGATGGCGTCCAGCGGGAGCTCCGCGAAGTGCGTCTCCCGGGCGACCGACTCGGGGACCACCGCGCTGTCCGGCACGACCACGTCGTCCACCGGAAACGTCGTCACCTTCGCCGCGGCCACCCCGCGCTCGGGCACCAGCACCGGCACCGCCGACGGCGACGTCACGCCGGACCCGACCGCCGGCCCGCTCGCGTCCGCCCCCTTCGGCGCCGGCGGGATCAGCGCACCGAGCCCCCGGCCCAGTCCCCTACGTCGCTCACTCACTGAAGCCCCTCCGCCATGCTGTGCTGGTCGTGCTGTTGCTGATGGCCCACGGTGTGGGCCCTGCTGCCGTCGTAGTGCACCCCGATCCCCCGGAACGCAATCTCCCGCGCCGCCTCCAGGTACGACAGGGCACCGCTGGAGCCCGGGTCGTAGGTCAGGACCGTCTGACCGTAACTGGGGGCCTCGGAGATACGGACCGAGCGCGGAATGCTGGTCCGCAGCACCTCGTGGCCGAAGTGGCTGCGCACCTCCTCCGCGACCTGGGAAGCGAGCCTGGTCCGGCCGTCGTACATGGTCAGCAGGATCGTCGAGACATGGAGCTTGGGGTTGAGGTGCCCCCGCACCAGCTCCACGTTGCGCAGCAGCTGGCCCAGCCCCTCCAGCGCGTAGTACTCGCACTGGATGGGGATGAGCACCTCGGCACCGGCGACCAGGGCGTTGACCGTCAGCAGGCCCAGCGAGGGCGGACAGTCGATGAGGATGTAGTCCAGCGGCTGCTCGTACGCCTTGATCGCCCGGTCCAGCCGGCTCTCCCGCGCCACGAGCGAGACCAGCTCGATCTCGGCACCGGCCAGGTCGATGGTCGCCGGGGCGCAGAACAGGCCCTCCACGTCGCGGACCGGCTGCACCACCTCGGAGAGCTGCTTGTTGTCCACCAGGACGTCGTAGATCGAGGGCACCTCGGCGTGGTGGTCGATGCCCAGCGCCGTGGAGGCATTGCCCTGGGGGTCGAGGTCGATGACCAGGACCCGGTTGCCGTGGAGGGCCAGCGACGCGGCCAGATTGACGGTGGTCGTGGTCTTGCCGACGCCGCCCTTCTGGTTGGCGACCACCATCACCCGGGTCTGCTCCGGCCGGGGCATCGAGGACGTCGACGTTTCACGTGAAACGAGCTCGCCGGAGGACACCGGGCCGCCCTGGGGCAGCACCGTGCCCGACGGCAGAGGAGCGGCAGCAGCCAGGGGTTCGGAGTCGGCGGGGCGGGGGCCGGGGACCGGATCGGTCATCGGCCCCGCGATATTGGCGTCGGACCGCAAGGATTCACTCTCCTCGACTTCAGGCTCGCAATGCACAGAGCCTGCCATGGTTTCGGGGTCACGAACCAGCGAGCCCCGTTCTCCTGTGGATGAATCCCGTGAACCTGTGGATGAACCCATGTCCTGAACCGGACGACGATCACGCGGAGCGGCGGCCGCTCGACCGCGGCCGATGATTCCATGCACCAGGGAGCGACGTTTCACGTGAAACACGATGCCCGTGACGCGCCACTCCCCGACGGAGACACTCCGTTACGAGTAGTTTTGCCGGGTTGTATGGAGTAAAGGGCCCCGCAGTGAAGGGCCCCAAGGGCCCCCACTCAGCGGCGCCGGCGCGCCCGCCCTGTCCGGGCCGCCTTCGCCCGCTTGGCGGCGAAGCGCACACCGCCCGGGCTCTCCCCGACCTCGACCCGCACCAGCGTGGACGGCGGATCGACGACGCCCTCGCCCACGTGCAGCACGGAGGCGTTCACGGCGCCGAGCTTGCTGAGCGCGGCACGGGCGTTCTGCAGCTCCTCCTCGGCGGTGTCGCCCTTGAGGGCCAGCATCTCGCCGTAGGGCCGCAGCAGCGGCACGCCCCAGCCGGCCAGCCGGTCCAGGGGCGCCACGGCCCGGGCCGTGACGACGTGCACCGGCTCCATCTTGCCGAGCACCTCTTCGGCCCGGCCGCGCACCACGCGGACGTGGTCCAGGCCCAGCAGCTCCACGACCTCCTGGAGGAAGGTGGTGCGCCGCAGCAGCGGCTCCAGCAGGGTGATCTGGAGGTCGGGGCGGCACAGGGCGAGCGGGATGCCGGGCAGGCCGGCGCCGGAGCCCACGTCGCACACCGAGACGCCCTCGGGCACGGCCTCGCCGAGCACCGCACAGTTGAGCAGGTGCCGTTCCCAGAGCCGGGGCACCTCACGGGGGCCGATCAGGCCGCGCTGGACGCCGACGTCCGCGAGGAGCTCCGCATAGCGGACGGCCTCCGGAAAGCGGTCACCGAATACCGCCCGCGCCGCCGCGGGCGCCGGGGGGAGCTCCGCTGCCTCTTCCACGGGAACCGTCCTTCCGTCTTCCGTCTTCGGTTCTTCCGTACACAGGGTGTGTACGCATGGGCGGCGGAATCCTGTCCGCCGACCTCTACCGCCGATTATCCACCGCTGATTCCGGTGGGGATCATGCCGAGAAGGCTCGGCCCCGTCCGCACGCAGAACGAGCAGACGGGGCCGACGTCATACCGGACGAGACCGTCAGGCCGGGAGGACGACCACCCGGCGCTGGGGCTCCTCGCCCTCGGACTCGCTGCGCAGGCCGGCCGCGGCCACGGCGTCGTGGACCACCTTGCGCTCGAAGGGCGTCATGGGGTCCAGCTTGACCGGCTTGCCGGTGCTGCGGGCCTCCTCGGCGGCCTTCGTGCCCAGCCCGGACAGCTCCTCGCGCTTGCGGGCGCGGAAGCCGGCGATGTCGAGCATCAGGCGGCTGCGGTCACCGGTCTCCCGGTTCACGGCGAGGCGGGTGAGCTCCTGGAGGGCCTCCAGCACCTCACCGTCCCGGCCGACCAGCTTCTGCAGGTCGCGGCTGGTGCCGTCGCTGATGATCGACACGGAGGCGCGGTCGCCCTCGACATCCATGTCGATGTCCCCGTCGAGGTCGGCGATGTCCAGCAGCCCCTCCAGGTAGTCGGCCGCGATCTCGCCCTCCTGCTCGAGGCGGGTGAGGGTGTCGGTGACCTCGGCGGCGCTCTGACGCTGCGTGTCCGTCACAGTGGGCTCCTTCATCACTTCTTGGACGGGTGCGAGGGGTGCTTGGGCCGCTGCTGGCCGCCCTTGCGCTGCCCGGACTTGCCGCCGCCCTGCTGCTTGCCGGCCTTGGTCTCACGGGAACCGCCGGACGTGGCCTCGTCGGTCTCCTGCTGCGAGCCCGCCGTGGACCGCGTGGCCTGGGCGGAGCCGCCGACCTGGCGCTTGGCCTTGGTCTGCCGCTTGGGCTGCTGGCGGGCGGCACGGGCGGCCTCGGCGGCCTCCTTGGCCTGGACCTCGGCCGGGTCCTCCACGATCTTGCCCTTGGCCCGCAGGCGCTCCTGGCGCTGCTTGTAGGCGAGGCTGCCCGGAGTGGGGTTGCGGCGGATGACGAACATCTGCTGGCCCATGGTCCACACGTTGGTGGTCAGCCAGTAGACCAGGACACCGACCGGGAAGTTGATGCCGAAGACGGCGAACATGATCGGGAAGACGTACATCAGCATCTTCTGCTGCTGCATGAAGGGCGTCTTCACCGTGAGGTCGACGTTCTTCGTCATCAGCTGGCGCTGCGTGTAGAACTGCGACAGCGACATCAGCACGATCATGATGATCGTGACGACGCGGACGTCGGTCAGCGTGGCACCGAGCGACTCGACCTTGCTCGCGCTGTCCATGAACTTGGACGCGATCGGGGCCCCGAAGATGTGCGCCTTACGGGCGCTGTCGACCAGCGACTGGTCCATCACACCGACGACACGGCCGCCGGCGATGTGGTTGAGGACCTGGTAGAGGGAGATGAAGAACGGCGACTGGGCCAGGATCGGGAGACAGCTCGAGAGCGGGTTGGTGCCCGTCTCCTTGTAGAGCTTCATCATCTCTTCCGACTGGCGCTGCCGGTCGTTCTTGTAGCGCTCCTGGATCGCCTTCATCTTCGGCTGGAGCGCCTGCATGTTCCGCGTGGCCTTGATCTGCTTCACGAAGAGCGGGATCAGGCAGATGCGGATCAGCACCACCAGCGAGACGATGGACAGACCCCACGCCGCGCCACTGTCCTTGTTGAAGATCAGGCTGTAGAACGAGTGGAACTGGACGATGATCCAGGAAACAGCGTCATAGAGAGGACCGAGGATCGTGTCCACGAATCAGGCTCCTTGGGCGTTGGGCTGAGTCTCGGGCTGTGCGGCGGGCGCCATGGCGGGGTGCCCGCCCAGTCGGCTCCTCAGCCGCTGGTGCCAGACCGGACGCTTCCGGGGAGGGACGTGGTCGACGCCGCCGAGCGACCACGGGTTGCAGCGCAGGATGCGCCAGGCCGTCAGTACGGACCCCTTGACCGCGCCGTGCACCTGGATGGCCGTGTAGCCGTAGTGCGAGCACGAGGGGTAGTACTTGCAGACCGGTCCCAGCAGCGGGCTCACGGTCCACTGGTAGAGCTTGATCAACCACAGCAGCGGGTACTTCACCGTGCGCTCCCTCCCGGGATCCCGGGGCTCCGGGGGTCACCCCCCGGGGGATTGCTTCGTGGTGCCCTGCCCTCGGCTCCGCCGGGGGCACCCCCGCCCACCAGCCGCTGCAGTGCGGCGTCGAGGTCATGGGCCAGCCGGCCGTACTCCGCCTCACCCGCGCCGGGCAGGGCTCGCACCACCACCAGGCTACCGGCGGGCAGCACATCCAGCCGGTCACGCACGAGGTGGCGCAGCCGTCGTTTGACCCGGTTGCGGACCACCGCTCCGCCGACCGCCTTGCTCACGACGAAACCCGCACGCGCCGGGGGGACCGTTCCCCCCGGCGTGTGCGGGTCCGTGTTACCGCTGCGTAGGTGGACGACGAGGAGCGGGCGCCCGGCCCGGCGTCCTCGGCGTACCGCGGTCGCGAAGTCCTCGCGCCGCCTCAGCCGAGACTCGGAAGGCAGCACGTCATGGACCTTGACGTCGGGCTGGTCAGGCCGACAGGCGGGCGCGACCCTTGCTGCGGCGGGACGCGAGGATCGCGCGGCCGGCACGGGTGCGCATGCGCAGGCGGAAGCCGTGGGTCTTCGCGCGACGGCGGTTGTTCGGCTGGAAGGTGCGCTTGCTCACTCGGGGACTCCAGAAATGAATCGTGTGATGGCGGTACATCGCCTGGCTGTCACCGTGCGCCCACGAGGAGACTCGCAATACGCCCAAGTGCACCGCTTCATGACCGCGATCAGAAGAAGACCGTGATCCTTGCCCATCGGAGGCAGGCGGCAGCAGCCATCGACAACTCGACCTCGCCACGGTACGCGCCGTTACGCCATCCGGTCAAACCGGCAGCGCACCGCCCCCACCGTATCCGCTCCCGCCCCGGTCCGGCGCCAGGCGCGGCCGCATGGCACATTTGTACACACCCTGTGGACAACGACTTGAACCACGCGCCTCGGCCTGACTACCGTGACTGAACTCCGAATCCTTCCCGCCCGTCCCGAGAACCACACATTCGTGGGACTCCAGGGCACCCCCCGTGACTGAGAGAGCGTGCCCTGTGGCTGACCTGCCCGCCGATCTTGCCGCAGTGTGGCCGCGCGTGCTCGAGCAGCTCCTCGGCGAGGGGCGCGGCCAGGGCGTCGAGACGAAGGACGAACACTGGATCAAGCGCTGCCAGCCGCTCGCGCTGGTGGCGGACACGGCCCTGCTCGCGGTCCCGAACGAATTCGCCAAGGGCGTCCTGGAGGGGCGGCTCGCGCCGATCGTCAGCGAGACCCTGAGCCGGGAGTGCGGCCGCCCGATCCGCATCGCGATCACCGTCGACGAGTCGGCCGGCCAGGCCCCGGCCACCCCGGAGCGGGACCGCGGCCGGCCCCCCGTCCGCCCCACGGACCGGTCCGGCCGTGACTCGTACGAGGGACGCGACGCATACGAGGGATACGAGGGCTCCGGAGCGACCGGCGGCGGCTACGAGGCACGCGACGGCCGTGACGTGCGCGACGCCCGGGACGCGTACGGCCGCCAGGCCGGCGACGACCTGCCGTCCGTGCGCCCCGCCTACCCCGAGTACCAGCAGCGCCCCGAGCCCGGCGCCTGGCCGCGCCACGCGGCGCCGTCGGGCCCGTCCCTGCCCGAGCGCGGCGACGGCGGTGCCGGCGGCAACGGCGGTGCCCACGGGGCCGGTGCCGATTACGGCTGGCAGCAGCAGCGCCTCGGCGGCTTCGGCGAGGGCGAACGCGACCCGTACGCCACGCCGCCCGCCTCCTACGACAACCCGTACGACCAGCAGCGCGACTACGGCACGGCCGGCCAGGCCGCCGAGCGGCTGCCGTACGACCAGCAGCAGCGCCGCGAGCTGCCCGACGGCGGGCCGCGCGGCGGCGCGGGGGCCGGCCCGGTGCCCGGCGGTACGTCCGGGGGGCCGGGCTCCGGCAGTGGCGGGACCGGCGGTTCCGGCTCCGGCTCGGGGGGCGGCTCCGGCGAGCCGACGGCCCGGCTGAACCCCAAGTACCTCTTCGACACGTTCGTCATCGGCGCGTCCAACCGGTTCGCGCACGCGGCGGCGGTCGCGGTCGCCGAGGCTCCGGCCAAGGCGTACAACCCGCTCTTCATCTACGGCGAGTCGGGCCTGGGCAAGACCCACCTGCTGCACGCCATCGGGCACTACGCGCGCAACCTCTATCCGGGCACGCGTGTGCGCTACGTGAGCTCCGAGGAGTTCACCAACGAGTTCATCAACTCCATCCGCGACGGCAAGGCGGATGCGTTCCGCAAGCGCTACCGCGACATGGACATCCTGCTGGTCGACGACATCCAGTTCCTGGCGAGCAAGGAGTCGACGCAGGAGGAGTTCTTCCACACCTTCAACACCCTGCACAACGCCAACAAGCAGATCGTCCTCTCGTCGGACCGGCCGCCCAAGCAGCTGGTGACCCTGGAGGACCGGCTGCGGAACCGCTTCGAGTGGGGCCTGATCACGGACGTCCAGCCGCCCGAGCTGGAGACCCGGATCGCGATCCTGCGGAAGAAGGCGGTGCAGGAGCAGCTCAACGCACCGCCGGAGGTACTGGAGTTCATCGCCTCCCGGATCTCGCGCAACATCCGCGAGCTCGAGGGCGCGCTGATCCGGGTGACGGCCTTCGCGAGCCTCAACCGGCAGCCGGTCGACCTGGGCCTGACCGAGATCGTGCTGAAGGACCTGATCCCCGGCGGCGAGGACGCCTCGCCGGAGATCACGGCCACGGCCATCATGGCGGCCACCGCGGACTACTTCGGCCACACCGTCGAGGACCTGTGCGGTGCCTCGCGCAGCCGCGTACTGGTGACGGCGCGGCAGATCGCGATGTACCTGTGCCGGGAGCTGACGGACCTGTCGCTGCCGAAGATCGGCGCGCAGTTCGGCGGCCGCGACCACACCACGGTGATGCACGCGGACCGCAAGATCCGGGCGTTGATGGCCGAACGGCGGTCCATCTACAACCAGGTGACCGAGCTGACGAACCGCATCAAGAACGGCTGACACGGCCCCCACAGGCCCCAACCACGGGCCTCCGCAGGCCTCCTCAGCACTCCACAGACCGTCCAAGGGCGCTCCGGGATCCCCCGGGGCGCCCTTCCGCGTACCCGGACCCCCGCACCGTCTGTTCGAATAGTGGGCCCGGCCTGCGGGTTCTCCACAGATTCCGGGGTTGTCCACCGTCCACACCCTGGGGACTGCGAAGTTATCCATACGGTGTCCACAGACCGGGCTGTTGATATGCCATCAGCTGAGGTCAGCGGGGTGTGGATTTGTGGCAAACGGTGGTCCACAGCCTGTGGACGACGGAGCTGCCCACAGCCGCCGTCGCGGTTGTCCACCGGCCACCCACAGGACAGCCGGTGTTATACACAGCCTTTCCACATCCCTGTCCACTGTTCGGCAACGAAACGCCGAAGATCACCGCACCGAGTGAAAGGCGTCACACCAAGCTGCCGGATTGGGCTGTGGGCAACCTGGGTAAAGCTGGGGACACACCTGGGGAGAAGTGCGCCCTGCCTGTGCATCGGGTGTGCACAACTTCGCGCGGTCCACAGACCACCCCGGTTATCCACCGGCGCCACCCACAGGGGCAGTGGACAAAATTCCGGCGCTGACCTGGGCAAAGCCGGTTATCCACGGTTTCCACAGGCCCTACTACTACGACCACAGAGATCAACCGGGGAACTCGCTTCGAAGCGGGGGCTGTGCACAACTCGCGCCGAGCCGGCGCCACGCCCCGGACCTCGACTTGACCGCCGCCCGCAGCATCTGTCAGCGGCGTGCGTCAGACTGGTCCCCGGCGATTGGCGCCAGAGGAAGAAGCCAGCAGGGCGAGCCAGCAACAAGCAGGAGGCGGTTCCGGTGAAGATCCGGGTGGAGCGCGATGTACTCGCGGAGGCAGTGGCCTGGGCGGCCCGTAGCCTCCCGGCCCGTCCGCCGGTGCCGGTCCTCGCGGGTTTGCTGCTGAAGGCGGAGGACGGCACGCTCAGCCTCTCCGGCTTCGACTACGAGGTCTCGGCCCGTGTGTCGGTCGAGGCGGACGTGGAGGAGGACGGCACCGTCCTGGTCTCCGGCCGCCTGCTCGCCGACATCTGCCGCTCGCTCCCCAACAGGCCTGTGGAGATCTCCACCGACGGCGTGCGCGTCACCGTCGTCTGCGGCTCCTCGCGATTCACACTCCACACCCTGCCTGTGGAGGAGTACCCGGCGCTGCCGCAGATGCCGACCACCACCGGCACCGTGCCCGCCGAGGTCTTCGCCTCCGCCGTCGCCCAGGTCGCCATCGCCGCCGGCCGTGACGACACCCTCCCGGTGCTCACCGGTGTGCGCATCGAGATCGAGGGCGACACCGTCACGCTGGCCTCCACCGACCGCTACCGCTTCGCGGTCCGCGAGTTCATGTGGAAGCCGGAGACCCCGGACACCTCCGCCGTCGCCCTGGTGCCCGCCAAGACGCTGCTGGACACCGCCAAGTCGCTCAGCGGAGGCGAGAGCGTCTCGCTGGCCCTGAGCGGTTCCGGCGCCGGCGAGGGCCTGATCGGCTTCGAGGGCTCCGGCCGCCGTACGACCACCCGCCTGCTCGAGGGCGACCTGCCGAAGTACCGCACGCTCTTCCCGACCGAGTTCAACTCGGTGGCCGTGATCGAGACCGCCCCGTTCGTCGAGGCCGTCAAGCGCGTGTCGCTCGTCGCCGAGCGGAACACGCCGGTCCGGCTCAGCTTCGAGCAGGGCGTGCTCATCCTGGAGGCCGGCTCCAGCGACGACGCACAGGCTGTGGAAAGGGTCGACGCGCAGCTGGAGGGCGACGACATCTCCATCGCGTTCAACCCCGGCTTCCTGCTGGAGGGCCTGTCCGCGATCGACTCGCCGGTCGCCCAGCTCTCCTTCACCACGCCCACCAAGCCGGCGCTGCTCAGCGGCAAGCCCGCCGTGGACGCCGAGGCGGACGAGGCGTACAAGTACCTGATCATGCCGGTCCGCCTGTCGGGCTGACCCGGCCGCACCGTGGCCGGAAGGGGCGCGCTCACCCGATGAGCGCCCCCGGCCCACAGCTGTGCACGGACCCCCCGGGCGTAGGCTCGGAGGAGGTACCTCCGGTACGCATCGCACGACTACGGCACGAAGGATCACTGATGGAGCTCGGTCTCGTCGGTCTCGGCAAGATGGGCGGCAACATGCGCGAGCGCATCCGCCGCGCCGGCCACACCGTCATCGGATACGACCGCAACCGCGACCTGGCGGATGTCCACAGCCTGAAGGAGCTTGTGGATTCCCTGCAGGGTCCGCGCGTCGTGTGGGTCATGGTGCCGGCCGGTGCCGCCACCCAGTCCACCATCGACGAGCTCGCCGAGCTGCTCTCCCCGGGCGACGTCGTGGTCGACGGCGGCAACTCGCGCTGGACCGACGACGAGAAGCACGCCGAGCAGCTCGCCGCCAAGGGCATCGGCTTCGTCGACTGCGGCGTCTCCGGTGGTGTCTGGGGCCTGGAGAACGGCTACGCGCTCATGTACGGCGGCGACGCCGAGCACGTGGCGAAGGTGCAGCCGGTCTTCGACGCGCTGAAGCCCGAGGGCGACTTCGGTTCCGTCCACGCGGGCAAGGTCGGTGCGGGCCACTTCGCCAAGATGGTCCACAACGGCATCGAGTACGCGATGATGCAGGCCTTCGCCGAGGGCTGGGAGCTGCTGGAGGCGGTGGAGTCGGTCACCGACGTCCGCGAGGTCTTCCGCTCCTGGCAGGAGGGCACGGTCATCCGTTCCTGGCTGCTCGACCTGGCCGTCCGCGCCCTGGACGACGACGAGCACCTGGACCGGCTGCGCGGCTACGCGGCCGACTCCGGCGAGGGCCGCTGGACGGTCGAGGCCGCCATCGACAACGCGGTGCCGCTGCCGGCGATCACCGCCTCCCTCTTCGCGCGCTTCGCGTCGCGCCAGGAGGACTCGCCGCAGATGAAGATGATCGCCGCGCTGCGCAACCAGTTCGGCGGCCACGCGGTCGAGAGCAAGTAATTCCGCCGGCTGCCGCAGGGCAGCCCGCACCAGCACCACAGCAGCAGCCGGGGGAGGTCGGCGCGTCACCATGCACGTTGCGCATCTGTCGCTCGCCGACTTCCGCTCGTACGCCCGGGCCGAGGTCGCCCTCGACCCGGGCGTCACGGCGTTCGTGGGCCCCAACGGACAGGGCAAGACCAACCTGGTCGAGGCCGTCGGCTACCTGGCCACGCTGGGCAGCCACCGGGTGTCCTCGGACGCGCCGCTGGTGCGCATGGGCGCGGACCGGGCCGTCGTCCGGGCCGCCGTGGTGCAGGGCGAGCGGCAGCAGCTGATCGAGCTGGAGCTGAACCCGGGCCGCGCCAACCGGGCCCGGATCAACCGCTCGTCCCAGGTCAGACCGCGGGACGTGCTGGGCATCCTGCGGACGGTGCTGTTCGCGCCGGAGGACCTGGCGCTGGTGAAGGGCGACCCGGGTGAGCGGCGCCGCTTCCTGGACGAGCTGATCACGGCGCGTGCGCCGCGCATGGCGGGCGTGCGCTCGGACTACGAGCGCGTGCTGAAGCAGCGCAACACGCTGCTGAAGTCGGCGGCGATGGCGCGCCGGCACGGGGGCAAGTCCATGGACCTGTCCACGCTCGATGTGTGGGACCAGCACCTCGCGCGCGCCGGCGCGGAGCTGCTCGCGCGCCGTCTGGACCTGATCGACGCGCTGGGCCCGCTCGCCGACAAGGCGTACGAGCTGCTGGCGCCCGGCGGCGGCCCGGTCGCCCTGGACTACCGCGGCCCGGCGGGCGCCGAGGGCGTGCGGAGCCGCGAGGAGCTGTACGAGGTGCTGCTGGCGGCGCTCGGCGAGGCGCGGAAGCAGGAGATCGAGCGGGGCGTGACGCTGGCCGGCCCGCACCGCGACGACCTGCTGCTGGGCCTGGGCCGGCTGCCGGCGAAGGGGTACGCGAGCCACGGCGAGTCCTGGTCGTACGCGCTGGCGCTGCGGCTGGCCTCGTACGAGCTGCTGCGCGCGGAGGGCAACGAGCCGGTGCTCGTCCTGGACGACGTGTTCGCGGAGCTGGACGCGCGGCGCCGGGAGCGGCTGGCGGAGCTGGTGGCGCCGGCCGAGCAGGTGCTGGTGACGGCGGCGGTGGCCGAGGACGTGCCGGCGGCGCTGTCCGGGGCGCGGTTCGCGGTGTCGGAGGGCACGGTGGAGCGCGTATGAGCGAGCAGCCGTCGGGTGTGGACCTGGCGCGCGTCGCCCTGCGGGCGGCGAAGGAGCAGGCGCGGGCGCGGGGCGCCGCGGTGCAGCAGAAGAAGCAGGCGAAGCGCGGGGGCCTGCGCTCGGGGGCGCGTGCCGACGGCCGCGACCCCATGCCGCTGGGCGCGGCGATCAACCGCCTGATCACCGAGCGCGGCTGGGAGACGCCGGCGGCGGTGGGCGGGGTGATGGGCCGCTGGCCGCAGATCGTGGGGCCGGACCTGGCGCTGCACTGCGTGCCGGAGCGGTACGACGAGGACGCGCGGGTGCTGACGGTGCGGTGCGACTCGACGGCGTGGGCGACGCAGCTGCGGCTGCTGGCGCCGCAGCTGGTGGCGCGGCTCAACGCGGACCTGGGCCAGGGCACGGTGAAGCTGATCAAGGTGCTGGGCCCGGGCGGCCCGGCGCAGCGGTTCGGCCCGCTGCGTGCGCCGGGCAGCCGCGGCCCCGGGGATACGTACGGGTGAGCCAGGAGTGACGCCCGTACCGCTCCCCTGTGACGGCACCGGAGGAACGGACGACGGCGGTCGGCCACCCCTGACGGGGACGGCCGGCCGCCGTCGTTCGTTGTCCGTGCGGGGCGCGACCGAGGGTGAGACCCCGCTCACGGTAGCGGGCGGTTGACAGCCGGAAGCGCTGAGTGCCGCTGTGAGCCTCTTGGAGCCCGGGGGCGCATATAGGGAGTCGGCTGATGCCGGTTCAGGGCGGCACATGCGGACTCAGGCACCGCCAAACCCCCATTCATGTCAGCGCCACCGGTACACTAGAGAGTAATCCCGCGCGAATCGCGGATCTTGTCGAACGACGCAGCCGCTCCTGCCTGCCCCGGGGATCCCCGTCGCAGCAGGGAAGGTCCTGTGCTGTGCCAGAAAGGGCGCTTCGTGGCCGATTCCGGCAACCCCAACGAGAACACCACCCCCTCCGAGGCGGTGGGCGCCGCACCGGGCGCCGCCGGCGGTGGGACGTCGTACGACGCCAGTGCGATCACCGTTCTGGAGGGCCTGGACGCGGTGCGCAAGCGCCCGGGCATGTACATCGGTTCCACCGGCGAGCGCGGCCTGCACCACCTGGTGTACGAGGTCGTCGACAACTCCGTCGACGAGGCGCTGGCCGGGTACGCGGACACCATCGACGTGACGATCCTGCCGGACGGCGGCGTGCGCGTCGTCGACAACGGCCGTGGCATCCCGGTCGGCATCGTGCCCTCCGAGGGCAAGCCCGCCGTCGAGGTCGTCCTGACCGTGCTGCACGCGGGCGGCAAGTTCGGCGGCGGCGGCTACGCCGTCTCCGGTGGTCTGCACGGCGTCGGCGTCTCCGTCGTCAACGCCCTGTCCACGCGCGTCGCCGTCGAGATCAAGACCGACGGCCACCGCTGGACCCAGGACTACAAGCTCGGCGTCCCGACCGCCCCGCTGCAGCAGAACGAGGCGACCGACGAGACGGGCACCTCGGTCACCTTCTGGGCCGACGGCGACATCTTCGAGACCACCGAGTACTCCTTCGAGACGCTGTCGCGGCGCTTCCAGGAGATGGCCTTCCTCAACAAGGGCCTGACCCTGTCGCTGACCGACGAGCGCCCGGACCACGTGGACGAGGAGGGCAAGCCGCTCTCCGTCCGCTACCACTACGAGGGCGGCATCTCCGACTTCGTCCGCTACCTGAACTCGCGCAAGGGCGACCTGGTCCACCCCACGGTCATCGCCTTCGACGCCGAGGACAAGGAGCGGTCGCTCTCCCTCGAGATCGCGATGCAGTGGAACACCCAGTACACCGAGGGTGTCTACAGCTTCGCGAACATCATCCACACCCATGAGGGCGGTACCCACGAGGAGGGCTTCCGCGCCGCGCTGACGTCGCTGATCAACAAGTACGCGCGCGACAAGAAGCTGCTCCGCGAGAAGGACGACAACCTCACGGGCGACGACATCCGCGAGGGCCTGACCGCGATCATCTCGGTCAAGCTGAGCGAGCCGCAGTTCGAGGGCCAGACGAAGACCAAGCTGGGCAACACGGAGGCGAAGACCTTCGTGCAGAAGGCGGTCTACGAGGAGCTCACCGACTGGCTGGACCGCAACCCCAACGAGGCCGCGGACATCATCCGCAAGGCCATCCAGGCGGCCACCGCGCGCGTCGCGGCCCGCAAGGCGCGCGACCTGACGCGCCGCAAGGGGCTGCTGGAGACGGCGTCGCTGCCGGGCAAGCTGGCCGACTGCCAGTCGAACGACCCGGCCAAGTGCGAGATCTTCATCGTCGAGGGCGACTCCGCCGGCGGCTCGGCCAAGTCCGGCCGGAACCCGCAGTACCAGGCGATCCTGCCCATCCGAGGCAAGATCCTCAACGTGGAGAAGGCCCGGGTCGACAAGATCCTGCAGAACCAGGAGATCCAGGCGCTGATCTCCGCCTTCGGCACCGGTGTGCACGAGGACTTCGACATCGCGAAGCTCCGCTACCACAAGATCATTCTGATGGCGGACGCCGACGTCGACGGCCAGCACATCAACACCCTGCTGCTCACCTTCCTCTTCCGCTTCATGCGGCCGCTGGTCGAGGCCGGGCACGTCTACCTGTCGCGCCCGCCGCTCTACAAGATCAAGTGGGGCAAGGACGACTTCGAGTACGCCTACTCCGACCGCGAGCGCGACGCCCTGATCCAGCTCGGCCGGGAGAACGGCAAGCGGATCAAGGACGACTCGGTCCAGCGCTTCAAGGGTCTGGGCGAGATGAACGCCGAGGAGCTGCGCGTCACCACCATGGACGTCGACCACCGCGTGCTCGGCCAGGTCACCCTGGACGACGCCGCGCAGGCGGACGACCTGTTCTCGGTGCTCATGGGCGAGGACGTCGAGGCCCGGCGCTCCTTCATCCAGCGCAACGCCAAGGACGTCCGCTTCCTCGACATCTGAGCCTGTCGGCCACGAGAAACAGCCGCAGCGCGAAAGGACTTTGAACAGCAATGGCCGACGAGACCCCGACCCCCGAGACCCCCTCCGCACCCGTCCCCGAGGTCACCCCCGAGGGCGCCCCGGCCCCGCTGGCGGGTGTCGGCATGCGCGTCGAGCCCGTCGGGCTCGAGACGGAGATGCAGCGCTCGTACCTCGACTACGCGATGAGCGTCATCGTCTCGCGTGCGCTGCCCGACGTCCGCGACGGCCTCAAGCCGGTGCACCGCCGCGTGCTGTACGCCATGTACGACGGCGGCTACCGCCCCGAGCGCGGCTTCTACAAGTGCGCGCGCGTCGTCGGTGACGTCATGGGTACGTACCACCCGCACGGCGACGCCTCCATCTACGACGCCCTCGTCCGCCTGGCCCAGCCGTGGGCCATGCGGATGCCGCTGGTGGACTCCAACGGCAACTTCGGTTCGCCGGGCAACGACCCGGCCGCCGCCATGCGGTACACCGAGTGCAAGATGGCGCCGCTGTCGATGGAGATGGTCCGGGACATCGACGAGGAGACCGTCGACTTCCAGGACAACTACGACGGCCGCAACCAGGAGCCCACGGTCCTGCCGTCGCGCTTCCCGAACCTGCTGGTCAACGGCTCGGCCGGCATCGCGGTCGGCATGGCGACCAACATCCCGCCGCACAACCTGCGTGAGGTCGCCGAGGGCGCCCAGTGGTACCTGGCCAACCCCGAGGCCACCCCCGAGGAGCTGCTCGACGCGCTCGTCGAGCGCATCAAGGGCCCCGACTTCCCGACCGGCGCCCTCGTGGTCGGCCGCAAGGGCATCGAGGAGGCGTACCGCACGGGCCGCGGCTCGATCACCATGCGCGCCGTGGTCGAGGTCGAGGAGATCCAGAACCGCCAGTGCCTGGTGGTCACCGAGCTGCCCTACCAGGTCAACCCGGACAACCTCGCGCAGAAGATCGCCGACCTGGTGAAGGACGGCCGGATCGGCGGCATCGCCGACGTCCGCGACGAGACCTCCTCGCGCACCGGCCAGCGCCTGGTGATCGTCCTCAAGCGGGACGCGGTCGCCAAGGTCGTCCTCAACAACCTCTACAAGCACACCGACCTCCAGACCAACTTCGGCGCGAACATGCTCGCGCTGGTCGACGGCGTGCCCCGGACCCTGTCGCTGGACGCCTTCATCCGCAACTGGGTCACCCACCAGATCGAGGTCATCGTCCGGCGCACCCGCTTCCGGCTGCGCAAGGCCGAGGAGCGCGCCCACATCCTGCGCGGCCTGCTCAAGGCGCTCGACGCGATCGACGAGGTCATCGCCCTCATCCGGCGCAGCGACACCGTCGACGTCGCGCGCAGCGGCCTGATGGGCCTGCTGGAGATCGACGAGATCCAGGCCAACGCCATCCTCGAGATGCAGCTGCGCCGCCTGGCCGCCCTGGAGCGGCAGAAGATCGTCGCCGAGCACGACGACCTCCAGGCGAAGATCGACGAGTACAACGCCATCCTGGCCTCGCCGGAGCGGCAGCGCGCGATCATCAGCGAGGAACTGACCCAGATCGTCGAGAAGTTCGGCGACGACCGGCGCTCCCAGCTGGTGCCCTTCGACGGCGACATGTCCATGGAGGACCTGATCGCCGAGGAGGACATCGTCGTCACGATCACGCGCAGCGGCTATGTGAAGCGCACGCGGATCGAGGACTACCGCTCGCAGAAGCGCGGTGGCAAGGGCGTCCGCGGCACCAAGCTGAAGGAAGAGGACATCGTCGACCACTTCTTCGTGTCGACGACGCACCACTGGCTGCTGTTCTTCACCAACAAGGGCCGCGTCTACCGGGCCAAGGCGTACGAGCTGCCGGACGCCGGCCGGGACGCGCGCGGCCAGCACGTGGCCAACCTGCTGGCCTTCCAGCCGGACGAGAAGATCGCCCAGATCCTCGCCGTCCGCGACTACGAGGCCGCGCCCTACCTGGTGCTCGCCACCAAGTCGGGCCTGGTGAAGAAGACCCCGCTGAAGGACTACGACTCGCCGCGCTCCGGCGGCGTCATCGCCATCAACCTCCGCGAGACGGAGGCCGGCGGCGAGGACGAGCTGATCGGTGCCGAGCTGGTGTCCGCGGACGACGACCTGCTGCTGATCAGCAAGAAGGCGCAGTCGATCCGCTTCACCGCTTCGGACGACGCCCTGCGCCCGATGGGCCGTGCGACGTCCGGTGTGAAGGGCATGAGCTTCCGCGAGGGCGACGAGCTGCTGTCGATGAACGTGGTCCGGCCGGGCACGTTCGTGTTCACCGCCACCGACGGCGGCTACGCGAAGCGCACCAACGTCGACGAGTACCGCGTCCAGGGCCGTGGCGGTCTGGGCATCAAGGCCGCGAAGATCGTCGAGGACCGCGGTTCGCTCGTCGGGGCCCTGGTGGTGGACGAGAGCGACGAGATCCTGGCGATCACCCTCGGCGGCGGCGTCATCCGGACCCGGGTCAGCGAAGTCAGGGAGACGGGCCGTGACACCATGGGCGTCCAACTGATCAACCTGGGCAAGCGCGATGCCGTCGTGGGCATCGCCCGCAACGCCGAGGCCGGTCGCGAGGCTGAGGAGGTCGACGAGTCGGCCGACGCGGCCGAGGTCGACGGGTCGCAGGCGGCCGAGGGCGTGGCGCCCCCGGCCGAGGACACCGAGGAGTAAGTCGTGAGCCGAGCCACGGGCACCGTCACCGCATCGGGCGGGGACGGTGCCCGTGGCCCGTTCGACGGCGCGGCGCCCGTGCAGGGCGCCGGCTCCCGGGGCGGTGGTGCCAGGCCCGCAGGCAGGGGGAGAACCATGACGGAGACCACGGGTCCACAGCCCTACCACCCGCCGAAGGCGTACGAGCCTCCGGCCGACCGTTCCGCTTCCCGCCCGGAGGACGGTTCCGGTTCCGCCTCGTCGGCGGCCCGGACGGCGTCCGCCAAGGGCGCGCGTCCCGCCAAGCGGGACGGGAAGCAGGACAAGAAGACCGACCCCCGGACGGATCCCCGGACGGCCGCACCGGCCGCGCCGGCCGCCGGGAAGCAGACCGGGAAGCCGGCCGCCGAGGACGGCGCCAAGGGCACCGGCAAGGAGCCGGCCGGAGAGCCGGCCAGGCTGACCAAGTCTGCCGGGGAGTCTGCCGGGGAGCCCGCCGAGGGGACGGCCGGGGAGCCGCAGGCCCCCAAGGCCACCCCGCGCCCCGCGCAGAAGGCCCCCCAGAAGGGCGGCCAGAGCGCTCGGCAGGCCCCCCAGAAGCCCGCCAAGGGCGCCGGGACGGTGCCGGCCCCCGCCCGCCCCGTCGACGACGTGCCGGGCGGCCAGGACGCCCGGCAGCGCCCCGCCGCGCCCCGCCCGGCGGCACCCGCCGCCCGGAGCCGTACCGCCCGGCTGCGCGTGGCCAAGGCCGACCCCTGGTCGGTGATGAAGGTCAGCTTCCTGCTGTCCGTGGCGCTGGGCGTGTGCACCATCGTGGCCGCCACCGTGCTGTGGCTGGTCATGGACGCCATGGGCGTCTTCTCCGCCATCGGCGGCACGGTCAGCGACGCCACCAGCTCCAGCGAGGGCGGCGGCTTCGACCTGGAGTCGTTCCTGTCGCTGCCGCACGTGCTGCTCTTCACGTCCGTCATCGCCGTCATCGACGTGGTGCTGGCCACCGCCCTGGCCACCCTGGGCGCCTTCGTCTACAACCTCGCCGCCGGGTTCGTGGGCGGCGTGGAGCTCACGCTCGCGGAGGACGAGTAGCGGTCGAGCGCGCGGGGCCCGGGGCACGATTTTGGGACTGGGCCCCACGTGCGCTAATGTTTTCCGTGTCGCGAGGGGCTATAGCTCAGACGGTTAGAGCGCTTCCCTGATAAGGAAGAGGCCACAGGTTCAAGTCCTGTTAGCCCCACCGCCTCGGTCGGCCCGAACGGACAATTCCGTTCGGGCCGATCGCTTTTGTCACCGGGGGTCCAGGTCACCGATCGGTATCGGCCGGTGTGTATCATCGGCCACCAGAGGTCCCCTTACGTCTAAGGAAAGACGAGGTCGCGCGGTGAAGAAGCTCCTCCTGGTCGCACTGGCCGCCATCGGCGGGCTCCTCGTGTACCGGCAGATCCAGGCCGATCGCGCCGAGCAGGACCTGTGGACGGAGGCGACCGACTCCGTGCCCGCAGGTACCAACGCCTGACTCGCACACAACAGTCTCGAAGCGGGGCCCCGGCCGTTCACGGCCGGGGCCCCGCTCTGTTGCGTTGCGGCAGTGAACGCCCCCTGTGACGCAGACCACGTATCAGCCCGGGAGCTCAGGCCGCCATCAGCGCCCACACGCCCACGGCCAGGCACAACAACGCCAGCAGCAGCACGGCGAGGGGCGCGGTGACGCGTACGGGGGCGGTGACGCGTACGGGCGCGGGGTACGGGCGGGTGGCCGGCGGTTGCGCCGGCGGGGGCGGCACGGCGGGCAAGGGGGGCAGGGGCGGTACCGCGGGCGGCGGCGGTACGGATTCCGTTTCGGGCCGCGTCGCCGGCTCCGTTTCCGGCTCCGGTACCGGCTTCGTTTCCGGCACCGGCTGCGTTTCCGGTCCGTCCGGGCCGTAGCCGGGCGGCAGGGGGCCCAGCTGGTCGAAGACCTCGATGCGCTCCTCGTCGGCCGGCGGCTCGGCCAGCAGCTCCACGGCGGCGGCGAGGGCCTTGCGGGCGCCCGCGGCGGTACGGAAGCGGGCGTACGGGTCCGGGTGCAGCAGATGCGCGAGGACGTCCCACAGCGGCGCGGGGACTTCCTGCGGCGGGCCCGGCACGCCCTGCTCCGTGAAACGCTCGACGAGGGCCTCGGCGTCGGGTTTCCGGCCGGTGAGGAGATAGAGCGCCACGAGGCCGACGGCGAAGAGGTCGGCGGGGAAGTCCGGTTCCTCGCCCAGCATTTGCTCGGGCGCGAAGTAACCCGGCGTCCCCATCACCAGGTTGGTCTCCGTGAGCCGCGGCTCGCCCTTCCGCATGGCGATGCCGAAATCGGAGAGCCGTAAGTGCGGCCGGCCGGTGCCGGTGGCCTCCAGGAGCAGGTTGGCGGGTTTGATGTCGCGGTGGACGACGCCCTCGGCGTGCACCGCGGTGAGGGCGGACAGCAGCTGGTCGAGCAGGACGCAGACGTACCGCGGCGGCAGGGGGCCGTAGTCGCCGATGAGGTGGGCCAGCGAGCCGCCGCCCACCATCTCCATGGTGAACAGCACCTTGTCGTCGTCGGCCGCCCAGTTCATCGGCGCGAGGACGTGGGGGTGGTCGATGCGCAGCGCCTGTTCGCGGACGAACCTCAGCAGCGTGTGGGCGTCGCTCTGCTGGAGCACCTTGGCCGCCACGTAGCGCCGCCGCCGGTGGTCCCAGGTCCGCCAGACGGCTCCCGCCCCGCCGCGGCCGATCGGATCCACCAGCTGGTACCGACCGGCGAAGACCTCGCCCATGAGCTTCGCCTCACCCCCGCCCCGCGCCGGCCCCGCCCGGCGTGCGTTCAGCTCTGGTGCGCCTCGTAGTGCGCCACGGCCTCCGAGGTCCGTCCGGCGCCGTACACGCGGAGGAACTCGGCCAGTTCGGGGTGGGTGGGGGAGAGCAGCTGGGCGGCCTCGATGATGTCGCCGGCGCCGGCCACCGAGCGCAGCAGCGACTGGATCTCGCGCACGACGCGCCGCACGGTCGGGGCACCGCTGCTGGCCGTGGTCTGCGTGGAGTTGAGGACGGACCCGCCCGAGCTGCGCTTGACCTCCTCCATGCGCTCGGCGGCCTCGGCGGCGCTCACGGTGCCGTCGGCGACCTGCCGGGACAGCTCCTGGAGCGCCTGGACGCGCTGGACGACGGCCGGGTTGCCGATCTTCGCCCGCTGACCGCTCATCAGCTGTGAGAGCATGGGGGCGGAGAGACCCAGCACGGAGGCCAGCCGGGCCTGGTTGAGGCCGAGGTCGTCGATGAGACGGCGGAACAGCGCCCCCAGCGGCTCCCCGTACCAGCTCCGCTGCAGCTCTCGCGCGCGGGCGGTGGCTTCTTGCTGTGCTGCGTCCATCTCGCTCTCCCCTTCGCTTCGCTGCCGCGAATCTCGCGGTGCATCCTACGGAGAGCGGTGGGTCGCGGCGATACCCGGTCGGGAAACACCCCGGGCACCGGGTAGTCTGGTCCCAGCGGGGCCTTAGCTCAGTTGGTAGAGCGCTGTCTTTGCATGGCAGATGTCAGGGGTTCGACTCCCCTAGGCTCCACTCTCTTGCACCCCTCTGACCTGCGAAAACGCGGTCAGAGGGGTCTTTTTGTCCCGGTTTTCCGTGTTGACGTGTCAGCACGGACGGCCGTGCAAAGTGTGTGGGGGAGCTCGGAGATGGATCCCCTGGTATCCGGCGGCGTGGATGCGTGGCCGGAGACGAGCCGTGTCCCCGGCAAACGGGCGCGGCGAGCCACTGGTACGACGTCCGAAGGCGCGGCTGTCCGGCCGGCCGGCGTGACAGGTCGTACGTGTGCCCTGCCGTTAGCGTGAAGACATGGCACGCGTCGTGATCGTCGAGGACGACGACACCATCGGGGACAGGCTCACCGCGATGCTGCGCGCCCAGGGGTACGAGAGCGAGTGGTGTCCCGACGGTGCGGCCGCGCTCGCCCGGGCCGCCCGGGAGCCCGCCGAACTGGTGCTGCTGGACCTGGGGCTGCCGGACGTCGACGGGTTCGAGCTGTGCCGTCGCCTGCGGGAGCGGCTTCCCGGTGCGGTGCTGGTGGTGCTGACGGCCCGGACCGGGGAGATGGACGTCGTCGAGGCCCTGGAGTCGGGTGCGGACGACTATCTGACGAAGCCGTTCCGGCTCGCCGAGCTCCAGGCACGGATCGCGGCCCATCTGCGGCGCGCCTCACCCGGCGGTCGCGGTGCGGGCGACGCCGTACGGATCCGCCACGGTGCCCTGCTGATCGATCTCGCCGCCCGGCGCTGTCTCACCCCGGTGGGGGAGGTGGAGCTGCGGCCGAAGGAGTTCGACCTCCTCGCCCGGCTGGCCGCCTCCGTCGGGCAGGCGGTCAGCCGGGAAGATCTGATGAGTGATGTGTGGGACGAGAACTGGTTCGGCGCCACCAAGACCTTGGACGTCCACGTGGCCGCGTTGCGCCGCAAGCTCGGTGAGAGGGTGCGGATCACGACGCTGCGGCACTTCGGATACCGGCTCGAACCGCCGCCGGGGCACTGACCGTGCGGCACCGTGTCCTCCGGGCGATCACTGTCGCCGTGGTGTGCGCGGTGATGCTGTTCGCCGTTCCGCTGGCCGTGGCGGTGTTCCGGCTGTACCGGCAGGAGGAGGTCCGTGTGCTGCAGGAACTCGCCGAACGGACGACGGTGGACGTGCCGGCGAATGTGCACGACACACGGGACCCGATGGAGGTGCCCCGCGCCGAGCCCGGCACCCGGGTCGCCGTGTACGACGACAGGGCGCATCTCGTCACCGGTTCCGGGCCGGTGCGGGGCGACGGTCCCGTGCGGGACGCCCTGACCGGCAGGACTTCGTCAGGGGAGCTGGGCGACTGGTTGGTGACGGCGGTCCCTGTGGGGGCCGGGGAGCGGGTCCGGGCGGTGGTGCGGGCCGGGTCGCCGGCCCGCGGGCCGTTGCGGCGAGCGGCGCTGACCTGGGCGGGCATGGCGGGACTGGCGGCGGTCGCGGTCGGCGTGGGGGTGGCGCTGTCCGTGCGGTCCAGCCGCCGCCTCGCGCGGCCGCTGGAGGCGCTCGCCGCGACGGCCCGGCGGCTGGAGAGCGGAGACCTGGCGGCACGGGCCGCCGCCTGCGGTCTGCCGGAGGCCGACGAGGTGGCCGCCGCCCTCAACCGCGCTGCCGAACGCGTCGAGCGGCTCCTGGGGCGGGAGCGGGCCTTCAGCGCGGACGCCTCCCATCAGCTGCGCACCGCACTGACCCGGGCGCGCCTGGAGCTGGAGAGCGCGCCGGCCACCGGCGCGCCCGGGCCGCGCGACGCGACGCGCACCGCCCTGGACTCGCTCGCCGCCATGGAGGCCACACTGGGCGATCTGCTGTCCTTGGCCCGGGACGTGCCGGAGCGGGCGCCGCTGCATCTGAACGCGCTGCTCGCCGATGCCGAGCGGCGCTGGCACGGCGAACTGGCGGCAGCCGGACGGCCCCTGCGGGTCGTCGTCGAGGAGGGGCTGCCCGAGGCGGTCGGCTCACCGCGCGCGGCCCGGCAGGTGCTGGATGTCCTGCTGTCCAACGCCGCCGTCCATGGCCGGGGCGTGGTGACGGTACGGGCCAGGGACGCCGCCGGAGTGGTGGCTGTGGATGTGGAGGACGAGGGCCCCGGCCTGCCTGATGACGAGGACGTCTTCGCCCGGCGGCGGGATGACGGCGGCGGGCATGGAATCGGGCTCGCGCTCGCCCGTTCCCTGGTGGAGGCCGAGGGCGGTCGGCTGAGGGTGTCGAGGAGGTCCCCCCACCCTTGTTTCACCTGGCTGATCGCCGGCGGGCCGGAAGGGCCGGAGCCGTGACCGGCCTGTTCGGGATCACAGCTCCCTCAGCTCCGTGAGCGGTGGCCGCCGGGCGTGCCGCACCGCCGTCCAGGCGGCCACCGCCAGGGCCGCCGCTACGGCCGCGGCCAGGGCGCCGAGGTAGTCCCACGGCACGGCGAGGGCCGACGGGGGCGGGTCGAAAACGCCGGAGAGGACCTTGACCAGCATCTCGGACAGGGCCCAGCCCAGTACGGCGCCGGCGGCCGCGCCGGCCGTGGCGACCAGGCCCGCCTCGCTCCACACGAACCCGGACAGCTGCCGCCCCCGGGCGCCCAGTACGGAGGCGAGTGCCAGGGTGCGCCGCCGCTCGGCCAGGCCGAGGGCGAGCACGAGGCCGCCCGCCGCCGCTCCGATGGCAAGGGCGAAGCCGAGTTCGACGCGGGTGAGACCGCTCAGGTCCACGGCGGTGAGGCTGGAGCCGGTCACCGTCCGGGCCGACGGCAGGTCCGAGACGTGCGCGGTGGGGCCGAGCGTTGCCCGGACGTGCCGGGCCACGGCTTGCTGTCCGGTGCCGCCGGTGTCGACGAGCAGGGTGCCGGCGGTGTCGTTCCCGGTCGCACGGGCGACATAGGAGGCGTTGGCCACCAGGAAGCTGTCCTTGGGGGCGGTCGGGAATTCCTTGACGACGCCCGCGAAGTGGAAGACGACGGGCCGCAGCCGGTGGGTGCGGTTGTCCTGGAGGCGCAGGCTGACCTGGTCGCCGGGGTTGAGCTGGAAGTCCTTGGCTGTCTCGGCGCTGACGAGCAGCCCGTCGGGCTGACGGGCCAGGTGGTCCATCACCTGCCGGGCGGTGCCGCCGGAGAAGTACGCGTCCTGCAGCCTGCCCGCCGCCACGACGGTGGACGGCCGGACCCCGTACAGATCCTGCAGATCCGGGCCGACGTAGGCGAAGCGGTGCTGCAGTGGCTCCACCCGCCGCACCCCGGGCAGCGCCGCCACCCGTGCCGCGTCCGCCGCGCTCGTGGTGGAGCCGGGGGATTCGGTGACGGTGACGTCGGCGCCGTTGGAGAGGACCGCGTCGACTTCGGCCTGCTGGCGGTAGGTGGAGTTGAACACGGCCGTCGAGGCGGCGAACGCCGTCGCCAGTGCCAGCAGGACCACGCCCCGCAGCACCGTGCCGCGCTGCCGCGACAGGCTCGCCGCGACCGTCCCGGACAAGGGCCCCGCCAGTGGACGCAGCAGCCGCGCCAGCACCGGCCGGCCGCGCCGCAGCACCAGGTCCGCCACCAGCCAGGCCAGCAGCGCTCCGCCTGCCCACAGCAGCGCGGGCCCGGCGAACGCCCAGTAGTCCACCGACAGGGTGGGCGTGCCCTCGGGAGCGAGGACGAGGGCGTAATTCGTACGGCTGGTGACCCGGAACACCGCCAGCGACCCCAGCAGCAGCCCGGCGGCCAGTACCCACCACGCGGCGCGCGGCACGGAGCGGTGCTCCACCGCCGTGCGCCCTGCGACGACCGTGGACGCCTTGAGGTCCCGGCGGGCGGGCAGCAGGACGGTGGCACCCGCGATGGCCGCCCCCGCGACGATCGCGGCCACTGCCCAGTCGGCGGCGAACGTGCCGGCCGTGCCGAAGGCCACCCTGCCCAGCAACGCCGCGATGCCCAGTCCCGCCGCCCCGCCGGCGGCGGCCACGACCACGGCCTCCACGGCCGCCAGGCCGAGGAGCCGCCCCGCCGGGGCACCGCGCGCCCGCAGCAGCGACTGCTCCCGGCGCCGCCGCTGAGCCCCCGATCCTGCAACCGCCGCCGTGAGCGCGCCCGCCAGCAGCGCGCCGGGGACGCCGAGGAAGAGGAAGAGCGTCTGCGCGTACAGGGCGTCCGAGCGGGCCGCGCCCAGCACGGCGCCCAGGTTGTCGCCGACGACCGCGGTCCCGGCCAGCCGCGCCTCCGCGTTGTGCGCGCTGCCGGTCGCCGCCACGTACGCGGATGCCGGGTCGTGCGGCAGCGTGTGGCTGCGCCGCACGTGGATCTGGTCGTGGACGAGATCGGGGCGGCCTTTGGCCATCGGGTCGAAGGTGGCGTGCCAGCGGCCCTGGGGCAGCAGCACGACGTTGTCCGGCGGTGCCGTCGGTTGCGACTGCGGCGGTGCGCCGACGTTCTGGAAGAGCGAGTCGGCGTGGGGCAGGTCCACCACGCCGTCCACCCGGACCTTCACCGGCGGCAGTCCGGCGCGTCCGACGGTCACCGTGTCGCCCGGGGCCGCGTGGAGGTTCGCGGCGGTCTGCTGCGCCAGCAGCACCCCGTTGCCGCGGCCGGCCAGCACCCGGATCTCGCCGGGGAAGGCCGCGCCGTACCCGTCCGGAAGACCCAGTACCACGCCGGGGCCGGTGGCCTGGGAGGTGCCCGCGGCGGTGGCGGCCAGGCCGCTGGTGCCGGCGTATCCGACGGGCAGGGCCGTCCGGGTGCCCGGGACGTTCCGCACCGTGGTCAGCGCCGTTCGGGTGTCGGTGCCGCTCACCGTCTGCACCTGCCAGTCCACGACGACCCCGCGCACGGACTGGGCGGTCATCGTCGCCCGCGTCGCACCGAGGAAACCGCCGAGCGCCGCCAGGAGCGCCACGGCCATGGCCACGCCGGCCGCGACTCCGAGAAGTCGTCCGCCGCGCCGGCGCAGCAGACCGGACAGCCATATCCTGATCACCTTGGGTCCCCTTCCCTCTCCGGCCGGGCCTCCGGCTGGACCAGCCGTCCGTCGGCCATGTACCAGCGGATGTCCAGGGCACGGGCGACGAGCGGGTCGTGGGTCGTCACCAGGACCGCCGCCCCCAGCTCGGCGGCGGCGGTCAGCAGCACCGTCAGTACCTGACGGCCCGTGGCGCGGTCCAGCTGGCCGGTCGGCTCGTCGGCCAGCACGAGGGCGGGCCCACGTGCCAGCACTCTGGCCACCGCGACGCGCTGGGCCTGCCCGGCCGACAGGTCGTCCGGCAGCCGGCCGGCCAGCGGCTCCAGGTCCAGGCTTCGCAGGGCCGCCCTCGTGCGGGACGCGACCTCGTCCCCCGGCACGCCGTCGATCCGCAGGGGGAGCGCGACGTTCTCGGCGGCGGTGAGCGGGGGCAGTAGGCTCGGGCCCTGGAAGACGACGCCGATATGCCGGGCGAGCCCCCGCGCGTCCTCCCCGCCGAGCCCCGGGTGACTCACCCGGCCCGTCGTGGGCCGGTCCAGGCCCGCCATCAGGTGCAGCAGGGTGGACTTGCCCGAACCCGACGGTCCCACCACGCAGACGCGGGCGCCGGGCGGCACCGAACAGGTCACACTGTGCACCGCGACCACGGCCGCCGGCCCGCGGCCGTAGGTACGGGCCGCGTTCTCGCAGCGGACCAGCGGCACGCCCACGGCGGGGGCCACGGCGCCCATCACGTCCACCTCCCGTCCCGCAGCCGCAGCACCCGGTCGGCGACCGCCGCCACGGCCCGGCTGTGGGTGACCACGACGACCGCCGTGCCGTCGGCGGCCCGCTCGCGCAGCAGGGCCAGCAGCCGCCGCTCGGTCTCTCCGTCCACCTCACCGGTCGGCTCGTCGGCGAGCAGCACCTCCGGCGCGTTGGCGAGAGCGACGGCAAGACCGGCACGAGCCGCCTCCCCTCCGGACAACTGGCGTGGCAGTGCGTCCGCGCGGTGCGCGATGCCCGTCCGCTCCAGCAGTTCCTGCGGCGGCACCCGGGTCCGCGCGGCCACCAGCCGCTGGACGAGCGCGACGTTGTCCCGCACGGTGAGGTGCTCCAGCAGGTTGCCCGACTGGAACACCATCCCGATGTGCCGTGCGCGGATGCCGCTCCGCTCGCGTTCGGGCCGGTGGCTGAGCCGCTCACCGGCGACGGTCACGGTGCCGCCGTCGGGCTCGTCGAGACCGGCCAGACAGTTGAGCAGGGTGGTCTTCCCCGAGCCCGACGGCCCGGTCACGGCCACGGTCTCGCCGCTGCCGACTTCCAGCCCCACGCCCTGCAACGCGAACGTCTCCTCCTCCCCGGCCCGGAAGAACCGGTACAGGGAGCGGGCGCTGAGTACGGGCACGGTCATCACGACCACCGGAAGGAGTCGGTGACGGTCCGCCAGGGATCGACGTTGTCCGCCCCCACGCCGCCGGACAGCGTCAGTACGGCCTCACCCTTGCCGGGCGAGAAGAAGACGTACCGCTGGACGTCCAAGGGGACGCTCTTGCCGGTCACCTGGTCGGGCGCCGAGTCGGCGTGGTACTCGGCGAGTACCGCCTTGCCGCCCTTGCGCTGTACCTCGGTCACCGAGACCAGGGAGAAATGCCTGCTGCCGGCCTGGATCTCGGGTATGTCGCGCATGCGTACGGAGTCGACGGTGGGAGCCGTCGTGGCAGGGACGCGCTCGGCACGCACACTGTTGAACTTGTCGGTGAACACCGTCGCCGCCCCCTGAGAACTGCGCGACCAGCCCTCCGGCACCTTCACCGTGAAGGCACCGTCAGGGGACGACCAGGGCACGAACGCCTGGGTGTCGGGTATGTCGCCCGGCGGATTCGTATCCGCCGGCTTCTGCTGCTGTGAGGATGACGGCGGCGGGTGCGAAGGGGGCGACGACGAGGAGCAGGCCGCGGCTCCGGCTCCGGCGACCAGGGCCAGACCGGCCGCGGCGGCGGCGAGCGGACGACGCATGACAGGCACCTCCACAGCGGTGCGGGCGGCCGGAAAGCCGCCTCCGGTTCTCCGTCTCTGCTCCCACGCTAGGAGCCCCCCGGTCAGCGCCCGCACCGCGCGAGGTAAGCGCGCGGTGAAAAAAACGGCCACCGGACGGACCGTCCCCGCCCCCGGGTGACCGAGGGCCCTCGGTTGGGCTTGCAAGCTCATTACGTTGCGTTGTCCGGGCTACCCGGCGCGTGGTGGCGGCTGTGCGCCTGCCGGTGGCCTCCTGCTTCCGGGCGTTGTTGCATAGGCATTGCAGGTACGAATCATCGGCGCCTACGGTGTGCCGTCCCTTGGCCACCGACGGAAGGATTCCCTGTGACGACCACCGGTTCCTCCACCGTCCCCGGCATACGTCCTTCGCGCTGGCGACGTGCGGCAGGAGCTGTTTCTCGCCATGAGTGGCGGCGGCTCGGTGGGATGGCCGCCGTCATCCTGGCCCTGCATGCCGTCGGCTGGTTCACCCTGGTCGTGCTCGTGACCCCGGAGCACTACAGCCTGGGCACGAAGACCTTCGGTATCGGGATCGGGGTGACCGCCTACACCCTGGGGATGCGGCACGCCTTCGACGCCGACCACATCGCGGCGATCGACAACACGACCCGCAAGCTGATGCACTCCGGCCGGCGGCCGCTGTCGGTGGGTTTCTGGTTCTCCCTCGGGCACTCCAGCGTCGTCTTCGCCCTGGCCTTCCTGCTCTCCCTCGGCGTCAAGAGCCTGGCCGGGCCGGTGGAGCACGACGACTCGGAGCTGCACGACGTCACGGGCTGGATCGGCACGACCGTCTCCGGTGTGTTCCTCTACGTGATCGCCCTCATCAACGTGGTGATCCTGGCCGGGCTCTGGAAGGTCTTCCGGCAGATGCGCGCCGGCCACTTCGACGAGGCGGCACTGGAGGAGCAGCTGAACCATCGCGGGTTCATGAACCGCCTGCTGGGCCGGATGATGAAGTCGGTCACCCAGCCGTGGCAGATGTATCCGCTGGGCCTGCTGTTCGGCCTCGGCTTCGACACCGCGACCGAGGTCGCGCTGCTGGTCCTGGCCGGTTCCGGGGCCGCCTCCGGTCTGCCCTGGTACGCGATCCTGTGTCTGCCGGTGCTGTTCGCGGCGGGGATGTCGCTGCTGGACACCATCGACGGTACGTTCATGAACTTCGCCTACGGCTGGGCCTTCTCCAAGCCGGTGCGCAAGGTCTACTACAACCTCACCGTCACCGGCCTGTCGGTCGCCGTCGCCCTGCTGATCGGCACCGTGGAACTCCTGGCACTCCTGGCCGACAAGGCCGGCCTCCACGGGCCGTTCTGGGACTGGATCGGCGGCTTGGACCTGAACACGATCGGCTTCGCCATCGTCGCCCTGTTCGCCGCCACCTGGGCCATCGCCCTGGCCGTATGGAGGCTCGCCCGCATCGAGGAGAAGTGGACCGCCCGCGTCCAGACCGGCGAGGCGGCCCCCGACTGACCCCCGGACCAGTTTTGCCCGCCCGGAGGCCCCGGACGGGCGCCGTGATCTGCCCCGACCGGGTTGCGAGGTCTCCGGCGTCGTGCGGGCCGGACCGCGGCGTCGTACCGGTCAGGCGGCTCCGAGGAGTGCCCGTGCCGGGCCGCCGCGCAGTCGGGAGACGACCGGTGCGGCCGGCCGGCGCGTGACGGCCACGACGGCGGCTCCGAGGAGGATGCCGACGAGGGCTCCCACGAGGACGTCGTGGGGGTAGTGGGCGCCGACGTAGACGCGCGACGCGGCCATGAGGATCGCCGCGGGCCAGGCCAGTGCGGCCAGGCGCCGGTTGACCAGCAGGAGGCCGGCGGCCACGGCGAAGGCGACGGTGGTGTGGTTGCTGGGGAAGGCGTAGTCGTTGGCCGGAGGGCACGTTTCGATGAGGAAGTCGTGCGGCAGGGCCCGGCAGGGGCGCGCTTCCTGGAAGACGGATTTGACGCCGTCGTTCACGAGGTAGGCGATGACGGCCGCGACCGGGGTGAGCAGTGCGGCGGCCATGGTGCGTGCGTCGCGGGGGCGGGCCAGCCACCACGCGGCGAGCAGAAGGAGGCCGAAGAGGGCGATGCCGTAGGTCGTGTAGAAGGCCACCGCGCCGTTGAGCCAGCGCGTGTGGTGCGCGAAGTCGGTGACGTCGGTGTAGAGGCCGCCGTCTATCGCGGCTCCGTCGAGGCCGGGCGGAGCGGAGGCGGTCGTCATCGTCAGTGGGTCCCATCGTGTGAACGGGCGCGGGCCCCGCGCGGGCGCGGTCCGTTGGCAGGCGGCGGCGTGCGGTCGGCTCGCGCGGGTGACTACACGCCGGTAGACGATAACGGAAGGCGGGCGGTTCCACGCGCCCGGGCGGAGCGGCTGTGATCAGCGAGCGATCTCACCCTGGGCGACTTCGACCTCGTGGTGGAGATCGGCCATGCCGGTCGCCGTGGCGCCCACGGAGGCGGTGGCGCAGGCGGCGAGGAGGAGGGCGATCCACGGCGTGACCCTGTGGCGCCGGGGCGGGGGGCCGGTGAGGAGGGCGGCGACGCGGCGGGGAACGGGGCCGGCGGTCGCCGCCGGTACGACGGCGGGCCGGCCGGAGCGGTGGGCGCTGGAGGCGAGGGCCGCGCGGGCGATGGCGCGGGCGGTCAGGCGCCGGTCGCCGACGGTGGCGGCAGCGGCTTCGTCGGCCATGCGCTCGGCCGCGTACCGGATGGCGTCACGGACGGGGCGCAGGGCCGGGTGGCAGTGGGCGGCGAGTTCGGCCGCAGCCAGGAAGTAGTGGTGGCGGTAGGTGTTGTGGGCGCGTTCGTGGGCGAAGAGGACCTCGCGTTCGGCCGCGTCGAGACTGCGGATCATCGCGGTGGTGATCACGACGCGGCCGGGCCGGCCGGGCAGGGCGTAGGCGTCCGGCCGCGGCGAGTCGACGATGCACAGGTCCCCCGCCGCCGGACGGCGGGCGGCCTCGGTGTGGGCGGCCCGCAGCCCTCTGGCCTGCCGGACGGCGGAGCGGGTCAGCGTCCAGCCGCCGACGGCGAGCAGGCCGGCCGCCGCCGCGGCCGACGGCACGGCGACGGCGTCCCACGGGGTGCGCAGGGGGTGGACGAGCTCCCCGAGCGACGCGAAGGCGGGCACTTTCAGCAGGCCCGTGAGGACGAGGGCGCCCAGCGCGGTCAGTGAACCGCCGGCCAGCGCGAGTGCGGCGAGGGTCAGCACCCACAAGGCGGGGGCGGGGGCGAGCCGCCGCGCGGTGCGCCGTGCCAGTGCGGGCGCGACGAGGGGGAGCAGCAGCGGGAGCAGCAGGAGGGCGGTCATTGTTCCTCCGCGTCCAGCAGGTCTCTCAGGAGACGTTCGTCGTCGGGGCTGAGGTGGGCGACGAAGCGGGCCAGGACGGTTTCGCGGTCGGCGTCCCGTTCGAGTTCGCTGTGCATGCGCAGGGCCGTCAGGCCCGGAGCGTCCTGGACGGGGAAGTAGGCGTAGCCGCGGCCCTGGCGCCGGCGTCCGGCTATGCCTTTGTCGTGCAGCCGGGCCAGGGTCGTGGTCACCGTGGTCCTGGCCGGGTCGTGCGGGAGGGCCGCCTGCACCTCGGCCGGCGTCAGGGGGGTTCCCGCGGCCCACAGCACGGCCAGGACCCCGGCCTCCAGCTCGCCCGCCGGCCGGCGCTCGTCCTTCGCGTTCGTCATGGGAACGTTCCTTCACCCTGCCGTCGTCTACACACCAGTAGACCGTCTATATGCTTGTAGTCAGCCGGGGTGCCGTGCAGGCCGCCCGCTCCCTCATTATGGAAGGGCACGCGACGATGTCCGCACCTTTGTTCGCCACGGCGTCGCCGCTCGCCGTGAATGTCCTGGACGCCCAGTCACTCCTGGCGGCCTTCGGGGTGCTCGGGGTCGGCGTCGTGCTGTTCGCCGAGACGGGCCTGCTGGTCGGGTTCTTCCTGCCCGGCGACTCCCTGCTCTTCACCGCCGGTCTGCTGTGCACCGGCTCGTCGGCCACCGGCGTGCACCTGTCGCTGGCGCCCCTGCTGATCGTGGCCGTCGCCGGGACGCTGACGGGCTCGCAGTGCGGCTACCTGATCGGCAGGAAGGCCGGCGGCGCCCTGCTCGCCCGCAGCCGCTCCGCCCGGCTGCGGGAAGGAGCCCGGCGGGCGGAGGAACTGCTGGCCCGGTACGGCATCGCCAAGGCGATCGTGCTGGCCCGGTTCGTGCCCGTGGTCCGCACGGTGCTCAACCCCATGGCCGGTGCCCTGGGCGTACCGGCGCGTTCGTTCACGCTCTGGCAGGTGACCGGCGGGCTGCTGTGGACGGTGGGCCTGACCCTGGCCGGCTACGCCCTGGGCTCGTCCATCCCCAGCGTCGACCGGTACCTCCTGCCCCTCGTGGCGCTGATCGTCGTGCTCTCGCTCCTGCCGCTCCTGTCCGAGCTCCTGCGCTCCCGTCGCGCCGCGGCCGGGCGGCGGGGCGGGGCCGGCGAGTGATCCGGCGACGTACGGCGGCCGCGGCGGGCCTCGCGGCCCTGGCCGGCTTCGCGCTGCTGGCCGGCATCGTCACCGCACGGGGTGGTTCCCCGCTGCCCGTGGACCGCGCCCTGCTCTCGTGGGCCGTCGGTCACCGCCCCGCCACGGCGGTGACCGCGATACGGAGGCTGACCGATACGGGTACGGGCGCGATCCCCTATGTACTGGCCGCCGTGGCGGGTGTCATCGCGGGGCGTACGAAGCGCCGCAAGCTGATCGCTGCCGCCGCGAGCCTGCTGTGCCTGGGCGCGGGGCAGCTCCTGCGGCGGGCGGTGCTCCACCTGATCGGCCGGCCCCGCCCGCCGGCCGGTGAGTGGGCGACGCACGCGTCGGGGTGGTCGTTCCCCTCCGGCCATGCCACCACGGCGGCCCTCACGGCCGCGCTGCTGATCACGGCCGTACTCCTGCGCTCGTTCCCCGGCCGCACGCTCGTTGTCGCGGTCATCGGCTGCTGGGGTGCCGCGGTCGGGCTGACCCGCGTCCACCTCGGGGTCCACTGGTTCAGCGACGTCATCGGCGGCTGGCTCTTCGCCCTCGCCTGGTACGCGGCGTGCGTCGTGGCAGCCGCCCGGTGGCTGCCCGCGCTCACCACCCCCGCGCAGAAGAACGGAACGGATCCGGGGCACGATGCCGGCCCCCGCCCGAGTCGGTGAAGGAGACAGGTGCGGCACACCATCCTGGTCGTCGACGACGACCACGCCCTGCGGGACGTGCTGCTGCGCGGCCTGCGTGACGAGGGCTTCACGGCGGTAGGGGCCCGGGACGGTGCCGGCGCCCTGCGCCTGGCCGGTGACGCCGTCGACGCGGTGGTCCTGGACGTCGGGTTGCCCGACGCGGACGGGCGCGACGTGTGCCAGGCGATGCGGGCCAACGGCTTCCGGGCGCCCGTACTCTTCCTGACGGCCCACCACCGGCTCACCGACCGCCTCGGCGGATTCTCCGCCGGCGGCGACGACTACCTGACCAAGCCGTTCCACCTCGTGGAACTCGCTGCCCGCCTGCGAGCGGCGATCAAGCGGGCGGGGCGGGAGGCACCGGCCCGTACGGGGGACCTGTCGCTGGACCCGGCCCGCTTCACCGCCGGCGTGGCCGGGCGTGACACCGCCCTCACCCCGACGGAGTTCCGTCTGCTGGCCACGCTCATGGCCGCCCGCGGCGACATCGTGGGCCGGCGCGAACTGGTCCGGGCCGGCTGGCCCGAAGGCGCCCGTGTCAGCGACAACACCCTCGACCAGTACCTGAGCCGGCTACGGCGCAAACTGCGGGAAGCGGGCAGCGACCTGACCATCCGCACCACACGAGGGATCGGGCACCGGCTGGTATGACGACGACCCGCGGGGCCCTGTGGCCCCGTACCCTGGGCGGCCGCCTCTCGCTGGTGGCCCTCGCCACGGCGACCCTGGTGATGGTGGCCCTCACCGTGTTGTTCAACGTCGTCGCCCGCACCCATCTGCGGCGCCAGGCCGACGACGAACTGCGCACCCGCGCCGAGGCCGTGGCCACCACCGTGGACACCCGCCACGACCCGGTACGCGTGCGTGAGACGGCGGACGACGCACTGCTCGACACGAATGTGTGGATCTACGCCGGCGCCCGGCTGCTCGAACGCCCCGCCTCGGCCCCGGCCGGCAGCACTCTCACCGAAGCCGCCGCCCGGCTCGCCGCACCCGGCAGCACCCGGAGGTGCGCCACCATCGAGGCCCACGGTCCCCTGCGCCTGTGTTCCCGGCCCGTCGGCGACCCCGCCCCGCACACTCCACCGCGCGCCGTCGTCGTCACCGCCCTGGACCTCTCCCCCTACCGGGCCTCGGCGGACACCCTGCTCCTCGCCTCCCTCGCCCTGGGCGCGACGATCCTCGTCTGCACCTACGTCCTCACCCGCCTCGCGGTCGGACGGGCCCTCCACCCGGTGCGGACCATGACCGAACAGGCCACCCGGTGGAGCGCCGTCGCTTCCGACGAACGCTTCGGCACCACCGACCGCCCCCTCGAACTGGCGCGGCTGGGAGTCTCCCTGGACGGCCTGCTGGACCGCATCCGCGCGGTGCTGCGGCACGAACAGCGGCTCACCGCCGAGCTGTCGCACGAACTGCGCAACCCCCTCGCCCGCATCACCGCGGAACTGGACTGGTGGCGGGTACGGCCCCGTTCGGCCGAGGAAACCCGGGCCACACACGCCAGACTCGCGGACGCGGCCCAGTGCATGCGGACGATCTGCGACACCCTCCTCGACGACGCCCGCGACAGTGCCCGCACCGCCCCCGGCACCACCGGAGTCCTGCCCGTACTGGACCGCCTCACCGCGGCGGTCCCCGCCGACGGCCCGGCCACTGTGACGGTGAGCTGCCCGCACACGCTGACGGTGGGCGTCCCCGCCGCCCTGCTGGAACGGATCGTCAGCCCCCTCCTCGACAACGCGCTGCGCCACGCCCGCTTCCGCGTCCTCATCAGGGCCGGGCAGCACCCGGACGGCAGCGTGTGCGTCGAGATCACCGATGACGGTCCGGGCGTCCCGGGCTCCTTCACGGATCGGCTGTTCCAGCCGGGTCACCGTGCCGACCCGGACGACGGGCACGGCGGTGCGGGCCTCGGACTGCCGCTCGCGCGACGCCTGGCCCGCTCCGCCGGCGGCGACGTGCGGCACGACGCCCGGCACGCCCCGGGCGCCGCCTTCGTCATCAGCCTTCCCGCGGCGTGAGGCGTTCCCGCTCGGTCACGTCCCGGCGCGTCACCGTCAGGAACACCACCAGGCCGGCGATGACGGCGAGGAAGAGCCCGCTGGTGACCACCGTGCCCAGCCCCAGGCCGCCGTCCGCGGCAGGCTGGGACAGGTAGTCGCCGGCCGAGGCGCCGAGCGGCCGGGTCAGGACGTAGGCGATCCAGAAGCTCCACACCGCGTCCAGGCCGAGGGCGAAGCGCGCCACCGCGACGGCGGCGATCACCGAGGCGAACAACACGGCGGACAGCCAGTAGCCCAAGTCCACGCGCTCGGCGACCAGGTCGCCGGCCGCGGTGCCCAGGGCGAAGGTGCACAGCACCGCCAGCCAGTAGAAGCCCTCCCGCCGGACGCTGTCGACATGGTGGATCGACAGGGTCCGCTCACTGCGGTACCAGACGGCGAACACTCCGGTCAGCGCGACGGCGAACACGCCGGTGCTGACCGGGAGCGGCACCCCCAGATTGTCGGTCAGGTTGTCGGTGATCAGCGTCCCGACGACGCTGACCAGGGCCACGACCAGCCAGTACGGACCGGGACGGTAGGACCGGGCCCGGAACTGCGCCACCAGCGCCGCCGCCAGCAGCGCGCTCATCAACAGCGACACACCCGTCAGCCCCAGACCGGCCCTGCTGTTGAGCAGATCCGCTGCGGTCTCACCGACCGTTGTGCACAACACCTTGATCACCCAGAAGTACAGCGTGACTTCGGGGACCTTGTTCCACGGCAGCCGGCGGACGGTGCCCACGCCATCAGCGACGCGCGCGTCCGGTACTTCGGTGGTTTCGGAGATCTCAGGGGTCATGGCGCCCGACTGTGCCACCGCCGACCTGAACGCATCCTGACCACGTCCCGGATCCGCCGGGCGAGGCCGCGCCCCGTACCGGAACCTGATCGCCATGAGCCATGACGCGTCCCGACAGCCCGTCTCCTCCCCGGTGGCCCGCCTGACGGCGTGGCTGCGCCGACGGCTCGGACGGGCCGTCACCACGGCGTACCTCGCCGCCGTCGCGCTGCCCGGACCCGGCCTGTGGCTCCGCCACACCCGCACCGTTCCGCTGCCGACCGGACACCTCCCGGTGAGCGTCCCGGCGGCGCTGCTGTCCCTGGTGCTGTTCTCGGCCGGCCTCCAGGTACCTCTCCGCGACCTGGGCCGGCTACTGCGGCGGCCCCTGGCTCTCCTCGCCGGCCTCGCCCTGCACCTGATCGCCCCACTGCTGGTCATCCCCGCCGTCGCGATCGCTTTGCACACCTCGCCCGACACCGACGGCGGCAGCGGACTCGTCACCGCCATGATCCTGATCGTCGCGATGCCCGTGGCGGCCGGCGCCACCGTCTGGACCGGCAAGGGCAACGCCGACCAGCCCGTCATGGTCGGACTCGTCCTCGCCTCCACCCTGCTGAGCCCCTTCACCATCCCCCTGACCATGACCGCCCTGTCCCCCCTGCTGGGCGGCGACTACGCGGCATCACTGCACCAGGCGGCCCACACCTTCGGCCCCGGATTCGCCCTCACCTCCGTCCTGCTGCCCTGCGGCGCCGGCATCCTGTGCCGAATGCTGCTGCCGGCCCGCTCGTCGAGGCCCGTGCTGCACGCGACACCGATGGCGGCACTGTGGGGCTCACTGCTCCTGACCTACGTCAACGCCAGCGGCGCCCTCGGCTCCTTCTTCCGCCAGCCCCGGCCCCTCCTCCTCGCCGCCGCGCTGACCGTGGCGACGGTGGTGTGCGCGCTCTCCTTCACCCTGGGGCACCTCGCAGCCCGGCTGCTGCGCCTGGAACCGTCCACCGGGTCGTCCCTCACCCTCGCCTGCGGCATGAACAACAGCAGCGCGAGCGCCGTCCTCATCACCACCACGCTCCCTGACAAGCCCTACCTGCTGCTGCCCGTACTCGCCTACGGCCTGCTGCAGAAACTGGCCGCCGGCCGCATCGTCCGCGAACGGCCCGGGCACGTCAGGGAGCCGGTGCACGGCGCGGCGGCAGCGTGACCGGCAAGCGTGTCCCGCCGGATGCGCAGCGGCCCGAGACGGCGTGCTCCGCCAGGACCAGGCAGTGCGTGCGGCAGGTACCGGCTCGTAGGCTGCGGGTATGACCGAGATCCAGACCCTGACGCCCTCCGGCGCCTTCGCGCTGCTGATGGCCGGTAACGGGCGCTTCGTCGCGGGCAGGCCCGAACACCCCAACCAGGACGCCACCCGTCGCGCCGAGACCGCGCCGGGCCAGCAGCCCTTCGCGGTGCTGTTCGGGTGCTCCGACTCCCGCCTGGCCGCAGAGATCATCTTTGACCGGGGCCTGGGCGACCTGTTCGTGGTGCGCACGGCCGGGCACGTGCTGGGGCCGGAGGTGCTGGGCAGCATCGAGTACGGCGTCGGCATACTGGACTGCCCGCTGGTCGTGGTGCTCGGCCACGACTCCTGTGGTGCGGTCGGGGCCGCCTGCGCCGCGCTGGAGGACGGTGTGCCCGCCACGGGCTACGTACGGGACGTCGTCGAACGGGTCACCCCCAGCGTGCTGGCAGCCCGCGCGGCCGGGCGAGTGGAACCCGACGAGATCCTGGCAGAGCACGTGAAGCACACCGCCGACCTGCTGCTGGACCGCTCCCGCGCCCTCGCCGGGAAGGTCGCCGCCGGCCGCGCCGCCGTGGTGGGCCTGTCCTACCGCCTGGCCGACGGCAGCGCACGGCTTGTCGCGGCCCACGGCCTGGACGCGGCGGCCGCCACCGCGTCCTGACCGCTTTGGCCGTGAACGGTCACGGGGAGAGCCGGGGTCCCGCGGCGCGGCGGAGCCGGTTGGCGATCGCGAGCCCCAGGCCCTCCTCGGCCGGCAGTGACGCGATGACGAGGTCGCACCCGCGCCGGTCGAACTCGCGCAGGAGCCCGTACAGCCCGCGCGCGTAGGCCGGCATCGAGGCGGGGACCGTCACGACGGCGTGCGCCTTCACCGGAGCGCCGGCGAGGGCGGGGGGAAGAAGGAGACCCACCCGGTGTCCCCTCTGCTGTGCGAGCTCGGCTTCGGCAACGGCCTTCTCCGGCTCGGCCAGGACGACCCGCGCACGGGGCGCGTAGTGGGAGGGGTGCTGGCCCGGCACCCGGACGTGGCTGGCGGAGGGGACCGTGACCGGACGCCCCAGTACCGCTTCGAGGTCCTCGCGGGTGACGCCGCCGGGCCGCAGGATGCCCGGGACGTCGCCCGTGACATCGACGATGGTCGACTCCACGCCGACGCCGCACGGGCCGCCGTCCAGCACGAAGCCGACCGCGTCACCGAGCTCCGCCCGGACGTGGTCCGCCGTCGTGGGGCTGACCGAGCCGAAGCGGTTCGCGGACGGAGCCGTGATGCCGCCGCCGAAGGCCGCCAGCAGGGCGAGCGCGACAGGGTGGTCGGGCACCCGCACAGCCACCGTCTCCAGGCCACCCGTGGCTTCGAGAGGCACCCGTCGGCCGCGCCGCAGGACCAGCGTCAGCGGCCCCGGCCAGAAGTGCTCGGCCAGCAGGCGCGCCGTCGCCGGCACCTCCTCGACCCACTCGTCCAGCTGGTCCGCGCCGCCGATGTGGACGATCAGCGGGTGAGTGGGCGGGCGCCCCTTGGCCTGGAAGATTTGCGCGACCGCGGCAGGATCTTCAGCGTTGGCGCCCAGACCGTAGACGGTCTCCGTCGGCAGGGCCACCAGGCCCCCGGCGCGCAGCACCTCGGCCGCCTTCTCGATATCACTGGTTACTACCATCACCCTCGCAATCTTCTCACTGCCGCCGTACCGCCACCCCCGACCGCCCGTGGTGGGGGGCGCGCCCGGTCAGGTGGGCAGTGATGCGGCGCGCGGCGAAGGCGGTACCGGCGACGAAGCGGAGCATCGGGCCGAAGGTGGGGGCTGCCAGGGACCCGGTGAAGTACAGGGCCGGGAAGGAGGACTCGAACGCCGCGGTCAGGCGGGGGGCCCGCGAGCCGGGGACTCGGTCGAGCCGGTGGCGCAGGACCGGCGAGAGAAACTCCAGGGCCTCCAGGTCGAGGCGGTAGCCGGTGGCGGCCAGGAGATGGTCGACGCACAGCTTCGGCGGACCTTCTCCCGCGCCCGCAAGCGTGAGGTGTGCCTGCTCGCCGCGGAGGTGGGCGTGGACGATGTGGCGGGAACAGTGCACGGGCAGGACGCCCTCGACGCGCTCGCGCAGCCACCACCCACCCGACGGCCCCAGGGCACGCCGGTGGAGCAGAAGCCGGGAAGGAGCCGGCAGACGACGTACCGCGTGGGGCGCGTGGCAGACGGTCGCCAGGGCCCAGCCGGTGCCGAGTGGTGAGGACGGCTTGATGACCCGCTGAAGAAGAGGGCGGTGCGGGACCGGAGTGTCACCCCAGCGAATCCGGGGACTGCGGACGAGAACACGGACGTCGGCGCCTGCTTCGTGCAGGAGGGCCGCGCTTTCCAGGGCGGACTGGCCACCGCCCACCACGGCCACGTGCTGCCTGGCGTAGCGTGAGAGGTCGGTGTGCTGGCTGGTGTGGGACAGCGCGGCGTCGGGTCCCGGTCCGCGCGGTGCCAGGGGAAGAAGCCGGGGAGGAATATGGGCGAGCGCGCCCAGTCCCGTGGCCACGACCACGGCTGCCGCACCGATTTCCTCGCCGCCCTCCAGACAGACCCGGTAGCCGGTGCGTGACCGCTCGACGGTCCGGACGCGGGTGTTTTCCACCTCGCCGACGTAATGCTCGGTGAACCACATGCCGTACCGGACGAAGGTCGCGCACGGGATGGGCGTCAGCTCCGTCAGCACGCTCCCACCCACGGCCCGGCAGAAGTCGGCCAGCGTCCCCCCGGGTACGGGTGCCGACAGGTCCGTCGCCTGCGGTGTCGACTTCAAGAACATGCCCGTGGCCATGGCATGCCGCCAACTGCCCATGATGTCCCCGAAGATACGTACATCCACCCCCGAGGCACGCAGATGTGCGGTCACCGACAGGCCGTACGGCCCCGCACCGATCACCACCACAGGACCATGCCGCCCCACCCCACGCAGCTCACGGCGCCAAGGAACCACCTGAGTCATCCAACCCCCGACCCTCGG
This sequence comes from Streptomyces mashuensis, assembly GCF_014654785.1. Lineage (GTDB taxonomy): Bacteria > Actinomycetota > Actinomycetes > Streptomycetales > Streptomycetaceae > Streptomyces > Streptomyces mashuensis. The sequence continues at coordinate 243,414 of NZ_BNBD01000004.1, forward strand.
TCCATACTCTCCCCGGACGCGGACAGACCAGGTCGGACGCATACGCTCACAACGCCGCATGCGCCTCCCCCGAAGGCCCAGTGTGCCCCCGGGTGGGAGTGCCCTGCTGGACTATCGCCAGACCCGCACCGACTTGTCCGCCCGGGGCGGGAGCCAGGCCGGAGTGCCGCCCGGCCCTCACCGCCGACCTCCTCGTCACGGCCCTCTTCCTGCGTGCTCCACGGGCCGCGCCTTGATCAGTACTGTGATCGGCTGCTGGGCCGTCACGGTGGGACCGACCGGGCCGGAAGCGTCCGGTGGAGCCGGGCGCGGGCCGGGTCAGCGCACCCAGTCCTTCAGGGGTTCCGTGTCGAGGTCGAAGCCGACGGGTTCGGGCAGATGGACAGTGCGGCCGAACGGGCGGCGGAGCAGACTGGCGTAGGTGCCGCCGTCGGGCTCGGTGTAGAGGAGGGTCTCGCAGGTGTCCCGGTCGATCAGCAGGTACAGGGGGATGCCGGTCTGCGCGTAGGCGACGGGCTTCTCTTCCCGGTCACGCTTGTCGGTGTCGCTGTCGTACGAGGTGACCTCGACGACCATCAGGACCTGGCCGGGATCCGCCCACTCGCCCTGTCCGGCAAACGCCCCTTTGGTGGCGAGGGCACCGTCCGGCTTGGCGTGGCCCTTGCGGTACTGCTCGACGCGCAGGCCGCGTTCGGGGTAGAGCCACAGGTCGGGGCGGTGCTGCATGCAGTGCTCCATCAGCCACCGGATGATCTCGTCGTGGTCGCCGTCCGGCACCGCCTTGACCCCCAGCCTGCCGTGGATGAACTCCATCCGGACGCCTTCGCGCTCGGCGGCGGCGGCGATGCGCTCGAACTCCTCGGCCAGCATCTGCGGCCGGTCCTCAGTAACGGTCACCACACACCTCCCGCGCCCAGTCTAGGCGGGCCCGGTAGCCGAGCAGGCTTGTACGGTCCGCCGTAGGGAAGCCGTCGCCTGTCGGGCCTTTGCACTAGCGGGCGGGGCGCCGATCGCCTGCTTACTGCGTAGTTGCGACTGTGAAGGCGAACAGAAGGCTGCATGATTCGCTTCTGTAAGCGCCCGTTGGTCTGTGTTGACACGTCAACACGGGTCGCGGACCGAGTGGGATGGAGCCGGGTTCAAGAGGGTGGAAACAGGCGAAAATGTCCGATCCTCCGGCATCTTCCCAGGTTGGAAAGGTAACGATTTCGGGTTCGACTCCCCTAGGCTCCACAAAAAAACGCCCTCCGACCTGCGACAGCGCGGATCGGAGGGCTTTGTCGTGCTGCTGTGCCGTGCTGCTGTGCCGGGGCGGGCCCCGGCCGGATCAGCCGCGGGTGTCGTCGTTGCCGGGGGCGGCCTCCGTGTCGGCGCGGTCCTGCTTCGCCTGGACCTCCGGGTCGAGGGCGTCGGCGCCGCTGCCGTCGACGGAGGTGAGCCGGCCGCGGCCGGCGGGCTCGGTGGCCTCCGGGGGCTCGACCAGCCAGTCGGGGTTGGCCTGCTTGTCCCACCACTTCCACGCCGCGTACGCGCCGCCGGCGAGCAGGCCGAGCAGGAGGACGCGCTTGGCGGCGCGGCCGCGGCGGCAGCGCTTCTTCTTCGCCAGCTTCTCGATCTCGGCGGCCGACACCTGGCCGCGCAGCGCGGCGACGGCCGCGGCGGTACGGGCGACGGCCTCCTCGCGCACCGGCTCGGCGGCGGCGCGGGCCCGGGCGACGGCCTGGCCGGCCTTGGGGGGAATGGCTTCGCGGGCGTGCTCCAGGCGGGGCTGCACATGCGCGTCGTACTGCGAACGGGCCTGGTGGGCGGCCTCGGAGACCTTCGGCGCGAGCCGGGCCCGGGCCTCGTGCGCGTAGTGCACGGCCGTGTCCTTGGCCGTTCCGGCGTAGGGCGCCACCACCTCCGCGGCGTGACGCACGCTGTCCTTGGCCGTCATGGTCGCGGCGCGCACGCTGTCCTTGCGGGTCACGAGAACCTCCTCCTCGGTGGCGTACTGGAATGTCGCCTTTCCACCCGGTGGAAAATCATGCCTGTCCACGGGTGGTCCGGCATGTGCAGCGGGCATCCGGGTCAACGGCGCCCCGGGCTCGACAATGCCACGGTTCGCCGCCGCGCGCGGGCGCTTCGGTGGCTACGCGCACGGGACGGGTCGTGCGAGGATCGGTAGCCGTCAGTGAAGACTATGGAAGGTAGATCGTGGCTGAGCAGCTCTACGCCACCCTGAAGACCAACCAGGGCGACATCGAGATCCGGCTTTTCCCGGACCACGCCCCGAAGACGGTGAAGAACTTCGTCGAGCTCGCCTCGGGTGAGCGCGAGTGGGTCAACCCGGAGACGGGCCAGAAGACGACGGACCGTCTGTACGACGGCACGATCTTCCACCGTGTCATCGAGGGCTTCATGATCCAGGGCGGTGACCCGCTGGGCAACGGCACCGGTGGCCCGGGGTACAAGTTCGCCGACGAGTTCCACCCGGACCTCGCCTTCAACAAGCCCTACCTGCTGGCCATGGCCAACGCCGGCCCGGGCACCAACGGCTCGCAGTTCTTCATCACCGTCTCGCCGACCGCCTGGCTGACCGGCAAGCACACCATCTTCGGCGAGGTCTCCAACGACGCCTCCAAGAAGGTCGTGGACGCCATCGCGACGACGCAGACGAACCCGCGCACCGACCGCCCGGTCAACGACGTGCGCATCGAGTCGGTCGTCATCGAGAAGCGCTGACGCCGGCCGGCTCCCACGGGAACCTTGAGCCCCGCCCGTCCGTATGACGGGCGGGGCCGCGCGTGCTGACGGGGCTCGGCATTCACCGGCTCGCCACAGGGCAAGGGGAGAGCATGAACGACCAGGCCGTCTGCTGCTATCGCCACCCCGACCGGGAGACCGGCATCCGCTGCACCCGGTGCGAGCGGCCCATCTGCCCCGACTGCATGGTCAGCGCGTCGGTCGGCTTCCAGTGCCCGGAGTGCGCGGGCGGCGGCGGGGCCGGCGGGGGTACGGGCGCGGGCCCGCGCGCCACCGCGCCGCGCACGATCGCGGGCAGCGTGCACGTGGCCGACCCGCGCCTCGTCACGAAGATCATCCTGGCGGTCAACGCCGGCCTGTGGATCGCCGTCATGGCCGGCGGCGAGGGCCTGCTGAGCGCCCTGGAGATGCTGGGCAGGGCGCGCGTCGTGGACGGCGGCCCGCTGGAGGGCGTCGCGGAGGGCCAGTGGTACCGGCTGCTGAGCGCGGCCTTCCTGCACCAGCGGCCGGAGCACATCGCGCTCAACATGATCTCGCTGTGGTGGCTCGGCCCACCGCTCGAGGTGGCGCTCGGCCGCCTCCGTTTCGTCGTGCTCTACGTGCTCTCGGCGCTCGGCGGCAGCGCCCTGTCGTACCTGGTGGCCGCCCCGAACCAGCCCTCGCTGGGCGCGTCCGGTGCGATTTTCGGCCTGCTGGGCGCCACGGCCGTGCTGATGCACCGGCTGAAGTACGACATGCGGCCGATCATCGCGCTGCTCGTGCTCAACCTGATCTTCACCTTCACCTGGTCGGACATCGCCCGGGAGGCCCACATCGGCGGCCTGGTGGTGGGTGCGGCCGTGGCCTTCGGCATGGTGCACGCGCCGCGCGGCAGGCGTGCCCTGGTGCAGTGGGGGACGGCCGGCGCGGCCCTGGTGGTGATCGCCGCCATGGTGTTCGTCCGGACGCAGGAGCTGACCGGCGGCTGAGGAGGGGGCCGGGCGGTGGTGCATCGGCCGTGGTCACCCACACCGGTGGACGCACAGGTTGTCCACAACGCGTGCCGGATCTTGTGCGCGCTGTGCGGAACTCGTCGTTCCGGCCAAGTGGACCGCTCTGACCTGGGTCTTTATGCCAAGAAGCCGGTGTGACGATCTTTGCGGGACGGTCGCGATCAGTCACACCGGCGTCAACCTGGCGGAAGTTATCCACAGATCTTCTGAGTTTTTCCCCACTGTGGACGAGGGTGTGGATAACTCATCGGAAAGCTCGGGCCAGAGCTTGCGCGGCCCGCTGTTTCCGCTGCTGTTCCGCCGCTACTTCCACTGCGTGGAGACCACGAACCCCGCGGCGATGAAGCCGAAGCCCACGACGATGTTCCAGTTGTGCAGCGACTCCACCGGCATGTCGCCGCTCGTCACGTAGAAGACGACGATCCAGGCCAGCCCGATCAGGAACAGCGCCAGCATCACCGGCGCCACCCAGCGGCGTCCCGTGACCAGCTTCAGGTTCTGCTGCTTCACCGGCGGCGGCGTGAAGTCGTCTTTCTTGCGGATCCGTGACTTCGGCACGAGGGAACTCTCCTGTCGATGCGCTGCGTGACCGCGCTGGGCTTACAAGGACTGTCCGCCGGGGCGGGGACGCGACGGGAGCGCTTCCATCCCCCGGGCGTCCGTTAGCGTAGTGCTTCCGCGGCGTCGGAGAGGATAAGGGTACGGTGCGTAATTCTGCGGACTCCACCAACGCGCCCGCCCGGCGGTTCCGGCCGGTGCGGCTGCTGACCGCCGGCGTCTTCGCGCTCGCCGGCCTCATCTTCTGGATCAGCTTCAACACCGCGCAGGGCACCAACATCCGCACCGACGACTCCATGCTGCGGCTCTCCGACCTCATCCAGGAGCGCAGCCGCAAGAACAAGGACCTGGAGGAGAGCGCGGCCGGCGCCCGCGACCGCGTCGACGCCCTCGCCCGCCGCGACAACGGCAGCACCGCGGCGCAGGACCGGAAGCTCGCCGCCCTGGAGGACGCCGCCGGCACCCGCAAGCTCAGCGGCCAGGGCCTCACCGTCACCCTCACCGACGCGCCCCCCAACGCCACCGCCAAGATCCCCGGCGTCCCCCAGCCCCAGCCCAACGACCTGGTCATCCACCAGCAGGACCTCCAGGCCGTCGTCAACGCCCTGTGGAAGGGCGGCGCCCGCGGCATCGAGGTCATGGACCAGCGGCTGATCTCCACCAGCGCCGTGCGCTGCGTCGGCAACACCCTCATCCTGCAGGGCCGCGTCTACTCCCCGCCCTACAAGGTCACGGCCGTCGGCGACCGCGCCGCCCTGCGCAAGGCCCTCGCCGAGTCGCCCGCCATCCAGAACTACCAGCAGTACGTGGCCGCGTACGGCCTCGGCTGGAAAGTCGACCAGCACGACACGGTGACGCTGCCCGGTTACTCGGGCACAGTGGACCTCCACTACGCCAAGCCCGTCGGCTAGCGCCCCGGCGAGGGGCGCTCCGGAAGGAGCGGCCCGGTGAGGTCACGACGCGCCGTACGCGCCCTCAGCGAGCTGTGCCTGACCAGCGGGGCCCTCGTCGTGCTCTTCGTGGTCTACCTCCTGTACTGGACGGGCGTACGCGCCGACAGCGCCATGGACGGCGAGATCGGCCGCTTACGGGACCAGTGGGCGCGGCACGGCGGCTCCGCGGCGGTGGCCCCGCCCACGGTCCCGGACGCCCCGCCGGGCGAGCCACGACCCGACGCGGCCCCGCCCGCCCCCGCCCCCGTGCCCGCCCCCGCGGACGGCACCGGCGTGACTGCCCCGGCCGTCCCCGGAGCCACCGCTTCACCTGCCCCGCCCGCCTCCCCGGCCCCCCGCACCGGCGGCACGGCTGCCCCCGCCGCCCCGCCGCGCGCCGGTGCCGCCTTCGCCGTCATGTACGTGCCCCGCTTCGGCACCGACTGGGCCAAGCCCGTCCTGGAGGGCACCGGCCTCGACACGCTCAAGCGGGGCCTGGGCCACTACGAGGGCAGCGCGCCGCTCGGCGGCACCGGCAACTTCGCCGTCGCCGGCCACCGCCGCACCCACGGCGACCCCTTCAAGGACCTGCCACGGCTCCGCCCCGGCGACGCCGTCCTGCTCACCGACGGGACGACCTGGTTCACGTACCGCGTCGACACCCGGCCGTACCGCACCGCGCCCACCGACACCCGCGTCCTCGACCCCGTGCCGGCCGCCGCCGGGTACGCCGCGCCCGGCCGCTATCTGACGCTGACCACCTGCGACCCCGAGTGGGGGCACAGCCACCGGCTCGTCGTCTGGGCCCACCTGGAGACCACAGCGCCCGCCGCGCCGTAGGCTGCCCCCGTAGTCTGGTGTCGCAACTTCCGACTGATCGGCGGGTAGGGACAGCATGTACCCCTGGATCTGGCGTCATCTGCCGGGCAACGCATGGGTGAAGAGCCTGATCGCGCTCGTGCTGGTGCTGGCGGTCGTCTATGCCCTCTTCCAGTACGTCTTCCCCTGGGCGGAGCCGCTGCTGCCGTTCAACGACGTGACGGTCGACAACAACGGCATGCAGGCGGTGACCCCGTGAGCGCCCGCATCCTCGTCGTCGACAACTACGACAGCTTCGTGTTCAACCTCGTCCAGTACCTCTACCAGCTCGGCGCCGAGTGCGAGGTCCTGCGGAACGACGAGGTGACGCCGGAGCACGCCCAGGACGGCTTCGACGGCGTGCTGCTGTCGCCCGGGCCCGGCGCGCCCGAGCAGGCCGGCGTGTGCATCGACATGGTGCGGCACTGCGCCACCACGGGCGTGCCCGTCTTCGGCGTCTGCCTGGGCATGCAGTCGATGGCTGTGGCCTACGGCGGCGTCGTCGACCGCGCGCCCGAGCTGCTGCACGGCAAGACCTCCCCCGTGGTGCACGGCGGCAAGGGCGTCTTCAAGGGGCTGCCCTCGCCCTTCACGGCCACCCGCTACCACTCGCTGGCCGTCGACCGGTCGTCCTGGCCGGACGAGCTGGAGATCACCGCCTGGACCGAGGAGTCGGAGAGCTCCCAGGGCGGCATCATCATGGGCCTGCGCCACCGTGACCTGCCCGTCGAGGGCGTCCAGTTCCACCCGGAGTCCGTGCTCACCGAGTGGGGCCACCGGATGCTCGCCAACTGGCTGGCCGCCTGCGGCGACCCGGGGGCGGTGGAACGTTCGGCGGGGCTCGCCCCGGTGGTGGGCAAGGACGGGGCGTGACCGCTCTCCGGCCCGAGAGCGATGCCAGGCCCCGGGAGGCCCCCACGCCGGTCTCCCGGCCGCTGCCGCCCGAGGACCGGCCCACGATGCAGCTGCGCCGGATCGAGCCGGAGCAGCCCGTCACCGCCCCCGGAGGGCGCGCGGAGCGCCGTCGCGCCGCACAGCGCGCCGCGCGCGCCCGCAAGGACAGCTGGGGCGTGATCGCGACCCGGGCGGTCGGCGAGCTGTTCATCACCCTGGGCACGGTCCTGCTGCTGTTCGTCGCCTACCAGTTGTGGTGGACCAACGTCATCGCGCACCGGCAGGCCGGCGGTGCCGCCAGCGACCTGCGGGACAGCTGGGCGAACGCGGGCGCCGGCCACGACCGCGACGCCGGCGAGTTCTCGCCCGGCCAGGGCTTCGCCATCCTGTACATCCCCGCGCTCGACGTGAAGGCCCCCATCGCGCAGGGCGTGGGCAAGCACCAGGTGCTCGACCGGGGCATGGTCGGGCACTACGCGGGCGACGGCGGACCCGCGACCGCCATGCCCTGGGACCGGCAGGGCAACTTCGCGCTGGCCGGCCACCGCAACACGCACGGCGAACCGTTCCGCTACGTCAACCGGCTGAAGCCCGGCGACAAGATCGTTGTGGAGACTGCAAACGCCTTCTACACCTATGAGATGACGAGTCGTCTGGACCAGACGTCACCGGCGAACGTCCGGGTCATCGACCCCGTGCCGGCCGGTTCCGGCTTCACCCGGCCCGGCCGCTACATCACGCTCACCACCTGCACCCCCGAGTTCACCAGTACGTACCGGCTGATCGTGTGGGGCAAGATGGTCGAGGAGCGGCCGCGGAGCAAGGGCAAACCGGATGCGCTCGTCAGCTGAAGGCCAGTGGGGCCAGTGGAGCGAAGCGGGGGACGAACGTCTGTGGCACGGACCGACCGCGCCCGGGGGCGCATAGCCGCCACCGTCGGCGTGCTGGGGGAACTGCTCATCACCGCCGGCCTGATCCTGGCCCTCTTCGTCGTCTACTCGCTGTGGTGGACGAACGTCCTGGCGGACCGCGAGGCCAAGCGGCAGGGCGGCAGGATCCGCGACCACTGGGCGCAGTCCGCCCCCGGGGCCGGCTCCGGTGCCCCCGGCGCCCTGGACACCAAGGACGGCATCGGCTTCCTGCACGTACCGGCGATGCACAACGGCGAGGTGCTGGTGAAGGCCGGCACGGGCAGCAAGGTCCTCAACGAGGGCGTGGCGGGCTTCTACAAGGAGCCGGTGGCGTCGGCGATGCCGTGGGACCGGCAGGGCAACGTGACGCTCGCGGCGCACCGCGACGGCCACGGCGCGAAGTTCCACAACATCGACAAGCTGAAGGACGGCGACGCGATCGTCTTCGAGACGCGCGACGTCTGGTACGTCTACACGGTGTACGCGGAGCTGAAGCAGACGTCCCGCTACAACACCGCCGTGATCGACCAGGTGCCCAAGGAGTCCGGGAGGAGCAGGCCGGGCCGCTACCTCACGCTGACGACCTGCACGCCCGTCTACACCTCCGACTACCGCTACGTCGTCTGGGCGGAACTGTCCCGCACGGAGAAGGTCGACGCCAAGCGCACCCCGCCGAAGGAACTGCGCTGACGCCGAGCCGGCGCAGGTATGCAACAGGCCCCGGCCGTCCGTTCCCGGACGCCGGGGCCTGCCGCATATGTTCGTTCTCAGTGCTTGCGGCCGAAGACGCCGCCGAAGAAGCCGCCGCCGGTGTCCTGGCCACCGGTCGTGGTGGTCTGGCCGGCGGGGTTGCCACCGGGGCCGGCGCCGCCGCCGGGGGCCGTGGTGAGGTTCACCGCGGTGCCCTTGGGGACCTGCGTGCCGGGGGCCTGGTCCTGTGTGACGACCACCGCGTTGTCGTCCTGCGGGCCGGTGATGGCGCCGACCTTCAGGCCCGCGTCCTTCAGCGCCTTCTTGGCGTCCTTGAGCGACGTCGGCACGAGGTTCGGCACCTGCGACGGCTGGGCCTGGCCCTTCGACACGAACAGCGTCACCGTGGAGCCCGCGCGGGCCGAGGTGTTGCCGTCGGGGCTCTGGCGGACCACCGTGTTGGGCGGCTGCGTCGAGTCCTCGTCCTCGCGCTTCACCTGGAAGCCGAGGTCGGTCAGCTGCTTCGACGCGTTGTCGTAGGTCTGGCCGACGACGGGCGGGACGGTCCTCGACGCGGCCTGGGCGGCCACCGTCAGGGTGATCTCCGAGCCCTTGTCCTGCTTGGTGCCGGCCTTCGGGTTCTGCCGCATGACGAGACCCGCGGTCGTGCCGTCGGTCTCCTCCGGCTTCGTCTTGACCTGGAAGCCCAGCTTCTCCAGCGTCGCGGTGGCCTCGTCGACCTTCGTGCCGGTGACGTCCGGCACGTTGACCTTCTCCGCGCCCTCCGACACCACGACCTTGACGTCACCGCCCCGGTCGACCTTGGAGTCCGGCGCCGGCGTCTGCTCGCAGATCTTGCCCTTGGGCTGGTCGCACGGTTTCGTGGCCGACTGGACGACCTTGAAGTCGCCGTTCTGCCCCATCTTCTGCGCGCTCTCCAGCGTCTCGCCGATCAGCCGCGGCACGGTGACCTGCGAGTTGTTGCCGCCACTGAAGATCGACTTGCCGATGAAGATCGCACCGACGAGCACCAGCACGCCCGCCACGACCAGCAGGATCGTCGACAGGTTGCTCTTCCGGCCGCCACCGCCGCGGCGTCCGCCGCCCTGGCCGTCGTCGTAGCCGCCGTAGCCGCCGCCGTCCTGGACGGGCGGCATCATCGACGTCTGGCCGGCCGGGCCGCCGCGGTCCTGCGAGCGCAGCATCGTGGTGGGCTGGTCCTCGCCGTAGCCGGCGCCGATGGCGCCCAGCGTGGCCGTGGCCGCCACCGGCTGGCCGTCCAGGGCCGCCTCGATGTCGGCGCGCATCTCGTCGGCCGACTGGTAGCGGTAGTCGCGGTCCTTGACCAGCGCCTTCAGGACGATGGCGTCCATCTCCGGCGTGATCTCGGGGTCGTACATGCTCGGCGGGTTGGGCTCCTCCCGCACGTGCTGGTACGCCACGGCCACCGGCGAGTCGCCCACGAAGGGCGGCCGGACCGTGAGCAGCTCGTACAGCAGGCAGCCCGTCGAGTACAGGTCGGACCGGGCGTCGACCTGCTCGCCCTGGGCCTGCTCGGGCGAGAGGTACTGGGCGGTGCCGATCACGGCCGCGGTCTGCGTCATCGTCATGCCGGCGTCGCCCATGGCGCGCGCGATGCCGAAGTCCATGACCTTCACCTGGCCGGTGCGGGTCAGCATGACGTTGGCGGGCTTGATGTCGCGGTGGACGATGCCGGCGCGGTGCGAGTACTCCAGCGCCTGGAGCACGCCGATGGTCATCTCCAGCGACCGCTCGGGCAGCAGCTTGCGGCCCGAGTGCAGCAGCTCGCGGAGGGTCGAGCCGTCCACGTACTCCATGACGATGTACGGGATCGACACGCCGTCGACGTAGTCCTCGCCGGTGTCGTACACGGCGACGATCGAGGGGTGGTTCAACGAGGCCGCAGACTGGGCCTCACGGCGGAACCGGGCCTGGAAGGACGGGTCGCGTGCGAGGTCCACACGCAGCGTCTTCACGGCGACGGTGCGGCCGAGCCGGGTGTCGTGCGCGAGGTACACCTCGGCCATGCCACCACGGCCGAGCACCGAGCCCAGCTCGTACCGGCCGCCGAGGCGACGCGGCTCTTCCATAGCTCCAGCCCTTCCGTTCTCCTGACCGCACCTTCGTTACGTCCGGCAGAGTGCTGTCCGGCATACCGTACCCGCCGCGCCGGACGCCTTCCGGGTGCGACGGTCACCCGATACAGGACCGGTACCGACGGGAACGGCGTGCGGCTGCGACGGGGTGAGCCGGATCACTTCTCCGTCTTGAGCACCGCCTCCATGACGCTCTTGGCGATGGGGGCGGCGAGCGCACCACCGGCGATGTCGTCACGGGCGGTGTTCTCGTCGCCCTCGATGACGACCGCGACGGCGACCGGCGAACCGTTGTCCGTCTTGGCGTAGGAGATGAACCACGCGTACGGGTTGCCGCTGTTGTCGACGCCGTGCTGGGCGGTACCGGTCTTGCCACCGACCTTGACGTTCGGGATCTGCGCGTTGGTTCCGGTGCCCTTCTCGACCACCGTCTCCATGATGCTCTGCAGCTGGCGCGCGGTGTCCGCGGAGATGGGCTGGCTCATCTCCTTGGGCTGGTGGTGCTCGATGACGTTGAGGTTCGGGGCGCGCAGCTTGTCGACCATGTACGGCTCCATGAGCTTGCCGTTGTTGGCGACGGCGGCCGCGATCATGGCCATCTGGAGCGGGGTGGCGCGGTTGGACGCCTGGCCGATGCCGGCCATGGCGTTCTGCGGCCGGTTGTCCTTGGGGTAGACGCTGGCCGCGGTCCGGACGGGCGTGTCGACGGTCTTGTTGAAGCCGAACTTGTTCGCCTGGTCGATCATCTTCTTGTTGCCCAGGTCGGCGCTGATCTTGCCGAAGACGCTGTTGCAGGACACCCGCAGCGCCTCGCGCAGGGTGGCGTCCTTGCAGGGCAGGTTGCCCTCGTTCTTCAGCTCGATCCGGGTGTCCGGCAGCGTCCAGGGCAGCGGCGAGTCCGTCTTGGAGTCGACGTCCTTGTACAGGCCGTTCTCCAGCGCGGCGGCGGCCGTGACGACCTTGAAGGTGGAGCCCGGCGGGTAGGTCTGCCGCAGCGCCCGGTTGAGCATCGGCTTGGCCTTGTCGGAGTCCAGGTTCTTCCACGCCTTGCCGTCGAGTGCGCCCGCGATCGTCGACGGGTCGTACGACGGCGTGGACGCCAGCGCGAGGATCTTGCCGGTGCGCGGGTCGAGGGCGGCGACGGCGCCCTGCTTGTCGCCCAGACCCTTGAAGGCGGCCTCCTGCGCCTTGGCGTTCAGGGTGGTGATCACGTCACCGCCCTTCTTGCCCTTGCCGGTGATCATGTCGACCGTGCGGTTGAAGAACAGCCGGTCGTCGTCGCCGGTGAGGACCTTGTCCTCCAGGGACTCCAGCTGGCTGGAGCCGAAGACCTGCGAGCTGTAGCCCGTGACCGGGGCCCACATCGCACCGTTGACGTAGGTGCGCTTGAACTTGTAGTCGATGCCGCCGGTCTCCACCGAGCCGGTGATCTTCTGGCCGTCGACGATGATGTCGCCGCGCGGCTGGCCGTAGCGGGCGATGGTGACGCGGCGGTTGTTCTTGTCGGCCTTGAGCTCGCCGGCCTTGACGAACTGGATCCAGTTGTCCCTGATCATCAGGGCGAGGACCAGCAGGCCGCAGAAGACGGCGATCCGGCGCACGGGCTTGTTCACGGGCGGACCACCTGGGTCATCTCGGCGTCGGGGGACGGGGCGGGGGCCGGCGCGGGACGGCGCGCGGTGTCACTGATCTTGATCAGGACGGCCACCAGCGCCCAGTTGGCGATGACCGATGAACCGCCCTGCGCCATGAACGGCATCGTCATACCGGTCAGCGGGATCAGGCCCATGACGCCGCCGGCGACCACGAACACCTGGATGGCGAACGCACCGGCCAGACCCGTGGCCAGCAGCTTGCCGAAGGGGTCGCGGGCGGCCAGCGCGGTGCGCACGCCGCGCTCCACGATCAGCCCGTAGACCAGGAGTATGGCCATGATGCCGGCCAGGCCGAGCTCCTCGCCGACCGTGGCCAGGATGAAGTCGGAGTTGGCGGCGAAGCCGATCAGGTCGGAGTGGCCCTGGCCCCAGCCGGTGCCGAAGACGCCGCCGGAGCCGAAGGCCCACAGGGCCTGCATCGACTGCTCGGAGTGGCCGGCCAGGCCCTGCTTGCTCTTGAGGAACTCGCCCATGGGGTCGAGCCACGCCTGCACGCGCTGCTGCACGTGGGTCTCGAAGGAGGCCACGCCCACCGCGCCGGCGGCCGACATCAGCAGACCGAAGACGATCCAGCTGGTGCGCTCGGTCGCGACGTACAGCATCACGACGAACATGCCGAAGAACAGCAGCGAGGTACCGAGGTCGGTCTCGAAGACCAGGACCAGGATCGAGAAGCCCCAGACCGTCAGGATCGGGCCCAGGTCACGGCCGCGCGGCAGGTACAGGCCCATGAAGCGGCGGCTGGCCAGGGCCAGCGCGTCCCGCTTGACCATCAGGTAGCCGGCGAAGAACACCGCCAGCACGATCTTGGCGAACTCACCCGGCTGGATGCCGCCGATGCCCGGGATGGTGATCCAGATGCGCGCGCCGAACTTCGCGGGGAAGAACATCGGCGCGATCAGCAGGCCCAGCGCCACCACCATCGAGATGTAGGTGTAGCGCTGGAGGACGCGGTGGTCCTTGATGACGATCAGCACGGCGATGAACAGCGCGATGCCCATGGCCGAGAACAGCAGCTGGTTGGTGGCCGCCGGCGCGTAGACCTTCGAGGCCTGGAGCCGCGGCGACTGGTCCAGGCGCCAGATCAGCACGAGGCCGATGCCGTTCAGGAGCGTCGCCATCGGCAGCAGGATCGGGTCCGCGTACTTGGCGAACTTCCGCACCACCAGGTGGCCGACGCCGGCGAGCAGGCCGAGGCCGATGCCGTAGCCGAGCATGCCGGAGGGCATCTCGCCGTCCATGGCGAGGCCCACGTTCATGTAGGCGAAGCACGGGATCAGGACGGCGAAGGCCAGCAGCGCCAGCTCGGTGTTGCGCCGGCTGGGCGGGCCCGCGGTGCTGATCGTCGTATTGGTGGTGTTCGGCATCGGTGAAATCGCTGACATGCGTGTGGCCCCCTACGGCTTCACTGCTGGGCGCTGCTGCACTGCGGGACCAACTTCTGTTCTTCCTCGCTGAGGGTGGGACCGGGGGCCGGGGTGGCGGCCGCGTTGGCGCGCGCCTCGGCCTCCTTCTCCTTCGCCGGGTCCTTCGCGCCGCTCAGCCGGTCGGCGTTCTGCTTCTCGTTCTCCCGCTGCTGCTGCTCGGCCCTGCGCCGCTCGTCCTCCTTCTTGCAGGCGCCGGCGAGCGTGCCCAGCTCCTTGGCCTTCTGGAGGGCCTGGTCCCGGCTGCCCACCGTGATCGTGTCCACGACACGGCTGCGCTGGTCGACCGGGAGGTACTTGAGTTCGATCTCGGGGTGGTCCTGGTAGAGCCGGCTCAGGCTCAGCCACGCCAGGTCCTGGTTGATGCCCTGGTAGACCGCCACGTGGTCGTTGTCCTTGGCGCCCACGTAGTACTGCGTCTGCGTCCACTGGTAGCCGCCGTAGAGGCCGCCGCCGACGACGCCCAGCGCCAGGGCGATGATCAGCGACCGCTTCAGCCAGACGCCCTTGCGGCGCGGCTTGACGAAGTCCTCGTCGGTGAACGGGCCGAAGGTGCCGTCCGGCACGGCGCCCATGGCGGCGTCGCCGCTGCCGGGCGGGCCGAAGCCGCCGGCGCCGCCGTCCTGCGGGGGGACGGGCCGGTGGGCGCGGGCGTGCTCGGCGGCGCGGCCGGCCGGGGTGTGCAGGGCGCCGTCGCCGTACTGGAGCTGGTTCTCGGCGACCGCACCGACGATCACCGGGGTGTCGTTGAGCTGCCCGCCGAGGGTGTCGCCGCCGTCGACGTCGAGGACGTCGGCGACGATGCAGGTGATGTTGTCCGGGCCACCGCCGCGCAGCGCCAGCTGGATCAGTTCCTGCACGGTGTCGTGCGGGTTCTGGTAGCTGGCGAGGGTCTCCTCCATGGTCTGGTGGCTGACCACGCCGGAGAGGCCGTCGGAGCAGATCAGGTAGCGGTCGCCGGCCCGCACCTCGCGGATGGACAGGTCCGGCTCCACGTGGTCGCCGCTGCCCAGCGCGCGCATCAGCAGGGAGCGCTGCGGGTGGGTGGTGGCCTCCTCCTCGGTGATGCGCCCCTCGTCGACGAGGCGCTGCACCCAGGTGTGGTCCTGTGTGATCTGGGTGAGGACGCCGTCGCGCAGCAGGTACGCGCGGGAGTCGCCCACGTGCACGAGGCCCAGCCGCTGGCCGGTCCACAGCAGGGCGGTCAGGGTGGTGCCCATGCCCTCCAGCTGCGGGTCCTCCTCGACCATGACGCGCAGCTGTTCGTTGGCGCGCTGCACGGCCGTGCCGAGCGAGGTGAGGATGTCCGAGCCGGGCACGTCGTCGTCCAGCTGGACCAGGGTGGAGATGACCTCGGAGGAGGCGACCTCGCCGGCCGCCTGGCCGCCCATGCCGTCCGCGATGGCGAGCAGCCGGGGGCCGGCGTAACCGGAGTCCTCGTTGCCCTCCCGGATCATGCCCTTGTGCGATCCGGCGGCGAAGCGCAGTGACAGACTCATGCGCACCTCGCCCGTCGGCTCCGGGTACAGCCCCTTCCCAGCCACGCTGCCCACCCTCCGGTCGTCATGGTCCTACTACTTCCGCAGCTCGATGACGGTCTTGCCGATGCGGATCGGCGCGCCGAGCGGGATCGGGGTCGGAGCGGTCAGGCGGGTGCGGTCGAGGTACGTGCCGTTGGTCGACCCGAGGTCCTCGACGATCCACTGGCCGTCGCGGTCGGGGTAGATCCGGGCGTGCCGGCTGGAGGCGTAGTCGTCGTCCAGCACGATCGTGGAGTCGTGGGCACGGCCGAGGGAGATCGTCTGGCCCTGGAGGGCCACCGTGGTGCCGGAGAGGGAGCCTTCGGAGACCACCAGCTTGGTGGGCGCGCCACGGCGGCCGCGGTCCGCGCGGCGGCCGCCGGACTGCTGGCGCTGCTGCGGCGGGGCGGCCTGCTGGGCCCGCTGCTGCCGGGTGTCCCCGCCGCGGCGGGAGCCGCGCTGCGTCACGCGCGTGCCGAACAGATCGCTGCGAATGACCTGTACGGCCACGATGACGAACAGCCACAGTACGGCGAGGAAACCCAACCGCATGACCGTGAGGGTCAGCTCTGACATTGCCCCCGCTTCACCCTTCGGCTTGCCGGTAAACGATGGTGGTGCTGCCCACGACGATGCGTGAGCCGTCGCGGAGCGTAGCGCGCGTGGTGTGCTGGCCGTCCACCACGATGCCGTTGGTCGACCCCAGGTCCTGGATCGTCGCGGGGGTGCCGACCCGGATTTCACAGTGCCGGCGGGAGACGCCGGGGTCGTCGATCCGTACGTCCGCTTCGGTGCTGCGGCCCAGCACCAGGGTGGGCCGGGAGATCTGGTGGCGGGTGCCGTTGATCTCGATCCAGCGCCGGGTCTGCATGCCGCCCGTGGTGCCGGTGCCGGGGCCGCCGGGGCGCGGCGGCAGGGGCCGTACGCCGGGCGGGGGGCTGGTGGGCATGGGCGGGGCGCCGTGCGGCTGGGGCGGCCAGCCGCCGCCCTGCGTGGCGGCTCCGCCGGCGGCCCGGGCCGCGGGCCGGCCGGCGTGGGGGTCCTGCGACTCGCTGGCGGCCAGAGTGCGGCTGCGCACGCGGTAGAGGCCGGTGTCGAGGTCGTCGGCCTTCTCCAGGTGGACCTTGATCGTCCCCATGAAGGTGTAGCGCTGCTGCTTCGCGTAGTCGCGGACCATGCCGGAGAGCTCGTCGCCGAGCTGTCCGGCGTAGGGGCTGAGGCGCTCGTAGTCGGGGGCGCTCAGTTCCACGATGAAGTCGTTGGGGACGACGGTGCGGTCGCGGTTCCAGATGGTGGCGTTGTTGTCGCACTCGCGCTGGAGTGCGCCCGCGATCTCGACGGGCTGCACCTCTGACTTGAACACCTTGGCGAAGGTGCCGTTCACGAGTCCTTCGAGTCGCTGCTCGAAGCGCTTCAGTACTCCCACGGGGCACCTCCTTCCCTCAGTGACGTCCGTGATGCTCGGTGTCGTTCCTGATACTGCTTACTGATCGTATCCACGCGTCCGGAAAACAGCTGGTTCCCCTTCGGTGCGAGGAGTGACGAGTGTCGCCCTCCGCCGCCCCGTCCGGCGAACGTGCGGGGCGTCCCGTCACCCACGGATCGTAGAGGCGCCCTCTGGTCAGTGTCCCGCAACCGGAGGGGTCCCCGGGCCAAGGGCGGTGTGACCCTCGTCGTGCCCCCTGGGCGGGGGACGCCGGGGGCCGCCGGGCGAGGGGGCCGAGGCCACGGGTGTGAAACCACCCTCCGGACCGTGCTAATGTTCTCGATGTCGGAAGGCGAACGGACGACAACCGGGCGGAAACGCCGGGGAGCCGCCGGAAACCGGAAGACGCACCCATGCGCGGGTGGCGGAATAGGCAGACGCGCTGGATTCAGGTTCCAGTGCCCGAAAGGGCGTGGGGGTTCAACTCCCCCCTCGCGCACAACGACTCCCCCAGGTCTTCGGACCTGGGGGAGTTTTGTCGTACCCGCAGGATGCGTACGGTGGGGATCTCTTGTGATCTCTCGAGGGGGAGTGCGGGGATGTCGCGACTGCCGTACGTGCCGGGGTTCGCCCGGCCGCAGGCCGAGGGAGCGGGCCGGAAGGCCGCGAACGGAGCGAAGGCCGCGAAGGGCGCGGGGAAGGCGCTGCGTCGTACGGTGCCGCGCGCGGCGCACGCCGAGTGGCGGCCCGCGGCGGGCCGCCCGGGGGCCGTGGAGTCGGTGGAGGCGGCGAACGCCGGCCGGCTGCCCGAGCTGACCCCGATCCGGGTGGGGCGCATGGCCGCCTCGCCGTTCGCCTTCCTGCGCGGCTCGGCCGGGCTGATGGCGTACGACCTGGTGGAGACGCCGGTCACGGGCGTGGGCGCGCAGCTGTGCGGGGACGCGCACGCGGCGAACTTCGGCCTGTACGGCGACGCCCGCGGCGAGCTGATCATCGATCTGAACGACTTCGACGAGACCCTGTACGGGCCGTGGGAGTGGGACGTGAAGCGGCTGGCGGCCTCCCTGGTGCTGGCCGGCCGGGAGGCCGGGGCCGACGAGGCGACGTGCCGGGACGCGGCACGGGACGCCGTGGGTGCCTACCGGCGCACGATGCGGCTGCTGGCCGGCATGCCGGCGACCGCCGCGTGGAACGCCATCGCGGACGAGGCGCTCGTCTCGCACGCCGATGCGCACCAGCTGGTGGGCACGCTGGACCGGGTCGCGGCCAAGGCCCGGCGGAACACGAGCGCCCGGTTCGCCGCGAAGGCCACCGAGAGCGACGGCGCGGGCGGCCGGCGGTTCGTGGACGCGCCACCGGTGCTGCGCCGGGTGCCGGACGGGGAGGCGGCGGCGGTCGCCGCGGCGCTGGGGGAGTACCTGACGACGCTGCCGCCGGAGCTGCTGCCGCTGATGGCCCGGCACGAGGTGCAGGACGTGGCGTTCCGCGTGGTGGGCACGGGCAGCGTGGGGCTGCGCTCGTGGGTGGTGCTGCTCCTGGACCACCGGGGCGAGCCGCTGGTGCTCCAGGTGAAGGAGGCGCGGTCCTCGGTGCTGCTGCCGTACGTGGAGAAGGCGGGCTTCCTGCCGGCCGAAGTGGGCCACGAGGGGCGGCGCGTGGTGCTGGGGCAGAAGTCGATGCAGGTCGTCAGCGACGTGCTGCTGGGGTGGACGACGGTGGAGGGCCGGCCCTGCCAGGTGCGGCAGTTCCGCAACCGCAAGGGCAGCGTCGACCCGGCGGCGCTGGCCCCGGGCGAGCTGGACGACTACGGCCGGATGACGGGCGCGCTGCTGGCGCGGGCGCACGCGCACAGCGCGGACCCGCTGCTGATCGGCGGCTACTGCGGCAAGGGCGAGGAGCTGGACGAGGCGGTGGCGGCGTTCGCGGTGCGCTACGCGGACCGTACGGAGGCGGACCACGCGGAGCTGGCGGCGGCGGTGCGCAGCGGCCGGGTGGCGGCCGAGACGGGCGTGTGAGGGGCCGGGGGGTCCTGTCGGGTCCTGGGGGCCGTGGGTGGTCCCCGGGGCGGCATAGGCTGGGGCGGTGACGAATCCGGAAGCGCTCGCAGGGGAACCGGGGACCGAGCGGCTCGAACAGGCCGTCCGCACCGCCGAACAGGCCCTGATCGAGTACGAGATCGCGGTCGAGACCTTCCGGGTGGAGGTCGAGAACTTCTCCCGGCTCCACCAGCAGCGGCTGGGCCCGATGTACGCCCGTCTCGACGAGCTGGACGCGCTGATCGCCGAGGCCGTGGCGGCGCGCACCGGTGCCCCGGAGGACGTGCTCCGGGCGCAGGAGGCGCGGGCGCTGGTCCAGCCCATCCCGGGTGTGGAGGAGCTGCTCGGCGGGTGGATGGACGCCGACGGGCTCTTCCCGGAGGCGACGGCGATGCTCACCGGGCAGCCGGTGCGGCCGCCGCAGCGGGTGCGGCCGAGCGACGCGGCCCGCCGGGCGTACCGGGAGCTGATCCGCAAGGCCCACCCGGACCTGGCCCGGGACGACGCGGACCGGGCACGGCGCGAGGAGTTCGTGGTGCGCGTCAACGCCGCGTACGCCGCCGGGGACGAGGATCAGCTGGGCGAGCTGGCCGCGGAGTGGGCCGCCGGCCCGTTGCCGCCGCAGCGCCGCCCGAGCCGCGCGGAGGAGCTGTACGAGCGGCTGGAGTGGCTGGCGCGGCGCAAGGACATGCTGACGTCGGTGGCGGCCGAACTGGAGGGGTCGGCGATCGGCTCGCTGGTGAAGATGGCGCAGGACGACCCGGACGGGCTGCTGGCGCAGATCGGCGACGGGCTGGTGGCGCAGATCGCGGAGCGCGAGGCGCACCTGGCGACGTTGACCGGCTGACGCCGGACGGCTTCGCGTCGGGTAGCTTCGGTGGCATGCGATTTGGATCCGGTGTTCCCACGGTCGGTGTCGACTCCCTCGCCGCGGACGACTTCCTGCTGGACGTGCGGGAGGACGACGAGTGGCGGGCCGGGCACGCCGAGGGGGCGCTGCACCTGCCGATGAGCGACTTCGTGGCGCGCTACGAGGAGCTGCTGGAGCGGGCGCCCGAGGGCGGCCGGATCAACGTCATCTGCCGGTCCGGGGGCCGTTCGGCGCAGGTCACCGCGTACCTCGTGCAGCGCGGCCTGGACGCGGTCAACGTCGACGGCGGAATGTCGGCCTGGGAGGCGACGGGCCGCCCGGTGGTCGCCGTTGACGGCACGCCCGGCACGGTGATCTGAGCCCTGTCAGGGGAGCTTCAGGCTTCATGTGAGCTTCAGGTGAGGGGGTGGGCGGCCAGCAGGTCGCCCAGGGCCTCTTCGTGGGCGGCGGCCGGGCCGAGGGAGAGCTCCAGCTGCTTGGCCCAGGCGTGGTAGCGGTGCAGCGGGTGGTCCGTGTCGGCACCGGCGCCGCCGTGCAGGTGGTGCGCGGTCTGGACGACGCGCCGCACGCCCTGCGCTGCCCAGATCTTGGCCACGGCCACGTCGGCGGCGGCCGGCAGCGGGCCGTCCGCCCCCGACTCCAGCCGCCAGGCCGCCTGCCAGAGCGTGGCCTCCATGGCGCGCAGGTCCATGTAGCGGTCGGCGGCCTGGACGGCCACGGCCTGGAACGTGGCCAGCGGGTGCCCGAACTGGTGCCGCTCGGCGGTGTAGCCGCTGGTCCGCTCCAGAACGGCCTCGCCCAGTCCGAGGGCGAGGGCACAGGTGCCGGTCGTCAGCAGGTCGCGCAGCGCGTCCCAGGCTCCCTCGGCGGTGATCATTTCGTCGGCGCGGGCCCGCACCCCGTCCAGCGTGAGGTGGCCGTACCGCTCGCCGGTGGTGGACACCTGCTCGGCGAGCGAGACGCCGGGCCGGGGCCGGTGGTGGGCAGGGCCGTGGGCACGGTCATGAGCCTGGTCATGGGCCCGGTCGTGGGGCAGGAGCGCCAGGACGGGCCGTCCTTCGGTGGTGTGGGCGGGGAGCAGCAGGTGGTCGGCGCTGTGGGCCCAGGGGACGGCGGTGTGGGCGCCGTCGAGGACCCAGCCGTCCCCGTCGGGGCGTGCGGTGACGGCCAGCTCGGCCGGGCCGTGCCCGGTCGGCCCGGCGGCGGCCGCGGTGACGACGGCCTCGCCCCGTACCAGGGCCGGCAGCAGCCGGCCGGCTGCGTCCCCGCCGTACGTGCCGAGCACCAGGGCCGCGGCCCCGGTCTCCAGCAGCGGGACGCGGGCGAGGACCCGGCCCGCCTCGCGCAGCGCCAGGCACAGCGCGATGGCTCCGAGGCCGGCGCCGCCGTGCGCGCGCGGCACGGTCAGCCCCACCACCCCGGCCGTGGCCAGGCGGTCCCACAGGGGGCGGTCGAAGCCCTCGGCCACCGCCCCGGGCACCCGCGCCGGGCTGGGCACGCCGTCGGGCGTCACCTTGGCCAGGACACCCCGCGCCGCCTCGGCGGCGGCCTGCTGCTCCTCGGTGAAGGTGAAGTCCACTGCCGGCCTCCTGCCGCCTGACGTATCGTCAGATCGTGGGCAGGTTAGTGCAGTCGGGCGCCGGGCGGAACCGTGCGGATGTCCCGGGCCGGCCGCGCGGGGTCACCGGTCGAAGTCCAGCTCCACCTCCTCGGTGACCGGATGGGACTGGCAGGCCAGCACGTACCCGGCGTCCAGCTCGTCCTGCTCCAGCGCGAAGTTGCGGTCCATCCGCACCTGTCCCGCCACCAGGTGGGCCCGGCACGTCCCGCACACCCCGCCCTTGCAGGCGTACGGCGCGTCGGCACGGTTGCGCAGCACCGTCTCCAGCAGCGATTCGCCGTCCCGCACCGGCCAGCGGCCGCTGCGCCCGTCGAGCGTGGCCGTGACGGAACTGTGCGCGGGAGCCCCGGCCGCCGCCGCGCCCGGCGTGGTGACGGCGGTCCCGGCGTCCCCGGCGGTCTCCGCCACGGTCTCCTCCACGTGGAAGATCTCCTCGTGGATGCGCTCCCGGGCCACCCCGAGCCCCCGCAGCGCCCGCTCGGCCCCGGCCACCAGGCCGTGCGGTCCGCACAGGAACCAGCCGTCCACGTCGCCCACCGGCAGCAGCGCGGGGAGCAGCCCGGTCAGCCGTTCCTCGTCGAGCCGGCCGGAGGCGGGGCCGGCCTGCTGCTCCTCGCGGGTCAGGGTCTGTACGAGCTGGAACCGGCCGGGGTGACGGTCCTTGAGGTCGGCGACCTCGTCCAGGAACATCGTGGAGGCGGTGGTGCGGTCGCTGCGTATGAGGCAGAACCGCGCCTGGGGCTCCCGGGCCAGCAGGGTGCCGGCGATGGACAGGACGGGCGTGATCCCGCTCCCGCCGACGACGGCCGCGAAGTGGCCGGGCCGCGGCTCCAGCACGAACCGCCCGGCCGGCGGCAGGACCTCCATGGTGTCCCCCACGGCGAGTTCCTTGTGCGCCCAGGGGGAGAACGCGCCGCCCTCCACCAGCCGCACCCCGATCCGCAGCGTGCTGGGCCCCTCGGGGCCGGGTGCCGGGGCGCAGAGCGAGTAGGTGCGGCGTATCTCCTCGCCGTCCACGACGCGGCGCAGCGCCAGATGCTGGCCGGGCAGGTAGTGGAAGGCGGCGCGCTGCTCCGGGGGGACGGCGAGGGTGACGGCCACCGCGTCGTCGGTGAGCGGCTCGACGGCCGCGACCCGCAGGGGGTGGAAGGCGCCGTGGCGGACCGCTGCCATCTACAACTCCTTGAAGTGGTCGAAGGGTTCGCGGCACGCCGTGCAGCGGCGCAGCGCCTTGCAGGCGGTGGAGGAGAACCGGCTGAGCAGCTCCGTGTCGGTGGATCCGCAGTGCGGGCAGCGGATGGCCAGGCCCACCGGGACGGGCCCGCCGTGCCCCGCCGGGCGCGGGGGCGCGATGCCGGCCTCGGCGAGCTTGCGCCGGCCCTCGGCGGTGATGTCGTCGGTGGACCAGGGCGGGGAGAGGACGGTGCGCACGGTCACCTCCGCCTGACCGTGCTCGTGCAGCACCCGCTCGATGTCCGCCGCCATGGCCTCCACGGCGGGGCAGCCGGTGTACGTGGGGGTGAGCTCGACCTCCACGTGGCCCGGGCCGGTGAGGTGGACGCCGCGCAGGACGCCCAGTTCGGCGAGGGTGACCATGGGCAGCTCGGGGTCGGGGACGGCCCCGGCCAGGGTGCGGAGCCGCTCCTCCAGGGCGGTGGGCGCGGTCACCATGACGCCCCCGGGTGGCTGCGGTGCAGGTGCTGCATCTCGGCGAGCATCCGTCCGAAGGGCTCGGTGTGGATGCCCTGCCGGCCGCCGCCGGCCGCCCACGGGGTGTGCTGCGGCCCTTCCGGCAGGGCGAGCCCGGCGCGCTCCAGGACGCCGGTGATCCGGCCCAGCCAGCCCTCGCGGAGGGCCGGCCCGTCGACCGGCAGGCCCTCCACAGGCTCGAACAGCTCGCCCGTGTACCGCCACAGGGCGTCGAGGGCGTGGCGCATGCGGCGGCGGCTCTCGTCGGTGCCGTCGCCGAGCCGGAGCGTCCAGTGCTCGGCGTGGTCCCGGTGGTAGGCCACTTCCTTGACGGCTTTCGCGGCGAGCGGCGCGAACACCGTGTCCGACGCGGCCAGTTGGCCGTACAACAGCTCCTGGTAGGCGGAGAAGTACAGCTGGCGCGCGATGGTGTGGGCGAAGTCGCCGTTGGGCTGCTCGACCAGCTGGACGTTGCGGAAGGCGCGTTCCTCGCGGAGGAAGGCCAGGTCGTCCTCGTCGCCGACGAGGGACAGCAGGGTCCGGGCCTGGCCCAGCAGGTCCAGGGCGATGTTGGCGAGGGCGACCTCCTCCTCCAGGACGGGCGCGTGCCCGGCCCACTCCCCCAGCCGGTGCGACAGCACCAGGGCGTCGTCGCCGAGGGCGAGCGCCGCGCGCTCGGGGACCACTGTCGTCACCGTCGTCCTGCTCGTCGTCCCGGTCACAGGTGCTGCACCCCCTCCGGGATCTCGTAGAACGTGGGGTGGCGGTAGGGCTTGTCGGCGGCCGGCTCGAAGAAGGGGTCCTTCTCGTCGGGCGAGGAAGCGGTGACGGCGGCCGAGGGCACCACCCAGATGGACACGCCCTCGGAGCGCCGGGTGTACAGGTCGCGTGCGTTCCGCAGGGCCATTTCGGCGTCCGGGGCGTGCAGGCTGCCGGCGTGGGTGTGGGACAGGCCCCGCCTGCTGCGCACGAACACCTCCCACAGCGGCCAGTCGGTGCCGGTCATGCCGTCGCCTCCCCGTGCTTGGCCGCGTACGCGGCGGCAGCTTCGCGCACCCAGGCGCCTTCTTCGTGGGCCCGCCGCCGCTGGGCGAGCCGCTGGTCGTTGCAGGGCCCGTTGCCCCGCAGGACCTCGTGGAACTCGTCCCAGTCGATGGGGCCGAAGTCGTAGTGCCCGCGCTCCTCGTTCCAGCGGAGGTCGGGGTCGGGCAGGGTCAGGCCGAGCGACTCGGCCTGCGGCACGCAGATGTCCACGAAGCGCTGGCGCAGCTCGTCGTTGGAGTGCCGCTTGATCTTCCAGGCCATGGACTGGGCCGAATGGGCGGACGCGTCGTCGGGCGGCCCGAACATCATCAGCGAGGGCCACCACCAGCGGTCCACGGCGTCCTGCGCCATGGCGTGCTGGGCGGGGGTGCCGCGGCTGAGGGTCAGCAGCAGCTCGTACCCCTGGCGCTGGTGGAAGGACTCCTCCTTGCAGATGCGGACCATGGCGCGGGCGTAGGGCCCGTAGGAGCAGCGGCACAGCGGCACCTGGTTGGTGATGGCCGCGCCGTCCACGAGCCAGCCGATGGCTCCGACGTCCGCCCAGGTCAGCGTGGGGTAGTTGAAGATCGAGGAGTAGCGCTGGCGGCCGGCGTGGAGCTTGTCGAGCAGCTCCTCGCGGCCCGTGCCCAGCGTCTCCGCCGCGCTGTAGAGGTAGAGGCCGTGCCCGGCCTCGTCCTGCACCTTGGCCATGAGGATCGCCTTGCGCCGCAGGGAGGGCGCGCGGGTGATCCAGTTGGCCTCGGGCTGCATGCCGATGATCTCGGAGTGCGCGTGCTGGGCCATCTGCCGGACCAGCGTCGCGCGGTACGCGTCGGGCATCCAGTCCCGTGGCTCGATGCGCTCGTCGGCGGCCACCGCGGCCTCGAACACCGCCTCCAGCCCCGCGGTGTCCGGTGCTTCCGTCTCAGGCGCCGTCGCCGTCATGCCGTGCCCCCTCGTCCGCCGTGGAACTCCCTACCGACCGATCGTTCGGTTCAATGGTGAGCCGCCCCGGCGGAGGGTGTCAACCCTGGATCTCCCTCCGGGAGAACCCCGACGCAACCCCCGGGAAGCCGTGAAGGGCCGGGGCCGCTGGGCCCTGCGGGACGGCCTCGGTACCGTTCGGGTGCACGCCGCCCGGCCGGGGCGGTGCGAACACAGGAACGGGGCGGGGTATGGACACGGACGACGGGCACGGGCGGGCCGGCGGCGACGCCGGGCCGGAGGCGCTCTCGCTGCCCGCGCGCCTCGTCACGGCGGCCGGCGCGGTGGCGGTGACGGTGGCCGCGGCCGTGCACCTGGCCATGGTCTTCCTGCACGTGGCGCCCCCGAACACGGTCAGCAAGCAGCACGCCGCCGCCATCGACGACTACGTGCTGCCCGAGTTCGAACAGAACTGGAAGCTCTTCGCCCCCAACCCGCTCCAGCAGAACATCGCGGTCCAGGCCCGCGCCGAACTGCCCGGCCCCGGCGGCGCCGTCACCGTCACGTCCTGGGCCGACCTCTCGGCCCAGGACGGCGCCGCCGTCCGCCACAACCCCGTGCCCAGCCACACGCAGCAGAACGAACTCCGCCGCGCCTGGGACTTCTACGCGGCCACCCACGATGCCCAGGGGCGCCCCGTCGGCCTGCGCGGCGAGCTGTCCGAGCAGTACCTCCGCCGTATCGTCGTCGCCCGCCTCGCCACCGGCCCCCGCGGCCGGGAGCCCGGCCGCGTGCAGGTCCGTGCGGTCACCACACCCATCGCCCCGCCGCCGTGGAGCGAGGAGAAGACCGACACCAAGCCCGCCTACCGGGTGCTGCCCTGGTGGCCCGTCACCACTGCCGACCTGGGAGGTCACCGATGACCGGCTCGCTCACCCGCGGCCTCGCCCAAGGGCTCGCCCGCGTCACCGGCACCGCCCTCGGCCCGTACCAGACGGCCGTACTGCGTATCGGCCTGTCCTTCACCTGGGTGTGCTTCCTGCTCCGCGAGTGGCCCCACCGGTACGAGCTCTACGGGCCCGGCAGCCCCTGGGGCTGGGACCTGGCGCGCCGGCTCACGGACGACAACCACGCCTTCACCGCGCTGATGTGGTCCGACAGCCCGGTGTGGTTCGAGGCCGTCTATCTCGTCGCGCTGGTCTCCGCCGCCCTCCTCCTGCTCGGCTGGCACACCCGGGCCATGGCCGTCCTGTCCATGACCGGCGTGCTCGCGCTGCAGAACCGCAGCATCCTCGTCGGCGACGGCGGCGACAACGTCATCCACCTGATGGCGCTCTACCTCGTCCTGGTCCGCTGCGGACAGGTCTGGTCGCTGGACGCCCGCCGCGCCGCGCGCCGCGCCCGCGCCGGCACGACCACGCCCGAGCCGGGCGGCGTCCTGCTGTGGGCCGGCTGCGGCGCCGCCCTGGCCGCCGCGCAGCTCGTCACCGACACCCGCCTGGCCTGGACGGAGCACGGCCCGCTGCCCGGCCTCGGCTGGGCGACCGTGCTGTGGGGACTGTGGCTCGTCCACGCGCTGTGGTGGCTGGTCTGCCGCTACGCGCCCGGCGAGCCCCGCACCGTGCTCGACTCCCTGGCGAACCTGGCGCACAATGCCACCCTGCTGGTGATCATGGCCGAGGTGTGCCTGATCTACGCCACCGCCGGCTGGTACAAGATCCAGGGCTCGCGCTGGCAGGACGGCACCGCGGTCTACTACCCGATGCACATCGACTACTTCGCGCCCTGGCCCGGCCTCTCCCACGCCCTGGTGGGCAGCGGCGTGCTGGTCATGCTGATGAGCTACGGCACGGTGATCTCCCAGACCGCCTTCCCCTTCACGCTGCTCAACCGGCGCGCGAAGAACGTGCTGCTGGTGGTGATGATGGCCGAGCACGCCGGCATCGCCGTGCTGCTGGGCCTGCCGTTCTTCTCGCTCGCCATGATCGTGGCGGACGCGGTCTTCCTCCCCACCTCCTTCCTCCTCCGCCTGGGCGCCCTCGCCGGCCGCGCCCGCGACCGGCTGCGGCCCGCCCGCCCGGCCGCGGTGCCCGCGCCGCGCGAGGAACCGGCGCCCGACGGCTCGCTCGTCGGCGGCGGGGGACCGGCCACGTAGGCTTGCGGCCCATGGACGCCACCACCGAGGACCCCGCCGCGGCCGCCGTACGGCAGTGGGGCCGGGAGGCCCCGGACGCCGTCCTGCTCGACGGGTTCCACGCGCTCAAGCACGCCCTGCGCTTCGGGGCGCCGGTGCGCACCGCCGTCGCCTCCGACAAGGCCGCCGCCCTGCGGCTGGCCGCAGACCTCGCGCCCGACCTCGCCGGGACCCTCGACGGGCTGCTGGTGGAGATCCCCGCCGCCGAGCTGCGCGCGCTCGTGCCCCGCGTCCACCCGACGGGCGTGGCCGGCCTGGCCGGCCGGCGCGACCGCGGGGACAACCTGGCGGCGCTGACGGCACGGCCCCGCCGGGCCCCGGTCGTCGTCCTCGACAACCCGCGCAACCTCGGCAACGTCGGTGCCGTCGTCCGCCTCGCGGCGGGCTTCGGCGCCACGGGCGTGGTCACCACCGGCGACCTCGACCCCTGGCACCCCAACGCCGTCCGTTCGGGCGCCGGCCTGCACTACGCCACCGCCGTGGAACAGCTGCCGTACGACGGGCTGCCGCCGGGACCCCGCTACGTCCTGGACCCCGAGGGCGCGGACATCCGCGCGCTGACCCTGCCCGACGACGCCCTGCTCGTCTTCGGCTCCGAACGGCACGGCGTCTCGCCGGAGCTGCGGGCCACCGCCGACCACCTGGTGGCCCTGCCCATGCGGCCCCAGGTCTCCAGCTACAACCTGGCCACCAGCGTGGCCATGGCGCTGTTCCACTGGGGTGCCCGCTCCGGGGCCGGCCCGGCCCCGGAGCCGCACACCGCCGGCTAGGCCTGCGCGGCCGGTGCCACCGGCCGGCGCACCTCCACCGTGCGGAACCGCGGCGCGACGAACGCGCTGTCGCACAGCACCGCGTTGGCCGCCGGGTTGCCGCCGGAGCCGTGGTAGTCGGAGAAGGCGGCGGTCTGGTTCACGTACACCCCGCCGGTGAGGTTGAGGGACAGCTGCGCGCACTCCTCCAGACATGCTTCCTCGATCAGCCGCTCGGCCTCCGGCGACGTCGTGTACGCCCCGACCGTCATGGCGCCCTTCTCGCGCACCGTGCGGCGCAGCAGGCCGACGGCGGCCTCCGTCGAGTCGACCGCCACGGCGAAGGCCACCGGCCCGAAGCACTCCGAGAGGTACGCCGCCTCGGCGTCCGGCTTGGCACCGTCCAGCTTCACGATCACCGGGGTGCGGACCGTGGCGCCGGGGAAGTCGGGGTTGGCGACCGTACGGGAGGCGAGGGCGACCTCGCCGAGCTGTGCGGCCGCGTCGATACGGGCGCTCACCTGGTCGTTGACGATGGCGCCGAGCAGGGCGTTGGCGCGGGCGTCGTCGCCCAGCAGCTTGTCGACGGCGCCGGCCAGGTCGGCGACGACCTCGTCGTACGACTTGTGGCCGGCGTCCGTCGCGATGCCCTCGCGCGGCACCAGCAGGTTCTGCGGGGTGGTGCACATCTGGCCGCTGTAGAGGGACAGCGAGAAGGCCAGGTTGGAGAGCATGCCCTTGTAGTCGTCGGTGGAGTCGACGACGACCGTGTTGACCCCGGCCTTCTCCGTGAAGACCTGCGCCTGGCGGGCGTTGGTCTCCAGCCAGTCGCCGAAGGCGGTGGAGCCGGTGTAGTCGATGACGCGGATCTCGGGGCGCACGGCCAGCGTCTTGGCGATGCCCTCGTCCTGCCGCTCGGCGGCGAGCGCGACCAGGTCCGGGGCGAAGCCGGCGTCCCGCAGCACCTCGCGGGCGATGCGCACGGTGAGCGCCAGCGGCAGAACCGCGCGGGGGTGCGGCTTGACCAGGACCGCGTTGCCGGTGGCCAGCGAGGCGAACAGGCCGGGGAAGCCGTTCCACGTGGGGAAGGTGTTGCAGCCGATGACGAGGCCGATGCCGCGCGGCACCGTGGTGAACGCCTTGCGCAGCTCCAGCGGCTCCCGCTTGCCCTGCGGCTTGACCCACTCGGCCTCCGGCGGCGCCGCCTCGGTCTGCGCGGCGTACGCGTAGGCCACGGCCTCCAGGCCGCGGTCCTGGGCGTGCGGCCCGCCGGCCTGGAACGCCATCATGAACGCCTGCCCGCTGGTGTGCATGACCGCGTGCGCGAACTCGTGCGTGCGCGCGTTGATCCGGGCGAGGATCTCCAGGCACACCGCCGCGCGTGCCCGCGGGCCCGCGTCGCGCCAGGCCGGCATGGCGGCGCGCTGCGCGGCGAGCAGCACGTCGACGTCGGCGTGCGGGTACTCGATGCCCAGCTCCAGCCCGTACGGCGAGCTCTCCGTGGCCGTCCAGCCGTCGGTGCCGGGCTGGTCCAGCTCGAACCGCTTGCCGCGCAGCGCCTCGAAGGCGGCGTGCCCCTCCTCGGCTCCCAGGCTGCCGGGCACGCCGTCGGCGCCGTACGCCTTGGGGTGCTCGGGGTAGGGGGACCAGTAGCCGCGCGAGCGGATCGTGGCGAGCGCCTGGTCGAGCGTGGGCTGGTGCTTCTCGGTCAGCTGGGCGGTGGTGAGTCCGGCGGTCACGTCTGACCAACTCCTCGTCGGGCGGAAGACCCTGCTACGGGCACTGCGTACGGAATTTTCGGGCTCCTGCTGCGGGGGAAGCACCCCCGCTGGATACAGTAACCGAACGATCGGTCGGGACAAGGGGGCCCGGCGAAGCTGTGGACAACTCATCGGGGAGGATCACTGCCATGACCGCCATCGACCCCGGCCGCACCGTCGCCGTCGTCGGCACGGGCACCATGGGCCAGGGCATCGCCCAGGTCGCCCTGCTCGCGGGACATCCCGTACGGCTGTACGACGCGGCCCCCGGCCGGGCCGCGGAGGCCGCGAAGGCCGTGTCGGACCGCCTGCTCCGGCTCGCCGAGAAGGGCCGGCTCGCCGCGGACCGGCTCGAACCCGCCCTCGAACGGCTGCGACCCGCCGACGGCCTCGCCGAACTCGCCGACGCCGCCCTGGTGATCGAGGCGATCGTGGAACAACTCGACGCCAAACAGCAGCTGTTCACCGCGCTCGAAGCCGTCGTCGACGACGCCTGCGTCCTGGCCACCAACACCTCCTCCCTGCCCGTGACCGCCGTCGCCGCGCCCCTCCGCCGGCCCGGCCGCTGCCTCGGCCTGCACTTCTTCAACCCCGCGCCCCTCCTGCCCCTCGTCGAGGTCGTCCGCGGCCACGCCACCGACGACACCGTCGCCACCGCCGCCCAGGACCTCATGACCGCCTGGGGCAAGACCCCCGTGCGCTGCGCCGACACCCCCGGCTTCCTCGTCAACCGCCTCGCCCGGCCCTTCTACGCCGAAGCCTTCCGCGTGTACGAGGAGGGCGCCGCCGAACCCGCCACGATCGACGCCGTGCTGCGCGACTGCGGCGGCTTCGCCATGGGCCCCTTCGAGCTCACCGACCTCATCGGCCAGGATGTGAACAACGCCGTCACCCACTCGGTCTACGAGGCGTTCTTCCACGACCCGAAGTTCCGGCCCTCGCTCGCCCAGCAGCGCCTGGTCCAGGCCGGACTGCTGGGCCGCAAGTCGGGCCGCGGCTGGTACGACCACGGCGCGGGCGCCCCCCGGCCCGGGCCGGCCACCGCCGCGCCGTGCGCCCCGCCGGACGCCGTCGGCCGGCACGGCGACCTGCCCGCGGGCGCCGGCGACCTGCTGCCGATGATCGAGGAGGCGGGCATCGAGGTCGTCCCCGGCGACCGCGCGCCCGCCCCGGCGGACGGCGGGATCGTCCTGCCCGGCGGCACCCGCCTCGCCCTGACCGACGGCAGGGCCGCCACCGGCACCCACCGCCCCGGCCCCCTGATCACCTTCGACCTGGCCCTCGACTACCGCGCCTGCACCCGCATCGCCCTGGCCGCCTCCGAGACCGTGCCCCCGGCCGACCTGGCCGCCGCCACCGGCCTCTTCCAGGCGCTCGGCAAGCAGGTCAGCGTCATCGGCGACGTCCCCGGCATGATCGTGGCCCGGACGGTCGCCCAGCTCGCCGACTTCGCCGAGGACGCCGCCGGCCGGGGCGTCGCGAGCCGCGAGGACGTCGACACCGCCATGCGGCTGGGCGTGAACTACCCGCGCGGGCCCCTGGAGTGGGGGGCGGCCGTGGGGCACGCGTGGCTGGGGAGGTTCCTGCGCAACATGGACGACGAGTACCCCGGCGGCCGGTACGCCGCCTGCCAGTCCCTGCGCCGCCGTGCGGCCGCCGACGAGGGCCTGGTTCAATCATGACCATGGCCAAGCGCGACACCTACACGCCCGAATCGCTGCTCGCGGTCGCCGTCAAGGTGTTCAACGAGCGCGGCTACGACGGCACGTCCATGGAGCACCTCTCCAAGGCCGCCGGCATCTCCAAGTCCTCGATCTACCACCACGTGCGGAGCAAGGAGGAGCTGCTGCGGCTGGCGATAAGCCGCGCGCTCGACGGGCTCTTCGCGGTCCTGGACGAGCCGGCGGCCACCTCCGGACGCGCGGTCGACCGCCTGGAGTACGTCACCCGGCGCACCGTGGACGTGCTGATCGACGAGCTGCCGTACGTCACGCTGCTGCTGCGGGTGCGGGGCAACACCGGCACCGAGCGCTGGGCGATGGAGCGGCGCCGCGAGTTCGACCACCGGGTCGCCGCCCTGCTGAAGGAGGCCGCCGCGGACGGCGACCTCCGGCAGGACGTGGACGTACGGCTGGCTACCCGGCTGCTCTTCGGCATGATCAATTCGGTGGCGGAGTGGTACCGCCCCGGGCGCGGCGGAGCGTCCGCCGACGAGGTGGCCGACGCCGTGGTCCGCACCGCCCTCGCGGGCCTGCGCACGCACGACCCGGCCTGAGCCCACCGCGGGGGCCGGGCGCCCGTGAGCGTCGGCCCGGCCCCCGCGGTCAGCACTCGTCCTTGAGGTCCGTCTCCTCGAACACCAGCAGGGTGCGGGTGCTCAGCACCTCGTCGATGGCCTGGATGCGGGTGAGGACCAGCTCGCGCAGGGCGCGGTTGTCGCGCGTGTGCACCAGCAGCAGCACGTCGAAGTCGCCGCTGACCAGTGCGATGTGCGCGACCCCGGGCAGCTCGCGGATCTTTTCGCGGACCGTGCGCCAGGAATTCTGGACGATCTTCAGCGTGATGTAGGCCGACGCGCCGTGGCCGGCCCGCTCCTGGTCGACGCGGGCGCCGAAGCCGCGGATGACGCCGTCGTCGATGAGCCGGTTGATGCGGGCGTAGGCATTGGCCCGCGAGACGTGCACGCGCTCGGCCACGGACCGTATCGAGGCCCGTCCGTCGGCCTGGAGCATGCGCAATATCGAGCGGTCGATGTCGTCCAGCGGGCGCGCGGGCGGTCTGCCGCCCGGCGTGGCCATCTGTTCCTCCGCCATACCGCCATGCCTCCCCTTCATGGACGTCCAGTCCATATCTCAGGCTGTGGAGAACCGTTTGTCCACAGGCTCCGGCCGCCTGTAGCCAAAAAGTGCCGACGACCGAACAATCGGTAGGGAGAGCGCGGGTCGCTTTCCGGCCACGTTCGTCCCCAGAGCTCGCCCCCGAGGAGGTGCTCGTCATGACGGTGCTGGAGCAGCCGGGCCCGTACCGGCCCGCCCCGCCCCCCGCCTGGCAACCCCGTACCGACCCCGCGCCGCTGCTGCCCGACGCGGAGCCGCTCCGCCTCCTGGGCACCCCCGCGGCCGCCGGGCTCGACCCGGCACTGCTGCTGGAGCTGCACGGCCAGCTGGTGCGCGGCCGGCGGTACAACGCGCAGGCCACCGCACTCACCCGGCAGGGGCGCCTCGCGGTCTACCCCTCCTCCACGGGCCAGGAGGCGTGCCAGGTCGCGGCCGGCCTGGTCCTCCAGCAGCAGGACTGGCTCTTCCCCAGCTACCGCGACACCCTCGCCGCGGTCGTCCGCGGCCTCGACCCCGTGCAGGCCCTCACCCTGCTCCGCGGCGACTGGCACACCGGCTACGACCCCGCCGAGCACCGTGTCGCCCCCCTGTGCACCCCCCTGGCCACCCAGCTCCCGCACGCCGTGGGCCTGGCCCACGCCGCCCGCCTCAAGGGCGACGACGTCGTGGCGCTCGCCCTCGTGGGCGACGGCGGCACGAGCGAGGGCGACTTCCACGAGGCGCTCAACTTCGCCGCGGTGTGGCGCGCCCCCGTGGTCTTCCTCGTGCAGAACAACGGCTTCGCCATCTCCGTCCCCCTCGCCAAGCAGACGGCCGCTCCCTCACTGGCCCACAAGGCCGTCGGATACGGCATGCCCGGCCGCCTGGTCGACGGAAACGACGCCGCCGCCGTCCACCACGTGCTCACCGACGCGCTGCGCTGCGCCCGCTCCGGCGGCGGCCCCACCCTCGTCGAGGCTGTCACCTACCGCCTCGACGCCCACACCAACGCCGACGACGCCACCCGCTACCGCGGCGACGCCGAGGTCGAGGCGTGGCGCGCCCACGACCCGGTCACCCTCCTGGAACGCGAGCTGACCGGCCGCGGGCTGCTGACCGAGGACGTCATACGGGCCGCACGGGACGCCGCCGAGCGCATGGCCGCCGACCTGCGCGAGCGGATGAACCAGGACCCCGTGCTCGACCCGATGGAACTGTTCGCCCACGTTTACGCCGAGCAGACTGCCCAACTGCGCGCCCAGGCAGCACAATTGCGTGCTGAGCTGACCGCCGCGGGCGAGCTCCCCGGTGCGCCGGAGGGCGGCCCCCAGGAAGGAAGGCAGCGATGACCACCGCCCCCGCCGGCCCCGGCCTCAAGCCGGCCACCATGGCCGAGGCGCTCCGCCGGGCGCTGCGCGACGCCATGGCCGACGACCCGGCCGTGCACGTCCTCGGCGAGGACGTGGGCACCCTCGGCGGCGTCTTCCGCATCACCGACGGGCTCGCCAAGGAGTTCGGCGAGGACCGCTGCGTGGACACGCCGCTCGCGGAGGCCGGCATCATGGGCACCGCCGTCGGCATGGCCATGTACGGGCTGCGGCCCGTGGTCGAGATGCAGTTCGACGCCTTCGCCTACCCGGCCTTCGAGCAGCTCGTCAGCCACGTGTCGCGCATGCGCAACCGCACCCGCGGCGCCCTCCCGATGCCCCTCACCGTGCGCGTCCCCTACGGCGGCGGCATCGGCGGCGTCGAGCACCACAGCGACTCCTCCGAGGCGTACTACGCCGCCACCCCCGGCCTGCACGTCGTCACCCCGGCCACCGTCGCCGACGCCTACGGGCTGCTGCGCGCCGCCATCGCCTCCGACGACCCCGTGGTGTTCCTCGAACCCAAGCGCCTGTACTGGTCCAAGGCCGCCTGGGACCCCGAACGGCCCGACGAGGTGCCCGGCATCGGCCGCGCCGTGGTCCGCCGCCGCGGCACGTCCGCCACGCTGATCACCTACGGCCCGGCCCTGCCCGTCTGCATGGAGGCCGCCGAGGCCGCCGTCGACGAGGGCTGGGACCTGGAGGTCGTCGACCTGCGGTCGCTCGTGCCCTTCGACGAGGAGACCGTGTGCGCCTCCGTACGGCGCACCGGCCGCGCGGTGGTCGTGCACGAGGCCCCCGGCTTCGGCGGCCCCGGCGGCGAAGTGGCCGCCCGGGTGACCGAGCGCTGCTTCCACCACCTGGAGGCGCCGGTGCTGCGCGTGACCGGCTTCGACATCCCGTACCCCCCGCCCATGCTGGAGAAGCACCACCTGCCGGGCGTCGACCGCGTGCTCGACGCGGTCGCCCGCCTCCAGTGGGAATCCGACTGGACCGAGCGGACCCCCGGGACCGCTGCCGCTACCGACGACGAGAGTGGTGCGCGCTGATGGCCGTGGTGCGCGAGTTCACACTGCCCGACCTGGGCGAGGGCCTCACCGAGGCACAGGTCGTCCGCTGGCTGGTGAAGGTGGGCGACGTGGTCGCCGTCGACCAGCCGGTGGTCGAGGTGGAGACCGCCAAGGCGATGGTGGAGGTCCCCTGCCCCTACGCGGGCGTGGTCACCGCCCGCTTCGGCGGCGAGGGCGACGAACTGCCCGTCGGCGCGCCCCTGCTGACCGTGGCCGTGGGCGACGCCACTGCCGCGGAGGCGGCGCCCGCCGCCGGAGAGGGGGCCGAAGGGTCCGGCAACGTCCTCGTCGGCTACGGCACGCAGGCGCCCGCCCCGCGCCGCCGCCGCGTCCGGCCCTCGCCGCGCGACGCCGGCCGCACCGCCGCCGAGCCGCCGCCGGCCGCCGCCGCCCCACCTGCCACCGTCGCCGTCATCTCCCCGCTCGTCCGCCGCCTGGCGCGCGAGCGCGGCGTCGACCTCACACGACTGCGCGGCACCGGGCCCGACGGGCTGATACTCCGCTCCGACGTCGAACAGGCCGCACGGGCAGCCGGTACCGCCCGCGCCGAGCGGCCCGCCCGCACCACGACCCGTACGGGCCGCGCCGGCACCGGCCGCCCCGTGGCCGACGGCCTGCGCGTGCCCCTGCGGGGCGTACGGGGCGCGGTCGCGGAGAAGCTCAGCCGCAGCCGGCAGGAGATCCCCGACGCCACGTGCTGGGTCGACGCCGACGCCACCGAGCTGATCGCCGCCCGCCGCGCGATGAACGTCTCCGGCGGCGCCAAGGTGTCGCTGCTCGCCCTCCTGGCCCGCGTCTGCACCGCGGCCCTCGCCAAGTACCCCGAGCTCAACGCCACCGTGGACACGGAGGCGCAGGAGATCGTGCGGCTGCCCGACGTGCACCTGGGGTTCGCGGCCCAGACCGACCGCGGCCTCGTCGTGCCCGTCGTGCGCGACGCCCACGCCCGCAACGCGGTCGAACTGTCCGTCGAAATGGCCCGCCTCACCGAAGCGGCGCGCGCCGGCAAGCTCAGCCCCGCCGAGCTGACCGGCGGCACGTTCACCCTCAACAACTACGGCGTGTTCGGCGTCGACGGCTCCACGCCCATCCTCAACCACCCCGAGGCGGCCATGCTCGGCGTCGGCCGCATAGCCCCCAAGCCCTGGGTCCACCAGGGCGAACTCGCGGTGCGGCAGGTGGTGCAGCTGTCGTTCACGTTCGACCACCGCGTCTGCGACGGCGGCACCGCGGGCGGCTTCCTGCGCTACGTGGCCGACTGCGTCGAACAACCGGCGGTCCTGCTGCGCACCGTCTGACCGCATCCGGCCGGCCGGCGGCCCACGCCATACTCGGGGGGTGAGTGCTGACGACCCGACGGCGGAGTACGACGCGGTGGTGCTGGCCGGCGGCGCGGCCCGGCGGCTCGGCGGCGCGGACAAACCCGCCGTACGTGTCGGGGGCCGGCCGCTCCTCGACCGGGTGCTGGACGCCTGCGCCGGCGCCCGGCGGACCGTCGTCGTGGGCCCCCGCCGGCCCACCGCCCGCCCCGTCACCTGGACCCGCGAACAGCCGCCCGGCGGCGGCCCGCTCGCCGGCCTCGCCGCCGGGCTCCGGCAGGTCACCGCGGACCGGCTCCTCGTCCTCTCCGCCGACCTGCCGTTCCTCGACCGCGGCACCGCCGCCGCGCTCCTCCGCCCGCTCGCCGCGCCCGACGGGCCCGACGGCGTGCTGCTCACCGACCCCGACGGCCGCGACCAGCCGCTCGTGGCCGCCTACCGCGCCGAGGACCTGCGGCGCGAGCTCGGCCTGCTCGTCGCCGAGCACGGCACGCTGACCGGACTGCCGGTGCGGCTGCTCACCGCCGAGCTGCGCCTGGCCCGGCTCCCGCACCCCACCGCCGCCTTCGACTGCGACACCTGGGAGGACATCGGCACGGCCCGCGCCCGCATCAGGGACGATAGGACCGTGCTGGATGAATGGATCTCCGCGGTCAAGGCCGAACTCGGCATCGGCCTCGACGTCGACACGGCCGGTCTCCTCGACCTCGCCCGCGACGCCGCGCACGGCGTCGCCCGCCCGGCCGCGCCGCTGACGACGTTCCTCGTCGGGTACGCGGCGGCCCTGGACGGGGGCGGCCCCGACGCGGTCGCCCGCGCGGCCCGCCGCGCCGCCGCGCTCGCGGAGGAGTGGGCGCGCGAGCAGGAAGGGCACGACGGAAGGCCATGACGGACCGCAGGGACGACGCCGAGCACGCGCTCGACCGGGCCGCCGACGAGGCGCTGGCGCTGTTCGCCGACGCGCCGGGCGCCGGCCGCATGCGGGTGCGGCCTGTCGGCCGCCCGTTCTTCCCGTTCGACGAGGACCCGTTCAAGGAACCGGAGGAACCGGAAGCCCCCGAGCCGGCCCCCGCGGACGCCGGCTGCCACGGCAACCGCACCCCGTGGCCCACGGCCCGCCGCACGGCCGCCCGCGCGGCCACGCCGCCGGCACCGCGCACCCGGCCCCTGTCCGAGGCCCTGGGCGAGGTCCTGGCCGCACCTCTGACGGCGCTCACCGACCTGCCGGCCTTCGACACGGCCGCGATGGACGGCTGGGCCGTCTCGGGCCCGGGCCCCTGGCGCCTGCCGGTGTCCCCTGACGGGGACGGGGAACGAACCGGCACATCGGGCACCGCCGGCACCGTGGGCGGCCCGGAGGGCCAGGGGGCTGCCGCCGACGCGGAGGCTGCCGCCGCGGGTGGGACTTGCGGGGCCGACCAGGGCGCCGCAGGCGCCGGCCCGGCGGCTGTCGCCGCGATGGCGACGGGAACCGCCGACGCAGTGCCCACGGGCGCCGCTGTCCTCGCGGACGGTCAGGCCGCTGTTGGCGGCGCTGCCGCCCCGGGCGCCGTAGGCGCCGCCGCTGAGGCGGCCGCGGGCCCTGCGGCCGGCATCGCCGGCGCGCAGGCAGCCGCCACCGCAACCGTCGCCGCCGCGGACGAGGCCCGCACGGGTGACCAGATCACCGCCGTTGCCGCGGTCGGCCACCCCGCCGCGCCCACCGGTGGCATCGCCGCCGCGGCTGCCTCCGGCGCCGAGCCCGCGGACGCGACCAACGCGGCCCGCGCAGCCGCTGTCCCAGCGGGTGATCAGGCTGCCTCGGGCGCCGCAGGCGCTGTCTGCCCGCACGGGCAAGCAGCCGTCGGCCCGGCGGCCGGGGGCCCCGCCGGGGCCGTTGCCGGCGGCCCCGCAACGGCAACCGACAGCGCTGCGGCCCCAGGCGCCGCAGGCATGCCCGGTGCGGACGATCAGCCCACCGCGGTGGCGATCGGCCACCCCGCCGCGCCCACCGGTGGCCTCGTCGGCGCCTCCACCAACACCCCGTCCAGCGCCGCCGCGACGGCCACCGGCGCCACCGCTGCCCCCGAGGCCGCAGACGCCCCCGGCGCGCCCACCGCCCCCGCCGCGCCCACCGGCGGCCTCACCGGCGCCCCCACCAACACCCCGTCCAGCGCCGCCGCGACGGCCACCGGCGCGCCCGCTGCGGCCTCCACCGCCGTCTCCCCCACCGGCCCCCCCACCCCCCTCCTCGCCGGTTCCCCCTCCGTCGCTCCCCTTCCCGACGGTGCCGCCGTCCGGATTGCCACCGGGGCTCGTGTGCCGCCCGGGGCCACTGCTGTTCTCCGTTCCGAGCACGGGACCGTTCGTATGGGTACCGAGCTGTATGCCGGGCGGCATGTCGATCAGGGGCAGGACATTCGGCCGCGGGGGCAGGAGTGCCGGGTCGGGGACGAGTTGCTGGGGGCCGGGGGCGTGGTCAGTCCTGTGGTGTTGGGGCTGGCTGCTGCTGCCGGGTATGACGAGCTGGAGGTCGTGCCTCGGCCGCGCGTCGAGGTGTTCGTGCTCGGGGACGAGCTGCTGCACGAAGGGCTGCCCCGGGACGGGCGGATCCGGGACGCCCTCGGGCCCCTGCTGGGGCCCTGGCTGACCGCTCTCGGTGCGGACGTCGTCGGCGTGCGGCGGCTGGGCGACGACGCCGGGGCGCTGGGCGCCGCCCTGGCCGGGTCCGGGGCCGACGTCGTCGTCACCACCGGCGGTACCGCCGCCGGGCCCGTCGACCACGTCCACCCCACGCTCCGCCGCCTCCGCGCCGAGCTGCTCGTCGACGGCGTCGCCGTACGCCCCGGCCACCCCATGCTGCTGGCCCGCCTGGGCCCGCGCCGCCACCTCGTCGGCCTGCCCGGCAACCCCCTCGCCGCCGTCGCCGGCCTGCTCACGCTCGCCGAGCCGCTGCTGCGCTCCCTGTCCGGCCGACCCCGCACCGAACCGCCCCTGGCGCGGCTCACCGACGAGGTCACCGGCCACCCCGCCGACACCCGCCTCGTGCCCGTCGCCCGCACCCGCACCGGGCGGGCCCGCCCGCTGCGGTTCCACGGCCCCGCCATGCTGCGCGGCCTGGCCGCCGCCGACGCGCTGGCCGTCGTACCGCCCGGCGGGGCGTCCCCGGGAACCGAGGTCGCGCTGCTGCCGTTCCCCTGGTGCACACCGTGATGCAGTCCGGGCCCGCCGCCGACGGTCAGGACGCCGACATCCGCATCGTCCTGCCGCGCTACAGCGTCGCGCCCGTCCGCCAGGTCGTCCGGCGGCTGCTGCTCGCGCTGTTCGTCATGGCCGTCACCGTCCTCGTCGTCTACGCCGACCGCGGCGGCTACCACGACAACGCCGACGGCGAGATGAGCCTGCTCGACGCGCTCTACTACTCGACCGTCACCCTGTCCACCACCGGATACGGCGACATCGTCCCGCACAGCGACAGCGCCCGGCTGACGAACGTGCTGGTCGTGACGCCCCTCCGGGTCCTCTTCCTGATCATCCTGGTCGGCACCACCCTGGAGGTGCTCACCGAGCGCACCCGGGAGCAGTGGCGCCAGACCCGCTGGAGAGCCGCCTTGCGAGACCACACCGTCGTCATCGGCTTCGGCACGAAGGGCCGGCACGCCGTGCAGACCCTCGGCACGTCGGGGCGGGAGAAGAAGGACCGGATCGTCGTCGTCGACCCGAGCCCCAAGGCCGTCGAGGCGGCCACCGCCCACGGCTATGCGGGCGTCGTCGGCGACGCCACCCGCAGTGACGTGCTGCTGCGCGCCGAGGTCCAGCGCGCCCGCCGGATCATCGTCGCCACCCAGCGCGACGACACCGCCGTCCTCGTCACGCTCACCGCCCGCCAGCTCAACCGGGGCGCGAAAATCGTCGCGGCGGTGCGCGAGGAGGAGAACGCGCCCCTGTTGCGCCAGTCCGGCGCCGACGCGGTCATCACCAGCGCCAGCGCCGCCGGCCGCCTGCTCGGCCTGTCCGTCCTCAGCCCCAGCGCCGTCACCGTCATAGAGGACCTCATCCAGCAGGGCAGCGGCCTCGACCTCGTCGAACGCCCCGTCGTCAAGGCGGAGGTGGGCCTCGGCGTGCGCGAGGTCGACGACCTGGTGGTGTCGGTGCTGCGCGGCCACCGCCTCCTGCCGTACGACGACCCGCAGGCCGGCCCCCTCCAGGCCACGGACCGGCTGATCACCATCGTCCGCGCCCGCCCGCTCCCGGACGGGGAGTGGGAGTAGCCTCGCGGCATGTATGCGATCACCATTCCCGTTCCCGGGGGCCCCGAGGCCCTGGTGTGGGCCGAGGTCCCCGACCCCGCGCCCGGCGCCGGGGAGGTCCTGATCGACGTCGTGGCGGCCGGTGTCAACCGTGCCGACGTGGTGCAGCGGCAGGGGTTCTACGACCCGCCGCCCGGCGCCTCCCCCTACCCCGGCCTGGAGGTGTCCGGCCGCATCGCCGCCCTCGGCGCCGGCGTCAGCGGCTGGGCGGTCGGCGACGAGGTGTGCGCCCTGCTGGCGGGCGGCGGCTACGCCGAGAAGGTGTGCGTACCGGCCGGCCAGGTGCTGCCCGTGCCCGAGGGCCTCGACCTCGTCACCGCGGCCGCCCTGCCCGAGGTGACGGCCACGGTCTGGTCGAACGTCTTCATGGTGGGGCACCTGCGCCCCGGCGAGACGCTGCTCGTGCACGGCGGCGGCAGCGGCATCGGCACGATGGCCGTCCAGCTGGGCAAGGCCGTCGGTGCGCGCGTCGCCGTCACGGCGGGCGGTCCCGAGAAGCTGGAGCGCTGCCGCGAACTGGGCGCGGACGTCCTCATCGACTACCGCGAGCAGGACTTCGTCGAGGAGCTGCACAAGGTGACCGGCGGCGTCGGCGCCGACGTCGTCCTCGACATCATCGGCGCCAAGTACCTCGCGCAGAACATCGAGGCGCTCGCCGTCAACGGACGGCTCGTCATCATCGGTCTCCAGGGCGGCCGCACGGCCGAGATCGACCTGACCAAGCTGATGCTCAAGCGGGCGGCGGTCGCCGGTACGACGCTGCGGGCCCGCCCCCTGGAGGAGAAGGCGGCGATCGTGGCGGCCGTGCGCGAGCACGTGTGGCCGCTGATCGCCGGCGGCCGGGTCCGGCCGGTCGTCGACCGCACGCTGCCCGTACGGGAGGCCCCGGAGGCCCACCGGGTGCTGGAGGAGAGCACGCACGTGGGGAAGGTCCTGCTCACCTTCTGAGCGGGGGCTGCTCCGCCCGCGTCACCCGACCGGCCGCCCAGCGCGCCGCACCCGCGTGCCCGTGTGAGGGTTGGGGTGTCCGTAGGGGGTCACACGTGGGGGGTGACGCGTTGCGGAGGGTGGCGATACGACATGGGCGCTCGGTCCCGGGCGACGACCCTGTTCGGCCTGGCGGTGTCGTCGGCACTGATAGCGCCGTGGTCCATAGCCCCGTGGCCGGCACGGGCGGAACAGCGCGAGCCGACGGCTCCGCCTCCCGCACCCGTGGCGGCCACGCCCTCGACCACGGTCTTCCCCTCCACGCCGCCGTCGCCCGTACCGGGCCGGCTGAGCGGCACCCCGCCGGCCGGGGAACCGCACCACCCGGCCACCCACCCCGGCGCCGGCCTCGGCAAGAGCAGCCACCGCGAGGCGCCCCGCCGGCACCCCCCGGTGCCGCACGGCCCCGCGGCACGCCCCCTGGGCCTCACGGCCGCCGAGGGCGAGGACCCCGAGGACACCCAGGACCCGCGGCTGCCCGGCAACCCGCCGGCCACCCCTGACACGCCCGGCCCGCAGGAGTCCCCCGCCGCCCAGGACGCCCCGTGGCTGTCCCAGGGCGACAGTTCCCCGTCCGCCGCGGCGCCCTCCGCCCCGTACGGGCCGTACCACTACCCGGCGCACGCGCAGCACAGCGCGTCGCGCACCGCGGCGAGCCACCCCGCCCGCGCCATGCGGGTGCTGCCCCTGGGCACCGGCATGGTGCTCACCGGCCTCGGGCTCGCGTTCCTCGCGCTGCGGCTCCGCCGCGGCTGACCCGCCCCCCTTACGGGCCAGCGCCCCCGTACGGCACGCGCCCCCCGTACGGGCACGCGCCCCCGCACACCACCGCGGTGGATCAGACGTGTACGGGGGCATCACCAGGGGGAAATCACCTGTGCGAGAGAATGGCGGCATGGATATGCCGAGGAATGAACGGTCGCAGGAGAGCCCGCACGTTCTGGTCGTCGGACCGGACGGCATGGCTCTCGGCAGCGCCAGCCCCGGCGGCGGGGAGGGCGACGACGAGTCGCGCGAGGTCCCGGTGACGGAGATGGTGGAACAGCCGGCGAAGGTCATGCGTATCGGCAGCATGATCAAGCAGCTGCTGGAGGAGGTCCGGGCGGCCCCCCTGGACGAGGCGAGCCGCGCCCGCCTGAAGGAGATCCACCGCAGCTCGGTCAAGGAGCTGGAGGACGGCCTGGCGCCGGAGCTCGTCGAGGAGCTGGAGCGGCTCTCGCTCCCGTTCACCGACGAGAACCTGCCCACCGAGGCCGAACTGCGCATTGCCCAGGCACAGTTGGTCGGATGGCTGGAGGGCCTGTTCCACGGCATCCAGACCACGCTGTTCGCCCAGCAGATGGCGGCGCGCGCCCAGCTGGAGCAGATGCGGCGGGCCCTGCCGGCCGGTGTGCTCAACGAGGACGGGCACGAGGGCCAGCAGCACGGCGGCGCCCGCTCGGGCCCGTACCTGTAGTCCCGTTGCTGTAGTCCTGCGCGAGCCGCATGCGTGAAGGGGCCGGTCACCCCACCCGGGTGACCGGCCCCTTCGCGTGTACGTACGCCTTACGACGCCGGCTCGCCCGTCGACACCGTCAGCACGAACTCGCCCGTCTTCGGGTCGAACGCGTCACCGGAGTCGGGCAGCTGCGTCATGACGGTGCCCTTGCCCCACAGGTTCTCGTTCACCGAGTCGATGCGGTACTTCCAGCCGGCCGCCACCAGGCAGGACTTCACCGAGTCGATGTAGAGGAACTTGAAGTCCGGGGCGCTCTTCTTCGACTTGTCCTGCCAGTTGTCGTACGCCTTGGTGCACTTCTCCGTGTCGATGG
The DNA here is from genome assembly GCF_014654785.1 of Streptomyces mashuensis. Lineage (GTDB taxonomy): Bacteria > Actinomycetota > Actinomycetes > Streptomycetales > Streptomycetaceae > Streptomyces > Streptomyces mashuensis. Next base: position 286,662 of record NZ_BNBD01000004.1, read on the forward strand.
TCTTGGTCTTGTCGCCCATCTTGACCTTCGACTGGGTGCCCCCGGTGGTCGTGGAGCCGCCACCGGTGCCGCCGCCGCCCGTCGTCGTGCCGCCGGTGGTGCCGCCCGTGGTGGCGTTGCCGCCGCCGGGCGCCGCCGTGACCGCGCCGCGGCTGGGGGACGCGACGGCCCGGTTGTCGTTGTCGTCGCTGTTGCCGGTGTTCAGCGACACGGCGGCGATCACGGCGATGACCGCGAGCACGGCGACGACCGCCGAGCCGATCAGCACCGGCTTGTTCGACTTCCCGGAGCCGCCGGACCCACCGGCGCCCGGCCCCGAGGGGGACGCGTACGGCGGGGGTGTGCTCGGCCCCGGCTGGTAAGCCGGAGTGGGGGACGGGGTCTGGTACGGGCCGGGAGGGGGCGTGGAGGGCCCGTAGCCGCCGTTGTAGGGCCCCTGGGGGGTCGGGGGTCCGACGGGGGGCTGGTAGGGCGTCTGGAGGCCCTGGGGGCCCGGAGCGGGCCGCTGGCCGTCGACGGGCGGGAAGACTGCGGAGCCCACGCCCGCGCCGCTGCGGGGCGCCGGGGCGCCCTCGACGATGGTGGGCGGCGGCGCGGACTGCGCCGTGGTCGCCACGCGTGCGCACTCGCCGCGCATCGCCTCGGCGCTGGGGAAACGCTCGTTCGGGTTCTTCTTCAGGGCCCGGGCCACGAGCGCGTCGACGGCCGGCGGGATGGAGCGGTTGATCGAGGAGGGCGCGACCGGCTCCTCCTGGACGTGCGCGTAGGCGATGGCCAGCGGCGAGTCCGCGTCGAAGGGCAGCCGGCCGGTCAGCAGCTCGAAGAGCATGATGCCGACCGAGTACAGGTCGGACCGGGCGTCGACGCCGCGGCCGAGCGCCTGCTCGGGGGAGAGGTACTGGGGCGTGCCGACGACCATGCCGGTCTGCGTCATCGAGGTCACGCCGGACTGCATGGCGCGGGCGATGCCGAAGTCCATGACCTTGACCACGTCGCGCTTGGTCATCATCACGTTGCCGGGCTTGATGTCGCGGTGGACCAGCCCCATCTCGTGGCTGACCTCGAGCGCCGCGAGCACGTCCGATGTGATCTTCAACGCCTTCTCGGCGGGCATGGCGCCGAACCGGGCCACGTCCTCGTCGAGCACGGAGCGCAGCGGGCGGCCCTCGACGTACTCCATGACGATGTACGGCATCGTGGCGCCGTCGAGCTCGTCCTCGCCCGTGTCGAACACCGAGACGATGTTCGTGTGGGTGAGCTTGGCCACGGCCTGCGCCTCGCGGCGGAAGCGCTCGCGGAACGACGATTCCCGGCCGAGCTCGGTGTGCAGCGTCTTGATGGCGACCTGGCGGTCGAGGACCGTGTCGTAGGCCAGGTGCACGGAGGCCATGCCGCCCTCGCCGAGCAGGCCGCGGAGCTGGTAGCGGCCGCCTCCGACGGATCGTCCCGCGTAACGGCCCTGCGCGCCGTCCTGGCTCATGGTGTTACTTCCCCCTCGGCGCACTGCCTGGCGTACGGTCCGCCCGGATCGTTTCGGCGGGCGGTTCGTCCTCGCGAACCGGGGCCGGAGGTCCCGGACGAAGGTCCGATCGTGTTCTTCTGGTGGAGCACGTTCTTCTGATGTTCTTGATGTATCCCGGCCAAGTCTGCCGCAGGCCACGGGCACGTCAAGCCGCGTGCCCGTTCCGTGACCGGATGCGCGACAAGCCGTCACGGGATTTGCCTTGCTCGTGCCGGTACGGGTTTGATAGCCGGTCCATCCCGGACCGGCGCGCGGCGTGAAGGCTGTACCGTGCCCTAGCGGAAGATAGCTACATCGACATTCCCCCGCGCAATCGCCTCCCACGCGAAGCGGCCAGACACGACGGCGAGGACTGATGGCACAGACGCAGAGCGCCCAGGGTCCGTCCGACCCTGACGCCAACGGGAGCGGAATGCCCGATGTGCCTGAAATGTGGAGCAACGGTGGTCTGGTCGGCGACGGCCGCTACCGCCTCACCCACCGGCTCGGCCGCGGCGGCATGGCCGAAGTGTTCGCCGCCGAGGACGTACGCCTGGGCCGCACGGTCGCGGTCAAGCTGCTCCGCGCCGACCTGGCCGAGGACCCCGTCTCCAAGGCCCGCTTCACCCGCGAGGCGCAGTCGGTCGCGGGCCTGAACCACCACGCGGTGGTCGCGGTCTACGACTCCGGCGAGGACACCGTCGGCCGCAATGTCGTGCCGTACATCGTCATGGAGCTGGTCGAGGGCCGCACCATTCGCGACCTGCTGCTCAACGCGGAGGCGCCGCCGCCCGAGCAGGCCCTGATCATCGTCTCCGGCGTGCTGGAGGCGCTGGCCTACAGCCACGCGCACGGCATCGTCCACCGCGACATCAAGCCGGCCAACGTCATCATCACCAACACCGGCGCCGTCAAGGTCATGGACTTCGGCATCGCCCGTGCCCTGCACGGCGCGCAGTCGACCATGACGCAGACCGGCATGGTGATGGGCACGCCGCAGTACCTGTCGCCCGAGCAGGCCCTCGGCAAGACCGTCGACGCCCGCTCCGACCTGTACGCGACCGGCTGCCTGCTCTACGAACTGCTGGCGCTGCGCCCGCCCTTCACCGGCGAGACGCCGCTGTCGGTGGTCTACCAGCACGTCCAGGACACCCCGGTGCCGCCGTCGCAGGTGCTCCAGTCGGTGCCGCCGGAGCTGGACGGGCTCGTCATGCGCTCCCTCGCCAAGGACCCGGACGACCGGTTCCAGAGCGCCGAGGAGATGCGCGGCCTGGTGCAGTACGCGCTGGAGATGCTGCACAACCAGGGCGGCCACACCGGCAGCTGGGACACCGGCCCGGTCGACGAGGCCACCGCCGCCACCCAGGTGATCGGCGGCATGGGCGCGGGCGGCATGGCCGCCACCACGGCGATGCCGCGCGCCCAGCACGGCCCCGGCACCGCGCAGCAGCGCGCCGTGCCGCAGCGCCCCGGCCCCGCGGCCGGCGGCCCCGGCGGCGGCGGTTACGGCGGCGACCCCGGCTACGGCGGCGGTCACGGCGGCAACGGCAACGGCGGCGGCAAGGGCAAGCTCTGGCTGGCCGTGGTGGCGGTGCTCGTGGTCGTGGCGGCGGGCGTGGCGTTCGTCGTAAAGGGCATGGGCAACGACACCGGTGGCAAGACCGGCACCCCCAAGACGTCGGTCTCGCCCAGCACCTCCCCCAGCGCCGAACCGTCCAAGGGGCCCAAGAAGTCGGGCAACCCGTCGCCGGGTCACGGCAGCACGGCGGGTACGGACAACGGCGAGCGGGACTCGGACTCCGACTGGAACAGCGACCCGGACCCGAACCCGACGCGCGGGCACTCGCAGAAGCCCTCGCACGAGCCGTCGACCGGCCCGTCGAACCCGACCGAGCCCACCACGGGCCCGACCAAGCAGCCGACGGACGACCCGAAGAACCCGACGCAGCCCCCCACCTCCGGCGGCAACTCCGGTGGCAACACCGGTAACACCGGCACCACCACCGCCGGCAACACCGTGCAGGGCCCCACCGGCTGACGCACCGTCGCACCACGCGCAGAGGGCGCGCCCCCACCAGGGGGCGCGCCCTCTGCGCGTACGTGCTCAGTCGGTGAACGCCTCGCGCACCCGTTCGTACGAGCGCGTCCACCACACCGCCAGCGCCGCCGACGCGGGGAAGCCGGGGTCGGCGCGGTGGTCGCCGCGCTGGTAGCGCCAGCGCAGCATCCAGAAGTCGTTGAGCCGCTCCCACCACACCCGGTGCACCGCGGCGCCCATCTCGTCCGTGCCGGCTCCGGCCGCCCGCCGGTACGCGCGCGCGTACGACCGGACCTTGGCGAGGTCCAGCGTGCCGTCGGGGCGGACGAAGAAGATCACGGCGGCCCGGACGGCCTCCTCGGCGCGCGGTTTCACGCCCAGCCGGTCCCAGTCGACGATCGCGGCGGGTTCGCCGCCGCGGTACAGCACGTTGAGCGGGTGGAAGTCGCCGTGCACCCAGCCCCGGGCCGGGGTGACGGCGGGCGGGGGCCGGAGGTGGGCGTGCTGCTCCAGCAGGGCGCGGCGCTCGACGAGGCGGTGCTCGGCGAGCTCGTCGAACGTGTCGCGGGGCCGGTCGGCGCGGCCGCGGCGGATGAGGCGCAGCAGCTCGTCGATGAGCGCGAAGGTGTCCTCGGGGTCGGCGGCGGCGTCCCCGGCCTCCGGGCCCGCTCCGGGCGCTCCGGGTGCCCCCGGCCCCCCGGGCCCCCCCACAGGCCCCCGCACGGCCCGCTCCGGCCCTTCCATGACCCGTTCCAGGCCCGTGTGCACGTGCCCCAGCAGCGCGCCCAGCCGGCGGCACTGGGCGCGGGTCAGTTCGCCGCCGTCGCGGTGCCGGCCGTCGACCCAGGGGTGGAGGGCGTAGCAGCGGCCGTCGAGGACGGTGACGGTGTTGCCGTCGGCGTCGGTGACGGGCGGGGCGACGGGCAGGCCGAGGACGTCCAGGCGGCGGGTGGCGTCGTGCTGGCGCGCGATGGTGTCCCGGTCGCCGTCGAGGTGGTGCTTGAGGAAGAAGCGGCCGCGGGTGGTGGAGAGGCGGTAGCCGCGGTTGAGGAGACCCTCGGTGAGCGTCTCGCAGGAGACGACCTCGCCGGCGCGTTCGTAGCGGCGCAGGAGGGTGCGCAGCGTGCCGTGGTCGGGTGGGGCGTCCGGCGGGGCGGGGGAGACAAGTGAGCGCGGCACGCCCCAAATGTTAGATCACCCTGCGTGTGCGACTTGTCGCGCGGGTACGCCTTCGAGGTGGTGCACGGTGATGAACTGGGGTTCCATGCACAGGTATTCGGGTACGAAGGGCGCGCCGTCGGCCGTGGTGGGGGCGCGGCCGAAGAGCTCCAGGTCGGCCGCGTCGGGTTCGAGGGCGCGGGCCGTGCCGACGAACTGGACGGTCCACACGCTCTCGTCGCCCTCGGTGCGCCCGGCGAGGTTGTCGGCGGCGTACGCGGCCACGCTGCCGTCGCACGCGGCGGCGTAGCCGAAGCCGCCGTGCAGCCGCAGCAGCACCCGCCCGTCCCGTACGACGTGCCGGGCCACGGTGACGAAGGGCAGCGCACGCATGCTGACGGAGATCCGCCCGTAGGGGGAGCGGGCGAGCAGACCGAGGGCGTACGCGTCCGTGGCGAAGGACGGGTCGGGGAGGCCGGGCGGCGCGGTGGGCATGGCCTCACTGTGCACCGGGGCCGGTCCGCGCCGTAGGGCAGCAGGGCCCGGGTGGGGCGGGACGTTGGTCCCGTAGGGGGTGTCCGCGGGTCTCAGTGGGCCGGCCCGCGCTGCTCGGCCTGGCGGCGGGCGACGTAGGCCGCGGCCTGGGAGCGGCGCTCCATGCCCAGCTTGGACAGCAGGCTGGAGACATAGTTCTTGATCGTCTTCTCGGCGAGGTGGAGCCGTTCGCCGATCGCGCGGTTGGTGAGGCCCTCGCCGATCAGGTCGAGGATGCGGCGCTCCTGGTCGGTGAGGGTGGCCAGCCGGTCGTCGCCGCGGGCGCCGCGGCCGTCACGGAGGCGTTCCAGGACGCGCGCGGTGGCCACCGGGTCGAGCAGGGATCTGCCGGCGGCGACGTCCCGTACGGCGGTGAGGAGCTCGTTGCCGCGGATGGCCTTGAGTACGTATCCGGCGGCCCCGGCCATGATGGCGTCGAAAAGGGCCTCGTCATCGGCGTAGGAGGTGAGCATCAGGCATTTGATGTTCTCGTCCTGCGATCGGATCTCGCGGCAGACTTCCACTCCGCTGCCATCCGGAAGGCGAACGTCCAGTACGGCCACGTCGGGCCGTGTCGCGGGAATGCGGACCAGGGCGTCGGCGACCGTCCCGGCCTCGCCCACGACCTCGATCCCGGGCTCTCCGGAGAGCAGCTCGTGCACGCCACGGCGCACGACTTCGTGGTCATCGAGCAGAAATACCGTGATTTTTCCCTGTTCGCGCACAGTCACAGTCTCACACATCAACCCTTCCCCCGCCCTTGTCCTCCGGGATAACGTGCCCCCGTTCCGGCGGCTCGCAAGGCGCTGACCAGTGCATTGGCACCCACCGTGACCCGGCTTTCTCGATTTACTTGGAAATCCAAGCAAAATCGCAGGTCAAGCAGGGTTTCGCAGGAATGCGGAGTACTGGGTAACGTGCTTATTGCAGGCCATTCGCCGGGGCACTGTCACGCCCGGTTCCGGCCTCGGCACACCCACCCCGTGTGCCGTCGGGGAGCGGGCGAGCCTCCCCTCGCCTCACGGCGGAGGGACCCCCTCCGGCCGCCGGCGACCCCGGGGGCCGGACAGACGGAGGAGCGACACGTGACCGTGGACAGCACTGCCGCGCGCAAGCCGCGCCGCAGCAGCGGCAAGCGCGCCGGCGCCAAGAAGGCGACCGGCAGTGAGCCGGAGCTCGTACAGCTGCTGACGCCGGAGGGCGACCGGGTGGAGCACCCGGACTACGCCATCGACCTGACGCCCGGGGAACTCCGCGGCCTGTACCGGGACATGGTGCTGACCCGCCGCTTCGACGGCGAGGCCACCACCCTGCAGCGCCAGGGCGAACTGGGCCTGTGGGCCTCCCTGCTGGGCCAGGAGGCCGCGCAGATCGGCTCGGGCCGGGCGACCCGCGACGACGACTACGTCTTCCCCACCTACCGTGAGCACGGCGTGGCCTGGTGCCGCGGCGTCGACCCGGTGAACCTGCTGGGGATGTTCCGCGGCGTGAACAACGGCGGCTGGGACCCCAACGAGAACAACTTCCACCTGTACACGATCGTCATCGGCTCGCAGGCGCTGCACGCCACCGGCTACGCCATGGGCGCGGCCATGGACGGCACGGACTCCGCGGTCGTGGCCTACTTCGGCGACGGCGCCTCCTCCCAGGGCGACGTGGCGGAGGCGTTCACCTTCGCCGCCGTCTACAACGCCCCCGTGGTGTTCTTCTGCCAGAACAACCAGTGGGCGATCTCGGAGCCCACCGAGCGGCAGACCCGCGTCCCGCTCTACCAGCGCGCCCAGGGCTACGGCTTCCCCGGCGTGCGGGTGGACGGCAACGACGTGCTGGCCGTGCTCGCCGTCACCCGGGCCGCGCTGGAGCGCGCCCGCACGGGCCAGGGCCCGATGCTCGTCGAGGCGTACACCTACCGCATGGGCGCCCACACCACCTCGGACGACCCCACGCGCTACCGGCGCGACGAGGAGCGCGAGCTGTGGGAGGCCAAGGACCCGATCCTGCGGCTCCGCGCCCACCTGGAGAAGGAGGGCCTGGCCGACGAGGCGTTCTTCACCGCCCTGGAGGCGGAGAGCGACGCCCTGGCCAAGCGTGTGCGCGACACCGTGCGCACCATGCCCGACCCGGAACCCCTGGCGATGTTCGAGCACACCTACGCCGACGGGCACGCCCTCGTCGACGAGGAGCGCGCGCAGTTCGCCGCGTACCAGGCTTCGTTCGCCGACGAGGAGAGCAACTGACATGAGCACCGAGAAGCTCTCGATCGCCAAGGCGATCAACGCCTCCCTGCGCACCGCCCTCGAGAACGACCCCAAGGTCCTGATCATGGGTGAGGACGTCGGCAAGCTCGGCGGCGTCTTCCGCGTCACGGACGGGCTGCAGAAGGACTTCGGCGAGAACCGCGTGATCGACACGCCGCTGGCCGAGTCCGGCATCGTCGGCACCGCCATCGGCATGGCCCTGCGCGGCTACCGTCCCGTCGTCGAGATCCAGTTCGACGGCTTCGTGTTCCCCGCGTACGACCAGATCGTCACGCAGCTCGCCAAGATGCACGCGCGGGCGCTCGGCAAGGTCAAGCTGCCCGTCGTCATCCGCATCCCCTACGGCGGCGCGATCGGCGCCGTCGAGCACCACAGCGAGTCGCCCGAGGCGCTGTTCGCGCACGTCGCGGGCCTGAAGGTGGTCACGCCGTCGAACGCCTCGGACGCCTACTGGATGCTCCAGCAGGCCATCCAGAGCGACGACCCGGTCATCTACTTCGAGCCCAAGCGCCGCTACCACGACCGCTCCGAGGTCGACACGGCCGCCATCCCGGGCCCGCTGCACGCCGCCCGCACGGTCCGCGAGGGCACCGACCTGACGCTCGTCGCGTACGGCCCGATGGTCAAGACCTGCCTGGAGGCCGCCGCGGCCGCCGCGGAGGAGGGCAAGTCGCTGGAGGTCCTGGACCTGCGGTCGGTCTCGCCCATCGACTTCGACGCGATCCAGCGGTCCGTGGAGAAGACCCGCCGCCTGGTCGTCGTGCACGAGGCGCCGGTCTTCTTCGGCTCGGGCGCGGAGATCGCCGCGCGCATCACCGAGCGCTGCTTCTACCACCTGGAGGCCCCCGTCCTGCGGGTCGGCGGCTACCACGCGCCCTACCCGCCGTCCCGGCTGGAGGACGAGTACCTGCCCGGCCTGGACCGCGTGCTCGACTCCGTCGACCGCGCGCTGGCGTACTAGGGGACCCGAGGAGAGGCGTGACCATGACCGCGAACACCGAGCGCTTCCGCGAGTTCAAGATGCCCGACGTGGGCGAGGGACTCACCGAGGCCGAGATCCTCAAGTGGTACGTCCAGCCGGGCGACACCGTCTCCGACGGACAGGTGGTGTGCGAGGTGGAGACGGCCAAGGCGGCCGTCGAACTCCCCATCCCCTACGACGGCGTCGTGCACGAGCTGCGCTTCCCCGAGGGCACCACCGTCGACGTGGGCCAGGTGATCATCTCCGTGGACACCCGGCCGGAGGCGGGGCCCGCGGAGGAGGCCCCGGCCTCGACCGCCGCGCACGCGGAGAGCACCGCCCAGGCCGCCCCCGCCCTGCCCGCCGAGGGCGAGGAGGAGCCCGCCCAGGGCCGCCAGGCCGTCCTCGTCGGCTACGGCGCCGCGCCCTCGTCCACCAAGCGCCGGCCCCGCAAGGCCCGCCCCGAGGCGTCCGCGCCCGCCCCCGTGGCCGCCGCCCTCCAGGCGGAGCTCAACGGCCACGCGCCGGCGCCCGCCCCGGCGGCCGCCGTGCCGTGCGCGCCGCGCGTGCCCGCACCCGCCGCCCCGGCGGCGCCCGCCGCGGCCCGGCCGCTGGCCAAGCCGCCGGTGCGCAAGCTCGCCAAGGACCTGGGCATCGACCTGGCGTCCGTCACCCCCACCGGCCCCGACGGCGTCGTCACCCGCGACGACGTGCACGCGGCGGCCACGGCGCTGACGGCCGCCCCGGCAGCCGCCGCCCCTGTCGCACCCGAAGCACCCGCCGCTCCCGTCGCCCCCGAGGCCGCGCCGCAGGGCCCCGTGGCGGTCCCGGCCGGCGCCCGCGAGACCCGCATCCCCGTCAAGGGCGTGCGCAAGGCGACCGCGCAGGCGATGGTGGCCAGCGCGTTCACCGCGCCGCACGTGACGGAGTTCGTCACCGTCGACGTCACGCGCACCATGAAGCTGGTGGAGAAGCTCAAGGCCGACCCGGACATGGCCGGCCTGCGGGTCAACCCGCTGCTCATCGTCGCCAAGGCGCTCCTGACGGCCATCCGCCGCAACCCGGACGTCAACGCGTCGTGGGACGAGGAGAACCAGGAGATCGTCCTCAAGCACTACGTGAACCTGGGCATCGCCGCCGCCACGCCGCGCGGCCTCATCGTGCCGAACATCAAGGACGCCCACGCCAAGACGCTCCCCGAGCTGTCGCAGGCGCTGGCGGACCTGGTGGCGACCGCGCGGGAGGGGAAGACGAGCCCGGCGGACATGAGCGGCGGCACCGTCACCATCACCAACGTCGGCGTCTTCGGCGTCGACACCGGCACGCCCATCCTCAACCCCGGCGAGTCGGCGATCCTGGCGGTGGGCGCCATCAAGCTCCAGCCGTGGGTGCACAAGGGCAAGGTCAAGCCGCGCCACGTCACCACGCTCGCGCTGTCCTTCGACCACCGCCTCGTCGACGGCGAACTGGGCTCCAAGGTCCTCGCCGACATCGCGGCGGTCCTGGAGGACCCGCAGCGGCGCCTGGTGACCTGGGGCTGAGCCCCCGGCTGCCGCCCGTACGGGCGCACGCGGCGCGGGGCCCGGACGCTCCCCCTCCTCACCCCCCTCCCGTGAGGAGCGGCCAGGACGTCCGGGCCCCGCGCCGTGTGCTGAGCGGCCTCGGGCCCGCCACCGGCACGGGTGGAATGGCCCGTCTGGGCAATTTACTGAAGAATGACCGACACTTGCAGTGTCGGATCGGAAGGCCATCAGGAGGCCGCGGTGGACCGCGAGGACGGCCACGACCCCGGCGGTGACCACGACCACGGCGGCGACCACGGCCACGCGGACGGCGAGTCCATCAGCCGTCTGCTCCGCGCCTGGCGGGCCCGCGTCGACGCCCGGACGGTTCCCGAGCTGCGCGGCGTGTCGCCCCGCCCCGGCCGCCGCCTCTCCCAGCGGCACGTGGCCCGGCTGACCGGCGTCAGCGAGGGCTGGTACCGCGCCCTGGAGGCCGGCCGCCGGCACGACTTCTCCGAGGGCTTCCTGCTGCGCGTGGCCCGCGCCCTGCGGCTGAGCGAGGCCGAGACCCTCACCCTCTTCCTCGCCGTCAGCGGCCGCAGACCCCCCGAGACCGGCCGCACCCCCGCCGCACCCCCCGCCCCCGGCCTCCCCGCCGGCGTCCGCACCCTGCTCGAACGCCAGGTCGGCTGCCCCGCCTACCTCTCCGACGGTGCCTGGAACATCGTCGCCGCCAACGCCCTCATGGGCGCCTGGTTCCCCTGGGTGCTGCGCCCCCGCCCCAACCTCATGCGCTGGGCGCTGCTGCACCCCGAGGCCCGCGAGCAGATGCTCGACTGGGATGACAGCTGCGCCCGCGTCTACCTGGCCATGCTGCGCGTGGCCGCCAACAGCGACCCGGGCAACGCCGAACTGCGCGCGCTCGTCGCCGAGATCCTCGACGCGGACGCCGACTGCCGCCGCATCTGGGCCGAGGAGCACGACGTGGTCGAGCACCGCGACGGCCACGTCTTCCGGCTGTGCCTGCCGTACCACGACCACAGGGAGATCCGGGTGACGAGCCACGTCCTGCTCCCCATCCAGCGTCAGGACCTGCGGTTCGTCCTCATCACGCCCGTCGACGAGGACTGACGGAGAACCGGCACCGGGCAGGCCGTCCGCGGGCCGCCGCGGGCCGTCCGTCGGGCCGTCCGTATGGCGGACGGCCTCTCATCAGCCGTCCGTGTTGTATCTATGCTGTGCGCATGCCGACCGCCCCCGCCGTCCGCACCCCCCGCCCCGCCGCCGCCGACCGCGCGTACGCGCACGTCAAGGAGGCCGTACTGCACCGGCGTTACGCCGGCGGCACCCTGCTGACGGAGGGTGATGTCGCCCAGGCCGTGGGCGTCTCCCGCACCCCGGTCCGCGAGGCGCTGCTGCGGCTGGAGGGGGAGGGACTCCTCAAGCTGTACCCCAAGAAGGGGGCGCTCGTGCTCGCCGTGGACGCGCAGGAGATCGCGGACGTGGTGGAGACGCGGCTGCTGGTGGAGAAGCACGCCGCGGGCAAGGCCGTCCCGGCCTCCCCGGCCCTGATCGCCCGCCTGGAGGAGCACGTCGAGACGATGAGACGGCAGGCGGAGGCGGGCGACCTCGCGGCCGTGTCCGACAGCGACCGAGCGTTCCACGCCGAGATCGTGCGCAACGCCGGCAACCGCATCCTCGCCGGCCTCTACGAGCAGCTCCGCGACCGGCAGCTGCGCATGGGCGTCGCCGTGCTGCACGCCCACCCCGACCGCATCGCGCGGAGCATCGCCGAACACACCGAGATCCTCGAAGCGCTGCGCTCCGGGGACGCCGGGGCGGCCACCGCCGCCGTGGACCGGCACATCCACCGGTTCAGCAACCTCGCCCGGGGGGACATCCGATGAGCTCAGCCGGACCGAGCGGCTGCGCCACCCTGCCCGGCGACCCGCCCGGCGGCCGCCGGGCGGTGGCCGTCTGGGGCGTGGGCGTCGCCGTCTACTTCGTCGCCATCATCTTCCGCACCAGCCTGGGCGTGGCCGGCCTGGACGCCGCCGAGCGCTTCGGCATCGGCGCCTCCGCGCTGTCCACCTTCTCCATACTCCAGTTGCTGGTCTACGCCGGCATGCAGATACCCGTCGGCCTCATGGTCGACCGGCTGGGCACCCGTACGGTGCTCGCCCTGGGCGCCGCCCTGTTCACCGCCGGGCAGGCCGGGTTCGCCCTCAGCCACTCCTACGCCGCCGCCCTCGCCTGCCGGGCCCTGCTGGGCCTGGGCGACGCGATGACGTTCATCAGCGTGCTGCGGCTGGGCGCCCGCTGGTTCCCCGCCCGCACCGGGCCCCTCATCGCCCAGGTGGCCGCGCTCATCGGGATGGGCGGCAACCTCGTCTCCACCGTCGTCCTGGCCCGGCTGCTGCACGACGCCGGGTGGACCGCCACCTTCGGCGGCAGCGCCGCCGCCGGGCTGCTGGTGCTCCTGCTGGCCCTGCTCTTCCTCCAGGACCACCCCGACGGCCACGCACCCGCGCCCGGCCCCCGCCCCGGCAAGGGCTTCGTCCGGCAGCAGGTCGTCCGCGCCTGGAGGGAACCCGGCACCCGGCTGGGCCTGTGGGCGCACTTCACCACGCAGTTCCCCGTCCTGGTCTTCCTGCTGCTGTGGGGCATGCCGTTCCTGGTGGAGGCGCAGGGCCTGTCCCTCGACACCGCCGGCACGCTGCTCACCCTCGTCGTGCTCGTCAGCATGGTCGTCGGCCTCGTCTACGGGCAGATCGTGGCCCGCCACCACGCCGCCCGCCTCCCGCTGGTGCTGGGCACCCTCACCGCGACGGCCCTGCTCTGGGCGGCGGTCCTCGTCTGGCCCGGCCACGCGCCGCTGTGGTTGCTGGTGACGCTGTGCGTGGTGCTGGGCGCCTGCGGCCCGTCGTCGATGGTCGGCTTCGACTTCGCCCGGCCCGCCAACCCGCCGGAACGGCAGGGCACCGCCTCCGGCATCGTCAACATGGGCGGCTTCGTCGCCACCATCACCACGCTGCTGGCCGTCGGCCTCCTCCTGGACGCCACCGGCGACAACTACCGCCTGGCGTTCGCCTCCGTCTTCGTCCTCCAGGCCGTGGGCCTCTCGCAGATCCTGCGGCTGCGCGGACGCGCCTCGCAGCGCGAACGGGAACGCGTCGTGGCGTCACGGGTGGAGACCGTGCACGTACCGGTGAACCAGGGCGACCTCACGGCGTGAGCCCCCGGGGGCTCAGAGGGCTCAGAGGGCTCAGAGGGCTCAGGGCGTGACCGCGAAGACGTCCAGGACCGCCTGCGCCAGCCCCTCGTCGCCCTCCACCTTGAGGCGGTCCCGCACCGCCGCGGGCCGCACCCGGCCGCACGCCAGGCGCGCGTACGTCTCCCAGTCCAGCGCCAGCGTCACCGTCGGGCCCAGCGACACCGTGCTGTCCACCGTGGCCGTGCCGCGCGGGCCCACCCGGACCGTGCGCAGGAACTCCAGCGGGCCGTGCACATCGAAGACGATCACCGAACCCTCGCGCGCCGCCGCGTCCTTGGCCACCACGCGCGGCAGCGCGCGCAGCAGGTGGTCGCGGGCCAGCACGGCTGCCGGCGAGTCCAGGTTGCCCGGCACGCCCAGCGCCCGGCGCAGGTCCTGTTCGTGCACCCACACGTCGAAGGCCCGGGTGACGAGCGACCGTTCGAGCGTCTGCTCGTGGCCGCTGCCCAGCGGCCAGCGCACCCGTGTGTGCGGGGGCCGCGACTCGTTCCGCAGCTGCCGCGATCGCCGGATGATCGTGTACTCCAGCTCCGACGTCATCTCCAGCGCCGTGTGGCAGCGCCGCACGTCCACCTGCACCTCGATGTAGCGCGAGAACTCGTCGGTGACATGGCGGAGATCGCGCGGCAGCGTGTGAATGGGCCGTGGTTCGCCCAGCATTTCGCACTCGACGCCGATGATGTGGGAGACCACGTCGCGCACTGACCACCCCGGGCACTCCGTGGCCCGGTTCCAGTCGCTCTCGGCGAGCGGCTTGACCAATTCGTTGACGGATTCGACGGAATGGGTCCAGGCGTCGATCGCGGGCTGCAGGCTGGGGTGGACTGTCACGGGCGGATCCCTCGGGCGGTGCGGTGCGGCGAGTGGGTGCGTGGCATGTGCTGTCGGGGTTCTCCACCGCTAAGTTACGCTGCCGACGGTCGCCCCGGCAGAGGTTTCGTGTGACGCATGCGGAGAGTGGTGGTACTGTGCGCGCCTCGTTGATCCAGTTGGGTGTGCGGGACGAGGAACCCGTCGCCGCGCGCCGTGAACGCGCCGCCGCCCTGGTCCGCGCCCAGCGCGGAGCCGGTCTCGTCGTCCTGCCCGAACTGTGGACCGTCGGCGCCTTCGCCTTCGACCGCTTCGCCGACGGCGCCGAACCCCTCGACGGCCCCACCGCCGCCGCGATGTCCGCCGCCGCCCGCGACGCGGCGGTCTGGCTGCACGCCGGCTCCGTCGTCGAACGCGACGCCGCCGGTGCCCTCTACAACACCTCCCTCGTCTTCTCGCCCGACGGCGCGCTCACCGCCACGTACCGGAAGATCCACCGATTCGGTTTCGACCGCGGCGAGGCCGTCCTCATGTCCGCGGGCACCGAGCCCGTCACCGTGGGCCTGCCCGGCCTCACCGCCGGCCTCGCCACCTGCTACGACCTGCGGTTCCCCGAGCTCTTCCGGGCCCTCACCGACGCCGGCGCGCACGCCTTCGTGCTCCCCGCGGGCTGGCCCGAGCGGCGCCGCGAGCACTGGACGCTGCTCGCCCGTGCCCGCGCCGTCGAGAACCAGGCGTACGTCCTCGCCTGCGGCACCGCCGGCACCCACGGCGGCACCCCCCAGGCCGGCCACAGCATCGTCGTCGGCCCGTGGGGCGAGGTGATCGCCGAGGCCGGCCCGGACGAGGAGGTCCTCACGGCGGAGATCGACCCGGCAGCCGTGGCCCGCACCCGGGAGGAGTTCCCGGCGCTGAAGGACCGTGTGCTGAAGCACCCGTAGACCGCGTGGACCGCTTCTTGAGACGCTGATCGTCCGGTCGGCGAGACACGGGAAGAGACGCCGACGCCCCTGATGTTGGATGGGGACATGGCTGCACACGCACGCGTCCGCGCCCCCGAGCTCATCGGCAAGGGCGGCTGGCTCAACACCGGTGGCAAGGACCTCACGCTCGCGGACCTGCGGGGCCGCATCGTCATCCTCGACTTCTGGACGTTCTGCTGCGTGAACTGCCTGCACGTCCTCGACGAGCTGCGCGAGCTGGAGGAGGCCCACCGCGACACCGTCGTGATCATCGGCGTGCACTCGCCGAAGTTCGTGCACGAGGCCGACCACCGGGCCGTCGTCGACGCCGTCGAGCGCTACGGCGTCGAGCACCCCGTCCTCGACGACCCCGAGCTCGCCACCTGGAAGCAGTACGCCGTCCGCGCCTGGCCCACCCTCGTCGTGATCGACCCCGAGGGCTACGTCGTCGCCCAGCACGCCGGCGAGGGCCACGCCCACGCCCTGGAACGCCTGGTCGGCGAGCTGGAGGCCACGCACGCCGCCAAGGGCACGCTGCACCGCGGCGACGGCCCCTACGTCCCGCCGGAGCCCGCCGCCACCGACCTGCGCTTCCCCGGCAAGGCCCTGCTGCTGCCCGGCGGCACCTTCCTCGTCTCCGACTCCACCCGGCACGCCCTCGTCGAGCTCGCCGCCGACGGCGAGACCGTCGTCCGCCGCATCGGCACCGGCGAGCGCGGCTTGACCGACGGGCCCGCCGAGAAGGCCCGCTTCAGCGAGCCCCAGGGCCTGGCGCTGCTGCCCGACGGCACGGTCGCCGTCGCCGACACCGTCAACCACGCCCTGCGTGCGTACGACCCCGCCACCGGCGAGGTCACCACCCTGGCCGGCACGGGCCGCCAGTGGTGGCAGGGTTCGCCCACCTCCGGGCCCGCCCGCGAGGTCGACCTGTCGTCCCCCTGGGACGTCGCCTGGTTCGCCGACCGGCTGTGGATCGCCATGGCCGGCGTCCACCAGCTGTGGACGTACGACCCGCGGACCGGCACCGTCACCGCCGCGGCCGGCACCACCAACGAGGGCCTCGTCGACGGCCCCGCCGCCGACGCCTGGTTCGCCCAGCCCTCCGGCCTCGCCTCCGGCGGCGACCGCCTCTGGCTCGCCGACTCCGAGACGTCCGCCCTCCGCTACGTCGAGCGCGACGGCGACGGCTTCGCCGTCCGCACGGCCGTCGGTGCCGGCCTGTTCGACTTCGGCCACCGCGACGGCGACGCCGCGCAGGCCCTGTTGCAGCACCCCCTCGGCGTGACCGTGCTGCCCGACGGCTCCGTCGCCGTCTCCGACACGTACAACCACGCCCTGCGCCGCTACGACCCGGCCACCGGCCAGGTCAGCACGCTCGCCACCGACCTGCGCGAGCCGTCCGGCGCGGTCCTCGTGGGCGACGACATCGTGGTCGTCGAATCGGCCCGGCACCGGCTGACGCGGCTGCGCCTGCCGGAGGAGGCCGTGCGCGTCGACGCCGTGGCGCACCGGACGCAGCGCGAGGCCACGGAGGTCGCCCCCGGCGCCCTCCGGCTCGACGTGGTGTTCCAGGCCCCGGCGGGCCAGAAGCTCGACACGCGGTACGGCCCCTCGACGCGGCTGCTCGTCAGCTCGACGCCGCCGGAGCTGCTGGCCGAGGGCGCGGGCCAGGGCACGGATCTCGGCCGTGACCTGGTGCTGGCGGACGGCGTGACCGAGGGCGTGCTGCACGTCTCGGCCATGGCCGCCTCCTGCGACGACGACCCGGACAACGAATACCCGGCCTGCCATGTGCACCAGCAGGACTGGGGCGTCCCGGTCCGGGTCGTGGCGGGCGGCGCCGCCCGGCTGCCGCTGGTGCTGGCGGGCCTGGACGGCTGACCGCGCTCCTGGGGTCCGGTCACCGGACGAACCGGTGGTCCTCCTCCACGACGGGGGCCGCCGGGGGCGGGGGCTGCATGCGGCGGCGCTTGAAGACGGTCACGTAGGCGCTCAGGCCGAGGAAACCGGCCGCCATGAGGATCAGCCCCACCAGGGGGACGTTCACGCCGTCGGCTTTCCAGTCGACGGCGAACGTCAGGATCCCGCCCGCGGCGATCAGACCAATGCACCATCCCATGCCCATGGGTTGCCTCCCGGAGTTCGGCGTAGGTCGCCGGCCTGGCCGGCTGGGCACAGGTGCGGCTACCCCGCCGGTCCGGGCTGGAACGTCCGGGCCGGAACTCCCGGGCTAGAACTTCAGGGCGGCGGATTCGTCGTACACCCAGTACGAGGTCCGGGCCGTGTCGTCCACGTGCAGCTTCCCGCCGGGCGCGGGGACGCGGGCCGGCGTGCCGACCGGCTCGCCCTTCGCGTTCTGGAAGGTGACGGACAGTTCCTTCACGTCCCGGCCCGGCCCGCCCGAGCCGTCGGTCGCCGACGTGAGCACACCCGCGTACGCGGACTTGCCCGGCTTGAGCGCGGTGCGGTCCTGGGTGCGGCTCTCCTCGACGGCGGCGGCCGACGCCTGGTCCTGGTCGAAGCGCAGGAACGGGAAGCCGTAGGCGTAGCAGAGCGTCGACGAGGTGTTGGTCGCCACCAGCACGACGTGCCGGGCGGGCGAGGACACCTGCCGGACCTCGACCTTCACCGCGTCGGGGGCGCAGGCGTCGCCCTTGTCCGCCGTGGCCTGCTCCTCGCCGCTGTCGTCGGTGCCCCCGTCGCTGTCGGTCCCGTCGTTGCTGTCGGCGGTGCCGTCCGTGCCCGCGTCGCTGTTCTCCTCGGCGCCGGCGGACGCCGGGGCGGACTGCTCCTTCTTCGTATCGCCGCCGCCGCACGCGGTGAGGGTGAGGGCGGCGGTCGCGGTGAGGGCGGCGACGGCGATCCGAAGGCTGCGGGTGGTCATGGTGGTTTCCCCGGGGTCAGTGGTGCGCTGGTTCCGGGGGCTGTATATCAGGCTGTCGGACGGTCAGTCCTCCAGAAAGGCGGCCAGGGCGGAGGCCAGCAGGTACGGGTCGTCGGCGCCGCACAGTTCGCGGGCGGAGTGCATCGACAGGCAGGCCACGCCGATGTCGACGGTGGTGATGCCGTGGCGGGCGGCGGTGATGGGGCCGATGGTCGTGCCGCAGGGCATGGAGTTGTTGGAGACGAACGTCTGCCAGGGCACGCCGGCCCGCTCGCAGGCCGAGGCCCACACCGCCCGGCCGCGTCCGTCGGTGGCGTACCGCTGGTTGACGTTCACCTTCAGGATGGGGCCGCCGTTGGGCACCGGGTGGTGGCCGGGGTCGTGCCGCTCGGGGTAGTTGGGGTGCACGGCGTGGCCGGTGTCGGAGGACAGGCAGACGGACGCGGCCAGGGCGCGGGCCCGGTCCTCGTACGTACCGCCGCGGGCGAGCACGGACCGCTCCAGCACGGTGCCCAGCAGGGGGCCCTCGGCGCCGGTGTCGGACTGGCTGCCGTTCTCCTCGTGGTCGAAGGCGGCGAGCACGGGGATGTGGCCGGGGCCGGCGGCCGCCGCGGCGATCAGGGCGGCCGTCGCGGCGTGCACGGACAGCAGGTTGTCCATGCGCGGCCCGGCCAGCAGCTCGCGGTCGCGGCCGAGGTAGGCGGGCGGTTCGACGCTGTGCGTCATCAGGTCCCAGCCGGCGATCTCCTCGGCCGGCAGGTCGCTCTCCTGCGCCACGAAGCGGACGAGGTCGCCCTCGCGCGCCTCGCCGAGGCCCCACAAGGGCGTCATGTGGCGCTGCGCGTCGAGCTTGAGCCCTTCGCTGTTGACGCCGCGGTCGAGGTGGATGGCGAGCTGGGGCACGCGCAGCAGGGGCCGGTCGACGTTGACGAGGTGGTCGCTGCCGTCCCGCAGGGTGACCCGCCCGGACAGGCCGAGGTCGCGGTCGAGCCAGGTGTTGAGCAGCGTCCCGCCGTAGATCTCCACGGCGACCTGCCGCCAGCCCAGCGCGCCGGTGTCGGGCACGGGCTTCACGCGCAGGTTGGGCGAGTCGGTGTGCGCGCCGACGATGCGGAACGGCGTCGAGGGCGTCGCGCCCTCGGGCACGTACCAGGCGATGATCGCGCCACCGCGCGTCACGAACTTCCCCCCGGCCGTGGCATCCCACGCGTCGGTCTCCGCCACCCGCCGGAACCCGGCCTTCTCCAGCCGCTCCGCAGTGCTCGCCACCGCGTGGTACGGCGACGGGCTGGCCGCGAGGAAGGACATCAGGTCGTCGGTGTGTCCGCGGTCGAAGCGGTGCGCAGAACTCATGCGGCCAGGATAAGGAGGGGAGGACGAATTCCGGGGGGTAATGGCCGCCCCTTTGTCCTACCGCTGGGGCGGAGCCCCATAGGTCAGCGGCCAGGGCAACCGCGCGACCGGCGGCGCTTCCCCGACGTCGGCCCATACCCGCTTCCCCCACGGCAGCGGGTCGACGTCCCACCGGTCGGCGAGCGCCGCGACCACGGCGAGCCCCCGCCCTTTGTCGTCGCCGCTGCCCGCGGCCAGCCGCACGGGCCGCTGCGGCGACATGTCCACCACGGCGAACCGCACCCGCCCGGCCCGCGTGCGCGACACGGTGACGCGCAGGGTGTCGCACGCGGTGTGCCGCACGGCGTTGCCGACGAGCTCGGAGACGATCAGCAACCCGGTGTCGAGCAGGTGCGGCAGATTCCACGTGTGCAGCACGGCGGTCACCAGCAACCGCGCCTGCCGCGCGGACGCGGGCTCACGCGGCAGGCTCTGCGTGTAGGCGGGGACGCCGGTGGGGGCGGGGTGCGGGGTCGTGGTCATGCTCGCCTCACATGGTCCGAGCCGCCACCGCCGCCGGGCGGGCGCGCGGCGAATAGGCGACGGTGACGGCCTATCGGTCCCGGCCCGAACGCCGGCCGGGGATGCCCAGTACAACGGCGGGGGTGGGGGGTGGGGGAGGAAAAGTGGTGGGGGCGTTGAGCGCGCCGAACCGGAAATTTCGAGGGCGCGGTGTGCCACGCAGAGCCGCCGGGTGGCTACCGTGGGCACATGGAGGGCAACGAACTCCTCAAGCGCCGTATGGCCGAGGCGGGTTACACGCAGATGGAGCTCGCCAACAAAGTCAGCCTGCTCCTGATCGAGGGAGGTCGCGCCGGCACGGTGGGCGACCGGACGGTCCGGAATTGGGTCTCCGGGCGCACGCGCTGGCCGCACCCAGCCCAGCGGGCGGCTTTAGAGGCGATCTTCGCGTGTTCGGCCGAGGAACTGGGCTTTACGCCACCACGAACGACAGGAGGGAAGGCCCCCGTGCACCGCCGAAACTTCATGACCGTCGCTGCCGCAACGGCCTTGGCCGTCAGCGCCCCCGCGGCCGCGGCGTCCCGCCGTGTCGGTCTCACCGACGTCGAACGGCTGCACCGCAAGTTCGCTGCCATCATCGCGAACGATCACAAGTACGGAGGTCGGACCAGCATCGAAGTGCGGGCTTGCGACCTCGCCGGTGAAGCCATGTTGCTACAGAGCCGCGGCGACGCCGGCCAGCACACTCGCAGGGCCCTGTACGGCTGCGCCGCCGGTTTCATGTCGTCGGCAATGTGGGCGGCCACCGATGGCCGCCGTTTCGAAGCCGCGCAGCGTCATCTCGATCGCGCCGCCGGGCTGGCGGCAATGTCGGGCGATCAGACGATTCAGTTCCGGATCTGGTCACACGCGGGCAGCCTCTATCGCCACCTCGGACGCCCCACCGACGCCCTGGCCGCCAACGACGTGGCGCGTGGTCTGCCTGTGGCCCGCCGCGACCCGGTGTTCGCCTGCCTCGGGCACGCTCGCCAAGCCGCGATCCACGGCGTCACCGGCAACCGCCAAGGGGTGCGGCGAGCGTTGGGCCATGCCAGGGAAGCGTGGGAGCGCGCTGACATGAGCGTTCAGCGACCTGCTTGGTTGAGGGCCGTCTGCAACCGGGCAGAGGTCGAGGAGCTGGCGCTCTCCGCGTACCTCAGCCTGGGCGACTACCCGCAGGCCGAAGCGCACGCCCACCGCAGCCTTGCTCTGCTCGGCCCGTCCATGCAACGAGACCGGGCCATCGTCACGGCCCGTCTCGCCATCGCCCAGCTGTGCCAGGGCGACGTCGAAGCAGCCGTTCGGACCGCGATGTCCGTCACGATCAGCGCCGAGCATCCCCGGGTGGCCGATATCCTCCGTGACTTCGGCAGAAGGCTGAGCCGGGAAGCACCAGGCAGTGCGCAGGCGCGCGCATGGAACGACTTCGAGCGCTCGATCGGCGGTACGACGTGAGCCGCCGCGCAGAGCAGAGCCGCCAAGCGCCTCGCACCGGCCATTCCGGTGGGGGCCGCCGAGCGCTGGGCGCCGACCAGCTCCACCGCCCGCACTATTCCGTGGAGCGGTACGGCGAGCGGCTGGCGCGGCATGCGAACGACCCGGGGTGGGAAGCGGTGATCGGCTACGACGGTGACGAGCCCATCGGTTACGCCTACGTCAACACCCTGACGCCCGACGACCGCTGGTGGAAGCGCATGGCCACGCCGCTCCCCGCCGATTGCACCAGCACACCCACCGTGGCGCTGAAGGAAATCATGGTGCGCGAGCGGTGGCGGAAGACCGGGAGCGCCCGCCGCATCCATGACGAGCTGCTGGCCGGACGCCCAGAGAAGCGCGTCTCCCTGTTGGTGAACGCCGAGGCCGGAGACGGCAAGGTGCTCGCGCTCTACGAGTCGTGGGGTTACACGACGATCAGCCACCAGCAGCCGTCCCCGGACGGACCGGTGCTGACCGCGATGCTGCGGGACATCCGGTGAGCGGGGACGACGGGCGAGGGATCGTCGTCCGCCAGTACACCCACGACGACGCCGCCCGCATCCGCCAGACGCTCCTCGACGTGCACGCCGACGCGTACGCCGACCGGGCCGACGACCCGTTCGTCCAGCGGTTCCCCTGGTTCGTGGACCACTGGTCGGGCAATCCCGGGTTCTCGTGCGTCATCGGGTACGACGGTGTGGAGCCCGTCGGGTACGCGTACGGGGCCGCCGCCCAGGCCGGGCGGGAGTGGTGGCGCGAGCACCTCGACCCCGCACCGGAGAAGACGCGGACGTTCCACGTGTCGGAGCTGATGGTGCGGCCGAAGTGGCGGAAGCAGGGGCACTCCGCGCGGCTGCACCACGCGCTGCTGGCGCACCGGGCGGACGACGACCTGGCCGCCCTGCTCGTGGACGTCACCCACCCCAAGGTGCAGGCGCTCTACGAGTCATGGGGTTACCGCAAGGTCGGCGAGCGCCGGCCGTTCCCGGACTCGCCGCTGTTCGCCGTCATGGTTGCCGAGCTGCCGCTCTGAGCAGGGTCGAGTGCATGGACGGGTCGGCCGCGGCAGCGGCCGAGGACGCGTTCAGGCTGGTCTACGCCGAGGTGTTCGCGGAGCCGCCGTACCGCGAGTCCGCCGCCGACGTCTCGGCCGCCTGCCGGCGCTTCCGGACGCTGGCCCGTAAGCCGGTCTTCCGCGCTGTCCTCGCGCGCGCCGGGGACGGCGAACCGGTCGGCATGGCGTACGGCCACCTCCTCGGGCCCGCCACGCGGTGGTGGGCTCAGTTGACCGAGCCCGTGCCCGACGACCTGAGCCGTGAGGACGGGCACCGGACGTTCGGGCTGCTGGAGCTCGCCGTGCGGGGGGCGTGGCGTGGGCAGGGCGTCGGTCGTCGTCTGCACGACGCGCTGCTCGACGGTGTCGGGGCCGAGCGGGTGCTCCTCAACGTCCATCCGGAGAGCACGGCGGCAACCGCCGCCTACCGGGCGTGGGGGTACCGCAAGGTCGGCGAGGCGCGGCCCTGGGAAGGCGCCGACCTTCACGACGTGATGCTGCTCGGCCTCCGCCCGTGAGAACGCGTGAGCGCCGGGCCCCCCGCGGGGGGCCCGGCGCTCACGGCAGGTCAGGCGATCAGAACGCCGACTCGTCCAGCTCCATCAGCGACTGGTCGACCTGCTCGGCCAGGGTGCGCTCCACCGCGAGGTGGGGCAGGACCGTGCGGGCGAAGTGCTTCGCGGCGGCGATCTTGCCGGTGTAGAAGGACTTGTCCTTCGTGGAGGCCGTCGGGAGCTTCTCGGCGGCGACCGCGGCGCCCTTGAGGAGCAGGTAGGCGACGACGACGTCACCCGAGGCCATCAGCAGGCGGGTGGTGTTGAGGCCGACCTTGTAGATGGACTTGACGTCCTTCTCCGTGGCGGCGAGGTCCGTCAGCATGGCGCCGACGATGCCCTCCAGGTCCACCGCGGCCTTGGCGAGGAGCTCGCGGGCCTCGGCGAGGTCCTCGCCGCCCGCGGCCTCGGCGAGGAACTTCTTGATCTCCTCGGAGAGGGTGGTGAGCGCCTGGCCCTGGTCGCGGACGATCTTCCGGAAGAAGAAGTCCTGGCCCTGGATGGCGGTGGTGCCCTCGTAGAGGGTGTCGATCTTCGAGTCCCGGATGTACTGCTCGATCGGGTACTCCTGCAGGTAGCCGGAGCCGCCGAAGGTCTGGAGGGACTCGGAGAGCAGCGCGTACGACTTCTCGGAGCCGTAGCCCTTGACGATGGGCAGCAGCAGGTCGTTGAGGCCGTTGAGCGCCTTGGCGTCCTCGCCCGCGGCCTCCTTGACCTGGATCTCGTCCTGGATGGCGGCGGTGTACATCACCAGCGCGCGCATGCCCTCGGCGTACGCCTTCTGCGTCATCAGCGAGCGGCGCACGTCGGGGTGGTGGGTGATGGTGACCTTGGGCGCCGTCTTGTCGGTGAAGTTGGCCAGGTCCGGGCCCTGCACGCGCTCCTTGGCGTACTCGAGTGCGTTGAGGTAGCCGGTGGAGAGGGTGGCGATGGCCTTCGTGCCGACCATCATGCGGGCGAACTCGATGATGCGGAACATCTGGCGGATGCCGTCGTGCTTGTCGCCGATGAGCCAGCCCTTGGCGGGGTGCTTGTCGCCGAAGGTCATCTCGCACGTGTTGGACGCCTTGAGGCCCATCTTGTGCTCGACGTTGGTGGCGTAGACGCCGTTGCGCTCGCCCAGCTCGCCGGTCTCGAAGTCGAACTCGTACTTCGGGACGAGGAAGAGGGACAGGCCCTTGGTGCCGGGGCCGTGGCCCTCGGGGCGGGCGAGGACGTAGTGGAGGATGTTCTCCGCCATGTCGTGCTCGCCGGAGGTGATGAAGCGCTTCACACCGGTGATGTGCCAGGAGCCGTCCTCCTGCTGCACGGCCTTGGTGCGGCCGGCGCCCACGTCCGAGCCGGCGTCCGGCTCGGTGAGGACCATGGTGGAGCCCCACTCCTTCTCCACCGCGAGCTTGGCGATGTGCTTCTGCTGCTCGTTGCCCTCCTCGAAGAGGATGCCCGCGAAGGCGGGGCCCGAGGAGTACATCCAGATGGCCGGGTTGGAGCCGAGGATGAGCTCGGCGTAGGCCCAGATCAGGGAGCGCGGGGAGGTGGTGCCGCCGATCTCCTCGGGCAGGCCCAGGCGCCAGTACTCGGAGTCCATGAAGGCGCGGAAGCTCTTCTTGAACGTGGCCGGGACCGGGGCGGTGTTGGTCTCGGGGTCGAACACCGGCGGGTTGCGGTCCGTGTCCGCGAAGGACTCGGCGAACTCGTTCTCCGCGAGGCGGGTCAGCTCCGACAGCACGCTCTTCGCCGTCTCGACGTCCATTTCCCCGAAGGGGCCGGTGCCGTACAGCTTGTCGCGGCCGAGGACCTCGAAGAGGTTGAACTCGATGTCGCGAAGATTCGACTTGTAGTGGCCCATGACAGACGGCTCCGTAGGTGCGGGAGAGGCGATCCTCTGTGCGTACCGGTCAGTAGCAGCATGATGCTACCCGTCGGTAATAAGGCGCAAGACCTGATCGCCCAACTGTGACCCTTTACGCTTTGGGCCATGTACGGCTACGACCAGAACGCGGCACAGCAGGGCTACGCACCCCCGCAGCAGCCCGGCGGCTACGGCGAACAGCCGCTCTACCCCGAGCCGTCACCCCCGTCGCTCGCCGACGCCGTCCGTGCCTTCACCACCGGCCAGATGTCCGCCGAGGACTTCCAGGCCGTCTTCTGCAGCTCCAAGGTCTACTGCCCGCGCGGCGACAACCCCGGCTTCCTCGCCCTGCACAACACCCAGCAGCCGGTGATCCCCATGTTCACCTCGCTGAAGGAGCTGCGCCGGTACGCCGGCAAGGAGTCGAAGTACTTCGTGCTCACCGGCGCCGAGGTGATCGACCTGCTCCCGACGGGCTACGGCTTCGTGCTGGACATGGAGGGCGACCACCGCATGGTCTTCGACGCCAAGGCCGTCGAGCAGATGGTGGAGTTCATGATGCGACGGATGTACGGCTAGTCATTGAGACCTGTGGCGCGGCGGTACAGGCGTTCCGCCGCGCCCCCCAGGTACGGGCTGTATGACACCTCGTCGTCGCCGCCCGTGTCCTTGCCGCCCAGCACGCCCACCAGCCGGCCGTCGCCCGTGAGGAACGGGCTGCCGCTGGTGCCGTTGGGCAGCCCGGGGCAGGGGAAGCGCAGCTGGGTGTCGCCCTCGGGCTCGACGCGGCCGGCGCAGGCCACCGGCGCGTCCTCGCCGTTCGGGTAGCCCAGGACGCGTACGGCCCCCTCGCGCGATGCCCCGAAGACCGGGGTCGCCGCGCCGGTGAGCCGTTCGACGGGCCGCCGTACGGCCTCGGGGCCGGCGGCGCGGACCCGTAGGTACGCCACGTCGTGGTCGGGGTCCTGGCTGTCCGCCCAGGCCGGGTCGACGTCGACCGAGACCGGCAGCCACACGCCGTAGGGGGCCGTGCCGTCGTGGTAGCCGGGCACGAAGGCGAGATCCGTGCGGAAGCCGCCCTGGTGCACGCAGTGGGCCGCGGTGACCACCACGTCGCCGCGCGGGCTGTGCACCACCGTGCCCGTGCAGCCGTGGTCCGGCGCGCCCTGCCCCGTGTAGAAGAACGTGCCCACGTACGGCAGGGGCGCCGCCTCCGCGGCTGTGCCCTGCCCGCCGGCCGACGCGGGGGCGGGCGAGGCGGCGGCCGGGGTTCCGGCGCGTACGGCGGTGCGCATGGCCTGGGCCGTCTCCTCGGCGGCCGCCGAGGGCTGGGCGAAGTGCCCGTTGCCGTCGCCGTCCGCCACCGGGGCGTCGAAGGCCAGCCCCTTGCGTGCCACCAGCAGCCCGACGGCGACCAGGACGGCGACGAGGCCCAGCACGGCGGCGTAACCGGCGGGGGCCAGGGGGCGGCGGACGTTCATGCGCATTGATCAAGTGTCCACCCTTCTCCGCCGGGCCACCTCCTCCGCGCAGAGCAGCGGGAATGCTCCGCCCTTGCAGTTGGTTAAGGATTCAACTAACTTGGACGTATCGACCGAGGAGGCCGGGATGCCCGCTGTGTCCGTTGAAAACCCGCTCGTCCTGCCGCGCGTCACCGCACCCGCCGGGGCCACCGACCGGCCCGTGCTGGCCGTCTCCACCGCTCCGAGCGGTCTGCATCCGCCACCAGTACCTGGACCCCTTCGTGATCGACGGCACCTTCGTGCACCGCGACTCGCACGGCGGCGGCGGAGTGATCACCGACGGCGACACGCAGTGGATGACGGCCGGCTCCGGCCTGCTGCACATCGAGACGCCGCCGGAGGAGCTCGTCCTCAGCGGTGGGCTGTTCCACGGCCTCCAGCTGTGGGTCAACCTGCCCGCCAAGGACAAGATGATCGCCCCGAAGTACCAGGACATCCGGGCGGGCGCCGTCACCCTGCTCACCTCCCCGGACGGCGGGGCGCTGATCCGGCTGATCGCGGGCGAGGTCGCGGGCCACGCCGGGCCCGGCGCCACGCACACCCCGATCACGATGATCCACCTGTCCCTCAGCCCGGGTGCGGCCGTGACGCTGCCCTGGCGACCCGACTTCAACGCCCTGGCGTACGGGCTCGCCGGCCAGGGCTCGGCGGGCGCCGAGGGCCGGCCGTTCGGCGAGGGCCGGACCGTCGTCTTCGGCGAGGGCGGCTCCCTGACGATCCGCGCCGACGAGCGGCAGGACTCGCGGACGGAGAACTTCGAGGTCGTCCTGCTGGGCGGGCAGCCGATCCGCGAGCCCATGCGGCACTACGGCCCGTTCGTGATGAACACCGAGGCCGAGCTGGTCCAGGCGTTCGAGGACTTCCAGGCCGGCCGGCTGGGCGTCATCCCCGCCGAGGCCCCGGAGCTCCACGCCCGCTGAGCCCCCGGCCGCTCAGGTCACGCCCTTCAGGTCACGCCCTCGAACCCCGCCGCCGGCCGCGGCGCGCCCTCGTAGAGCTCGAACCAGATGTTCTTGCCCTCGCCGCGGGGGTCCACCCCCCACGCCCCGGCCAGCAGTTCCATCAGCACCAGCCCGCGCCCGGAGGAGGCCAGCTCCCCCGGGTGCCGGGGGTGCGGCAGCTCGTCGCTGCTGTCGGCGACGTCCACCCGGACGCAGCGCCGCCCCGGCGGCCCGGATATCTCCGCCACCAGCACCGCGTCCCCGTCCGTGTGCACCAGCACATTGGTGATCATCTCGGAGACCATCAGCACCGCCGAGTCCCGCTGGTCCTCGTCCGGCCAGTCGTGCATCAGGTCGCGCACGTGCTGCCGGGCCTCCGCGATCCGTTCCGGCTCCGCCTGCGCGATGGTCAGCACGGTGCGCCGCGGGTGGGCGGCCGGGGGCGCGCCGGGGTACGGGGGCAGCGGGTCGCGGCGGAGCAGCAGCAGCGCGATGTCGTCCTCGCGGCGGTCGATGAGCGGGCCGGTCATATGGTGCGACGGCGGGCCGTGGACGGCCTGCACCAGCGCGTCGGCGAGCTTCTCCAGGCCGTCCTCGGCCTCGTGGTCGAGCTCCTGCTCCTCGACGACCGACCGCAGCCGGCTCCAGCCCGTCTCCAGGTCGTGGCCGCCCGTCTCGATGAGGCCGTCGGTGCAGACCATCATCGTCTCGCCGGGCTCCAGGACGATGCGCGTGGTGGGGTAGTCGGTGTCGGGCACGATGCCCAGCGGCAGCCCGCCCGCCGTGGGCCGCACCAGCATGGTGCCGTCGCTGAGCCGGATGGCCGGGTCGGGGTGGCCCGCACGGGCGATGACCAGCGACCCGCTGCTGGGGCACACCTCGATGTAGAGGCACGTCGCGAAACGGGGGTCGCCCGCCGCGTCCCCGCCTTCCCCGCCGTCCCCGTTGATGCCCGCCAGGAAGCGGGAGGCGCGCGACAGTACGGCGTCGGGGTGGTGGCCCTCGGAGGCGTACGCGCGCAGGGCGATCCGCAGCTGCCCCATGAGCCCCGCGGCGCGGACGTCGTGCCCCTGCACGTCCCCGATGACCAGTGCCAATTTCTCGTTGGGCAGCGGGATCATGTCGTACCAGTCGCCGCCCACCTCCAGCCCGCCGCCCGTGGGCACGTAGCGCGCCGCCACGCTCATGCCGGGGATGTCCGGCCGGACCGTGGGCATCATCGAGCGCTGGATGCCGCCGACCAGCTCACGTTCCGAGTCGTGCGCGCTGGCCCGGCTCAGCGCCTGGGCGAGCATGCGCGCCACCGTGGTGAGCACCGAGCGCTCGTCGGGCGTGAACGCCACCGGCACGCTGAACCCCGCCATCCAGGCGCCGATGGTGCGCCCCGCGTTGATCAGCGGCAGGAAGGCCCAGGACCGCCGGCTGAACCGGCGGATCAGCGGGTAGACCTCGGGGAAGCGCCGCTGGTAGTCCTCGGGTGCGGAGAGGTAGAGGGCGCGGCCGGTGCGGATCACCTCGTTGGCGGGGTAGGGCCGGTCCATGGGGACGTCGAGGAACGCGTCCATGTCGCCGGGCCCGTAGCCGTGCAGGCCGATCAGCCGCACCCGGCCCGCCTCGCCGAGGAAGACCGCGAGGCCGGAAGGCTCGAAGCCCGGCATGGACAGCGTGGCGGCCACCCGCAGCACCTCGGACGTGGACCGCGCCTCGGCCAGCGCCCGGCCGGCGTCCAGCAGGAACGCCTCGCGGTGCCGGCGCCACTCGCCCGTCACGGCCGGGGCCTCCGGGTACGTGCCCGCGGGGTGCGACTCGGGCACCTCCTGGAGGGTGCCGACCAGCCGCACGTCGTTCGTCACGTCACCGCCGTCGTTCACCTGCCGGGTGCGGCTGCGCACCGTCCGCAGCACCCGGCCCTCCTCGTCCACCACCCGCATCCGGGACTCGGCGAGGGTGTCCTCGGCCAGGGCCAGCGTGATCACGCCGGACATCTCGATGTAGTCCGCCGGGTAGAAGCGGGCGCGCAGGGCGCTCTCCGTCAGCCGGGCCGGCGCGGCGGGCAGGCCGAGCAGCCGCGCGGCCTCCGCGTCGACGGTGACGACGTCCGAGGCCCTGTCCCAGTACCAGACACCGGTCGCGGTGGCCGTGAGTACGTCCTCGGTGCGCATTGCCCCACTTTATGTGGTTATGGCCGCTCAGGACCACTGATGGTATGCGGGGGGCAGTACCCTTGCCTGTGCTGTGCGCACACGGCCCGCGCACGACCCACGCCTCCGACCACGACTTGGATGAACGATGCATCGTTACCGGTCCCACACCTGCGGCGAGCTCCGTGCGGCTGACGTCGGCACCGACGTCCGGCTCAGTGGCTGGCTGCACAATCGGCGCGACCTGGGCGGCATCCTCTTCATCGACCTGCGCGACCACTACGGCCTGGTCCAGCTCGTGGCCCGCCCCGGCACCGCCGCCAACGAGGCCCTGAGCCACCTGACCAAGGAGACCGTCGTCCGCGTGGACGGCAAGGTCGTCAGCCGCGGCGCCGACAACGTCAACCCCGAGCTGCCCACCGGCGAGATCGAGGTCGAGGTCACCGACGTGGAGGTGCTCGGCGCCGCCGAGCAGATCCCCTTCACCATCAACACCGAGGACGGTGTCAACGAGGAGCGCCGCCTGGAGTACCGCTTCCTCGACCTGCGCCGTGAGCGCATGCACCGCAACATCCTGCTGCGCACCCAGGTCATCCGCGCCATGCGCGAGAAGATGACCGCGCTCGGCTTCAACGAGCTGGCCACCCCGATCCTGTCGGCCACCTCGCCCGAGGGCGCCCGCGACTTCCTCGTGCCGTCCCGCCTGCACGCCGGCAAGTTCTACGCGCTGCCGCAGGCCCCGCAGCAGTTCAAGCAGCTGCTGATGATCGCCGGCTTCGACCGCTACTTCCAGATCGCGCCCTGCTTCCGCGACGAGGACGCCCGCGCCGACCGCTCGCCGGGCGAGTTCTACCAGCTCGACGTCGAGATGTCCTTCGTCGAGCAGGAGGACGTCTTCCAGGTCATCGAGAAGGTCATGACCGAGCTCTTCGAGGAGTTCGGCCAGGGCCGTCACGTCACCTCGCCGTTCCCGCGCATCCCGTTCCGCGAGGCGATGGTCAAGTACGGCTCGGACAAGCCCGACCTGCGCGCCAAGCTGGAGCTCGTCGACGTCAGCGACGTCTTCGCCGGCTCGGAGTTCAAGGCGTTCGCCGGCAAGCACGTCCGGGCGCTGGCCGTGCCGTCCGTCCAGGACCAGCCGCGCAAGTTCTTCGACGGCCTCGGCCAGTTCGCCGTCGAGCAGGGCGCCCAGGGTCTCGCCTGGATCCGCGTGGGCGAGGGCGGCCAGCTGTCCGGCCCGATCGCCAAGTTCCTCACCGAGGACGACGTCAAGGCCCTCACCGAGCGCCTCGGCCTCGAGCCCGGCCACGCCGTCTTCTTCGGCGCCGGCGCGTTCGACGAGGTCTCCAAGATCATGGGCGCGG
The DNA here is from genome assembly GCF_014654785.1 of Streptomyces mashuensis. Classification (GTDB taxonomy): domain Bacteria; phylum Actinomycetota; class Actinomycetes; order Streptomycetales; family Streptomycetaceae; genus Streptomyces; species Streptomyces mashuensis. Next base: position 317,342 of record NZ_BNBD01000004.1, read on the forward strand.
TCCGCGTCGAGGCCGCCAAGCGCGCCGGCCAGTTCGAGGAGAACGTCTTCCGGTTCTGCTGGATCGTCGACTTCCCGATGTTCGAGAAGAACGAGGACACCGGCCGGATCGAGTTCTCCCACAACCCCTTCTCCATGCCGCAGGGCGGCCTGGAGGCCCTGGAGACCAAGGACCCGCTGGACATCCTCGCCTGGCAGTACGACATCGTCTGCAACGGTGTCGAGCTGTCCTCCGGCGCCATCCGTAACCACGAGCCGGACGTCATGTACAAGGCGTTCGAGATCGCCGGCTACAGCAACGAGGACGTCGAGCGCGAGTTCGGCGGCATGCTGCGCGCCTTCAAGTTCGGCGCCCCGCCGCACGGCGGCATCGCCCCGGGCGTCGACCGCATCGTGATGCTGCTCGCCGACGAGCCCAACATCCGCGAGACCATCGCCTTCCCGCTCAACGGCAACGCCCAGGACCTGCTCATGGGCGCCCCGAGCGAGGTCGACGAGGCGCGGCTGAAGGAGCTCCACCTCAGCATCCGTACGGGCGCGGCGAAGCCGACCCCGTACAAGCCGACGAAGTAGGTCGTCACCGCATCACCGGCGTACCGAAGGCCGGCCGGGCAGCAGCCCGGCCGGCCTTCGGCATACCGGCGTCACACCAGGGCCAGGGGCAGCGGGGCTCCCGGGCAGCAGCCGGCCGCGGTGTGCACGGCGCGCGACAGCCGGCCCGGGGTCAGCCGTTCGCCCCACAGCACGGACCGCACGCCGTACTCCCCGACCGCCATCAGCTCCGCCGGGCCCAGGTCGTCGGCCACCACGAGCAGCGGGGCGCGGTTCGCGCGGGCCATCGCCCGCAGCCGGTCCGCGGCCTCGGGGTCGTGCCGCGACAGCAGGAGGACGTCCACGGCCGCGGGGCCCTCGTCCGCCGCGACGACGCCGATGCCCGCAAGGGCGCGCAGCTGCCGGACGACCCGGTACCGGCCCAGCTCGTCGCCGCCGTGGACGCTTACGGTGATGCCTTCGTCGAACACTGCGAACCCAGCTCTTCCTCGATCACGCCGAAAGGACCCCTCCAGCGTGCGGGGCGGCGGTCAACGAACGATTGCCGATGGATCAACGCATGCGCGAGGGCCCCGGAACCGCATGGTTCCGGGGCCCTCGCGCGGCAATGGTCCTTACGCCTCTTCGCTGCCGCCGAAGCGCTCGCGGTACGTCTCCAGGTCCTCGTCCGTGATCTTGGCGAAGAGCACCGGCGGGACCGTGAACGGCGTGCCCGCCGGGACGAAGGTCAGCGACTTGGCCTCGTCCTGCGTCACCCACGTGGCGCGCTTCTGCGCCGTGCCGTCCTCCAGGGCGAACGCCGACCGCATGGCCGCCGCCGTGGCCGGGATGAACGGCTCGGAGACGACCGCGTAGAGGTGGATGAGGTTCATCGCCGTGCGCAGCGTCAGGGCCGCGCCCTCGGGGTCGGTCTTGATCTCCAGCCAGGGCGCCTTCGTCTCCAGGTAGGAGTTGCCCGCGCTCCACAGGGCGCGCAGCGCCTGCGCCGCCTTGCGGAACTGGAGGTCCTCCAGGTGGCGCTCGTACTCCAGCAGCAGCTCGGCGATCTGCTGGCCCAGCTGCGCCTCGGCCTCGCCCTCCTCCAGGCCGACCGGGACCGCGTCGCCGAACCGCTTGCGGGAGAACGACAGGACGCGGTTGACGAAGTTGCCCAGGGTGTCGGCCAGGTCCTTGTTGACCGTGGCCGCGAAGTGCTCCCAGGTGAACGACGAGTCGTCGGACTCGGGGGCGGCGGCCATCAGGAAGTAGCGCCAGTAGTCGGCCGGCAGCAGCTCCAGGGCGGTGTCGGTGAAGACGCCGCGCTTCTGCGAGGTGGAGAACTTGCCGCCGTAGTACGTCAGCCAGTTGAAGGCCTTGACGTAGTCGACCTTCTTCCAGGGCTCACGGGTGCCCAGCTCGGTGGCGGGGAACATCACCGTGTGGAAGGGGACGTTGTCCTTGGCCATGAACTGCGTGTAGCGCACGTCCTCGGCCTCGTACCACCACGACTTCCAGTCGCGGTTCTCCGGGTCCTGGCCCGCCCACTCCTTCGTCGCGCCGATGTACTCGATCGGCGCGTCGAACCAGACGTAGAAGACCTTGCCCTCGGCGGCCAGCTCCGGCCACGTGTCGGCCGGGACCGGCACGCCCCAGTCCAGGTCACGGGTGATGGCACGGTCGTTGAGGCCCTCGGTCAGCCACTTGCGGGCGATGGAGGAGGCCAGCACCGGCCAGTCCTTGCCGTGCTCGTCGATCCACGCCTCGACCTCGCCCTGGAGCTTCGACTGGAGCAGGAACAGGTGCTTGGTCTCGCGCACCTCCAGGTCGCTGCTGCCGCTGATCGCCGAGCGGGCGTCGATCAGGTCGGTCGGGTCCAGCACACGGGTGCAGTTCTCGCACTGGTCGCCGCGCGCCTTGTCGTAGCCGCAGTGCGGGCAGGTGCCGACGATGTAGCGGTCGGGCAGGAAGCGGCCGTCGGTCAGCGAGTAGACCTGGCGGATGGCCCGCTCCTCGATGAAGCCGTTCTTCTGCAGCTGCCGCGCGAAGTGCTGGGTGATCTCCCGGTTCTCCGCGGACGAGCTGCGGCCGAAGTAGTCGAAGGAGATCCGGAAGCCGTCGTAGACCGCCTTCTGCGCCTCGTGCTGCTGGGCGCAGAACTCGGCGACGGGCAGCCCCGCCTCCTTGGCGGCCAGTTCGGCGGGGGTGCCGTGCTCGTCGGTGGCGCAGATGTACAGCGCCTCGCGCCCGGTCTGGCGCAGGAAGCGCGTGTAGACGTCCGCCGGGAGCATGGACCCCACCATGTTGCCCAGGTGCTTGATCCCGTTGATGTACGGAAGGGCGCTGGTGATGAGGTGTCGAGCCATTGCGGCTGCTCCCTGGTCGGTGGTGTGGAGATGTCCCCGCCTCGGAAGTGGAGGCGCACCTTTAGCGTATCCGAGCGCCAAGGGGCCGATCGCGACGTTTTGTGACGGCTGCGTCAACGCCGTCTCCGCCGGTCAGGGGCGGTGGCCGGGGCCGGTGGTCAGGGCCGCATCCAGGCCCGCCACGGCCTGGTGATCACCTCCCGGTAGGTGTGGTGGGAGGGGTTGCGCCCCGCGTGCCGGAACGCCCAGTCCTGGGCCCCCGCCGCGTCCTCCTGCGGCGCGGAGCCGGCCCCGCACACGGCGCACTGCATCGCGTACGTGACCGGCTCGGCGTCCGGCTCCCGGTCCGGCTGGAGGGTCCACGTCCCGTAGCGGAAGACGGTCCTGATGCTCACGCCGGGCGCTCCCGGTGCTCGCGCTGCTCCCGGTGCTCCCCGCGCTCGGGGCCCGGGCGGACCGGCCGGGCCTTGTCGGGAGGACAGTTCCACTCGATCCCGCCGCGCGGCGGCCGTAGCTGTACGTAACCGGCGTGGTGGTCCATGACCTGGCCGAGCCGGCCGGTGCGGGTGTCGATGGCAAGGGTACCGGGGGGAATTTCGTTGTTCACGGCCCTATCCATGCCCAGCCCTGCGCGCGCTGATCGACTACGGAGAGTGGTTTAAGCGCGCACAGGGACGGTACAGGGCGGCCGTACGAGTGGATCCGCGGACGGCGCTACGGGCGGGCGATCCCCGCGGCGCGGGCCCGGTCCAGCCATGCGGGGAACCCGGCCAGCAGTTCCCGGTAGAGGTCCCCGTCCGGCAGCAGCCGCGGCTCGCTGCCGGCGTGGAAGAAGCCGGCGTTGTCCACCACCCGCCGCTCCGGCACCGGCAGCTGCTCGGAGAGCCGGCGCAGGAAGCCGAAGGTCTTGCTCACCGGGTCGCCGAAGCCGACGAACTGCCAGTAGAGGGGGAACTCGGCCGCCGCGCACAGCGCCTCCTCCGCCGCGGCCCGGTCGGAGGGCGCGCCGTCGGTCTGGAAGACGACGAGCGCCGGGTCGGTCGTGCCGGACTCCTTGTAGTGGCCGACGACCGCGTCGATCGCCCGGTGGTAGTGGGTGCGGCCCATGTGCCCGTACGACTCGTGGAGCTCGCGGACGCGGTCCTCGTGGTCGCCGGCGGTCAGCGCGGCCGTGCCGTCGACGTCGGTGGAGAAGAAGACGACGGGCAGCACGCCGTCGGCGAGGTGGGCGGTCAGCGCGAGCACCTGGTCGGCCAGGTGCTGGACGCTGCCGTCCTTGTAGTACGGCCGCATGGAGCCGGAACGGTCCAGCACGAGGTACACGGCGGCGCGCTGCCCGGTCAGCCCCTGCTGTCGCACGCAGGCCCCGGCCGTCGTGAGCAGGTCCGGGTCCATGGCGGGGGACGGCTCGGGCTCGGGGCCCGGCGGGGGCTCGGCCGGCCGCGGCCGGGGCTCGGGGCCGGGCGGGGGCTCGGGCAGCGGCTGCGGGTCCGGCGCCGGGGACGGTTCGGGCTGCGGCACCGGCTTCGGCTTCGGCATGGGCGTCGGCTGCGGCTCCGGTTCGGGCGTCGGCTCGGGCGGCGGCACGGGCGGCCCCGGGATGGGCCCGAGCGGCCCGGGGTCGGGCACGGTGTCACCGGCCCGGTCCACGGCCGGGTCGGCGGCCCGGTCGGCGGTCTCGGCGGTCGGCTGCGCCGGTACGGAGACGGTGGCGGGCACCCCCTCCGCGGCCGGCGGCTCCGGAGGGGGTGCCGTGTTCGCCGGCCCCGCCGGCCCCGCGTTCTGCTGGGGCACGCTCGGTTCGTCGGGTTCGGCGGATGTACCCGTCGCGGAACGGCCGAATGCGATCCGCAGCAGACTCCGAATGCCCATGGGAATACGTTCCTTCAGCTGTCTCGTGTCCCGGATGTGATGAAATGCCCGCGGTATGGGGTGGAGCGCGAACGTCCTGTGGCTGACGACTACGTAAGGGCAGTCGTCAAGCCCAGTCCAGTACGTTCACCCCCGACACGCCGATCGGTGGGTTCACCACCGCACCGGGCCCTCACCGCACGGCCACTCCTCCGGCTCCCCCGTAGCGTCGTCGGGAATCCAGTTGCCGTGAAATCCGGCCGGTACCCGCACCGGCAGATGCACCCGCGCCACCGGCCCGGCCGCCACGTCCGCGGCCGCCAGCACCAGCAGGTCGGAGGCCCCGCGCCGGGCGTCGTACGCGAACGCCAGCACCCAGCCGTCGTCCTCCGCCGCGCCCGGCCCGGCCGGCACGAACACCCCCTCGCCCACGTCGTCGCCCGCCGGCACCCGGAACTCCGTGCCCGTACCGCGCTCCAGGTCGTACTTGACCAGCGCCGCGCCCCCGCCCGCCCCCCGCCCGCGCTCCCGCACCGCGTAGCCGAAGCGGTGCCGGCGGGTCAGGCGGCGCGGGTCGACGCGCGGGTACTCCACGGGCCGGTCGTCCAGCTGCTCCCGGCGCACCGTGCCGGCCGTCAGGTCGGCCGTCCAGCGCTCCAGGTGCGCCACGTGCTCGCCGGGCTGCGGCCGGGGCGTGACGAAGTAGCGGTCGTACCGCAGCACGTGCACCGTGACGTACCGGCCGCCGCCGTGCTCGTACGCGTTCATCGGGTGGAGGACGAAGCACGGCTCGACCTCCAGCCAGCGCACCGCGTCCGCGCCGCCCTCCCGGGGCAGCACGCCGAGCCGCGCCGGCCGGCCCGGCCGCCAGACGGGGCGGGGCCGGCCGCGGTGCCCGCGCCAGTCGAAGACGACCGGCAGGTCGTAGAGGAGCACGTACCGCTTCGTGAGGGAGAAGTCGTGCATCACCGGGTGCCCGTCGACGCGCACGTCCACGCGCCGCCGGATCCGCCCGTCCGCCCCGGCCACCAGGTACTGCACGTACGGCAGCGCCGGGCAGTAGGCCACCGCGTGCAGCTCGCCGCGGTCCGGGTCGGTCAGGGTGTGCGCGGCGTAGCCGCCGGGCAGCGTGCCGTGGAAGTCGAACGGGCCGACCGTCTCCAGCTCGGGGTCGATCTCGTAGGGGAGCGCGCCGCCCTCGACCAGCGCCAGGCAGTGCCCGGCGAACAGCGTCACATGCGTGTTCGGCGCGAAATCCATGCCCATGTGGCGCGGCCCGTACAGCACCTTCTCCCCGAGGCCGCGCGCCACCGACTCGGAACGGATCCAGCGATTCCGGTACCACTCGGCGTGCCCGTCGCGCAGCCGCACCCCGTGAATCATTCCGTCGCCGGAGAACCAGTGGTATCCGGCCGGGTCCGGTACGTGCAGCGGATTCGGCCCGTTGCGCAGATAACGGCCGTCGAGGGATTCCGGGAGGCGCCCGGTGACCGGCAGGTCGTACGCGGTGGTCTCGTCGTGCACCGGCGCGTACAGGCCGCTGAGATACGGGTTTTCGTACGGCTGCCCGTACGGGTTCGTGCCGGTCATGCCCTGACACCTCCACGGGCCCGCCCCCGCGAGGCCCTCGATTTCCACCTTCCAGCGGAAGCGAGGGTTCGGCCAGTCTCCACCTGGGATTGGGGCTCCGGTCACCGGCCGTGGGTAGGAAGAAGAGGGCAGTAAAGCGGTTCAGGGCCACGTCAGGGCAACCCTGTCCGTGTGTTCCCGCCTCTTTACCGGTGACATCGCCGGACCGAACACGAGTACCCGTCCCGGGGCAGGGAGTGGAGAGGCACATGGGCCTGACCAGCCGGTCGCTCTTGTACACGGTGGCGTTCGCCGCCGTGTTGTGCGTGGCACTCACCGTGTGGCTGTGGCCCCGCCTGGCCGGGCGCGGTGTGCTGCCCGTCCTGGGACGGCTGGGCACCATCCTCATGACCCAGCTGGCCGTCATGGCCGCACTGGCTCTCGCCGTGAATTCCTGGGGCGAGTTCTACGGCACCTGGAATCAGCTCCTCGGCCGGGTCGACAAGTCCCCGGTCAATGTGAACGAGATGGGCAAGGGCGGCCCCTACGCCACCGTCGGCGCCTCCAAGGACGGACTCGTGCAGCCCGCCGGCCCGCAGGGCCTCGACAAGGTGGGCGGAATTCCGCGCGGCCCCGCCGACAAGGAGGGCAAGGTCCAGTCGGTGCGGATCGTCGGCCAGCGCTCGCACGCCGTCAATCCCGCGTTCGTCTATCTCCCCCCGCAGTACTTCCAGAAGCAGTACGAGCGGCACCGCTTCCCCGTCATGGTCGTGATCAGCGGCTATCCCGGCGGGATCATGAACCTCGCGCAGCACCTCCAGGTGCCGCAGACCGCGGGCCGGCTGCTCGCCGAGAACCGGATGCAGCCCACCGTCATCGTGATGGTCCGGCCGACCATCGCGCCGCCCCGCGACACCGAGTGCGTGGACGTGCCCGACGGCCCGCAGGCCGAGACGTTCTTCACCAAGGACCTGCCCGACGCGCTGAAGAGCACCTACCGCGTCGGCCACGACCCCAGCGCCTGGGGCGTCCTCGGCTACTCCTCCGGCGGGACGTGCGCCCTCCAGCTCGCCATGCGCCAGCCCGGCGTCTACCCCGCGGCGGCCGCCCTCTCCGGCGACTACAAGGTCGGCAACGACCTCACCACGGGCAACCTCTTCGGCACGGGCCCGGAGGCCCGGCAGAAGCAGAACGAGCACGACCTGGTCTGGCGGCTGAGGAACATGCCGGTGCCGCGGGTGTCCGTGCTCGTGACCACCAGCAAGAAGGGCGAGAAGAACTATGCCGAGACGGAGCGTTTCCTCAAGGCGGTCAAGGCGCCGATGAGCGCCTCGTCGATCGTCCTGCCCGAGGGCAGCCACCACTTCACGACCTGGCGGCGGGAGATAGGCCCGGTGCTGGAGTGGATGAGCCAGCAGCTCACGTTCCCGCAGGACACGGCGGACAAGCCGCAGCCGCCGCAGAAGCCGGACGAGCAGAAGAAGCAGGAAGAGGAGAAGAAGGCCGAGGAAGAGAAGAAGGCCGAGGAGCAGAAGAAGCAGGAAGAAGAGAAGAAGAGCGACGACGAGCAGCAGGAGCAGAAGCCGGAGCAGGAAGCCGCGGAACCAGCCGGCAGCTGAAGACCCGCAGCCCGTCCTGCGTGCCCGTCACCTCCACCGCGGGCCCGCCGCCCCCCGGCGCACCCGTGACGTCCAGGAAGCAGGGCCGGTCCAGCTCCGCGTACCGGTCGAAGACCGCGGCCACCGCCACCGGCTCGCCGGACCCCGGGCCGAGCGTGCCGTACGCGGCCTGGCGCGCCGCCTCCAGCAGCACCATGCCCGGCACGTGGTCGGCGGGGTGGTCGAAGAGCACCGGGTGGCGCGGGTCCGGGTTGAGCAGCCAGCGGCCGGGCCGGGCGGTGGGGGAGAGCACGACGTCGGCGGCGGCCTCCCGGCCGACCGCGGCCGGGGCGGCCGGGGCCGGGCGGGGCAGCGCGGCCCGGTCGGCGGAGCTGCACCGGTCGCCGCGCATCCGCGCGTACACCGCCGGCGGTACGCAGAGGAAGGCGCCGCCGCCCGTGGCCACCGGCCGGCCCTCGCGGCGCACCGTGAGATCCATGCGGAAGGCGACGTGCCGGCCGCGCCGGTCCGCCGTGGTGCAGCGGGCCTCCAGCGTGAGGCCGGTGGGTGCCGGGCCGATGGCGAGCGCGTCCTCGCCGGCCTCCCCGGCCTCCCCGGCGGCGGCCACCGACAGGTCGCGCAGCAGGAAGTGGTGGCCCAGCGGCACGCCCCAGGCGGTGTGCGCGACGTAGAGGCCCGCCTGCCGGATGGTCTCGGCGGCCAGCAGCAGGTCGTGGCGCGGGCCGCCGGGCGCGGGGCGCGTGAAGAAGGCGTGCGCGCGGGGCCACTGCGCCGTGAGCAGGAAGCGCCGCCCGCCGGCCGGTGCGCCCCCGGTCAGGAACACCTCGGCCGCCGCCGCGCGGTGCACCAGCTCCCTGGGAACGGAGTCGATTGTTCCGCTCATTTGCCGGGTCTGCCGGGCCGGAGGATTCCCGGCCCCGTTCCCGGCCCCGTTCCCGTTCGCAATGAACGCAGGGTTCGTACTCTTCGCACTGTTCGGCTGCTGCACGCCCTCTCCGTAAATCGGGGCCGCGCAGGGGTCAAGAAAAGCACGCACATTGTCCGGAACAGCAATACCCGGTGGCCGGATTTCCTCCGTCGCCATGACGGAAGGGCACAGAATGCGGTGTTCAGCACCGCATGCACCCCGGAGATCCCCCGATGCCGCCCCAGCAGACCTGCCCCGTCGCGCCCCCGCCCCCGCCCCGGTCCCGGCCCTTCGTGCTCGACCCCTCCGGCCGGGACGTGCTGGGCGAGGCCGAGCGGCTGCGCCGGGCCGGGCCGGTGGTCCGGGTGGAGCTGCCGGGCGGCGTGGCCGCCTGGGCCGTCACCCGGCACGACCTCGCCGAGCGGCTCCTGCTCGACCCGCGCGTCTCCAAGGACGCCCACCGCCACTGGCCCGCGTGGGCCACCGGTGAGGTGGACGAGAGCTGGCCGCTGGCCATGTGGGTGTCGGTGCGCAACATGCTCACCGCCTACGGCGCCGAGCACCGCCGGCTGCGCGGCCCGGTGGCCGGCGCGTTCACCGCCCGCCGGACGGAGGCCCTGCGGCCGCGCGTCGAGGCGGTCGTGGCCGAAACGGTGGACCGGCTCGCGGAGTTCGGCGCCGACGAGGTGGTCGACCTGCGCGCCCACTTCGCGCACCCGCTGCCGCTGGGCGTCCTCTGCGAGACGCTCGGCATCCCCGCGGACCTGCGGGCCCCGCTGCGGCAGGCCGTCGACACGACCTTCCGCACCTCCCTCACCGCCGAGGAGGCCCAGGCCAACCAGCGCGAGCTGTACGGGCTGTTGACCGAGCTGATCAACGTGCGGCGGGCCGCGCCCGGCGCCGACATGACGAGCGACCTGATCGCCGCGCACGACGGGGCCGGCGGCGGCCTGTCGGAGAAGGAGCTCGCCGACACGCTCCTGCTGCTCATCGGTGCCGGCCACGAGACCACCGTCAACCTCCTCGACCAGGCGGTCTTCGCCCTGCTCGGTGACCCCGCGCAGCTGGCCGTCGTGCGCTCCGGCGCCGCCGGGTGGGACGACGTGGTGGAGGAGACGCTCCGGGCCCGCGGCCCCGTCGCCACCGTCCCCCTGCGGTTCGCGGTGGAGGACATCGAGGCCGGTGACGTGCTGATCCGCGCCGGCGACCCGATCGTGGTGTCCGTCTGCGCCGCGGGTCTCGACCCGGAGCGGCACGGCGCCGACGCGGCGCGGTTCGACGTCACCCGGCCCACGCGCCGTACGCACCTGGCGTTCGGCCACGGCGTGCACCGCTGCCTCGGCGCGCCGCTCGCGCGGATGGAGGCGTCCCTGGCACTGCCCGCCCTTTTCGGCCGATTCCCCCACCTTGCGCTCGCGGTTCCGCCGGCGGCGGCGGAGCCGCTCGAGTCGTTTATCTCGCACGGCCACCGACGGCTTCCGGTACGGCTCGGTCCGCATTCCTAGCGAGGTGTCCGTTTCGCTTCCCTGACGGTTTTTCGCCAAGGCGAATTCCATAATGTGCGGACGGGTAAAATACCGGTCCGTCCGGTCGGCGGCTTTCCCGGGAGCGACCCCGGGAGGGACGGGGAGCGCGGGGAACGGCCCGGCGGCGGCGAGGGGGAGGTCACGGGTGGCGCAGCAGGAGCGGGGGATCAGGACGCGTCGGGCCGCGCTGCAGGCCGCCGCCGAGCTCTTCGCCGAGCGCGGCTACGAGGCGTGCACCGTCTCCGACATCCTGGCCCGCGCCGGCGTCACCAAGGGCGCGCTCTACTTCCACTTCGACTCCAAGGAGGCGCTCGCCCGCGGCATCCTGGCCGAGCAGGTCTCCGTGGAGGGCGTGCTGCCGCAGGCGTCCAAGCTCCAGGAGTGGGTGGACGTCGGCATGGCACTGGCCCACCGGCTGCCGGGCGAACCGCTGCTCCGGGCCGGCGCCCGGCTGGCGATGGACCCGCAGATGCAGCCGCTGGTGAGCGAGGGCCCGTGGTCCGGGTGGAACGTGGTGTCCTCCGGGCTGCTGGCGCAGGCCAAGGCCCGGGGCGAGGTGCTGCCGCACGTGGACCCCGACGTCACGGCGAAGTTCGTGATCAGCGCCTGGACGGGCGTGATGATCGTGTCGCAGATCGCGACGGGCCTGGCCGACCTGGAGCAGCAGATCTCGGTGCTCTTCCGGCACATCCTGCCGGCGCTGGCCACGCCCGCGGTGCTGGTGCAGCTCGACACGGCCCCGGACCGCGGGGCGCGCGTGGTGGCGGCGGGCCGCCGGGCGGCCGAGGAGGCCAGGGAAGCGGCCGCGGCGGTGTCCGTCTGAGCGCTGCGGGACCGGCTCTTGCCGGGTCCACGGCGCGTCGTTGATGATCACTTCCCATGAATGACAGAGCCCCGAACGACAGAGAAGGCATGCTCGCCGGCAGAACGGTGATGATCACCGGCGCGTCCAGCGGCATCGGTGCTGCCGCCGCCCGGCTGTTCGTCGCCGAGGGCGCCGCCGTGGTGCTCATGGCCCGTCGCGCCGGCCGGCTGCACGAGCTGGCCGCCGAGCTGACCGCCGCCGGGGGTGCCGCCACCGCCGTGCCCGGCGACGTGACGGTGGCCGCGGACGCGGCGCGTGCCGTGGAGGTGGCCGTGGAGACGTACGGCGGGCTGGACGCGGCGTTCAACAACGCCGGCTGGGGCACGGCGCGCACGCCGATGCACCTCATGGACGACGCCGACTTCGACGGCATCATGGACGTCAATGTGCGCGGCGTGTGGAACTGCATGCGGCAGCAGATCCCCGTGATGCTGGAGAACCCGCACGGCGGCTCCATCGTCAACACCTCCAGCACGGCCGGGCTGGTCGCCCCCGGGGTGCCGTCCGCGCCGTACATCGCCGCCAAGCACGCGGTGATCGGCCTGACGAAGGCGGCGGCCGACGAGTACGGGAGCCGGGGCATCCGCGTGAACACGCTGGCCGTCGGCGCGACCCGGACCGAGCTGATGCAGAAGGGCTTCGACGAGAACCCCGGCGTCGAGGAGTTCCTGACCGGCGGCTCGATGCTGCCGCGGGTCGCAGAGCCCGTGGAGATCGCGCAGGCCGCGGCGTGGCTGTGCGCCGACCGTTCCTCGTTCGTCACCGGCGCCACCGTGCCCGTGGACGGCGGCTTCACCGCGCGCTGACCGTCCGGGGAGGTCTCCGGGCACCTGGGGGGCGGAATCGTGCCTTCCGGCGGGTGCATTGCGTACCGCTCCGCACGGACCGCTCCGCACGGATGTCGTCCGGAAAACGGACTGTGCGGTTTGCCGGGCTCTCCGGGGCCGGCCCGGCGGCCGGATTCACCCGAAGGTGAGCCTCAGCCGACCGGGGCGGCCGACTCCAGGAGCTCCAGCGCGATGTCGAGGAGCACCGATCGCTTCTCCTCCGGGTCGCCCTGGACCGCGTCCAGGTCCAGGGCGCCGTAATGCACGGTCAGCAGGGCGCTCGCGAGCCGGAGTTGCGTGGTCAGCGGGGCGTCGCCGGCCTGCACCAGGCGGGAGACGGAGACGACGCGCTCGCGCAGCCGCTCGCCGATCGCGAGCTCCCGCAGCGACGCCTGGTTCTCCTGGAGGATGCGGTAGAGAGGGGCGGCGTCCTTGAGCACGGCGCTGTAGCGCCGGAGCAGTTCCCGCTTGGTCTCCAGGGTGGGGGGCTGGCCCAGGCCCCAGGCGATGAGGGCGTCGACGGGCTCCCCCAGCTGGTCCGAGAGCGCGGTGAGGATGTCCTCCTTCGTCTTGAAGTGGTAGTACAGCGCGGCCTTGGTGACGCCCAGTTCCTCGGCGATCTCCCGCAGCGAGGTCTTGTCGTAGCCGCGCGAGACGAAGAGGTCCAGGGCCGTCTGCTGGATGCGCTCGCGGGTGTTGCTCCGGCGGGCCTGTGGGGTGCTGGCCATGGTCTCTTTCCCGCTTTCGTCTTTCCGTCGTGAACCGGCCGCCGCGGCCGGGGCCCGGTACGGGCGCCCGGCCGCGGCGGCCTCCCTTCGGCAGTGCCTCGAGGAGTTAACTAGCCCGGCGGCAAGTTAGTTTCCGGGTGGGCACCCCATACGTTAGGCGTCCGCGCGGGCCCCGTGGCGCCGGTCAACGGCGTGAAGGCCCGGTTTCCGGCTCCCCGCGCGCCTCCGTTCCGCCCCCTCCACCCCCGTGTACGGGCACTTTCGCGGACCGCAGGCCCCGGAATACCGTACTTGACGCCCGGTTAGGGGGTGCATACTGTTCCCACGGGGCCGGCTTGCCTGACGGCAAGTACGAAAGTGACTGGACGGAACCGAGGGGATGGTGCGGTCGACATGGCACGTCACGCTGTTGCCGCGATCGACTTCCACGCCGCACACGACGGCGCCGCACGTGACCGCTTCGTGGCGGGCGGGCGCACAGTGGACGACCGCGTGGCCGGGGAGCCCCTCCCCGCGGTCTTCGAGGGGCTGAGCGTCCCGGTCCGTACCGCGGCCTCGATGCTGGGCCTCACGCCGTGGACCGTGGCGCATCTGATAGAACGCGGCGAACTGCGCAGCGAACGCGGCGGGCAGTACCGCTACGTCACGCTGACCAGCATTTTTTCCTATCGCCGAATGACCCGCTGAAGTATCCGTAGAAGTATCCGGAGAACCATCCGCCGAAGCAGGTTTCCTGTCTGCTCGATCGGCCAACTCCCCTACTGGCGCGAATGAGTGAAAACCGGGGCGCGCCGGAACCTCGGGAATGCGTCGGAGTTATGCAGAACGCTTTCTCAGTGGGGGCGCTACTCGATCGAAAGGCAAGAGACGTGCTCAAGAAGGTACTCGCCACGGCCGCCGTCACGGCTTCCGCGGTCGGCGCCGTCGCCTCCCCGGCGATGGCCATCGAGAACGACCAGGACGTCGTGAACGCCAATGGTGCGAAGACCGGTTACGGCAACACGCACACGGACGGCAAGGAAAGCCCGCAGATGAGCTTGATCCAGGGCACGCTGAACAAGCCCTGCATCGCCATCGGCAAGCTGGGTCTCCAGTCCGTCCTCGCGCTCATCAACATCGGTGTGCAGGACGTTCCGATCCTCACGTCGCAGCAGCAGCAGCAGTGCACCGACAACTCCACGATCAACGACGGCGACGACCCGCTGTCGCACATCCTGGACGAGATCCCGATCCTCTCGGGCAACGGTTCCGCGAACGGTCACTGACCGGGCCGGGACGGCGAACGGCGAAATCCCCCTGCTGCGGGTGTGCGGGACCCGCGGCGGGGGGATTTTCCGTTGTTTTCCCTGGGCCGAACGAATGAAGCCCGGCGGGGCCCGATAACCTTCCGCGACGCTCCGGGGTTGGGCAGGTAGTTCGTGCAGTTCGTCGACCCCGAGCGAGGAATGACGTGTTCAAAAAGGTTGTGGCCACGGCCGCTCTGGCGGTCTCCGCTGTCGGTGGTGCCGCGGGTCCGGCGATGGCCATCGGCGACGGCCGGGACGTCGCGAACGCCAACGGCGCCACGCAGATGTACGGCAACACCTGGACCGGCGGGTACATGAGCCCGCAGATGGGCCTGATCAACGGCTCGCTCAACAAGCCCTGCATCGCGATCGGCAAGCTGGGCGCCCAGTCGCTCCTCGCCCTGCTCAACGTCGGCATCCAGGACGTGCCGATCCTGTCCTCGCAGCAACAGCAGCAGTGCACCGAGAACTCGACGATCAACGACGGCGACGACCCGCTGTCGCACATCCTGGACGAGATCCCGATCCTGTCCGGCAACGGATCCGGCAACCGCGAGATCGTCGTGCACGAGGACGACGGGCACCACAGGCACCACTGACCGGCGCCACTGACCGGCGCCCGCCCGAAGACAGCCGCCCCCCGGCGATCCCGGGGGGCGGCTCCGTGCCGTCATGAGCCCATCGCGCGGGCCGGCGGCTCAGCTCTCGTACACGGTGAGCACCGCGCCGTCGACCTCCACGCGGCGCCGGCCCGGCAGCGGCCCGCCGCGGCGCAGGGTGTCGAGGCAGGCGCGGAACATGGTCATCTCCTCGCCGGTGAGCACGGCCGCGGCCAGGTCCAGCAGCTCGGCGACGCTGCTGTCGGTGAGCTCCTCGGGCAGGTCGCCCGAGAGCAGGACCACCGATTCCCCGCACCGCCCGCGGACGACGGCGTTGGAGGTCGAACCACCACTGACTACGAGCACGCATTCCCCCTGGACTCAAGCAGAGCGCGACGATATCGGGGCGGGGGAGTGCGTCTCGGCAGGACGGGAATATTCGCCCGTTCCGGCCGTGCACGGGAACCGTGCGGGCCGGCGGCGGCGTCCCCGTAGGGCGCTCACCCGGGTACGCGTACGGACGTTCGGCCGGTGTGCCGTCGGACGAACTCCCGTACGGAGCGAGCCGGTTCAGCTCTCCCGCCGGTCCCCGGTGCCGTCCGCGGGCTTCTTCGGTGCGCGGTCGAGCAACGACTCGACCAGGGCCGTCACGTGCCGACGGTCCTCGGCGGAGAGGCGCTGGACGCTGGCGATCAGCAGGTCGACCTCGGGGTCGGCCGGGGCGCCCGCCGGTTCCTCCGGCGTGGTCGGGTAGAGGTGGATGCCGCACGCCTCGGCGGCGGCCCGGCGCACGGAGTCCAGGGGGAGGTCGAGCCCCCGGGCCAGCCCCTCCAGCGTGGCCGGCTGCGGCATGCGCGCCAGGCGGTCGGAGGTGGCCAGGTGGTGCACGGTCGAGCGGGGGATGCCGCCCCGGCGGGCGACGTCTCCGTAGGACCACCCCTGCCGGTCGAGGCGCTGTCTGATGATCTGCTGCAGTGCGTTGGCCACTGACGGTCGCTTCCTGCTCTCGCTGGCTCGGGCGGGCGCGCTCGGGTGGAACCGATTCTACGGCGGGCGTTGTGGCGTTCCGGTTGCGCGGTGCGTTCGCGGGCCACTACTGTCCAATCTCGTTGGACAGCTCGTCCGACAACATCGGACACGGGCCGGGGGGTCCAGCCCGTGCCCGGCACCCACGCGCACCACATCCCGGAGGGGGAACCATGCTCGACGCGCAGGAGCTCGAGGCCGAGTCCGCCGAACTGCTCCCGGGCCGCGAGGCCCTGGGCCGGCTGAAGTTCAGCTTCACCCGGACGACGACGGTCACCAAGCACATCGCCAACGTCGCGGCCCACAACGAGTCGCAGGCGCTCAACATCTGCTCGCCGGACGCGGTGGCGCAGTCGCAGGCGGCCCAGACCATCTCCATCCAGCAGTGACGACGCCGGCGCTCCCGCGCCGGTTGCACACCACCGCACGTACCGCACCGCACGCACCGACCGACACAGAGAGGCACTGCCATGAGCATGAACCCCGTTGAGCTGGAGGCCGAGTCCGCCGAGCTGCTGCCGGGCCGTGAGGCCCTGGGCCGGCTGAAGTTCAGCTTCACCCGGACGACGACGGTCACCAAGCACATCGCCAACGTCGCGGCCCACAACGAGTCCCTCGCCGCCAACGCCGACTCGCCGTTCGCGCTGGCCCAGTCGCAGGCCGAGCAGGCGATCTCCATCCGCCAGTAGGCGCATCGAGCACCGGCGGGCCCGTCAAGGGGAAGGCGCGGCCCGCCGGGCCGCACGGGGGACACAGCGGTTCGTCGAGGGTTCGAGGGTTCGCGAGGGTTCGAGGGCCCGAGGGGTCGAGGGGGAAGCAGAGCATGACGGTGGTCGGAGAAGAAGAGGCCGGCCTCGGCCGCTCCCCCGCCCCCGGCACCGGAACCGGCACCGGCGCGCCGGTGCCCGGCCCCGGGGGGTTCCCGTACGCGCTGGAGGAGGCGCCGCCGGACCGGAACCCGGCGGCGGGCCCGGCCACCCTCCTGCTGCCGCCCGGCCCGCCGCCCCTCGTACCCCGCACGGCGGCCGGGCTGCGCCTGCTCGGCGAGTACCAGGGCTCGGGGTTCACCACGCCCAAGTACCTCGCCCGGCGGGCCGACGGCCAGGTGGTGCAGCTGTCCCACCTGCTCCACCTGGTCGCGTCGGCCATCGACGGCAAACGCGACACGGACGCCGTCGCGCGCGTCGTCAGCGCCGGCTTCGGCCGTGAGGTCAGCGGCGACAACATCGCCTATCTGGTGGAGCACAAGCTCGAGCCGCTGGGCGTCACCGTGCCGCCCGGCCAGGAGAGCGACGAGGTCCAGGGGCCGCGCTCCGACCTGCTGCTCAGCCTCAAGGGGCACCGCATCATCTTCGGCGAGCGGCGCACGGTCGCCATCGCGCGCTCCCTCGCCTGGCTGCACCGGCCGCTCGTCGTGGCGGGCGTCCTGCTGCTCGCCGCCGCCATGGACGTGTGGCTGTTCGCCTTCCACGGTGCGATGACGCCCGTCCTCAACGTCCTCGACCAGCCCCTGCTGCTGCTCGCCGTCTTCGGCCTGACCGTGGCCTCGCTGCTCTTCCACGAGTTCGGGCACGCCTCGGCCTGCCACTACGACGGCGCGAGACCCGGCTGCATCGGCTGCGGCATCTTCCTCATCTGGCCGTCGATGTACACCGACGTCACCGACGTCTACCGCATCGGCCGCGCCGGACGGCTCCGCACCGACCTCGGCGGGGTCTACTTCAACGTCGTCTTCATGCTCCTGCTGACCGGCCTGTACTTCGTCACCGGCCAGCCCTTCCTGCTCTGCGCCGTCTACCTCGGCCACTTCGAGGTGCTGGAGCAGCTCATGCCCGCCGTCCGGCTCGACGGCTACTTCATCCTCGGCGACCTCGCCGGCGTCCCCGACCTCTACGGCCGGATCCGGCCCATCCTGCTGAGCATGCTGCCCTGGCGCGGCACCGACCCGGCCGTCGCCGACCTCAAGCCCCGCACCCGGGCGGTCGTCACCGCGTGGGTGGTGACGATGGTGCCGTTCCTCGCCGCCGAACTCGCCTACGCCCTCTGGAACCTGCCCCGCCTCGTCGCCACCGGCGCCCGCTCGCTCACCGTGCAGCTCGCCGGCACGTACGAGGCGTTCGCCGACGGGGAGATCCCGGCCGGGCTGGCGGGCGTCCTCGGCAGCCTCATGCTGATCGTGCCGCTCGCCGGCATGACGTACCTGTCCGTACGGCTCTCCGGCCGCCTCGGCCGCAACGCGCTGCGGGCCACCTCCGGCCGGCCGCGGCTGCGCGCCGTGCTCGTCCTGGGCGTGGCCGCCGTCGTCACCACCCTCGCCTACGCGTGGACCAGCGGCGTCACGCCCAAGCCGCTGCCCCCGGCGCCGCCGCTCGCCCCGGTGCTGCAACCGCACGTCCCCGTCGTGCCCGTACCGCCCGGGCCGGACCGGGCCGACGGCCCGGTGGCCGGTCCCGGCCCCGTGGGGGCCCGCCCGCCCGGCGGCTGGGCGCCCGACGGTGCCACCCCCGCCGTTCGGCCGCTGCCCTGGCGCATCCCGCCGGCCGTGCCGCCCGCCGTGCAGCCCCCCGCGCCCGGTCCCGCCCCGGCCGCCACCGCGCCGCCCGCGCCCGTATCGCCCGGCCGCCCCGGCCCCGCGCCGAGCGCCCCCGCGCCGCAGCCCGCCCCGGCGACGGCCCCGGCCACCGCACCGGCCGCCCCGGCACCCCCGACCGCCCCGCCCCCGCCCAAGCCGGTGCCCAGCGCACCGGCCACCACGCCGCCGCCCGCCCCGGCGACCCCGGCGCCGACCCCGCCGCCGGCCGCCTCCGCGCCGCCGCCGGCCACCGCGCCCGCACCCGCGCCCGCACCGGCACCGCCCACGGCCACGGCGACGCCCTGAGCCCACACACCCTCACCTTCGCGCCCACACCCGCCTGGAGGCACTCCATGCACGCCTATATCTCCCGTCACTTCCTCCGCGTCGGCCTGCTCGCGGCCGGCGTGGCGACCGCCGTCACCGGCGGCCCCGCCCAGGCGGCCGAGGCGGTCGCCGTCACCCACGACGCCGTCCGCACCGTGGCCGACCACCGCCACCACACCGACGTGCGCGACAGCTTCACCCTCCGCCAGTTCGGCCACGTGGCCGGCGCGCGCCTGGACAACCGGGCCGTGGCCCGCTCCGCCCGCTGCACCGCCGACGACGCCTGCCGCTCGGTCGCCCTGTCCTTCCAGATCGTCACGCTCGCCGGCGACCACGTCCGGCTCACCGCCGTCAACGACGGGCAGGCCCTCAACGACCACTGCACCGGCTGCCAGACGCTCGCCGCCGCCTACCAGTTCGTCGTCTCCACCCACGAGGAGCGCCGCCTGTCCTCCGCCGCCCGCGCCGAGCTGGACGGCATCCACCGGCGCCTCGACGACCTCGGACGCTCGCGCCTCCCCGCGGCCGAACTCAAGCGGCGCACCGACGCGCTGGCCGCCGAGGTGACGTCCGTCCTCTCCGCCCCCGCCTCCTTCGACCGCCCCACCCCGCGTCCGGCCGTCACCGTCCACCGCCACCTCGACGGCTGGCCCGGCCACTGACGCCCCGTTCGCCGGGCTGCTCTACCGCGAGTAGCCCTGTGACACAAGTGGCCCCCGCGCCAGGTGTTAACGTCACTGCGATCCGCGAGGAGCGCAGGACGAAGGACGGGGGCCACGCGTGGGAAACACCCGCGAAACGGGACGGAAGAGAGAAACGGGGGCGGGCCCGCAGGGCCAGATAGCCCTCGCCAAAGCCGTGGGGGTCCTCGTCGGCCTCTTCGTCACCTGGCACCTCGCCCTGTGCCTCACCGCGGACGGCATGGGCATCGCGGACATCGCCGCCACCGTGAAGGCCCTCGCCCTGCACCACCCCCTCGACGGGCTGCGCGGCGACGGCATCCAGGCCGCCTCGCCCGCCACCACCCTCGGCGCCTGGGCCGCCACCATCGCCGTCCCGTCCCTCGTCATCGCCCTCGCCGTACGCGCCCACCACCGCAGCAGCCGCGGCGCCGGCGGCGAGGGCCTGGCCAGCGCCGACGAGGCCCGGTACAACCTCGGCGAGGAACGCGCCCGCAAGGCCGCCAAGCAGACCCGCGCCACCAGCTTCACCGGCAAGGACGGCCGCTACGACGCCAAGGCCGCCGCCCGCGCCGAACTCCGCGAGGTCGGCTGGCGCATGGGCCGCCAGCTCGGCTCCGGCCAGCCGCTCGTGGCCACGCCCGAGGACTCCGTCGCCGTCATCGCCCCGTCGGGCGCCGGCAAGTCCCGCACCGTCGTCATCCCCGCCTGCCTCGACGCCCCCGGCCCGCTCGTCGTCACCTCCACCCGCGCCGACGTCCTCGACGTCATCGCCGAGCCCCGCTCCCGCCAGGGCCGCGTCTGGGTCTTCGACCCGCTCGACACCGTCGGCTGGCCCGACCCCATGGTGTGGGACCCCGTCGCCGGCTGCGAGAACGGCGAGACCGCCACCTCCCGCGCCCTGTCGTTCTCCGCCGCCATGGGCGCCGACGACGGCGGCTCCGGCAACTCCGGCTTCTTCAAGCAGACCGCCTCCTCCGCCCTGACCCGCCTGCTCCACGCGGCCGCGCTCGAGGGCCGCACCATCGAGCACGTGCTGCGCTGGGCCACCAACCTGGAGACGGCCAGCGAACCGCGCGCCATCCTCACCGACCACCCGAACGCCGAACCCGGCTGGGACGTCCTCCTGCGCTCCGTCTCCACCGGCGCCGACGAGACCGTCGCCTCCACCCGGCAGACGCTGTCCGCGCAGATCGAGCCGCTCGCCCTGCGCAAGGTGCTCCGCAGCGTCACACCCCGCCCCGGCGTGCCCGTCTTCGACGCCGACCGCTTCGTCGCGTCGAACGACACCCTCGTCCTCATCAGCGACTCCAACGCCTCCACCAACGTCGCACCACTCACCACCATGCTGCTCGGCGAGGTCGTCGACGCGGCCAAGCGCCGCGCCCCGCGCATGCCCTCGGGCCGCCTCGACCCGTTCCTCCGCCTGGTCCTCGACGAGGTCGCCAACGTCGCGCCGCTGCCCAAGCTGCCGTCCCTCGCCTCCGACGCGCGCGGCTACGGCATCCACCTCGTCTACGCCCTCCAGTCCATGGCGCAGGCCGCCCTGTGCTGGGGCGACAAGGAGGCCGACACCCTCCTCGACAACGCCGCCGCGACGCTCGTCATGGGCGGCCTCAAGGACATCGACGCCCTCCGCCGCTTCTCCGACCTGATCGGCGAGACGGAGCTCGTGGAGCTCTCCACCTCTCGCGACACCAGCCGCATCTTCGGCTACTCCACGTCGGAGGTGACCCGGGAGCGCCGCATCCTGCGCCCCGAGGAGATCCGGCAGCTCCCGCACGGCCAGGCCCTGCTGCTGTTCCGCGGCGCGCCCGGCGTGATCGTCCAGCTGGAGCCGTGGGACCAGCGCCGCGACGGGCAGGCGCTGCGGGCGGGTGAGAACGCGACGCGTGCGTCGCGCATCGGCGCGGTGCCGGGCATCGAGCCGTACGCGGAGCAGCAGCCGCAGCCGGTTCAGTTGCCGGTGCAGCAGCCGCAGGCGGTGGCGCCTCCGCCCATGCCGCCGCAGCTGCCGCCCCCGGTGCCGCCGCAGGCCGGGCCGCCCGTGCCGCCGCAGGTGACGCCGTACGGGGTGCCGCCCGTGCCGCCCATGCCCACCCACCGGCCGCAGTAGAGGGAGTCGCGATGTCGAACGACGAGGGGCTGCGGCTCGACGAGTTCCTGGCGTACAAGGCCGAACTGGAGGAGAAGGTCCAGCAGTTCGCGCTGGGTATGAAGCAGCGCGTGGCGGAGGCCGAGGAGGTCGTCGCCGAACTGATCGAACGCCTGCCGGCGGGCGAGGCGGCGCCGTCCGCCGATGGCGCGGCCAAGGAGTGCCTGCCCTGGTCCCTCCGTGCCTCCGCCCAGGACTGGCAGGACCTGGCCGGCTGGGTGGACTGGCTGGGCCGGCACTACGCGCCGCAGCTGCACCTGCGCATCTGGCCGTGCTGGCCGCAGCACGGCGGTGTGGTGGAGGAGCTGGCCGCGCTGCACTCCGCGTGGCGGGCGGCGGCCGAGGCGGACGCCGACCCGGCGGGTGCCGGGTCGGAGATGGCGTACTGGCACCAGATGTGGCTGTGGCCGACGGTGGAGCGCATCCGGCAGAACTACATGTTCCGTGAGTGCGAGACGGGCCATTCCCCGGACCGCCCGGGCCGCGCCACGGACGCCGAGGCCCTGGAGGCCCGCATCGCCGCGGCGGCGGAGGAGCGCAGGCGCCGCGAGAACGCGCGGTACGCGTTCTTCGCCGAGGTCCCGCAGGGCAGCACGCCGGACCGCCCGGACGGCCTGTGGCGCAACGAGGGCGACGCGTGGGAGTACTTCTCCCTCCTGGACTGGTCCTGGCACCCGGCCGGCGACCTGCCCGTACCCCACCAGACCCTGCGTCCGCTGCCGACGGACGACGCCCTGGCCCTCGCCGCGGACCGTGCCCGCTGGGTCACGTACTGGGCGCACTACGCCGACGCCCTCGCCCACCACGCGGGGCAGCCACCGACGACGGTGTGCCGTCGCCGCCGCAGCCCGGAGCGCGTGTACGACGAGGCGTACGGCCCGGACGGCGCGTGGGAGCCCACGACGGCGGTGCACGACTTCTTCGACCCCCGGCCGTCCGACCCGCCGCACCTGGTGGAGATCGCCGCGGCCGAGGCGGAACGGCTGCTGCACGAGCTGTGCGGCGCGAAGGGAGCGACGGACCTGTGAGCACGACGCAGGACGCGGGCCCGGGCCCCTGGCGGGACGACGACCCGGCCCTGGAACTCCCCCTGGCGCTGACCGCGGAGCAGAACGCCGTGGTCACGGCGCGCTGGCACCGGGCGCGGGCCGCGATGCCCGCGCTGGACGCCGTGGTCGAGGGCGTGGTGGCGCGGCTGGCGGAGCCCTGCGGGGCGCGGCAGGAGGGCCGGAAGTTCCGGCTGAAGGGGCTCGCCGCCTTCCGTCGCCAGGCCGCGGCCCGGGTGCGGCTGCGGGTCGACGCCGGGACGTTCGCGGAGAAGATCACCGATCTCAACCGGTACACCGTGGTCCTCGCAACCGATCACTACACGGCGGGTGTCCAGCAGGCGTACGCCCTGCTGCACGAGCAGGGGTTCGAGCCGGTGCCGGGATCGGAGCGGAACAGCTGGCAGGACCTCGTGCACAAGGCTTTCCGCGTGGCCTGGAGGGACCGTTCCGGCGGAGGGACGGTGTTCGAGGTCGTGTTCCACACGCCGGAGAGCTTTGCGGTCCAGTCGGAGAACGGCCCTCTCTACGATCTCTACCGCTCCGCCCGCATCCGCCGGCCCGCCGGTGGCGTGGCCGTCGGCAAGAGCCACGAGGACGCGGCGCGGCTGCTGCAGAGCAGGCGGTACGGCTCGGGCCACGACGCAGAGGAGAACCAGGGATGAGTGAGCAGCAGTACGAGTATTTCGCCGAGGTGCCGCAGGGCTGGACGCCGGAGCGGCCGGACGGGCTGTGGCGCCGGCGGGGGGACGACTGGGAGTACCTGTCGCTCCTCGACTGGGAGTGGCACGACGTGAAGGACACGGCCGTGCGGTACGCGCCGGTGCCGGACGTGCTGCACCCCGTGCCGGCGGAGCGCGCGGCGCAGCTGCGCGCCGACCGGCAGGGCTGGGTGACGTACTGGGCCTACTGGTCGAGTGAGCGGCGGTGGCGCGAGGGCAAGGCGCCGACGACGGTGTGCCGGCGTCGCCGGAGCCCGGAGCGTATCTACGACGAAACGTTCATGCGGTCGAACGAGTGGCGTCCCGACACCGCGGTGTCCGAGTTCTTCGACGCCCGCACGTCGAATCCGCCGCACCTGGAGGAGATCTCCGCCGACCGGGCGGAGGAGCTGCTCATGGAGCTGCGCGGCATCGTGGGGGCGACGGAGCTGTGAGCACCGAGGTCGGCCCCTGGCGGGGCGCGAAGGAGAAGCGGGAGGACCACCTCACGCTGACCGCCGAGGAGAACCGGGTGGTCACCGCCCGCTGGGAGGCGGCGAAGGCGGCGCGGGGCCGGCTCGACGGCCTGCTGGGCGAGGTGGGGGAGCGCACGGCCGCGCACGGCGGCAGGCTGGAGGGCCTGGAGTACTCGCTGAAGGGGCTGGACTCCTTCC
Source organism: Streptomyces mashuensis (assembly GCF_014654785.1). Classification (GTDB taxonomy): domain Bacteria; phylum Actinomycetota; class Actinomycetes; order Streptomycetales; family Streptomycetaceae; genus Streptomyces; species Streptomyces mashuensis. The sequence goes on from NZ_BNBD01000004.1 coordinate 341,193, forward strand.
GGCGCAAGGCCGCGGGCGCGGTCGACCGTGGTGACGACGTCGAGGACGTCGTCGCGGACGTCGACGACCTCAACCGCTACACCCTCACGTTCGAGCCCGACGGCTACGTCGAGGGCACCCGGCAGGCGTACGGCGAGCTGCGCGCCCGGGGCTTCGAGCCGATTTCGGAGCAGAACACGTGGGAGGACCCCGTCTACAAGGGGGTCAACACGGCGTGGCAGCACCCGGAGACGAAGGAGAAGTTCGAGCTCCAGTTCCATACGCCGGACAGTTTCAAGGCGAAGACGGACAACCACGAGCTCTACGAACTCACCCGGTCCGGCCAGTTTGCCGAACATGTCGAGAAGCTCGACGACCTGACGCCGCAGCAGAAGGCGGCGATGACGAAGCAGTACGTGCAGGCCGCCGACCTTCTCCAGAATGAGCGCTACGAAAATGTGCGCATTCCGCCCGGCGTCGACGAGCTGGGCAACCGGAAGATCAGGGCAAAGCTGAACCCGGACGTCAATCCGGAAATCGTCGCGGAAGTGCGCCGAATGGAGTCCGACCTCCGGGAGACGCATGCGGCGGCGGCGACGGCGGCCTCGGCGGGCCCGCAGCAGCAGACAAACCGGCTCAGCACGGGACTGGACGAGACGTTGCAGACAGAAGGCCCGCGGCTGCGCAACAACTTGGCCACAAAACGTCAACCGGAACGCCGGGCGGAACAGCGGCAAAACGCCGTGGCGCCCGCCGTCGAGGTGCTGCCCACACAGTCGCAGGGGCGTGGTCCTTCCCTGAAGTAAGCGCTTGGCGCAGACCTGAAGTCCGTTCAAGATCGATCAACTGATGTTGTTCGTGCGACAGGTAAAGGCCAATAGAAGGCATTTGACGATCAGTAATCGATCAACGTACTGTCCATGACACTCAGGCCTTGATCGGGGGAAGGGTCACCAAGGTTGAGCACGTTCAAGACGGTCATGCGGCGGATACTCAATCTTCCCGAGCCGCGGGCCGGCAAGGTCGCCCCGCCGCCCACCGGGACGGATGCGGCGCAGGCCACCACCGCGCCCACGCCGGCCGCCCCGGTCGCGCCGGCCGCCCAGACCGCGCCCGCCGGGCTCCAGCAGTGGACGCAGGCCGCCGCGCGGCTCCAGGCGCAGGACGGCGTGCCCGTCCGGCCCGGGGCCGCCGAGGCCGGCGGCGCCGGCAGCGGGCCCGCCCCGCAGGGCGGCACGGCCGGCAGCCAGGTCCCGTGGCAGCTCGAGGACGAGAACAGCGGCGCCAAGTTCGCCGTGAAGGTCGGCCGCGGCGTGCTGTGGGCCGTCGTCGCCCTCGCCGCGATCACCGGCGTCCGGTCCTGGATCTGGGCACCCGCCGCGCCCAAGCCCGCGCCCGTGCAGGTGCAGAGCGGCCCGGACTACCCCGTCCAGGAGGCGCAGTCCGTGGCCGCGCGGTTCGCCCGCGCGTACCTGACCTGGGACGAGTCCGATCCGCAGGCCCGCGCCGACGCGCTGGCCCGCGACATGCCCCGCGGCACCGACACCACCACCGGCTGGAACTCCAAGGGCCACCAGGAAGTGATCGTGGCCCAGCCCGGCCAGGTGTCCCTGCTCGCCGACAAGCGCGCCCGCGTCCGCGTCGACGTCCTCGTCAAGGGCCCGGCCACCGACCAGCAGCAACAGCAGCAGTCGCAGCCCAAGCCGGACGACAAGGACAAGAAGACCGACGACGCGAAGAAGGACGACAAGGACAAGAAGCCGGACGACAAGTCCAAACCGGCCACCGCCAAGCCCTCCACCACCCGGTGGGTGGGCCTGGAGGTCCCCGTCGTCCGCGTCTCCGGCCGCATCGTCGTCACCGGCCAGCCCGGCATCGTCGGCGTCCCGGCGAGCGGGCCCGCCGTGCCGGCACCCGCCACGTCGAGCGCCGACATGGAGTTCGGCGACAAGACGCGTGACGTCGTCGAGGAGTTCTTCCGGAAGTACGCCGCCGGCGAGCCCGAGTCCGTCGCCGCACCCGGCACCTACATCCCGGCCCTTCCGCCCGGCATGGCCCTCGGCTCTGTCCGGACCTGGTCCGTCGACCAGGGCAGCGGCACCGACCGCGTCGGCACCGCCGTCGTCAGCTGGCAGGTCGGCGCCGCCGAGCTGGAGCAGACGTACCGGGTCAAGGTGACCCGCGTGACCTCGGCCCAGGGCGCCGAGCGCTGGCAGGTGTCCGAGATCCACGGCGGCCTCACGCCCTGACGTGCGGCGGCCCGCCGGCGGGCCGCCCGCCGGACCGGGCCGTGCTCCCAGTTCCACCGTCCGCCGTGTGCGGCACCCGTAGTTCACCCAAGGGGAAAACAGATGCAGCAACTCGCGCTGACCGACGGCGCCGCCCTCAAGTCCTGGGTGTTCCTGATCGCCGGGAACATCTTCCTGATCGTGCTCGCCGTCCGCGCCATCGGCCACTACGCCAAGCGCGAATGGGGCGAGCTGCTCGGCCACTTCATGGCCGGCGTCGTCGTCGCGGGCTTCGTGTTCGCCCCCGACGCCTCCAAGGGCATGCTCACCGCGATCTGGAACAAAGTGGCGGGCGCATGAGGGTCGGGCACACCTTCACCCGCCACTTCGACCTCGAGACACGGCAGCACGAGCTGTTCGGGATGGACCTCGGTGAGGGGCCGTCCCGCCGCGTCCTGGTGACCGGTGCCGTGATCTACGCGGTCTGGGTGGGTGGGCTGCTGCTCGTCTTCGGCGTCCCGTCGAAGTTCCTCTTCACCCTCTACTTCGCCCCGCCCGCGCTGATCACCTTCTACGGCTCGCAGCGCTCCCGCCGCAACGAGCGCCGCTGGAACCTGACCCAGTGGGCTCTCGCGGTGCGCTACCTGACGGTCGGCCACCGCCCCGTCGTCAACGGCGGCCGGCGCGCCGCCGACCGCAGCGAGTGGCTGCCGCTCCGCGCCCGCCTCGGCGACCGCAGCGAGGAGTTCCTGGCGCTGCCCGGCATGGGCGTCTTCGAGGGCGTGCTCGGCGGCGACGAACCGAAGTCCACCGCGGGCCGGCCCGTCCGGCTCGACGCCCGGCCGCGCCTGTACGGCCCCGACCACGTCTACCGCGCCCGCATGCGCACCATGTCCGCCAAGGACCGCAAGGCCGCCGAACAGCAGGCCGCCCGGCACCGCGCCGAACGGCAGGCCGGGGCCGCGCCGCAGGCGTGGACGGGCGGCCGCCCGGCGCCCATGCCCGCCCCGCTCGCCGCCCAGCGGGCCAGGGCCGGCCAGGAAGGTACGTGAGGTACGCCATGAAGTTCACCAAGGGCATCGCCCGCTTCCTCGGGGTCGACGGCGACCGGTCCGCCCCGCCGCCCCGCTACGTCGCCCTCGCCGACGGCCTCGTCATCACCGAGACGCACGCCGAGGCGTGGTTCGTCCTCGGCAGCTCCAACACCGACCTGATGTCGGAGTCGGCGCGCGACGCCGAGCACGACCAGGCCAGCAGCGCCCTCGCCCGTACCCTCTCCGGCTACGACTGCCACCTGAAGGTGCTGTGGGCGCCGCTCAACGCCGAGGAGTACCGGGCCGAGGCGGACACCCTCTTCTCCGCCGGCCGCTACGCCGACTGGGCCGGCATGCGCGTCGAACGGCTGCACCAGCTGGAGCTCCCCACCCGGCTGCTGCTGCTCGGCGTACGGCTGTCCGAGCGCGCCACGCAGGCGAAGGCGCGCGGCAGCCGCGGCGTGCAGGAGGCCCTGGGCATCGGTTCGACGTCGGTGTCGCAGAAGGAGATCGCCCGCCTCGACGCGCTCACCCGCCGACTGGGCCGGCAGCTGGAGACGACGCCGTGGAAGGCCCAGCCGGCCACCGTCGAGATGCTCGCCTGGATGATCGCCCGCGAGCAGCGCCGCAACACCGTCCTGCCGAACCCCGACGCCGACGGAATGATCACGGGCGCCAAGCTCGCCCAGCTCACCCGCGGCCGCGTCCTGCCGTACCCCGACCACCTGCGCGTCGTCGACCAGCGCGGCGACACCACGACGTGGGTCGCGGTGCTCACCATGGACGGCTTCCCGGAGGAGATGGAGTCGCCGGGCGCCGGCGAGTGGCTGCGGGCCGTCGCCGAGATCACGTACGTGCCCGAGTACGGCGACGACGACGAGAACGCCCGCGACATCCAGGTCAAGCCGGTCAACCCCGAGCCGTCGGTCCGCTTCAAGGTGCTGCACAAGCGCGACGCCCTCAAGCAGATCGACGAGGTGCGCCGCCTCGCCAAGGAGCAGCGGCAGAGCGCCGCCAAGCACTCCGCCGGCGAGACCGCGCAGGAGATCGAGGAGACCGAGGAGACGATGGCGGTCCTCTCGCGCGACATGAAGCGCGAGGACGTCACCCTCATGGAGGACCACCCGCGCCTCATCGTCACCAGCGACATCTCGCTGGAGGACCTGCGGGCCCGCTGCGACGCCGTCATCGGCTTCTACGGCGGCATCGGCATCGAGGTGAGCGTCGCCGCCGAGGAGCAGCGCGAGCTGTGGCTGGAGGCGCAGCCCGGCGACATGCTGCGCGTGCCCGACCTGGTGCACACGCGCACGGTCGGCGCGTTCGCCGGCTCCTGGTTCTGGGGCGGCGCGTCGGTCGGCGACGACACCGGCCCGATCATCGGCTACCTCACCGGCTCCACGCCCGGCGTGGTCCGCAACGACCTCACCGGCGGTTCCGAGCGCGGCGACGCGACGACGACCGCGTTCATCGGCCGAAGCGGCCGCGGCAAGACGACCGCCATGATGCTGTCGCTGCTGGACTCCGGGTTCCGCGGCTCGTTCGTCCTCGCCCTGGACTTCAAGGGCGACATGGGCGGCCTGGTGTCGGCCGGACAGCGCTACGGACTGAACGCCCACCTGATCGAGACGGGCGCCGAGTACGCGGGCGTGGCCGACCTGTTCACGCTGCTGTCGGGCGAGAGCGCCGAACGCGCGCAGACCGAGGTCCCGGCGCAGCTGGGCATCGCCCTGCCGCAGCACCTGCGGATGCGGGGCGCGGAGACGCCCATCCAGAGCGCGGTCAACGAGGTCATCGCCGACGGCGAACCGGCGACGTGGAAGGTCATCGAGCGGCTGCGGCGGTCGACGGACGAACTGGCCCGCGAGGCCGGCGACGCCCTGTACGAGCTGTCGCTCACCGGCCTCGGCGCGCCCTTCATGGGCCGGCCCTCCGGCTCCACGCTCATCACGCCCACGCCCGGCATCTGGGTCGTGCAGGTGCCCGGCATCACGCTGCCGTCGCCGGACGACGACCGCGACGACTGGTCGGTGCACCAGCGCCTCTCGGTCGCGCTGGTCCACTCGCTGCTGGCCTACGGCATCAGCATGGCCGGCCGGAAGGACCTCCGCGGCCTGCGCAAGGTCGTGGCGGTGCCCGAGGTGCACGTCCTGACGGCGACGCGCGAGGGCAGCTCGTTCCTCCAGTACATCGCCCGTGTCGGCCGCGCCCTGCACACCGCCCTGGTCGTCGACACGCAGGACCCCGAGTCGCTGGCCGGCCTGACGGGCCTGGTGGAGCAGATGACGACGGTCTTCGGCTTCCAGCTGACCACGCCCGAGCAGCAGGACGCGATGGCGGCCCTGCTGGACCTGCCGAAGGGCCCGCACACGCGCCAGCTGATCCAGGCGATCGGCGTCGACGTCACGCAGGAGATCCGGCACGGCCACTGCATCATGCGCGACCGCCGGTTCAGCAGCGCGACGGTGCAGTTCGACGTGCCGTCGCTGGAACTGCTGGAGCTGCTCAGCACGACGCCGCGGACGGCGGCGGCGCCCGTGTCGACGGCGAAGCCCGAGCCGCAGGGGGCGATCGCGTGAGGCGCACGGCGGCGGTGGCCGCGGCCCTGACCGTGTCGGCGGTATCGGCGCTGGCGGTCACCGGGTGCTCGTCCTCCGGGAAGAGCACCCCGGGCGGCGTGACGAAGGAGGAGCGCGCCCGCGCCGACGCGGAGGCGGCGGCCCGGGCGAAGGACGAGGCGGCGATGAAGGACGTCGCCCTTCGGTACGTCAAGGCCGATCTCGCTGGGGACGCGGAGACGAGATGCGGCTTGAGGACGGAGACCAAGCTGACTCGGTCGGAGTGCCTGGAAACCTACCGGGACTCCCGCAGTAAGCCCGAGGAAGGCGTCACTGTCACTGTCGAGGGCGGACCGGTGGACGTGGGACCGATCAGGAACCACTCCGCGGGTACGGGCTTGATGCTCACACAGAAGACCGTCGTCGACGGCCACGCCTACTACAGGCGGGAGGCCATACGCATGGTCAAGGTCGAGGGGAAGTGGCTCGTCGACCAAGTAGCGCTGGCCGACGACGAGGCGATGGCGAGCGCCGTCCCCGTCCGCAGCGCCCTGATGAGGCCCGCGGCATGAGACTCCCCCGACTCCCCCGATTCCGGAACATCGCCATCCCCCTCCTCGGCGCCCTCACCACCATCATGGTGACGGCCGGGGCGGCCGCCGCCGACGACGACAAGTACAAGAAGTACAACCCCGCGGGCATCGGCGACCTGCTCCGCACCCCGCGCGTCGGCGAGGGCAGCGGCCACACCCTCTACGAGCTGTACGGCTCGGCCCGCTACTTCCGGCTCGACGCCGAGCTGGGCTGGCGGGACGTCGGCTGGCAGATCCTGCAGGGCATCGCCTCGCTCTTCATGGGCCTGACCGTGTGGGTCGCCCAGTCGGCCGTCGTCGCCGTCCAGTGGACGCTGAACTTCACCGACGTCTCCGGCATCCGCAACGCCATCACCGACGCGATAACCGGCGCCGGCAAGGAGGCCGGCGAGACGCTGCTGCCCTCGGCCCTCGCGGTGGGCGCCCTGGTGGCCTGGGCCAACCACCGCAAGGCCAACGGCAGCTATCTCAGCCAGCTCGGCTGGGTGGCGGCCGCCGGCGTCCTCGCCGTGTCGCTGATCAGCACGCCCGGCGTGTGGGTCGACGGCATCGACAGCGTCCGCAACGTCGGCTCCAGCGTCGCCATGAAGGCTGCCGCCGCCGGCATGAAGGGCGACAACAAGGAGCCCATCGCCGTCGACGGCGCCGACCTGGGCGACGCCGGCAAGGGCGCGAGCGAGGCGGAGAAGAAGAACCTGCTCGTGCGGCAGGCCAGCGACGCCGTCTGGCGCTCGTACGTCGTCACCCCCTGGTGCATCGCCGAGTTCGGCAACCTCGACACCTGCAAGGAGTTCGGCCAGGACGTCCTGAAGCGCACCGACAAGCCGACCGACGAGGACTTCGACGACGACCGCAAGCGGTTCCTCAGCCAGGACATGAGCGACGGGAAGATCGGCATGCCCGCCATGCACTGGCGGCAGGGCAAGGACGCCGGCCGGGTCACCGTGTGCATCGCGGCCTTCATCTGCGCCCTGATGTTCGCCGTCCTCGCCATCGCCCTGGCCTTCGCGTCCCTCGCCTCGCTGATCGGCGCCATGATGCTGCTGCTCGCGGGCGTCGTCTTCGCCTGCCTCTGGGTGATCCCCGGGCGGCCGCGGCAGTGGGGCCTGCGCTGGTTCGACGCGCTGCTGGGCTTCGCGCTCCAGTCGTTCGTCAGCACGATGGTGCTCGGCGTCGTCCTGGTGCTGAACACCGTCAGCATCGGGCTGATGGGCCAGTACGGCTACTTCGCCGCCATCGGCGTCAGCATCACCACGGCCATCGTGGCGCTCAAGTTCCGCGCGGTCATGGAGAGCATCGTCGGTGTCACCGGCGCGCTGTCGCCGGGCGCCTCGGCGGCCGGCATGGCCCTCGGCCGCGGCGCCAGCCGGCTCGCCGGCCGGGCGACCGGCTGGACGGCCCGGAAGACGGGCCGCGCGGCCGGCTGGGCCGGCCGGAAGGCGGGCGGCGCAGCAATGGGGGCTGCGCGGGCCGGTGCGAAGGCCGGCGCACGCGCCTTCGACGACAAGGTCTCGCACGTCGGCAAGGCCATGGGCCTCAGCTCCTGGTACGCCGCCAACGCCCACCGCCCGGTCGCCGAAGGCGGCCTGGGCAAGAAGCCCGGCGCGGGTGGTGGCGCCGACGGCGCCTCGGCCGCGGGACGTGGCGGGGCCGTCGGCCGCGCCGCGGCGGCCGGTGCCCCTGCCGGCCGTACGATCGCGACGCTGCCGGACCGGCGGACGACGGCGGTCGGCAACGTCCGCCCGCGCACCACGCTCCGCTCCGAGCAACGGCAGGGACAGCGGCAGGACGGCGCGGGTGCGCAGAACGCCGCGGTGAAGAACGCCGCCGTGAAGAACGCCACGGTCGGCAGGACGACCCGCCCGGCCAACGGCCAGAACGGTCAGACCGGCCAGACCGGCCAGCAGAAGAACGCCACCGGGAAGAGCACCGCCGCCCGGCGCCCCGCCACGCCGCAGGGCCGCGGCCAGGACGCCTACCGCTTCCGTACGGCCCCGCGGCCGCACAACGCGGCACGCCAGCAGCGCATCGGCGACGCCCGCCGGGCGGCCCTGGCGGGCGGCTCGGCCCAGGTGAATCGTTCCGGCGGTGCCCCCGCCGCCCCGTCCGGCCGCCGCCCCAGGAAGAACAGGTGAGCAGGGAGTGAGCAAGGAGCGGAAGCCGCAGGACCCGGCCGAGTGGCGGGAGCTGCTGCGGACCCCGTACGACTACCCGGACGAGATCGAGGAGGTCGGCAAGCGGTCGCTGCGCCGCCGCGCCCGCAAGATCTACCGCCAGGACAAGAAGGTGGAGGTCAAGCGGCGCCTGGCGGAGGAACGCCGCCGCGAGCCGGTGACGGCGGGCGGCGCCATCGTGGTGATCGCCGGTTTCCTCCTGCTGGGCGCGGCCGTGCAGCACTGGTGGCCGGAGGACGAGCGCCCGCCCGCGAAGGTCGTCCGGGCGGGCGGCGGGCCGGACGCACAGAGCGAGAAGGCGGACGCCAAGGGGCCCGGCACGCCGGGCGCCTCGGCCGCCCCGTCGCCGTCGCCCTCCGCGTCCGTGGCGGTGCCTGTCGACCTCGGCAAGCCGGAGACGGCGGCGGAGGGGTGGGCGAAGGTCTACTGGGCCCGCAACCCTCCGGTGGACAAGAGCCACAGGGCGGTGGTGAAGCGCGCCGCCCCCTGGATGACGCCGGCCCTGGCCGAGAACCTCGCGCAGTTCGACGACCCGGCCTGGAACGAGCTGGTGTCGAACGGCGGCGTGTCCACCGTCGACCACGTCACCGTCGGCCCGGCCGACGACGACCGCGTGCGCAGCCAGGCGGACACGCCGGCGCGGGTGTGGCGCAGGGTCACGGTCGAGACGACCGTCGCGGGCTACCGCACGTACAACGAGAAGAAGGTCCTGCTCACCGAGATCACGCGCGGCGGCGCCGGGTGGCGCGTGGGCCGGATCCTGGGGGTCTGAGCCGGTGGACGGACGTCAGGCGATAGCCCTGGCGGCTGGGGGAGCCCGGCGTGCCCTGATGGTGAAGATCGGGGTGCCCCTCGCCGCCATCGGCATCTTCGCGCTCATCATCTTCGGCGCCATGGCCGGCATCGGCGGGGGCTCGGCCTCCGCCGCCGGCTGCGGCGAACGCGGCCTGCCCGCCGACGACGGCCCGCACGGCAACGGCGGCCAGGGCGACCCCAACGGCGGTGCGAACAAGGACCTGCGGGCCAAGCAGGTCACCAACGCCAAGATCATCGACCAGGTGGCCGTCGACGGCAAGCTGCCCGGCCGGGCCACGCTCATCGCGCTGATGACGGCGCTGACCGAGTCGCAGCTCGACAACATCGACAAGGGCGACCGCGACTCGCTGGGCCTGTTCCAGCAGCGCCCGTCGTCGGGCTGGGGCACGCGCGAGCAGATCCTCGACCCGAAGTACGCCGCGAAGATGTTCTTCTTCGGCGGCGACAGCGGCGACCCGCCCGGCCTCGCGGACATCCGGTGGGAAACCATGTCCCTCAACGACGCGGCCCAGGCGGTCCAGCGGTCAGGCTTCCCGAACGCGTACGCGCCGAAGGAGACGCAGGCCCGCAGCATCGCCAAGGAAGCGGGCATCGACCTGGAGCGACGCGGTGAGAACCACCCGCCGCAGCCGGGGAAGAAAGGTTCCGGCAGGGGCAGCAGCACGGGCCGGGGCCACGAGAACGGCAAGGCCGACGGGACGGACCCGGACGAGCCGAAGGACACGGACGGCGGCGACGACAACGGCGACTGCGGCACCGGCGACGCGCCGGGGACCCCGGGGAAGCCGGGCGACGCGTTCCACGACGGGAAGGCGAACTGGCCGGCGGTGGTGAAGAACCGCAGCTCGACGGCGGAAGCGATCGCCTACGCCCGGAAGGAAGCGGAGACCCACCACTCGATCTGGTACCAGCGCTGCCTCGCCTTCACGTCGATCGCCTACGGCTGGAACTCGTCGGGCACGCCGTTCGCCATCGACCACTACCAGGAGGTGATGCCGAAGGAGATGCGGCACGACGGCGACCGCAACCCGCCGCCGGGCGCGCTGATGTTCTGGGACACCGGGCACCGGGCGGGCCACGTGGCCATCTACGTGGGCGACGGCAAGATCGCGTCGAACGACATCGGCACACCGGGGGAGATCTCGATCGTCCCGGCCACCGACATCGAGACGAAGTGGAGGGCGAAGTACCTGGGCTGGTCGCCCCCCTATTACCCCAACGCGGGCTGACCCGGTCATGATTACCGGGCCGGGCCGGGCCGGAGCCGGCCGGCGTAAGTGAGGATTGACCATGCCTGTCGTGACGGACCCCGAGTCGGTCCCCCTGACGCCCGTCTACACCGTCGTGATCAGCGCGACGGGTGAGGCGACGGTCGAGGGCGAACCGGTGGACCTTCTGCCGGGCCAGGACGCGAGAACGTCGGCCCTGGCCGACATCCGCGTCCGCGCGGCCCGCCGGGGTCACCCCATACGCATCAACGCGAAGGAACCGGACGGCTCGGTCTGGCCCCTGATAGTCGACCACGACGGCGCGGTCACGCCCTTGGACAGCCCACATCCGGTGCCGCCGGCGGCGGGGCCGAGCGTGGAGGCGGTGCCGGGTGCGGCGGGACCGGGCGCGGTGGCGGTGGCGGAGGGTGCCTCGGATGCGGGGCGGGCGTCGGCGTCCTCTGCCGTTTCGGAGCCCGCGCCCGGGCCGGGCGCGGTCGCGGCCCCCGCGCCGGGGCCCGCCCCGAATGCGGTGCCGGCATCGGCGGCCTCCGCGGGGCCGGGTGCGACGGCGCCCGTCGCGGCCGAGCCGGGGCTGGCCGCGCCCGTGGCGGGGGCTGGCCATGCGTCGACCCAGGTCGCCGGGCCGGCGCGAGTGCCGAGTGCGGCGGGGCCCACGGTGGCGGTGCCGGAGGGCGCCCCGGATGCGGGGCCGGCGCTGGCGTCCACCGCCGTTACGGCACCCGCGCCGGGGCTGGGCGCGGCGGCGCCTGTCGCGGTGGAGCCGAGTGCTGCGGTGCCCGTTGGGGTGCCGGAGGGTGCCCCCGAGCCGGGGCCGACGGCTGCGCCCGCGCCGGAGACTGCCCTCGCCCCGGCCCCGGCCCCGGCGCCGCAGCCGACCGACGTGCCGGCCGTGGCGCCCGCGCCCGACGCCGCCCCGGCCCAGCAGCATGCCTCCGCCCCGGCGTCTGAGTCCGGCGCAGCGCCGGCAGCCGTGGCGGAGCCCGAACCGGCCCCGACCGCCGCACCCGTAGCGGCGCCGGCACCGGCGCCCTCCCCCTTCACACCTGCCCCCGCCGTGCCCCCGCTGGAGCCGGGGCATGCCGCGCTTCTCTCGCGCATCGTCACCGCCGAGCTGCGCGGCGACTTGCGGGCCGCCGCGCAGGATGCGGAGGAGCTGGAGGACGCGCTGACCGCCGAGTACGGGCCGTTGCACCCGCATTCCGCGGGGGCGCTCGCTACGCGGGCGTGGCTGTCGTTGCTGCTGCGGGACGACTGGGCCAAGGCCACGCGGCTCCACATCCGTACCGCCGAGCGCTGGCAGGCGATCGGTGCGCCCGAGGGCGACGTCCGGCGCGCAGCACGCAACGCACACGCCGCCTGGTCCCGGCTGCGGGCCGCCGATCCCACTGCCGCGGACGAGCTGCGCCCGTCGCTTGCCCGTATTGCCGCACTCACGGCGTAGCCGTACGGGCGCTTGCGCCCGTCGCCCGCGGCGTAGCCGTGCCGCGGCGACCGGCGATGCGCGCGGCGCGCCTGCCCAGCGCCTCCGTCAGGGCTGTCCAGCGCGTGCCCGCCCGCGGGCTGCCGACCCCACTGCCGCGGACGAGCTGCGTCCGTCGCTCGCCCGTATTGCCGCACTCACGGCATAGCCGTACGGGCGCTTGCGCCCGTCGCCCCCGGCGTAGCCGTGCCGCGGCGACCCGCGACGCGCGGCGCGCCTGCCCCCCCCCACCTGCGTCAGGGCTGCCCAGCGCGTGCCCGCCCGCAGGCCGCCGCCCCATCGCAGACTCACCGCGCCGGTGCACGCGCCGGGGCCACCAGGCCGCCGCCCCGGACCCGGTCACCGGCGCGCTGCGCCCACCTCCTGCGCCCACCCCACCGCACCCGCTCACCCCCCACCCCTGCGTCATAATCCGCCCCATGACCCTGGACCCGGCGTCCGAAGCACCCGACGAGCCCAACGGCCCCGACGCACCCAACGGCCCCCGCGAGCCCAAAGGGCCGAACGCCCCCATGCCCCCCGCCCTGCGGCGGCTGCTCGCCGACCTCGTCGTGGCCGGGGCCGCGTACCCCCTCGTGCTCGGTGGGGCGTATGCCCTCCGCGCGCACGGGATCGGTGCGGTGGTCGCCGGCGGTGCCGGGCTGGAGCTGGTCACCGATGCGGCCGAGCCCATGGACCGGATCGTCGATGCCCTGCGAGCCGGGCTGGTCGAGCGGGGGTGGGGGGTGCGGGTGACCGGCGGCGGGGAGCCGTTGGAGGCTCGGCTTGTCGTCGCCGATCCTGCCGCCGGTACGGGTGATGACGCGTACACCGTCGGCCTCGCCAAGGAGACGATGCGTCAGCCCGTGCTCACCGTCCACGGGCTGACCCTCGCCGTCGAGGACGCCGTGGGCCTGCGCGTGCGGGCCCTGGCCGACCGTGGGCTCGCCGGGGACCTGATGGACGTGCGGGCCGCGGCCGCGTGCGGCCGCTGGTCCTGGGCCGAGCTGGAGGCGCTCGGGCGGCGGCACGCGCGCGACGCGTTCGACCTTGCCGACCTCCAGGCCCGCCTGGAGGCGGCGGACCTGCTGGACGACCGCGCGTTCGCCGCCCAGGGCCTCGACGAGGCGGCACGGACCGCGCTGCGCGGCTGGGCGCACGCCTGGGCCGCCGACATCGCCGAACGCCTGATCGAGGAGGCGCCGTACGGCGAGGAGGACGAGGTTTGACCCGGTCGGCCGACACATAACGCCAAATCCGGGCATTCGTCCCGTACCGCATGGAAGATGGTCCCGTCGGAGCAGCGCGTGGGTCTTCCGGGAGTGCGGCGCATGACGAACACACAGCAGGCCCCCGCGGCCGGCCGGGGCCCCGCGGGGCCGGCGTCCCGGGGCGAGCGGCTGGCGAACTGGGCCGACGGGCGCGTCGGTCTCTTCTCGCTCGCCAAGGCCAACCTGCGGAAGATCTTCCCCGACCACTGGTCGTTCATGCTGGGCGAGGTCGCGCTCTACTCGTTCCTCATCATCATCCTCACCGGCGTCTTCCTGACGTTCTTCTTCAAACCGGGGATGGACGAGGTCGTCTACCACGGCCGCTACACGCCCCTGAACGGCATCCTCATGTCGCAGGCGTACAAATCCACCCTCGACATCAGCTTCGACGTGCGCGGCGGCCTGCTGATCCGTCAGCTGCACCACTGGGCGGCGCTGGTCTTCATCATGGCGATGCTCGTGCACATGATGCGCGTCTTCTTCACCGGCGCCTTCCGCAAGCCCCGCGAGCTCAACTGGCTGTTCGGCGCCGGCCTGCTGATCCTCGGCATGTTCGACGGCTTCATGGGCTACTCGCTCCCCGACGACCTGCTCTCCGGCACCGGCATCCGCTTCATGGAGGGCGCGATCCTGTCCGTGCCGATCGTCGGCACGTACCTCGTCTTCTTCCTCTTCGGCGGCGAGTACCCGGGCAGCATCTGGATCCCGCGCCTGTTCACCGTCCACGTGCTGCTGATCCCCGGCATCATGGTGGCGCTGCTGGCCCTGCACCTGCTGCTCGTCTTCTACCACAAGCACACCCAGGGCTACGGGCCCGGCCGCAGCAACCGCAACGTCGTCGGCATGCCGCTGATGCCCGTCTACATGGCCAAGGCCGGCGGCTTCTTCTTCCTCGTCGGCGGCATCCTCGCGATCTTCTCGGCCATCGCCCAGATCAACCCCATCTGGGCCTACGGGCCCTACCGCCCCGACCAGGTGACCACCGACGCCCAGCCCGACTGGTACATGGGCTACTCCGAGGGCCTCATCCGCGTCATGCCCGGCTGGGAGATCAACTTCCTGGGCCACACGCTCGTCCTCGGCGTGTTCATCCCGCTCCTGGTCTTCCCCGCCATCCTGCTCGCCCTGTGGCTCTACCCCTTCTTCGAGGCATGGCTCACCGGCGACAAGGGCGAGCACCACATCGCCGAACGGCCACGCAACAACCCCATGCGCACCGCCTTCGGCGCCGCCTGGGTCGCGGAGTACCTGCTCCTGCTGGTCGGCGGCGGCAACGACCTCTTCGCCACCCGCTTCCACCTCTCCATCAACGCGATCACCTGGACGGTGCGGGTCGGCTTCTTCGTCCTGCCGGTGCTGGTCTTCGTCGCCACGAAACGCATCTGCATGGGCCTCCAGCGCCGCGACCGCGACAAGATCCTGCACGGCCGCGAGACGGGCGTCATCACCCGGGCACCGCACGGCGAGTACTTCGAGATCCACGAACCCCTCGTCCAGGCGGACCTCTACAGCCTCACCGCCCACGACCAGCCGCGCCCGGCCGAGCTGCCGCCCGCGACCGACGAACACGGCACCCGCCGCCCCACCACCTGGACCGAGCGCGTACGCACCCGGCTGGCCGCCGCCTGGTTCGGCCCCGGCGGCCAGGTGCCCAAGCCGACGCCGGACGAGTACCGGCACGCCGTCGAGGCCCACCACGGGCCCGGGGCCGGCCACCACGCGCACACGGAACAGCCCGTCGGCGAGGCCCGGCACTGACCCGCCGCGCCCCGTACCCCTACGGGCTCCTGGTGCCCGTCGCCCGCGTGGCCACGCCCACGGCGGCCGCGGAGGTCCGCCGCTTCCTCGACACCTGCGGCATCCGCTCCACCACGGCCCCCTGCCCCCGCCGCCGCCTCTCCCGCTCCCCGTGGCGGCTCCAGATCCTCGTCTTCGCGGAGGAGGCGGGCCGCGCCCGGCGCCTGGTCAACGCGTGGACGCTGCCGGCGGCGGACGAACGGGCGGGCAGATGAGCACAGGTGCAGGTACGGGCCTCCGGGCATACGACGGGCATACGACAGCCCCCGGCGCTCCGTACCTGTCCGCTGGTCTCCAGCCGTCGCTGTCGACCCCGGCCTCGGTACGTGCTCTTCCGGGGGCCTGGCCAGTTGAGCCGACATGGGAGTCGCTCTCGCCGGCTGACGTCTGCACCGACGATGTGCTCTCACCGGTTGTCTGGCGTATTAGGTAGTTTCCTCCTTATTCGGACAGAGTCAAGAGGTATGTCCGAAGGTCCTCCGCCCTGCCTCTGACCTGCGGTTCTGTCAGCCTGCGAGCGGCCGGTCGCCCCACCCCGCCGCCGCGATCAGGTCGTACCAGCCTGGCAGCGTCCCCTCCGGCACGTGGTGGCGCAGCACCTGCCCGGGGAAGCCCAGCGGGCCCGCCTTCGCGGGGTTGGCCAGGGCCTGCCGGACGACGATGTCCGACAGCGCGTACGCGAGGTTCTCGCGGGGGAACGCCGCGTGGACGCGGTCGGCGAAGCCGGTGGGCAGCAGCTCCTTGCCGATGCCCAGGATGTCCGCCGAGATGCCCGCGTGGGCCAGGGCGACCTCCGGGCCCTTGCGGGGGGCGATCCCCTCCGACGTGTGCAGGGCGATTGCGTCCCACACCACGGCCATCGCCTCCGCGCCCACCCCCTGCTCCCGCAGGAAGCGGGCGGCGAGGTCCGCGCCGTCCACCTCGAACCGCCCGCCGCCGTTCCCCGCCTCCGACAGGCCCAGGTCGTGCAGCACGCAGCTGACGAACACCAGCTCGTCGTCGTAGTCCACCCCCGGCCGCAGACCGTCGTGATCACCGAGCGCACGGGCGAAGAGGTAGCTCCGCACGCTGTGCCGGAAGACGACGGCGGGCTCGGTCTCCTCGGCGTAGCGCAGCGCACGGGCGGTCAGCTCCGTCCGCGGCAGGCCGAAGGCGTCGTACGCGGCGGGCAGGAGGGCAGCAGCATCGGACATGAAGGCTCCTGGGGGAGGGGGAGACGGGGGCCACCCCTCGATCGTGCGGCCCCGGCCGCGCCCCGCACAGCGGCCGGAATGCCGACCCGCGCTAACTTCTGGCCATGCCTGCCATGACTGCCAAGACCGACGTGCCGGTGGCCGTGCTCGCGCTCGACGGCGTCGTCCCCTTCGAGCTGTCGCTCCCCGGCCAGGTCTTCGGCACCGCCAACCAGGCCGCCGGCACGCCGTACTACGACCTCCGGGTCTGCGCCCCCGGCCGCAGTGTGACCACGTCCCCCGAGCACGGCGCCTTCCGCATCCGTACGCCGTACGGCCTCGACGGCCTGGACGGGCTCGGCGAGGGCGCCACCGTCGTCGTCCCTGCCACCGCCCACTTCCTCGCCGCACCGGACCCCGCCGTGGTCGAGGCACTGCGGCGGGCGGCGGCGCGCGGGGCCCGGCTGGCCTCGGTGTGCGTCGGCGCGTTCACGCTGGCCGCCACGGGCCTGCTCGACGGCCGCCGCGCCACCACGCACTGGCAGTACGCCGGCGAACTGGCCCGCCGGCACCCGCGCGTCGACGTCGACCCCGCCGTCCTCTTCGTCGACCACGGCGACCTGATCACCTCGGCCGGCGTGGCCGCGGGGCTCGACCTCTGCCTCCACCTGGTGCGCCGCGACCTCGGCGCGGACCTCGCGGCGGCCACCGCGCGCCGCATCGTCATGCCGTTGCAACGCGACGGCGGTCAGGCCCAGTACATCGAACGCCCGCAGCCGCCCGCCGACCCCGGCGCGCTCCAGCCCGTCCTGCGGTGGATGGAGAGCCACCTCCACGAACCGCTCACCCTCACCGCCATCGCCACGCACGCCCGCACCAGCGTCCGCACCCTCAACCGCCACTTCCGCGCCCAGACCGGCACGACGCCCCTCCAGTGGCTCCTGCACGCCCGCATCGACCGCGCCCGGCAACTGCTGGAAACGACCGACCTGCCCGTCACCCTCGTCGCGGACCGCACCGGCTTCGGCTCCCCGACCACCCTGCGCCACCACTTCACCCGCCACACGGGCACGTCCCCGCACGCGTACCGGAAGGCGTTCCGCAGCGGAACCGGAACCTGACGCGGCGACGTGGGCCGAGCCCGCCGTCACCTCCGGCAGGCGGTCCCGTCGGCCGGGCCGGTGTCGTCGGTGTCCTCGCCCGCGCGGAGTTCGACGCAGCAGTGGCCGGGCTGCGGTGCCAGTACCGCCGTGGTCCTGTCGCTGCCCAGGCCGTGCAGGTAGCCGGCGAGGAACGCCTGGTTGAGGCCGCAGACGAGGTCGGGGGCCTTGGCGGCGAGCGGGTGGAAGGGGCAGTTGCGCAGCCGCAGCACGGTGGGGGCGGCGCGTTCCGGTTCGAAGCCGAGGCCGTCGAGGGTCTCCGCGGCCAGGCTGAGGCCCCGCTCGGCGCCGAGCCGGCCCGGCCGCACCCGCTCGCGTTCGCCGGCGCCGAGGGTCTCCCCGCGTCCGTACGCCACGCGCAGGGCGGCATCGCGGGCCGGCTCGCCGTCCGCCTCGGTCATCACGGCTTCGGTGAGGACGTCGGCGAGCATCTCGTAGCGGCGCTCGGGGATGCTGACGGCGATCGCCTCGGCGACCGGCTCGTAGACCTTGGGGCGGCGGCCGACCTTGCGGATGCCCTCCGGATGGCCGTAGTGGGCCCGCAGCAGGCCGGCCGCGACGAGTTTGTCGAGGTGGAAGGCGGCGAGCTTGCGGGAGATCCCCACGGTGTCGGCGACCTCCTCGCGGGTGACCGGGCGCCGCTGCCGCCGTATGAAGTCGAACATGCTGCGGCGCAGGTCGTCGGCGAGGGCGGCCAGGGTCGTCAGCGAGGTGTCGTCCAGTCCCACCGGGCCACGGTATCGCGCAAGAGTTTGGGCAGAAACCCCTGCGGGGCGCTTAGGAGCGCGGTTCACCCGGGTTGCTTGACCGTGGCGCCGGATTTCGCCAAAACTGATTGGTGAAAAAGGTAGGTCCAGCGACGCACCGACCACCGCTCGGAGGCCGCCATGCCCACTCCGGCACAACGCCAGGCGAAACAGCCGGTCAGCTCCCTCCTGGCAGGCCCCTACGGGCACCCGTGGCACCCGATCCTCGTCACTGTGCCGATCGGGGCATGGGTGGCGAGCCTCGTCTTCGACGTCGCGTCCCACCTCACGGACGATCCCGGTTTCCTGACCCGCGGCTCCCTGTGGCTGATCGCCCTGGGCGTGATCGGCGCCCTGGCGGCCGCCGCCGTCGGCTTCCTCGACCTGTGCGTCGTCCCGCCCGGCACGCGCGCGTTCCGGGTGGGCCTCCTGCACATGGCCCTCAACCTCGCGGTGACGGGCGCGTACGCGGCCAACTTCCTCTGGCGCCGCGCCGCCCAGCCGCCGGACCGGGCGGTGGGCGCGGCGATGCTGGCACTGTCCGTCGCCTCGATCGCGGCGCTGGCGGTCTCCGGCTACCTGGGCGGCATGCTCGCCTACCGCTACGGGGTGCGGGTCGCGGACGAGGACACCCAGGCCGACGGCTACCGGAGGGAAGAGAAGGCGCCGGAACCGTCCTGACGGAGCACACGCGTACCTACTCGCCACTCGAACGTTCCCGGGAGAATCTCATGGGCATCGCCGCACTGATCGCATGGGTCGTCACCGCACTCGGCGGCTTCTACCTGCTGGGCACCTGGATCGCCAAGGGCGGGAAGGGCGGGAAGGGCGGCACGGGCGGAAGGGCCGTCAGCCGGCTCCCCGTGCCGGTGCTCTTCGGGCACTTCCTGCTCGCCGCGGCCGGCCTGGTCGTCTGGATCGTCTACCTGCTCACCGACCGGGACGTGCTGGCCTGGGTCGCGTTCGGCCTGCTCGTCCCCGTGGCCCTGCTGGGCTTCACCATGCTGGCCCGCTGGCTCCCGGTCCGCCGTACGGCGACGGGGCCGGCCGTCCCCCCGGAGCGTCACTTCCCGGTGCCCGTGGTCGTACTCCACGGTCTCCTCGCCGTGGCCACGGTCGTCCTGGTCCTGCTGACGGCGCTGGGCGTGGCGGGCGACTGAGCGTCACAAAGAAAAATGAGGGGCGCGAGCCCCTCTCCATGATCAAGATATAGCGCACGGGGGGCCTTGCGGCAAGGCCCCCGTCATGCCGCAGAATCGCCGACCTGACCTGGAAAACACCAGGTCAGCAGAGCGCGAGAGCGCGCGGTCGGGCGAACACGGGGGTTGCGGTATGCGGGTGTTGCTGGTGGCGTACGGGTCGCGGGGCGACGTCGAACCGATGGTGGCGCTCGCCCTGAGCCTGCGGGAACTGGGCACGGACGTGCAGATGTGCGCCCCGCCGGACTTCGCGGAGCTGCTGGACGGCTTCGGGCTTCCGCTGGTGCCGCTGGGCCGGTCGGTGCGCGCCATGGCGACCAAGGCGGTGACCGGGCCGGAGAAGCCGGCGGCGGAGGGGCTGTCCGAGCGTGCGGCCCGGCTCGTCGCCGCGACGTACGAGGAGGTCGCCGCGGTGGCCGAGGGCTGCGGCGCCGTGCTGGCGACCGGCCTGCTCCCGGCCGCGGCCGCGGCACGCGCGGTGGCCGAGAAGCGGGGCGTCCCCTACGGGTTCGTGGCGTTCTTCCCCACGTACCTGCCGTCGCCGCACCACCCGCCGCTCGCCTGGCCGGGCCGCCCGGCCCCCACGGGCGTGGCGGACAACCGCGCGCTGTGGGACCTCAACGCCGAGGACATGAACCTGCTGTTCGGCGGCGCGATCAACACGCACCGGGCCTCGGTCGGCCTGCCCCCGGTGGACGACGTCCGCGGCCACGTCTTCACCGACCGCCCGTGGCTGGCGGCCGACCCCACGCTGGCCCCGTGGCTGCGGCCGGCGGACCTCGACGTGGTGCAGACCGGCGCGTGGATCCGGCAGGACGAACGCCCGCTGCCGGCCGACCTGGTGGCGTTCCTGGAGGCCGGCGAGCCGCCGGTGTACGTGGGCTTCGGCAGCATGCCGATGCGCGACGCGCAGGACGCCGCCCAGGAGACCGTCGCGGCGGTCCGCGCGCAGGGCCGCCGCGTCCTGGTCTCCCGCGGCTGGGCCGGCCTGGCCGCGGCCGACGACGGCGACGACTGCTTCGTCGTCGGCGAGGTCAACCAGCAGGCCCTGTTCGGCCGGGTGGCGGCCGTCGTGCACCACGGCGGCGCGGGTACGACGACGACGGCCGCGCGCGCCGGCGCACCCCAGGTGATCGTGCCGCAGATGGCGGACCAGCCGTACTGGGCCGCCCGCGTGGCCGAACTGGGCATCGGCGCCGCCCACGACGGCCCGGTCCCGGCCCGCGCGTCCCTCTCGGCCGCGCTCGCGACCGCCCTGGAGCCGGGGACCCGCGCACGGGCACAAGCCGTGGCCGCCACGATCCGCACCGACGGGGCGACGGTGGCCGCCCGGCGACTGCGCGAAACGATGAACGACACGATGAACCACCACGCGTAGACGACCACCTGGAAGGACCCCGCATGCCCGTACCCGCCGACCCGACCGTCCTCCACCCCATGCCCGGCCAGCCGCGCGTGGTGCAGCTGAAGCCGCTGGTGAAGTCCCCGCTGATCGAGGTGGGGGAGTACTCGTACTACGACGACCCGGACGACCCGACCGCGTTCGAGACGCGCAACGTGCTCTACCACTACGGGCCGGAGAAGCTGGTCATCGGCAAGTTCTGTGCGCTGGGCACGGGCGTGCGGTTCATCATGAACGGCGCCAACCACCGCATGGACGGCCCCTCGACCTTCCCCTTCCCCACCATGGGCGGCTCGTGGGCCGACCACTTCGACCTGCTCACCGGCCTGCCGAACCGGGGCGACACGGTCGTCGGCAACGACGTCTGGTTCGGCCACGGCACGACCGTCATGCCCGGCGTACGGATCGGGCACGGCGCGATCATCGCGTCCGGGGCCGTGGTCACCGCGGACGTGCCCGACTACGGCATCGTCGGCGGCAACCCGGCCCGTCTCATCCGCACCCGCTACAGCGAGGAGGACGTGGCCCGGCTGCTGGCGGTGGCCTGGTGGGACTGGCCCGCCGAGCACATCACGGAGCACGTCCGCACCATCATGTCCGGCAGCATCACCGACCTGGAGGCCGCCGCCCCGGCCGGCGGCCCCCGCGCCTAGGCGGGCCCACCGCCCTTCCAGAGCTGCCGGGGGTCGTCGCTGTTGCAGGTGGCCACCTGCACCTGGTTGGCGCCGTTGAAGCCGATCTGCGGCGGGGCGATCGTCAGGCAGTGGCCGGTCTCGTTGTTCTGCAGGGTCTGGCCCGCCGAGGCCGAGGTGTCGATGTGCCAGTGCTCGTTGGCGCCCCAGCCGCACGGATTCAGGCCGGCTGCGTAGTTGTTGTTGTTCGGCGCCGTCAGACACTTGCCGCTGGCGCGGTTGACCAGGGTGAAGGCGCCGCCCCCGGTGGAGCGAAGGGTCCAGGAGTAGCTGGAGCCGGCACCGCAGGGCCCGAAGGCGGGAGAGAAGTCGTCACCGGACAGGCACTGCTGCTGGGCGACGTTCTCCAGGTGCGACCGGGCTCCCGGGGAGAGCGTCCCCGTCCCGGCAGCCCGGGGGCCCGGCGCGCCGCCTTGCGCGGTGGGCGCGGGATCGGGGCTCCGGCCCGGCGCCGGCCCGCCGCCGCTGTCGTCGTGCGGGTCGGGACCGGCCGGGGCACGCGTGGCCATGGGCACCGGAGGAGGCGGGGACACCGCAGAGGCCGACGGCGACGCGGACGAGGACCCGGCGGGGGAGGGCGAGGAGAGCACGGACGGCGACGGCTTCCCCCGCCCCTGCGAGCCGTGCTCCGGAGCCGCGGATTCGTGCGGCACGAGCGTGCCGGCGAGGAACGCGCCGCCTGTCGTGACGACAGGGACCACGACGAACAGGATGCGCGAGCGGTGCTCCCGCACCTTGATGAGGACCCTCTCGGCCCACCCGATCGATATGCCCTTGTTGACCTTGGAACTGACGGTGAGGTCGCCGCTCCGCGTGCGCGTCTGCGGGCCGTCTGCCGGCTCGGTGTCCTGGCCGCCCTGGGAAACGCCGGACACGCTCAGCTCTGTTTCGTACCGGAAAGAGAAGGGGTCCCCGCCCCTACGACCAGGGAGCCCCTGACGATGCCGACGGCCACACCGTTCTCCGCATTGACGTTGAAGGTGGCATGGTCGGCGATGCTTCCCGACCCGCATCCCGTCGCCGGACGGCCGGAGGGCTCCGGCTCTGCGGCGCCTTCTCCCAACCTGGTGCTCACCAGCTCGTGCAGGTCGTCCATCGCCGCATCCACCGCGCGGTCGACCTCCGCATCCGCCCGCCCGGCCACCCGCCTGACCTTCTGCACCGCCCAGGCCCCCAAGAACCCGGCCGCCACCTCGAAGCCCGACATCCCACTCCCCCGTACCGTCCTGCTTTCAGGCTGCTTTCAAGCAGCCGACGGTATCCACCCCCGCCGGGCCCGGACGGCGCATCCGGCGGAGATGCCCCTTACGGGGGAGGGGGCACGACTGCGTTCAGTTTGTTGCGGCGCTCTCGTCCACCACGGCCGGGTTCACCGTCTCGGCGGGAGCCGAGCCGGCGGAGCGGACTTCGACGCGGCCTTGGCCGAGGTGGGCGAGGAAGGCGGCGCCCATCTGGGAGCGGCCGGCGTTGTGGACGCACACGAACAGGACCGAGGGCGTGGAGGACTCGGACACGGGCGGAACCTTCCGGGGCGGTGGCCGCTCGCCGCCGAGTGGTCGCGCGCAGGTGTTACCAGGCCGGCCGCGCGACCAAGCGCCGTCGAGCCGGTCCACATGAGGGCGAAGTTCACGCAGAAAACCCCAGGTCGATGACCTGGGGTTTTCGTACAGAGCGGGCGACGAGAATCGAACTCGCGCTCTGAGCTTGGGAATCACGAGCGCTCGCACCGCTCTTATGCATGTGACCTGCGACGATGGTGGGTTTGCGCGGATTCTGGGGTCTCTGGTCCGCACAGTTCAGACCGCAGTTCACCGCTCTGAAGGGCACGGATGGGGCACGGAACAGGGCGGGGCCGGCCGTCGTGGCGAGACGGTCGAGCGCCTCGCGAAGTGGTGGCACTCGCGCGTGGGCCGTCTCGTCGATGCTCGCTGCCGCTGTCCGGCGGCCGCAGGACAGTGGCGCCTGCGTCAGTGGCGTTCCTCCTCTTCCCGCTCCTCCGCCTCCTCCTCTTCCATGAAGTAGATGCCGTCATGGGTGAGCGAGGCGGTGGCGGGTGTGTTGTGCGAGGTCCAGTCGACAGTGATCAGGCCCGCGTCCGCCAGGTAGGCGCAGGCGGCCGAAAGATCCTCGTCGGGCATGGGCAGCCGGTCCCGGAGCGCTGCTCCGCTGACCTCCGGATGATTGAGTTCGACGGCTGCGTACAGAGCTTCAAGGACCGCCCTGCGATAGGCCCTGCGTTCACCCAGTGTCGTCATGACGTCGCTCTCCGGGCCGCGGTCGACACGCTTCGCCCGCCTCGGCACGCTCGTCGGCCGACGACCGGCTGGCCGCCAGCCAGGACCGCGCGGGCTCCGCCGGGTGTGCGGTGTCGACGATGAGGTGAAGCCGGGTTCCTCCGTCCTGGCCCGCGGGGTAACTGCGCTGCTCGGTCGAGGAGAAGCAGTGACGGAGCGCCTCCGCGACACGACGGCAGACCTCCGGCGTCGCGCCGACGATACGGACCTCGGCGTGGTCCGCGGAGGACGGCTGCTCGTTGTTCATGGCGTACCTCCCGCGGCGCAGTGCCGGGCCTTCGGCATACCCCCTCTGCATCCTATGCCTGGGCACGTGTGCTCTGCGAGGCCGACTCGCTCTCTCCACAGGAGGCTCCGGTCAGGAGGCCCCACGCGCGTGGCCCGCGGCGTAGCGTGGAGAGCGGCGGACGCGGTATCCGCCGCTCCGTTGACCCGCAGACGGGCGGAACGATCATGGCTGACTCCGATACACCCCCTGCCTCCGGGCTGCCGCCGGGCACGTTCGACGAGGCCGTGAAGCCGGGGACCGCGCTCCTCCGGTTGGAGACGACGGGATCCCGCGAGGGCATCCTCGACGGGGCGTGGTGGCCGCGGTCGCGTGACATCGTGGCCGAGCTGCCCGCTCTGGTGAGCGCTCTCACCGAGCACCTCGGCCCGATCACCCGCGTCGGGCTGGATGCCACGGCCTGGGACGAGCTTCCGACCCGGCTGGTCGTCGACGACCGAGTGGTGCACATCGACTCCTTCCCGATCGGTGACGACACTGTGCTGATCACCCGGGGCGAACAGGACCACTTTTCGCTGCTGGTGGTGCCACCGCACGCGACCCCGCAGGCGGCCCGCGCCGCGATGTCCCAGGCTGTCCGGGCCGGCAACGTCACGCAGGCGGCACGGATTCTCATCAACACCGGAACCGGCCGGAAATCCTCGACCTGACGTCATGCCATGCGCCCCCCGAGTCGCCGACCTGGGGCTGCACAGAACGGCCGGCGAACGGAGGCGGCCGACTCCTGATGCCCGCGGTGACCGCTGCCAACCGTCCTGAAGGGGACGGATGGGCACGCGGCGGAGGAGCCGTGGCGGGGTGCCCCTGTGACGCAGCCCTACCCGCAGCACCCTCCGCCCGGACCGTACGGGTTCCCCCAGCCGGGCCCGTACGTGTACTACCCGCCGCAGCCCCAGCCGGACCCGGAGAAGGAGTACCCGCAGCTCACGGCGTCAACGGTGAAGGGCGCCGTGCTCGGGCAGGCGCAGGCGCAGATCAGCGCGAAACTGATCGACAGCGACGGTCAGCCCATCAAGGGACAGCCGATCACCTTCACGGTCTCCGACAGCCGCCAGATCGGTACGCCGGTCACCGACGCGACCGATGTCGCCCACCTCGACAGCGGATCGAACCTCCTCGACCCCCTGCTGTGGGCCCACGCGCTCGGCTCCGGCTACGAGGCGCACTTCCAGGGCAACAAGAAGTTCATGCCCGTGAGCGCCCGCGGCGAGATCGAGCCCGGCATCGGCTGAAGCGTCGGCCCTTTAACGCGAAGAAGGCCCAGGTCAGTGACCTGGGTCTTCCGTAAGAGCGGGCGACGAGAATCGAACTCACGCTCTTGGGAATCACGGGGGCCCGGGGGTCGTCTCTGCTCTGACCTGCATGAACATCCTCTTCGGGGGGCATGACCGTGATGCTGTAGGCCGCGAAGGGGGCTGGGCGAAGGTAGCGCATTCCTCCGGTGCCGCACAGATACGACCGGGACCTGACAGCGGCGGCCAGGTCGGCGAGCCGCTGCGAGCGTTCTGGTCGGGCCGGAAGGCCGCTGCTGCGGACGATGTGGCCTCTCCAGCCCAGGAGGCCCAGCAGGGCCCGCGTGGACGCCTCGGCAACGGCTGCCGTCTGGCCGTCGGCGAAGGCATCGAGAACCACGGTCAGAGCCTGCTCGAAGACGGGCCAGTGGGGGCTGGCCCCATAGTGCTGTCGCAGCACGCGGGCAGTTCGCTCCCGGGACCGGGCTGGCTCGGGCATCATCGCCTCCCTGATCAGCGTCTGCCGGCCGTTGGGCAGATGGGTGGGGATGGTCAGCCATCTGCGGTCGGCCGGGTTGTCCAGGGCTGCGAGGCGGGCCCGGTGCTGGTAGTCACGGCGGGTGAACTGGACGTCGTCGAGGACGATCCAGTAGTCCGCCGCGAACAGCTTGGCCAGCGTGGTCAGCCGGGGGAAGAAGTTGGGCTGGTGGATGGCACACACCCCACCCCGTGCGGTTTCAGGTGGTGAGGAGGCGGCTGTCGAAGCCGTCGCTGATGAGGGATACGTACGCGGCATGCACGTCCTCCGGGACGTCCTGCTCGATGGCGAAGCCGAGCTTCGGGTACTCGATCACGCGTTGCAGGTCACCGACGAGCTGGTCGACGACGAGCTTCTCGTCGCCGATCGTCTTCAGGTAGTCGTCGAACTCCAGCGGCGCCGAGGCGCAGAGCACCTCTACCTCGGGCCAGACCTTGCGGGCGGTGGCGAACGCTCGTCGCTCCATGTAGGGCATGGCGACCAGCAGCACGGTCGTGACGTCGAGGCCGGCGGCGGCCAGGACGTCGCGGGAGAAGGTGATGTTCTGCCCGGTGTTCCTGGCCTGGGGCTCCAGCAGAACTGCTTCGTCCGGGACGCCGAGGGCGAGCGCGTGCTCGCGGAAGTGCACGGCCTCGCCGCGAGGGAAGCGGCCGGGGCGGGTGGGGTTGGGCCCGCCGGAGAAGACGAGGGTGGGGAAGAGGCCGGCTCGGTACAGCTCGGCGCAGAAGGCGGGGACGCCCAGGTCGTGGCTGCCGAGGCCGATCGCGGCGTCCGCCGGCCGGAGCTCGTGGCCCATCTGGTGGTAGTCCCAGATCAGCTCTGCCCGCCGGCGCTGGTCGTCGGTGATGGCCCGCTGGATGTCCGTCGTCACTGGCGTCTCTCCCTGGTCACCCCCGCCGGGGGCTGATCACCCCGGCGGTCTTCCGGATGCTCTCGATGCTGGCCAGCTGGTGGCTCATCCCGTACTGAGCGGCCAGCTTCGCGGCCTGGTCGAGGGCCGTCAGGCCATCATCCCGGGTGGCAGGGTCGGACAGCAGGATGTGTCCGTGAGCGGTGTCCAGACGCACGCGCTGCATCGGCGAGTCGGCCGCTCCGGTTCTGCGGGCGATGCCGATGAAGTGCAGGGCTCTGCTCAGGTCGCCGGCGCCTCGGTGGGCGAGGGCGAGTTTCTGGTGGGCGACGGACCAGTCGTCCGGCTCGCCGAGGTCTTCGAAGTCGCGGGTCGCGACCAGCATGACGCGGGCCGCGTACTCGTGCTCGCCTTCCTTGCTCAGCGCGGTCCCCACCCACAGGCGGGCCCTGGCGCGGTCGCGGCGGGCGAGCCGGTCGTCGACGGCCAGGTGTTCGTAGGTGCGGGCGGCGGTCTCCAGGCGGCCGGACATCTCGGCGACGACCGCCAGGGAGAGGTCGAGCTGGGCGACGCGGCGCGGGATGTCGAGCTGGCTGAAGATCGAGCGAGCTCCGGCATAGGCGTGCTGGGCCGACAGCGGCCCCACCACCGCCCCCTGGTCGCGTTTGAGGTCCCCCATGAGGGCTGTGGAACGGGCGAGGAGATACAGACCCTTGTCGTCCAACTCCGGCGGTCGGAAGCGGTTCAGCCACCGGCCCAGCAGGTTGTCGGCGAAGGCGAAGTTCTGGCGGCTCAAGGCGACCACGACCCGGTCCAGGTCGTCGGTCCACGACTCGTACTCCCAGGCCCTGGGGCCTGCCGAAGTGACGCGGCGGGTCGTCGCGGGCGGCCCGCCGGCCTCGGAGAGGAACGTCTCGAACCGCAAGTGCACGGAGGCGTCCGCGCGGGCGAGCGCGGTGTCCAAGATCGCCTGGGTGTCAGGGCGAGGCTCGGTCGCGGACAGGTACTTGTCCCAGTTGGAGACGGTGCGGACGGCGACGCCGAGGTGCTGGGCGAACGCGCGGACGCTCATCCGCAGGGCGAGCCGCAAGGAACGTGCTTCCAGGCCGGTCCAGTGATGCAGGGTCGCCACGCGTCGCTCCCTTCCGAGAGCTCATGCAAGCACGGAACACGCATGCGGGGGGACGGAAGTGCAACGCAAGTGCAACACCGCGTCATTTCGTCGCCGCGCGAGCAGGAGCACGCTTCAACACGCAGGTCACAGCGCCTTCTTCGGCTGGCGTGGCCTGCCTTCCTGAGCCGTGCCCCTTTGATCTTTTGGACGGTCCCCTTCATGGAACCCCTCACCGAGCATCGCCGTGTCAGCGGCCCGGTCGTCCATGGCTTCCTGCGGCTGGTCAACGTCTCCACGGCCCGCGAGGCGGCCCTGAAGCGGTCGCTGGCCGAGTACTGCCACCAGCACGAGCTCTCGCTGTCCGGCGTGTTCACCGAACGCGTCACCACGGTCAACTCTGCTGCCTTCACCGGACTGATGGACGCGCTGAGTGTGCCCGGCACCTACGGCGTCGTGCTGCCCTCCGTCTCCCACCTGGGCCCCAGGGCCATAGCCGCCACGCGGAGCAAGCGCATCACGGCGACCGGGGCCCGGCTGCTGCTGGTCCGCAAGGAGCTACCGGGCCCGGCCCGCCACCGGCGCCCTGGCCACGGGGGATCCCAGGGCCGCCGGCGCGGCCACGGGTCCACACCGGCACTGGAGGCGGAGTCATGAACCCCTCCATGACCCGGTTCGACCAGCGATTCTTCGCCTCGGCGCCGGCTTCCGTCGGACTGGCCCGCGACTTCGTCGACAAGACCCTCCTGGCCTGGGGCCTGGACGCCCTCGCCGAAGACGTCCGGCTGTGCGTTTCGGAGCTGGCGACCAACGCGGTCGTCCACGCCAACACCTACGGCAGCTTCCTGGTCCGGCTGGCCATCGACGGCCGCTATCTCCACCTGGAAGTCCATGACGACCACCCGCGCCGGCCCGAAGTCCGCGTCCTGACCCACGACGTCACGTCCGGCCGCGGGCTGCGTCTGGTCGCCGCTCTCTCCGTCGGCTGGGGCGTCGATGCCCTTCACCCCTCCGGAAAGATCGTCTGGTCGCGGTTCCACATCGTGCCCGCCCTGCAGGAGACGCCATGCTGACCCGCACCCTGACCCCTGCGCCGTCCTCGGGGCCCGGCCCGGGCCTGCTGTTCGCGCTGAGCGCCTGGACGTGGTCCGGTCCCGGCCCGGACGGGCAGGACATCGCGCACGTCCTGCCGGCCCACCCGCCCGGCCGCACCAGCCACGACACACCCGCCGCGATCGCGACCGCCGCCCGTCTCGACACCTACCTCGATGCCGGCCGCACGGCCGACCGGCTCCTCTTCGGCCTCGCCCACGCCTCCTGACCCAGCCGCCCATGCACGACCCCAGACTCAACCGAGAGGGAACTGCCATGGAACCCTTCGAGCGCGCCCGGCTGGACGCCTACTTCACCAAGATCACCACCCAGTTCGCCCCCACCGAGCAGGCCACTGCCTTCCTGATCACGCACCTGCTGGCCGAGCGGCCCGCCTTCGTACGTGCGGTCGCCGCGATGGCCCGGCTACGGGCGGTGCTGCCCAAGCCGAAGTCCGTCCTCCCCGCCGCCCAGCGCGCGATCGAACAGACCACCCCCTGCGACACCCTCTCCCGCGAGCTGTTCACCGACCCCGACACCGCCCTGGACTACCTCGAAGCCAGGGCCGCCGGCGAGCCGGTGGTGCTGCTGGACGTCGGCGGCTACTACGCCCCCGCCCTCGGCGACCTCCACAGCTGCTTCACCGGTCAGATCCTCGGCGTCATCGAGGACACCGAGAACGGCCACCGCCGCTACATGGCGCTCGACAAGCTGCCCTGTCCCGTCGTCTCGGTCGCCCGCTCGCCGCTGAAGGACCCGGAGGACTTCCTGGTCGGTCAGTCCGTCGTCTTCTTCACCGAGGCCGTCCTGCGCGACCGCGGCGACATCCTCCACGGCCGCCCTGCCCTCGTGATCGGTTTCGGCAAGCTCGGCTCCTCCATCGCCCGCCTCCTGCACGCCAAAGGCGTCCAGGTCACGGTCCACGACATCGACCCCGTCCGCCGCACCCAGGCCCTCTCCCAAGGCTTTGCCGTCGCCCGCGACCGCGAGGCGGCCCTCGCCTCGGCCGGCCTGGTGCTCTGCGCGACCGGAGCCCGCTCCCTCACGGGCGAGGACTTCCCCCACCTGCGCAATGGCGCCTACGTCGCTACGGTCATTTCGCGGGAGGACGAGCTGGAGCTGGACGCGCTGCCGGACGTCTACACCCGCACGATGGTCGGCGAGCACGTCACCCGCTACCAGACCACCGGCCACTACTTCTACCTCGCCAACGGCGGCAACGCCGTCAACTTCCTGCACGGCGCGAGCGTCGGACCTTTCATCTTCCTGGTCCAAGCCGAGATCCTGGCCGCGATCAGGATGCACACCCGCGCCGACCTGGCCCCGGCCTCCACGAGGTCAGCGCGGACGACCGAGCCGCGATCGCGGCGACCTGGCTCTCCTACTTCAACAGGTGATCGACTTGGCCATCACGGCAGACCACATCCGCAGCACCCTCCACGGCTACCTCGACGAGCACCCCGACGAGAAGCCCGCCCTCGCGCCCGTCCTCGGTCTCCTGGACGACGGGGCCGACCTGGCCAGCCGCAAGGAGTTCCGCGGCCACGCCACCGCCGGCGCCATCCTCGCGCGCCCGGACGGCCGCATCCTGCACATCCACCACCTCGCGCTGGACAGGTGGCTGCTGCCCGGTGGCCACCTCGAAGCCCAGGACGACACCCTCCTGGAGGCGGCCCTGCGCGAGCTCACCGAGGAGACCGGCATCCCCGCCGACGCCGTCACCGCTGTGGCGGACCGGCCCGTCCACATCGACGTTCACCCGATCCCGGCGAACGACACCAAGGGTGAGCCCGACCACCAGCACATCGACTTCCGGTTCCTCTTCCGCACCACCGCCGACGTCCACCAGCTGCAGACCGAGGAGGTCACCGACGCCGCCTGGCGCGACGCGGAGACCATCACCGACGAGCGCCTGCGCCGACGGGTGGCCGCCGCCCTCCGCTGATGCGGTGGGGGCTATGCGCCCCCGGCCTCACTGGACAACAAGAAACCCCCAGGTCGCCTGTGACCTGGGGGTTTCGTACAGAGCGGGCGACGAGAATCGAACTCGCGCTCTGAGCTTGGGAAGCTCATGTTCTACCATTAAACTACGCCCGCGCGAGGCGCCCTTTTGAGCGTCTCAGCGTCGCACACTCTACCCCATCGAAGGCCCCCGGTGCACTTGCCGCGGTGGCCTTCTTGTCGTGTGAGGGCGATGTGGGGGGTCGGGGGACGGCGGCGTGCGGGTGGGGAGTTGGGCGTACCGTGGGGGTGGCGGGTGGTCCCTGCCGGGCTCCGGGGTGCCGCCTTCAAGGCGGTCCGATGCATCCCCTAATGTGGCTTTTGTCTCTCACGTTTCATGGGGAAAGGGAGCTCGATGGACCGCACCGTCGTTCGCTGTGCCGAGGGGCACGTCTTCAGCACCGCCTCGTTCCCGATGCAGCACCTCGGACCCGGCCGGATCGGCCCCGGACGGCTTCTGCGCTGCCCGCGCTGCGCCCGGCTGCGGCAGTCCGTCCCCGTGGCGACCGAGAAGGGCTGAACCGGAGATCATCCCACCGCGCGGGCCCCGGTCACCACGGGGCTGGGGCCCGCGTTGTCGGGTTGTCCGTCTTCTCCGCGTATCCTCGGAGCGTGCTTCTCTCAGACAAGGACATCCGGGCCGAGATCGACGCCGGCCGCGTGCGGATCGACCCGTACGACGAATCGATGGTGCAGCCGTCCAGCATCGATGTGCGGCTCGACCGCTACTTCCGGGTGTTCGAGAACCACCGGTACCCGCACATCGACCCCGCGGTCGAGCAGGCGGACCTCACCCGCGAGGTGGTGCCGGAGGGCGACGAGGCGTTCATCCTGCACCCCGGTGAGTTCGTGCTGGCCTCCACCTACGAGGTGATCACGCTCCCGGGCGACATCGCCTCCCGGCTGGAGGGCAAGTCCAGCCTCGGCCGCCTCGGTCTGCTGACGCACTCGACCGCCGGCTTCATCGACCCGGGCTTCTCCGGGCACGTCACGCTGGAGCTGTCGAACATGGCCACGCTCCCCATCAAGCTGTGGCCGGGGATGAAGATCGGCCAGCTGTGCATGTTCCGGCTGACCTCCCCCGTCGAGCATCCCTACGGGTCCGCCAAGCACGGTTCCCGCTACCAGGGCCAGCGCGGGCCGACCCCCTCGCGGTCCTTCCAGAACTTCCATCGCACGCAGGTCTGACCCCACCGGGAAGACCAGGGACAGACCCCAGGGAACAGGGCGAGAGCAACAGTGAGCGACAACCGCGAGAACCTGACCTACCCCCTCTTCGGGCAGGCCATCCGTGAGCTGGCCCAGACCATCGCGGACGACGGCTACGAGCCGGACATCGTCCTGTCGATCGCGCGCGGCGGCGTCTTCGTCGCCGGCGGTCTGGCGTACGCCCTGGACTGCAAGAACATCCACCTCGTGAACGTGGAGTTCTACACCGGCGTCGGTTCCACGCTCGAGATGCCGGTCATGCTCGCGCCCGTCCCCAACGCGATCGACTTCTCCAACAAGAAGGTGCTGATCGCCGACGACGTCGCCGACACCGGCAAGACCCTCAAGCTCGTGCACGACTTCTGCCTCGACCACGTCGCCGAGGTGCGCAGCGCGGTGATCTACGAGAAGCCGCAGTCGCTCGTGAAGTGCGAGTACGTCTGGAAGCGCACCGACGACTGGATCAACTTCCCCTGGTCGGTCGAGCCGCCGGTCGTCCGCCGCGAGGGCCAGGTCCTCGACGCCTGATCCCCGCCCGACCTACGGGTGAGGGCCCGCTCCGGAGACCGGAGCGGGCCCTCAGTCGTAGGGGGATTGCGATCCTCTACAGCGTTCCCAGCTTGATCAGCGACAGCAGCGCCACCAGCTGGATCGCCGACGCGCCCAGCGCCCGCGGCCACGGCAGGTCGTGCGACTTGCTCACCATCGACGTGAGCAGCACGCCGCCCAGCACCCAGGTGGCCCAGCCCAGCACCTGCACCAGCGCGCTGTCGCCGCCCAGGAACATCGCGAACAGCAGCCGCGGCGCGTCCGTCAGCGACATGATCAGC
Source organism: Streptomyces mashuensis (assembly GCF_014654785.1). Lineage (GTDB taxonomy): Bacteria > Actinomycetota > Actinomycetes > Streptomycetales > Streptomycetaceae > Streptomyces > Streptomyces mashuensis. The sequence goes on from NZ_BNBD01000004.1 coordinate 374,145, forward strand.
ATGGAGAGCCCGACCGTGGGCTGCCATATGCCGTCGCCGCCCAGCTGGCGCGCCATCGTGTGCGTGACCGCACCCATGATCAGCCCACCGGCCACCACGACCACGCCGGTGACCAGCACCCACGGCAGGCTGTTCGCCAGCGAGGCGTTCAGCACGTCCGCGCGCGCCTTGTCGAAGCCGAAGACGGCCAGCAGGCCGTAGACGAACGTGACGATCAGCGCGGGCACCCACACCTGGTGGTCGCGCATCTGCCAGAACGTGGCCGACGGGCGCAGCACGATGCCGGTCAGCAGGTCCTTCCAGTGCAGCCGCGGCCCGGGCGGCGGCGCCGGCGCGACCGGGGCGCCCTGGTCGCCGTACGGGTCGTAACCGTCGTACGCGTCCGGCGCCTCGCCCACGCTGAACTGCTGGGTGCGCCCCGCGTCGCCGCCGTCCCCGTAGTACGCCGGGGCACCGTACGGCTGCTGGTGGGGCTGCTGGTACGGCTGCTGCCCGTGGGAGGGCGGGTACGGCTGCTGCGGCTGCCCGCCGCCGAAGTACTCCGGCTCCTCGTAGCCGCCCGGCTGCGGGGGCTGCGGCGGCTGTTGCTGCTGCCACTGCTGCGGCCCGCCGTAGCCGCCCCCGGGCGCACCGCCGTACGCCGGCGCGCCCGGCTGCCCGCCGTACGGCGCCTGCTGCTGTCCTTGCCGCGCGGGCGCCGGGCCCTGCGCGTCCCGCCCGCGTCCCATCCTGAATCCAGCCACGCCCTCGAACGTACCCGCTCCGGAGAGCGACCGGCGCCGTCCCCGGGGTAACGGGCCGGGGTTTGCGGCCGACCTGTGACATCCCCTAGGGGAAAAATCCGGGGCGGGGCCCGCCGTCTACTCCTCGCGCACTACGCCGTGGGTGCCACTGCCGGTGTCACCGCTTGGGCGTCCAACGCCCCGGGGAGAGCAGTTCGTCGGCGCCCACGTTGCTGATCATGCGGCGCAGGACGGACAGCGCGGCCACGTACTCCTCGTCCGTGATGCCCGCGTGGATCTCCTCGCGCACCTTCACGACGACCTCGAAGATCCGCTCCTTGGCCGCCCGCCCGGCGTCGGTCAGCACGTACCGGACGTACCGGTCCCCGTCCCCCTCCTCCCCCTCCGACGACTCCGTCACCCAGCCCCGGGCGACGAGGGAGTCCAGGGCCCGGTCGATCTCGTCCGGCGCCTCATCGAGGGTGGTGGAGAGCAACTCCCGCGCCTCCTCGCGCCCCAGCCCGCCCTCCGTGGCCTCGATCCGGTTGAGCACCCACCACTGCGGCTGGGTGAGGTCCATCTTGGCCATGGCGGACCGGATGTGCCGGATGACGGCCTTGTGGGCGGCCCAGCTCCAGTAGCCGATGGGCTGCCCGGCGAGGTTCTCGGTGGCGGCGCTGGCGATGGTGAGCTTCGTCGTCGTCATGGGGACGACGTTAGGACCTCAAGCTTGCTTGAGATCAAGGGCGTTGGGGGGTCAGGAGGGGTAGCGGCGGAACTCGGAGGTGTCGACGGTCCAGGGGCCGACGGAGACCTTGTCGCCGAAGACGTAGTTGTGGCGGGCGCGGTAGGAGAACCGACCGTCCGCGCAGGTGCCCGGATCGGACATGACGGCCGCGGTTCCCTTGCGAGGGTCGATCAGCAGATACAGCGCGATCCCCATTGCGGCGTAGTCGTACACCTTCTGGGTGTAGTCGTTGGAGTGGGTGGCCGGTGAGGCGATCTCGGCGACAAGCTCCAGGTCCCGGGGGCGGAACGAGCCGGCGGTGTCCATCGCTGCCTCCGGAAGGACGACCAGATCCGGGCGGCGCAGGAGCCCGAGAGCGGGGTCTTCGACGTCGCCCCCTGTGTGAGCCACCAGACCTTCTGCGAGCTGGGGGTCGAGCTGATGTCGCAGCCGCATTGCGACGAGCTCGTGAGTGCCGGACGGACTCGGCATCATGAGGATTCCGTCCGGCGTGATCTCGACCCCGGCGATCGCGTCGGGAGCGTGCTTCATCAGCTCCTCGGCGATGGCGCGCCTACCGGCGTGATCCATGACGGGGCTCCTCGGAAGAGCGGGCTGCTGGAGCGAATGGACTCATCGTCCCACGCACCCATGACAACGGCCGGGCCCCGCGACGCGTACGTCGCGGGGCCCGGCCGTTGCCGTAGGTGCGGAAGCGGCTACTTCACCGCCTGCTCCACCGCCTACTTCACCGGCTCCGGGTCCGGCTCCGGCGCGCCCGCCGGTTCGCCGTCAGCGTCGCCCTCCGGGGCCGCCGGGGTCTTCACCGACTCCAGCAGCAGCTGGGCGACGTCCACGACCTGGACCGACTCCTTCGCCTTGCCCTCGTTCTTCTTCCCGTTGACCGAGTCGGTCAGCATGACGAGGCAGAAGGGGCAGGCGGTGGAGACGATGTCCGGGTTGAGGGACAGCGCCTCGTCGACGCGCTCGTTGTTGATGCGCTTGCCGATGCGCTCCTCCATCCACATGCGCGCGCCGCCCGCGCCACAGCAGAAGCCGCGCTCCTTGTGGCGGTGCATCTCCTCGTTCCGCAGGCCCGGCACCTTGGCGATGATCTCGCGCGGCGGCGTGTAGACCTTGTTGTGGCGGCCCAGGTAGCACGGGTCGTGGTAGGTGATCAGGCCCTCGACCGGCGTGACGGGGACGAGCTTCCCCTCGTCGATCAGGTGCTGGAGCAGCTGCGTGTGGTGGATGACCTCGTACTCGCCGCCCAGCTGCGGGTACTCGTTCGCGATGGTGTTGAAGCAGTGCGGGCAGGTCGCGACGATCTTCTTCTTGGACTTCGGCTTCTTCGTCGACTCGTCGTCCGAGTCCTCACCGAACGCCATGTTCAGCATCTCGACGTTCTGCTGTCCCAGCTGCTGGAACAGGAACTCGTTGCCCAGGCGGCGCGCCGAGTCGCCCGTGCAGGCCTCCTCGCCGCCCATGATGGCGAACTTCACGCCCGCCATGTGCAGCAGCTCGGCGAACGCCTTCGTCGTCTTCTTGGCCCGGTCCTCCAGCGCGCCGGCGCAGCCGACCCAGTAGAGGTAGTCGACCTCCGTCAGGTCCTCGACGTCCTTGCCGACGACCGGGACCTCGAAGTCGACCTCCTTGGTCCAGGCGAGGCGCTGCTTCTTCGCCAGGCCCCAGGGGTTGCCCTTCTTCTCCAGGTTCTTCAGCATCGTGCCCGCCTCGGACGGGAACGCGCTCTCGATCATCACCTGGTAGCGGCGCATGTCGACGATGTGGTCGACGTGCTCGATGTCGACGGGGCACTGCTCGACGCACGCGCCGCACGTGGTGCAGGACCACAGCACGTCCGGGTCGATGACGCCGTTCTCCTCCAGCGTGCCGATCAGCGGCCGCTCGGCCTCCGCCAGGGCGGCGGCCGGCACGTCCTTCAGCTGCTCGGCGGTGGCCTTCTCCGCGCCCTCCGCGTCCTTGCCGCCGCCCGCCAGCAGGTACGGCGCCTTGGCGTGCGCGTGGTCGCGCAGCGACATGATGAGCAGCTTGGGGGAGAGCGGCTTGCCCGTGTTCCAGGCGGGGCACTGCGACTGGCAGCGGCCGCACTCGGTGCAGGTGGAGAAGTCGAGCAGGCCCTTCCAGGAGAACTCCTCGACCTTCGAGACGCCGAACGTGTCGTCCTCGCCCGGGTCCTCGAAGTCGATCGGCTTGCCGCCGCTCGTCATCGGCTGCAGCGCGCCCAGCGCCACGTCACCGCTCGCCTCGCGCTTGAACCAGATGTTGGGGAAGGCCAGGAAGCGGTGCCAGGCCACGCCCATGTCCGTCTTCAGCGAGACCGTGATCATCCAGATGAACGAGGTCGCGATCTTCAGGCCCGCGAAGAAGTAGGTGAGGTTCTGGAGCGTGGAGACGTCCATCCCCTCCAGCCACGACACCACCGGGTACGAGATGAAGAACGAGGCCTCGTAGCCGTCCACGTGGTGCTGGGCGCCCTCCAGGGCGTGCAGCATGAAGATGCAGACGCCGACGATCAGGATGACCGCCTCGACGAAGTACGCCTGGCCGAAGTTGGACCCCGCGAAGCGCGACTTGCGGCCCGCCCGGCCCGGCTTGCTCAGCTGCCGCACGACGATCAGGGTGAGGATGCCGAGCGCGGTCATCGTGCCGAGGAACTCGACGAAGACGTTGTACGGCGCCCAGTCACCGATGACGGGCAGGATCCAGTCGGCCTTGAACAACTGGCCGATCGCGTTGACGATCGTCAGCAGCAGGGAGAAGAAGCCCACCGCCACGAACCAGTGCGCCACGCCGACGACGCCCCACTTGTTCATGCGCGTGTGGCCCAGGAACTCCTTGACCACCGTGACGGTGCGCTGCGCGGGGTCGTCGGTCCGGGAGCCGGCGGGGACGGGCTGGCCGAGCCGCATGAAGCGGTACAGCTGCAGGAGGGCACGGCCGAACAGCGCGACGCCGACCGCGATGAGGACCAGCGACACGATGATCGCGGCGAGTTGCATGGGTGGCTCCTCGGGCCCGCGAGAGCGGGACTACTAGCGGGACTACGAGCGGGATAGTGGGACTACGGGCGGGACTGCGAGCGGGATTACTAATGGGTAACTTATCCAGTCCGTACGAGACTACTCACCTTCGCGCGCGCGATATACCCGCATGGCCGGTGATCTGCGTCGCCCAGGCATCCCTTTCTTCTCCCCTTCCTCCTCCTCGGCTCCAGCTTCCACCCACGTGTCACCGGCCGCCACTGACAGTAAGTATCATATAAAAGTTGAGCGGGCCCGACTCAGCTCTGTTGACAGGTTTCGCCGGGTGCTGCACCCTTGAGTCTGTTCCACTCAAGTCAGCTGGAGGAAAGCGACATGGCACGAGCGGTCGGCATCGACCTGGGTACGACGAACTCCGTCGTCAGTGTTCTCGAGGGCGGTGAGCCCACAGTCATCACCAACGCCGAGGGCGCCAGGACCACGCCGTCCGTCGTCGCCTTCGCCAAGAACGGCGAGGTGCTGGTCGGCGAGGTCGCCAAGCGCCAGGCCGTGACGAACGTCGACAGGACCATCCGGTCGGTCAAGCGCCACATGGGCACCGACTGGAAGATCAACCTGGACGGCAAGGACTTCAACCCGCAGCAGATCAGCGCCTTCATCCTGCAGAAGCTGAAGCGGGACGCCGAGGCCTACCTGGGCGAGAAGGTCACCGACGCGGTCATCACCGTCCCGGCGTACTTCAACGACTCCGAGCGTCAGGCCACCAAGGAGGCCGGCGAGATCGCGGGCCTGAACGTCCTGCGCATCGTCAACGAGCCCACGGCCGCCGCCCTGGCCTACGGCCTGGACAAGGACGACCAGACCATCCTGGTCTTCGACCTCGGTGGCGGTACGTTCGACGTCTCGCTGCTGGAGATCGGCGACGGTGTCGTCGAGGTCAAGGCCACCAACGGTGACAACCACCTCGGTGGTGACGACTGGGACCAGCGCGTCGTCGACTACCTGGTCAAGCAGTTCGCCAACGGCCACGGCGTCGACCTGTCCAAGGACAAGATGGCGCTCCAGCGCCTGCGCGAGGCCGCCGAGAAGGCGAAGATCGAGCTGTCCTCGTCCACCGAGACGACGATCAACCTGCCCTACATCACGGCGTCCGCCGAGGGCCCGCTGCACCTGGACGAGAAGCTCACCCGCGCCCAGTTCCAGCAGCTGACGGCCGACCTGCTCGAGCGCTGCAAGGTGCCGTTCCACAACGTCATCAAGGACGCCGGCATCAGCCTGTCCGAGATCGACCACGTCGTCCTCGTCGGCGGCTCGACCCGTATGCCCGCCGTCGCCGAGCTCGTCAAGGAGCTGACCGGCGGCAAGGAGGCCAACAAGGGCGTCAACCCGGACGAGGTCGTCGCCATCGGCGCCTCGCTCCAGGCCGGTGTCCTCAAGGGCGAGGTCAAGGACGTCCTGCTCCTCGACGTCACCCCGCTGTCCCTCGGTATCGAGACCAAGGGCGGCATCATGACCAAGCTGATCGAGCGCAACACCACGATCCCCACCAAGCGCTCCGAGATCTTCACGACGGCCGAGGACAACCAGCCGTCCGTGCAGATCCAGGTCTACCAGGGCGAGCGCGAGATCGCCGCGTACAACAAGAAGCTCGGCATGTTCGAGCTGACCGGCCTCCCGCCGGCCCCGCGCGGCGTCCCGCAGATCGAGGTCTCCTTCGACATCGACGCCAACGGCATCATGCACGTGACCGCCAAGGACCTGGGCACGGGCAAGGAGCAGAAGATGACCGTCACCGGCGGCTCGTCGCTGCCCAAGGACGAGGTCGAGCGGATGCGTCAGGAGGCCGAGCAGTACGCGGAGGAGGACACCCGCCGCCGCGAGGCCGCCGAGACCCGCAACCAGGGCGAGCAGCTCGTCTACCAGACGGAGAAGTTCCTCAAGGACAACGAGGAGAAGGTGCCGGCCGAGGTGAAGACCGAGGTCGAGACCGCCGTCGCCGAGCTGAAGGAGAAGCTCAAGGGCGAGGACACCGGCGAGATCCGCACCGCGATCGAGAAGGTCGCCGCGGTCAGCCAGAAGCTCGGCCAGGCCATGTACGCCGACGCCCAGTCCGCGCACGGCGCCGCCGGCGCCGCGGGTGGTGCCGCCGGTGCCGGTGCGGGCGCCAAGGCCGACGACGACGTGGTCGACGCCGAGATCATCGACGACGAGAAGCCGAAGGGTGGTGCGTCCGCGTGACGGAGGAGACCCCGGGCTTTGACAACGAGAAGCCTGAAGGACCCTCCGACGCCACGACGCCCGACGAGGCGGCGCAGCAGGCCGCCGGGTCCGCCGGACAGGCGGGCCCGGCCGGCCCGGCCGGCGCCTCCGGCGGCGGCGAGGAACTGGTCGAGGTGGGCCTGAAGGCGCAGCTGGACCAGGCCCAGGCCGCGCTCAACGAGCGCACCGCGGACCTCCAGCGGCTCCAGGCGGAGTACCAGAACTACCGTCGCCGCGTGGAGCGCGACCGGGCCGCCGTCAAGGAGGTCGCCGTCGCGAACCTGCTGTCGGAGCTCCTCCCGGTGCTCGACGACATCGGCCGCGCCCGCGAACACGGCGAGCTCGTCGGCGGCTTCAAGTCCGTCGCCGAGTCGCTGGAGACCGTCGCCGCCAAGATGGGCCTGCAGCAGTTCGGCAAGGAGGGCGAGCCCTTCGACCCGCTGGTCCACGAAGCACTGATGCACAGCTACGCGCCCGACGTCACCGAGACGACGTGCGTGCAGATCCTGCAGCCGGGGTATCGCATCGGCGAGCGGACCATCCGCCCCGCGCGGGTGGCCGTGGCCGAGCCGCAGCCCGGCGCGCAGCCCAAGGCCGAGGACGAGTCGTCGGACGAGGAGAGCGGTGGCCCGGACGAGGGCTGACGCACAGCGGAGGACGAGGAAGGAGGGACGTCGAGGATGAGCCTCAGCAGGGACCTGCTCGAAAAGGACCTGTACAAGGTCCTCGGCGTCTCCAAGGACGCCACCGAGGCGGAGATCAAGAAGGCGTACCGGAAGCTCGCCCGCGAGTACCACCCGGACGCCAACAAGGGTGACGCCTCGGCCGAGGAGCGCTTCAAGGAGATCTCCGAGGCGAACGACGTCCTCGCCGACCCCAAGCGCCGCAAGGAGTACGACGAGGCGCGCGCCCTGTTCGGCAACGGAGGCTTCCGTGCCGGGCCGGGCGCCGGCGGATCGTTCAACTTCGACCTGGGCGACCTCTTCGGGGGCGCCCAGCCCGGGGCCGGCGGCGGCTTCGGCGGCGGCCTCGGCGACGTGTTCGGCGGCCTGTTCAACCGCGGCGGCGGCACGGGTACGCGTACCCAGCCGCGCCGCGGCCAGGACATCGAGTCGGAGGTCACGCTCAGCTTCACCGAGGCGGTGGAGGGGGCCACGGTCCCGCTCCGCATGTCGTCCTCGGCGGCGTGCAAGGCGTGCTCCGGCACGGGCGACAAAAACGGTACGCCACGGGTCTGCCCCAGCTGCGTCGGCACCGGCCAGGTGTCGCGCGGCGCCGGCGGCAGCTTCTCGCTGACCGACCCCTGCCCCGAGTGCCGGGGCCGCGGGCTGATCCCCGAGAACCCCTGCGACGTCTGCAAGGGCAGCGGCCGCGCCCAGTCCTCCCGCACCATGCAGGTCCGCATCCCGGCCGGCGTCTCCGACGGCCAGCGGATCCGGCTGCGCGGCAAGGGCGCCCCGGGCGAGCGCGGCGGACCCCACGGCGACCTCTACGTCGTCGTACACGTCGGCAGCCACCCGGTGTTCGGCCGCAAGGGCGACAACCTCACCGTCACCGTGCCCGTCACCTTCGTGGAGGCGGCGCTCGGCGGCGAGGTCCGCGTCCCCACCCTGAACGGCCCCGCGGTCACCCTGAAGCTGCCCGCCGGCACGCCCAACGGGCGGACCATGCGGGCCCGCGGCAAGGGCGCGGTGCGCAAGGACGGCACCCGCGGCGACCTCCTCATCACCATCGAGGTCGCGGTGCCGCCGCACCTCGACGGCAAGGCGAAGGAGATCCTCGAGTCCTACCGCGAGGCGACAGCGAACGAGGATCCGCGAGCGGAGCTCTTCCAGGCCGCGAAGGGAGCATGAGATGGACGGCCGCCGACGCAATCCGTACGAACTGACCGACGAGTCGCCGGTCTACGTCATCTCCGTCGCCGCCCAGCTGTCGGGACTCCACCCGCAGACACTGCGGCAGTACGACCGCCTCGGCCTGGTCTCCCCCGACCGCACGGCCGGGCGCGGCCGCCGCTACTCCGCCCGCGACATCGAACTGCTGCGGCAGGTGCAGCAGCTCAGCCAGGACGAGGGCATCAACCTGGCCGGCATCAAGCGCATCATCGAGCTGGAGAACCAGGTCGCAGCGCTCCAGGCCAAGATCGCGGACCTGCAGGACGCGCTGGACGGCGCGGCCACGGCGATGCGGCAGGCGGAGGCGGCGGTGCACGCCTCCTACCGCCGGGACCTCGTCCCGTACCAGGAGGTGCAGCAGGCCAGCGCGCTGGTGGTCTGGCGGCCGAAGCGGGACCAGAAGAAGCACTGACGCAGTGGTGCACTGACGTGTGGCCAGGTGGCCCCTCACCCGTCCGGGTGAGGGGCCACCGGCGTATGTGAGGCGGGTCACGGGGCGCGGGGTGGGCGGGGCTGTCACGATCGCGGGCTCCGGGCTGTCCACAGGGTGAACAGGGCCGACCGAGGCCCACTGGAATGGGGGCAGGGCATGGAAACTGTGACGGTCCGCCGGGTGATCGACGCACCCATTGCCGAGGTGTTCGACTGGTGCGCCACGACCACCCACTACACGCGCTCGCCGTTCGTGCTGAGGGCGCGCCTGGCCCGGCAGGGCGAGGGCGCGCCGTACGGGGTGGGGGCGGTGCGGCTGCACACGTGGCTGATCGGCTGGTTCCGGGAGCGCGTGACCGCGTACAACCCGCCGTACGGCTTCGACTACGTCGTCGAGCGCAGCGTGCCGTCGGCGCGGCACGAGCTGGGCCGGCTGACGTTCACGGAGGTGCCGGAGGGCACGCTGGTCGAGTGGACGACGCGGTTCCGCCCGCCGTTGCGGTGCGTCGCGGGGCCCGCGAAGGCTGTGATCGCCTACGTCTTCGGCACGATCCTCGACGCGGGGGCGGCGGAGCTGACGCGGGAGAGGATGGACCCCGACGGAGGAGGCGCGCATGGCAGGGGCGGCGAGAGTGGTGCTGGAGCCGGACGGTGACCACGACGGCGAACGGTTCGAGGACGTGGACCTGTCCGGCCTGAACGGCTGGGGGTCGAGCTTCCTCGACTGCGTGCTGGAGCGGTGCACGCTGGACGGTACGGAGCTGGGCCGGGCGCGGTTCGTCGACAGCGTGCTGCGCGAGGTGCGCGGGGTGGGCACGGACCTGGCGGAGGCGGTGCTGCGGGACGCGGAGGTCGTCGACGCCCGGCTGGGCGGGGCGCAGTTGCACGGGGCGCGGATGGACCGCGTCCGGTTCACCGGCGGCAAGATCGACTACCTGAACCTGCGGAAGGCGACGCTGAAGGACGTCGTGTTCGAGGGCTGCGTGCTGATCGAGCCGGACTTCGGCGAGGCGCGGCTGGAGAACGTGGTGTTCCGCGACTGCGTGCTGAGGGGCGCGGACTTCGCGCGGGCCCGGCTGAAGGACGTCGACCTGCGGGAGACGGCGGAGCTGGAGGTGACCCGGGGCGTGGACGGCCTCGCGGGCGCGCTGATCAGCCCCGCGCAGCTGCTGGACCTGGCACCGGCGTTGGCGGCGCAGCTGGGCATCCGGGTGGGGGCCGGGCCGGGGGAGTGAGGGGAAGGCGGGAGAAGGCGGGGGAAGCCGGGGGTACTCGGGGAGCCTCGGGGTCGGGATCGGGGGGAACTCGGGGTTTTCCCCGATGGTTCGCATCATGCCCCGCTGACAAACTCGGAGATGCCGACAGGGCCGACAGTCCGACAGGCCGAAGGCCGACAGGACTGACAGGACTGACAGGACTGACAGGAATTCAAGAACGGTGGGGAACACATCATGCGCACGCGCAACCGTCTGATCGCTGCTCTCGTGACGACCGGCGTGGCCGTCGGGGGACTCAGCGCGTGCGGCATGCTGAACAAGACCCTGGAGGACGACGCCACCGTCTCCCAGAAGATCACCTCCGTGCGCCTGGACAACGGCTCCGGCGGTGTCACCCTGCGCGGCCGGCAGGGCGACACCACGGTGAACGTGCACCGCTCCGTGGAATACAGCCGGGACACCGCACCGGAGGGGAAGACGTACCAGGTGGAGAACGGCGTCCTGATTCTCCGCGGCTGCGGCGACGACTGCTCGGTGAACTACACGATCGACCTCCCCGCGGGCCTCCCCGTCACCGGCGAGAACTCCAGCGGCGCGGTCAAGCTGACCAGGACGGGCGCGGTGCAGGTGAAGACCGGCTCCGGCGCCATCGACCTCGACGACGTGACCGGCAAGGTCGACATACGCGCCGGCAGCGGCGCAATCACCGCGCACGGCCTGAAGGGCGGCCCGGTCACGGCGAAGACCGACAGCGGCGCCATCGACATCAAGCTGTCCGCGCCCCAGGACGTCCGCGCCCAGGCCGGCAGCGGCGCCGTCAGCCTCACCGTCCCGGACGCGACGTACCAGGTGAAGGCCAAGACCAACAGCGGCGGCAAGGACATAGCCGTCGACAACGACTCGTCCGGCAAGTACCGGCTCGACCTGTCCACCGGCAGCGGCGCCATCAGCGTCGAACGGTCCTGAGACAGCGCCGGACGCGCCCGAGACAGCGCCGATCACTCCTGAGACCGGGGAAGGGGGGGAGGGGAGGGGGGAGGGGGCCCCTTGTGGTCGGGGGAGCCGGTTTGCAGACTCTCGTGCATGGCACAGCCACGTTCACCGTTACGTGCGCGGGACTACGAGCACATGCTGGACCTCGCGGCAGCCGTGCTGGGGAACACCGACCCGGCGGCGGCATGCCCGTTGGTCGTGCAGCACGTCCAGCAGACGTTCGAGTGCAGAGCAGTGACGTTCTTCGGCTTCTACACCGCTGAGCGCGTTCTCCGGACGGAAGCATGGGCGCCCGACGCCCACGGTTCCCTCGCCCCGGAGCTCACCCGACGGCACCCCACACCCGCGCAGCACCCCCTGGCCCGCCACCTGATGTCGGGCGGCACCACCCCGGTCGTCCTCGACCGCATCAGCGACAGACGGCGGCACTCGGTCTGGTACGACGAGGCCCGCGAGTACAGCGGCCAGGAGCAGCTGGGCCTGCCCGTCCCCGGCGACCCGCAGGCACTGCGCTCGCTCGTCCTCGGGCGCAGCGACGCGTTCACCGAGCAGGAACTCACCCTCGCAGTGCGCATCCAGCCCCTGCTGCTCACCATGGAGCGCCACATTTGCGAGCTGCGCCGCCTGCGTACGGCGGTGGCGCCGCCCCCCGCGCCGGCGCCCACCGCGCACGACCTGACCCCGCGCGAGCTCACGGTGCTGGGGCTGCTGGCCGAGGGCCTCACCGCCGAGGGCATCGCGCGCCGGCTGCTGATCTCCCCGAGCACGGTGAACCGCCACCTGGAGAAGGTCTACCGGAAGCTCGGCACGAACAACCGCGTCTCGACGGTCCTGCTCGCGAAACGCGAGGGGCTGGTGGCCTGAGCGGGAGCGCCGCGGCTCGGACCGCGTTTGAGATCTGGGCGGGGGACGGCGCGGGCATGCCCGAAAACCGTTTGACCTGTGGCGAATGATGAGACCGTGATCTCCGAGGAACGCGCCGTCGAGCTCGTCGAGTCCTTCCTGGCCAGAGAGCTGCCGACGTGGCCGTGGGAGGGGCCTCCCCCCACGCCGGACATCTACCACGTGGAGGAACGCACAGTCGGCTGGCTCGTCTTCTGGCGCTCGGCGGAGCAGGCCCGGGCCCGTGACATGCGCGGCAGCTTCGTCGGCGGCCACTACCTGGTGGACCGGCACGACGGGAGCATCCACTACGTGCCCACCGTCTGGTGGGAGGACGAGGGCTGGGAGGACCAGTACCTCCTGCAGACCCGGGGCATCCGACCACCTGATCCGCTGGCCGCCACGGTTCGCGCGCTCGTCCACTCCGCAGGCGTCGTGGCCGCGATGAGCCACCTGCGCAAGCAGGCCCCGCGGCTGAGCCTGCAGGAAGCGAAGGCCTACGTCATGACCGTTCAGGACGGCGCCGAACCACCGGAAGAGCTGGCAAGGCTTACCCGGAAGGAGCCGGAATGGCCGCCTCGGCCGATCGAAACGCTGACGGGTCCGGTCCAGTAGAGGTCTGGTCGAGGAGTCGAAGAGTCGAGGAGTCGAGGAGTCGAGGAGCCGAGGAGACTCGACCCCGGTCTCAGGGAGCGATGGGCAGCTGACGCTTGTGCTCGGTGAGGCGGTAACGGTTGACGATCGTCTCGAAGGCGCGCTCGTCCACCGGCTTGCCCTCGAGGAAGTCGTCGATGTCGTCGTACGTGACACCGAGCGCGACCTCGTCCGCCTTGCCCGGGTCGAGCGTCTCCAGGTCGGCCGTCGGGGTCTTCCACACCAGCTCGGTGGGCGCGCCCAGCGCCTCGGCGACAGCACGCACCCGGCGCTTGGTGAGGCCGGTCAGCGGTACGAGGTCGGCCGCGCCGTCGCCGAACTTCGTGAAGAAGCCGGACACGGCCTCCGCGGCGTGGTCGGTGCCGACAACGAGCCCGTGGTGCGCGCCGGCGACCGCGTACTGGGCGATCATGCGCTGCCGCGCCTTGATGTTGCCGTGCACGAAGTCCTGGTGATGGGCGTCGCGGAAGGTCACACCGCCGGCGACCGCGGCCTCCAGCGCGGCGTCGCTGGCGGGCTTCACGTCCACGGTCAGGACGTGATCGGCGCGGATGAAGGAGAGCGCGAGCTGCGCGTCGTGCTCGTCGGCCTGCACGCCGTAGGGCAGCCGCATGGCGTAGAACTCCGCCTCGTGCCCGGCGGCGCGGGCCCGCTCCACGGCCAGCTGGCACAGCCGGCCGGCGGTGGTCGAGTCGACGCCGCCGCTGATGCCGAGCACGAGGGAACGCAGCCCGCTGGAGGTCAGCCGCTCGGTGAGGAAGGCCACCCGGCGCTCGATCTCCTGCCCGGCGTCGAAGACCTCGGCGACCTGGAGTTCGCGGGCGATCTCCTGCTGCAGGGCGATGGACGCGGGCTGGCTCACGTCGGGCTCCTCGATTTCGCGAGTTCGGTGTTTCGGGGTTCCGGGGTTCCGGGGTTCCGGGATTCCGGTGCTGGTGGTGCTGGAGAGCCAGCCTAGCCGGGGGGCCGGGTCAGCTCGGTTCGCCGGGGACACCGGAAGGGGTGGACGAAGGGATGGACGGGGTGGAAGAGGTGGAAGGGGCGGAGGACGGCGGGGGCTGCTTCTTTCCGGGGTTCTGCGCCACCTGCCCCGGGACGGCGATGATCGTGTGCCGCGGCGACGGGCCCGAGCCGGGGAGGGACTCGTGCGGTCGGTGGGGAGACTGCCCGGAGGCCGGCGGCGTCGGGTGGGGCTGGGGCTGCAGGGGCTGCACCTTCTTGGCAGCCTCTTTGGTCTTCTCGGCGGGCGCCGTCTTCTCGGGCGACGGCGTGGCCGGCGTGGAGGGGGCGGACGGGGCGGACGGGGTGGGGAGCGGGAGTGCCGGCTCCCGGGGGGCTTCCGGCGCGCCGTTCCGCTCGCCCGCAGGGGACCGCCGGGGGGAAGGCGCGGGCGCCGGACGGTCGGCGGGCGGCTCGGCCGGTGACGTCTGCCGGTCGCCCTGCGCTCGTACGTGCCGTTCCTCGGGTGCCGCGTCGCGCGGGGCGCTGACCGACGGGCCGAGGAGGGCCAGGTGGTTCGCGTCAGGGCCGTGGTCCGGCAGGCCGGCGGCCGGCGCGCCCCACAGGGCTGCGGCGCCCAGGGCCGCGGTGCCCAGGGCGGAGAGGAGGAGGTTGCGTGCCACGGTGGGCCGGGGGCCCCAGCCGGGGGACGGCGTGTGCGCGGTGGACGAGACGGACGAGACGGACGAGACGGACGAGACGGAAGCGACGGGCTGCATTCCGTGCCGCTTGGCGTTCGTCAGCGCCCCCAGGCCGAGGAGGCCGGCGACGGCGGGCACGCGGTGCAGCCTGATGCGTTCGTAATTGGCCCGGCACCTCTCGCAGTGCTTCGCGTGCGGCTCCAGGGACCGGCAGATCCTGCGCGGCAGCGCGGCGGTGCTGTCGGGATCGTCGAGGATGGCCCGGATCTCCGGCGACTCGCGGACGTGCTGCGCCAGGGCCCGGGTGAGTACGGCGCAGGAGGTCGCCGGGAGGGGCCCGGCCGGTGCCGGCGCCGGTGCCGGCCCACCCGGCCGGGCCCGGGCCCAGGCCCGGGAGTCGCGGCTGTCGGGGTCGCGGGCCAGCAGGTTCACCATGAGCGCCGGGGCGAGGGCGTCACGGTGCCGCTGGACCCGGCTGTCGGCCTGGACCGTGCTGCACCTCAGCTGCGCGGCGATCTGCGCCGTGCTGAGGTCGCGGAGACGGTACAGCTGGTACAGGCGTTGCTGCCTGCGGGGCAGGGTCAGTACGACGGCCTCGGCGAGGGCGAAGCACTGGCGCAGGGCGTCGAGATCGTCCTCCTTGGCCGCCTCCAGGCGCAGCACGCGTGGCGTCTGCGACAGCAGAACGGCATCGGGGTCGTCCACGAACCGCTTCCGCTGCTCCCCGATCCGCCGGCCCTGGTCGAGGCAGCGCCGGCGGGCGACGGCGAAGAGCCAGCTCTTCAGGTGTTCGGGCCGGTGCGGCGGCTTCTCACCCCCGTCACCGTGCAGGAGCAACCACACGGACGAGAGGGTGTCCGCCGCCGCGTCGTCAGCGGCTGCCCGGTGGGGTCCCATGGTCCGGTGGCAGTAGTGGCTGAGGGGGCTCTTGTAGTGCCGGAGGATCTCGTCGATCACGGCGTCGCGTTCCGGCCCGGCCGGTGCGGTGCGCAGACGGCCGGCCAGGTCCTTCTCGTAGGGGGTTTCCTCGTGGGGACGGTGGGTTGTCGTCACGGCGTCACCTCGTCGGCCCGGGGTGCGGACGTCACGTCCGAAGGTGACACAAGGGCGGACACGGTGGTGGAACGGCGCCGGCGGGCGTGCGCGAGCCCGGCCGCCACACGGAGATCGTGGCGGCGCAGGAGGAACAGCAGGTCGGAGACGAGTGCGTTGGCGCCGAGCACGACGAGGTCCCGGACGAGGCCCTCGGGCAGCGAGCAGTCGGTGGCGACGGTGACGGTGGCGAGAGCGGCGGTTCGGACGAGGCTGGTGAGGCTGGTGACCACGAGCCGTTGGTCCATCGTTCGTTCCTCCAGGGGGTGCGGAACGGGGTCGATGGAGAGGGGTGCGCGGCGGCGCGGGATCACCGGTTTTTGGGCGGAGGACGAGGAAAGATACGCACGGGCCGTCTCCGGCGCCCGTTGATCAAGCGCCGGAGCGGGGGCGGGCCGGTACCGGCCCGCCGGCACGCGTCATACGGATGTCGTGGGTGCGGTGCTGTCCCACTCGGCCCAGGCGGGTGGGGCCTGGCGGGTGAGCTCGCACCAGACGGACTTGGTCTCGCCGCCGTAGAGGTCGCGTACGACGCGGGTACAACCCCACCGGTCGGAGAGCAGGGCGAGGAGCCGGAGTCCGCGGCCGCTCTCGTCGGTGGAGTGGTGGGGGCGGGCGAGGGTGGGTCGGTACGGGGAGTGGTCCCGGACGCTGAGCCGGAGGACGCGCCACTGCGACCACCAGAGGGTGAGTTCGGCGTCGCCGGTGGTGTGGACGAACGCGTTGGTGACGAGCTCCCCGGCGAGCAGCTCGGCCCGCCCGACGAACTCGGGCAGGTCGTGGGCATGGAGCGCGGTGCGGAGGGCGGTACGTGCGACGCGCACGGCGCGGGCGTCGCGGGGCAGGTGGAAGCGGTACTCGAACGGTGCGACGTCGGGCGCGGGGGGCTTGGGCGCGGGCAGGTGCAGCAGCATGACGCCTCCTGGGGCACGGGGGGTGGGTGAACGTTCGGCGGCCGGTGTCATTGCCGCTGCTGCGCTGCGCTGAGCACGGGTGAGTGGGGCAGGGCAGGGCGGTGCGCTTCCGGGGGCCGGTGTGGTCGCTGCGTGAGCGGCGCGGCACTCAACGTAGGGGGCTATCTAGCCCCCTTGCAACCAGCTCCAGGAAGTTCGCCCCATCGGGGGCGGGCATGGCATCGTGGCGCTCGCACGCGCCCCATCGCAGGGAGACTGGCTCCATGCCGCCCAGGAACAACCCCACCGCGCGCCAGGCGCGACTCGGTGCCGAACTGCGCAAAATGCGTGAGCGAGTGGGCCTTACGGCGCGCGAAGCCGCCGCGCAGTTGGGCGTAACACCCATGCGGCTGAGTCATATTGAGATTGGTCGTTTCGGCGTCGGCGAGGAACGGCTACGCACAATGGCGGCACTGTACGGCTGCGCGGACGAGGCGTACGTCGACGCGCTTGCGAAGCTGACCGGGCGCCAGGAGCGCGGCTGGTGGCGCGAGTACCAGGGGCGAGTGCCGCAGAAGTTGCTCGATCTGGCGGCCTTCGAGTGGCACGCGCGCCGGATCACCAGTCAGCAAATCGTTTATGTACCAGGTCTCTTGCAGACCCGCGCCTACTCCGAGGCCATCTTCTCGTACATGCCACCGGAGGCCAGGCCGCGCAACCTGGACCTGGTGCTCGACTTCCGCATGCGACGCAAGAGCGCCCTCGATCGTGTCGATGCCGTGCCCTACCAGTTCTTCGTGCACGAGGCTGCGCTGCGCATGAAGGTCGGCGACCGCGGCGTGGTGCGTGACCAGCTCGAGCTCATCGTGAAGAGCTCGGAGCAGCGGGGAGTGACCGTGCGGGTCATCCCCTTCGCCGCTGAGGGGTTCGTCTGCATGGGCTTCGCGATGCAATATTTCGCAGGCGATGTGCCGCAGCTCGACACCGTCCAGATCGATGAAGTGCATGACAGTCTCTTCCTGGATGCCGAGACTGAGCTTGAGCGGTACCGGACGGTGCTGCGTACGGCTGATCGTTTGGCGCTTGACGCCGAGGCGAGCCGCGAATTTGTGCTGCAAATCCTGAGCGAGACGTGAGAGGTATCCCTATGGGCCCGACCCGATGGCAGAAGAGCTCCTTCTGCGGAACAGGGGAAAACAACTCCTGCATAGAGCTGGCTGCCGCCGGCACTGAGCCGGTGCTGCGTGAGAGTGACGACCCCGGAGTTGTCGTCCGCCCTGGCACTGCCGCGCTGGCCGCGTTCGTGCGAGCCGCTAAGAGTGACGCGTTCGGCCGTCGGGTGTGCTGACCTCGAACGCGGTGGCCGAAGCGCAAGGCGCGAGATCGGCTCTTCGGCAGGTACTCCAGAAGGGAGTACGTCGAGTCGTGTACCGGGCGTAAGGCGCTGGCGCTCCGGGAGCTCGACGCCCCGGCCGAGCTCGCCGCCCTACGCCCCACGTGCTTTGAGGCGTTCACGCGCCCCGCAAAGGCGAGGGTCGGCCCTCCACGTATGGCGTCGGTGCTGCGCGGAGCGCGACTGGCGCACCGCCCCCGTTGCGTTGGGGGCGTCCGTACGTGCCGCGCAGGGCGAGATGGCTGGCCCACGGCGTGTTCGTGCCGCAGCAATGCGGAGCGCGACTGTGCCGCTTCGCGGCTTGGGGCGGGGAGGGCCTGGGCTGCGCCCTGGGGGTCTGCCGCTGCGCGGCTTTGGGGGCGTGCCCGGCGAGGGGCGGTGAGGTTGGGCGGGGTGGGTGCGGGGCGGGGGCGCCGCTTCGCGGCTTGGGGGGCGTGCCCGGCGACGGGTGGTGAGGTTGGGCGGGGCTGGTGCGGGGCGGGGGCGCCGCTTCGCGGCTTTGAGGCGTGCCCGGAGAGTGGCGGCGAGGGTGGGCGTCGCGTCCACGCTCCGTCCCCCGTTGCATTCGGCCGTGTTCACGCGTGCCGTGAGGGCGCGGGGTGGCCCGCAGCATGGCTCGACCGGCACGGGCGCCGCCCCCGCAATGGCCGTGCCGACGAGGGCATTTGGGCAGGGAAAACGCAACTTCGACATGGTCCGCAAAGGCGGCTACCTTCACCTGGTCTTCGGCGGTTGCCCACGGAGGCGCCGGACCGGGTCCACGCCAGGCACCCCCAATCAGGGAGAGACGCATGCCCCAGCTTGCTCTGTACACCTTCGGCGTCCTGAAGTCGCCTCTCGCCGATCCGGGACCGCTCACGCGCGAGTTCTACGACCTCGGTGCGGCCGTCTATCGGAAGATCAGCCAGCACCCTGGATACATCGCGCACGCCGATGCGGAATACGGTGAACGCGGCTCGCACTTCGAGGCCGACTGGGGTGCGTGGGGAGAGTTCGCCGTACCGAGCTGGTACGACAAGGGTCGTACGGCGGAAACCACGGCCCTGGCCGCGACCCTCTCGCTCTGGACCGATCTGCGCCCGGCCTTCGACGCCATCTACACCGGTGTGCACCGTGAGGCGCTGAACAGGCGTTACGACTGGGTCGAGAGGTCGGAACACCCGAGTCACGTGTTCTGGTGGGTCGCCGACGGCGTGATACCCAGTTGGGAGGACGGGGTGTCCAGGCTGGAGCACCTGCACGACCACGGCGTGGCGCCGCACGCCTTCACTTTCCGCCACTCGTTCGCCCCGGACGGAACTCCGACGAGGCTCAACGGTACCGGGCCGAAGAGCGACCGTACTGAGCGCTAATATGCGCTGCGGCATCGCGTGTCGGTCACTGGTCGAGTGAGGCATGGAGGTGCCGGGAGATGCCCCTGGAGGCATACCAATGCCCGTCGAGTTGAACCACACGATCGTCCATGCCCGTGACAACCGGGAATCCGCCGCGTTCTTCGCGGACGTGCTGGGCCTTGAGATCAGCGCCGAGTGGGGTCCGTTCATCGCGGTCGAGCTGAGCAACGGCGTCACGCTGGACTTCGCCACGATCCCCGCGGAGAGCATCACCCCACAGCATTACGCCTTCCTGGTCTCGGAGGAGGAGTTCGACGCGGCGTACGCACGCATCAGGGAACGCGGTGTCGAGCACTATGCCGACCCGCACCGGCAGCAGCCCGGTGCGATCAACCACAACGACGGTGGGCGCGGCGTGTACTTCATGGACCCCGCCGGCCATGCCATGGAGCTCATCACCGTTCCCTACGGCGGCTGGCCGGCGTAACCGCGGGTGCGTGGTCCGGTCCCGCCCGGTGAGGCCCCACCGTTGCGTACGCGAAGCGCCACGTCAGGCAGGATGGCGGCATGGTGACGAATCAGCCATGGGCGGGGCTTCACGGTGACCTGCTGGCGGCCAAGGCGCGGGTGTACGACCCGTGCGGTTTCGCCTGCTCGCAGCCGGTGCCCGAACCGGAGAGCGCCGAGTACGCGGCGTGCGCGTTCACGCTCGACGGCCGGGCGGTCCGGTTCCGCGTGGCCAGGACCACCCCGGCGAAGGTGGGCCAGTTCGTCACGGTGTGGCAGCGGTCGGAGGAGGGGCCGATCCGGCCCTTCGACGCCGGCGACGGCGTGGACCTCTTCGTCATCAGCAGCCGCGACGACGACGGCTTCGGGCAGTTCGTGTTCCCGCGCGAGGTGTTGTGCGAGCGCGACATCGTCTCCCGCGACCGATCCGGCGGCAAGCGCGGATTCCGCGTCTATCCGCCGTGGGTGACCACGACCAGCCGGCAGGCCCGCAGCACCCAGGCGTGGCAGGTGCAGTACTTCCTCCACCTCGGCGAGGACGGGCCTGCCGACCTGGGACGTGCCCGCGCCCTCTACCTCCCCGGATAGCCTCGGGGAGTGGACGAACGCTTGCCCGACGATCTCGCCGACGTGTTGGATCTTCTCCTGACCAGGGACGATGCGACGCACCGTGCGCTGCGTGCTCAGCTGCCGCACGTGCGGGTGCGGGACGGCGTATTTCGACATCGACGAGAGCGTTGCGGCGGCGCCGGGGCCGGTGAACACGGTCGTCGCGGCCGAGGCGCAGCTGTTCGCGCCGGACGGCGTGGCCCGGGTGAGGTGCTCGTGTTCACGCAGCGGGGCTACCGCGACGACATGGAGGTGACGGTGGAGGCTGCGCGGACGTGGCTGCGGTCGGGCCGGAGCGTGCTGCACCGGGTGGCGCCGTGACGCGCGCCCTCACCCCGTACCAGGCCGGGCTGCGCGACCGTATGCTCGCCGCACCTGTCACGGCCGCGCCGGAACCGTGGCGGCCGGTGTTCGCGCCGTACGTGCCGGTCGGCGGGCTGACGGGCATCGGGTTCGCGACGCATCCCGCGTCGGGCCGCGACCTCGTCCTGACCGTGTCGCACGCCGGGCGGGGGCTGTTCGACGCGGTCACCGGCGAACGGATCGCGCGGGACCGCGACTCGGACGAGGACGTGGAGACCACGGCGGACGGCGTGCTGTCGTGCCGGGGCCTGGGGCCGGTGGAGGGCGTACGGGTGCCCGTCGCCGGGCTGTACGGCGGTGGTCTGCACCGGACGGCCGGCGACGGCTGGACCGTGGAGGTCGTCGCGCCGGACTGGCCGCACCACCGCGTACTGCTCTGCTGTGACGGCGGCATGCCGCACCGGAACGCGCACGGGGAGGGCTGGTGGCACGTCTTCCATGCGTCCTGGTCCGAGCTCAGGGCGGCCGGTTTCTCGCAGTCCGGGCAGACCTTTGCGGTCGCGACGAGCAGCGACCTCAGCCTGTGGACGCGTCAGCCGAGCGTGAGTGCGGCCAGCGCGTAGGGGACGGGGATCAGCGCGGCGGCGCCGAGCCAGGGGCGGAGGCGGCGGCCGCGCCGCAGGGGCAGGACGACGTCGACGACGAGGGCGACGGCGAGGAGGAGCGCCCCGGTGACCGCGAGCAGGAACATCACGGGGCCCGCGTGGTCGACGGTGGTGTAGTGGCAGTTGGTGACATCGGGGCGGGCTGCTTCTTCGAGGGTGTGGCAGTCCATGGGGAGGTACGCGGTCAGCAGCCACCAGGCGAGGTAGAGGGGCAGCATCGCGGGCACCCCGAGAGCGAGGTTGACGAGGACGGGCGCGAGGAGGCCGCGGCTGTGCTCCGGTTGCCGGCCGGGGGCGGTCTGCGCGCTCGCGGGGCGGCTGGTGTCGTTCCGGACCCGCGGGCTCGCCACGGGCGCGTCCTGTGCCGTCACTGCTTCCTCCATGGCCGAGAGCACCTCCGGCTCGCAGCGTAGAGAAACCCGGTGTCAGCGGCGAGTGACATGATCGGGGCGTGACGGACACGAATGCGGAGACGGGTACGCGGGCCGGCGAGAGGCCCGACGTCGTCGCCCGGGTGGCCGTACGGGCCCGGGCCGACAGGGGTGACGCGCTGCGCGCGCCGGTGAGCGCGCGGGAACTGGCCGCCGTGGAGGCCGAACTCGGGCTGGCGCTACCGCCGTTGCTCGCGCGGCTGTACCGGGAGGTCGGCAACGGCGGCTACGGGCCCGGCTACCAGCTGCTCCCCCTCACGGGTGACGGGCGGACCCTGGTTTCGGCGTACCGCGACGAGCTCTCGGACGCCGCCTGCACCGACGACCCGCACTGGCCGGCCGGTGTGCTGCCGCTCCTCGACTGGGGCTGCGGCATGTACGCGGCGGTCGACTGCCACAGCGCGACCGGCACGGTGCTGCTGTACGAGCCGAACGACGCCCACGACGACTGGGCCGACGCCTGGTACGTCGACGCCGGCAGCCTGGAGGAGTGGCTGGAGACGTGGCTGGCCGGCAAGGGCTGGTACGAGGAGGACGCCTACGAGGCCCCTGGTGAGGAGGGGCCGCAGGAGCCGTGCCCCTGGACGGAGGCCAAGGCCCGGCTGGCGGGGGCGGAGCCGGGGCGGTAGCCACGGCCGCCCGCCCTCGTGCCCTTCAGTTTTCCTGCTCCTTCGCCCACTGTGCGCGGCGCTTCGTCCGCGAGTGGCGCCACAGCAGCAGGGCGACGCAGAGCACGAGCAGGGCCACGCCCAGCGGCACGGAGAAGTCGGTGCTGTGGGCGAGGGCGTCGGCCTTTTCCTGGTACGTCTCGGTGTACTGGCTGCTGCCGGAACGGCCGGCCCTCGTGGTGACGCAGACGTCCCAGGGCCGCATGGCCTTGCCGTCGCAGGTGGGTTCGCGGTGGTCGGTGAGGCCGTCGGCCACCAGCTTCAGGCCGCAGCCGCCGAGGAAGAGCAGGCCGAGGACGAACAGCACCAGGGGGAAGCGGGGCCCGGCCTGCCAGGGCCGGGACGACCGGGTGCGGCCGGCGGCCGAGGGCTGGTCGAGGAGGTGTCGCGCCTGCTCGCGGGCGGTGGTGTTGGCCGCCGCGGCGGGCGTGGAGCCGCGCGGTATCTCGTAGAGCGTCCACGCGTACGGCAGGGAACGGACGGCCTTCGCGGTCGGGGAGGCGTCGCGCCAGGCCGCGGCGGCCTTGGCGAAGTGCGGCTCGTCGGCACCTCTGTCGAGGTGCCGTTGTAAGTCCGCGCGGGCCTCCACCGCGGTGGTGAAGGCGGCGTCCGGATATTTCAGGCGGATACCGCCGCCTTGTGTGCCGTCCGTCGACAGCTGCAGCCAACCCCATCCCATGGCGGAACCGTAACCGTTCCGTGGCGTGACCGGGGAGTATCCACAGGGTGCGCGGCGGGAGTTGACGGTGGGTGACGGGCCGTCAGGGAAAGTCGTCACCCGCGTTTTCCACAGGGGCTGGCGGGGCTTGACCCGCAGCGGAAGACTACTCAGCGTGATGACGGGGGACGAGTTGCGGGCCCTGGCGGAGTCGCAGGGCGGAGTGGTGCTTGCCGCGCAGGCGCAGGCGCTGGAGAGCGGGTGGACGCGGGCGCGGTTGCGCCGCGTACTGACGAAGGAGGGGTGGACGCGGGTACGGCCCGGTGCGTGGTTGCTGCCGGGGCGGCCGGTGGGGGAGCGGGAGGCGCTGTGGGCGCACCAGCTGGCGCACCCCGCGTGGGTGGCCGGCCACTGGTCGGCGGCCCGGCTGCACGGCATCGTGCCGCGGGCGCCGCGCACGGAGTTCATCGGCGAGGGCGCGGCGCCGAAGGACGTGGTGCTGCGGCGGCTGCCGCTGCCGGCGGCGGATGTGACGGTGACGGCCGGGGGCCTGCGGACGACCACCGTCGCCCGGACGCTGGCCGACCTGCTGCGGGCGGGTCCGCGCGACGAGGTGCTGGTGGCCGTCGACGCCGCGCTGGGCTGGCGCCACCGGTGCGAGGTGGAGGAGCGGGCCGGGCCGGGCGGTCCCGTGCCGTCCGGCCGGCGGGGGCCGCCGCTGACGACGGTGGACGCCGTCGGGCGGGCCCTGACCACCGCACCGGAGCTGCGCGGGGCGAGCCGGGCGGCGTGGTGGCTGGCGCTGGCCGACCCGAAGGCGGGCTCCCCGGCCGAGACCATCGCCCGGCTGCGGATGCACGACGCGGGCCTGTACCCGGAGACGCAGGTGATGCTCGTCGTGCCCACCACCGGCCGCCGGGTCTACCCCGACTTCCTCTTCCGGGAGGCGGGGCTGGTGGTGGAGACGGAGGGCTACGCCTGGCACGGGAGCCGGGCGCAGCATCAGCGCGACGTGGAGCGGTTCAACGATCTGGCGGCGTGCCCGGAGGTGGGGAGCATCCTGCGGTTCACGGCGAGGGATGTCTTCGACCGGCCGGACGTGATGATCCGCGACATCCGTGCGGCGCTCAGCCGCGGCCGAGGGCGCGGGTGACGGTGATCTCGATGGCGACGCGTTCGGGGTTGGGCTGGGGGGTGCGGCCGTAGCGCTCGGCGTAGCGGGCGACGGCGTCGGCGATGACGTCGGCCTCGGTGCGGACGACGGCGCGGCCCTCCAGGGTGGCCCAGCGCTTGCCCTCCAGCTGGCAGACGGCGACGGGGGCGCCGTCGGGCCCGGCGGCGAGGACGTTGGCGACCTTGCGGCTGCCCTTGTTGGTGATGACGCGGGCTATGCCGGTGTGGGGGTCGAAGGTGACGCCGACGGCGACGACGTGGGGCGTGCCGTTGGGGCGGAGCGTGGTCAGGGTGCAGAGGTGCCGCTCACGCCAGAAAGTGAGGTAGTCGGGGTCGAGTGCGCGGAGGTCGTGGGCCATGCGGGCAGCGTAGTGCGGCCACCGGGTGGGCCGGGGCGGCACTGGGAAAACCACATTGAGTGGACTAGACTCAACTTATCGGAGGTCGAGTACCGCAGGGACACCGACGGGAACAGGGCTGATCCGCAGCCGGAGGAGGAGTCACAGGTCGTGGATGCCGAGCTGACCAACAAGAGCCGTGAGGCGCTCAGCGCCGCGAACGATCGCGCGGTGGCGGCCGGGCACGTCGACATGACCCCCGCCCACCTGCTGCTGGCGCTGCTCGCGGTGCGCGACAACGAGAACGTGATGGACCTGCTCGCGGCCGTCGAGGCCGACGCCGCGGCGCTGCGCTCGGCCGCCGAGCGCGAGCTCGCCGCGCTGCCCAGCGTGCAGGGGTCCACCGTCGCCCCGCCGCAGCCCAACCGCGAGCTGATGGCCGCGCTGGCCGACGCCTCGCAGCGGGCGCGCGACCTCGGCGACGAGTACATCTCCACCGAGCACCTGCTCATCGGCCTCGCGGCCAAGGGCGGGCGCACCGGGGAGCTGCTGGCGGCACAGGGAGCCTCCGCGGAGAAGCTGCTGGAGGCGTTCGAGAAGGCAAGGGGCGGACAGCGGGTGACGACTCCGGACCCGGAGGGCACGTACAAGGCGCTGGAGAAGTTCGGCACGGACTTCACGGCGGCGGCGCGCGAGGGCCGGCTCGACCCGGTCATCGGGCGGGACCACGAGATCCGGCGCGTGGTGCAGGTGCTGTCGCGCCGCACGAAGAACAACCCGGTGCTCATCGGCGAGCCCGGCGTCGGCAAGACGGCCGTCGTGGAGGGCCTGGCCCAGCGGATAGTGAAGGGCGACGTCCCCGAGTCGCTGAAGAACAAGCGGCTGGTCTCCCTGGACCTGGGCGCGATGGTCGCGGGCGCGAAGTACCGCGGCGAGTTCGAGGAGCGGCTGAAGACCGTCCTGGCGGAGATCAAGGCCAGCGACGGGCAGATCATCACCTTCATCGACGAGCTGCACACGGTCGTCGGCGCGGGCGCCGGCGGCGACTCGGCCATGGACGCGGGCAACATGCTCAAGCCCATGCTGGCCCGCGGCGAGCTGCGCATGGTCGGCGCGACGACGCTCGACGAGTACCGCGAGCGCGTCGAGAAGGACCCCGCCCTGGAGCGCCGCTTCCAGCAGGTGCTGGTCGCCGAGCCCTCCGTGGAGGACTCCATCGCCATCCTCCGCGGCCTCAAGGGCCGCTACGAGGCGCACCACAAGGTGCAGATCGCCGACTCGGCGCTGGTGGCCGCGGCCACCCTCTCCGACCGGTACATCACCTCCCGCTTCCTGCCCGACAAGGCCATCGACCTCGTCGACGAGGCCGCGTCCCGGCTGCGCATGGAGATCGACTCCTCGCCCGTGGAGATCGACGAGCTGCAGCGCGCCGTGGACCGGCTGAAGATGGAGGAGCTGGCCCTGCGCAACGAGTCCGACGAGGCCAGCAAGGTGCGGCTGGAGCGGCTCCGCCGCGACCTGGCCGACAAGGAGGAGGAGCTGCGCGGCCTGACCGCCCGCTGGGAGCGCGAGAAGCAGTCCCTCAACCGGGTCGGTGAGCTCAAGGAGCGCCTGGACGACCTGCGGGTGCAGGCCGAGCGGGCGCAGCGCGACGGTGACTTCGACACGGCGTCGAAGCTGCTGTACGGGGAGATCCCCGCGGTCGAGCGGGAGCTGGAGGACGCCGCGCGGGCCGAGGCGGAGGCCGAGCAGGAGGCCGCCACGAAGGACCTCATGGTCAAGGAGGAGGTCGGCCCGGACGACATCGCCGACGTCGTCGCCTCCTGGACCGGCATCCCCGCGGGCCGGCTGCTGGAGGGCGAGACGCAGAAGCTGCTGCGCATGGAGGAGGAGATCGGCAAGCGGCTGATCGGGCAGACGGAGGCCGTGCGGGCCGTGTCCGACGCCGTGCGGCGTTCGCGGGCCGGCATCGCCGACCCGGACCGGCCCACCGGCTCGTTCCTGTTCCTCGGCCCGACCGGTGTGGGCAAGACGGAGCTGGCGAAGGCGCTCGCCGACTTCCTGTTCGACGACGAGCGGGCCATGGTCCGCATCGACATGAGCGAGTACGGCGAGAAGCACTCGGTGGCGCGCCTGGTCGGTGCCCCGCCCGGCTACGTGGGGTACGAGGAGGGCGGCCAGCTGACGGAGGCGGTGCGCCGCCGCCCGTACAGCGTGATCCTTCTGGACGAGGTGGAGAAGGCCCACCACGAGGTCTTCGACATCCTGCTCCAGGTGCTGGACGACGGCCGGCTCACCGACGGCCAGGGCCGGACGGTGGACTTCCGCAACACCATCCTGATCCTGACGTCCAACCTGGGGTCGACGTTCCTGGTGGACCCGGCGCTGGACGAGGAGCAGAAGAAGCAGCGCGTGCTGGAGACGGTGCGGGCCTCGTTCCGGCCCGAGTTCCTCAACCGGCTCGACGACGTCGTCGTCTTCCACCCGCTGGGCACCGGCCAGCTGGAGCGGATCGCCGGGCTGCAGATCGGTCACCTCCAGCGCCGGCTGGCCGACCGCAGGCTCGTGCTCGACGTCAGCCCGGCCGCGCTGGCCTGGCTGGCCCGGCTGGGCCACGAACCGGCCGCGGACGGCGGTGCTCCGCCGGACCTCAGCTACGGCGCCCGGCCGCTGCGCCGGCTGGTGCAGACGGCCATCGGCGACCAGCTGGCCCGCGCCATCCTGGCGGGGCAGGTGCGGGACGGCGACACCGTACGGGTCGACGTGGCGGACGGGGGCACGGAGCTCACCGTGGCCGCCGTGCCGCAGCCGGCCGCCGGGTGAACCGTTGAATCCGGCGGGCGGGCGGACAACACCGTGACACGGGTGGGGCGGGGCTTGCCACGCCCCGCCCGGGATGGGGGAGGATGGCGGGAGACCGTACGAAGGGAAGTACACGGTGAGCATCGACCCGTCCTCGATTCCGAACTTCGGGGCCCGGCCCGAACCGCAGCCTGAGACGGGTCCGGCCGGCCCCGTCATCCCCGACCAGGACCTGGTCAAGCAGCTCCTCGACCAGATGGAGCTCAAGTACCTCGTGGACGACGAGGGTGACCTCGCTGCCCCGTGGGAGGAGTTCCGGACGTACTTCATGTTCCGGGGCGAGGAGGAGCAGCGGGTCTTCTCGGTGCGGACGTTCTACGACCGTCCGCACGACATCGAGCAGAAGCCCAAGATCCTTGAGGTGATCGACGACTGGAACCGTCGCACCCTCTGGCCGAAGGTCTACACCCACACCCACGACGACGGCACGGTCCGTCTGATCGGTGAGGTCCAGATGCTGATCGGCGTCGGGGTCTCGCTGGAGCACTTCGTGTCCAGCACGGTCAGCTGGGTGCGGGCGTCGATCGAGTTCGACAAGTGGCTCGTCGAGCAGCTCGGTCTGGAGGCCGACATCGAGGCCGACGGCGACGACAAGCCGGACGCCGAGGACTGACCGCAGGACTGATCCTGCGGGGTCACGCCGGGGCCCGCTACATGGGCACCCGGGCGATCGTCAGCAGATACGTTCCGTAGCAGAAGGAGAGCCCGGCCAGCGTGGCCGTCGCGAGGGCGACGGTGCGCGGCCGGGCTCTCGTCATGGCCAGGGCCGCCGGCAGCAGCAGTGGGAAGGCGGGCAGCAGGAAGCGCGGCTTGGACGCGAAGTAGTTGGAGCCGCCCACCGCGATCACGGCCAGGACCAGCGTGTACACCAGCAGCGGCAGCGGCGGCCGGTCGAGGACGAAGCACACCAGGGCCAGCAGCGCCGCCCCCAGGATGGCCAGGGTGGTGTAGTACGCCAGGGAGTCGCGGGCGACGACGAGGTGGCGGACGAAGTGCAGCGCGTCCCACCCGAAGTCGAACCGCGACCCCCACAGCCGCTGCACCTCGAAGTAGCCCAGCCAGCCGCCGCCCGACTCGCGGCCGGCCCACACCACGTAGCCGGCCCAGCCCACGGGCGACAGGGCCGCGCCCAGCCAGATCCGCCCGTTGCGGCGGGCCGCCGGGTGGCGCCACAGCACGGCCGCCGCGGTGCAGCACAGCGCCGCGGCCACCGCGATGCCGTTGGGCCGGGACAGCCCCGCGAGCAGCGCGAGCGTGCCGCCCCACACCCACCGGCCGGTGAGCACCGCGTACAGGGACCAGGCAGCGAGGGCCGTCATCAGCGACTCGGTGTACGCCATGGTCTGCACGATGGCGTGCGGCAGCAGGCCCCACAGCAGCACGAGCCAGATGCCGGTGCGGCGGCCGTGCAGCCGCTCGCCGACCGCGTACACGCCCCAGGCGGCCGCCCCGGCGGCGGCCCAGGACACCAGCAGCCCGGCGCTGACCACGGTGACGGGCAGGACGGTGGCCACGGCCCGCACCAGGCCGGGGAGGAGCGGGAAGAACGCCAGGTCGTTGAAGATCACGCCGCGGGTGGTGGGGGAGGGCAGCACCAGGCCGTAGCCGTGCCGGGCGATGCCCGCGTACCAGATGCCGTCCCACAGGTGCCCGAGCAGCGTGCGCGGGTGCTTGCCCACCCACCAGGCCCACCCCGCCATCACCGCCATGCCGGTCAGCCGCACCGCCGCGTACAGCGCGAGCGCGGGCAGCGCGCGGTGCAGGGCCTCGCGCACCCGGTCCGCCCGGCGGCCGGGCCGGGTGCCGGAGGGGCGGCCCGGGTCCGTGGCGCGTACGGGCGCTGCGGTGTCGGCGGGCACGGGGCACCTCCGGTGCGGGCGCGGTGGTCGGGGCACTCCGACGATGCGGCCCCTCCTGCGCACGCGCGAGGCGGAGCGCCCGTATGCGGTGCGCCTTCCACCCGCACGGGGGCACCTCGGGCTGTCGCCGTGCGGCGGCGCGCGGGGTGTGCTGTGCATGGCGGGCGGGCACACCGGCGGGGCCCGGGCGGGCCGGCTCACGACCGGTGCGTACGGGGGCGGCGAGTGCGGAGGACCGCGTACGTGTGCGTCGTCCGCGCCGGGGCGCTCGCGCGGGCCACCGGGGCGTCGGGGAGCAGGCGTCGGCGTACGCGCTGTTCTCCGCGCCCGTCTCCTTTCCGGGAACGAGGGGCTTGCCGTGCGGAATGCGCGACGGCCCGCGCGGAATTCCGTGGCCCTGACAGCGATTTCGTGCACGTGCATTGCGAGAGAGTTGCAGGTGGCCCATGCGTGCACGCATATGCGGAGCCGTCCTGCGGGCCCGGTCGGACGCCGGTCTGCTGAACATGTGAACTGCTCGGCCCTCGCGTGGATGGAATCGGGAAGATGATGGGTAAAACCGCTGTGAGCGCGGCCCATTCGTGATTCCCTCTCCATACAGAGCCACGTTGAGAGGCCCTCCCGGGAATGCCGGAACGTCCCCCGGAACGCGGAATCGGGGACCTCGTATGCGGGCATGAGCCGGCGGCACCGTCCGGAATCCGACAGGGGTCCCGTCCTCGACCCCGTCCTCCGCGGAGCGGGCCGGCCCACCCTCCCCTGCTCGCTCGCGGAGCCGACCCATGCTCACCACGCTCAAGACCACCTACACCGACACCCGGGCCGCCGACCTCGCCTGGTGCCTGGGGAGGGAACCCCTCCCCGCGCTGGCGGTCCTCGACCTCGAACTCGCCGGGTCCACCGTGCAACTGCGCCTGCTGGGCGCCTCCCACCAGGTCATACTCCGGGAGGACGGCGGGATCTGTTCCGAGACCGTCGCCTGCATACCCGGCAGCAGCACCCCGCTCCCCCTGGGCGTCTCCAAGCGCGTCGGCGCCTGGGAGTACGAGTTCGCGGCGCGCGTCGAGACCCTGCCCGGCAGCTCGTTCGCGGGGCGCGCGCAGGAGCTGCTCGCGCTGGTCGCCGACCACCCGCAGGGCCTGGCCGGGACGTTCCCCGGCAGCCCGCACGCGTTCACCGCGCTCCTCGCCCAGCGCTGCGACGGCCGCGTCGGCTGGCGCACCTGGCACGCCTACCCGCAGGAAGGACGGCTGGTCGCCACCCGCACCCGCGTGGGGGTGCGCACGGCGGCGCCCCTGGAGGGTCACCCCTCGGCGTGAGTATTTAACCCTTGTGGGTGACAAGTGCGTCATGGGTTCGTGACGTAGCGTTACCGCATGGTTCACCACCGCCCGGTGCCAGCGCGGTTGCCGGTACCGGCCGGGCTCGGCCGCCTCCTCGTGCTCACCACGGTCTTCGTCTGCGCCGCCTGTGGGCTGGTGTACGAGCTGGAACTGGTCGCCCTGGCCTCGTACTTGATAGGCGACTCCGTCACCCAGGCCTCCGTCGTCCTGTCGGTGATGGTCTTCGCCATGGGGCTCGGCTCCCTGCTGGCCAAACGCCTGCGCCGCCGCGCGGCGCTCGGCTTCGCCACGGTCGAGGCCCTGCTCGCACTGACCGGCGGCCTGTCCGCCATGGCGCTCTACGCCTGCTTCGCCTGGTACGGACAGGCCCGGCCCGCGCTCGTCGGCTTCTCCCTCGTGACCGGCGTACTGATCGGCGCCGAGGTGCCGCTGCTGATGACCCTCATCCAGCGCATCCGCCGGCAGGACGCCGGCGGCGCCGTCGCCGACCTCTTCGCCGCCGACTACGTGGGCGCCCTCGTCGGCGGGCTCGCCTTCCCCTTCCTCCTCCTGCCGGTGCTGGGCCAGTTGACGGGCGCGCTCGTCACGGGCGCGGTCAACGCCGTCGCCGGCGGCGCGCTGGTGCTGTGGCTGTTCCGCGGCGACCTGTCGCCCCGCGCCCGCTGGACGCTGGTCGTCGCCAACGCCCTGGTGCTGCTGGCACTCGCCGTCTGCTCGGCGCTCAGCGGCCCCTTCGAGCGCGCCGCCCGGCACGCCGTCTACGGCACGGACGTCCGCGTCGCCGTGCACAGCCCCGTGCAGGAGGTCGTCCTCACCGGCGGGGCCGGCGGCCGGCCGCTCTCCCTCTTCCTCGACGGCCGCCTCCGCGTCGGCGGCGACGAGGCCCGCTACCACGAGGCCCTCGTCCACCCCGCCATGGCCGGCCCCCACCGGCACGTCCTCGTCCTCGGCGGCGGCGACGGCCTGGCGGTGCGCGAAGTGCTGCGGTACGCGGACGTGGCCACCGTCACCGTCGTCGAACTGGACGCGGAGGTGCTGCGCCTCGCCCGCACCGACCCCGGCCTCGTCGCCCTCAACCACGGCGCCTACCAGGACCCGCGCGTCCACGTCGTCACGGCCGACGCCTTCGACTGGCTGCGCGGCGACCCCGGCGACCGGCCCGGCCCCGCCGCCCCCGGCACCGGCCCCGCCGCGTACGACGTGGTCCTCTGCGACCTGCCCGAGCCCGGCGTCACGCCCAGCGCCAAGCTCTACGCCCAGGAGTTCTACGGGCTGGCCCTGCGCGCCCTCGCCCCCGGCGGCCGAATAGCCGTGAACGCCGGTGACCTGGACGCCCGCCCCCACGTCTTCTGGACCGTCGAGACCACCGTCCGCTCCGTCGGCCTGCACACCGCCCCCTACCGCGTCCGCGCCTCGCCCGACCGGCCCGACGGACGCCGCGGCTGGGGCTTCGTCCTCGCCTCCCGCGACCCCGTACGGCTGCGGCTGCCCGGCGTACGGCCCCCGCTGCAGGCACTCACCTCGCACCAGCTCAGCGAGGACCGCCACGCCGCGGAGCTCGGCCGGGAGGAGGGGCTGCTGCCGTCCACGCTCATGCACCCGCGCTACCCGGGCTGACGGCACGCGCGCGGCGCGGTGCCGCGGTGGCGGGGCACCGGGCGCGGGCCTAGCGTGGCATGCGGCAGTGCCGCGCTCGAACATCCGGGATCACGCAGGATCACCCGGGAGCGCCGGGAGCATTCGGGAGGAGAAGCCCATGGCCAGGATCGCCCTCTTCGGCGCCACCGGCATGATCGGCAGCCGCGTCCTGCGGGAGGCGCTGGACCGCGGTCACGAGGTCACGGCGGTCGTCCGCGACCCGTCCCGGCTCACCGAGCAGCATCCCCGGCTCACGGTCACCACCGGCGACGTCCTCGACGCCGACGCGGTGGCCGGGGTCGCGCGCGGCCAGGACGTCGTGGTCAGCGCCGTCGGCGGCGGAGGCGGCCCCGGTCACGCCGCCACCATCGCGCCCGCCGCGAAAGCCCTGGTCGCCGGCGTACGACAGCTCGGCGACGCGGCCCCGCGCATCATCGCCGTGGGCGGCGCGGGCTCCCTGCGCACCGCCGACGGCAGCCGGGTGTGGGACGCGCCCGGCCTGCCCGGTGAACTGCTCCAGATCATGCACGCGCACGGCGACGCCCTCGACGTCTACCGCTCGGTCACCGACGTCCGCTGGACCAACCTCAGCCCCGCCGGGCAGATCGCCCCGGGCGAGCGCACGGGCCGCTACCGCACGGCCCTGGAGGACCTCGTCGTGGACGACGACGGCACGAGCCGCATCTCCGCCGAGGACTACGCGGTCGCGCTGGTCGACGAGATCGAGAAGCCGCAGCACGTCGGCGAGCGCTTCACCGTGGGCTACTGACGGAACAGGTGCTGCCGACCGGCTTCTGACCGTCTTCTGACGGAAAGTTCGATCGGATTCGACCGGGGCGGCAACGACGGCGGAGGCGGTGGGTAGGCTCGCTTGCCATGGAGCATGAGGTGTTCGTTCCGTTCCCCCCCGACGCGGTGCGGAAGGTCCTGGCGGACCCGGCGCGCGTCGCCCGCTGCGTGCCCGGGTTGCAGCAGGACGCCGCGTCGGACACCGCGCTGTCCGGACGGCTGCGGCTGCGCATCGGCGGCTCCACGATCACGTACCGGGGCGCGCTGCGGCTCACCGAGCGCGGGGGCGCGTACGAGCTGTCGGGCGAGGGCACCGAGGTGCGGGGCTCGGCCACGGTGACGTTCACGCTGACCGCGCTGCCCGAGGAGGCACCCGGCGGCACCCGCCTGACCTGCACCGGCACGGTCAGCGGCGCCGGCCGCCTCGCCGAGCTGGACCCCAAGACCACCGAGTCCGCGGGCCGCCGCCTGCTCGACCGCTTCGGCGCCGCCCTCACGGACGCCCTCCGCGAGGACACGGCGGAGGGGACGGACAGGACGGACGACGCCGCTCCCGACGCCCAAGCTCCCGACACCGAAGCCCCTGACACCACCGGCCCCGACAGCACCACGCCCGACACCCGCGGCGGCCACCCGCACGCCGCCGGCCTCGGCGACGAAGCCGGCACCCCCCTCGGCAACGGCGACGACCTCGTCGGCACCGCCTCCGGCAGCGGCGTCGAGAGCGGCGACCTCGCGGACGCCGCACTGCCCGAAGGGTTCGGGGCCGCCGCGGAGAACGCGGGCGGCAGCGGTGAGGAGCCGCCCGCAGAGGCGGCGCACGCCCGGCGCACCATGATCGGCCGGAGCGCCGAGGAGGTCGACCACGCGCCGCCCCGCGGCCGGTACGCGCCCGTCCCCGCGCCCGAGGCGGCCACCGGCACCGCCGCCCTGCGCTGGGCCGCGCCCGCCGCGGCGCTCGCCATCGCGGGCGCCGTCGTGGTGACGCGCGCGCTGCGCCGCCGTCGGTGAACCGGCGGGCCCCGTACCGGCGGAGGCCCTAGGGTCGGCACCGTGAGCGAGAACCTGACCCACACAGTGACGCTGACGGCCGGCGGTGCCGAGGTGACCGTGGACCCCGTCCACGGGTGCAGGCTGACCAGCCTGCGCCTGGACGGCACCGAGCTGCTGCGGCAGGGCGACCGGTACGGCTGCTTCCCCATGGTCCCGTGGTGCGGCCGCATCGACCACGGCCGCTTCCGCAACGGCGGCGACGTGCACCAGATGCCCGTCAATTCGGGCCCGCACGCCATTCACGGCACCGGCCGGGACGTCGCCTGGACCACACGCCGGGCCGACGAGCGCTCGGCCGTCTTCACGTACGACCTGGCCGACCCCTGGCCGTACAGCGGCAAGGTCACCCAGATGGTGGAGCTGAACCCCGGGTCCCTGACCCTGGCCATGGGCGTGGAGACGTACGGCGACTCGTTCCCGGCGCAGGCCGGCTGGCACCCGTGGTTCCTGCGGAACCTCGGCACCGGCAAGGACGCCGAGATCGGCTTCAGCCCCGCCTGGCAGGAGGAGCGCGGCGCCGACCACCTGCCCACCGGCCGCCGCATCGACCCGCAGCCCGGCCCCTGGGACGACTGCTTCGGCATGCCCGACGGGGTGGACGTCACCCTGCGCTGGCCGGACGCCCTGGAACTGAGGATCACCAGCCGCGCCGAGTGGGTCGTCGTCTACGACGAGCAGGCCGAGGCGGTGTGCGTGGAGCCGCAGTCCGGGCCGCCCAACGGGCTCAACACCCAGCCCCGCCTGGTCACGCCCATCGACCCGCTGGAGATCTCGACCACCTGGACCTGGCGGACCACGGCCTGAGCGGACCGGGACCCGGCCGGACCGTGGCCTAAGCTCAGGGGCATGACCGACGCGCGCGACGCCCTGCTGCAGCACATCAAGGACAAGGCCGTGGTCCACGGCAAGGTGACCCTCTCCTCCGGCAAGGAGGCCGACTACTACATCGACCTGCGCCGGATCACCCTGGACGCCGAGGCGGCGCCCCTGGTCGGCCAGGTGATGCTGGACCTGACCGCGGACCTGGACTTCGACGCCGTCGGCGGCCTCACCCTGGGCGCCGACCCCGTGGCCTCCGCGATGCTGCACGCCGCCGCCGCGCGCGGCCGCAAGCTGGACGCGTTCGTCGTGCGCAAGGCGCAGAAGACCCACGGCATGCAGCGCCGCATCGAGGGCCCGGACATCAAGGGCCGGCGGGTGCTCGTTGTCGAGGACACCTCCACCACCGGCGGCTCCCCGCTGACCGCCGTGGAGGCCGCGCGCGAGGCCGGCGCCGAGGTCGTGGCCGTGGCCACCATCGTCGACCGGGGTGCCGAGCAGGCCATTCAGGACGCCGGCCTGAGCTACCTCACCGGCTACACGCTGGCCGACCTCGACCTGGCCTGAGCCCGGCCTCCCGCTCTGACCTGCGGATATCCCGCATTCGGAGGATGATCGCGTGAGGAAAGGCGCGTGGTTTCACGTGAAACCACGCGCCTTTCCCCCGTGCGGGGAGGCGTGAGCCTCATGTGGAGTAATGCGGGGAGTCTGGGAAGATGGTGGCGACGATGACCGTCGCCCCCTAGGTCAGGGCCCAGAATTCGCCCGTAACCGCACATCACAAGGAGCGGACAGATGCCCATCGCAACCCCCGAGGTCTACAACGAGATGCTCGACCGGGCGAAGGCAGGCAAGTTCGCCTACCCGGCCATCAACGTGACCTCGACGCAGACTCTGCACGCCGCCCTGCGCGGTTTCGCCGAGGCGGAGAGCGACGGCATCATCCAGATCTCCACCGGTGGTGCGGAGTTCCTGGGCGGCCAGTACAGCAAGGACATGGTCTCCGGTGCGGTGGCGCTCGCCGAGTTCGCGCACGTCGTCGCCAAGAAGTACCCGGTGAACATTGCGCTGCACACCGACCACTGCCCGAAGGACAAGCTCGACGGCTACGTCCGCCCGCTGATCGACATCTCCGCCGAGCGCGTCGCCAAGGGCGAGAACCCGCTCTTCCAGTCCCACATGTGGGACGGCTCGGCCGAGACCCTCGCCGACAACCTGGCCATCGCCCAGGAGCTGCTCGCCAAGGCCGCCGCCGCGAAGATCATCCTCGAGGTCGAGATCACCCCGACCGGTGGCGAGGAGGACGGCGTCTCGCACGAGATCAACGACGAGCTCTACACCACCGTCGAGGACGCCGTCCGCACCGCCGAGGCCCTGGGCCTGGGCGAGAAGGGCCGCTACCTGCTGGCCGCCTCCTTCGGCAACGTCCACGGCGTCTACAAGCCGGGCAACGTCGTGCTCCGCCCCGAGCTGCTCAAGGACCTCCAGGAGGGCGTCGCCGCCCGCTTCGGCAAGGACAACCCCTTCGACTTCGTCTTCCACGGCGGCTCCGGCTCCACCCAGGAGGAGATCCGCACCGCGCTGGAGAACGGCGTCGTGAAGATGAACCTCGACACCGACACCCAGTACGCCTTCACCCGCCCCGTCGCGGCCCACATGTTCCAGAACTACGACGGCGTCCTGAAGGTCGACGGCGAGGTCGGCAACAAGAAGGCCTACGACCCGCGCACCTGGGGCAAGCTGGCCGAGGCGAGCATGGCCGAGCGCGTCGCCAAGGCCTGCGCCGACCTGCGCTCCACGGGCACCAAGCTGAAGTGACCCAGTGATCCGCTGAAGCCGGATCCGAAGGGCCCGGTCGCCGTCACCATGCGGCGGCCGGGCCCTTGCGCGACCATGCGAGGGTGACCGGTTCGCGCCCCGTGACCGCCCCCGCCCCCGCGCCCCCCGACGTCCGCATGGGCACCGGGCCGGGCCGGGCCGTGCTGCTCACGGCCGTGCTGGGGAGCGGCATGGCCCTGCTGGACAGCACCGTCGTGACCGTCGCCCTGCCGCACATCGGCCGCGACTTCGGTGTGGGCCTGGCCGCGCTCCAGTGGACGGTCAACGCCTACATGCTCACCCTCGCCGGGCTGATCCTCCTGGGCGGCTCGCTCGGCGACCGCTACGGACGGCGCCGGATCTTCCTCCTCGGCGTGATCTGGTTCGCCCTCGCCTCCCTCGCCTGCGGGCTCGCACCCGGCGCCGGCGTGCTCATCGCCGCCCGCGCGCTCCAGGGCGTCGGCGGCGCCCTCCTCACGCCCGGCTCGCTCGCCCTGCTCCAGTCCGTCTTCCGCGCCGAGGACCGGGCGCCCGCGGTGGGCGCCTGGTCCGGGCTGGGCGGCGTGGCCGCCGCGGTCGGCCCGTTCGTCGGCGGCTGGCTGGTCGACGGGCCGGGCTGGCGCTGGGTGTTCCTGATCAACCTGCCCGTGGCCGCGGTCTGCGTCCTGGTCGCCCGCCGCTGCGTCCCCGAGACCCGCGACCCCGCCGCAGGCGGCCGCTTCGACGTGCTCGGCGCGGCCCTCGGCGCCCTCGCGCTGGGCGCCGTGACGTACGCGCTGATCGCCGCGCCCGGCCGGGGCGCCTCGCCCGCTGTGCTCGGGCCGGCCGTCGCGGGCGTCCTGCTCGGCGTGGCGTTCGTCGTCGTGGAGCGGCGCCGGCCCAACCCCATGCTGCCGCTGGAGATCTTCCGCGCCCGGACGTTCACCGCCGTCAACGTCGTCACGCTGTTCGTGTACGCGGCGTTCAGCGGCTTCTTCTTCCTCGCCGTGCTCCAGCTCCAGATCGTCGCCGGCTGGTCGGCGCTGGCCGCCGGCACGGCCCTGCTGCCCACCACCGTGCTGATGCTGCTGCTGTCCGCGCGCTCCGGCCGCGTCGCCGAGCGCATCGGCGCGCGGCTTCCGCTGACCGTGGGGCCGCTGCTGTGCGCGGGCGGGCTGCTGCTGATGACCCGGGCCGGCAGCGGCGCGGTGTACTGGCGGGACGTGCTGCCCGCCCTCGTGGTGCTGGGCTTGGGCATGGCGGTGCTGGTGGCGCCGCTGACGGCGACCGTGCTGGCGTCCGTGGACGTGTCCCGCGCGGGCCTGGCCAGCGGCATCAACAACGCCGCCGCGCGGGCCGCCGGCCTCGTCGCGGTCGCCGCGCTCCCGCTGGCCGCCGGCATGGGCGAGGACGCCCAGCGCGACCCGGCCGCGTTCGACGCCGCCTTCACCCGCGCCATGGTGCTGTGCGCGGGCGCGCTCGTGGCCGGCTCGGTGCTGGCCTGGACGACCGTACGCGACCGGCGCCGCCGCAGCTGCCACCCGGAGTGCGCGTACCACTGCGGGGTGTCCTCACCGCCACTCGACCCGGGCGAGACGTGACGCGCGACCGGACGACAGGCCCTGCCCCGCCCGTGCCCCGTGCCCCCGCCCCGTGCCCCCGCCCGCCGCGGACAGGCCGTGCCCCGGGCCGCCCACCGGCCCCGCGAGCGGGCAGACTGGAGTCCATGGCCATTCACGAGAACCTGCTCGGGGGACCGCCCCCGACCCACCTGCCCGACGACCCCGAGCCGCGCGAGCTGCTCGCCTCCGGCACGGCCCCGGCCGACGTCGCCGCGAAGTACCCCGCCTCCTCCCTGGCGTGGGCGCAGCTGGCCGACGAGGCGTTCGAGGCCGGCCGCGTCGTCGAGTCGTACGCCTACGCCCGCACCGGCTACCACCGCGGCCTGGACGCGCTGCGCCGCAGCGGATGGAAGGGCCACGGGCCGGTGCCGTTCGAGCACGAGCCCAACCGCGGCTTCCTGCGGGCGCTGCACGCGCTGGCCCGCGCCGCGCAGGCCATCGGCGAGCAGGAGGAGTACGAGCGCTGCTCGCAGTTCCTGCGCGACAGCTCGCCGACCGCCGCCAACACCCTGGGCTGACCGCCCGGCCGGGACGCCGTCACGGCCCTTGCCGTGGCGGCGTCCGGCACCGCATGATCGCGGCGTGCCC
The DNA here is from genome assembly GCF_014654785.1 of Streptomyces mashuensis. Classification (GTDB taxonomy): domain Bacteria; phylum Actinomycetota; class Actinomycetes; order Streptomycetales; family Streptomycetaceae; genus Streptomyces; species Streptomyces mashuensis. The sequence continues at coordinate 413,005 of NZ_BNBD01000004.1, forward strand.
CCGGCGATCCCGGGGGGCGTGCGACTTGCAGGGAGGCGACGTGTTCCCCGAACCACCGCTCGGCCCGCCCGCACCACCCGCCCCGGACGGGGCTCCCGTTCCCGGGCCCAACCTCGAGTTCTCCGGCTCCACCCCGTACGAGGAGTACGTACGGGCCGACGTCCTGTCCCACCTCCAGCAGCCCCTCACCGACGACCCGGGCGAGATGTCGTTCCTCGTCACCACGCAGGTGATGGAGCTGTGGTTCACGCTGATCGTGCACGAGTGGGAGACCGCCGCGCGGGGCCTGCGCGAGGACGACGTGCCGCGGGCCATGGCCGCGCTGAAGCGCTCCACGTACGAGCTCCGGGCGCTCAACGCGTGCTGGGAGCCGCTGGCGCACCTGACGCCGGCCCAGTTCAACGCGTTCCGCGCCGCGCTGGGGGAGGCGTCCGGCTTCCAGTCGGCCACGTACCGGCGGCTGGAGTTCCTGCTCGGCGAGAAGTCGGCTGCCATGCTGGTGCCCTACCGCGGTGCGCCGCGCATCCACGCCGAGCTGGAGAAGGCGCTGCACGAGCCGGGCCTGTACGACGAGGTGCTGCGCTGGCTGGCGCGGCGCGGCCATGCGATACCCGGCGCGGTCGTGCACCGCGACGTGGCGGAGCGCTACGCCCCTGACCCGGCCGTGGAACGGGTGTGGCAGCAGGTGTACGCCGGTGACCAGCACAGCCCGGAGTGCCGGCTGGGGGAGGCGCTGACGGAGGTCGCCGAGCTGGTGTGGCGCTGGCGCAACGACCACCTGGTGGCGACCCGCCGGGCCATGGGGGCGAAGGTGGGGTCGGGCGGTTCGGCGGGCGTGGCGTGGCTGGAGAAGCGGGCCGCGAAGCACGTGTTCCCCGAGCTGTGGACGGCCCGCAGCCATGTCTGACGTGTTCCCGGGCGGGGTGCCCGAGTTCGCCCCGTGGGCGGGGCCGGAGCCGGAGACGGGCGGGCCGCCGTGCCTGGCCGCCGAGGCCGCCGCGCTGGACGCCGCCGATCCGCTGCGGGACCGGCGGGAGGCGTTCGTGGTCGACGCCCCCGGCGACCCGGAAGGGGTCGTCTACCTGGACGGCAACTCGCTGGGCGCCCTGCCGCGCGGCGTCGCCGGGCGGCTGGCGGCCGTCGTCGAGGAGGAGTGGGGCCGGCTGCGCATCCGCTCGTGGACCGAGTCGGGCTGGTGGACGGCGCCGGAGCGGGTCGGCGACCGGGTCGGCCGGCTGCTCGGCGCGGCCCCCGGGCAGGTGGTGGCCGGCGACTCGACCAGCGTCAACGTGTTCAAGGCCGTGGTGGGCGCGGTACGGCTGGCGCGGGCCGCGGCGCCGGGCCGCGACGAGGTCCTCGTCGACGCGGCGACGTTCCCCACCGACGGCTACATCGCCGCCTCCGCCGCCCGTCTGACGGGCTGTACGGTGCGGGCGGTGCCGGCCACGGACGTCGCCGAGGCGGCGGGGCCCCGTACGGCCGTCGCGCTCGTCAACCACGTCGACTACCGCACGGGCCGGCTGCACGACCTGCCCGGCATCACCGGGGCGCTGCACGCCGCGGGCGCCCGCACGGTGTGGGACCTGTGCCACAGCGCGGGCGCGCTGCCGGTCGGGCTCGACGCGTCCGGCGCGGACTTCGCGGTGGCGTGCACGTACAAGTACCTCAACGGCGGGCCGGGCGCGCCCGCCTGCCTGTACGTGCGCCGCGAACTCCAGCCGCGCTTCGACTCGCCGCTGCCCGGCTGGAACTCGCACGCCGACCCCTTCGGCATGGACCCGGCCTACACGCCCGCGGACGGCGCGGTGCGCGGCCGCGTCGGCACGCCGGAGATCCTGTCGCTGCTCGCGCTCGACGCGGCCCTCGACGTGTGGGACGGCGTCGACCTGGGCGTGGTGCGCGCCAAGAGCCTGGACCTGACCGACTTCTTCCTGCGCTGCGTGGAACGGTACGTGCCCGCCGGGCGCACGGAGTGCGTGACGCCGCTGCCGCACGAGGAACGCGGCAGCCAGGTGTCGCTGCGCTGCGCCGGCGCCGGGGACGTCATGGCGGAGCTGGTCCGGCGCGGCGTCGTCGGCGACTTCCGCCGCCCGGACGTGCTGCGCTTCGGCTTCGCGCCGCTGTACACGTCGTTCGCCGACACCGAGCGCGCGGCGCGGGTGCTCGGCGAGGTGGTGACGTCGGGGCCGGTCCGGTGACCGCCGCCGGCCCGCGCACCACGCTCGCGTACGGGCCGCACCCCAGCCAGGTCGTCGACGTGTACGGCCCGCCGGCGCACGGCCCGGCCGGGCTCCGCGTGACCCTGCTGCACGGCGGCTACTGGCGGCAGCGCTACGACCGCTCCTACCTGGTGCCGCTGGCGCAGGCCCTGGCGGCCGAGGGCGTGGAGGTGGCGCTGGCCGAGTACCGCCGGGTGGGCGGGGGAGGGGGCTGGCCGGCGACGGCGGAGGACGTGGTCGCGGCGGTGGGGTCGCGGTCGGCCGGCGGCGTCGGCCGGCACGTACTCGTCGGGCACTCCGCCGGCGGGCACCTCGCGCTCTGGGCCGTCTCCTCGCCCGCCGGGGCACGGCTCGCCGTCGACCACGTGGTGGCCGTGGCGCCCGTCGCCGACCTCGGGCTGGCCCGGCGGCTGCGGCTGAGCGACGGTGCCGTGGACGAGCTGCTGGGCGGGCACGACGAGGCCGGTGCCGATCCCGTACGGCTGGTGCCGGCCCGGGTGCCCGTCACCGTGCTGCACGGCAGCGACGACGCCGACGTGCCGGCCGCCCTGTCCACCGGCTACGCGGCCGCCGCGCGGGCCGCCGGCGGCCGTGTGGAGCTGCGCGTCCTCCCCGGCGCGGACCACTTCGCGCCCCTCACGCCGGGCACGGCGGCGTACGACGTCCTGCGCGAAGCAGTGAGGGAGGACCCGGGGCGGTCCGCCGGGTAGTACTTGAGACGGACCCGCACAGATCCGCTTCCGTGGGGACGCCGGGATGGAAACGTTTCCTTACGGTGGACGGCGTGACCGACACCTCTCCCACGACCGCCGCCCCGCGCAGCGAGTTCCACCTCGTCAGGGGCGCCCTCGCCGGCTTGCGCCAGGACCTGTTCACCGACGCCTTCGCGCTGCGGCCGCTGCCGCCCCTCGCCGACGGTCACCCCCTGCTGCGCCGGGTGCCGGCCGGGCTGCGGCGGTACGTGCGCTGGCTGCCGCACGCGGCGGTCGCCGGGCTGGCCCTGCTGATGGCACTCGCCCTGTTCTCGCGCCGGCCGGGCCTCGACGCCCTGCTGTTCTCGGCGATCGCCGTCGTGCCGCTGGTGACGACGCTGTTCCGGCCGGTCGGCGCCTGGTGGCTGTCGCTGGGCGCGGCCTTCCTGAGCGCCGCGGTCGTCGGCGGCACGCCGTGGAACCCCGTGTGGTTCGCGTCCCACCTCGTCGTGATGGCCCTCGTCACCCTGCGCACCCGGCCCCGCCTCGCCGCCGGCATGTGGCTGCTGACCACGGCCTTCGGCGCGGCGATGAGCTCGGTGGGCGGCTCCTACGGCTACGGCTACGGGGTCCTCTTCGAGATGACGGTGGCCTCGGGCGTCGTGCTCTTCGCCGTGGCGGCGTGGCGGGCGATGCGTGACTCCCGGCGGCAGGTGGAGGTGCAGACCGAGGTCACGCGCGCCGAGCGCTCACGGCGCACGCTGCTGGAGGAGCGCACGACCATCGCGCGCGAGCTGCACGACGTCGTCGCGCACCACATGTCGGTCGTCGCGATCCAGGCCGAGGCCGCGCCGTACCGGGTGCAGGACCCGCCGCCGGAGCTCGCCGCCGCGTTCGCCACGATCCGCGAGAACGCGGTGGCCGCGCTGACCGAGCTGCGGCGCGTCCTGGGTGTCGTACGGTCCGAGGACCCCGACGCGCTCGGCGACGCGGGGCCGGAGGCCCCGCAGCCCACGCTGGCCGACCTGGACGGGCTGCTGGCCAATGTGCGCCAGGCCGGGCTGAGTGTCGAACTCGTCGTGACCGGGCCGGTGCGGCGGCTGCCGCAGGGCGTGGAGCTGTCGGCGTACCGGATCGTGCAGGAGGCGCTCAGCAACGTGCTGCGGCACGCGCCGGGCGCGCCCGCGCGCGTCGAGATCAGCCACGTCCTGGGCGGGCTGGGCCTGCGCGTCGTCAACGGCCGGCCGGACCGGCTGGCCAAGCCGTCGCCGGGCGCGGGCCACGGTCTGCTCGGCATGCGGGAGCGCGTCACGATGCTCGGCGGCAGCATGGCCACGGGGCCCACGGGTGACGGCGGCTACGAGGTGACGGCGTTCCTGCCCGGCGCGGAGGCGGTGGCCGAGTGAGCATCAAAGTGCTGATCGTCGACGACCAGATGATGGTCCGCGAGGGCTTCTCGGTGCTGCTGGGCGCACAGCCCGACATCGAGGTGATCGGCGAGGCGGTGAACGGCCGCGACGCGGTCGGGAAGGTCGCCGCGCTCCGCCCGGACGTGGTGCTCATGGACATCCGCATGCCGGAGATGAACGGCCTCGACGCCACCCGGGAGATCGTCGCGGCCGACGCGGACGCGAAGGTGCTGGTGCTCACCACGTTCGACCTGGACGAGTACGTGTACCAGGCGCTGCGCGCCGGGGCGAGCGGCTTCCTGCTGAAGGACGCGTCGGCGACGCAGCTGGCGGAGGGCGTACGCGTCGTCGCGGCCGGCGAGGCGCTGCTGGCCCCGGCGGTCACCAAACGCCTCATCCAGGAGTTCACCCGCCTGGGCGCGGCGGGCCGCACGACGCCGCCCCCTTCGGCCGAACGCTTCGGCGACCTCACGGACCGCGAGACGGAGGTCCTCGTGCTGGTGGCCCAGGGCCGCTCGAACTCGGAGATCGCGGCGGACCTGGTGGTGGCGGAGTCGACGGTGAAGACGCACGTCAGCCGCATCCTGGTGAAACTGGGCCTGCGCGACCGCACGCAGGCGGCGGTCTTCGCGTACGAGACGGGGCTGGTACGGCCCGGCGCGTGACGGCTCCCGCCGGGGGGCCTCCGACGCGCCGGCGCGGGCGTGAAGGGCCCGGCCCCTGCGAGCCCGCCGTGCCGGCGTGGGCGTGAGGGGCCCGGCCCCTTCGGACCCGCCGCGCCGGCGCGGGCGTGAAGGGGCTCCGCCCCTTCAATCCGCCGCGACGGTGATCAGCCCCCACGGCGGAGCCCGGCGGTGCCGTGCTGTCCCCGGCCGGTGGGTTCGGCACCGCCGGGCTGCGCCGTTGTGGTTGCGCGCCGTCGCGGCGGGATGAAAGGGCCTGGCGGCCCTTTCGAGCCCCGCGGGTCGCGGGCGGTGAAGGGGCCCGGCCCCTCGCGCCGGCGCGGGCGTGAAGGGGCTGCGCCCCTTCGATCCGCCCCCCGCACCGCCCCCTACCCCGGCAGCGTCAGTCGCCAGGCCTCCGGGACCGCCGTCCACGTGCGGGTGCGTACCGGGCCGCGGACGCGGTTGTCTGCTCGGTAGCGGAAGTCCGGGCCCGAGACCGTGACCGTGCGGGCGTGGGTGCGGAGGGGGTGGGTGCCTGTGCGGGGGTGGATCGCCACGTGGGCCAGGCCGTCGACCGCGGACACCGCGACGCGGCCCACCGGGCGGTCCAGGTCCGCCAGCAGCACCCCGTCCGCCTCCACCCGCAGCCGCGCGCAGCCCGGCAGGGGGTGCCGGTCCGAGGGGCCCGACAGCAGCGTCAGCGCCGTACGGGCCGTGCGGGCCGCCGGTGACCACCAGGGGGCGCCGCCCCCGGCCGGCACGGCCGCGGCGCGGTGCGACGCGCCGGACGGCACGTGCAGGCCGTGCAGCACCACGCCGTCGCTGTCGTCCGCCAGCAGCCCCAGCCGCCGCTCCACGCCCTCCAGCACCGCCCGGGCCGCGGCGACCGCCCCCAGCGGCACGCCCAGCTCGCGTGCCACCGTCACGGCCGGCAGCGAACCGACCGGCACCCACGCCAGCGGCGTGTCGGCCAGCTCGCGGCGCCGGTGCAGCAGGCCGACCACGCGCAGCAGGGCCCGGTCGTCACCGATGACGACGGTCCGGCGGCGACCCCGTCTGGCGACCGCCCGTGCCACCTCCTCCGCCCCGCTCGGGAGGCAGATTTTGGCCACCGCTCCGGCGCACAGCACGTCCCTCGCGATCCGTGTGGACTCGCCGTCCACACGCCGCGCGACCGGGTCGATGACGACGAGCAGCTGCGCTCCGGTCGGGTCTGCAGCCGACACGTTCGTCCTTCCTCAGGTAATCTCTCGGTGCAAGAGCCCCTGTCGCTGTTGCGCCAGGGGCTTCGTCTATCCGGGGCACCGGTTCGACGGCTCCGGCGGCGGTGAAAGGCCCGTTTGAGCGGCCCTCCCGCCACCTGTGCACGTTGGACATGCCCCGCCCGGAAGGGGTGTACGCCTGTGCCCGCACTTGTGCTGCTCGGTGCTCAGTGGGGTGACGAGGGCAAGGGAAAGGCCACCGACCTGCTCGGTGGCTCCGTGGACTACGTGGTGCGTTACCAGGGCGGCAACAACGCCGGCCACACGGTGGTCGTGGGTGACCAGAAATACGCGCTGCACCTGCTCCCTTCCGGGATCCTCTCGCCGGGGTGCACCCCGGTCATCGGCAACGGTGTCGTCGTCGACCCGGCGGTCCTGCTCTCCGAGCTGAGCGGGCTGAACGAGCGCGGCGTCGACACGTCCAAGCTGCTCATCAGCGGTAACGCGCACCTGATCACGCCCTACAACGTCACCCTCGACAAGGTGGGCGAGCGCTTCCTCGGCAAGCGCAAGATCGGTACGACCGGCCGCGGCATCGGCCCGACCTACGCCGACAAGATCAACCGCGTGGGCATCCGGGTCCAGGACCTCTACGACGAGTCGATCCTGACCCAGAAGGTCGAGGCGGCGCTGGAGCTGAAGAACCAGCTCCTCGCCAAGCTGTACAACCGCCGCGCCATCGACTCGGCGCAGATCGTCGACGGCCTGCTGGCCTACGCCGACCAGATCAAGCCGTTCGTCGCCGACACGACGCTGATCCTGAACAACGCCATCGACGAGGGCAAGGTCGTCCTCTTCGAGGGCGGCCAGGGCACGCTGCTCGACGTCGACCACGGCACGTACCCCTTCGTCACCTCCTCGAACCCGACCGCGGGCGGCGCCTGCACGGGCGCGGGCGTGGGCCCGACGAAGATCAACCGGGTGATCGGCATCCTCAAGGCGTACACCACCCGCGTGGGCGCCGGCCCGTTCCCGACCGAGCTGTTCGACGAGGACGGCGAGAAGCTCCGCGTCATCGGCGGCGAGCGCGGTGTCACCACCGGCCGTGACCGCCGCTGCGGCTGGTTCGACGCGGTCATCGCCCGCTACGCGACGCGCGTCAACGGCCTGACGGACTTCTTCCTCACCAAGCTCGACGTGCTCACCGGCTGGGAGCAGATCCCGGTCTGCGTGGCGTACGAGATCGACGGCAAGCGCGTCGAGGAGCTGCCCTACAGCCAGACCGACTTCCACCACGCGAAGCCGGTCTACGAGATGCTGCCGGGCTGGACCGAGGACATCTCGAAGGCCAAGACCTTCTCCGAGCTGCCGAAGAACGCCCAGGCGTACGTGAAGGCGCTGGAGGAGATGTCGGGTGCCCCGATCTCCGCGATCGGCGTCGGCCCCGGCCGCGACGAGACGATCGAGATCCGCTCGTTCCTCTGACCGGTCCGACCGGTCCGGTCTGCGCGCGTACCGCCCCGGTGGCCTTCCGGCCGCCGGGGCGGTCGCGTTCTCAGCCCGTTCTGCTGTAGACCAGCGACGCGTCGCGCGTGCCGCTGTCGGTGAAGTCGCGGCGCATCCGGCCGTCCGGGAGCAGCACCAGGTCGGAGGCCGAGCCGGGCTGGCAGGCCGAGCGGGGGCTGGCCTGGGTGACGGTCGACGGGCCCAGGTGCAGCGGGGTGCCGGCGGTGCCGCCGCCGGTGGCCGTCGCCGTCCACTGGCAGCTGTACGGCGTGCCGTCGTCGAGGACGCCGCTGCCCTGGATGGTCACCTGCGTCACCGTGCCGCGCCGGACGGTGAGGGTGCGGTTGTTGAGGCCGCTGCCGGAGTTGAAGGCCGCCTGCCAGGTGCCGGCGTACGCCTGCGCGCCGGTGTTGCCGGCGGTGGGCGAGGCCGCGGGCGAGAGCGAGAGGACGGGGTCCGGTTCGGTGCTGTCGTCCGTGGGGCGGCGCGTCGCCGACGAGTTCGGCGAGGCGCCGGCCGGGGGTGCGGTGACGGGGGCCGTGCCGGACGAGGCGCTCGCATGGCCGCCGGCGTTGTCGCGCGGCCGGGTGAGCAGGTACACGGTGCCGCCGCCGGCCAGCAGCGCGGCGGTGACCAGCACGGCCACCAGGAGGGGGGTACGGGACGGGCGCGCCGGCTGCACCGGCGGCATCGGCGGCACGGGGCCGCCGGGCATCCCGTACGGCGCGTATGGCCCGTAGGCGCCCCCCGCCCCCGCCCCCGCCCCCGGCCCCGGCGGCGGGGCGAGCGGTGGCAGCGGGTGGCCCCCGGAGGCGGTGACGGTCGGCGGGTCGGCCGGCCGGGCGTCCACCGGCGGCACCACGCGGGTGGGCGCCTCGCCGTCCCCGGCGGGGGACTCCGGGCCCTCCGGCCCCTCCGGGCTCTCCACCTCCAGCAGCGCCACCGCGTGCCGCCCCAGGCGGGCGACCAGCGCCGCGGGCAGCCACGGCTCGGCCGACGACCGGGGGTCGGCGAGGGTCGCGGTGAGGTCGGCCGCGCCCGTGAGGCGCAGGAACTCCTCGGGCGTCGGCCGGTCGCCGGGCGCCTTGGCCAGGGCCGCGGATATCAGCTCCAGCAGCCCCCCGGGCACGCCCGTGAGGTCGGGCTCCTCCTCGGCGATGCGGTACATCACGGCGTGCGCGCCGCTGTCGGCCGTGCCGAACGGCGACCGGCCGGTGGCCGCGTACGCCAGCACCGAGCCGAGGCAGAAGACGTCGCCCGCCGGGGTGACGATCTCGCCGCGCACCTGCTCGGGCGACATGAAGCCGGGCGAGCCGACGGCCTGCCCGGTGCGGGTGACGCCGCCGTCGGTGACGGGGTCCAGGGCGCGGGCGATGCCGAAGTCGATGACGCGCGGCCCGTCGAGGGTGAGCAGTACGTTGGACGGCTTGAGGTCGCGGTGGACGATCCCGGCGGCGTGCACCGCCTGGAGCGCGCGGGCCAGGCCGGCGCCGAGCACCCGTACCGAGCGTTCGGGCAGCGCGCCGTGGTCGCGGTCGACGACCTGCCGCAGCGAGGGGCCGGCGATGTAGCCGGTGGCGACCCAGGGGATCTCCGCCTCGGTGTCGGCGTCGAGGACCGGCGCGGTCCATTCGCCGCCGACCCGCCGTGCGGCCCGTACCTCCTGCCGGAACCGGCGGCGGAACTCGTCCTGCCCGGCCAGCTCGGGCTGGATCAGCTTGACCGCGACGATGCGGCCCCGGCCGGAGCGGGCCAGGTAGACGCGGCCCATGCCGCCGGCGCCGAGCCGGCCCAGCAGCCGGTAGGCGCCGAGCGTGCGCGGGTCCTCCGGCCGCAGCCGTTCGATCACCGGCGGTTCGCCCCGCTCACCCTGTTCATCCCGTTGCTGCCGTTCGTTCTGTTCGTGCTGTTCGTTGCTCTTCATGCGGTGCCCCCCGGGCGCGTCCCGCGCGCGTGTTTCCCCGTGCGCTTCCCCCGTGTTCGGTGCGGGGAGGATAGCGGCACCGCCGGAGGGCGGGTATCCGCGCGGCGGGGCGCCGCGCCCGGCACTGTGTCCACGTGCGCGGCGAGCGGCCGACACAGTGCCGGTGCCGTACGGGGCGTGCGCGGCCTAGGCTCGGCGCGTACGCAGCACACAGCGCCCCCTGCCCGCCCGGTCCCCAGCCGCCGCTGGGCCGTCCCACCCCGAGGTCACGCCCGTGAGCAACGCGAACCCGTCCCCCTCCTCCCTCCCCGGCGACCCCGCGGCCGGGGCCGCGATCAAGGCCACCGACCGCGCGCACGTCTTCCACCCCTGGGCCGCGCAGGGCCGCATCGACCCGCTCGCCGTGGCCGGCGCCGAGGGCTCGTACTTCTGGGACCACGACGGCAACCGCTACCTCGACTTCTCCAGCGGCCTCGTCTTCACCAACATCGGCTACCAGCACCCCAAGGTCGTCGCGGCGATCCAGGAACAGGCGGGCCGGCTCGCGACGTTCGCGCCCGGATTCGCGGTGGAGGCGCGCGCCGAGGCCGCGCGCCTCATCGCCGAGCGCACGCCGGGCGACCTCGACAAGATCTTCTTCACCAACGGTGGTGCGGAGGCGGTCGAGAACGCCGTCCGCCTGGCCCGGCTGCACACCGGCCGCACCAAGGTCCTCTCCGCCTACCGCTCGTACCACGGCGCCACCACCACCGCGATCCACCTGACCGGCGACCCCCGCCGCTGGCCCTCCGACCAGGGCGCGGCGGGCGTGGTGCACTTCTGGGCGCCGTACCTCTACCGCTCGCCGTTCCACGCGACGAGCGAGGAGCAGGAGTGCGAGCGGGCGCTGGCGCACCTGGAGGACACCATCGTCTTCGAGGGGCCGGGCACCATCGCCGCGATCGTGCTGGAGACCGTGCCGGGCACCGCCGGCATCATGGTGCCGCCGCCCGGCTACCTGCCCGGCGTCCGTGCGCTGTGCGACCGGTACGGGATCGTGCTCGTCCTCGACGAGGTGATGGCCGGCTTCGGCCGGACCGGCCGCTGGTTCGCCGCCGAGCACTTCGACGTCGTCCCCGACCTGCTGACCTTCGCCAAGGGCGTCAACTCCGGCTACGTGCCGCTGGGCGGCGTGGCGATCTCCGCGGAGATCGCCGCCGGCTTCGAGGACCGCCCCTACCCCGGCGGGCTCACCTACTCCGGGCACCCCCTGGCCTGCGCCGCCGCCGTCGCCACGATCACCGCGATGGCGGAGGAGGGCGTGGTGGAGCACGCCGCCCGCATCGGCGCCGACGTGATCGGCCCCGGCCTGCGCGAACTCGCCGCGCGCCACCCCTCGGTGGGCGAGGTGCGGGGCCTGGGCATGTTCTGGGCGCTGGAGCTCGTCCGCGACCGGGACACCCGCGAGCCGCTCGTGCCGTACAACGCCGCGGGCGAGGCCGCCGCCCCCATGGCCGCCTTTGCGGCGGCCTGCCGGAAGGCGGGCCTGTGGCCGTTCGTGAACATGAACCGCACCCACGTGGTGCCGCCCTGCACGATCACCGAGGAGGAGGCGAAGGAGGGCCTGGCCGCCCTGGACGCCGCCCTGTCGGTGGCCGACACGTACACCACCGGGGGCTGACGGCCGCTGCCGTCCGGCTCCGACGGCAGGGGCGCGCCCGCGTGAGCAGCGCGCCCCTGTCGTACGCGCTCCGTGCGCACTCCGATCCGCTCCGTAACCCCTGGTAGCGTGAACCTTTCGTGTGCGATGGGCCGTTCGCATGCCCGGCGCGCGGTCACGGAAGGGGAGACGGAGACCATGCCCGGCAGTGAGCCTGTCAAGCGCACGACGCTGCGCTCACAGATCGCCGAGGCGTTGCGCGACGAGATGATCGCGGGACGGCTCCCGGCGGGCCGGCAGTTCACCGTCAAGGAGATCGCCGACCAGTACGGCGTGTCGGCCACGCCCGTCCGCGAGGCGCTCCTCGACCTGTGCTCGCAGGGCCTGCTCGACGTCGAGCTGCACAAGAGCTACCGGGTGCGCGAGTTCTCCCACGCCGACTTCACCGCCATGCTCGAAGCCCGGTCGCTGATCATCGACGGTGTCTTCCGCCGCTCGGCGGCCCGCGCACTGTACGCCGCCACCCCCGAGGCGCTCGCCTCCGTGCGGCGCCGCGCCGAGGAGGCGGCACGCGCCGCCATGGCCGGCGACCTCGACATCCTCATCGGCTACGACCTGCGGTTCTGGCGCGAGATGGCCGGCCTCGTCGGCAACCCGTACATATCCGCCTTCCTCGACCGCATCCGGGTGCAGGGCTGGGTCTTCACCGTGCCGCTGCTGCGCCGCCTGGGCGACCTGCGGGGCCGCCTCTGGGACCGGCACGTCGAGCTGGTCGAGGCCGTGGCCTCCCAGGACGCCGAACGGGCGCAGGACATCATCGAGGGCTACGCCGCGCACACCCGCAGGCTGGTCGACACGCTCTGCGCGGCGCGCACCACCCGCACCTGCGCCCCGGCCCACGCGCCCGCACACGCCGCCGACGCACACGCCCCGACCGCCCCCGCCACGCCCACCGCACCCGGCGCCCCCTCCCCCCTCGCCGAGCGGAACGAGGCCCGCTCGTGACGACCTCCGCGGCCGTGCCGCCCGCCGACCGCCCCGCGATACCCGCCGCCGGCGCCACCGCCGGCCCGCCGGCCGGCCCCGCCCCGGACCGCGGCACCGTCGACCTCACCGTCGTCGTCCCCGCGTACAACGAGGAACAACGGCTCGGCCCCACGCTCCGCGCCGTGCGCGACCACCTCCGCGCCCTCCCCGGCACCGACTGGGAGCTGATCGTCGTCGACGACGGCTCGGCCGACGGCACCGCCGCCGTCGCCGAGGCCGCCGCCCGCGAGGAGCCCCGCGTCCGGCTGCTCCGCACCCCCGAGAACCGCGGCAAGGGCCACGCCGTCCGCACCGGCGTGCTGGCCTCGCGCGGCCGCCGCGTCCTGGTCACCGACGCCGACCTGGCCACGCCCATCGAGGAGTTCGGCGCCCTGAGCGAGCGGCTGGACGCGGGCGCCGCGGCCGCCGTCGGCTCCCGTGCGCTGCCGGACTCGCGGATAGCGGTGCGCCAGCACGCGGTGCGCGAGCTCCTGGGCCGGCTGGGCGCCGGCCTCATACGCGCCGCCGCCGTGCCCGGCATCCGCGACACGCAGTGCGGTTTCAAGCTCTTCGACGGCGACAAGGTGCGGGCCGCGTTCGCCGACTCCCGCCTGGACGGCTGGAGCTTCGACGTGGAGATCCTGCGCTTCTTCCACCAGCGCGACTGGGAGGTGGCCGAGGTGCCCGTCCGCTGGGCCCACCAGCCCGGGTCCAAGGTGCGGCCGCTGGCCTACCCGCGGGTGCTGGCGGACGTGGTCCGCCTCCGCTGGCGCGCCGCCGGCCCCGCCGCCCTGGCCGTGCCCGCGCTCTACCTGCTGCTGGCGCTGTTCCTCTACTCCGGGCTGCTGACCGGCCCGGGCCACCGCTACCTGGCCGACTCCGGCTCCGACCAGACGCAGTGGGAGTGGTTCTTCGCGGTCACCGCGGACAACGTCGCCCACCTGCGCAACCCGCTCTTCAGCGACCTCCAGAACTTCCCGCTGGGCGTCAACCTCATGGCGAACACCGTCATGCTGGGCCTGTCGGTGCCGCTCGCGCCCGTCACGCTCGCGTTCGGTGCGCACGTCACGTGGGCCGTGGTGCTCATCGGCGGCACGGCCGCCACCGCGTTCTCCTGGTACTGGCTGCTGGCCCGGCGCTTCGTGCGCTCCCGCTGGGCGGCCGCGCTCGGCGGCGGGCTGTGCGGCTTCGCGCCGCCCATGGTCTCCCACGGCACCGCCCACCCCAACTTCGCGGTGCTGTTCATGATGCCGCTCATCGTCGACCGGGCGCTGCGGCTGTGCGAGGGCCGCCGCACCCGGCGCGACGGCGTCGTGCTCGGCCTCTTCCTCGCCTACCAGGTGTTCCTGGGCGAGGAGGCGCTGCTGCTGGCCGTCACCGGCATGGCGCTGTTCGCGCTGTTCTACGCGATCGCCGCACCGGACGTCGCGCGTGCCGTCGCCCGGCCCCTGCTGCGCGGCCTGGGCGTGGCCGCGCTGGTCGCCGTACCGCTGGTGATCGTCCCGGTGGGCTGGCAGTTCCTGGGCCCGCAGAGCTACCACAGCGTGCTGCACGGCCAGGTGGGCAACCACCCGATGGCGCTGCTGGAGTTCGCCACCCGCTCGCTGGCCGGGGACGAGAAGGTGGCGGCGTCGCTGTCGCTCAACCGCACCGAGGAGAACGGTTTCTTCGGCTGGCCGCTCGTCGCCGTCGCCGTGGCCGTCTGCGTGCACCTGCGCGACCAGCCGCGCGTCCGCGCGCTCGGCCTCACCGCGCTCGCCGCCGCCGTCCTCTCCCTCGGCCAGAACATCCCGCTGCCCGGCACCGACAAGACCCTCCCCGGCCCGTGGCGGCTGCTGGCGCAGCTGCCGTTCTACGAGTCGGTCATCGAGTCCCGCGTCGCCATGGTCTGCGCCCCCGTCCTGGGCATCCTCGTCGCGCTGGCCTGCGACCGGCTGGTGCTGCGCCGGCCCCGCAGCGAGCGCGAGGCGTCGCGCCGCGTGCTGGGCTGCGCCGCCCTCGTCGTCGCCGTGCTGCCCCTGCTGCCCACCCCGTACCCGGTGATCGAGCGCGCCCCCGCGCCCGCCTTCGTCGCCGACGGCACCTGGCGCCAGTACGTGCGCCCCGGCCGCTCCCTGGTGCCCGTACCGGTGCCCTCGCCGAGCGACACCGCGGCCCTGGGCTGGCAGATGGACGCGGACCTGGGCTTCCCCTTCCCCGGCGGCTACTTCAACGGCCCCTGGGGCCCGGACCGCACCGGCATCTACGGGCCGGAGCCGCGCGCCACGTCCGAGCTGCTGCGGCAGGTCGCCGAGACGGGCAAGCAGCCCGCCGTCGACGCCCGGGTCCGCCGCGACTTCCAGCGCGACCTGGACTTCTGGCGCGCCGACGCGCTCGTCCTGCCGCACCACCCGCACGCGCAGGAACTGCGCGAGACGGTCACCGCACTGGTCGGCAAGGCCCCCGTACGGGCCGGCGACACGTGGGTGTGGGACGTCCGCGGGACCGGCTGAGGCCCAACCGATGCCGGACCGGGGCCGTTCCGGTCGGCCGGGCCTGTATGACAAGCGGCTGAGCGGCACTACTCTGGCCCGACCATCGCATCGGACGGCGGAACGAGAGTGAGCTCACGTTGGCCTGTGACCTCTGGCTGGTGCCCCTCGTGGACGTGCTGTGCCACAGCCCCGACAACCCCTTCGCCGAGGAGATCGCCGCCTACGACAAGGCACTCGGCGAGGCGGGGCTGCCGCCCGTGCCCGTCTTCGGCTACATGCCCGGCCTCGCCGGGGAGGTGGCGCCCGTCGCCGCCTTCGACTACGACGCCCTGCACTTCCTGCGCCGCGCCCACCTGCTGAACCTGTGCGGCCTCGCCGTCACCCCGGTGGACGAACTGGGCGGCGACTACGAGCAGTTGATGGAGATGTTCGAGACGGCGGCACAGCAGTCGCACCTCGTGTGGCACTACGACCACGCCGGCGCCTACGTGCCCGTGGACTTCGCGCACCCGCTGGCCAACGAGGAACTCCTGGAGGGCGGCGGCCCGTTGGGCTCCAGCCAGGGGCTGCTGCGCGAACTCGTCGCCGTGGCGCCCGCGCTGGGCATCGACCCGCACGACCCGCCCGCGCCGCCGGCCGCCCCGCAGCGCCCCACGGGCCTCCAGGAGCGCGCGACACCCGGCCCGTCCGGCGACAGCCCCTTCGCCCGCGAGCGGCACGCCTGGCTGGGACTGCACGCGGCGGCCACCCGCAGCCTGGGGCAGGGGTCGATGATCGTGTTCAGCTGACGACGGCCCGGGACACGGGAACGCCCCCGGCGGCCGCTGTCAGCGGGGCGACTCCGGGGGCCGCTGGCGCGGCATGTTGGGCCGGGTGTGGGGCGGCATCGGGAAGCGGCCCACGGGCCCGCCCGGCTCGCCCCGCGGCCCCCACGCCACCAGCGACTGCGCCAGCAGCGGCGCCGGGCCCGCGCGGAACTCCACCATCCAGTCGGCCGTCTCGGCCCGGACGAGCTCGGAGATGTCCTCCGAGAACCGCCGCAGCACACTCAGGCAGCGCTCCGCCGCCTCGCTGGCCGTGCCCTCCGTGGGGCCCAGCACCTCGCGCACGCACTCCGAGGCCCAGTCGAACTGGAGGGCCTCCAGCCGCCGCTGCACGGCCTGCGCCGTGGCCACCGCCCGCATCCAGCCCGACGTGAGGCCGAAGTACCGGTCGCAGGCCACGCACGCCACCGCGCCCAGCAGCGCCAGGAACGCCCACGACGTGCCCCGGTGCAGCACCCCGGTCAGCTGGAGCAGCGGCAGCGCGGCCCCCACCACGGCACAGGCCGCGGCGGCCACGCGCAGCCCGCGCGCCCAGCGGCGCTTCCAGGCCCGGTCGTCCAGGTACCAGTCGGCCAGGCGCAGCGCACCGCCCTCGACCCACCGGTACAGCTCGTCGAGCCGCTCGGCGGGCTCGCCCCAGTCCCCCAGCGGGAAGGTCCGGCCGCGCAGGTCGCCCCTGTGCACCCCTTTGGGGTGGCCTCCCTGCTCCCGCGGGAGCCCCTCGGGCTGCATCTCAGGCTGGCTCACCCTGCACTCCCTCTCCTGCCGCCGGTGTCGGCGAATCGACACAGTGACCCTTGTCGGTGATCGCTGCCACCTTCCTACCGCCGAATGGTTGGCGTTGGGCACAAGATCCAGCCTTTTCCGTCCGTACGTGCTGCGGAATCGGGTATAGGGCCCGTCATCTCTCACCCGAAAGAGTTCGCCGCTCGGGCCCCGATGACGCCCACGGGGGTGGGACGGCCCGCCGGACGCGGCTCCAGAGCGGCTCTACGAGGTTCCTACGAGAGCGGCACACCCCCCGAGTCGTACTGATCCACAAGCCAGGCAATAGGGTGGCTCCTGTGAAGGTCCTCGTCATCGGCGGCGGCGCCCGCGAACACGCCCTGTGCCGCTCCCTGTCCCTCGACCCCGGCGTCACCGCCGTCCACTGCGCCCCCGGCAACGCCGGGATCACCGAGGTGGCCGAAACGCACCCGGTGGACGCCCAGGACGGCGCGGCCGTCGCCGCGCTGGCCACGGAACTGGGCGCGGACCTGGTGGTCGTCGGCCCCGAGGCGCCGCTCGTCGCCGGCGTCGCGGACGTGCTGCGCGAGCACGGCTTCCCGGTCTTCGGCCCCTCCGCGGAGGCCGCCCGGCTGGAGGGCTCCAAGGCGTTCGCGAAGGACGTCATGGCCGCCGCGGGCGTGCCCACCGCCCGTAGTTACGTGTGCACGACGCCCACGGAGACCGACGAGGCGCTGGACGCCTTCGGCGCGCCGTACGTCGTCAAGGACGACGGGCTGGCGGCCGGCAAGGGCGTCGTCGTGACCTCCGACGTGGCCGTCGCCCGCGCGCACGCGCTGGCCTGCGACCGCGTCGTGATCGAGGAGTTCCTCGACGGGCCGGAGGTGTCGCTGTTCGCCGTCACCGACGGCGAGACCGTGCTGCCGCTCCAGCCCGCACAGGACTTCAAGCGCGCCCTGGACGGCGACGAGGGCCCCAACACCGGCGGCATGGGCGCCTATTCGCCGCTGCCGTGGGCCGACCCGAAGCTGGTGGACGAGGTGCTGCAGACGGTGCTGCAGCCCACCGTGGACGAGCTGCGCCGCCGCGGCACGCCCTTCTCCGGCCTGCTGTACGCGGGCCTGGCGCTCACCTCGCGCGGCGTACGGGTCATCGAGTTCAACGCCCGCTTCGGCGACCCGGAGACGCAGGTCGTCCTGGCCCGGCTGCAGACCCCGCTCGCCGGCCTGCTGCTGAACGCGGCCACCGGCCGGCTCGCCGAACAGCCGCCGCTGCGCTGGAGCGACGGCGCCGCCGTGACGGTCGTCGTCGCCTCGCACAACTACCCGGGGACGCCGCGCACCGGTGACCCGATCGAGGGCCTTGACGCGGCTGCGGCCGTCGAGGGCGCGTACGTGCTGCACGCCGGCACCCGGCGGGACGACGCGGGCCGGGTGGTCAGCGCGGGCGGCCGGGTGCTGTCCGTGACCGCCACCGGTGACGACCTGGACACGGCACGTGAGCGGGCCTACGAGGCCGTCTCCCGCGTGCGACTGGCGGGTTCGCACCATCGCACCGACATTGCCGCGAAGGCCGCCCAGGAGGCCCGCGCAGCGCGCTGAAGGACCCATCGTGAGGGGGCGGCACACCCGGAACGGCCGTCCCCCTCCGCCGCATGCCCTTGGCCCCGAAGCCATTCCATCGGGTGAGCGATTGCCCAATGGGCTGACGCACGTACCGCCCCCAACTAGGGTGCCGCGCAGGCCGTCGTCCGTCCGGCAACCGGCCCACCGGCATTGCGATGTCGGAGCCCGGTGCCACAGTGGGGGTGATGAGCAACGGCGACGGCGTCGGGCGCGGGACCGCCCACGCCGGGCACCTCGGCAGAGCACGAGAGGCAACTGGGGGTGATCGGTTCGTGGCAGGTCCGGATGCAGTGGCGCCGACCGCGCGCGCACGGGCCCTGGCGGTGCTGCGGGTACGCGGCGCCGCGCTGGCCGTCGCCCTGTTGCCCGCCGCCGCGGCCGTGGTGCTCACCGTGGGCACGGCCACCGGCCACGTGCCCCGGGGCTCCGCGTGGGACGTGGCCCGCCCCGCCGTGACGGCCCTGGCGGTGCTGAGCCTGCTGCTGGCCGCCGGGGTGGCCGCGGTCGTGGCCCGCGCCCGGCCGGCCCTCAGCCCCACCGTGCCCATCCCCGAGGGCACCGCGCCCGACCTCTACCGGCTCGTCCGCGACCTCGCCGACCGGCTGGGGGTGCCCGCCCCCTCGGCCATAGCGCTCACCCCCGACTGCGACAGCTGGCTGGAGGACCGTACGCACCCGGCGCACGGCCCCGGGCGGCGTCCGCTGCCCCGGCTGCGGCGCCGGGCCGTCACGGCGCCCGTCCTGGTGATCGGGTCGCCGTTCCTGTGGTGGATGCGCGTCTCCGAGCTCCGCGCCCTGCTCGCCCCCGTCGTCGCCGGCACGGGCCCCGCCGCGCACCCCGACATAGCCGCCGCCCGGCGGTTCGTGCGGGGCCTGGACGCCGCCGTGGCGGTCGCCGCGGACCGGCGCTGGCTGGCGTTCGTCGGCTGGGTGGCCCGCCTCCTGCTGCGCGCCTGCCGGGACCACGCCGCCGAGATGGAGCGCGGCGTGGCCGCCGCCGCGTCCGAGCGCGCCCAGGCGGTGGACTACGGCCTGCGCATCGTCGCCCAGGAGCAGGTGGGGCTCGCGTACGCGGGCTGGGACCGGCTGCTCAACCGGGTGGCCCTGCCGGCCTGGCGCATGGGCCGCTGGCCCTCGCGGCTCGACGCGGGCGTGGTCTCGGCGCTCACCGAGCTCTCCCGCCGCGACCGGCTCGCCGAGGGCTTCGCCTCCCGGCTCGGCGAGCGGCCCGCCTGCGACCTGCTGGAGGAGCCCGGCCTGATCGACGAGGCCGCCTCCCTGCTGGCCGCCCGGCTGTTCCACGGCGGCCCCGCCGAGACCGGCCCCGACTGGTCCCCCGTGGCCTGGAGCCAGTACCCGGAGGAGGTCGTCGACCGCAAGTGGCGGCTGGAGGCCGCCCGCCTGCACCGCGCCCTCGACGTGCTCGACGACATCACGCCGCACGGCCCGGGCCGCGCCCCCGGCCGGGGGCCCGGGCCCGCCGCGCCCACCGTCGCCCGTGTCCTGGACCGGCTCAGCGGCCCGGCCGGCGGCGGCGTGGGGGAGGAGCTCGAAGTGCGGCTGACCGCCGAGGTGGCCCGGGAGGCGGCCCGCGAGGAGCGGGCGGCCCGGCGCGGCGCGTCCGTCGCCGCCGCGGGCTCCTGGGCCGACGGGCTGGCCCCGCTGTTCCCGCTCCAGCCGCCGCGCAGCGGCCGCGAGCTGCTGGCCGACCACGTGACGGCCATGGTCTGCTGCGCCGCGGTGGACACCGCGGGCGCCACCCCGGGCCTGGACTGGCTGGACGGCCCGGCCCTCCTCGTCGGCGGCACCCGCCGCGGCGACCTCACCCGTACGGTCCTCAGCCTCATCGAGGACGGTGACGGCGAGCCGCTGCGCGCATGGCTGGGCGAGGTGGGGGTACGCCCCGAGAAGCCCGTCCGGCTGGTCTGAACCGCTCGTCACCGTCCGGCCCGGAGTGACAGCCCGAAGTGACAGCCAGTGACAGTGTCACGCTGAGTAGGGGCAGAGCCATCACTTTCGGGTAATTTCCCGACGAACGGTGACCGCCCGGGTGCATCGTGTGATCTGCTGGGAAACCGAATGGTTATACGGGGGCCTAGGGGAGGGAGTCGCACATGGGGACGGAGCAGATCCGCCGCTGGGAATCCGGAGCTCTCGCGCACGCCGTCTCCGACCCCTTCGGCCAGGGCCCCCTGCCCTGGCTGCGCGGCGGCGAGTACTACTTCGACGACACGGGACAGATCATCCCCTGGTACGTCGATCCGGTCCTCGCCCCCGGCGGAAGACGCGTCCCGCCCCAGCGCAGACCCGGGCCGCGCACCGCCGACGACGTCCACTGCCAGATCAAGGGCTTCGCCTCCGCGAGCGCCGTCGCCCCCGGCGAGACCATCGACTTCCGCATCACCGTCGACCCGCCCCAGCCGTTCGCCGTCGACGTCTACCGCATCGGCCACTACGGCGGCGTGGGCGCCGCCAAGATCACCACCAGCCCCCGGCTGTCCGGCATCGTCCAGCCCCCGCCGCTCGCCGTCGACCGCACCGTCTCCTGCCACCACTGGTGGCTGTCCTGGCGGCTCCAGATCCCGTCCTTCTGGCGGACCGGCGCCTACGTCGCCGTCCTCACCACCGCCGACGCCCACCGCAGCCACATCCCCTTCACCGTCCGCGACGACGCCCCCGCCGACCTGCTCCTCGTCCTCCCCGACATCACCTGGCAGGCGTACAACCTCTACCCCGAGGACGGCCGCACCGGCGCCAGCCTCTACCACGCCTGGGACGACGGGGGCCGGCTGCTCGGCGAGGAGGGCGCCGCCACCACCGTCTCCTTCGACCGCCCCTACGCGGGCGCCGGCCTCCCCCTGCACGTGGGCCACGCCTACGACTTCGTCCGCTGGGCCGAGCGCTACGGCTACGACCTCGCCTACGCCGAGGCCCGCGACCTGCACGCCGGCCGAATCGATCCGGCGCGCTACCGCGGCATGGTCTTCCCCGGCCACGACGAGTACTGGTCCGCGCCCATGCGCCGCGTCGCCGAGGACGCCCGCGACGGCGGCACCTCCCTCGTCTTCCTCTCCGCCAACACCATGTACTGGCAGACCGAGCTGGGCGCCTCCCCCGCCGGCCCCGACCACCTGCTCACCTGCCGCAAACGGCGCGGCCCCGGCCGCCCGGCGCTGTGGCGCGAGCTGGCACCCCCCGAGCAGCAGCTCCTCGGCATCCAGTACGGCGGCCGCGTCCCCGAACCCGCGCCCCTGGTCGTCCGCAACGCCGGGCACTGGCTGTGGGACGCCACCGGCGCCGGCGAGGGCGACGAGATCCCCGGTCTGGTGGCCGGCGAGGCCGACCGGTACTACCCGCGCACCGCCCTGCCCCCGCACACCCGCCGTATCCTCCTCGCCCACTCCCCGTACACCGACGGCGAGGGCGCCACCCGCCACCAGGAGACCTCGCTCTACCGCGCCCCCAGCGGCGCCCTGGTCTTCGCCTCCGGCACCTTCGCCTGGTCACCGGCGCTGGACCGGCCCGGCCACGTCGACCCCCGCATCCAGCGGGCCACCGCCAACCTCCTCGACCGCATCTGCAAACGGGACTGACCCCTCGCTGGGGCGCCGGCCGCGCCGTACGGCAGAATCGAGGTGTTTGGCGCAAACCACCAGGAGGCTCTGTGTCCGGATTCGTCGAGAAGCCCAAGCCCGTGGAGGTGCCGGGCCTTGTGCATCTGCACACGGGCAAGGTGCGCGACCTGTATCGCGACGAGGCGGGCCGGCTGGTGATGGTGGCCAGCGACCGCATGTCCGCCTACGACTGGGTGCTGCCCACCGCGATCCCCGACAAGGGCCGCATCCTCACCCAGCTCTCCCTGTGGTGGTTCGACCGGCTCGCCGACCTCGTCCCCCACCACGTGCTCTCCGACGAACTGCCCGCCGGCGCCCCCGCCGACTGGGCCGGGCGCACCCTGATCTGCCGCTCGCTGGACATGGTGCCCGTCGAGTGCGTGGCCCGCGGCTACCTCACGGGCTCGGGCCTGGCCGAGTACGAGCAGTCCCGCACGGTCTGCGGCCTGGCGCTGCCCGAGGGCCTCCAGGACGGCTCCGAGCTGCCCTCGCCGATCTTCACCCCGGCCACCAAGGCCGAGGTCGGCGAGCACGACGAGAACGTCTCCTACGAGGAGGTGGCCCGCCAGGTCGGCGCCGAGACCGCCGCCCGGCTCCGCCAGGCCACCCTCGCCGTCTACAGCCGCGCCCGCGACATCGCCCGCGACCGCGGCATCATCCTCGCCGACACCAAGTTCGAGTTCGGGTGGGCGGACGGCGACCTCGTCCTCGCCGACGAGGTGCTCACCCCCGACTCGTCCCGCTTCTGGCCCGCCGACACCTGGCAGCCGGGCCGCCCCCAGCCCTCCTTCGACAAGCAGTTCGTCCGCGACTGGCTCTCCTCCCCGGCCTCCGGCTGGGACCGGAACGGCGAGCAGCCCCCGCCGCCGCTGCCCCAGGAGATCGTGGAGCGCACCCGCGCGAAGTACGCCGAGGCGTACGAGCGCCTGACGGGACAGAAGTGGTCCTGACCCGCCGGTGAGACGAGAAGGGGGCTGCTGTGGCGTACGCCACAGCAGCCCCCTTCTCCATGCCCGGCGTTCCCCGGGGAACGCCGAAGGCCCCGGTCTTCCGACCGGGGCCTTCGTTCTCTGAGCGGACGACGAGGCTCGAACTCGCGACCTCAACCTTGGCAAGGTTGCGCTCTACCAACTGAGCTACGTCCGCCTGTTTGCTCCGCTCTTCCGTGCGGTGCGGGTACCACTATAGCCAACCCTGAGCCCGTGCGATGCGCGCCGCCGCATGACGGTTCTCCGCGCCGAGCTTCGCGGCGGCCGACGAGAGGTAGTTCCGCACCGTCCCCGGGGTCAGCGAGGCCCGCACAGCGATCTCCGCGACGGGCGCCCCGTCCTCCGCCAGCTCCAGCAGTTCGGCCTCCCGCGGGCTCAGCGGCGAGTCGCCCGCGCTGATGGCGTCGGCCGCCAACTCCGGGTCCACATAACGGCCTCCGGCGTGCACGGTACGGATGATCTCGGCGAGCCGCTGCGCCGAGACGGTCTTCGGCACGAACCCCCGCACCCCCGCCTCCAGGGCCCGCCGCAGGTGCCCCGGGCGGCCGTGGCTCGTCACGATCAGCACCCGGCACCCGGGCAGTTCGGCCCGCAGGGATGTGGCGACTCTCACACCGTCGAAGCCCGGCATCTGGAGGTCGACCACCGCCACGTCCGGCCGGTGCGCCCGCGCCATCGCCACCGCCTCCGGCCCCGAGCCGGCCTCGGCGACCACCCGCAGGTCCTCCTCCAGCCCCAGCAGCGCGGCCAGCGCGCCCCGGATCAGGTGCTCGTCGTCCGCCAGCAGCACCCGCACCGGGGCACCGCCCGCCACCGCACCGGCCGTCGTCATGCGTTCCCTCCCGTCGTACGGCCCGCATCGCCGGCCGTCACCGCCACCGGCGCGGGGACGGGCGCGGCCGTCCCCGCGCGCGCCTCGGCGCGCGTCTCCGCGCCCGCCTCCGCCTCCGCGTCCGTCTCCGTGCCCGTCTCCGTCAGCGGCACCTTCGCCGTCAGCCGGAACGTTCCCTTGCCGCCGCCCGGACCGTCCGTCAGGGTCCCGCCGAGCGTCGTCAGCCGCTCGCGCAGGCCCGCCAGCCCCGAACCGCCCCCGCCGCCGGC
Source organism: Streptomyces mashuensis (assembly GCF_014654785.1). GTDB lineage: Bacteria > Actinomycetota > Actinomycetes > Streptomycetales > Streptomycetaceae > Streptomyces > Streptomyces mashuensis. The sequence goes on from NZ_BNBD01000004.1 coordinate 436,639, forward strand.
CGTCCCGTCCCGCAGCCCGTCGTTCTCGATCGTCAGGACCACCTGCCCGCGGGAGATCCGCAGCCGCATCGAGCACCGCCGCGCGTCGGCGTGCCGCAGCACGTTGGTCGTCCCCTCGCGCACCACCCATGCCAGGACCGACTGCACGGCCGCCGGCAGCTCCTCGCCCGCGATGTCGTCGATGAGGCACTCGGTCCCGGCGGCCGACAGCACGCCCCGCGCGCCCACCAGCTCGGTGTGCAGGTCGGCCTCGCGGTAGCCGCGCACCACCTCGCGCAGCTCGCGCTGCGAGTCCTGTGCCATGCGCTGCACCTCGGTCATCTGCTCCAGCGCACGCGCCGGGTCGCGCTCCGCGAGCCGTACCGCCAGTTCGCTCTTGAGGGCGATGACGGCCAGGTTCCGGCCCAGCACGTCGTGCATGTCCCGGCCGAACCGCAGCCGTTCCTCGGCGACCGCGAGCCGCGCCTGCACCGCCCGGGCCGCGTCCACCTCCCAGACGATGCCGAGCATCCACCCGGAGACGCGGACGACGGACATCACCCAGCCGCAGATGAACAGGCTCACGACCCCGATGGCCAGCAACCCCGAGAACGGAACGCCCGCCGGCCAGTACGGCACGGCCAGCAGCGCGCCGCCGGCCACCGCCGACAGCGCGAAGACCCGCTTGCGGACCACCAGGCAGTAGGAGCCGACCGGGATCATCGCGATGCCCATGCCGAGCAGCATCTGGGCGCCCACCGTCTTCGCCCCGTGCTCCACCGAGGTCAGCGCGACGCTGGTCGCGAGCGTCGCGAGCAGCAGGACGCCCACGACCGCGGGCCACCACCGGAAGGCCACGTCCCTGCCCAGGTACCGGTCGAAGGCGCGGCTCAGCAGCGGTATCCCGGTCAGGCACACGGCGGCGCCGAGGCCGCACAGCAGCCACGCGAGCAGCCGGGCGCCGCCCTCGGCCGGCGCGTCCTTCAGCAGCAGCGCCCCCTGGGGGAGCAGGAAGAACCACGGGACGACGTAGGAGCCGACCCGCGTATAGAGATCGATCTTCCGGACCTTGCTCTGGCTCCGTATGCGCCGCACGCTGTCGAGCACGTGTCCCACCCCCGCTGCGTTCGTTCCCCCGTCCCGGCGCCGGAACGCCGAAGGGCCCCGGTCTTCCGACCGGGGCCCTTCGTTCTCTGAGCGGACGACGAGGCTCGAACTCGCGACCTCAACCTTGGCAAGGTTGCGCTCTACCAACTGAGCTACGTCCGCATGCTCCCGACCGGCTTTCACCGGGCGGTGCGAGGACTACTCTACCTGATCCACCGGAGTGGTCGGTAAGCAGTCGAGAGCGGGTGACAGGAATCGCACACTGCGCCTCCCCCTTGGAAAGGGGGCGCTCTACTACTGAGCTACACCCGCATGCCCGTCCGGTCCGGCTGCACGAGGCAACCGGTTGGACGGTCGGAGCGGGTGACAGGAATCGCACACTGCGCCTCCCTCTTGGAAAGAGGGCGCTCTACTACTGAGCTACACCCGCGTGGCCGTCCGGTCCGGCCGCATGAAGCGGCCGGTGGACGGTCGGAGCGGGTGACAGGAATCGCACACTGCGCCTCCCCCTTGGAAAGGGGGCGCTCTACTACTGAGCTACACCCGCGTGGCGTCGAAGTTCTCACCGGCTTCCCGGCGTTGCCCCTCGGCGTTGATCCAGACTGTAGCCGATCAAGGGGGGCGGTTGGCAAATCCGATGATCGGCCGCCGCCGGCCCCCCGCCCGCCGCCGCCCGCCGGCCCCGCCCGCCGGTGCTCCGGCCCCCGTCGCGGACCCCCGCTTCAGACCGCCGCGTGGAACGCGTCGTAGACCTTCTTCGGGATGCGGCCCCGGGGCGGCACCTCCATGCCGTGCGAGCGTGCCCAGGCCCGTACCGCCGCCGGGTCCGGCGCCACGGCCGTGCGGCGGTACGCGCGGCCCGACCGGGACTGCTTGCGGCCGGCTTCCACGTAAGGCTCGAGGATGCCGCGCAGTTTCTTCGCATTGGCGGCGCTCAGGTCGATCTCGTACGTCTTGCCGTCGAGTCCGAAGATGAGGGTCTCCGCGGCTTCCCCGCCGTCGATGTCGTCGGAGAGTGTGACCACTACGCGCTGCGCCACGGAAATCGGTCCTTTCGGCCGGCATCCCCGCGCTGACCTGCGGAGATGCAAGAGGTGTAGTCGTTCTCGATCAATACATATTCATTTGTACAGCAAGGGGCTTTGCCAGGCGAGGCCCAGTTAATTCTCTTCCTGCCGCCGCCCGCAATCACGACGGTGCGGCCGTGCGGCATTTTTCCCGGAATTTTTCCCGGGGTCGCTCTCGCCCCGTTCCGGCCCCCGCCGGGAAACCCGGAGGATAAGCCCAGCATATCTATGCGCGTAGATTTTTTGGGACTGTACTCTGGCCGTACCGCTTCAGCTCACGCACCAACACCGGGAGTGCCAGTGGCACGCGTCGTAGTCGACGTCATGCTCAAGCCGGAGATCCTCGACCCGCAGGGGCAGGCGGTGCAGCGCGCACTGCCACGCCTGGGCTTCGAGGGGATCGCCGACGTCCGTCAGGGCAAGCGATTCGAACTCGAGGTGGAGGGGCCCGTCGACGACGCCGCCCTCGCCCGCATCCACGAGATGGCCGAAACGTTTCTTGCCAACACCGTGATCGAAGACTTCACCGTGAGGGTCGACTCGTGACTGCACGCGTAGGGGTCGTGACCTTCCCCGGCACGCTCGACGACCGCGACACGCAGCGCGCCGTCCGCATCGCCGGCCTGGAGCCCGTCCCCCTCTGGCACCGCGACAAGGACCTCAAGCAGGTCGACGCCGTGGTCCTGCCCGGCGGCTTCTCCTACGGCGACTACCTGCGCGCCGGCGCCATCTCCCGCTTCTCGCCGGTCATGGAGACCGTCGTCGAGCAGGCGAAGGCCGGCCTGCCGGTCCTCGGCATCTGCAACGGCTTCCAGGTGCTCACCGAGACCCACCTGCTGCCCGGCGCCATGCTGCGCAACAACCACCTGCACTTCGTCTGCCGCGACCAGAAGCTCCGCGTCGAGAACGCGGAGACCGCCTGGACGGCCGACTACGAGGCGGGCCAGGAGATCTCCGTCCCGCTGAAGAACATCGACGGCCGCTACGTGGCCGACGAGCGGACCCTGGACGAGCTGGAGGCCGAGGGCCGCGTCGCCTTCCGGTACCTCGACGGCAACCCCAACGGCTCGCTCCGCGACATCGCCGGCATCACCAACGCCGCCGGCAACGTCGTCGGCCTGATGCCGCACCCCGAGCACGCGGTCGAGCCCCTCGTCGGCACCGGCCGCACCGACGGGCTCGGATTCTTCACCTCGCTCCTCAAGAAGCTGGTCGCATGAGCGTCGCACGCGCGGCCACCCAGCCGCAGACGAGCACGAAAGCCGCACCTCTCGCCGCGCGGGCGGAGAAGCGAACGAGGAAGAGCGCCTGATGACTCTCGACACCGTCAAGCACGCCAACGAGACCCCCGACGTCGAGCAGCCCTGGGCCGAACTCGGCCTCAAGCAGGACGAGTACGAGCGCATCCGCGCGATCCTCGGCCGCCGCCCCACCGGCGCCGAGCTCGCCATGTACTCCGTCATGTGGTCCGAGCACTGCTCGTACAAGTCGAGCAAGGTGCACCTGCGCCAGTTCGGCGAGAAGGCCCCCGAGAACGACGCCCTCCTCGTCGGCATCGGCGAGAACGCCGGCGTCGTCGACGTCGGCCAGGGCTACGCGGTCACCTTCAAGGTGGAGTCGCACAACCACCCGTCGTACATCGAGCCCTACCAGGGCGCGGCCACCGGCGTCGGCGGCATCGTGCGCGACATCCTCGCCATGGGCGCCCGCCCGGTCGCCGTCATGGACCCGCTGCGCTTCGGCGCCGCCGACCACCCCGACACCAAGCGCGTCCTGCCGGGCGTCGTCGCGGGCATCGGCGGCTACGGCAACTGCCTGGGCCTGCCCAACATCGGCGGCGAGGTCGTCTTCGACCCCTGCTACCAGGGCAACCCGCTGGTCAACGCCCTGTGCATCGGCGTGATGAAGCACGAGGACATCCACCTGGCCAAGGCGTCCGGCGCCGGCAACAAGGTCGTCCTCTACGGCGCCCGCACGGGCGGCGACGGCATCGGCGGCGTCTCGGTCCTCGCGTCCGAGACCTTCGACGACTCGAAGCCCACCAAGCGCCCCGCCGTCCAGGTCGGCGACCCGTTCCAGGAGAAGCTCCTCATCGAGTGCACCCTGGAGCTCTTCCGCGAGGGCCTGGTCGAGGGCATCCAGGACCTCGGCGGCGCCGGGCTGTCCTGCGCCACCAGCGAGCTGGCCAGCGCCGGCTCCGGCGGCATGCGCGTCGACCTCGACCGTGTGCACCTGCGCGACGCGACCCTCTCGCCCGAGGAGATCCTCATGAGCGAGTCGCAGGAACGCATGTGCGCCGTCGTCGAGCCCTCGAAGATCGACCGCTTCCTGGAGATCTGCGAGAAGTGGGACGTCATCGCCACCGTCATCGGTGAGGTCACCGACGGCGAGCGGCTGGAGATCTTCTGGCACGGCGAGCAGATCGTCGACGTGCCGCCGCGCACCGTCGCCCACGAGGGCCCGGTGTACGAGCGCCCGTACGCCCGCCCCGAGTGGCAGGACGCGCTCCAGGCGGACGACGCGAACGCGCTGCCGCGCCCGCAGACCCCGGAGGAGCTGCGCGAGCAGGTCCTGAAGGTGATCTCCTCGCCGAACCAGGCGTCCAAGTCGTGGATCACCGACCAGTACGACCGCTTCGTGCAGGGCAACACCGTGCTGGCGCAGCCCGAGGACTCGGGCATGATCCGCATCGACGAGGAGACCGGCCTCGGCGTCGCGGTCGCCACCGACGGCAACGGCCGCTACGCCAAGCTCGACCCGTACGCGGGCGCGCAGCTGGCGCTGGCCGAGTCGTACCGCAACGTGGCCGCCACCGGCGCCCGCCCGCTGGCGATCTCCAACTGCCTCAACTTCGGTTCGCCGGAGGACCCGGCGGTGATGTGGCAGTTCGCCGAGGCCACCCGTGGCCTGGCGGACGGCTGCCTCGCCCTGGGCACGCCGGTGACCGGCGGCAACGTCTCGCTGTACAACCAGACGGGCGAGACGGCGATCCACCCGACGCCCGTCGTCGCGGTGCTCGGCGTGATCGACGACGTCAACCGCCGTACGCCGATGGCGTTCCGGGAGGAGGGCCAGCTGCTCTACCTCCTCGGCGACACGCGCGAGGAGCTGGGCGGTTCGGCCTGGTCGCAGGTGATCCACGACCACCTCGGCGGGCTGCCGCCGGCCGTGGACCTGGACCGCGAGAAGCTGCTCGCCGAGATCCTGATCGCCGCGTCCCGCGACGGCATGATCGACGCGGCGCACGACCTGTCCGACGGCGGTCTGGTCCAGGCCCTCACGGAGTCGTGCCTGCGCGGCGGCAAGGGTGCCCGGATCGTCGTCCCCGACGGCCTGGACCCCTTCGTGTTCCTCTTCTCCGAGTCCGCGGGCCGCGCGGTCGTCTCCGTGCCGCGCAGCGAGGAGCTGCGGTTCACCGACATGTGCGGTGCGCGGGGGCTGCCGGCCACCCGGATCGGTGTCGTCGACGGCGAAGCGCTGGAGATCCAGGGGCAGTTCGGTCTGTCGCTGGCCGAACTCCGGGCGGCGCACGAGGCGACGATCCCGTCGCTCGTCGGCTGATACGACAACCCGGCGGGACGTCCGTCCGACAGCCGGATACGTCAACTGGCCATATGCGTATGGCAAAAACACGGGTGGGCCGACCCTACTGAGCGGTTGGCCCACCCGGAAGCGTGGCCAACGATTAGGCTCGCGGCATGCCTTCAGCACCGCGTCAACCCCGTGTCCGCAGCTTCGACCCGGTCCGCACCCGCGCCGCCCTCGAAGGGCAGGTGCGTGCCGTGCGCGACCTGGTGGGAGTGGTGTGCGCGGAACCGGACGCGGAGGCGCTGCTGGCGGCCCGTACGCGGCTGGGCGAGTGGACCGTGCGGGAGCTGATCGTCCATGTGGTCGGCGCCGTCGAGTGGTTGCCGCGGCTCCTCGAGGGCCCGCGGCCCGCGCCGCGGGCCCCGCGCGTCGGCCTGCTCGAGTACGTCGGCCGCATGGGCGAGCGTGCCGCGGAGGTGGCGGAGAAGACGTCGGCGAACGCGGCGGCGGTGGCCGCCGGAGGCCCGCAGGCCGTGCTGGAACGGTTCGATCTGGCCGTGGAACGGCTGGAATCGGCGCTGCGGCAGGCGGATCCGGGCGACGTCGTGACGACGGTCCTCGGCCCCATGACGGTGGCCGACGTGCTGGTCACCCGCCTGGTGGAGACGGTGGTGCACGCCGACGACCTGGCGGAGGCCACGGGTACGGCCGTACGGCACGACCGGCAGGCCCTCGCGGCCGTCACACGCCTGCTCGCCGACGCCCTGGCCGCCAAGGCGCCGGGCGGCGCCGTGGAGGTGCGCATCCCGCCGTTCGCCGTGGTCCAGTGCGTGGCGGGGCCGCGGCACACCCGGGGCACGCCGCCGAACGTGGTGGAGGCCGACCCGGTGACGTGGATCAGGCTGGCCACGGGCCGTGCGACGTGGCCGGCGGCCATGGCGGATCACGCCGTCACCGCGAGCGGCGAGCGCGCCGATCTTTCGGCGCAACTTCCTTTGTTCGCTTGAGCGAAGAGCAGATGAAATCCAGCCACTTGCGGTCATTCCCTGTGCCCGAGGTGTGGCTGTGCGTGGTGTGAGGCAATACCGGCCGTCCCCGGTTCGGATGAACCTCGTCCCTGCCATAGACTCGAGGTGTGCCTCGTGGTGATGGACGACTCAACCACGACCTGCTTCCCGGCGAAAAGGGCCCCCAGGACGCGTGTGGCGTCTTCGGTGTCTGGGCTCCGGGCGAAGAGGTCTCCAAACTCACTTATTTCGGGCTGTACGCGCTGCAGCACCGTGGACAGGAGTCCGCGGGCATCGCGGTGAGCAACGGCTCCCAGATCCTCGTTTTCAAGGACATGGGACTGGTGTCCCAGGTCTTCGACGAAACATCCCTCGGCTCCCTCAAGGGCCATATCGCGGTCGGACACGCCCGCTACTCCACCACCGGAGCCTCGGTGTGGGAGAACGCGCAGCCGACCTTCCGGGCGACGGCCAACGGCTCGATCGCGCTGGGTCACAACGGCAACCTGGTCAACACCGCCGAGCTGGCGGAGATGGTCGCCGCGCTGCCCCGCGACAACGGCCGGGCCACCCAGGTGGCGGCGACCAACGACACCGACCTGGTCACCGCCCTGCTGGCCGGCCAGACCGACGAGGACGGCAAGCCGCTGACCGTCGAGCAGGCCGCCGCCGCGGTCCTGCCGCGGGTCCGGGGCGCCTTCTCCCTGGTCTTCATGGACGAGCAGACGCTGTACGCCGCCCGTGACCCGCAGGGCATCCGCCCGCTGGTCCTGGGCCGCCTGGAGCGCGGCTGGGTGGTGGCCTCCGAGACGGCCGCCCTCGACATCGTGGGCGCGTCCTTCGTTCGCGAGATCGAGCCCGGCGAGCTGATCGCCATCGACGAGCAGGGCGTGCGGACCAGCCGCTTCGCCGAGGCCCGCCCCAAGGGCTGCATCTTCGAGTACGTGTACCTGGCCCGCCCCGACACCGACATCGCCGGGCGGAACGTCTACCTCTCCCGCGTGGAGATGGGCCGCCGCCTGGCGGCCGAGGCGCCGGCCGACGCGGACCTGGTGATAGCGACCCCGGAGTCCGGCACGCCGGCCGCGGTCGGCTACGCCGAGGCCAGCGGCATCCCGTACGGCTCGGGCCTGGTCAAGAACAGCTACGTGGGCCGGACGTTCATCCAGCCCAGCCAGACCATCCGCCAGCTCGGCATCCGGCTCAAGCTGAACCCCCTCAAGGAGGTCATCCGCGGCAAGCGCCTGGTGGTCGTCGACGACTCGATCGTCCGCGGCAACACCCAGCGCGCCCTGGTGCGGATGCTGCGCGAGGCCGGGGCGGCCGAGGTGCACGTGCGCATCTCCTCGCCGCCGATCAAGTGGCCCTGCTTCTTCGGCATCGACTTCGCCACCCGTGCGGAGCTGATCGCCAACGGCATGAGCGTCGAGGAGATCGGCCGGTCGCTCGGCGCGGACTCCCTGGCGTACATCTCCCTCGACGGGATGATCGAGGCGACCACGATCGCCAAGCCCAACCTGTGCCGGGCCTGCTTCGACGGCGAGTACCCCATCGAGCTGCCCGACCCCGAGCTGCTGGGCAAGCACCTGCTGGAGAGCGAGCTGGCCGGCGGCCCCGACGCCGCCGACGCCCTGCGCCGCCCGTAGGACCCCCGCAACACCCCCGCAGTACGACACGAAAGTTCTGAAGCATGTCTCAGACCACCGGTGCCAGTGCGTCGGCGTCCTACAAATCGGCCGGCGTGGACATCGAGGCCGGTGACCACGCCGTCGAGCTGATGAAGCAGTGGGTGAAGAAGGCCACCCGCCCCGAGGTCGTCGGCGGCCTCGGCGGCTTCGCCGGCCTCTTCGACGCCTCTGCCCTCAAGCGCTACGAGCGTCCCCTGCTCGCCTCGGCCACCGACGGCGTCGGCACCAAGGTCGACATCGCGCGCCGCATGGGCGTCTACGACACCATCGGGCACGACCTGGTGGCCATGGTCATGGACGACATCGTCGTCTGCGGTGCCGAGCCGCTGTTCATGACCGACTACATCTGCGTCGGCAAGCTCCACCCCGAGCGGGTGGCGGCGGTCGTCAAGGGCATCGCCGAGGGCTGTGTCCTGGCCGGCTGCGCGCTGGTCGGCGGCGAGACCGCCGAGCACCCCGGCCTGCTGGGCCCCGACGAGTTCGACGTCGCGGGTGCCGGCACGGGCGTGGTCGAGGCCGACGCGGTGCTGGGCGCCGACCGGATGCGGGCGGGTGACGTCGTCATCGCGATGGCGTCGTCGGGACTTCACTCGAACGGGTACTCACTCGTCCGCCACGTCCTCTTCGACCGGGCCGGCTGGGCTCTGGACCGCGAGGTCCCCGAGCTGGGCCGGACCCTCGGCGAGGAGCTGCTGGAGCCCACGAAGATCTACTCGCTGGACTGCCTGGCGCTGCTGCGCACGGCCGAGGTGCACGCGTTCTCGCACATCACCGGCGGCGGCCTGGCCAACAACCTGGCCCGGGTGGTCCCGGACGGCCTGCACGCCACGGTGGACCGCTCCACCTGGGCGCCGGGCGCGATCTTCGACCTGGTCGGCTCGCTGGGCGGCGTGGTCCGGCCCGAGCTGGAGAAGACGCTCAACATGGGCGTCGGCATGATGGCCGTGGTGCCGCAGCAGTCGGTGGACGTCGCCCTGTCGGTCCTGGCGGACCGCGGCGTGGACGCGTGGGTGTGCGGCGAGGTGCGGGAGCGCGGCGAGGCGACGGAAGCCGTCACCCTCGAGGGTGACTACGCGGTGTGAGCCCTCGGGCCGTGTGTGGGCGGTCGTGCCGCAGGGGCGGCACGGGCGGGCACACACGGCCCGCAGTCGAACGACGGCCCGCACCGGGGTACCGGAAGACGCGAAGGCACAGCGCCCAGCGTCACGGCAGCACAAGACCCGGTCCTGGCAGAGGCCCTGGACCGGGTCCGTGGTCGGGTTCAGCCGAGGTCAGGCGCGGCGACGCTGGCGGGACGTGTCGTACTCGTCCTCGTCGTCGTCGTCCTTGTTGTACAGCTCGGCGTACCGCGCGTACGGGTCGTCGTCCTCGTCATCCTCGAACGGTTCGCCGTTCGGCGGCTGCTGGCTCGGCGATGCGCCAAGCTCCTCGGCCAGACGTGCGAGGTCGGTCCCGCCGCTGTTGTACTTCAGCTGGCGGGCGACCTTTGTCTGCTTGGCCTTGGCCCGGCCGCGCCCCATGGCTCGACCCCCTCATTGACGGGGCTCGACGGCCCCAGAGTCTTGACACGCGTTCACGATCATGAGTCAGAGCGGATCCGCGGTTGGGGATCCGGCCTGTAGGGCTTCAACGGTACCTGCTTCTGTGGCCATACGGTACGTCGCCCGCATGACGTGCCACGGAGCACAACCGGCGAGAGGCCCCGTCCCCGCTGGTCAGCTGTGATTTTAACGTGTTACGAGCGCCGACCCGCCGAGGGGTGGTGAGGGTTCTCTCATTCACCACCCCTCGTGGCCCGTCTGTGGGATCCGCTGCGCAGCGACCCCTCACCCGAACGGCGGACGGACGGTAGCCGTTCGGGTGCCGTCAGCGGGTGCCGGCCGCGGCGCGGGCCTCGGCCATCCGCTGTTCGGCCAGGCGGTCGGCCGCGACCGCCGGAGGCACGCCGTCCGATTGCGCGCGATCGAAAATGGCCAATGTCGTGTCGTAGATCTTGGCTGCTTTCGCCTTCGCCCGGTCGAAATCGAAGCCGTGCAGCTCGTCGGCGACCTGGATCACGCCACCGGCGTTCACCACGTAGTCCGGCGCGTAGAGCACGCCGCGGTCGGCCAGGTCCTTCTCGACGCCGGGGTGGGCGAGCTGGTTGTTGGCCGCGCCGCAGACCACCGTGGCCGTCAGGGCCGCCACGGTGGCGTCGTCCAGCGCGCCGCCGAGCGCGCACGGGGCGTAGACGTCCAGCGGGGTACGGACCAGGGCGGCCGCGTCGGCGACCGCGGTGACCTGCGGGTGCCGGCCGGTGACCCGGGCGACGGCGTCGGCCCGTACGTCCGTGACCACGACCTCCGCGCCGTCCTCGACCAGGTGGTCCACCAGGTGGTGGCCGACCTTGCCGACGCCGGCCACGCCGACCCGGCGGCCGCGCAGCGTCGGCTCGCCCCACTTCTTCTGCGCGGCGGCCCGCATGCCCTGGAAGACGCCGAAGGCGGTCAGCACCGACGAGTCGCCGGCGCCGCCCTGCTCGGGGGAGCGGCCGGTGGTCCAGCGGCACTCACGGGCGACCACGTCCATGTCCTGGACGTACGTGCCGACGTCGCAGGCGGTGACGTAACGACCGCCGAGCGAGGCCACGAATCGGCCATATACGAGCAGCAGTTGTTCGGTCTTGATCGTCTCGGGGTCCCCTATGATCACGGCCTTACCGCCGCCGTGGTCGAGCCCGGCCAGGGCGTTCTTGTACGACATGCCGCGCGACAGGTTGAGCGCGTCGAGCACGGCCTCCTCCTCGGAGGCGTACGGGTAGAAGCGGGTGCCGCCGAGGGCGGGGCCCAGCGCCGTGGAATGGAGGGCGATGACGGCCTTCAGGCCGCTCTCGCGGTCCTGGCAGAGCACGACCTGTTCGTGGCCGCCGAGCTCGGACCGGAAGAGGGTGTGCAGCACGCCGCCGCCGGCGCCGATGCCGGTGGGGGCGGAGGGACGTACGTCGGTCACGGTGGTGACTCCCATATGTCGCGGAGGTCGCCCTCCGAGGGGTGGTGGAGGGCCGGTTGGCATGAGGGTAGGGCCTGCAGGCCCGGCCGGTTCTCCGCGTGCCGAGGATCACTCTCCCGTGCGTCCCCGGCATGGGACGATTCGGTCGGTATGGGAGCTGTCCTGCGGCGTGAGGGAGCGAGCGTGGGCGTGGCGTCGTCGGTGAACGTTCCGTACGCGGCGTATCTGCGGGTGTACGAGCCCCTGGGGGCGTTCCCGGAGCCGGAGCGGGGTCACTGGGCCCGGTACGCCCGGCGGGCCGTCCTGCCGGGCGCCCAGGACGAACTGCGCCGGTCGCTGGCGGACTTGCTGCCGACGCCGCCGGTCGCGGTGCCGGTGCACGAGAGCGCGGACGCGTTCGTGGCGGTCGTGGACGGCGTGGTGTGCGTCTGTCCGTGGCGGACCCGGCTGCGCGGCTGGCTGGCGCTGCAGGAGCTGGCGGAGCGGTTCCCGGCGCCGGTCCTCGACGCGGTGCTGCCGCCCGTCGTGCGGCGCCAGGCGGTCGCCGACTACGAGCGCTGGCTGGAGCGGAACCCCGACGCCCGGCCGTGGATCAGGACGGCCACCTGGCAGGTGCCGCTGCGCTGGTTCGTCCTCTTCGCCGACGAGGAGCGGGAGTACGGCAAGGGCGCCGACGGGCCGCGGCTGCGCTACCGCACGCCCATGGTCCAGGCGCGGCGCCGGGTGGCCCGCGGGCTGCGTACGCTGCGGGACTCCCTGGAGGAGGGGCCGCTGATCGACGGGCTGGTGGAGGTGGGGCGGTGGCTGGAAGAGTTCCATCCGCGCTCCCTGGTGGAGCTGGACTACGGGGGACTTGTGCATATGGTTCCCGAAGCACAGCTCGCCGAGGACCGTTCCGCCGCCGACACGGCGGAGGGGCTCGCGGCGCTGCGGGCGGGTGACGGCGTGCGGGCCGGTGAGGCGTACGAGCGGCTGACGGAGCGTTGGCGGGCGGTCCGGGACCGCCAGTTCGCCAACTGACCCCGGGTGGCGGCCCGGGCGGCCGGGGCCGGGAGCCGGCGCGGCGGGACCTAGGTCCTGATCCGGGCCAATGCCGGAGCAAAGCGGCAACCGTGACCTAATGCACTTACGTTAGGTCTTGCGCTGATCGCCCATCCTCGTGGCAAAATAGGACAAGGAGTCCGGGAAGGGCTCCTTCCGCTCAAGTAAGGGCGGATAGTTCGGCATTGCACTTCTTGGCGGGTCTGGTGGCCCCTGATCTGTTTGATCCCACCGTGACTGATCGTCACAGCGGCGTGACTGTCCGCTATGGCATGGTCCATCGGCTTCCGTCGAGGTTGAACACCTGAGAGGGCAATTCCATCGGTTTGGCCGACGTGGCTGGACAGATGGTGTAGTTGTAGTGCCGAGGACAAGCCGTTCGTCCTATAACCGACTCGGCCCGCGTCCGCCATTTCGGGCAACGCGGGTCAAGGTGCAGAATTTAGAGGAAAGAACCGACGTGATGGTTCGGTTCTCCCGAGGAGGCCGCTCATGACCGCTCGCACCCCTGATGCCGAGCCGCTGCTGACCCCGGCTGAGGTTGCCACGATGTTCCGCGTGGACCCGAAGACGGTCACCCGTTGGGCGAAGGCAGGCAAGCTCACGTCCATCCGCACGCTCGGAGGGCACCGGCGCTACCGCGAGGCAGAGGTCCGCGCCCTGCTGGCGGGCATTCCCCAGCAGCGCAGCGAGGCCTGACAACTGAATGACCGGGTGATTCCGGGGCCCCCAACCCGGCGATCGCCCTTCTGAAGCTCCACAGCACGACAGGCACGAAAAGCGATACGGGAGCCTGCCCCAACAGGTTCCCCGCCCACCGACTTGGGCCGGTCGTCGATCGCGCTGGACTCCGCCGGGTCCAGCGCGATCTCTTTTTTGTGCGGGCGCGCGCCGGGAAACGCCTCCGGTGCGGCGCCCGCGAAGCTCCCCCGAAAGGAGGGCCCCCGGCCGCACGGGCCGGCCCGGCACCTCCTCCGGTCGGGTGCAATTGCACATATTAAATTGACCGGGTGCCGGAAGGGGCCGAGTTCCCTCATCCGCAAAACTCTTTCGGTGACACCTGTCACAACGCGACGGACTTGTCACTCATCGTGCCACTGGGGTAATGAACCGGGGCGTAACGCCACGCCGTTGGTGCCCGGCGCGGTACGGGGCACAGCGCCCTTCAGCGCAGGACGGGCCCGCCGCCCTCGCGCGGCTCGCCACCCGACTCCTGCGCGAGCCGCAGCAGCCGGTGGCACACGGGGCAGTGCCGGGTCAGGTGGCGGTAGCCGGCGGCCGCGGAGAGGTGGGCGCGCAACAGCGCCCGCGTCGCGTGCCGGATGCCCTCGGCCCGCTGGTCGCCGGTCCGCGGGTCGCCGGCCTGCCGGTCGCCGGTCCGTGGATCGCCGGTCCGGGTGGTCGTCGTCATCGAGCGCAGCACCTCCCACCCACTGGGTACCCCTGGCACGTGTCGCAGTCAAGGACGAACGCAGAAGGCCCGGATCCGTCGTACGACGGATCCGGGCCTTCAACCGGTGCGGTCCTGACGGGATTTGAACCCGCGGCCTCCACCTTGACAGGGTGGCGAGCACTCCAAACTGCTCCACAGGACCTTGCTGTGCTTTCCCCTTCCGGGGGCTGCGAAGCAAGACTCTACAGCAGGTCAGGGGGTGCGGTCGAACCAGCGCGGTGAGGCGTGCGGCACACGCCCCCCACCCGTCTCAGGGCGCCAGCTTGTCGATCGCCTTCACGATGCGCTTGTCCGACACCGGGTACGCCGTGCCGAGCGCGTGCGCGAAGTAGCTCACCCGCAGCTCCTCGATCATCCAGCGGATCTCCCGGGCCTCCGCCGGCACCGGCCGCCCCTTCGGGAACTGCTCCAGCAGCCACGCGTACTCGTCCTGCATCTCGTGCACCTTGGCCATCCGCGCCCGGTCCCGCTCGCCGCCCGTCGGCAGCTGCGTCAGCCGGCGGTCCACCGCCACCAGGTACCGCAGCAGGTCCGGCAGCCGCCGTACGCCGTGCTCCGTCACGAACCCCGGCTTGACGAGCGCCGACAGCTGCTCCCTGATGTCCGCCAGGGACGTCAGCAGCACCGGGCTGTTCGTCGCCTTCAGCCGGCGCTCGCACGCCTGCCAGGCGGCCAGCACCTCCTGCACCCGGCGGACGGTCAGCAGCGTCTCGTCCACGATGTCGGCCCGCACCGCGTCGAACAGCTTCCGGAAGGACTCCTCGTCCCACGCCGGGCCGCCGTGCGCCGCGATCAGCTTGTCCGCCGCACCCGCGACGCAGTCGTCGAACAGCGCCTGCACCGAGCCGTGCGGATTGGCCGACAGCGCCAGCTTCTGCTGGTTGCCCAGCTTGTCCTGGGCGAACTTCGCCGGGTTCGACGGCAGGTTCAGCAGGACCAGCCGGCGCGTACCGCGCCACATCGCCTCCCGCTGCTCCTCCTCCGTGTCGAAGAGCCGTACGGCCACCGAGGCACCCTCGTCCACCAGCGCCGGGTACGCCTTGACCGGCTGGCCCGCGCGCCGCGTCTCGAAGGTGCGCGGCAGCGTGCCGATCGTCCACGACGTCAGGCCCGAGCGCTGCTCGGGCGCCGCGGCACCGCCACCGGCGGCCCCGGACCCGGCCTTCGCGCCCCGGGTGCCCTTCGCGCCCTTGGCGGCCGTCGTGGCCTCCTCGAAGGCCCTGCTGATCGCCGCCTGCGTCTTCGGCTTGAGCCGGACCCGCAGCTCCTCCAGGTCCTTGTCCTCGGCGATTTTCCGGCGGCGCTCGTCGACGACCCGGAACGTGATCTTGAGGTGGTCGGGGACGCGGCCGGCGTCGAAGTCCTCCGGCTCCACCCGGACACCCGTCATCCGGTGCAGCCGGTGCGCCAGCGCCACCGTCAGCGGCTGCTCCGGCACCTCCCCGCCCAGCTCCGCCAGGAACCGCTGCGCATAGTTCGGCGCGGGCACGCAGTGCCGCCGCACCGCCTTCGGCAGCGACCGGATCAGCTCCGTCACCAGCTGCTCCCGCAGCCCCGGGATCTGCCAGTCGAAACCGTCGGCCGACACCTGGTTGAGCACCTGGAGCGGCACATGCACCGTCACGCCGTCCGCGTCCGCCCCCGGCTCGAACTGGTACGTGACCTTGAACTTCAGCCGGCCCTGCCGCCACGCGTCCGGGTAGTCGGCCTTGGTGACCGCCTCCGCGTTCTCGTTGATGAGCATCGAGTGCTCGAAGTCGAGCAGCTGCGGCTCCTCGCGCTGCTTGTGCTTCCACCACGAGTCGAAGTGCGCGCCCGAGACCACGTGCTCCGGCAGCCGCTGGTCGTAGAAGTCGAACAGCGTCTCGTCGTCCACGAGGATGCCGCGGCGCCGGGCCCGGTGCTCCAGCTCCTCGACCTCCTCCAGCAACTTGCGGTTGTCGTGGAAGAAGCGGTGGTGCGTCCGCCAGTCGCCCTCCACCAGCGCGTGCCGGATGAACAGCTCACGGCTGGTCTCCGGGTCGATCCGGCCGTAGGTGACCTTGCGCTGCGCCACGATCGGCACGCCGTAGAGCGTCACCCGCTCGTACGCCATCACCGCCGCCTGCTTCTGCTCCCAGTGCGGCTCGCTGTACGTGCGCTTCACCAGGTGCTGCGCCAGCGGCTCGACCCACTCGGGCTCGATGCGCGCGTTCACCCGCGCCCACAGCCGGGACGTCTCCACCAGCTCCGCCGACATCACCCAGCGCGGCGGCTTCTTGAACAGCGCCGACCCGGGGAACACGGCGAACTTGGCACTCCGCGCCCCCAGGTACTCGTTGTTCTTGTCGGTGTCCTTCAGGCCGATGTGGGAGAGCAGACCCGCCAGCAGCGACTGGTGCACACGGTCCGCCGGGGCCTCGTCCTCCGACAGGTGGATGCCCATGCCCTTGGCGACCGTACGCAGCTGGTAGTAGATGTCCTGCCACTCACGTATGCGCAGGTAGTTCAGGTACTCCTGCTTGCACATCCGGCGGAACGCCGACGACGACAGCGTCTTCTGCTGCTCGCGCACGTACCGCCACAGGTTCAGGAAGGCGAGGAAGTCGCTCGTCTCGTCCTTGAACCGGGCGTGCTGCTGGTCGGCCTGCTGCTGCTTCTCCGCCGGCCGCTCCCGCGGGTCCTGGATCGACAGCGCCGCCGCGATCACCATCACCTCGCGGACACAGCCGTTCTTGTCGGCCTCCAGCACCATCCGCGCCAGCCGCGGGTCCACCGGCAGCTGCGCCAGCTTCCGGCCCAGCGGCGTCAGCCGCTTCTTCGGGTCCTTCTGCTCCGGGTCCAGCGCGCCCAGCTCCTGGAGCAGGGCCACACCGTCCTTGATGTTGCGCCGGTCCGGCGCGTCGATGAACGGGAACTTCTCGATGTCGCCCAGGCCGGCCGCGGTCATCTGGAGGATGACGGACGCGAGGTTCGTGCGCAGGATCTCGGCGTCGGTGAACTCCGGCCGGGAGAGGAAGTCGTCCTCCGCGTACAGCCGGATGCAGATGCCGTCGCTCGTCCGGCCGCAGCGGCCCTTGCGCTGGTTGGCGCTGGCCTGCGAGACCGGCTCGATCGGCAGCCGCTGCACCTTCGTGCGGTGGCTGTAGCGCGAGATCCGGGCGAAGCCCGGGTCGATCACGTACTTGATGCCCGGCACCGTCAGCGACGTCTCGGCGACGTTCGTCGCCAGCACGATGCGGTGCAGCGTCTGGTTGCCCGGCCGCTGGAAGACCCGGTGCTGCTCCGCGTGCGACAGCCGCGCGTACAGCGGCAGGATCTCCGTGAACGGCAGCTTCTTCTTCTCCAGCGCGTCCGCCGTGTCGCGGATCTCGCGCTCACCGGAGAGGAAGACGAGGACGTCGCCCGGCCCCTCGCGGCGCAGCTCGTCCACGGCGTCGCAGATCGCGGTGATCTGGTCGCGGTCCGCGTCGCCGCTCTCCTCTTCGAGGAGCGGCCGGTAGCGGACCTCCACCGGGTACGTCCGCCCGCTGACCTCCACGATCGGCGCATCGCCGAAGTGGCGGGAGAAGCGCTCCGGGTCGATCGTCGCCGACGTGATCACGACCTTGAGGTCGGGGCGCCGGGGGAGCAGCTGGGCCAGATAGCCGAGCAGGAAGTCGATGTTGAGGCTGCGCTCGTGCGCCTCGTCGATGATGATCGTGTCGTACTGGCGCAGGTCACGGTCGGTCTGGATCTCCGCCAGCAGGATGCCGTCGGTCATCAGCTTGACCATGGTCGTGTCGCCGACCTGGTCCGTGAACCGCACCTTCCAGCCCACCGCCTCGCCCAGCGGCGTCCGCAGCTCCTCGGCCACGCGCTCCGCCACCGTACGGGCGGCGATCCGGCGCGGCTGGGTGTGACCGATCACACCCCGTACGCCGCGGCCCAGCTCCAGGCAGATCTTGGGGATCTGGGTGGTCTTGCCCGAACCCGTCTCACCCGCGACGATCACGACCTGGTGGTCGCGTATCGCCCGGAGGATGTCGTCCTTCTTCTGGCTGACCGGCAGCGCCTCGGGGTAGCTGATCTCCGGTACGGCCGCACGGCGGGCCGCCACGCGCAGCTCGGCGGCGCCGGTCTCCGCCGCGATCTCGGCCAGGACGGCGGCCCTGGCCTCGGGCTTGCGGATACGGCGCGCCCCGTCCAGCCGGCGGCCCAGCCGCTGCGCGTCGCGCAACGTCAGCTCGGGCAGGCGGGCGGCCAGGTCGGCGAAAGTGGCGGTGGCAGGCTGCGTAGACATACGCCACCCAGCATCGCACCAGCCCCGGGCGGGGGGCGAACGCATTTGGGGCGGGGGCGGGGACGTGGGCGGCGGGCCGGAATGGAAAGGGGGCGCGGGCCGGAAAACACTGAGGCCCCCATCTCGCGATGGGGGCCTCACTGTGGCTGGGGCCGGGGTCGAACCGGCGACCTTCCGCTTTTCAGGCGGACGCTCGTACCAACTGAGCTACCCAGCCGAGCGACCACGAGGGTCGCAGCGGTCCTGACGGGATTTGAACCCGCGGCCTCCACCTTGACAGGGTGGCGAGCACTCCAAACTGCTCCACAGGACCTTGCTTCATCCGGTCGGTGCGCGAGAACAAGTCTCGCACACGTTCCAGGGTGCCCCCAACGGGATTCGAACCCGTGCTACCGCCTTGAAAGGGCGGCGTCCTGGGCCACTAGACGATGAGGGCTGATGGCCCACCTGGGCGCCTCGTCGGCGCCTCGGGGACGTGAGAAGCATATGGGATGCGAGGAGGTATCGCCAAAACGGTTTGCCGCGGGGTTTGCGGCGGCCCCGCCCGGAGGGGTCCCGGCGGCCCCGCGCGGGGACAATGGCGGCGTGCTGGAGATGACGCGCGAGGAGTTCGAGGAACTGGTCGCCGAGGGCCTGGACCGGATCCCGCCGGAGCTGACGCGGCTGATGGACAACGTCGCCGTGTTCGTCGAGGACGAGCCCGAGGGGGACCACCCCGACCTGCTCGGCCTGTACGAGGGCACGCCGATCACCGAGCGCGGCGAGTGGTACGCCGGGGTGCTGCCCGACCGGATCACGATCTACCGCGGCCCGACGCTGCGCATGTGCGCGACGCGGGAGGAGGTCGTGGAGGAGGTCGAGGTGACGGTGGTTCACGAGGTCGCCCACCACTTCGGCATCGACGACGACCGGCTGCACGCCCTGGGCTACGGCTGACGGGCACGGGGACGCCGCCCCGCCCGCGTGTCCTGCGCGGCCCGGCGCCAGTTGGGCAGGGGGCATGTCCCCTGCATCAGAAGGCGGTCCCACCCATGCGCCCACCCCTGCGCGCACCCTCAGCGCACGCGACAGCGTTCACCCGGCTCGCGGCCGTGGCCGCGGCCACCCTGGCCCTGGGCGGGTGCATGAGCGTGAGCGACCCGGGACACCCCTCGCCCTCGGAGGCGGCCAGGCACCGCGAGGCGGGCTCGGACCCCGACGGGGGCCTGCGGATGCCGGGCGGCCGGCCGGGCCGGGCCGACAACAAGGCGGCGAAGGGCGGGGCGAGCGGCAGCCCCGCGGCGAAGGGCGGCCGCTCCGGTACGCCGTCGGCGAGCCCGTCGGCGGCGGAGAGCTCCCCGCCGCCGGGGCGGGCCGGGAAGCCCGCCGGGCCGTCCCGGCCGACGGCCGGCCCGGCGCCGGCCACGCAGGGCCCGGCGCGGCCGCCGGCGCCCTCCCAGCCGCCCACCCAGCCCCCGGTCACCCAGGCGCCGCCGACCCCGCCCTCGCAGCAGCCCCCCACGACGCAGCCGCCCTCGCAGCCGGGTCCGGGGCAGTCGTCGTAACCCGTCGCCGTAACCCGCCGCCGTAACCCGTCCGGCCCCTCCGACCTGGGGGGCTTGCGCTCCGGGCCCAGGAGTGCGTATGGTGGCAGATCGTTTGATCCCATTTGCCCGGCGCCCTGTGAGAAGCGCGTCGTGTGGCGCGTTCCTTACCTTGCCGTGGCTGACCGCATCGAGGCGGTCATTTGTGAAGCCGACACGGAGTACTGGGCGCGTGCCGAAACTCCGGAAGGTTTTCGCATTTCGCATGTCCATTTCCCCTGACACCACCGCCATGCCCGAGGCCGTCGAGACCGCCGAGCTCGTCGAGGTCACCGAGGCCATCGAGACCGCTCCGGCCGCCGAGGCCGTCGAGCCCACCGAGACCGCCGAGCCCACCGAGCCGCAGATCACCTTCGCCGACCTGGGCCTGGACGAGGCCGTCGTCCGCAAGCTCGCGCAGAACGGTGTCACCACGCCCTTCCCGATCCAGGCCGCGACCATCCCGGACGCCCTGGCCGGCAAGGACATCCTGGGCCGCGGCCGCACCGGCTCCGGCAAGACCCTCTCCTTCGGCCTGCCGCTGCTGTCCGTGCTGGCCGACGGCCACACCGAGCGCAAGCGCCCGCGCGGCCTGATCCTCACCCCGACCCGCGAGCTGGCGATGCAGGTCGCCGACGCCCTCCAGCCGTACGGCGACGTGCTCGGCCTGAAGATGAAGGTCGTCTGCGGCGGTACGTCCATGGGCAACCAGATCCACGCCCTGGAGCGCGGCGTCGACATCCTCGTGGCCACCCCCGGCCGCCTCCGCGACCTGATCGAGCGCGGCGCCGCCTCCCTGGACAAGGTGCAGATCGCCGTCCTCGACGAGGCCGACCAGATGGCCGACATGGGCTTCCTGCCCGAGGTCACCGAGATCCTCGACCTGGTGCCGCCGGGCGGCCAGCGCCTGCTGTTCTCCGCGACGCTGGAGAACGAGATCGACACCCTGGTCAAACGCTACCTCGTCGACCCCGTCACGCACGAGGTCGACCCGTCGGCCGGCGCGGTCACCACGATGACCCACCACGTGCTCGTGGTGAAGCCGAAGGACAAGGCGCCGGTCACGGCCGCCATCGCCGCCCGCAAGGGCCGCACGATCATCTTCGTCCGCACCCAGATGGGTGCCGACCGCGTCGCCGAGCAGCTGCTCGACGCCGGTGTGCGCGCCGACGCGCTGCACGGCGGCATGACGCAGGGCGCCCGCACCCGGGTCCTGGAGAACTTCAAGGCCGGCCAGGTCAACGTCCTGGTCGCCACCGACGTCGCCGCCCGCGGCATCCACGTCGACGGCATCGACCTGGTGCTGAACGTGGACCCGGCCGGTGACCACAAGGACTACCTGCACCGCTCGGGCCGCACCGCCCGCGCCGGCCAGTCCGGCACCGTGGTCTCCCTGGCCCTGCCGCACCAGCGCCGCCAGATCTTCCGCCTGATGGAGGACGCGGGCGTCGACGCCTCGCGCCACATCGTCGGCGGCGCCGGCGCCTTCGACGAGGACGTCGCCCGCATCACCGGCGCCCGCTCCCTGACCGAGGTCCAGGCCGACTCCGCCGCCAACGCCGCCAAGCAGGCCGAGCGCGAGCTGCGCGACCTGACCCGCGCCCTGGAGCGCGCCCAGCGCCGCGCCACCGAGCTCCGCGAGGAGGCCGACCGCCTCCTGGCCCGCGCCGCCCGCGAGCGCGGCGAGGACCCGGACGAGGCCCTGGCCGCGGCCGCCGAGGTCGCCGCGGCCGAGGCGGCGAAGGAGGCCGAGGCCGAGGCCCGCGCCGAGGCCGCGGCCGCCGCCCCGCGCATCCCGTCCCAGCCGGGCCGCGAGGACCGCGACCGGGACCGCGGCGACCGCGGTGGCTTCCGCCGTGACGACCGTCGCGACGACCGTGGCGGCTTCCGCCGTGACGACCGTCGCGAGGACCGCGGTGGCTTCCGCCGCGAGGAGCGCCGTGACGACCGTGGCGGCTTCCGCCGCGAGGAGCGCCGTGACGACCGTGGCGGCTTCCGCCGGGACGACCGTCGCGACGACCGCCGTGACGACCGCGGTGGCTTCCGCCGTGAGGACCGTCGCGACGACCGTGGCGGCTTCCGCCGGGACGAGCGCCGTGACGACCGTGGCGGTTTCCGCCGGGACGACCGTCGCGACGGTGGCTTCCGCCGCGAGGAGCGCCGTGACGACCGCGTGGGCGGCGGCTTCCGCTCCGGTGGCAGCGACCGTCCGTACAACCGCGACCGCCGCGACGACCACCGCCCCTCCGGCGGCTTCCGCTCCGGCAACGCCGACCGCCCGTACGGCCGTCGGGACGACCACCGCGGCGGCTCGTCCTTCGACCGCCGCACCGACAAGCCGCGCTGGAAGCGCAACGGCTGACACCACCAGCTGATATGAGGGCCCGTACGGCGTTCCACGCCGCACGGGCCCTCGTGCGTGACCGCCCCGGACACGTGTGTGACCCACAACGACTCCGGCTCCGGCGGCGGTCCGGGCTATGCTGCGGTGTACGGGCCGTTAGCTCAATTGGCAGAGCAGTGGACTTTTAATCCATTGGTTGTGGGTTCGAGTCCCACACGGCCTACCGCCCGATGAGGTCGCGACACCGTCTCTGACCTGCATCTTCTCGCCCCGGCTGGGTTTCTCCAGCCGGGGCGAAGACATGTCTGGGGCCTCATGTGAGCCCGAAGTGAGCCCGGCAGCGTCGGGGTTACCGGCCGAGCGGGCCCGGGGCGCCAGGCACGCGGCGTTCTCCGCGACTTCCCCGTCGGTCTCCGGCAGCAGCCTCGTGCAGCTATCCGAGATCGGCGTGATGGTGGTGTGCCGCAGCATCTCCTTGATCTTGTGGAGATCGCCGCCGCGCGACGCAGATCACGCGGCGTCCGGGTGCGGCCGGCTGCGGAACGGCCACAGTGGCGCTGTCGAGGGCGCCCCCGACCTCGGGTGCTCCAGTCGTCCGGAGCACCCGCTATGGCCCGTCAGTCGTCCTGGCACAGAACGATGCTCAAATTGCTGGGCTCGTCGCTCCGCGACAAGAACAGCGCGTCTCCGTGTTCGTCGTCCGCCACCAGGGCCTGGAGGTCGAGCAGCGTCATGTCCTCCCCCTTCCGCTTGGCGCCATGCCCTGACACTTCCCGTCCGGCAGGCCCCCGAACCTGGCCGTCCCCGAACTTGAGGGCGGCAGCATCGCGGGGAAAGCGGCGTCCCCCATGTCCCCGCGACCGGTCGCATCTCGCGCACCGGCCGGGCCTCCGGCGCCCCTACGGCGTCAGGCCGCCCCCGTGCTCACCGCGCGCCGGCCTCGCCGGCCAGGGCCCGCTCGTACGCGTGGAAGCCGTCCTCGACCCCCAGCAGCACGTCGTTGAAGGTCAGGTAGCCCTCGGCGACGATCGGGGTGTCCCGCAGTGCCTCGATCAGGAAGTAGTACGCGCCCAGGTCGTCGGTCTCCAGCACGGCGAAGTCCGAGAACCGGCCGTTGAACGCCTCGGCGTCGTAGAAGCGTGCGGTGACCCGGCCGGCGTGGGCGGCGAAGACCGGCTCCAGGTGGGTCTCGCGCAGGGTGTTGCGCTGCTCGCGGGAGAGGGCGAGCCAGCGCGGGGTGACGGTGTAGGTGAGGACGATGCCGTACTTCATGGGGACCCCCGGGACATGAGTCGGTTAACGAGTTAACGGCGTTAACTTTCAGGCCGTAGGGTAAAGTGAAACCCGTTAACTTTGTCAAGTGAGCGAGCGGAAAGGGGCGGCCGGCCGTGTCGAGCACTCCGCGCACTCCGCGCACCGCCGTCGGCGGGCGCCGGCACCGCGTCCGTGAGGAGGCGCTGGCCGAGATCCTGCGCACCGGCAGGCGGCTGCTGGTCGAGGAGGGGCCGGGCGCCGTCACGCTGCGCGCGATCGCCCGCGAGATGGGGATGACCGCGCCGGCCCTGTACCGCTACTACGCCGGCCACCGGGAGCTGGTCCAGGCGCTGACCTCGTCGCTCTACGACGAGCTCGCCGACGCCCTGGCCGCCGCCCGGGACCGGCACCCGGCCGCCGGACCCGGGCGGCAGCTGCGCGAGGTGTGCCACGAACTGCGCGCCTGGGCGCTGGCCCACCCCCGCGAGTTCGGGCTGCTGTTCGCCAAGCCCGTCGCGGACGCCGACACCACGCCCGGCACGGTGGCGCACGACTCGGGCTGGCGCTTCGGCGGCGTGCTCCTCGGCCTGATGGTCGAGCTCTGGCGCAAGGGCGGCATCCGTCCGCCCACCGGCCTGGACCCGTCCTGGGCGGCCCAGCTGGAGGAGGTCCGCGAGCACCTCTCCGGCGCGCCCGTGCCGCTGGACGTCATCTACGTCTTCGTCGCCTGCTGGACGCGCCTCTACGGAACCGTGGCCGTCGAGGTCTTCGGCCATCTCGACTTCGCCCTCACCGACCCGGAACCGCTCTTCACCCACACGGTGGACGAGATCCTGGCGGCCCTGGGGGAACCGCGCTGAGGGCGCCGGCGGCCGGGTTCGGGATTCCTGCCGCCACGCCGTTCCGGTTGCGGACCCGGTCGTGGGGCGGGCGCTAGCGTGTCGGTTGGGAACGGGGCGGCCGGTCGGCTCCAGGGTCCTCTGGCCGGGTCCGGTGCGGTCCCGTTCCCGCCCTCCGCCGGCTACTTCGTGATCTTCGTGACCTGGCCGGCGCCGACGGTGCGCCCGCCCTCGCGGATGGCGAACTTCAGGCCCTCCTCCATCGCGACCGGCTGGATCAGCTGCACCGACATCGCCGTGTTGTCGCCCGGCATGACCATTTCCTTGTCCTGCGGCAGCGTCACCACGCCCGTCACGTCCGTCGTACGGAAGTAGAACTGCGGGCGGTAGTTGTTGAAGAAGGGGGTGTGGCGGCCGCCCTCCTCCTTCGACAGGATGTACGCCTGCCCCTCGAACTCCGTGTGCGGCGTCACCGAACCCGGCTTGATCACACACTGGCCGCGCTCGACGTCCTCGCGCTTGATGCCGCGCAGCAGCAGGCCGACGTTCTCACCGGCCTGGCCCTCGTCGAGCAGCTTGCGGAACATCTCGATGCCGGTGACGGTCGTCCTCGTCGACTGCTCGCGGATGCCGATGATCTCGACCTCCTCGTTGACGCGCAGCACCCCGCGCTCGATCCGGCCCGTGACCACCGTGCCGCGGCCGGTGATCGTGAAGACGTCCTCGACCGGCATCAGGAACGGCTTGTCCGTCTCGCGCTCCGGCTGCGGGATCGCCTCGTCGACCGCTGTCATCAGGTCCAGGACCGACTTGCCCCACTTCTCGTCGCCCTCCAGCGCCTTCAGCGCGGAGACCTTGACGACCGGAGCCCCGTCGCCGTCGAACTCGTACTCGCTGAGCAGTTCGCGGACCTCCAGCTCGACGAGCTCCAGGATCTCCTCGTCGTCGACCATGTCGGCCTTGTTCAGCGCCACCACGATGTACGGGACGCCGACCTGGCGGGCGAGGAGCACGTGCTCCTTTGTCTGCGGCATCGGGCCGTCGGTCGCGGCGACCACCAGGATGGCGCCGTCCATCTGCGCCGCACCGGTGATCATGTTCTTGATGTAGTCCGCGTGGCCCGGGCAGTCGACGTGCGCGTAGTGCCGCTGCTCCGTCTGGTACTCGACGTGCGCGATGGAGATGGTGATGCCGCGCTGCCGCTCCTCGGGGGCCTTGTCGATGTTCTCGAAGGCCGAGACCTGGTTGAGGTCGGGGTAGGCGTCGTGGAGCACCTTGGTGATCGCCGCGGTAAGGGTGGTCTTGCCGTGGTCGATGTGACCGATGGTGCCGATGTTGACGTGCGGCTTCGTCCGCTCGAACTTCGCCTTCGCCACTGGGAACCTCCTGTTCACCTCAGCAGGACGAAGGAAGGCCGGCGGCGCCGATCCCTCGCGTCCTGAAATGTCCACATCGCGCTCACGCCCGTCAGGAACGCCCAGGGACGCCCAGGAACGTACAAACCCGCCGTACCAGTCGAACCCGTCGATACGCAGAGCAATGCACCCGTAACTCTATGGCGTCACAGCCTCGTGTGGCGCGCGCCACGTCCCCGGATGGGCGAGCGGTGGTGCCGAGGGGTCACCCGGGCGAGCGGGCGCCGGGCCCGCCCGGCGCCCGCGGGGGGCCGGGGTCCGCCTGGTGAGACGGCGGGCGAACGGTGCGACCCGTGCGGGTGGTGGCGCGCCGGTACTGGTCCGGGTTTGCGGAGGAATGCCGGAAGGCCGCCGGCCCGGCCGGCCCTAGGGTGTGCGCCCCCGGGGACCGGAAGTGCCGGAGGTAAGACGCCGTGAGGCATGCGCCATGAGGCATATCGCATGAGACACGTGCGGTTGCTGCGCTGCCGGCGCGTACGGGTGCTCTGGCTGTCCATGACCCTGTCCGTGCTCGGCGACCGGCTCTATGCCCTCGCCGCCATGTGGGTCGTCTACGACGCCACCGGCTCGTCCTCGCTCATGGGGCTGGTCGCCGCCGTCGAATCCGTGCCGTACGTCGTCGTCGGCGGCGCCGGCTCCGTCGTCGCCTGGTTCTCCTGCTGGCGCTCGCTGGCCTGGGTGGACGCCGTCCGCGCCCTCGTCGCCGCCGCCCTGCCGCTCCTCTGGTCCCCCGACCCGGCCGGGCTCACCCTCCTGCTCGTCATGGTGCTGCTGCTCGGCACCCTCAGCGCCGTCTTCGACCCCAACCTCGGCGCCCTCATACCCCAGCTCGTCTCGCCCGCCGAGGTCGAACAGGTCAGCTCCCTCTTCGACCTCACCGCCCGCATCGCGGCCGCCGCCGGCCAGGGCAGCGTCGGCGCGCTCCTGCTGCTCGTCTCGGAGATCCACCTCTTCGCCATCGACGGCTTCACGTTCGCCGTCTCGGCCCTCGCCCTCCACTGGCTCGCCCGCCAGCGCGTGACGGGGAGCGCCAGGGGTGCGGGGGCGCGCACGGGGGCGCGCACGGGGACGCGCACGGGGACGGGTGCGGGGGCGGGCGGGGGCGTGAGCGCGGGAGCGGGCGTCGGCTCGCGGGGCGCTCGCGGCCTGCGCGCCCTGGAGGGCCTCCTGCGCGCCGCCCGCGCCGCCTCCCCCCGGCGCCTCCTCCGCTCGCTACGGCGCGTACGCCTCCTCCCGCGCCCCGTACCCGTACTGCCGCCCCTGGGTCACAGCCCGCGCCCCGGTCACCGCCCAGTCCTCGGCCGCCGCCCAGGCCCCGGTCATCGCCCGCGCTCCGGCGCGCGCGTGCTCGCCGTGCGCGCCTGGCCCCTCCTGCGGGCGCACCCGCGCATCGGCATCGCCGTCGTCCTGCACGGCGCCGCCCTGTTCGCCGGCGCCGTCTCCACCGTCGGGCTGCCGCCCATGCTCGTCACCCGCTTCGGGCAGGGCGTGGCCGGATACGGGCTCGCCCTCGCCGCCACCGCCGCCGGCGGGCTCGTCGGCAACCTGCTCACCGGGCACCTGCCGCGCCGCGGCCCCTGGCTGCGCACGTACTGCCTGGCCTGGGTCGTCTCCGGGCTGTCGCTGGCCGGCCTCGGCGTCGCCGGCTCGCTCGTCCTCGTCGTCCTGCTGTGCGCCTCCTCCGGGCTGCTGCTGCCCGTCGCCGCCGTCACGCTGCGGGCCCGGCTGTCGCGGTTCGGGCCGGCGCAGCGGCTGCGGCTGCTGACCGTCGACCAGACCGTCAGCCGTACGGCGGCCACCGCCGGCCATCTCGTACTGCCGTTCGCCGTCGACGCCGCGCCCGCGCACTCCTTCGTCGTCGCCGGACTGCTGCTGTCGGCGCTGGCCGCGGCGGGCTGGTGGGCCGGTGCCCGCATCGCTTCCCCCGCCGGCGAGCCCTGACCGGCCGCGGGGCGGGCCGCGGCCGGATGCCGCCCCCCGGCGGGCAGTTGGTGAAAACTCCGCCCCGCGCCCGTGTTCGCGCCGCTACGGTAAGTGCGCGGGGAGGGGTGTCGTTTCGGGTCGCGCGGCGATCGCGCGGCGAAGGGTCGGGAGGTCGACGGGCATGGCGAAGACGCGAGCGGGCGGGGGCGAGGACGAGCACGACCGCGGGAGCGCCGCCCATGGCGAGCACGGCGAGCACGTCGAGCAGCTGCTGGGCCGCGCCCAGAACGGCTTCGAGATCGGCGAGCCCGTCCTGGCCCGGCTGCGCACCGCCCTGATGCACCAGGCCGAGCTCCGCTCCTACCGGCAGCGCAACGACGACGACCGGCCCCTGCGCTGCAACACCTACCGGCACATCTTCCTGCTCGCCGACGGCAGCAGCCTGCTGCTGTACGAGCTGGAGCACGACACGGGCCCGGAGGAGCACTACGTCTACGAGCTGTATGTGCACGAGAGCGCGCTGGAGGCCGCCGAGCGCCGGGTGCACGACCGCATCGGCGGCGGGGGCATCGGGCCCGACAGCGAGGCCGAGGAGCTGCCCGCCTGGCTCGCGGAGGAACTGCTGCTCGCCATGGGCCCGACCCGGCCGCGCCGGGAGTACGTCTCGGAGGCGTCGCCCGACCACGCGCGCCGGCTCCTGCGCCGGGCGGAGAACGCCGACGGCCCGGGGGAGGTGGTGCGCGAGCTGCTGCAGGGCGCGCTCGGCCACCACATCGCGCTGATCACCAAGCCGAGGCGGCGCGGCCCCGGGCGGGACGCCACCTGGTGCCGCTTCTACGAGCACGCCTTCCTGCTGGAGGGCGGCGGCGAGGTCAGCCTGTGGGAGCTGGAGCACAACATGACCGCCGACGGCCGGCTCGTGTGCGAGGTCTACCTCGACGAGGCGGAGGCCGAGGTCGCGGCCGACCGGCACGCACGGGCGCAGGGGGTGGAGTTATAGGGCCGGACGCCGGGGCGCGCGCGGGCGGGGCGCGCGCCGGGCGCGTGGCACGCGATCCGGCGGTACGCCCGGCAGTGCATCCGGCGGTACGTCCGGCGGTACGTGATCCCGCCCACGTACCGCCCCACAGCGCCGAATGCCCGTGCTACGCTGAATCGAAGTTGCAGTTGTGGTACCCATGAACTTGTGTGCGCCTCGGCCATGTAGCCGAAGGCGCATTTTTGTTTTCGCCGGTCTTACCGGTCCGGGAACCCACCCATTCAAGAAGGAGAAACGGACATGGCGACTGGCACCGTGAAGTGGTTCAACGCGGAGAAGGGCTTCGGCTTCATCGAGCAGGACGGCGGCGGCGCCGACGTCTTCGCCCACTACTCGAACATTGCCTCCACCGGCTTCCGCGAGCTCATCGAGGGCCAGAAGGTCCAGTTCGACGTCACCCAGGGCCAGAAGGGCCTGCAGGCGGAGAACATCGTCACCCTGTGACGCAGCGCGAGGTCGCCGCATGACCTCGCCCCGTACACCGGGGCCCGCAACGCCACTGCGTGCGTGCGGGCCCCGTTGTCACACCCGTACGCGTACGGCCCGTACGCGTCACCCGCGTCCCGCGACGCACCCGTACCCCGTTCGTCCACCCCAGGGGGCCCGCACCCCATGAGGGAAGGTCCCCTTATGCCCAGCTCCTTCGCCGGTCTCGGCCTCCCCGAGACCCTGCTCGACGCGCTCGCCCGCGAGGGCGTCACCGAGCCGTTCCCCATCCAGGCCGCCACGCTGCCCAGCTCGCTGGCCGGCCGGGACGTCCTGGGCCGCGGCCGCACGGGATCGGGCAAGACCCTCGCCTTCGGCCTCGCGCTCCTCACCCGCACCGCCGGTTTCGTCGCGGCGGGCACGCGCGCCGACCGGGGGCAGCCGCTCGGCCTCGTCCTCGTGCCGACGCGCGAGCTGGCCCAGCAGGTCACCGACGCCCTCCAGCCCTACGCGAACGCGCTCGGCCTGCGCACCACCACGGTCGTCGGCGGCGTGTCCATCAACCGCCAGGCCCAGGCCCTGGCCCGCGGCGTCGACGTGGTCGTGGCCACGCCGGGCCGGCTCGCCGACCTGATCCAGCGCGGCGACTGCGGGCTCGGCCGGGTGGCCGTGACGGTGCTCGACGAGGCCGACCAGATGGCCGACATGGGCTTCCTGCCGCAGGTCACGCGGCTGCTCGACCAGGTGCGCCCGGACGGGCAGCGCATGCTGTTCTCCGCCACCCTCGACCGTGACGTGGACCGGCTCGTGCGCCGGTTCCTCACCGACCCCGTGACGCACTCCGTCGACCCCTCGGCGGGCGCCGTCGTCACCATGGACCACCACCTGCTGCACGTCGCCGACGTGACCGTGAAGAAGGCCGTGGTCACGTCGATCGCCGCCCGCGAGGGCCGCGTCATCATGTTCGTCGACACCAAGCGCGGTGCCGACCGGCTGGTGAAGCGGCTGCTGTCGCAGGGCGTCCGGGCCGCGGCGCTGCACGGCGGCAAGAGCCAGCCGCAGCGCGACCGGACGCTGGAGCGGTTCCGCACCGAGCACGTGACCGCGCTGATCGCGACGAACGTCGCGGCGCGCGGCATCCACATCGACGGCCTCGACCTCGTCGTGAACGTCGACCCGCCGGCCGACCACAAGGACTACCTGCACCGCGGCGGGCGCACCGCCCGCGCGGGCGAGACGGGCACGGTCGTCACGCTGGTGCTGCCCGAGCAGCGCCGCGAGACGAGCCGGATGATGGCGACGGCGAAGATCAAGCCGGGGGTCGCCTCGGTGACGGCGCAGGCTCCGGAGCTGGCGCGCATCACGGGCGCGCGGGAGCCGAGCGGTGTGCCGGTGACGATCGACGCTCCGGCGCCCGCGCCGGCGCCCAAGGCGGCTTCGGCCAAGCGCCGCTCGCGGGGCCGCGGCAGCGCCGCCCGGGCCGAGGGCCTCTCCGGGAACGGCAACGGGAACGGGAGCAGCAACGGGAACGTGGCCGGCAACGGCAACGGCAACGGCAACGGCAACGGCAACGGGCGCGGTGGCGGGCGCGGGGGCAGTGCCTCCGCCCGTCCGTCCGGCCGTACGTCCGGCAAGGCGTCCGGCAAGGCGACCGGGCAGCAGCAGAGCCGCGACGAGAACCGGCAGACCGGCCGCCCGGCGCGGAACAAGCTGTCCTCCGCCGCCCCCACCGCCGCCCCGGCCGCGGGTGCCGCGCATCGCCGCCGGCGCCGTGCCGCTCCCGGCGGCGGTCAGCGGGCCGGCGCGCCGCGCCCCGGCGCGGGCGACGGCGGCCGCGGCCGCTGAGCGCCGGGTGACGAGGGTGACCAGCGGGTGAGCAGCGGGTGGGCACGCAGGTGACCCACCCGCGCGGCAGCTCTCCGCCGCACCCTTCCCCCACACGGCCGAACGCCGATTCGCCAGCGCAAGCGACAGCCGCCAAGGTAGGTGCGGACAGTCGCCCCGTGCCCAAGGCTCGCCCCGGGTTCGGTGCGTCGTCCGGTGACCTGGTGACCTGGTGGGCCTCGTGAGGAGAGCGTGCGCACGGTGGGGAAGCGAAACGGACCCGCGGTCCGCCCGGACCGGCTCCCCGTGCATCCGCTCCGGGGCCTCGTGCGCTGGCTGCCCGCCGCGCTCATCGCCGGCGGCGTCCTCTTCGACCTGCTGACGCCGGCGAAGTACTCGTCCGCCCCGTTCTTCATCTCCGCCCCGCTCGTCGCCGCCGCGCTGCTCGCCGGCCGCGCCACGCTCGGCGCGGCGCTGGCCGCGCTGGCCGCCACGGTCGTCCTGGCCTTCGTCCGGCCGGCGCCGGAGGTGGGGGAGTCGCTGACGGAGGTGGTGACGGAGCTGACCGTCGGCGTGCTGGCGCTCTGCATCAACCGGATCGTGCGCAGCAGCGTGCGGAAGCTCGCCTCGGCGCGTTGCATCGCGGAGGCGGCGCAGCTGGCCGTCCTGCCCGCGCCCCCGGCGCGCATCAGCGGGCTGCGCGTGGCGGCCCGGTACGTCGCGGCGGAGGCAGACGCCCGCATCGGCGGTGACCTGTACGCGGTGCAGGACACCCCGCACGGCGTACGCGTCATCGTCGGCGACGTCCGCGGCAAGGGGCTGGGCGCGGTCGAGGCGGTGGCGGTGGTCATCGGCGCGTTCCGGGAGGCGGCGGAGCAGGAGCGCACGCTGGAGGGGCTCGCCGCGCGCCTGGAGCGCGCACTGCAACGGGAGGGCGCACGGCGCCCGAGCCTGGATGCGGCCGAGGGCTTCACCACCGCGGTCCTGGCCGAGGTGCCGCCCGGCGGCTCGGTGCTGCGCATGGTCAACCGCGGCCACCCGGCGCCCCTCCTCCTGCACCCGGACGGCCGCGCCCGCGAGGTGTCCGGAGCCGCCCCCGCCCTGCCGCTGGGCATGGGGGAGCTCGGCACGTGGCCGGACAAGGTGACGGAGTGCGCCTTCCCGGCGGGCGCGACGTTGCTGCTCTTCACCGACGGGGTCACCGAGGCCCGGGACGCGGACGGCTCGTTCTACGACCCGCAGGGGCTGCTGCACGGCCGGCAGTTCCGCAACCCCGAGGCGCTGCTGGACGCGCTGACGGCCGACGTGGCCCGGCATGCCGGCGGGCGGGCCGCCGACGACATGGCTCTGCTCGCCATCCGGCGCGGCGACGGCCGGCACCGCCCCGCCGTCGTCGGCAGCGCCCTCGCACAGACGACGGCCCGTACGCCCTCCCGTGCGGTCCGCGTGCAGGCGGGGCGCACCGACTGACGGCCGTACCGCCACTGACGCCTCGTCAGTGCCACGGTGCGCGGCGCGCGTTCGCCCGGCGCATTCACCCGTTCGGCTGCCACCGGCCCCGCGGGTCCATTAGCGTTCGACAACGCGGAAACTCAGCGGAAACGCAGCACGGTCGTCGTGCCGCCGGAAGGCGGCAGGAAGGAGTGCTCCTCCTGTGACGTCCAACGACCTTGCCCCCGGCGGAGGTTCCCCCGTCCGCCGCCCCGATTCCCCGTCTTCCCCGTCTCCTCCGTGTCCCCCGTCTTCCCTGTCGCCTCACCTCGGCGACCCCTCTCCTCCCGTCGGCCTCTCCTCTCGGGGCGACGGCCGGCCCGCGCGCGGCCGGCACCGCGCGCCCAAACAGCGCGGCGGTTCGGTGGCGCGCGGTGGTGCGGCGCTGGGCGTCGGCGTCATCGCGGCGGTCGGCGCCGGCGGCGTGGCCGAGGCCGCCGGGGCCCAGGGCCGGCCGGGGGACCCGGCCCCCTCGGCGAACGTCGCCCAGCGGACGCCCGGGCCGCGCACCCTGCCGGCCCGCGAGGTGGTGGTACCGGCCGACACGCCGGTCGTGGAGGTCGTGTTCAGCACCGCCGACGCCGGTGAGGCGTTGCGGGTGCGCATCCTGCAACAGGCCGAACGGCAGCGGACGGAGGCCGACGAGTCGCTGCGGCGGAGCGCCTTCCACACGGCGGCGGAGCAGCAGCGGAAGGCGGCGGCGGAGAGAGCGGAGGAGCACCGGGCGCGGACGGCGGCGGCTCAGCAGGCCACCGCCAAGGAGAAGGCCCGGAAGGCCCGGGCGGCGGCCCCTGCCCGGAACGCGGCCGTCACCCGGAAGCCGGCCGCCGCCCCACCCCCGCCACGGAAGGCCCCCCAGCACCGCACGACGCAGCACCAGCCCCAGGCCCAGGCCCAGCACCGGGCGGCGCCCGCGCCGCGTACGGCCCCGCACACACCACCGCGCGCCGCCCCGCGTACCGCACCGCGCGCCGCCCCCCGCACAGCCCCCGCCGGCACGCGGGCGCTCGCCGGGGGCCCGTATGCCACGTACACGCTCCCCGTGGGCGCGTACACGCTCACCGCCGGGTTCGGGCAGGCCGGCAGCCACTGGTCGGCGCGCCACACCGGCGAGGACTTCGCCGCGCCGACCGGTACGCCGGTCAAGGCGGTGAGCGGGGGCAGGGTGACGTCGGCGGGCTGGGCCGGCGCGTACGGCTACCGGATCGTGCAGACGCTCGAGGACGGTACCGAGGTCTGGTACTGCCACCTCTCCTCCATGGTCGTCACGTCCGGGCCGGTGGCGCCCGGCACGGTGATCGGCCGGGTCGGGGCGACCGGCAACGTCACCGGGCCCCACCTGCACCTGGAGGTGCGGCCGGGCGGCGGCGGCCCGGTGGACCCGCTGGGCTGGCTGCGGGGGAGGGGGCTGGACCCGTAGGCCCGTAGGGGCCCGGTGGAGGGGGGCGTGCGGGCCGTGCACGGCGCGAGTGCGGGCCCGGCGCGCGCCGCAAGCGCAACGAGGCAGCCGGGTTATGTAGCAGTCCGACCGGTTGTGCCGGGAATGTTCTGCCGATGACCGGGAAATCAGAGCATGTGACGACGACGAGCCCGAGGACCCCAGAGTCGCCGAGGACGCCGCGAACGGTCACGACCTCCGTTCCCGCCCGCCTCGACCGCTTGCCCTGGTCACGCTGGCACTGGACGGTCGTGATCGGGCTCGGGACCGTCTGGGTGCTCGACGGCCTGGAGGTGACGGTCGTCGGCAATATCGCCGGCCGCCTCTCCGAACAGGGCAGCGGCCTGCCGATCACGTCCGGCGGCGTGACCGGTGTGGCCGCTGCGCTGTATGTGGCGGGAGCCTGCTCGGGCGCGCTCTTCTTCGGCCGGCTGACGGACCTGTTCGGCCGGAAACGGCTGTTCATGGTCACGCTCGCCGTGTACCTGAGCGCGACGGCGCTGACCGCCCTCTCCTACTCCTCCTGGTGGTTCTTCGCCTTCCGCTTCATGACCGGCTTCGGCATCGGCGGCGAGTACGCGGCGATCAACTCCGCCATCGACGAACTGATCCCGGCCGCCTACCGGGGCCGCGTCGACATCATCATCAACGGCAGCTTCTGGCTCGGCGCGATCGCCGGTTCGCTGCTGTCGATCCTCATGCTCGACACCAGCATCTTCGCCAAGGACATCGGCTGGCGGCTGACGTTCGGCCTGGGCGTCATCCTCGGCATGATGATCCTCTTCGTCCGCCGGCACGTGCCGGAGAGTCCACGCTGGCTGTTCATCCACGGCCGCGGCGAGGAGGCGGAACGGCTGGTCACGGCCATCGAGAAGCGGGTCGTCGCCGAGAAGGGAGAGCCGCTGCCGCCCGCGAAGGGCCGCTTCACCATCCGGGAGCGGCACAGCTTCGGCTTCCGCGACATCGCCCGCACGGTGTTCTCCGACTACCGCCGGCGCGCGGTGCTCGGCCTTGCGCTCTTCATCGGCCAGGCGTTCCTGTACAACGCCATCACCTTCGGCTTCGGCGCCATCCTCACCCGGTTCTTCGGCGTCTCCACGTCGTCCACCGGCTACTTCTTCGCCGTGATAGCGGTCGGCAACTTCCTCGGGCCGCTGTTCCTGGGGAAGCTGTTCGACACCCTCGGCCGGCGCATCATGATCACGTCGACGTACCTGCTGGCCGGGCTGCTGCTGTTCGGCACGGCGTGGCTGTTCGGCGCCGGCCGGCTGAACGCGGTCACGCTCACCGCCTGCTGGGCCGTCGTGCTGTTCTTCGCGTCGGCGGGCGCCAGCAGCGCGTACCTCACCGTCTCCGAGATCTTCCCGATGGAGACCAGGGCCATGGCCATCGCCTTCTTCTACGCGGTGGGCACGGCGGCGGGCGGCATCAGCGGCCCGCTGCTCTTCGCGTCGCTGACCCGCGGCGGCGTCGTCGGCGACACGGTGCTGGCCTTCGCCATCGGCGCGGCGCTGATGTGCCTGGGCGGTGTGGTCGCGGCGTTCCTGGCCGTACGCGCCGAGGGCCGCTCCCTCGAGGACATCGCCGCGCCCCTGTCGGTCAGCCCCCCGGAACCCCTGCCCGCCCCGGCGCCGGCGGACTAGCCGGCACCGGAAGGAGGCGGGCGATGACGATCGGTATCGGCAGCCTGGAGGTCCACCCCCTGGCCCTGGGCGGTAACGTCTTCGGCTGGACGGCCGACGAGAAGGAGTCGTTCGCCGTCCTCGACGCCTACGCGGACGCCGGCGGCAACTTCGTCGACACGGCGGACATCTACTCCGCATGGGTGCCGGGCCACCGGGGCGGCGAGTCCGAGACCATCATCGGCGCGTGGCTGGCCGCGCGCGGCCACCGCGACGACGTCGTCGTCGCGACGAAGGTGGGCGGCGGGCATCCGGAGCCGCGCGGGCTGTCCGCGGCCGCCATCAGAACCGGTGCCGAGGAGTCGCTGCGACGGCTGCGCACCGACCGCATCGACCTCTACTACACCCACTTCGACGACCCGTCGGTGCCGGTCGAGGAGGTCATCACGACGCTGGACGGGCTGGTGAAGGAGGGCAAGGTCCGCGAGATCGGCGCGTCGAACATCTCCGCCGAGCGGCTGGCGGCCTCGCTGGAGTTCTCCGACGCGTCGGGGCTGGCGAAGTACGTGGCCCTCCAGGTGCAGTACAACCTGGTTTCCCGTGAAACATACGAGGGCGCGCTCGCCGAGGTGGCCGCACGCCACGGCGTGGCGGCGGTGCCGTACTTCGCGCTCGCGCAGGGCTTCCTGACGGGCAAGTACCGGCCGGGCGCCCACGTGGACAGCGCCCGCGCGGGCCGCGCCGCGGCCTACGGCGACACGCCCCGCGGCCGCGCCGTCCTCGCCGCCCTCGACCAGGTGGCCGCCGCCCACGACACCGAACCCGCCACCGTCGCCCTGGCCTGGCTCGCCGCACGCCCGACGGTCGCCACCCCGCTGGCCAGCGCCCGCACGACCGACCAGCTGCCGGCGCTGCTGGCCCTGACCGAACTCCACCTCACGGAGGACGAGCTGGCGCTCCTCACCGCGGCGTCGGAACCCTCCTGACCACGGCCCACGAGGCCAGCGCCACCCCGCCCGCCACGGCGAACACGGACGGCCACGCCCCGATCTTCTTCGCCAGCGGATGCGACCCCGCGAACGCCGCCACGTACAACCCGCTCAACCCGGCCGCCGCCGCGCCCCCAGCACTGTCCTTCCACTCCCGCGCCGCAGCCACCCCGGCCCCCGCCAACGCCACCCCACCCAACGCCCGCCGCCCACTCCACCGAGCCAAGCCATACCCCCCGACCAGCCCACCAGCAGCAATCACCGCACCAGGAACCTTCACCATGGCCATGCCCTCCAGCTCGGTTGTCCTCTGCTGGTGAGGCTAACTCCCGCCTGGAGCAGGGCAGCAGGGGGGCGCGCCGGCGATCAAGGGCGCAGCCCCCGTGCCGAGCTGACGACCGCGGCGATGTCGGCGGCCACGGTGACCGGGTCCTCGTGCTCCCAGAACCGCAGCACCGTCCATCCCGCCTCGGTGAGACGCTCGGTGGTCTCCCGGTCGCGCGTCATGTTGCGGTCCAGCTTCTGGCGCCACCATTCGGC
The DNA here is from genome assembly GCF_014654785.1 of Streptomyces mashuensis. Taxonomy (GTDB): domain Bacteria; phylum Actinomycetota; class Actinomycetes; order Streptomycetales; family Streptomycetaceae; genus Streptomyces; species Streptomyces mashuensis. Next base: position 473,464 of record NZ_BNBD01000004.1, read on the forward strand.
GTTGGCCTTGGGGCTGGTGGCGTGCTGCGGGCAGCCGTGCCAGAAACAGCCGTCGAGGAAGACGGCCACCCGCACGCCCGGGAAGGCGATGTCGATGGTCCGCCGCGGCATGCCCGGCACGGGGCGGTGCAGCCGGAAGCGGTGCCCTTCGCGGTGGAGCAGGCGCCGCACGGCGACCTCCGGCGCGGTGTCACGGCTGGCCTGGCGACTCATCCGTGCAGAGACATCGGGCGAGGAAGGAAGAGCGGGCACGCCTCCATTCTGCCGTGGCGGAGGTCGGTCATGGTGATTCGGGGCGACGCTCTCCGGCTGCCTCTCCAACAAAGATCGAATCGTCGCTCTTGGGTGTGGGCTGAAGCCACTTGCACCCGTCGCATCCAGGAGGGCTCATGAACCCCAGCGGTGCCCCGCTGACATCGATGGAAAGGGCGCCGGTACCCGGGGGGGGAGGGGGATGCCGTGGGCCTGCACCGGGCCGGATTCCGGCACCGTGCCCCAAGGGGGCGCGAGCTGGTGGAACCTCGGCAGGTGGCCCGTCCCCTCGGAGCCCCGCAGCTCTGACCTCGTACGCTCCGGTTATGACCCCCAGGCGCTCCTCGTGGGCGTCGGGTTCGAGTGGCCCGTGGGCGATGAAAAGACGGTCGTCACCGTGGCGGAGGCCCTGAAGGACACCATGGTGGAGCGTTGCGCTCCCTACGGTGCCGAGGGTGACGCCGTCCTGCAGCGGTGGCTGGAGAAGGCCACGGCACCGGGTACCGCGGCTCCGACGCTCGTCGGCGGGTCCAAGAAGCACGGTGGCGCGGACCTCGGGCCCAGCCGTGCGAAGAAGGCCTGGGAAGCACTGGGTGTCGACGGCTGGGGTGTGGCCAACGATCCGGATGACTGTGTTCCTGAGCGGGACCTGTTCAGGCCTGCCGGCCCCTGCTCACCGTCGAGCAGGCAGCGATCATCCAGGGCTTACCCCGGGACTGGACGCTCTCCGGGGAGGGACAAGGCGGCGCGCTACCACCGGGTGGGCAACGCTTTCCCGCTGCCGGTGGCCGAAGCGGTCGGTATTTCCAGGCGTCAGAGATGCCGCCCCGGCGCCTGCGGCCACGTCGGGCCTGGGCCCTGGGGCCAGGGGTGTGGGGGTGGGGTCCAGGTGGGGTGGGGCCAGGTGGCTACTGCTTGGGCCAGGGCCGGTTGGGCTATGTGTTTGCGTTGCCAGAGGTGGGCCAGGAGCTCCTGCTCGCGGGCGGTGAAGTCGGGGTCCGGGGTGCCGCGGTGGGCGCGGTGGCGGAGGAAGGCCAGCGACGTGGCGAAGGATATGTACTCCGCCACGATCCGTGCCGCCGCCGGGCCGCCCGTGCGGCGGGCCGTGTCCCGGGCGATGCCCCGGGCCCGCATCGACGACAGCGCCGGCGGCTCCGGCGGCGTCAGCCAGCCCGCCGCCTGGTACGCCGGCAGGTACGCCCGGATGGTCCGCAGCTCCGTCTGCCGCGACCAGATCGTCAGCCACGTCAGCAGGCCGAAGACCGGCACCATGAACAGCGCGTACACGGCCAGGAAGCCCAGGCCGCCCAGCGACGCCGAACCGTTCCACACGCCGTGCAGCAGCATCGCCGTCACCAGCGCACCCACCGGCACCAGCGTGCGCAGCACCCGCCGCCGGGCCGGCAGCGACGCCGCGATGCCGAAGCCCAGCCCCGTCATCGACGTGAACAGCGGATGCGCGAACGGTGACATCAGCACCCGGACGAAGAACGTGCCCGCCGTCATCGACGGCACCCCCGAGTAGCCGAACGACTGGTCGGAGGCGAACGCGTTGCCCAGGTAGAGGATGTTCTCGGTGAACGCGAACCCCGTGGCCGTGATGCCGGCGAGGACGACGCCGTCCACGATCCCGTTGAAGTTGCGCCTGCGGAAGAGGAACAGCAACAGCAGCGCCGCGCCCTTCGCGCTCTCCTCCACCACCGGCGCCACGAACGTCGCACCCCAGCCCGACGGGTCCACGTCCTCCGCCGGGTCGACGGTGCTGGTCAGCCACTCGGTGGCCAGGCTGTTGGCCAGCAACGCCACCAGCGTCGCCGCGCACGCGCCCCACGCGAAGGCGAACACCAGGTCCCGCCACGGCTTGGGCTCCACCCGGTCCATCCAGCGGAACGCGGCGACCAGCAGCGGCACGGGCAGCACGGCGAGGCCCAGGCCCACCAGGAAGCCCTCGGTGCCGGTCTGCTCGCGGACCAGCGCCAGGATGATCAGCCCGCTGAGGGCGAGCAGCAGACACAGGCCGCCGACCCGCACGGCCTTGTTGTCCCAGAGGGTGTCCCACAGGGCGCGGCGCGGCTTGTAGTGCTGGAAGGTCGGTGGTTGCTGAGGGGCCAAGGGCGGTGACTCGTGCACCAGACGACCCTAACCAAGGTCAGCGCCCGGCGACGGGCGGTTTTCCGCCCCCTGCACCAGGGGGCGGGCGCGCATTAGCGGCGGCGGAACATCAGGTCCCGGACCACGTGCCCCTTGTCCAGGCCCTGCGACTCGAAGCGCGTCAGCGGACGGAACTCCGGACGCGGCGCGAACCCGCCGTCCGGCTGCGTGTTCTCGAACTCGGGCGCCGCGGACAGCACCTCCAGCATCTGCTCCGCGTACGGCTCCCAGTCCGTCGCGCAGTGCAGCACGCCGCCCGGCGCCAGCCGCGCCGCGGCCAGCGACAGGAACTCCGGCTGGATCAGCCGGCGCTTGTGGTGCCGCTTCTTCGGCCACGGGTCCGGGAAGAAGACGCGGATGCCCGCCAGCGCGTCCGGCGCCAGCATCTCCCGCAGCAGGATGATCGCGTCGCCATTGGCCACGCGCACGTTCTTCAGCCCGTTCCGCTCGGCCAGGCCCAGCAGGTGTCCCTGGCCCGGTGTGTGCACGTCGCACGCGAGGATGCCCGTGCCGGGGTCGGCGGCCGCCATCTGCGCCGTCGCCTCGCCCATGCCGAAGCCGATCTCCAGCACCACCGGCAGCGCCGGGTCGCCGAACAGCTCGCCCAGGTCGAGCCGGCGCATCCCGTCGATGTCCAGCCCCCACTGCGGCCACAGCCGGCGCAGCGCGTCGCCCTGCCCGGCGGTCACCCGGCTGCGGCGCGGCTGGAACGACCGGATCCGCCGCTCGTGGTGCGAGCCGGCCGGGTCCGGGGCCGGGCCCTCGGGGAACATCGGCTCCCGCCGGGCACGCGGAGGCGCGGCCGGGCGGTCGAGGGGCCGGGCGAGGGACGGGGCGGGGTACGTGGAGTTCTCGGACACAGTCCTCCCAGTCTACGGGCGGGCCGCCGGAACCCCTCGGGGCCGCCCGTTCCACCGGGCGGACCGGCGTTTTCATCGTGTCGCCCGATCGTGTGACCGCGGGTGACCTGCTCGTACGGATTGCCGTGCCCCCGGTGGCGTGGTGGGCCCTCGCCGGGCCCCGCTCCTCCTACGATCCCCCTGGCCACTCCCCGGCCGGCCCGTGATCACCCGGAGCCACGGAGACCCGTATGCGCCCGTTCCTCCGCGCCCTCGCCCCAGCCCTCGGCCCCGTCCTCGGCCCCGTTCTCAGTGCTGTCCCGGCCGTCCTCGTGCTGCTCCTCGCGGCCTTCGGCCCGCAGGGAGCCGCTGCCTTCGGCCCGCAGGGAGCCGCTGCCTCCGGCCCGCAGGGAGCCGCTGCCTCCGGCCCCGGTGGCTGGCGCCTTGTCTGGGCCGACGAGTTCACCGGGCCCGCCCACCGGCGGCCCGACGCCGCCCGGTGGGTGTACGACCGCGGCGGCGAGCCCCAGTGGGGCAACCACGAGTGGCAGTACTACACCGACCGCCCCGCCAACGTCTCCCTCGACGGGCAGGGCAACCTGGCCATCACCGCCCGCCACGAGCGGCTGCCCGGCATGCACTGCGCGTCCGGGCCCTGCGACATCACCTCCGGCCGGATCACGACCAAGGGCCGGTTCGCCCGCACGTACGGCCGCTTCGAGGCCCGGATCAAGGTGCCCGGCGGCAAGGGCACCTGGCCCGCGTTCTGGATGATGGGCGCCGACATCGACCGGGTCCGCTGGCCCGGCAACGGCGAGATCGACGTCATGGAGGTGCTCGGCCGCGAGCCCGGCACCGCTCACGGCTCCGTGCACGGCCCCGGCTACGCCGCCCAGGGCGTCGAACGGCACACCGACCTCGGCCGCGGCCGCTCCCTCGCCGACGACTTCCACGTCTACCGCGTCGACTGGGAGCGCGGCCGCATCACCTGGTACCTCGACGGCCGGCCCTACGGGTCGGTCCGCGCGGACCGGCTCGGCCGCGGCCGGAAGTGGGTGTCCGACCACCCGCACTACCTGCTGCTCAACCTCGCCGTCGGCGGCGACTGGCCGGGCCCGCCGGACCGCACCACCCGCTTCCCGGCGCGGCTGCTCGTCGACTACGTACGCGTCTACGCACCCGCGTAGCCGCACCGGTCGCCGCCCATTCCGCTCACCGGTCCAGCTGCGCCAGCACCCGCCGCGCCACCTCCCGCCCGATCGGCAGGGACGCCGTGGCCGCCGGCGACGGCGCGTTGAGCACGTGCACCATCCGCCGCGACTCCACGAACCGGAAGTCGTCCACCAGCGTGCCGTCCCGCAGCACCGCCTGGGCCCGCACGCCCGGGGGCGCGGGTATCAGGTCGTCCGCCGACACGTCCGGCAGCAGCCGCCGCACCGCCTCCGTGAACGCGGCCTTCGACAGCGACCGCCGCACCTCGCCGGCCCCGTACCGCCAGTGCCGCCGCGCCAGGCGCCACGTGCCCGGCCACGCGGCCGTGCCCGCCAGCTCCGCCGGCCGTACGACCCGCCGCCCGTACCCCTCGCGGGCCGTGGCCGGCACCGCGTTCGGCCCGACGTGCACCTCGCCGTCCACGCCGCGCGTCAGGTGCACGCCCAGGAACGGGAACGCCGGGTCCGGCACCGGGTAGACCAGCCCCCGCACCAGCCCCGCCCGCTCGGCCGCCAACGCGTAGTACTCCCCCCGGAACGGCACGATCCGCAGCCCCGGGTCGTCCCCCGCCAGCCGCGCCACCCGGTCGCTGTACAGCCCCGCGCAGTTCACCAGCGCCCGCGCCCGCAGCACCTCGCCGCGCGCCGTCCGCACCGCCACGGCCCCGCCGCGCCGGCCGATCACGCGCACCTCGGCCCCGTACCGCACCGACGCCCCCGCCTCCTCGGCAAGGGCGGCCAGCCGCCGCGCCACCGCGCCGAAGTCGCACACCCCCGTCGTCGCCACGTGGATCGCGCCCACGCCACGCACCGCCGGCTCGTACTCGGCTATCTGCGCGCGGCCCAGCTCCCGCACGGGTATGCCGTTCTCCCGGCCGCGCTGCACCAGCGCGTGCAGCCGGGGCAGCTCCGCCCGCTCCATCGCCACGATCAGCTTGCCGGTCACCGCGTGCGGCAGGCCCTGCTCGGCGCAGAACCGCACCATCTCCGCCGCGCCCGCCACCGCGAACCGCGCCTTGAACGACCCCGGGCGGTAGTAGACGCCGCTATGGATCACACCGCTGTTCCGCCCGGTCTGGTGCTCCGCCGGGCCGCTCTCCTTCTCCAGCACCACCACACGGGTGCCCGGCGCCGCCCGCGTGATGGCGTAGGCCGTCGACAGGCCCACGATGCCGCCGCCGACGACCAGCACGTCACCGTCGTAGTCGCACGCTCTCAGTGCCTCACCGCCCACGCCACCATGATGGCCTGTGGCACTGACAACCCGCCGCCACATGGGGATCATGCCCGCCCGGCCCCGCTCCCGGGCCCGCCCGCGGCCCCCCGGGCCCGCCCGGTGCGGCTAGGCCGGTGCCACCAGCAGCGGCCGCGCCCGCTCCCGCAGCTCCACCACGCGCGGTTCGTCCCCGTACGGCTCCAGGCGGTGCAGCAGGTCCCGTACGTACTCCGTCGTGCGCGCCGACGAGATGCGCCCCGCGACCTCCACCGCCCGGGCGCCCACCGCGCACGCCGCGTCCAGGTTGCCCGACTCCAGCTCGGCCACGGCCGACACCACCAGCCGCAGGCCGTGCGAGCGTACGAACTCCTCCGTCGGCCGCGCCAGCGCCTGCTCCGTGAACCGCTGTACCTGCCGTGGCATGCGCAGGTCGCGGTAGCACTCGGCGGCGTCGGCCGCGAACCGCTCATGGGTGTAGAAATCCAGCCACGACGGGTCCGCGTCCCCCGGCCGCGCCCGCTCCAGCCAGCCCTCGGCCGCCTTCAGCGCCGCCCCGCAGGCCGGCCCGTCCCCGGCCTTGGCCTGCGCCCGCGCCTCGACCAGCCGGAAGAAGCTCATCGTGCGGGCCGTGGCCAGGCCGCGGTTGCGCTCCAGGGCCGCCTGCGCGAGGTCCACGCCCTCGTCCGCGTGACCGCGGTACGTGGCCTGGAGGCTCATCGACGCCAGCACGTACCCGCCCAGCGGCACGTCGGCCGCCGCGCGGGCCAGTCGCAGCGCCTGGATGTAGTACCGCTGGGCCGCCTCCTGCTGGCCGGTGTCGAACGCCATCCAGCCCGCCAGGCGCGTCAGTTCGGCCGTCGCCCCGAACAGGGCGCGCCCCACGTCGTCGCTGTACGAGCCGAGCAGCAGGGGCGCCGCGTCCACCCGCAGGCACTCGGGCACCATCGACGAACGCCAGTCGCCGCCACCGTACTTGGAGTCCCAGCGCCGGGCGTCCTCGGCGGCCTCCCGCAGCTTGCCGACATCGCTGTGGCCGACACGCTGCGGTAAACCGCAGTCCGGGCCGGCGGACCCGCCGCCACCCGGACCGGGCGTCGCCGACTCGCGGGCCGCCTGCGCCGGCTCCCGCGCCACCGAGCTGTCCGCGGGCGTTATCAGCCAGCGCGAGGCCGGTGTCGCGTACGCGCTGACGGAGAAGGATCCGGCCAGGCTCTGCCAGATACCACCGCCCCCGCGCCGACCGGCGACATCCAGCCGGTACAGCTCCGTCGCCGAACGCACCGCCTGGCCGACATCGCGCGGAAAGCAGAGCCCCACCTCCGGCGCGGGGTCCGCGTCCGCCAGCCCGATCTCGTGCAGCGGGACGGGCCGGCCCAGCTTGGCCGCTATGGCCGCCGCGATCAGGTGGGGGGCGACGCCCTGCGGCACCATGCCCTTCGAAACCCACCGGGCGACCGAGGTCTTGTCGTAGCGAAGGGTCAATCCGCGCTGTGCACCGAGGTCGTTGACCCTGCGCGCGAGACCGGCGTTGCTGATCCCTGCGAGGGCGAGGACAGTGCCCAGCTTCTCGTTCGGCCCGCGTGGCTCCCTGGACATGCGCACCCCTCGACGACACGACGCCCGCCCCGGCATAGGCACGAGGCATTCGTAAACCCAGCGTAGTTCGCCGCATCCCGACCGTTAAGAGGCGATGTCCCGGATGGCGAGATTCTGGCCCGTATGTGCGTGCACGGAGGGGCACGTGCTCCGGTTGTGTGTGGCCGTGCGCCCGCCGTGCGCTCTGTCCGCGCCAAGGGGGCGGCGGTTCCATGGAGGGGCGTGGGTTGGCCCGCTGTACTGGATCCAGTGGGCTGGGGGAGCCGTCGCCTCATTCCCCGCGGGCGGCGGACGCGGTCCGGGAGGTTGCTCGCGCCTCCCGGACCGCAGCATGCGCCCTTGTGTGCGCACGGCCGTGGCCCCGCGTCGCCTCTCGTATGCGCTGGACCCGAACTTTGGCCGAATGTCGACATCGAGGGCAGGTCGAGACGCTTCCGCCTCTGGGGCGCGGACGGGTGCGTAGCCGCCGCAAATCACCCCAACCGTGACGTAAGCCCATCTCCCGCCGTTGTCCCGAGCGTTGGCTGCTTGACCACCCCCGGGTGGGTGCGGGGCCGCACGGTACGGACATCATTGTTCTGTGCATGGCGTTCCGTGCATGGCGTTGGGGCGCGAGTGGCGCAACTCCACGGCGGCTGCGGCTGGTTGAGCCGGTCGGGCCGGTCGAGCCGGTCGAGCCGGTTGGGCCGGTTGGGCCGGTTGGGCCCGGTCGGGTCGGCCCATGACGCCATGACGGGTGGTCGGTGCGGTGGTGTACGGGAGTGCGGTCGGCACGACGGCCGGGGGCGGGTCCGGCGGGGCGGCCGTCGGCCCGCCCGGCGGTTGTCCACAGCCTGTGGAGGCGGCGATGCGCTGGTTGGTGGGCTGGAGCTGTGCCTCCTCCGGAGCCGGACCGGCGGCCGGCCCCCGCGCGACACCGGTCGGCGCGCGCCTCCTGTGGGGCGGAAGCGCCCCCCTGTGGGCCGTCGGCGACTGGCGCCCCGACGACGTACGCGTCATTCACAGCAACCACGACAGCACCACCCGCCTCGCAGTGCTCGGCCGGTGCGGCGCCGACGACGACGCCCTCCGCGCCGGCCTCACCGCCGCCCGCGGCGGCGCCCTGCGCCACCTCACCGCCTGGCCGGGCAGCTACACCGCCGTCGCCCAGGCCGGCCGCCGCCTCGCCGTCGTCGGGGACCTCGCCGGCGCCCGCCCCGTCTTCCACACCGCCGTCCCCGGCGGCACCGCCTACGCCACCGCCGCCCTGCCCCTCGCCGACCTCGTCGGCGCCCCGCCCGACGCCGGCCACCTCGCCGCCCTCCTCGCCTGCCCCGACGTCCCCGAAGCCCTCGGCGACGGCACGCCCTACGCCGGCGTACGGCGCGTACCGCCCGGCCACGCACTCGTCCTCCGCGACGGCAGCCGCGACATCACCGGCTACGAACCCACCGCCACCCTCGCCGGCGCCACCGCGTCCCGGCACGACGCCGCCCACGCCGTCGACACCCTCCGCGAAGCCCTCACGGAAGCCGTACGCGCCCGGTTCGCCGCCCCGCACCGCAGTGCCGGGCGGCTCCCCTGGCCGTGGGGGAGCGGCCCACGGGGGAACGGGGACAGCGCGGGCCCGGGGCCGGCGGGCGGTCCCGTGGCCGGCACCGACCTCTCCGGGGGCAGCGCCTCCGGCACCCTCGCGCTCCTCGCCGCCGGCCCCCGCACGCACAACGCCACCCCATCGGGTGACGGCCCGGCACACCAGCGGCTCCTCGCCGTCACCTTCAACGACCTCGCCACCGCCGCCGGTTCCGCCCACGACGCCGAACTCGCCCGCGCCGCCGCCCTGTCCAGTCACCCGGGAGTGCGCCACGTCGTCGTCGCCGCCGGCCACGACGCCCTGCCGTACGCCGCCCTCGCGCACGGCCCCCTCACCGACGAACCCGGCCCCGCCCTCGTCACCGCCGAACGTCACCGCCGCCGCCTCGCCGCCGGCGGCACCGACCACCTCGTCGGACACGGCGCCCGGCAGGCCCTCGACGCCCACCCCGCCCGCCTCGCCGACCTGTTGACGGACCGGCGCCGCCGGCACCTCCTGCGGCCCGTCTCCGCGCTCGCCCGCGCCGACGGCACGGCCGGCAACGCGCTGGCCGTGCCGTTCACCGTCTACCGCGCCGCCCGCACCCTGGCCCGCACGCCCTACCGCGACGGGCTCGAACAGGCCGCCACCGCCCTGTTCCGCCTGGCCGTACAACAGGAGGACGGCCGGGCCCATGGCGCGGGTGACGGGGGCTGGGGGCCGGTGGGCGCCTCGCTCGCGGCCCTGGCCTGGTGCCGCCCCGGGCCCGCCGCACGCTGGCTCACGGGCCAGGCCCTGGCCGACGTGGGCGCCCGGCTGCGGCGCGCCGCCGAACGCCCGCCCGCAGGCCTCCCACCACGCCCCGGCGAACGGCGCGCCGCCGCCGCACTCCACCGCCACGCCGCCGACCACCGCGTCTTCGAGCAGGCCACGGAAGCACACGGCCAGCGCCTGCACGCCCCCTTCCTCGACAACCAGGTCGTACGCGCCTGCCGCGCCCTCCCCGAACCCCTGCGCGTACAGCCCGGCGCCCGTGCCTCCGTGCTCCGGGACGTGCTCGCAGGCGCCGGCGTGCACGCCCTCCCGCCCGGGTGGGGAGCCACCTCGCACGCCACGCACGCGGCAGCGGCACGCACGGGCCTGCGTACGTACGCGCAACCGCTGCAGGACCTGTTCGACGCGCCCCTGCTCGCCGACGCGGGCCTCGCCGACGCCGCGGCGGTGCGCGGCGCGCTACGGGCGGCGGCAGCGGGGGAGCCCGTGGCGCTCGACGGGCTCGCACAGCTGGTGGCCATGGAGGTGTGGCTGCAACGCCTGCTGGCGCGCCGCGGCACGTGCTGGTCGGACGACACTCCGGCGGCGTACGGGTATGGGGACGGGGACGGCTCCGGGGAGGCGGTGGGGCCGGCGGTCCCGCCTACCGGATGCAGCTGATCCGGGCCAGCGCCCAGTCGGCCACCGCCACGCGGTCCATGGCGGCCTCCGAGTCCACGACCAGCCGCAACGTCCGGTGCCCGGCGAGCGGCACGTGCACGGGGACCGGCGCCTGCCCGGCCCGCACCAGGCCGGACCCCCACATCCGCTTGCCGTCCGCGTACACCGAGAACGTCGCCGCGCCCAGGCCCAGCGTCATGTCGTCGACGCCGGCGAGGGCGTCGTAGGAGGTGCAGGTGCGGTTCAGGTCGATGGTCACGGACGACGAGGAGTGCACGCTGACGCCGTGCGGGTATGCCGTGCCGGCGACGCGCAGCCCGTGCCGCTGCCAGAGCCAGCTGCTGCCGTACAGCCGTACCTCGGGTTCGTCGCCGTTGCCCAGGCCCTGGTAGTCGAGCTCGCTGAGGCGGTGGGCGACGGTCACGACGGGCGGGCCGGACGGGGGCGGGCCGGGCTTCGCGGTGTTCGCCGGCCGTGGGGTGGTGGGTGTGGGGGTGGGCGTCGGCGACGGTGTGGGGGCCGGCCTCGGGGTGGGCGTGGTGCTGGGCCGGGGTGTGGGGGTGGGGGACGGTTCGGCGGTGGTGGGGCCGGCCGTGGGGGTGGCCCTCGCGGCCTTGGCGACGAGGGCGGGGGGTGAGGTGGGTGCGGGGGAGGCGGTGAGGGAGGGGCCGGGGGCGGGCGCGGTCGCGGAGGCGACCGGCGCTGCCGTGGGCCGCGCCCGCAGGTCGCCCGCGGGCGCCCCGGTGCCGCTGGCCAGCGCGTACGCGACGATCGCCCCCGCCGCAGCCACCGCCCCGGCCAGCAACCCGACCCGCGCCGCCATCCCGAGCCCCTCACCGGCAACGGCGGAACCGGCAGACCCGGCGGACCCGGACCCGGCAGCGGAACCGGCAGCGCCTCCAGCCCCGGGGGCCACCCCCCCCACCCCCCACCCCTGCCCCCGCCCCACTCGTGGTGCTCGCGCCGGCTCCGGCGGTGCCTGCTGCGGCGCCGGCCGTCGTGGCTGCCGTCAGGCCGGCGGCGGCCTTGAGGGACCAGTCCGCGGCGAACCAGCCGACGACCGCGACCGGCAGCAGCGCGCGCAGCCGTGCGTTGACGTCGGCGACCTCCAGGGCCGCCGTACGGCACCGGGCGCACTGCTCCAGGTGTTTGCGCACCCCCCGCTCGGCCCGGCTGCGGAGCCGGCCGCGGGCGTAGGCGCCCAGCCGGTCCGCGTACGGGGCGCAGCCGCTCCCCTCCGTCAGGGCCGCGCTGACGTGGGCCTGGAGGTAGGCCTGCCGGAGTCCCTCGCGGGCCCGGTGGGCCAGGACGGCGGTGGCGTTGGCGCTCAGGCCCAGCAGCGGCGCCACATCGCTGGGTGACTCCTCCTCCACTGTCGTGTGCCACAGAACCGTCTGCCACCGCTCGGGCAGGCTGCGGAACGCCTGCACGGCCAGTGACTCCTCGGCCTCCCGCATCGCCCGGACGTCGGCGCCCAGCGTCAGCGTGTCGTCGTCGGCGCCCGTCGACACCGCCGTGGTGGAGGCGAAGACCGCGAAGTCCTCCACCAGCTGCTCGCGCCGGGCCGTCTTCGCCCAGGCCGCCGCGACCCGCCGCACCGTGGTCAGCAGGTACGCCCGTACCGCCGAGTCCGGTCCGGCACCGCGCCGTACCGCCTGGAGGGTGCTGGTGAAGACCTCGTTGGTGAGGTCCTCGGCGGTGTGGGCGTCCCGGCAGCAGCTCCGGGCGTAGCGGCGGACCGCGTCGGCGTGCCGCCGGTACAGCTCCTCGTACGCCTCGCCGTTCTCGCCGCCCCGCAGCCGGGTGACCAGCTCCAGGTCGGACGGGGGCGCGTCGGGGTCGGGGCCGGGCAGCCCGTCGTCGTCGGCCGCGCCGCCTTCCCGCTGCCTGGGCACCGCGGGAGCGGCGTCGCCGCTCCACAGCTCCAGGGCACCGGACTCCGCCGGGGGATCGTCCGTCCCCCCGCGGTTCCCGCGTGGCTCGTCCCGCCTGTCAACACCCATAGCGGAGGCTCCCGTACACGCCGACCCACTCGAAACACCGAGCAGCGTCGCACACGGGCGCACCCCAGGGTCACTCCCCGAACATCAACCACTCGTCCGGGTTTGTTCGTACCGGCACGCCGGGGTGCCGGCCGGGAGTGACCCGGTGCGGCGGGGCGTCAGGCGACCGGGCGGGACCGGAGGCCCTCCAGCAGGATGTCCAGCAGCCGCGAGGAGGCCGCTGCCTGCTGGGCCGCGTCCGGCAGCGACGGCGCGGCCGTCGCTATCACCAGCAGGACGTCGGCGACGGTGACGTCCTCGCGGAGCTCGCCCGCCGCGCGGGCCCGCTCGACGAGCCGGCCGACGACCTCCAGCAGGGCCGCCGCGCCCGCGTCGTCACGCTCCTCGGCGGGGGCGGGACGCTGCTCGACGAGCCGCAGCTCGTGCAGCTGGCCGCCCGCGATGCCGGGCTGCCGCTGCTGCGGCACCCGCGCCCGCTCCGGCGCGGGAGCGGCGGCCGCGGCCGGGGCCTGCGCCCTGCCGTCCTCGGCCTCCACCTCGACACCGACGCGCAGCACCTGCGGCGGCAGCAGCCGGCCCGCGCCCGACGCCACGGACGTGCGCAGGAACCGGGAGAGCGCCGACCAGGGCTCCTCCTCCTGGCCCAGTGCGGTCCGTGCCTGCTCGGTCAGCCGGGCCGTCTCCTCCTCGGCTATGCGCCGGACCAGCACGTCCTTGCTCGGGAAGCGGCGGTACACCGTCCCGACGCCCACCCGGGCCCGGCGCGCCACGTCCTCCATGGGCGCTCCGTACCCCAGCTCGCCGAAGACCTCGCGAGCCGCCCGCAGCACATGTTCCAGATTGCGCTGTGCATCCACGCGCAACGGCGTATGACGGCCACCCGTGCCGTCAGTCGTCGCGACAGCAGCAGACCAATGAGAGCCCTGAATGTGCATACGTTCCCCCGGTTATGACGTCTCCCCCCGGAGACTCCCCGCCCTGACTGCCGGGGCGTGTCTCGGCACCCCGACGGAGTACGAACATAGTTGAGCCCAGGTCAAGAAAGAAGAGGGTAGCTCCGCACAGACCACCCCCGATTGGAGTACAGGGCCGATCCCACCCGATTCTGCACCACCGCACCACCCCGCCGCATCCCCCCTGACCTGCGGGACTTCTGCCCGGAACCGGTTCACCGAGATGGAGCGATCAGCTCCGACACCGGTCATACATTTCGCCGGTCCTGTGGACAAAGCAATGACCCCGGTGCGTCATGGGAAGAAGTGGTGCCACAACGCCCGGAGGAACGCGCGGAACCCCGCAAGGCACGCGCGGCACGAGGGAAACACCCGGGGAACACCTCGAGGAAAGCGGAGGAAGGTGCCTTGGTGAACGAGCCGGCCCCCGAGGGGCAGGAGGCACGCAGGGAACAGCGGGAACGGGAGGGGCACACGGCCCCGTCCCCCGCGCCTCAGCGGCCCCCCGAGCACCCCTACGAGGGCCCCGCCCGCATCCTCGTCGTCGGGGGCGGCTACGTCGGCCTGTACGCGGCCCTGCACCTCCAGAAGAAGCTGCGCCGCAGCGAGGCGGAGGTCCTGGTCATCGACCCCGAGCCGTACATGACCTACCAGCCGTTCCTGCCCGAGGCCGCCGCCGGCTCCATCTCGCCGCGCCACGTCGTCGTCCCGCTGCGCCGCACCCTCGGCAAATGCCAGGTCGTCACCGGCGAGGTCACGGCCATCGACCACGCCGAACGCACCGCCACCGTGAAGACCCTCGCCACCGAGGACGAGGGCACCGGGCCCCTCTCCCTCCACTACGACGAGCTGATCCTCGCCCCGGGCTCCGTCTCCCGCACCCTGCCCATTCCGGGCCTGGCCGAGTACGGCATCGGCTTCAAGACCGTCGAAGAAGCCATCGCCCTGCGCAACCACGTCCTCGAACAGCTCGACATCGCGTCCTCCACCCGCGACCCCGAGGTCCGCGACGCCGCCCTGACCTTCGTCTTCGTCGGCGGCGGCTACGCGGGCGTGGAGGCCCTCGCCGAACTGGAGGACATGGCGCGCTACGCCACCCGCTACTACCACAACGTCGAGCCCGAGGACCTGAAGTTCGTCCTCGTCGAGGCCACCGGCCGCATCCTGCCCGAGGTCGGCGAGGACCTCGGCCGCTACGCCGTGCGGGAACTGCGCGGACGCAACATCGACGTGCGCCTCGACACCCGCCTCACGTCCTGCGAGAACCGCGTGGCCCTGCTCAGCGACGGCTCCCGCTTCCCCACCCGCACCCTCGTGTGGACCGCCGGCGTCAAGGCGCACCCCGTGCTCGCCGCCACCGACCTGCCGCGCGACGAACGCGGCCGCCTCAAGTGCACCGCGGCCCTCCAGGTCGAGGGCGCCCCGCACGCCTGGTCTGCCGGGGACGCCGCCGCGGTGCCCGACCTGACCTCGGACCAGCCGGGCGCCGAGTGCGCGCCCAACGCGCAGCACGCCGTGCGCCAGGCCAAGGTCCTCGCCCGCAACGTGCTCGCGTCCATCCGCGGCTTCGGCCTCAAGGACTACCGGCACGCCTACGCCGGATCGGTCGCCTCCCTCGGCCTGCACAAGGGCGTCGCACACGTCTACGGCCACAAGCTCAAGGGCTACCCGGCGTGGTTCATGCACCGCGCCTACCACCTCAGCCGCATCCCCACCTTCAACCGGAAGTTGCGCGTCCTTGCCGAATGGACCCTCGCGGGACTGTTCAAACGTGAGATCGTCTCCCTCGGCTCCCTGGAGAACCCCCGAGCCGAATTCGAACTCGCGGCGGGCACCGGACGTCACCCCGAGGCCAGTTGAGACGGTTCACCGACCACGAACACCCTTCCCGGACGCGGCGCCTGACGAGCGATGGTCCGGTCGGCCACACTGGACGCGTGACCACCGGCGGGCCGCTCCCTGCGAAGAGCGACGAGCACGAGGGAACGGGACGTTCGCCGCACTTCCCCGGGGACCGGACCCCGCACGACTCCACGAGGTAACCCTCAGTGAACTTCACCCGCTGGAGCGCCCGGCTCCCCGGAGCACAACGCCGAGCTCGCACCGACCGCACCACCAGCACCGCCGCCGCACAGCCGGCCCAGGCCGGACCCGCCCGCACCGCCGGGCCGGTGCCCGGCGCCGTGCCCGCGGCCCGCGCCGGCAGCCCCCCGGCGGCCGCGCCCGGCCCCCACCCCGCCGGACCCGCCCTCGACGGGCTCACCGCCCCGGGCCTCCTCGGCCGGGTGCCCGCCCTCATCGCCGTCCTCCACGGGCCCGACCACCGCCTGGCCTACGTCAACGACGCCTACTCCGCCGTCTTCGGCCCCCGCCACCCCGGGGCACCGGCCCGCGACTCCCTCCCCGAACTCGCCGAGCTCGGCCTGCTGCCCCTGATGGACCAGGTCCTGCGCAGCGGCAAACCCCGCACCGTGAAATCCCGCCGCGTCACCCCCGCCACCACCACGGACCGCGGCCGCGCCCGGCCCGGCTACTACACCTTCACCTGCTCACCCCTCGACCTCGGCACCGGCGCCGGCCCGGACGAGCAGCGCGGCGTCCTCGTCTTCGCCTCCGACGTCACCGACCAGGTGCAGGCCGCCGAACGCCTGCGCGCCAGCGAACGCCGCCAGCGCGAAGCCGCCGTCACCCTGCAACGCAGCCTTCTGCCCCAGCAGCTCGAACAACCCGACGACCTGCGCGTCGCCGCCACCTACCTGCCCGGCGGCAAGGACACCGCGGTCGGCGGCGACTGGTACGACGTCATCACCCTCGGCGCCGGCCGCACCGCCCTCGTCATCGGCGACGTCATGGGCCGCGGCGTCCGCGCCGCCGCCGTCATGGGCCAGCTGCGCACCGCCGTACGCGCCTACGCCCGTCTCGACCTGCCGCCCCACGAGGTGCTCCAGCTCCTCGACGGACTCGCCGCCGAGATCGACGCCACCCAGATCGCCACCTGCGTCTACGCCGTCCACGACCCCAACGAGGGCCGCCTCGTCTACGCCTCCGCCGGTCACCTCCCCATCCTCGTCCGCGACCCCGACGGCACCGTCCATCGCGCCGCCGAACCCATCGGCCCGCCCCTGGGGACCGGAGGCTGGCTGCACACCAGCGGCAGCGTCCCCCTCACCCCCGGCGCCAGCGCCGTCCTCTACACCGACGGCCTCGTCGAACGCCGGAGCGAGGACATCTACGAGGGCGTCGCGGCACTGGAACACGCCTTCGCCGGCGCCACCGGCTCCCCCCAGGTCATGTGCGACCGCCTCATCCGCGCCCTCGGTGTCACCCAGGAACACGACGACGACGTCGCCGTCCTCGTCCTCCAGCACCCCGCCCGCACCGGCCACGACGCCGAGCTCTTCCACAACGCCGCCCTGGAACTCCTCGGCGGCGTCGAGGCTGCACCCCGCGCCCGCGCCTTCGCCTCCGGCGTCCTGGCCAGCTGGCGCTTCCCCACCGACCTGCGCGACCTCGGCGTCCTGGCCACCAGCGAACTCGTGGCCAACTCGCTCCAGCACGGCACACCCCCCATGCGCCTGCGGCTCCGCCGCACCGACCGCCGCCTGATCATCGAGGTCACCGACGGCGACGACCACCTGCCGCGCCGCCGCCGCGCTGAACCCGCCGACGAGGCCGGCCGAGGCATCTCGATCATCGCCACCATCGCCTCGTCCTGGGGCTCCCGTCGCACACCGGGCGGCGGCAAGGCGGTGTGGTGCGAATTCGCCCTGCCCACCGGCCACCGCCGCGGCTGACCGGAGGCTCAGGCGGCGACGGTCACCCGCTCGCCCACCTCGGCAGGAGTGGCATTGCCGGTCCGCACGACACGGGTCCGCACCGGATTGTCCTGCGCCGAGGTGAGCCGGCGGCCCAGCCCCAGCGCCAGCCCCGCTATGCCCAGCGAGCAGACGATCAGCAGACCTATGTACGGCACGTAGAGACCCGCACCGGCCAGCAGGCCGCCCGCGGCCGGGCCCACCGCCAGCGCCAACTGCTTCACCAGGGCGAACGCCGAGTTGTACTGGCCCACCAGCCGCGGCGGCGCCAGGTCCGCCACCAGCGGGGCCACGGTCGGCGCCAGCAT
Source organism: Streptomyces mashuensis (assembly GCF_014654785.1). Taxonomy (GTDB): domain Bacteria; phylum Actinomycetota; class Actinomycetes; order Streptomycetales; family Streptomycetaceae; genus Streptomyces; species Streptomyces mashuensis. The sequence goes on from NZ_BNBD01000004.1 coordinate 490,794, forward strand.
CGACTCGCCCAGGCCGAACAGCGCATAGGTGGAGATCAGCAGCGCGGTCGCGACGCCGTGCGCCCCCGGGACGAGCCCGGACAGGCCGGCCGCCACCCACGCCACGGCCCAGATCAGCCCGACCAGCGCGATGACCCGGCTGCGCCGGCGCCCCTCGACGAGCCGCAGCACCAGGAACTGGGCGGCGACGATCGTCATGGTGTTGGCGGCGAGCGCGACACCCAGCGTCGCGGGGGAGATCTTCGTGACCTCGACCGCGAAGGCGGAGAGACCCGACTCGAACTGTCCGTAGCAGGCGAAGAACATCACGAAGCCCAGCACGCACAGCTGCACCATGGCCCGGTCACCGAGCAGGGTCCGCCAGCCACGGCCGTCCGAGGCCGCGCCCGGCACGGCGTCCTCCACCTTGGGCGCCCGGGGCAGCCGCACCGTCGCCACGGCGGCACCGAGGACCAGGAACATCACCGCTTCTATGGCGAAGAGGCGCACGAAGCTCGACGGCTCGGACGTGTCCACCAGCTGGCCGCCCAGCAGGCCACCCACGCCGAGACCCAGGTTGTTGAGGAAGAACTGCATCGCGAAGGCACGCGAGCGGGTGGCCGTCGTGGAGCACCACACGATCATCGTGGCCAGGGAGGGCTGGATGACCGCCATACCCGCACCCAGCGCCGCAGCGGCGGCGACGACCAGCGGCTCGCTGCTCGCGAGCCCCAGCCCCAGCGAGCCGGCGGCGGCGGAGACCGTACCCGCGACGGCCACCGGCAGCGGACCCCGTCGGTCGATCACACGACCGATGAACGGCAGCACCAGCAGCGCGGCCACGGCGAACGTCGCCAGCACGATCCCCGCCGTGCCGGCGCCCAGCCCTCGCACCTGCGCCACGTAGACGAACAGGAACGGAACCGTGAAGCCGTTGCCGAACGCGCTCAGTGCGTTGCCCAGCTGGATCCGGCGCAGCGCGGCGCCCATCGCGGTGGTCACACTCACCCCTCAAGCTCGAAGACTTCAGACCTAAACTTCGAAGGTAAAGAGTACACAGCGAAGGGCTTTAGGGCAATCGCTTTCGTGTCATACTGCCGGGCATGGCTGACACCCCCGGGCCCGCCGAGCCGAGCCTCGAAGAACAGATCGCCGCCTACCAGCGCGAGTTCCAGGGCCTGGACCCGCAGGTGGAACGGGTCGTCTCGGCCCTCAGCAGGCTCAACCGCCGCATGAACGTCGCCTACGGCCGACAGACCGCCGAACTCGGCATCAGCAACGCCGAGTGGGAGGTCCTCAAGGCCCTCGTCCTCGCCGGCGAGCCCTACCGCCTCGGCCCCGGCGACCTCGCCAAGCGCCTGGGCCTGACGCCCGCCGCCATGACCCACCGCATCGACCGCATGGTCGCCGAGGGCCTCGTCACCCGCGAGCGCGACGAGACCAACCGCGTCCGCGTGATCGTCGGCATCACGGAGGAAGGCCGCGCCAAGTGGCTCGACGGCCTGCGGAGGGCCACCGTCTTCGAGGAGGACCTCCTCCAGGACCTCTCGCCGGCCGAGCGAGCCCTCCTCGGCGAGATGCTCACCCGGCTGCTCCGCCGGGTGGAAGAGGCCCAGCCCGACGCGGGCGGCCGTCTCAGCGACCTGGACTGACGACCCGACAGAACCGGGTTGACCGAGAGTTGACACGGAGCCGACCCATCCGTAGTGTTCTCCGAGTTGCCGCGGCGCCGTAACGGTTCTGCGACAGCGTCTCCGCCTCACGGGCGACCACCACAAACCTGTACGACCCTTTATCGGGAAGTATTTCGGCATGCCTCGGCGTGTCCGGAATTCGGA
>NZ_BNBD01000005.1 GCF_014654785.1 Streptomyces mashuensis
GAACAATTTTTGAGCCGTAGGCCCTGGTTTTTGACCGGGGCCTACGGCATTTTTGCGTTCCGGGCCATTCCACTCCCGCACCCTCACGCCAGCCGGCCGAGGTCGTACTTCTCCACCCGCCCCCGCAGCGGCAATCCCCGTACCCATCGCTCGATTTCCTCCACGGCGTACACCCCAAGCCGGCGCACCTCGCTGCCCTGAGCACCCGCGATATGCGGGGTGACCAGGACGTTCGGCAGGCCGAGCAGCGGGTGGCCCTGCGGCAGGGGCTCGGGGTCCGTGACGTCGAGGAAGGCCGCCAGCCGGCCCGCAGCGCATTCCTGCACCAGCGCGTCCGTGTCGACGAGCGACCCCCGGGCCGTGTTGATGACCGTGCCACCGTCCTGAATCAGCGCCAGGCGCCCCGCATTGAGCATGTGCCGTGTCTCCGGCAGCTCAGGCGCATGCAGGGTGACGACCGAACTCCGGGCACACAACTCGTCGAGCCCGACCCGCTCGGCACCCAGTCGCTGTGCCGCCTCGGGCACGGACACGTACGGGTCGTGGAGCAGAATGCGCAGACGTCCCGTCCGTAGGCGCGCGATGAGCCGCCGCCCGACACGGGAAGCCCCCACCACGCCCACAACGGCTCCGTCCGCACCGTGGCGTTCGAGGAATCCCGGCCGGCCCGCCTCTCCGCCCCTCGACGCATAGACCGCTGCTGTGCCGAGCGCTTGTTTCAGGGCGAGGAGCACGGCACCGTACGCGAAATCCGCGACCGGTTCCGCATTGGCGTCGGCCGCCGTCGTGACCGTGACACCCCGGTCCCACCACGAGCCCGAGCCGGAGCCGGAGCCCGGCAGCAGCCATTTCACCGATCCCGCCGCATGCACCACCAGCCGCAGGCGTCCTGCACGCTCGAGGAGTTCGTCCGTGAGGGGCGGGCAGCCCCACCCGGTGAGGAGGACGTCGGCACGGTGGAGTTCACCGAGCCCCGTCGCCACCGTGCCGCAGAGCGCCAGCCGTGTGCGGACGTCCGGCGGAAGGACGAGGCGTTCCTCCTCGGCCCCCATCGCCACCACGATCGTCGGCCGGTCACGGGCACCCATGCGTTTATGTGTTCCCGCTTTCCGGCGGCTTGGTGCGACGATCACCCAATGAAGCACACCATCCGCCAAATCCGCGCCGACGAATGGCGCCAGGCCAAGGAACTCCGCCTCGACGCGCTCCAGGACCCCGTCGCGTCCATAGCTTTCCTCGACACGTACGAGGACGCGGTGGCCAGGCCCGACAGCCACTGGCAGCAGCGCACCGCTGACGCGGCCGAAGGGAAGTCCGTCACCACGCTGGTCGCGGAGGCGCCCGACGGAACATGGACCGGGAGCGTGACCGTCCTCGTCGAACTCCCCGGCCAGGAAGCCGTCTTCGGCGGCTCGCCGACCGTACCGCAGACGCACCTCGTCGGCGTGTACGTGCGGCCCGCCGGGCGGGGCACCGGGCTGGCCGAGGAGTTGCTGCGGGCCGCGGTCGAGTGGTCGTGGGGCCGTCCGGACGTACGGGTCGAGCGCGCCCGGTTGTACGTGCACGAACGGAACCTGCGGGCCATGGCGCTGTACCGGAAGCTGGGGTTCGAGGAGACGGGGGTGACGGTGCCCATGGAGCGGGACCCGTCGGCGACGGAGTACGAGCTGGCAGTCGGCCGGCCTGACGCGTGAGAGGCGTACGTACATGACCTCGCCGTCACCCGCCCGGGTGTCGCTCGGGCCGCTCCTCCACCGGCTGCGCAGGGCCAACCCCTGGGTGGTCGACGCCGTCGTCACGGGCGTCGTGCAGATCGCGGTGACCGTCCCCTTCGTCGTGCCGCGGGCGGCGGACGTGCCGCCGGCGACCTGGTGGGCGTACGTGATGACGACGCTGACGGTGGTGCCGCTGCTCTGGCGCTCGCGTGCCCCGCTCGCCTGCCTGCTGGCGATCACGGCGGCCGGCTTCGCGTACGTGCCGATGCACGGGCCGGGGCAGCCGCTGCCGTACAGCTCGGTGGTGGCGTTCTTCACCGTCGCGGCCACGGGCGGCGTCTGGCAGCGGCGGGTCACGCTCTGGGCGGGCGTGCCGCTGGTGGGGCTGTCGGTGGCCGTGAAGACGAACACGGCGCGCGAGTACTTCTTCTCGTTCTTCCTGTTCAGCATGGTGTACGTGCTGGGCGTGCTGACGCGTACCCGGCAGGCGTACACCGAGGCGGTGGAGCAGCGGGCCGCGGAGCTGGAGAAGGCGCGGCTGGTCGAGGTCGCTCGTGCGGCGGAGCGTGAACGTGCCCGCATAGCGCGGGAGATGCACGACGTGCTCTCCCACGCGGTGAGCCTGATGATGGTGCAGGCCGAGGCGGGGCCGCTGTTGGTGCGGTCCGATCCGGAGCGGGCCGAGGCGGTGTTCGATGCGATCGCCGGGGCCGGGCGGGACGCGATGGTGCAGCTCCGCCGGATGCTGGGCGTGCTCCGGGAGGACGGGGAGGCGGGCGCGTCGCGTGCGCCGCAGCCGACGCTGGCCGGGCTCGGCGACCTGGTCGAGGAGGTGAGGCGGGCGGGGCTGGTGGTCCGTCTCGCGACGGAGGGCGAGCAGCGGGCGCTCGCTCCGGACGTGGAGGTGGCGGTCTACCGCGTCGTGCAGGAGGCGCTGACGAACGTGCTGAAGCACGCCGGGGCCGGGGCCGTCGTGGACGTACGTCTGGGCTGGTCCGCCGAACGGCTGACGGTGGGGGTGGAGGACGACGGCGGCGGCAGCGGCGGTGCCGGTGTCGGGGCCGGTGCCGGCCGGCGGAGCAGAAACGGTACGGCGGTGGTGTCCGGGGGCCGGGGGCTCGTCGGGATCCGGGAGCGGGCGGCGGCGCACGGCGGGTCGGCGCGGTTCGGGCCCGGCCCGGAGGGGCGCGGGTACCGCGTTGCTGCGGAGTTCCCGCTTGTGGTCTGCTCTGCGGCGGAGGTGGGGACGTGACGATCCGTGTGGTGGTGGCCGACGACCAGGAACTGGTGCGGGCCGGCTTTGCGTTGATCCTGGGGGCCCAGGCGGACATCGAGGTGGTCGCGGAGGCTGCGGACGGGGTCGAGGCGGTCGACGCCGTCCGGCAGCATGCCCCCGACGTGGTGCTGCTCGACATCCGGATGCCGCGCATGGACGGCATCGAGGCGGCCCGGGTGGTGTGCGCCGAGTCGGACACCAGGGCCATCATGCTGACGACCTTCGACCAGGACGACTACGTGTACGAGGCGCTGCACGCGGGCGCCAGCGGCTTCCTGCTGAAGGACGTGCGCCGGGACGACCTGGTGCACGCGGTGCGGGTGGTCGTGGCCGGCGACTCGCTGCTGGCGCCGTCGGTGGCGCGGCGCTTGGTGGCCGACTTCACCAGCAGGAAGCCGGCGCCCGAGCCGGAGGCGGCGGCCCGGCTGCGCGTTCTCACGCCGCGGGAGCGGCAGACGCTGGTGCTGATGGGGCGGGGCCTGTCGAACCCGGAGATCGCGGCGGAGATGTTCGTGAGCGAGCACACGGTGAAGACGCACGTGAGCAACGTGCTGGCGAAGCTGGGGCTGCGGGACCGCATCCAGGCGGTCGTCTGCGCGTACGAGACGGGTCTGATCGCGCCCGGGGCGGCGACGGTCTGAGGGCGCGCGCTCCCTCGCGTGAGGGAGTGGCGGAGGCGGGAAGATCCCTCGTTCCGGCGATCCGCCGGAGGGCCCGGCTCAGGAGGATGGAGGCATCGCAAGCGCTTGTTCTGCGCTTGTTCGCGCTTGTGTCGCGATGTTCCGCGATGCCCCTCAGCACTCTTCGGGAGATTCCTCATGGGCCGAACCAGCTTGCCGCGCGCCGGACGTGCCGTCCTCGCCGCTGTGGCCGCCACGACCGTCGCGGCCGTTCTCGGGGCGGTGGCGGTCAGTACGGCGTCCGCCTCGTCACCGCACGCGCGGGACGACGTGCCCGCCCGGGCGGCGGCTCCGGCCGCTGCGCGGACGGTGCCGAACGCCGAGGCGCTGCGCCGGGCGATCGCTCCTCCGCTGAAGGGCGCCACGGCGGCCCAGGCGCGGTTCCGGGACGGACGGGGCAGCTGGCAGGGCGCCTCGGGCGAGGCCGATATCCGTACGCACCGGGCCATGAAGGGTGACGAGCGGTTCCGGGTCGGCAGCGTCACCAAGACCTTCACGGCGGCGGTGGTGCTGCAGCTGGTGCACGAGGGCAAGCTGGACCTGGAGGGCTCGGTGCAGCGCTACCTGCCGGGTCTGCTCCCCGCCGGCTGGCCGGAGGTGAAGGTCAAGCACCTGCTCGACTACACGAGCGGTCTGCCGGGCGGCGACACCAGGGGCATGCCGGACGGCCCGGACTGGGACAAGGGGCGGTACACGACCTGGGACCACCGGGCGCTCGTGCAGAGCGGGCTCGGCAAGGGCTCGCTGTTCACGCCGGGCAGCAAGCAGAACTACTCCAACACCGACTACAACGTGCTCGGCCTGCTGATCGAGAAGGCCACCGGGCACCGCTACGAGCAGGAGCTGCGGCACCGCGTCATCGAGCCGCTCGGCCTCGAGGACACCTACAGCGTGGGTGACGAGCAGGGCATCCGTGGCCGCCACGTGCACGGATACCAGGCGGTCAAGCAGGCGGACGGCAGTTCGCGCCTGGTCGATGTGACCGAGTGGGACCAGTCCGAGACCTGGGCGTCCGGTGACCTCATATCGACCACCGCGGACCTCGAACGGTTCATGACAGCCCTCTTCAGCGGCCGGGTCGTCCCGCAGCCGCAGCTGGAGATGATGTTCACGGTGCCCCCTGTGCCGGCGTACGACGAGGAGAACCCGGCGTCCACCAAGCCGGCCACGTACACCAGCGGTATGCAGCGCTCCCGGCTCGACGACCACACCTACCTCTACGGCAAGACGGGCAGTCGCTACGGCTACGTGGACGGCTTCGCCGCCACCCGCAACCTGTCCCGTTCCCTCGTCTACGCGGTCAACTCCACGGACGCCAAGGGAAAGGCGACCAACCCGGTCGTCGCCGCCATCACGCAGGCGGCTCTTGCGCCCGCGAAGAAGTGACGTAGTGGCGCACCGGGCCGGTGTCCGGGGGACGTGGTCAGGAAGCCGGCCCGGAGGCCAGGTCCTCCAGGAGGCGGTGGCGCTCCGGCTCGTCGATGAGCCGGCCCCGGGTGACCACTGCGGTGATGCGCAGGGTGTTGCGGATGTCCCGTAGAGGGTCGGCGGCGAGGACGACGAGGTCGGCGGCCTTGCCGGGGCTGATCGTGCCGAGGGTGCCGGCCAGGCCGAAGGCACGGGCCGGTGCGACGGTGGCGGCGTGCAGGGCGACGGCAGGGGGCAGGCCGGCGTCGGTGAGCAGGGCGAGTTCGTGGTGCAGGGCGAAGCCGGGCACGAGGCAGGGGGTGCCAGTGTCGGTGCCGGCGAGGAGAGGGACTCCGCGGGCGTGGAGTTCGCCGACGGTGCGGAGCCGGCGCTCGAAGAGCGGGCCGGTGCCGGGGGAGAGGAGCGGTTCGAGCTGCTGGGGCCAGGCGGCGCTGAGCCGGTGGGGGACGTAGCGCCACTCGTCGGCGTGGTCCCGGGCGGTATCGGGCCGTTCGATCGTGCGGTGCATGCCCAGGGTGGGGGTGATGTACGTGCGGTTCCGGGCCAGGTGGTCGAAGGCGCGGTGGGCGCGGCCCCGGTCGTACGACTGCACGGCCCGCTGCTCCAGGGCGCGGACCTGGACGAACCAGTCGTGGTAGCGGCGCATGGTGCTGCCCTCGCCCGGGTCCACGCGGACGCGGGCCAGGCCCTGGCGGAGGCCGGCCTCCTCGGCGGAGGTCGACAGCAGAAGGGGGTGGAGATGCTCGACGGTGAGCTGTCCGGCGTCGGACGCCTCGGTGACGGGTACGGCGTCGGGGCAGTGGCCGGCGAAGGGAAGGCCCCGGCGGCGGGCCTCGTCGGCCAGGGCGTGGAAGGGCTCCCGGCCCAGCCGGGTGTAGACCTTCACAAAGTCGGCGCCGTCGGCGGCGATCCTGCGCACGGCCTCGCGGGCCTCGGCCTCGGTGCCGGCCTCGATGGTCGGTGCCGCCCACAGGTCGGCCGTCCACAGGCCCGGGGAGCCGTCCACGAAGGTGCTCGCCATCACCCACCGGGGCCCGAGTGCGTCGCCGCGTTCGGCCCGGGCGCGTACGGCATGGGCGGCGGGGGTGCCCCACATCTCGCGGACGGTCGTCACGCCCATGAGGGGATACAGCCGGGTGGTGTCGGTGGCGGCGCGGATCGTGTGGACGTGGGCGTCGAAGAGGCCCGGGACGACGTAGCGGCCCGTGAGGTCGACGGTACGGGCGCCGGGTGGGACGGGTGTGGTGGCGGAAGGGCCGACGGCGGTGATGCGGTCACCGGTGAGGAGGAGGGTCATGTCCGGCTCGGGAGGGCGCTCGCCCGGTGCGGCGATCAGGGTCGCGTGGGTGAGGGCGGTGACGGCCGTGGGGTCGGCGGGCATGAGGACCTACCTCGTGGTCAGGGTCTGGCGCGGCCAGCGGGCCCGGGCCTGTTCCTCGGAGCGCATCAGGGCGAGCGTGGGAAGGCCCTGGGCCTCCCCGTCCGCCAGCAGGTCGGGGAGGTCGGGCAGCGGTGCCACCGCCGCCACGTCGTCCAGCACGAGGCTGAGTGGTGGGTCGAGCCGGCCGGAGGATGACCGTGCGGCCATGCGGCGGCCGTGCTCGACCACGCTTGAGGCGAGTGCGGTGAGCAAGGGCATCGCACCCGGGCGGGTGCGCGGGTCCTCAATCGCCTCACCCACCACGTACAGGGTTCCCCCTTCGGCGGCAAAAGATTCCAGCGCAAGGGAATTGGCCCGATGGGGGGTACAGGCGTCACGGATGTGGACTGCCGAGAGGGCGTTGAGGGCGCGGCTCGTCAACTCCTGGGCCATCTCCTTGCGTTCCGGGTGGCCGGTGAGGGCCGATTCGAGCTCGCCCGCGACGCCCGCCGTGGCCTTGGGGTTCGTGCGGAGGATGCGGACCGGTTCGTGGGCGGCGGCGCCCTGGGCCCAGCGGTGCACCTGGCGGAAGGGGCGGCCGTCGACGGCGGCGGCGTGCAGCCAGCACCGCAGCAGGGTCTCGGCGGTGTCGGCGGTCGCCGAGTCCAGGGCGCTCGGAGGCCGTACGGGGGCGAGGAGCGCCGTGGCGCGGGCGGCGGCCGTGTCGCGGGACGTACAGCCGCTGGTGGGGTTCCAGCGGAGCCGGTCGGGCGTGTCCAGGCGGTGGGTGGGGTCGAATACGAGCACCGGGCCGAGCTTGGCCCTGGCCGCCTTGGTGTCCGCCCACAGGGCGGGGTCGCTGGTGACGACGAGGACCGCGCCGGGCGCGTCCAGGACCGCGCGGGTGGCCGGGGCCCGGCGCGCGGTGGTGAAGAGCAGACGTGGCGGCGGCGCGGGGGCGAGGTCGGTGGCGGGGCGTGGTGCGGGGACGGGCGCCACGGCGGGGGCCGCAGGGGGCGTTTCCGTTGCTGTGGGAGCGGGCTCGGTCGCCGGCGGTGTCGTCGCAGCCGCAGTCGTGGCAGTGGCTGGGGTCGTGGCCGTACGGTCGTCGTCCTGTGGTGCTGGTTCGGCCGTGGCCTCCGCCCTGCGGGCGCGGACCAGGCGCCAGCGGGCGACCGTGCCGATCACGAACGTCATCAGCACCACCGACACCAGCACCTCGCTCACGAGCAGGCCCCAGAAGAGACCGTACCCGGGAAGCTGGTCGTGGGGGGTGTCCGGCCAGGCGGCGGGGAGGTCGCGGGGCTGGGTCATGAGGTGGCGCATGGCGAGCGGGGTGCGGGCGAGGGACATGCCGTCGGGCCAGTCGCCGTGGGCGAGGAGCCCTGCCAGGCCGCCTGCGGCCCAGACCAGGAACGTCAGGCCCAGCAGGAAGCCGATGACGCTGAGCAGGACGCCGTCGGGGATGCCGCGTTCGCCGGCGCCGTTGCCGCCGCTCCGTACCGCCGCCATGTCAGGCCACCGTGGACTCGGACGACGAGCCGTAGAACTCCGCCTCCATCGCGGCGGCGGCGCGCTCGGCGACCGCGGCCTCCGCGGCCAGGTCGCGGGCGGTGTCGCCGTCCTCCGTCATGGCGCGGTCGGTGTAGACGAGGGGGCGTTCGGCGTCGGTGACGAGGTGTTTGACGACCTGGACGTTGCCGTTGACGTCCCAGACGGCGATGCCCGGCGTGAGCGTGGGAATGATCTCCACGGCCCAGCGGGGGAGGCCGAGGACGCGGCCGGTGGCGCGGGCCTCGTCCGCCTTCTGGGCGTAGATGGTGCGGGTGGACGCCATCTTGAGGATGGCGGCGGCCTCCTTGGCCGCCGCGCCGTCGACGACGTCGGAGAGGTGGTGGACGACGGCCACGAAGGACAGGCCGAGGCGGCGGCCGAACTTGAGGAGGCGCTGGAAGAGCTGGGCGACGAACGGCGAGTTGATGATGTGCCAGGCCTCTTCGACGAGGAAGATGCGCTTGCGCCGGTCGGGCCGGATCCAGGTGTGTTCCAGCCACACGCCGACGATCGCCATGAGGATGGGCATGGCGATGGAGTTGCGGTCGATGTGGGACAGGTCGAAGACGATCAGGGGGGCGTCGAGGTCGATGCCGGCGGTCGTCGGGCCGTCGAACATGCCGCGGAGGTCACCGTCGACCAGGCGGTCCAGGACCAGGGCGACGTCCAGGCCCCAGGCGCGTACGTCGTCTATGTCGACGTTCATCGACTCGGCCGACTCGGCCTCGGGGTGGCGGAGCTGTTCGACGATGTCGGTGAGGACGGGCTGCCGGTCCCTGATCGTCTCGTTGACGTAGGCGTGGGCGACCTTGAGGGCGAAGCCGGCGCGTTCGTCGAGGCCGCGGCCGGTGGCCACCTCGATGATGGTGCGGAGGAGGGCCAGCTGGCCGGTGGTGGTGATGGCCGGGTCGAGCGGGTTGAGGCGGATGCCGCCGTCGAGGGCGGCCATGGGGTCGAGCCGGATGGGGGTTATGCCGAGCTGCTGGGCGATGAGGTTCCACTCGCCGACGCCGTCCTCGCCCTGCGCGTCGAGGACGACGACCTGCCGATCGCGGAAGCGCAGCTGGCGCAGCACATAGGTCTTCTCCAGCGCCGACTTGCCGTTGCCGGACTCGCCGAGGACGAGCCAGTGGGGGGCGGGCAGCTGCTGGCCGTAGAGCTGGAAGGGGTCGTAGATGTAGCCCTTGCCGGAGTAGACCTCGCGGCCGATGATGACGCCCGAGTCGCCGAGCCCCGGGGCGGCCGTGGGCAGGTAGACGGCCTGCGCCTGCCCGGTGGAGGTGCGGACCGGCAGCCGGGTGGTCTCCACCTTGCCGAACAGGAAGCTGGTGAACGCGTCGGTGAGGGTGGCGAGCGGATCGAGCACGGCATTGCCCCTATCGTCGGATGCCGGTCGCGAACGGCAGCGTGTTGACGAACGCCCTGTGGTGTTCCCGGTCGCACCACTCGAGCTTGAGGTAGCTCTTGCCGGCCGAGGCTCTGATGGTCCTCTTGTCGCGCGCCAGGGCCTCGGGGGAGCGCGAGGAGACGGTGATGTACCCGACGAGGTTGACGCCGGCCGCGCCGCTGGCGAGGTCCTCGCCGCGCTGGTCGACGCGGGAGTGGTGGGCGACGTCGCGGGGGTCGACGACGCGGTTCATCTTGGCGGCGCGGGAGGCGTCGGCGTCGTCGTTGGTCTTCTCCGTGAGCATGCGCTCGATGGCCACATCGGTGGGTTCGAGGTCCATGCAGACGGCGACGGTGCGGATCACGTCGGGGGTGTGGACGAGGAGCGGGGCGAGGAAGTTCACCCCCACGGGGGTCATCGGCCATTCCTTGACCCATGCGGTGGCGTGACACCAGGGCGCGCGGGTTGACGACTCACGGGTCTTGGCCTTGAGGTGCGTGGCGTCGGTGGCGTCGAGCTCGGCCGGCCAGGCGTTGCGCTTCGTCATGGCCTGGATGTGGTCGATGGGGTGGTCGGGGTCGTACATGGAGTGGACGAGGGACGCCAGGCGGGCCTGGCCCAGCGGCTGCCGCACCCGGATGTCGGCCTCGGCGAGCCGTGCGCAGATGTCGGTGAGTTCGCGGGCCATGACGACGGCGAGGCCAGCGTCGCGGTCGATGTGCCGGCGGCCGCCCTCCTGGCGGGCGGCGCGTGCGATGGCCTGGGCCTCGGCGGCCAGTTCCCGGCTGTAGTGCATGCACGCCACCAGGTAGGCGCGGTGCTGCTCCGAGGAGGTCGACACCATCGACTGGAGCTGGTCGTAGGAGTTCTTGAGCCACTCCGGTGCCCGCTCGTCGCCGCGCCGTTCGACGTCCTTGGCGTGCGCGTCGGGGTCGGCGGGGAGGGTGCGGGCGAGCATCTGGATGCGGGTGACGTAGCCGTCGCCGTTGGCGACGTGCTTGAGGAGGGTGCCGAACCGTTCGACCAGGGCCTCCTGGTCCTCCGAGTCGCGCAGGCCCACGCCGGGCCCCTCGATCTCGATGGCGGCGGTGACGGTGCGGCGGTCGGCGTGCAGCAGCACGGCGATCTCGTCGGGCCCGAAGGGCGCGGCGAGCCAGTTGATGCGCCCGATGCCCGGCGGCGGCCCGACCTCCACCTCCCGCCCGTCCAGGCGGGTGCCGGCCTCCATGGCGGAGGAACGGTACGTCGCGCCCTTGCGCACGATCCGCTTGTAGGAGCGGTTGATCTCGAACCACTTGTAGAACGTGCGGTGCCGGTACGGCACGTAGACGGCTGCCAGGGCGAGCGCCGGGAAGCCGGTGAGCGTGACGATCCGCAGCGGCAGCACCGGCACGAGCAGCCCGCACATCATGCCGAGGAAGGCGCCGGCGATGATCAGTGCGATCTCGCCGCTCTCCCGGTTCTTGCCGACGACGGCATTGGGCCGGGCGCGGCCGATCAGATACGTCCGGCGGGCCGCGACCGGCTGGGACTGCGCCTGGATCGTCAACTCCGCTCACCTCCGGATGTCGTGCTCGTGCTGTTGTTCTGCGCGCGGGGCGCGGGAATGGCGGAGGGAGCGCTTCCGCCGCCGGTGCCGGCGGCCGGGGCGGCGGCGGGTGGTGGCGGTGCGGTGGCGGGGCGGGCGCTGTGGGCGGTGACGCCGCCGGAGACGGAGTGCGCGGGCCGGGCCGTCCGGCTGCCGCCGTCGCCGCGGGCGCTGTGCGTGGTGATGCCCTGCTTGACGAGCGCGGCGGGCGAGGAGATCACGGCCGCGGCCTGGCGCGAGGCGGCGTCGCTGCTGGCGCTGCGGCTCTTGATGATCTCGTCGCCGAAGCCGGGGACGAAGCGGTAGATCATGGCGCTGGCGAAGATCGCGAGAATGATGATGGCCAGCCCGGACACGACGGCGGAGAAGGCCCCGGGGCCCTTGCCGGTCGACAGCGCGCCGGCCAGGCCCAGCACGATCATGATGACCGGCTTGACGAGGATCACCGCGATCATGATGCCGGCCCAGCGGCGGACATGGCCCCACATGTTCTTGTCGACCAGCCCCGAGTACACGGCGGTACCGAGGAGCGCCCCTACGTACAGCAGCGCGGCCCGCACCACGAGCTCCAGCCACAGCACGCCCGCGGCGAGGACCGAGACCAGGGACACGACGATCAGCATGATCGGCCCGCCGCCGATGCCGTCGCCCTTCTTCAGGGCCTCGGAGAACCCGCCGAAGAACTGGTCGTTGTTGGCGGCCGTGCCGCGAATGATCGCCTCGGTGACGGCGTCGGTGGCGGACGTGACGGTGTAGAGCACGAGCGGCGTGAACGCGGAGGCCAGCACGGTCAGCCACAGGAACCCGACGGCCTCGGTGACCGCCTCGCTGAACGGCACCCCGCGCACGGCACGCTTGGCGACGGCGAGCAGCCAGAGGATGAGCGTGAGAACGGTGGAGGCGGCGAAGACGACGGCGTACTGGCGGAGGAAGGTGCCGTTGGTGAAGTCGACCTGCCCCGTGGCGCGGACGGCGTCGGAAAGCTTGTGAATGATCCAGGAGGCGGCGTCGGCGCATCCCTTGGCCAGGGAGGAAAGGGGGTCGACGGAGTCCGCGGGGGCGGTTTGGGAGGGGGTGGTGGTTCCGGCTCCGGTGCCACCTTTGCAGTAGTCCTTTGCGGGTCCGCGAATCAGGTCGCAGGGGTCGTTGCTCGCCCCGGCGCTCGGCGCTGGTGTGGCGGCTGCGCTGCCCGACGGCGTGGGCGTCGGGCCGGTGGAGCCGCTTGCTCCAGGAGCCGGCGTCGGGGTGGGGGACGGCGCTGCGAAGGCGCGCGCGGAGAGCACGACGACCAACGCCTGGAGCGAGGCAACGGTGGCGATGAGCCTGCCGACGCGACCGCTAGCGGGCATAGGTGAACCCTCCGAACCCTTGGACGGCGTCCGACATGTCCTTGGCCGTGGAAGCGGCCTGGTCCCTGCCGACGGGCGTCGGCCCGTCCTTCTGCGTGAAGCCGGTGATCTTCCAGTCGTCGCCTGTCCACTTCAGGTCGAAGGTGTTGGTGTACCAGCCCTCGGACACCGGGGTCTTCGAGCCCTCGCCGGCGATGCCGAACAGCGTGCTGTACCAGACGGCGACGCTGGCCGTGTCACCCTCGTACTTGAGCGTCCTGGTGCCGACGGGGTTGGTGCGGGACACGAAGGTCATGCCTTTCGGCGCGTTGCCGCTCCCGTCGAGACCGATCTTGTTCAGGAAGCCGGGGTCGGAGTAGACCTTGTCGAGGTCGCCGCGACGCGCGTCGGCGAACTCGGGGGCGTACACCGCGTCCACGATCGCCCGGCGGCTCTCCGCCCTGAACATCCCGTCCCCGCCCAGCGCCACCGCGTAGTTCGCCGCCGCCGACTGCGCCCCCTGTTCCGTGTGTGCGAAGCCGGACGCGATGTCTCCGGTCTTGCCGTCGACCGGTTTGACGCCCGAAGGGCGGGTTGCGGCCGGGGACGGGCGGGTTGCTTTGTCCGCCGCCGTGGGGGTGCCGTCGTCGCCGCCCCGGTTGGCGAAGGCGATGGCCGCGAGCAGGAGGACCACCACGCCGGCGCCCATGGCCAGGTTCCTCCGGCCCGAAGGGCCCCGGCGTCTTGCCGCGGGGTACGGGTCGGCCTCGCCCTCGGGCAGCCGCGTACGGGTCATGTGGCCGTCGTCGCCGGGACTCATCGCTCGCCTGCTCCCTCGTGGGTCGTCGTCGCTGCCTTGCCGCCCGTATATGACGGTAGCGGTGTGAAGGGAATCCCGGGGCTGGGCGAGGGGGAGTGAGGGGGCATCAGGTGGCGAACCCGGAGTGGTGTGGGGCGGTCAGACGGCCATGCCGTAGACGATGGTGAACAGCGTCCCGAGCGAGCCGATGATGAAGACGCCGGTCAGGCCGGCGACGATGAGGCCCTTGCCCTGTTCCGCGCTGAACGTGTCGCGCAACGCCGTCGCACCGATGCGCTGCTTCGCCGCGCCCCAGATGGCGATCGCCAGGCACAGCAGGATGGCCACCGCCATGATGACCTCGATCATCACGCGGGCTTCCCTGCCGAGCTGCCCGAACGGGCCCCAGTTCGGGGCGATTCCGCCAATGATGGTGTTGATGTCGCCCTTGCCGGCCGCCAGAAACATCGCTAACTCACCGCCCCAAAACGGGTAGTTGTCGTGCCCTCGCCGGACGGCAGAGGTCAGGCCCTATCTTCGCCGACAACCCCGCATTCGCATGTCGATTTGGCGGCATTTTTTGTCGCTCCTCGTACGAGTGATCACCGTCACGGCCTTGACCCGCCCCTGACCTGCGGCGGGGCGGCGGAAGGGCGACGGCGAAGGGCGTTGTCGGTGGGTCCGCTTATGGTGACCGTGTGTATCACGTGTGATGACGCCGAGCAATGTCGGGCGGGGGCCGGGCGGAAGGCGGGGGAGAGACGGTGTTCGAACGACTGTGTGTCCGGTGGGTACTCTTCCTGCTCTGCGCACGGGTATGGATCAAAGGTGGTACGAGTGCTGGTTGCCGGTCGTTACCGGTTGGGGGAGCCGCTCGGCCGCGGCGGCATGGGCGAGGTCCTGCAGGGCTTCGACGAGGTGCTGGGCCGGCAGGTGGCCGTGAAGCTGCTCCTCGGCGACGACGGCGACGATTCCGCCGCGACGCGCTTCCGCATGGAGGCCCAGACGGCCGCCCGTCTCAACCATCCGAACGTCGTCGCCGCCTACGACTTCGGCGAGTGGGAGGGCCGCTTCTACCTGGTGATGGAGCTGGTCCAGGGGCCGAGCCTGGCCGCCGAGCTCACCGCGCAGGGCACGCTGCCCGTGCGGCGCGTGGCCGCGCTGGCCGCGCAGGCGGCCTCCGGGCTGGCCGCGGCGCACCGGCAGGGAGTCGTCCACCGGGACGTGAAGCCGGGCAACCTCATGGTGGACACCGGCACGGGCGCCCTGAAGATCGGCGACTTCGGCATCGCCCGCTTCGTCGACGAGACCTCCGCCGGGCTGACCCGCGCCGGCCAGATCGTCGGCACCAGCACGTACCTCGCGCCCGAGCGGGCCCTGGGCCGCACGGCCGGGCCGGAGTCGGACGTCTACGCGCTGGGCTGCGTGCTGTACCAGCTGCTCGTGGGCCGGCCGCCCTTCTGGTCCGAGAACCCCACCACGCTGCTGTACATGCACGTGGACAGTCCGCCCGTGCCGCCGCGCGGGCAGCGGCCCGACCTGCCGTGCGCCTTCGAGACCTTCCTGCTGCGGATGCTCGCCAAGCAGCCGGAGGACCGGCCCTCCGCCCAGGAGGCCGCGGAGTTCTTCGGCGGCGAGGCGTGGCGGGACCGGCCCCAGCCCCTCCCGCAGGCCCGGCAGGAGCCCCTGCCCGGGCCGGCCGTTCCGCCCATGCCCTCCGCACCGCCGGGCGTACCGCCCGCCCTTCAGCGGGAGACCACGACCACGTACGCGCTGCCGTCGGCGCGGCAGGCGCGGCCCGCCGCGGCCGTGTTCCGCCGGCCGCAGCTGGTCATGGGTGCGCTGGCCGGCGTGGTGGTGTTCTGCCTGGCGGCGATGGTGGGCGCCGTGCTCTTCTGAGCCGTGCCTCCGCGGATGCCGGGCGGCTAGTCGATGTCCTCGACGAAGTGGTCGAACTCGCCCGCCCGTACGCCCAGCACGAAGGCGTCCCACTTCTTGCTGGTGGTGATGACCACCTTCTCCGGGTTGGTGTTCTCCCGGATGTAGACGTTGTCGTCGCCGTTCTCGCCGAACGCCACCTCCAGGTAGACCTCCATGGTCTCGTCGTCGGTGGCGGGGATCCACTTCAGGCCGTCCGGCACTCGCTGCGACTGCGACATGGCGCTCACCATAGTGGGCCGGGGGCGCGTGCGCCGTGCGGTCCGGGTGCACCGGCGCGAACACCGGGTCGTGGAATGCCCTCTGGTGACGGCCCGTCGGC
Organism: Streptomyces mashuensis; assembly: GCF_014654785.1. Lineage (GTDB taxonomy): Bacteria > Actinomycetota > Actinomycetes > Streptomycetales > Streptomycetaceae > Streptomyces > Streptomyces mashuensis. The sequence goes on from NZ_BNBD01000005.1 coordinate 15,376, forward strand.
TGATGCAGTCTTGGACGTTGTTCCGTGAGTGGGGAGGATGGCGAGGTGCGCAAGGTCTGGGCCGGGGTGGGCATCGGCGCCGGGTTGTGCCTGGGGCTGCTGGGCCTGCTCTTCGTCGGCGTGTACGTGGCCGCGGGGAGCATCGCCGGGACCGCCCGCGGCACCGTGGGGCTCGCGCAGGGTTCCGTCCCCGAGCAGTACCAGGGTCTCGTCGCCAAGTGGGGCAACCTCTGTCCCGCGCTCAATCCCGCGATCCTGGCGGCGCAGTTGTACACCGAGAGCAACTGGAACCCCCGGGCCGTCAGCCCGGCCGACGCCCGCGGGATAGCGCAGTTCATCCCCGAGACGTGGGCCGGCCACGCCATCGACGGCAACGGGGACGGCAAGCGGGACATCTGGGACCCGGCCGACGCCATCCCGTCCGCCGCCGCGTACGACTGCGACCTGGCGCAGTACATCAAAAACGTGCCGGGCGACCTCACGGACAATATGCTCGCCTCGTACAACGCGGGCTCGTACGCCGTCATCAAGGCCGGCGGCATCCCGCCGTACAACGAGACACAGGGGTACGTGCGGTCCATCCGCAGCCTGGAGAAGAGCTTCGCCCGGCCCGTGGGCAGGGTGGCGCCGTCGCAGCAGGCCGCGGGTGCCATCTACTTCGCGCAGGAGAAGCTGGGCACGCCCTACCTGTGGGGCGGCGACGGCACGCCGGAGGACAACGGGCGGTTCGACTGCTCGGGCCTGACCAAGGCCGCGTACGCCACCGTCGGCATCGAACTGCCGCGCGTGGCGAACGACCAGTGGAACGCGGGGCCGCACCCCAAGAGGGACGAGCTCCTGCCCGGCGACCTCGTGTTCTATGCCACCGACCTGAAGGACCCGCGGACCATCCACCACGTGGGGCTGTACGTCGGTGGCGGCTACATGATCCATGCGCCGCGCACGGGGGCAGTCATCCGGTTCGAGAAGATCGACTCGCAGCCGGACTACATCGGAGCGACGCGGGTGACGACGGACGGCGCGAAGGCGCTGCCGCGCCGGGGCGCGGTGTGAGCGGGGCGTGAGCGACGCGGGGTGAACGGGGGATGAACGCCGCCCTCGGGGAAGGGTGGTGGGTCACCCTTGGATAACGTCCTAGTGATCATTGGGTGGAGAGGGGAACGGCCGGCCGGAGCCGGGCGTTCCATTGAAGTGGGAAAGCAGCGCCGCACGCTGCGGCGCACGGACCAACGGGGGTCGGTGACCGACGTAGCGACAGGCGACAGATAGGGGCCGGGCGATGGCTGGACTCGTGACGGGAGACTCCATGCCGATGGCCGGGGGCGAGACGAACCCCGACGTCAGCCTTCTCTACGACATCAACGGGATCGCCCGGTCCGCGCCGGGCTGGGTGGACCGGACGATGGAGTTCGTCGGCGAGTACGGCATCGTGTGCGGCTTCGCCGTGCTGATGCTGTGCGCCTGGTGGAGCGTGCGCCGCGGCAAGGACGCGCCGGCCGGTGTGGCGGCGCTGCTGTGGGCACCGCTGGCGGCCGGGATCGCGCTGCTGGTCAACATTCCGATCCGGGGGTTCGTCCGGCGGCCCCGCCCCTTCCTCGACCACCACGGGCTGGACGTGCTGGTGCCGGGGAAGACGGACTACTCGTTCGTCAGCGACCACGCGACGCTGACGATGGCGCTCGCCGTCGGCCTGTTCGTGGCGCACCGCAAGTACGGCCTCGTCGGCATCGGGCTGGCGGTGCTGGAGGGCTTCTCCCGGGTCTACCTGGGCGTGCACTACCCGACGGACGTCGTCGGCGGCCTCGCGCTCGGTACGGCGGTGGCGCTGCTGCTGGCGCCGCTGGCGATGATGGCGCTCACGCCGTTGACGCGGTGGGTCGCGGGGACGCGCGCCGCCCGGCTCGTACGGGCCCCGGGTGCGGCCGGCCCGTCGGTGGTGCCGGCGGCGGGGGTCGACATGGTGGGCGAGGAGCGGGAGTCACCGCTGCGGCACGACCGCGACCTGGCGGCGTAGCGGCGTGAGTTACGGGCGGCGCTGCCCCGGCAGTGCCGCCCGTTCATGCTGCTCGGCGTCCTCGCGGGCGAGCGAGCGGGCCCGGCGGGCCGGCCCGTACCAGCCGCAGGAGCAGCGGGCCGTGCAGAAGGAGCCGCGTTCGGTGGTGGTGGTCGTGTGCTCCGCGGGGTGGGGCGCGGTGACGTGTTCGGACACGTGGCTCACGCTACCGGGCCGTGACGGCGAGCCCCGGGCGGTCGTTGGAGAGAACAGGTTTCACACCTATGTGGCACCTGGTCCATTTCGTACAGTTCGTACGTTCCCAGCGAGGGGCTCACGGTCATGGCGGTGCACGGGCACGGGCGTGCGGGCGCGGCCGTCGCCACGGCGGTGGCGGGCGGTCTGGCCCTCGGGCTGCTCGTGCTGTCCGGCTGCGGGGAGCGGGACGGGGCGGACGGCGCGGCCGACGGCAGAGGGGGCCGGGCCGCGGGCGGCGGCCGGGTGCAGCCGGTGAGCCTGGGCGGCTTCCGGGGCACGGCCGTGGACCCGGTGCGTGCGCTGGAGGTCGTACGGCGGGCGGCGGGGACGCTGGCGGACGCGGGCGGGGCGCAGGTGCGGACGGCCATGGAGACGGTGAGCGGGGGTACGCGGCTGACGATCCGGGGCCTGGGGACGTACGACTTCGCGCGGCCGGTGGGGCGGCTGACGGTGTTGTTGCCGGAGGGAGAGGCGGGACGGGCGGGGCACCGGCCGATCACGGAGGTTTTCGTTCCGGGCGCGCTCTATATGAAGAACCGCGGGGCCGGGGTGCTGGCGGACAAGTGGGTGCGGCTGGAGACGGGCGCGCTGCCGGACGGCAACCTGCTGACGAGCGGCGCGACGGACCCCCTGGCGGCGGCCGAACTGCTGGCCGGCGCGCGTGAGGTGGCGTACGCCGGGGAGGACCGGTTGCGCGGGGTGCGGGTGGCGCACTACTGGGGGACGATCGACCTGGAGCGGGCGGCGCGGCAGGCGCCGGCCCGGGACCGGGCGCCGCTGGCCGCCGCGGCGAAAGGGTTCTCCAGTGGCATGGTGGCGTTCGACGCCTATCTGGACGAGGCGGGCCGGCCCCGCCTGGTGCGGTACCGGTTCGGGGTGGGGCCGGCGGTGGCGGCGAGCGCCGCTCCCTCGGGGCCGCCGCCGTCGATGACGGTGGAGTCGGTGGTCGAGTTGTTCGGCTTCGGGCCGCGGCCCGTCATCGAGCTGCCCGCGCCCGGCGAAATCTATGCGGGCACGGTGGCTTCCCCGCAGAAATAGCGCGAGCGGGCGTAGTTGGCCATGGAAATGGTCCTTCTGTGCCATGCGCGGCCTGTGTACCGATCACTACGCTGGAATGCCGTAGGTGTGAAAGACCCGAGGAGGTGAATCACGTGGTTTCGCGGCGCGGTTCGTCCGGCGGGCCGGATCCCGTGGCCCTCATCGAGATCGACCTCTACGGCGATTTGATGATCGCCGCGTCCAGTGCGGTGGAGGAGCGCCTGAGTCAGGACCGCATCGACGAGGTGCTCAGGGTGGTGCGCCAGCCGGGCCGGGGCGAGGCCGCGCCGGAGGGCTGACGCACCCCGCCGGGCCGCGCCTCCCGCCCGGCCGCGCCCCTTCCTCCGGGCCGCGCCTGCGTACCCGGCGCCCGCTACGTACGCAGCAGCCGTGCGATCGCCGCCGTGGCCTCGGCGACCTTCGCCTCCACCTCGTCGCCGCCCTTGCGGGCCGCGTCCGCGACGCAGTGGCGCAGGTGCTCCTGGAGGAGCTGGAGGGCGAAGCTCTGCAGGGCCTTGGTGCCGGCGGAGACCTGGGTGAGTATGTCGATGCAGTAGACGTCCTCCTCGACCATGCGCTGGAGGCCGCGGATCTGGCCCTCGATCCGGCGCAGCCGCTTGAGGTGCTGGTCCTTCTGCTCGCTGTAGCCGTGCGGGCCCGGTACGGCGGGGGAGGCGCCGGCGGCCGCAGTGGTGGACGCCGCGCCGGCGTGGCCGTGGCAGGCGGCGGCCTCGCCGTGGGAGGGCGTACCGGATTCCGGCCCGGACCGGCCCTCAGTGGCGCTGGTCACTCCGGCGTCCGTGGTGGTCATGGCGTCCTCCGCTGGGGTGTCGGGGCGGTCGGGGGCATCTGTGCTGCTCATCGCTGGTTGTCCCCTGCTTGTTCGCGGGGCGGCCGGGGAAGCGGTGATATCCGGCGGGTCGGTCCGGATTGCCCGTTTCTCATACCCCCGCCGGGTATATCGTACCGACAATCACCGGTCCGGGCCGGTACCGCGATTCCTGAGCACTCTGCCCGATGGGCGACACTGAGGTAATGCCAGTTAGCTGTGGCTGGATGATGCGCCTAGCATCAACGAGACCGAATCCGCTGTACCCCGAGGATCTCACGTGCGCTTTCGTCTGACCCCCAGGGAGACGAGCTTCTACGACATGTTCGCGGCCTCCGCGGACAACATCGTCACGGGCTCGAAGCTCCTGATGGAACTGCTGGGCGCGGACGCGTCCGCCCGGGCCGAAATCTCCGAGCGCATGCGGGCAGCGGAGCACGCGGGGGACGACGCGACGCACGCGATCTTCCACCAGCTGAACTCCTCCTTCATCACGCCCTTCGACCGCGAGGACATCTACTCCCTCGCGGGCTCGCTCGACGACATCATGGACTTCATGGAGGAGGCCGTCGACCTGGTCGTCCTCTACCAGATCGAGGAGCTCCCCAAGGGCGTCGAGCAGCAGATCGAGGTGCTGGCGCGGGCCGCCGAGCTGACGGCCGAGGCCATGCCGAACCTGCGCACGATGACCAACCTCACCGAGTACTGGATCGAGGTCAACCGGCTGGAGAACCAGGCCGACCAGATCCACCGCAAGCTGCTGGCCCAGCTCTTCAACGGCAAGTACGACGCCATCGAGGTGCTGAAGCTCAAGCAGGTCGTGGACGTGCTGGAAGAGGCCGCGGACGCGTTCGAGCACGTGGCGAACACGGTCGAGACCATCGCGGTCAAGGAGTCCTGACCTCCGGTGGATACGTTCGCACTCGTCGTGACCATCGCGGTCGCGCTGGGCTTCACCTATACCAACGGTTTCCACGACTCCGCCAACGCCATCGCGACCTCGGTCTCGACGCGCGCGCTGACGCCGCGCGCGGCGCTGGCCATGGCCGCCGTGATGAACCTCGCCGGTGCCTTCCTCGGCAGCGGCGTCGCCAAGACGGTCAGCAAGGGCCTGATCGAGACGCCGGTGGGCGACAAGGGGATGGGCATCCTCTTCTCGGCCCTGGTGGGCGCGGTCGCCTGGAACATGATCACCTGGTACTTCGGCCTGCCCTCGTCCTCCTCGCACGCCCTGTTCGGCGGCATGGTGGGCGCGGCGCTCGCGGGCGGCACGACCGTCATCTGGTCGGGCGTCGTCGAGAAGGTCGTCGTTCCGATGTTCCTCTCGCCGTTCGTCGGCCTGATCCTGGGCTACCTGGTGATGGTCGTGATCCTGTGGCTCTTCCGCAGGGCCAACCCGCACAAGGCCAAGCGCGGCTTCCGCATCGCCCAGACGGTGTCCGCCGCCGGCATGGCGCTCGGCCACGGCCTGCAGGACGCGCAGAAGACCATGGGCATCGTCGTGATGGCGCTGGTCATCGGTGACGTGCAGGGCAAGGACGAGGCGATCCCGCTGTGGGTGAAGCTCGCCTGCGCGATCACGCTCTCCCTCGGTACGTACGCGGGCGGCTGGCGGATCATGCGGACCCTCGGCCGCCGGATCATCGAGCTGGACCCGCCGCAGGGCTTCGCCGCGGAGACGACGGCCGCCTCCGTCATGTACACCGCGTCGTTCATGTACCACGCGCCGATCTCCACCACCCACGTCATCACCTCGGCGATCATGGGTGTGGGCTCCACCAAGGGCACCCGCGCGGTGCGCTGGGGCGTCGCGAAGAACATCGTGCTCGGCTGGTTCATCACCATGCCGGCCGCGGCGCTCGTGGCCGCGTTCAGCTTCTGGCTGGTCAACCTGGCCTTCGGCTGACCGGACACCGGAAGACACCGAACGGCACGGGCCCGCCCCCTGGTACGAGCAGGGGGCGGGCCCTTCGCCTTGCGGCGGCACCGCCATGCAGCACCGCAAGGCGGCTCGGGAGGGGCGCGGTCTAGCCGAAGCGGCCCGAGATGTAGTCCTCCGTGGCCTGCACGGAGGGGTTGGAGAAGATGCGCTGCGTGTCGTCGATCTCCACCAGCTTGCCCGGCTGGCCGACGCCCGCCAGGTTGAAGAAGGCCGTGCGGTCCGAGACGCGGGCGGCCTGCTGCATGTTGTGGGTGACGATCACGATCGTGAACCGTTCCTTCAGCTCGCCGATCAGGTCCTCGATCGCCAGCGTGGAGATCGGGTCGAGGGCCGAGCAGGGCTCGTCCATCAGCAGCACCTGCGGCTCCACGGCGATCGCGCGGGCGATGCACAGGCGCTGCTGCTGGCCGCCGGAGAGGCCGGCGCCGGGCTTGTCGAGCCGGTCCTTGACCTCCTTCCACAGGTTGGCGCCCTGCAGCGACCGCTCCACGAGGGCGTCGAGGTCCGCCTTGCGGAGCCGGCCGCCGTTGAGGCGGACGCCGGCCACCACGTTCTCGTAGATCGACATGGTGGGGAACGGGTTCGGGCGCTGGAAGACCATGCCGACGGTGCGGCGTACGGAGACGGGGTCGACACCGGCGCCGTAGAGGTTCTCGTCGTCCAGCAGCACCTTGCCCTCGACGCGGCCGCCGGGGGTGACCTCGTGCATGCGGTTCAGGGTGCGCAGGAAGGTGGACTTGCCACAGCCGGACGGGCCGATGAAGGCGGTCACGGAGCGGGGCTCGACGGTCATCGAGATGTCCTCGATGGCCTTGTGGGAGCCGTAGTAGGCGGTCAGGCCGCTGACGTCGATGCGCTTGGCCATGGGATCACTGCTTCTTTCGGGGTGTTCGACCGCGTCAGCGGCTCGTCTTGGGGGCCTTCCAGCGGGCGATGCCCCTGGCCACCAGGTTGAGGATCATGACGAAGGCGATGAGGACCAGGGCCGCGGCCCAGGCGCGGTCGTAGCTGGCCTCGTTGCCGGCCGCCCACTGCTCGTAGATGTAGTACGGCAGCGACGACTGGGCGCCCTCGAAGGGGTTGTTGTTGATCACCTGCGAGCCGAAGACCAGCAGGACGATCGGGGCGGACTCGCCGGCGATGCGGGCGACCGCGAGCATCACGCCGGTGGCGATGCCGCCGATCGCGGTGGGCAGCACGACCTTGAGGATGGTGCGCCACTTGGGCACGCCGAGGGCGAGGCTCGCCTCGCGCAGCTCGTTGGGGACGAGCTTGAGCATCTCCTCCGTGGAGCGGACGACGACCGGCATCATCAGGATGGCGAGCGCCATGGAGCCCGCGAGGCCGGAGTAGCCGAAGTCCAGCATCAGGATCCAGAAGCTGAGGACGAACAGGCCCGCGACGATCGACGGGATGCCCGTCATGACGTCGACGAAGAAGGTGACGGCCCTGGCGAGCCGGCCGCGGCCGTACTCCACCAGGTAGACGGCGGTCAGCAGGCCGACGGGCGCGGCGATGGCGGTGGCGATGCCCACCTGCTCCAGCGTGCCGATGATGGCGTGGTAGACGCCGCCGCCCGGCTGGATGGTGAGGACGCCCGCCATGGAGTGGCTGAGGAAGGTGCCGTCCAGGACCTTCACGCCGCGCGAGACCGTCTCCCAGACGAGGGAGACGAGCGGCACGACGGCGACCAGGAAGCAGACCCAGACGAGGGTGGTGGCCAGGCGGTCCTTGGCCTGCCGCAGGCCCTCGACGCGGGTGGCGACGCCGAGCGTCGACAGCACGTAGAGGAGGGCGGCGATCAGGCCCCACTGCACGTGGCTGCCCAGGCCCGCGGCCAGGCCGACGGCCGAGCCGGCCGCCGCCGAGCCGGCCGCGAGCGCGTAGGGCGCCCAGCGGGGCAGGCGGGGGCGGTGCAGGGAGGTGCGGGGGAGGGGCGCACTGCCGGAGGGCGTGTCGGTGATGACGGGCTGGTCCATCATGGCCTCGCTCATGCCGCGTACTCCTTGCGCCGCGCGATGATCATCCGGGCGGCGCCGTTGACCAGGAGGGTGAGGACGAAGAGGACGAGGCCGGAGGCGATGAGTGCGTCCTTGCCCAGTTCGCCGGACTCCTTGAAGCTGCTGGCGATGTTCTGGGCGAAGGTGCCGCCGCCCGGGTCGAGCAGGCTCTTGCCGATCTCGAAGCTGGGGGAGAGGACGGTCGCGACGGCCATCGTCTCGCCGAGGGCGCGGCCCAGGCCGAGCATGGAGGCGCTGATCACGCCCGAGCGGCCGAAGGGGAGGACGGCCATCCGGATGACTTCCCAGCGGGTCGCGCCGAGGGCGAGGGCGGCCTCCTCGTTCATCCGCGGCGTCTGCCGGAACACCTCACGGCTGACGCTGGTGACGATCGGCAGGATCATGATCGCCAGCAGGATGCCGATGGTGAACAGCGAGCGCGGCGCGCCGTCGTGGTACTCGAGGATGCCGGTCCAGCCGAACCAGTCGTTCAGCCAGGCGTAGAGGTCCTTGAGGTGCGGGACGAGGAAGAGGGCGCCCCACAGGCCGTAGACGATGGACGGCACGGCGGCGAGCAGGTCGATCACGTAGGACAGCGGCGTGGCGAGCTTGCGCGGCGCGTAGTGCGTGATGAAGAGCGCGATGCCGATGGCGACGGGGACCGCGATGGCCATCGCGATCAGCGAGCTGACGACCGTGCCGAAGGCCAGGACGGCGATGCCGAAGACGGGCGGGGTGGCGTTGGCGCTCCACTCGAAGGTGGTGAAGAAGTTGCCCTCGTCGTGGGAGAGGGCGTTGGCGGCCCGGACGGTGAGGAAGACCGCGATGGCGGCCATGATCACCAGGAGGAGGATGCCGGAGCCGCGGGAGAGGGCGAGGAAGACGCGGTCGCCGGGGCGGGTGGCGTTCTTCGCCCGGGCCGGGTCCGGTTCCGGGGCCGGGGCCCCGGGGGCGGTGGCTGGAGCTGGGGATATGTCCATGGGTGGCTGTCTCCGGTCTGCGGGGGCGGCTCCCGGCGGGGCGTGACGGGGAGGCCGGGGCCCGTGGGGGCGCCCCCTGGCGCGGCGGTGCACCGGAAAGGTGTACGGGGGGCGGGGCCGTTGGGGCGGCCCCGCCCGCGGGGTCAGGACAGGGAGGAGATGGTCTCGCGGACCTTGGTGGCGATCTCGTTGGGGAGCGGGGCGTAGCCCAGGTCCTTCAGGACTGCCTGGCCGTCCTGGCCGGCGATGTAGGTGAGGAAGGACTTCACGGCCGGCAGGCTCTCGGCCTTGTTGCCCTTGTCGCCCACGATCTCGTACGTGACCAGGGTGATCGGGTAGGCGCCCTCGGCCTTGGTGGTGTAGTTCAGCTTCAGCGCGAGGTCGGAGCCGGTGCCGGCGACCTTCGCCTCGGCGATGGCCTTGGAGGCGTTCTCGGAGGTGGCCTCGACGGGGGCGGAGGCGCCGGTGTTGAGGCGGACGGTGTCGATGCTGTTGGCCTTGGCGTAGGACAGCTCGAAGTACGAGATGGCGCCCTCGGTCTGGTGGACCTGCGAGGAGACGCCGGCCGAACCGTCGGCCGACTGGCCGCCCTTGGCCTTCCACGCCTTGGCGGGCTCGTACGGCCAGGACTTGTCGGCGGCGGCCTTGAGGTACTTGGTGAAGTTGTCCGTGGTGCCCGACTCGTCCGAGCGGTGGAACGGCTGGACCTTCAGGTCGGGGAGCTTGGCGTCCGGGTTGAGCTTCTTGATCGCGTCGTCGTTCCACTTCTCGATCTTCGAGTCGAAGATCTTGGCGAGCGTGTCGGCGTCGAGGACCAGGTTCTTCACGCCCGGGACGTTGTAGCCGACCGCGATCGGGCCGCCGACCATGGGCAGGTTGATGCCCTGACCGCCCTTGAGGACGTCCTTGGACTTGGTGACCTCCTCGGGCTTCAGCGGCGAGTCGGAGCCGGCGAAGGCGGTCTTGCCCTGCAGGAACTCCTGGATGCCGGCGCCCGAGCCGGTCGGCTTGTAGTTGATCTGGATGTCCTTGCAGGCGGCCATGAAGTTCTTGACCCACAGGTCCATGGCGTTCTTCTGCGCGGTGGACCCGGAGGCCAGCAGCTGGCCCTTCCCCTCGCACTTGATGCTGCCGGCGGCCTTGGTGGCGTCACCGCCCGACTGGCCGCCGCCGTTGTTGTCGGAGCCGCACGCCGTGAGGGCCAGGGCGCTGGAGACGGCGAGGGCGCCGAGAGCGACGGTGCGAAGCCGGTTCTTGCGCTGGAGCTTCACTGTTGGGGAGTTCCTTCCGGGAGCCGCCGCGGTGGGCGGCGTGCGAGAGGTGGGCGGGTGCGGCCGGTCACTCCGACCCGCACCCTCTACTCGGGGAAATTAGGCAGATCAGGTGAAGCAGCCGCCGGAGCCGAGTGAACGAGGGGTGAACCTCGGCCATCGGTGTGGTGGCCCCGTCCGGAGCCGGCGGTGCCGGTCCCGGGCGGGGCCTGCTGGTGGCCGCCGGTGGCCGGGCGCGGGGCCCGTCGGCGGCCGGGCGCGGGGCCGTCGGTGGCCGGGTGCGGGGCCCGCCGCGGGCTCCGGCCTGCCCGCCGGTGGCGCGGACTCTACGCCGGTGTGACGCGGGTCTCTTTTGGATCCGGGCGGGGCGTGGCAGCATCCGGATCTCGTATGACGGTACGTCAGGCGTGGGGCGGAAGTCGCGGAGGTGGCCGGTGGGGTCTGCGGTGGGGTCGGCGGACAGGGAGGGCGACGGCCGGGGCGGCGGCTGGCGCGGGGTTACGGGCGGCGCGCCGGGCGAGGTGCCGCCCGGAGCGTATGGGGCGTACGGGTCGTACGGGCGGCGCGGGCGGGCCGCCGGGGTCGTGGCCGTGGTGTGCGCGGCGGGCTTGGTGGGCGCCCTCTGGGCGCCGGGCGCCGCCTGGGCGGACCCCGCGCCGCCGGCACCGGGGGGCGGCTCCGGCGCGCAGAGCCTGGAACAGGTCCGCAAGGAGATCGACAGCCTCTACCGCAAGGCCGAGGCGGCCACCGACTCGTACAACGCCGCCAACGAGGAGCAGCGGCTTCAGGAGAAGAACGTCTCCGACCTCGGCCGGCGGCTGGGCGAGGCGCAGCAGCGCATGGACCGGCTGCGCCGGGACACCGGGGCCCTGGCCCGCGCCCAGTACCGCAGCGGCGGTCTCACGCCGCGCACACAGCTCGTCCTGAGCTCCTCGCCGGACACCTTCCTCGACGGGGTGCGGCTGGCCCGTAAGGGCGAGCAGGCCACGCACACCCTGCTGACGCAGGTGGAGACCACCCGCGCCGACCTGGAGAAGTACACCAAGGAGGCGAAGCAGCGCTGGAAGGCGCTGGACGCGGAGCGGAAGAGGAAGGAGGAGGCGAAGAAGGAGGTCGAGGCCAGGCTGGCGGCCGCGAAGAAGGTCGAGGAGGGCCTGGCGGAGCGGGAGCGGGCGCGGCTGAAGGAGCTGGAGGACGAGCGGGCCCGGTCGTCGCAGGCGGCGTGGCTGTCCACGGACGCCGGCAAGGGCGCGCTGGGGGCGGGCGCGGCGACGGGTGCGGCGCGGCGCGTGGTGGAGTACGCCGTCGCGCAGCTCGGCAAGAACTACGTGTGGGGCGCCCAGGGGCCCGACACGTTCGACTGCTCCGGGCTGACGCTCCAGGCGTGGGCGGCGGGGGGCCGGGCCATTCCGCGGACGTCGCAGGAGCAGTGGCGGCAGCTGCCGAAGGTGGACGTGAAGGACATGCGCCCCGGTGACCTGGTGATCTACTTCAGCGACGCCAGTCATGTGGGGCTGTACGTGGGAAACGGGACGATCGTGCACGCGCCGCGGCCGGGCCGGCAGGTCACGTACGCGGGGGCGGGCACGATGCCGATCCTGGGGGTCGTGCGGCCGGGGTGATACCGCGGCGGGGCCGGGGCGCGGGGTGCCGGCGGGTGGAGTGAAGGGCGTCACGAGGCGCGTATCACGGCGTACGCCGGCGCGTACGCGGGGCGCATCGGGGCCCGTACCGTCCGTACGGTCGTACGCCTGTACGACGTGAGGAATGTCATCGCGCACGCGCCCATTCGGGTCGGTTTTCACGTCAATTCCCTTGGTGGCGAGGGCATATGACAGAGGCGAGTGGCTTCGTACCATTCCGTTGGGCAGGGCTCTGGCGCTAGGGTCACGTTCGGTACTCGTCGACGGCGAAGTGCCTCCCTTCGGGGGGTGGGGGCGCCCTCAGCATCAGCTGGGGAAGGAAGGAATCGAATGATGCCCGTACCCGCTCCGAGGCAGGCCGATCAGCCGGCCGCGCTGCCCGACGGCGGGCTCACCCTGCTCGTGATCGAGGACGACCCCGGCGGCTCGCTCTCCGGTCCCGACATGGCGGGCATGGCCGGCGGCGCCGGCCGGCCCGTGCGCGTCCGCACCGCCCGCAACCTCACCGAGGCCGAACGGCTGCTCACCGACGACGTGCAGTGCATCCTCCTCGACCTCGGCCTGCCGCCCCTCGACTGCACGCCCGGCGCGCAGGCCGGCAGCGCACAGGCCGGTACCGCGCCCGACGAACTGGAGACCCTGCGGCAGGTGCTGCGGCTCGCCCCGCACCAGGCCGTGCTGGCCCTGACCGCCGAGGCCGACGCCGAACGCGCCGCCGAAGCGGTGCGCGTCGGCGCCCAGGACTACCTCTTCCGCGACGAACTCGACGGCAAGGTGCTCAGCCGCGCCATCCGCTACGCCGTCGAACGCAAGCGCGCCGACCGCGCCCAGCACCAGCTCACCGAGACCCGCCTGCGCGCCCAGGAGAACGCCCGCCTGGAACGCGGCCTGCTGCCGAACCCCCTGCTGGACGGCTCCCCGCTGCGGTTCGCCGCCCACTACCGGCCCGGCCGCAGCCGCGCCCTGCTCGGCGGCGACTTCTACGACACCGTGCGCACCCCCGACGGCACCGTCCACGCGATGATCGGCGACGTCTGCGGCCACGGCCCGGACGAGGCCGCCCTCGGCGTCGAACTGCGCATCGCCTGGCGGGCGCTGATCCTCGCCGGGGTGTGCGGCGACGAGCTGCTCGACACGCTCCAGCAGGTGCTGGAGCACGAACGGGCGGACGAGGAGATCTTCGCGACGCTCTGCACGGTCGACATCGCCCCGGACGGGCGGTCGGCGGACCTCTGCCTGGCCGGCCACCCGGCCCCGCTGCTGCTGCGCCCCGGCCAGGCACCGGCGCTGCTGCCGCAGGACGCGGCCGGCCCCGCGCTGGGCCTGCCCGGAGCCGGCCGGTGGAAGCACCGGCCGGTCGAACTCGGCGACGCGTGGGGCCTGATGATGTACACCGACGGCCTGATCGAGGGCCGCATCGGCGCGGGCACGCGGCGGCTGGGCGAGGAGGGCATGATCGAGCTCGTCCGGCGCCGGCTGAAGGACGGCCTGCGCGGCGAGGAGCTCCTGGAGGCCGCCGTGACGGAGGTCCGCGCGCTCAACGGCGGCGAACTGACGGACGACGTGGCCGTGGTGCTGCTGGAGCACGGCGGCTGACAGCCCCCGGGCCCGCCGGTACGCGGTCGTGCTCAGCGACCGCCGTTGTACGGCCCGTACGGTCCGTCGGAGCTGGAGCCCCGGCGGCGGGGGCCGCCGCGCCCGCTCACCTGCCGCAGGGCCGGCCGGACGTCGACCACGTAGACGATCGTGGCGATCAGGCCGATGATCGGCAGGAAGTCCAGGATGCCGAAGAAGAACTGCACCGCGACGGCGATGCCCAGGATGATCAGCCAGAAGCCCTTGTTCTGCTTGTCCGCCGCACGGTAGGCGTCCTGGCGCCGTACCGCCGCGTCGACGAGGGCGAAGAACGAGAAGACGAGCAGACCGAGGGAGACCCAGGAAAGGAGCTCGCCGAAGCCTTCCACCAGCATGCCGTCCACCTCGCGTCGATGAGTGCCGTCCCTGCCACCGTACCCGGGCGGCGCCCGGGACGTACCGGAGAAACGGTCCGGGCACGGGAAGCGTGCCCGGACCGTCGTGTCACTCGCCGGTCTTCTTGGCGGCGGGCGCCTTGCGGGCGGCGGTGGTGCGGCGGGCGGCGGGCTTGTCGTCCGCCTTGTCGTCGGCCTTGTCCTCCGCCTTGTCCCCGGCCTTGGTGTCCGCCTTCGCGGCCTCGGCCTTGTCGCCCTGGCCGCTCTGCTCGCTCTTCGCGTCGCTGCCGGTGTCGCTGCCGGGCTCGACGGCGACGGCGATCTCGCTGATCTCCTCGGCGGCCTCGCCGCGCCAGGTCTTCACGGCCGTACGGCCGCGCTCGGCGAGCTGCTCGAACTTCTCGCCGCCCTTGGCGGCGAGGCCGACGGCCTGGCCGACGCCCTGCAGGGCGAGGTCCTGGGCGTTCTGGCCGAGCTTCTTCAGGTCGGTGTCGAGGGAGGCCAGGAACTCGGTGACCTTGGCGCCGACCCGCTCCTGCACCTCCTTGGCCTGCTGGGTCACGCGCTCGCCGACCGCCTTGGGGTCGGTGCTGCGCAGCTGCTCGATGCGGCCGGGCGCCTCGGCGACGAGCTGCCCGACCTTCTCGGCCGCGAGGTCGACGGCGCCGGCCGCGGCGTAACCGGTGTCGGTGGCTGCCTTGCGGATGTCTTGGGTGAGGGCCATTGCGATGGTCTCCCGGATCGGCTCGAGGATGTGCTCTGTCGTCGCTCAGGTGGTGTCGCGCGGCGCGCCACGGTCGCCTTCGCCGGCGGCCGGGCGGTTCTCCTTGCGGAAGGACTCGTAGATCTGGAGCAGCACCTGCTTCTGCCGCTCGTCGATCGAGGGGTCGGCGAGGATCGCGCTGCGCACCCCGGCCTCCTCCCGGTCCCTCTCGTCGAGGATCCCGGCCTGCACGTACAGCGTCTCGGCCGATATCCGCAGCGCCTTGGCCAGCTGCTGCAGGATCTCGGCACTGGGCCGGCGCAGCCCGCGCTCGATCTGGCTGAGGTACGGGTTGGACACTCCCGCCGCATCGGCGAGCTGGCGCAGCGTCAGCTGCGCGGTGCGCCGCTGCTCGCGCAGGAACTCGCCGAGGTTGCCGACGTTGAGTGATGCCATGGGTGCGATGCTGCCGCAGCTTGCTAACTTTTGCAAGCAGGCGCTTGCAAAAGTAGCCATTCGGTGGGGCGCGAGGACTGCGGCCGGTGGCCGCGCCGGGCTCGTTCAACCAGTGGCTGCACGGGACTGATGCCCCGTAGGGTGCCCGCCATGGCTTCTCGAATCTCCGAACTGGTCATTCCCAGCCAGGATCCGCAGCGGCTGGCGGCGTTCTGGTGCGAGGTGCTGGACTTCGTCGTGCTCAGCACCGAAGAGGGCACGGTGGAGATCGGGCCGCGGGAAGGATTCGGCGGGTTGCAGCCGACGCTGTTCTTCCTCCCCGCCGCCGAGCCCAAGACGGGGCAGCTGCGGATGCACTTCGACGTCAACGCCACCGACCGCGATCAGGACGCCGAGCTCGAACGCCTCCTGAAGCTCGGGGCACGCCCGGCCGACGTCGGCCAGCGCGGCGACGAGTCCTGGCACGTCCTGGCCGACCCCGAAGGCAACGAGTTCTGCCTCCTGAGCGGCCGCCTGAGCTGAGCGGCCGCCTCAGCTGAGCTGCACTCTGTCGCCGTTTTCAGCGGGACGGGGCGCGGCCCCAGGCGGAGACCAGGGGGGCGGTGCCGACGTCGAGGCGGCCGGCGGTGACGTTGGCCAGATGGCGGTCGATCTCCTCGTCCGTGGCGAGTCCCGCGGCCACCAGGTGGTGGCGGACCTGGCGTACGGTCGTGGCCTCGAGGGCGGCGCACGCCGGTGAGGTGATCGGGAAGTACGCGTCCGCCTCGACGGATTCGAGGCCGGCCTCGCGCAGTACCCGGGGCAGGGTCCGCCCGTACGCGAGGTCCGCGCCGCGGTCGGCCATCAGGGTGCGGAAGCCGGACCGCAGACGGTTGGCGAGGCGCTGCTCGGGGCCCGACTCGTCGGGGTACATCAGGGGGAGCAGCGCCGGGTCGGCGTCCTCCAGCAGCAGCCATCCCCCGGGCCGCAGCGCCTGGACCATGCGGCGCAGCGCCTCGGCGCGTTCGGTGACGTGGACGAGGACCAGCCGTGCGTGGACGAGGTCGAAGCCGCCGGGCGGCGGCGGGTCGGCCGCCACGTCGTGGCGCAGGACCTCGATCGTGCCGCCGCTGATGTGGCGGGTCCAGGACACGTCGATGTCGGTGGCGACCACCGTGCCCGTGGACCCGACCCGTTCGGCGAGCCCGAGGGGCACGGACGGGCCGCCGGCGCCGACCTCCCAGCACCGCATGCCGGTGGTGATCCCGAGCCGGTCGACGTGCCGGAACGTCACAGGGTCGAACAACTCGGCCAGGGGGCCGAAGCGTTCGCCCGCTTCCGGCTGCTGGTTGTCCAGGAGGTAGCCGTCGTGGTCAGCCATGGGGTGATTGTGGCAGACGGGGTTTCGGGGGTCGCCGCTGGCTGATCGGCGGTCGGCGATCGGCGGGGGCGTAGGGGTCAGCCTGCCGCCGGCTGTGCGCCGGGGGCGGGCTGGAAGATCCGGTCCAGGTGGTGGGTCAGGACGGTGATGGCCGACTCCGGGGTGCGCTGGCCGACGAGGACGCTGGTGCCCAGGCCCGCGGACAGGGCGAGCAGGCCGACGGCCTCCAGGCGGGCGTCGAGGTCCGGCCGGGCGAGGCCCGACTCCTGTGCTTGGCGCAGCAGTTCGGTGAGGGCGCTCTCGGCGGCGTCCGGGTCCTTGATGAAGGGCTGCGCGGCGAGCGCCGGGTCCGTGACGGACAGGACGGCGTACGACGTGTAGACGAGGTGGAAGGTGCGGCTCTCCTCGTCGGTCGGCAGCGCCGCCGTCAGCATGGCCTCGACCCTCTCGCGGGGGCCCGGCGCAGGCCCCGCCGCCCCGATCCGGGCGGTGACCCGCTCCCCGAACCGGGCGGCCAGGTGCCGCAGGCCGTGGAGCAGCAGCTTTTCCTTCGTCTCGAAGTAGTACTGCACCAGCCGCAGTGACACGCCGGCCTCCGCGGCCACGTCGCGCATGCCCACGGCGTGCAGCCCGCGCCGCCCGGCGACGCGGAGGAGCGCCTCCGCGATCTGGTCCCGCCGTTCCGCGTGGTCGACGCGCTTCGGCATCGGGTGTTCCTCCTCCGGTCCGGCCCGTGTTCGGGTCCCTCAATCTTGATGGTACAGCCGTATCACGTACGTGGTACGTTCGTATCACGAAAGCTGATCGCTGCGCTTCGCAGCTGATTGCAGCCGTTCCCCCGTGGAGGTGGTGGCCGTGCCCGAGACCATGACCCGCAACCGGCCCGACGTGCGGCCCGACATGCGGCCCGACGTCGGCCGCTTCGTGAGCGACGCCTGGCGCGACCGCTACTACGAGGCGTGCGACGCGGTGTACGCGCTGGGCGCGTCGCCCGTCGCGGAGACGGACGTGGAGACCTCGTTCGGCACCACGCACGTCTACCGCTACGAGCCCGCCGACCCGGCCGCCCGCGACCGCACCCCCGTCGTGCTCGTGCACGGAGCGGGCTCCTGCTCCGCGATGTGGTACCCCAACACCCCCGCCCTCAGCGCCGATCGCCCCGTCTACGCGCTCGACACCCCCGGCGACCCCGGGCGCAGCACCCAGCGGGAGGCCATCCACCAGCCCGAACGCGCCGCGCAGTGGCTCGACGAGGCGCTCGCCGGCCTCGGACTCGACCGCGTGCATCTCGTCGGCACCTCCTACGGCGGCTGGCTCGTCCTGAACCAGGCGCACCGCAGGCCCGGCCGCCTCGCCTCCGTCACGCTGCTCGACCCGGGCGGCCTGGAGAAGGTGGGCCTCCGTTTCTTCGCGTGGATCTTCGTCAGCCTCTTCGCGACGTTCGCGCCCAAGGCGCTGCGCCCGCGGCTGGCGGCCTGGCTGGAGCAGCCCGTCCTCGTCGTGCCGGAGCTGCGCCGCATGGTCCACGCGGGCGTGCGCGCCTACCGCATCCGCCGGCCCGCGCCGCTGCCGCTGTCCGACGAGGAACTGTCCACCATCCGTACGCCGCTCTACCTCGTGCTCGGCAGGCGCAGCCTCCTCGTGCACCCGCAGCGGCAGGCCGAGCGGGTGCCCCGGCTGGTGCCGGGAGCGCGGGTCGAGATCCTCTCCCGGACCGGCCACGGCCCGCAGATCGACCACGCGGAGGAGGTCAACGGCCGGATGCTGGGGTTCATGGACGCCGTGGACGCCGTGGACGGCTGAGGGGGCGGCTGGCGGGGCGGCGGCGGATGGGGGGATTGTCGGGGTATGAAGTGGGGGGTTTCCCGGATGTGCGTGGTGCGGGCCGGTTCCTAGAGTCGTACGAGTCAGGTCAACTGTCCCGTATGTGCGACGTGCCGGGAGCTGATCATGCGCCATCTGCTTGCTGTGCTCGCCGTGGTGACGGCTCTGACCGTCACCGCGGCCGCCGGTCCCGGCTCGCGCCCCGAGCCCAGGGCCGGGCGCGCGTTACAGGCCGCGCTCGACCGCGTGGTGGCCGACGGTGCCGTCGGCGCCACCGCGACCGTCCGTGAGGGGCGGCGGACCATGAGATTGCGCGCCGGCGCGGCCACGCTCGACGGCGGGCAACCCGGTTCGGCGCGCGCGCCTGCCCCCGTGCCCTTACGCGGCCGGTTCCGTATCGGCAGCGTCACCAAGACCTTCGTGGCCACCGTGCTGCTGCAACTGGCCGCCGAGGGCAGGCTCGGCCTGGACGATCCCGTGCGCCGCCACCTGCCGGGACTGCTGCCGCCCGACAAGGACGCCGTCACCGTCCGCATGCTGCTGCACCACTCCAGCGGCCTCCCCAGCTACGTCTCCGCCATCCCGGCCGAGGGCGCCGCCTTCCTGCGCAACCGCTACCGGCACTACGACGCGCGGGACCTGGTCGCCCGCGTCGCCGACGCCCCGCTGCTCTTCCCGCCCGGCAGCAGGTGGTCGTACTCGGACACCAACTACATCGTCGCCGGCCTGCTCGTCACCGCCGTCACGGGACGGACGTGGAACGCCGAGGTGACCGACCGCATCGTCCGCCCCCTCGGCCTCCGCGCCACCAGCGCGCCCGAGGACGACCCCCGCCTTCCCGGCCCGCACGCCCACGGCTACTTCCGCGCCTCCCCGGACGCCGCCCCCGTCGACATCAGCGAGCTGAACCCCAGCCTGGCCGGCGCGGCCGGCGCGATGATCTCCAGCGCCGACGACCTCGACCGCTTCCTCACCGCGCTCGTCGGCGGCCGGCTGCTGCCCCCGGCACAGACGGCCGAGCTGCTGCGCAGCGACGCGGCCGCGCAGGGCTACGGACTCGGCATCCACCGCTTCCGCACCAGCTGCGGCATCGACGCCCTGGGCCACAACGGCGAAATACACGGCTACTTCACCCTGGCCGTGACCACCCCCGACCGTACGCGCCGGGTCGTCGCCTCCGTCACCACGAGAGCGTTCCCGCTGGCCGCCGGGCAGCCCCTGGCCGCGTCGCTGGGCAGCATGCTGGAGGCGGCACTATGCGGCTGAGCAGGGTGAACAGGCTGAGCCGGGTGAGCTGGGCGCTGCTGCGGAGGTCAGTGCCGTACGTCGTCCGTGTCCGCCGCGTACGCGAGCTCCCGCTGCGCTTCGAGTTCCGCCAGGCGGGCGGTGAGGGCCGCGAGCTCGGCCTCGTAGGCGTCGCTGCCGAGGGTGAGCCGGCGCGGCGCCGGGTCGAGGGCGGCGCAGTCGATGATGGCGCGGGCCGTCTTGGCCGGGTCGGCGACGGGCCGCAGCGTGCCGCCGGCGAGGGTCGTACGGACGAGCGTGGTGCCGATGCCGTACGGCGCCGCCTCGTCGGCCAGCGCGTCGAAGAAGCCCTCCAGCTCCCACGCCCCGGCGATCTGGACGATGTGCCCGCCGCCCTGCACGCGCAGGTGGTGCAGGGCGGCGCGGGCGACCCGCACCGGCCCGAGCAGGTCGGTGACGACCAGCCGGGCGATCTGCTCGTCGGTGAGGTCGCCGGTGGTGACGGGCAGGGCGTGCCCGGCGTCGCAGACCACGATGTCGGCCCGGCCGAGGGCGGCGAACGCCTCGTCGACGGCGCGGCGCACGGCAGGGCCCGCGGTGACGTCCAGTTCGGCGGTGTGCAGCCGGTCGCCGCGCGCGAGCAGCATCTCGGTGAGGTGGCGGCCCAGACCGGCCGAGCTGCCGCTGGAGGTGCTGGTGACGATCCACGAGAGGGGGACGGGCGTCGGCATGCAGCCAGAGTGGCCGGTCCGCGGCCCGTGCGGCACCCGCTGCGGGCCGCCGGAGTGACGGACCCGCCGCTCGTGGGGGCTGTGCGGGGACGGGTCAGTCGGCGACCGTCAGCACGATCTTCCCGGTGGTGCGGTCCGTCTCGCCCAGTGCGTGGGCCTCCGCGGCCTTCTCCAGGGGCAGGGTCGTGTCCACGCGTACGCGCAGCCGGCCGTCCTCGACGAGCTTGGCGATCTCCAGCAGGGCAGCGCGGTCCGGCTCCACCATGACGAAGCCGGCCTGCTTGCCCTCCGCGCGGGCCGCTTCCGCCGCCGCGGGGAACGCGTCGTCCGGCGGCACGATTGACACGAGCCGGCCGCCCGGGCGCAGGACGCTCAGCGAGCGCGCGGTCTGCGGACCGCCGATCGTCTCCAGGACGACGTCGGCACCGGTGTCGCGCAGCACCTCGGCGAAGTCCTGCTGCGTGTAGTCGATCGTCTCGTCGGCGCCCAGCTCGCGGAGGAAGGCGTGCTTGGCCTCGCGGGCGGTGCCGATGACGTGGGCGCCGCGGGCCTTGGCGATCTGCACCGCGAGGTGGCCGACGCCGCCCGCGGCGGCGTGGACCAGGACGCGCTCGCCGGGCTGCACGTCCGCCGTGTCGACGAGGGCCTGCCAGGCGGTGAGCGCGGCGAGGGGGAGCGCGGCGGCCTGGACGTGGTCGAGGCCCGCGGGGCGGTGCGCGAAGTGGCGGGAGGGCGCGGTGACGTAGTCGGCGTAGGCGCCGGCGAAGTGGGGGAAGCGCGGCATGCCGTAGACCGCGTCGCCCGGCCGGAAGAGGGTGACGCCGGCGCCGACGGCCTCGACGACGCCGGAGACGTCGTAGCCGGGGATGAACGGCGCCTCGGCGCCGTCCACGCCGAAGCCGCGGGCGCGGGTCTTCCAGTCGACGGGGTTCACGCCGGCGGCGTGGACGCGGACCAGGATCTCGGTCGGCCCGGGCTCGGGGCGGTCGGTCTCGACGACCCGGAGCACGTCGGGGCCGCCGGGGCCCTCGGCGACGATCGCGCGCATGGTGGTTCTCCTTGCTGTGCAGGTGGGACCTGTGGGGTGGGCTCCAGCCTGCCGGGGCCCCGTGCCCGTCGGCAGTGGCCCGATGGCCACCATCTGAAAGAATCGGGCCATGCAGGTCATCCACCGTGTCGTCGTCCTGGCCCTCGACGGGGTCGTCCCCTTCGAGCTGGGCATCCCGTCCCGCATCTTCGGCGCCGCGCGCGACGCGGCCGGGCGCCCGCTGTACGAGGTGCTCACGTGCAGCCCGGACGGCGGTCCGGTCCGCACCGAGGCCGACTACGGCATTTCCGTCGCGCACGACGCGTCCGTGCTGGCCACGGCCGACACGGTGGTCATCCCGCCGTCGCACGCCCTGGACGCCATCCGGGCGGACGGGCTGCTGCCCGCGGAGATCGCCGAGGCGCTGGCCGTCGTGCGGCCGGGCACGCGCATGGTCGGCATCTGCACCGGCGGCTACGTCCTGGCCGCCGCCGGTCTCCTCGACCACCGGCCCGCGACCACGCACTGGCACGAGGCGGAACAGATGCGCCGCCTGTTCACGACGGTGCGGGTCGACCCGGACGTGCTGTTCGTCGACGACGGCGACGTGCTGACGTCCGCGGGCGTCGCGGCCGGTATCGACCTGTGCCTGCACCTCGTACGCCGCGACCACGGCAGTGAGATCGCCAACGAGGTGGCCCGCACCTGCGTCGTACCGCCGTGGCGCGACGGCGGCCAGGCCCAGTACATCAAGCGCCCCGTCCCCGAGCCGGCGGCCAGCACCACCGCCCCGACCCGCGCCTGGGCCATGGAACGCCTCGGCGAGCCCCTCGGCCTCGCCCAGTTGGCCGCGCATGCGCGGGTCAGCGTCCGCACGTTCACGCGCCGCTTCCGCGAGGAGGTCGGCACGAGCCCGGGCCAGTGGCTCACCGCCCAACGCATCGACCTGGCGCGCCACCTCCTGGAGACCACGACCTGGCCCGTCGACCGCGTCGCCCGCCACGCGGGCTTCGGCACGGGCGCCTCCCTCCGCCAGCACCTCCACGCCACGCTGGGCGTCTCGCCCCAGACGTACCGCCGCACGTTCCAGCCGGCAGGGGAGCGTTGAGGGGCGCGCGTTGGACGATGATGCTTGGTCCACGCGACGAGAGGGGCGGAAGACATGGGGTGGGACGAGTGGGAGAGCCTGAAGGCCACTGCGGGTGACGGCGGGGCCGTGCGGATGCGCCTGAACGGGGTGCAGGCGCCGGACGGCGGCAAGGCCGCCGGAACGGGCGACCTCGTGGTGCACCAGGACGACCTGGGCGCCGTGGGCCACGAGGCGTACGAACTCTTCGGTCAACTGCACGATCAGGCCGACATCGCGGGCCTGGGCGCGGACAAGGACGGCCGCGGCTCCACCATGCAGGCCGCGGCGGCGCTCAAGAGCCACGGCTTCGCGATGGGCGGGCAGTTGGAGACCACGGTGGAGATGTGGTCGGCGCAGGTCAAAGCCGTACTCCAGGCGTGCGCGCACATATCCAACCACCTGGACTACTCGCAGCAGGCGCACGGCCAGGACGACGCGCAGCTGGCGGCGGTACTGCGGCAGCGCAACGGCGCGGCGGTGTCCGTGTCGCGTCTGAACGAGTACTTCCACTGAGCCGGTAAGTAAGGGGGAGGGCGTGAACTACGGGGATTTGATGCAGGTCGACCTCGGCAAGCTCGGTACTGCCGTGTCGGACTGGAAGAAGGTGACCGAAGCCTTGGAGAAACTCGCCCGGCAGGCGAGGGACGGCCTCAAGGCGAAGGCGGACGGCGCGGCGTGGGCCGGTGCGAACGCCACGGTGACGAAAGGTTTCGTCGGAAAGACGGTGGTGGAGGTCGAGGACCTCCACCACGAGGCGGAAAGCATATGGAGGGTCGTCCAGGACGCCCACACGGAGCTGACGGGCCTGCAACGCCGCGCCAAGGCGCTGACGAAGGACGCGGGCGAGGACGGCTTCGTGGTCATGGAGGGCCAGGGCGGCGCGATCCGCGTGACGGAGGCGGTCTGCACGGTCAAGCCGACCGAGGAGAAGAACAAGGAGAAGATGCAGTGGTACGCCGAAACGCTCGCCGACCTGGTCCGCCACGCGGCCGAGGTGGACGCGGCGGCCACGCGCGCGTTGCAGGCGAGCCACGGCAATGACCCGTACAACGCGGGTCATGCGCGGTACACGTCGCTCGACGAGGACATGCTGCCGCGGGCACTGAACCTGGCGGCGAAGGGCGGCCACGCGAGCAAGGAACAGAAGGGCGAACTGCGGCGGCTGTGGGAGTCGCTGAGCCCGGAGGCACGGGCGAAGCTGTGGGAGAAGCAGCGGAAGGGGTTGCTGGAGGCGGGGGTTCTGGCACCGCGCATTATGCGGGTCCGGCCCGACGAGGGGGCCGGTGCCTACGACGTGGAGTCGCCCGGAAAACACGACTACTGGGTTCTGGCCCAGGCCAATGCCATGTCGGTGGGTGGCGATTTCAAGGGCTACACGGACGCCGCGCGGAATATGGACCACTATCTCAGGGGTACAGGGACGCCCATCGAACTCGATGTCGACCGCATGCTCACGGACGACCAAGCGCTGCGGGCCTGTGCCCAAGGCACCTTGGCCGAGAATGCGGCCGAGTGGCGGCAAAAGGGCCTGGAGGAATTCGAGAAGTCGGGCGGACGGCCGGTCGTCATCCCGGTGGAGTCGGAACGCGGCAAGTACAAGCACCGGGACCTGAACTGGTTCTACGCGGTCGGGTCGGCCAACGCGAACACCACCGGCGTCGTGACCGTCGTCCCGGGCGAGGACGGCAAGCCCAAGGTGAGCCTGGATTACCAGGTCAACGTATGGGACCGCTACAACTGGGACCCCGGCAAGTCCACGAAGGTCGGCCCGACGACCATGACGGACGCGGACATGGCGCGTCTGCACACCACCGGCCTCGCCAAGGAATACGACATGCGCGGCAGCGGGTCACTGCAGCACTACGACCTTGGAAATCCAGGGGCTCTCCCCAGCCCGCCGGCCGATCCGGGCCGGGACGGAACACGAACCGACATCGCACGCAACGGAGACGCACGATGACGAGCACTACCGGTCGGACGGGGAGGAGACCGTGGCGGCCCGGAGCGGCCGGAATCTTGGTTGCCGCTGTTGTCGGTGGCCTGGCCGGGTGTTCGTCAGACGGCGATCTGCGGAGTCCCAACTGGGACAAGGACGCGACGCCCGCCAGTGTGAGCCGGCAGATGGAGATCACGCTGCCCGCCGGTGCCACCGATGCCCGCGCCGCCGTGCTGAGAGGCTGGCAGGACGACGTGCTGATGCTGGCATTCACCGTACCCACCGAGCGGGCCGATGCCTTTGTCGAAGGGCTCTCGCCCGAGAGGGAGCTGAAGCCCAAGCTCCCTCTCAAGGGCGCAGAGACGAAGTCCTCCGGAGACTCGACCGGTTTTGCGCACCTCGGTCTCCCGGAGCCGGACACGCTGAAGGACGTGCGAGCGGGCTGGGTGTGCCTCGACTGCAACAAGGCACACCTCGACTCGCTGGAAGTGGCGGTCCACCGCCTCGACGACCGGAACAGCCGCGTCTACCTGAGCGGTACGGACTGAGTGACGACCCGCCGCAGTCGACGACGTCCGGGGCGCGCTCGTCCCGCAGGACCGGCTGAGGCTCCGGCCGAAGCCCTGGCATTCCCCCGACGAGCCGAGGGAGGAGTTCCGCCGTATCCGGCTTCCCGACCCGGCCACCCTCGACGGCGTACGAGAGGCGCAGGTGTGCAACGACAACTGCAAGGGTGAGCTGAACTACGTCGACATCGACGTCCACCGGCTGGACGAGCGCACCACGCGCGTCTACCTCTCCGGCGTCGCCTGACCGATCACCACCGTCGCGTCCAGTTCCTCGCACGTCGTCACCCGGGTCCGCAGGCCCGCCGCCTTCATCGCGGCGGCGGTCGCCGCGGCCTGGTGGGTGCTCGTTTCGATCAGGAGGTGGCCGGTCGGTGCCAGCCACTCCTGGGCTGATTCCGCCACGCGGCGGTGGAGGGTGAGGCCGTCCGGGCCGCCGTCCAGGGAGAGGTGGGGTTCGTGGTCGCGGGCTTCCGGGGGGAGGAGGGGGATCTCCGACGTGGGGACGTACGGGGCGTTCGCCACGAGGACGTCGACCGTGCCGCGCAGGCCCGGCGGCAGGGCCGCGTACAGGTCGCCCTCGTGCACGTACGCGTCGTACGGCGCGAGGTTGCGGCGGGCGCAGGACGTGGCCGCGGGGTCGAGGTCCGCGGCGTGGAGCGTGATGCCGGGGCGGCGTGCCGCCAGCGCGGCGCCCACCGCGCCCGAGCCGCAGCACAGGTCGACGACCACCGCACCGGGGGCGGTGCGGGTGGCCGCCTGCCGGACCAGGAACTCGGTGCGGCGGCGCGGGACGAACACGCCCGGCCCCACGGCGAGGCGCAGGCCGGCGAACGCGGCCCAGCCCAGTACGTGTTCGAGCGGGAGACCGGCCACCCGGCGGGCGGCCATGGTCTCCAGCTCGGTCGCGGTACGGGCGGTGGACAGCAGGAGTTCCGCTTCCTCCTCCGCGAAGACACAGCCGGCGGAGCGGAGACGGGTGACGAGGGACATCCGGGAGAAACCTTTCGGTGGCGTGGCTGCCGAAGGGTGCTCTCCCGGTGCGTGCGTCGCTGCGCTTCTAGGGTTCGGGGTCGGTGAGCACCCTGCCTGACATGGCGTTGATGGGTCTCACCTCCTCGGTCGCGGTTCCGCTGTAGGGCGCAACGATACCCGGTCGGTCGTCAGTTGTCCGCTGTGCGGCGGCGCGTCTTGACCACCAGCACCGTGCCGGCCGCGAGGGCCGCCGCGCTGCCGCCGACGATCCACGGCGTGGCGGAGCCCGCGCCGGTGGTCGCCAGGGCGCCGTTGCTGCCCTGGGCGACGGTGCCGCCGGTGCCCGTACCCGTGCCCGTACCCGTGCCCGTTCCGGTGCCGGTGGTGGCGGACGCCGACGCGGACGCGGATGCCGACACGGACGGCGATGCCGACGCCGTCGCCGAGGCCGACGGCGATGCCGTGGGCTTGGCCGAGGTCGAGGCGGTGGGGGAGGGCGACGTCGAGTGCGTGGGGCTCGGCGACTGCGACGTGGTGGTGGTCGGCGAAGGCGAGTTGCCCGTGGGCTTCGACACCACCTCGAGCCGCTTCAGCCGGTTCACCTCCGTCCCCGAGATGTCGATGAGGACGTTCGCCTTGCCCTTGGGGAAGTCGGACGTCAGCTTGGTGCGGAGTTCGATGGTCCGGACCTCGTCCTTGTCCATCGGGTCACCCTTGAGGGTGCCGATGACGACCGAGCCGTGGCGCGGGTCCATCAGGTCCTTCCAGGTGCCGTCCTTCTGCTTCACCTCCAGCTGGTGCTTGTTGTCGGCCTTGGGGTCGGTCTTCCCCAGGCTGTTGAGCAGGAAGGTGGTCTGGAAGGGGTCGATGCGCTCGCCGCCTCTGTTGTCCACGACGAACGTGAAGTACGCCCAGTCGCCCCCGGCCACCAGTTCCTTGGGGTACTCCTTGACTCTGATCGTTGCTTCGCGCGGCGCCTCCTTCTTCTCCGAAGTCTGCGTCTGCGTCGTTCCGGCCGGCTGCTCCGCAGCCGCAGCCGGCACCGCCAGCAGTGCCGCCGGTGCGATGACGGCCGTTGCCACGGCCGTCGCTATGCGGGACACGTTCATGAGACAAACCCCCCGATCGTCAGATGGTGTGCCCCACCGTATCGGGACACTCCAGTACCTCCCGCACCACCTCGTGCCATCCCCGCGCCCAACCCGCCTCGTACGCCGCCTCGTACCCGTCCTTCCCCAGCGCCTCCCGTGCCCCCGACGTCACCCGGTCCACGTCGCCCCGCTCGGCCGCCGGCAGCGGGGCGCCCGCTGCCGCGCGGGCTGCGGCGGCCGCGCCCAGGAGTGCTGCCGCGCGGGACGGGTGGCCCGCAAGAAGCGTGGTGGCGGCCAGGCCCTCCAGGGGGAGGGCCATGCCGCGGGGGTCGCCCAGGGCGTGGGCGGCGCGGAGGGCCTCGTGGTGGTGGGCGTACGCGGACGTGACGTCGCCGCGGAGTTCGGCGATGAAGCCCAGTTCGGCGAGGACCAGCGCGTTGCCGCCCTCCTCCGACACCTCGCGGTACCAGTCGTGGATGCGCCGCAGCAGCGGCTCCGCGGCCGCCGGGGCGCCCTGGCGGCGCAGGGTGAGGGCCAGGCCCAGTTCGGCGTGCACCTCACCGAACTTGAAGCCCTGCTCCGCCGCGTCGCGCCGGGCCCGTTCGTGCAGCTCACGGGCGCGGTCGTGGTCGCCGGTGAGGAGGGCCACCCGGCCGAGGCGGGACCGTGTGAACACCCGCTCGGGGCCCAGGTCCAGTTCCTCCGCGTGGGCGAGGGCCGTGGTCAGCAGCCGCCCGGCCTCCGCGTAGTCGCCGCGTATTTCCGCCAGCTGGGCCAGCGCTCCCACGCTCTGGAGCTCTCCCCAGCGGTCGCCCAGGTCGCGGAAGAGCGCCGCGCTGCGTTCCCCGTCGCGCCGTTGTGCCGCCGCGTCGCCCCGCAGCAGTGCCGTCAGCGACCGCAGGCCGAGGACCGCGGCCGTGCCCCAGCGGTCGCCCGCCGCCTCGAAGCCTGCCAGGGCCCGTGCGGCCAGCGCCTCCGCCGCCGCCGGCTCGCCCGTGTGGAAGAGGGCGTACGCGTGGAACCACTCCGCCTCGGCGGCGCCCTCCGCCGGCCGTACGAGGGGCACGCGCTGCCCCGTCAGCAGCGCGAAGCCGCCGTGCAGGGCCCGGACGTCGTCCGTCGCCCCCGGCAGGGACAGGGCCGCTTCCGCGCGCCTCCGCGCCTCGTTCAGGCGCCCCCGCAGCAGCCAGTACCACGACAGCGCCGCCACCAGGCGGGCCGCCGAGGCGCCGTCGCCCAGGTCGGCCGCCGTGTCCAGCGCCGCCCGCAGGTTGGCGCCGTCGGTGTCCAGGCGCCGCAGCCACTCGCCCTGCCGCGGGCCGCGGAGCCCGGGGCGGGCCTCCTCGGCCAGCGCCGTGTAGTGCCGCAGGTGACGGGCGCGTACGGCGGCCGGGTCCTCCGCCTCGCGCAGGCGCTCCGCGGCGTACGCGGCCACCGACTCCAGGAGCCGGTACCGCGTCCCGTACGGGCCGTCGGGCACGGCCACCACCAGCGACCGGTCGACCAGCCGGGCCAGCAGCTCCACCACGTCCTCGCGCGCCACGCCCTCGCCGGCGCACACCGCCTCGGCCGCCGCCGTCGAGCAGCCGTCGGCGTGCACGGACAGGCGGCGCAGCACGATGCGCTCCGGCGCGGGCAGCAGCTCCCAGCTCCAGTCGATGACGGCGCGCAGCGTCTGCTGCCGCTCCGGTACGCCGCGCCGGCCGCCGCCCAGCAGCCGGAACCGGTCGTCGAGCCGCCCGGCCAGCTCGTGCACGCCCAGCGCGCGCACGCGCGTGGCGGCGAGTTCCAGGGCCAGCGGCAGCCCGTCCAGGCGGCGGCAGATCTCCTCGACGGCCCCGCGCGTGTGCCCGTCCAGGGCGAAGCCGGGCGCGGCGGCCGCGGCCCGCGCCGCGAACAGCCGTACCGCGTCGTCCTGCGGCAGCGGCTCCACCACGCGTACGGTCTCGGCGGCCGGGCCCAGGGGTTCGCGGCTGGTCGCCAGGACGCGCAGGCCCGGCGCGGTGCGCAGGAGCAGCGCGACGAGGCGGGCGGCGGCGTCGGCTGCCTGTTCGCAGTTGTCGAGGACGAGCAGTGCCCGCCGGCCGCGCAGGGCGGCCGCCAGGCGTTCCGCGGCGCCGGTCGTGCCGTCGTCCCGTACGCCCAGGGCGCCGGCGAGCACTTCGGCGAGGCTGTCCGTGCCGCCGGGGCCCTCGTGGCGTCCGGCCGGTTCGACGAACCACACGCCGTCGGGGCAGTCGGCCGCGTACCGCTCCGCGAAGCGGGCCGCCGCCTCGACCGCGAGCGCGGTCTTGCCGACGCCGCCGGGCCCGGTGAGCGTCACGAGCCGTACGCCCGCCAGCAGCGCGGCCGTCTCCGCGACGGCCGCCTCCCGGCCCACGAGGCCGGTGAGGGGCGCGGGGAGGTGGGCGCGGGGCCGGTCCTGGACGGTGGCCCCCGGTTCCAGGTCCTGGGTGAGGATCCGCTGGTGCAGCGCGGCCAGTTCGGGGCCCGGGTCGAGGCCGAGCTCGTCGGCGAGACGGTTGCGCAGGTCCGCGTACGAGGCCAGGGCCTCGCTCTGCCGTCCCGCGCCGTACAGCGCCCGCAGCTGGAGGCCGCGCAGTCGCT
Source organism: Streptomyces mashuensis (assembly GCF_014654785.1). Classification (GTDB taxonomy): domain Bacteria; phylum Actinomycetota; class Actinomycetes; order Streptomycetales; family Streptomycetaceae; genus Streptomyces; species Streptomyces mashuensis. The sequence goes on from NZ_BNBD01000005.1 coordinate 44,950, forward strand.
CGCGCAGCGGGTGCCGGGCCACCAGTTCGCCCAGTTCGGCGCAGAGGACGGGGTGTTCGCCGAGTTCCAGACGGGCCTCGGCCCGGTCCTCCAGTGCCGTCAGCCGCAGTTCCTCCAGCCCGAGCGCGGCCGTGCGCACCAGGGGGTACGACGCGGCGTACCCGTCGTACGCGGGGCCGCGCCACAGCGCGAGTGCTTCCGTCAGCCGGTCCGCGCGCTCGCGCGCCGTGCCGGAGCCGTCCCGCGCCCGTTCCAGCAGCGTGCGGAAGCGGTCCGCGTCCGTCTCGCCGGGCTCAAGGCGCAGCCGGTAGCCGGGCGGGCGGCGTTCCACGCGGTCACGGCCGAGGGCGCGGCGCAGCTGCGAGACCTTGCCCTGGAGGGCGTTGGCGGGGTGCCGGGGCAGGTCCTCGCCCCACAAGGCGTCCAGCAGGCGGCCGGCGGAGACCGTCCGTCCCTCGTGTGCGAGCAGCAGGGCGAGCAGGGCGCGGGCCTTCGCCTCGCCCACCACGACCGGTTCCCCCGCCTCGTCCCACACGGTCGGCGGGCCGAGCACCCCGAACAGCATGCGCCGACCCTAACCCCGCGCCTGCCGCCCACCGGCAGCGGACCGACAGGAAACCAACAGCGGCCGCCGCAAAGGTAGGAGCATGAACAGCAACGAGCAGCAGAACAAGCAGAACAACGAGCAGAACGCGCAGCAGTACGCGGGCAAGAAGGCCGTCGTCATCGGCGGCACCATCGGCATGGGTCTCGCCATCGCCCGGCGCCTGGTCGCCGGGGGCGCCGAGGTGCTGCTGACCGGCCGCAACGAGAAGAACCTGGCCGCCGCTCAGGCCGAGTTCGGCCCGGCCGTGCACGTCGTGCGGTCCGACGCGGCCGACATGGGCGACATCGCCGCCCTGGGCGGGACGGTCGGGAAGGTCCTCGGCCACGTCGACCACCTCTTCGTCAACGCGGGCGTCTCCGAGCTGGGGCCGGTCTCCGAGGTGACCGAGGAGTCGTACGACTTCCAGTTCTCGGTGAACACGAAGGGCGCGTTCTTCACGGTGCAGCGCCTGCTGCCGCTGCTGCGCGAGGGCGGGTCGATCGTGTTCACCACGTCCGTGGCGGACGTCATGGGCTACCCGGGGATGGCGGTCTACTCGGGCACCAAGGCGGCGCTGTGGTCGTTCGCCCAGGTGCTGGCGTCCGAGCTGGTGGGCCGTGGCATCCGGGTGAACGCGGTGAGCCCCGGCTTCATCGACACCCCGACGATGGGCGTGGCGGGCCTGTCGCCGGAGGAGCAGGACCACTTCCGGGCGATCGGGGACGCCACCACGCCGATGCGCCGGCACGGCTCGGCGGACGAGGTGGCGCGGGCGGCGCTGTTCCTCGCCGTCGACGCGACGTTCACCACCGGGGTGAAGCTCGCGGTCGACGGCGGTCTGGCACAGCACGTGATGGTCCCGGCGGAGGCCGCCTAGACCCGGGGAGCCCCGTTCACTTGCCGTAAGGGCGCACCGCGCGGGCCTCGCGGAGCGACACGGCCCACCAGGTGAGCTGGTCGAGCATCGTCTTGGCGGCGTTCGCGGCGGTCTGGCCGGCCTCCTCGTCGTGGTGGCGGCCCGTCTCGTCGAACTGGCCCCAGGGGCTGTGGAAGCTGACCGTCTCGCGGATGGTCACGGCGTGCAGCTCGGCGAAGACGGGGCGCAAGTGCTCGACGGAGCGCAGGCCGCCGGAGAGGCCGCCGTACGAGACGAACGCGACGGGCTTGGCCTGCCACTGGGTGTAGTGCCAGTCGATGAGGTTCTTCAGGGGCGCCGGGTAGCTGTGGTTGTACTCGGGCGTGATGACGATGAAGGCGTCGGCCTCGGCCAGCCGCGGCGTGACCTTGGCGAGTTCGGCGGCGGCCTCGGGGGAGGGGTCGTTGCTGAGCTGGACCGGCAGCGGGTGGTCGGCGAGGTCGATGACGTCGACGTCCATCTCGGGGCGCTGCGCGGTCTGGGCGGCGAGCCACTGGGCGACCGTCGTGCCGAAGCGGCCCTCGCGGGTGGAGGAGACGATGACGGCGAGGCGGTAGGGCGTGGTCTCGGGCATGGCGGTGGCCTTCCAAGTGGTCGCGGGCGTGCGGGAGGTGGGGGTGTGGGCGCGGTGCTCCCCGGGGGTTCGTTCGCCGCCCGGGGAGCACCGGTTCGCTTGGTGAAGAGCCTCGTTCCTCAACCATGGTTGAGGTCAAGCGGCGTCCGGTGAACCGTGACCCACGTCTCAACGCCTCCCTTGCGCGCCCTTCAGGGCCTCAGAAGAGGTCCGGGCACCACGGCCGCCGGGCCGTGCGCAGCAGCAGGTCGGCCCGGGCGGCGGCACCCGGCCGCTTCTCCTCCACGCGGCCCAGCGCGGCCAGCCGGGCGGCGGACTCGTCGCCCAGGGAGAGCGAGCCGAGGGCGTCGACGGTCAGCGTGAGGTCGGCCGGGCGGGCGGTGGGCGCGCAGTGGGCGCCGTCCGGGCCGGCGTCCAGCAGGAAGCGCCCGCCGGCCAGGCCCAGGGGGTCGGTGACGTCGAGGACGAGGCTGCCCTCGGTGGCGTACGTACGGGCGGCGAGCAGCGCCGGTACGTCCAGGGGGCGCAGCCACAGGTAGTCGCCCTGCGTGACGACGCGGGCGGCGCGCGGGTCGGGCAGCAGCAGCGGCAGCAGGTCGTCGGGGGCGCGCATGCCGGAGGTGAAGCGCGTCAGCCAGTCGACCGACAGGAGGTAGTGCCACAGGGCCCGTTCGGCCTGCACGTCGACGGCGAGCAGGTCGCTGACGGCGGCGGAGCAGCGGGGCTGCTTGCTCTCCCACGTGGAGTCGACGCTGTAGGTCAGCAGGCCGTCGACGCTGCCGGCGGCGGAGCGGTAGAGGACGGTGAACCGTTCCCGGCGCGGGCTCGTGGTGTCCGTCAGTTCGCCGGTGGCGAAGGCCCACCAGCGCGTGCTGCGGTCGATGACGCCGTGCCGCTGGGCGCGGACCCGTTCGTGCAGGCCGGGGCCGAGCTCGCGGACGTCCGCGTCGTCGGCGAAGTCCAGCCGGCCGCCGTCGCCGGGGCCCGCGTGGCGGCGGCCGAGGCCGGCGCGGGCGATGTCCACCTCCCACTCGGTGGCCGAGGTGGCGGGGCCGAAGCCGTAGCGGCCGTAGATGGGGTACTCGGCGGCGATGAGGGTGGCGGCGGTGTCGCCGCGCTCCTTGGCGGCCAGCAGGTCCTGCCCGATCATGCCGGAGAGCAGGCCGCGGCGGCGGTGCGTGGGCGAGACGGTGACGGCGCTGATGGCGTCGGCGGTGATGCTCGCGCCGCCCGGGACGGTCAGTTGCTGGGAGAAGCTGCGCAGGGTGGCGACGCAGCGGCCGGCGTCGAAGGCCCCGAGCGTCCGGTCCAGGTCCATGCCCGGCCGGCGTATCTCGACGTCTTCCTTCGTGACCGGCGAGGGGATGAGGAAACCGGTGCGCACCGCGCGCATCCAGTTGGGGACGTCGGGCTCTTCGACCGTGCGGATCTGGGCGCTCATAAAGAAACGCTAGAGGCCGCCCCGCGCCGCGCGCACGCGTTTTTCGTACGGCCGTCAGCAAGGCGGAACACGGTCTTCCAGCGGGTGTGGCCCCGGAGGCACCCGCGTCACGAGAGGAGGTCGTCGACCTGTGCCTCCCCCTCGCGGTACCTGCGGGCGATCTCCGCACTGCAGTCGTCGGCCGTGCGCTGCACCCGCTGCCGCCGGAACGACACCTGCCGCTCGTACGCCGCCAGCCGGCCCAGCCCCTCCTGGAGCTCCTGGTCGGTACGGGCACCCAGATCGGACAGGCGCACCTCGCCCAGCATGTCGTCGGCCAGCCGGCGGTACTCCTCGCTGCGCGGCGTCCGCAACGTCACGTGCCGCGCCGACGAACGGTGCGCGGAGGGGCCGTCGGCGAGGATCTCCGTCAGGCGCTCGACCAGCAGCCGCTCCACCGCCGGCGCGCCGGGCGCCGTCCGGCGCGCCAGCTCGGCCCGCAGGATGTCGATCCGGCCCTGCAGCAGCCGGCGCACATAGCTCAGGTCCGCCTCCTCGCGCTGCGCCTCGCGGCGCATCGCGCGCAGCTCCGCCAGGCGCAGCTCCGGCAGCCGGCGGCCGGGGACGTCCGCCAGGGGCCCGGAGCGCTGGCTCGGGGGTCTGGCGTGCAAGCTGTCCACTGCCTTGAGGTCCTTGAGGTTCTTGAGCTCGGGCAGTGCCGTGCCGGATGCGTCCTCGGTGGGTGTGGTCATGCGGTTCCGTCCCCTCGGGCGGTGTGCGGGTGGACCTTCGGCACCGCCTGCACGCATCGTGCCATTCCGTACGCCCCGGGCGCAGGGCCTCTCCGCCCGAACGAACCCGTACGGGCGCAGTGCATCATGGTCCGTATGCGTGCGGTGGTGCAGAGAGTGGACGGGGCGCGGGTCGTCGTCGACGGGGAGACCGTCGGGGAGATCCTCGGCGAGGGGCTGTGCGTGCTGGTCGGCGTGACGCACGACGACACGCCGCAGCAGGCGGCCCAGCTGGCGCGGAAGCTCTGGTCCCTGCGGGTCCTGGAGGAAGAGAAGTCCTGCTCGGACGTGGGGGCACCCTTGCTGGTGATCTCGCAGTTCACGCTTTACGGTGACGCGCGGAAGGGGCGCCGCCCCACGTGGAACGCGGCGGCGCCGGGGCCGGTGGCCGAGCCGCTCGTCGACGAGGTCGTCGCGCAGCTGCGCGCGCTGGGCGCGCGGGTGGAGACGGGCCGCTTCGGGGCGGACATGAAGGTGTCGCTGACGAACAACGGCCCGTTCACGGTCCTGCTGGAGGTCTGACCGGTCCTGCCGAGGCCTGCTCTACGGCTCGACCACGACCTCCTGCGCCGCCGCCGTGCCCTCCCCGACCAGCAGCGGGGCGTCCACCGGCACGTTCCGCTTCACCAGCGCCAGCGCGATCGGCCCCAGCTCGTGGTGGCGCGCCGACGTCGTCACGAAGCCCAGCTGGCGGCCCTCCGGGCCGTCCGACGCCAGGCGGACCGGGGCGCCGTGGGCCGGGAGGGTGACCTCGCTGCCGTCCAGATGCAGGAAGACCAGGCGGCGCGGCGGCTTCCCCAGGTTGTGGACGCGCGCCACCGTCTCCTGGCCGCGGTAGCAGCCCTTCTGCAGGTGCACCGCCTCACCGATCAGGCCCAGCTCGTGCGGGATCGTGCGGTGGTCGGTCTCCAGGCCCAGCCGCGGCCGCCGCGCCTCGACGCGCAGCGCCTCGTACGCCAGGCTGCCCGCCGCCGGGCCGTGCGCGGCCGCGAAGTCCGGCAGCGCGGCGCGCGGCAGGAACAGGTCGCGGCCGTGCGGCGTCTCGCGGACGACCGCGTCGGCCGGCGCCTCGGCGATCGAGCCGGCCGGCAGGTGGACGACGGCGTACGCGTCCGTGCGGTCGGCGACCTCCACCCGGTAGAAGAACTTCATGCTCTCCAGGTAGGCGATCAGCGCGTCCTGCGTGCCGGGCTCGACGTGCGCCCACGTCGTCTCCCCGTCGTCCACCAGGTACAGGAAGTGCTCGACGTGGCCGTGCGGGGAGAGGATCAGGGCCTGCGCGGCCTGGTGGGGCGGCAGCTCGCTCACGTGCTGGGTGAGGAGCAGGTGCAGCCAGCTCAGCCGTTCGGGGCCGGAGACGGTGACGACGCCGCGGTGCGAGAGGTCCACGAAGCCGGACCCGTCCGCGAGGGCGCGCTGCTCGCGGAACGGATCGCCGTAGTGCGCGGCGACGCCTTCGTCCGGGCCCTCGGCGGGAACGGCGCCGGGCAGCGACAGCAGAGGGCTCTTCGAATGACGCAGCATGCGGCAAGCCTACGGCGGCGCTACGACGAAGGGGCGGCGGCCTTCCCGGGGGCCGTCCCGGGGCCCGCCCCGGGGCCCGTCCCGGCGGCCTTGCCCGTGGTCTTCCCCGCGGCCTTCGCGGCGCAGCCGGAGCACCGGCCGAAGATCGCGAAGTGCTTCATGTCCGTGTCGAAGCCGAAGTCGTCGCGCAGCCGGGCGGTGAACTCCTCGGCCACGGACAGGTCGGCCTCGATCACGCCGGTGCAGTCGCGGCAGACCAGGTGTATGTGGTGGTGCCGGTCCGCGAGGTGGTACGTGGGCGCACCGTGCCCCAAGTGGGCATGGCTGACCAGGCCGAGCTCCTCCAGCAGCTCCAGCGTCCGGTACACGGTCGAGATGTTCACCCCGCCCGCGGTCCTGCGGACCTCGGTGAGGATGTCGTCCGGCGTCGCGTGCTCGAGCCGGTCGACGGCCTCCAGGACGAGCTGGCGCTGCGGGGTCAGCCGGTAGCCGCGCTTGCGGAGATCGCTCTGCCAGTCGGTGTCCACCACGCTCCCAGTCTAGGGCCGTGCGGTGTCAGTGGTCCCGAACGCCGTTCAGGTAGCGGGCGAGGGCGGCGATCGCGGACGGGTTGCGGGGGCTCTCCACCAGGTCCACGTAGTCCAGTACGAAGATCTGCTTGTTCTTCACGGCCGAGACGTTCGCCAGCGGCGGGTACGACAGCAGGAACTCCTTCTTCTGCTCGGCGCTCACCGACCCGTAGTTGTTGACGACGATGACCTCCGGGTCGCGCTCGACGACGCTCTCCCAGCCCACCGTCACCCACGAGTCCTTCAGGTCCTTCATCACGTGGTCGCCGCCGGCCTTCGTGATGATGTCGTGCGGCCCGGCGAAGGCACCCGCCGTGACGGGCTTGTCCTGCCCGTCGTCGTAGAGGAACACCCGCGGCGCCCGCCCGTCCTTCGGCACGCCCGCCTGCGCCCGCGCCACCTGCTGCCGGAAGTCCGCGACGAGGCGCCGCGCCCGGTCCTCGACGTGGAAGATCCGCCCCAGCGCCTCCAGGTCCGTGTAGAGCGCCTCCAGCGGCGGCATCACGCCGCGCGCGGCCCCGCCGGTGACGCCGGACCCGCCGGTGCCGTTGCGGCAGGACTCGGTGAGCACGTACGAGCCGACGCCCAGCTTCTTCAGCGCGGCGGGCGTGAGGCCGTTGCCCTCGCCGAAGCCGTAGTTCCAGCCCGCGAAGACCAGGTCGGCGCGGGCGTCGAGGACGAGCTCCTTGGTGATCTCCTTCTTCGACAGCCACTTCACCTTCCGGTAGCCGTCCTGCCAGGGCACCTCCTCGCGGCCGGGGTCGGTGCGGCCGGTGCGGTAGTCGGGCGCCACGTAGCCGGCCATCCGGTCCTCCAGGCCCAGCGCGAACATGATCTCGGCGATGCCCACGTCGTTGGTCACCACGCGCTCGGGCGCCTTGTCGTACGTGGTCCGCACGCCGCAGTTCTCGACGGTGACGGGGTAGTGGCCGCCGGCCGACGGCTTCTCCGCGGCCGGTTCCACGACCTTGGCCCCGCAGGCCGTCAGGGTCAGCGCGCAGAGGAGGGTCAGGGCGCTACGGACGGGTCGGCTACGGCTGTGCATCAGGGGTCCCCCCGGTAGGCGGCAGGCGGTCGAACAGCAGGTGCGGCGCTCCGGTGGCCGGGTGCGGCACCCGGTGCGCCCGGACGCCGAACACCTCCGCCAGCAGCTCGTCGGTGAGCACGTCGTGCGGCGGTCCCGAGGCCACGACGCGGCCGCCCGCCACCACGCACAGCACGTCGCAGTGGCCGGCGGCGAGGTTGAGGTCGTGCAGCGCCGCGAGGACGGTGGGGCCCGCGCCGCGCACCAGCGCCAGGACCTCCAGCTGCTGCGCGATGTCCAGGTGGTTGGTGGGCTCGTCGAGCACCAGGACGCGCGGCTGCTGGGCGAGCGCGCGGGCGATGAGCACGCGCTGCTTCTCGCCGCCGGACAACGTGAGGAAGCCGCGCTCGGCCAGGTGCGCGGCGCGCACCTGCGCCAGCGCCGCCGCGCACGCCGCGGCGTCCGCGGCCGAGGCGCGCCCGGCGGCGCTCTGGTGCGGCAGCCGGCCCATGGCCACCACCTCGGCGGCGGTGAAGTCGAACTCGCTCGCCGATTCCTGCGGCAGCGCCGCCAGGCGCCGGGCGCCCTCGCGCGCGGTCAGCGCGTGCAGGTCGTCGCCGTCGAGCAGCACCCGGCCGGCGGCCGGCCGCAGCGCCCGGTAGACGCAGCGCAACAGGGTCGATTTGCCGCTGCCGTTGGGGCCGACCAGGCCGACGACCCGGCCGCTGCCGGCCCGCAGCGTCACGTCCTCCAGCAGCCGGGTCCCGGCGATGTCGACGGCCAGGCCCTCGATGTCGACGCGCACGGTCACGACCCCCCGAAGACGTAGCCGCGCCGCCGCATCAGCAGTACGAAGCCGGGCACCCCGATCAGGGCGGTGATCACGCCGACGGGCAGTTCCACGGGCGCCAGCAGCAGCCGGGACACCAGGTCGACCCAGACCAGCAGCACCGCGCCCAGCAGTGGCGCCACGGCCAGGACGCGGCGGTGGCCGGCGCCGACGAGCATGCGGGTGACGTGCGGGACCATATGCCCGACGAAGCCGATGGCGCCGCTGACGGCGACCACGGCGCCGGTGACGGCGGCCGTGACGAGGAACAGGCCGCGGCGCAGCCGTACCGCGTCGACGCCGAGGGCGGCGGCCGTCTCGTCGCCCATGGCCAGTGCGTTCAGGCCGCGGGCGGACCACAGCAGCCAGCCGGTGCCGGCCAGCACGGCGGCCGCGGCGATGGGCAGCGAGGACCAGGTGGCGCCGCCGAGGCTGCCGAGCAGCCACATCATGGCGGAGCGGGCGGCCTCGCCGCGGTCGGCGCTGAAGACCATGAGCGTGGTGACGGCGGAGAACGCGTAGTACATGGCGCTGCCGGTCAGGACGAGCCGCAGCGGCGTCAGCCCGTGGGCGGTGCGGGCCACCGCGTAGACGAGGGTCATGGCGGCGAGGGCGGAGGCGAAGGCGGCGCCGGACAGCGCCCAGACGCCCAGCGAGCCGAGGGCGCCGAAGAGGAGGACGGCGTTGGCGCCGACGGCGGCGCCGGAGGAGATGCCGAGCACGAACGGGTCGGCGAGGGCGTTGCGGACCATGGCCTGCACGCCGACGCCGACGGCGGCCAGCCCGGCGCCCACGACGGCGGCGAGCAGGGCCCGGGGGAGGCGCAGCTCCCAGACGATGGTGTAGGCGGCGACCTCGTCCTGCCGGATCGTTCCGCCGGTCAGGCCCGCCCAGAGGTAGTGGAGGGTGTCGCCCCAGCCGACGCCGGAGGCGCCGAGCGCGGTGCAGCACAGCACCGACAGGGGGAGCGCGGCGGTCAGCGCGCAGAGGAGGGGCAGGAGGGGGACGCGGCGGGGGGGCGGGTGGCGCCACGGGGACGGCCTCGCTGTCGTCGGGCCGCGTCCGTACGGGTAGCAGGGCGCCCCGGTCCGGGGCGCGAGGTGTGCCGCCGCCGGTGGGTCCCTCCCTCGCAGTCCACGGCGAGTGTGCGGGAAGTGCTCGTGCGAGCCGCACGCGCCGCGGGCGATCGGGCTCACGGGCGGAGGCTTACGCAGGTGCGTAGAGGCTTGCCTCCGCCCGCTTACCGTTGCGGGTCAGCGCCGGATTCTCACCGGACTTCCCCCGCGGGGCGTGGTGGTGCTGCTGGTGTGACGCGCGTGCTTACTTGTCGTCCGGCTTGTCGGCCGGGGACTCGACGCCGGCCGTCGGGTCGAACGGGGTGCCGTCCTCGCGGAAGAAGGCCACGCCGTCGGGCATGTCCTCCGGCAGGCTCGCCGCCCACGACTGGAGGTCGGGGACCTTCTTCAGCTGGGCCGACATGTACGGCCGCAGCGGCACCTCGGGGGTGGCCTTCTCGCCGACCCACAGCAGGTCGCCCTTGACGTACCCGTACAGGCGCTTGCCGCCGGAGTACGGGCCGGAGGCGGCCGTGCGTGCCACCGCGTCGGTGGCCAGGTCGATCTGCGGCTTCTTGTCGGCCAGCTCGCCGTACCAGACCTCGACGATGCCCTGGTCGCGGATCATGACGACCTCGACCTTGCGGTCCTTGTCGATCCGCCAGTAGCCGCTCTCGGTCTCCAGCGGGCGCACCTTCTTGCCCTCGGAGTCGAGCACCCAGGTGTGCGAGACGTACTCGAGGAAGTCCCGGCCGTCGTGGGTGAAGGAGAGCTCCTGGCCGAAGTTGCACTTCTCGGCACCGGGGAAGTCGGCGACGCCGGCACCCTCCCACTTGCCGAGGAGGAAGACCAGGGGCACCAGGTCGGGGTGGAGGTCGGACGGAATCTCGATCATGAGCTCAGGCGATCTGTAGGGGGTGCGTGCGGACGACCGGCTCAGCGCTGGCCCTGGTACAGCTTCTTCCAGGTCAGGCCCGCGAAGGCGAGAACGCCGACGGCGACCAGGACCAGCAGGGTGGTGAAGACTGCCTCAAGCACGAGCGCGCTCCTCGTTCGGAGTGAGGAATGTACGGACCGCCGCCGAGTCTAGTCGGCCGGGCCCGGCGCGGCGCGTGCGGGTTTGGGCTGCGCCTAGAGTGACGGCATGGCGAAGAAGCTCGTGATCAAGGTGACGGCGGGCGCGGACGCGCCCGAGCGGTGCTCGCAGGCGTTCACGGTGGCGGCCGTGGCGGCGGCCAGCGGCGTCGAGGTGTCGCTGTGGCTGACCGGCGAGTCGTCGTGGTTCGCGCTGCCGGGCCGGGCGGCGGAGTTCGAGCTGCCGCACGCGGCCCCGCTGCCGGACCTGATCGAGGGCATCCGCGCCGCCGGCGGCCTGATCACGCTGTGCACGCAGTGCGCGGCGCGGCGCGGGATCGAGGAGAAGGACCTCATCGAGGGTGCGCGGATCGCGGGCGCGCAGGTGTTCGTGAGCGAGGCGATGGCGGACGGCGTGCAGGCGCTCGTCTACTGACGTGTCTCAGCGGCCCCACTGGTCGGGCGGCTGCTTCCGCTTCCCGTCCAGCTCGTCCCACCACTCGTCGGACTTCGGGTCGCCGGACGGGTCGTCCCACCAGCGGTCGTCCGGGCCGCGGCGGTTGGCCACGATCGCCGCGACCGGCGGGATGACCATGGCGAACAGGCACAGCCCCACCGCCGCCGGCACCGACCAGAGCCGCACCACGGCCCACGCCAGGACGAACAGCCCGATGCAGGTGCCCATCATGGCGAAGTAGAGGTGACGTCGCCGCGCGTACACCTCTTCACCGTACGTCCGCGGGGCGGCCGGCGCGACGACGGCCCGGAGACGGCACGAAGGGCCGCACCCTCCCTCACGGCGTCCAACCCCGGGGTGCGGCCCTCCGGCCCGATCGGCGGCGCCCTTCGGGCGCCCCGCGGCGTTTCTCAGACGGCGATGGCGACCTCCGTCAGCGCGCCCTTCTCGCTCACCACGACCGTCCGGTCGGCGGTTGCGCCGGGCACCAGGGCCCGTACGGTCCACGTGCCCTCGGCCGCGTAGAAGCGGAACTGTCCGGTCGCGGACGTGGGCACCTCGGCGGTGAACTCGCCATCGGCGTCCAGCAGCCGCACGTAGCCGGTCACCGGCTCGCCGTCGCGGGTCACCGAACCCTGGATCGTGGTCTCACCGGGCTTCGCGCCCGACGCGTCGGGGCCGCCGGCCTTCGCTCCACACATGTGCTGCAATCCCTTCGCTTCTGTTTCGCGTTTCGCGTTCCGCGGCTACTGCGCGCCGAGCTCGATCGGCACGCCCACCAGCGAGCCGTACTCGGTCCAGGAACCGTCGTAGTTGCGCACGTTGGGCCGGCCGAGCAGCTCGTGCAGCACGAACCAGGTGTGGGCCGAGCGCTCGCCGATGCGGCAGTACGCGATGGTGTCCTTGCCCGCGTCGACGCCCGCGGCGGCGTAGAGCTCGGCGAGCTCCTCGTCGGACTTGAAGGTGCCGTCGTCGTTGGCCGCCTTCGACCAGGGGATGTTGACGGCGGTCGGCACGTGGCCGGGGCGCTGCGACTGCTCCTGCGGCAGGTGGGCGGGGGCCAGCAGCTTGCCGCTGAACTCGTCGGGGGAGCGCACGTCGACGATGTTGAGTTCGCCGATCGCGGCGAGCACGTCGTCGCGGAAGGCGCGGATCGCGGTGTCCTGCGGCTGGGCCTTGTAGGTGGTGCGCGGGCGCTGCGGGACCTCGGCGACGAGGTCGCGCGAGTCCAGCTCCCACTTCTTGCGGCCGCCGTCCAGCAGACGGACGTCGCGGTGGCCGTAGAGCTTGAAGTACCAGTAGGCGTAGGCCGCGAACCAGTTGTTGTTGCCGCCGTAGAGGACGACGGCGTCGTCGTTGGCGATGCCCTTCGCCGACAGCAGCTCCTCGAAGCCTGCCTGGTCCACGAAGTCGCGGCGGACGGGGTCCTGGAGGTCGGTCTTCCAGTCGATGCGAATGGCCGACTTGATGTGGTTCTTGTCGTACGCGGAGGTGTCCTCGTCGACCTCGACGAGAACGGTCTTGGGGTCGCCTGCGTCGATGCGGGCCTGTACCCAGTCGGCGTCCACGAGGACGGCGCTGCGGCTCATGCTGTTTCTCCTCCGGGGCTGGTGCGGTGTGTGCCGGCGGCGACGCGCGGCGGGCGTGCGGCCGCCACGCGCCGGTGCGATGGAGCGGGATGGAGATGTGCGAGGTGCGGAAGGGCCGCGCGGGGCGGCCGGGGGAGCCGGAGGCGGTTCCCCGTCAGACTCGGCGACACAGCATGGCGGACACGCGGCACAGGTCGACTGCCCGCCGCTTCGTGAGATCCGCCTGTCGTTGCATGGGATGGATGGTAGGGAGACGGGGGGACGCCTGTCACCGCCATGCCGGAATATGAGACAGATTCGGCCACATGGTGGGACCGTACGGCCCTGAGCAGTGGCTTCCGGTCGTCCCGCGACCCCCGGCGGCCGGATTCGTACTGGCCTGCGGACGCCGGCGTCTCGACAAGCGGAACGCGCGCCGTCCTTGACGGGAGGAGGCGGGGCTCAGCCCGCCAGGTTGAGGTCCGTGCCCGTGAGGGTGATGTCCACGCCCTTGGGCGTGGCGACGACCTTCTCCAGCTTGAGGCCCTTGGGCAGGCCGGTGATCTTCCGCTCGAAGTCGGTGCGGGAGCGCACGGCCGCCTCGGCGCCCGGCAGGCCCTGCCCCGGGACCTCCTTGGCCCGGACGCGCACCGTGTCGCCGTTCACCACGGTCAGCGAGGAGCGCACCTCGCCCCGCATGGGCCGGCCCATGACCGAAACCGTGCCCGTGACCTTGACCTCGTCGGGGGCGCCCCCGCTGTACGACACGGAGAGGTCCTCGGCGCCCTGGCCGGCGGCGGCCTTCGCGAGGTCCGCGTACGAGAGGTGGGCGGTGCCCGTCGCGCTGCCCGCGACGGCGGAGGTGTAGCTGCTGTTCACGCGGACGTCGCGCAGGGTGGCGTCGAAGCTGCTCACCCGCACCGTCCGGTCACCGGCCGACGCGGTGACGCCCTGGTCCAGCTTGATCTCCACCTCGTCCAGCTGCGAGGAGGCGACCTGCGTGAGGAAGGGGAAGCCCTTGATCGAGACCTCGGGGGTGGCGGCGAGGCCCTGGCTGCTGCGTATCTTCTCCGCGGCCTGGTCCTCGGCGAACCAGACGGCCGCGCGGTCCGCGCCGACGAGGATTCCGCCGAGGACCACAGCGGTGATCACAAGGTTGCGTATGAGGCGCATGCTGGTCGTTCCCCCCACGATCGGCAGGTCGGTCCTGTCGTGTCGTTCTGTCCGGCAGGCCCCCTGGCCTGTCCAGTGAGGGTAACCGAGAGGGGGCCGGGCCCCGCCGGGCCCGGCCCCCTCGGCCGTGTGGGTGTGCCGGATCAGGCCAGGGCCCGGCCCAGGACGTAGACGGCGGGGGCCGCCAGGGCCAGCGGCAGGGCCACGCCCGCCGTCATGTGCACGAAGCGGGACGGGTAGTCGTAGCTCGCCACCCGCCGGCCGACCAGGGCGCACACGCCCGCGGCCAGGCCCAGCAGCGCGCCCGTCGGCCCCATGCCCGTGAGCTGGCCGCCGGCGACGCCCGCCCCGGCCGCGGCGATCAGCGCCACGACGAGGGAGACGGCGGACGGCAGCGGCAGCGCCGCGGCGACGACCGCGGCGGCCACGCCCAGGGCACCGGCGACCACCGCGTCGGGGTCCGCCGCCAGATGCCCGGCGGCGATCACCGCGAGGGCCGCCGAGGCCGTGGCGGTGGTCAGGCCGTACAGCCGCTCGTCCGCCCCGGCGTGGCTGCGCAGCTGGAGCACGAGGGTCAGCAGGATCCAGACGCCGAGCGTCCCCAGCAGCACGGTGGGTGCCTTCACGACGTCGCTCGCGCCCACGGCCAGCAGTGCCACGTCGGCGACCACGCCGCCCAGGAACGCCAGGGCGATGCCCTGCCGCGCCGGCCACATGCCGTTCAGGCGGAACCAGCCGGCCGCCGTCACCGCCTGGAGCAGCACCACGGGCACGGCCAGCACGGGCCGGGCCAGCGGCGCGGCGACCGCCAGCAGCGCCGCGAGGACGGCCGTGATCAGCGCCGGCTGGAGCCCCGGCGGCAGGATCTGCGGCCGGCCCTCGGCCTTCGCCTTCTCCGCCGCGGTCATCGGCCGCGCGGGCTCGGGGCCGGGCTCGGGCTCCGGCTCGGCGAAGGGCTCGGCGAACGGCTCCGCGAGAGCTGCGGCTGCCGGGGCGGCGGGTGCGGGCTCGTACGGCGCGTAGTTCTGGTGCGAGTTCTGGCGCGCGGCCTCCTCGGTGTACGCCGTCTGCCACTCGCCCGCGCCGTACGACGCGTCAGCAGGCGCGGGCGCGGGTGCCGGTGCCGGCTCCTGCGGGACCAGCGGCCGTTCCCACGTGTGGGTCTCCCACGTGGGGGCCTGCCACGTCTGGGTCGGCTGCTCCTCCTGCTGCGCCTGCGGCCAGGCGGCGGCCGGAGCGGCCGCGTGCTGCCCGTCGTAGGGGTAGGCGTACGCGCCCTGACCCTGGGAGTGCCCCTGCGACTGCCCCTGCGGCTGCCCGTGGGACTCGTACGACTCGTAGGAGCGGTACCGCTCCTGCTCCCCGTACGGGTCGTACGGGTCGCGGTGATGCTGTTCGTTCATGCTGCCGGGGTCACCCTCCTGCGAAGGGCGGGAGCACCTCGACCGTGCCGCCCTCGGTCAGTCGTACCGTCGAGTGGTCGCGCGTGCCGACGGGGTCGCCGTCCACGAGGAAGGAGCACCGCGTCAGCACGCGGGCGAACTCCGGTTCCGCCGCGTGCGCCTGCCGTGCCGCCGCCAGGGCCTCGGCCAGCGTGCCCGCCGCGTACGGCTCCTCGGCCGTACCGGCGGCGGCCTTCGCCGCGGCCCAGTAGCGGAGCGTGCCTCTCGTCGCCACGGTCGGCCCCTTTCCTCTCTCCGGCTTCTCCGCGCTTCTCCGCGCTTCTCCGCGCTCCTGTGTCGCCTCCATGATGACGGGTGCCACGCGCCGCCCGGCCCCCGGCGGTAAAGGGGAGGCTCCGTGCCGAACAGCTCGCATAGGCTGCTTGTGTGTTGGTGCGACTTCTCCGGACCTACGTCCGGCCCTACTCCGGAGCGATCACGCTGATCGTGCTCTTGCAGCTCGTTCAGACTCTCGCAACGCTCTATCTGCCCACCCTCAACGCGGACATCATCGACAAGGGCGTCGTCAAGGGCGACGCCGGGTACATCCTGACCACCGGCGGCGTGATGCTGGCGGTGACGCTGGCGCAGGTCGCCTGTGCGATCGGTGCCGTCTACTACAGCGCGCGCACGTCCATGGCCATCGGCCGGGACCTGCGCGCGGCGGTCTTCGACCGGGTGCAGTCCTTCTCGGCCCGGGAGGTCGGCCAGTTCGGCGCGCCGTCGCTGATCACGCGGACGACCAACGACGTCCAGCAGGTCCAGATGCTGACCCTGATGACGTTCACGCTGATGGTCTCCGCACCCATCATGTGCGTCGGCGGCATCGTGATGGCGCTGGAGCAGGACGTGCAGCTGTCCGCGCTGCTGCTGGCCGTGATCCCCGCGCTCGCGGCCATCGTCGTCCTGACCGTGTGGCGCATGCGCCCGGTGTTCCGCCGTGTGCAGGAGCACATCGACACGGTGAACCGGGTGCTGCGCGAGCAGATCGCCGGTATCCGCGTCATCCGGGCCTTCGTCCGCGACGACCACGAGAGGAAACGATTCCGGGGCGCCAACACGGCACTGATGGACGTCTCCCTGCACGCCGGCCGGCTGATGTCGGTGATGTTCCCGGCCGTGATGCTCGTGGTGAACGTGTCCTCGATCGCCGTCGTCTGGTTCGGCGGGCAGCGCATCGAGGACAACGGCATGCAGGTCGGCGCCATGACCGCGTTCCTCAGCTACCTGATGCAGATCATGATGGCCATCATGATGGCCACCTTCATGTTCATGATGGTGCCGCGCGCCGAGGTCTGCGCCGAGCGCGTCCAGGAGGTCCTGGCCACCGACTCCAGCGTCGTGCCGCCGGCCGCGGACACGGCCGTCTCCGCGCTGCGCCGCCGTGGCCACCTGGAGCTGTCGGGCGTGGAGTTCCGCTACCCCGGCGCCGAGGAGCCCGTCCTCAAGGACGTCTCGCTCGTCGCCCGGCCCGGCGAGATCACCGCCGTCATCGGCTCCACCGGCAGCGGCAAGTCCACGCTGCTGAGCCTCGTGCCGCGGCTGTCCGACGCCACCGCCGGCACCGTCACGGTCGGCGGTGTCGACGTGCGCGAGCTGGACCCGGCCGCGCTGGGCGGCGCCGTGGGCCTCGTCCCGCAGAAGCCGTACCTCTTCTCCGGCACCATCGCCTCCAACCTGCGCTACGGCCGGCCCGAGGCCACCGACGAGGAGCTGTGGCACGCGCTGGAGATCGCCCAGGCCCGTGACTTCGTCGAGTCGATGGAGGGCGGCCTGGACGCCCCGATCGCCCAGGGCGGCACCAACGTCTCCGGCGGCCAGCGGCAGCGCCTCGCCATTGCCCGTGCGCTGGTCCGCAAGCCGGACATCTACCTCTTCGACGACTCGTTCTCGGCGCTCGACTACGCCACCGACGCGCGGTTGCGCGCGGCGCTGGCCCGGGAGACCGGCGAGGCGACGGTGCTGATCGTCGCGCAGCGCGTGTCGACGATCCGCGACGCCGACCGCATCGTGGTCCTCGACGAGGGCCGTGTCGTCGGCACCGGCACCCACACCGAACTGATGGGCACGAACCCCACGTACCGGGAGATCGTCCTGTCCCAGCTCACCGAGGAGGAAGCGGCGTGAGCGCCCCGCAGAAACCCGCCGGGGAGGCCGCCGAGCCCAAGGCCGGTGGACCGGCGGACGGCATACCCGGGCCGGGCGGCCCCGCCGGCAAGCCCGGCGGCAAGCCCGGTGCCGCCCCCCGCAGAGGTCCCGCCCCGGCCACCGGCATGGCCCGCTTCATGGGCAACCAGCCCACCGAGAAGTCCATGGACTTCGCCGGCTCCAGCCGCCGGCTGCTGGGCCTGCTGCGCCCCGAGCGGGCGCTGATCTGGCTCGCGCTGTTCTTCGGCGTCGCCAGCGTGACGCTGGCGGTCATCGGCCCCAAGGTGCTCGGCCACGCCACCGACCTGATCTTCTCGGGCGTGGTGGGCAAGAGCCTGCCGGCCGGCATCGACAAGGCCCAGGCGCTGGAGCAGATGCGCCAGCACGGGCAGGGGAAGATCGCCGACGTGCTGTCCGGCGTGCACTTCACGCCCGGCCGCGGCATCGACTTCCACGCGGTCGGTGTGGTGCTGCTGTGGCTGCTGGGCATCTACGCGGTGGCGTCGCTGTTCGGCTTCTTCCAGGCCCGTATCGCCACCACCGTGGTGCAGCGGGTGGTCTTCCGGCTCCGCGAGGACGTCGAGCGGAAGCTCGGCCGGCTGCCGCTGAGCTACTTCGACAAGCAGCAGCGCGGCGAGATCCTCTCCCGGGCCACCAACGACATCGACAACATCGCGCAGTCGCTCCAGCAGACCCTCAGCCAGATCATCACCTCCGTGCTGACCATCGTCGGCGTGCTGGCGATGATGTTCTGGATCTCGTGGCTGCTGGCGCTGGTCGCGCTGGTCACCGTCCCGGTGTCGGTGATCGTGGCCGCCCGGATCGGCAAGAAGGCGCAGCCGCAGTTCGTGGCCCAGTGGAAGTCCACCGGCAAGCTGAACGGGCACATCGAGGAGATGTACACCGGCCACACGCTGGTGAAGGTCTTCGGCCGGCAGAAGGAGTCGGCGGAGGCGTTCCGCCAGGAGAACGAGGAGCTGTACCTCGCCGGCTACAAGGCGCAGTTCATCTCCGGCATCATCCAGCCGGCGATGATGTTCATCGGCAACCTCAACTACGTGCTGGTCGCCGTCGTCGGCGGGCTGCGCGTGGCGAGCGGTTCGCTGTCGATCGGCGACGTGCAGGCGTTCATCCAGTACTCGCGCCAGTTCAGCCAGCCGCTGACGCAGGTGGCGTCGATGGCCAACCTGGTGCAGTCCGGGGTGGCCTCGGCCGAGCGGGTCTTCGAGCTGCTGGACGCCGAGGAGCAGAGCCCGGAGGCGAAGGACGCGAAGCGTCCGGAGCGGGTGCGCGGCGAGGTCGCGTTCGAGAACGTGTCGTTCCGCTACGAGGCGGACAAGCCGCTCATCGAGGACCTGTCGCTCACGGTGCGGCCGGGCCAGACGGTGGCCATCGTCGGCCCCACGGGCGCCGGCAAGACCACGCTGGTCAACCTGCTGATGCGGTTCTACGAGGTGGGCGGCGGCCGGATCACCCTGGACGGCACCGACATCGCGGCCATGCCGCGCGAGGAGCTGCGCTCGCACATCGGCATGGTGCTCCAGGACACCTGGCTGTTCGGTGGCTCGATCGCGGACAACATCGCGTACGGCGCCCCCGAGGGCACCTCGATGGACAAGATCGTCGAGGCGGCGAAGGCCACCCACGTGGACCGGTTCGTCCGCACCCTGCCGGACGGCTACGACACCGTGATCGACGAGGAGGGCTCGAACGTCAGCGCGGGTGAGAAGCAGCTGATCACCATCGCGCGTGCGTTCCTGGCCGAGCCGGAGATCCTCATCCTGGACGAGGCGACGAGCTCCGTCGACACCCGGACCGAGGTGCTGATCCAGCAGGCCATGGGCCGGCTGCGGACGGGCCGCACCAGCTTCGTCATCGCGCACCGCCTGTCCACCATCCGGGACGCGGACGTGATCCTCGTCATGGAGTCGGGCCGGATCGTCGAGCAGGGCGCCCACGAGGAGCTGCTGGCGGCGGACGGTGCGTACGCGCGGCTGTACGCGGCGCAGTTCGCTGAGCCGGTGGTGGAGGCCTAGGCGAACGGTGGCTGCTACCGGCGTACGCCGGTGCGGGAGCGGGCGCGCGCGGCCTTCGTGCGCGCCCGCCGTTGTCCGTACCGCCCCCACGGGCGGGCGGCGGCGGCATGGTAGCGCTGGCCCGGGGCCGGGCGGGCGCGGCAGACTGTCCGTGCGGAGCACCGCCGGCCGGGCGGCCGCCCCGCGGTTTCCCACCGGGCGCGACCGTCAAGGGCGCGATGCGATGACCACTCGAAGTGACCGACGAAACACAAGGTCCTGCAAAGTCGCCCGGGCCCGGGGAAGCCACCTGGGTTATTCTGCTGCGCAGAGAGGATCCGGGCAGAGAGGCCCCCGGGTCCTTTTGTGCATTCTGTGGATTCGGACGCGTCTGTGCGCGGAGGACCGCACACCGCACGAGAGCAGCGGGCCGCACGAGAGCCGTGGCCTGCACGAGAGCAGTGGACGAGCAGTGCCCCACACGTCCTCGTAACGAGGAGGAGCCGACGTCATGGGCGAGCGAAGCGCACGACAGCACGGACCCGGCCGGCCACGGCCGGCGCACGGGGAGGCCGGTGCCCGCCGATGAGCTCCCTGTTGCTGCTGACCAATGCCCTGCAGCCGTCCACCGAGGTGCTGCCCGCCCTCGGTCTGCTGCTGCACAGCGTGCGGGTGGCCCCCGCCGAGGGCCCGGCCCTGGTGGACACCCCGGGCGCCGACGTCATACTGATCGACGGCCGGCGTGACCTGCCCCACGTGCGCAGCCTGTGCCAGCTGCTGCGCTCCACCGGCCCCGGCTGCCCGCTCCTCCTGGTCGTCACCGAGGGCGGCCTGGCGGCCGTCACGGCCGACTGGGGGGTGGACGACGTACTGCTCGACACCGCCGGCCCGGCGGAGGTCGAGGCCCGGCTGCGGCTGGCCATGGGGCGGCAGCAGATCTCCGCGGACGACAGCCCGATGGAGATCCGTACCGGTGACCTCTCGGTGGACGAGGCCACGTACAGCGCCAAGCTCAAGGGCCGGGTCCTCGACCTGACCTTCAAGGAGTTCGAGCTGCTCAAGTACCTCGCCCAGCACCCCGGGCGGGTCTTCACCCGGGCCCAGCTCCTCCAGGAGGTCTGGGGCTACGACTACTTCGGCGGTACGCGCACGGTGGACGTGCACGTACGGCGGCTGCGGGCGAAGCTGGGGCCGGAGCACGAGTCGCTCATCGGCACCGTCCGGAACGTCGGCTACCGCTTTGTGCTGCCGGAGAAGTCGGAAAAGCCGGAGAAGGCGGATAAATCAGAGAGGGTCAGCGATTCGAACGAATCGAACGCCTCGCATAACACCGCGAACCCGGACAAGCCCTCCGCCGCATCACCGGCCGCCGCCAAGAAGGCGCGGGCGGCCGTCGACGCCGGGACGGCTCGACCGGTGAAGCGGTAGGTGGACCCGCGTAGACTGCCGCGCGTGGCCAAGGTGACGCGGGACGATGTGGCACGACTGGCGGGTACGTCGACCGCGGTCGTCAGCTACGTCATCAACAACGGACCGCGCCCGGTGGCACCGGCGACGCGGGAGCGGGTGCTGGCCGCGATCAAGGAGCTGGGGTACCGGCCCGACCGGGTCGCCCAGGCCATGGCCTCGCGCCGCACCGACCTCATAGGCCTGATCGTCCCGGACGCGCGCCAGCCCTTCTTCGCGGAGATGGCGCACGCGGTCGAGCAGGCCGCCGCGGAGCGCGGGAAGATGGTCCTCGTCGGGAACTCCGACTACCTCGACGAGCGCGAAGTGCACTACCTCCGCGCCTTCCTGGGCATGCGCGTCTCCGGCCTCATCCTCATCAGCCAGGGCCCCAGCGAGACGGCCGCGATGGAGATCGACGCCTGGGACGCCAAGGTCGTGCTGATGCACCGCCGGCCCGACGCCATCGACGACGTCGCCGTCGTCACGGACGACATCGGCGGCGCCCACCTCGCCACCCGCCACCTGCTGGAGCACGGCCACCCCTACGTGGCCTGCCTCGGCGGCACCGAGCGCACCCCCGTCGTCGGCGACCCCGTCACCGACCACGTCGAGGGCTGGCGGCGCGCCATGCGCGAGGCCGGCCGGTCCATCGAGGGCCGCCTCTTCCAGGCTCCGTACAACCGCTACGACGCGTACCGCGTGGCGCTGGAGCTGCTCTCCGGCCCCGACCGCCCCCCGGCCCTCCTCTGCGCCACCGACGACCAGGCCATCGGCGTCCTGCGCGCCGCCCGCGAACTGCGCATCGACGTGCCCGGCGAGCTGGCCGTCGCCGGCTTCGACGACGTGAAGGAAGCCGCCCTCACGGACCCGCCGCTCACCACGGTCGCCTCCGACCGGCAGGCCATGGCCCGTTCCGCAGTCGACCTGGTGCTGGACGACTCGCTGCGCATCGCGGGCACGCGCCGCGAGCGGCTGAAGCAGTTCCCCAGCCGCCTGGTGATCCGCCGCTCCTGCGGCTGCGGCTAGACCGTCCCCGGCCGGCGGGTTGCGGGCTTGATCCACTCTCGCGGGATCAAACCTCTTACGGCGCGCGTACACGCTTCTGTGCGCATCCTCACCGCTCCCTCAGACTGTTCTCAGATTCGCGGAGCACAGTCATAGGCATGACCGACGAGACGCCGCAGTACCCGCCGCCCCCGGCGTACGCCCCGCACGCGCGCTACGCCCACTTCGAGGAGCTCCCGGCGCAGCCGGCCCCCGCGCACCCGGAGCAGTCGCACCGGCGCAGGCGCGCCCCGCGCCCCGTCGCCCTCGTCGCCGCGTGCGCCCTCGTCTCCGCCCTGGCCGGCGGTGGCGCCGCCGCGCTCGTCGGCGAGCTCACCGGCGGCGGCCACGGCACGAGCGCCTCGACGCCCGTGCAGAACGTCTCCGCCAAGGGCACCGGCGTCTCCGCCGTCGCGGGCGCCGTCAGCCCCAGCATCGTCGAGATCAAGGCCGCCACCTACTCCGGCCAGTCCACCGGCTCCGGCGTGATCATCACGGGCGACGGCGAGGTCGTCACCAACAACCACGTGATCGCCGGCGCCGACACCGTCAAGGTCACCCTCAGCGACGGCAGCAGCAAGACCGCCAAGGTCGTCGGCACCGACGCCGACAAGGACCTCGCCCTGCTGAAGATCCAGGGCGCGAAGGGCCTCAAGGCCGCCAAGCTCGGCGACTCCGGCCGGCTCCGCGTCGGCGACCAGGTCGTCGCCATCGGCTCGCCCGAGGGCCTCACCGGCACCGTCACCAGCGGCATCGTCTCCGCCCTCAACCGCGACGTCACCGTCTCCAAGGAGGAGGACCGCGGCGGCGGCCGCCGGCAGGGCGGCTCCCCGCTGTGGCCGTTCGAGTTCGGCGGCAACCAGTACAACGGCGACACCGGCTCGTCCAAGACCACGTACAAGGCCATCCAGACGGACGCCTCCCTCAACCCCGGCAACTCCGGCGGCGCCCTGATCAACATGAACGGCGAGATCATCGGCATCAACTCCGCCATGTACCCGGCGGGCGGCGCCTCCAGCGAGACCGCCGGCAGCGTCGGCCTCGGCTTCGCCATCCCCGTCAACACCGTCAAAGCCGACCTGGAGAAGCTGCGCGCGGGCGGCAACGCGTAGGCCGGGGCCGGACACCGGCCCAGGTCAGGCGTAGGTTGTGTGGGCAGGAGGCCCCGACGACACCGAGAGGCAGAGCCCGCCCATGAGCAACGGCGACCAGCCCGCCCGCGCCGCCCGCATCCTGGTCGTGGACGACGAGCCCGCCGTGCGCGAGGCGCTGCGCCGCAGCCTCGCGTTCGAGGGCTACACCACGGAGCTGGCCGTCGACGGCCTCGACGCCCTCGACAAGGTGGCCGCCCACGTCCCCGACCTCGTCGTACTCGACGTCCTCATGCCCCGCATGGACGGCCTCACCGCCGCCCGGCGGCTGCGCGCCTCCGGCGTCACCCTGCCCATCCTCATGCTGACCGCCCGCGACACGGTCGGCGACCGGGTCACCGGCCTGGACGCCGGCGCCGACGACTACCTCGTCAAACCCTTCGAGCTGGACGAACTGCTCGCCCGCATCCGCGCCCTGCTGCGCCGCAGCTCCTACGCGGCGCCGGCCGGCGACACCGCCGGCGCGCCCGAGCACCAGGACCTGGTCTTCGCCGACCTGCGCATGAACCCTGCCACGCGCGAGGTGACCCGCGGCAGCCGGCGCGTGGAGCTCACCCGGACCGAGTTCACGCTGCTGGAACTGTTCCTGGCGCACCCCCGGCAGGTCCTCACGCGCGAGCAGATCCTCAAGGCGGTCTGGGGCTTCGACTTCGAGCCCTCCTCCAACTCCCTGGACGTGTACGTGATGTACCTGCGCCGCAAGACGGAGGCCGGCGGCGAGCCGCGGCTCGTGCACACGGTGCGCGGGGTGGGGTACGTGCTGCGGGCCGAGGGCGGGACGGAGTGAGAACGCGATGAGCACCGCCACGGGGTCCGGTCCCGGTGCGGGGTCGTCCGGTGCTGGTCCGTCCGGCTGGCTGACGCGCTTCCGCCGCCTGCCGCTGCGCTCCCGCCTGGCGCTGCTGACGGCCGCGGCCGTCGCCGTCGCGGTGGCCCTGGCCGCGGGCGCCTGCTGGTTCGTCGCCAAGGAGCAGCTGGGCAACCAGCGCGACACGACCCTCACCAACGTGCAGCCCGACGAGGACTACCTGCGCAACCTGCTGAGCAACTGCGGTGCCCGGCCGCCCGGCCTGCCACCCGCGCCCAACGCGTACACCGTGCAGATCATCACGGCGAACGGCGTGGTGTGCACGACGCCCGGCAAGTCGCCGATCACCGTGCAGGCCGAGGACCTCGCCGTCCTCGACGGCCGCGAGAACCAGGTGCTGCACGACGCCCGCGCCGCCGACGGCACCCGGCTCCGCGTCGCCACCTCCCGCAACGACCGGCTCCGCAACGCCGCCGTCTCCGTCGCGCAGCCGCTCAGCGACATCGACAAGCCGTTGCAGTCGCTGGCGGTCGTCCTGGTCGTGACCGCGGGGGTGGGCGCGCTGGCCGCGGCCATGGCCGGCCTGGGCATCGCACGTGCGGCGCTGCGCCCGGTGGACCGGCTCACCGACGCCGTCGAGCACATCGCGCAGACCGAGGACCTGGCCGTGCGCATCCCCGTGGACGGGGAGGACGAGATCGCGCGCCTGTCGCGGTCGTTCAACTCGATGACGGCGGCGCTCGCGTCGTCGCGCGACCGCCAGCAGCAGCTGATCGCCGACGCCGGGCACGAGCTGCGCACGCCGCTGACCTCGCTGCGGATGAACATCGACCTGCTGGCGCGGAGCGAGGAGACCGGCCGGGCGCTGCCGCCGGAGGACCGCAAGGAGCTGCTGGCCAGCGTCCGGGCCCAGATGACCGAGCTGGCGGCGCTGATCGGCGACCTCCAGGAGCTCTCCCGCCCGGACGGCCCCCCGGACGGCCCACCGCAGGTGGTCGCCTTCCACGAGGCGGCGGAGCGCGCCCTGGAACGCGCCCGTCTGCGCGCCGCGGGCGCGGGCCTGCGCATCGATGCGCGCATCGACCCGTGGTACGTCCGGGCGGAGCCGGCGGCGCTGGAACGGGCGGTGGTCAACGTCCTCGACAACGCGGTGAAGTTCAGCCCGCGGGGCGGCACGGTCGAGGTGCGGCTGACGAACGGCGAGCTGACGGTGTGCGACGAGGGCCCCGGCATCCCGGACGACGAACTCCCGCACGTCTTCGACCGCTTCTGGCGCTCGCCGTCGGCCCGCGGCATGCCGGGCAGCGGCCTGGGCCTGTCGATCGTGGCCCGAACGGTACGGCAGGCGGGCGGCGAGGCGACGCTGGACCGGGCGGAGGGCGGCGGAACGATTGCGCGCGTACGGCTGCCGGGGGCACCGACGGAGCCGCCGCCGCTGGGGTGAACGAGTGAATGCACGTGCAGTTGAACGTGCGCCTGCACAAGAAAACGGGCAACTTGAGGTTGTTTTCCGGTCGTTGTGGCGTGGTTTTTCCCAATGGCCGACACCGTCCTCTAGCGTTTCCCGTATGACACGCGCTCGGGGGAGTCGCGACGATCACGCGACATGTGCGGTGAACGTAGAAGGTCGGACAGAAGGTCACACAGAGGGGCCGGTCATGGGGCGCCCACCAGGGCACCCTCCCGCCCCACCTCGCACCAGAGCAATTTCCCGGTGAGCCCGGGAAAGTCCTCGTCCAGACCCCAGCTGCCCCAGTTGCCGGCGCACCGGCGCACGACGAGCAGCCCACGGCCGCCGTCGGCGTCGGTGTCGACGGCGGGGACGGCACCCCGGCCCAGCTTGACGGGCCGCATGAAGGGCTCGGGGATGTCGGGGCTGGTGTCCCAGACGCTGATGCGGACGGTGGAGGGCCCGACGAGCTTCAAACGGATCTCGGCGGGCCCGTCGGAGTGGAGATAGGCGTTGGTCACGAGCTCGCTCACGACGAGCTCGACGACATCGGCGAGCTCGTCGAGCCCGTGACTCTCCACGACGCCGCGCAAAGTGAGCCGCGCGATGCGCGCGGAGCGCGCGTCATGCGGGAGGGTGAGGGAGTAGGACCAGGGGTTCTCCGGTGATGCGTCGGCCATGGGTGGCTCCTTGCGCGCGAGCTGTGCGGGGTGCCGCTGTGTGGTGCGGTGTCATTGCCGGGGGCCGAGGCTCCGGTGCGCTTCCGCGGGGGCGGCGGGTGGGAGGACACGACGGTAGGGCAGGTGCTGATACGCCTACCAGCGGTTCGGTGGGAGGGATGCAAAAAGCGCTCGTGTGGGTGACGGGGCCCTTTGGTGCGCCGCCCTACAGTTGGGGCTCATGCGGCCCACGAATCCACCAACCCTCCGACAGCGCCGACTTGGCGCGGAACTGCGCAAGCTGCGCGAGCGCGCGGGGCTGTCCTCCACGGCCGCGGCAGCACACTTCGGCTTCCAGCAGACACGCATGAGCATGATCGAGGCCGGCCGCTACGCGGTGAGCGCGGACCGCGTGCGCGCGATGGCGCGCGCGTACGCGTGTGCGGACGACGAGTTGATCGACGCACTGGCGGACATGACGGGTGGCCGGACGAGGGGCTGGTGGGACGAGTACCGCGAGTACCTGCCCGCGAGCTTCGCGGACTTGGCGGAGCTGGAGCATCATGCGTGTGCGCTGCGGGTGGCGTTGGTGATGCATGTGCCGGGGTTGTTGCAGACGCTCGACCATGCTCGGGCCGTTATCCAGGCAGGGGCGCCCACCTATCGTGCGTTCGAGGTCGAACATCGCCTGTCACACCGAATGAAGCGCCAGGCGGTGCTGCACGGTGACAGGGCCGTGCCGTACGCCGCAGTGATCCACGAGGCGGCGCTGCGGATGCAGTTCGGCGGCGCCGACACCGTTCGCGGCCAGTTGCGACACCTGCTTGAGATGAGCGAGTTGAGCAACGTCACCATCCGTGTGATCCCGTTCAGCCGCGGGGCATTCCCAGGCACCGGTCAGCCGTTCGACTATGTCCTTGGCCCCGTTCCGCAGCTCGACACCGTGCAGCTCGATGCCGCTCACGGCTGCCAGTTCGTCGACGCCGAAGCGGAGCTGGCCAAGTACATGGCCCTGGTCGAACGGATGGAGGAGAGCGCCCTCGGCGCCGTCGAGACGCGCGACTTCATCCATGACCCGCTGCGCAGCATGTGAGAGGTGGAGTGTGCTCGGCTACCAGTGGCGCAAGTCGTCGTACAGCGCGGACGCGTCGAACTGCATATACGTCGCCACGACGGGGGATGGGACCTGCCTCTTACGGGAGAGCGACGACCCTGGCGTGGTCCTGGCGCTCGCCCCCGGCTGCCTTGGCGCGCTGTTGCGCCAGATCAGGCTGGGTTCGGTTGGCGCCCGATGAGCACGGCGGGGCACCGGTGGCAGAAGTCGTCGTTCAGCGCCCAAGCCAGCAATTGCATCAACGTCGGGGTGACGGACGACGGCTCGCTGCTCCTGCGGGAAAGCACCGCCCCGGACGCCGTCCTAAACGTCCCCGCCGCGGCACTGCGCGGACTCCTCAGCGTGCTACGTTCCGGCCCGGCAGGTGATCAGTGAGCATCCCCGGGCCCCGGTGGCAGAAGTCGTCGTTCAGCGGCGATGCCAGCAATTGCATCAACGTCGCGGCGACGGGCGACGGCTCGCTGCTCCTGCGGGAGAGCGACGCGCCGGACACCGTCATCACCCTCTCCGCCACGGCGTTGTGCGCCCTCCTGCGCGCGCTGGCTCGGTGAGTACTGGCGGGGCGCCGGTGGCGGGAAGCCGCCGTTCCACGACGATGCCGGCAACCACATCGGCACCGCGCCGGACACCAGCCCAGCCCGCGCTGCTGCGGGCGATCAAGGCGGGCCGCTCAGGGCCGCTCCGCGGGGCTGGGGCGTGTCCGGCGGATCATGCAGTGCCCCGTAGGGGCGCGGGGCGGTGTTGATCTGCGGCTCCGCCGCGTGGGCGCGATCGGCCGGCGACGGCCCGCAGCTGCCACGTCACCCCGGGGCCCGACTGCGGGCGCGTCGTGGCTTGTCGCGCAGTTCCCCGCGCCCCTTACGGGGCGCCGCGTGCCGAGCCGTCGCGCGGGATGCGCCGGACGCCGTCCTCACCGTCCCCGCCCGCGTCCTGCGTAACCGGAACGTCAGACCAGGCCCTCGGCCGGGTTGGGGATCTGGAGGAGCTGGCTGCCGAGAACGTCCGCCTCCACTACGCCGTCCGCCAGGGCCGTGACCGTACCGCCCAGGAGGTTGGCGTCCACATCTGCGTGGGCCGGGGTCGCCAGCGCTGCGCTGCCGAGGCCCAGGAGGAGCGTGGCGGTGGCGGTGGCCAGGATGCGGTGGAGGGTGCGCTGCATGGGGTCTCCTCGTCGCGGGGCAGGGGGGACGTCCAGGACGATCTACCACCGCGGGCCGCTCCCAAGACGACGTACGCCCCCGCGCAAGGGTGCGCGCGGGGGCGCGCGCCGTCAGCGGACGCGGACGTACCGCCGTACCAGCACCCCGTTGTCGAACGTGCGGACCGACTCCAGGGAGAAATCCGTGACGGAGAAGCCCGCCCCGAACATCGGCGTGCCGGAGCCGTAGACCTGCGGGTAGGTCTTGATGATCAGCTCGTCGATCTCGTCCAGGAGCTCACCCGCGACCTGCGAGCCGCCGCAGAGCCAGATGTCCTGTTCGTGGTCCTCCGCCTTCAGGCGGCGGACCGTGCCGACGAGGTCGTCGTCGATGAGCGTGACATTCGGGTCGGGCGACGGGCCGAGCGTGCGGGAGGCGACGTACTCGCGCAGGTGCCCGTAGGGGCTCGTGATGCCCATGTCGAGGGCGAGTTGGTAGCTGCTGCGGCCCTGGACGACGGTGTCGAAGCGGCGGTTGGGCAGGCCGTCGAGGCCGAGCGCCGCGCGGCCGGCGGCGGAGACCGTCTCGGGGTACTCGGCCCCTAGGAACTGGACGAACTCCTCGTTCAGGAAGGCGTACATGGACGACGCGTCGCCGTCCGGGTCACCGATGAAGCCGTCGATGGAACAGGCGACGAAGTACGTGAGCTTGCGCAAGGCGGTTCTCCCCCCGATAGGCTGTGCACACCTTGAAACCACTGCATGCATAGTGCTCCATCTGTAGTGGTTGCGCAAGAGCTCCCAGGGAGGAACCCCGACATGGCCAGGAACCCGGCCCGTAGAACCGCCCTCGTCGACGCCGCCATCGAGGTGCTGGCCCAGGAAGGGGCGCGCGGGCTGACGTTCCGGGCCGTGGACGCCCGGGCGGGGGTCCCGGCCGGCACCGCGTCCAACTACTTCGCGAACCGCGACGAACTGTTCACGCAGGCCGGCGCCCGTATCCACGTCCGGATGACCCCGGACCCGGCCCAGGTCGACGTGGCCATGCGACCGGCCCCGTCCCGCGAACTCGTCACCGAGCTCATGCACTGGCTGATGCGGCGCATGACGGAGGAGCGCACGGGCTACCTGGCGCTGCTGGAGCTGCGCCTGGAGGCCACCCGGCGCCCCGCGCTCCAGGCGGAGCTCACTCGCGCCGTCCGCGCCGAGCTGGAGGAATCGATCCGCTTCCATCTCGACGCGGGCCTGCCGGGCGACGCGGACACCGTGCGCGTCCTGTACCTGGCGATGACCGGCCTGCTGCTGGAGCACTTCACGCTGCCCGGCGTGTTGTCGGACGTCGATCTGGAACGCCTCGTCGAGACGGTGGTGGAGCGGATTCTCCCGTAAGGGAGGAGGAGCATGTGCTCCGCCGCGCGGCGGAAACGGTTCGTCCCGCCGGCCGACGCCCACCGCACGGGTGCGGCAGCAAGCTGATCGCATGAACCCGAAACACCTCCGCACCGTGGCGATCGCCGCGTGCCTGCCGTACCTGTCCCTGAAGGTGGCGTGGCTGGCCGGGAGCACCGTCGGGATACCGGAGGGCAGCCCGCTGCGGACGGCCGGCACCGCGCTGAAGGCCGTCAACGGCCTGACCGTGCTGATGGACGCGTGCGTCGTCGTCCTGGCGCTGGCCCTGACCAGGCCGTGGGGACGGCGGATACCGGCGTGGCTGCTGGTGCTGCCGATGTGGACGGCGGTGGGCCTGCTGACGCACATCGCCGTCGGTTTCCCGGCGCAGCTGGTGCTGCGCCTGGCGGGCGTCACGCAGCCGCAGGACCGCACGGGCGGGGAGCCGTTCCTCGACGAGTGGGTCTTCGACGTCGTGTACGGCGGCTTCATCGTGCAGGCGGTGGCGCTGGGAGCGCTGTTCGTGCTGTACGCGCGGGCGAGGTGGGGCCACCTGTGGCGGGGCCGCATCGGCGACCCGGGCCGGGGTGGCGTGCCGTGGGCGGCCGTGGCGGCGGCGGTGCTGACGGTCGTGCCGGTCACGGCACACGCGGTGTGGGCGTCGGGGTCGGGCCTGGGGCTGCCGCCGGAGACGGCACGGCGGTACGGGCCGGACGCGGCGGTCGCGGACGGCGCGTTCGTGCTGTACGCGGTGGCGGCCGCGGTGGGCGTCGGCCTGTGGGCGGCACGGCGGCGTACGGGGGTCGTCGCCGTGCCGGTACGGGTGCCGTTGCTGCTGGCGGGGGTGGGTTCGGCGGCCACGGCGTGCTGGGGCGGCTGGCTGCTGCTGGCGGCGGCGACGGCGCCGGGGCGCGGCGACGAGGCGGTCACGGCGGCGATGCTGGCCACGTACGCCGTGCAGGTGCTGGTGGGCCTGCTGATGCTGGCGGCGGGCGCCCGCGCGCTCTCCGGCCGGCAGCGGGTGGGCGCGGCCTAGCCCACCCAGCCGCGCAGCAACGCCTCCCGCTCGGCCCTGCGCGGCGACCCGCCGCCCTCCCACGTGCGGCCCCATTCCGCCATGGCCGCCAGGGTCGTGGCCATGGTGGCGGCGCCCTCGGTGAGGCGGGAGAGGAGGGCGAGGGAGAGGTCGGTCTCGGTCCGGGAGTAGCCGATGGCCGCGGCGACGTAGGCCGACAACTCGCGGTTGCCGCCGGTGGATGCGATGCGCACGGTCAGCAGGGACGGTGCCTGGCCCGGCAGGCCGGGGCCGGGGCCGGTCAGGGCCAGGTCCATCACCGTGCCCAGAGCCATGTCCGTGACCGCGCCGACCTGCCGCTTCAGGGTCTTCACGGGGACGTCCACGACGGTCAGCCCGTGCACGTCCTCCCACGGGTAGAGCCCGGCCTGCCCGTCGCCGAGCGCCACCACGCCCTCGGGCGCCAGCCGTATGCCGGGAGCCTGCCCGGACGGCTTGGCGCCCACGTACACGTCGCCACCGGCGATCCAGAACAGGCCGACCATGGCCATGCGTTGCCCACTTCCGCGCACACGTCGAACGATGAGGTCGACTGCGCAACGGACGAGGAAGCCGGCGGAGTTCCCGCCCCGCGCCTGTCGGGGGCGGCTCAGGGGCCGGTCAGGGACGGATCAGGGTGATCACGGATGGGTGGCGAGGGCCCGGGGCGAGAGGGTGGGACCAGTCGATTCCTTCTCGGAGCATCTCATGCGCCCCTTCCCGCACACCGCTCGCCGCCTGGCAGTGGCCGCGATCGTTCTCGCCGCGCTCACGGTGGGTGCGACCGTCCCCGCCGCGAGCGCTCAACAGCCTCGTACCGTCGCCACTGTCGTGGCCTTCGCTCCCGCACCCGTGCGGGAGTTGCTTGGCCGGCTGCCCGATCCGGTGGTCGCCGGCGCGCTGGTGAGCGTGACGGACGGCGGCCGGGCCGCGCCGTGGACGGGTACGGCGGGGGAGGTGCCCCGCGACGCGCGGTTCCGCATCGGCAGCGTGACCAAGATGTTCACCAGCACGGTCGTGCTCCAGCTGGCCGCCGAGCACCGCATAGCGCTCGACGCACCCGCCCGCCGCTACCTGCCCGACCTCATACCGGCCGCCTACGGGGCGGTCACCGTGTGGCAGCTGCTGGACCACACCAGTGGCCTGCCGGCCCCGGCCGGCATACCCGGGCCCGCCGACGGCCCCGGCTGGTGGCTGAAGGGCGTGTCACCGCAGGAGGTGGTGCACAACGCGTTCGCGGCTGCGGAAGCCAAGGGAACGGGACAGCCTCCGGCGCCCGGCAGCGTGCAGCAGTACAACGGCGTGAACACGTTCGTCGCCGGGCTGCTGGTCGAGAAGGTGACCGGCCGGTCGTACGCGGCCGAGCTCACGCGCCGCATCATCCGCCCGCTGGGCCTGCGGAACACCAGCCTGCCCGCGCCGGACGACATATCCGTCCCCGGGCCGCACGCCCGGGTGTACGTGGGCGGGGACGAGGTGACCGAGCAGAGCCCGTGGGCGTGGGCGGAGGGCGGGATGATCTCCACCGCGGCCGACCTGGACCGGTTCGTCACCGCCTTGTTCCGTGGCCGGCTCCTGCCGCCGGCCGAGCAGGAGCTGGCCTTTGCGGTGCCGGAGGTGCCCAGTGCCCCGGCCAACAAGAACTGCATCAACGGAAGGAGCTGTTTCAGCGCCGGTGGCCTGATGCGGGTCACGCTGGAGAACGGCGTCACGGTGTGGGGCAAGACCGGTTCGCTGCCCGGATGGACGAACGGGGCGTTCGCCACCCGGGACCTGAAGCGCCGCGTGGTCTACTCGCTCAACCCCACGGGCACCGCCTCGGAACGCCCCTACGTGATGGGGGTCGTCAACGCCGCCTTTGCCTAGGCGGCCGGGGAGGTCCGCTCCACGGGGATCCACAGCTCGGCCTCGGCCTCCTTGCCGTCCGGCGTGACGTGGCAGACGCGCAGGATCTCCGGGCCGGGGCGGGTGGCGTACGGGTTGGAGGGGAACCACTGGGTGAAGACGTCCCGCCAGAGGAGCTGGAGGGCGTGCGGGAAGGGGCCGGTGCTGGTGAAGACGGCCCACGTGCCGGCGGGCACGTCCAGGACGTCGGCGCCCTCGGGGGCGTCGGCACCGGTCACCACGCCGTGGTGGTAGTCCAGCTCGGTGCCCTCCGCGCGGCTGGGGTCGAGGTTGACGCTGGCGCTGACGATGCCCTGCGGCTCCTGGTCGGACAGCCCGGCCAGCCGGTCGAGCGTCTCCCGCCCGATGCCCCGGACGAACTCGGCGATGGCCTGGTTCACCCCCGAGTGCACCAACGGCACCCGGGTCGACGGGCCCACCACCCGGAACGCGTCCTTCTCCACGATGCGGTACCGCATGTCGCTGCTTCCTTCGACGACGAGACGGAAGGACATCCGGGGCTGGGAACGCAACGTCGCCCCGCCGCGCCGGGCCTCGCCGGGACCGACCCCGTGCACGGCACGGAACGCCCGGGCGAACGCCTCGCCCGACCCGTACCCGTACCGCACGGCGACCTCCAGCAACGTCCGCCGCCCGTCGAGCACCTCGGCCCCCGCGAGCGTGAGCCGCCGCCGGCGTACGTACTCCGACAGCGGCATCCCGGCGAGAGCCGAGAACAGCCGCCGGAAGTGGTACTCCGACGTCGCGGCCACCCGCGCGAGCTCGGCCACGTCGACCTCACGGGGCTCGGGCTGCCCGATGCAGTGCTCGATGTGGTCCAGGGCCTGGTTGAGACGGTCCAGCACGCGGACTTCCTTCCTTGCTTACGTCCCCGACGCTACGGACGGGGCCGGTACCGGACCCGACATCCTGTGCCCGATCGGATCGGGTCGGGACGGGGCGGGACGGGACGGGTCAGGAGTCCCAGGGAAGCCGCACGGCTTCGATGAAATGGTCTCCGAGCAACGCCCCGATCAGGGCAGCGGGCCCGGCCACCTTGGTGCCCCACAGGTCCCAGTCGGTGTACGTGACCCAGGACCGGTCCTCGGGCCACAGGTTGGAAGGGCTGGACCGGTGGCCGGGGTGGTCGTAGAGCGCAAAGGCGTCGCCGAGCCGGCCGGCGAGAACCCGGTGGTCGTCGAAGTCCTGCTCCTCGGTGAGCAGAGGGTTGTAGAAGGCCAAGCACCGCGTGCCGGCCCCCTCGGGGCTGTGCGCGATCAGCACCTCGATCAACCGGTCCCACGTCGGCCGGTCGAGGGCCCCTTCGGTGGGTGTCTCCAGACCGGCGGGCCACCCACCGTCGGGCAACCGCCCGTCGGGCGCACTGCGGTACGAGGGCAGGTAGCCGGGAGCGACCACAGGATCACCGGTCCGCCGCGCCAGTTCCGCCCACCGCAACCGCCGGTACCCGCCCCCGGGATGCTCGGCGCGTCCGAGCCCACCGCTGTACACCCCACAAGGCACCGGCGCACCCATGGCCTCCCGGCTGCTGCGCACCAACGCGTCACGGGAGAGCTCCCCGGGCCCGTCCACGTGTTCGTACATGGCGTTGAGCACCCACGCGGCGTCCTCATAGAGCCCGGACGGCACCTGGAAGCCGGTGGTGCCGTACGGATCGTCGTTCAGCTCCACAAGCCAGCGAGCCTCGCTCGCAGGCGCCACGGGCCACAGGGCGGATATCTCGGACACACCCGGAATTCTCCACGGTGCCGCCCGCGCGGCTTCACCCAGGGCGGAACGCCGTTCCCTTTCCCCGGCGTCCCCGGTCCCTAGGCTGAAGGGGTGAGCACTCATGCGCCGAAGACGCCCAAGACGCCGAACATGCCGAGCGAAGCCCGTGTCGTCCCCCTTCGTCCGCAGGTCCCGCAGGGACCGCACGCGCCCATGCCGCGGGAGCCCCTGTGGCGGGACCTTGTCGGGGACGTGTTGCGGCGTGAGCGGCTCGCTCAGGAGCGCACGTTGAAGGACGTGGCCGAGGCGGCGCGGATTTCGATGCCGTATCTGTCGGAGGTGGAGCGCGGGCGCAAGGAGGCTTCGTCCGAGGTGCTCGCGGCCGCCGCCCGGGCGCTCGGGCTGGGGCTCGGTGACCTGCTCTCGCTGGCGCAGGACGAGCTGGCCCGGTACGCCCGGGGACGGACGGCGCCCACCGCTCGGTACGGCGGCCTCTGCCTCGCCGCCTGAGCCGCCTGAGCCGCCTAAACGGTGAGCCGGCGGCTCAGGACCTCGTCGGCGAGGCCGTAGGCGACGGCCTCCTCGGCGGTGAGGACCTTCTCGCGGTCCATGTCCGCGCGCAGCGTCGCCACGTCGTGGTGCGTGTGCCGGGACAGGACCTCCTCCACCTGCGCGCGGATGCGGGCCATCTCCTTGGCCGCGAGGGTGAGGTCGGAGACCGTCCCCCGGCGGCCGCCGCTGGCGGGCTGGCCGAGCAGGACCCGGGCGTGCTCCAGCACGAACCGGCGCCCCGGGTCGCCGCCGGCCAGCAGCACCGCCGCCGTCGACGCCGCCTGGCCGACGCAGAACGTGGAGATCGGCGCCTGCACGAACGTCATCGTGTCGTAGATGGCCATCAGCGAAGTGAACGACCCGCCCGGGGAGTTCAGGTAGAGCGAGATCTCGCGCTCGGGGTTCGCCGACTCCAGGTGGAGGAGTTGCGCGATGACGACATTGGCGACGCCGTCGTCGATCTCGGTGCCGATGAAGATGATCCGCTCGTTCAGCAGCCGGCTGAAGACGTCGTAGGACCGCTCGCCCTGCGCGGTGCGCTCGACGACGTAGGGAACCGTGTACGACCCCATGTCACAGCCCCATCCGTCGGCGCGACACGACCGGACGGATGTCGGCGAGCGACTCCACGACCTGGTCCACCATCCCGTACTCCCTGGCCTGTTCGGCCGTGAACCAGCGGTCCCGGTCGCCGTCACGGGCGATCGTCTCCGCGCTCTGACCGGTGTGCTCGGCGGTGATGCGTTCGATGGCCTTCTTGGTGAACACGAGGTTCTCCGCCTGGATCGCGATGTCCGCGGCCGAGCCGCCGATGCCCGCCGAGGGCTGGTGCATCATGATGCGCGCGTTCGGCAGCGCGAACCGCTTGCCGGGCGCTCCCACCGTGAGCAGGAACTGGCCCATGCTGGCGGCGAACCCCATCGCCAGCGTCGAGACGTCGTTCGGGATGAGCCGCATCGTGTCGTAGATGGCGAGGCCCGCGCTGACCGACCCGCCGGGGCTGTTGATGTACAGGCCGATGTCGGTGCGCGGGTCCTCCGCCGAGAGCAGCATCAGCTGCGCGCACACCCGGTTGGCCGACACGTCGTCGACCTCCGTGCCCAGGAGCACGATCCGGTGGGCGAGCAGCTGTGCCGCGAGGTGGTCGTCGAAGCGGCTGGGCGGTGTGCCGCCCTCCTCCATGAGGGGAGTCGCCACGAGGGGAGTCATCGGGTCTCCTTGCCGGAGTGGGAGAGGTTGTTGCCCCCACTCTTGGCCTTGGGAGAGCCCCCGATGCGCTTTCTCTGCCCGCCGCAGATTCGCCACGGGCAGAGTCCGCGCTCACCGCACTACTTGAGGACCGTGATGCGCTCCGCCTTCGGCGGGGACAGCGGCTTGTCCTTCGTCGAGTGGGCCTGGAGGTACTGGATGAACACGTCGAGGTCCGACGGGCCGATCTTCTTGTTCCTGCCCTCCTTGAAGGCCGGGAAGCCGTCGCCGCCGCCCATCAGGAACTCGTTCGCGGCGACGCGGTACGTCTTCGCCGGGTCCAGGGCGGTGCCGTCGACCTTCACCGACGAGGCGACGATGCGGTCGGCGCCCTTCTTCGTCAGGTCGAGCGTGTAGGTGAGGCCCCGGCTGATCTGGAGAATCTTGGGCTGGGCCTCGTTGGGGCCGCTGACCTGCTGCTGGAGGGCGGCCAGGACCTGGGCGCCGGTGAGGTCGACGGTCTGCATCATGTTGGTGAACGGCTGGACGGTGAACGCCTCGCCGTACGTGACGACGCCGTCGCCCTCCTGGCCCGACGCCTTGTAGGCGAGGTCGGAGCGGAGGCCGCCGGGGTTCATGAACGCGATCTGGGCGCCGCCCTTGTCGGCCGGGGCGAGGGCCTCGACCTGGGCGTCCGTGATGATGTCACCGAGCGGCGTCTCGTACTGGTCGGAGCCGCGGCCGTTGATGTCGGCACTGATGTAGCCCACCGGCTTGTTGGCGACCGGGGCCGCCAGGTTCTTCCAGTGGTCGATCAGGCGCGTCATGTCCGGGGCCTTGGGCTGCTCGCGGTTCACGACGTGGTTGGTGGCGCGGAGGTGCGTGGTGCGCGTGCGGACGATGTCCTTCGTCGCGCGGTCGTACTTCAGCGTCGTGTCCGTGTACAGCCGGCCGAACGACGCCGCCGACGTCACCGTGCGCGGCGCGCCCGACGGGTCGGGGACCGTGCACGCGTACGCCTGGTGGGTGTGGCCGGTGACCAGCGCGTCGACCTTCGGCGTGACCTTCTTCGCGATGTCGGTGATCGGGCCGGAGATGCCCGCGCCGGCGCCCGGCGTGTCGCAGTCGTAGTTGTACGCGCCCGAGGCCGGCATGCCGCCCTCGTGGATCAGGGCCACGATGGACTTCACGCCCTGGCGGTCCAGTTCCTTGGCGTACTTGTTGATCGTCTCGACCTCGTCGGCGAACTTCAGGCCCTTGACGCCCTCCGCCGTGACGACGTTCGGCGTGTCCTTCGTCGTGACGCCGATGAAGCCGATCTTCACGCCCTTGTGCTGCCAGATCGTGTACGGCTTGAGGATCGGCCGGCCGGTCTTCGCGTCGGTGACGTTCGCCGCGAGGTAGGGGAAGTCGGCGCCCTTGTAGGTGCGGCCCTTCTCGTAGCAGCCGTCCTTCGGGTGGCAGCCGCCGCGCTGCATGCGCGTCAGCTCGGTGCGGCCCTCGTCGAACTCGTGGTTGCCTACCGACGTCACGTCGAGCTTCAGCTTGTTCAGCGCCTCGACCGTCGGTTCGTCGTGGAAGAGACCCGACATCAGCGGGCTGGCGCCGATCATGTCGCCGGCGGCGGCCGTGACCGAGTACTCGTGGCCCTTGCGGGCGGTGCGCAGCGCCGTGGCGAGGTACTCGACGCCGCCCGCCGGTATGGCCTTCTTGCTGCCGTCGGCCTGCGTCTCGCTGACCGTCCCCGACGAGCCCTGCGGCGGTTCGAGGTTGCCGTGCAGGTCGTTGAAGGAGAGCAGCTGGACGTCCACGGTGCGGCCGTGGCCGTGACCGTGGCCGGGTTCCTGGCCGGTGGCCGCGGCGGCCGTTCCGACGGTGAGGCCGGCGGTGAGGCCGGTCGAGACGGCGAGGACGGCGGCGGTCGAGGTCAGCCGTCTGAGCATGTGTTCCCCTGGTGGTGAAGGGTGTTGTCAGGTCGGGCGCAGCATACGGTTGACGCGCGTAGCCCGGCAGGAGGGGGCGGGTTACGGATGGGTGTCGGCTGCGTGCAGGACGCGCCGTAGGCTCGCCCCATGAGCAGCGACGTGGTGAATGACGGCATGGGCGGCACGGACGACATGGACGGCATGGACGACGACAACGGGCGCCGGCGGGTCGATGTGCTCGACGAACTGTCCCCCGTGCAGGCCGGCGAGGTGCTGGCGCTGATCGGGGAGGCCGCCGCCGAGGACGGGCAGCCGGCCGTGTCCGAGCAGGGGCGGCTCCAGCTCGACGGGCGGCGCGAGGGCGTACGGCACGTCCTCCTGCACGACGCCACCGGCCGGCTGGTGGGGTACGGGCAGCTGGAGGGCAGCGACCCCGTGGAGGCGCCGGCGGGCGAGCTCGTCGTGCACCCCGCGTACCGCGGGTGCGGGCACGGGCGCGCGCTGGGCAACGCCCTGATGGCGGAGTCGGGCAAGCGGCTGCGCGTGTGGGCGCACGGCGGTCACCCCGCCGCCCGGCACCTGGCGCAGGTGCTCGGCATGAGCCTGTTCCGTGAGCTGCGGCAGATGCGCCGCCCGCTGACCGGCCCGGACGGCCCGCAGACGGCGGAGGCCGTGCTGCCGGACGGTGTGTCCGTCCGGACGTTCCGGCCGGGTGAGGACGACGCGGCGTGGCTGGCGGTGAACGCCGAGGCGTTCGCGCACCACCCCGAGCAGGGCTCGCTCACCCAGCGCGACCTGGACGACCGCAAGGCGCAGGACTGGTTCGACCCCGAGGGCTTCTTCCTCGCCGAGCGGGCCGGGGAGATCGTCGGCTTCCACTGGACGAAGGTGCACGCGGACGAGGGCCTCGGCGAGGTGTACGTGCTCGGCGTCCGCCCCGGTGCCCAGGGCGGCGGCCTCGGCAAGGCCCTGACGACGATCGGCCTGCGGCACCTGGCCGGGCGGGGGCTGCCGACGGCGATGCTCTACGTCGACGCGGACAACGCCGCGGCCGTGCGCGTCTACGAGGGGCTGGGCTTCGTCACCCACGAGACGGACCTGATGTACCGCACGGAGAGCTGAGCCCCCGCTCCTCGTCACCCTCGCGCCTCGTCCGGCGGCGCGTCGTTTGACAGGGCAGGACCCGGTCCATCACCCTTTCACTAGTCAAGTAGTGGAAGGGTGGTGCGCGTGGTCGAGTTCCGCATCGACCGGCGCAGTGGTGTGGCCACGTACCTGCAGATCGTCCAGCAGGTGAAGCAGGCGCTGCGGCTCGGGCTGCTCACGCCCGGCGACAAGCTGCCCACGGCCAAGGAGGTCGTCGCCGCCACCGCCATCAACCCCAACACCGTGCTCAAGGCCTACCGCGAGCTCGACCGCGAGGGCCTGGTCGAGGCGCGCCCCGGGCTCGGCACCTTCGTCCGGCGCTCCCTCGCCCGGCCCGGCGCGGCCGCCGGCTCGCCGCTCCGCGTCGAGCTGGGCGCCTGGATGGAACGGGCCCGCGCGGCCGGCCTCGACCGCGAGGACGTGGCCGCGCTCGTCGCGTCCGTCCTGGAGGAGAGCTACGGAAGCCCAGAGCAGACGGGCGACCGGCCGGCGGGCGACCGGCCCCTCCATGACACCGCCCACGCCACCCACGACGCCACCCACGAAGCCGGCCACCCCGCCGGCGCCCGCTGACCGGCGCACGAGCAGCCGCCCACCGACGAGTACCGATCAGCCCACCGATCACCGAGCGGGGAGCCGATGACAGACCTCACGTTCCTCCCGGACCGCACCGCCCTGGAAGCGGTCGGCCTGGGGGTGAAGTACCGGCGGCGCGGCTGGGCGCTGCGCGACTGCGCGTTCCGGCTGCCGGCCGGGCGCGTGTGCGCGCTGGTCGGCCCCAACGGCGCCGGCAAGTCGACGCTGCTGGCCCTCGCCGCGGGGCTGCGCCGGCCCGACGCGGGCCGGCTGCGGGTCTTCGGCGGCGAGCCCGCCGACCCCGGCGTGCGGCCGCGCGTCGCCTACGTCGGCCAGGACAAGCCGCTGTACCCGTCCTTCACCGTCGCCGACACCTTCCGCATGGGCCACGAGCTGAACCCCGGCCGCTGGGACCAGGGCGTCGCCGAGCGGCTCGTACGCGCCGGTGACATCCCCCTCGACGCCCGCGTCGGCACGCTCTCCGGCGGTCAGCGGACCCGCGTGGCGCTCGCGCTGGCGCTGGGCAAGCGGCCGGGGCTGCTGCTCCTGGACGAGCCGATGAGCGACCTCGACCCGCTCGTGCGGCACGAGATGATGGCCGCCCTCATGGCCGAGGCCGCCGAGCGCGCCACGACCGTCGTGCTCGCCTCGCACGTGCTGACCGAGCTGGAGGGCGCCTGCGACTATCTGCTGATGGTCGCGGACGGGCGGGTGCGGCTGGCCGGCGAGGTGGAGGACCTGCTCTCCGCGCACCGGCTGGTGATGGGCCGGTACGAGGGCGAGGGCGTGCCCCGCGAGTTCGCCACGCACCAGGTGGTGGAGGCGCGGGCGCGCGGGCGGCAGTTCACCGCGCTGCTGCGGACCGACGGGCCCGTCGCCGGCGACTGGCAGGTCTCCGAACCGTCCCTGGAGGAGATGGTGCTGGCCCATCTGCGCGCCCCCGCGGCGCCCGCGCTGATCGCGCCGAGCGCCGAGCCCCGGCCCGGTTTCCGGCGGGAGGTGGAGGCGGCATGACGGCCGTGACCGGACACCACCACGAGCAGCGGACGACGACCGGCTCTCCCGCTGCGGAAACGATGCGGCAGCAGGAGGGGGAGCGGTGGCCGTGGCTGCCCCGCCCCCGCGGCGCGGCGTGGCTGGTCCTGCGCCAGCACCGTACGACCGCCTGGATCGCGCTGGGCCTGCTGGCGGCCCTCCTCGTCGAACTCGTCTGGCTGCGCTTCACCATGGCCGGCTACATCGACCGCCACGGCCTGCGGGACGCCTGCGACGTGTCGGGCGCCGACTGCGCCGTGGAACGGATGGCCGCCGTCGAGCACTTCCGCTCGGTCTATGGCGACCTGCTGCACTACTCGGGCCTGTTCCTGGGCTACCTGCCGCTGCTGGCCGGGCTGTTCGTCGCGGGCCCGATGGTCGCGCGGGAGCTGGAGACCGGGACGTACCGCATGGCCTGGACGCAGGCGGTCAGCCCGGCGCGCTGGCTGGCGGCCAAGCTGGCGG
Organism: Streptomyces mashuensis; assembly: GCF_014654785.1. Lineage (GTDB taxonomy): Bacteria > Actinomycetota > Actinomycetes > Streptomycetales > Streptomycetaceae > Streptomyces > Streptomyces mashuensis. Next base: position 85,873 of record NZ_BNBD01000005.1, read on the forward strand.
TGCCGGTGGTGGCCGTGCTCGGCGGCGTGTCGCTGCTGACGGCGGCGCGCACCTGGGCGTGGAGCGTCGTGCCGGCGTCGCTGCTGCCCGGCGAGCGGTGGCACTCCGTCTTCGACACCATCGGGCCGTTGCCCGTGGCGCGCTGCCTGCTCGCCGTCGCGGCGGGCGCGCTCGTGGGGCTGCTGGTGCGGCGGACGGTGGGCGCGATGGCCGTGACGCTCGTCGCCTCCGGAGTGCTGGAGTGGCTGATCGGCACGCTACGGGACAGCGGCCTGGTGGCGCCCGTGACCGAGCTGTCGAAGGACATGCCGGGCCTGATCCTCGGCCCCGGCGACTGGGTCGTCGAGCGCGGCCTGATCACGCCCGACGGGGGCCGTGTCCCCGAACCCGGCTGCAAGGTGGGGATCACCCCCGAGCAGTGCGTCACCCAGCACGACGCGCTCGGCTGGTACCTCGACTACCACCCCGCGTCCCACCTGTGGGAGCTCCAGTGGGCCGAGGCGGGCCTGACGGCGGCTGCGGCCGTCGCGCTGGCCGCGGCGGCGCTGGCGTACGTACGCCGCGCGTACCCCTGAGACCGCCCGAGACCCGCCTGGGACCCGTCCCCACGGCCGGGGCTACACCACCTCCAGCAGCGCGTCCACCAGCGGGCGGTCGTGCGCGTGCGTCAGCCGCGCACGGGCCGCCGCCGGTGGCAGCCACAGCAGCCGGTCGACCTCCCGGCTCGGCCGGAACGTCCCGTACGTCGCCTCCGCCGCCCAGTAGCGGACCTCCTTGGGCCGGCCCGCCACGTCGTACCGCAGCACCAGCAGCGGCGGGCCCACCGCGCACTCCATGCCGGTCTCCTCGCGGACCTCCCGCACCGCGCAGGCCAGCCAGTCCTCGCCCCGCTTCAGCTTGCCCTTGGGCAGGGACCAGTCGTCGCCGTACTTGGGGCGGTGCACCAGCGCCAGCTCGATCCCCTCACCGGGGTGCGTCCTCCGGCGCCACAGCACGCAGCCCGCCGCCCGTACCGTCCCCGCCCCCGTACCCGCGTCCGTCATTCAGCCCACCCCCACCTCTGCCCCGACGAGGCGCTGCCAGATGCGGCCGAACGTGTAGCGCGCCGCCTCCACCTCCTGCCGCTGGTCGGCGTGGAGCACCCCCAGCGCGTACGCCGTCGCCGCGGCGATCCGCGGAGTGCAGGCCGCCGCGGCCGCGGCGGCGGCCGCCTCCGCCGCGTCCCGGTGCCTGTCCAGCGCCTGCCCGGCGCCCAGCAGCCGTACCGCCGCCGACGGCGTTCCGCACGCCACCGCGGCCTGCTCGTCCAGCACCTCCTGCGCGTACCGGCGCAGCCGCACCAGCCGTCGCACCTCGTGCCAGGGCGTGTCGCCCTGGGTCAGGCCCTCCGCGTTGTACGCGCGGCCGGCCACCGCCAGCGGCAGCGCCTCCACCGCGTCGAGCAACTGCCGCTGCGTCTCCTCCGCCAGGCGCGCCAGCGCCTGCCCGGCCGGCAGGTCGCGTGTCTCCGCGTCGAGCGGTACCTCGGAGGCGAGGACGGCCACCGCGTCCACCGCCGCGTGGAAGCGGTCCGAGCCCACGGCGCGCAGGGCCGCGGTGTGCGCCCGCGTACGCGCCAGGGTCAGTTGCCGGTCGAGCAGCGCGCCGGCGCGGGCCGCGCCCATCTCCGGGCCCGTCGCGCCCGACAGCCGGTGGAGGGCGCCGCGCAGCCGCGCCAGCCGGGCCGCGTACGCGTGCTCCCGCCCCAGCAGCTCCGACAGCCACGTCAGTTCGGCCCGCAGCGGGTCGGTCCACGCCGGGTCGGTCAGCGGCCGGTACACGTACAGGGTGCCCGTGATGCGCCGGGCGGCGCGCCGCAGCGCGTGGCCCGCCTCCCACGCGTCCTCCGCGTCCGCGCCGTTGTCGGTGTAGACGCGCAGGCTGCGCAGGAAGTCGGTGGCCTGGCCGTGCAGGTAGCCCGAGAGCACCTCCCCGGCGGTGGCCGTCGTCCCGCCGGCCGCTGTACGGCCGAGCGTCGTCTCCCGCGTCATGTGCTGCTGCCCCCCTGGCACCGTGGCGACCGTAAGCGCCGTGTTCCCCGCCGCGTCCTCATGGCCGCCGTACGCCGTCTCACGAGGCCGACGGTCCACGCCGGCGCCTCCGCGCGTCGATGAGCATCTCCTGCACGTTCCGCAGCGGCCGCCCGTCGGCGTCGGTGGCGTGCCGCGTCCAGTTGCCGTCGGGGCCCAGGTGCCAGGAGGCGGTGCTGTCCGAGACGCCGACCTCCAGCAGCCGGCTGAGCGAGGCCCGGTGGGCCGGGTCGGTGACGCGGACGAGCGTCTCGATGCGCCGGTCGAGGTTGCGGTGCATCAGGTCGGAGCTGCCCAGCCACACTTCGGGCTCGCCGCCGTTGCCGAAGCAGAAGACGCGCGAGTGCTCCAGGAAGCGGCCGAGGACGCTGCGCACGCGGATGTTCTCCGACAGCCCGGCGACGCCCGGCCGCACGGCGCAGATGCCGCGCACCCAGATGTCCACCGGCACGCCCGCCTGCGAGGCGCGGTACAGGGCGTCGATGACGGCCTCGTCCACGATCGCGTTGACCTTGATGCGGACGGAGGCGGGGCGGCCGGCGCGCGCGTTGGCGGCCTCCTTGGCGATGCGCGCGACGAGGCCGTCGCGCAGCGAGCGCGGGGCGACCAGCAGCCGGCGGTAGGTCTCGCGGCGCGAGTAGCCCGACAGCCGGTTGAACAGGTCGGAGAGGTCCGCGCCGACCTGCGGGTCCGCGGTGAGCAGCCCGAAGTCCTCGTACACACGGGCCGTCTTGGGGTGGTAGTTGCCGGTGCCGACGTGCGCGTAGCGGCGCAGCGTCTCGCCCTCCTGCCGGACGACGAGCGACAGCTTGCAGTGCGTCTTGAGGCCCACCAGGCCGTACACGACGTGGCAGCCGGCCTCCTCCAGCTTCCGCGCCCACTTGATGTTGGCCTGTTCGTCGAAGCGCGCCTTGATCTCGACGAGGACGAGGACCTGCTTGCCCGACTCGGCGGCGTCTATGAGGGCGTCGACGATGGGGGAGTCGCCGGAGGTGCGGTACAGCGTCTGCTTGATCGCCAGCACGTCGGGGTCGGCGGCGGCCTGTTCCAGGAACGCCTGCACGGACGTGGAGAACGAGTCGTACGGGTGGTGCAGCAGCACGTCGCGCTCGCGCAGCGCGGCGAAGACGTCGGGCGGCGACGCGGACTCCACCTCGGCGAGGTCGCGGTGGGTGCCGGCGACGAACTTGGGGAACTTCAGCTCGGGCCGGTCCAGGTCGGCGATGGCGTACAGCGCGGTGAGGTCCAGCGGCCCGGGCAGCGGGTACACCTCGGCGTCGGTGATCTTCAGCTCGCGGACCAGCAGGTCGAGGACGTACGGGTCGATGGTCTCCTCGACCTCCAGCCGCACCGGAGGGCCGAAGCGGCGCCGCATGAGCTCCTTCTCCAGCGCCTGGAGCAGGTTCTCCGCGTCGTCCTCCTCCACCTCCAGGTCCTCGTTGCGCGTCACCCGGAACATGTGGTGCGCCAGCACCTCCATGCCCGGGAACAGCTCGTCGAGGTGGGCCGCGATCACGTCCTCGACGGGGACGTACCGCTGCGCCGACGCCTCCAGGAAGCGCGGCAGCAGCGGCGGCACCTTCACGCGCGCGAAGTGGTCGTGGCCGCTGACCGGGTTGCGGACGACGACCGCGAGGTTGAGGGAGAGCCCCGAGATGTACGGGAAGGGGTGGGCCGGGTCGACGGCCAGCGGCGTCAGGACGGGGAAGATCTGCTGCCGGAAGAGGGTGAGGAGGCGGCCCTGCTCCTTCTCGGTCAGCTCGGGCCAGCGGATCAGGTGGATGCCCTCGTCGGCCAGCTCGGGCGCGACGTCCTGCTGGAAGCAGGCGGCATGCCGCGCCATGAGCTCGCGCGAGCGCGTCCAGATCAGCTCCAGCACCTCGCGCGGCTGGAGCCCGGACGCGGAGCGGGTGGCCACGCCGGTGGCGATGCGGCGCTTGAGGCCGGCCACGCGGACCATGAAGAACTCGTCGAGGTTGCCGGCGAAGATGGCCAGGTACTTGGCGCGCTCCAGGAGCGGCGTGGCCGGGTCCTCGGCCAGTTCGAGCACGCGCTCGTTGAACGCCAGCCAGCTGCGCTCGCGGTCCAGGAAGCGGCCGCCGGGCAGCGGCTCCTCGCCGGGACCGGGGCCGGGGCCCGCGGCGGTCGCCGTGGACCGGCCCGCGGGGAAGCCGCCGCCGGTGCCGTCGACGAGCTCCTCGACGCCGTCGAGCCCGGCGAGGCTGTCGAGCCCCGCGAGGCCGTCGAGCTGCGGGACCCCCCTGAGCACGGCGGCGTTGGGCCGGTGCGCGGCGATGAAGCCCACCGCGTCGGTGCCGCCGCGGTCGCTGCCGCCGCGCTCGCTGCCGGGGGACGACTGCGTCATACCTTCATTGTTCCGCGCCGCACGCCGGACAGGCGCGCCGGACGCGTCGGAGGCCGCCGGGGACGGGTCCGCGGACGGCTCCGTGGCCGGATCCGGGGCCTCCGGGGCGGCGCGGAGGCGTCGTACGGGGGTTCGGGGCGCGGCGGGCTGCATTCCGCAAGACTCGCAACCGCGGTTGAATCACAAGTAACAACGACATGACCGCAAGGAAAGCAGCGCCGCGCCCGCCGTGGCGGAACGCCCGCACCTATGCCGGGGCCAGCGCCTCCCAGCGCACGGTCAGCTCGCCCTGGCGCCAGCGGCGCGCGTCGTCCAGCACGGGCCAGCCGGCGGCCAGCGCGTGTGCCGTACGGATCCAGCGCTGCCGGGCGCCGAGCGCCCCGTAGGGGGCGGCCGCCGCCCACGCGCGGTCGAAGTCGCGGAGGAAGGCGTGCACCGGCTCGCCCGGCACGTTCCGGTGGATCAGCGCCTTGGGCAGCCGTTCGGCCAGGTCCGACGGCGTGTCCAGCGACGCCAGGCGCGCCGCGAACGTCACCGACCGCGGCCCGGCCGGCCCCAGCGCCACCCACACGTGGCGGCGCCCGATCTCGTCGCAGGTGCCCTCGACCAGCAGCCCGTCCGGGGCGAGCCGCGCGCACAGCCGGCCCCAGACCTCGGCGACCTGGTCCTCGTCGTACTGCCGCAGGACGTTCGCGGCGCGGATCAGCAGCGGCCGCCGGCCGCCGGGCAGCGGCACCTCGAAGCCGCCGTGCGCGAAGGTCAGCCCCTCGCGCTCGTAGGGGCGGGCCGCCGCGACCCGCTCGGGGTCGATCTCGATGCCGACGACGCGGACGTCGCGCCGCACGCGGTGCAGCCGGGTCAGGAGTTCCACGGCTGTCCAGGGCGCGGCGCCGTAGCCCAGGTCGACGGCCAGCGGGTCGTCGGCGCGGCGCAGTGCGGCGGCGTGCGTGGCGGCGATCCAGCGGTCCATGCGGCGCAGCCGGTTGGGGTTGGTGGTGCCGCGCGTCACCGCGCCGATGGGCCGAGCCATGCGCACACCGTACTGCCCGGGGCCCGGCGCGCCGGAATCGTCGCAGGTCGGGCACTCTGTAACCAGAGGTAACGTCACCGTTTGGCAAAGCGGGAAGGCCGAAGGGCCCGGTCGGTGTTGCCCCGGTGAGGCACGGACCACGACGGACGCAGACGGAGGACACGCACGGTGAGCCAGTACGCAGCACGGCTCGGCGCCCGCCGCGGCCGTACGCTCGGCACCCTCGGCCCCTTCCCCAAGCCCCAGCTGCGGCGCTTCGGCGCGGCCCGCCGGCCCCGCCGGGTGGCCATGCTCAGCGTCCACACCTCCCCCCTGCACCAGCCGGGCACCGGCGACGCGGGCGGGATGAACGTCTACATCGTCGAGCTGGCCCGGCGGCTGGCGGAGATCGGCATCGAGGTGGAGATCTTCACCCGGGCCACCACCGCCGCGCTGCCGCCCACCGTCGAGCTGGCGCCGGGCGTGCTCGTACGGCACGTGGACGCCGGCCCGTACGAGGGGCTGGCGAAGGAGGAGCTGCCGGCGCAGCTGTGCGCGTTCACGCACGGTGTGATGCGCGCCTGGGCCGGGCATCGCCCGGGCCACTACGACCTGGTGCACTCGCACTACTGGCTCTCCGGGCACGTCGGCTGGCTGGCCGCCGAGCGCTGGGGCGTGCCGCTGGTGCACGCCATGCACACCATGGCGAAGGTGAAGAACGCGGCGCTGGCCGAGGGCGACACGCCGGAGCCGGCGGCCCGCGTCATCGGCGAGACGCAGATCGTACGGGCCGCGGACCGGCTGATCGCCAACACGGACGGCGAGGCCGCGGAGCTGGTGCACCACTACGACGCGGACCCGGCGCGGGTCGCCGTCGTGCACCCCGGCGTCAACCTCGACCGGTTCCGGCCCGCGGACGGGCGGGCCGCCGCCCGTGAGCGGCTGGGCCTGCCCGCGGACGCGCTGATACCCCTGTTCGCCGGCCGCATCCAGCCGCTGAAGGCGCCCGACGTGCTGTTGCGGGCCGTGGCCGAGCTGCTGGACCGGCGCCCGGACCTGCGGTCGCGGCTGGTCGTCCCGGTGGTCGGCGGGCCCAGCGGCAGCGGCCTGGCGAAGCCGGAGGGCCTGCAGAAGCTCGCGGCCCGGCTGGGCATCACGGACGTGGTGCGGTTCCGCCCGCCGGTGGGCCAGGACCGGCTCGCCGACTGGTACCGGGCCGCGTCGGTGCTCGTCATGCCTTCGCACAGCGAGTCCTTCGGGCTGGTGGCCGTCGAGGCGCAGGCGTGCGGCACGCCGGTGCTCGCGGCGGCGGTCGGCGGCCTGCCGGTGGCGGTGGCCGACGGCGTGAGCGGCTTCCTCGTCGACGGCCACGACCCGGCCGACTACGCGGAGGTGCTGCGCCGCCTGGCCGACGAGCCGGGGCTGGCGGACCGGATGGGCGAGGCCGCGGCGCGGCACGCCCGGCGCTTCGGCTGGGACGTCGCGGCGGCGGCGACCGCCGAGGTGTACACCGCGGCGGTCGGCGAGCGGCGCTCTCGCCTACGCTCGGCACATGGCTGAGTTGATCGAGAAGGCGCTCCGCGACGCGGGACTGACCTGGGAGAGCCCCTCCGAGGGCACGTACGTGGTGACGCTCCCGGGCACCCGCAAGCTGTCGACGACGGTCTCGCTGGTCGTCGGCAACCACTCGTTGTCCGTGAACGCCTTCGTCGTCCGCCGCCCGGACGAGAACCACGAGGCGGTCTACCGCTGGCTCCTGGAGCGCAACACGCGCCTGTACGGGGTGGCGTACGCGGTGGACCGGCTGGGCGACATCTACCTGGTGGGCCGGCTGCCGCTGGCGGCGGTGACGGCGGAGGAGATCGACCGCATCCTGGGCGTGATCCTGGAGAACGCGGACGGCAGCTTCAACACGCTGCTGGAGATGGGCTTCGCGGAGTCGATCCGCAAGGAGTACGCGTGGCGGGTGGCGCGGGGCGAGTCGACCCGCAACCTGGAGGCGTTCAGCCGCATCACCAAGGAAAGCCCCTCCGGAGATTGAGGCGCGGGGGCCCGGGGGCGGAGCCCCCGAAACCCCGCTGCCGGTCAGGTCGCGGCCTGCTCCGCCTCGCGTACCTCGTCGGCCGCGGGGGCCGCATCCTTGGCCGGCCCGTGGTCGGACGACGGCAACCCCCGCATCAGCGCCCAGTACCCCAGCGCAGCAATCGTGCCCACGACCGCGCAGCCGCCCCACAGCGCGTCGGAACCGAAGGTGTCGATCACCGCGCCGCCGGCGAGGGGTGCGACGAGCGCGGCCACGGACCAGGACATGCTGTACATGCCCTGGTAGCGGCCGCGGCCGGTGACCGGGGACAGCCGTACGACCAGGCCCATCTGGGTCGGCGAGTTGACGATCTCGGCGAGGGTCCAGACGGCGATGGAGAGCGCGTAGCCGCCGAGCGAGCCGGCGAAGGCGGTGAGCCCGAAGCCGTAGCCGGCCAGCAGTGCCGAGACGACGAGCAGCATGCGCGGGTCGCGGTGCTCGATGAAGCGGGTGACGGGCAGTTGGAGGGCCATGATCAGGACGCCGTTGACGGCGATGACCATGCCGTAGTCGCTGCTGCTCCAGCCGGCCTCGCCCATGGCGACGGGCAGTGCGGTGGCGTGCTGCATGAAGATCAGCGCCATGAGGAAGGACAGGCCGACGACGGCCATGAAGCGGCCGTCGCGCAGGACGGTGCCCATGCTGACGTCCGGCTCGCCGGCGGCGCCCGCGTCCGGCTCGGGACGGCTCTCGCGGATCTTCACGAAGACGAGGACGGCGCACAGGAGGGTGAGCGCGGCCTCGCCGAAGAAGCCGATCAGGTAGCTGTAGCGGGCGACGGCGCCGGCCGCGACGGCGGAGACGGCGAAGCCGAGGTTGATGGCCCAGTAGTTGATGGCGAAGGCCCGCACCCGGTCCTCGGGGCGCACGATGTCGGCCATCATGGCCTGCACGGCGGGGCGCGAGGCGTTGCTGCTCATGCCGACGAGGAAGGCGACGGCGGCGATGGCGACGGGGTGCTGTACGAGGCCGAGCACGGCGACGCTGGCGGCGGTGGCCAGCTGGGCGATGAGCAGGGTGGGGCGGCGGCCGAGGCGGTCGGCCATCACGCCGGCGCCGATGGAGGAGACGACGCCGCCCAGTCCGTGCAGGGCCGCGACGAGGCCGGCGAAGGAGGCGGAGTAGCCGCGGTCGACGGTGAGGTAGAGGGCGAGGAAGACGGAGACGAAGCCGCCCATCCGGTTGATGAGGGTGGAGGTCCACAGCCACCAGAAGGCCCGCGGCAACCCGCCGATGCTCCGTCGGGCGGCCTGGAGCAACCCTGCTGCGGATGGTGTGGACATGGCGCGACAACCCCCGAGTGGTAAGTGGTGCTCTACGTACTCGCAACTTACCGACTTCGTCGTGTCCACGCCATTCAATTGACGGTTCGCGTCAATTGTCCCCGGGCGGCGGCGCGCCCCGCACGTCGATTACGCTCGTGGTCATGGCCGACGCACCGTACAAGCTGATCCTCCTCCGCCACGGCGAGAGCGAATGGAACGCGAAGAACCTGTTCACCGGCTGGGTGGACGTCAACCTCAACGAGAAGGGCGAGAAGGAGGCGCTCCGGGGCGGTGAGCTGCTCAAGGACGCCGGCCTGCTCCCGGACGTGGTCCACACGTCCCTCCAGAAGCGCGCCATCCGCACCGCGCAGATCGCCCTCGAGGCCGCCGACCGGCACTGGATCCCCGTCCACCGCTCGTGGCGGCTGAACGAGCGCCACTACGGCGCCCTCCAGGGCAAGGACAAGGCCCAGACCCTGGCCGAGTTCGGCGAGGAGCAGTTCATGCTCTGGCGCCGCTCGTACGACACCCCGCCGCCGGCCCTCGAGGACGGCACCGAGTTCTCGCAGAGCGACGACCCGCGCTACGCCTCGATCCCGAGTGAGCTGCGCCCGCGCACCGAGTGCCTCAAGGACGTCGTCGTCCGCATGCTGCCGTACTGGTACGACGGCATCGTCCCGGACCTGCTGGCCGGCCGCACCGTCCTGGTCGCCGCCCACGGCAACAGCCTGCGCGCCCTGGTCAAGCACCTCGACGGCATCTCCGACGCCGACATCGCCGGCCTGAACATCCCCACCGGCATCCCGCTCCACTACGAGCTCGACGCCGACTTCAACCCGGTCACCCCGGGCGGCCGCTACCTCGACCCGGAGGCCGCCAAGGCCGCCATCGAGGCCGTGAAGAACCAGGGCAAGAAGAAGTAACCCCTCCTTCTATGTCCTGCCTCACTGCGGGCAGTGCCGGGGGCGGCGTACGAACGGGTGGTGATCAAGAACCAGCTCATCACCGTCATCACGGCCGTGCACGCTCCCGGCGCGCACTACCTGCCCCAGGCGTACGCGTCGCTCACCGAACAGAAGCTGCCCGACGGGTGGGACTGGGAATGGGTGGTGCAGGAGGACGGTCAGTCCGGTGATGTCGTGCCGCACCTGCCGGACGACCCGCGCATCAGCTTCGGGCAGGGCCGGCCGGGGCGGGCGGGCATGGCGCGGACCATGGGGCTCGCGCGGGCCCGTGGTGAGGTGGTCCGGGTGCTCGACGCCGACGACGTCCTCACGCCCGGGGCGCTGGCCCGGGACCTGTCCGTGTTCCTGGACCACCCCGAGGTGGGGTGGACGACCTGCCGCGCCCTCGACCTCCTGCCCGACGGGTCGACCGTCGGGTTCGACCAGGACCCCGCGGACGGGCCCATAGCGCGCGGGGACGTGCTGCGGCACTGGAAGGCGCACGGCCACCGGGCGCAGGTCCACCCCGCGACGCTCTGCGTCCGCCGTCACCTGCTGACCGCGCTCGGCGGGTGGATGGCGTTGCCCGCCTCCGAGGACACCGGGCTGCTGCTGGCGCTGAACGCCGTCGCCACCGGGTGGTTCACCGCCGAGACGGGCCTGCTCTACCGCAAGTGGCCCGGACAGGTCACCGGCCAGGCCGCCCACGTGGACGAGACCGAACGCGCCGCCCGCATGGCCGTGGTCGAGGCCAGGGCCCGGGCCCTCGCCGGCCTCGGCTGGGAGTGGCCGGAACCGGAGCCCGCCGGCCTCGGGTTGGCGTACGCGGGCGCGACGGGCTGATGACCGCGCAAGGGAAGGGCCCCCGGCCGGCGTGTGCCGGCCGGGGGCCCTTCTCCGCGAGTGACATGGGTGAGGTGTCAGCTGCAGCTGCCGCCACACTGGCAGGAGCCGCCGTTCTGGCAGCCGCACGAGCACCCGGGACCACACTGACAGCCGCTCATCGGATTCCTCCTCGCGAAGGGGTCTGCCTTCCACCCCAGTCAAAAGGCGGCCCGGTACGCCCGTCAATGGTTCGTACGGGCACCTGTCCGGGCGCACCGAGGGCGCATGGGAGCACAGTGGGTCACTGGCCCGCTTCCGGAGCGCCCTGCAGTTCGTCGGCGTGCTCGCCCGTCACGAGGTAGACGACGCGCTTGGCCACCGACACCGCGTGGTCGGCGAAGCGCTCGTAGTACCGGCCCAGCAGCGTCACGTCGACGGCCGTCTCGATGCCGTGCCGCCAGCGGTCGTCCATCAGATGCTGGAAGAGCGTGCGGTGCAGCAGGTCCATCGCATCGTCGTCGTGCTCCAACTGCATCGCCAGGTCCACGTCCTTGGTGATGATCACCTCGGCCGCCTTGGCCATCAGCCGCTGCGCGAGCTGCCCCATCTCCAGCACCGTCGCGTGCAGGTCGCCCGGGACCGCCGACTCCGGGAAGCGCAGCCGGGCCAGCTTGGCCACGTGCTGGGCCAGGTCGCCCGAGCGCTCCAGGTCCGCGCTCATCCGCAGCGACGTCACCACGATGCGCAGGTCCGTCGCCACCGGCTGCTGCCGCGCCAGCAGGCTGATCGCCCGCGCCTCCAGGTCCCGCTGGAGGTCGTCGACCTTGGCGTCGGCGGCGATCACCGACTCCGCCAGCTTCAGGTCCGCGTCCAGGATCGCCGTGGTGGCGCGCCCGATCGCGGAGCCGACCAGCCGGGCCATCTCGACCAGGCCCTCGCCGATCGAGTCCAGCTCCTCGTGGTACGCGTCCCGCATGTCCTGTCTCTTCTCTTCCGGTTCCTGTACGGCTCCCGCCCCGGTCCGATACCCCGGGCACGCTGCCACCATCCGGCCGGTACGCGACGGCCGCCGACCCCCGCGGTGAACCACCGCCGTCCTGAAGGTGAACTCTCGGCAACGGGTGTTCGGGGTGTCCCCCATTGGGCTGTGGAGGACCCGTGGAGCACGCATAACCTGGAGACATGAACGTGGACGCGGCCGTCGCCGCTGCGGCAGCGATCGCCGGCGTGGGGACCGGCGTGATCGCCATGCTGGCGTTCCGCTGGAGCGAGCGGGACCAGAAACGTCCCACCCGCAGTTCCCTGCACACCGACGCGGTGCTGCCGCCCGGCGTCGACACCGTGCTGTCGGTGCTGCGCTCCTCGGCCGTCGTCCTCGACGAGGCCGACACCGTGGTCAAGGCCAGCTCCGCCGCGTACGCGCTCGGGCTGGTCCGCGGCGGCAAGCTCGCCGTGGAGCCGATGCTCCAGATGGCCCGCGACACCCGGCGCGACGGGGAGATACGGCAGGTCGAGCTCGACCTGCCGCGCCGCGGCACCGGCCGCGGCGGCGAGGCCCTCGCGGTCTCCGCGCGCGTCGCGCCCCTCGGCTCCCGGCTCGTCCTGCTGCTGGTCGAGGACCTCACCGAGGCCCGCCGCATCGAGGCCGTCCGCCGCGACTTCGTCGCCAACGTCAGCCACGAGCTCAAGACCCCCGTCGGCGCGCTCTCGCTGCTCTCCGAGGCCGTGATGGACGCCGCCGACGACCCCGAGGCCGTCACCCGCTTCGCCGGGCGCATGCAGATCGAGGCCACCCGGCTGACCAACCTGGTGCAGGAGCTCATCGACCTCTCCCGGGTGCAGAACGACGACCCGCTGGAGGACGCCGAGCCCGTGCGCGTCGACGAGCTCGTCGACGAGGCCGTCGACCGCTGCCGCCACCAGGCCGGCACCAAGCAGATCACCATCGCCACCGGCGGCTCCGACGGGCTGCGCGTCTGGGGCAACCGCGGCCAGCTCGCCGCCGCCCTCGGCAACCTCGTGGAGAACGCCGTCAACTACAGCCCCGCGCGCACGCGCGTCGGCATCGCGGCCCGCCGCGTCGCCGCCCCCGGCGGCGACCTCGTCGAGATCGCCGTCACCGACCAGGGCATCGGCATATCGGAGAAGGACCGCGAGCGCGTCTTCGAGCGCTTCTACCGCGTGGACCCCGCCCGCTCCCGGGCCACCGGCGGCACGGGCCTGGGCCTGTCGATCGTCAAGCACGTCGTCGCCTCCCACGGCGGCGAGGTCACCGTGTGGAGCGCGGAGGGCCAGGGCTCGACGTTCACGCTGCGGCTGCCGGAGGCCGGCGCCGGGCGCGACCGCGACCGCCGCGCCCGCCGGCTGCCGGTGGGCGAGGACAGCGACACCGAAGACGCCGCGGACGCCGCCGATGCCGGCCTCGCCGACGACCTCACCGCCGGCAGCACCGACGACCTGACCGGCGCCGTCGGCCCCTTCCCCGCGCGCGGGCCCCGCCCGTGACGCCCGCCACGCACCGACCCCCCGTTCCGCCCTCAGCGCGCGTAACGACCGCGCAGTACCGCCCCATGACCCGACCGGAGGTCCTTCCGTGACCCGAGTGCTCGTCGTCGAGGACGAGGAATCCTTCAGCGACGCGTTGTCCTACATGCTCCGCAAGGAGGGCTTCGAGGTCGCCGTCGCGGCCACCGGCCCCGACGGGCTGGAGGAGTTCGAACGCAACGGCGCCGACCTCGTCCTGCTCGACCTCATGCTGCCCGGCCTGCCCGGCACCGAGGTCTGCCGGCAGCTGCGCTCCCGCTCCAACGTGCCCGTGATCATGGTGACGGCCAAGGACAGCGAGATCGACAAGGTCGTGGGCCTGGAGATAGGCGCCGACGACTACGTGACCAAGCCCTTCTCCTCGCGCGAGCTCGTGGCCCGCATCCGCGCCGTGCTGCGCCGCCGCGGCGAGCCGGAGGAGGTCACCCCGGCCGCGCTGGAGGCCGGCCCGGTCCGCATGGACGTCGACCGGCACGTGGTCACCGTCGGCGGCACCAAGGTCGACCTGCCGCTGAAGGAGTTCGACCTGCTGGAGATGCTGCTGCGCAACGCCGGGCGCGTGCTGACCCGGATGCAGCTCATCGACCGCGTCTGGGGCGCCGACTACGTGGGCGACACCAAGACGCTCGACGTGCACGTCAAGCGGCTCCGCGCCAAGATCGAGCCGGACCCGGGGGCGCCGCGCTACCTGGTCACGGTGCGGGGGCTGGGCTACAAGTTCGAGCCGTGATCACCACGGCATGCGGGCGGGGCCCGGAAGGCATGCCTTCCGGGCCCCGCCCGTATACGTGCTGTCGCGCGGCGTCTCAGTGACCCGCGGCGGCCGGCGAACCCGCCGGCGACTCGCCGTTCTGCCCGCCCGGACGGCCCTGCTGGCCCTGGCGCGGCTGGCCCTGGCCCGCCGGGGCCGAGGCGGCACCGGACGGCTGGCCGGAGGCCGACGGGGAGGCGGAGGAGGCGGGGGAGCCCTCGGCGGGGCCCCACTCCTTGAAGTAGCTCTTGGCCGGCACGACGAAGGCTGCGATGGCGACCTCGCCGGTCGAGCTGAAGTCGAACGCGACGCGCTGGTTCTCGCCGTCCTTCATGCCCTGGCGGCCCTGCGGCAGCACGGCGGAGGCGTTGTCCTTGCCGCCGAGCACGACCGAGCCGTGGGCGGGCACGATCAGCTTGCTCTGGCCCTTGGCGGGCGTGAGCTGGGCCGTGACGTTCTTGCCGACCAGCTTGACCGAGCGGAGCTCCTGGTCGTGGTCGCCGTTGTTGAAGAGCGCGCCGGTGATCACGGCCGGGCCGGAGGCGGCCTGGTCGGGCTGGGTGATCACGTTGACGTTCTGCAGCTTGATGTCGCCGACCGAGGTGGCGGCGTTGTCCGGCTTGACTTCGAGCGTCTGCGCGCTGTTGCCCGCCCCGCAGGCGGAGAGCGAGGCGATCGAGAGCACGGTTGCGGTGGCGGCGAGAGCGCCGCGTCGAAGGCTGCTGCTCACGGCGGCGGCATCTCCTTGGACGAGGTCGCGTACGAGGTACGTACGAGATAAGGGTCTGGGTCAGCGGGCTTAGGTTACCGAGCCGCCCCACGGCCGCCGCACCCGACCCGCCCCATGGTCAACACGGGTCCCGCCGGTGGGTTCCCCCGGTGCGCCGCGCAGGTGTCCCGGAGGTGTCACGGAGGGGACTCCGGGGGATTTCCGCAATCAATGAGGAAGAACAGCCGGGCGGCCCCGCAAGAACATCTTCCGGAATTGATCAAGCCGTACTTGATCAATTCCGGAATGGCGCCGCGGAAGGCCCGCGCGCCCCGATCGGAGTACCGGAACCGCGCCGACCGGAGCCCGGCAAAACGGACCGTTCGACCGCTCGCGGCGGCCGTCCGACAGGTGTAACGTGCGCGTTTCGCCCCACCCGTACTACGGCTCCGACCTGCGAATACCTGCTTCCGGAACCCCTCCTCAGCACGTCGCCGACACACTTGTCAAGCCCCGAGATATGCCCTGACCTGCGGAAACGCCATTCAGAACCGCCATGTCCCGTGTTAGACTGGATAGCCACGGAAGGGGTACCTGTCACATGACGTTCAAGGTTGGCGACACCGTGGTCTATCCCCATCACGGGGCCGCGCTGATCGAGGCCATCGAAACTCGCCAGATCAAAGGCGTGGACAAGACCTACTTGGTGCTGAAGGTCGCCCAGGGTGACCTGACGGTTCGGGTGCCGGCGGACAACGCGGAGTTCGTCGGTGTTCGCGATGTGGTCGGCCAGGACGGGCTGGACCGGGTCTTCGAGGTGCTGCGTGCACCGTACGCCGAGGAGCCGACGAACTGGTCCCGTCGTTACAAGGCGAACCTCGAGAAGCTCGCGTCCGGCGACGTGATCAAGGTGGCGGAGGTCGTCCGCGACCTGTGGCGCCGTGAGCGCGAGCGCGGCCTGTCGGCCGGCGAGAAGCGCATGCTCGCCAAGGCGCGCCAGATCCTGGTCAGCGAGCTCGCCCTCGCGGAGAACACCAACGAGGACAAGGCCGAGACGCTGCTCGACGAGGTCCTCGCCTCCTGACGCACGGGGCTCCCGACGAAGACCCGACGAAGAACTGCCGCGGTGCCCGCGGGACGCACGACATCCGTTCGTGCTGTCCGCCGGGCGCTGCGGCATCTTCAGCTGCGAACGGCTGTACCGCACGTAATGCGTTGAACCGCTGTACCGCTGTAAACGTGTGAACGCCGTCACTCGGCGTGCCGGGCCCGGGCAACGGCCCGGCCAGTCGTCACGGAAGGGGCTGGTCGGGGCAGCGTGCCCGGCACGGTGAGGCCATACCCAATTCGGCCGAGGAAGCAAACCTGAACGCGAACGCAATGTCTGATCGAGACGCCGCACAGGCCACACCCGCCCCTTCCCGCACCGCCGCCGTGATTCCCGCAGCCGGCCGCGGCGTCCGACTCGGCCCCGGCGCGCCCAAGGCGCTCCGGGCCGTCGGCGGCACGCCGATGCTGGTCCACGCGGTCCGGGCGATGGCCGCCTCCCGCGCGGTCTCCCTCGTCGTGGTGGTCGCCCCGCCGGACGGCGTCGCCGAGGTGCGGGCCCTGTTCGACGCGTACCCGCTCGCCGACCACGACAGCACCCGGACGGACGTCCAGGTCGTCGCCGGCGGGGAGACCCGCCAGGAGTCGGTCCGGCTGGGCCTCGCGGCGCTGCCCGCCGACGTCGCCACGGTGCTCGTGCACGACGCCGCGCGCCCCCTGGTCCCCGTCGACGTGGTCGACGCCGTGGCCGCCGCCGTGCGCGCCGGGGCGCCCGCCGTGGTGCCGGCGCTGCCGCTGGCCGACACCGTCAAGCAGGTCGAGCCCCGCAGCGGCGAGCCGGAGCCGGTCGTCGCCACGCCCGAGCGGGCGCTGCTGCGCGCCGTGCAGACGCCGCAGGGCTTCGCCCGGGCCGTGCTGGCCGAGGCGCACGAGAAGGTCGCCCTGGAGGGCGAGGGCGCCACCGACGACGCCGGGATGGTCGAGCGCCTCGGGCTGCCCGTGGTGGTCGTGCCCGGCCACGAGGAGGCGTTCAAGGTGACCCGGCCGCTGGACCTCGTCCTGGCCGAGGCCGTACTCGCCCGCAGGAGGGCCAACGATGGCTTCTGAAATGCCACTGCCACTGCCGCTCATCGGCGTCGGCACCGACGTGCACGCCTTCGAGGAGGGCCGCGAGCTGTGGTGCGCCGGCCTGCTGTGGGAGGGCGAGGCGTACGGCCTCGCCGGCCACTCCGACGGCGACGTCGCCGCGCACGCCGCCTGTGACGCGCTGTTCTCCGCCGCGGGCCTGGGCGACCTCGGCGCGCACTTCGGCACCGACCGGCCCGAGTGGTCGGGCGCCTCGGGCGTCACCCTGCTGGCCGAGGCCGCGCGGATCGTCCGGGAGGCCGGTTTCACGATCGGCAACGTGGCCGTCCAGGTGATCGGCGTCCGCCCGAAGATCGGCAAGCGGCGCGACGAGGCGCAGAAGGCCCTCTCGGCCGCCGTGGGCGCGCCCGTCTCGGTCTCCGGCACCACGACGGACGGGCTCGGCCTGACCGGCCGGGCGGAGGGCCTCGCGGCCATCGCCACGGCCCTGGTGTGCCGGGCCTAGGGGAGTTCCCCCCGGTTACGGGAAGGGGGCGGGCGGGGAAGGGATCCCCGCACAACGACCGCCCCCACCTCCGGAGACCGCCATGGCGTCCGCCCTGTCCGAAGACCTGAAGAAGTACATCGACGACAACCCCGTCTTCGCCGTCGTCGCCACGATCCAGCCCGACGGCAGCCCGCAGCTCTCCGTCACCTGGATCAAGCGCGACGGCGACGACCTCCTCGTCTCGACCACCGTGGGCCGCCGCAAGGAGCGCAACCTGCGCCGCGACCCGCGCATGACGGTGATGATCAACCCGCCGAACGCGCCGTACACGTACGTGGAGGTCCGCGGCACGGTCGAGATCACCACCGAGGGCGGGAACGAGCTGATCGACGAGCTGTCGCGGAAGTACACCGGCAAGGACTACGCCGACTTCAACCCGGCCGCCAAGGACGACGCGCAGCGCGTCGTCCTCCGCCTCACCCCACGTAAGGTCGTCGGCTCCCTCTGACCGGCTCGGCCGCGGCCGCCGGGTCGTACGGGCGCGTCTCTCGCAGCAGCGGGAGCGGCAGGCCCGCCGGCCCGGCCGCGGCGCCGCCGGTCCGTACGTCGTCCATGGCGGTCCGCAGGGCCGTCCGCAGCCGCTTGCCCAGCGGCCGTTCCACCAGCCGGTGCAGCAGCCAGGCGGCGCCCAGCATGACGAGCACCAGCCCGGCGACGAGCAGCGGCGCGGGGACGCGCTCGCGCAGCGCGTAGACGACGGTCATGCCGATGTACTGGTGCAGCAGGTACAGGGGGTACGTGAGCGTGCCCGCGGTGGTGAGCCACCGCCAGCGCACGCGGTCCAGGTGCCCCAGCGCGATGAGCGCCATGAGGGCGAAGGCCAGCGTGACGATCAGGGTGGCCGGCCAGGTGGGCACGGCACCCTCGACGTTGTCGTGCACCCGCTTGGGCACGGTGTGCAGGGCCAGCAGCAGGGAGACGGCGACGATGCCCCACAGCAGGGCCGTGGGCCGGAAGCGGTGCATCAGGTAGAAGGCGATGCCGGCGACGAAGTACGGCGCGAACAGCGGCTGGGCCCACAGCTCCAGCAACTTGCTGCCGGCCTGGGGCGCGGTCACCGCGGCCACCGTCCACACCGCGCAGAACAGGACGCACTTGCGGTACGTCACGCCGGTGGCCACCACCACCGCGAACAGCACGTAGAACTTCAGCTCCGCGAAGAGCGTCCAGTAGACGCCGTCGACGTCCCACACGCCCAGCCCCTGCTGGAGCATGGTGAGGTTGGTGAGCACCACGTCCCAGTTCTTCACGCTGCGCACCTGCGGCCACAGCATGACGACGCAGGCGGTGAGCAGGACGGCCACCCAGTAGGCGGGGTAGACGCGGGTGGCGCGGGAGATCACGAAGTCGCCCAGGGTGCGGCCCCAGGTGCTCATGCAGATGACGAAGCCGCTGATGAGGAAGAAGACCTCGACGCCGGTCCAGCCGTAGCGGGTGACGGTCTCCAGGTGCGGGAAGACCTCGTGCGCGGGGCGGCCCCAGCCGCCGCGCAGGGCGGTGTAGTGGTAGGCGACGACCATGAGGGCGGCGAGGATGCGCAGGCCGTCGAGGACGTACAGCCGGGGTCTGCCCGTGGTGGGCTGCCGGCGGAGGGCTTCCCGGCCGCCGTCGCCCTCGCCCCGTCCGGTGACTGGTCCGGTGAAGCGCATGAGGTCCTCTCCCGTGGCGCTGGTGGGGGCCCGGCACGGCACCGGCGGACCCCGTCGGGCTCCGTCTCCGCGCGGCCGTGCGAGGCATGCTGGCACAGAACGGCCGCGCGCGTGTCCATCAAGGACTCCATCCGTAACCGATGCCGGCTCATCGCGAGCGGATCTCGGTCACCGCGCGCCGCAGCCCCCGCCCCACTGCCCGCGACAGCGGGCGTTCCACCACCCGGTGGACCACCCAGGCCGCGCCGAGCATGCCGGCGACCAGGCCGCACAGCAGGACGCCGCGGGGCACGTGGCCGTCGGCGTAGTGGATGACGATCCAGCCCATGCGCTCGTGGAGCAGGTAGAGCGGGTACGTCAGGGCTCCGGCGGCGGGCAGCCAGCGCCAGTCCAGGCGGCGCGTCCAGCCCAGGGCGATCGCCATGACCGCCAGGAAGAACAGCGTCACCAGCACCAGCGTCGGCCACTTGGGCACATGGTGGCCCATATGGCTCTCGGCGCGGGACTGCGCCTCCAGCAGGTCGTGCTGGGCGATCGCCAGGCAGGCGCCGGTGATGAGCCACAGCACGGCGTTGGGGCGGAAGCGGTGCATCAGGTAGAAGGCGATGCCGGCGATGAAGTACCAGCAGTCCTGCGGCATGAGCACCTGGTCGAGGACCTGGTTGTCGGCGGCCCTGGCCAGCACGGCGGCGAAGCCCCACACGGCGCAGAAGCCGACCGCCCGTGCGTAGGTGAGGCCCTTCCACACCACCAGGGCGAAGAGCAGGTAGAACCGCATCTCGATCCAGAGGGTCCAGTAGACCCCGTCGACCGGTTCCACTCCCAGGGGGTCCTGGAGCATCGTGAGGTTGACGGCGACGCTGCGCGGGGCGGGGGCGTCGTTGACGACGGGCCACAGGGTGACGGCCAGCGAGACGGCGAGGACGGCGAACCAGTAGCAGGGGAAGAGGCGCGTCACGCGCGAGACGGCGAAGTCGGCCACGGTCTTCCCCCAGCAGCTCATGCAGATCACGAAGCCGCTGATGAGGAAGAACAGCTGCACGCCCAGCCAGCCGTACGAGGCGGGCACGTGGCCCACCGGGAACACGGTGCGGGCGGGTGCGCCCCAGGCGCCGCTGTCGAAGGCCGCGTAGTGGTAGGCCACCACCATCAGGGCGGCGCACAGCCGCAGGCCGTCCAGGGCGGGGAGCCTGGGGCGGCGGACGCCGCGGCCGCCCGCCGGGGGCGGCACGTGGGGCGTTTTCTGCCCGGGATTCTGGCCGGGATTCTGCCCGGGATGCTGCTCGGGGTTCGGCCCGGGTTTCTGTTCCGGCTTCTGTTCCGGGTGCTCCTGCTGAACCGGAAGAGTGGAAGGCAACGCCCCTCCTGGGGTCCGCGGCGGTCTCGCGTCTCATCGGAAAGTCGTAGTCGAGTTGTGCCGCGGAAGCTACCAGAGGCGTTTGTATTTATGCCGCATAAAGCACATAACGGAAAAAATGCTCCCCCGTCGTGCCCCCGCCCCCGTGTGGTGCCGGGCCCGCTCCGCGAGCCCACTACCCTGGTGCCGTGACCATTCGCCTGTATGACACCCGCGCCCGGCAGATCCGTGACTTCTCCCCGCTCCGGCCGGGCTGTGTCTCGATCTACCTGTGCGGTGCCACCGTGCAGGCGCCGCCCCACATCGGCCACATCCGCTCCGGCCTCAACTTCGACATCATGCGCCGCTGGTTCACCTACCGCGGCTACGACGTGACCTTCGTCCGGAACGTCACGGACATCGACGACAAGATCCTCGCCAAGGCCGCCGAGCAGGGCCGCCCCTGGTGGGCGATCGGCTACGAGAACGAGCGCGCGTTCGGCAGCGCGTACGACGCCCTCGGCTGCCTGCCGCCCACCGTCGAGCCCCGCGCCACCGGCCACGTCACCGAGATGGTCGAGATGATGCGCGGCCTGATCGAGCGCGGTCACGCCTACGCCGCCGACGGCAACGTCTACTTCGACGTCCGCTCCTTCCCCGGCTACCTGGAGCTCTCCAACCAGGAGCTGGACAACCTGCTCCAGCCCTCCGGCGAGGGCGAGACCGGCAAGCGCGACCCGCGCGACTTCGCCATGTGGAAGGCCGCCAAGCCCGGCGAGCCCAGCTGGGAGACGCCCTGGGGCCGCGGCCGGCCCGGCTGGCACCTGGAGTGCTCGGCCATGGCCCACAAGTACCTGGGCGAGGCGTTCGACATCCACGGCGGCGGCCTGGACCTGATCTTCCCGCACCACGAGAACGAGATCGCCCAGGCGAAGGCGTTCGGCGACGACTTCGCCGCGTACTGGCTGCACAACGCGTGGGTGACCATCAGCGGCGAGAAGATGGCCAAGTCGCTGGGCAACTCCGTCCTCGTCTCCGAGATGCTCAAGCAGTGGCGCCCGATCGTGCTGCGCTACTACCTGGGCACCCCGCACTACCGCTCGATGATCGAGTACAGCCCGGAGGCCCTGCGCGAGGCCGAGGCGGCCTTCGCCCGCATCGAGGGCTTCCTCCAGCGCGTGACCGAGCTGGCCGGCCCCGTCCAGCCCGCGGCCGAGGTGCCCGCGGCGTTCGCCGAGGCCATGGACGACGACATGGGCGTCCCGCAGGCGCTCGCCGTCCTGCACACCACCGTCCGCCAGGGCAACTCCGCCCTGACCGCCGACGACAAGGACTCCGCCGTCGCCCGCACGGCCGAGGTCCGCGCCATGCTGGGCGTCCTGGGCCTCGACCCGCTCGACCCGCAGTGGGCCGGCACCGGCGGCGGCCGCAGCGAGGAGCTGCACGGCGCCGTGGACTCCCTCGTCCACCTCGTGCTGGAGCAGCGCGAGGCCGCCCGCGCCCGCAAGGACTACGCGACCGCCGACGCCATCCGCGACCGGCTCCAGCAGTCCGGCCTGGCGATCGAGGACACCCCGGCCGGCCCGCGCTGGTCCCTGTCCTGAGAGACACTTTTCGTACGTACGTTTATGACGAGCCGCGTCCGGCGGCTCTGGCAGTGAAGAAACAGGTGACCCATGGCCGGCAACAGCCAGCGCAGGAACCGCCGCACGTCCAACAAGAAGGGTGCGACGGTCGGCAGTGGCGGGCAGCGGCGCCGGGGCCTGGAGGGCAAGGGCCCCACCCCGCCCGCGTCCGCCCGTAAGGGACACGTCAAGAACCGGCTCGCCCAGGCCAAGGCCAAGCAGGCGGCCCGCCGCCCCGCGCCCCGGCGCGGCGGCCCCAAGGGCACCAACGAGCTGGTCGTCGGCCGCAACTCCGTGGTCGAGGCGCTGCGCGAGGGCGTGCCCGCCACCACGCTCTACGTGCAGCAGTTCGTCGACAGCGACGAGCGCGTGCGCGAGGCCATCCAGCTGGCCACGGGCAAGGGCCTCAACCTCATGGAGGCCCCGCGTCCCGAGCTGGACCGGATGACCAACGGCCTCAACCACCAGGGCCTGGTCCTCTCCGTCCCGCCGTACGACTACGCGCACCCCGAGGACCTGACGGCGCACGCCGCCGACAACGGCGAGGACGCGCTGATCGTCGCTCTCGACGGCATCACCGACCCGCGCAACCTCGGCGCCGTGGTCCGGTCCGTCTCCGCGTTCGGCGGCCACGGCGTCGTCGTCCCCGAGCGCCGCGCGGCCGGCATGACCGCCAGCGCCTGGAAGACCTCCGCCGGCACCGCCGCCCGGACGCCCGTGGCCCGCGCCACCAACCTGACGCGGACCCTGGAGGCGTACCAGAAGGAGGGCCTGATGATCGTCGGCCTGGCCGCCGACGGCGACACCGAGCTGCACGAGCTCGACGTCCTGGACGGCCCGGTCGTGATCGTCGTGGGCAGCGAGGGCAAGGGCCTCTCCCGCCTCGTCGGCGAGACCTGCGACTACCGGGTCCGCATCCCGATGCCGGGTGGCGCCGAGTCGCTGAACGCGGGCGTCGCCGCGGGCGTCGTCCTCTACGAGGCGTCGCGCCGCCGGGCCTGAACACGAGTGCTGTGAGGCGGCGGCCGGGGTGATCCCCGGCCGCCGCCTCTTTCTGTCCGCCGCCGATGGTTCTTGCGGCTTCTCCGTGGCTTCTTGATCGGCTTGACGGGTCTCGGACACATCCAAGCGGTCAAGGCAGTGTCCTAACCTCCGGTCACTCGGTTAGATGAGTGTGGACACCAGAACACCCCGCACACCTACGGGGGGAAGCTCCTCGGGTTTCGACGACCAGCCCGCGCTGAGCACGGTGAAGGTCCCCTCCGACCCCGCGCAGGTCATCGTCAATCACATGAGCTTCCGGGTGCAGCTCGCCCGCCCCCCGCGCACCGGCCGGCCGACCGCCGCAGGAGCGACCACGGCGCAGCTGCCCACCGTCAAGACCGCGGGCGCCAAGCGCCGCGCCCCCGTGGTGTGGAGCGGGCGGACGGGGCCGGGCGACTCGGCATCCACCCAACTCCTCGACGCGGTCCGGGACTCCGGCAGCCCCGGGACCCTCGCCGCGGGCGGGGACGCCGGCGCCACACAGGTGCTGCCCCGCATCGGCGTGGACACCCCCACCACCGTCGTCGGCCCCCGCGACCCCGCGGACGCCACCCGGGCCACCCCCCTCCTCGACGGCGTCCGCCCCACGGGCAGCGCCTACGACGAGGACCGGTACGACGGGTACGACCGCTACGAGCGGGGGACGGGCTCCGCCGAGGGCGCGTACGACGAGTACGACGGGGCGGATGACGAGTACGACGAGGACGAGCGCGCCCGCCGCGCCGAGGACGAACGCCAGGGCTACTACCCCGGCCGCCGCATGAACCTCGGCGTCGTCCTGCTGCCGCTGCGCGTGTTCCTCGGCATCGTCACGGTCTACGCCGGCATGGGGAAGCTCTGCGACCCGGTCTACTTCGACGGCGGCAAACGCGGCTCCATGGTGGCCTGGCTGCACCAGCTCCACCCCTGGGGCCTGGGCACGCCGCTGCGGGACTTCGCCCTCAGCCACCCGGTCGGCGCCGGGCTCACCGTCGCCTTCCTCCAGGTCGTCGTCGGCGTCCTCACCATCTTCGGCCTCTGGCAGCGGCTGGCCGCCGCCATCGGCGCCCTGCTCTCCGTGGTCCTCCTCGTCACGGTCAGCTGGCGCTCCGCCCCCGTCTACGACGCGCCCGACATCATCTACCTGGCCGCGTGGAGCCCCCTGATCATCGCGGGCGCCCCGTTCTACTCCCTCGACGGCCGCCTCGCCTCCGAGGCGTGGCGCCGGCTCGGCCCCCGCGCCGGGCTGTGGGACCTGCGCCGCCGCGTCCTGCGCCGCGGCACGATCATGGCGACGGTGCTCATCGGCATCTCGCTGCTCACCGGGTCCATGCTCGGTGGCGCGGTGCGGTCGGCCCGGGTGCCCGAGACCACCGGCACCCCGGCGCCGCCCGCCAACAGCCTGCCGGGCTCGCCGCTGCCGCAGCGGCCCTCGTCCTCCACGCCGCGCGGCTCGCACGGGCCCGCCGTGGCCGGCACGCCGAAGCCGACGCCCAGCAACCACAAGGCGCCGACCCCCGGCGCCACCCCGTCGGCACCCGGCACGCCGCACACCCCGGCCGGCTCGGCCGGCGGCGGCCCGGCGGGCAGCAGCGCCGGCAGCTCCCGGCCCGCGCCCCAGTCGCCGCGCCAGGCGCCGGCCCCGGCCGCGCCGCCGCACAGCTCCTCCGGCTCCACGACCGGGACGTCCACGGGCGGCTCCGGCAGCGGTTCGGGCGGCTCCGGCGGCCCGACGGGCGGCGGCGGGGCGCTGGGCGGCCTGCTGGGCTGAGACCCGTACTCCTGCGGAAACGGGAGGGGCTCCCCGCGTGGGGAGCCCCTCCCGTTCTTTCCGTGCTCAGCCGCGGGCGGCGAGCTCCTTCGCCGCCTCCTGGAGGTCCTTGGCCGTGTCGATCGCCCGCCAGTACGCGCCCTGCGGCAGCGGGAAGCCGGCCAGGCGGCGTTCGCGGGCCAGCCGCGGGAACGTCGTCCGCTCGTGGTCGCCCCGCTCCGGCAGCAGCGCGGTGAACTCCGGCGAGAAGACGTACACGCCGGCGTTGATGAGGTACGGCGACGGCGGCGCCTCGACGAAGTCGAGGACGTGCCCGAACTCGTCGGTCTCCACCGCGCCCCAGGGGATGCGCGGGCGGGCCAGCGCCAGCGTGGCGACGGCGTCGCGCTCCTGGTGGAAGGCGGCCATCTCGCGCAGCGAGAAACGGGTCCAGATGTCGCCGTTGGTGGCGTACCAGGGCTCGTCGGGCCGGGGGAGGGAGGCGGCGGCGTACCGCAGGCCGCCGCCGCGGCCCAGGGGCTCCGGCTCCACGACCGTCGTGACGCGCAGCGGCAGGTCGTCGCGGGCCGCCACGAGCCAGTCGCGCAGGACCTCCGCCAGGTGACCGCAGGAGACGACGGCGTCGGTGACGCCCTCCTCGGCGAGCCAGGCCAGCTGGTGGCCGATGATCGGCACCCCGGTGCCGGGGATCTCGACCATGGGCTTGGGCCGGTCGTCGGTGTACGGACGAAGCCGTGACCCTTGGCCTCCGGCCAGGATCACGGCTTGCGTCGGACGTCGGTTCGCGTGGTGGTACGTCGCGTGGTGGTACGGGCTGGGCTGCGTGCCGGTCATGCTCCGCACGATATGCCGTGCCGCGGGCGGGGGTGCGGCCGGTGGGGCCGCCCAGGCCGTACGGGGGCGCGCCGGGCGCCCCGCGGGTGGTCAGTGGCTCTGGCCCACCACCCCGGTGGCGTACGAGACGTCGCAGACGGGCCGGGCGTAGGACTGCGCCTGCTTGACCGACCGGTACTTGGCGACGGCCGCGCGGCCCAGCGCGCGGGCGATCTCGGCGCAGTGCGCGGCGAGCGACGGGCGGCCGTTGGTGGCCTCCTGGAGGTGCGTCAGTGCGACGCCGGGGTTCTTCTCCTGCAGCTCGCTCAGCAGCCGGTCGCGCAGCACCTCGTGCGGGGCGCGGACGGTGGCGACGGTCGAGGCGTTGTCGGAGGAGGCGGTGAGCACCTGCGACTCGGCGTTCGGTGCGGCCCAGGGCACGCGCGTGACCGCGAGCGTACCCGAGAGCACAAGAACGACCGGAAGGACGAGGGCGAGGGTTCTGCCGATGCGGCGGGCGGCCTGGTTCATGCCGCAGATGGTAGCGACGCGTAATGCGGCGGCGACATTTAGTAACCCGATCGGGCGATGTCTGCCCGGTCGCCGAAGGACCGGGATTGACGTACACCGCTCGAAATGAGGGGTGTGCCGGGGTTTTCGGCACACCCCATCGGGTGACCCCCGGGGAACGCTCGGTGGACCGCTCAGTCGCCGATGCGCTCGCCGGACGAGGTGGAGAAGACGTGCAGTTCGCCCGCCCGCGGCACGACGCGCAGCACCGAGCCCTTGTCCGGCACCTGCCGGCCGGGGACCCGGACGACGAGGTCCCGCTGCTCGCCGCCGACCTCGACCGTTCCGTACACGTACCCGTCGGCGCCGAGCTCCTCCACCACGTTCACCGTGACGGCCAGGCCGGCCGGGGCGGCGCCGTCGCCGGAGTCCTTGCGGAGGGCGTCGCCGCCGCGCTCGACGACGTCGAAGTGCTCGGGCCGGACGCCGACCGTGACGGTGCGGTCGCCCTTGTCGGCGGCGGCGGTCAGCGCCTCGCGGGCGACCGGGACCACGCTGTTGCCGAACTTCACGCCGCCGTCGGTGATCGGCACCTCGATCAGGTTCATGGCGGGGGAGCCGATGAAGCCCGCGACGAAGAGGTTGGCCGGCCGGTCGTACATGTTGCGCGGCGAGTCGATCTGCTGGAGCAGGCCGTCCTTGAGGACGGCGACGCGGTCGCCCATCGTCATGGCCTCGACCTGGTCGTGCGTGACGTACACCGTGGTGATGCCCAGGCGGCGCTGGAGCCCGGCGATCTGGGTGCGGGTCTGCACGCGCAGCTTGGCGTCGAGGTTGGACAGCGGCTCGTCCATGAGGAAGACCTGCGGCTCCCGGACGATGGCCCGGCCCATGGCGACGCGCTGCCGCTGGCCGCCGGAGAGCGCCTTGGGCTTGCGGCCGAGGTACTCGGTGAGGTCGAGGATACGGGCCGCGTCCTCGACCTTCTGCCGGATCTCGCTCTTCGGCACGCCCGCGATCTTCAGGGCGAAGCCCATGTTCTCGGCGACGGTCATGTGCGGGTAGAGGGCGTAGTTCTGGAACACCATGGCGATGTCCCGGTCCTTCGGCGGCAGGTGGGTGACGTCGCGGTCACCGATGCGGATGGCGCCTCCGTCGACGTCCTCCAGGCCGGCGAGCATGCGCAGCGAGGTGGACTTGCCGCAGCCGGACGGGCCGACCAGGACGAGGAATTCCCCGTCCTCGATCGCGATGTCCAGCTGGTCGACGGCGGGCTTGTCGGCGCCGGGGTAGATCCGGGTCGCCTTGTCGTACGTGACCGTGGCCATGGTGTTCTCGTGGTCCCTTCACCGGCAGGAACGTGCCGGACGATCCGTTGTAGAGGGAGTGGTCCTGCGTGGTCCGTCCAGGGGGACGGACTGCCGGTGACGGTACCTGTGTGCGGGTTGCTTGTCAGCAGGTGGCGGGGGGTGAGGGCGGTGTGGGTAGACTGCGGTGCGCATGCCGCCTTAGCTCAGCTGGTAGAGCACCGCTCTTGTAAAGCGAAGGTCGTCGGTTCGAGTCCGACAGGCGGCTCACCACGACGGACCGCGGGCCCAGGGGCCTGCGGTCCGTTTTTTCCGTTTCCGGAGGGTGCGTGATCCGTTACGGGTCTACGCTGCCCCCATGAGCGATGTCGAGTTCTACGCGGCGCGCATGCAGCGGGCCGTGCGGGCGGCGGCCGGGGCGGGGCTGGCGGGCCTCGTGGTGACGCCGGGGCCGGACCTGGTGTGGCTGTGCGGGTACGCGCCGCCGGCCGAGACGGAGCGGCTGACGGCGCTGTTGCTGGTGCCGGACCGCAAACCGCTGCTCGTGGTCCCGCAGTTGGAACGGCCGGACGCCGAAAAGGCGCCGGGAGCGGGCGCGTTCGAGCTGTCGGGCTGGACGGACGGGCAGGACCCGTACGGCCTGGCGGCGGAGTTCCTGGCCGGCGGCGGCCGGTTCGGCGTGTCCGACAACGCCTGGGCGCTGCACCTGCTGGCGTTGCAGCGCACGCTGCCGGAGTCGCGCTACGGCGCGCTGACCGAGGCGCTGCCGATGCTGCGGGCGGTGAAGGACGCGTACGAGGTCGACCGGCTGGCGGCGGCGGGCGCGGCGGCGGACGCCACGTTCGAGGCCGTCGTGGAGCTGCCGTTCGCCGGCCGCCGGGAGCGCGAGGTGGCGGCCGACCTGGCGCGGCTGCTGCGGGAGCACGGCCACGAACAGGTGGACTTCACGATCGTGGGCTCCGGCCCGAACGGCGCCAACCCGCACCACGAGGCGGGGGAGCGTGTGATCGAGGACGGGGACATGGTGGTCCTCGACTTCGGCGGCCTCAAGGACGGCTACGGCTCGGACACGACCCGTACGGTGCACGTGGGCGAGCCGTCGGCGGAGGAGCGGAAGGTCCACGACCTGGTGCGGGAGGCGCAGCAGGCGGCGTTCGAGGCGGTACGGCCGGGTGCGGCGTGCCAGGACGTGGACCGCGTGGCGCGGCAGGTGATCCGCCGGGCGGGCTACGGCGAGTACTTCATCCACCGCACGGGCCACGGCATCGGCGTCACGACGCACGAGCCGCCGTACCTGGTGGAGGGCGAGCACCTGCCGCTCGTGCCGGGGATGACCTTCTCGATCGAGCCGGGGGTGTATCTGCCGGGCCGTTTCGGGGTGCGCATCGAGGACATCGTGGTGTGCACCGAGTCGGGCGGCCGCCGCCTCAACAACACGGAGCGGGAGCTGCGGGTGGTGCGCTGACCCCGTGCCTTATAGGTGGCGGTGCATGATGTGCAGGCCCGTGAAGCTGCCGTCGGGCAGCCGGTACGCCTCGGGGAGGGTGCCGACGGTGGTGAAGCCGAGGGAGTGCCAGAGGGCGACGGCGGCGGTGTTGGTCTGGACGACGGCGTTGAACTGCATCGCGCGGTAGCCCTCGGCGCGGGCCCAGGCGATGCTGTGCTCGCCCAGGGCCCGGCCCACGCCGCGGCCGCGGTGCTCGGCGGCGACCATGTAGCTCGCGCTCGCGATGTGGGAGGCGGGGCCCATGTGGTTGGGGTTCATCTTGGCGCTGCCGAGGACGGCGCCCGTGGTCTCGTCGACGGCGACGACCGTGCGGCCGGGGGCGGTGAGCATCCACATCGCGCGGCCCTGCTCCGACGTGAGGTCGGTGGGGTACGTGTAGGTGCGGCCGGCGGCGGCGATCTCGTGGAAGAACGGCCAGATGGCGGCCCAGTCGCCGGGCTCGGCGTCGCGGATCAGCATGGGGGCAGCATGCGGGGGCCGGACCGGGCGCGCCACTGCTTTTCGGTTCAGTCGGCGCGCATGCGGTGGGGGTCGTAGTCGGTGGCGTACGCCGTGGCCGGGTCGGAGGCGGTGGGCGTACGGGCGGCGGCGGGGCGGGTGATCACCGTCCAGGCCACGGCGGCGCCGGCCAGCATGATGCCGGCGCCCCAGAGGAGGGCCACGTCGAAGCCGTGCACCACCCCCTCCTTGACGATCCGGTCGCGTACGGCCGGGGAGAGGCCGTCGGCGGTGGCCGGGGCGTGGAGGCGCGGGCCGATGTAGGCGGTGGCGGTGGAGATGGCGATCGTGTTGAGCAGCGCCGTGCCGATCGAACCGCCGACCTGCTGCGCCGTGTTGACCGTGGCGGAGGTGACGCCCGCGTCGCGTGGTGCGACGCGTGAGGTGACCGTGTCGATCACCGGCATGAAGAGCAGGCCCATGCCGAGGCCGGTGAGGATCTCGGCGGGCAGGACGTGGCTGACGTAGGCCGGCTCCACGGGCAGGAAGCCCATCAGGAACAGCCCGCCCGCCGCCAGGCACGCGCCGGGCGTCATGAGGACGCGCGGCGGCAGGTGGTGCAGGAGGCGGGCGGAGATCTGGGTGGAGGAGACGACGATGGCGGCGGACATCGGCAGGAAGGCGAGGCCGGTGCGCAGCGGCGAGTAGCCGAGGACCTGCTGGAGGTAGTACGTCAGGAAGAGGAACAGCCCGAACATGGCCATGAACGCCAGCGCCATGACCAGCAGCGCCCCGGCCCGGTCGCGGTCGCGCAGGACGGGCAGCGGCAGCAGCGGGTCGGCGGCGTGGGCCTGCCAGCGGAGGAACGCGGCGAGCAGCGCGACGCCGCCGCACAGCAGGCCGAGGACGAGGGGATCGTCCCAGCCGCGGGGCTCGGCCTCGCTGCACGCGTAGACGATCGCGACGAGGCCGCCGCAGCCCAGTAGTACGCCGGGCAGGTCGAGCCGGGGGCGTTCGGCGCGGCCGGGCCGGTGGTCGTGGAGCAGCCAGGTGCCGCCGAGCACGGCGGCGAGGGCGATGGGCACGTTCACGTACAGGCACCAGCGCCAGTCGAGGTATTCGGTGAGCAGGCCGCCGGCGATGAGGCCGATGGCGGCGCCGCCGCCGGCGATGGCGCCGTAGATGCCGAAGGCCCTGCCGCGTTCGCGGGGGTCGGTGAACGTGGTGGTGAGCAGGGACAGCGCGGCGGGCGCGAGGACGGCGGCGAAGCCGCCCTGGAGGGCGCGGGCGGTGAACAGCAGCCCGGCGGTGTGCGCGGCGCCGCCGAGCGCCGAGGCCCCGGCGAAGCCGGCCAGGCCGGCGAGGAAGGCGCGCTTGCGGCCGATGAGGTCGGCGACCCGGCCGCCGAGGAGGAGCAGCCCGCCGAAGGCGAGGGTGTAGGCGGTGATCACCCATTGCCGGTTCGTGTCGGACATGTGCAGGTCGCGCTGGGCGGAGGGCAGCGCGATGTTCACGATGGTGGCGTCGAGGACGACCATCAGCTGGGCGAGGGCGATGACCACCAGCCCCCACCAGCGGCGGGGGTCACCTCTGGCCGTCTGCTGTGCCCGCATCGCGTTCCAGCGTAGGGCGGGCGGGCGCGTCGTGCCTGTTCGGAGGGGCTAGACGCGGGGGTAGCGGCTCTGGAGGTCCCAGACGACGGGGTTGTCCGCGAGGCCCTCGTGCATGTCGGCGAGGTCGGCGATCAGGTCGTGCAGGAAGTCGCGGGCCTCGCGGCGCAGCTCCTGGTGGTTGAAGGTGAGCGGCGGCTCGTCCGGGGCCCAGTCGGCGGTGACGTCGACCCAGCCGAAGCGGCGCTCGAAGACCAGGCAGTCGGTGGACTCGGTGAAGTCCAGCTCGGCGAACTGCGTCTCGGCCGACCGGCTGCCGCGCGGGTCGCGGTCCAGGCGCTCGACGATGTCGCACAGCGCCCAGGCGAAGTCGAGGACCGGCACCCATCCCCAGGCTGTGGACAGCTCCCGGTCCGCCTTGACGTCCGCGAGGTAGACGTCGCCGCAGAACAGGTCGTGGCGCAGCGCGTGCACCTCCGCGGTGCGGTAGTCCGTCTGCGGGGGGTCGGGGAAGCGGCGGGAGAGGGAGTAGCCGAGGTCGATCACGTTTCGATGGTACGGACCCGCGCCGGGGCCCGTGCCCCCGCCGTCGTGGAGGGACGGCGGGAACACGGGCCCGGTCGGGGTCACGTCAGGTGGGGCTTG
The DNA here is from genome assembly GCF_014654785.1 of Streptomyces mashuensis. GTDB lineage: Bacteria > Actinomycetota > Actinomycetes > Streptomycetales > Streptomycetaceae > Streptomyces > Streptomyces mashuensis. The sequence goes on from NZ_BNBD01000005.1 coordinate 117,351, forward strand.
TGGGTCACTTGACGTTGATCGCGGTCCAGGCGTTGGCCACGGCCTTGTACTCGGCGCTCGTCGAGCCGTACAGGTCGGCGGTGGCCTTCAGGGTGGCGGTGCGGGCCGCCTTGTAGTTGGTGGTGGAGGTGAAGTACGTGGTCAGGGCCTTGTACCAGATCTTGGTGGCCTTGTCCCGGCCGATGCCGGTGACCTTGACGTTGTTGTAGGTGGGGCTGTTGTAGGTCACGCCGTTGACCGTCTTCTGGCCGCTGCCCTCGGACAGCAGGTAGAAGAAGTGGTTGGCGGGGCCGGACGAGTAGTGGACGTCGACGCTGCCGAGCGACGAGGACCAGTAGTCCTTCGACGCGCCGTCCTTGCTCGGCTTGTCCATGTAGCGCAGCGGGCTGCCGTCGCCGTTGATGTCGATCTTCTCGCCGATGAGGTAGTCGCCCGGGTCGGCCGGGTTGTTGGCGTAGAACTCGGCGGCGGTGCCGAAGATGTCCGAGGTGGCCTCGTTGAGGCCGCCGGACTCGCCGCTGTAGCGCAGGTTGGCGGTGGCGGCGGTGACGCCGTGGCTCATCTCGTGCGCGGCCACGTCCAGCGAGGTCAGCGGGTGCGAGTCGCCCTCGCCGTCGCCGTACGTCATGCAGAAGCAGTCGTCGTCCCAGAAGGCGTTGACATAGCCGGTGCCGTAGTGGACGCGCGAGTAGGCGGCCTGGCCGTCGTTGCGGATGCCGGTGCGGCCCAGCACGTTCTTGTAGAAGTCCCAGGTCACGGCCGCGCCGTAGTGCGCGTCCACGCCCGCGGTCTGGCGGCCGCCGCCCCACGTGTCGGTGGAGTTGGTGAACAGGTTGCCCGTGCCGTCGGTGCCCTGGTTCAGGTCGTACGTCTTGTGGCCGCCGCGCACGCCGTCCTGCAGCGCGTAGCCGCCGGACGTCTTGGTGGTGTCGAGGTTGACCGTGCCGCTGTAGGTGCTGGTACCGGAGCCCGTGTGGATCTGCTCCTCCTGGTACAGCTTCTTGCCGCTGGTGGCGTCCGTGATCACGCGCAGGCGGCTCGGGGTGCCGTCCTTCTGCACACCGGTGACCGTGGTCTCCCAGGCCAGCACGGGCTTGCCGTCGGCGGCCCAGATCACCTTGCGCGGGGCCTTGCCGGCGTCGGCCTTGGCGGTCTTCTGGTCGGCGGCCACGCCGAGCGCGGCCTTCTTGGCCGTCGAGGGCGCGACGGACGGCGTCGTGCTGGGCACGGCGATCTTCGCCTCGGTCGCCTTGTCGACGCTCTTGGTGCCGCTCTTCTTCTGGTGCACGACGAGGTCGCCGCCGAGCACCGGGAGCCCGTCGTACGTCCGCTCGTAGCGGGTGTGCACCGTCCCGTCCGCGTCCTTGATGACGTCCCGGACGACCAGCTTCTCCTTGGCACCCAGGCCGATGGTGCCGGCGGTGGCGCTCGCCTGGCCCTGGGCGTCCTTGATGAGGGTCGTCCGCGCCCCGGCGGAGAGGGCGAGCGGCTCGCTCGTGCTCTTGCCGGCCGAAGCGGTGGCAGAACCCGTCTGCACGCCGATCACGACCATGGCCGCGGAAGCGACGAGGGCGGCGGCGCGCACGGTGTTCTTACGGGAGGTGGCGGACATGCTTCTCAACTCTGGCTCCTATGAGGGGGGTTACGGGCAGCCGCGAACAGCCGCCCGAGAGAACAGGAGTGCTACATGAGCGAATTGAGGAGAGCGTGCCACCGAAAACGTCTGTTTGACAGGGGCGCAACAAGGATTTGATCTGTTGGTAAACGAATGGCGGTGAATTGCGTCCGCTATGCGGTGAGTTGGGTTGAACTGGCGAGGTGTTCAACTGTCCGTCACGTGACGTTGGCCGGAACGGCTCGATCCGATTGGACCTGAACGGACGTCAATTCGGCGTAAGGGGAGGGGAAGGTACGGTGTCATTCCCGCCCAAAGACGGGCAGGTGGAGGGGGAGGGTGTGACACCGGGGGCGACGGAGCGCGAGGAACCGTGCATCGTCCGCTATGCGGAGGCAAAGGTTCCGGCAGCGTTGCGTGAACAGGTGACGGTTCTTCACCAACAGGCGTGGCCGGACGCGGGCGACAGCCCCCACGACCCGGCACTCGACCCCTGGACGGTGCTTCTCGTGACGGCCCGTGGCGCCGTGATCGCGGCGCTCGACATTCTCAGCAAGGAAATCGAGCACGAAGGCCGGAGTTACCGCATCTCAGGACTGAGCGCGGTCGTCACGGCCCCTGATCAACGAGGCAAAGGAAATGGGCGGCGGCTCGTGGCCGCCGCCCAAGAAATCATGGCAATTCGCGGTGCGGACCTTGGGATCTTTACTTGCGACCGCCCTTTGCGCGCCTTCTACGAGAACGCGGGCTGGACCGTGCTCGACGGCACCGTCCTCCTGGGCGGCACACCGCAGGCCCCCTTCCCCAGCGACACGCCGGGCTTCGACAAGGTGACGCTCGCCGCGTTCTTCACGGAACGGGCGCGGCAGCACGCGCACACGTTCCGCGGCGCCCGGATCGCGCTGTATCCGGGCGAGACGGACAGGTTGTGGTGAGCCAGGCTGTGGTGAGCCGGTGCGGCGTGCTGGTCAGCGCGGGGGCTGCTCGTCGCCGGGGCGCTGCTCCTGAGTGCCCAGCTGCTCATTGATCTTCTGCTGAGCGGTGTCGACCTGCGACTGGTACTTGTTCCCGGTCCGGGCGTCGAACGCGTCACCGCCCTTCTCCACGCCCTGCCGCGCGACGTCCTCATGGCCCTTGACCATGCTCTTCAGCTTGTCGAGCATCCCCATGACGTCCTCCTGTCGCTTCGTGTCGTCCGTCCCCCCTTGCCTCCTTTCAGGATCGTCGCCGTCCGCCCCGCCCGCATCCGGACCCAGGGGGCGCCCGGGGCGCCGACGGGGCGGGCGGGGCTCACTTCGGTGACGCGGGTTGCGGGGCCGTGGTCTGTACGGGGGCGCCGAGCATGCCGAGCACCCAGGGCAGGTGCTTCTCCGCGGCGGATATGAAGACGGGCGTCTCGCCGTCGAGGCATTCGAGGGTGAGGAACTTGGGGTACGCACCCGCGTGCGGGTCCGTCACGTACGGCGGGCGCACCCGCACCGGCACCAGCGTCCGCGGCACGGCCGTGCGGTACGACGTCCCGGTCGGGTCGAGGGAGGTGGCGAACACCCCCGGCCCCACCACCAGCACGACACGGCCCGGCCTGTCGTACGGCACCTCGCCGTGCACCACGCCCGGGAACACCTTCTCCTCGTCGGGCACCCGCGGCACGAGCGGCACCGTGTCGTCCGTGTGCCGGCGGCGCATCGCGGCTGTCCACACCGCGGACAGCGCGGTGACCACCACGGCGGCCCCCGCCACCAGCAGGGCCGCCGGCCCCGGCCCGTCCGTGACGAAGGGAGCGCCGAACGCCCCGCCGACGAGCAGTGTGAAGACCACCGCCGGCACCCTCAGCTCCCGCGGGAACGCCGCGCGCGTCCTGCCGGCCCAACGGGCCGTCCAGCAGGCCGACCATGCGAAGAGGTAGGCGAGCGCGAGCAGGGTCAGACCTATGGCGGTCGGCATGCGGTAGGCCCCTCGCGGGTCCTCGGCCGTCGACTGCCGCAGGTTGCCGAGCTCCACCGAACGTATCCGGTCGCGCCAGTAGGTGACGGTCACGGCGTCGCCCCGCGACGCGTTGGCGAAGACCGGGTACTCACCGTCCATGCGCAGCCGGTGGGCCGTGCCGTCCTTCTCGGTGAGGGAGAGCCAGTAGTAGGGCCCCGACTTCTTGCCCGTGGACTCGGTCTCCGTCTTGTCGACGGTGGCCGCCACGGTGTGACGGCAGTCGCGGCCGCCCGTCGTGCACACGGCCGAGGCCGTGTAGGCCCGCTCCTCCTCCAGCGCGGGTCGCGCGAAGAAGAACAGCGGGATCGACGCCGCGAGTGCGAGGACGACCGCCATGACGACCTGGGACGCGACATGCCTGCGTGCCGGCCGTGGTTGAGGTTCGGCAGAGGAACTCATGCGCACATTCTGCGCTTCCACCCCAGAGCCGCGGCACCGGGTAGGTCCCTGACGGAACCCTGACGTTTCGCCCTCCGTCGCCTCCGGGAGACCCGGGGGCCGCACGGCGGCATAATCGGCGAACCGCCGGGTATCGCACCGGGTGCAGCGCGCGGCGCCGCCGCCGTCGTCGTACGTCCACGACGCGTCGTGCCCGCACGTTCTTCCCGGTTTCACCTGGGCCTCCGCCACAGGATGTGGGCGTCACGGAAGTGGGTGCGCAGCGCCACGGTGGCGTCCACGATCGCGTCGTGCCCACCGCGGTTGACGGCTGCGCGGCGGGCGGCCTCCAGGTCGGTGCACTCCGTGCACCCCACGGGCGAGCCGGGAGCCAGCAGCGCCGCGGTCTCCCGCAACCCGGCGGCCACCCGCTCCGCGTGACTCGCCAGCCGCAACGCGTCCGGCGGCACGCCCCACTCCCGCCCGCTGCCGGGCTCCCTCACCTGCACGTCGGCCCCGTCGCGCCCGACGACTTGCCCGAGCGCCGCGCTACGCGTGTCCACCACGTATGCGCCTTCGCGGTAGGTCACGGAATGTCCCCTTCGGGTTGTGCTTGCGGATTGCGGTCACAGCCTCGCGGCGCGTGATTAGGGTCCGGAAGGGGGTTGTTGCCCACAACGTCGGTGTAGGAGGGGAGAGTTAGGTCATGGCCATGGGTTCGCGGGGTGCTGGACGGATCCGGCAGGGAAAGTTGGGGTGGGACTTCTTCGGCTCCGAGCTGAAGCTGCGTCGTGAGAAGTTCCGCCTGTCACAGGATGAGCTGGGCAGGCGGGTGTTCTGCTCCGGTTCGTACATCGGCCAGTTCGAGGCAGGGCGCAGGAAACCGCAGAAGGACGTGGCGCAGCGGATCGACACCGAACTGGAGACGGACGGCTTCTTCGTGCGGGTGTGTGAGGAGCTGATCGACAGCACGGGAGCGCAGCACTATTTCGCTGAGGCTGCATACCTGGAAAGCATCGCCACCGAGATCCACACGTACACGCCGATGTTCGTCCCGGGACTCTTCCAGACGGCGGCCTACGCCTTCGCCGTCTTCAGGGGTGCGTTCCCCCTGGCGGAGAAATCCGAGGTCGAGGCGTGGGTGACCGGGAGGCTCGAGCGACAGTACCTCGTGGAGCAGGCGCCGAAGCCCGTGCTGTGGGCTGTCATCGACGAGCACGTTCTCCGACGGCCGACGGGTGGAGCCGCAGTCATGCACGAGCAGCTGGCGAGGCTGGCCGAGCTGGCGCGCCGAGAGCGCATCGTCATGCAGGTCCTGCCCTTCAGCTCGGGCGCGCCCGTGCTAGGCGGGTACGTGAAACTCATGGCCTTTGACGACGCCCCGCCTGTGGCGTACACCGAAGGTGCCATGAGCGGCAGCCTGCTGGACGATCCGGCCTTGGTCGCCAAGCTCCAGCTCGCCTACGACTTCGCGCGAGCTGCGGCACTGCCGCGAGAGGCATCCTTGGCCTTGGTGGAATCCGTCGCGGAGGAGTACGGCAGATGATCGCGGAAGGGCACATAACTGGCCCGGCTTGGCGCAAGAGCAGCTACAGCGGGGGTGGTGGTGGCTCAGGGCATGACGACTGCGTCGAAGTCGCCCCCAACAACCCCCTTGTTGTCCTCATACGGGACAGCAAACGCCCCGGTGGGCCCACCCTCTCCCCGCCCCGGCCCGCATGGGCCGCTTTCATCGCCGAGCTGAAGCAGACGTCCGCTTAGGGGCCGCCAGTGCCCAACCGCACCGCGCCGCGCTCCCAGCGCGGCAAAGGCACAGTCACTTCCCCGGCGTGAGCCGGCCGGCGAGGCCGTCCAGAATTCGGTCGAGTCCGTAGGCGAAGCGGTCGTCGCGCAGTCGCTGCGGATCCGCGTCCTCGTCGAAGTCCGGGCTGTGGTGTGACAGCCATTCGCGTTCGGGGACGCCGCTGCGGGTGATCAACGAGAGGTAGGCGGCCTCGCTGGTGGCGACCCCGATGACGTAGGCCATGAGGGCACCCGTGGCCTGGTCGTCCTCGCCTGCGGGGAATCCGGCCGCTTTGAACTGTGCGAGAAGGCCCGATGTCATGCGGACGGCGTTCGGGCCCACGTGGAGGAGGCCGACCTGGCCGAGTTCGGGGCCGACCCACGGGTGGCGCAGGACCATCGCCCGCAGATCGGCGGCGGCGCGGGCGACCGCCGGGCGCCATGTCCCGCGGGTGACGGCGGCCGGCGGGTCCAGTTCGCCGAACACGTCGTCCACGGCCAGCTGGATCAGCTCGTCCCGGTTGGCCACATGGCGGTAGAGGGACGTGGCGCCGGCGTTCAGGCGGGTGCCGAGTTTGCGCATGCTGAGCGCCTCGACGCCCTCCAGGTCCAGGAGCTCGATCGTCGCGGCCACGATCTGTTCCCGCGTCAGCTGCTCGCGCTGCGGGCGGTGCGGACGAGTCCACACCGAGGTGATCGGCTTCGCGTCGGCAGGCATACGCGCTCACTCCCATGGGTCGATCTGCTGTTTGTTGCCTCTCACCGTAGTCGACGCCGTACGCACCTTGCGAACGGTGATCGCTGATGCGTACAGTGTTCGCATCGCGAGAACGCCTTGCGTCGAGGGGGAGTCAACTGTGCGGAACGGTATGAAGTTTGACGAACAGGGCAACTGGAGCGTCGAAGGGGCATGGGGGACCCGGAACTCGGCCGGGCGGAAGCTGGATCTCGCCCGGTGGCAGGCCCGCCTCGACCAGCTCTGCGCCGAGCACCACGTGCCGGGAGCGTCCTTGGCCGTTCTCGTCGACGGAACCGTCCACGCATGGGCGAGTGGCGTCCTGCACCGCGGCACGGGCGTGGAGACGACGACCGACTCGGTCTTCCAGATGGGCTCGATAGCCAAGCTCTACACGGCCACCCTGGTGATGCAGCTCGTCGAGTCCGGCCGGCTCGAACTGGACGCGCCGGTCACGGACGTGCTGCCGGAGTTCTCGGTCGGTGACCCCGAAACGACCAGGATGATCACCATCCGCCGCCTGCTCAGCCACACGAGCGGGCTCACCTGCGACTTCAACCACGACAGCGGGCGCGGCGACGACTGCCTCGCCAAGTACGTCGAGGCCGCGAAGGACGTCGCGCTCGACTGCCCGCCCGGCACCGCGATCTCGTACAGCAGCGTCGGCTACAACGTGCTCGGCCGGATCGTCGAGGTGGTGACCGGCACGACGTGGGACGAAGCGCTCAAGGACCTGCTGCTGACCCCGCTCGGTCTCACGCACACCATGACCCTGCCCGAAGAGGCGCTGCGCTTCCGCGCAGCCATGGGGCACCTGGGCGAGCCGGGCCAGGATCCTGCACCGGCACCGGAGTGGGACATGATGCCGCGGTCGGCGGGCCCGTACGGCAGGGTCATCGCCACCGCGGGCGACCTCGCCCGGTTCGCACGGATGCACCTGGCCGGCGGTGTGGCCGAGGACGGCACCCGCGTGCTCTCCGAGGGGACGGTCGCCCTGATGCAGCGCCGGGTGGTGGACTGCCCCGACAAGTGGACGGTCAGCTCGGACGGCTGGGGCCTGGGCTGGACCCTGTACGACTGGAACGGTGTCGAGGGATACGGTCACGACGGCGCCTCCATCGGGCAGTACGGCTACCTGCGCGTGGTGCCGTCGGCCGGCGTCGCCGTCGCGCTGCTCACCAACGGCGGCGGTGCGCGCGAGGTGTACGCGGCGCTCTACCGCGAGCTGCTCGCCGATCTGGCGGGGGTGGCCATGCCGGAGCCCTTCGCCCCGCCGGCCACGCCGCCCGTGGTGGACTGGGCACCGCTCGTCGGTACGTACCGGCGCGAGGGCGTGGTCATCACGGTGACCGAGAAGGACGGCGCCGGGCACGCGCTCTACGAATTCGTCGACGGCATGAAGGACTTCTCGAAGCCCCTTGGGATCGACCTGCTGCCGGTCACGGGGACGGCCTTCGCCGGCACGGGCGTGGGTTCGGCCTTCAGTACGGACTACACGCCGGTGGTCTTCTCCGCCCTGCCCGACGGCACACGCTGCGTCTACATCGGCATGCGCTGCGCCCCCATGACCGGCTGACCGGCCGCTCGCCGGACGGGGCCGGTCTCACTTCCCGTCGCGGTGGAACGTCGACGTCGACCAGGCGTAGCCGAGCACCGCGAGGCCCACGCACCAGGCGACCGCGAGCCAGCCGTTGTGGCCGATCCTGGTGCCGAGCAGCAGGCCGCGCAGGGTCTCGATGGCGGGCGTGAACGGCTGGTACTCGGCGACCGGCCGGAACCAGCCGGGCATGGCATCGACCGGGACGAACGCGCTGGACAGGAGCGGCAGCAGGATCATCGGCAGGGCGTTGTTGCTCGCGGCCTCCGCGTTCGGGCTGACGAGGCCCATGCCGACCGCTATCCAGGTGAGGGCGGTGGCGAAGAGGACGAGCAGGCCGAACGCCGCGAGCCATTCGAGGGGGCCGGCGTCCTTGGAGCGGAAGCCGATGGCCACGGCGACGGCGCCCACGAGGACGACGCTCATGACGGACTGGAGCACGCTGCCGACGACGTGCCCGACGAGCACCGAACCGCGGTGGATCGCCATCGTGCGGAAGCGGGCGACGATGCCTTCGGTCATGTCGTTGGAGACGGACACCGCCGTCCCGACCACGGTGCCGCCGATGGTCATCAGCAGGATGCCGGGCACGAGGTAGGCGATGTACGCGGAGCGGTCCGCGCCTCCGCCGCCGATGCCCGCGCTCATCACGTCGCCGAAGACGTAGACGAAGAGCAACAGCAGCATGACCGGCGTGAGGAGCAGGTTCAGCGTGAGGGAGGGGTAGCGCCGGGCGTGCAGGAGGTTGCGGCGCAGCATCGTGGACGAGTCGCGGAGGGCGAGGGAGAGGGAGCTCATCGGGCGGTCTCCTGGGCGGTCAGGGCGAAGAACACGTCGTCGAGGTCGGGCGTGTGCACGGTCAGCTCGTCGGCCTCGATACCGGCCGAGTCCAGCCGGTCGAGGATCGAGCGCAGTTCGCGCTGGCTGCCGTCGCTGGGGAGCTGGAGGGTGAGGGACTCGTCGTCCCGGCCGGCCTCGGGCAGTGCCATGGCGGCGGACCGGTACGCGGCCGGGTCGGTGAAGCGGAGGCGGACGTGCCCGCCGGGGACGAGCCGCTTGAGTTGCGCGGCGGTGCCCTCGGCGGCGATCCGGCCGTTGTGGAGCACGGCGATGCGGTCGGCGAGCTCGTCGGCCTCCTCCAGGTACTGCGTGGTGAGGAAGACGGTGACGCCGCCGGTGACGAGTTCGCGGATGATGCCCCACATGGTGTGGCGGGAGCGTGGGTCGAGGCCGGTGGTCGGTTCGTCGAGGAAGATGATGCGCGGGTCGCCGACGAGGGTCATGGCGATGTCGAGGCGGCGCTTCATGCCGCCGGAGTAGGTGGAGGCCGGCTTCTTCGCGGCGTCGACGAGGTCGAAGCGTTCCAGGAGCCGTGCGGCGGTGCGGCGGCCCTCGCGGCGGGACAGGTGGTGGAGGTCCGCCATGAGGAGCATGTTCTCCTCGCCGGTGATCAGGCCGTCGACGGCGGAGAACTGGCCGGTGACGCCAATGGCGGCGCGGACCGCCTGGGGGTCGGTGGCGAGGTCGTGGCCGGCGATGCGGATGTCGCCGGAGGCGGCGTCGGGGGAGACGAGGGTGGAGAGGATCTTGACGGCGGTGGTCTTGCCGGCGCCGTTGGGGCCGAGCAGCGCGAAGATGCTGCCGGCCGGGATGTGCAGGTCGATGCCGTCGAGGACGAGCTTGTCGCCGTAGGACTTGCGCAGGTTGGTGGCGGAGATGGCGGCGGAGGTGGCGGTGGACGGCTGCCGGCCGTCCGCACGGCTGGTTGTGAGCATGACAAAGGAGCCCATGGGGCCCTCCCGTTCGGAGGTCGTGGCGGCGGGTGACGGGTGGTGCCGAGGAGGGGAGCGCTCACGCCTTGGCGCGGAGGATGTCGATGTTGCCGTGCCGGGTCCGGGCGCGGACCTCGACGGTCTCCTCGGCCTGGTCCGGGCCCTCGGTCGCGGTCAGCGTGTTACGGACCTGGCCCGAGCCGGAGCTGACGTCGAGCCAGGCGGCGGTGCCCTCGCGGACACCGACCTCGATGGAGCCGTAGGAGGTCTCCAGCTGCACGGTGCCGCGAACCGCTTCGCCGACGCGCACGGTGCCGTGCGCGGTGGTGGCGGTGACCGAGCCCGCGGCGCGCCGGACCTCGATGTCGCCGTGGGCGCCGCTCACCCGCAGCTCGCCGAGGGCGGCGTCGACGGTCGTGCTGCCGTGCGAGTTCTTCAGGACGGCCGGGCCGTCGAGGACGCCGGCGCGCAGGCTGCCCGAGCTGGTGGTGATCTCGGCCGGGCCCTGGACGTGGCCGACCGTGATGGTGCCGTGCGACGCGGTCAGCTTCAGCGGGCCGGTCGTGTCGAGGCGGGCGTCCCCGGACGAGGTCTTCACGCGGACCTCGCCGAGCCGGCCCTCGCCCACGACCTGGGCCCAGGCGCCGGTCGTGTCGACGCGCGAACCCGTGGGCAGTTCGACGGTGACGTCGACGACCCCGGTGCGGCCGACGAGGTAGCGCGGCTTGGGCGTCCGGACCGTCAGCGCACCGTTCGCGTACGTGACCTCGGTCTGGTCGGCGGCCCGCACGTCGAGGTCCTTCTTCGGGTCGCGGGGCCGCACCTCGACGACGGTGTCGGAGCGGTCGCTCGCGGCGAACCGGATGGAACCGGCCTCGACCTGCGCCGTGACCGCGATCGGCTCGGGAGTGGCGAAAGAAGGCATGGCTGTACCGTCCTCTTGGGTCGTGGGGGCGTCCCCGCAGGTGGGACGTGGTGTGACGTGGTGTGAAGGGGGAGGGGCGGGCGGTGCGGTCAGCGCACCCAGCCCGTGATGCTCTGCCCGACGGTGTGGGTCTTCTGCGGCGCACGCGGCCGGGTGCCGCCGTCGACCGCGGCCGACACGGCCCGTACCAGCCAGGCGTTGACCGACAGGCCCTCACGGCTCGCCGCCTCCTCGGCGCGCGCCTTGAGGTGCGCCGGCAGGCGCAGATTCACGCGGGCCGTACCGCCCTCGTCGCCGTCGGCGGGCGGCGGGGCGGGGGCCGCGAGCGGCTCGGCGGGCCCGGCGGCCGCCGCGGCCTCGGCGGAGCCGCCGTGGGAGGGCGGGAGCGTCACGACGAAGTCGGGGTCGAGTCCGCGCAGCCGTACGTCGACCGAGCCGGGGGCGAGTTCGCGGGTGATCTCGTCCATCGCGGCGGAGAGCACGTTGAGCATGGTCAGGCGGGTCGCCGACTCCAGCGGAGTGGTGAGCCGCTCGGCCAGCTCGCGGGCATCGTCCCCGCCGGCTTCGGCGGCCACCGCGAGTTCACGGCGGAGGGTGTCGACATACGGAGTCAGATCCATGACGTTAGTGTGGCACCACTTTGGTGCCACATGCAACCCCCGATGGTGTCATCGAAGTGTCGGGGGCTTTGCTGTGCTGCCTGACCTGGGGAAACGGTGGTCGGCGCGGCGTGGTGCCACGTGGTGCCATGGTGTGCTACCACCGTCTTCTTGCTTCAAGTGCACTTGAAGGTCCTAGCGTGATCGGCATGACGGCGAACGACATCTGTGTGGCCGCCGGGTCGGACCACCCCCGGCCCGACGGCCAGGACCGGTACACGATCAGTGAGGTGGCGGCGTTCACCGGGCTCAGGGCCCACACGCTGCGCTGGTACGAGCAGATCGGGCTGATGCCGCAGGTCGAGCGGTCGCACAGTGGGCAACGGTTGTTCGGCAACCGGGACCTGGACTGGCTCGACTTCGTGCGCAGGCTGCGGCTGACCGGGATGCCGGTGGCCGACATGGTGCGGTTCGCGGAACTGGTCCTCGAGGGCGAGGCCACCTACGACGAACGGCGGGACATCCTGGAGCGGACCCGCCAGGAGGTCCTCACGCGCATCGCGGAGCTCCAGGACACCGTCGCCGTGCTCGACGCAAAGATCGATTTCTATGCGGGTGCCCACCGGGCGCCGGAAGGGGCCTGAGCGCCACCATGAGCAACACCACCGAACAGATACGCAGGACCGAACTCGGCACCGGCGGCCCCCTCGTCGGCATCCAGGGCTTCGGCGCCATGGGCATCAGCGCGGCCTACGGGGAGACGGACACCGCCGCTGCCCGCGACACGCTGGAGGCCACGGTCGAGGCGGGCGTCACCCTCATCGACACCGCCGACATGTACGGGGCCGGCGCCAACGAGGAGTTCCTCGCGCCGTTCGTCGCCGCGCACCGCGACGAGATCACCCTCGCCACCAAGTTCGGCTTCGAGTACCGCGCCGACGACCCCTCGTACCGGGCCATCCGCAACGACCCCGGCTACATCAGGAAGGCCGTCGAGGCGAGCCTGCGCCGGCTCGGCACCGACGTCATCGACCTCTACTACATGCACCGCCGCAACCCCGAGGTGCCGCTCGCCGAATCGGTCGGCGCCATGGCCGACCTCGTCCGGGAGGGCAAGGTCAAGTACCTCGGCCTGAGCGAGGTCACCGGCGCGGAGCTGCGGGAGGCGCACGCCGTGCACCCGATCACGGCCCTCCAGACGGAGTGGTCGGTCTTCAGCCGGGACGTCGAACGCAGCGCGGTGGGCGCCGCCGCGGAGCTCGGGGTCGCGTTCGTACCGTACTCGCCGCTCGGGCGGGGCTTCCTGACCGGTGCCTTCGCCGACGCGCACAAGGACCTCTCCGGCGGCGACTTCCGGCAGCTGCTGCCGCGGTTCACCGGCGACAACGCCCGGGCGAACGCCGCTCTCCTGGCGCCCCTGCACCGGATCGCGGCCGAGCGGGGCGCGACCACGGCGCAGATCGCCCTGGCCTGGGTGCAGCAACGGGCCGAGGTGCACGGCCTGACCGTGGTGCCGATCCCCGGCACCCGGAAGCGCGCCCGCCTCCTGGAGAACGCGGCCGCCACGCGCATCACGCTCACCGCCGGGGAACTGGCGCTGCTGGAGCCGATCGCCGGCCGGGTGGCGGGCGAACGCTACGCGGACATGTCGCTCACCTCCGCCGCCCGGGAGATGTAGAAATCCACCGCCCGGGAACGGTAGCGAGCCGGGCCCCGGCCCGCTTCAGCGGTCGCCGAGGCACGCCACCGCGAACGCCAGGCGACGGTCCAGCCAGGCGGCCTCGATGCGGAAGTCGGGCCCGGTGGACTGCATCACTTCCTCCTCGTCCGCCAGCCACAGCAGCGTCCGTTCCCGCGGCTGGTCGCCTTCCTCGGCGCCGAAGGAGAGGGCGGAGTCGAGCATGCCGCCGAGGAGCGTGCCGAGTGCGCGGGCCGGTACCTCCTGCCGTGGCACCGCCACCCACTTGTTGCGGCCCACGATCTCCGGCCGGCCCGGCTGCTCGATGCGCCACGTGTGGCGGACCACCGCGTTCGAGGGCGGGACCCGGCGGACCGTGCCGATCTCCCGGCCCTCCCCGTCGCGCACGACGTAGCGCCGCTCGTCCCCGCCGCTTTCGCCCGGCACCTCGTCGAGGCGGCACAGCACCCGCTGCCGCTCCTGGTCCGCGTAGACCACCCTGCCGGTGTCACGGACGCCGACCGTGCCGGACCCCACGAACGCGCACGGCTGCTTCACACGGTCCTGCCCGACACGGCGGGGGACGCGTATCGCGTTGCCGCCCGAGCCCAGCACCGGGCGCTTCCGGCCGGGGCCGGCCTCGCGCTCCACGATGTCGACGACGAAGCGCCGGACGTCACGCCAGTCGGCCACCGGCAGGCCGGGCTCGGTGTCCCCGCGCCTCGCCGCGTTCCTCCCGAAGACCATGTGTCGCGTCGCTCCTATCCCACCAGCCGCTTCTGCCACGTCAGCGGTGCCACCGTAATGGCCTTCCGCGCGTCGCCGTCCCACTCCACCGTCAGGCCCTCCGCCCGCAGCGCCGCCACGACCTCGTGGCCGACCGCCGTCGTCGTCTCCGGCGAGTCGTCGAAGCCGCCGTAGTGGAGCGTGAGGCCGTGCCCGGCTGCCACGGCGTCCGTGCTCTGGTGGTGGAAGAAGACGAACCCGCGGGCGTCCGGGGCCCCCGACTCGGCTATCTCCGCGTGACCACAGGTGGAGCAGCACGTGAAGTTCTCGCGCGCGGTGACGCCCGTGGACTCCAGGGCGGTGAAGGCGCGGTGGACGCGGTCCGGGTCCGTCTCGACGGGCCAGCCGGCCTGTTCGGCGACGCGCTCCAGCCACATGCGGTCGGCCAGGTGACGGGCCTGGTCCGGCGTGACGGGGCGCCGGTCGCCCGACACGAGGTGGTCCTCGGCCAGTTCGGCCAGGCCGTCGCGCGTCACGTAGCCACCGGCCAGTGCCGTACGGACGCACTCCTCCAGATCCCTGCGCTCCGCCTCGTCCAGCTCCAGCGGCGGTACGGGGGCCGCGGGCGGGAAGGCGAGCGGCTCCCATGCGAGGCCGGCATCCCAGTCCGGCGCCAGGCGCGCCCAGGCGGTCATCGTGGCGGCGACCGTGCCGGGGTCGTCCAGCGCCACCTGGAAGTGGCGGCCGGGGTCGCCGGCGCGGTGTTCCAGCAGGTAGTCGCCGCTCTCCTCGTGCCACACCTGTATGAAGACGTCGGGCAGGTCGGGGACGCGCTGGACGACGAGGAACCGGTCGCCGTCGCCGCCTATGCGGCGCACCAGGCCGTCGAGTTCGCCGGCCGCCGGCTCCACGTACCGCCGGCCGTTCTCCGTCTCCACGCGGATCGCAAGCATGGGACCCACGATGGCACGGGCCACTGACAACGCGGTCCGGGGCGGGTGGCCGGGCGGTACAGTCCCCCCACGTTCGTCGACGAAGGGGTTTCGCATGGCCGACAGTGACTCCGGGTACGGGATTCAGCGGCCGCGGGAGTGGGCCGACCCCCGGCAGGCGGACGTGGTGCGTTTCCACCGGAAACGCGAGGCCGCGCGGGGACGGGCGCGGGGCCGTGGGGCCTGGCGCGGGTGCACGGTGTGCGCGGGGCGCGGCGAGACGGTGATGGTCGGCGAAGGGGGCCGGCCTTTCGCCGTGCGGTGCGTCGCCTGCACGCTGGAGTGAGGCACGGGGCACGGCGGTCCGTACGCTACGGATGGTGCCCTACGAGATCCACTTCCTGCGCGTCCCTGCCGGCCGCACCTATGACGAGGTGCTGGACGACATCAACGCGGCGTACGACCCGGACGCCGACCCCGAGCCGATGAGGCTGACCGCCGGTCAGCGCGCGGTGTGGGAGCGGCTCGTGCGACGGGTGGGCGAGGCTGTGGGTGGACCGGTCGAGTGCGAGGAGTACCCGTCCTGCCTGACGCTGTGCCGTACGGCGCCGCCGGGCTATCTGCAACTGGACTACGACGGCGACTCGGCCGCGCTCCAGGTGGCCTACCGCCACGCCGGACCGGACGCCCGGCGGGCGGCCGAGGAGTTGTACCGCGTTGCGCGGATGGTCGAGGCGGAGACGGGCCTCCAGGGCTACGACGGCCAGGCCGGCCAGCCCGTCGCCACCGGCGCCGTCGACAGGGCGGCGGCCGCGCTGGGCGGGGTCTCGCGGTGGGCGCAGGAGAACCTCACCTGAGACCGAGGCCGTTCGAGCAGGGGGGCAGGCCGTACGACCGTGCGCGTGCAACTGTGCGGCCTAGGGCCCCGGTCTGATGCGGGAGCGGCGCCCTCCGCGTACTGTCATAGGTGCAAGTCGAGAGAGACCCTTACACACGTCAGCTCGTCGAGGAGCCACCGATGCCCGTCCGTCTGGACCACACCGTCGTCAACAGCAGTGACCGCTTTGTGGCGGCCCGGTTCTTCGCCGAGCTCATCGGCGCCCCGGAGCCGGCGGTCAACGGGCCGTTCGCCGCCGTCGTCGTGGAGAACGGCGTGACGATCGACTACGCGGACCACTTCATCCCGCGCGACCAGATCCAGATGCAGCACCTCGCCTACCACGTCAGCGACGAGGAGTTCGACGCCATTCACGCCCGCGTGGTCGAGAAGGGCCTGGAGTACTGGGCCGACCCGTACCACAAGCGGTCCGGTGAGCTGAACGCCATGCACGGCGGCCGGGGCTTCTACGTCAACGACCCCGACGGCCACAACCTGGAGTTCTTCACCCGCACCGCCGCCTGACGGCGCAGCACGCGACAGGAACGGGGGTGGAGCCGGGCGCGGCCCCACCCCCCGCCCGCGCCTCAGACGTTGACGCCGAAGTCCTTCGCGATGCCCACGAGGCCCGACGCGTAGCCCTGGCCGACCGCGCGGAACTTCCACTCCGCGCCGTTGCGGTAGAGCTCGCCGAAGACCATCGCCGTCTCGGTGGCCGCGTCCTCGCTCAGGTCGTAGCGGGCGATCTCGGCGCCGCCGGCCTGGTTGACGACGCGGATGTAGGCGTTGCGGACCTGGCCGAAGTTCTGGCCGCGCTGCTCGGCGTCGTAGATGGAGACCGGGAAGACGATCTTGGCGACGTCGGCCGGGAGGGCCGCCAGGTTGACGTTGATCTGCTCGTCGTCGCCCGAGCCCTCGCCCGTGCGGTTGTCGCCGGTGTGGACGATGGACTGGTCCGGCGTCGACTTGTTGTTGAAGAAGACGAAGTGGGCGTCGGAGTAGACCCGGCCCGCCGCGTTCACGGCGATGGCGCTCGCGTCGAGGTCGAAGTCCGTGCCCGTGGTGGTGCGGACGTCCCAGCCGAGGCCGACCGTGACGGCCGCCAGGCCGGGGGCCTCCTTGGTGAGGGAGACGTTGCCGCCCTTGGACAGGCTTACAGCCATGGGATGTGTCCCTTTCGTCGGATGCATCGGTACTTCGATACGTCGGTGCTGCGATGCGGCCCTGCGGCACGCAGTCACCCCGGTAAACGCCGATCCCCCCGCCCCGGGTTCCAGTCGCGCCCGACAAAACGATGTGACGCCGGCCCGCCCGCCGGGGGAACATGGGACACATGTCCGGTCCCTACGTCATCCGTGGCTCCGTCTCGCTGCCCGAGGCCGAGCTCATGTGGCGTTTCTCGCGTTCCTCCGGGCCGGGCGGCCAGCATGTGAACACCAGCGACAGCCAGGTGGAGCTGCGCTTCGACCTCGCCGCGACGCAGGCCCTGCCCGAGGTGTGGAAGGAGCGCGCCCTGGAGCGGCTCGCGGGCCAGCTCGTCGACGGCGTGGTGGCCGTACGGTCCTCCGAGCACCGTTCGCAGTGGCGCAACCGCGAGGCGGCGGCCGTACGGCTGGCGGCGCTGCTGGCCGAGGCGTCGGCGCCCCCGCCCCGGAAGCGGCGGCCCACGAAGATCCCGCGCGGCATCAACGAGCGGCGGCTGCGCGAGAAGAAGCAGCGCGGCGAGACCAAGCGGGGCCGCACCGGGCGCGACTGGGGCTGACGCCCCTCGCCGACCGCCCCCACCGCCCCCACGGCCTCTTACGTGACGCGGCGGTACTTGCCCTGGAAGTACCCGAGGGGGCCGCTCTCCGTCGGCGGCGCGTCCGCGCGCAGCACCCGGCCCACCACCAGCGTGTGGTCCCCGGCGCGCACCCGCTGTTCCGTCCGGCACTCCAGGACGGAGAGCGCGCCCCGCACCAGCGGCGCGCTGCTGGCCGCGCCCCGCTCGTAGGCGATGTCCTCGAACAGCAGTCGGTCGCTGACCCGGCCCTTCATCGCGAACCGCCCGGCGATGTGCCGCTGGCTCTCGGAGAGCACGGAGACCGCCCACAGGGGCTGCCGCTCCAGCAGCTCGTCCATGCGGGAGCCGTCGCGGACGCTGATCAGCACCAGGGGCGGGTCCAGGGACACGGAGATGAAGGACGTGGCCGTCATCCCGACGTCCTCGCCGCGCGGCCCGTCCTCGGGGTCGTGCGCGGTCACCAGCACCACGCCCGCGGCGAGGCGGGCGAGGGCGGCGCGGAATTCGTCGGCGGTCACTCCTTCAGAATGAGCTATGCCGGTCTCGGGGGCCGAGGGAGCCGAAGTCGTCTGCAACACATTCCGCACGCTAGCTCGCCCGGCCCGGGCGGCGCATCGGGCTGGGGGACCAGACGGGTCCTAGGGCCCGCGCCGGTCCTTTGCGGAGGTCCGCGCCGACCGTGTTCACATGCTGTTCCGCTGTTCGTCGCACGCCGTTCATCCGGGTCTGCTCCGGCCATGTCGTCGCAGGTGGGGAGGTATGCGGGCGGCATGTGCCCGACCCGGCGATTTGCGTTCACGAAGCATAAAAGGCCGCTCGAACGCCAGTAGGCGACGTTCATCCGATCATGTGACATGAGTCACATAGGGCGGTAATTGTTGACCCTGTGTACCGGGTGGTCAGCTCGCTGTGATTCAGTGGCCCGGTAAACGGACGAGCCACACGTACAAGTCTGGAGATGCTGTCGAGGTCTCGGGGGAGAGCGAGCTATGGAGACCGAGTCGGAGCCGTATGTCCGCCTGGCGACCTTGAGGCAGGTCCATAAGGCGATCGCGGACCTGAACACCGCGCGCAGCCTCGCGGACACCCTGCAGACCGTCGCCGACGGCGTGGTCGCCGGCCTCGGCTACGAGCTCGCGGCCGTCAACCTCGTCCGCCCCGACGGCGATCTCGTCGTCGCCGCCGTGGCCGGCAGCGCCAGCGCGGAGGCCCTGATGGCCGGGCGGGTCGGCTCCCGGGTGTCCTGGGAGCGGCGGCTGGCCATGGGCGAGCAGTGGGGCGACCTCCGCTTCATCCCGTACACCGAGGGCTGGGTCCTCGACGACGACGACGTCCCCCAGTGGCACACCGGCGGGCCCGCGCCGCGCTTCGCGGAGGAGTGGCACCCCATGGACCGCCTCTTCGCGCCCATGTTCACCACCGGCCCGGCCGGCGGCGAGCTCCTCGGCGTCATATCCGTCGACAAGCCGCGCAACGGCCGCCGCCCCGGCGCCTGGGGCCGTGAGGCGCTCCAGATGTACGCCTCCCAGGCGGCGATTGCGATCAGTAATGCTCGTCTTCGCGCAAACATGCAACGCGCCCTGGTCCGGCTCGAACGCGAACAGCAGGCGCTGCGGGCCAGTGAGGAAAGCTTCCGGCAGGCGTTCGAGTACGCGCCCAGCGGCATGGCCATCGCCGAGCTCGGCGGCGACCAGCACGGCCGGCTGCACCGCACCAACGACGCCCTGTGCCGGCTGCTGGGCCGCTCCGCCTCCCAGATGCGCCGCTACTCCTTCTCCGACCTCGTGCACCCCGACGACATCGGCACGCTGCTGCGCACGTCCGCCGAGGGCGGCCGCGCCGAGCTGCGCCTGGCGCGCCGCGACGGCACGTTCGTCTGGGTCTCGCTGCGCAACTCCGTCGTCGCCGACGCCGCCGACGGGCCACGGTTCCTCCTCACCCACGTGGAGGACATCGAGGAGCGCAAGCGGCACGAGCTCCAGCTGGCGCACCGCGCCAGCCACGACTCGCTGACCGGCCTGCCCAACAGCGCCGAGCTGCGCGCGCGCCTCGCAGCCCGGCTGTGCGGCCGGCCGCCGGGCAGCGAGACGCACGCGCCGGCGCTCACGGCGCCGCAGGGCGCGCACCAGGGCGCACACGCGGGTGCCCCCTCGGGCGTGTACGAGGGCACGTTCCAGGGGGCGTACCCGGGCGCGTACCCGGAGGGCTTCCGGGACGGCTTCGTGGACGGCGACGGCGTGGCCATCCACGGCCACGGTCATGGCCACGGCCACGGGCTCGACGCGGTGGCCGGCGGTGCCGCGCACGGCTTCGGCGCGGACGCCGGGTGCGAGTACGCGCCCGACTTCCCGCCCGAGGAGTACGGCGCCGGCTACGACCGGCACGCCTACGACCACCACGAGCACGTCGTGGCGCCGGACGCCGATGGCGCGGACGGCGCCAAGGGCCTGGCCGTCCTCTTCTGCGACCTGGACGGCTTCAAGTCGATCAACGACCAGTACGGGCACCACACCGGTGACGCGGTGCTGATCGAGGTCGCGCGGCGGCTCAGCAACGGTGTCCGCGACGGCGACACGGTCGCGCGCCTCGGCGGCGACGAGTTCGTCGTCCTCGCCGACGGCCTGGGACTGGCCGACGCGGAGGACCTCGCGGAGCGGCTGCGCAACGCGATCCTGCCGCCCATGCGGGTCGACGGCAGGGCGGTACGGGTCGGGGCCAGCTTCGGCATCGGCTGGGCGGGCTGCGGCATGTCCGCGGACGAGGTGCTGCACTCCGCCGACCAGCGCATGTACCGGGAGAAGCGGTCGCGCGCCAAGGCGGGCAGACGCGCGGGCTGACACGTCGGCCGACGCGCGCCGGGCCGCACGCCGTGGTGCGCGGGTCGCTTGTGCACTTACAGCTGACTTACGCCTGCTTTACGACCGTTTTTACACCCGTTCCGTACGACTGCCGCCCGGCGTGGTCCGCCCGGCTCGGGGTAGGCTGCGCCGGTGCGGCAGCGCCGCCGACCGTTGAGCGTACGAGCGTGGGCAGCCGATGGGCAGCACCATGTGGGGAGTGACAGGGATGACGGCCGGTACGAACGGCACCGGGACGCCGGAGAACGACGACCCGTTCGGTTACCTGTACCGCTCGGAGGGCGGTGACGGGCAGACCGACGACGGCCGCGCCGCCCGCCAGCCGGGCGTCCCGCGCACGTCGTACAACCAGGTGCGCCCGGTCGGCTCACGCACGTACGGCGGCCAGCAGTCCGCCGCCCGGCAGCCGAACCCGCACTACGCGGCACCCGAGACCCTCCCGGGCGGCACGCCCGCCCGGTCCGGCCACGCCGCCCAGCCCGCGCCCGGCGCGGCCCGGCCGAAGCGGCGCGGGCTGCTCATAGCCGCGATAGCCGTCGTGGTGGTCGTGGCGGGCGGCATCGGCGTCGCGATGATGACCAACAGCTCGGACGACAAGGGCGGCCAGGCCGGCGGCAGCAGCGACAAGGTCGTCACCCAGAACAACGGCAAGGACCAGGACGACTCGGGCAAGCAGAAGGACGACGAGGACAAGAAGCAGGGCAAGGACGACAAGTCCAAGAACCCCTCGGCGGCCGGACTGCTGAAGCGCGACGCCGCGACGCTCAAGCTCAGCGGTGGCGCCACGACCGAGAGGACCGTCAAGGGCGCTCAGTCCGAGGGTGGTCTGTACATCACCGGGATGAACTCGGTGGGTGCCGCCGTCGAGTGGACCGTGGACGTGGACGCGGCCGCGACGTACAAGCTCAATGTCCGCTACGGCGTGCCCGGCAAGGACGCCGACCTCACGATCACCGCCAACGGCAAGGGCGACACCCGCGCCATCCGCATGAACAACTTCGGTGGCACGAAGGAGGGCGACTGGGAGGCCGGGTGGAAGAACACCTGGGCCAACATCGACCTCAACAAGGGCACCAACGTCATCAAGCTCTCCTGCGAGCCCGGCAACCGGTGCGAAGTGCACCTCGACCAGATCTGGCTCAGCAAGTAGCCCGCAGGTACGCCGTCACCGTCTCCGCCATCGCCCTACGCGCCGGCGCGAGGTACTTCCGGGGGTCCACCACCGTGGGGTGGGTCTCCAGGTAGGCGCGTACAGCGGCGCTGTAGGCCCTGTTCAGGGCCGTGCCGACGTTGATTTTTGTGATGCCGGACTGGACGGCGCGGCGTAGTTCCTCGTCCGGGACGCCCGAGGAGCCGTGCAGGACGAGCGGGACCGGGACTGCCGTGCGGAGGGCTGCGATCAGGGTGTGGTCCAGGGTGGCGGTGCGTTCCGTCATGGCGTGCGTGCTGCCGACGGCCACGGCGAGGGCGTCCACGCCGGTGTCCGTGACGTAGGCCGCCGCCTCGGCCGGGTCGGTGCGGACGCCCGGTGTGTGGGCGTCGCCCGCCTTGCCGCCGATGCGGCCCAGTTCCGCCTCCACCCAGATGCCGCGGGCGTGGCCCCAGCGGACCGCCTCCGCCGTCGCCTTCACGTTGTCGGCGTACGGCAGGCGGGAGGCGTCGAACATGACGGAGCCGAAGCCGTGCACGGCGGCCGAGCGCAGCAACTCCTCGCTCTCCACGTGGTCGAGGTGCAGGGCGAGGGGGACGGCGGCCGCGCGGGCGACGGCGGCTGTGGCGGCAGCGAGGGGGCCGGGCCGGCCGCCGTGGAACTTCACGGCGTTCTCCGAGACCTGGAGGACGGCGGGCGCGCCCGCCGCCTCGGCGCCCGCCGCGACGGCCTCGGCGTGCTCGACGGTGATGACGTTGAAGGCCAGGACGGCCCTGCCGGCGGCGCGCGCCTCGCCGATGAGGTCGCCGGTGCGGACGAGTGTCATGAGCACTGCTCTTCCCAGCGCGGCGAGGCGTTACGCCGGTTACAGGGGCGACACGCGGATCCGGTCGCGCAGGTCGTCGTACGTCTTCGCGTCGAACTCGCCCGCCGCGGGCGCCCGTACCGTCGCCGCCGACAGTGCCACCGCGTCCGCCAGCCGGTCCGGCCACGGCCGGCCCTCCAGCCAGCCGGCGAGCAGGGCCGCCACGGCCGAGTCGCCGGCGCCCGTCGGGTTGCCGTACAGCGGGCGGGGCGGGGCCGCCAGCCACGTGCCCTCGGGCGTGACCGCCAGCATGCCGTCGGGGCCCAGGGACGCCGCCACCACGTGCGCGCCCCGGCGGCGGGCGTCCTGCGCGGCGCGCAGCGGGTCCGTGGAGCCCGTGAGGGCCGCCAGCTCCGCCGTGTTGGGCTTCACCGCGTCGGGGCGGGCCGCGATGCCGCGGCGCAGCGGTTCCCCGGCGGTGTCCAGCAGCACGGGGACGTGGTGCGCCCGCGCCTGCCGTACGAGGTGCGCGTACGCGCCCACCGGCACGCCCGGCGGCAGGCTGCCGCACAGCGCCACCACGCGGGCGTCCCGCAGCAGGCGCGCGTACCGCTCGCCGAACGCCGCCCACTCCTCGGGCGTGATGTGCGGGCCGGGCTCGTCGAAGCGGGTCGGTTCGGTGGCGAGGCGCAGCGTCGTCGCCGCCGGGTCGGGGGATTCGCCGGCGGGTTCCACGACGGTGACGGTGCGCCGGGTGCTGCCGGAGACGTGCACCAGCGCGTCCGTCAGCGGGCCGGCGCTCTCTTCCAGCAGGCGGCGCACGGCCTCGCCCGTGGCGCCCCCGACGAAGCCGGTGGCCACCGTCTCGTGGCCCAGTGCGGCCAGGACGCGGGCGACGTTCAGGCCCTTGCCGCCGGGCCGTTCGGTGACCCGCGCGACGCGGTGCGCGGCGTGCGGGGTCAGTACGGGTACGCGGTAGGTCAGGTCGAGCGCGGCGTTGAGCGTGACCGTGAGGATCATCTGCGCCTCTCTCGTTGACTCGGCCCCTGCGGCGGTTTCGCGGACGGCAGCCCGGCCGACATCCTCGGCGGCGTCGCGGACATGCGCAGCGATCATGCCAAAACAGCGGCGGCAGGCCCAGACCTCGGGCCCGCCGCCGCTGTGGTGAGGCAGCGTCAGCAGCCGTCAGTCGCCGGACATTCGGGGCGAGTCCGGGCGTACCAGCCAGGCGCCGCGGCGCATCACGCCGACGACCTCGTACGCGCCGTCGAGGACCACCAGGTCCGCGTCCTTGCCCGGCTCCAGCGAGCCGACGCGGTCGGCGAGGCCCAGCAGGCGGGCCGGGGTCGCGGACAGGGCCCGCACGGCGTCCGGGAGGGACAGGCCGTCGACGGTCACCGCGCGCCGGAACGCCGTGTCCAGCGTCAGCGTCGAGCCGGCGATGGAGCCCGCCGTCGGGCCCTCGCTGATGCGTGCCACGCCGTCGCGCACCTCGACCGCCATCGGGCCGAGGCGGTACGGGCCGTCGCTCATGCCGGCGGCGCCCATCGCGTCCGTGATGAACGCGACCCGGTCCGCGCCCGCGCGGGCGAACGCCAGCTGCAGGACGGCCGGGTGCAGGTGCGTACCGTCGTTGATCAGCTCGACCGTGACCCGCTCGTCCTCCAGCAGGGCCGTGACCGGGCCGGGCTCGCGGTGCAGCAGCGACGGCATCGCGTTGAAGAGGTGGGTGGCGACCGTGGCGCCCGCGTCGACGGCCTCCCGCGTCGCCTCGTACGACGAGTCGGTGTGGCCGACCGCCGCGATCACGCCGCTCTCGGCCAGCAGGCGCACCGAGTCCAGGCCGCCGGGCAGTTCCGGCGCGAGCGTCATCATCCGGGCGGCGCCGCGCGCCGCGTCCAGCAGCTTGCGCACGTCCGCCGGGTGCGGCTCGCGCAGCAGCTCCGGCTGGTGCGCGCCGCAGCGGTGCGGGGAGATGAACGGGCCCTCGAAGTGGATGCCGGCGAGCTCGCCCTGCTCGGTGAGGTCGGCGAGGACGGACGCCTGGCGGCCGAGGTCGTCGAGGTCGCCGGTGACGGTCGACGCGACGAGGGTCGTGGTGCCGTGCGCGCGGTGCGTGCGGACGACGGTGAGGGCCTCGTCGTGGTCGGCGGACGAGAAGGAGGCCCCGCCGCCGCCGTGGCAGTGGACGTCCACGAAGCCGGGGACGACGGTGTGGTCCGCGGGCAGCACGAACTCCGCCGCCGCTGCGCGTCCGTCGCCGGCGGCGGCGACGATGCGTCCGCCCTCGACCGTGACGCGGCCCCCCTCCACGACACCGGTCGGCAGCACCACGCGGGCGCCGGCGAGAACCGTTCGTTCGACCATCAGGCGGATACCTCCGTGGGAGTGGTGGGGTTCGGGGTGCTGGGGTGGTGGGGGGTACGGGGGCCGGGCAGAGCTGTCCCGGCGGTCTCCAGGGCGTCCCACGCCATCAGGCCCGCGCCCAGGCAGCCCGCGCGGTCGCCCAGCGCCGCCGGCACGATGCGGGGCATCGTGCGGAACGCGAGCCGTTCCCGCACCGCCTCCCGGAGCGGGGCGAACAGCGTCTCGCCGGCCTCCGCCAGGCCGCCGCCGATGATCAGGGTGCCGGGGTCGAGCAGGCTGAGCGCCACGATCAGGCCGTCGGCGAGGGCGTCCACCGCCTCCTGCCACACGGCGCGGGCGCGCGGGTCGCCCGCCGCCACAGCCGCGGCGCACGCCGCCGCGTCCGCGCCGGGGTCGCCGCTCACCCGCGCCCAGGCGCGCGAGACGGCGGCCGCCGAGGCGAGCGTCTCCAGACAGCCGCGCCCGCCGCAGCCGCACGCCACGGCGTCCGTGCCGGTGCGCACGGCGACGTGGCCGATCTCCCCGGCGGCGCCGTGGGCGCCCGCCTCGATGCGGCCGTCGATGCCGATGGCGCCGGCGATGCCGGTGCCGAGCGGCACGAAGAGGAAGCGGCCGGCGCCGCGCCCGGCGCCGATACGGCCCTCGGCGAGGCCGCCGGTACGGACGTCGTGCCCGAGGGCGACGGGGATGCCGCCGAGGCGCTCGCGCAGGAGGTCGCGGAGCGGTACGTCCTTCCAGCCGAGGTTGGCGGCGTAGACGGCGGTGCCGGTGGCCGGGTCCACGATGCCGGGCACGGCCGCGCCGGCGGCGGCCGCGGCGGTGCCGAGCGTGCGCAGGCCGTGCGCGTGGAGCTCCTCGGCGAGGGCGAGGATGCCCTCGACGACGGCGCCGGGGCCGCGGTGGCGGTCGGTGGGGCGCCGGGTCTCGTGGAGCAGCGAGTGGTCTGCACCGATGAGGGCGGCCTTGATGGCGGTGCCGCCGACGTCGAGGGCGATGACGTGTTTCACGCCTGTAGTTTCGCGCGGACGGATGGAAAGGTCTAGTCCACTCGCCGGGCGGGGGCCCCGGCCGGCCTGCGCGCCGGCCCGGTCAGCCGTCCAGGATCACGCTGCGCGTCAGGTTGCGGGGCGCGTCCGGGTCGCGGCCGGCGCGCTCCGCCAGCGTCACCGCCAGGCGCTGCGCCCGGACCAGCTCCGCCATCGGGTCGCGCCCCGCGACCCCCTCGTACGTGCCGCCCGCGCGGGCCACCTCCGCCGCCAGGCCCTCCGGCACCGGCCCCAGCCCCCACGTCACCCGGCCCGGCCCCGCGATCGCCACCGGGCCGTGCCGGTACTCCATCGCCGGGTACGCCTCCGTCCACGCGCCCGCGGCCTCGCGCATCTTCAGCGCCGCCTCCTGCGCCAGGCCGTACGCCCAGCCCCGGCCCAGGAACGTCCACTGCCCGGCCCGGACGGCGGCCGGGGGCAGCGGGGCGGCCAGCGCCTCCTCCGCGTGGGCGGCCGCCTCGGCGACCGTACGGACGTCCGGCGGCAGCGCGCCGTGCCGTTCGAGCCCGGCGCGCAGGAGGGCGAGGGCGGTGGTGGCGAACCGGGTCTGCACCACCGACTCCTCGTCCGCCCAAGGTATGGCGATATGTTCCGCTGAAGGCCTTTGGGGGAGTTGCGATGGGTCTGCCGTGATGGTCGTGGCCGGATCGGTCAGCCGGCCGAGGAGGTCCAGCACCTCCGTCGTCGTCCCGGAGCGGGTGATGGCCACGACCCGGTCGTAGCGGCGCCGCACGGGGAACTCCGACGCCGGGTACGCGTCCGTCTCGCCCTGGCCCGCCGCCTCCCGCAGCGCCGCGTACGCCTGCGCCATGAACCACGACGTGCCGCATCCCGTCACCGCCACCCGCTCGCCCGGCACGGGCAGGCCGCCCGCCGTACGGGCCGTCCCGGCGGCGCGGCGCCAGCAGGCGGGCTGGGTGGCGAGTTCTTCGGCGGTGCGTGAGGTGGGTGAGGGGCGTGAGGTGCGTGAGGGCTTCATCTCTTCACGGCTCCTTGCCGTCGGTCCTGCCGTCGGGGCGTCCGCGCTGTGCATAGCAGTCCGCGCTGACCTGGGGGAAGACCGCGAGGACGGCCACTACGGCGATACCGAAGCGCAACGCCGGAAACGTAGCCCTTAAGGTGGCGCGCGGGAGAAACTCACGGTCTCCATGAGAACCACGGTCTCCGGGGGGAGAGATTCACGGTCTCCACGGGACGAACACG
Source organism: Streptomyces mashuensis (assembly GCF_014654785.1). Classification (GTDB taxonomy): domain Bacteria; phylum Actinomycetota; class Actinomycetes; order Streptomycetales; family Streptomycetaceae; genus Streptomyces; species Streptomyces mashuensis. The sequence continues at coordinate 144,166 of NZ_BNBD01000005.1, forward strand.
AACCACAAGGTGGGTAGCAGGAGTGCAGCGGCGGCGGTTCTTGGGGATGACGGCGGCGGGTGCCGCCACGGCGGCATTGGCGCCCACGCTGACGGCGTGCGGCGGCACGACCCCCGGCGGCAGCAAGAAGCTCAAGTTGATCGCCGCCGACTACGGTGACAAACCGGCCAACAGCTCCAAGAAGTACTGGGACGACCTGGCGAACGCGTTCGAGAAGGAGCACAGCGGCGTCAAGGTCGACGTCGAGGTCTACAGCTGGACCGAGGTCGACAAGAAGGTCGCCGACCTGGTCGCCGCCGGCAAGGCCCCCGACATCGCGCAGATCGGCGCGTACGCCGACTTCGCCGCCGCCGGCAAGCTGTACAGCGTCGACAAGATGCTCTCCATCCCCACCCAGGCCGACTTCATCACCGGCCTGGTCCGCGCGGGCGAGGTGCACCGCGTGCAGTACGGCCTGCCGTTCGTGGCCAGCACCCGGCTGCTCTTCTACAACAAGAAGCTGTTCGCCAAGGCCGGCGTCGCCAAGGCGCCGCAGACCTGGGGCGAGCTCCAGGCCGCCGCCGTCAAGCTCAAGGCGGCGGGCGTGAAGATACCCTTCGGCCTCCCGCTGGGCCCCGAGGAGGCCCCTGCCGAGACGTTCCTGTGGATGCTGGGCGCCGGCGGCGGCTACACCGACAAGAACGGCGCCTACACCATCGCGTCCAACGAGAACGTCGACGCGTTCACCTGGCTCCGCGACGAGCTGGTGGGCAAGGACCTGGTCGGCGGCCTCGACCCGGCCCGCACCAACCGGCAGGACGTCTTCGACGCCTTCACGCGCGGCGAGGTCGGCATGCTCAACGGCCACCCCACCCTCATGCAGCAGGCCGAGGGCCACGGCATCGAGTACGAGATGGCGCCGCTGCCCGGCTACAAGGGCCTGTCCACCGCCACCATGGGCGTCGCCGACTGGATGATGGCGTTCAGCCAGGGCGGCAACCGGGAACTCGCGGGCAAGTTCCTCGACTTCGTGTACACCAAGTCCAACGTCCTGCGCTTCACCGGCCAGTACAACCTGCTGCCCGTGACGGAGTCCGCCTCCGCCGCCATGCAGGGCGACCGCGCCTACGAGAAGCTGTGGCAGTTCCTCGCGGGTCTGCAGAACGCCCACTTCTACCCCGCCGACAAGACCTCGTGGGCCAAGATCAGCTCCATGATCAAGGAGAAGATCGGCGGGACCGTCCGCAAGGGCGCCGACCCGCGCGCCGTCCTCAGCGAGATCGACCGCGAGGCGACGGCCCTGGAGGCCGCCAAGTAGGTTGGAAGGCGTGGAGAGCGAACTGCCCGAGCTGCCGGAATCGCCCGAGCCGCGCGCATCGTCCGAGCTGCCCGGGCGGGACCTCGCCGTCCTCGCCCTGGAGCGCCGGTCCTGGGCCGGGCCGGGCGTCAAGGAGCGTGCGATACGGGAGCAGCTGGGCATGACGCCCGCCCGCTACTACCAGCTGCTCAACGTCCTCCTCGACGACCCGCGGGCCCTGGCCCACGACCCCGTCACCGTCAACCGGCTGCGCCGGCTGCGCGAGGCGCGGCGGGCGCGCCGCTGACGCCGCCGGGCCGCCGGGGTCCGCCGGACGGCGTGCCGCCGGCGGACCTGTGGACAACCGCCGCGCGGCGGCGTGCCGCCCGGTAGGGTCGCCCCATGGGCAGCCATTCGCTACCGGAACCCGTGACCGCCGCCGGCCGCGAGGGCCTGGCCGCGCTGCTGGACGACCCGGGGCGCGCCGTCGTCGGCCTCGACTTCGACGGCACCCTCGCCGACATCGTCCCCGACCCCGAACAGGCCCGCGCCCACCCCGGGGCCGTGCCGGCCCTGGCCCGGCTCGCGCCGCGGCTCGCCTCCGTCGCCGTGATCACCGGCCGCCCGGCCGGGGTGGCGGTGCGGTACGGCGGGTTCGCCGGGGTGCCCGGCCTGGAGCACCTCGTGGTGCTCGGGCACTACGGCGCCGAGCGCTGGGACGCCGTCAGCGGTGCCGTACGCGCCCCCGAGCCGCACCCCGGCGTGGCCGCCGCGCGCGCCGAGCTCCCCGGCGTCCTCGACGCGGCCGGCGCCTGGTCCGGCGCCTGGACGGAGAACAAGGGCGGCCGCGCCATCGCCGTGCACACCCGCCGCGCCCCCGACCCCCAGGCCCTCTTCGAGACGCTGCGCGGCCCCCTGACCGCGCTCGCCGAGCGGCACGGCCTCGTCGTGGAGCCCGGCCGGCTGGTGCTGGAGCTGCGCCCGCCCGGCATGGACAAGGGCGTCGCCCTGGTGGAGTACGTCCGCGAGACCGGCGCCAAGGCCGTGCTGTACGCCGGGGACGACCTGGGCGACATCGCCGCCTTCGAGGCCGTCGCCCGGCTGCGGGAGGACGGGGTGCCCGGCGTGCTCGTGTGCAGCGGCAGTGCCGAGGTGACGGAGCTCGCCGAGCGGGCCGACCTGGTGGTGGACGGGCCCGCCGGCGTGGCCGGGCTGCTGGCGGCGCTGGCCGACCGGGTCTGAGCCCCGGCGGGGCCCCTCCCCGGGGCTGCCCCGGGACTGCCCCGTGACTACTCGCCGTCCTCCGCCTTCGGGTCCTTCGACGCCTCGGCCTGCTTCGTCAGGCCGAGGACCTGAAGGGCGGTCGTCCAGTCCGTGGCGATCGCCTGCTGCGCCTTGACCAGGTCGGTCTTCCCCGCGCAGATGGCCGCCTTCAGCTTGCTCTCGACGCTGTCCTTGGGGTTGTTCGGGCCCGCGCCCGGCTTGTGGCCCGGGGACGGCGGCTGCACCCACAGGTTGCGCGCGTCGTTCGGGTCGCCGCCCAGCTGGAGACTGATCAGATGGTCGTACTCGGCGTCCCGCAGCGGGCCCGTGTAGCCGTAGGAGGCGGCGTTGGCCGTCTTCTCCCGGCTGGTGATGTTCGTCGGGGGACGGATGTCGGCGGTGTAGCCGCTGCGGCAGATCGTCGTCTTGAGGGTGGCCTGCGTGACCTTGGGATTGGTGGCGCCCGGCGTGCACGACCGGTCGGGCAGCGGCTGCTTGTCCTTCGTGTAGCGGTACGTGCAGGAACCCTGGGACGGCTGCTTCTGCACGGTGTACGAGCCCTGGGGGCCGGGGCCCACGGGGACGGCGGCGGCCTTGCCGTCGGCCGGCGCGGATGCGGAGGGCGACGAGCCGGAGGACGCACCGGACGGTGTCGGCGAGGACTTCGTGCCCGACGAGGAGTTCGACGAGCAGGCGCCCAGGGACAGGACGAGGGCGGCGGCCGTGGCGAGCGCGGCCCGGCGACGGGGTCCTATTGTCATGTACGCAGGGCTACCCGCGCGTCGGTGCGGACAGACGGGGAGCCCGGGGCGGCCCGAGGCATTCGCGCGCCGGGGTTGTGCCCCGGTGCCCCGGCCTGCCCTCCTCTAGCTCTCCTGCAGCGCCGCGAGCTGGTCCACGAACCAGCGGGCCGGCGGCAGCGCCGTGGCCGCGGCCGCCAGCCGCTTGGTGCGCCGCTCCCGCTCCGCCGGGTCCATCGACAGCGCCTCGTGCAGCGCGCGGGCCGTGGCCTCCACGTCGTACGGGTTGACCAGCAGCGCGTCCTCGCCCAGCTCCGCCGCGGCGCCCGCCTCCCGGGACAGCACCAGGGCGCAGCCGTCGTCGGAGACCACCGGGACCTCCTTCGCCACCAGGTTCATGCCGTCCCGGATCGGGTTGACCAGCGCCACGTCCGCCAGCCGGTACGCCGCCAGGGAGCGTGGGAAGTCGTCGTCCAGATGCAGCGCCACCGGCTGCCAGTCCTCCGTGCCGAACGCCGCGTTGATCTCCTGCGCCGTGCGGCCGACCTCGGCCATGTAGTCGCGGTAGACCGCCAGGTCCTGCCGCGAGGGGTAGGCGAACGCCACGTGCACCACCCGGCCGCGCCACTGCGGCCGCTCCTCCAGCAGCCGCCGGAACGCGCGCAGGCCCCGCACGATGTTCTTCGACAGCTCCGTGCGGTCCACCCGCACGATCGTGCGCCGGCCCGGCCCCACCTGCTCGCGCAGCCGCGCCCGCCACGCGTCCACGTCCGCGCGGCGCGACCGCTCGCGCAGGAAGTCGGCGTCCGCGCCCAGCCCGTGCACCCCGAGCCGCGTCGTACGGCCCTCGAAGCGCACCGCCTCCGCCGAGCCGTCGGCCGTCCGCACCACCTCCGCGCCCAGCGTGGCCGCACAGCACGCCGCGAAGGCGTCCGCCCAGCGGTGCGTCAGGAAGCCCGCCCGGTCGCCGCCCAGCACCCCGCGCAGCACCTGCTCGGCGATGTCGTCCGGCAGCAGCCGGTAGTAGTCCGGCGGGGCCCACGGCGTGTGCGAGAAGTGGCCGATGCGCAGGTCCGGGCGGAGCACCCGGAGCATGCCCGGCACCAGCGTGAGGTGGTAGTCCTGCACCAGCACGCAGCCGCCCTCGGCCGCCTCCTCGGCCACCGCCTCGGCGAAGGCCGCGTTGTACGCCTCGTACGCCGCCCACTGCGCACGGAACTCCGCGTCGAAGGACGGCTCCAGCGGCGTCTGCCACAGCATGTGGTGCGCGAACCACAGCACCGAGTTCGCGATGCCGTTGTACGCCGCGGCGAACGTCTCCGCCGGCACGTCCAGCATCCGCACCGGCTGGCCGCCGGTGTCGGCGGCGTCCAGTCTGCGGCCCGCCCGGCGGGCCGCCACGCGGTCGCCCTCGCCCAGGGCGGCGCACACCCACACCGCCCCGGCCTCCGGGCCGATCGCGCTCAGCCCGGACACCAGCCCGCCACCGCCCCGGCCCGCCGTCAGCGAGCCGTCCTCACCGAGCCGGTACGAGACCGGGCCCCGGTTGGAGGCCAGCACGATCGGAGCGGAGCGGTGGATCTCATCGACGACCATGTGGGCAAGCCTTGCCCTGCGAAGAACCGCTCAAACGTACGCTTACGCGGCATGCCGCCGCGCGTATTCGGGTATTCCGGCCATCGGCGGACGCTCCTCGGTGTCCACCGCGTACGTGCGCGGCTCGAAACCGTCCTCTGTACGCTCGAACTGCGTCAGCGCCGGCCGCACCAGGTGCGCCCGCGCCAGCCGCAGCTGCGCCGTGCGGTAGATGGCCGCAGCCATCCGGCCCAGCGCCCGGCCGTCCTGGTGCCGGTGCTTGCGCTCCCCGACGTCCACCTGCGCCAGCGCGTCCAGGCCCACCTGGTTCAGCGCGTCGACCAGCAGGGCCAGCTCCACGCCGTAGCCGACGGGGAACGGCAGCCGCTCCAGCAGCGAGCGGCGCGCCGCGTACTCGCCGCCCAGCGGCTGCACGAAGCCGGCCAGCTGCGGCCAGTGCAGGTTCAGCAGCGGACGGGCCACCAGCTCGGTGACGCGGCCGCCCTCGCCCGCCGCGCCGCCCAGCGGCCGGTCGTACATCGCCTTGACGAACGCCACGTCCGGGTCGGTCAGCAGCGGGCCCACGATGCCCGACACGAACGCCGGCGAGAAGTCCCGCAGGTCCGCGTCGACGAAGCAGACGACGTCGCCCTCGGTCACCAGCAGCGACCGCCACAGCACCTCGCCCTTGCCCGGCAGCGCCGGCAGCCGCGGCAGCACGTCGTCGCGGTGCACCACGCGCGCCCCGGCCGCCGCCGCCACCTCCGCGGTGCGGTCCGTCGACCCGGAGTCCAGCACCACCAGCTCGTCGACCAGGGGCACGCCCTCCGGCGCCATCAGTTCCCGCCGGATGGTCGCCGCGATCGCGCCGACCGTCGCCTCCTCGTTCAGCGCCGGCAGGACGACGCTGACCGTGGTGCCCGACGCGCGTTTCGCGGCGAGCAGCCGGCCGAGCGGACGGTCGGCGGCGGACCAGGACCGCCGGGCCAGCCAGCGCTCCACCTCTTCCAGCACGTGTACGACTCCCTGATGCGACGGATGTGAACGGATGTGAACGGATGTGAGTGGACGGATGTGAGGGGCGCCCTTGTGACGCATCTCGCGGTGCGGACGGCTCCCTCGGACGGCCGTCCTCTCCGTTACAGTCTTGAACAACGCGGACGGCCTCCCTGTGCCGGGGTCGTCGTCCCGCGCCCACAAACACGACCGGGCCCCACCACGGGGCCCGCCGTCACACCGCTCATCCAGAGGGGCAGAGGGACACGGCCCGATGAAGCCCCGGCAACCCTCCAGCCGGTACTCCCGTCCGCGCATCCATGGCGCGACCAGCGGCGAGGCTCCCGGTGGGGAAGGTGCCAATTCCGTCTCGCGGCGAGGTGCGCCGCGAGGAAGATGAGGAGAAAGGGCCTCGCCTGCCATGGCTGTCCAAGCCGTTGAAAGCCGTACCTCCGACGTCTCCGCCGACTCCGCCGTCTCCCTGGGCCCCGCCGTCGCGCTGTCCTGCCGCGAGTGCGGCGAGCGCACCCCGCTCGGCCCCGTCTTCGCCTGCGCCGCGTGCTTCGGCCCGCTGGAGGTCGCCTACGACCTCCCGGCCGGCGACCCCGAGGCGCTGCGCGCCCGCATCGAGGCCGGGCCGGCCGGCATCTGGCGGTACGCGCCGCTGCTGCCCGTGCCCGCGGACGTCGCGGAGAAGCCCAACCTCAACCCCGGCTTCACCAAGCTCGTCAAGGCCGACCGCCTCGCCCACGAGCTGGGCGTGACCGGCGGCCTGTACGTCAAGGACGACTCCGGCAACCCCACGCACTCCTTCAAGGACCGCGTCGTCGCCGTCGCCGTCGAGGCGGCGCGTGCCTTCGGCTTCACCACCCTGTCGTGCTCCTCCACCGGCAACCTCGCCGGCGCGGTGGGCGCCGCGGCCGCGCGGGCCGGGCTGCGGTCGTGCGTGTTCATCCCGCACGACCTGGAGGCCGGCAAGGTCGTCATGGCCGCGGTCTACGGCGGCGACCTCGTGGCCATCGAGGGCACGTACGACGACGTCAACCGCTTCTGCTCCGAGCTCATCGGCGACCCGCTGGGCGAGGGCTGGGGCTTCGTCAACGTCAACCTGCGCCCCTACTACGCGGAGGGCTCCAAGACGCTGGCGTACGAGATCTGCGAGCAGCTGGGCTGGCGGCTGCCGGACCAGATCGTGGTGCCCATCGCCTCCGGCTCCCAGCTGACGAAGATCGACAAGGGGCTGCGGGAGCTGATCGCGCTGGGCCTCGTCGAGGACCGTCCGTACCGGATCTTCGGTGCGCAGGCGGAGGGCTGCGCACCGGTCGCGCGCGCCTACAAGGCCGGGCACGACGTCGTACGCCCGGTGAAGCCCGACACCATCGCCAAGTCGCTCGCCATCGGCAACCCGGCCGACGGGCCGTACGTGCTCGACATCGCGCGCCGGACGGGCGGGGCGGTGGAGGAGGTCACGGACGCGGAGATCGTGGACGCGATCGGGTTGCTGGCCCGGACGGAGGGCATCTTCGCGGAGACGGCGGGCGGGGTGACGGTGGGGGTGACGCGGAAGCTCGTCGAGGCCGGGGTGCTCGACCCCTCGCTCACGACGGTGGTGCTCAACACGGGGGACGGGCTCAAGACGCTCGATGCGGTGGCCGCCGGGCCGCGCGCCACGATCCGGCCGTCGCTGGACGCCTTCCGTGCGGCGGGGCTGTAGCGCCCCCGTCCCCGCCCCTTGTCCGTTTGCCCCCCGAGCCCCAGAGGTGACCCCATGAGCGTGACCGTCCGTATCCCCACCATCCTGCGCACCTACACCGGCGGCCAGGCCGAGGTGAGCGCCGAGGGCGCCACCCTGCGCGACGTGATCGCGTCGCTGGAGCGCGACCACCCCGGCATCGCCACACGCGTCCTCGATGACGAGGGGCGGCTGCGCCGCTTCGTGAACGTCTACGTCAACGACGACGACGTCCGCTTCGAGGGCGGGCTCGCGGCCGCCACGCCCGACGGTGCCGGCGTGTCGATCATTCCGGCCGTCGCCGGCGGCTGAGCCGCGCCGTCCCGCGCATTCACGTCATCGCCCCCGGAATCGCCCCGGCCCAAAACGGACGGGGCGATTCCGCCTGTTGAAGCGCGATACAGTTGTGGCGTTCCCCCTCTCGGCGTCATCGCCGAACGCATATGAGAACCCGTCAATCTGTGCACGAAGTGCGTGTACGAATTGCCGGGTTTGTGGTGTTTTATCCGGCCTGCCTTGCCCGGAATTCAAGGGAATTCTGGTGAAATAGCCGATCGGCGGCGCCTGGAATTCTCGTCCCTCTGACCTGTTGCGGACGGCATCCGTGCAGATACATTCAGCCGCGGTCGACGCGTTCCGGCGCACATCTCCGGGGTGCTCCCGTGCCGTCAGGGGCGGAAGGGTGCCGGGGGTGAGGTCTGACCCGGGTCCGCGAAGTGCGGTCCTGCGCAAGGGCCAGTAATAGGGGAGTTAGGCATGGCTCAGGGCACCGTCAAGTGGTTCAACGCGGAGAAGGGGTACGGCTTCATCGCGGTCGACGGTGGTGCGGATGTATTCGTCCACTACAGCGCGATCCAGATGGACGGCTACCGCACCCTCGAGGAGGGGCAGCGGGTCGAGTTCGAGATCTCGCAGGGCCAGAAGGGGCCGCAGGCGGACATGGTGAAGGTGACCGCCTGACCGGCGCGCATCGACCACCGGTTCACTCAGCTCGCCGAGGGGTCCGCGTCCTTACGGGCGCGGGCCCCTCGCGCATGTCCGGGTCTCCTGGAGCGGAGGTGTACCGCCGTGTCGTCCGGGGCAGGCTCGAGCGGGACGGCCTTGCACTCTCGGGTGGCGAGTGCTAATCATTGGGCTTAGCACTCTCCGGGTGAGAGTGACAGATTTGGACCGTCGGTGAGGTCCGGGGACCGGGCGGAGCAAGGAACCGCCGGGTCCGCGAGCCGTCCGTCGCGGGCGCCTGTGCGGTCCTGCGCAATCGACCCCCGTCCCGTCTGGGAGGACCACTTCACATGGCCAAGATCATCGCGTTCGACGAGGAGGCACGGCGCGGTCTCGAGCGCGGGATGAACCAGCTCGCCGACGCCGTCAAGGTCACCCTCGGCCCCAAGGGCCGCAACGTCGTCCTCGAGAAGAAGTGGGGCGCGCCGACGATCACCAACGATGGTGTGTCCATCGCCAAGGAGATCGAGCTCGAGGACCCGTACGAGAAGATCGGTGCCGAGCTGGTCAAGGAGGTCGCGAAGAAGACGGACGACGTCGCCGGTGACGGCACGACGACCGCGACCGTCCTCGCCCAGGCGCTGGTCCGCGAGGGTCTGCGCAACGTGGCCGCCGGTGCCAACCCGATGGCGCTGAAGCGCGGTATCGAGAAGGCCGTGGAGGCCGTCTCCGCCGCCCTGCTCGAGCAGGCCAAGGACGTGGAGACCAAGGAGCAGATCGCCTCCACCGCCTCCATCTCCGCCGCCGACACCCAGATCGGCGAGCTGATCGCCGAGGCCATGGACAAGGTCGGCAAGGAAGGCGTCATCACGGTCGAGGAGTCCAACACCTTCGGCCTGGAGCTCGAGCTCACCGAGGGCATGCGCTTCGACAAGGGCTACATCTCGGCGTACTTCGCGACCGACATGGAGCGCATGGAGGCCGTCCTCGAGGACCCGTACATCCTCATCGTCAACTCCAAGGTCTCCGCGGTGAAGGACCTCCTCCCGCTGCTGGAGAAGGTCATGCAGTCGGGCAAGCCGCTGCTGATCATCGCCGAGGACGTCGAGGGCGAGGCCCTGTCCACGCTGGTCGTCAACAAGATCCGCGGCACCTTCAAGTCCGTCGCCGTCAAGGCCCCGGGCTTCGGCGACCGCCGCAAGGCCATGCTGGGCGACATCGCCATCCTCACCGGCGGCACGGTCATCTCCGAGGAGGTCGGCCTCAAGCTGGAGAACGCCGGTCTCGACCTGCTCGGCCGCGCCCGCAAGGTCGTCATCACCAAGGACGAGACGACCATCGTCGACGGTGCCGGTGACAGCGACCAGGTCCAGGGCCGCGTCAACCAGATCCGCGCCGAGATCGAGAACAGCGACTCCGACTACGACCGCGAGAAGCTGCAGGAGCGCCTGGCGAAGCTGGCCGGCGGCGTGGCCGTCATCAAGGCCGGTGCCGCCACCGAGGTGGAGCTCAAGGAGCGCAAGCACCGCATCGAGGACGCGGTGCGCAACGCCAAGGCCGCCGTCGAGGAGGGCATCGTCGCCGGTGGTGGCGTGGCCCTGCTCCAGGCTTCCTCGGTCTTCGAGAAGCTGGACCTCGAGGGCGACGAGGCCACCGGTGCCGCCGCCGTCAAGGCCGCCCTGGAGGCCCCGCTCAAGCAGATCGCCGTCAACGGTGGTCTCGAGGGCGGCGTCGTCGTGGAGAAGGTGCGCAACCTGGCCGTCGGCCACGGTCTGAACGCCGCCACGGGCGAGTACGTCGACATGATCGCCGAGGGCATCATCGACCCGGCGAAGGTCACCCGCTCCGCCCTGCAGAACGCCGCGTCCATCGCCGCGCTGTTCCTCACCACCGAGGCCGTCATCGCCGACAAGCCGGAGAAGGCCGCCGCGGCCGCTCCGGGCGGCATGCCGGGCGGTGACATGGACTTCTGATCTGGGCCCCTCCTCGCCGAAGGCGGGCGAGGAGGGAGGATCAGTCGTTCAGCACGCTGTACGCCGAGGGCGGCACCCCGCAAGGGGTGCCGCCCTCGGGCGCGTTCAGGCCCCGGAGTGCTGTCGGCGTACGTGCCGGCTCAGCCCGAAGCAGTACGTCAGCACGAACCCCGCCCCGTACCCCGCCAGCAGCCCCGCCCCGTACACCGCCGCCGCGTGCACAGGGCCGTGGCCGTCCTTCAGCAGCGGGAAGAGGGCCCAGCCGGACGGGCCGATGGCCGTCGAGCCGACCGCCCCGCCCAACTGGCCGAGCAGCCCCACCACGCCACCGCCCACCGCGCCGCCCGCGCACGCCGTCACGAACGGCCGCCCCAGCGGCAGCGACACGCCGTAGATCAGCGGCTCGCCGATGCCCAGCAGCCCCGCGGGCAGCGCCGAACGGACCACCGCCCGGACCGACTCGTTCCGCCGCAGCCGTACGTACACCGCGAGCGCCGCGCCCACCTGGCCCGCGCCCGCCATCGCCAGGAGCGGCAGCAGCGGTGTGGCGCCCTGTTCGGCGATGAGGGTCGCGTGCAGCGGGATGAGCGCCTGGTGCAGGCCCAGCATCACCAGCGGCAGGAACAGCCCGCCCAGCACGAACCCCGCGACCGCGCCGCCGTTCGCCAGCAGCCAGGTCGCGAAGCGGCCCGTCGCGGACGACACCGCGCCCGCCGCGTACATGAGCCCGTACAGCGTCACCAGACCGGGCAGCAACACCGTGAGCAGCGGCGTGACGAGCGTGTCGAGCGCCGCCGGCACCACCGTGCGGCAGACCCGTTCGACGCCCACCGCCAGCAGGGCCGCGGCCAGCGCCCCGAGCACTCCGCCCTGACCCGGCGCGAGCCCCACGCCGAACGCGTCGACGTGGGACACGCCCGGGTGCACCACGACGGCCGCCACGGCCGCCCCCAGGACGGGCGTACCGCCGAACTCCCGCGCCGTGCCGTACCCCACGAACACCGCGAGCAGCGCCATGAAGCCCGACGCGATCGCCGTCAGCGCCGGCACCAGGCCGGGGGCGCGGTGCAGCGTGGTGAGCAGCCCGGCCAGGCCCGCGACCAGACCGCAGCCGGTGAGCGCGGGGATCAGCGGGACGAAGACCTGGGCGATCCGGCGCAGGAGGAGCTTGCCGGGGGTGGCGTTGCGGGCCCGCCGGCCGGCCCGCAGGGCGGCGCCGCGCGCGGCCAGGGCGTCGCCGGTGAGGGGCGGGGCCGTGGCGACCGTCAGGCGCTCCAGGTGCCGGGCCACGCCGGTGACCCGGCCCGGGCCCAGGACCACCTGGACGGACTCGGGGTCGTCCACCACGCCCAGTACGCCGGGCAGCGCGCGCAGCGCCTCGTCGCGCACCCGGGCGCGGTCGTGCACCTCCACGCGCAGGCGGGTCATGCAGGCGGCGACGGAGCGGACGTTGCCGGGGCCGCCGAGGAGGGGGAGGACGGCGGCGGCGGTCTCCTCGTCACCGGCGGGGGTGGTGCCTTGTTCCATGAGGTTCCATGAGGGGCGGGGCTTTCACTGGTCCGGGGGCCCGGGTCCGGGCGGCGTGGCGCGGTGCGGCCTGGTGCGGCGTGGTTCAGGGCCCGGCGGCGCGCAGGGCCGCGCGCAGGTGGCCGTCCGAGGCGTCGAGGAGCTTGGCGGCGGTGGGGCCGTCGACGTCGCCGAGCAGCACGAGGATCGCGTTCTTCACCTCGCCGCCGGTGGCCGCGAGCGCCGCCTCGATGTCGGCGTCGGGCGCTCCCGTGGCGAGGGCGACGATCCGCTGCGAGCGGGCGCGCAGCTTGTCGTTGGTGGCGCGGACGTCGACCATCAGGTTCCCGTAGGTCTTGCCGAGCCGGATCATGGTGATGGTCGAGACCATGTTGAGCACGAGCTTCTGCGCCGTGCCGGCCTTCAGCCGGGTGGAGCCGGCGATCAGCTCGGGGCCCACGACCACCTCGACGGGGTGCTCGGCCGCCTCCGCCAGCTCCGAGCCGGCGTTGCAGGCCAGGCCGACGGTCAGCGCCCCGGCGGCGCGGGCGTGCCGGACGGCGCCGACGGCGTAGGGGGTGCGGCCGGACGCGGAGACGCCGACGACGGTGTCGAGGGCGCCGACGGCGAGCGCGTCGAGGTCGGCGGCGGCGAGGGCGGCGTCGTCCTCGGCGCCCTCGACGGCCGTCACCAGGGCCTGCGGGCCGCCCGCTATCAGCCCCACGACCTGCTCGGGGCCGGTGTTGAAGGTGGGCGGGCACTCGCTGGCGTCCAGCACGCCCAGCCGGCCGGCGGTGCCGGCGCCCGCGTAGATCAGCCGGCCGCCGGCGGCCATGCGCTCGGCGGTGGCGTCGATGGCGGCGGCGATCTGCGGGAGCCGGGCGGCGACGGCGCCGGCCACGCCGGCGTCCTCGGCGTTCATGATCTCGGCGATGGCGCGGGTGGGCAGCCGGTCGATGTCCGCCAGGTCGGGGCGGTACGCCTCGGTGGTGAGGGCCGCCAGCCGGGCGCGGAGCGCGGGGAGGGAAGCCCCGGATGCGTCGGAGGTCATGGTGGCGGCTCTCCTCTCTCGGTGTCTCTCAGCGCCGGTCGCGCCGGTCCGGCGGGTCGTGCCGGTGCGCCAGCGCCTCGTACGAGGCGGACAGGGCGGGCGCCGCCGTCTCGTACGTGCGCTGGGCGACGCCGATGAACAGGCAGTCCACCACGAGGAGCTGGCTGGTGCGGCTCGACATGGCCGCGGGGCGCAGCTCGCTCTCCCGTGCGGAGGACGTGGTGAGGACGTGATCGGCGTACTGGGTGATCTCGCGGTCGGGGCGGCCGGTGATGGCCACGGTGGTCGCGCCGCGTTCGAAGGCGGTGCGCAGCGGTTCGATGACGTCGGTGGTGCGGCCGGAGTGGGTGATGGCGACGGCCACGTCGCCGGCGCGCAGCTGCACGGCGTTGGTGACGGCGAGGTGGGGGTCGGCGGGGGCGTGCGCGATGAGGCCGATGCGGAGCAGCTTCTGGACGAGGTCCTGGCCGACGAGGTGGGAGGCGCCGACGCCGTACACGTCGGTGCGGCGGGCGGCGGCCACGGCGGCGACGGCGGCCTCCAGGGCCGCGGTGTCGAGGGCGGCGGCGGTGTCGGCGAGGCACTGGGCCTCGTCCTGGGCGAGCTTGGCGACGACGGTGGGCAGGGGGTCGTCGACGGTGATGTCCGCGGTGACGGCGGGTGCGCGGCCGGCGGCCTGTGCGGCGGCGAGCGCGGCGAGGGCGAGCCGCAGGTCGCGGTAGCCGGGGTAGCCGAGGGCGCGGGCGGTGCGCACGACGGTGGCCTCGCTGGTGCCGGTGCGCTCGGCGAGGCCGGTGACGGTGAGCGCGGCGGCGCCGGCGGGGTCGCTCGCGAGCGTCTCGGCGACGCGCTGCATGGAGCGCGTCATGGTGGGGGCGAGCGTGCGCACTTTGGCGGCGAGCGCCGCGGGCGGCGTCGGCGCGGCAGGAGGCGTCGGCGGGGTGGGAGGCGTCGGCGGGGTGCCGGCGAAGGTTTCCTTCACGTGGCCGCTCACGCTGCGAAAGCTATTTCCGGGCCGCCGCGCCGTCAACCCCGCGGGACGCGGACAATGGAGCACATGGAGCTCGAACAAGCACTGCACGCGGCGCGTGCGCTGGTCCTGGCGGACCTGGTGGCGGGTGACGCGGCGGACCCGGACGTGGTGTCGCTCGTCGAGGACGCGGTGGCACACCGGCGGTGGTGGGTCGAGCAGTGGCCGGAGGGCGCGGCGTTCCTGGCCGGGCTGGTGGCGCAGGACGTCCAGGACGCGCTGCTGGAGCGGCACGGCCGCTGGCCGCTGTGCCCGGTGTGCACGGACGCCGGGGACCCGCACGCCCTGTCGGTCGAGCCGGAGCTGGGCCCCGACCCGCACTGGACCTGCGGCAAGCAGGCCGTGGTGGTGGCCGCGGTGGGTTCGCTGGCGACGGCGCTGCGGCGCTGAGCGGCCGCACGGCGATGGCGCTGTACATCGATCCGCCGGTCTGGCCGGGCCACGGGCGGCTGTGGTCGCACCTGGTCAGCGACGAGTCGTTCGACGAGCTGCACGCGTTCGCGGCGCGGCTGGGGATGTCCGCGCGCGCCTTCGACGGCGATCACTACGACGTGCCGGAGGAGCGGTACGCGGACGCGGTGCTGCTGGGGGCGCAGGAGACCGGCAGCAAGGAGCTGGTGCGCCGGCTCCGGGCGGCGGGGCTGCGCCGCCCGGAGCGGAGGCACGTCAGCCGGTGACGGTCGGCTGCGCGGCTTGCTCGTCCCGCTGTTCGTGAGCGGGCGCGGCGGCGGACCGGGCCACGACGCGGGAGGTGCCGCCGTGCAGCCGGGAGGCGACGGCGGTGGTGGCGAGGGCGAGCGCGGCGAGGCCGGCGCCGGTCCAGGCGACGGCGGAGTAGCCGAGGCCGGCGCTGATGACGAGCCCGCCGAGCCAGGGGCCGAGGGTGTTGCCGGTGTTGAAGGCGGCCGTGGTGGTGGCCCCGGCGAGCGTCGGCGCGGCGCCGGCCACGTTGAACATGCGGGCGTTGAGGGCGGGCGCGGTGGTGAACGCGGCGACGCCCAGCAGCACCGCCAGGCCGATGGCGGCGGCCGCGATGTGGGCGGTGAGCGCGAGGACGGCCATGACGAGGGTGGAGGCGCCGATGCCGCCGTACATGGTGCCGAAGAGGTGCGCGTCGGCGATGCGCCCGCCGACGGCGGTGCCGATGAGCGCGCCGACGCCGAAGAGGGCGAGCACGCTGGGCACCCAGCTCTCCTTCAGGCCGGCGGTCTCGGTGAGGAGCGGGGCCAGGTAGGAGAAGAGGCAGAAGACGGCGGCGGCGTTCAGCGCGGTGGCGATGACGGCGAGCCAGACCTGGCGGTCGCGGTAGATGGCCAGTTCGCGGCGGAGACGGGGGGTGTCGGCGCCGGTTCCGGGCTTGGTCGCGGGGACGAGTGCGACGACGCCGACGAGGCCCACCGCGGACAGGGCGGCCACGGCCCAGAAGGCCGACCGCCACCCGGCGTGCTGGCCGAGCAGCGCGCCGGCGGGGACGCCGGCGATGTTGGCGATCGACAGGCCGCCGATCATCACGGCCATGGCCCGCGCCCGCGCGTCCTCGGGCACGAGCGAGACGGCTACGGCGGCGCCCACGGCCCAGAACCCGGCGCATGCCAGCGCGCTCACCACCCGGGACGCGAACAGCACCCCGTACGAGGGCGCGAGCGCCCCCGCCACCTGACCGAGGCCGAAGACGGCGAGCAGCGCGATCAGGGTCGTGCGGCGCGGCAGCCGCAGCGTGGCGGCGGCGAGCACGGGCGCGCCGACGACCATGCCGATGGCGAAGGCGGACACCAGCAGTCCGGCCTGCGGGATGGAGACGCCCAGGTCGCGGGCGAGGGGCTGGAGCAGCCCGGACAGCATGAACTCGGACGTCCCGAGGGCGAAGACCGACAGGCCCAGGACGTAGACGGCGACGGGCATGGAGGGGCGGGAGCGGCTGGTAGGGGGCATACCGAGTGCCAGCAAGATCGCCCCCGGAGGTATTCCCCCCGGAGGCGCCGTCCCACAATCCGGTCGGCCGGGGCTCAGCCGGCCGCGGTGGTGAGCAGCTCCAGCTCGGTGGTGAGGTTGCGGCGGGCGAGGAGTTCCCAGCGGTCGTGGCCGAGCGGGGTGCGGAACAGCCGGGGCAGGCCGAGGAGTTGGCGCAGCACGGCGGCGCGGCCCTCGCGGAAGGCGTCGTCGGGCACGAAGCCGTACTCCGCGCGGACGGCGGCCGCGTAGGCGGCGTACGCCTCGGGCGTGCCGCCCAGCACGGCGAGGTCGGCGTCGCACAGCGTCTCGCCGTCGCGGTCGCCGGGCTGCGGGTCGTGGTCGGTGGTGAGCCGGACGAGGCGGGCGACGTCGGCGGTGCGGGCCGCGTCGATGCCGAGCTCGGGCAGGGCGCGCTCGGCGAGGTGGGCGCTGCGTTCCTCGTTCTCGGAGCGGTCGGGGCGGTACACGGCGTCGTGGAACCAGGCGGCGAGGCGGACGGTGTCGATGTCGTCGGCGTGCGGGGCGAGCGTGTCGAGGTGGTCCAGGACGGCGGTGAGGTGGGCGACCGTGTGGTAGCGCCGCTGCGGTTCGGACCAGCGGGCGAGCAGGTCGTCGGCGTAGCGGTCGGGGTCGGGTCCGGGCGTGCTGCGGACCCGCTCGACGGTCTCGCGCCAGCGGGCGCGGAGGGCGCCGTGCGGAAGGGCGGCGGCGGACGGGGACTGCGGCGTCGGGACCATGGGCCCCATTGTGGGGGACCGGGGGCGGGCGGGTTGCGGGCCGGTTCCGGGCCGGTTCCGCGGATGGGTTTCTGCGGCGGTCGCCGATGTGGCACGCTGTTCTACATGTCTAGACCAATCCTCGAGGTGATCGCGCTCGGCCCCCAGGACGCGGAGGCCGCACAGGCCGGAGGTGCGGACCGGCTCGAGCTGGTCAGCGACATGGCCGCGGACGGGCTGACGCCGGCGCTGGAGACCTTCACGGCGGTCCGGGCCGCCGTCGACATCCCCGTACGCGTGATGCTGCGCGCGGCCGACGGCTTCTCCGCGGGCGGCGCGGACGACCTGGACGCGCTGTGCGCCCGCGCGGCGGAGCTGCGGGAGGCCGGCGCGGACGAGTTCGTGCTCGGCTTCCTGACGGAGGACGGGCGCGCCGACGTACGGGCCGTCGACGCGGTGGTGACGGCGCTCGGCCCGGGCGCGCGCTGGACGTTCCACCGCGCCCTGGACCGCGCGGCGGACCGCGCCGCGGTGCGGCGGGAGCTGGCGGGGCTCGCGGGCCTGGACACGTTCCTGACGGCGGGCTCGGCGTCGGGCGTCGACGACGGTTTGGCGACGCTGGTCGCCGAGGCCGGCGCGGAGACCGGCGCCGCCGCCGAACCCCGCGTCATGGCGGGCGGCGGCCTCCACCTCAAGCACGTCCCGGTCCTCAAGTCGGCCGGCGTCACGGCCTTCCACATCGGCGGCGCGGCCCGCCCGGCCGGCTGGGACTCGCCGGTGGCCGCGGAAGCGGTACGGGTGTGGCGGGCGGCCGTGGACGCGTGAGCGGGGGGCCGGGGCGGGCCGGAGCCCGGGGCCGGGGCGCGGGGCCAGGGCCGGGGCGCGGGCCATCCGGCCGTGGCCAGGGGCGGGGCGCGGGCTATGCGGTCGTGGCCAGCCGCTCCGGCAGCGCCCGGGCGTGCACCACCGCCAGCCCCGAGACGGCACGCGTCAGCGCCACGTACAGCCGCCGCAAGCCCGTGCGGACATCCGGCTCCGCCGCGACCACCGCCGCCGGCTCGTCCAGCACCACGTAGTCGTACTCCAGACCCTTGGCCAGCGACGCCGGCACCAGCGTGAGGCGGGCCTCCGCGCTCGTCTCCTCACCCGGCGCCAGGTACGCCAGGCCCGCCGCCGTCAGGGCCTCGGCCAGCACCGGAACGCGGTCGTCCGCCGCGATGAGGCCGGTCGAGCCCTCGCGGCCGAGCGCCCGCCGGCACGCCTCCACCACCGCGCCGTCCAGCTCGTCCCCGGCGACCTGCCGCACCGTGAAGTCGCCCGGCGACTCCCGCACCGACGACGCCGGCGTCAGCTCCGGCGCGATGTCCGGCAGCAGCCGCGACGCGTACGCGATGACCTCGCGCGGCACGCGGAAGCCCTGCGTCAGCTCCTCGACGGCCGCCTCCGGCTTGCCCAGATGGCGCAGCGCCTCCTCCCAGCTGCCCGTCGCCCACGGCGTGGTGCCCTGGGCGAGGTCGCCCAGCACCGTGGCCGAACCGGTGGCGCACCGGCGGCCCACCGCGCGGTACTGCATGGGGGAGAGGTCCTGCGCCTCGTCCAGCACCACGTGCCCCAGGGACGGGGTACGCGTGACCAGGTCGGCCGCCTCGTCGACCAGCACGGCGTCGGCTGCCGACCACTTCGCCGACTTCACCGAGCGCGGCGGCTTCGCCCACAGGATCGTGCGCTGCTCGTCCTCGTCGAGCAGCCCGTCCGCGTGCTCCGCGAGGAACTCCGCGTCGGACAGCAGGCGCAGGACCAGCTTCGCCGGGTCGACGGCCGGCCAGACCGCCTTCACGGCGGCCTTCACGGCCGCATTGCGGGCGACGGCGTCCTGCACGCGGTCGTCGGGCGCCTCACCGGCCTGCTCCATACGGACGAGGACGGCGTGCGCGATGCGCTGCGGCAGGGCGTCGCGGGCGGCGCCGTACCGCATGTCGCGGGCCAGCAGCTCGCGGACGATCTCCTCCAGCTCGTACGCGGGCACGCGCCAGCGGCGGGAGCCGCGGACGACGACGACCGGTTCGGTGGGCATCGTGACGCCCGAACGCACGGCCCGGCGCAGCACCTCGGCCATGCGGGCATCGCCCTTGAGGCGCGCCGCCTCCGGCGTGTCGGTGCCGCGCACCTCGACGTGCGCGACGAGGTCGTCGACGGTGGCCTGCGCGACGTTCAGCTCGCCGAGGGCGGGCAGGACCTGCTCGATGTAGCGGAGGAACGAGCGGTTGGGGCCGATGACGAGGGTGCCGGTGCGGGCCAGCCGCTCACGGTGCGCGTACAGCAGGTACGCGACGCGGTGCAGGCCGACGGCGGTCTTGCCGGTGCCGGGGGCGCCCTGCACGCACAGCGAGGCGCCGATGCCGGCGCGCACGATCTCGTCCTGCTCGGGCTGGATGGTGGCGACGATGTCGCGCATGGGGCCGACGCGGGGCCGCTCGATCTCCGCCTGGAGCAGGGCGCTGGCGCGCTCCTGGCCGGCGGTGTCGGTGAGGTCCTCGTCCTCGTAGGCGGTCAGTTCGCCGCCGGTGTAGCCGAAACGGCGGCGCGTGAGGACGCCGAGCGGCTCCTTCTTCGAGGCGCGGTAGAAGGGCTGCGAGACGGGGGCGCGCCAGTCGATGACCATGGGGTCGCCGTCGGCGTCGTGGACGTGCCGCCGCCCGATGTAGAAGCGCTCGCCACCGGCGCCCTCGGCCAGGTCCGCGCCGGGCGCGTACGCGTAGTCCAGCCGGCCGAAGAACAGCGGCGTGCCGGCCATGTCGGCGAGCGCGGCGATGCGCTCCTCGATCTGCCGTTGCAGGACCTGCGCGTTGACCCAGTTGGCGGCGACGTCCTTGATGTCGAGCGCTTCGGCGTCGGCGCGCATGGCCCGCAGCGCGGCGCGCGAGGCGGCCAGGTGGGCGCGTTCGCGCTGCAGGGGGTCGGGGGTGGCGGACACGGTGCGGCCTCCAGACGTACGTGAACGTGGGAGCCGCCGGTTTCCGTCCGGACGGCGGCCGCTCCGCGGGCGCGGCCGGTGGCACGCGGCGGAGGGCGGGAAGGCGCGATTCTAATGAGCACCGCTGCCGACGACGAACGATTTTTCCGCGCGCCCGTCGCGCCCCGGGGAGGCTCTCAGGGTTGGCATCCACCTCCCGTAGGGGAGGAATGCGCCTGGAGTCGTACGCGGTGACCTGCGCAATTGGGCCGCCAGAGCGATGTGCGACGGCGCGGGGCGCCCGACCATGGACACATGACCACCGCCACCGTTTCCCCCGAGCAGCACGCCGCCACGGAATCCCCCTTCGCCCACGCCCTCCGCGCGATCAAGGTCTTCGCCGGGGCGGTCGTGAGCGTGGCCCTCCTGGGCCAGTACACGGACGGGATACCGGAGCAGTGAGCGGGAGCACCGAGTAACTGAGTAGCTGCGCCCAGACGGGGACGAGTACGCCGGCCGGTGCGGCCGGGACGCTGCCCGCTGTGGGATGGGGGGCATGACGACGAACGCCGCCGCCGACATGGCCGAGACCGCGGGCACCGAGCCCGAGCACGACCCCGCCGCCGGGTCCCACGGCTGGGGCGTCCGCCTCCTCACCGCCCTCGTGGTCCTGCCGCTGCTGTTCATCGGCCTGATGGGCTACGGCCTCTCGCCCATGGCCCTGGACAGCTGCGGCCCGGACGACTGCGAGGCGCTGAAGCGGTCTCTCGGCCAGGCGCAGGCCGTGGGCCTCGGCGCGGGGCTGGCCGCCGTGGTGCTGCTGGTCGTCACCTGGGCGCTGCCGTCGAAGCGGAAGCACCGGGACGCGCGGGCCGTCGTCGCTCTGCTCGCGGTGGCAGCCGCGATCCTGTGCCCGGCCGCCTTCAACAACCCCGTGGGCTGAGCCGCCCCGGACTCACCCCTCCGGCAACAGCACATCCGCGTCGTCGAAGATGCGCAGCACCACCAGCAGCAGCCGGCCCCGCGAGACCATGTACTCGGCCACGATCTGGGACGTCAGCCGGATCTCGCGGTCGTGTTCGCCCAGGCCGATGGGGCGGGAGAGCTCGGTGTACGGGTCGCGGGCGAGGAGTTCGACCGCCTTGTCGAAGGACGCCCGGCGCACCGGGTCGAGGCGGTCGCGGTCGCGGGCCGCCGGTTCGGTGTACAGCACCTCGTAGATCTCGTGGTGAGGCACGCCGCTCTCCTGACCGTGCTGCTGCCCGGCGCGCGCGTGCTCGCGCGCCCTGGCGTGAATGCGTCCGTCGATTCACCCGTCAGGGTACCCAGTGCGCCCCGGGCGTACCGGACTTCACCCGGTCTCGTCGCCCGCCATCAGCTCGTCGGCGTCGACGATGCGGTACGCGTAGCCCTGCTCGGCGAGGAAGCGCTGCCGGTGGGCGGCGAAGTCCTGGTCGATGGTGTCGCGGGCCACGACCGAGTAGAAGCGCGCCTCGTGGCCGTCCGCCTTGGGGCGCAGGACGCGGCCCAGCCGCTGGGCCTCCTCCTGGCGGGAGCCGAACGTGCCCGACACCTGGATGGCGACCGTCGCTTCCGGCAGGTCGATGGAGAAGTTCGCCACCTTCGACACGACCAGCACGGACAGGTCGCCGGCCCGGAAGGCGTCGAAGAGCTTCTCCCGCTGCGCGTTGCTGGTCTCGCCCTTGATGACGGGCGCGCCCAGGTGCTCGCCCAGCTCGTCCAGCTGGTCGATGTACTGGCCGATGACCAGCGTCTGCTCGCCCTGGTGGCGGCGGACCAGTGCCTCGGTGACGCGGCGCTTGCTGTCGGTGGTCGAGCAGAAACGGTACTTCTCCTCGGCCTCGGCGGTGGCGTAGGCCAGGCGTTCCGAGTCGGTGAGGTTGACGCGGACCTCGACGCAGTCGGCGGGCGCGATGTAGCCCTGCGCCTCGATCTCCTTCCACGGCGCGTCGAACCGCTTGGGCCCGATGAGCGAGAAGACGTCCGACTCGCGGCCGTCCTCGCGCACGAGCGTGGCGGTCAGGCCGAGCCGCCGCCGGGCCTGGAGGTCGGCGGTGAACTTGAAGACGGGCGCCGGCAGCAGGTGCACCTCGTCGTAGACGACGAGGCCCCAGTCGCGGGAGTCGAAGAGCTCCAGGTGGGGGTAGATGCCCTTCCGCTTCGTGGTGAGCACCTGGTACGTGGCGATGGTGACGGGGCGGATCTCCTTCCGCGTCCCGCTGTACTCGCCGATCTCGTCCTCGGTGAGCGTGGTGCGGCGCACCAGCTCGTGCTTCCACTGGCGGGCCGAGACGGTGTTGGTGACCAGGATCAGCGTGGTCGCCTTGGCCTTGGCCATGGCCCCGGCGCCCACCAGCGTCTTGCCGGCGCCGCACGGCAGCACGACCACGCCGGACCCGCCGTGCCAGAAGCCCTCCACGGCCTGCCGCTGGTAGGGCCGCAGCGCCCAGCCGTCCTCGGCGAGCTCGATGGGGTGCGACTCGCCGTCCACGTACCCGGCCAGGTCCTCGGCGGGCCAGCCCAGCTTGAGCAGCGTCTGCTTGATCTGGCCGCGCTCGGAGGGGTGCACCGCCACGGTGTCGTCGTCGAGCCGCGCCCCGACCAGCGGCTTGATCCGCTTGGAGCGGAGGATCTCCTCCAGCACCGGCCGGTCGGTGCTCTCCAGCACCAGCCCGTGCGTGGGGTGCTTGAGCAGCCGCAGCCGCCCGTAGCGCGCCATGGTCTCGGCGACGTCGACGAGCAGGGCGTGCGGCACGGGGTACCGGGAGTACGTGACGAGGGCGTCGACGACCTGCTCGGCGTCGTGCCCGGCGGCCCGCGCGTTCCACAGCCCCAGCGGTGTCACCCGGTAGGTGTGGATGTGCTCGGGCGCCCGCTCCAGCTCGGCGAAGGGCGCGATGGCACGACGGCAGGCGTCGGCCTGCTCGTGGTCCACTTCCAGGAGCAGGGTCTTGTCGCTCTGGACGATGAGGGGTCCGCCGTTCACCTGTTCGGTCCTCCGCAGTGTGCCGGGGTCAAACCACCAGTGTCGCGCATCGCGGGCCCTGGGCGTGGGGCGTGTGTCACACGTCCGTCGTACGACCTGGTCAGACCACGTCGTCCGCCAGTTCCGCGACCCCCGTGACGCGGTGCAGGGGGTAGGTGCGGACCTCGTCGGCGGTGTGGTCGTAGGCCGTGACGAAGCCGCCCTCGACGCGGATCGGGGCGATGACGCGCTGGCTGGCGGCGCCCTCGGCGTTGACGTAGCCGATCCAGACGGCCGTGCCGGTGAGGACGGCGGCCTGGAGGGTGGCCAGGGTCTCGGCGTTGGTGGTGCGGGGGAGGGCGCCCGGGGTGCGGTCGTCGGGGGTGTGGGCGGGGGGTTTGCGTTCGGCGGTGGCGGCCAGGTCGCCGGCGCGGACGGCGCGGACGGCGGCGGTCAGGAGGGGCGCGTCGGGGGCGGGCGGGCCCTCGGGGACCGGCGCGGGTGCCGTGCGGGGCGGGGTGCGGCGGGCCTCGGCGCGGGTGATGAGGACGTCGCCCTCGGGGGACTCGGCGGCGGGGGCGTAGCCCATGGCGCGCAGGCCCTGGAGCAGCGCGTCGGGGGCGGCCTGCGCCGCCAGGACCGTGCCGGCGAGGCGGCGCAGCCGCAGCGGGGCCGAGCGGCGGTCGGCGAGGATCTCGCCGAGGATCGCCTCGTCGTCGCAGCGGACGTACGAGGAGGCGGCGCCGACGCGGAGGTGGCCGTGGCGGCGGGCCACGTCGTCGATGAGGTACGCCAGCGGCTGCGGCACGGGCGTGGTGGAGTGCGCGGCGAGGAAGGCGTGCAGGTCGGCAGCGGTCTGTCCGGCGTCCAGGGCGCGCCGTACCGAGGCGGGCGTGAAGCGGTAGACGGTGGCGCCGCCCTTGGACTCGACGTCGGCGAGTACGCCGAGGGTCTGCGCCAGGGGGCGGCGCAGCGGGCCGGGGGCGACGGCGGTGAGGTCGGCCTGGAGCAGGACGTGGTCGAGGGGCTGCGGCAGGAGCGGGGCGAGGGTGGCGGCCGCGGCGTCCTCGGTGCCGGTGAGCAGGGCCCGGCCGTGGGCGGCGAGGGCGCCGCGGCCGGTGACGCCGAGCAGTTCGGCCTCGGCGAGCGCCCAGCGGGCGAGGCGGGCGCGCAGGTCCTCGCCGCCGCCGGTGGTGCGCGGCGGGCGCTCCCAGCGCAGCCGTGCCAGGAGCGTGTCGGCGGGCACGGCGGCTCCGGCCGGGACCTCACCCAGGAGGGTGAGGACGCGGTGGCGGACCTCGGGGGCGGGGGAGCGGTCGAGGTCGGGGCCGAGCGCGGAGAGGGTGCGGCCCTTGGCGTCCTTCTCGCCGGCCAGTCCCGGGGTGCGGGTGGTGGCGAGCCAGGCCGTGGCCAGGCGGGCCCAGCGTTGTTCGGTGGGCAGGCGCAGCCAGTCGTCGTACGCGGGGGTGGGGGCGTAGCGCTCGTCGACGTCGCCGTCGGAGGCGAGCAGTCCGGCCGCGTAGGCGAGCTCGGCCCAGAAGGCGGCGGTGGTCTCGGGGACGTCCAGGGTGGTCGCGGTGCGCTTGAGGTCGCGGACGCTGAGGCCGCCGGCGCGCAGTACCAGGGGCCCGTCGGTCTCCCAGGCGGTGAGGAGTTCCTCGACGGTGGCCAGGGCGGTGAACGCCTGGGCGGCGGCGGTGGCGTCGACGGTCTGCGGCGTGTGCGGGGTCAGGGGCGCGAGCTCGGGGGCGGCCGGCTCGGGCGTGCGGTGCGCGCGCCCGGCGCGCAGATGCAGTGCGGCCTCGCGCGGCAGGACGACGGTGCCGGGGGCGGTGGGCAGCAGCAGGCCGCGGTCGAGGAGCCAGCGCAGGTGCGGGGCGGGCGTGGCGGTGACGGTGCCGTGCGGCGGGCCCCACACCAGCCGGTCCAGGACGTCCATGGCCTCGGCCGGTGCCTGGTCGAGGAGCGCCGCCATGCGCGTACGGTCCTCGAACAGCGCCGTCAGGGCGGCGACGGCCGTCACCGGGTCGTGGGTGCCGGGCAGCCCCGCCGTGGTGATGATCTCCTGGATGCGGCCGGGC
This sequence comes from Streptomyces mashuensis, assembly GCF_014654785.1. Taxonomy (GTDB): domain Bacteria; phylum Actinomycetota; class Actinomycetes; order Streptomycetales; family Streptomycetaceae; genus Streptomyces; species Streptomyces mashuensis. The sequence continues at coordinate 168,939 of NZ_BNBD01000005.1, forward strand.
GACATGCCGGCGCCGGCCTCGGCGACGCTCGGCCCGAGCCCGGTGGGGGAGGGCCGGCCGGGGGTGGGGGCCAGCAGGTCGCGGACGGTGCGGACGAGGCGGAGCCGGTCCTCGCCGCCCCAGACGAGGGCCTGCTCGCGGAGGGTGGCGACGGCGCGCGGCAGCTCGGCGGCCACGCGCGGCCCGTCCTCGGTGCAGTCGGCGCGGTCGCCGCACATGAGGCGGGCCAGCGTGCCGTACGTGCAGGGGTCGGGGGCCACGGCCAGGGCCTCGGCGGTCTGGAGGGCGAACCGGTCCAGCCGGTCCAGTGCACGGACCACGGAGGCACGGGTCGCGGCGCGCGTGGCGAGCTGCGTGAGGTCGCCCGGTACGGGCGTGAGCAGGTCGGGGCGCGCCCGCAGCAGGGCGGCGAGGGCCTCGTCGGGGCGCCCGCGCAGTTCCTCGGCGAGCGTGCGGGGCCCGCCGCCGGCCGTGGTGCCGGTGGTGCTGCCTGTCTCCCGAGATGTCTCCCGCGACGTGGTCATTCTGCTAACGGTACCGGGTCGGCGCGGGCCGGTCCGGGGTGCGCGGCCGCGCCGGGCGCTTCCGGGCGCGCCCGGGACCGGCGCGGGGCGGAGCCGGTACCTTCGGTGGGGTTGGCGACGGTTCGACGGTTCGACGGCTCGGGCGGCCCAGGGGGCTTTGGTGGGGATCGAGAGCGATCAACTGATCTACGACTATTTGAGCAGGGTCGGGGACATCGCCCAGAGACAGTCGCTCACGTCCGGGGACCGGATGCGGCTGGTGACGCGGCTGCGGACGGAGATCGAGCGGCGGCGCGCCGCGGAGGGGGCCGACGACCCGGCGGCGGTGCGGCGCATCCTCGACGGCTTCGGTACGCCCGCGGAGGCGGTGGCCGGCGCGGACGCGGTGCTGGCCGGCGGCGGCAGCGGCAGCAGTGAGGCGGGGGGCCGGGTGCCGGCCCAGCGCCGGGCGCCCGCGGACGGCGGGGCGCTGCCGCCGCACCTGGCGCCGGAGGAGGAACTGCGCCCGCCGGGTGGCGGTGACCCTGAGTGGTGGCGCATCGAGCCGGGGCCGCTGTCGGGCGGGGACCGGGTGCACGGCTTCACCGGCGGCATCGAGGTGGCCGACATGCTGCGGCCGCCGCGTCCGGAGACGGTGGTGGCGGACGGCGCGGCGCCCCCGCCGGCCACGGGGGCCGTCCCGGCGGCCGGCGGCACGGGGACCCCGGTCGGCAAGGGGGCGCGGGAGGACAAGGACGGCAAGGAGCCCGGCGCGCCCCGCTTCAGCTTCTGGCGCTCGCGCGCCGGCGTGCCGATGAGCCCGCTGCTCCTGCTGGTGGCGGCGCTGCTGGTGGCCGGCGCGGTCATCGGCAACTGGCTGGTGCTGCTCGCCGGCTGGGGCCTCGCCTACATCACGCGCCGGCTGACCGAGCGCGAGTCGCAGTGGGCGGTGATGGGTGTGCCCGGCCTGACGGCGCTGGCCGGCATCACCTGGCTGTGGGGCCGCACGGAGGGCCGCTGGGGCGACCCCATACCGCAGGGCGGCCTGGGGGCGGCGCTGTCGGAGACGTGGCCGGTGGTGGTCCGTGCGGCGGCGGTGGCGTCGGCGGCGTTCGTGCTGTGGCGGGCCCGGCGGCCGGGGTAGGCGGGGGCCCCGCGCACGCACCCCCGTCCGGCCCGGCAGGCGCACCCGGCACAATGCGGGGCATGAGTGCGCTCTTCACGGTCGGCTTCGACCTGGACCTGACCCTGGTCGACTCGCGGCCCGGCATCAGGGCCGCCTACGAGGCACTGGCCGCCACCACCGGCACGTACATCGACGTCGACCTGGTCCTCACCCGCATCGGGCCGCCGCTCACCCAGGAGCTGCGCCACTGGTTCCCCGAGGCGCGGGTCGCCGAGGCCGCCGCGGTCTACCTGGCCGCCTACCCCGAGCACGGCATCGCCCCGTCCCCGGCCATGCCGGGCGCCCGGGAGGCCGTGGCCGCGGTGCGGGCGCTGGGCGGCCGGGCCGTCGTGGTCACCGCCAAGAACCCCCGGAACGCGCGGCTCCACCTGGACCACCTGGGCATCGAGCCCGATGCGCTGGTCGGCGACCTGTGGGCGGAGGCCAAGGCGCTCGCGCTGCGCGAGCACGGCGCGTCGGTCTACGTGGGCGACCACATCGGCGACGTGCGCGGCGCGGAGGCGGCCGGCGCGCTGTCCGTGGCGGTACCCACCGGCCCGTACGGCGCGGACGCCCTGCGCGCGGCCGGCGCGGACGTCGTGCTGGCCGGCGGGCTGCCGGACTTCCCGGCCTGGCTGCGCGGCCACCGTACGACGGCGGGGGTACCCGCCTAGGACGCGGAGGGCGAGCTGCTCGCCCGCGCCCGGCGGCGCTGCTCGGCGACCGAGCGCAGCACGCCCGCCGCGGAGATGAGGAAGCCGGCGCCCATCAGCATGCACACGAAGTACGCCACCGGGGGCAGCGGTTCCGCCCCCAGGAACAGAGGGGCGACCGTCGCCAGTGTGGCCACCGCGCCGACGAGGAAGACGACGGCACCCGTCCGTACCAGCAGATCCCCGGCCCGGGGCGTTTCGTTGCTCACCCGACCAGGGTAGATCCCTGGTCGGCGGTGCGACGGCGGTAGGGCGCCGGTATGGCGCCCGCGTGACGGGAAAGGGCCGGTGAAGCTACGGCCCGAGGACGTCTTGTCACCGGGCCCGGGACCATTAGCCTTGGGTCAGCGGGTCTTGCGACCCGCTGTTTTGGTATCCGACGAGACACGAGGACGAGGACAGACGTGCCTACCGGCAAGGTCAAGTGGTTCAACAGCGAGAAGGGCTTCGGCTTTCTCTCCCGCGACGACGGCGGAGACGTCTTCGTGCACTCCTCGGTACTCCCGGACGGGGTCGACACGCTCAAGCCCGGCCAGCGCGTGGAGTTCGGCGTCGTCGCCGGCCAGCGCGGCGACCAGGCCCTCTCGGTGACCGTTCTGGAGCCCACCCCGTCGGTCGCGGCCGCGCAGCGCCGCAAGCCCGACGAGCTGGCGTCCATCGTCCAGGACCTCACCACGCTCCTGGAGAACGTCACGCAGCAGCTGGAGCGCGGCCGCTACCCCGACAAGGCCCACGGCGCGAAGATCGCCAACATGCTGCGCGCGGTCGCCGACCAGCTGGACGTCTGACCTCCGGTCAGCTCCCCATATCGTCAGACAAAACCGTCAGACGAAAGCGAGCGCGTCCGGGCCGAGGGGCGGTACGAGCCCCTCGGCCGCCGCACGTGTCAGCAGGCCGCGCACCGCGGCGTAGCCGTCCTCGCCCAGGCCGGCGGTGAACTCGTTGACGTACAGCCCGATGTGCTGGTCCGCCACCGCCGGGTCCATCTCCTGCGCGTGCTCCAGCACGTACGCCCGGGACACCTCCGGGTCGTCCCAGGCCATCCGTACCGACGTGCGGGCGGCCTCCGCCAGGGCCCGCAGCTTCTCCGCGCCCAGCGACCGCTTCGCCACGATGGCGCCCAGCGGGATCGGCAGCCCGGTGGTGTCCTCCCAGTGCGCGCCCATGTCGGCCAGGCAGGTCAGCCCGTAGCCGGGGTAGGTGAAGCGGGCCTCGTGGATCACCAGGCCGGCGTCCACCCGGCCGTCCCGCACGGCGGGCATGATCTCGTGGAAGGGCAGCACGACCACCTTGCCCACGCCGCCCGGCACCTCGCTCGCGGCCCACAGCCGGAACAGCAGGTACGCCGTCGAGCGCTCGCTGGGCACGGCCACCGTGCGGCCCGCCAGGTCCGCCGGCGTCATGGCCCCGCGGCTGAGCACCAGGGGCCCGCAGCCGCGGCCCAGCGCGCCGCCGCAGGGCAGCAGCGCGTACTCGTCGAGGATCCACGGCAGCACCGCGTACGACACCTTGAGGACGTCGAGCTCGCCGCGCTCGGCCATGCCGTTGGTGACGTCGATGTCCGCGAACGTGACGTCGAGCTCCGGCGCGCCGGGCACGAGGCCGTGCGCCCAGGCGTGGAAGACGAACGTGTCGTTGGGGCAGGGCGAGTACGCGATGCGGACCGGCTCGCTCACCGGGTGACCTCCGTCGGTCGAGTCGATTGAGTCGGCTGAGTCGGCTGAGCCGGCTGATTCGGTTCGGGGACGAGAGCGGGACCCAGCGCCCGGAACGCCTCCGTCAGCGCCGCCAGGGCGTCCCCGATGCGCCAGGCCGCCCGGTCGCGGGGGCCCACCGCGTTGGAGACGGCCCGCAGCTCCAGCACCGGCACGCCGTGCGCGGCGGCGGCCTCGGCGACGCCGAAGCCCTCCATGGCCTCGGCCAGGGCGCGCGGGTGGCGGCCCGCCAGCTCGGCGGCGCGGGCGGCGGTGCCGGTGGCCGTGGCCACCGTCAGCACGTCGCCGGTCAGCGCCCCGGTGGCGGCGGCGACGGCCCGTACGAGGCCCTCGGGCGCCCGGTGGACCGTATGGCCGAAGCCCAGGTCGGTGACGGACAGGAAGCCGCCGTCCAGGGCCTGCGCGCCCAGGTCGGCGGCGACGAGCGCCTCCGACACGACCACGGCGCCCAGCGGCGCGCGGCCGGGGAAGCCGCCCGCTATGCCCGCGGAGACCACCAGGCCGTACGGGTCGCCGGCGAGCGCGGCGGCCGTCAGCGCGGTCGCCGTGCCGGCCCCGGCGGCCGCCGGGCCCACGCCCGCGGCCAGCACGTCGAGGACGGGCCCGGACGCTCCCCCGGGCAGCACACGGCGCACCCGGAGCCCGGCGGGCAGCACGAGCTCCCCGGCGGGCCCCTGGACCCCTGCACCACCGGCGCAGGCGGTCACGGCGTCCGCCTCGGCCGGTACGGCGGTGACGACGAGGACGCGCGGGGTGGCAGTCATGGCGGGGCGGCGGGGCGTCAGTCGCGCTCGAGCGTGAAGTTCCAGACGCCGAGGGCCTTGCCGCTGCCCGTCTCGACGAAGCTGATCTGCGCCTTCGGGGAGTCGGCGCCCATCTGGTTGCGGAACAGGGCCCCGGCCGGGAAGGAACGGTACGTCTTCTTGTACGGCTCCTGGTCGACGATCTGGCCGTTGAGCAGGAAGGTCCAGCCGTTGTCGGCGATCTTCGGGTCCACGCCGAAGCGGATCTTCTCGTCGGGCGAGACCTTGATGACGTTGGTGCCCTCGCCGTCCTTCAGGCACGACTCGACCTTCTTGCCCGGGAGGGCGTCGCCGTCGTTGTAGCAGGTGGCCTCGGCGGTCTTGGTGGTCGAGCCGACGGTCACGGTCGCCAGCGGCGTCGGCTTGTCGCAGGCGGACAGGGCGACAAGCCCGAAGGCCACGGCACCGACGGCGGCAGCGGCACGGCGGCGCTTGCCCCGGAAAATCGCAACGGTCATGCGGGCAGGCTATCGGGCGTCCCCGCTCAGGCCACGCGCGGGTGCGGCGAGCCGCGTCGGGCGGCCGCCAGCAGCCCCCGTACGGCAGTGAGCACGCCCAGCGCGAGGACCGCCGAGGCCACCGACATGCCCAGGACGCCGTTGAGCGGCAGCACGATGCCGATGGCGCCGCCCACCACCCACGCCATCTGCAGCAGCGTCTCCGACCGGGCGAACGCCGAGGTGCGCACCTCCTCGGGCACGTCCCGCTGGATGAGGGAGTCCAGCGACTGCTTGCCCAGCGCCTGCGCGATGCCGGCCACGGCCGCCACGACCACCACGAAGAACGGGCCGAACAGCACCGCCGTGACGACCGTCGTCGCCAGGGTCGCCGTCAGGGCCAGCGCGATCGTCTTCTCCGGGCCGCGCGAGCGCAGCAGCGCCCCGATGGCCGTGCCGAGCGCGTTGCCGCCGCCCGCCGCGACCGCGACGAGGCCGAGGGAGACCACCGGGCCCAGCCCGCCGATGGGGTGGACGCGGAGGAGGAAGGCCAGGAAGAAGGTGAGGAAGCCGGACAGCATGCGCAGCGCGGTGTTGGCCTGGAGGCCGTGCAGCACGGACGCGCCGACCGTGCGCAGCCCGGGTTTGGGACGGGCGGGGCGCCTGCGCCTCCGGGCCGTACGGGGGTGGGTGCGGATACGGGAGCGGTGGTGGTCGGGGGACGTGAGGCGGGCCCGCGCCTCGCCCTTGGCGGAGTCCACCTTGTGCGGCAACGACAACGACAGGTACGTGCCGCAGGCGAACACCACGCACGCGCCGTACAGCGGCCAGGCCGGGCCCATCTGGTGCAGCCCCGCGCCGAGCGGGGCCGCCAGGCCCGTGGCCAGCAGCCCCCCGAGGGTGACCCGGGAATTGGCCTTCACCAGGGAGATGCGTGGCGGCAGCAGCCGCGGCACGACCGCCGAGCGCACCACCCCGTACGCCTTGGAGGCCACCAGCACCGCCAGCGCCGCCGGATAGAGCTCCAGGCCGCCCGTGGCCACCGCGCCCGACATCGTCAGCGCCAGCACCGCGCGGGACAGCATCGCGGCCGCCATGGCCGCGCGCCGGCCGTGCGGCAGCCGGTCCAGCAGCGGGCCGATGACGGGGGCCAGGAGGGTGAACGGCGCCATCGTCACCGCCAGGTACAGCGCGACGCGCCCGCGCGCCTGGTCGGTGGGGACGGCGAAGAACACGGTGGAGGCCAGCGCGACCGTCACGAGCATGTCGCCCGCCGAATTGACCGCGTGCAGCTCGATCAGCTTGGCCAGGCCCGACTCGCCGGCGCCGTGCGCGTGGGTCGCCCGGCGTACGCCGCGCACCGCACCGGCCACGGGGGCGCGCAGCGCACGGCCCGCGCTCCGGGCCGCACGGCGGAGCCGGCCGCCCTCGCCTGACCGGAAGCCTCCCACGCCGCTCATACTGCCCCAACCGGAGCCGGGCATGACATCGGGCCATGGCACGGACGGCGGCCCCGGACGGCCGCACCGGTGGGCCCGGACGGCCGCACCGGAAGGCCGGGTATACCCCGGGGCGCCGCGCGGGGTAGCGTGCGTAGCGCGCCACCGGCCGTCGCTCTTGGCCGCGCACCGGCTCCCGATCCCGCAGAATGGGTGATGACAGGTGTGCCCGGGGCCGTCCGGGCGCGGACGTCGACGCGGTCCCCCGGTCCGCTCCGTCCGCAGCCCTGACCGTTCGGCTGGCGCACTCGTGAGACGGCGTGGAAGAGAGAATCGATTCTTGTGAGTGCTGCGATGCGAAGCCGTACCCCGGACCGCCTGTGCGCCGAGGCGGTCGATCTGGCCCGGGCGGCGGCCGAGGAGGCCGCGCACCCCGGCAGGGTCGGCGACCACGTCGAGGTCGTCGCCGACGGGGACCGTGTCGTCACGCACTACTTCCTCTGCGAGGACCCCGGCTACCGCGGCTGGCGCTGGGCCGTCACCGTCGCCCGCGCCTCCCGCGCCAAGGCCGTCACCCTCGACGAGACGGTGCTGCTGCCCGGCCCCGACGCGCTCCTCGCGCCCGAGTGGGTGCCGTGGAGCGAGCGGCTCCGCCCCGGTGACATGGGCCCCGGCGACCTCCTGCCCACCGAGGCCGACGACCTGCGCCTGGAGCCCGGCTACACCGGCGCGGACGAGCCGCCGCCGAACTCGGCCGTGTCGCAGGAGATGGCCGACCTGGTGGAGGCCGAGGACGCCGACGTCACCGCCGGCCCGCCCGCCGCCCAGCCGGCCGCGCCGGCCCGCGGCTCCATCGCCCAGGTCGCCCAGGAGCTGGGCATGCGCCGCGCGCGCGTGCTCTCCCGCTACGGCCTGCACACGGCCGCCGACCGCTGGGACGAGAGCCACGGCCCGAAGACGGCCATGGCCCAGGCCGCGCCGGCGTCCTGCGTGACCTGCGGCTTCCTGGTGCCGATCGGGGGCTCGCTCGGCCAGGCGTTCGGCATCTGCGCCAACGAGTTCGGCCCCGCGGACGGCCACGTCGTGTCGCTCGCGTACGGCTGCGGGGGGCACTCGGAGGCGGCGGTCATGCCGAAGCCGCCGCGTCCGGCGCCGCCGGTGATCGACGAGACGCTCGTCGACGAGCTCCCGCTGCGCGAGGGCGAGGGCGCGGGCGAGGCCGAGGACGAGGACCTGGGGCACTCGTAGGGCTGGGGCCTCGGCCACATCCAGCCCGTTGGGGGCACCTCCCAGCGGTAGCTGGGGGAGGGACCGGGGCACCCCTCCGCGCAGCGGCACCGCCCGCGCTGTACGTTCACAAGCGCAGCGCCCTCGCACCGCCGCGGACAGGAGACCCAGACGTGACCGCCCCGGAACTCGATCCGTTCGGAACCGCGCGACTGCGCCACGGCGTCCTCGACGCCTGGGCGGCGTCGCCCGCCCGCTTCCGCGAGGACGCCAACGCCGAGGAGGACCTCGCCCTCGGCGGCTACCGCGACCGGCTCGTCGTCGAGCTCGCGCAGAACGCCGCCGACGCGGCCCGCCGCGCCGGCGTCCCCGGCCGGCTCCGCCTCACCCTGCACGCCGCGGACGAGAAGAACGGCACCCCGGCCACCCTCGCCGCCGCGAACACCGGGGCGCCCCTGGACGCGGCGGGTGTCGAGTCCCTCGCGACGTTGCGGGCCTCGGCCAAGCGGGAGGACGCCGAAGCGGCGGTCGGCCGTTTCGGCGTGGGTTTCGCCGCCGTCCTCGCCGTCAGCGACGAACCCGCCGTGCTCAGCCGCACCGGCGGCGTCCGCTGGTCGCTCGCCGAGGCCCGGAACCTGGCCGCCGAGCGGGCCGCCGGCAGCCCCGGCCTCGCCGACGAGATCCGCCGCCGTGAGGGCCACGTCCCCCTGCTGCGGCTGCCGCTGCCCGCCGAGGGCGGCGCGCCCGAGGGCTACGACACCGTCGTCGTCCTGCCGCTGCGCGACGGCGCCGCCGCCGATCTGACGGAGCGGCTGCTCGCCGCCGTCGACGACGCCCTGCTGCTCGCCCTGCCCGGCCTCGCCGAGATCGTCGTCGAGACGGTCGGCGCCGCCGCCCCGCGCGTGCTGACGCGCCGCCAGGAAGGCGCGTACATCGTCGTCGAGGACACCGCCGGCGGCGGCCGCACGACGCGCTGGCGCGTGGAGAGCGCCGGCGGCCGGCTCGACGCGGCGCTGCTCGCCGACCGGCCCGTGGAGGAACGGCTGCGCCCGCACTGGTCGGTGACCTGGGCCGTTCCCGTCGGTCCCGACGGCACGCCCGCCTTCCCCGGAACCGCCCCCGTCGTGCACGCGCCCACGCCCACCGACGAGCCGCTGGGCCTGCCCGCGCTGCTCATCGCGAGCTTCCCGCTCGACCCCACCCGCCGGCACGCCGCGCCGGGCCCGCTCACCGACTTCCTCACCGCGCGCGCCGCCGACACGTACGCGGCGTTGCTGCGCGGCTGGCGCCCCGTCAGCACCGGCACGCTCGACCTCGTACCGGCGCCCCTCGGCCGGGGCGCGCTCGACGCGGAGCTGCGCCGCCTGGTGCTGGAGCGGCTGCCGCGCGTGCCGTTCCTGCCGAGCGCCGCCACCACGGCGGCCGGTGCGGCGGGCGAGGAGCCCACGGCGCCGCCCGGCGGCGGCATCGAGGGCATCCCCTGGTCGGAGGGCCCCGACGCGGCGCGCCACCTGCCGGGCCCGGACGCGGAGCCCCTCACCGGCCCGTGGGAGGAGCCGGACGGCGGGACCGTCGCGCTGCGGCCCGTCGACGCCGAGATCGTCGAGGGCGCGGGTGCCGACACCGTCGCCGTGCTCGCCGAGCTGTTCCCCGGCCTGCTGCCGGCCGGCCTGGAGCGGCGGCAGGAGCTGCGTGCCCTGGGCGTGGCCCGGGTGCCGCTCGGCGAGGTCGTCGACCGTCTCGCCGGTGTCGAGCGCGCGCCGTCGTGGTGGTGGCGGCTCTACGACAGCCTGGCCGGCGTCGACCCGGACCGGCTCACCGGCCTGCCCGTGCCGCTCGCCGACCGCGGCACCGCCGTCGGCCCGCGCCAGGTGCTGCTGCCGCCGTCCGACCTCACCGGTTCCGAGCGGCTGTCCCGCCTCGGCCTGAAGGTCGTCCACCCGGAGGCCGCCCACCCGCTCCTGGAGAAGCTGGGCGCCACGCCCGCCTCGCCGCGCGCCGTGCTGCGCACCCCGCAGATCCGCGCCGCCGTCGCCGCCTCGCTCGACGCGGACGAGATCTGGTACGACGACGGGGACGACGGCGGCCTGGACGCCGACGCGCTGGCCGAGGTCGTCCTGACGCTGGTCCGCGACGCCGGGCTCGCCCCCGGCGACGAGCCGTGGCTCGGCGCGCTCGCCCTGCCCGACGAGGACGGCGAACTGGCGCCCGCCGGCGAGCTCGTGCTGCCCGGCAGCGCCTTCGAACGCGTCATCCGGCCCGGCGAACTCGCCGCGTGCGACGCGGCGCTGGCCGAGCGCTGGGGCGAGCAGCCGCTCACCGCCGTCGGCGTGCTCGCCGGCTTCGCGCTGGTCCGCGCCACCGACGTCGTCCTCGACCCGGACGAACTGGAGCCGCGCGACAGCGATTTCGCCGAGCCCGACGACGTGGGCCTGCTCGACGCCGTCGACGTGTGGTGCGAGGACGTCCTCGACGGGCTGCCGGACACCACCGTGCCGCCGGTCGCCACCGAGATCGTCGCCGTCCGCGACCTCGACCTCGTCGACGACGACGCCTGGCCCGAGGCCCTGGCCATGCTGTCCGTGCCGCCGCTGCGCGACGCGCTGACGCAGCCGGTGCGGGTGCTGCTGCCCGACGGCACCACCGAGTCCGTCCGCCCGTACACGGCGTGGTGGCTGCGGGGCCACCCCGTCCTCGACGGGCGCCGCCCCGCCGGCCTGCGGGCCGCCGGCACGGACCCGCTGCTGGCGGGCCTGTACGAGGCCGCGGACGCCGGCGACCTGGCCGACGAGCAGGTGCTGCGCGCCCTCGGCGTACGGACGTCGGTCACCGCCCTGCTGGACGAGCCCGGCGGCGCCGCCGAACTGCTGGCCCGCCTCGCCGACCCGGACCGCCCGGTGACCCCGGCCCAGCTGCACGGCCTCTACGGGGCGCTGGCCGCGCTGGACCCGGACGAGGTGACGCTGCCCGACGAGCTGCGGGCCGTCGTCGACGACGCCGTACGGGTCGTGGACGCCGCCGACGCGCTGGTGGCCGACGCCCCCGACCTGCTGCCGCTGGCCGCGGGCCATCCCCTGCTGCCCGTCCGCCCCGACCGGGCCGCCGACCTCGCCGAGCTGTTGCAGGTGCGACGGGTGAGCGAGGTGTTCCCGGTGGCCGTTCCGGCCGGCGAGGGCGAGGAGCGCGCGGTGCCCGAGGGGGTGCGCGTGCTGCTGCCGGGCGCCCCGGCCACGTACGTCGAGCACGAGGAGCTGGTGGTCGGCGGCATCGAGCTGGACTGGCGCCTGGGCCCCGACGGCGTGCTGCACGCCAGCACCCTGGAGGGCGTGGCGGCGGGCCTGGCCTGGGCCGCGGGCGCCTGGTCGCGGCGGTTCGAGGCGGCGGCGCTGCTGGAGGACCCGTCGCGGACGGACGAGCTGGCGCGGTCGCGCTGGTTCGACTGAGCCGGGCCGGGGGTGTCACCCTGGAGAGAGGTAATCATCGGCCCGGGAGGCCGTCATGACCAGGAAAGTCGCCGACTGCCGCAAGTACCCCAGCGAGAGCAACTGCACCCTCACCATCGCCGGTGAGGAGGAGGAAGTGCTGCGCGCGGCCACGCAGCACGCCGTGTCCGTGCACCAGCACGAGGACACGCCGGAGCTGCGCGACCAGATCCGCGGCATGCTGGAGGACGAGAAGGCCGGAAGCTAGCTTCCCGCTCGGAGCCCCCCCGCTCACGCCGGGAAGCGGCGCCCCACCCACCGCCAGGTGAGTTCCAGGGCCGTCGCCGCGACCGCGGCGACGGCCACGGCCGTCCACGGCAGCACCGTGCCGACCAGCCGCAGGGCGCAGAAGTGCTGGAGGAACGGGGTGACCAGCACCAGCAGGAACCCCGCCGCCATCGCCAGCACCAGCCCGACCCGCCACCAGGTGTAGGGCCGGGCGATGATCGCGAGCACCCAGAGGGAGATCAGGAACAGCGTCAGCGTGGCGGCGCTGGTCTGCGCCTGGAGCGCGCCCTCCCCGCCGTAGTGCGCGCGGGCCAGCAGGTACGTGACGAAGGTGGCCGCGCCGGCGATCAGGCCAGCGGGGACGGCGTACCGCATCACACGGCGCACGAAGTGCGGTCGTGCGCGCTCCTTGTTCGGTGCCAGCGCCAGGAAGAACGCCGGTACGCCGATGGTGAGCGTCGACAGCAGCGTCAGGTGGCGCGGCAGGAACGGGTAGGGCACGCGTGTGCACACGACGAGGATCGCCAGCAGCACCGAGTAGGCCGTCTTCGTCAGGAACAGCGTGGCCACGCGCGTGATGTTGCCGATCACGCGCCGCCCCTCGGCGACCACCGACGGCAGCGAGGCGAAGCTGTTGTCCAGCAGCACGATCTGCGCCACCGCGCGCGTGGCCTCCGAGCCGGAGCCCATGGAGACGCCGATGTCGGCGTCCTTCAGCGCCAGCACGTCGTTCACGCCGTCGCCCGTCATCGCCACGGTGTGCCCGCGCGACTGGAGCGCGCCCACCATGTCGCGCTTCTGCCGCGGCGTGACCCGCCCGAAGACCGTGCCCCGGTCCAGTTCCTCCGCCATGCCCTGCCGCTCGGCGGGCAGCCGCCGCGCGTCCACCGGTGCCTGCGCGCCCGGCAGCCCCAGCTGGCCGGCGACGGCCCCCACCGACACCGCGTTGTCGCCCGAGATCACCTTCGCGGCCACGTCCTGCTCGGCGAAGTAGCGCAGCGTCTCCGCCGCGTCCGCGCGCAGCCGCTGCTCCAGGACGACGAGCGCGGCGGGCGTCACGTCCTCGGCGACGCGCGGGTCGCCCAGCTCCCGTTCCGTCCGCGCCAGCAGCAGCACCCGCAGCCCCTGCGCGTTGAGCTGCTCCGTCTCGCGCAGCGCGCCGTGCCCGGCGGGCAGGAGCACGTCGGGGGCGCCCAGCAGCCATGTGGCGCTGCCGGTGTCGGGGCTGTTGAGCGCGGCGCCGCTGTACTTGCGGGCGGAGGAGAACGGCAGCGCCTGCGTGCACCGCCAGCCCGTGCCGTCGGGGTACGCGTCGATGATCGCCCGCAGGCTGGCGTTGGGCCGCGGGTCCGCCTCGCCGAGCGCGCCCAGCACCTGCCGTACGTACGTCTCGTCGGTGCGGGCGTCCGGCAGTACGCGCAGCTCGCTGACGTCCATGCCGCCCTCGGTGAGCGTGCCGGTCTTGTCCAGGCACACCACGTCGACCCGGGCCAGGCCCTCGATCGCGGGCAGCTCCTGCACCAGGCACTTGCGCCGGCCCAGCCGCACCACGCCGATCGCGAAGGCCACGGACGTCAGCAGCACCAGCCCCTCGGGCACCATCGGCACGATCCCGGCCACCATCCGCCGGACCGCCTCCCGCCAGTCGTGGCCCTGCACCAGCAGCTGCCCGACGACCAGCCCGATCGCGGCGGGGAGCATCATCCACGTCACGTACTTGAGGATCAGGCTGATGCCGGTGCGCAGCTCGGAGTGGACGAGCGTGAAGCGCGACGCCTCCTCGGCGAGCTGCGCCGCGTACGCCTCGCGCCCCACCTTGGTGGCGGTGTACGCGCCGCCGCCGGCCACGACGAACGAGCCGGACATCACAGCGTCGCCGGGCTGCTTGGCCACGGGGTCGGCCTCGCCGGTCAGCAACGACTCGTCGATCTCCAGCCCGTCGGCCTCCGCCACCTCGCCGTCGACGACGCACTTGTCGCCGGGCCCCAGCTCGATGAGGTCGCCGAGCACGATCTCGCGGGTGGCGACGGGCGCGGCGGTGCCGTCGCGGCGGACGGTGGGGCGGGTCTCGCCGATGACGGCGAGGGAGTCGAGGGTCTTCTTGGCGCGGAGCTCCTGGACGATGCCGATGGCGGTGTTGGCGATGATGACGAAGCCGAACAGGCCGTCCTGGAGGGGCCCGACGACGAGGACGATCAGGAAGAGCACGCCGATGATCGCGTTGAAGCGGGTGAAGACGTTGGCGCGGACGATGTCGGCGGTCGACCGGGAGGAGCGGACGGGGACGTCGTTGACTTCCCCGCGGGCGATCCGCGCGGCCACGTCGGCGGCGCTCAGCCCGCGGTGCGCGACGGGCCGGGTCACGCTGCTCATGGTTCGACGGTACGGGGCCGCGGGGCGGCGGGCCTGTCGAACGGCGGGGGAGCCCCGCGGCTGTCGGCGGCTAGGGGGTGTGCCGACCCATCGGACACCCCCTAGGGGCGCTTTGCGGCCACGGCGGCCGCGGCGTCGCGCTCGCGGGCGGCGCGGATGGCGGCGTCGCGCTTGCGGACGTACCAGATGCCGATCAGGCCGAGGCCGCCGCCGGCGAGGCAGGTCCACAGCCACCACAGGTGGCCGTGGTCCTCGAACCATCCGTAGAACGGCAGCTGGACGAGGAAGAGGACGAACCAGACGATCGTGCCGCCGGTGACCGTGGCGACGACCGGCCCCTCGAGGGGCTCGGGGGCTTCATGCCGGGGTGTCCACTTCGTCATGGCGCAAGCGTAGTCCGTCGGGGGGACGGCGGGGTCGTGCGGGCCCTGGTGGGACAGGGGTCTACGCGCGGAGATAGCCAAATGGGTGTTGTTTATTCATACTGAATCGAACTGGATTTGCTCGACTGGTTTTGTTTGATCATCCAAGGCTTAGCCAAAGGTGATCAAAGCCGGTCAGAAGTTGATCTTTTTGTTTGTCCCCGGCCCCACCGGGCCCGAATGACTGAGGTCCCTTGATGACCACCTCGGCCACACCCGCCCCCGCGGCCGCGAAGACTCCCACCCCCTCCAGCCCCGAGCCCAGCCGCAACGCGCTCGACCGCTATTTCCGGATCTCGGAGCGCGGCTCGACCGTGGCGCGTGAGCTCCGCGGCGGACTGGCGACGTTCTTTGCGATGGCGTACATCATCGTGCTGAACCCGATCATTCTGGGCGCGGGCCAGGACAAGTACGGTCACCAGCTGGACAACGCCCAGCTGGTCACGGCCACCGCCCTGATGGCCGGCCTGACCACGATCCTCATGGGCGCCATCGGCAACGTCCCCATCGCCTGCGCGGCCGGCCTCGGCATCAACGCCGTCGTCTCGCTCCAGCTCGCGCCCAAGATGAGCTGGCCCGACGCCATGGGCATGGTGGTCCTGGCCGGCCTCGTGCTGATGGTCCTGGTCGCCTCCGGCCTGCGGCAGCGCGTCATGGACGCGATACCCGGCGGCCTCCGGCGCGCCATCGCGATCGGCATCGGCCTGTTCATCTCCCTGATCGGCCTGGTCGACTCCGGCTTCGTCACCCGCAACCCGGACGCCGCCCACACCACCGTCCCGCTCGGCCTCGGCCAGGGCGGCCAGCTGCAGGGCTGGCCGGTGCTGGTCTTCGTGCTCGGCCTCGCGCTGACCTTCGTCCTCGTCGTCCGCAAGACGCGCGGCGCCATCCTCATCGGCATCGTGACCATGACGGTCCTCGCCGTCGTCATCAACGCGACCGCGAAGATCCCCGACGCGAAGTGGGGCCTGAGCGTCCCGAAGATGCCGGACCACATCGTGGGTGCACCCGACTTCGGCCTCGTCGGTCACATCAGCCTCTTCGGCGGCTTCCGCGAGGTGGGCCTGCTCACCGGCTGCCTGTTCGTCTTCACCGTGCTGCTGTCCGGGTTCTTCGACGCGATGGGCACGATCATCGGCGTCGGCGAGGAGGCGGGCCTGACCGACGAGAAGGGCCAGCTGCCCAACATGGGCCGCATCCTGATGATCGACGGCGTGGCCGTCGCCGCCGGCGGCGCCGGCTCGGCCTCCGCCAACACCTGCTTCGTCGAGTCCACCGCCGGCGTCGGCGAGGGCGCCCGCACGGGCCTCGCCAACCTCATGACCGGCGGCCTCTTCCTGCTCGCCCTGGTCTTCACCCCGCTCGCCACGGTGGTCCCCTCGCAGGCCGCCACCCCGGCGCTGCTCGTCGTCGGCTTCCTCATCATGGCGGCCAACGTCCGGGAGATCGACTGGAGCGACTTCACGATCGCGATCCCCGCGTTCCTGACGGTCGTCTCCATGCCGTTCACGTACTCGATCACCAACGGCATCGGCATCGGCGTACTGGCCTTCATCCTGCTGCGCATCGCCGACAAGCGGGCCCGCGAGGTCCCGTGGCTGCTCAACGTGGTCGGCCTGTGCTTCCTGGTCTACTTCCTGCTCGACCCGATCGAGCAGGCGCTGGGCGTGAAGTAGCGCCCGCGCGGTACGCACTCATGCGGCGAGGCGCCGTCCCCGGCTCCGGGGGCGGCGCCTCGGTGCGTCGGCCCGCGCCCCAACCGCCTTGATCATCAATCGATTGCGCTCTAAGGTCGGGGACGTGACTGCCGGGTCGGCCATAAGCCATTCACGAGTAGGGCACCCGGCCTCCGCGTGAGCCCGGGGCGGGCCCGGGGCCCGCCGTTTCCGTGTCGTTCTGCATTCCCTTCCGCATCCCTTTCCGCGGATTCGACGACACAGGAGACACACCCATGACTTCCTCCCCCACTGTTCAGCTGAACCACACCGTGGTCCACGCCACGAACCGGCAGCGGTCCGCCGAGTTCCTCGCCGGCGTCCTCGGCCTGGAGGTCGGCGCGCCCTTCGGCCCGTTCCTCCCCGTCGACCTCGGGAACGGCGTGACGCTCGACTTCTACGACAGCCGTTACGAGCCGATCCAGTCGCAGCACTACGCGTTCCTCGTGCCGGACGACGCGTTCGACGGCATGATCGCGCGGCTGGAGGAGCTCGGCGTCACGTACTACGCCAACCCCAACCACACCGACCCCGGCCGCACCAACAACCTCTTCGGTGGCCGAGGTGCGTACTTCGCCGACCCGGACGGTCACAACATGGAGATCATGACGCGCCCGTACGTCCGTCCGTGAGGCGGCGACGGTCCCCCCAACGGGTGACGTGTGACGTGTGACGGGGTGTGGCGGCGGGGGTAGGTTCCCGCGGCCATGGCTCCACCCCGTCCCCTCGGAAGAGGTGCACATGAAGCGTTCCTGGCGCGGAATCGCGGCCTGCGTCGTACTCCCTCTCACGCCGGTCCTGCCGGCGACGGCGCAGGCCGACGGAAACCACGGAAGAGGAGACGCATCCCGCGCGGTGATCAGCTGCGTGGGTGGCGCGGACGTCCACTTCTCGCCAGGACTCACCCTGCACACCCAGCACTCCCGCATCACCGGCACCGCCACCTACACCTGCACCGGCATCGACCCCCGCTCCCACCCGACCTCCGCCCGGTCAATCATCAAGGGCGCCGGCGAGACCAGTTGCCTGGGCATCGCGAGCACCGCCGTGGAGGAGATCACCTGGAACACGGGTGAACACAGCAAGGTCCTCTACGAGCGCCACAACCTGGTCCAGCCGGTGTCCGGGGAGACCGTAGCCGCCGTCGACGGCAGGGTCGTCGAGGGCAAGTACAAGGGCCGCACGGTGGCGTCCCCCGGCGCGCAACTCACCCTCCGGCCCCTCGACTGCGCGTCGCCGCAGGGCGTCGACACCATCAACGGCCCGACGACGCTGGTCATCACCTGACCCCGGCGCCGGACCGCGGCGGCCGGTCAGTAGGTTGAGCGGATGTCCTCGCACCCCGTGCTCCTCCTGCTGTCCGGAAGCCTGCGGTCCGGCTCGTCCAACGAGGCCGCGCTGCGCACCGCGCAGGCCGTCGCCCCCGCGCACGTACGCCCGGTCCTCTACGCCGGCCTCGCCGGCCTCCCGCACTTCAACCCCGACCACGACACCGAGCCGCTGCCGGCCCCCGTCGCCGCCCTGCGCGCGGCCATCGCCGAGGCGGCGGCCGTTCTCGTGTGCACGCCGGAGTACGCGGGCACGCTGCCCGGCTCGTTCAAGAACCTGCTCGACTGGACCGTCGGCGGCACCGAGATCTGCGACAAGCCGGTGGCCTGGCTCAACGTGGCCGCCCCCGGCCGCGGCCAGGGCGCCGAGGCCACGCTGCGGACCGTACTGGGCTACACCGGCGCCCACATCGTCGAGCCCGCCTGCGCGCAGATCCCCGTGCACCCCCAGTCGGTGGGGGCGGACGGCACGGTCACGGACCCGGCCGTACGGGACCGCATCCGCGACGTGGTCGCGCTCCTCACGGCGGCGGAGGCGCAGCCGTGACCCGGCCCGTGACCCGGCAGCTGCGGGCGACGGCGGACGCGTACGACGCCGTGGCCACGCGCTACGCCGCGCTGTTCCGCGACAGCCTCGCCGGCAGCCCCGTGGACCGCGCGACGATCGCCGCGTTCGCCGACTCGGTACGGGACGCGGGTGCCGCCGGGGCCGCCGGTGCCGGTCCGGTCGCGGATCTGGGGTGCGGGCCGGGCCACCTGACCGCGCACCTCCGCGACCTGGGCCTCGACGCCTTCGGTGTCGACCTCTCCCCGGCAATGATCGACCTGGCCCGCGAGGCGTACCCGGACCTCCGCTTCGACGTAGGCGACATGACGGCGCTGCCCCTGCCGGACGGTTCGCTGAGCGGCATCCTGGCGTGGTACTCGTTCATCCACGCAACGCCGGACGACGTCCCGTCGTACGTAGCGGAGTGCGCCCGGCTCCTGGCCCCGGGCGGCCACCTGCTGCTGGGCTTCTTCGCACCGGAGACCGGCCACCCGGTGACGCCCTTCGACCACAAGGTCACGACGGCCTACCGCTGGCCGGTGGACGACCTGGCGGCCATGGCGACCACGGTCGGCTTGGAGGAGGTCGCCCGCACCCTGCGGCAACCGGCCGAGGGCGAACGGTTCGGGCAGGGACGGTTGTTGCTGCGTCGCCGGTGAGGGGCTGCCGTGCCCGCTGTCGGCGTTGTCAGGGCTGACAGCGGCCACGGCGCGTGCGCCGGCGGTGGCGCTGTTGCCTCAGCCCTTGCGCAGGGTGCGGTCGAGGAGGGGCAGCAGGCGGTCCCAGTGGTGCTGGAGTGCGTCCGGGTTGAAGGCGTCGGTGTCCGACATGGTGAAGCCGTGGACGGTGCCGGGGTACGTCTCGGTGGTGTAGGTGACGCCGGCGGCGTCCAGCGCCTTGTCGAGCTCGCCCAGTGCCTCGGGCGTCATGTCGCCCTCGGCGAGGCCGATGTGGACCTCGGCGGTGAGCGTGTCGAGGACGCGGTGCGGGCTGTTCGGCGCGTCCGTCACCAGGAAACCCGGGTGGAAGCCGGCCATGGCGGCCACCTTGCCGGGGTGGGCCGCGGCCGTGCGCAGCGCCAGGGGCGCGCCCATGCAGTAGCCGATCACGCCGACCGGTCCGTCGGCGACCTCGGGCTGTGCGGCGAGGAAGCCGAGGTAGGCGTCGGCGTCGCGCAGGATCCCGTCGACGGTGAATTCCTGGATCAGGGGCATCAGCTGGGAGATGACCGCGGGCCGCTCGTCCTCCCCGATGTGCTCGGGCAGTTCGAGGACCGGTGCGGGCCGGTGCCGGTAGTACAGGTTGGGTACGAGCACGTAGTAGCCGTGCCCGGCCAGTTCGAGGGCCTTCTTCTCCAGCTCGGGCCGCAGGCCGAAGGCGTCCATGTACAGCAGCACCGCCGGGTGCTGCTCGCCGGTGCCGGTTTCGGGGTAGGCGGCGAAGGCGTCGGCCCGGCCGTCTGCGGTGGGGATCAGTAACGTCTTGGCGGGAATGGCGGATCTTCCTTCCGTTCTGGCCGGCCGGGTCGTACCGGCCCGTCCGGCGAAGATCCACGATCACCGCCGTCGTCGGCGAGGTCAAGCCTCGCACCGTCCAGGAGCGTGCGCGCCGCCTGGACCAGCGCCGCGTTGTCCCGTGCGGTGGACCCGTCGGGCAGGACGAGCACGTCCTCCAGCCCGGTCCGCGCGTCCAGCCCCAGCCGCCCCGCCAGGCGCAGCACCGGCCAGGCCCCGCCCTCCTCGCCGTGCAGCAGCACGGGCAGGCGCTGTACGGCGGGGTCCAGCTCCTTCAGCAGGGCGGTGGCCGTCCCGGCGGCCGTCGCCGGTTCGGTGTCGGTGACCTCCGCCAGCACCCGCAGGACGCGGCCGGCCAGCGGCGAGGCCAGGAACCGGCGCGCCGCCCCCGTACCCGACCAGACGCCCGCCTCCACGCCGACCCCCCGGTCGAGCAGCGCCCGGGCCACCTCCTCGGCACCCTCCTCGTGCCAGTTGACCGAGGCGTGGTCGGGCAGCACGGTCCAGGACCGCACGAGGGCCACCCGCCGCTCGGGGTCCGGCACCGCCCACGCCCCGGTCGTGACCCCGACACGTATACCGGCCGGCACGGCCCGGCGCACCGCCGTGACGGCCTGCGCGACCGCGTCGGGCGCCAGTGAGTCGTACCCCTCGGCGTCCTTCGGGTGGAGGTGGACGTCCTCCGCCCCGGCCTCCACGGCCCGTGCGGCCTCGGCGGCCAGCACCCCCGGCGCCACGGGCAGCGAAGGCCACTCGGCGCGCGTCCGCGCCCCGTTCAGGCATACCTGCAACATGCCCGCGACTATGCCAGGCCGCACTGACATCCCTGCCCGGTCGGCCCTGTCACCACCCTTGGGGGGCCTACGCGTTGTGCAACAACTCGGCCGGCGGGGCGGTGCGCTGCCGCGCGGGTGGTGGGGGCGCGGGGGTGGCTCGGCAGCTGCGGCGCGGAGAGCGTGGTTCGGCCTGTGGGGGGTTTGGTGGCGCAGCAACTGCGGCCCAGAGTGTGGGTTGCCCCGTCGGGCGTGTGGTGGTGCGCCTTGGCGGTGGGGTGGCGATTGCGACGGCGTCGGGCGTGCCTTGTAGGGCGTAGGGCGGCGCCGGGTTGGGGTGGTGCGGCAGCTGCGGGCCGGCGGGCAGCGTGGGCCGGCCTGTCGTGTGTGTGGGGTCGTGGTCTGCGATGTGGTGCCGTGCGGCGGCGCCGGGTGTGCCCGCAGCGCGCGGGCTGCCGCACGACAGGTCCCCCACCGGTGCGGCGCGTCAGCCGGTGCGCGTGGGGGTGCGGCGGATGAGTGCGCGCAGTGCGGCGGGTGGGATGGTGAGGATGTTGTGGGGGGCGTCGCTCTCGCGGAGGTGGACCCGACCTACGGTGCCGGGGGTGTCGGCTAGCTCTATGCATTCGTCGTCTGTTCCACCAGAGCTGAAGCTCGACTTCTGCCAGCGAGCGACTTCTATGCATTCGCCGCCTCCCGCGCTACCGCTGTAAGTCGACTTCTGCCATGTGAAGCGGGACACGGCGTACCTTTCAAAGTTCGTACAGCAAGTGCTGGACCAGGGCGAACGAATCTCTCCTCGCATGGAACTCGGGTTCGATCGGCGCGTCAATCGGCTCCAGCGCCACGGCGCTGAGGCTGTCGAATGCGGTGGAGAAGTTGCGGAGATGCTCCTGGTCGCTGACGAATGGTGACGAGATCGGCTGCTCCACATAGACGGTGTTCAGCTCTGTAGCGGTGGCCTCATAGATCACGAACGGTGTGCTGAACTGCACGGGGTAGACGCCGGACCGAAGTGGCAGGACCTGCACGCGCACGTTCGGTAGCCGGGCCATGTTCACCAGGTGCTCGATCTGCCCTCGCATGACCTCGGCCGGTACGAATTGCATGCGCAGTGCTGTCTCGTGGATCACGGTGTGGAACTGCAGTGTGCCTTCTTGCAACGCTTGCTGTCGGCGTAGCCGGAACTCTACGTATCTCGCACGCGTTGCTGGATCTGCGTCCGGTTCGCCCCCTCGGAACAACGCTTCCATGTAGGCAGGGCTCTGGAGCAGCCCCGGCATGTACAGCCACTGAAACGACCGGCAGCCGATCGCCGAGTACTCCAGCTCAGCCAAGTCCAGGGCCTGGGCGGGGAGAAGCGTCTTGTACTCCGACCACCACCCCTTCCCCGACGCCTGCGCCATCGCCACCAGCGCGTCAATCAGCGGCTCAGATCGGCAACCGTAGGCGGCCGCAAGCGCCCGCAGCTTCACCTCTGGAATGGCCGTTCGAGCCGCCTCGATGTGGCCCAGGTGTGCCGGACCGAGGTCGGCGGCTGCCGCCGCCGCGCCGACCGACATGCCCGCGGCCAGCCGCAGCCTGCGCAGCTCGATGCCCAAACGCCGCTGCCGCTGCGTCGGGTTGGTGCGGAGACCCACTCCCGTTCCTCCTTTGCTCGGGCCCAGTCTGCCGGTTCGTCGCGCCGTCGAGGCACTCGTTAGAGGCAAAACCGCCAAGCGGGTTGCTGATCCGCAACCGCTATCCCTACCGTCGAAGACGAACCGCCCGCCCACCCGGCGCCGTAAGCCGGAAGTGCACCCGCGCGCGCCCTCAAAGCCCCGTCCGGCAGCGGCAGCGCAACGGCAACGCCACCGCATGCGCCCAGCCACCGCGCGGGCCCCCGGACTCCAGGAGCCGCATCATGAGCCCTGTCACCACCGTCCCCACCACCCGCACCGGCGGTGCCGCGTTTCCGCCGCGCAGTGACTTCTCGCTCGTCTTCCCGCCCGCACCCGCGTGGGTCAGGGGCGCGCGGGAAGCCGTGCGGACGGCGCTCCTCATCGCGCGGCGCGAGGAGCTCGTGCCGATGGCGATGCTGCTGACCTCGGAGGTCGTGACGAACGCCGTCAACGCCTGCCGCCGGCACCGGTGTTCCGTGCCCGTGACGGTGACCGTCTCGTGGATGTCCGGAGGGGCGCTGCTCGTCCTGGTGTACGACGGCGCGCCGGGCGTGCCCGAGGCGTACGACGCGCGCGCCCGCGCCGAGGAGGAGCGTGGGCGCGGGTTGCTGCTCGTGCGGGCGTGCGCCGCCGACTGGGGGGTGTGCCGGGGCCCGGGGCAGGGGCCCGGCAAGGCGGTGTGGTTCCGGCTGGTCAGCTGACCGGCGACGTACGGGCCGGGTTCGTCGCCCACGCGCGGCCGACCGAGCGCAGCAGCGCCGGGTACACGCCCAGGTACCGGAAGGGCTTGATCGCGGCCATGTACGCCGCGCCACCAAGGCCGTTGGGCTTGACGAGGACGGTCATGTGGGCGCGGTGGCGGCCGGAGCCGGCCGGGCCGTCCGGGACCCAGCCCAGGTGGAGGATTCCGTGGACCGTCTTGTTGGCCATCTCGGCCGCCCACTCGTCCTGCGTGAGGTAGAGGGACGTGAAGCGGCCGTCGGGGAACGAGGGGCCCCGCGGGCCCTCGCGAAGGTCGGCCGGCAGGCGGTCCAGGAGGGTGGGGACGCGCGCGCCGAGTCCGGTTTCGGGGCGGTCCCAGCCGAGGGCGGCGCCGAGCTTCCAGCGGACGGCGAAGAGGAACCGTACGACGGGGGAGGAGCCCGGCCGCACCACCGGGCCCTCGGCGAACTGCCGGGCCAGGAGCGGGAGCTCGTCGGGGCCGCCCGGCGTCGGCAGGACCCAGACGTCCTCCACGTGGAAGTCGGGCGCGATCTCGTGGATGCGCCAGGGGCGTGAGGTGTGGGCGGTGCTGGGGAGTCTCATGAGTGAACCCCTGTCCCTATGATCTATACGATGCCGTATAGAGGAAGCGTAGGACTTCTATACGGCCCCGTATAGAGCTGCGGGGCGGCCGTGAGGGGAGACACACATGGGCGCCATCCGCACGCCGCGCGGCAAGTGGATCGAGGCGGGGCTGCGGGCCCTGTCGGCCGGCGGGCCGGACGCGGTCCGGGTCGAGGCGCTGGCGCAGGCGCTCGGGGTCAGCAAGGGCGGGTTCTACGGGTACTTCGCCAACCGCGACGCGCTGCTCACCGAGATGCTGGAGACCTGGGAACGCGAGGTCACCGACGAGACCATCGGCCGCGTCGAGGCGGAGGGCGGCGACGCGCGGGAACGGCTGGCGCGGCTGACGGTGCTGGCCTCGTCGGGCGCCGGGCTGCTGACCGACGTCACGACCGACCTCGCCATCCGCGACTGGGCCCGCCGTGACCCCGCGGTCGCGGAACGACTGCGGCGCGCGGACAACCGCCGGATGGCGTACCTGCGGTCGCTCTACGGCGAGTTCTGCGCGGACGAGGCGGACGTCGAGGCCCGCTGCATGGTCACGTTCTCGGTGTGGATCGGCAACCACCTGGTCGCCGCCGACCACGGCCCGCGCAGCCGCACGGATGTGCTCCAGACGATCAGGGCCCGGCTGCTGGCGCCCTGACGACGGGAGCTCCCGACACCCTCACGATCCCTCACCCCTACAGATCCGCCAGGGTCTTTTTCGCTGCGGCGAGTTTGGCCCCATAGGCGGCGGGGTCCTGGGCGTTGAGCCGGGTGTACAGGTCGACGTCTTCCTGGGCGAGCGGTAGTGCGCGTGCCTTCTGGCCGGTCTCGACGAGGAACGGAATGGTGGGCCACATGATCCACTCGGCAAGTTGTGGACGGTAGGAGGCATTCCGGGCGGCCAGGCTGCGGAGGTCGTTCACGCCGTTGACGGCGTATTCGGTCGCTCTGGCGCGGAGTTCCGGTTTGCCCCAGAGACTGTTGGCGAGAACCATCGAGGCCCACGAGATGCGGAAGGCGAGTTCGTCGTCGGCCGGGTTCTCGGCTGCGAGTTTTTTGTAGAGGTCGATGGCTTCTTCGCCGAGGGTTTGTGCTTTGTCGTATTGGCCGGTGTTGGCGAGGAAGGTGGTGGTGGGTGAGGCGGCCCATTCGGCGTGTGTTTTGCGGTAGGTGGGGTTGCGGGCGGCCAGGCTACGGAGGTTGTTCGTGCCGTTGACGGCATGGTCGGTCGCCTTGGCGCGGAGTTCCGGCCGCGAGGAAGCGCAGTGCCTGGGTTGCGTCCGCGGTCGCCTGGGCGGCTGCATACGGCTTCTTCTTCGCGGCAAACGTTCCGGCGATGTTCAGCAGCGCCATGAACCCGTCGGAGAGCTTGTTCTCCTTCACTTCCACCGAGTAATGGATGACGGTGCTGCGTGCCGTGGGCGCCACGGTCCCCGGGTCGGCAAGCACCTTCGGGCCGGTCCAGGCACCGAACTTCTCCGTCACGCGGAACTCGCACAGGCTCTTGTCCATACGCGGCACGATCACCGGCGTATAGCCGTTGTCGTACGTCACGGCCGAGACCGGGGCGCCCGGAGCGGCGAACCCGGCACCGGAGATCCGTGCCGGGTCCGCCCAGCGGCTGTTGTTCTGCTCCCAGGTGACATACAGCGCACCATCGTTGCCCACGACGAATGCATCGAGCTGATGGAAGCCGTCATCGGCCGGCTGCGCGGCGCTGGTGACACCGCCGCCGGGTGGGGCGAAGCGTGTGGGGTGAGGGGTACGGGCTGGGACCAGGGGCCGTTGTTGGCTTCCCAGAGTACGTAGAGCACTCCGTCGTTTCCTACGACGAATACGTCGAGTTGGTCGTTCGCCTGGCGTCCGGTGGTGAGGGCGGCGCCGGGTGGGGCGAAGCGTGTGGGGGTGAGGGGTATGGGCTGGGACCAGGCGCTGTTGTTGGCTTCCCAGAGCACGTACAGCACCCCGTCATTACCCACGACGAATACGTCGCGCTGGTCATTGGCCTGCGCCCCCGTGACCAGACCGGCTCCCGGAGGGGCGAAGCCCGCCGATGTCAGCGGCGCGCGCTGTGCGGAACTCGGGTTCGTGTAGTGCCACCAGGTGACCCACAGCCTGCCGTCATTGTCGACCACGAACGCGTCGATCTGACGCTCGGACTGGACGGTGCCCGCCACCCCTGCCCCAGGCGGGGCAACGCCCGGGTCGCCGATCGGCAATGCCTGCGTGCAGGGGAGGACGCGGGGAGGACTGTCCAGCGCATAGTTCATGGACAGCCCGCCGTCGTTGCCCACCGCGACCACGAACGCCGCCCCTACCCGCCACGTACTGCTCGCCACCGCCGGTCCTGCCCGGCCGGCTGCCCTCGCCGTAGGCGCGGCCGGCCCGGCCACGCCGGCGGCCAGCACCGTCGAGCCCGCAGCCATCAGCACCGTGCGCCTGGACACCTGCTGTCTCTCCATGAGCCCTCCAGCCCAGTAGAGCTGCCTCAGAAGTCCAAGCAGCACCAGAGAGCGTCCAGCACCCGTTCACCGGCGGCCAGAGCTTTCCGAGTCAATGGCGTGGTCCGGGTGCCCCGGCTCGGAGGCGCTCGGCTTGCGCTTTACGTAACGTCAACTTCTACGGTCTTTCGTGTGGCCGGGAAACACCGGCCCGGCGATGGGAGGACACGGCCATGGCCTGGTCGATTGCGGACGTGGTGCGGATGTCGGGGGTGACGTCCCGGACGCTGCGGCACTACGACGACATCGGCCTGCTGCCGCCCGCGGGCATCGGCAGCAACGGGCACCGCTACTACGGCGAGGCCGAGTTGCTGCGGTTGCAGCAGATCCTTCTGATGCGGGAGCTGGGGGTGGGGCTGCGGGAGATCCAGGCGGTCCTGGACAGCCAGGCCGACCGGGTGACCGTGCTCCGCGAGCACCAGCGGCGCCTGATGGGGGAGCGGGACCGGCTGGACACGCTCGTCCGCACCATCGGCCGCACCATCGCCGAACTCGACGACCGAAAGGACGACAACGGAATGACGACGATCAACCGCCCGGAGAACCTCTTCGAGGGCTTCGAGCACAGCAGCGAGATGGACGCCGAGGTGCAGGAGCGCTGGCCCGAGGCGTGGGAGCAGTCGCGGCAGGCGGTCGAGGGCATGACGCCCGAGACCACCGAGCAGTGGCAGCGCGAGGTCACCGCGC
Organism: Streptomyces mashuensis; assembly: GCF_014654785.1. Taxonomy (GTDB): domain Bacteria; phylum Actinomycetota; class Actinomycetes; order Streptomycetales; family Streptomycetaceae; genus Streptomyces; species Streptomyces mashuensis. The sequence goes on from NZ_BNBD01000005.1 coordinate 195,486, forward strand.
AGATGATCCGCATGGCGGAGTTCATGGTGGCCGGCACCCCGGCCGACGACCCGGCGGTGCAGGCCGAGGTGGAGGCGCACTACCAGGGCGTCTGCGCCTTCTGGACCCCGAACGCGGAGGCGTACAAGGGCCTGGGCCGGACGTACGTCGAGGAGCCGGCGTACCGCGCGAACTTCGACAAGATCGCTGAGGGGCTGGCCGAGTACCAGCGCGAGGCGATGAACGTCTACGCCGACGCCCGTCTCGCCTGATCACGGGGGTTCGACCCCGTACTCGTCCTGCCGGGGGGCTGCAGACCCCCGGCGGTACTCCATCACTCGGTGTGGTGGTGGCGACGAGCGTCCCGACGCTGTCGAGGACGCGGGCGAGGCCGGAGACCAGGGGGACGGGGGTCTCCTCGTCGAACGCCCATTCCGCGATCACCCTCGTCAGCGCCGGAAAACGGGCGGCGTGGCGGGTGAGGAGTTCTGCGGCGCATCGCGGTGGCCGCGAGGAGCCAGAGGGTGGGCGTGGTACACCGCCCAGTACCGGCGGGCCCACTCCTCCAGCCGGGGCCGCCGGCCGTCGCCCGCCGCCGTCAGGCCGGGCCCCTCGGCGAGCACCGCCTCGGTCATCAACTCGATCATCCCGGTCCTGCCGGGCACGTAGCGGTAGAGCGCTAGAGCGCTAGAGCGCCATCGCCGAGACCCCGAGACCCCGAGCTCCGCCGCGATCTTCGACATCGAGACGGCGTCCAGGCCCTCGGCCTCGGCGAACACCACAGCCGTCTCCGCGATGCGGCCCGGGCCGAGGCTCGGCCTCGGGCCCCGCGTGGGCCGCTCCTGTTCGCCCCACAGCAGCGCGACTCCCGCCGTCCTCACCGCCGGCACCGGCACCGGCACCGACACCGGTGCCGGTGCCGCTGTCGTTGCCGCCGTCGCCGCCGCATCCGCGCGCGTCGGCCGCCGAGCTGCTGGGGTACCGGCAGGACAAGCGCGCCCGCCGCGCCCGGCAGCTGCGCATCACTGGGCCCGGGCCCCGCCCCGCCCCGCGCCCGGCACGGTGCGCCAGACCATTCGTGGTGAGGGTGCTCGCTTTCTTTAGGGGAGGTAATGAGGTAATCTAATAAACATGCCGGAGCTGTCCAGCACCCCAGAGAACGACGAAGCCGTCAACCACCTGCGATCGGGTGTCATGCGGCTGTCCCGGCGACTCAAGCACCAGCGTGTGGACGAGTCGCTGAGCCCCGCCGAGATGTCCGTACTCGGCACCCTCGCGCGCTGCGGCGCCGCCACCCCCGGCGAGCTCGCGCGCAAGGAACACGTGCAGCCGCCGTCGATGACCCGCATCGTCGCGCTGCTGGAGGGCAAGGACCTGGTCCGGCTGGAGCCGCACCCGGAGGACCGCCGCCAGAAGGTGGTCCGGCCGACCGAGCGGGCCGAGACGATGCTCGAGGAGAGCCGCCGCAAGCGCAACGCCTGGCTCACGGAGCTGGCCGGAAAGCTGGACGAGGACGAGTGGGCGACGCTCCGCGCCGCCGCGCCCGTACTCGAGAAGCTCGCGCAGCTGTAGCCGCGTGTAGCCGTGCCGACGCCTTCGTAGCCCTCCCGTCGCGTCTCGTCCGCAGCACCCCGCGGCACCCCGCGGCCGCCGCACCCGCGGCGCGCCGCACACCGCACGCCCCCGCCGGCACCCCGGCGGGAACCGCTACCAAGGAGGCGAACCTACTTGAGTTCGGGACACGGAGCAGACTCCGCACCCGCACCGAACCGCCCTCACGACGACGACACCAACCGCACCACCTCCCTGCCGCGTCCTCGCCGTAAGGGAGGCATGTTCAGCTCCCTCCGGGTCCGTAACTACCGGCTCTTCGCCGCCGGTCAAGTGGTCTCCAACACCGGCACGTGGATGCAGCGCATCGCCCAGGACTGGCTGGTCCTCAGCCTGACCGGCTCCTCGGCCGCCGTCGGTATCACCACGGCCCTGCAGTTCCTGCCGATGCTGCTGCTCGGGCTCTACGGGGGCGTCATAGCCGACCGCTACCCCAAGCGGCAGCTGCTGCTCATGTCCCAGGCCGCCATGGGCCTCACCGGCCTGGCGCTGGCCGCGCTCACCCTGAGCGGGCACGTCCAGGTCTGGCACGTCTACGTCACCGCGCTCCTCCTCGGTCTCGTCACCGTGGTCGACAACCCCGTGCGCCAGGCGTTCGTGGTGGAGATGGTGGGCCAGGCCGACCTGCGCAACGCCGTCAGCCTCAACTCCGCCAACTTCCAGTCCGCGCGCCTCGTCGGCCCCGCCGTCGCCGGCGTGCTGATCTCGGCCGTGGGCAGCGGCTGGGCGTTCCTGCTCAACGGGCTCTCCTTCGCGGCACCCATCGCCGCGCTGCTGCTGATGCGCACCGCCGAGCTGCACCCGGCCGTCACCGCACCGCGCGGCAAGGGCCAGTTGCGCGAGGGGCTGCGCCACGTGGCCGAACGGCCCGAGCTGATCTGGCCGATCGTGCTGGTCGGATTCATCGGCACCTTCGGTTTCAACTTCCCGATCTGGCTCACCGCCTTCGTCAACGACGTCTTCCACGCCGACGCCAGTACGTACGGGCTGCTCAACACCCTGATGGCCGCCGGCTCCCTGGCCGGTGCGCTGCTCGCCGCCCGGCGCGGCAGCTCCCGCTTCCGGCTGCTGGTGGGCGCCGCGCTGCTGTTCGGCCTGCTGGAGATCGCAGCCGCGCTCGCGCCCTCCTTCTGGTTCTTCGCGCTGCTGCTCGTGCCCATCGGGATGTGCGGTCTGACGATCAACGTGACCGCCAACTCCGGTATCCAGCTGGCCTCCGATCCCGCTCTCCGGGGCCGGGTGATGAGCCTGTTCATGATGGTGTTCATGGGAGGTACGCCCCTGGGCGCGCCCCTCGTCGGCTGGATCACCGACGCGTACGGGCCCCGGGTCGGCTTCCTCGCCGGCGGCGCGGTCTCGCTGCTGGCCGCGGCCGGCGTGGGCCTGGCCCTGACCCGCGCGGTCGGCGTCCGCCTCCGCGTGGACCTGCGGCGCGGTCACCAGCACGTGGTCTTCGTGCCGCGCCGGCGGACCACGGAGGAGTCCGCGGGCGAATCCGCCGGCGATTCCGCGGGCAACGCGGCGGGCGGGTCCCCGGGCGGGTCCGCCGAGCGCGTGGCGGCGCCGGCCGCCTGATCGGCTGCTGAACAGCGCTGGTGAGGCCGGGGTTTCCCCGCGGGGGAGCCCCGGCCGATCAGGCAGCCGGCGCCCCGGGTATCTCCTTGCGCGTCTCCGTCAGCGCCTTCACCGCGGCGACGGCCGCCGCCGGGTCGTCCGCGTGCCAGCGGAGCGTATGCACCCGCTGCTCCCGGCCCGTCAGGCGCACCACCGTGACCGGTTCGCTCAACTCCACCGTGACCGTGGTCTGGGCGGCGACCGCCAGATCGAGCTCGCCGTCGCCCGGCTCGCCGCCGCGGGAGCGCAGCTCACGGCGTACGGTCCTGATCAGCCCGGCCGGTATGCGGATGTCGAGGGACGCGCCCTGCCGCAGCCGCAGGCCGTCCGGGCCCACCGTGTGCGGACGGGTGACGGCCGAGGCGTGCGCGCCCAGGACCAGCAGCACCGTATAGACGTCGACGGCCAGCATCGGCCAGTGCACCGCGGGGTAGCCGGCCGTGAAGAACGCCAGGCCGACCGTCTCCACCACGCACACGAACAGGAGCCCGTACATCGTGGACGCCTGCGCCTTGGCGTACCCCAGTTCGCGCACGCCCGCGCCCGCGCCCGCACCCGCGCCCGTGTTCACTCCGTCGCGGCGTCGCGCGAGCCACAGCCCCAGCGACGTCCACGCACGTCTCTCGTACGTCCCCCACGCCCGCAGCAGTCCCATGGCCGCCCCCCTCCGCGGTCGCTTCGCACACCCCTCCGATGCCTGCGCTACGCACAGTAACCTGCCCGCCATGCACGCCGGTAGAACCGAAAGTTGTTCACTCTCAGCTACTTTCGTCGTATGCGTCTCTTCGTCGCCGTGACCCCCACGGCCGCCGCCGTCGCCGAACTCGCCGCGGCGGTACGGGACGTCCGCCGCCTGCCCGGCGCGGACCGGCTGCGCTGGGCCGATCCGGCGAGCTGGCACTTCACCCTCGCCTTCCTCGGCGAGACGGACGAGGCGCTGCTGCCCGGGCTCGGCGAGCGGCTCGGCCGCGCGGCGCACCGGCACCCGGCGCACGAGTTGTGCCTGGCCGGCGGCGGGCGGTTCGGGGACCGGGTGCTGTGGGTGGGCGCAGGGGGAGACGTGGAGACGTTGCAGGCGCTGGCCGCGTCCGTGGTGGCGGGGTGCCGGCGCGCCGGCGCGGAGCTCGACACCACCCGCGCCTTCCACCCCCACCTCACGCTCGCCCGCGCGACCGGGCGCGTCCACCTGCGCCCCTACGCGGAGGCGCTCGCCGGCTTCCACGGCGTGACCTGGCCTGCCGACCGGCTGGAGCTCGTCCGCAGCAACCTGCCCGCCTCCGGCATGCCGGGGGAGCGGCCCCGGTACGAGACCGTCGGGTCCTGGGAGCTGGGGCGCTGACCAGGGAGCCGTCCCCGTCCGGTTACGCTCGTGGGGTGGACCCGAAGACCAGGAACCGGATCATGACCGGCGCTCTCGCCGTGATGCTCGTCGTCGTCGCCGTGGTGTCGGCCGTGCGCTAGCCCCCCAGGGGCCCCGCCCGGCCGCCCCCCGGTCGCCCCGGTGCGCCCCGGGTCACCCACGCCCCCGGCGCCCCGGCGCGCGCCCCGGGCCACCCGCGCCCCGGGCCACCCGCCCCCCGGCGCGCCGTGCCGCCCCGCTTCCGCGCCCCCCGCGCGCCCGCGCCCCATCCTGGGGGCGATGCCCGACGAACCGCTGCACGCCCTCGGCCGCGCCCTCCTCCACGCCCTCGCCCTCACCTGGTCGATGACCTGGGAGATCACCTGGGCCCTCGTCCTCGGCTTCGTGCTGTCCGCCGTCGTCCAGGCCGTCGTGCGCAGGTCGGCGGTCGTCTCGCTGCTCGGCGACGACCGGCCGCGGACGCTGGCCGTCGCGGCCGGCCTCGGCGTGGCCTCGTCCTCCTGCTCCTACGCCGCCGTGGCGCTCGCGCGCTCGCTCTTCGTCAAAGGGGCGCACTTCACCGCGGCCATGGCGTTCGAGGTGGCGTCCACGAACCTGGTCGTCGAGCTCGGGGTGATCATGGCGTTGCTGCTGGGCTGGCAGTTCACGGTCGCGGAGTACGCGGGCGGGGCGCTGATGATCGCGGTGCTGGCGCTGCTCTTCCGGCTGTTCCTGCGCGAGGACCTGGTCCGGCGGGCCCGCGAGCAGGCGCGGCGGGGCGTGGCGGGGGCGATGGAGGGGCACGCCGCGATGGACATGTCGGTGGGCGGCGAAGGACCCGCCGCCCGGCGGCTGCTCTCACGCGCCGGGTTCACGGCCACGTCGCACGTCTTCGTCATGGAGTGGGCGGCGATCCTGCGCGACCTGGTCGCCGGGCTGCTGATCGCCGGGGCGATCGGCGCGTGGGTGCCGGAGGCGTTCTGGCAGGCGTTCTTCTTCGAGGGGCACCCGCTCGCCGCGAAGCTGTGGGGGCCCCTGGTCGGGCCGCTCGTCGCGATCGTGTCGTTCGTCTGCTCGATCGGCAACGTGCCGCTGGCCGTGGTCCTGTGGAAGGGCGGCATCAGTTTCGGCGGCGTGATCTCCTTCGTCTTCGCCGACCTGCTGATCGTCCCGATCCTGAGCATCTACCGGAAGTACTACGGGCTGCGGACGACGGCGTTCCTGCTGGGGACGTTCTACGCGGCCACGGTCGTGGCCGGGTACGTCGTCGAGGCCCTCTTCGGCGTGCTGGGCCTGGTGCCGGGGCAGTCGGCGGCGCACGTACCGGAGGAGGGGCCGAGCTGGAACTACACGACGTTCCTCAACATCGCCTTCCTCCTTCTGGCGCTTGTGCTCGTATGGCGGTTCGTGCGGACGGGCGGCCCGGCGATGCTGCGCGCGATGGGCGGCGGCCCGCCGCCCGCCCCGTGACCCCCGTCCCGGCCCGTGACACGCTGTCCGCATGGCGAACGACACCACACATACGTACGACGTTGCCGTGACCTGGACCGGCAACCAGGGCGCCGGTACTGCGACGTACCGTTCCTTCACCCGTGACCACGACGTCCACGCCCCCGGCGTCCCCGGCAAGCAGCCCATCGCCGCCTCCTCCGACCCCGCCTTCCGCGGCGACCCCGCACGCTGGAACCCCGAGGAGCTGCTCGTCGCGTCGCTGGCCCAGTGCCACATGCTCTGGTATCTGCACCTGTGCGCGACCGGCGGCGTGAACGTCGTCGCGTACGAGGACCGGGCGCACGGTGTGATGACGATGGACGCGCACGGCGGGGGCGGGCAGATCACCGAGGTCACGCTGCGGCCCCAGGTGACCGTGGCGGACGCGGCGACGGCCGGCAAGGCGCGGGCCCTGCACGCCGACGTACCGGCGCTGTGCTTCATCGCCCGTTCGGTGAACTTCCCCGTCCACCACGAGCCCGTGATCCACGTGGCGCCGGCCCCCGCCCAGCCGCAGAACGGATGACGAACGACTGACCGAACCGCCCTGTACGGCCGCGGTCTTGCTTCAAGTGCACTCCAAGGCGTTGGCTTGGGCGTCATGGAGTACACGCAGCTGGGACGCACAGGGCTCAAGGTCAGCCGGATCGTGCTGGGCACGATGAACTTCGGTCCGCAGACGGACGAGGCGGACAGCCACGCCATCATGGACGCCGCGCTGGACGCCGGCGTGAACTTCTTCGACACCGCCAACGTCTACGGCTGGGGCGAGAACAAGGGCCGCACCGAGTCGATCATCGGCAGCTGGCTGGCGAAGGGCGGCGGCCGCCGCGACAAGGTGGTGCTCGCGACCAAGGTCTTCGGCGACATGGCGCCGGACGAGACGCCGACCTGGCCCAACCACGACCGCCTCTCGGCCGTCAACATCCGCAGGGCGGTCGACGGTTCGCTGAAGCGGCTGGGCACCGACCACATCGACCTCTACCAGTTCCACCACATCGACCGCCGTACGCCGGCCGACGAGATCTGGCAGGCCATCGACGTCCTGATCACCCAGGGCAAGATCCTCTACGCCGGCTCGTCCAACTACCCCGGCTACAAGATCGCCCAGGCCAACGAGGCCGCCGCCCGCCGCGGCATGATGGGCCTGGTCAGCGAGCAGTGCCTCTACAACCTCGCCGAACGGCGCGCCGAGATGGAGGTCATCCCGGCCGCGCGCGAGTACGGGCTCGGCGTGATCCCCTGGTCGCCGCTGCACGGCGGGCTGCTGGGCGGCGTCCTGCGCAAGGAGCGCGACGGCGCGCGCCGCACGGAGGGGCGCTCGGCGACGGCGCTCGCCAACACCGCCGTGCGCGAGAAGGTGCAGGCGTACGAGGACCTGCTGGAGAAGCACGGCCTGGAGCCGGGCGAGGTGGCCCTGGCCTGGCTCCTCACCCGCCCCGGCGTCACCGGCCCCATCGTCGGCCCGCGCACGCTCGCGCAGCTGGAGAGCGCCGTGCGGGCGTCGCAGCTGACGCTGGACGACGACCTGTTGACCGCTCTCGACGGCATCTTCCCCGGCCCGGGCCCGTCGCCGGAGGCGTTCGCCTGGTGAGACCCGGCCTGTGCCCGCCTACCCGGCCAGCGCGCGGGTGATCTCCATGAGGCGCCGGCGCGCGTCGGGGTCGTACGCCTGCTCGTGCGCCCGCGTGTCGGTGAACCGGTCGAAGTAGCGGCCGGTCGTCGCCGCGAGGGCGGGATCGAGGGCCAGCCGTACGGTCGGCCGTACGCCCTCCTCGACGCCGACGGCCGGCGCCAGCCCGTACGCCCGCAGGCCCTCCGTGTCCATGAGGTGCGCCGGGTGCAGGGCGTTGACGGTGACGCCGGTGCCGTCGAGCTCGGCGGCCAGCTCGAACGTGGCCATGATGAGGGCCAGCTTGCTGCGGCAGTAGGCGTGCAGGCCCTCGTAGTCGCGCTCGAACATCACGTCGTCGAAGTCGATCGTCTCCTGCCCGATCGAGGCCACGTTGACCACGCGGGCGGGCGCGGAGGCGGTGAGCAGCGGGAGGAGGGCGCGGGTCAGGGCGTACGGCGCGAGGTGGTTCACGGCGAACCGCAGCTCGTGCCCCTGCCGGCTCACCTCCCGCTTCAGCGGCTCGGCCCCGCCGCCCGCCACGGCGTTGTGGATCAGCACGTCGAGCCGCGGCTCGGCGCCGCGGATGCGGGCGGCCATGGCGTGCACGGCGTCCAGGTCGGCGAGATCGGCGAGGTACGTGCGGACGGTCACGTCCGGCGCGACCGCCCGCACGTCGGCGACGACGGCGTCGAGTCGCCCTTGGTCGCGCCCGTGGAGCAGCAGAGTGCAGCCACGGGCCGCGAGATCGAGCGCGAGACCGCGGCCCATGCCCTGCGTCGCGCCGGTGACGAGGACGGTGGGGGAGCCGCCGGGGGTGTTGGTGCTGTCGTTCATGCGGATCAGCCTGGCGGCGGCGCCCAGGGGAAGGAAGGCGTGCGTCACGCCTGGTGTCGGCACCACCAGGCTTGTGCGGCCAGGTCGTAACGGCGCCGTTCGGCGGGGGTGGGGGTACGAAGGTTGAACGCGTACGCCTTCCAGCTGTAGCCGTTGGGGTACTGGAGGCGTACGAGCCCCTTGGAGACGACCTCGGTGAGCGCCCCGACGCCTTGGGAGAAGGCGTCGACGTAGACGTCCCCGACCGCCGGTGCGTTCTCGCGCGGCACGAAGTCGATGCCGTGCGCGCCGAGCGTCACGTGGTACGGGTAGGCAGGGGCGGGGGCGCGCACCACGGGCGCGGGCGCGGGCGCCGGCGTGGAGGCGCTCTCGCACTGCGAGGCGGGCATGCTGAAGAGAGCGCGGGCCCGGCGGGCAGCACGCGCGATAAGGTTCCGCATGTCGACGCTCCGATGCAGCGTTGGCCACGCCCCGGGGCTGTTTGCGGCAGCCGCCGGGGCTTTGTGCTGCCCGACTGTATGCCCGAAACCGGCCGCGGTATGGAGCGGTAACACGCCTTCCACTCATACGTGTAGCCCGTGAATGCTCTATGTTGACCGCATGGACGAGGCGAAGCGTGCGCTTGTCGACCCGAGCAAGCCGGTGTACGTCTACATGCAAGTCGCCGATCACATCGCCGAGGAGATCGCGACCGGCCGGATCCCGAAGGGTGCTCGTCTTACCGGTGAGCGGGAGATGGCCGCGGAGTACCGCGTGGCCATCGGCACGATCCGGAGGGCCGTACAGGAGCTGCGCGACCGCGGGCTGTTGGTGACGCTTCCGGCGAAGGGCACCTTCGTCACGCAACAGCCGCCGGTGAACGACGCCACCGAGGTATGAGCGCGATTAACTGCTCTATAGAGCAGTTAATCGCCAGTCATCCGTTGGTGTGGACGTCGTGCTCTCTACGTTGCCGCCATGGCAGATGAGCAGAAAGCCGCGCGTGTCGATCCGGGCAAGCCCGAGTACCTCTACCTCCAGGTCGTCGACCACATCGCCGGAGAGATCGCGAAAGGAAGCAGCGAGCTGGGAACCCGCTTGCCCGGTGAGCGGGACATGGCCCAGCAGTACGGCGTGGCCGTTTTGACCATCCGGCGAGCAATGAAGGAACTTCGGCGGCGTGGGCTGGTGGTCACCCTGCCCAGCAGGGGAATCTTCATCAGGCAGAGGGGCCCGGAGGACGGCTCCTGACCCTCCCGCCTCACGCCACCCCGACGGCCAGCGCCCCCACCAGCCACGCGTGTGCCGTCCCCGGCGTCGGTTCCGGGCGGGTGCCCGGTGCGGTGGTGACCTCCGACACCAGGTCCCAATAGCGGTCGATGCGTGGGTCATTCGTCAGCTGCCCGGCCAGTGCGCGGCGGAAGCCGGCCGTGTCGCGCGTGCCGTACACGCTCGCGTAGGTCGCTACGAAGCAGTCCAGCGCCTCACCGGGCGCCGGGGGCCGGTCGTGGCGGAGGCGGGCGGCTGCCAGGTCGTACGCCTCGGCCAGGCCCTCGTACAGCACCGCCGCGCCACGGGCACCGGCCGCGCGGTGCACCTCCGGCTGGCCCCGTTCGTCCCTCCCGCAGGGGCGGGTGACGAACGCGTGCAGGCGCGCGAACGCCAGGACCTGGGCGGGCGCCGGCTCGTCGGGCGGGTGCGGAACTGCGCGTTCCAGGAACGCCGACCGGGCCCGGGCCGACATCCGCGGCGGCAGCCACGCGCGCCAGAAGCGGGCCACCGCCTCCGTGCTCGGCGGGGCCGTCATCGTGCCGAGCAGGCGGAGCCGGTCGGTCCGTTCCTCCGGTGGGGCCTCCTGCACCACCCGTAGCCCCGCCTCCCGCCAGCGCAGCGCCCTGAGTTCGGAGCCGAGCGCGGTCAGCCGGCCCGCGACGGCCTCCTCCAGTGTCGCGCCCCCGCCCTCGTCCCCGTCCTCCTCCTCGGCCAGGATGCGGCGCACCTGCGGAAGCGGCAGGTCCAGAGCGCGGAGGGAACGGATCAGGTGCAGCCGGTCGAGCGCCTCCGGGCCGTAGCGGCGGTGGCCGCCGGCGCTGCGGGCCGTCTCCGGGAGCAGGCCGCGGTCGGAGTAGAAGCGGACGGTCTTCACCGTGACGCCCGCTCGCTCGGCGAGCTCACCGATGCTGAACACTTGAACCTCCACCAAGGGGAGTTCCTACCGTAACGCCGCCGCTCAGCGACCTACGGAGGGAACCATCACCATGACCACGACCACATTCGTCCTGGTGGCAGGGGCTTTCACCGGCCCGCACGTGTGGGAGGGCGTGGCGGCGTGCCTGGCCGCCGCGGGCGCCGTCGTGCACACGCCGGCGCTGACGAGCGGCCCTGACGCCGATCTGGAGATGCACATCGCGGACCTCCTCGCAGTCGTCGACTCCGTCGACTCCGTCGACACCGCCGCCCGGCGGGACGTCGTGCTCGTCGGCCACGACTACGGCATCCACCCGGTGATCGGCGCCGCCGACCGGAGGGCCGGGCGCGTCTCCCGCGTCGTGTACCTGGACTCGGGCCTGCCGCAGGACGGCGTGCCGGCCCTCGCGGCCGTGCCGGACCAGGAACTGCGCCGACGGGTGGAGAATGCATCGGGGGAAGGGGAGCTCGCCCCGCCCGCCCATGACGAGTGGGAGCGGCTGGGCAGCACCGCCGGCGTCCCCGGCGCGGCACTCGACCGGCTCACCGCGCTCGCCGTGCCGCAGCCCCTGGGTACGCTCCTCCAGCCGCTCCGGCTGACCGGCGCGGCGGCTGCCCTCCCGGCCACGGGGGTGCTGTGCACCGGCAACGGCAGGAGCATCGAACTCGTCGAGGCCATGGTGCGCATGGGCGACCCCGCCCTTCAGGTGCTCGCCGGGCCGCAGATGACCTTCTTCGAACTCGCCACCGGACACTGGCCGATGCTGTCGGCCCCGGACGAGCTCGCGGACGTCCTGCTGCGGGCGGCGGCGGGTGAGGGGCGTCGCCTGGAGACGGCGCAGGACGACGGCCCGCAGCACCTCCGGCCCTTCCTGCTGGACGTGCCCGACGTGTCTGATGCGTCCGACGTGTCCCGGGAGCGGATCGGCAATGTCGACTTCTATCTGCCCGCCGGTCCCGACGACGAGGATCCGGCCCCCGCCGTCGTCATCGTCCACGGCGGACCCGTGCCCGCCGCGGCGCGCCCCACGCCGCGCGAGTGGCCGTCGCTGACCGGGTACGCCCGGTACGCGGCCGGGGAGGGCGTGGTGGGCGTCACCTTCGACCACCGTCTGCACGACGTCACCGACTACGGGCGGGCTGCCGAGGACATCGCCGCGGCGGTGGCGCTGGTCCGCGAACACCCCCGGGTCGACGCGGACCGCGTGGCGCTGTGGTTCTTCTCCGGCAGCGGCCTCATGACGGCGGACTGGCTGGCCGCGCCCCCGGCGTGGCTGCGCTGCCTCGCCGCGACGTACCCGATCCTGGCGCCGCTGCCGAACTGGGGGATGGGGGGCGGGGACGGGGACGCCGGGAGTCGTTTCCGGCCGACGGCCGCCGTGGCGGGGGCGGGCGGGCTGCCGATCGTGCTGACGCGCGTAGGGCTGGAGATGGCGGAGATCGCCGCGACGGTGGAGGAGTTCCTGGCCGCGGCCGGGAAGTGCGGCGCGGACGTCGAGGTGATCGACGTGCCGCACGGCCACCACGGTTTCGAGACGCGCGACGCGGACGACGAGGCGTCGCGCGAGGCGGTGCACCGCGCGATGCGTGCGGTGCTGGACCGCCTCGCTTAAGAAGCGGTCGCCGGGGACGGGGGCGTCGTGCCCGCCGGGGACTTGGGGGTCCCCGACGGGTCGGCGCCCAGCGCCACGTACCACTTCTTCTCGTGCCGCTCCAGCGTCACGTTCTCCCGCACCGCCCGGCCCTTCGCGTCCGTGGCGCGGATCTCGGCCTGGGCCATGTCGGGGCCGAACTCGTGGCTCACCTTGACGTCGTCCACGTGCAGCCCGCGGCCGCCCTGCGTGCCGACCAGGGCCCGGGCCGCCTGCTCGGCCCCCTCGTTGCCGGGAGGGCCGAGTTCGGCCAGGGCCTTGGCGTCGCGGTCGTTGAGGGCCTCGACGTACGCGACGGCGGTGTCCCGCTCGTCCCTCGCCTTCCCCTGGCCACCGCTTCCCCCGCTGTCGCACGCGGCCACGGACAGGGCCAGGGTCGTGACCGCTGCCGTTGCCGCTGCCGCGCGGGCGAGGCGAAGGGGTGTCTTCTTCATGTCGCTCCAGGGGAGGGAGGGGCTGACGGGGCCCGGCGGTCAGGTGCTCACGTACGGTGCGCGTACCACCAGGTGTGCGGGTACTTGGCGAGGAGGTTGGTGAGCTTCCTGTTGTGCGTGTTGGTGGTGTGGTACGTCAGGTAGATCTCGTCCGTACCGTGGAAGCCCGTCACGATCATCGTGTGGTCGATGGTGTTGTCACGGTTCCAGTCCGCCTGGAGCACGTCGCCGAGACCCATCTGCCAGACGTTGGACAGCGCGCGGGTGCGGTGGGAGTACTTCGTCGCGAACCAGTACCAGTTCTCCGCACCGGCCCAGGTGTAACTGGTGGTCCAGGTGTGGCCGCCGTAGTACCACTTGTCCTTGTCCTTGCGGTCCCAGAACCCGCTGCCCTTCTGCTGCCAGCCACCGGCCTTCATCGCCTGCGACACGAAGTTGGTGCAGTCGTTGCCGTACGTGCGGTAGGCGCTGTTGGGGTGCTGCCAGTACCTGTTCGCGTAGTTGACCATGGCCGTGTAGTTGTACCCGGCGGCCAGGGACGGTTTGCTGCCCGCGGTGTTCTGCCCGGCCGCGGCGCGGTCGGTGCCGGACGTCCCCGTACGCCGGTCCTCCTTCGCCAGGCCCTGCGCCGGGGCCTCGGTCCTCGGCGGCGTGTTGTACGTCGTGACGTCGCCGGAGCCGATGTCCGGGCGGTCCTCCGCGAGCACCCACGTCCCGTTCGCGGCGTCGCGCGTGAAGGTGAGCGTGTGGTCGAGCGCGTACTCCTCGGCCTTCGGCTCGTCCGCGGACCGGACATCCGGGTAGAACAGGCTCGTCTTCTCGTTCAGCCGGAGCGTGGCCTTGTCGCCCTTGCGCTCCGCCTTGCCCGGCGTGACCGTCACCTCGGCGCGGGAGTAGCCACCGCTGGCCTTCTCGTACGCCCGGCCCTGCTCGGCGAGCTGCGCGAACTCCGTGCCGAGGGTCTTCCGCAGGGTCGGCGTGGCCTGCTCGGGCACGGCCGGTGCCAGGCGGCGGGCGCCGGCGAGGGTGACGGAGTCCGCCCGCTGCTGCAGGTAGCCCTGCGCGACGGTGGTGAGGGCGCGGACGTCGGTCGCGGCGAGCGGCTGGGCGGAGTCCGCCGGTGCGGCGGCTGCCGCGGACGCCGGTGCCGCGGTGGCGAGCGCCACGACGGCGGCTGCGGCCGCCGCGGTCAGCGCGCCTGGTAACCCAGAAGCGATCTTTCTCATGATTTCCCCCTGTTGTGGTGGCTACACCGGTATCAGGCTGCGCCGCACGCGCACTTGTGTGGGGCGTCCGTCGGCCGCTCTGGCCGGATCATGGTGGATGTTTGGCTCAAGGGCGACTGTGAAGAACGGATTCCGTCGTTCTGGCGTCCGAATCCCGACCCTCATGCGCCCCTGACCGACCCCTGATTCCGTCGTGCCGCCGGCCCGTTCCGGTCCCCGCGGTGGCACGCTTGGGCCATGCGTCCGCTCCGCCCAGCCCTCCCCGCCGCCGTCCTCACGACCCTCGCCACCCTCGCCCTCGCGCCGGCCGCGCCCGCCGTCGCCGACGACCGCGGCACGCCCCCCGCGTTCACCATCGAGGACCCGCGCATCACCGAGTCCAGCGGCCTCGCGGCCAGCCGCGCGCACCCCGGCATCTACTGGACGCACAACGACAGCGGCGACGGCCCGTACGTCTTCGCCGTCGACAGCCGCACCGGCCGGACGGTCGCCAAGATCACGCTCGACGGGGTCAAGGCACGGGACGTCGAGGCGATCTCCCTCGGGCCCGACGGCAACCTCTACGTCGGCGACACCGGCGACAACCTGGACGGCAGCTGGCCCGAGGTGTGGATCTACCGCTTCCCGGAGCCGAAGGAGCTCAAGGACGCCACCGTCGAGGCGACGCGCTTCACCGTGCGCTACGAGGACGGGCCGCGCGACGCCGAGTCGCTGGTCGTCCACCCCAGGACCGGGCGCGTCTACATCGTCAGCAAGAAGAAGTCCGGCAAGGGCGCGCTCTACGAGGCGCCGGCCACGCTCTCCGCGTCCGGCGTCAACACGTTCAAGCGCGTCGCCGACATCAACGTCTGGGCCACCGACGCGGCGTTCTCGCCGGACGGCACCCGGCTCGTCGTCCGCGGCTACTTCGAGGCCCGCGCCTACCGCTGGCGCGACGGCCGGCCCACCGAGATCACCACCCGGCCCGTCGTGCCGTTGCAGCGGCAGGGCGAGTCGGTGACGTTCACGCCCGACGGCCGGACGCTGATGTACGGGTCCGAGGGCGCCCGCAGCAGCGTCGTACCGGTGGCTCTGGAGGGCGAGCTGCTGCCGGACAGCGTGGCGAAGCAGGACAGCAAGGAAGGGGGTGGGAGCGGGGGCGCGGCCGGGGCCTCCGGCGAGAGCGGTGACGACGGTGACGGCAACCGTACGTTCGTCCTGGGCGCCGGTACGTTTCTCCTCGCCACGGCGGTCGTACTCGGGCTCAAGCGACTCCTCCGGCGCAGCAAGGACCCGTCCTAGGCCGTCCTGGGATGACCTGGGCCGTCCAAGGCCGTTCCGGGTGGGCCGGGCGGAGGAGGGCAGCCTCCCCCGCGCGGCGGAGCCGGTCGCTCCGTGCGGGGGACGTCGCGGACGGTGGCGTGCTGGAAGCGTGAAGGCAGCAGGTGAACGCCCGAATCGCTGCCCACTGCGGAGGACCCCCCATGCGCAAGCTCACCACCGCCGTTGCTCTCGCCACCGCGGCCGTGGCCCTCATATCCGGCGTATCCGGGACCGCCGCGGCGGCACCGGCACCCTCACCGGCACCCGCACCTGCCCAGGCGCCGGCGTCGGCACCGCCACCGGCGTCGGCCGGGCACCTCACCCTGCGCAGCTGGACCCTGCTCAACGAGCACGGTCCGGGTCCCAACCCCGGCGAGCGGCTCACCGCCTGGGTGGACGCCCGGACCGTCGACGGCCGCACCCGCGGGCACGCCGTCGTCCGGCATGTGTTCGACGGGGAGGGCACCGTCCTGACCGAGTTCGACGTCGATTGCCTCACCACCGACGGGAGCGGCGCCGTCACCGTCACCGGGCCGGCCGGCACGGCCGTCGCCACGCCGGCCGACGGCGGGCCGCCCACCACCGGGCCGGCCGGCTGGCGCCCCGAGACGGGGCTCACCTTCTACCCGGCCGACGAGCACGGCGAGCGCCGGGTCGGCTGGGCCGGCGTCAACCTGCGGGACCCGAGCCTGCCCGACCGGGCCACCAAGTGCACTCCGGTCCCGGCCAGCCTGTGGGCCATCGGCGGCGGGACCGTCGTCCACAAGTGACGCACAGGGCCGTCGTCGTTCCGGGCGCGATCCCCTCAGCCCACCGGCCCGCCGCGCCACTGCGGCATCGGCCGTCGCCCCACGCACACGTCGAACGCCGCCCGGGCCAGCAGCCGTGTCGAGTCGAGCGTCGGCAGCGGGGACACCTCCGGCGTCACCAGCAGCGGGATCTCCGTGCACACCAGCGCCACGGCGTCACAGCCCCGTGCCGCCAGGCGGCCGATGACCTCCACGTACTCCTGCCGGGCGCGGTCGCTGACGACCCCGTTCACCAGCTCGTCGAAGATGATCTCGTGCACGACGCGTCGGCCGGCCGCGTCCGGCACCTCGGCCGCGATGCCGCGGGCCGCCAGCGCCCGCGGGTAGACGGGGCCCTCCATCGTGAACCGGGTGCCGAGCACGCCCACGCGCCGGCGGCCGTCGGCCCGGGCCCGGTCCGCGACCACCTCGGCGATGTGCAGCCCCGGCAGCGGCAGATCGGCACCGGGGCCCGCGGGACCCGGCAGCTCCAGCGCCATGTGGGCGGTGTTGTCCGGGCACACGAAGAAGTCCGCGCCCGCCCGGGCCAGCCGTGCCGCGCTCTCGGAGAGCACGGCACGCACCGCCGCGTGGTCGCCCGACTCCCACGCCGGCATGCTGCGGGCCATCGCGGCCAGGTCCAGCGTCACGTCGGGGTGGTCGTACGGCCCCAGCTCAGCGGAGCCGGTGTGGCAGAAGGTGCGGAAGCACAGGGCCGCGCCTTCCGCGCTGTGGGCGAGAATTCCCAGGCGCAGCACGGTTCGTCTCCGTCCCGGCCTACAGCTTCTCGATCACGTGGTCCACGCACGCCGTCAGCGCCTCGACGTCCGCCGGCTCGATCGCGGGGAACATCGCCACGCGCAGCTGGTTGCGGCCCAGCTTGCGGTACGGCTCGGTGTCCACGATGCCGTTGGCGCGCAGCACCTTGGCGACCGCCGCCGCGTCGACGCCCTCGGCGAAGTCGATCGTGCCGATGACCTGCGACCGCTTGGCCGGGTCGGTGACGAACGGCGTGGCGTGCGCCGACTTCTCCGCCCACGTGTACAGCCGCGACGAGGAGTCGGCGGTGCGGGCCACGGCCCAGTCGAGACCGCCCTGGCCGTTCATCCACTCCAGCTGCTGGTCGAGGAGGAAGAGGGTGGCGAGGGAGGGCGTGTTGTACGTCTGGTTCTTCAGCGAGTTGTCGATCGCGGTCGGGAGCGAGAAGAACTCGGGCACGTGCCGGCCGGAAGCGTGCACGCGCGCCGCGCGCTCCAGGGCCGCCGGGGAGAAGACGGCGATCCACAGGCCGCCGTCCGCGGCGAAGGACTTCTGCGGTGCGAAGTAGTAGACGTCGGTCTCGGCGATGTCGACGGGCAGGCCGCCCGCGCCGGACGTGGCGTCCACGACGACCAGCGCGCCCTCGTCGGCACCGGTCACACGCCGCACGGGCGCGGCGACGCCCGTCGAGGTCTCGTTGTGGGTGAGGGCGTAGACGTCGACGCCGGCCTCGGCGCGCGGCTCGGGGTGGTCGCCGGGCTCGGCGGAGATCACGCTCGGGTCCTGGAGCCACGGCGCCTTGCGCGCCGCCGTGGCGAACTTCGACGAGAACTCGCCGAAGCTGAGGTGCTGCGACCGCGACTCGATCAGACCGTGGGTGGCGACGTCCCAGAAGGCGGTGGAGCCGCCGTTGCCGAGGATCACCTCGTACCCGTCGGGCAGGGAGAACAGCGCGCGCACGCCGTCACGCACCCGGCCCACCAGGTTCTTCACGGGGGCCTGGCGGTGGGACGTGCCGAGGAGGGAGGTGCCGGTGGCGGCGAGGGCGTCGAGGGCCTCGGGGCGCACCTTGGAAGGGCCGGCGCCGAAACGGCCGTCGGCGGGCTTGATGTCAGCGGGAATCCGGATGTCGGCAGGGTTCTGGATATCAGCCACGGAGGCAGCCTAATCCGTGGATCCGCCCCGTACGGGTGAACGTCCACCCGATGAGACGACTGTTTCGGGTCGGTGTTCTTGACCGCCGGCGGCAGTGGGCATGAGTGTGCCCATGGGTGATCAATGGGGTGATCGACGGGGTGATCGACGGGGTGACCGGCCCGACCGGCCGGGCCGGCTGTCCGACGACCGGCGCCGCGAGCTCGCACACGCCCTCCGCGCCGTCCTGCGCGCCGGCACGGACGTCGACTTCGGCGCCTCGGCGCGCGCCCTCACCACCATGGACGCCTCCAACTACCGGCGCGTCCCCCTCGGCGTCGTCGCCCCGCGCGACGCGGACGACGTGCGCCTCGCCCTCGCCGTCTGCCGCGAGCACGGTGTGCCGGTGGTGCCGCGCGGCGGCGGTACGTCCGTCGGCGGGCAGGCCACCGGCGAGGGCGTGGTGCTCGACTTCACCCGCCACATGAACGCCGTCCTGGCCGTCGACCCGGCGGCCCGTACCGCCCGGGTGCAGCCCGGCGCCGTCCTCGACGTCCTGCGGGCCGCCGCCGCGCCGTACGGGCTGACCTTCGGCCCCGACCCGTCGACGCACGGCCGCTGCACCCTCGGCGGGATGATCGGCAACAACGCGTGCGGCGCCCACTCGGTGGCCTGGGGCACCACCGCCGACAACGTCCGCTCGCTGGACGTGCTGACGTACGGCGGCGAGCGCTGCCGTCTGGCGCAGGGTGACGACGGTGTGCCGCAGCGCATCGCCGACGGCGTACGGGCGCTCGTACGCGCCGAACTCGCGCTCCTGCGCACCGGCTTCCCCGAGCTGCCGCGCCGCAACTCCGGTTACGCCCTCGACGCCCTGCTGCCCGAACGCGGCACCGGCCACGCCCGCGCGTTCACCGGCAGCGAGGGCACCCTCGGCGTGCTCACCGAGGCGACCGTCGCCCTGGTCGAGGCACCGGCGGCACGGGCGCTGGCGGTGCTCGGGTACGCGGACGAGGGCGCGGCGGCCGACGCGGCGCCGGCGGTCGTCGCGTACGGGCCCCTGACCGTCGAGGGCATGGCCGCCGACCTCGTGGGCGCCGCCGCGCGCGACCTGCCCCGGGGCGCCGCATGGCTGTTCGCGGAGACCGGCGGCGCCACGCCCGCCGAGGCCGCCGACAGGGCCCGGGCCCTGTGCCGGGCGGCCGTCGCCGACGGCGCCACCGGGCACGCCGTCGTCACCGACCCGGCGGCGCAGCGCCGCCTGTGGCGCGTACGAGAGGACGCCGCCGGCACCGCGACCCGGCTGCCCGACGGCGGCGAGGCGTGGCCCGGCTGGGAGGACTGCGCGGTGCCGCCCGCCCGGCTGGGCGCCTACCTGCGCGACTTCCGCGCCCTTCTGGCGGCGTACGGGCTGCGCGGCGCGCCGTACGGGCACTTCGGCGAGGGGTGCGTGCACGTACGGCTCGACGTGGACCTGGTGAGCGAGGAGGGTGTGCGCCGCTACCGCGCGTTCTCCACCGACATGGCGGACCTGGTCGTGGCGCACGGCGGTTCGCTGTCGGGCGAGCACGGCGACGGGCAGGCGCGCGCGGAGCTGCTGCCGCGCCTGTACGGGCCGGACGTGGTCCGGCTGTTCGAGCGGTTCAAGGACGTGTGGGACCCGTGGGGCGGCCTCAACCCCGGGATGCTCGTCCGTCCCTATCGTCTCGACGAGAACCTGCGGTTCGCCGTCCTGCCGCGCCGGCCCGTCGACGTCACGTTCACCTATCCGGAGGACGGTGGCGACTTCTCGGCGGCGGTACGGCGGTGCGTGGGGGTGGCGCGGTGCCGGGAGAAGGCGGTGGGCACCGGGGTGATGTGCCCTTCGTTCCGTGTGACGGGGGAGGAGCGGCACTCCACGCGCGGCCGGGCGCGGCTGCTGCACGAGATGCTGGCGGGGGAGGTGGTGACGGAGGGCTGGCGGTCGCCGGAGGTGCGGGAGGCGCTGGACCTGTGCCTGGCCTGCAAGGGGTGCCGCAGCGACTGCCCGGTGGGGGTGGACATGGCCACGTACAAGGCGGAGTTCCTGCACCACCACTACGAGGGGCGGCTGCGGCCCGCCGCCCACTACACGATGGGGTGGCTGCCGCTGTGGCTGCGCGCTGCTGCTCCGGTGGCGCCGGTGATCAACCGCCTTGCGGCCGCGGGGCCGTTGACCGCGGTGGGCAAGCGGCTGGCGGGCGTCGCGCCGGAGCGGGATCTCCCCGAGCTGCCTGCGGAAACGTTCACGCGGTGGTGGCGGGCGCGGGCGCGGCGGCGGGTAAGGCAGGCGTACGGCCGGCCGGGTGCCCCCGCCGTCGTCCTCTGGCCCGACACGTTCACCAACCACTTCACGCCCTCCGCCGCCCGCGCCGCCGTCACCGTCCTGGAGGACGCCGGGCTGCGCGTCGTCGTCCCGCCGAAGCCGGTGTGCTGCGGCCTGACCTGGGTGTCCACCGGGCAGTTGGGCGTCGCCCGGCGCGTCATGCGGCGCACGCTCGACGTCATGGCGCCGGCGCTCGACGCCGGCCTGCCCGTCGCCGGCCTCGAACCCAGCTGCACCGCCGCCCTTCGCACCGAACTGCCCGCGCTGCTGCCCGGCGACGAGCGGGCGCACCGGCTGGCCCTCGCCGTACGGACCTTCGCGGAGGTCCTGGAGGAGTGCGCGCCGCAGTGGCGGCCGCCGCGCCTGGACCGGCCCGTCGTCGGCCAGACGCACTGCCACCAGCACGCCGTCCTCGGTGACGCGGCCGAGCGGCGGCTACGGGAACGAGCCGGGCTGCTCGGAGAGTTGAGCGGCGGATGCTGCGGCCTGGCGGGCGACTTCGGCTTCGTCAGCGGTCACTACGAGGTGTCCGTCGCCTGTGCCGAGGAGCAGCTCCTGCCGTCCGTCCGGCAGGCACCGCCCGGGGCGGCCGTGCTCGCCGACGGCTTCTCCTGCCGTACGCAGCTCGCCCAGCTGGCGGGGGTGCGGGGGCGGCATCTGGCCGAGTTGCTGGCGGAGGGGATCGCCGCCGCATCAGATATGACTGAACTCGACCGAACCTGACCGAAAACAAATCCAGCACGCTTGCTTGTTCTTGATCCCGCTGCCACCCTCCCGTGCCATGTCCGCGTCCGTCCCGGGGCCTCGCGTTCCGGCGTCCGAGCAGCTCCCGCCCCGCCCGCGCCCGCGCCCGCCGCTGCGGATCGGCAACGCCTCCGGCTTCTACGGCGACCGGTTCGACGCCCTGCGCGAGATGCTCACGGGCGGGCCGCTCGACGTCGTCACCGGCGACTACCTCGCCGAGCTCACGATGCTCATCCTGGGCCGGGACCGCGCCAAGGACCCCTCGGGCGGCTGGGCCCGCACGTTCCTCGCCCAGCTGGAGGAGGGCCTCGGCCTCGCCGTCGACCGCGGCGTACGCATCGTCGCCAACGCCGGCGGACTGAACCCCGCCGGGCTCGCCGAGCGGATCGAGCGGCTCGCGGACCGGCTCGGCGTGCCCGTCCGCGTCGCGCACGTCACCGGCGACGACCTGCTGGCCGACGGGCCGCAGGCCGCCGCGCAGCTGCTGGGCGAGCGGGCCGAGGGCGTGCTGACGGCCAACGCCTACCTGGGCGGCGCCGGCATCGCCGCGTGCCTGCGGGCGGGCGCAGACGTGGTGGTGACGGGCCGCGTCACCGACGCCGCGCTGGTCACCGGCCCGGCGGCGGCCCACTTCGGCTGGGAGCCGGGCGACCTCGACGCGCTGGCGGGCGCCGTGGTCGCCGGGCACGTGCTGGAGTGCGGGGCGCAGGCCACGGGCGGCAACTACGCGTTCTTCGGCGAGCTCGACGCGCGCCGCCCCGGGTTCCCCCTCGCCGAGATCCACGCGGACGGCTCGGCCGTCATCACCAAGCACCCCGGCACGGGCGGCGCCGTCACCGTTTCGACCGTCACCGCGCAGCTGCTGTACGAGACGGCGGGCGCGCGCTACCCGGGGCCGGACGTCACCGCGCGCCTGGACACGGTGCGGCTGCGGCCGGACGGTCCCGACCGGGTGCGGATCTGCGGGGTGCGCGGCGAGCCGCCGCCCGCCACCCTCAAGGCGGGCCTGACGCGGGTGGGCGGGCTGCGGCACGAGGTGGTGTTCGTGCTGACGGGCCTCGACATCGAGGCCAAGGCGGCCCTGGTGCGCGCCCAGCTCGACAGCGTCCTGGCGGGCCGGCACCCCGCCGAGGTCAGCTGGACGCTGGCCCGTACGGACCGGGCCGACGCGGAGACGGAGGAGGAGGCCAGCGCGCTGCTGCGGCTGGTGGTGCGCGACCGGGACCCCGGCACGGGCCGGGCCGTGGGCGCGGCCTGCGTGGAACTGGCGCTGGCCAGCTACCCGGGCTTCCACCTCACCGCGCCACCGGGCAAGGGCACGCCGTACGGGGTGTTCGAGGCGGTGTACGTGGACGCGGACGCCGTACGGCACGTGGCGGTGCTGCCCGACGGCACGCGCGTGCCGGTGCTGCCGTCGCCGGTCCGTACGCGCGGAGGGCAGGGAGGGGCGGCGGCGGACGACGGGCCGCGCGTCCTGCTGCCGGACCCGCTGCCGCCGGGGCCGACGCGCCGGGTGCCGCTCGGCCTGGTCGCGGGGGCGCGCAGCGGCGACAAGGGCGGGACCGCCAACGTCGGGGTGTGGGTGCGGAGCGAGACGGCGTGGCGGTGGCTGGCGCACGAGCTCACGGTGGAACGTTTCCGTGCGCTGCTGCCGGAGACGGCTCGGTTCCCCGTGGAGCGGCACGTGCTGCCGAACCTGCGGGCGCTGAACTTCGTCGTGCACGGGCTGCTGGGCGAGGGTGTGGCGTCGCACGCCCGCTTCGACCCGCAGGCGAAGGCGGTGGGGGAGTGGCTGCGGGCCCGCCACGTGAACGTACCGGAGGTGCTGCTTCCGTGACGGTCCTCGGTTCCGCCATCGATGTGCGTTCCGTCGCCCACGCCGCCAACCGGCGCTCGATGCTGGAGAAGATCCGCGAGATCGAGGCCGAGCACGCGCGGGCCGTGGCGGGCGGCGGGGAGAAGTACACCGCCCGGCACCGGGCGCGCGGCAAGCTGCCGGCGCGCGAACGCGTCGAACTGCTCGTGGACGCCGACACGCCGTTCCTGGAGCTGTCGCCGCTGGCCGCCTGGGGCAGCGAGTATCCCGTCGGCGCGTCGATCGTCACGGGCATCGGCGTCGTCGAGGGCGTCGAGTGCCTGATCGTCGCCAACGACCCCACCGTGCGCGGCGGCGCCAGCAACCCGTGGACGCTGCGGAAGGCGCTGCGCGCCCACGAGATCGCGCTCGCCAACCGGCTGCCGCTGATCTCCCTCGTGGAGTCGGGCGGCGCCGACCTGGCCGGCCAGAAGGACGTGTTCGTCCCCGGCGGCGCGCTCTTCCGCGACCTGACGCGGCTGTCGGCGGCCGGCATCCCCACGGTGGCGGTGGTGTTCGGCAACGCCACGGCGGGCGGCGCGTACGTGCCCGGCATGTCCGACCACGTGATCATGGTGCGGGGGCGGGCCAAGGTGTTCCTCGGCGGGCCGCCGCTGGTGCGGATGGCCACGGGCGAGGAGAGCGACGACGAGTCGCTGGGCGGCGCCGCGATGCACGCCGGGGGCTCGGGCCTGGCCGACGGGCTCGCGGAGGACGAGTACGACGCGCTGCGGCAGGCACGCCGCGCCGTCGCACGGCTCCACCACCGCAAGGCGGGCCCCGGCCCGTCCGCGCCGTCCGTCCCGCCGCTGTACGACGCGGAGGAGCTGCTCGGCGTCGTGCCCACCGACCTCAAGGTGCCGTTCGACCCGCGGGACGTGATCGCCCGGGTCGTCGACGGCTCGGACTTCGACGAGTTCAAGCCGCTTTACGGGCCGAGCCTGGTGACGGGGTGGGCGCGGCTGCACGGCTACCCGGTGGGCGTGCTCGCCAACGCGCACGGCGTGTTGTTCAGCGCGGAGGCGCAGAAGGCGGCGCAGTTCATCCAGCTCGCGAACCGGCGCGACACCCCGTTGCTCTTCCTGCACAACACCACCGGCTACATGGTGGGCCGGCAGTACGAGCAGGGCGGCATCGTCAAGCACGGCGCGATGATGATCAACGCGGTGTCGAACTCGCGGGTGCCGCACCTGTCGGTGCTCCTCGGCGCGTCGTACGGCGCCGGGCACTACGGCATGTGCGGGCGCGCCTACGAGCCGCGCTTCCTGTTCTCCTGGCCGAGCGCGAAGGCCGCCGTGATGGGCCCGCAGCAGCTGGCGGGGGTGCTGTCGATCGTGTCGCGGGCGGCGGCCGAGGCGAAGGGACGGCCGTACGACGACGAGGCCGACGCGGCGCTGCGGGCGGCCGTGGAGGCGCAGGTCGAGGCCGAGTCGCTGCCGCTGTTCCTCTCCGGCCGGCTGTACGACGACGGGGTGATCGACCCGCGCGACACGCGGACGGTGCTGGGGATCTGCCTGTCGGCGGTGCACGGCGCGCCGGTGGAGGGGGCGCGGGGCGGGTTCGGCGTGTTCCGGATGTGACCGGCCGGCTGGGAAGAGGTGGTGCTGTGATCGGGTCCGTGCTGGTCGCCAACCGGGGCGAGATCGCCTGCCGGGTCTTCCGTACGTGCCGGGAGCTGGGCCTCGCCACGGTGGCCGTGCACTCCGACGCGGACGCGGGCGCCGCCCACGTACGCCACGCCGACGCGGCCGTACGGCTGCCGGGCGTGGCGCCCCGCGACACGTACTTGCGGGGCGACCTGCTGGTGCGGGCGGCGCTCGCGGCCGGCGCGGACGCCGTGCACCCGGGGTACGGGTTCCTGTCGGAGAGCGCGGAGTTCGCGCGCGCCGTGCGGGACGCGGGGCTGGTGTGGGTGGGGCCGCCGCCGGAGGCGATCGCGGCGATGGCGTCGAAGACGCGCGCGAAGCGGCTCATGGCGGCGGCCGGCGTGCCGCTGCTCGCGCCGCTGGACCCGGCGGCCGTGACCGCGGCGGACCTTCCCCTGATGGTGAAGGCGGCGGCGGGCGGGGGCGGGCGCGGGATGCGCGTCGTGCGGGACGCGGCGGAGCTGGGGGCCGGTCTGGCGGCCGTGCTGGAGTCGGCGCGGGCCGAGGCGGAGGCGGCGTTCGGTGACGGCGAGGTCTTCGCCGAGCCGTACGTCGACGGCGCCCGGCACGTGGAGGTGCAGCTCCTGGCCGACACCCACGGCACCGTGTGGATGCTCGGCACGCGCGACTGCTCGGCGCAGCGGCGGCACCAGAAGGTGATCGAGGAGGCGCCGGCGCCGGGGCTGCCGGCCGGTTGCGAGGAGGCGCTGCTGTCGGCGGCGGCCGGGGCGGCGCGGGCGATCGGCTACGTGGGCGCGGGCACGGCGGAGTTCCTGGTGGCGGCCGACGGGCGGCCGTACTTCCTGGAGATGAACACCCGGCTCCAGGTCGAGCACCCCGTCACCGAGTGCGTGTACGGCATCGACCTCGTGGCCTGGCAGCTGCGCGTGGCGGAGGGCGCGGCGCTGCCACCGGAACCGCCCGCGCCGTCGGGGCACGCGGTGGAGGCGCGGCTGTACGCGGAGGACCCGGCGCGCGGGTTCGCGCCGTCGGTGGGGGTGGTGCGGCGACTGGAGGTCCCGGGGGAGGGCGGGATACGTCTCGACGCAGGATACGAGGCGGGTGATGTGGTTGGGGCGCATTACGACGCGCTGGTGGCGAAGGTGGTGGCGTGGGCGCCGACGCGCGCCGAGGCGGTGCGCCGGCTGGCGCGGGCGCTGGAACGGGCGCGCATCCACGGACCGGTGACCAACCGCGACCTGCTCGTACGGACGCTGCGGCACCCGGAGTTCGCTGCCGGGCCGGTGGACACGGGGTTCTACGGGCGGCGGCTGGGCGAGCTGGTGGGGGGACCTTCTGATGGCGCCGGCCTTGCGGTGGTCGCGGCGGCGGTGGCGCAGGCGGCCCGGGGCGGGGCCGGCGCCTGGCGGAACGTTCCCTCGCAGGCGCAGGTGAAGCGGTACCGGCAGGAGCCGGACGGCACGCTGCACGAGGTCCGTTACCGGTGGGGGCGCAGTGGCCCGGTGGTCGAGGACCGGCCGGGGGTGCGGGTGCTGGAGGCGGGCGGGGAGAGGGTGCTGCTGGAGGCGGCGGGCGTGCGGTACGGGGTGGACGTGGCCACGTACGAGGAAGAGGGGGACGGGGGCGCCGTGTATGTGGACACCCCGCACGCCGGCGCGTACGCCTTCACGCCGCTGCCCCGGCTGCCGCGCCCCGAGACGCGTACGGAACCCGGTTCGCTGCTGGCGCCCGTACCCGGCACCGTCGTGCGCGTCGCGGAGGGTGTGGCGGCAGGGAAGCCCGTGGCGGAGGGGCAGACGCTGCTGTGGCTGGAGGCGATGAAGATGGAGCACCGCGTGGTGGCCCCGGCCGCCGGGACGCTCACCGCCCTGCACGCCGAGGCGGGGCGGCAGGTGGCGGCGGGGGAGCTGCTGGCGGTGGTGGTGGCGAGGGACGAGGCCGAGGGGGACGTACGGTCCGAGGGGAGCGGAGCATCATGAGCCGGGAAGACGCGTACGGCGGCAGCACGAGCAGGTCGTCCGAGCCGGCCGAGCACCGGGAGCTGCGCCGGGCCGTGGGAGCCCTCGCCGCCCGCTACGGGCGCGCGTACTTCGCCGCGGCCGTGCGGGAGGGACGGCGGCCGGAGGAGCTGTGGGCCGAGGCCGGCAGGCTCGGCTACCTCGGCGTGAACCTGCCGGAGGAGTACGGCGGCGGGGGCGGCGGCATCACCGAGCTGACCATCGTGCTGGAGGAACTCGGCACGGCCGGCTGCCCGTTGTTGATGCTGGTGGTCTCGCCCGCCATCTGCGGCACGGTGATCGCCCGCTTCGGCACGGAGGAGCAGAAGCGGCGCTGGCTGCCGGGCCTGGCGGCCGGCACGTTCACGATGGCGTTCGGCATCACGGAGCCCGACGCGGGCTCGAACGCGCACCGGCTGACGACGACGGCGCGCCGGGACGGCGACGACTGGCTGCTCACGGGCCGGAAGGTGTTCGTGTCGGGGGTCGACGCGGCCGACGCGACGCTGATCGTGGGGCGGACGGAGGACGCCCGCACGGGACGGCTGCGGCCGTGCCTGTTCGTCGTGGGGCGGGAGACGCCCGGGTTCGCGTACCACCGCATCCCGATGGAGGTGGCGGCGCCGGAGAAACAGTTCGAGCTGGTCATGGACGACGTGCGGCTGCCCGGCGACGCGCTGGTGGGGGAGGAGAACGCCGGCCTGCTCCAGCTGTTCGCGGGCCTGAACCCCGAGCGCATCATGACGGCGGCGTTCGCGACGGGCATGGGCCGGTACGCGCTCGCGCGGGCGGTGGAGTACGCCCGTACGCGCCGGGTGTGGGATCAGCCCATCGGCGCGCACCAGGCGATCGCGCACCCGCTGGCGCGGTCGCACGTCGAGCTGGAGCTGGCCCGGCTGATGATGTACAAGGCGGCGGCCCTGTACGACGCGGGGGACGACAGGGGCGCGGGCGAGGCGGCGAACATGGCGAAGTACGCGGCCGCGGAGGCGGCGGTGACCGCGGTCGACCAGGCGGTGCACACGCTGGGCGGCAACGGGTTGACCACGGAGTACGGGCTCGCGTCACTGATCACGGCGGCACGGGTGGCCAGGGTGGCGCCGGTCAGCCGGGAGATGGTCCTCAACTACGTGGCGCAGCACTCGCTCGGTCTGCCGCGGTCGTACCAGGGGTGAGTGCCATCAGGGCGAGGGCGGAGGAGGCGGCTGCGGCTGTCACCGGCCCCAAGCAGGAACGCAGCCGGGCGACGCGGCAGCGGCTGCTGCGCGCGGCCATCGACTGCCTGGCGGAGCACGGCTGGGCGCGGTCGACGGTGGCCGTGGTGGCCGAGCGCGCCGGGGTGTCGCGGGGCGCGGCACAGCACCACTTCCGTACGCGCGAGGAGCTGTTCACGGCGGCGGTGGAACACGTCGCGGAGGAGCGGCTGGCCGCGCTGCGGCGACTGGCGGACGAGATGGCCCACGAGAGGGCGGCGCCGGCGGGTGCCCGGCCTGTGGTGCGGGAGCTGGTCGCCCTCTATACGGGTCCGCTGTTCCGGGCGGCCCTCCACTTGTGGGTGGCGGCGTCGCACGATCACCACGCGGTGCTGCGTCCGCGCGTCGCGGACCTGGAGGCACGGGTCGGCCGCGAGACGCACCGCGTCGCGGTGCGTCTGCTGGGCGTGGACGACGCGGCGCCGGGCGTGCGCGAGACGGTGCAGGGCCTGCTGGACATGGCGCGCGGCCTGGGGCTGGCCAACCTGCTGACGGACGACGCGGCACGGCGGGCCCGGGTGGTCGACCAGTGGACGGAGATCCTGGCGTCACGGCTGGGCAAGGGGTCCCGCCCCTAGTACTTCAGCCGGATAGAAGAGTGTTCAGCAGGACTCGTACACGTAGCCGCGCTTACCGGCAGGGCTGACCTCGCGATCGCGCAGGGTGATGGACAACTCCTTCCCCCACGCCTGGCAGGCAGCGGTGAAGTCCTTCTTCCCGTACTCGATGTCGAAGACCCTGCCGCCGTAGGCGCGGCTGAATTCGGGGCACTCCTTGTAGCGTCCGCACTCTTCGACGACGGCGAAGTCGAAACCGATGCGGGCGTGCTGGGGAAGCAGGTCGGTGGTGTTCTTCTGGGCGACGGCCAGGTTCCGCTTGTGCGCGCGGTCGGCCAGGAGGCGAGCGAAGGCGACCGCGTGCTCGGAGGTGAGCCTGCCGTCGGAGCGCTCGTAGGAGTCGAGGTTGTCCGGTTCCACCGCGTCGTAATGCGCTGCGGCGCAGCCGTCGATCCATGGGCCGACGATGTTCATCAGGGCCTCGCGCTTGGCCGGCGTCGAGATGTCCAGGAGGGGTTCGTCCCAGTCCTTGTCGACGATCAGCCGGCCGTCGTCGTTCTTCAGGAGCAGGTCCGGGTGCTCTTTCTTCCACCAGCCGACGGCTTCGCCCGGTTGCGTCTGGAAGGCGTTGACGTAGCAAATGTTGTAGAGCCCGTCGGCCGGCTTGGCCTCACGGTCGCGGGAGACGGCCCGCACCTTGCCGGGAGGCGGGTATGCGCCGCCGAGCTGGTAGTCGAAGACGGCATCCGGGCTCGGTCGGCGCACGTTCGCCGGGGCAGCGGTGTCCGGGCCCTCGGCGGTGGGGTGCGCGGCTTCCTGGGGGTCGTCGCCCTGGTCCGTTCCGGTGGCAGAACAGGCTGTGACAAAAAACGTGGACAGGACCACGGCGGCGCAAGCGGCGCGGGTGCGGAGAAGGAACACGAAGGCACCCTATATTCGATATTCGTCGACGCCCCTGCCGACGTCCGACGGCACCCCTTACTGGTTCGCGGCCTCCCACTCCTGGTGCGCCGTACGGACGCGGTGCCAGAGCGCCGCCCGCGCCGACGCGTCGACGTCGCTCAGGTCCAGCCGGAACACGCCGGCCAGTACGTCGTACCAGTCGTCGGCCGTGTCGATGGTCCGCTCGTCCGCGCCCCCGGCGTCGGTCCGGCGCAGTACGCAGCCGCGCAGCAGGTCCATGCCCTTGGCGTCGCGGCGGCCGACGGTGACGACCCGGACGAAGGGGGACTCGGGGGAGGTGGACAGTTGGACGTGCTTCGCGGCGAAGGACGACAGCTGCACGGGGTCCGGCGCGAAGTCCATGGCCGTGAAGGGGCCGAGCGGGTCATGGGTGAACCGCCAGCCACCCGGCTCCGCCACCGACGGGGCCAGCCCATAGGTGAACGGCCCCTCGGAGTAGCTGCCTTCGCGCAGTGGCAGCGGCTCGTGGAGGGCACCGGCGAGCCCCGTGTCGACCAGCCACCGCTCGCCGTCGAGCCGCACCGTAAGGGCGAGATGGTCGCCGTGCGCGCCCGCGGGGTCCTCGGGCGCGCGCTGCACCCCGGCCCGGTGCAGGGTGACGTCGTAGCCGAGGGCCGTCAGCAGCGCGGCCAGGGCTCCGTTGAGGTGGAAGCAGTAGCCGCCGCGCCCGCGCACGAACCGGGCCACGGATTCCCCGGCGCCGATGCCCGGCGGGCGCCCCAGGTGGATGTCGAGGTTCTCGTAGGCGATCCGCTCCACCTGCGCCCGGTGCAGTGCACGGAGCGCCTCGGCGGTCGGGGCCGCCGGCCGGTCCACCCCCAGCGCGGCCAGATAGCCGTCGACGTCGATCATGCTCCCCCTCGGCAGGCGCCACTCGAACGTGTGATCAGCATAGGTGTGAACACCACCGTTCGGGCAGGGGTTCCGGGCATGCGCCTAGGGCCCGGGACCGAGGACGCACCGGACCACGGCCCGTGGCCGGGCAGGTGGGCGGCTGGAAGCGTGGCGGCCATGACTACCTCTGCACCGAAGGACGTTGCCGCTCAGCTCCTCATGGAGCAGGCCCTCGGCCATCTCCACACCGCCGCACTGCGCAGCGCCGCCGAGCTCCGCATCGCCGACCACCTCGGCGCCGGACCGCGCACGCCCGAGGAGCTGGCCGGCACGATCGGGGCGGACGCGACCGTGCTGCGCCGCGTCCTGCGTCTGCTCGCGTCCCGCGGCATCTTCCGCGAGGACGAGGCGGGCGCCTTCCATGTCACGCCCGCGGCACGGATGTTGCGCACGGACGAGCCGGGATCGTTGCGGACGGCGGTGCTGATGATGACGGACGGCATGTTCGTGCGGGCGGCGACGGAGCTGACGGAGACGGTACGGACCGGTGAGCCCGGCTTCCCGCGCGTCCACGGGCGCACGCTCTGGGAGCACTTGGAGACCGACCCGGCCGCCCGCGCGCTCTTCCACAGCGGCATGGCAGCCTACTCGGACCCGGTGAACGACGCGGTCGCGGCCGCGTACCCGTTCCCGGCGAAGGGCACGGTCGTGGACGTCGGCGGCGGCCGCGGCGGCCTGCTGGGCAGCGCCCTGCGGCACCACCCGGGCCTGACGGGCGTCCTCCTCGACCAGGCCGCGGCCGTACGGGAGCCGCTGCTCGTCGGCGACCCGGCGGTGGCCGGGCGCTGGCAGGCCGTCGCGGGCGACTTCCTGACGTCCGTCCCCGACGGGGCCGACGTCTACGTCGTCAAGCAGGTGCTGCCCGACTGGGACGACGAGAACGCTGTACGCATCCTCGGCGCGTGCCGGCGCGCCATGGCGCCCGGCGGCCGGGTCCTGGTGGTCGACGCGGTGCTGGGGCCGGACAACGCGCCGCACCCCGGCAAGGCGGTGGACGTCATGATGATGACGCTGGGCGGTGGCCGCCACCGCGACCTGGCGGAACTGGACGCGCTGTTCGCGGCGGCGGGACTGCGGCGGACGCGCGTCGTGCCGACGGGGGCGCCCGCCTCGGTGGTGGAGGCGGAGGCGGGGGTGTCTCATTCCTCCTGACGGAGATCGTCGAGGCGCCGCAGGTCGTCGCGGGCGGCGTCCCGTTCGCCGGCGGTGAGGCGCTGTGCGGCGTCCGTGGCGCGGGCCAGCACCGACGCGGCGGTGGCCGCGTCGCCGAGCCGCCCGGCCACGTCCGCGCGCAGCACCAGGAGGCGCAGCAGCTGAACGGGAGTGGGCTGTTCGCCGTCGTGGCGCAGGGCGCGGTCGAGGACGCCGGCGGCGGCCGTGAGGTCCTCCTTGGAGTCGGCGAGAAGCGCGGCGTGGTGCAGCGCCCGGGCGTGGAACTCCTTGGGCGCGGACCGGTGGTGGAGGTCGTCGCTCGTCTGCCGCCCGATGCGGATGCAGTTGCCGCCCGGGTCGGTCACCAGGAACTGCCGCACACCGTACGAGGTGTCGCGCAGCGGCCCGATGCGCGGCAGGCCACGGGTGGGTACGCGCCCGTAGGCCGCCTTGAGGCGGGTCCGGAAGTCGTGGTGGAGGGTGTCGACGTCGTCGGTGAGGACGTAGCAGGTGCTGTACGAGGTGGTGGGGTCGTGGTGCTTGACGGCGAAGAAGTGCAGGGTGATGCCGCCGCGTTGGACGACGGCGTAGGGATTGGGGCTCTGCTGCCGGAACACGACCTCGAAGCCGAGTGCGGTGTAGAAGTCGAGGACGGGTTGGAGGGTGGGGCACGGCAGGATCGGGATGGTCTGCTCAGCCATGCACGGCAGTGTAGTCAAATTTGACTACGTGGGGGAAGGCTGATGTGAGGGCGACTGTCAGACCCCCTTCGTAGGCTGCACAGCATGGATGAGGTCGGGGGCGGGGACGTGACCATGGAGCGCATCGGGGAAGCGATTGCGCTGCTTCAGAGCGGTGACGCGGCGGGTGCGCGGCGGCGGTTCGACGAGCTGTGGGCGGCGATCGGCGAGGACGGGGACGCGTTCCACCGGTGCGTACTCGCGCACTACATGGCGGACGTGCAGGACGACCCGCACGAGGAGCTCGCCTGGGACCTGCGCGCCCTGGAGGCGGCGGACTCGCTCACGGACGCGCGCGTGCAGCAGCACCACGCGACGCTCGCCGTCCGTGGCTTCTACCCGTCGCTGCACCTGAACGTGGCCGCGGCGTACGAGAAGGTGGGCGCCCCGGACCGGGCGCGCACCCACCTGGCGAAGGCCCGTGCGCACACGGACGCGCTCGGGGACGACGCGTACGGCGAGGGCATACGCGGGGCGCTGGACCGGCTGGAGGAGCGGCTGGCCGCGGAAGCGGCGACGGGCGCGCGCTGAGTCGTCCGCCGGGAGCCCGGCGGACGGTCTGCGAGGGGGCGCGCCTGCGTCAGCGGAGAGCCGGCGCCGGAGTGGCGCTCGGGCGCGACGGCGGCGTGGACGTGGGGCCCGGCGTGGGCTTGGTCGGGTCGGTCGGGGCCTTGGTGGGCTCCACCGTGGGCTTGCTCGACGGCTGGGTCGTGGGGCCCGGCGTGGGCGTGGGCGGCTGCGGGTCCGGCGTCGGCGTGCCGCTGCCCGGGACGACCGGGGTGCGCCAGATCTGGCCGCGCATGCCGCCGTACTGCCACTGCTGGGCGGGGGCGCCGGGCTCGATGCTGGAGTTGCTGATCTCCAGGATCTTGCCGCTGTTCTTGTTGATGACGAGGCCGCGGTCGTTCGCGAAGTCGAACTGCCACAGCTGGGTGTCGTAGCCGTTGGCGCAGGTCCACTGCTGGGCGGGCGCGCCGTTGTCCTTGCGGGAGTCGGCTATCTCCAGGCACTTGCCGGTGAGCGCGTTGATGATGCGGAAGTCACGGCTGCTGTTCACGCGCTCGATGCGCCACTGCGCCTTGAGCCCGTTCTCGCAGAAGCCCTGAACCGCGAAGTCGCCGTTCTGGCCCGAGGTGGAGGCCAGCTGCAGGCACTGGTTGCTGTAGTTGTTGACGAGGTACTGGTACGGGCCCGGTACCGGCGCGGCGCTGCTCACACCGGGGGTCAGCAGGGCGACGGCGGCACCGGAGGCCGCCAGCGCAGCGACCCTGGAGGCGATCTTCACGTACGACTCACTCCACATGCGTAATGCGAACGAATGATCCATTAGGCATGATCGTAAACACACAAGTGCCCCTTGCCCAGCGGAATCCGGCATTTCGCTAAAGGGGTGGAGGAGAGCGGAAGAGACCGGACGAAAAGCCGGAAGGGGAAGGTGGGGAAGAGTGGGGGCCGTGGAGGCGATCAGGCTGCTCGAGGACGCCGGCCTGCTGACGCCGGAGGAGGCCGCCGGTCCCGGCGACCTCACCGAGCGGGACGTCTGGGACCAGCTGGCACGGGACGAGTGGGAGCAGGTGCTGGGCGTGCTGGAGGAGTGCCGCGGGGGCCCGCCGCTGCCGCCCGCCTTCTGGGCGTCGCTCGCGGAGGCCGTGGGGCAGCTGCGCATGGAACGCGGCACCGCCTGGTGCCACTGGCGGCACACAGAGGCGCGCCGCGGCGGGATCCGGGCGGTCCTCACGCTGTTCCCACCGGAGGAGGCGGACGGAGGCCGCCGGCTCCCCGTGCCGGGCGCCGGCGTCCTGCGCCCCATGTGGGACATCGGCAGCCGGGCCCCGGACGGCGGCCCCGCGTGGAACATCGCCTCCCTCTGGGCCGAGCACACCGCGGCCATACCGCCCGGCGGCCGCGCCACCGTACGCCTGGCGCCGCTGACCCCCGGGCAGTGGCGGCACCTCACGCCCGGCGACGTCATCACGATGCACGAGCGCCGCCCGCCGGCGGGCACGGCCACGGTGCTGGAGGTGCTGCCGCCGGTGCTTCCGTAGCGGGTGCGCGAAGCCGCTGCGCGAAGCCGTTGCCCGAGCCGTTACGCGAACTGTTCCGTCCCCACCACCTTCAGCAGCGCCAGCCGGTCGGCGGTGTCGCTGCCGGGCGGGGGCGTGAAGAACACCAGCCGCTGGTCGCCCTCCGGGGCGAGCAGCACCTGGCAGTCGAGGTCCACCGGCCCGACCACGGAGTGCAGCACCCGTACGCGGCTGTGCCGGCGCACCGCCACCTCGTGCAGCTCCCACAGCGCCGCGAACTCCTCGCTCGCGCCCCGCAGCCGCTCCACGAGCCGGACCGCCGCCGGGTCCCCGGCGCGCCGCGCCGTGGCCGCCCGCAGGTCGGCGACGTGCAGCCGGCTGTAGTAGGCGTGCTCCTCCTCGGGGTACGCGGCACGTACGGCCGGGTCGGCGAACCAGCGCCAGACCACGTTGCGGCCGTGTTCCGACACCTCGCACACGCCGCCCAGCAGCGCCCGCGCGGCCGCGTTCTGCGCCAGGACGTCGCCCAGGTCGCTGAGCACCTGCGCCGGGGTCGTGGCCAGCTGGTCCAGCAGGTGCAGCAGCGCCGGCGCCACGTGGTCCGTGCTCCGTCCCGCCGGCGGCCGTTGCCCGGCCAGCAGGTAGAGGTGGTCGCGCTCGTCACCGCTCAGTCGCAGCGCCCGCGCCAGCGCCGCCAGCATCTGGGGCGAGGGCTGCGGGCTCCGGGCCTGTTCCAGCCGCACGTAGTAGTCGGCCGACATGCCCGCGAGCTGGGCGATCTCCTCGCGCCGCAGCCCCGGCGCGCGCCGCCGGGGCCCCGCGGGCAGGCCCACGTCCTGGGGGCGTACACGGTCGCGGCAACGGCGCAGGAAATCGGCGAGCTCGCGCCGGTTGATCATCATGCGGTCATCGTCCACCAGGCGATTTCCCCGGTCCAGGGACCGCCGGTACCAGGATCGGCGCTGCTCTCCCGGCCCCTTCCGGCCCCGGGCAGTGTTGCTCCTGCCGCACCGGCCGGACGGAAAACACCGGCCGAGGCCCCTTCACTTCACTGCCCAGCGAGGAGTTCCCCATGCCCATCGTCACCGTCGCCGACGCCCAGGTGCACTACGAGCGTTCCGGCTCGGGCCCGCTGCCCCGGCTGGTCCTCGTGCACGGCACCGGGTCGGCCGGCGCCGCGCTCACCTGGGGCGGCATCGGCCCCCGGTTCGCCGCCGACCGCGAAATCGTCACGCCCGACCTGTCCGGCGCCGGCAACACCACCGACGACGGCGCCCCGCTGACCGTCGAGGGCCTCGCCGCGCAGGTCATCGCCGTCATCGAGGACTCCGGCACCGGCCCGGCCGACCTCCTCGGCTTCTCGATGGGCGCCCCCGTCGCCGCCGCCGTCGCCGCGCTCCGCCCCGACCTCGTCCGCCGCCTCGTCCTCGTCGCCGGCTGGGCACACACGGACGGCGACCCGTACCTCCGCAACTTCTTCGGTGTCTGGCAGCGCCTGGGGCAGCAGGCCGACGCGGAGACCTTCGGGCGCTACATCACGATGACCGGCTTCAGCCGCGACTTCCTCCGCGCACTGGGCAACGAGGAGGTCGAGCGCATGGTGCCCAACCTCCCGCCCACGCCCGGCACGCTGCGCCACGTCGACCTCGACACGCGCATCGACATCCGCGCGCTGCTGCCCCGCGTCACCGCCCGGACCCTCGTCGTCGGCGGCACGCAGGACATCACCGTCCCCGTCGAGCACAGCCGCGCGCTGCACGCCGCGGTCGCCGACAGCACGTACGAGGAGATCGACGCGGGTCATGTCATGTTCTTCGAGCAGCCGGAGGCGTTCGTGAAGGTCGTGGGCGACTTCCTCGCCGCATCGTGATGGCCGCATCGTGATGGCCGCATCGTGATGAGGGGGTTAACCCCACCCGGGGTCCGGCGGTTGGCCGGATGGGCGGCGGCACCGCCCCGCGAAAGACTTGTCGCGTCACGAAACAACGGGGGATGGGACGGGGGAACGGCCATGGTGGCACGTCGCATGGTCATCGGAGGCGCGGCGGGGACGGGGGCCGCCGCGCTTCTGTGGGGGAGCGGGGGCGGACGGGCCGCGGCGGCCGGCAGCGGGGGGCGGTCGTCGCCGCTCGACCAGGGCGCGGTCGACGCCGAGACGGCACGGCTGGAGAGCAGACTGATCGCGCTGAGGCGCGACCTCCATGCGTATCCCGAGGCGCCGGGCAAGGAGTACCGCACGGCCGGCCTGGTCGCTGAGGCGCTGCGGGCGGCGGGGCTGGCCGTCACCACCGGGGTGGGCGGGAACGGCGTCGTCGGCGTGCTGCGGGGTGCGCGCCCCGGCCGCACGGTGGCCTACCGCGCGGACATGGACGCGGTGCCGCCCGGCGGCATCGTGGGCGGCGGCCAGGCCGTGGCCCACGTCTGCGGGCACGACATCCACACGACGGTGGCGGTCGGCGTGGCGCAGGTGCTGGCGCGGTTGCGGCGGCGGCTGAGCGGCACGGCGGTGTTCGTCTTCCAGCCGGCGGAAGAGGCCCTGGCCGGGGCGCGGGCGGTCCTCGACGCGGGGGTGTTCGAGCGCACGGGCGTCGAGGAGATCCACGCGCTCCACTGCGGGCCGTTCCCCGTCGGGCAGTTCGGGGTCATGCCGGGGTACGGCCTGCCGGGCCAGGACCACGCCGAGGTGACGCTCACCGGCCCCGACGCCCCCGAGGCGGCGCGGCGGCTGGCCGCCGACATCGGGGCGCTCGCCACGGTGACGCCGCCGCAGACACCCGAAGCCCTGGAACGCCTCGTCGCCGACCTCCAGACCCCGGACGGCCCGCTGGCCCGCTTCGTGGCCGTCCGGGCCGGAGTGACCGAGGCGGCGAGCGTGACGGTGTCGTACCGCTGCTGGCCGCAGGAACGGTACGTGGAGGTGCGCGAGGACATCCGCCGCCTGGCCCGGGGATACCCGGGGGCGGGCGTCAGGTTCCCCGGCGAACCGTTCCCCGCGATGGTCTGCCCCGAGGACGACGCCCACGCCCTGGCCCGCCACCTGCGCCGCGCGCTCGGCCACGACCGCAGCCACGACCCGGTGACCACGCTCCACGCCGCCATCCCCTTCAGCGGCGAGGACTTCGCCCTCTACCTGGACCGCGTCCCCGGCACGTACACATTCCTCGGCGTCCGGGCCCCCGGCGCCCCGGTCACGTCCTGCTACCCGCACTACCCCGGCTTCGCCCCGGACGAGCGCGCCATAGCCGTGGGCGTACGCGCCATGGCGGGCTGGATCGCAGCCCGCAATGCGACGTCCGAAGACCGCCAGCACCGCAGCGCCCGGCTGCCGAGGATGGGGGCATGAGCACTGGCAACACTGACTACGTGATCCGGGCCATCCCCCAGGACGTACTGGCCGAGCTGCGGAAGCGCGACGACGCCGGAAACCCGCCGCGACCGGTGACGGAGGACGGCGAGGGCGGCAACCCGCTGCGCTGCTGCCTGTCGCGGAGCAAGCCGCACGAGTCGATCGCCCTCGTCTCGTACGCCCCCCTGCGCCGCTGGGCCCGCGAAACGGGCGCGACGCCGGGCCCGTACGACGAGGTCGGCCCGGTCTTCATCCACCCCCACGACTGCGGAGGCCCCGGGACCGCCGGTACCGCCGGCACCGCCGGCTTCCCGGACGCGATGCGCGGCGCCCGCCGCGTCCTGCGCGCGTACCGCGCCGACGGCACGATCCTCGGCGGCCGCTACGTGGCCGAGGGGGAGGAGGACGGCACGACGGTGGAGGAGGGCCTGACGGAGCTGTACGCGGACCCGGAGGTGGCGCTGGTCCACGTACGGGCGGTCGAGTTCGGCTGCTTCCTGCTGGAGACACGCAGGGGGTGAGGGGGCCGGGCGCCGCGCTCTCCTCCAGGCATCTCTTCACCGCCCGGGTTACTGTCTGTGGTGACCCGAGGAGAGGCCGTGGCACCGGGGAAGAAGGGCTCGCGCCGCATTGTCGTGGACGAGGTGACGTATCGGTGGCGGCTGCGCCGTCGGCCCACCTATGACCAGGCGCTGTGCTGGTCACCGTGCACCTATGCCGTCGAGCACGCCGGTCGTCCGGGGACGACGCTGGTGGTCACCACGGACCGTCCGCATGGCAGCAATTGGGTCGGCAGACCGGGTGTTCCGGTGCTTCCCTCCGACGTCGCGGACCACATCCGCACTGCGCTGACCCGAGGCTGGACCCCGGATCGTCCCGGTTCTCCCTTCCAGCTCGACCTGTCCCAGGGATTCGTGGCCTCGCCCGGAGCAGTGCCCGCGGGCCGGAGCCGGGAGACGGAACCGGTCGGGGCCGGTGCGGTCCAGGAGCCACGGGCCACAGTGGCACGACGGGACAACTGATCTGCCACGGCATCTCGACGGCGGCGCCGCCCGTTCCCTCCGGCCCCGCTAGCCCCTGGCCGCCCGCCACTCCGGGGCGAGGACGGACCAGATCTCCTCGTCGTACCGCTTCCCGCGGTGGAGGTGGCTCTGCCGCAGCACGCCGTCCTTCGTCATGCCGAGCCGGCGGGCGACGGCGATGCTCGGCTCGTTGCCGGAGGCGACCCACCACTCGACGCGGTGGATGCCGCGCTGTTCGACGGCCCAGTCGATGACGACCCGCGCCGCACGCGTCACCAGCCCCCGCCCCACCGCCGCCGGCTCCAGCCAGCACCCGGCCTCGGCAACCCCCTGCGTCACGTCCAGCCGCCGCAGCAGGAAGGCCCCGACCAGCGTCCCGTCCGCCGCCGTCCGGATGCCGTACAGGCGCCCGGTGTCGGCGGCGGCCTTCTCGGCGTACGCCTGAAGGAACGCCCGGCTCCCCTCCAGATCGCCGACGACCTCGGGAAGCGGATTGAACTGCCCGATGAACTCCCGCCCCCGGTCGATATGGGCGAGGAACTCCTCGGCCTGCCAAGGCTCCAGGGGACACAGCACGGCCCCGTCGTCGCCCAGCGGTATCGCGTACGTCGTCGTCATGACCGGAAGTGTCGCACCCTTGACGGCGGCGGCTCCCTGCCACGACGCTCCTGCACGTTGGCGCAGGCCACACGACGCAGGAGGCACCCATGGCGCTGTGGTTCATCGGAATCGATCCGGACAGCGACGACGACCACTGTCCGGCTGTGTGGGTCGACACCGAGGCACCCCACGAACCGCATCTCCTTCTGCAAGGATGGCTGGCCGACGAGGCGACCAACCGGGAGTGCTCGAAGAACAGCCCCCGGCCCGACACCGAGGCAGTCATCCGTATTCCCGCGCGGATGGTGGCGCTGATCAGGGAGGCGTGTGATGCCGCAGAACGCGCAGCCGAGCTTCGCTGAGCTTCTGGCCTCCACAGCGCACTCGGCGGTTCATCTCGAACTGCGCGATGGCTACGGCGACAACCCGCGGCTGCAGGCGTGGCGGCGCGGAGGCCGCATCGACTGGAACGACCGGGTGTCCTGGTGGCGCGACTTCCATGAGCAGATTGCGCAGGCCGTGCATCGGGGCGTGACCGTCCGTCGTGCCCGGATCGTGAGCGAGCCGGTTTCGGAGTACATCCGGTGGGAGCACTACGTCACGCACGCCAACGTCGAAGCCGGGGAAGAGGTGCGCTGGCTTCCCAGGCGGCTTGCCACCGACCTTCTGCTGCCGCCGAACGACTACTGGTTGTTCGACGACCGGGTGGCACGCATCCACCACTTCGCAGGTGACGGCTCCCACGTCGAGGACGAGCTCTGCTCTGATCCGGGACTGCTCAAGCAGCTCGCCTCGGCTTTCGAGGCCGTATGGGAACGAGCTGTGCCGCACGCCAGCTATACGGTCTGATCGTTAACGCACCAGACCTCCATGTCAGTTTCCCCTTCCTCCAGCGTCATGAAGGCCCGCGAGGCCATCTCCACGCGGTTGCGCGAGATGCGCCTCGACGCCGGGCTGACCGTCGACTCGCTGGCGGAACGATGCGGCTGGAGCAAATCCAAGTCGTCGCGCATCGAGAACATGAAGACGATGCCATCCGACGCGGACATCCGTGCGTGGTGTGCCGCGTGCGGCTGCACCGAGCAGGCCGTCGATCTGATCGCCGCCTCGCGGAACGCGAACTCCATGTACGTCGAGTGGCGGCGGCTCCAGCCGACCGGTCTGCGACGCCTGCAGGAGCGCGGACTGCCGCTGTACAGACGGACGCGTCTCTTCCGGGCCTACTGCTCCACCGTCGTCCCCGGGTTTCTCCAGACCGAGGGCTACGCGACGGCCCTGCTGTCCACCATCGCCGCGTTCCGGGCCACACCCGACGACATCGAGGCGGCCGTGGCGGCCAGACTGGCGCGTTCCCGCGTCATCCATGAGGGCAACCACCGCTTCGGCCTGCTGATCGAGGAAGAGGTGCTGCGCCACCGCCTCGGCGGTACGGCCGTCATGCGCGAGCAGCTCGGCCACCTCATCGAGGTGATGTCGCTCCCGCGTGTGTCCCTCGGCGTCATCCCTTTCGACGCCGACCGCCATATGTGGCCGGTGGAGACGTTCACGATCTTCGATGAGGAGCAGGTGGCCGTCGAGCTGATCTCGGCCAAGGTCACCGTCACGACACCCGGCGAGATCAGTCTCTACGTGAAGGCCCATGCCGCGTTGCAGCGCATGGCCGTGTACGGGCCGCGCGCCCAGGAGCTGATCCGTGACGCCATCGACGCGCTCGGGTGAAGCCCTGCAACAACGTGCAACTTCGTGGCTGCCGAGCCGCCCGTGTCCCTAGCGTCTGAGCATCCGGTCCAAACGTTCAGCAACGCTCAGGAAGGGGACGCCATGAAGGCATCCGACCTGTACGGGCTCGACATTCGCGGTGCGGAGTTCGCCAAGGCCTGCGGCGGGCTGTGCACCGAGGGGTGCGTCACGCTCGCCCCCATCGGCCAGGACGCGTGGGCGCTCGGTGACAGCAAGCGGCCCGACGCGCAGCCGCTGCGGTTCACCGGCGCCGAGCTGGCCGCCGCCGGCATCGACCCCGCCCGCTTCGGCCTCACCGCCTGACCTGGCGCCCTGCCTCCGCCCCCGCCGCCGCACCGGCGGCG
Organism: Streptomyces mashuensis; assembly: GCF_014654785.1. Taxonomy (GTDB): domain Bacteria; phylum Actinomycetota; class Actinomycetes; order Streptomycetales; family Streptomycetaceae; genus Streptomyces; species Streptomyces mashuensis. Next base: position 236,612 of record NZ_BNBD01000005.1, read on the forward strand.
CGGGCGGGAACCGTTCCCCCACCGCACCCCCGTGAGGCCCCGTGCACTTCCACGGCTACCTGTGGGCCGGCGACAAAGCCCTCTTCGACAAGGAGAGCGTGCGCCGCCCGCCCTCCACCGTCGAGCCGACGCCCGACAGCCCGCCCGACCTCCTCGCCCGCTACCGCGAGGCCGTCGCCGAGTGGCGCGTCACCGACGTCCCGCCCCTGGAGACCGCCAACTGGCTGGTGAAGCCGGCCCGGCTCATCCGCGGCACATGGCAGCGTCCCGAGGACGCCGCCGCGTGGCTGGGGCAGCGCCTCGCGGAGTACGCCCCGCGCTTCGCCTCCCGCGCCGGCCGGGACCCGGCCCTGCTCGCCGCCCGCGTCGCACTCGCCACGGACACCCTGCGGTGGGGCGGCGACGTCTCGTACGGGTACTACCTGACCCGCCCCCTCTTCCTCAGCATCGCGGTCGTGGCCTGCTCCCCGAACCGTCTCCTCGCCCACCCGTGCCCCGCCGAGGCGGAATAGCTCCGACAGGGCGGTGGTTGGCACCGACGTGATCGAAATCAGTGTGACGCTGCCCGTCAACGACCCCACGCGGGCCGGTGAACACCCCCTCGACCGCCGTCAGCTCTGGGACGGCCTCCTGCAGAAGGCCGAGTACGCCGTCCCGTACGTGGCCGACATTTCGGAGTGCACGGTGCTGGAGCGCACCGGTGCCGGGCTGGTGCGCGACGTCGTCATGCGCGGCGAGCGCATCCGCGAGGTCGTCACGTTCGAGGACGGGTGGCGGGTCAGCTTCCGTCGCGCCGACGAGCGTGCGACGTGGGTGATTCGCAACGACATCGGTGAAGACGAGGGCGGGGCCCTGACCTTGACCTTCTCCGCCGAGATGCAGTTCCATGGCGGCCAGGCCCCCGACGTCGAGCAGCTGCGCGCCACCACGGAACGGGGCGTGCAGAACACTCTGGACGTCATCCGCCGCCACTACGCGCCGGCGGCCTAGCGGTGGCCGGGCCCGTAGTCGGGTTGCTGCTCTTCGAGCAGCGGTCGTTCGACGACGTCGTCGCCGACGTCACCCCGTGGCTCCGGGCCTTCTGCGAGTCAGTCGGGTACGACAGCGACGGTGACCTCGCGTTCTGGTTGCACGGGCGTCTGTTCGTCCTCGCCGAGGACGACGTTCTGCCCGGTGCCGACGGTGAGGACTACTCCGCGCTCCCCGCGCCCCCGGTGCAGGAACTGGTCCTCAGCGCCGGCTGCGCCTCTCCTGAGGACCACCGCCTGCTCGGGCAGCTCGCGCTCGACCTCGCCCCGCGCTTCGGCGCCTGAATCGACTTCGCCGGGCGCCTACGCGGTGACGTTTCCTCCGCGCCGGGGCGCATCGTCGAAGTTGACGACGCCACGCACGTCGGCGACGCGGACTTCCTCGCGGCGTGGCTCCGGCACCCGGACTTTCACCTCGTCAAATGAGCAGCGCCTCGACCGCCGCCTCGAAGTTGGGAAACTCCCGCGCCGCCGCCTCCACTATCGCCTCCGCCGCGTGCCGGCCGTCCGGCTCGTCCCGGCCGTAGAACGCCTCGTGCGGGCTGAAGCCGTCCGCCAGTACACGGCGGAAGCCGGCCATGTCGGGGGCGAGGACGGCCGTCTCGCCTTCCGAGCCCAGGAACACCACCGGTTGGTCCGCGAGCGGGCGGCCCTCCCGTACCAGCCAGGACGCGACCATTCCGCCCGCCCCGTTCTGCGCGAACATGTGGAATGCGTCGGCGGTTGCGTCCGGGTTGCGCGTCCAGGCCCGTAGCCAGGCCGGAGCCCGGCGACCTCTACGTCTCCCGTGCGGCCACGAACGACCCCATGCCGGGCGTCGTGACGATCAGGCCATCCTTGCGGAGGGCAGCCGTGACCTTTCTGACGGTGTTGCGGGCCACGTTGTACTCCTGCTCCATCTTCACCTCCGAGATGAGGTGGTTGGGCGGGTACTCGCCGGACTCGATCCGCCTGCGGATGTCCTCCGCAATCTGGGCCCACTTCGGTCGCGTCGGATTAAACTCCATCACCCGGGTGACTGTACTCAGTGGTATGCAGTCAATCCTAGACAGTTATCGCCATGGCGGGGCAGGTACAGGGGGGAATGGGGTCTACTGCTGCGCAGACAAGACGCCCCCGCGACCGCTGCAACCGGTCCGGGGGCATGGCCAACGCTGCTCTAGGAGCGTCGACATGACGAAGCCTATCGTCCGAGCCCTGCTCTGGTTCAGGGCTCTGTTCAATCCGCCGGCACCGGCGGCACCCGCGCCTTGCGCCGCCCACCCCTTCGCCCTCACCTTCGGGGCCCACGGCTTCAACCTCGTCCCCCGCGACACCGGCCCCTCCGCCGGTTCCTACGTCGTCGACACCGAACGCGACCTCATCGGCCAGGTCATGGGCGTCAACGGCGCCCGCCTCCGCCTGCGGCCGCCCGCCGGTGGGCGGACCTGGGAGGCCGAGGCGCAGAACGTGCGGCCCGCCACCGGCGCCGAGGAGCTCAGTGCCAAGGTGCGGGCCGTCAACGGGTGGCGGCGGTGGGGGAGGTGAGCGCGCTCGGGGTCGTGTACGTCGACACGTACTCCGGCGGCATCGGCGCGCTCGTCGAGGTCGTCTCCGAGGGGCTCGTGCGCCTCCAGTACCCCAACGGGTACAGCTGGAAGGCGTACGCGTTCAACCTTCGTACTCCCACCGCCGCCGAACGGCGCCGTTACGACGCCGCGATGTCGCCGTACCCCGCCACCTCGCGCGGGTTGCGGGGGCCCGGGCCCACGTAGCGGGCGGAGGGGCGGACGAGGCGGCCCGTGCGCTTCTGTTCCAGGATGTGCGCGCTCCAGCCCGCCGTGCGGGCGCACGTGAACATCGACGTGAACATGTGGGCCGGGACCTCCGCGAAGTCCAGGACGATCGCCGCCCAGAACTCGACGTTCGTCGCGAGGACGCGGTCCGGGCGGCGGTTGTGGAGCTCCTCCAGGGCCGCCTTCTCCAGCGCTTCGGCGACCTCGAAGCGCGGGGCGCCGAGCTCCCGCGCCGTACGGCGGAGGACGCGGGCGCGCGGGTCCTCGGCGCGGTAGACGCGGTGGCCGAAGCCCATCAGGCGCTCGCCCTTGTCGAGGGTGCGCCGGACGTAGGCCGCCGCGTCACCCGTCCGCTCGATCTCCTCGATCATGTGGAGGACGCGGGACGGCGCGCCGCCGTGGAGGGGGCCCGACATGGCGCCGACCGCGCCCGAGAGGGCGGCGGCGACGTCGGCGCCCGTCGAGGCGATGACGCGGGCGGTGAACGTCGAGGCGTTCATGCCGTGCTCCGCGGCCGACGTCCAGTACGCGTCGACGGCCTTGACGTGCTTCGGGTCGGGCTCGCCGCGCCAGCGCTTCATGAAGCGCTCCACGATGGTGCCGGCCTTGTCGATCTCGCGCTGCGGAACCATCGGCAGGCCCTGGCCGCGCGCCGACTGGGCGACGTACGACAGGGCCATGACGGCGGCGCGGGCGAGGTTGTCGCGGGCGGTGGCCTCGTCGATGTCGAGGAGGGGTTTCAGGCCCCACACCGGGGCGAGCATCGCGAGGGCCGACTGGACGTCGACGCGGATGTCGCCCGAGTGGACGGGGATGGGGAAGGGCTCGGCGGGCGGCAGGCCGGGGTTGAAGGAGCCGTCGACCAGCAGGCCCCAGACGTTCCCGAAGGAGACGTGACCGACGAGGTCCTCGATGTCGACGCCGCGGTAGCGGAGCGCGCCGCCTTCCTTGTCGGGCTCGGCGATCTCCGTCTCGAAGGCGACGACTCCTTCGAGCCCGGGTACGAAGTCGGACATCAGGCGGCTCCTCGTGTTCCTCAAGTGTTCCACTAACGGGTTCTGCAAACGTTCGACAAGCGTTCGAGAAGTGGTTCGACGAACAGGTTTCGACAAGCAGGTTCGACTGGCGTGACGACAAGCGATTGCTGCACCGGTCATGCCCCGTGGGGCGGTGGTTCACCCGGACCTTCACCCGGCCTCCGCAGCCCGTGCGGCAGCACGCGTGGCCCGGGGTGGAAAACGATATCCAGTGGGGCCGTACGCGCCAGCGGTCCGGCCCGTGAGTTGCGGCACAGCCCGCGACCGCGGGGCACCCGGCTCCTGCAAGATGTGGCCGTGGCCAACTCCGTCGAATTCGCCGAAGAAGAGCACGACCTCGCCGCCATGCGCCGCCACTACCAGTCCGAGGGGCTGGCGGAGGCGGACCTGCCCGCGGACCCGCACGCGCAGTTCACGCGCTGGTTCCGCGAGGCCGCCGCGAGCGACCTGCACGAACCCAACGCCATGGTCGTCTCCACGGCCGACGCCACCGGGCGGCCCAGTTCGCGCACGGTGCTGCTCAAGGGGCACGACGAGCGCGGCTTCGTCTTCTACACCAACTACGGCTCCCGCAAGGCGCGCGAGATCGAGGTCAATCCGTACGTCTCGCTGCTCTTCCCCTGGTACGCGCTGTCGCGGCAAGTGGTCGTCACCGGAACGGCCCAGCGCGTGAGCCGCGAGGAGACCACCGCGTACTTCACGTCGCGCCCGTACGGCTCGCAGATCGGGGCGTGGGCGAGCGCGCAGTCGACCGCCGTGGCCTCGCGGGCCGAGCTCGACGCGGCGTACGCGCGGATGACGGCCCGCTTCCCGGAGGGCGAGCCCGTGCCCGTACCGCCGCACTGGGGCGGCTTCCGGGTGACGCCGCTGAGCGTCGAGTTCTGGCAGGGCCGCGAGAACCGGCTGCACGACCGGCTGCGGTACGTGTGGGACGAGGACGGCAGCCGGTGGACGGTCGAGCGGCTCTGTCCCTAGCCGTCCCTGGCGGTCTCCAGCAGTCCCTGGCGGTGCCCAGGAACGCAGACGATCCGTGGGCCTCGTCGCCGCGCCCGCGCACCGTGCGGCGCGAGCGTGGCGGCCGAGCCGGACGACTCGGCGGCCCACGGATCGGGTGACTGCCTGGGATTGGCCGGCGGAACCGCCGGCATCGCGTATCGCGAGACGACGGGCGCTAGCCCGCAGTCACCTCACGCGTCCGGTAAGAAATCATGTCCCGAACCACCTCCCTTCTCGTGTGCTCCACACCCTAGGCACGCCCCCGACACCCCACAACCGAATTTCCGTGGCGCCGATTTCGGCGAAGACGGTGTGGTGTGCGGCGGGGTCGAGTTGAATGCCGGTCGTGCAGGCTTCGCAGGACTCGCACGGTTCGCAGACGCGTCCAGCAGGGGGTACCCCGTGACGACTCCGCACCAGTCATCCGGAGCCGCCCGTCCGGCGGCGGCGGAAAGCGACGACCACGACCTCCTCGTGGCCCTTCTCGACGGCATGGACGCCGCGCTCTGCGCCTTCGACGCGGACGGCACGGTGACGCACTGGAACCGTGAGGCCGAGCGGATACTCGGCTGGTCCGCGGGGGACGCCGTGGGGCGGCACGGGCTGGCCGGCTGGGCGGTGCGCGAGGCGGACGCGCCGGAGGTCACCCAGCGGCTGCTGGGCGTGATGAAGACGCCGGGCCGGCGGCAGGTGGACGAGTTCGCGCTGCTGACCAAGGGCGGCGGACGGGTGCTCGTCCGCGTCCAGTCGGCGGCCGTGCCGGGCGCGGACGGCAGGCTGGCCGGCGTGTACTGCGCGTTCAGCGAGGTGCACACCCAGATCGACCTGGAGCGGTCGGTGGCGCTGAGCGAGGCGCTGTTCGGCGAGGGCTCGGCGTGGGGCGTGGTGCTGGTCGACGCCGACCTGCGGCCGGCGCTGGCCAACGTGCACGCCGCACGGGCGCTGCGGACCAGTCGTACGGCGCTGCTGGGCCGGCCCCTGGGCGACCTGCTGGAGCAGGGCGTGGAGGAGCTGGAGGGCGCGTTGCAGCACGTGCTGGCGGCCGGGGCGCCGCCCGCGCCGTCGGAGTTGTGGGTCACGCTGCGCAAGGGCACCGCGGCCGCGGCGGGCGGCCCGGAACGGCGCTGCTGGCGCAGCGGGTTCCTGCGGCTGTCGAGCCCCCTCACGGAGGAGCCGGTGCCGCTGGGCGTGGCCTGGCTGTTCACGGACGTGACGAAGACGCGGCTGGCCGAGCAGGAGAGCGCGCGGCTGCGGTTCCGGTGCAGCCAGCTGCACCGGGCGGGCCGGGCGGTCGCCGAGTGCGAGGACCCGATGGAGGCGGCGGCGCTCTACCTGGAGTTCGCGCTGGCCGGTTTCGCGGACCACGCCTTCATCGACCTGCTGCCGCGGCCGGAGGCCGTGCCGGAGCAGCCGGTGCGGCTGGTCCGGGCGGCGGCCACGCCGTCGGGCCTGGCGGGCCAGGCCGCCGCGTGCGCGGCGGCGGGCGGCGGGCTGCCGGTGACGTACCGGGACGACCACCCGGCGGTGCAGGCGGTCGAGCGCTGCGGCTCCGTACGGGCGGCCGCGGACCGCACCGAGGACTGGGCGGCGGCCCGCCGCTGGCCGGAGGGCACCCGGCACGCCCTCGCGACGGTGCTGCGCAGCCGGGGCCGGACGGTGGGGGTGGTGACGTTCCTGCGGGGCGGGTCGCGGCGCGGGTTCGACCGGGGCGACGCGGCGTACGCGGAGGACATCGCGACGCGGGTGGCGGCGGCGGTGGACCTGGCGGGGCAGCTGTAAGGAGTACGGCTGTAAGGAGCGCTGCCCCTACGCGGGGCGCCCCTTACCCCCGGCCCGTCTATCCGTGCCGGAAGAAGATCCGGTCCCCGTACTCCTCCAGCACCCGGCCGTTCCACTCGTGGCCGCCGTCCACGTTGCCGGAGCGGAGCATCGGCGGGTCGATGCCGCGGGCGGCCAGTTCGCCGGCCGCCGCGGCCACGAGGGACTGCATCACCGCCGCGCTCACCACCGTGGAGGCCGGGCCGAAGGGGGCCGAGACCCCCTCCGCCGACAGCTCCGCGTCCCCCGGGGCGATCTTCGTGTCGATCACCACGTCGCAGTGGTCCTTCAGGAACGTGCCGGAGCCGTGCCGCGACTTCGTCTGCTCCGCGTAGGCGAGCGACGTCACGCCGACGACCTTCAGGCCGAGCGCCCGGGCGTTCATCGCCATCTCGACGGGGAGCGCGTTCCGCCCGGAGAGCGAGACGACGACCAGGACGTCGCCGGGCTGCGCGGGGCTGGTGTCGAGGACGGCGCCGGCCAGGCCGTCGACGCGCTCCAGGGCGCTGCCGAGGGTGGCGGGCATGACGTCGACGCCGACGGCGCCGGGCACGGCCAGCAGGTTCATCAGGGCGAGGCCGCCGGCGCGGTAGACGACGTCCTGCGCGGCCAGCGAGGAGTGGCCGGCGCCGAAGACGAAGAGGCGGCCGCCCGCCTCCACCGTGTCGGCGATCAGGGCGGCGGCCTCACCGACGTGGTGCTCCTCCTCGTCGCGCACGCGCTGGAGCAGCCCGATGGCGGCGTCGAGGAACTGCCGGGCCGGCTTGCTCTCGCTCATCGCTGGGCTCCTCGGGTCGGGGCGGGTGGCGGACGGGGCTCTGCGGGAATTCTCGGCGATTCTCGGGGATTCTCGGCCATGACGCGTCCCGCGGGCCAGGGGCTGTCAAGAAGAGGGCGCCGGGTCGTGCCGTAGGCGGCCCCCTTGTCACCGGCATGCGTCAGAATTGGGGGTGCAGGGCCAGCGCACGACTTATCGAGGGGCACCGCATGTCCGGACTGATCGACACCACGGAGATGTATCTCCGCACCATCCTTGAGCTGGAAGAGGAAGGTGTGGTCCCCATGCGTGCCCGCATCGCCGAGCGGCTGGACCAGAGCGGTCCGACGGTGAGCCAGACCGTGGCCCGCATGGAGCGGGACGGCCTGGTCATGGTCGCCGGCGACCGGCACCTGGAGCTGACCGAGGAGGGCCGCAAGCTGGCCACGCGCGTCATGCGCAAGCACCGGCTCGCCGAGTGCCTGCTCGTCGACGTGATCGGCCTGGAGTGGGAGCAGGTGCACGCCGAGGCGTGCCGCTGGGAGCACGTGATGAGCGAGGCCGTCGAGCGGCGCGTGCTGGAGCTGCTGCGGCACCCCACCGAGTCGCCGTACGGCAACCCGATCCCGGGCCTGGAGGAGCTGGGCGAGAAGGCCGAGACCGACCCCTTCCTCGGTGACGCCATGGTCAGCCTGATGGACCTGGAGCCGGGCGGCGAGGGCAAGACCGTGGTGGTGCGGCGCATCGGCGAGCCGATCCAGAACGACGCGCAGCTGATGTACACGCTGCGCCGCGCCGGGGTGCAGCCGGGCGCCGTGGTGAGCGTGACGGAGTCCCCCGGTGGGGTGATGGTCGGCAGCAGCGGCGAGGCCGCGGAGCTGTCGCCGGACATCGCGGCGCACGTCTTCGTCGCCAAGCGCTGACGTCCGTGCGCTGACGTCCGTGCGCTGACGTCCGTGCGTGCCCGCGCGGGCACGTATACGCATACCGCCTTACACCAAGCTGCCGAGCCGCCGCGAAACGGGCGCGGCCGGGCCCCGGGCGTGTCAGTCTGGCGCTGTCAGCCGTTGCGCATATGCGCGCGCGCCGCCGCCCACGACGACCCGGGGAGGGCTCGATGAGCACGAAAAGGGGCCCCGGCCGCCCGCACGGGCGGCCGGGGCCCCACCTCCCCGTTTCTCCCCCGTGGCGACCCGGAGCCCCGAGCTCTCAGGGTGCGCCGCGCGGACCTTCTTCCCCGAGCGATCCGCGCCCGGTCGATTTCTCCCCGGGGCGCAGACGGTCAATCCTGCCGCCAGGTCACTCGTACGAGGGGTGTTGCGCGCGAGAACCGCTTTATTCGAATGGAAGTTCCTAGGGTGGAGCTGCTCGGGGGAGACGAGGGGGTGCCAGGGCATGGTGCGGCGCATCGAGGTGACGGGAAGCGGTGGAGTGCGGCTCGCGGCCTGGGAGTTCGCGGACCCGCCGCCGGCCGCCACGGGCCCCAGGGGGCCGGGCGGGATCCTGCTGCTGCACGGGCTGCTGGGGCGGGCGGCGCACTGGGCGCAGGCGGCCCGCTGGCTCTCCCGGCGGTACCGCACGGTCGCCCTCGACCAGCGGGGCCACGGCCGCAGCGGCAAGCCGGTCGGCGGTCCGTACGCGCGTGACGCGTACGTGGCCGACGCCGAGGCGGCCGTCGAGCAGCTGGGGCTCGCACCGGTCACGCTGATCGGCCATGCGATGGGCGCGCTCACGGCCTGGCAGCTGGCCGCCCGCCGGCCGGACCTCGTACGGGCCCTCGTCATCTGCGACATGCGGGCGTCGGCGCTGGGCACGGCCACGCAGCGGGAGTGGCGGGAGTGGTTCCGGTCGTGGCCGGTGCCGTTCGCGACGCTGGCGGACGTGCGGCAGTGGTTCGCGGAGGAGGACCCGACGCTGGAGCGGCCGGCCCCGGCGCGCGGCGACTTCTACGCCGAGGTCATGGCTGAGCGGGCGGACGGCTGGCGGCCGCTGTTCTTCCGCCGCCAGATGCTCCAGGTGCGGGAGGAGTACGCGCGGGACGCGCACTGGGAGGAGCTGGCGCTGGTGAAGTGCCCGACGCTCGTGGTCCGGGGCCTGGACGGCGCTCTGGGCCGGGCCGAGGCGCACGAGATGGTGCGGGTGCTCCCGCGCGGCCGGTACGCGGAGGTGCCGGACGCCGGCCACCTGATCCACTACGAGCAGCCGGAGGGCTGGCGGCGGGTGACGGAGCCGTTCCTGGAGGCGGTGGGATAGGCGATGGGGGGAGTGGGGGCGCAGGGGGCCGGGGCCACTCGATGAGGTGATGCGGGGGCGGAACGCTCCTCGTGCCATATGCCGGTGGGCTTAGCCTCCCGGCATGTCGGGCGGCAGGCTGAACGTGAAGGACTGGTGGGACCGGTGCGTCCGGTGGGCCAGAGGGGGCCTCGGTCCCCAGACGCTCGTGGGTGCGCTGATCGTGGCGGTGGCCGGCTCGGTGGCCGGGGCGCTGGCGACGTCATGGACCGGCGGTGACGACGCCGACGCCAAGGCCCGCCCGCCGTCGGCCGCCGCCTCGTCCGCAGCAGCGGCACCGACCGCCCCTCCCGGCTGTTTCAGCACCACCTGTACCGGCGTGGACCCGAAGGACGCCGGATGCGCGGACGGGGCCGGGACGATCGGGGAGGACTGGGTCTCCACAATGCATCTGGAGATCCGGTACAGCAGCCGCTGCCAGGCCGTCTGGGGCAAGCTCACCGGTGCGCAGGTCGGCGACACGATCGAGATCATGACCTCGCCGGCCCAGCGGCAACGCGCGGCGGTGCTCACCGGGCACACCAAGTACACGCCGATGCTGCCGGCCGGACGGCAGTTCTCGGCGCAGGTGTCCGCGGTATCCGTCAAGGGAGACCAGGAGCACGGCATTCCGGCCGGTTACACCCTGCGGGTCGGCGCGGACCAGGACGACATCAAGAAGTAGAGGGCCGGGACGGCGGCCGGGGGCCGACGCGCAGGCGGCGGAGGGTGTGGCCGGCCGTGGCCTGCTTGAACAGGTACTCCGCGCGCTCGTACGACAGCCGGCCGCGGCCCGTCTCCGGGCACAGGTCGCCCGGCGCCGGCGGCCGGCCCGGACCCGGGCGGCGTTCCGCCAGGAACACCGGCCCCCGGCGCCGTCCGGCCAGCAGCCCCGGCAGCCACTCCGCCGTACCCGCGCCCCAGGTGAGCCACCCCTCGCCGCCGCGCGTCCGGGCGCGCCGGGCCCGTACGTCGAGGTCGGTGACGTCCAGGGCCAGCACCGTGCTCACCGGGGCGCCGGACTCGCGCAGCAGCCACCACAGGGTGCGCTCGCGCAGCGCCACGTCCGGGCGGCCGGCCAGCGCCGTGAACTCCGCCTCGTCCAGGGGCCGGGCCCGCTCGCGGCCGGCGGCCCGGCGGCCGATCCCCTCCGCCACGTGCCCGACCGACGCCCAGGCCGCGAAGGACCGCAGCGCGGAACGGTGCCGGTTCCACGTCCGCGCCGCGGCGCCGTCCCAGGCCAGCGCGAACACGCGCGCCACGTCGGCGGAGGTCAGGGCGGCGAGCGGCAACTCGTCGCCCAGGCTCCGGCACAGCCGCCGCAACGTCTGCCCGTAGGAACGGGCGGTTCCCGGGTCCATGCCGTCCCGCTCCAGGAACGCCCGTACGGCCTCGCCCAGGGTGGGCATCCCGGCCGGCCGGGCGGCGGTCGTGGCGGCCGCCGCTCTTCCGCGCAGGAACGCTTCCTCCGCCGCGTTCGCCGTCAGCGACGCCGCCCGCAGGAACTCCCGGCGGGCCTCCTCGTACCGGCCCAGCCGGTGCAGGAGGTCGGCCCGGACGCACGGCAGCAGGTGGTAATCGCGCAGCGCCGGGTCCTCGGCCAGGGGCGCCGTGAGGGCCAGGCCCGCCGCCGGGCCGTCCGCCATGCCGACGGCCACGGCGCGGTTCAGCCGTACGACCGGGGTCGGCAGGAGCCGTTCCAGCGTGCCGTACAGCGTCGCTATCCGCCGCCAGTCGGTCTCCTCCGCCGTCCGCGCCTGCGCGTGGCACACGGCGATCGCCGCCTGGAGCAGGTACGGGCCCGGCGGGCCGCCCGCCTCGCGGGCGCGCAGCATCGCCGCGAAGCCGCGCCGGATCAGCAACTGGTCCCAGCGGCCGCGGTTCTGCTCGTGCAGCGGCACCGGCTCGCCGGACGGGCCCGTACGCGCCGCGGACCGGGACGACTGGAGCTCCATCAGCGCCACCAGCCCGTGCACCTCGGCCTCGTCGGGCGCGAGCCCGGCCAGCAGACGGCCGAGCCGCAGCGCCTCCAGGCACAGCCCCGGCCGCATGAGGTCGTCCCCGGACGTGGCCGCGTACCCCTCGTTGAAGATCAGGTAGACGACCTCCAGGACGGAGGAGAGCCGCTCGGCCAGCTCGGTGCGCGGCGGCATCGCGAAGCCCACCCCCGCCTCGGCGAGGGTGCGCTTCGCGTCGGCCACGCGCCGGGCGATCACCGTCCTGCCGACGAGGAAGGCCCGCGCGATCTCCTCGTCCGTCAGGCCGCCGAGCAGCCGCAGCGTCAGGGCCACCCGCGCCTCCGTGCGCAGGAGCGGGTGGCAGGAGACGAACATCAGCCGCAGGACGTCGTGGCTGTCGTGGCCGGCGTCGTCCCCGTCGGCCTCCGGCTCACCTGGGCACCGGTGCGCGAGCTGCTCCCGTTTGCGCTCCAGGCGTTGCGCCCGCCGGATGTGGTCGACCGCGCGGCGCCTGGCGGTGGTCGTCAGCCAGGCGCCGGGGTTCGCGGGCACGCCGTCGGCCGGCCACTGTTCCAGCGCCGCGACGAGCGCGTCCTGGGCCAGTTCCTCGGCGAGGCCGACGTCGTGCACCATGCGGGCGACGGACGCCACGACCTTGGCCGCCTCCAGCTTCCAGGCGGCCGCGACCGCGGCCCGTGCGTCGTCCTCCGCCGTCACCCGCCGCACCCGTCGAAGACCTCCTGGATCAGGCTCTCGCCGTCACCGGCGATGCGGCGGAAGCGGCGGGCGACCTCGATGGCCTCCTCCTTGCTGCGGCACTCGACCAGCGCGAAGCCCACCACGGCCTCCTTGGCCTCGGTGAACGGGCCGTCCGTCACCGTGATGTCGTCGCCGCGCGAGGCGACGCGGGGGCCGCCGGGCATCAGGCCGCCGGTGGCCAGCAGGACGCCGGCGGAGGTCAGCTCCTCCACGAACGCGGCCATCTCGGCCATCAGCTTCTCGTCCGGGGCGGCGGCGCCGACGGACTCCTTGGTCGTCATCAGGTAGCGCATGGGGTTCTCCTTCTGGTCGGTGTCGATGGTGCCCTGCTGGTTTCGCTGCCTTGCACCCCCTCGTCGTCCGAGGCGATGTGACAGGGAACGCGCCTCTTCTGGGCCCCGGAGCCGCCCCTGGGCTGCCCCTGGGCCACCGCCCTCCCCATTAATTCAACGACCGTTGACATTCTTCCTCGGCGGGTGTGCACTGGACGTACGGGGCCCGCACACCCCGCCAGGAACCGAGGAGTCGACATGCCGACCGTCAGCACCGAACGCGCCGACCGCACCGAAGAACCCCTCACCGACGTCGTGGTCGTCGGGGCCGGCCCCACGGGACTGCTGCTCGCCGGCGACCTGGCCGCCGCCGGAGTGCGCGTCGTCCTGCTGGAGCGCCGCGCCGAGGAGTCCAACCTCACCCGCGCCTTCGCCGTCCACGCCCGCAGCCTGGAGCTGCTCGACGCCCGTGGACTGGCCGAACCCCTGCTGGCCACCGGTACGTTCCTGCGCGGCGCCCGGCTGTTCGGGCGGCTGCGCGTGGACCTCGGCGGGCTGGACACGCGCTTCCCCGGTGTCCTCGTCACCCCGCAGTACGAGACCGAGCGCCTGCTGGAGGAGCGCGCCCGCGCCTGCGGCGCGGACATCCGGCGCGGCGTGCGCGTCACCGGCCTGCGGCAGGACGCGGACGGCGTGGACGTCGAGTTCCGCGCCCCCGGCACCGCTGACAACAGCAGCGACGACGCGACGGCGACCCTGCGCGCCCGCTACGTCGTCGGTGCCGACGGTGTCCGCAGCGCCGTCCGGGAGGCGATCGGCATGCCCTTCCCCGGCCGTGCCGTCCTCCGCTCGGTGATGCTGGCCGATGTACGGCTCGACACCGCCCCGGCGAAGACGCTCGCGTTCAACAGCGGGGTCGAGGGCTTCTGTCTGATCGTGCCCTTCGGCGACGGCTGGTACCGCGTCATCGCCTGGGAGCGGGGCCGGGAGGAACCCGTCGACGCGCCCGTCGACATGGACCGCCTCCGTGCCCTCACCCGGGCCGTGTTCGGCACCGACTTCGGCATGGGGGAGACCCGTTGGACGTCGCGCTTCCACAGTGACGAGCGCCAGGTGCCCCGTTATCGCTCCGGCCGCGTCCTCCTCGCCGGCGACGCCGCCCACGTCCACTCGCCGGCCGGCGGCCTCGGCATGAACGCCGGCCTCCAGGACGCCGCCAACCTCGGCTGGAAGCTCGCCGCCGTGCTCGCCGGCCGCGACGGCGACGCACTGCTCGACACGTACCACGACGAGCGGCACCCCATCGGCACGAAGGTGCTGCGCGTCAGCCACGCCCTCGTGCGCGGCGCGCTCGTCACCTCGCCCGCGGCGCGGGCCCTGCGCGGCGTCGTGGGGAGCGCCGCCCGCTTCGCGCCGTTCGCCACGCGCCGCGTCGCCGGCTTCGTCTCCGGCATCGGTATCCGCTACCCCGCACCGCCCGGCTCGCACCCCCTCACCGGGCGCCGCGCGCCCGACCTGGCGCTCGCCGAGACCACGGACGGGCCGGTGCGGCTGTACGAGGCCCTGCGCGCCGGTACCTACGTGCGCGTCCTGCCGCGCGGCGCCAAGCCGGTGCCCGAGGCCGGCGTCACCACCGTCACGCGCGCCGACGCGGACACGACCACGCTGCTCGTCCGGCCCGACGGGTACATCGCGGAGGCGTCGGAGGGGCCGGCGGTGATGTGACGCCCGTGTAGGGGCGCGTACGGCTGAGGGGGGGAGCGGCCCCGGGCCCCTCCCCCCTCAGCACCTTCCCCCCTCGGGCTCCTACGCCTTCGTGACCGCCGTCAGGATCTCCGGCAGCCGCGCCAGCGCCTTCGGCGCCGCCACGCGCAGTCCCGCCCAGGTCACCAGCAGGCCATAGGCCGCGCCCAGCGGCAGCACGGTCCACAGGAGGTCGTGCGTGTCCGTGACGTGCAGGGCGATCACCAGGCCCAGCAGCGGCGCGCACAGCGCCGCGCCCACCACGCTGCCCAGCATGCCGAGCCAGGCGATGGACGCCTGACCGGGCGCGACGTTCTTGAAGCCGCTGTCCTGCGGGATCGAGTACGGCGCCAGCACGGACGTCAGGGCGCCCGTCGCGAACAGCCCGCCCAGCAGTGCCAGGGACACGCCCATGACCTCCGCCCACTGCTGCCACTTGCCCAGCAGCCAGGCCGTCGTCGTGACGATCAGCGTGATGTACGGCAGGGCGATCAGCGCCAGCGCCAGGGTGCGGGCGCGCAGCTCCGCGTACGCCTCCCGGGCCGTGCCCAGGGTCTGGAGCACCATCCAGAACGCCGGGCCGTCCTGCCCGAACTGGTTGTACATCTGGAGCCCGAGCATCGTCGCGGCGAACAGCGCCAGCCAGACGCTGCCCGAGCCCTGCACGGCGTTGACGAACGGTACGAGCGCGCCGGCCGCCAGGCCGGACACCCACGACGCCTTCGTTTTCGGGTCGCGCCACGCGTAGCGCAGGGAGCGGAGCATGACGGCGCCCGTACGGGTGTCGGGCAGCAGTCCGGCGAGGCCGGCCGGGCGGTGGTCCGCGGCGGCACCGTCACGCCCGGCCCGTCCGCCGCGCTTCCGCTCCGGCGCCGCGGCACCGATCGTGGACGCGTCGGGCGCGGTCATGATCTTCGTCAGGCCCTGCTGCCACCAGGTCATCAGGGCGGCCAGCACGGCGGCGCTCAGCGCCAGTTCGGCCGCGGCGAGACCGTACTGTCCCTCGCTCGCCGCACGGACGGCGTCGAGCGCGGAGCCCGGCGGTATCCAGCGCACCACGTCGGCGACCGGCTGGAGGGCCTCCAGGCCGCCCGCCTTGCTCAGCCTGTTCAGGCCGAGGTTGACGAACTGGGCGCCGACGGCGATGACGATGCCGCTGAGCAGGGCGAGGTCGCGGCCCCGGCGGCTCGTCAGCAGACGGACGTTGGCCGTGGTCACGGCGCGGGACAGCGCCACGCATATGAGCAGGGCGAGGGGCACGGCGAGGACGGCGACGGCCACCGCGGCGGCGCCGTGCGCCGTGGCGATCGCCGAACCGACGAAGAGGACGACGGTGAAGCCGGGGCCTATGCCGATCAGGGCCGCGGTGAGCAGCGCGACCATCAGCGGGGCGGGACGCAGCGGCAGCATCACCAGCCGGCTGGGGTCCATCGTCTCGTCACCGGCGGGGAAGAACAGCGGCATCACCGCCCACCCGAACGCCCAGAGCACCGCGAGGAGCACGGTGAACGTGGCGGCGTGGTCGTTGCCGCGCAGGGCGATCAGGCCGAGCAGCTGGAGCGCCGCGAAGAGCGCGGTCAGGACGATCGAGGTGATCCACACGGCCTTGCGGCCGGAGGACTGCTTGAGGCCGTTGCGCAGCAGTGCCAGCTTCAGGCCGGCCAGCGTGCGGGTGAGGACGGCGGCCGAGGCGGTCGGTGCCGCGCCGGCCCCGGCGACGGGAGCGGGGGCGGGGGCCGCGGTCGTCATCGGGCACCGCCGCCGAGCCAGTCGAGGTCCTCGCCGGCCGCCCGGCCCCGTACGCCGACCAGCTCCAGGAAGGCGTCCTGGAGGGTCGGGGCGTCGCCGCGCACCTCGGCGACCGGGCCGTGGGTGCGGACGCGGCCGCCCGCCATCACCGCGACCCAGGAGCAGAGGGACTCGACCAGCTCCATCACGTGGCTGGAGAAGACGACGGTGGCGCCGGAGGCCGTGTAGCGCTCCAGGACCGCGCGGATCGTCTGGGCCGAGACGGGGTCGACGCCCTCGAAGGGCTCGTCGAGGAAGAGGGCCTCGGGGTTGTGCAGCAGCGCGGCGGCCAGGCCGATCTTCTTGCGCATGCCGGTGGAGTAGTCGACGACGAGCTTGTGCTGCGAGCCGGCGAGGTCGAGGACGTCGAGCAGCTGGGTGGCGCGCTTGTCGACCTCGGCGCCCGGCAGGCCGCGCAGCCGCCCGGTGTAGGCGAGCAGCTCACGGCCGGACAGCCGCTCGAACATGCGGAGCCCCTCGGGCAGGACGCCGATGCGTGCCTTGACGGCGGCGGGGTCCTGCCACACGTCCTGCCCGCAGATCTCGACCCGGCCCTGGTCGGGCCGGAGGAGCCCGGTGACCATCGACAGGGTCGTCGTCTTGCCGGCACCGTTCGGGCCGACCAGGCCGATGAACTGCCCTGCCGGCAGGGCGAGGTCGACCCCGGCGACCGCGACCTGTTCGCCGAACCGCTTCCACAGTCCCTCGATGCGAACCGCCGGTACGGCGGTCTCCGTGTCCCGTCCCACTGCTACGTCCTCGTCCCCGTGAGGTGGTGCTTGCTGGTGATACGAAGGGGGCCAGGAGGTTTCTCCCCGGCCCCCGGAATTCACCCTAGAGGGGGACGGCGACGGATCCCGGTGACGTTTGTCAGGACCCTGATGACGTTTGTCAGGAGCGGGCGGGGCTCGGCGGGGGACGAGGGCTCAGCGGCCGCGGGTCAGGGCCGCCTCGCGCCCGCACGCGTAGGCCAGCGCGCTGACCAGCTCCTCCGCGTCCGGCAGCCAGCGGTTGGCGGCCGTGGGCTGGCGCGCCCACTGCACCGGGCCGCGGTTGCCGATGCGGGTCGGCGGCGCCACCACGTAGTCGCCCTCGCCGCGCGCGACCAGGTCGAGCGTGGCGGGCGACCAGCCGAGCCGGCGCGCGTGCTCGCCGACCTTCGCCGCGCCGCCGGGCAGCACGAAGAACAGCATGCGGCGGAACGGCGTGCAGGTGACCGGCCCCAGCTGGATCTCCATCCGCTCCATGCGCGCCAGCGCGAGGAAGCCGGCGGAATCGGAGACCTCCAGGGCGTCGAACGTGCGGCCCGTGGGCAGCAGGATGGAGGCGCGCGGCTGCTTCGTCCAGATCCGGCGCGCCGTCGAGGCGCTGCCGGTGGCCTGTGTCGCCCAGTCGGGGCGGGCCGGGTGCGCCCCCGGCGCGGGGCAGTCCACCTCGCCGCACGAGCAGCACTCGCGCCCGTCCACGGCCTCCAGCCAGGTGCCGGGGCTCACGTCCCAGTGCCGGTCCTCCGCGTACCTGACGGCCGCGTCGAGCGCGCGCTCGCCGCGTTGCTGGGGGATGTGCGGGGCTCCTACTCCGATGGTCTCTTGGGTCTCTTCCACGTTCATCACAACTCCCCCTGCCACCAGGGGTTACGGCCCCGGCACGGGCTCCTCGCAACCACGGGCGACAGCACACGGGGCGCACGGATGCATGTACGGGGGCGCAGGCGAGGGTTCGCCGCCGCGAAGGGGTAGCCACCTGGGCGGCGGTTGACCGGGCAGGTCACCGCGGTGTCACCGGGACCTGCGGCGTCAACACACCGCAATACCGGGAAAATCCTGCATTCTCCGCATATCAGGGGGGCAAAGATCACAGGAGAAGGAGAAACAGGAGAAGGCGGAATCCGCCGTGGGCGGTGCCCCGCATCCAGTGGGGTGCATCGCGAACGCACAGCAGTCTCAGGGGGTTGACCATGGCCGCACGGCCACTCGTGGCGCGGCAGCCGAACGAACGGCTGCAGGCGCTCATCCAGGAAGCCGGCTGTTCCAACGCCGGCCTCGCCCGCCGCGTCAACATGTGCGGCGCCGAGCACGGCCTGGACCTGCGGTACGACAAGACGTCCGTGGCCCGCTGGCTGCGCGGCCAGCAGCCGCGCGGGCGCGCGCCGGCCATCATCGCCGAGGCCCTGGGCCGCAAGCTGGGCCGTACGGTCACGATCGACGAGATCGGCATGGCCAACGGCAAGAACCTCGCCTCGGGCGTGGGCCTGCAGTTCTCGCCCACCGTCCTCGGCGCCATCGAGCAGGTCTGCGAGCTGTGGCGCAGTGACGTGGGCCGCCGCGACTTCCTCAGCGGGACGTCGGTGGCCTCCTCCGCGCTGGTCGAGCCCAGCCGCGACTGGCTGATCACCGCGGCCGACGCACAGGTCGCACGGAGCGCGGGCGCACGGGTCGGCGTGGCCGACGTCGAGGCGGTGCGCGCCACGACCGAGGCGCTGGTCGAACTCGACCACCGCTACGGCAGCGGGCACGTGCGCCCCGTGGTGGTGCACTACCTCAACAGCGTCGTCTCCGGGCTGCTGGCCGGCTCGTACCGGGAGGCCGTCGGCCGCGAGCTGTTCGCGGCGGTCGCGCGCCTGACGGAACTCGCCGGCTACATGGCGGTGGACACCGGGCAGCCGGGGCTCGCCCAGCGGTACTACATCCAGGCGCTGCGCCTGGCGCAGGCCGCGGGCGACCGCGGCTACGGCGGGTACGTGCTGGCGGCCAGCATGAGCCACCTCGCGGCCTCCCTGGGCAACCCCCGGGAGATCGCCCAGCTGGCGAAGGCGGCGCAGGAGGGGGCGCGCGGCAAGGTCCCGCCGCGGGCGGAGGCCATGTTCTACGCCGCCGAGGCGCGCGGGCACGCGCTGCTCGGCGACGCGCGGTCCTGCCAGACGGTGGCGGCGCGGGCCGTCTCCCGGCTGGACGCCGCGGAGAACGCGACCGACACGGGCGACGACCCGCCGTGGATCCGCCACTTCGACCGCGCGTACCTCGCGGACGAACTCGCCCACTGCCACCGCGACCTGGGGCAGGCCGAGCCGGCCCGCCGGCAGGCGGAGGAGGCGCTGGCCGTGCACCCCAAGAGCCGCGTCCGGCGCCGCGCCATCGATCTGCTGCTGCTGGCGACGACGCACGTCCAGCAGCGCGAGGTCGAGGAGGCGTGCGCCACGGGCGCCCGGGCGCTGGAACTCCTGGGGACGCTGCGCTCCAACCGGGGCGCGGAGTACCTGGAGGACTTCCAGCAGCGGCTGGCGCCGTTCCGGGACGAGCCCGCGGTACGGGAGTTCGGGGCGCGGATGGAGCTGGCAGCGGCATAGCGCGACATGAGGGACGGCCCCAGGGCCCGGATGGCACGCTCTCCGGGGTCTGGGGCAACCAAGGCCCGGGCCTGCGGGGCGCGGCGAACGGACGCTGTGTGTTCGTGCGAGAGTACGAACCGGTAGCGTGAGCCGCCGCTTGTCGTAGGTCCGTAGAGCCTTGAGGAGTTCCTGGTGACGCAGAGCGGACAGGGGAACGGCCCCCAGGAATGGGGCGCGGCCACCGCCCCGCGCGCCCCCCTCCCCCCGGAAACCCCTCCGGGCGTCTCCCAGGGCCACGCCTACCCCCCGATGCCGTCGGCCCCTCCACCGGTTCCTCCGGGCGGGGCACCGCAGTTGGGCGTGTGGCCGGTGGCCGAGGGCTCGGTCGGCACGCCGCAGGCGGAGAGCGGCACGCGCGCGGGCCGGCACGCGGGGGTGCCGGCGGGCGAGAGCGAGGCCACGACGGTGCTGCCCCCTGTCACCGGGGCGGGCGAGGCGACGACGGTGCTGCCGCCCGTCGGCAGTGCGAGTGAGGCCACGACGGTGCTGCCGCCCATAGGGGGCGGTGCCGGTGAGGCGACGACGGTGCTGCCCCCTGTCACCGGGGCGGGTGAGGCGACGACGGTGCTGCCGCCCGTCGGTGGTGCGGGTGAGGCGACGACGGTGCTGCCGCCCGTCGGCGGTGCGGGCGAGGCTACGACCGTCCTGCCGCCCATAGGGGGCGGTGCCGCGGGTGCCGGTGAGGCCACCACTGTCCTGCCCCCCGTCGGTGGCAACGCCGCCTCTCCGCAGGCGCCCGGAGGCGGGCACACCCCCGCCGCGCCCTTCTCCGTCATCGCGCCGCCCGGTGAGCGCACCCCGCCCGCCGAGTTCGACACTCTCTTCCGCGCCGCCACGCCCACCCAGCAGCTGCCCCCTGTGCCCGCCGCCGGCACACCGGCGCCGGCGCCGGCACCCGCACCCGTAGGCGCAGCCGCGCCCCGGCCCCGGTCCCGTAGGGCCGCGCCCGCGCCCGCACCGGCGCCGGCATCCGGCCCGGCGCCCGCCGGCCCCGCAGGACGTAGGAAGACCCTCCTCATAGGGGCCGCGGTCGTCGGCGGGTGCATCGTCGCCGGGCTCGGCGTCGGCGCGCTGCTCAGTGGCGACGGCGACGGGAAGAAGCAGCCGCAGCCGGCCGGGGCGTCCGTGCCCGCCGCCGGCCCGGCGACGTCCGCGCCGGCGTCCGCGAGCCCGTCCGCCGCCGCGTCGGCCACGCCCGCCGACCCCGTACAGGCCCAGGCCAAGGCGCTGGACGCGCTGCTCAAGGACAGCAACAACAGCCGCGACGCCGTCATCAAGGCGGTGGACTCCGTCAAGGACTGCAAGAACCTCGACAACGCCGCGTCCGACCTGCGCGCCGCCGCCAAGGAGCGCAACACGCTCGTGACGCGCCTCGGCAAGACCGCCACCGACCAGCTGCCCAACCACGACGACCTCACCGCGCAGCTCACGCGCGCCTGGCAGTCGTCGGGCACGGCCGACAGCAAGTACGCGACGTGGGCCAAGCAGGCCGACAGCAAGAAGGGCTGCGTCAAGGGCCACGCCCGGCCCACCAAGGACAGCGTGGCCGGCGACCGGGCCAGTGCCGACGCCACCGACGCCAAGAAGCGGGCCGCCGCCCTGTGGAACCCGATCGCGGAGAAGTACGGCCTCCCGAAGCGGGAGTGGTCGCAGTTGTAGGGACCCGAGAGGTGCCGCCGGCGCCCGGGAACGTACGATCGAACGCTGTGCAGGGTTCGGAGAAGTCTTCCCGTCGCGGCCGCCGCTCGACCACCATGGGCGGTATGCCGCTCTATGACATGCCGTGGTGGCGCTGGCGCGCGAACGTGCGCTCGGCGCTGCACATGCTCTCGGACCCGGTCTTCCAGAGGGAGTGCTGGCTCGCGGGCCACGAGGGCTACGGGGACGTGACGGACGCCGTCTACCGCCTGGTCGAGGACACCTGGCTGGACAACTGGTCGGCCGAGAAGTACGTCGGTGCCGTCTTCCGGGACTCCGGCGAGGCCGCCCTCGTCGACGTCGCCGTGCTGCGCGTGTTGCGGATCATGCACCAGGTCGGGGCGGACGCCCACGTCTCCGCGTACCTGGACCACCCCGGTTGGCCGGAGGCGGTGCACGCCGCCCGCGAGGCCCACGTACGGCTGGCCGTCAACGACGGCGAGGACCCGGACCTGCCGCCCCGCCCGCTCGGCGTCCTGGAGATGCTCACCCGGATCGCCTGACCCGGCCCGCACCCCGCACGCATCCCGCCCGCATCCCGCCCGCATCCCGTCCCGTGCTCCGTCGCGCGGTCCGGCACCCCACCGGAATGTGCCACGCTATAGGGCTATGAACGCCGCCCAGACCCCTGCCGAAGCGTCCGCGCCCGCGGCCGCGCCGCGCGACCAGTACGTCCTCACCCTCTCCTGCCCGGACAAGCAGGGCATCGTCCACGCGGTGTCCAGCTACCTGTTCATGACCGGATGCAACATCGAGGACAGCCGGCAGTTCGGCGACCACGACACGGGCCTGTTCTTCATGCGCGTCCACTTCAGTGCCGAGGCCCCCGTCACCGTCGACAAGCTGCGCGCCAGCTTCGCGGCGATCGGCGACTCGTTCCACATGGACTGGCAGATCCATCGCGCGGACGAGAAGATGCGGATCGTCCTGATGGTGTCCAAGTTCGGGCACTGCCTCAACGACCTGCTCTTCCGCAGCCGGATCGGGGCGCTCCCGGTGGAGATCGCGGCGGTCGTCTCCAACCACACCGACTTCGCCGAGCTCGTCGGCTCGTACGGCGTCCCCTTCCATCACATTCCGGTAACGAAGGAGAACAAGCCGGAGGCGGAGGCGCGGCTGCTGGAGCTCGTCCAGGCCGAGAAGGTCGAGCTGGTCGTGCTCGCCCGCTACATGCAGGTGCTCTCCGACGACCTGTGCAAGGCGCTGGCCGGGCGGATCATCAACATCCACCACTCCTTCCTGCCGAGCTTCAAGGGCGCGAAGCCGTACCACCAGGCGCACGCCCGCGGCGTCAAGCTGATCGGTGCCACCGCGCACTACGTCACCGCGGACCTCGACGAGGGCCCGATCATCGAGCAGGAGGTCGAGCGCGTCGGCCACGAGGTCAGCCCGGAGCAGCTGGTGGCCATCGGCCGCGACGTGGAGTGCCAGGCACTGGCCCGCGCCGTGAAGTGGCACAGCGAGCACCGCGTGCTGCTCAACGGCACCCGTACGGTCGTCTTCGCGTAAGGGTTCGCGTAAGGGGCGGCGGCGCCCTACGGCGACAGGCGCTCTACGGCGACGAGACCGGCTTCGTCCGGACGAACGTCGCCAGCATCGTGTCGAAGTAGCGGCGGCCCTCGGCCGCCTTGCCGACGGGGGAGGAGACCCACACGTCGTACATCTTCTCCCCCTCGTCCCACGCCACGTCATAGGTGTGGCGGGAACCGCCCGGCGCCTTGTTCTCGTTCTCGTCGAAGCCGTCCCAGCTGAACTCCCACGACGCCGCACGGTGCCCGTTGTGCGTCGTGCGCTCCACCGTGCCGTCGCGGTAGCCGGGGTAGCGGTCGGGGGCGATGGCGGCCGAGCTGCGCATCACCCCGATGGGGCCGCCCTCCTGCACGTCCTGGATGAGGACGCCGATGCGGAACTCCTTGCCCGGCGAGTAGTAGAAGACGCGCGGCGGCTCGAAGGACCGGGTGAACCCCTCGGGCACGGCGAGCGCGAAGCCGGCCGGGTCCTGGACGGAGCGGTAGCCCGGCGGGGCGGCGACGGAGGCGCTGGCCGGCGGTTCGGCGACGACGGCCGTGGCCGGGCGGGTGGTGAGGCGGGCGGCCCGGTTGTCGCCCGCGGTGCTGTCGCGGTCCACCAGCAGCGCCGCCATCCCGGCGGCCAGCGCGGCCAGGGCCACCACCGTCAGCGCGGCCATCAGCGCCGTACGGGCGGGGCTGCCGCGGTACGCCGGGGCGGCGCGCGCGACGGGCACGCCCCGGCGCGTCAGCGTACGGGTGAGCGTGCGGGGCGACGTACGGAGCACATGCGTGGTGCCGCGCCGGGCCGGCGGGCGCGGGGCGGCCGCGGGCATCCGGCCGGTGTCGAGGTACGCCCGCAGCATCGCCTCGGCCTCCTCGGCCGTCAGCCGCCGCCCGGGATCGCGCTCCAGCAGGCCGCGGACGACGGGCAGCAGCGGACCGGCGGCCTCCGGTGGCCGGATCTCGTCGTGCACGACGGCGTGCAGGATGCCGCCCAGCGAGTCGCGGTGGAAGGGCGAGGCGCCGCTGAGCGACGTGCACAGCAGCACGCCCAGCGACCACAGGTCCGAGCCCGGCCCCGCCGCCCCGCCCGACATGCGCTCCGGCGCCGTGTACTCGGGCGAGCCCACGAACGCGCCCGCCTCCGTGATCGTCGTCGCGCCCGGCACCTGGGCGATCCCGAAGTCGGTGAGGACCGCGCGCCCCGTGCCGGCCTCCAGCAGCACGTTGGGCGGTTTGATGTCGCGGTGCAGCACCCCGCGGGCGTGGGCGGCGCGCAGCGCCCCCAGCAGGCCCAGGCCGATGCGGGCCGCCTCCTCCGGGCCGAGCGGCCCGTCCGCCGCCAGCCGGCCCGCCAGGGAGCACCCCTCGACCAGCTCCATGACGATCCACGGCCGGCCGTCCTGCTCGACGATGTCGTGCATCACGATCACGTTGGGGTGCTTGATCTGGGCGACCGTGCGCGCCTCCCGCAGCGTCCGGTCGTACTGGGCGCGGGCGTCCCGCCCCGAACGCGGGTCGTCCACGTGGAGCTCCTTGACCGCCACCTCGCGGCCGAGCAACTCGTCCGTGGCACGCCATACGGTGCCCATCCCGCCGCGCCCGATCTTCCGGCCCAGCCGGTACCGCCCGGCGATGAGACCGCCGTGTGCAGCGTAGGTCCCCATGAGCTCATATTGCCCGACGGCCTGCGGGTGTGTACGGAGCACCGGAATGAGTCATGTACAGTTGTTCCCGCAACGCCGACCGGCAGGGAGACCAGCCGGGAAGCCGAGCGCTCGTAGCTTAACGGATAGAGCACTTGACTACGGATCAAGAGGTTGCAGGTTCGAATCCTGCCGAGCGCACAGCAGAGAAGACCCCCGGGCCAGTGGCCCGGGGGTCTTCTCATTGTCCGGACCTCTCAGGACCCTTTCAGGACCCTTTCAGGACAGGATTCGTCCTATAGCGCGGCTACCGTCGTCCCATGACGCACAGCCCTCACATCAGTGACGAGCAGCGCCGGGCCCGCCTCGCCCGCCGCCACCTGCTGGCGCCCGCCCGCCGTGCGGCCCGTGCCGAGGACGTGGCCGACGCCGTCGTGGGACTGCACGCCACCGATCCCGCCACCGTCTACCTCGCCGCCTGCGCGCGGCTGGCCGAGCCGTCGGCCGCCGAGGTCGACCGGGTGCTGTACGAGGACGTGTCGGTGGTGCGGCTGCTGTCGATGCGCCGCACCCTGTTCGCGGTGACGACGGAGCTGGCGCCGTACGTGAACGCGTCCACGGCCCGTGGCATCGCCCGGCGCGAGCGGGCGCAGATGATGAAGGCGCTGGCCACGTGCGCGGACGCGGCCGAACCGTGGGACGAGCGGCGGCTGGCGGAGACGGAGCGGGCGGCGCTGGCCGCCCTGGCCGCGCGGGGCGAGGCGACGACGTCGGAGCTGGCGCAGGACGTGCCGGCGCTGCGCGAGACGGTCGTCATGTCGCCGGGCAAGCCGTACGAGGCGCGGCGCAGCGTCGGCAGCTGGGTGCTGGGGGTGCTGGCGGCGGACGGGCACATCCGGCGCGGCCGGCCGCGCGGCTCGTGGACGAGCAGCCTGCACCGCTGGGCGGTGGCGGCGGAGCTGCCGGAGCCGCCGGAGCGGGAGGCGCGCGCGGAGCTGGTGCGGCGCTGGCTGGCCTCGTACGGGCCGTCGTCGGAGGCCGACCTCAAGTGGTGGACGGGCTGGTCGCTACGCGACACGCGGGCGGCGCTGGCGGACGTGGGGGCCGTGTCCGTACGGCTGGACCACGGGCCCGGGCTGGCGCTCCCCAGTGACGTGGAGCCCGTCGCGGACGGCGGCGACTGGGCGGCGCTGCTGCCGGGTCTCGACCCGACGGCGATGGGCTGGCGCGACCGCGACTGGTACCT
The DNA here is from genome assembly GCF_014654785.1 of Streptomyces mashuensis. Lineage (GTDB taxonomy): Bacteria > Actinomycetota > Actinomycetes > Streptomycetales > Streptomycetaceae > Streptomyces > Streptomyces mashuensis. The sequence continues at coordinate 262,303 of NZ_BNBD01000005.1, forward strand.
GGACCCGGAGCACGTGCCGTTCCTCTTCGACCGGGCGGGCAACGTGGGCCCGACGGTGTGGTGGAACGGCCGGGTGGTCGGGGGCTGGGCGCAGCGCGCGAACGGCGAGGTGGTGTGGCGGACCCTGACGGACGTGGGCCGGGCGGCGCGCACCGCGATCGAGGCGGAGGCGGCCCGGCTCTCCGGCTGGCTGGGGGACGTCCGCGTGACGCCCCGTTTCCGCACGCCGCTGGAGCGCGAACTGGTGCGGTGAGGGGGCGCGGTGGGGCGCTCCCGCCCCCCGGCGCGCACCCTTCGGCGCTTCGTGTCCTTCAGCGCTTGGCGCCGTTGCGTGACGGCAGCGCGAGCCCGCCCAGGGCGGCGCACACCATGACGGCCGAGGCGATGAGGAAGCCGCGCCCGTACCCGGCGGCCAGGGCGGCGGGGAGGTCGTGACCACCGGTGGCCAGGCGGTCGGCGGTGACGTGCGAGGCGACGGTGGCCAGGACGGCGAGGCCCAGCGCACCGCCGATCTGGCGTGAGGTGTTGACCAGGCCGGAGGCGAGGCCGGCCTCGTCGCGGGCGGCGCTGCTGGTGGCGGCGACTGTCGTGGGCATCGTCGCCAGGCCCGTGCCCAGCGTGGCCAGCACGAGCGGTGCGGCCACGTCCGTGGCGAACGAGCCGTCGGCGCTGATGCGCGACAGCCAGGCGAAGCCGGCCGTGCTCAGCAAGGCACCGGTGATCAGCAGGGGGCGGCTGCCGGTGCGCGGCATCAGGCGCGTGGCGATGCGCGCGCCGACGATGATGGACAGCGAGCCGGGCAGGAAGCACAGGCCGGCCTTCATGGCGCTGTAGTGCAGGACCTGCTGGAAGTAGAGCGACAGCAGGAACCACATCGAGAACATGGCCGCGCCGATCGCCAGCACGACGACGTTGGCGGTCGCCAGGGTGCGGCGGCGCAGTACGCGCAGCGGCACGAGCGGGTGGGCGACGCGCGCCTCAAGGGCGACGAAGCCGGCGAGCAGGGCGACGGCGGCGAGCAGCGGGCCCCAGACCACGGGCGCGTCCCAGCCGTGCGTCTCGGCGGAGATGATCCCGTAGACGAGGGCGGTCAGACCGGCCGTCACCGTCAGCGCGCCCGGCAGGTCGAGGCGGCGCAGCCCGCCCTGGGCGCCGGTGGCCGCCGGCACCCATACGAGGGCGGCCGCCAGCAGCGCCGCGCCGATGGGCACGTTGACGAAGAGGACCCAGCGCCAGCCCGCGTACTGCGTGAGCAGGCCGCCGACGACGGCCCCGGTGGCGCCGCCGGCCGCCATGACGGCGCTCCAGGCGCCCATCGCGCGGGTGCGTGCGGCGGGTTCGGTGAACGTCGTCATGATCAGCGTGAGCGTGGCCGGGGCGAGCAGCGCGCCGCCGACGCCCTGCACGGCCCGTGCGGCGACGAGCCAGGCGCCGTCGGTGGCCAGGCCGCCGGCGAGCGAGGCGAGGGTGAAGGCGGTGACGCCGGTGAGGAACGCCCGCTTGGTGCCGACCAGGTCGGCCAGGCGGCCGCCGAGCAGCAGCAGCCCGGCGAAGCCGAGCGTGTAGGCGTTGACGATCCACTGCTGGCCGGCGCCGCTGAGGTGCAGCTCGGTGCGCATGGCGGGGAGCGCCACGTTCACGATCGACACGTCGAGGATGACCATGAACTGGGCCACGCAGGCGATGGCCAGGATCGCGGCGGTGGAGCGCGGCCCGGCCGCGGCGGGACGGGCGGGGGCTGTCCCGGTGGGCCCGGGTGAGGTGGCGGTCTGCATGACGGCGAGACTAGAGCTCCTCTAAAAATAGAGCAACTCTATTTCTGACGGCCTTGAGGGGCTATCCTGTGGCCATGACTCCGACCCCCGGGCCGGCCGCCAGTACGACGCTGCGCGGCCGCAAGCGCGAGCGCACGCGCCGCGCGATCTTCGACGCGGCGTACCGGCTCTTCGCCGACGAGGGGTTCGACGCCGTGACGCTGACGCGCATCGCCGCCGAGGCGGACGTCGCGCCGGCGACCGTCTTCACGCACTTCGCGTCGAAGGAGGAGATCTTCTTCCGCCGCCGGGAGGAGTTCCGGGCGGGACTGCCCGAGGCACTGGCGGCCGCCGGGCCCGCCGGCCCGGACGTCGTCGAGGCCGTACGGGGCTTCTACGACCGCGCGATCCGCACCGTGCTGCACGGCGACGACGGCAGCTGTGATGACAGCAGCGGTGACGACAGCAGTGGCGACGAGGGCGCCGGCGGCGCCGCCGGCCCGGTCAACGCCCGGACCTTCTCCCGCGTCCTGCTCGACAGCCCCGCGCTCACCCGCAGCTACCTGCAGATAGCGCAGGAACGGCAGGACGTGATGGCCGCCCTGCTCGCCGAACGCGCCCCGCACGCCGACCGCGAGGAGCTGCGGCTGTTCGCGGCGCTGGCCGGCACGGTGGGCGAGAACGCGTTCCGCGTGGTGCACGAGGGGCTCGCGGCCGGCGAGCCCGCGGAGCGGGTGCGGGCCGCCGCCACGGCCGCCCTCGACCGCGGCTTCGGGCGGCTGGCCCGCGCGTACGAGGGCTCGGACGTCCTCGACGCCGAGCCCTCCTACGCACGTCACTGACCCTTACGGGCCGGCGCCGGCCCGCGTCCGGGTCAGCGCACCACCCGCCACGTCAGTTCACCGCGCAGCCGCTTGCCCAGCTCCGGGTCGAGGACCGCGTCGGTGAGGTCGGCGCCCTTGGCCGTCAGCGTGTGCGGGCGGCCGTCGGCGGGCACGCCCAGCCGGGCCGGCACGACCGTCGTCTTCCCGCGCGCGGCCCGCGCCTCGCGCCCGTCCACGTACCAGTGCAGCGTGGCGGTCGGCACCGGCAGCCGCACGCCGACGCCCTGGCCGCGGCGGACCGTGCCGCCGTTGTCCGGCGTGCCGGGCGCGGGCGAGAGCACGCGCGCGTGCCGGTAGAAGCCCGCGATCATCGCCTCGCGGCCGGGCAGGTTGAACTCCCGCCCCAGTGACCGCATGAGGGAGTTGTCGGTGGGCCGGTAGAGGCCCTTGGGGTAGTAGCCGCCGCCCTCGTACGTGCCGACCGTACCGCCGTCCGGCGAGGTGCGGCCGAGCCAGCGGTACCACTTCGCCCGCTGCGCGCCCATGGGGTCCGCCGTGAGGGTGCTGATGTTGGACTCGCCGGGCTCGGCGCCGGTGTAGGTGCCGTACTCGTCGTACTGGTACTCGTCGGCCAGCTTGCCCAGGGAGTGGCCGGTCTCGTGGACGGCGATCTGGTCGGAGCGGGCGTTGTCGGACGACGCGGTGGCGACGCCGTCGTAACCCGGTCCGGACACCACGTCGTTGTAGCCGGCGCCGCCGTACTTGGAGGAGTGCGACAGGACCACCACCAGGTCGGCCGCCGGGGCCTTGGCCGCGTACTGCTCGACCCGGCCGGTGTCCACGCACAGCAGCCGTTCGATGCCGTCGCAGAAGAAGCGGGAGCGCAGCGCGGTGTCCTTGACCACGTCCGGGGCGGGGTCGCCGGAGACGCCCGACTCGCGCGAGACGGCGTCGACGGCCCAGACGTTGAACAGCTGCCGGTAGGAGGCGTACGGCTCGACGGCCGAGATCTTCGCCCACTTGGCGCGCACGGCGGCGTGGAAGGCGTCCTGCTCGCCGGCGGTGTAGCCGTCGCCGACGAAGACGACGTCGAGCTTGGTGCCGACGGGGCCGTTGGTGACGACGGGCGTCACGGCGCCGTCGCCCCGGACGGCGGGGCGCAGCGGCCGGGCGGGGGTGGGCGACGCGGCGACGGTGGTGTGCGCCGGGTGGCCGTCCTCGGTGAAGTACTCGACGTGCTGGGCGGTGCGGCCGGGCGCGGCCGGGGTGGTGGCTGCGGCGGGGGCGGCGACGAGGGCCGAGAGGGCGGCCGCGGTGAGCACGGCTGCCCGTATTCGTCTGTTCTGCATGGGGGGTTGTCCTCCTGTGGGCCCGCCGCCTCGGGATGTGGCATGTTAAGCGGCGGGTTAAACCGGGTTGAGGTGCCGCTCAACCTAGGGGTGTGGAGCGGTGCATGACAATGCACAGGCTCCCGGGAAAGTGTGATCTTCTGTCGAAGTGGCGTTCGAGCTGCGGTGATTGGGGGTGTCCGGCACCCGCGGCCCCGTGCGACGCGCGTCCGTCCTGGGCATAAATGGGCAGTGGCGCGGTCCTCGTCCTCGTCACACGGATCGAACGCGCGCCGTGGTGACGCGGCGACAACGCACCAAGGGGCGGAATTGGCCGAGAACAGCACCCACGGCATACCGGTGGACGAGCCCTCCGACATCGGACGGCGCGTCCTGAGACTACGCACCCAAAAGGGCCTCACCCAGCGGCAGCTGGCCGAACCCGCCTACACCGCCGCCTACATCTCCACCCTGGAGGCGGGCCGCGTACGCCCCTCCGAGGCCGCACTGCGGCACCTGGCGCAGCGGCTGGGCACCACCGTCGAGGAACTGGCCACCGGCCGCCCGCCGCACCTGGCCACCGCACTGCGGCTGCGGCTCACCGACGCCCGGCGCATCCTCGCCACGGGGCACGCCGAGGACGCCGCCGTGCTCTTCCGCGCGCTGCGCGCCGAGGCGGCGGTGCTCGCGCTCGTCCCCGAGCAGTTCACGGCGCTGCTGGGGCTCGGCGACTGCGCCCTGGAGACCGGCGACCTCGCCGACGCCCGCGACCTGTTCGCGGAGGCCGAGGCGCTGTACGCCGACGAGCCCCTGCCGCGCCGCGTGCCCGCGCTGCGCGGCCGCGCCACCGCCCACCTCCTGGCCGGCGAGCTGCGCTACGCCTGCTACCTGCTGGAGACGGCCGTCGACGAGCTCAACGCCTCCGGTCTGCACGACCCCGACGCCCTGCTGCTGCTCTATACGGCGTCCATCGCGCCCTATATGGACATGGGGGCGCACGCGCGGGCCGCGCACGCCGCCGAACTGGCCCTCGCGCTGGCGCCGCAGGTCCACGAGCCGGCGCTCGTCGCCGCCATGCACCGCGGCGTGGCGCGCACGCTCATTGCCGAGGGGCGCATCGCCGAGGCGGACGCCTCCCTCGCCAAGGCACAGGACCTCTACCAGCAGCTGCACATCCGCACCGAGCTCGCCCACTGCCACTGGATGCGCGGCTACGTGCACGCCCAGGACGGCAACCTGCGCAAGGCCGAGACCGAGCTGCGCACCGCCCGCGACATGCTGGCCTCCAAGCGCGCCGCCCTCTTCACCGTGCAGGTGGAGGTCGAGCTCGCCGACGTGCTGCGGCGGCGCGGCAAGGCCGACGAGGCCGAGGCACTGCTGCGGCCGCTGCTGGCCCCCACGGCACTGGGCGCCGAGCGCGGCGCGGTGCACGCGGGGGGCGCACACCGGCTGCTGGGCCTGATCGCCGAGGAGCGCGGCGACACGGAGGCCGCCGAGGAGCACTACTGCGCCGCCCTGTCGCTGCTGGAGCGCACCGGCGCCGCCTGCGACCTCGCCGACCTGTGCCGGCTCCTGGGCGACCTGCTGCGCCGTACGGGCCGTACGGAGGCGGCCCTGGACGCGTACCGCACCGGCCTGGGCCACCGCGCGGCCCCCGGCACGACGACCCTGGGACCGGCCCCGACCGCGCCGCCGCAGTGGGGGCGGCCGTAGGGCGTACGCCGTGGGCGCAGGGCCGTCGGGCGTAGGCCCGTGCCGCGTATGTCCGTGCCGTCAGGCAGGCTGGAGGGGCGAAATCGGTCAGGCGTCCGGTCGGGTGACCGGCCGGGAGCCGGAAGACGGACGACAGAAGGGGAGCGGCCGGTGGTCCGTGTCGTGGTGGTGGACGACGAACAGCTCGTCCGGTCGGGGCTGCGCCTCATCCTGGGCACGGCCCCGGACCTGGAGGTCGTCGCCGACTGCGGCGGCGGCGACGCCGTACGGACGGTGGCCGCCCTCCTGCCCGACGTCGTCCTGCTCGACATACGGATGCCGGACGTCGACGGCCTCACCGTGCTGCGCGGACTGCGCGCCCTGCCGCGCCCGCCGGCCGTGGCCATGCTCACCACCTTCGACGCGGACGAGTACCTGGCCGCCGCGCTGCACGGCGGTGCCACCGGCTTCCTGCTCAAGGACACCGACCCCGAGCAGCTCGTCCGCGCAGTGCGCACGCTCGCGGCGGGCGGCAGCGTACTGGACCCGGCGGTCACGGGCGCGGTGATCGGCGGCTACGTGGCGGCGGGTACGGGCGACCCGGGCGCCCCAGGTGCGGCGGCGGGTAAGGCGACGGGTTCCGCGGCGGCGGACCGGAGCGCGGCCGAGGCCGTACGGGCGCTCACGCCGCGCGAGCGCGAGGTGCTGGCCCACCTGGGCGAGGGCCTGGGCAACCAGCGGATCGCCGAGCGCATGGGCCTGGCGCCCAGCACCGTCAAGGACCACGTGCGGGCCGTGCTGGCCAAGCTGGGCGGCGTCAACCGCGTCCAGGCGGCGATCGTCGCCGACCGCGCCGGGCTGGTCCGGCCGCCCGCAGGGCACGGGGGCGGCCGGGCATGAGCGTCTGGCGCGCCTCCCTGCCGCCCTGGCTGCCGGGCTGGGCGCCCCTGGTGCTGCCACCCCTGGTCGCCTTCGGGGACGCGCTGCTGGTCAACGGCGTCCGCCCGGGAGCGCCGCTGGGGGCGTCCCTGCTGGCGGCCGTGGCGCTGCTGTGGCGCCGCCGGTTCCCGCTGACGGCCTTCCTCCTCACGCTGCCGGGCATGTACCTGTCGTACACCTGGATCGCCGCCATGATCGCTCTGTACTCGGTGGCGGTGCGTCACTCCAACCGGTGGGTGCTGGGGGCGGCGGGGCTGCTGATGGCGGGCGCGCAGTTCGTCCCGTACCCCGTGACGGACCTGGCGGCCCTGACGGTGGCCGGTCACCGCCAGCTCGGCGTCGACCTGGTGGACGCGTTCGTCGTGGCGGCCACCCCGCTCGCCCTCGGGCTGCTCACCCGGACCCGGCGCGAACTCGCCTGGCGGCTGGAGGAACTGACGCGCAGCCGCGAGCGGGAGGACCGGCTGCTCGCCGACCGGGTGCTGGCCACCGAACGCGCCCGGCTCGCCCGCGAGATGCACGACGTCGTCGCCCACCAGGTGAGCCTCATCAGCCTCCAGGCCGGTGCGGTGCAGGTGAGCACGGACGACGACCGGGCACGGGAGGGCGCGCGGACGATCCGCGAGCTGTCCGTCCGCACGCTCGACGAGCTGCGCCACATGGTCGGCATCCTGCGGGCGGCCGGGGCGGACACCGAGGAGCTCAGCCCGCAGCCGCGCCTGGCCGACCTGGACCGGCTGATCGAGCTGAGCGCGCTCGACGTGACGTACGAGAACGGCGCCGGGCAGGGGGAGTCGGGCGCGTACTCCGAGGCGGTGGAGCGGGCGGCGTTCCGTACGGTGCAGGAGGCGCTGACGAACGTGCGCAAGCACGCGCCGGGGGCGAAGGTGCGGGTGGCCGTCCGGCAGGAGCCGGGCGGGGCGGGGCTGGTGGTGGAGGTCCGCAACGGGCCGCCGGACGCGGCGGTTCCGGCGCCCGGGCTGCCCGGGGGCGGGCACGGTCTGGTGGGGTTGCGGGAGCGGGCGCAGAGCCTGGGCGGCACGCTGGAGGCGGGGCGGACGGACGACGGCGGGTTCGCCGTACGGGCGCGCTTCCCGCGGGAGTAGGACAGGCCCTCGGGCCCTCGGGCCCTGCGGCTCAGGCGGAGAGCGGGTCGGTGGCCTCGGCGGTGGCGCTGGGCAGGTCGGGGTAGACGTCGAACAGCCGGCGCACGCCCAGCGCGGCGAGGACCCTGTTGACGTGCGAGCCCTCGGGCGCGTCCTGGGCGGGCAGGACGATCCGGAGTCTGCCCCGGCAGGAGCGCATCAGCCGGCGCGCCGCGATGAGGACGCCCACGCCGCTGGAGTCGCAGAAGCGGACTTCACCGAGGTCGAGCACCAGACTGCGCCGGCCCTCCGCCACCGCGTGGTGCACATGCTGGCGGACGGCCGGCGAGGTCATGAGATCCATTTCCCCGCAGACCTGGAGCACGGCCCAGTCCCCCTGCTCGTGCTCCAACACCTTCAACGTCACGCGCTCGAGCCCCTTCACTCGGTCAGTCACTCAGATGGAATGGACCCTTCCGCGGTGTGGCTGCCTGGCGCTTCCCCCGTGCAGGAGAGGGCGAAACCCCCGTGGACCCCCGCGGACCCCCATGGAACCCCCATGCGGCTCCTCCGGGGACCGGGCGCATGATCACCTGGCATAAGCCGACCGCTGATGAGCCTATGCCCAGCGGGAGGCCCTAATCCCCCTAGATCCGGTCACACCCGCATAACACATCGGCACATTCGAACGAGCTCGGTCGTTACACGGTCAACATCGGTCAACGCCCGGAGGGGTTGACAACCGCGTATCACACTCTCCGGGCTTGATCGGGGTCTTCCCCGGTTTCATCCGGGGTTTCCGCTCAAACGCTCGTGCGGTGTCCTACCCGGCGGTTACATTCGGTGGAGGGCGTACAGCCGTGCGTAGGGGCAGGGCGTGGGGAGGGGCCGCATGACGAACGACGCACCGCAGCACTGGGACCGCAGAATGCGCCAGCGCCTCGCGCACGGCGAGGCCGCGGCGCTCGGCGAGCTGTACGACCGCTTCGCCTGCCTGGTGCACGGCCTGGCCCACCGCGTCCTGGCCGACGAGGCCGGCGCCGACCAGGTCACCCGCGAGGTGTTCGCGCACGTGTGGGAGCACCCCGAGGAGTACGACCCGCGGCACGGCTCCCTGCGCTCGTGGGTCGCCGGGCTCGCCCGCCGGTACGCCGTCAGCCGGCTGCGCCGCTCCGCCGACGACGGCGAGCGGCCCGCCGCCGACGTCGAGCGCAAGGTCCGCGCGGCCAGCGCCGCGGCCCGCGCCGACTACATCGTCACGTCCATGCCCGCGCCGACTACATCGTCACGTCCATGCCCGCGCCCCTGCGCGCCGCCCTCGACCTCGCGTACTTCCGCCGCCTCGACTACCACCAGACCGCCGCCCGGCTCGGCGTCACGGAGGACGAGGCACGGCGCCGGCTGCGCCTCGGCTTACAACTGCTCTCCACCGCGCACGACGGACCGCGCGCCGTCTCCCCGCCCGACCCGGGGGCGCTCCGATGACCCCCGTACCCTCCGGGGCCACGCTCTCCCCGGGCACCTCGCACGCCGTGCTGAAGTCGCTGCTCGGCGCGTGGGCGCTGGCCGCCTGCTCCCCGGAGGAGACAGTGGCTGTCGAGGCACACCTCACCGACTGCGCCGGCTGCGCGGAGGAAGCGGTACGGCTGCGGGACGCCGTCGCCCTGCTGCACCCCGAGGACGGCCTCGACCTCGACCCGGCGCTGCGCACCCGCGTGCTCGCCGGAGCCCTGGGCCGCCGCCCCGCCCGCATACCGGTCCCCGGCTGGGCCGCGCCGTACGAGGCCGAGGCCGCCCGGCTCGACGCGCTGCTGCACGACATCGGCGAGGCGGACTGGCGGGCCCCGGTGCGGCTGTCGTGGTTCGACGGCAGCCGCGACCGCGGCGTCGGCCGGGACGCCACGGTCGCCTGCGTCATCAGCCACCTCGCCGCCGTCGACGGCCTGGTCGCCGGCCCGCTGGGCCTCCCTGACCCGCTCGGCACCGGCTCGCCCACCGAGCGCACCGAGGCCGCCTGGGCCTGCGCACCGTCCGGAGCGCCGCCCGCCGAAGTGCGCTCCGCCTGGCGCGACCAGGGCCGCTCCCTGGTCCGTACCGTCTCCTTCGCCGACGAGGACGTGGCCGGCCGCGACGTCGACTACGGCCCCTACAGCCTCGCCCTGAGCGACGCCTTCCTCGACCGCGCCTTCGAGTGCTGGGTGCACGCCGAGGACATCGCGGACGCCGTCGACTATCCCTACGAGCCGCCCTCCTCCGCCCACCTGCACCGCATGATCGACCTGTCGGCGCGCCTCCTGCCCACAGCGATAGCCGGCCGCCGCCGCGCCGGCCTGGCCCCGCCGCCCCGCACCCTCACCACGGCCGGCTCCCCGGGCCGCGCCCTCCACCTGGAGATCGAGGGCCGCGGCGCCGGCCACTGGTACATCCCCCTCGACACCCCGGCCGCGGCCCCCACCCCGGACGACGCGGTGGCCCACATCGCCCTGGACGGCGTCGAGTTCTCCCGCCTCGCCGCGGGTCACGTCCACCCGGAGGACGCAGCAGCAGGCGCCATCGGCGACCAGGAGGCGGTCCGCGACGTGCTGTACGCGACGGCGTCCCTGTCACGGTTGTGAGGGGGGCACCGGCTGGATCAGAAGGGCGTCCTTTGGGGCAGACGGGGCGGCCGCAGGGCGCCGTAGTCGGTGAACCGCAGCACGCCGCAGCGCCGGCAGTGCGACCGTCCGGCGGCGTGGGTCCATCCCGCCTGATGCTCACAATGACGCATCAGGCGACCCACGGTGTGCGCTGTGGCTGATCGGGCGCGCGCCATCAGGCCGTCCTGAACAGCAGGTGGGCGTCACGGAAGTGGCTGCGGATCGCAACGGTGGCGTCGACGACGGCATCGTGGTCGTGGCATTCGGCCACGGCCTGTCGCCGTGCCGCCTCCAGCCGCACGCAATCCATACAGCCCACCGGCGACTTGGCGTCGCCCACGTACGCTCCCGCAGCCCTGCGCTCGTCGAACGTGGCGGGTCGGAGCGCCGAGTGCGGCACCTCCCATTCCAGGCCCCCACCCGGCCGCCGGACCTGGGTTTGGCTCTGCTGTAGCCGTCAGCGACGTCGCATACCGTTGGTGCCGAAGTGGGCGCCGGCCGGAGGAGGAAGCGTGAGCAACGGACAATGGGTCAGCAGCTCGATGCCGTACCTGACACCTCGCCGGCCGGGTTCGACCGACGCGTGGACTGCCGAGACCACCGTCGCGAACCGCCGGGGCAGCCAGCGCATCCTCCACGCCGGTGAGGCGCCTGCCCCTCCCGTCGTTGCCGAGCTGCTGGGGCTGAGCGAAGGAGCGCCTGTTGTCGTGCGCCGCCGGATGATGCTGCTGGACGGCGTGCCCAATGAGCTGACCGACACGTACTACCCAGTGGCCATTGCGCGTGGCACCCGTCTCGCGGAGACGGCCAGGATCCGCGGCGGCGCGGTCACCCTGCTCGCCGAACTCGGGCACGTCGGTACGACGGTCCGGGAGGACGTGACCGCCCGCATGCCGAGCGCTGAAGAGCGGTCGGTGCTCGAGACCGCCGCCGACGAGCCGGTTCTGCAGCTGACGCGGCTCACGCTGGACAGCCGGGGGCGCCCGGTCCAGGTGGACCTCATGACCATGCCCGCACACCGCCAGCGCCTGCACTACGAGATCGCGATCGGATGACCGTGCACAGAACCGAAGCAGACGCCGCCGACCGTCGCTCGCTGCACGAGCGGATCGCCGCCGACCTGCGCGACGAAATCATGACCGGCGACCTGCCGCCGGGCGCCAACCTGCCGTCGACGGCACAGCTCAAGGAGCGGTTCGACGCCTCGAGCGCCACTGTTCAGAAGGCTCTCCAGCTCCTCAAGGACGAGCGTCTCGTGGTCGGTCGCCCCGGTGCAGCCGTCACCGTGCGCGAGCATCGGCAGCGCACCATGCGGCCCGCCGCCTACATGGCTCCCGCCCCGGACGGCGAGCCGTACCGTTGGCTCACCGAGGCGGCGAAGGACGGTGCCCGGGCGCGCAGCGAACTGCTGGACGTCACCGAGGCCGTCCCTCCCGCGGACGTCGCCGCGGCCCTGGCGCTGGCGCCCGGCGCCACCGCTTTGCTGCGGGCCCAAGTGCTCACCCTGGACGGCGAGCCGGTTGAGCTGGTCAAGTCCTACTACCCCTTGGAGATCGTTCGCGGCACGGCTGCCACGGAGCGACGGAAGATCAAGGGCGGTACACCCCGGCTGCTGGCCGATCTCGGGTTCCCGCCGCGAAAGAGCGTGGACAGGGTGTCGGCACGCATCCCCACGCAGGAGCAGTACAACGCTCTCCGGCTGCCCACCAACCTCCCGGTGCTGCGCACTCTGCGCGTCGTGTACGGCGACGGTGACCGACCGATCGAGGTGACCGTCATGGCCAAGGCGGGCCATCTCTACGAAATGCAGTACGAGTTCGAGCCGGACACGGCGACCGGCGAAGCCTGAGCCGCGGCCGATCGCGCTGCCTTACCGACGGGTACCCAAACCGTCCCCGCTCGTCATACGCTCACCCGCATGACCGAGCTGCCGCAGGACAGTGGAACAGTCACCGATGGCAACCCCGTTGCCCCCAGAGGGACGCGGGGAGCCGCCGATGTGGTCACCGAGGGGCTGGTGGCGCGGCTGGGGCGGGGGGTGGTGAGGTCCGGGGGCGGGACGGTGTGCAGTCGGGCGCCCTTCACCGGGGACGTGCTGGCCACCCTGCCCGAGTCCACGCCCGCGGACGTCGAGGCCGCGTTCGTCCGCGCGCGTGAGGCGCAGCGGGAGTGGGCCGCCGTGCCCGTACGGCGGCGGGCCGCCGTACTGCTGCGCTTCCACGACCTCCTGCTCGACCGGCAGCGCGAGATACTCGACCTGATACAGCTGGAGACCGGCAAGGCGCGGCTGCACGCCCACGAAGAGGTGCAGGCCGTCGCCGTCGCCGCCCGGCACTACGGGCGGACCGCGTCCGCCCGGCTGCGGCCCAGGGCGCACCTCGGCGTGCTGCCCGTCCTCACCAAGGTCACCGAGCTGCGGCAGCCGCGCGGTGTCGTCGGCCAGATAGCGCCCTGGAACTACCCCCTGGAGCTGTCCGTCGGCGACGCCCTGCCCGCCTTCGCCGCCGGCAACGCCGTCGTCATGAAGCCCGACACGCAGACCGCGCTCACCGCCCTGTGGGCCCGTGACCTCCTCGTCGAGGCGGGGCTGCCGGCCGACGCGTGGCAGGTCGTGATCGGGGACGGCCCGGTGATCGGCCCCGCCCTCGTGGCGCACGCCGACTACGTGGCGTTCACCGGCTCCACGCACGTGGGCCGCGAGGTGGCGCAGGGCGCCGCCGCCCGCCTCATCGGCTGCACCCTCGAACTCGGCGGCAAGAACGCCATGCTGGTGCTGCCCGACGCCGACCTCGACAAGGCCGCCGCGGGCGCCGTGCGCGGCTGCTTCTCCTCCGCCGGCCAGCTGTGCATCTCCATCGAGCGGCTGTACGTGCACGCGTCCGTCGCAGACGAGTTCCTGCGCCTCTTCACCGCCCGCACGAAGGCGCTGCGCCTGGGCACCGCGCTCGCCTACGGCGCCGACATGGGCTCCCTCGTCTCGCAGCGGCAGCTCGACACCGTCACCCGGCACGTCGACGAGGCCGTGGCCAAGGGCGCCACCGTGCTGGCGGGCGGCCGGCCGCGGCCGGACATCGGGCCGCTCTTCTACGAGCCGACGATCCTGGAGGGCGTCGAGCAGCCCATGGCCGTCTGCACCGAGGAAACGTTTGGCCCCGTGGTGTCGGTCTACCGCTACGACACCGAGGAGGAGGCCGTGCGCCGCGCCAACGCCACCCCCTTCGGCCTCAACGCCAGCGTCTGGACGGCGAACGGCCGCCGCGGCCGCGCCGTCGCCGCCCGGCTGCGCGCCGGCACCGTCAACGTCAACGAGGCGTACGCCGCCGGCTACGGCAGTGCCCGTGCGCCCATGGGCGGCATGGGCGACTCGGGCCTGGGCCGGCGGCACGGCGCCGAGGGGCTGCTGAAGTACACGGAGGCGCAGACCATCGCCCGCCAGCGGCTGATGCCGCTGGCGCCGGCGTTCGGGATGGACGACGAGCAGTACGCACGGCTCATGACGACCGGGCTGCGGGCGCTCAAGGCCCTGCGGCTGAGCTGAGGTACCCGACCTGTGGGTGGAGGCAGCGTGGCAGCGTACGACTACGACGTCCTCGTCGTCGGTTCCGGTTTCGGCGGCTCCGTGGCCGCCCTGCGCCTGACGGAGAAGGGCTACCGCGTGGGCGTGCTGGAGGCCGGCCGCCGGTTCGCCCGCGCGTCCCTGCCCCGCACCTCCTGGGCGCTGCGCGACTACCTGTGGGCGCCCGCCCTCGGCCTGTACGGGATCCAGCGCATCCACCTGCTGGGCAAGGTCATGGTGCTGGCGGGCGCGGGCGTCGGCGGCGGTTCGCTCAACTACGCCAACACCCTTTACGTGCCGCCCAAGGCGTTCTTCGAGGACCCGCAGTGGGCCGGTGTCACCGACTGGGAGGAGGAGCTGCGGCCGTACTACGACCAGGCGCGCCGCATGCTCGGGGTGCGGATCAACCCGACGACCACGCCGTCCGACGTGCACCTGAAGGCGGCGGCGGAGCGGATGGGGGCCGGTGACACCTTCCGCCCGACGCCGGTCGGGGTCTTCTTCGGCGACGGGCGGGACGGTGACGGCACGGTGCGGGCGCGGCCCGGCGAGGAGGCGCCCGACCCGTACTTCGGCGGTGCCGGGCCGGCGCGCCGGGCCTGCACCGAGTGCGGCGAGTGCATGACCGGCTGCCGGCACGGCGCGAAGAACACCCTCAACGAGAACTACCTGTACCTGGCAGAGCGCGCCGGTGCCGTCGTCCACCCCATGACCACGGTCGTGGCCGTCACCGAGCACTCCGGCGGCGGCTACCGCGTCGTCACCGTCCCCACCGGGCGCCGCCGGCGCGCGGCGGGGGAGCGGCGGGTGTTCCGCGCGCGGCGCGTGGTGCTGGCCGCCGGCACGTACGGTACGCAGACGCTGCTGCACCGCATGCGGGACACGGGCCTGCTGCCCCGCGTGTCGGACCGGCTGGGCGCGCTGACCCGTACGAACTCCGAGGCTCTGGTGGGCGCGCAGACCACCGACCGGCGCTATCGTGCCGCGCACGGCCGCCGGCCCGACTTCACGCGGGGTGTGGCGATCACGTCGTCGTTCCACCCCGACGCGAACACCCACGTCGAGCCGGTGCGCTACGGCAAGGGGTCGAACGCCATGGGGCTGCTGTCGGTCGTGCAGGTGCCGGTGGTGGGCGCGCGGGCGTCGCGTGCGCTGGCGTTCGCGGCGCGCTGTGCGCGCCACCCGGTGCAGACCGCGCGCTCGCTGTCGAACCACCACTGGTCGGAGCGCACGATCATCGGGCTGGTCATGCAGTCGCTCGACAACTCGCTGACGACCTACCGGCGCCCGCGCGGCCCCGGCAAGGGCCTGCTCACCGCCCGGCAGGGACACGGGGCGCCCAACCCCGACCAGATCCCGGCGGCGGCCGAGGCGGCGGCGCTGATCGCGGAGGAGATCAACGGGTTCCCCGGCAGCAACGTGGGGGAGCTGATCGGCACGCCGCTCACGGCGCACTTCATCGGCGGCTGCGCCATCGGCGCGGACGCGTCGCGGGGCGTCGTGGACCCGTACCTGCGGCTGTACGGACACCCGGGGATCTCGGTCGTCGACGGCTCTGCGGTCTCGGCGAACCTCGGCGTCAACCCCGCGCTGACGATCACGGCGCAGGCGGAACGGGCCATGGCGCTGTGGCCCAACGAGGGCGAGCCGGACCCGCGTCCGGCGCCGGGGGCCGCGTACGTCCGCACGGCACCGGTCGCGCCGCGGCGGCCGGCGGTGCCGGAGGGCGCCTTCGGGGCGCTGCGGGTGCTGCCGCTGCTGCCCGTGCCGGTGGTGCCGGTGGTGCCGCCCGAGGCCGGGGGGACGACGGCGTAGCCGGCGCGCGTACGGCGAAGGGCCCCGGGCCGGCTCCGCGGGGGCTTGCGGGCGGCCTCGGGGCCCTTGACTGCCGGCACCGAGGGGTCAGGGCTTGTCGGTGCCGCGGAGCGGCGCCGGGGGAAGCGCCGCGGGCTCGAAGGGTGGAGCGGTGGCGGCCGGTGGCGGTGGTCCGACCAATGGCGGTGCTGTGCCGGGGAGTTGCGGCTCCCCTGTGCGTTCCCTGTGCATCGTGCGGGATGAGCCGCACCGGGCGCAACCGTTTCGACCGGATACGGTCGGTTCCAGGCGTCCCTGGAACCGACCGCCCCTTGGGTGGCGGCCGGGCTGCTGTCCCCTGCTGACCGGTCGCCGCGCCGCCGCAGTGAGGTCCCACGACGCGCGTGCTCGCACGTCACACACTCCGGCGGATCCGCCCTGTCGTTGCCGGGCGCCCAGATGGAACAGGGACGGAAGCCACGCGTGGATTTCATCGGGGCCGCTCCTGGCTGGCGCGGTCACCGGTTCAACGAAGGCGGCCGCGGCGCGGTCACGCGACCGTACGGGTGAGTGCCCGGGCCTTGGGTGACGCACGGCGCTGACGGCGGCCCGTCGCCTGCCTCACACGCGGCGTTCCTCACACCCGGTGTTCCTCATACGCGGCCGCGGCTCAGCTCCAGCAGCGTCATGGCGAGGACGGTGCCGGGGCGGCCGAGCTGACGGCTGTAGTGCTCGATGATCTCCATCTCGCGGGAGAGGTGCACGCGCCGGCCGCCGGACGCGAGGCGCTCGCGCTGGATCACCTCGGAGACGGCCATGCGTTCCTGCACGAGACCGATGATCCGGGCGTCGAGCGCGTCGATCCGTTCCCGGGCGCCCGTGATCACGTCGGCGGCCTCGGCGGTGCGGGCGCCGGTGTCCTGCGCGGCGGAGACGGCGGGGGCGGCGGTGCTGGGGGCGGTGGTGTTGCTCATGTGGGTTTCTCCAAAAAGGGGCGCGGCCCCCGGAGCGGCAAGATCCGGAAAACGCCAGGCGCCCCGGGCCTTGTCGGCCCGGGGCGCCTGGGAAGTCGCTGGCTTACTCGCTCACGCAGCAGCACGACCATGGCGCCGGACGGGCCCGGTGCCATAGGTAAAGACGAAGGTCGGCTGCTTCTGCATGGCCCCAGTATGCCCGACCGGGCGGAGGGGGTGGCCCCGGTTTCGGATGGTGAGACGAAAGGAGCCATGTGCGTCCCGGTAGAATCGACAAATACAGACCCCCTCTCGTCCACCGCCGGAAGGCCGCTCCCGTGCCAGCAGCACCCCCCGCCGCCCACGACAACACCGCGGAACCGGTCCTCGTTGTCGACTTCGGCGCGCAGTACGCCCAGCTCATCGCCCGTCGCGTCCGCGAGGCGCGGGTCTACAGCGAGGTCGTGCCCAGCACGATGCCCGTGGCGGAGATGCTGGCCAAGAACCCCAAGGCGATCATCCTCTCCGGCGGTCCGTCGTCGGTGTACGAGGAGGGCGCCCCGCGACTGGACGACGCCCTCGGTCTCTTCGAGGCCGGCGTCCCCGTCTTCGGCATGTGCTACGGCTTCCAGCTGATGGCCACGACCCTGGGCGGCACGGTCGACAACACCGGCGCGCGCGAGTACGGCCGTACGCCGCTCACCGTCAGCAGGCCCGGCTCCACCCTGTTCGAGGGCACGCCCGTCGAGCAGCCGGTGTGGATGTCGCACGGCGACGCCTGCTCGGCCGCGCCCGAGGGCTTCGTCGTCACCGCCTCCACCGACCTGGTGCCGGTCGCCGCCTTCGAGAACGACGCGAAGAAGCTCTACGGCGTGCAGTACCACCCCGAGGTGATGCACTCCACGCACGGCCAGCAGGTCCTGGAGCACTTCCTCTACCGCGGCGCGGGCATCGAGCCCACGTGGACCACGGGCAACGTGATCGAGGAGCAGATCGCCGCGATCCGCGAGCAGGTGGGCACCAAGCGCGCCATCTGCGGCCTGTCCGGCGGCGTGGACTCCGCCGTGGCCGCCGCGCTCGTGCAGAAGGCCATCGGCTCGCAGCTGACCTGCGTCTACGTCGACCACGGCCTGATGCGCAAGGGCGAGACCGAGCAGGTCGAGAAGGACTTCGTCGCCGCCACCGGCGTCCAGCTGAAGGTCGTCGACGCGCAGCAGCGCTTCCTCGACGCGCTCGCCGGGGTCTCCGACCCCGAGGAGAAGCGGAAGATCATCGGTCGCGAGTTCATCCGGGTCTTCGAGCAGGCCCAGGCCGAGATCGTCGCCGAGGCGGGCGAGCACGGCGAGGAGCCCGTCGAGTTCCTCGTCCAGGGCACCCTCTACCCGGACGTCGTCGAGTCCGGCGGCGGCACCGGCACCGCCAACATCAAGTCCCACCACAACGTGGGCGGCCTCCCCGAGGACCTGGAGTTCAAGCTCATCGAGCCGCTGCGCCAGCTCTTCAAGGACGAGGTGCGCATGGTCGGCAAGGAGCTGGGCCTGCCGGACGAGATCGTCCAGCGCCAGCCCTTCCCCGGCCCCGGCCTCGGCATCCGCATCGTCGGCGAGGTCACCAAGGAGCGCCTGGACCTGCTGCGCGAGGCCGACGCCATCGCCCGCGAGGAGCTGACCGCCGCCGGTCTCGACCGCGAGATCTGGCAGTGCCCGGTCGTGCTGCTCGCCGACGTCCGCTCCGTCGGTGTCCAGGGCGACGGCCGCACCTACGGCCACCCCATCGTGCTGCGCCCGGTGTCCTCCGAGGACGCCATGACGGCCGACTGGACCCGCATGCCGTACGAGGTGCTGGCCCGCATCTCCACCCGCATCACCAACGAGGTGCGGGACGTCAACCGCGTCGTGCTGGACGTCACCAGCAAGCCGCCGGGGACGATCGAGTGGGAGTGATCCCACGGACCCGTTCGTAGGGTCGTCAGGTCAACGCCGATGCCGTCGTTCATGCGTTTGAGCGGCGGCATCGGCGTTTGCCGTGGGTACGCTGGCCCTACGGCCGAGGATCCCGTCCATGGGAGGAACCATGACCGCTGAGCCCGCGCACGCCTGGCCGGTGCCGCCGCAGGACGGGTACACCGTGGACGACCTGCTGACGCTGCCCGACCTCCCGCCGCACACGGAGTTGATCGACGGGAGCCTGGTTTTCGTGAGTCCGCAACGTGATTTCCACAGCGTCGTGATCGACCTGCTGGTGAACGGTCTCCGTCGTACCGCGCCGCCCGAGCTGAGGGTGCGGCGGGAGATGACCGTGGTGATCGACAAGCGGAACTGTCCGGAGCCCGACGTCTCTGTCGTACGTGCCGCTGCCGTGCGGGGCCGGAAGCAGACATCGTTCCAGGCCAGGGACGTAATGCTGGCCGTCGAAGTCGTGTCCCCGGACTCCGAGTCCCGCGACCTCGACACGAAGCCGCACAAGTACGCCGCCGCGGGCATCCCGCACTTCTGGCGGGTCGACATGTCCGGCACCGACGAGATGCCGGTCGTCCACGTCTTCGAGCTCGACGCGGAGGCTCACTGCTACGTTCCCACCGGGACGTACTCCGACCAGCTCAAGCTCACCGTCCCGTTCGGCGTCGACATCGACCTCACCGGGATCGACGAGCTGTAAGCGGCCACGCCGCCGAACATCTCTGGTCTCCTCCCGTACCCGGCGGTAGCTTCCGTTCGTAGTCACGGAACGCCGTTCCGCCGTCGGAGGAGGCCCCCATGCCTGAGCCCGTCCCCACGGAGCAGCTGCAGTTTGCGCTGCCGCCGAAGCACGAGTCCGTCGCGGAGGAGCGGCGGTACCGGAAGGAGCGGCTCGCCGCGGCGCTGCGGCTCTTCGGGCGGTTCGGCTTCGAGGAGGGCGTCGCGGGGCACATCACCGCGCGCGACCCGGAGTTCACCGACTGCTTCTGGGTCAACCCGTTCGGGATGTCGTTCAAGCACATCACCGTGAGCGATCTGCTGCTGGTCAATCACCAGGGGCAGGTCGTCGAGGGCCGCCACCACGTCAACCAGGCGGCCTTCGCGATCCACTCGCAGATCCACCGGGCCCGCCCCGACGTGGTGGCCGCCGCGCACAGCCACTCCACCTACGGCCGGGCGCAGGCCGCCCTGGGGGAGCTGCTGGAGCCGATCACGCAGGACGTGTGCGCCTTCTACGAGGACCACGCCCTCTTCGACGACTACACCGGCGTGGTGGTGGACGAGGAGGAGGGACGGCGCATAGCGGAGGCCCTCGGGCCGCACAAGGCGGTGATCCTGCGCAACCACGGGCTGCTGACCGTGGGGGACTCGGTGGACGCGGCGGCGTGGTGGTTCATCACGATGGAACGTTCCTGCCAGGTGCAGCTGACGGCCAAGGCCGCCGGGAAGCCCGTGCTCATCGACCCGCGCCACGCCGCCCACACCCGGGACCAGCTGGGCAACGACCTCGCGGCGTGGATCAACTACCAGCCGCTGTACCAGCAGATCGTGCGCAGCGAGCCGGACCTCCTGGACTGAGCGGACGCCTTCGGAAGCGTCCCGCACGGCATCCCGCACCCCCGCCCATCGGCGGGGGTGACCGGGGGTGACTCGTCCTCCGGAGGGGCATATCGGCAACTTTGCGCCGCCTAGGATGAGCCGGAGCCGAGGCCTCACCGCCTCGGCTCCGTCATGCCCAGACGTCACCCGTCCCCGATGCCGTTCCGGTAGGAGAACCATGCGCCGCCTCTCCCGTTGCTCCGGGCTGTCCGCCGCCCTGGCCCTGACCGGCCTGGCCGTCACCGGCTGCGGCGGGGGTGCCGAGGCGGGGGAACGGCCCGCGCGCTCCGCCCGGCCCGCCGCCTCCGCGCCGGCCTCCCCCTCCGAGAGCCCCGTCACGGAGAAGCCGGCCCCCGCCGCGGCGACGCTGTCCGCGCCCGCGCGCGTGGTGCGCCCGGAGGTGGCCCCCGCCCACGGCGAGACGGTCGGTGTGGGCCAGCCCATCGCCCTCGTCTTCAAGGGACAGAAGATCGACCCGGAGCTGCGCGCCGGCATCGAGGGCCGGCTGAAGGTCACCACCTCCACCAAGGTGCCGGGCGCCTGGCACTGGAACGAGTCCAAGGGCGACACCCGGCTCCACTTCCGCCCCCGCACCTACTGGCCGGCCGGCACCAAGGTCACCCTCGACGCCCGGCTCGCCGGTGTGAAGCTCGCCGACGGCACCGCCGCCGACCGGGACCGCGTGGTGTCCTTCACCATCGGCGACTCCATGGTCAACACCGTGGACCTGAAGGCCCATACGCTCACCGTGGTCCGCAACGGCAGGACGCTGCGCACCATCCCGGTCAGCGGCGGCGACGAGTCGAAGGGCTTCGGCACCCGCCAGGGCATCAAGACCATCCTCGCCAAGGAGGGCCGGGTCGTCATGGACTCGCTCTCCATCGGCATCCCCCGCAACCACCCCGACGGCTTCTACGGCTCGTACGACTACAGCATGCGCGAGACGGTCAGCGGCGAGTACGTGCACGCGGCCCCCGACAACGCCGAGGCGTTCGGCAAGGACAACGTCAGCCACGGCTGCATCGGCATGTCCACCGAGGACGCCAAGTGGCTCTACGGGCTGAGCCTCAAGGGCGACGTCGTCGAGGTGAAGAACGCCGGCCGGCCCAAGCCCATGGACCACTTCGGCAACGGCTACGGCGACTGGAACCTCGGCTGGGACGAGTGGCTCGCCGGCAGCGCGCTGGGCGTCCGGCTCACCTGACCGCCGCCTGCTCGCTCCCACCCCCCTCCACCCGCCGGGCCCGGCGGCGGCGCGCGGCGAAGGCCAGGGCCGACAGCGCGCCGCCCACACAGAAGGTGGCCAGCATGATCGGCACCGCCAGGAAGAACGGGAACGTCCACCAGCCGTCCGCCCGCCCGAAGTAGGCCAGCCCCCCGGCCAGCAGGACCAGGCCCACCAGGAGCTTGCCGGGGTCGAACTCATGGCGTCGCACGGACCACCTCCACCTGGCCGATCCCGGCCTTCAGACTCAGTTCCAGCGTGCCGCGCGGGGTCTGCCCGGCGGCCGGCGCGAGCGTCACCCGGCGGTGCCGGGCGGGCGCCACGTCGATCTCGTCCCGGGCCTCGCCCGGCAACTGCACGTCCCCTACACCGACCCTGATGTCGACCTGCGCGGACACGTCCTGCGGGACGACCACCGTGAGCCGGCCGGCCCCCACCTCGGCGTGGACCGCGACGGGCGCCGCCCCGGCCTGCCAGGACACCCCCGTCAGGTCCAGCCGGCCCTCGCCGGACCCCAGCCGGTACGGCACGGCGGCCTGCGCAGGGGTGGCCGGGCGCCATGTGGTCCGCGACCACTCGGCCGTCACCGACGCGGGCAGCGCCGCGGCACCCACCAGCAGCACGCCGGTCAGCGCCGCCGCGACGACCGTTCCCCCGCCGGTGCGGCCGTAGCGGGAACTGACCGCCAGGCCGAGCCCGAACACACCCAGCGCGCAGGCCAGGCCTATCTCCAGCGAGGTGCCCACCGGCTGCTGATTCCACGTCAGCCCCGTGCCCAGCCCGCACGCGGCCAGGGCCAGGAAGAACGACGCCCCGCCCAGCTGCGGCCCGTCCTCCCGCACGACCGGGGCGGGACGGGGCACCGGGCGCTTGGCCATGGCGGCCGCCGCGGCCGGCGCGTGCGCCGGATCCGGCACGTACGAGAAGGGAATCCCCTCCGGCCCCCACAGATAGCCGGGGCTGAACATCGCCACCCCCTTCCGGCCCGCCGGCCCGGCGTCCCCCACCGGGTCGCGCCACCACGAGGGCGAACCCGGCGCCGGGGGCGCCTGCGTCTCGGGCGGGGCGTCCAGCGTCTTGTGCGGCCGGAACATCCACGCCAGCCGGTCCGACGGCGGTGGCAGCTCCTCCTCCGTCTCCGCCTCCGGCCGGCGACGGTACTGCGACCAGTACGCGGCGCCGCTGATGGTGAGCAGCAGCAGGAGGGAGAAGGCCATGGCGCCGCTGTTGTTGAGCATGGAGAGGAACAGCCCGCAGCCGACCAGCGCGCACAGCACCGCCGTCAGCGCCGGGCCCTCGACCCGGCCCGACAGCATGCGCCGCGCCTCGTTCTCCTCCTCGTCCTCCAGCGGGACGAGCAGCCACGCCAGGCCGTAGGCGATCAGGCCCAGGCCGCCGGTGGCCGCGAGCACGCCCAGCACGACGCGGAAGACGACGGGGTCCATGTCGAAGCAGCGGCCGAGCCCGCCGCAGACGCCCGCGAGCATCTTGTGCTCACGGCTGCGCCGCAGCGTCGGCCTCGTGGGTGTTTCGGCGGTGGGTGCTCCGGTCATGCGCCCATGGTGTCAAGCGGAACGTGCGTGCGGCATCCGTGACGACCCTGGTCCATCCCTGAGATCGCCCCTGAGATCGTCCCGGTTTAGGGTGGCGCATCGAACAGACGACGGGTAACCGGAGGGCGCGCGTGCACGGTGGTGCGGTGCAGGGAACGGGCCGGCTCATCGCCGGGCGCTACCGCCTCGCCGAGCGGATCGGCCGGGGCGGCATGGGAACCGTGTGGCGCGCCGACGACGAGCTGCTCGGCCGTCAGGTGGCGGTCAAGTGCCTGCACGTCTCGCCGGGCCTGGCGGACGACGAGCTCGCCACCCTCTACGAGCGCACCCGGCGCGAGGCCCGCAGCGCGGCCCGCATCAACCACCCCAACGTCGTGGTCGTCCACGACGTGGTGGAGGACGAGGGCCAGCCGTGCATCGTGATGGAGTACGTCCCCTCCACCACCCTCGCCGACGTGCTGCGGCGCGGCCCGGTCACGCCCGCCGAGGCCGCCCGCATCGGACGCGGCATGATCGCGGCCCTGCGCGCGGCGCACGCCGCCGGCGTGCTGCACCGGGACGTCAAGCCCGGCAACGTCCTCCTCGGCCACGACGGCCGCGTCGTCCTCACCGACTTCGGCATCGCCTGGTCCACGGGCACCTCGACCCTCACCAAGACCGGCGAGATGGTCGGCTCGATCGACTACATCGCGCCCGAGCGCGTCAAAGGCGTCAAGCCCGGCCCGGCCTCCGACCTGTGGGCGCTGGGCGCGACGCTCTACCAAGCGGTGGAGGGGCAGCCCCCGTTCCGCCGGGACACCCCGGTGGAGACGGCCTACGCGATCGCCGTCGACCCCGTCGTCCCGCCGCGCCATGCCGGGCCGCTGACCCGGCTCGTCGAGACGCTGCTGGCCAAGGACCCCTATCTACGGCCGCCCGCCGAGCTCGTCGAGCAGATCCTGCGCGAGCCGGCCGCGGAACCGGACACGGCCCACCTCGACCTGCTCCCGGCGGGGACGGGTTCCGGGGCAGGGACGGACGGCGCGGAGGCGGATGTTGCGGCTGCGCCGCCGGTCACGCCGACGGCGCCGACCGTACCGACCGTACCCACGGCACCCACCGCTCCGACCGTCGAGGCGTACCCGCGCCCGGCTCCGACCACCCCCACCCCCACCACCGCCCCGGCCCCCGCGCGAACTGACGGAACAGCGGATTCCCCCGGCGGCCGGCGGCGTGGCAGGGCCGCGTTGTGGGGGACGGCCGTGGCCGTCGTCGCGGCCGTGCTGGCCGTGGGCGCGTACGCCGGGCTCGGCGACGACGGCCGGGACGACCAGGCCGCGCCCCACCAGGACGCCTCGCCGACCCCGCACGCCTCGTCCGCCCCACCCTCACCACCTGCCCCGCCCAAGGGCTACCACCTCGTCGAGGAGAAACGACTCGGCGTCTCCTTCCCCGTCCCCGACGGCTGGACGCGGAAGGAAAAGAAGGAGACGGAGGACGTCGAGGCCACGTACGTCGACAAGACCGGCCTGGTGGGAATCACGGTCAACGTCCTCGACTTCGCCGGCAGCGACCCCGTCCGGCACTTCCAGGACCTGGAGACCCGCAAGGAACGCGATCTGCCCGGCTACGACCAGAAACGCCTGCAGGGCACCAGGTTCCGCGGCGAGCCGGCCGCGATCTGGGAATTCACCTTCCGCGGCCGGGCCCGGGAGTTCCGCGCCGTCGACCTCGGCTTCGGGCGCGAGGGAGAGAAGGAGTACGCCGTTTACCTCTCCGCGCCCAGCGCCGAGTGGGGCCGGTACAGCCGCGTCTTCGACGTGGTCCGCGACGGCTTCCGCCGGGGCCCCGACGGCCACTGAGCCGCCCGGAGCGGTCCACCGGCGGGTCGCCCGGGGTCCCCAGGGAATGTCCCCGACTCCCGGGGCCATTTCCCCGGGTCGGGTCAGGGACGACCCTGATGTCCCGGCCTCACCCGCCATGTGACGATCAGTGCATGACCACGGCTCCCCACCCTCCCGACAGCCCACCCCTGCGCAAGCTCTACCGCAGCGCCGAGGGCCGGATGCTCGGCGGCGTCGCGCGCGGCCTCGCCGGACACCTGGGCGTACCCGTGTCCTGGGTACGGATGGCGTTCGTCGCGCTGCTCATGGCGCAGGGCCTGGGCGCCCTGCTCTACGCGGTGTTCTGGTTCGTCGTGCCGCTCGGCGTCGGCGGCGTGGGGGCACGGCCGGTCGCGGCGGACGGCACCCCGGACGGACGGCGCGGCCTGGCCCGCAAGCCCGACCGCGGCCAGGTCTTCGCGCTCGTCGCCATCGTCGTGGGCCTCACGGTCTTCCTCGACCGGCTCCAGCTCGGCTGGGCCAACGCCTACATCTGGCCGCTCATCCTCATAGGGGCGGGCGTGGCCCTGGTGTGGCGGCAGGCGGACAACGCCCGCCGGGCCCACTGGATGGAGGTCGGGCGCAGCCGCCGTGTGCTGCCGCTCGCCCGCGGCGCGGCCGGCGTCCTGCTCGTCGGCCTCGGCGTCACCGGCATCGTGGTCCTGAGCGGTTCGGCCTCCCACCTCGGCACGGTGCTCCAGGCCGCGCTGGCGGTGCTGGTCGGCATAGCACTGCTGGCCGGGCCCTCGGTGGTGCGGATGGCCCAGGACCTCTCCGCGGAGCGCACCATGCGCATCCGGGCGCAGGAGCGGGCCGAGGTCGCCGCCCACGTCCACGACTCCGTCCTCCACACCCTCACCCTGATCCAGCGCAACGCCGACGACGCCCGCGAGGTGGCCCGGCTGGCGCGGGCCCAGGAGCGGGAGCTGCGGGCCTGGCTGTACAAGCCGGAGGGGCGCGGGAAGGACGAGGCGGAGCAGCCCAGCACGCTGGCCGACGCGGTGCGGGCCGGGGCCGCGGAGGTGGAGGACCACCACGGCGTCCCCATCGAGGTGGTCGTGGTGGGCGACTGCCCCCTCGACGAGGGCCTCGGCGCCCAGCTGCAGGCCGCGCGTGAAGCCATGGTCAACGCGGCCAAGTACGGTGGCGAGGGCGGCGCCGTCCAGGTGTACGCGGAGGTCGAGGGGCGTACGGTCTTCATCTCCGTGCGCGACCACGGGCCCGGGTTCGACCTGGATGCGGTGCCGGAGGACCGCATGGGCGTCCGGGAGTCGATCATCGGCAGAATGCAGCGCAACGGCGGTACGGCGAGGCTGCGCTCCGCTCCCGACGGGGGAACGGTGGTGGAGCTGGAGATGGAGAGGGCGGAGAACGCGTGATGACGACTGAGCTGACCGGGGAGAGCGAGGCGGCCGGCGGGCGCCGGGTGCGGGTGGTGCTGGTCGACGACCACCGGATGTTCCGGGCGGGGGTGCAGGCCGAGATCGGCCGGACCGACGTCACGGGCGTGGAGGTCGTCGGGGAGGCCGCCGACGTCGACCAGGCGGTCACCGTGATCACGGCGACCCGCCCGGAGGTCGTGCTGCTCGACGTCCACCTGCCCGGGGGCGGTGGCGTGGAGGTGCTGCGCCGGTGCGCCGCGCTGTCGGCGGCGCAGGAGGAGCCGGTCCGGTTCCTGGCGCTGTCCGTCTCGGACGCCGCGGAGGACGTCATCGGGGTCATCCGCGGCGGGGCGCGCGGCTACGTCACCAAGACGATCACCGGCTCCGACCTGGTCGACGCGATCTTCCGGGTGCGGGACGGCGACGCGGTCTTCTCGCCGCGGCTGGCGGGCTTCGTGCTGGACGCGTTCGCGTCGACGGACGCGCCGCCCGTGGACGAGGACCTCGACCGGCTGACGCAGCGCGAGCGCGAGGTGCTGCGGCTGATCGCCCGCGGCTACGCGTACAAGGAGATCGCCAAGCAGCTGTTCATCTCGGTGAAGACGGTGGAGTCGCACGTCTCGGCGGTGCTGCGCAAGCTCCAGCTGTCCAACCGGCACGAGCTGACCCGCTGGGCGACGGCACGCCGCCTGGTCTGACGACGGCAGGGGGAGGGGAGGGGCGGGGGTGGGGCGGGGCGGGGGAGGGGCCCCCGGGGAGCGGCGTGGAACCTTCCCGTCCGACTTCGCCTCTAAGCGGGCGTGAGTCTGACGGGCACCCCCTTCCTCCTCACCACGATCGTCCTGGTCGTGGTGGCGCTGGCGCTGCCGTTGACGCTGTGGACCCGGATAGGCGGCCCCGCCCCCGTCCGGCACGCGGCGCGGTTCTCCATGCTGCTGTTCGCGCAGGCCACGGCGATATCCCTGGTCTTCGTGATCGTCAACAACGCCAACGGCCTCTTCGACACCTGGGGCGATCTGCTCGGCACGGGCAGCCACGTCAAGGCCGCCGCCGACCTCGGCCCCGACGGCACGGGCGGCAAGTCCCCCGACAGCGAGCCCAAGGTCGTGCAGAAGTTCTCCCCGGCCTCCGACAAGCGCATGGGGCCGGGCGTGCAGGAGACCCGGCTGAAGGGCCGCATATCCGGCGTCGAGGGCGAGGTGTACGTGTGGCTGCCGCCGCAGTACGACGACCCCGCCTACAAGGACCGGAAGTTCCCCGTGGTCGAGGTGCTGCCCGGCTTCCCCGGCTCGGCGAAGGCCTGGTTCGGCACCCTCAACGTCAATACGCAGCTCAAGCCGCTGATGGAGAAGGGCGAGGTGGCACCGTTCGTCATCGTCGCCCCGCGCACCACCCTCCTCGGCGACACCGACACCGGCTGCGCCAACGTTCCCGGCAAGGTCAACGCCGACACCTGGCTCAGCGTCGACGTCCGCAAGATGGTGACCGACACCTTCCGCGTCGACGAGCGGCCCGACGGCTGGGCCGTCGCCGGCTACTCGGCCGGGGCCCACTGCGCCGCCAGACTCGCCGTCGCCCACCCCGACCGCTACCGCGCCGGCGTGAGCCTGTCCGGGTACAACGACCCCGCCGGTGAGCCGTCCTCCCTCACGGCGCGGACGCCGGAGCTGCGGGACGCCAACAACCCGCTGAAGATCCTGGAGCGGGCGGCCACGCCGCCCCGCGTCGCCCTGTTCGTCTCGGGCGCCGAGAACGACGGCTACCAGGGCGGCCAGGCCCTCAAGCAGGCGGCGAAGCCGCCCACCACCGTGCAGGTCAGCCTCATCCCCGCGGGCGCCGGCGGGCACGGCACCGCCGTGTGGAAGCAGCAGGTGCCCGACGTCTTCCGCTGGCTGACCCGCCAGATCGGCCACAAGAGCTGAGGCAGGATCCCGGGATCGCGGGCTCGTGCTACGCCGGCCGGGTCGCCCCCGCGAAGGGCATCTCGTCGACCGGGGCGATCCGCACCGGCGCGCCCGGGTGCGGTGCGTGGATCATCTTCCCGTCGCCGATGTACAGGCCGACGTGGCTCACGCCCGGGTAGAAGAACACCAGGTCACCGGGGGCCAGCCGGTCGCGGGCGATGCGCCGGCCCGCGGTGATCTGCGTGTACGTGGTGCGGGGCAGGGACACGCCGGCCGCCTGCCAGGCCGCCTGGGTGAGCCCGGAGCAGTCGAACGACGACGGGCCGGTCGCCCCCCAGACGTAGGGCTTGCCGAGGGCCCCGTACGCGTAGGCCACCGCCCGTGCGGCGCGGCCCGAGGCGGCCTGTACGGCGTCGTGGACGCCCGCGGCGGCCGAGCCGGCCGCGGCCTTCGCGCCGTCTGCGGCGCCGTCCGCGGCGGTGGCCGCGGCGCCCGTCGCCGCGTCCGTGGCGCCGTTCGCCGCCTCGACGGCCGTGCGCTGCCCGGCGGGGAGTTCGCTCAGCAGCCGGCGGGCCCGGTCCAGCTTGCTCTCGATGGTGCGCTTGTGCGCGGCGAGGGCGGCCTCCTCGCGCCGCAGCTCGGCGAGGCGGGTGCCGGCGGTGGCCCGGACCTGCCGGACCTCGCGGAGTTCGTGCTGGACGCGGGCGACGGCGCCCGCTTGTTCGGCACCGGCGCGGTCGGCGAGCGCGGCGCCCTCCAGGAAGCGCTCGGGGGAGTGGGAGAGGAGCAGGCGGACGCCGGTGGGCACGCCGCCGGCGCGGTACTGGGCGGTGGCGAAGGAGCCGAGGGCGTTGCGGGCGGCATTGAGCCGCTCGGTCTTCCGCGCGGCCTCGTCCTGGAGCCGGCCGACCTCGGCGCGGGCCCGGTCGGCCTTCTCCTTGGCGCCGTCGTACTTCTGGGTGGCCACCTCGGCCTGCCGGTAGTAGTCGGCGACCTCCGCCCTGACCTGCGCGGGCGTGGGGGCGGGTGCGGCGTGTGCGGTGCCGTCGAGGACGGTGGCGGTGGCGACGCCGGCCAGGGCGAGGGTTGCCGCCGTGCGGGCGGTGTGGCCGGCGAGAGGGTGGTGCTTGGGCTTGCGGTGCGACGCCACGGCGGCCGTCACTTCCTTCCGGTCCAGCTGGGGGGATGCCGGCGGCGGCCCGCGCGAGGGGGGAGGGGCGGGCCGCCGCCGTCTGGAGGAGGACGCTAAACCTCGTGGTCACACGGAAACGGTCTTGACCGGTATTGCCCCCAATCAGCCGGTCGGCGACCGTTCGTGGTCACTTGAACCCCGTCAGCTGGGGAGATCCGGCGGCAGCTGACCGAAGTCTTGATCCTCTTCGGTCCCGGCCGGTACGGGTGATATGGGCGGTGACGGGACGGGTGAAAGGGCCGCAGTGCCGCCCCGCTAGGGTCGGGCCTCATGGACGTACTGATTCACGCCCTCGTCGGCCTGCACATCATCGGCATCGCCGCCCTCCTCGGCGGCTTCCTCTCCCAGATGAAGGCCATGGGCAAGGGCGAGGCACGCATGAGCCCGGGGATGCTGCACGGCGCCCTGACCATGCTGGTCACCGGGGTGGCGCTGGTCGGCGTCCACCAGTCGCAGGGCGACACGCTCAACAACATCAAGATCGGCATCAAGCTCGCGCTGCTGATCGTCATCCTGGGCCTCGTCTACGTCAAGCGCGACGAGGAGAAGGTGGCCGCGCCGCTCTTCGGCACGGTGGGCGCCCTCACGGCGACCAACGTCTTCATCGCCGTCCTCTGGGTCTGACAGCCCCGCGCGGGCCGCTCCCGGCCCGCCCCCGCTGTGCTCGTCGTCACTGATCCCCCGATGCCCCGCCCGCTGTCAGTGGGGCCGCCTAGACTCGGGAGGCGATGAGCAGCCTCTTTGACGACAGCTTCCTGGCGAACCTCGCCGCTCCGGACCCGCACGGCGAGGAGCCCCCGCCGCCGGAGGAAGCGGAGCCCGAGCCCCTGCCGGACGACCTGTTCGGCGGGGCGTTCGACGTGCCCGTCCCCCGCGAGGCGTACTACCGCGACGGCGCCGCCCGCCCCGTCGTCGACCCGGCCGCCCTCCTGGAGGGCATGAACGACCAGCAGCGCGAGGCCGTCGTGCACAGCGGCTCCCCGCTGCTGATCGTCGCCGGCGCCGGCTCCGGCAAGACCCGCGTGCTCACCCACCGCATCGCCCACCTGCTGGGCGCGCGCGGCGTCCACCCCGGCCAGATCCTGGCGATCACCTTCACCAACAAGGCCGCCGGCGAGATGAAGGAGCGCGTCGAGCAGCTCGTCGGGCCGCGCGCGAACTCCATGTGGGTGATGACCTTCCACAGCGCCTGCGTGCGGATCCTGCGCCGCGAGAGCAAGAAGCTCGGCTTCACGTCGTCCTTCTCGATCTACGACGCGGCCGACTCCAAGCGCCTGATGGCGCTGGTCTGCCGCGACCTGGACCTCGACCCGAAGAAGTTCCCGCCGAAGTCCTTCAGCGCGAAGATCTCCAACCTCAAGAACGAGCTCATCGACGAGGAGAGCTTCGCCGCGCAGGCCGCCGACGGCTTCGAGAAGACGCTCGCCGAGGCGTACGCGATGTACCAGTCGCGGCTGCGCGAGGCCAACGCCCTCGACTTCGACGACCTCATCATGACCACGGTCCACCTGCTCCAGGCGTTCCCGGACGTGGCCGAGCACTACCGCCGCCGCTTCCGGCACGTCCTGGTCGACGAGTACCAGGACACCAACCACGCCCAGTACACGCTCGTCCGCGAGCTCGTGGGCACGCCCGGCACCACGGGCGACGAGGGCCCGGCCGAGCTGTGCGTCGTGGGCGACGCCGACCAGTCGATCTACGCGTTCCGCGGCGCCACCATCCGCAACATCCTCCAGTTCGAGGAGGACTACCCGGACGCCACCACCATCCTGCTGGAGCAGAACTACCGCTCCACGCAGACGATCCTCAACGCCGCCAACGCCGTCATCGAGCGGAACGAGAACCGCCGCCCGAAGAACCTGTGGACCAACGCCGGCCAGGGCGCGGCCATCACCGGCTACGTCGCCGACTCCGAGCACGACGAGGCCCAGTTCGTCGCCGACGAGATCGACCGGCTGACCGACGACGGCAAGGCCAAGGCGGGCGACGTCGCCGTCTTCTACCGCACCAACGCCCAGTCCCGCGTCTTCGAAGAGATCTTCATCCGCGTCGGCCTGCCCTACAAGGTCGTCGGCGGCGTGCGCTTCTACGAGCGCAAGGAGGTCCGCGACGTCCTGGCCTACCTGCGGGTGCTCGCCAACCCCGAGGACTCCGTGCCGCTGCGCCGCATCCTCAACGTGCCCAAGCGCGGCATCGGCGAGCGCGCCGAGGCCATGATCGAGGCGCTGGCGCTGCGCGAGAAGATCAGCTTCGCGCAGGCGCTGCGGCGCGTCGACGAGGCGTACGGCATGGCCGCCCGCTCGGTCAACGCGGTCAAGCGGTTCAACGCCCTGCTGGAGGAGTTGCGCACGGTCGTGGAGTCCGGCGCCGGCCCCGCCACCGTCCTGGAGGCGGTCCTGGAGCAGTCGGGTTACCTGGCCGAGCTCCAGGCGTCGACCGACCCGCAGGACGAGACGCGCGTGGAGAACCTCCAGGAGCTCGCCGCCGTCGCCCTGGAGTTCGAGCAGGAGCGCACCGCCGAGGGCGTGGAGGGGCCGGGCACGCTGCCCGAGTTCCTGGAGAAGGTCGCCCTCGTCGCCGACTCCGACCAGATCCCCGACGAGGACGGCGAGGGCACCGGCGTCATCACGCTGATGACCCTGCACACGGCCAAGGGCCTGGAGTTCCCGGTCGTCTTCCTCACCGGCATGGAGGACGGCGTGTTCCCGCACATGCGGGCGCTCGGCCAGACCAAGGAGCTGGAGGAGGAGCGCCGCCTGGCGTACGTGGGCATCACCCGCGCCCGCGAGCGGCTGTACCTGACCCGCTCGGTCATGCGCAGCGCCTGGGGCCAGCCCTCCTACAACCCGCCGTCGCGGTTCCTGGAGGAGATCCCGGGGCAGTACGTGGACTGGCGCCGCACGGGCCCGGCCAAGCCGTCGGCCACGTCGCTGGGCGCCGGCTCGGGTTCCGGTTCCGGCTCGGGATCGGGTTACGGCTCCGGGCTGACCTCGGGCTTCTCGTCGTCGCGTACGAAGGCGGGGCCGTCCGGTTTCGCGACGCGCCGGGCCACGGAGCGGCCGGTGGTGGCGCTGTCCATCGGCGACCGGGTCACGCACGACTCGTTCGGCCTGGGCACCGTTCTCGCGGTGAAGGGCAGCGGGGACAACGCCGAGGCCACGATCGACTTCGGCGACGAGAAGCCCAAGCGGCTGCTGCTCCGGTACGCGCCGGTCGAGAAGCTCTAGCCGCGGGGCCGCGCGAGCCGCGGGGCCGCGCGAGCCGCGGGGCCCCGCGCCCGTCAGGTCGGGTCGAGGCCGTGGCCGCGCAGCCAGGGCAGCGGGTCGACGGCCGAGCCGCCGGGCCGCACCTCGAAGTGGAGGTGCGGGCCGGTGGAGTTGCCGGAGTTGCCGGAGTAGGCGATGACGTCGCCGGCCTTGACCTTGCCGGAGCGGAGCTTGTAGCTGCTGAGGTGGCAGTACCAGGTCTCGGTGCCGTCGGGCGACGTCACTATGGCCATGTTGCCGTAGGCCACGTTGTACTGCGTGCGGACCGTGCCGTCGGTGGCGGCCATGACCGGGGTGCCGTACGAGACGGGGAAGTCGATGCCGGTGTGCACCGACATCCAGTTGATGCCGGCCTGCCCGTAGTAGGCGCTCAGCCCGTGCTGGCCGACGGGGAGCGAGAACTTGGGCCGCTCGCGCTCCTTGCGCTCGGCCTCCTCGGCCTGGCGCCGGCGCTCCTCCTCCTGGCGCGCCTTGAGGTCGAGGCGTTCCTGGGTGCGGTTGGCGCGGGTGGCGAAGTCGTCGGCGCCGCGGCTCAGGCCGGCCAGCTGGGTGTCGAGCTGGCTGTTGGCGGCCGCGGTCTTCACGGTGGTGTCGGGGGCGGAGGCGGCCGTGGGCTTGGGGGCCTCCTTCTCGCCGCCGGTCATCACCGACGCGGCGGCGACGCCGGCCACGCCCATGACGGCCACGGAGGGCACGGCGACGGTGAGCAGCGCCTTGCGGCGCGGGCGGTAGCCCGTACGGGCGGGTGCGCCGCCCTTGCGCCGGCCGGCGCGCGAGGTACCGCGGGCGCCGCGGCCCGGTGCGGCAGCGGGTTCGCCGTCCTCGGCGTGGCCGGCGTGCTCGTGCTCGGTGTCCTCCGCCTCGGACGCCTCGGAGTGCAGGCCGAACGCGGGTTCGCCGTCCGGTCCGGTGAAGTCGACGACCGACATCGCGCGGGTCTCGGCGTTGGCGACGGCCGCGCTGCCGGAGGTGGCCTGCGCGGGGATCGACGGTGCCGGGGCGGTCAGGTCGATGCCGGAGACGTCGACCATGAGGGTGGGGGAGTGCGGGGCCTGGGGCTGGTGGGGCACCTGGTGCTGGTGCTGGTGCTGGTGCTGGTGCTGGTGCTCAAGGTGGGCGTACGCGGACGCGTCCCAGGTCTGCGTCTGCTGGGCACTCAGGTCCCACTGCCCGGAGGTGTCCGCCGGGCCGGCCGCGGGCACGTTCCACGCGGTGGCGGCGTACGCGCCCGTGTCGTGACCCCCGCCGGCGTACGTGCCGGAGCCGGTACCGCCGTCCGCGAGCGCGCCCCAGTCGCCGGAGGCGGAACCGCCGCCGTACGGGGAAGCGTCGTACGCCCCGGTGTGGTGTGCGCCGTTGTGGTGCGCGCCTGTGTGGTGCGCCCCCGTGTCGTAGGGGCCGGTGGCGTACGCGCCGGTGTCGTAGCCCGTGCCGTACGTGCCGGTGGCCGGGCCGGTCTGCTGCTGCCAGGAGCCGGTGGTGTCCCAGCCGTGGGCGTCCCACTGGCCGGAGGCCTGCTGCCCGAGGTCCCAGGCGCCGGTGGCGTGGTGGTCCTGCGCGCCGAGGTCGTAACCGCTGAAGTCCCAGGTCTGGGTGTGGCCGGTGACGCCCCACTGCCCGGTCTGCCCGGTGTTGTCGCCCCAGGTGCCGTCGGGCTGGTGGCCCCAGCCGGCGCCGGAGGTGTGGTGACCCATGTGGCCGTGCGGGTCGTACGACGACGCGGCTTCGGGAGCGGGGACGGACGGAGCCTGGCCCGCCGACGGGTGACGGTCGTTCACCA
Source organism: Streptomyces mashuensis (assembly GCF_014654785.1). Lineage (GTDB taxonomy): Bacteria > Actinomycetota > Actinomycetes > Streptomycetales > Streptomycetaceae > Streptomyces > Streptomyces mashuensis. The sequence goes on from NZ_BNBD01000005.1 coordinate 296,585, forward strand.
CCACTTCCATTTCGCCTTGGCGGAGGAGAATTAGCGGCGACTGTACCCGGCGGTACGCGGCAACGACAATCTTCATCACGTTTCACGGGGTAACAGGGCGGGCATTTAGCCGCCTTTTGGCGGACTGAACCGTCATGGGTCGCCTCGACGTTCGATATTCGTTCGACATCGGTGCGCGTAAGGGTGTACCGCGGCGTACGGGCGGGTCGCCCCGGGCGTGGCGGTCAGGCGACCGAGGCGGCCCCTGCCGCGCCCGCCGTGGCGTCGTCCACGGTCAGCGCCTGCCGGATGCCCATCGCCACCGTGCTGTGCACCGGCAGGGCGAGATGTCCCACGCCGCTGACGCGGACATTGCGCGCGTCGAGGTCGGGATGGTCGATGCGTGCGGTCTGCACCGGCACCATGATCTGATCCAGATCACTCCAGAACGCGATGAATTGCGTCGCACAATGCGGTGCGGGTTCGGCGAGTTCGGCAATGACGTCGGAATCGGGACGCATCTGGCGCACCAGGGGGTGCAGGGAGGCGGGTGGCGCCACACGGGTCCCGCCGTGCGGGGTGCCGAGCGTGACCAGGGTGCGTACGCGCGCGTCGCCGCCCATGCGCTGGACGTAATAGCGGGCGACCAGCCCGCCCAGGCTGTGCCCGACCATGTCGACGCGCTGGTGGCCGGTGGAGGCGCAGATCTCCTCCACGTGCCGCGCGAGCAGGGCGGCGGCGGCACGCAGGTCGCACGTCAGGGGCGAGTAGTTGAGCGACCAGACCTCCTGCCAGCCGTTCCGGCGCAGGGAGCGGCGCAGGAAGACGAAGACCGAACGGTTGTCGATGAAGCCGTGCAGCAGCAGCACGGGCGGGTGTGCCGCATCGTGCGGCGCGCCGACGGGCTCCGCGGGCGGGCCCGAGACCGTGACGGCGGCGGCCGGCGCGGTACGGGACGGCGTGGCGCGGGGTGGTGCGGCGAGGGGCGGGGCGAGCGGTACCCGGGGCGGCCGGCGTTCCTGGGCGACGCCGGTCGGATAGATCAGCAGATGGGCGGCGAGGATCGCCAGCTCGAGCACCGTGGACCGCAGCAGCGCGGCCGGTGGGCGCACAAGAGCACACGTGCGTAAGAGCGTACTGAGCAAGGGCATGGTGCCCATGGCCGACCGACCTCCCGAACGGCAGACGGGGAGCGGCCCTGTCCCCCGTGTGCCCGTCGTGGGTAGCCGTACGCGGCCCGGCGCGGCCCCTGTGCCGGGCGGCTGACGGCAGCAGTGGTGCGGCGGGCCTCGTCCTGGCTCCCCTGACGGCCGCTCCTGGACCTGCGGCGGCGGGCCGCGGCGGGCGGTGTGCCGGTGGGCGTGGGTGCCCGCGGGAGCGGTGCGTCGTGAACGTGATGTCCCCACGTGTGATTTCCCCCTCGGTATCCGCCGTGAAACTGCCGGTTGCGGGATGCTGGCGATAACGTTCGTTCACATCCCCGGCCCCGTGGGAAGACCTGTACCCGCGGGCAGTCGTACATGGAGGCAGTGATGGGAGTGACCGGTCCGATCCGTGTGGTGGTGGCCAAGCCGGGGCTCGACGGCCACGACCGGGGCGCCAAGGTCATTGCGCGGGCGCTGCGCGACGCCGGCATGGAGGTCATCTACACCGGGCTGCACCAGACGCCGGAGCAGATCGTGGACACCGCCATTCAGGAGGACGCCGACGCGATCGGCCTGTCCATCCTCTCCGGCGCGCACAACACGCTGTTCGCCCGGGTGATAGAGCTGCTGCGGGAGCGCGACGCGGCGGACATCAAGGTCTTCGGCGGCGGCATCATCCCGGAGGCGGACATTCCGCCGCTCAAGGAGCTCGGGGTGGCCGAGATCTTCACCCCGGGCGCGACGACGACGGCCATCGTGGAGTGGGTCAGGGCGAACATCCGCCAGCCCGCGGGGGCGTAGCAGCCCCGAGGGGCCCGGCCGGTCCCGCCGCCGGTTGCCGTGCCGCTGGTTGCTGTGCCGCCGGTTGCAGTTCCGTACGCATCGTGGCGCGCAGCCGCAGCGTGCCCACGAGACGTCCGAACGCCTCGGCCCAGTAGCCCGCGGCACCGGCCGTCACCTCCGTCTCGTCCGGCCCGGCGGGCAGGGTGGTGAGCACCTCCAGCCGGCCGGCCGCGTCCGGATCGAGGCAGCGCTCGGCCAGGCCCATCACCCCGCTGAAGCTCCACGGGTAGCCGCCGGCGTCCCGGGCGGAGTCCAGCGCGTCCACCACCGCCCGGCCCAGCGGCTCGGCCCACGGCACCGCGCACACCCCCAGCAGCCGGAACGCCTGCGACAGGCCGTGGGCCGCGACGAACTCCGCGACCCACTCCGCCCGTTCCCCGGGCGGCAGCACCGCGAGGAGCCGCGCCGGGTCCAGCCCCGGCGCCCCTTCGGGCAGGGGCGGTTCGTCGGCGGGGCCCAGCAGCGCCCGCGCCCACGCGGCATCGTGCTGCCGTACGGCGGCGCCGGCCCACGCGGCGTGCAGGTCGGCCCGCCAGCCGTCGGCCACCGGCAGGGCGACGGCCTCCTCCGCGCCGGCCACACCCAGGCGTGCCGGCCAGAGGGACAGTGGCGCGGCCTCCACGAGCCGGCCCAGCCACCACGACCGCTCGCCGCGGCCCGGCGGCGGGGTGGGTTCCACCCCGTCGCGCTCCATCCCGGCGTCGCACTCGTGCGGCGCCTCGACCAGGATGCGGGCGACCGTGCCGTCACCGGCGCGGCCGGGGGCCAGGCAGGCACGGGCACGCTCGGCCATGCGCGCGGACAGGGCGGAGCCCGGCAGCGCGGACAGCAGGGCGGCGGCCGTCGCCCGGACGTTGCGGGCGCGGTCGCCCAGCGCCTGTTCCAGGAACGGCTCGTCGGCCAGGGACAGCCCCTCGCCCAGCGCGTCGAGGAACATCGTCCGGTCCTCCGCCCGCTCCTCGGCCCAGGTGGAGGCCAGCAGCTCACGTGCCGCGGCGGCATCGGTACGGCGCAGGGCCGCCAGGGCGGCGGCCCGCTCGGCGAACAGCCCCTCGCGCCACACCCGCTGCGCCTGCCGCGGGTCGGCCACGCCCACGCCGGCTCCCTCGCGGAGCGCGTACTTCCACTGCGGGTTGAGCCGGGCCAGCCACAGGGCGCGGGGGCCGGCCAGGGCCAGCGCCTCCTGCCGGAGGTCGCTGCGGGCCCGGGCCGCCTCCAGCAGTGCGGGCAGCAGGTCCGCCGGGGCACGGTAGCCATGGCGGTTGGCGGCGGCCAGCCACTGGGGCAGCAGCTCGGTGAGGTCGGGGGTGCTGCCGCGGCGCCCGCCAGGGGCGGCCCGGCCGGCGAGCAGCTGCTCCAGCCGCCGCCGGGCCGCCTCGGGCAGTGGCGGCCGTACGTCCTCGGGGGCGGGTCCGGGCACCGTACGCGCGGCCACGGGCAGCAGCCCGGCCCGTCGCCGTACGGTCCGCACGGCGGCGGCGTCCAGCAGCGCCCCGGCCACGTCCTGGCCGGGGCGCGGGGTGACGGGCGGCGTACGGCGGTCGGTGCCGAGCAGGGCGGCGGCCACGAGTCCGGCCCAGGAGGCGGACGATGCGGCGGCCGTATGGGTGACGGTGGTGCTGGTCATACGAGGCATACGAGTCTCCCGGGGGTGCTCCGGATGCTCCTGGTCGTGGGGGCGGGGCGCTGAACGCCCGGCCGCGGGCTCACAGCGGCACCGGCGTCGGCAGCGGTGTCTGCACCAGCGTCGGCAGCTGCGCCGGTGCCCAGGCCGCCAGGGGTGTGAAGCCCGCGTGGCCGCATTCGCCGAAGACCCGCAGGGGTGCACCGCCCGACAGGGAGGCCAGGCGCCACAGGCCCAGGCTGTCACCGCTGCCGCGGGGGTCGACCGGGAGCGCCGATCCGCCGGACGCGTCGGCCAGTTGCCAGCCGAGCTCGCCCTCGCCCGGTACGGGCGTCACCTCCGCGAGCACCACGGGCCACGCCTCCAGCCACGGGTCGTCCCGCACCGCCTCGCCGTACGCGCGCAGCGCCGCGGCCGTGTCACCGCCCGGCGGCGGCTCGGGGCACGCGACGGGCGCCGCATGGCGGGTGCCCAGTACGGCGCGCAGTGGGCGTGCCGCCGGAGGGAAGGCCAGGTCGGCGTCGACGGACATGCCCACCGGCAGGCAGAGTTCGGGTGCGCGCCCGGCCGCCCCGTACGACAGCAGCAGCGCCATGCGGCCCGTTCCGCGGCCGTACAGCCATATGCGGCGGGTCGTGAGCCGGCCGTCGTCGGAGTCCCGCTGCGCCAGGACGAGCCAGTGGTCGCGCACGAGCGGTCCGGCGGCCAGGACGGCCGCCGCGTCGGACGTCAGGCCCACCCGTGAACGCACCGTGGCCGCAAGGGGTTCCGGCAGCTCGCCGACGCGCAGGAACCCCTGGTTCAGGGCGTGCAGCAGCGCGCACTCCTCCAGCAGCCGCGCCGCCCAGTCGCCCCCGCCGGCCCCCGCGACCGACGCCACGTCCCTCACCCGTGCCGCCAGTCCCGGGGCCTGGGCGTCGACCATGCGGGCGGCCGTCTCGTCCCATTGCCCGTACCCCGCGTCGCGTACGCCCGCCAGGCCGCCGCGCATCAGGTCCGTCAGGCGCTGCTCCAACTCCGTGGCACCCGAGGTCATTCGCGCCGCCCGGCGCTCGGCGCGGCGGCGTGCCGCTGCCGGGTCGGCCGGGCCGCCGGTCGCGTCGACCGCCCTGCCGGACGCTGCCTCGTCGGCGCGCTGCCGGCGACGGTCCAGCCAGGAGGCGGCCCACTCCGGCGGGCCGGCTCCCTCCGGTACGGCGTCCCCGCCCTCCGCCCACAGCAGCAGCAGCAGGCCCAGCGCGTGCTTGCACGGGAACTTCCGGCTCGGGCAACTGCACTGGTACGCGGGCCCGTCCGCGTGCGCCAGGGCGACCACCGTGCGGTACGGCCGGCCGCCGCTGCCCTTGCACTCCCCCCACAGCACGCGCCCGCCCGTACCCGTACTGCACGCACCCGTGCCCGACCACGGGCCGGGCAGGGCCAGCCGTGTCCCCGCCGCACGCGACGCCGCGTCGGGCGCCAGCGCCAGCACCTGTTCGACCGTCAGGCGTTCCCCCTGCGCATTCATGTCCCCGACGGTACGAGCCGCCACTGACAATCGGCCCCGGCCCGCGGCCGACCTGCGCAGACGGCCGATTGTCAGTGCCGTGGTGCAGGGTTTCCGGCATACCCCGGAGCACCTCCGGACCGCACGACGAGGGGGAGTTGTGACCATGCCCGGACAGCCGGAGAACAGAGTGCAACAGGTCCTGCGGCCGCACGCCGAGGACGCCTTCGCCGGCGAACTCGCCGCGCTCGCCGCCGCCGACGACCGGCCGCGGCCCGCGCGCTGGCGCCTCTCGCCCTGGGCCGTGGCCACGTACCTGCTCGGCGGCACCCTGCCCGACGGCACGGTGATCACGCCCAAGTACGTGGGGCCGCGACGCGTCGTGGAGGTGGCCGTCACGACCCTCGCCACCGACCGCGCCCTGCTCCTGCTGGGCGTGCCCGGCACGGCCAAGACCTGGGTCTCCGAGCACCTGGCCGCCGCCGTCAGCGGCGACTCCACGCTGCTCGTCCAGGGCACCGCCGGCACCGCCGAGGAGGCCGTGCGGTACGGCTGGGACTACGCCCGGCTCCTCGCCCACGGGCCCAGCCGCGAGGCGCTCGTGCCCAGCCCCGTCATGCGCGCCATGGAACAGGGCATGACGGTCCGCGTCGAGGAGCTGACGCGCATCCCCGCGGACGTCCAGGACTCACTGATCACCATCCTGTCGGAGAAGACCCTGCCCGTCCCCGAGCTGGGGGAGGAGGTGCAGGCCGTCCGCGGGTTCAACCTCGTCGCCACCGCCAACGACCGCGACCGCGGCGTCAACGACCTGTCCAGCGCGCTCCGCCGCCGCTTCAACACGGTCGTGCTGCCCCTGCCCGCCACGGCCGACGACGAGGTGGACATCGTGGCGCGCCGCGTCGACCAGCTCGGCCGCTCCCTCGACCTGCCGGCCGCGCCCGACGGCATCGACGAGATCCGCCGCGTGGTGACGGTCTTCCGCGAGCTGCGGGCCGGCGTCACCGCCGACGGCCGGACGAAGCTCAAGTCGCCGTCCGGCACGCTGTCCACGGCCGAGGCCATCTCCGTCGTCACGGGCGGCCTGGCGCTGGCCGCGCACTTCGGCGACGGCGTGCTGCGGGCGGGCGACGTGGCCGCCGGCGTCCTGGGCGCGGTCGTCCGCGACCCGGCCGCCGACCGCGTCGTCTGGCAGGAGTACCTGGAGACGGTCGTGCGGGAGCGCGAGGACTGGCAGGACTTCTACCGCGCGTGCCGGGAGGCGGCGGCATGACCCCGACCGCCGCCCCGGACGCCCCGCTGCTGCTGGGCGTGCGCCACCACGGGCCCGGCTCGGCGCGGGCGGTCCGGGCGGCGCTCGACCGGGCCCGTCCGGCCGCCGTGCTCGTCGAGGGCCCGCCCGAGGCCGACGCCTTGGTGCACCTGGCCGCCGACGAGGACATGCGGCCGCCCGTCGCGCTGCTCGCCCACGCCGTGGACGACCCGGGACGGGCGGTGTTCTGGCCGTTCGCGGCGTTCTCGCCGGAGTGGACGGCCCTGCGCTGGGCCCTCGCGCACGACGTCCCGTTCCGCTTCATCGACCTGCCGGCGGCCCACACGCTGGCGTCGCCCGCCCCCGAACCGGACGCAGACGCTGCGGCTGCCCCGGCCGTCCGGCTCGACCCGCTGGCCGCCCTCGCCGCCGCCGGCGGGTACGACGACCCGGAGACCTGGTGGGAGGACGCCGTCGAGCACCGCCGCGGCGGCCCGCCGGACGGCGACGTGCTCGCGCCCTTCCGCGCCGTCGCCGACGCCATGCGCGAACTCCGCGACGCTTTCGGAGGTGAGGGCGAGGACGCACGGGACGCCGTGCGCGAGGCCCACATGCGGCTGAGGATCCGCGACGCCCGGCGGGCGTACGGCGACGGGATCGCCGTCGTCTGCGGCGCGTGGCACGTGCCCGCCCTCACCGCCGTACGGACCGTCACCGCCGACCGGCAGCTGCTCAAGGGCCTGCCCAAGGTGAAGGCGGAGCTGAGCTGGGTGCCGTGGACCCACCGCCGGCTGTCCCGGCACAGCGGCTACGGCGCCGGCATCGCCTCGCCCGGCTGGTACGGCCACCTCTTCGAGGCCGCCGACCGGCCGGTCGAGCGCTGGCTGACCAAGGTGGCCCGGCTGCTGCGGGACGAGGGGCACCCCGTCTCGTCCGCCCACGTCATCGAGGCCGTCCGGCTCGCGGAGACCCTCGCCGCCCTGCGCGGCCGGCCGCTGGCCGGGCTCGCCGAGACCACGGACGCCGCCCGCGCCGTGCTGTGCGACGGCTCCGACGTGCCGCTGGCCCTCGTCCACGACCGGCTGGTCGTCGGCGACGAGCTCGGCGAGGTGCCCGAGGGCGCGCCCGCGTCGCCGCTCCGGCGGGACCTGGACCGGCTCCAGCGCAGCCTGCGCCTGAAGCCGGAGGCGGGCCGGCGGGACCGCGAGTTCGACCTGCGCAAGGACACCGACGCGGCCCGCAGCCGGCTGCTGCACCGCCTGCGGATCCTGGGCGTCGGATGGGGCGAGCCCGTCGTCCCGCGCGGCGGGCTCGGCACGTTCCGCGAGACGTGGCGGCTGTGCTGGGAGCCGGAGCTGTCCGTACGGCTCGCCGAGGCGGCCGTGTGGGGCACGACCGTGGAGGGCGCCGCGACCGCGCGGGCGGAGGCCGGGGCCGTCGCGGGGGCGGCCCTGTCCGACGTCACCGCGCTGGCCGAGCAGTGCCTGCTCGCGGGCCTCTCCGCCGCCCTGCCCACCGTCCTGCGCGTCCTCGCCGACCGGGCCGCGCTCGACACCGACGTCGCCCACCTCTGCCAGGCCCTGCCCGCCCTGGTCCGCTCCGTGCGCTACGGCGACGTACGCGGCACGGACGCCACCGCCCTGGCCGGCGTCGCCGGCGGCCTGGCCGAACGCATCGTCGTCGGCCTGCCCGCCGCCTGCACCGGCCTCGCCCCGGACGCGGCGGCAACGATGCGCGGCCACCTGGACGGCGTGCACGGGTCGGTGGGGCTGCTGGCGGAGGTCATGGAGGCCACGGACACGGCGGGCTCCGGCGCCGCCCTCCGCCGCCGCTGGTCCGGGGTCCTCCGCACCCTTGCGTCCCGGGACGGGCTGCCCGGCGCGATACGAGGGCGTGCCGTCCGGCTGCTGCTCGACGACGGCGAACTCGACGACGAGCGCGTCGCCCGGTTCATGGGGCTCGCCCTGTCGCCCGGCACGCCGCCGGCCGAGGGGGCCGCATGGATCGACGGGTTCCTCGGGGGCGGCGCCGGCGGCACGGTGCTCGTCCACGACGCGCGGCTCCTCGGTCTCGTCGACGCCTGGCTGACGTCCGTGCCCGCCGGCGCCTTCACGGACGTCCTGCCGCTGCTGCGCCGTACGTTCGCCGCCTTCGAGGCGGGCGTGCGCCGCACGCTCGGGGAGCAGGTCCGGTGCGGCAGCGGCGCGCCGGCGCCGGAGGGGGACGCGGCCGGCTTCGGCGCGGTCCTCGACGAGGAGCGGGCGGACGCCGTCCTGCCCACCCTGCGCCTGCTGCTCGGCCCGGTCGCAACGGCCACACCCGCCACGGCGGCAAGCGCCACGACGAACAGGGGGACACAGCCATGACCGAGGCGACGATCGCCGACGCCGCCGAACCCGCCGACCCCGCTGCCGAGCGGCTCCGCCGCTGGCGGCTCGTCCTCGGGGCCGAGGGCGGCGGCGCGCTCGGCACCCTGGGCGGCCGGGACGCCGCCATGGACCGCGTCCTCGATTCCCTTTACGGCCACGAGAGCGGCGACGGTGCGCGCCGCGGCGGCCTCGGCGGCTCCGCGCCGCGCGTCGCCCGCTGGCTGGGGGACATCCGTACGTACTTCCCCGCGTCCGTCGTTCAGGTGATGCAGCGCGACGCCGTCGACCGGCTCGGGCTGTCCCAGCTGCTGCTGGAGCCGGAGCTCCTGGAGGCCGTCGAGGCGGACGTCCACCTCGTCGGAACGCTGCTCTCCCTCAACCGGGCCATGCCCGAGGCCACCCGGGAGACCGCCCGTGCCGTGGTCCGCAAGGTCGTGGAGGACCTGGAGAAGCGGCTGTCCCAGCGCACCCGCGCCACCCTCACCGGCGCGCTGGACCGGTCCGCGCGGACCTCCCGCCCCCGCCACCACGACATCGACTGGAACCGCACGATCCGTGCGAACCTCCGGCACTACCTCCCCGAGCACGGCACGGTCGTCCCCGAGCGGCTCGTCGGTCACGGGCGCGCCGCGCGGGCGGTGACCAAGGACGTGATCCTCTGCATCGACCAGTCCGGGTCGATGGCCGCCTCCGTCGTCCACGCGTCCGTCTTCGGTGCCGTCCTGGCCTCCCTGCGGTCGCTGCGCACCCGGCTCGTCGTCTTCGACACCTCCGTCGTGGACCTCACCGACCACCTGCCCGACCCGGTCGACGTCCTCTTCGGCACCCAGCTGGGCGGCGGCACGGACATCAACCGCGCCCTGGCGTACTGCCAGGCGCGCATCACCCGGCCGGCGGACACCGTCGTCGTCCTCATCAGTGATCTCTACGAGGGCGGCATCCGCGACGGGATGCTGAAGCGGGTCGCGGCCATGAAGGCGTCCGGGGTGCAGTTCGTGTCGCTGCTCGCGCTGTCCGACGAGGGCGCCCCGGCGTACGACCACGAGCACGCGGCGGCCCTGGCCGCACTGGGCGTGCCGGCCTTCGCCTGCACCCCGGACCTCTTCCCGGAGGTCATGGCGGCAGCCCTGGAGAAGCGCCCGCTGCCGATACCCGAGGGGCCCGTGTGACGGGTGCCGGGCTGCGGCCGTGCGCGCCGGACGGTATACCCGTATGCGTGCGGGTGCCGTCGCGATCTGTGAGCGTAATCACGGCCCGAGTGTGACCTGCGATTTAGGGAGCTCCCTTCCACGGGGATAACCTGCGAGACGGACATGCCGCGTCAACGGTGAACGTGTGCCGCCCTCGTAATAGATCGCGTCCTCACGCTGCCCCGCGGCACGCCCGCGCAGACAACGAACCGCGATATCCAGAAAAGGGACGGACGCGCGTGGACCTGTTCGAGTACCAGGCGAGGGACCTCTTCGCCAAGCACGGTGTACCGGTGCTGGCCGGTGAAGTCATCGACACGCCTGAGGCGGCGCGCGAGGCCACTGAGCGTCTGGGCGGCCGTTCGGTCGTCAAGGCTCAGGTGAAGGTCGGCGGCCGTGGCAAGGCCGGCGGCGTGAAGCTGGCCGCCACCCCGGACGAGGCCGTCGCCCGCGCGACGGACATCCTCGGCATGGACATCAAGGGCCACACGGTTCACAAGGTCATGATCGCGGAGACCGCTCCGGAGATCGCCGAGGAGTACTACGTCTCGTACCTCCTCGACCGTACGAACCGCACCTTCCTCGCCATGGCGTCGGTCGCCGGCGGCATGGACATCGAGGAGGTCGCGGCCACGACCCCCGAGAAGCTCGCCAAGGTCCCGGTCGACGCCAACGAGGGCGTCACCCCGGAGAAGGCCCGCGAGATCGTCGAGAAGGCCCAGTTCCCGGCCGAGGTCGCGGACCAGGTCGCCGAGGTCCTCGTGACCCTGTGGAAGACCTTCGTCGCCGAGGACGCCCTCCTCGTCGAGGTCAACCCGCTCGCGAAGGTCGCCGACGGCCGCGTCATCGCGCTCGACGGCAAGGTCTCGCTGGACGCCAACGCCGAGTTCCGCCAGCCCTCGCACGAGGAGCTCGAGGACAAGGCCGCCGCCAACCCGCTCGAGGCGGCCGCCAAGGCCAAGGGCCTGAACTACGTCAAGCTCGACGGCCAGGTCGGCATCATCGGCAACGGCGCGGGTCTGGTCATGTCGACCCTCGACGTCGTCGCCTACGCCGGTGAGAACCACGGTGGCGTCAAGCCCGCCAACTTCCTCGACATCGGTGGCGGCGCCTCCGCCGAGGTCATGGCCAACGGTCTCGAGATCATCCTCGGCGACCCGGACGTCAAGTCCGTCTTCGTCAACGTCTTCGGCGGCATCACCGCGTGCGACGCGGTCGCCAACGGCATCGTCCAGGCCCTGGCGCTGCTGGAGTCCAAGGGCGAAGAGGTCACCAAGCCGCTGGTCGTGCGCCTCGACGGCAACAACGCCGAGCTGGGTCGCAAGATCCTGACCGACGCCAACCACCCGCTGGTGCAGCAGGTGGACACCATGGACGGCGCGGCCGACAAGGCCGCCGAGCTGGCTGCGAAGTAAGGGACGAGGGACACCACACCATGGCTATCTTCCTCACCAAGGAATCCAAGGTCATCGTCCAGGGCATGACCGGCTCCGAGGGCCAGAAGCACACCCGGCGCATGCTCGCGTCCGGCACCAACATCGTCGGCGGCACCAACCCGCGCAAGGCCGGCCAGACGGTCGACTTCGACGGCAAGGAGATCCCGGTCTTCGGCACCGTCAAGGAGGCCATGGAGAAGACCGGCGCCGACGTGACGGTCATCTTCGTGCCGGAGAAGGCCACCAAGGCCGCCGTCGTCGAGGCCATCGAGGCCGAGATCCCGCTGGCCGTCGTGATCACCGAGGGCGTCGCGGTCCACGACACCGCCTCGTTCTGGGCGCTCGCCCAGGCCAAGGGCAACAAGACCCGCATCATCGGCCCCAACTGCCCGGGTCTGATCAGCCCCGGCCAGTCGAACGCCGGCATCATCCCGGCCGACATCACCAAGCCCGGCCGCATCGGTCTGGTGTCGAAGTCCGGCACCCTGACCTACCAGATGATGTACGAGCTGCGCGACATCGGCTTCAGCTCCTGCGTGGGCATCGGCGGTGACCCGATCATCGGCACCACCCACATCGACGCCCTCAAGGCGTTCCAGGAGGACCCCGAGACCGACCTGATCGTCATGATCGGTGAGATCGGTGGCGACGCCGAGGAGCGTGCGGCCGACTTCATCAAGGAGCACGTCACCAAGCCGGTCGTCGGCTACGTGGCCGGCTTCACCGCCCCCGAGGGCAAGACGATGGGCCACGCCGGCGCGATCGTGTCCGGTTCGTCCGGCACCGCGCAGGCCAAGAAGGAGGCCCTGGAGGCCGCGGGCGTGAAGGTCGGCAAGACCCCGTCCGAGACGGCCCGCCTGGCGCGCGCCGCGCTCGCCGGCTGACCGTAGACCGGTTCCGCGAGGTTCCCGGCGGGCCCGCACCCCTGCGAGGGGGTGCGGGCCCGCCGCCGTACCGCTGCCCGTCCGGGGGCCGTCTGCTCTTCCCGGGCGAAAGCGACACGACGGTCAAATGCCAGCTACAGGCACCAACGGTGCGTTCTTGGCAGCATGGCCCCCGTGAGCCTGTACGCCGAGCACGGCACCCCGCCGTCGTCGCCCCACCGCCCCGCGCCGGCCGGCGGGTCGGCGGCGAGCACGGTGTTCCTCGGCGGCGTGCTCGCCGCCGGCCTCGGGCTCGGCGTCTTCTCCATGGCCGTGCTGGCCCTGTGGATCATCTCGCCGTACCCGGACAGCGGCCCCGGCGGAGCGCTGCGCGTCGCCGCCGACGTCTGGCTGCTGGCGCACGGCGCCGACCTGGTCCGCGGCACCGAGCTCGGCAGCGGCACCGTCCCCGTCGGCCTCACGCCGCTGGCCTGCACCGTCGTGCCCTGCACGCTGCTCTACCGGGCCGCGCGGCACGCCCTCGACCCGCCCGAGGACTGGCCGCCCGAGGCCCCCGGACCACCCCCGCGCACCGCCTTCGCCGCCATGCTGGGCGGCTACCTGCTGGTGGCTGCGGCCGCCGTGCTCTACGCGTCGTACGGCCCCGTGCGCGTCGCGCCGCTGAGCGCGCTGCTCTTCGTCCCGCTGTGCGCGGCGGTGTTCATCGGGGCGGGCGTGTGGACGGCGGCAGGGCGCCCCGGATGGCCCGCGCCGCCCGCCGTGCGCCGGGTGGTGCCCGCCGCGGTGCGCCGCTGGTTCACGCACGACCACCTGGCCGGGGTGGTCCGCGCCGGTATCGCCGCCACCGTCACGCTGCTCATCGGCGGAACGCTTCTGCTGGCCGCCGCGCTGGGCCTGCACGCCGGGCTGGCGCGCGAGGCGTTCGCCCAGCTGTCGCCGGTCTGGTCGGGGCGGGTGTCCGTGGCGGTGCTGTGTGCCGCGCTGCTGCCCAACGCCGTCGTGTGGGCCGCGGCGTACGGGCTCGGCACCGGCTTCACGGTAGGCGCCGGCAGCGTCGTCGCCCCGCTCGCGGTGGCCGCGCCGCCCCGGCCCCGGCTGCCCGACTTCCCGCTGCTGGCGGCGCTGCCCGCGCCCGGCCCGGCGGGCCCGGCCGGCCTGGCCGCCGCCGCGGCGGTCACGGCCGCCACCGGAGCGGCACTGGCCAGGGCGGCGGTACGGCGCGACGACGACCTGCCGGGACGGTGCGAGACGGCCGCGACGGCCGTGCTGGGCGCGGTGCTGTGCGGCGTGCTGACGATGGCGCTGGGCTACGCGTCGGGCGGCCCGGTGGGCCGGTCGACGCTCGCCGCGTTCGGCCCGTGCGGCTGGCGCATGGGTGCGACGGTCGCGGCCTGCGCGGCGGCGGTGGGCGTGCCGGGGGCGCTCGTCGTGCGGTGGCGGCGCGGCACGGTGCTGCGGGCGCGGGAGGGTGAGGTCATGCGGGAGCGTACGGAACGGCTGAGGGGCTGGCGCCGGGTCGGCCACACGCTGGGCCTCGCGGTGGAGGAACCGGCCCCGCGCCCGGTGGCGCCTGTATCTGCCGGGCCTGCCGTGGCGCCTGAGCGGCGCTCCTGGTGGCGCTCTCTCGCCGAATGGTTCGGGTTCCGCGTGCCGGGCGCGCCGGTGCCGGAGGCGGCGGAAACGGTCACGTACGAGCCGGAGACGCTCCCGCTGAGGCCCCGCCAGGACGCGGACCGCCGCCCGCCGGTGTCCCCGTCCCCGGAGCCGCCGGAACTGGCGGACCCCCCGCCAGCGGCGAGGTCCGAGCCGTCGCTCTCGCCCCACCAGGCCCCGGCCCCCGCGAGCCCGGGGCCCGGCCCTGCCCGCGAACGCCGCCCCTGGTGGAAGAAACCGCGCCGCGACCGCGCCACCCCGCCGCCCACCCCGGAGGCGGCGCCCCAGGAATGGCACGACCCGGCCTCCCGCGAGGCCCGCTGGGCAGCGCTGAAGAACGCCTCGGGCGACCTGGTCCCGGCGTTCGAACCGCAGGAACAGCCGCCCCAGGCGATTGACCCGGCTGCGCAGTGAGCCGCACCGCGGTCAGGACACCGTTCTGCGGGTGGGTTCCTTCGGCCGTCCTGCCCGCAGTTTCCTCACGCGAGCGAGGACAGAGCGGAACGCCGCACTGCCCTCGCCGCTGCTGGCCGCCAGTACGTCCAGCAGTTCGGAGCTCAGGCCGAGGGCTTCCTCGTAGTCGGTGATGCTGTTCCAGGTGTGGGCGGCGCGGTGGGCCGACTCGCGGGTCATTCTGTGACGGGGCCCCAGCGCAGACCCTTGCAAGCCTGCCGTATGCAGGTACCAACGAGTTGCCACGCCATGTTGCCCCTTGACGTGGGCCAGCCAGCCCCGCAGCTCCCGGATGTTGATCGTGTACGGGTGCGCCGGCCCGTACTGCGCGGTGATCTCCTGGTCAAGGAGTTGGGCCTCGGCCTCGGCTGCCGCGAGTGCCTCCGAGTCCTGAGCTGTGCTGAAGGCAGCCGTGACCGCAGCGATTCTCTGCTGGTAGGGCTGCGGGGGTGGTGGCACCGACTCGTCGGCGCCGCCGTCAGCGACGGGCTCCCGGACAGCCGGTTCCGACGGTACGGGGGGCGCAGACTGGTCCGTTGTGTCGTCCTGTTGGTGGGTGGTCGCCCAGAAATCCGCGGTGACGGTACCCCACGGGAGCATGGGGTCGTCGTCGTGCTGCACGGGGAGTCGCATAGCGCTTTCCAGTTCAGAAGAAACGTTTCATCCGGCATTGGGGAAGTAGGGCGGCGTCCAGCCTACGTACTTGGCTCCCCACTTCTTCTCGATCGCGTCGGCATCCACGACGTCGATGTACCCCTGGCGCAGGATGTCATTGGAAACGATCTTTCCTTGGCCGAGGTAGATGGCGATGTGTCCGGCGCGACTGCCCGTGTCCCAGTACATGAGGGCACCGGGGGGAGGGTTGCGGTCGGTGTGCTGCATTTCCTTGGGCACCACGCCGTAATGGTCGATGGCGTACTGCACGCCGGAGACGTTCCAGCCGTAGACGATCGCCGTGAAGGCGAGACAACGGTTGTACCAGCCGCTGGAGGATCCATCGCCGGCGTGGGCCTTGGCCCAGGCGATGGCCTCATCGACGCTTCTCGGGTTGTTGAGCTTCCAGCTCTGCTGGCCATCGGTGAAGGATCCGCCTCCGCCGTCGGCCGCCGCGAAGTTTTTCGATTCCCTGATGATGTCGGCGACGTACCCGGGGGTCTCGCCGTTCTGGGGGATGCCCTTGACGCGTTCGACCGCGTACGGTCCGGCGTTGTATGCGGCGAGCGCCAGCTCGATGGGGGAGCCGTTGTAATCGGGATGCTTCTTGAACTGCCTCAGCAGGTCGCACATCATCTTTCCCTGGGCAGGGATGGCATCCGCCGGATCCCAGACGTCCTTCTTGCCATCGCCGTTGCCGTCGACGCCTTCCGTCGCCCACGTGCTGTCGATGAACTGCGCAATTCCCTTTGCGTTGGCTCTCGACGATGCCGTGGGGTCGAACCCCGACTCGGCCGACAGCTGAGCCGCCAGAATGGACGCCGGCAGTCCCTCCTTGCAGCTGTCGGCGGCTGCCTGGACGAGTCCGGCGTACTGAGCGGGAACACCACCCTTTCCTACCTTGAGACCGCCGCCAGCAGCACTGGCATTGAAGCCACCACTGTCGCCGAGTGATGCAATGAGCAGGATGAGTGCGAGTGCCAGGGCGATCGGCCCCAAGAGCACTATTCCAGCTGCAAGCAGCAGTCCCCGTTTGGCGCCCACTCATCCCCCCTTGTCCTGGGCGCCGATGGCCGCGGCGCGCTCCAGCAGTCGACGCAAGTCCTTCAGACGTGGAGTCGAGCGAGCGCGGCCGCCAACATCGGCGGTGACATTGTCACACCAGGCAAAAGGGGATGACGTGGCATCAACGAGCGTCGTGATGTGATCCACAAGCGGGCGATTTGGTGAATAGTCGCCCCAATGCGGACAGAGGTTCATCACTTCGTCGAGTGGGGATGAGGCGTGTCTGACTCTTAGTCGACAAATCCATCCGGCTCTGCGCTGTCATGACCTGACCTTAGACTTATCCCACGACGGGCAGCTGGGGGTAGGGCTGTCCAATGCAGTTGAAAATTCGGGGGAAGGGTGGCCAAGGCGCCGCAACCAGCCATGCAGTTGCCCACGCACGCGAGAGTCGTAGTACCGGTCATGGCCGCTACGGGGGGTAGTGGCCGATCCACCGTCGTGGCGCTGTTGACGAGTTCGCTGGCATCAATCTGCTCGGCAGTGGCTCTGGATACCGGTCCTCGCCTCGCCTCGCCGTGGCCCGCGTGGCCAACTGAATCGGGGGGCGGGCTGGCCTCGCTGCCGGCGGACCAACTGATGACGCGGCGTCAGGTGCTGGCTGCAGCGTCCCGGTGTCACACCGCCGAGGGGGGGATCTGGCACGTCCTCACCGACCACCAGGAGTGGTCCGACGCCCCGCTGCCGTTGCCCCAGGAGCCGGCTGCCTGGTATCAACTCGCTGCAGCTGGTGCTTGGCAGGCGGTTGTGGCGGACACCAGTCACCCGGTAGCCCACGACCTCGTTGCTGCCCGGGCGCAGGGACGTACTGGCCTCAGTGCGGCCTGGTGCTCACTGCCTTTTACCGTCCCGGTGCTGTGCGCTGCGGCGTCGGGGGCCGGTGTTCTCGCGTTGCAGTCAGCCGTACAGGCAGCAATTGCGGAGGGACTCCCCTTGCAACGCACCGTCGTGGCCCTCGTCGCCACGGGCGATGGCCGATGGCCTGCGCAAGTGCGTGCCGCAGAAACGATGCTTCAGGCACGGGTCGGTGCGGTGATCGGCGTGCCCTACGACCCCCAGATCCGCAGCACCGGCATGGCGCAGCCCGGTCGCCTCAAGCCACGCACGCTCGCAGCCGCCTCCGAACTCGTCCGGGCGGTGCTCGCGGCAGCGCATGCGACGTGGGGCGAGCCGCTGCCGCCGGCCGCCGTGCCCGCTGCCGCGCACGTTCTCTGAATCCATCACCTACCACCTGAAGGGTGGCCAGATGAGCCAGATGATGCACACTGCAATGACCGTCCTCGCCGACGGCCCCCTGCCCGACTTCAAGCCGGAACTCCCCAGCGCCCTCAAGACACCCACGGGCCAGATCCTCGGCTGGGCCGCCGGCATCGGCCTCTTCCTGGCCGTCCTCGGCGGCCTGTGCGGCTGGGGCGCCGTGGCCATCGGACACAACACCGAGCGCGGCGGCCTCGCTGCCCGCGGCAAGCAGGCCATCGTCTGGTCCCTCATCTCCGGCCTCGGCATCGGCGTCACCGCCGGCCTGGTCCTCGCCTTCTACAACATGGCCAAGGCCGGGTGACCCCGATGGACTTCGACCGCAAGGCACGCAGGGCACGTCTTCGACTCCTGGTCATCGGTGCGACAGTTGCGGCGCTCGTAGTAGGTGGCGTGGTCTTTGCGCTCACCTACCTCACGGGGGGTAGGAAGGCGGTGCCAACAGTCGCGAACCCCACGAAGAGTGCACCGACGAACTCTCCATCACCAGGGAAGACCTTCACGCCTGGCACGGCGAGGCCGTGGCTGGTGAGGAAGGGGCAGTCGATGAAGGACGGCGTCAGTGTCGGCTTCACGCGTGGCGCCGGGGGGGCTCTGTCAGCCGCAGTACGACATCAGCAAGAGTTGGACATTCTCAGCGATTCTTTCGCCAGAAAACAGCTGAGCGTGATTGTCTCGCGCGACTCGCAAGACACCGTCGACCGCCGAGTTTCAGAAGTTCGGAAAATGCGCGAAAGGGCAGGCTTGCCGCCGTCGGGCGACACCCCCGGGGGATTGTCGATCATTACACAGGTCAAGGCGGCACGAATACGTGCCCTGGATGACGAGGAGGACGTCGTTGAAGTCTGGATGTCATTTGACCGATACGCAACGACGCCCGACAAGCCAGCCGACAATGAGCCCTTGAGGGATGAGACGACCTACGCCATTTACAAGTGGCAGGACGGCGACTGGAAGCTGACAGAGGAACCTCAGTACAAGAACTTGGTGCGCGGCCCAGTCACGTATGACATCAATAGCCCCTATGCATGGCAGGACCAGTGGCGGAGGGTTGTCGTTGAGTAGAGCGCTGGCCTGGGCGAGCACCCTTGCCTGCGCCCTCATGGCCTTTCTGGTGATTGCGGCACCGCCGGCCATGGCTGGCGCCAAGCCCCCGGCGCCGTACCCGAAAGAATTCGCGGAAGCACAGGCTTATGGCGACATAATCGGTATCAATAAAAAGACCGGCGAGTATTGCAACTATTCCCAACAGGTCAACAGTGGCGAGAAGGGGCCTTGTCGCCGTCCGGACGACTGCCAGGACTTTCCGGCAGGAACGGGAATTTGTGAATACGAGGACTCGAAAAAACCCGAAGATCAGCAGAAAATCAACGAAAATGAGCTGAAGCGCTGGGAGGAGAAGGCTGATTCGAAGCAGCCCGGCTACGAGGAGGTGAAAAAACGCCTCACCGAATGCGTGAAGAAGGGTGAGCCTTTTCAGGAGTGCCAGAGGAAGGCCACGGACCAAGGGTCGCTTCCGGCAGAAGTGGGCAATTGGATCGCCGGCAAGATATCCAAGCTTGCCTCGGATGCCTTGAAGGCTGCCGCTGCAGCAATCGGCGAATCAGTGGTATGGCTGCTCAAGGAGTTTGCGAAGGCGTTCAACAGCTTCTCCACGATCGACTTGAAGAAGACCGGGATCGGGCCGATTGCGGGCATCATGTGGGCCCTTTCGGCGCTGGTTGCCGCATTCTTGCTGCTGATCCAGTTCGGAAAGTTGGCAGTCTCCCAGCAGGGCGGCCCGTTGGTGACTGCGGTCACGGGGCTGGCGAAGTGGGCTTTGGTGATATCCGTCTACATCACCGCGACCCAGACAGCGTTGAACTGGTCGGACACGCTCAGCACGGCGTTGGTCAATTACACGTTCGACGGTGGCGGAAGTGGCGACGGCGACGCCACCAAGGCCATGCAGGTCCAGTTGGGGAAGCTCTTTGCCGGCCTGGTGGGCGCGGGCGGGGCTACGGCCACCGGCGCCGCATTGGTCGGTGGCACGGGCGTTCTGGCGCAGGCAGTGGGCGTGACCATCGTCATCGGCGTGCTGTGCATCGTCGCCATCGGCGCCTTGTGGATCGAGATGCTGATGCGCCAAGCCGGAATCATGGTCCTGGTGACCGTTATGCCGCTGGTACTGGCCGGTCAGATGGCGGATGCCACACGTGAGTGGTGGCCGAAGACCCGCAACGCGTTGATCGCGCTCGTACTGATGAAGCCGGTGATCGTAATCTGCTTCAGCATCGGCTTCAGCGCGATGGCCAAGGGCGACGGTATCTACAACGTTCTCGCCGGCCTGCTCATCTTCATTCTGGCGGCGTTCGCCTGGCCCGTGCTGGCGAAATTCATGACGTTTACCAGCAACGGCTCTGGTAACGCGGCTGCCGCGGGACTGATGGGGGTGATCGGGGGAAGCGTCTCCTCGGCGTTCGGCGGTAACCAGCCTTCCCTTGCCGGGCCCGGCACCGTGGGCGACGGCAGCGGCTACACGCAGGCCGTGGAGGACGACAATGCGGCAACCGTCGGCAACGGCGGTGCGTCCGGCAGCTTCTGGTCCAAGAGCGCGGATGCGTTGGCGTCCAAGATGCGCGGCTCCGGCAGCTTCGGGTCGCAGCTCAAGGGCAGCGTGGGCATGGGGTTCCAGGTCGCGGCCGCCGGTAAGAACATGCTCGAGACCGCCGGGGCCAACACCGCCGCGCATGCAGGCCTGGATCAAGGCGCCCAGGGCGCAAGCCAGGTAATCGTCCCCCGTCGGCTCGACGCACAGACAGCTGCCCCGACAACCGACGCCGCTCCGTCACAGGCGAGGGAGTCCGAGCCCCCACCGGTCCCCGCGCAGTCACCGACGCAGGAGACCCAGCGCCCATCGGCCATAGCCACCGGGGCCACTGAGCCCCCACTGGGGGATCCGGTGCCCACGAAACTGGCGCAGCTACCGCCCGCGCCGAACTCGGAAGGGAGCTGACCGGTGTCCGCACCGAATCTCTACAGTGGTTGGCAGTCGGAGCGCTCGGGCTTCATCGGCAACCTCTCCGGGCTCGGCTTCTGCCTGGTGGCCGCTGCCTCGATCATTGCCCTGACCCCCGTCTACATGCACAGCTGGGGCGCCGCATTCGTCTGTCTTCCCCTCGCCGCGCTGCTGCTCCTCCTTGCCTACGGGCGGGTGCTGGGCCTCAGCGCGGACGAATGGATCGCTCTCGCAGTAAGGCACCAGATCGCCGTGGCCACCAAACGGAACATCTTCTTCTCCGGGGTGTTCGCCCCGCGCACCAAGGACGGGCAGCAGCCCATGGACCTGCCCGGGGTGCTGGCACGTCTGCATCTGCTGGAGGCCCCCGACGGGCTGGGCGGGACCTTGGGCGTCATGCACAACCCGGTCGACGGCACGTACACCGCGATCTGCCGGGTGTCCTTCCCCGGCCTGGCGCTGGTGGACACCGACAAGCAGAACGCGCGCGTGAAGGCGTGGGCGGCCTACCTGCGGTCGCTGTGCAAGGAGGGCGGCGCGATCACGCGCGTCAGTGTCCACCAGCGCTCGTTGCCCGATGACGGCGCGGCGCTGCGGGGGTGGACCGAGCGCCACCTGTCTCCCGAAGCCCCGGCCCAGGCAGTACAGGCGCTCGAGGAGCTCATGGCTGGTGCCGGACCGACCGCGACCGTGCGCGAGACATACCTGGCAGTGACCTTGTCCTCCTCGCGGGCCCGCCTGGCCATCAAGGGTGCCGGCGGTGGGCAGATCGGTGCGGCTGCCGTTCTGGTGCGCGAGGTGCAGGCCATGCACAGCTCGCTGTCCAGCGCGGGCCTGCAGGTCCTGGAGTGGCTCACTCCCCGAGGGGTGGCCCAGGCCATCCGTACCGCCTACGACCCGGAGGCGCAGCTGATGCTGTCGTCGCGGAACACGTCGGCGGAGAACCCGGAGTGGACGGGCACGCCGCGCGGGGTGGACCCGGCGCTGGCCGGGCCGGCGGCCGCAGAGAGCGGCTGGGGTCTGTACCGGCACGACGGGGCATGGACGGTGAGCTACCAGGTCCGTGGCTTCCCCAAGAGCGAGGTGTACGCGACGTTCCTGCAGCCGCTGCTGCGGCCTCGTGCCAACGCCCGCCGTTCGATGAGCCTGGTCTACGAGCCGGTCGGCCCGGCCAAGGCCCGCCAGGAATTGGCAAGGGAGAAGACCAAGCGGGACACCGCGCGCAGATTCCGTGCCAAGACAGGCCGGGCGGAGTCGGAGGACGAGCGCCTGGAAGCCATGACGGCGCGAGCCCAGGACATGGCGCGAGCCTCGGGCCACGGCGTCGTGCGGCTGACGGCGATGCTTGCCGTCACCGTCACAGACCTGGACCAGTTGGAGACGGCCTGCGCGGAGCTTCAGGCCGATGCCTCGGACGCCGGGCTGGAGCTGCGGCGCGTATGGGGAGCTCAGGATTCGGCGTTCGCTGTCGCGGCCCTGCCTTTGGGCCAGGGGCTGCCGGACCGAAGGATCGGTATCTGATGGGCCTGTTCACCCGTCGTGCGGACGACGACACCCGCCTCAAGGCCGCGCCACTGACCGAGCTGATCAATGCCACCGCCGAGTCCCCTGCGCCTCCGCAGCAACTCAGCGCGCGGGAGATGCGGCGCTCGCGCTTGCTGGAGGACCCGGAGACCGCGATGCGGGTCGCCCCGAAGAAGGGGTGGACCCACCCGTTCGCGGGCCGCGCGGCCTCGATGGCCAAAGCCGAGGTGTTCCGGGCCGACACCGACCGTGCCAGCGGCATCTACCCCTTCCTGCACGCGGCGAGCCTGCCGCCGATCGGCGTCTACATCGGGTGGAACACGCTGACGATGCAGGCATTCTCCGCGCATCCGGCAGCCTGGGTGAAGGAGGGGCTGGCCACCAACCCGAACGTGATGGTCACCGGCATTCCCGGCTCGGGGAAGTCCGCCCACATCAAGGCCCTCTGCTTCCGGCTGATGGCACTGGGCCACCGCACGCTGATCGCCGGCGATGTCAAGGGCGAGTACCAGGCCCTGTGCCAGCACCTGGGCGTCGAGCCGGTCCGGCTGGGCCCCGGCCTGCCCGGCCGGCTCAACCCGCTGGACGCCGGTCCGCTCGGCTACGACCTGGACAAGGTCAGTGGCACCGAACTGCAGTCCCGCCTGAAGGAGATCCACCGCCGCCGCCTCACCCTGCTGCAGGCGCTGCTGGAGCTCCAGCTGAAGCGGTTCCTGCGCCCGCAGGAGGAGGAGTGCCTGGACATTGCGCTGCGCGAGGTCACGGGTGAACTCCACGGGCAGACCGTCCTGTCGGTGCCCACCCTGCCGCTCGTGTACCAGCGGCTCAAGGATCCGACCGACGCCATGGCGCGGGAACTGCGCGTGCGGGGGGACGATGTACAGACCGCACGCGAGCAGATGGCTTCCCTCCGCTCCGCGCTCGGCGGAATGATCACTGGCCACCTTGGTGGCCTGTTCGACGAGCAGACGAGCATCGGCCTCGACTGGGACGCCCCGATCCAGTCCGTCGACATCTCCGCCCTCCAGCACTACGGCGACGAGACCGTCGCCATGGTGCTCACCTGCGTCTCCTCCTGGGCGCAGTCGGCCATCGACCGCCCCGGCGGACGCCCCTGGATCGTCGTACGCGACGAACTCTGGCGCCAGATGCGCAGCGGTGGTGCGGCCATGGTCCGCAAGGTCGACGCGGACCTTCGCCTCTCCCGCGCCACCGGCACCATCCAGTTGCTGGCCACCCACCGCCTCTCGGACTTCGAGGCGGTCGGCGCCGCTGGTTCGGAGGCCGTGGCGATCGCCAAGGACCTCATCGCCTCGTGCGAGACCCGGATCCAGCTGGCCCAGGACACGAAGCCGCTCAACCTCACGCGCGAAGCCATCGGCCTCACGGACGCAGAATGTGACCTCATCGGCTCGTGGGGCGCCGGTCAGCGAGGTCGTGCGCTGTGGAAGGTCGGCCGCGGCGGCGGCTCCCACGCGGTGCAGCTCATGCTGAGCCACACCGAAAAACGTCTTTTCGAGACGGACGAGCGGATGGTGGTCTGACCTTGGGGACTGCCAACAAGCCGGGCGGCGTCGGCTCGGGTGACGACTCGCTCCTGGTACCGGTTCTGGTGCTCGTCGGCGCGGCCGCTGTGGCCTGCACGCTGCTGACAGCTCCGCTCGCGGGGGTGCTGTCCGGGCGGGGGTGGCCGAAGTGGGTGTACGACGACCCGGCGACGACAGCCGTCATGACCGTGGTCCGGGGTCCCGGGTCGGCCTACGTACCCGCCCCGCCGACCTGGTTGTTCTGGGTACTCACACTCCTGCTCCTTGCCGGCACGGGCGTAGCGGTCCTGTGGCTCTTCGGGCGCCGCGGCAAGAGGCCGACGGGCCTGGCCGGACCGCGGGAACTGGCCGGACTGCTGCCCAAGGGGGCGGCGGAGCGTGCCCGGCAGTTGCGGCCGGTGCTAGCTGGGGTCAAACACCTGGACCCCGACGACACAGGTAACCTCCTGGGCAACCTCGAGCCCAAGGGCCCAGAGCTGAGATCCTCCTTCGAGGACGTCGAGCTGGACCTGATGGCTCCCCGGGCGGGCAAGTCCACGGGCATCGCCGTGCCGCGCGTCCTGCGGGCGCGCGGGTCGGTGCTGCTCACCTCCAACAAGGCCGATGTCTACACCGTGACCAAGGCCGAGCGGGCGAAGGTGGGCACGGTGTGGACCTTCGACCCTCAGGGCATTGCACACTCTCCACGTGAGATGTGGTGGGACATGCTTGCCGATGCGGCGACCGTAGAGGGTGCCCGCCGGCTGGCCGGTCACTTCATCGGAGCGGTCAACGACGACGCGTCCAAGAGGGATTTCTGGATCTCGGCCGCGCAGAACACCCTCACCGCCCTCTTCCACGCGGCGAATCGCGGGGGGCGTCAAGTCCGGGACGTCCTCTCCTGGCTGGCGGACCCGGCGGACCGCACCCCCGTGGACCTGCTTCGGGATGCGGGCATGGAGGCACTCGCCGAACAATTGCAGGGCACGATCAGGGGCGCGGTGGAAACGCGCGACGGCATCTACGAGACGGCACGGCAGTGCGTGGCCTGCCTCCTCGATCCGAAGATTGCCGCCTGGGTGACCCCCGACCCCCGGGTGCCACAGTTCCAGCCGGACACCCACGCACTGAGCCGGGACACCCTCTACCTGCTGTCGAAGGACGGTGGCGGCTCTGCCGCAGGAGTGATCGCCGCAGTGGCCGACTCGGCGCTGCGTGCCGGCGTCGTGGCCGCCGAGCGCATGGGCGGGCGTCTTGAACCACCCATGACGGCTGTGCTCGACGAGGCCGCGAACGTCTGCCGCATCTCCGACCTGCCCGACCTCTACTCCCACTTCGGGTCCCGCGGCATCAACGTCGTGACGCTGCTTCAGAGCTACCGGCAGGGCAGCCGGGTGTGGGGAGAGGCCGGTATGGACGCCCTGTGGGGCGCCGCCACCATCAAGCTGCTCGGCGCCGGTCTCGACGACGCCGACTTCATCGAGAAGATCTCACGGCTCGTCGGCGAACACGACGTGAGCACCGTTAGCTACTCGAAGAGCGGCTCCACCCGGACGCGTTCGACTTCGTACCGCCTTCAGCGCATCATGCCCGCCGATCGCATCCGGGCGTTGCCCAAGGGGACCGCGCTTCTCCTCGCAACCGGTGTAAAGCCGGCACTGATCCGGTTGAGGCCCTGGTACCAGGAGCCGGGGGCCGGCCACATCCAGGCGGCGGCACAGGCGGAAGTCAAAGCAATCACGGGGCGGGCCGCGGAGGGGGCGACACGTACATGAACGAACCGGGCACTGACGCCGGACAGGCCGGAGCGCCCTTCATCCTCTACCTCGAGGGCGAGGACCAGCGGGCGGCGATGGAAGGGCTGGCGTACTGGGTGAGTGAACTGCTGCTTCCCGTGTACGGCAGAGAGGTCACTTCGCGAGCACCGTGGTGCCCGCAGTGGTGGGAGCACCTCGAGGCTGTGGCACAGCTCCATGGGTTGTGGCTCGCCTGGCAGGAGCTCACGGGGACGAATGGAGGACCGACCGGTCCGGCGATGTGGCACCGCGACTTCCTGACCCCCGTGATGCAGACGCTGAGGGACCCGGACGGGCCGTTCGCCGGGTGCCGGGCGGGGGGCCACCGAGCGAAGGACGTACCGGTGGCGGAGCCGTACCCGGCGTGACGGCACGCCATCGCCAGTAGCGAACGGACCGGGTGCACGGCTGCGCCCGGCACGACATGAGAGGCGATACATGAGTGAAAAGTCCGAACTGATGGACGCGTACGACCGTCTGTACTCCGCGGCGGCCCGGATGATGTGGGCTCAGATGGGGCCCCACTGGCGGGACGAGGACGAAGAGTCGGAATGGCCTGCTGCGTGGCGGAAGGCATGGCAGCACCTGGAGCAGGTGCTGCTCGACGCCGAGGCCGCGCTCGGCGCGCCGCAGCCCGGTGAGGCGTCCGACCCGGCGCGGCATCTGATCTCGCGGCGCGCCCCTGGCGGCGTGGACCGCCCGCTCACCTTCGACGAAGCGGTGCGGGACTGGAAACAGCGGCTCGACGCCGACCCGGGGTACCTCGTGGAGCGTGGGAAGCCCTACTGGGACTACTACATGGAGCCCGGGTCCTGTGTGGTGATCCCTTCAGCACCGTACTTCGGAATGATCGGCATCTTTCCTGAGCTGTTCCACCGGCTGGCTCCGGGACGGCCCGAGGTCACCATCGGCCCGGGTGCTGCGGACCTCGGCGCTGTGGCGCACGAGGCCGCGGACGCTCTGCGGGCTCCGCTGGGCGTCACCACACCCACACCGTACCCGGGGGGCTCTCCCTGGATCTCTCCCGTCTCCCGCCGGGTGTCGGAGCTGCCCGATCTCCCGGAGCGGTTCGAGACGCTGCGCCGCGCTGCCTGGCACGCGGCGGAACCGATGCCCTCACCGGAGTCGCTGATGGGTTCGCTGGACTTCACTGTCCATCTGAAGACGGCCGTGGCGGCAGCTGACATCCGGCAGATGCTGGCCGGCCAGCCGGCGCCGGCGTGGCGCGAGGAGTACGAGCAGATCGACCCGGCGCGGCACGGGGTCGTGGGGCTCGTGTCCGGTCCCGGGGACGAGGCGGTGCCGGTGCCCTTCGAGGAAGAAGCCGCCGACTGGCGTGAGCTGAATGCCAAGGGAGCCACACCCTGGACACCAAAGGAGTACCAGCGGCAGTACTACCCCGACCGGGGTGAGGCCGAGAACGTGGTGATCTCGGCCACCCGCGCTCTGGTGTTCGCGGAGATCCTCGACGAATTTGCGGCGCGCCTGACGCCGGGGCGCCACTCGGGGCTCATCCACTACAGCGCCTACGAGCTTGGCCAGTTCCTCATCTGGGGAATCGGCCGTGAGCTGCGCGCCCACTCCGGATTCTGAGGGGAGGGCGCCACATGACAGACAAGCGGTACCGCATTCTCGTCGTTTCCAACATCAGCGGCATGGGCGGCGGTGGCATTCCGGTGTTCAACCAGCACATCACCGAGGCACTTGCCAAAGATCACGACGTGACGCTCTTCACCGCCGACCCCGACACGCAGCCCCACCAGGGTGCGCGGATGGTCTCGACTCCCCCGGTACCGGAGGGCGCGGAGGGCCGCGCGTGGATACAGTTCCAGTCCACGATCGATCCCCGCGCTCACGGTCTCCCCGATCCGCAGGAGCGTCCCTTCGACTTGATCGTCGGCCACTCCCGGTTCTCCGGGCCAGCCGCCGCCGAGCTGCGGGAACGCTGGTACCCGGATGCGAAGGTCGCGCACTTCCTGCACACCAGCCCGGAACGGCTTGCCGAGGTCAAGTACGCCCATGACCCGGCGCACGCTCAGGCCAAGGCTGCACGGGACTCCCGAATCGAGCGTGAGGTGATGGACCGCGCGGATGTGGTCGTCGGCGTCGGCCCCCTGCTGACCGTGGAAGCCGAGCGATTGTCGTCGACAGGGCAGCACGTACCCGACTCGCACCAGCTCATTCCCGGCGTGAAGATCGAGGAGCTGGTGGAGCGTGGCCCGCACGCGGGACGGTTCAACCTTCTCGTCATGGGGCGGACGGACGATTCGCTGAAGGGTGTCGACGACGCGTTGCGCGCCGTGAAGTTCCTGAACGACAGAGGTGTTGACGTCCACCTCACCGTACGTGGTGCCGACCCCGAAACGCTCGATAAATCACTGAAAGCGGCCGAACGGATTGCCGGCAAGGGAAACTTCACGATCAAGCCGTTCACCAAGGACGACAATGAGCTGAAGAACGACATCATCAACGCCGATGCGGTCATCATGCCGTCCAAGCACGAGGGCTTCGGCCTCGTGGCCACCGAAGCAGCAGGTCACGGCGTGCCCGTCCTTGTGAACCAGGAGAGCGGCGCCGCGCAGTTTCTCGGCGACAAGGGAAGGATCGCGCCCGAGATCGGGCAGCCGTGCATCGTCCCGGAGCCGAAGAACCCGGACCGCCGGTTCATGAGCTGGGCCAAGGCCATCGGTGAGCTGAAGGCCGACCTTCCTCAGCGACGAGAGAATGCCAAGCAGCTCCGGGAGGCGCTCAAGGCGTACTCGTGGGACCACGCGGCCGAGGCCCTGGTCGAGGCGTCCATGCAGGCCACTTCTCGACCCCGGCAAACAGAAGGAGGCCATGCGCAGGAGCGGAGGTCGGCGACAGTCCAGGGGCCGCACGGGCAGCTGGTCCGCAGTGGCGGTACGTCGCAACCTGAGAATGCAGCCGCTCCTGGACCGCGCAGTGCCATGGCCAGAGCCGCCCGACTGACCTCTCCGGGGGTGAGACCTCCCGACGGGCAGTCCCAAGGACCTAGGCCTGCCGAGCCCCGGCCGGGTCCGGCGGCACAACGGTTCCAGTTGCCGCAGTCGCGCTCAGGCACCGGGAGGGGCCCCGGGCGATAAGACTCACCGGTCGCCGGGCAGCCCCGTGCCTCGGGTGCCCCGGCGACCGGACACCTCAGTCCTGGTTCCCCAGCAGCGGCCGCAGGCGCTTCGGGAGGTGTTTCACGCAGGCGTCCTGGGACTTCTGGGTCAGGGCGTCGTCGACGCACGTGTAGTAGTCGCGGTAGACCAGGTGGAACGCGAAGGTGGCCGCCACGATCGCGAGGGCCAGGCCGCCCGTGACCAGGCCGCTGACCGCCGCCGTCGTCTGGGGGCGGAGGCCGCCCGGGGTGGGCGGCGGGAGCGGGGTGTCGGGGTCGCGGGGCTTGGCCTTGGCGCGCAGGGAGCTGACGCCCCAGTAGACGGAGAGGGCGCCGAGCAGCAGGGCCACCTGCGGGATGCCGAAGAGCGCGAAGAAGAAGCCCCACATGCCGGCGAGCAGGGCGTAGCGGGCGCGCCGCTGGGCGGGGTCGGTCGGGTCCCAGCGCATGCCGCCGCCGGGGCCGCCGGACGGGCCGCCGGGGCCGCCCCAGCCGTCGCCCTGCCGGTCCGGCTGACGGTTGCTCCACTGGCTGCCCCACGCGGGCCGGTCGCCGGGCCCGTCGGTGCCGTTCCCGCCCTCCTCGCCGTCCCCGGCCGGGCGCCGGGGCTGCCACGGCTGGTCGGGCCGGTCCTCCGGCGGCGCCGCGAACGGGTTGTCCCGCTGCTCCTCGCGCAGCGCGGGCGCGGTGGGCAGCGGCAGCGGGGGGCGGTGAGCCGCGTGGCGGCGTCGGTCCGGCATGTGGAGTGAGTCTTCCCCTGGTGAACTTGGTGAACTTGATGAACGCGGTGAATGTGGTGAACGTGACAACTCGGTGACGTCCTGCGCTTCGAGCCTACGGCGCCGGGTCCGTTTCCCGCGTCGCCGTCCGCTCCCGTCCCGACGCTACCTCCCGTCCCCGCCCCCGTCCCGCGAGGGCGGTCCGGTGTGCCGGTATCGTTGCTGGCGGCCGGCGGCTTCGTAGAGTCCCCCGTATCCGGCGGGCTCGCCGTTTCGTACGACCATACAAAGACGTATGCGCGTACCGATCCGTTGCAGAGCCGTCCGCGCCCCCGACCACGAGAACCACCCGCGAGAAAGGGCCCACCGTGGCGCCGCCCTCCCGCCCTCCCGCCCGCATCGTCGCGCTCGTCTCCGGCTCCGGCACGAACCTCCAGGCGCTGCTGGACGCCGTCGCCGCCGACCCGGAGGGCTACGGCGCCCGCGTCGTGGCCGTCGGGGCCGACCGCGAGGGCATCGCCGGCCTGGAGCGCGCCGAGCGCGCCGGGCTGCCCACGTTCGTCTGCCGGGTGCAGGACCACCCCACGCGGGCCGCGTGGGACCGGGCCCTGGCCGACGCCACCGCCGCATACGAGCCCGACCTGGTGGTGTCCGCGGGCTTCATGAAGATCCTGGGCAAGGAGTTCCTGTCCCGGTTCGGCGGCCGCGTCGTCAACACGCACCCCGCGCTGCTCCCCAGCTTCCCCGGCGCCCACGCGGTGCGCGACGCGCTCGCGTACGGCGTGAAGGTGACCGGGTGCACGGTCCACTTCGTCGACGAGGGTGTCGACACGGGCCCGGTCATCGCCCAGGGCGTGGTCGAGGTCCGGGACGAGGACGACGAGTCCGCCCTGCACGAACGCATCAAGGAGACCGAGCGAGCCCTGCTCGTCGAGGTCGTGGGTCGCCTGGCCCGCAACGGTTACCGCATAGAGGGACGAAAGGTGAGGATCCCGTGACCGCCGAAGGTACCGCCGAAGGTACGAAGCGACCCGTCCGCCGGGCGCTGGTCAGCGTCTACGACAAGACCGGGCTGGAGGAGCTGGCCCGCGGCCTGCACGCGGAGGGCGTGGAGCTGGTCTCCACGGGCTCGACCGCCGCCCGGATCGCCGAGGCGGGCGTCCCCGTCACCCGCGTCGAGGAGCTCACCGGCTTCCCCGAGTGCCTCGACGGCCGGGTCAAGACGCTCCACCCCCGCGTCCACGCCGGCATCCTCGCCGACCAGCGCCTGGACAGCCACCGCGCCCAGCTCGACGAGCTGGGGGTGCGCCCCTTCGAGCTCGTCGTCGTCAACCTCTACCCGTTCCGGGAGACCGTGGCCTCGGGCGCGGCGCCCGACGAGTGCGTCGAGCAGATCGACATCGGCGGCCCCTCGATGGTCCGCGCCGCCGCCAAGAACCACCCCTCCGTCGCGGTCGTGGTCAACCCGGCCCGCTACGACGACGTGCTGAAGGCCGTCGCGGACGGCGGCTTCGAGCTGGCGGCGCGCAAGCGCCTGGCGGCCGAGGCGTTCCAGCACACGGCGGCGTACGACGTGGCGGTGGCCAACTGGTTCGCGAGCGACTACGCCGCCGACGAGGAAGAAGCCTTCCGCGCCTTCCCCGCCTTCACCGGCGCGACGTTCCAGCGCGCGAACGTGCTGCGTTACGGCGAGAACCCGCACCAGCCCGCCGCCCTCTACACCGACGGCACCGCCGGCGGGCTCGCCAACGCCGAGCAGCTGCACGGCAAGGAGATGTCGTACAACAACTACGTCGACACCGAGGCCGCGCGCCGGGCGGCGTACGACCACGACGAGCCCTGCGTCGCGATCATCAAGCACGCCAACCCCTGCGGCATCGCGGTCGGCGCGGACGTCGGCGAGGCGCACCGCAAGGCGCACGCTTGCGACCCCCTGTCGGCCTTCGGCGGCGTCATCGCCGTCAACCGGCCGGTGACGCTGGAGATGGCCGAGCAGGTCGCGGAGATCTTCACCGAGGTCATCGTGGCGCCGTACTACGAGGCCGGCGCGGTCGAGGTGCTGTCGCGCAAGAAGAACATCCGCGTGCTGCGCTGCCCCGACGCGCCCGCGCAGCAGCTGGAGTCCCGGCCGGTCGAGGGCGGCATGCTGCTGCAGGTCCGCGACCGGCTGCAGGCCGAGGGCGACGACCCGGCGCACTGGACGCTCGCGACGGGTGAGCCGCTGGCGGCCGGGGAACTGGCCGAGCTGGCCTTCGCGTGGCGCGCCTGCCGCGCGGTGAAGTCCAACGCGATCCTGCTGGCCAAGGACGGGGCCACGGTCGGCGTCGGCATGGGCCAGGTCAACCGGGTGGACTCGGCGCGGCTGGCCGTGCAGCGCGCCGGCGAGGAGCGCGCCCGCGGTTCGTACGCGGCGTCCGACGCGTTCTTCCCCTTCCCGGACGGGCTCGAGGTGCTGACCGCCGCGGGCGTCAAGGCCGTGGTGCAGCCGGGCGGTTCCGTGCGGGACGAGCTGGTGGTGGAGGCCGCGAAGGCGGCGGGCGTGACGATGTACTTCACGGGCACGCGGCACTTCTTCCACTGATGCACGGCCGGAGCAACGACGGAGGCCCCGCCCCCTGGTGGGGGCGGGGCCTCCGGGCCACACTGTGAACTGCTATGTGCGCGTCACTTCAGTGGCGGGGACGGCGGAACCACTGGGCCGACGCCTGCTTCGCCGCGAAGACGATGATCAGAATGGCCATGATCAGGGTCAGGAGGCCGAGGCCGAGAAGAACCACGGTGATCAGACCGCTGATGATCGCGAACGAGGCGTAGACGATCGTTCCGACGCGCACGCCGTTGCCGCCCTTGCCGTAACGGACGGCGAGCAGGATGCCGAGCAGCGCGAAGACGATGGCGAGGGTGGCGAAGAAGGCCAGGCCGCCCTTGCCGGCGTCGATGAACTTGTCGACATTCACCTCGTTGCCGTTGGCGTCGGTCACGACCTTGCCGGGCTCGACCTTGTCGGTGGCCTCCGTGAACTTCGCGAGGCCCCACATGCAGAAGCCGCCGATGAGCACGTGGATCGCCGCCACGACGTACAGCAGCGTGCGGGCCGCCTTGGTGATGCCGGGCATCGTCATCGGCGCGTAGGGGGCCGCGGGGTAGCCGCCCGGGGCGGCCTGCGGGTACGCCCCGTAGGGCTGCTGGGCGTAGCCCGGGGCGCCGCCCTGGGGCGCGCCGTAGGGGTTGTTCTGGTCTCCGAAGCTCATCGCTCGGTCATTCCTCCGTCGAAACGTCGTGCGGGGACGACGCGGGCACCTGGAGGCGGATGATGCGTGTCAGCGGTAGTTCCCCCGTCTCCGCCCGCGGCACGCGGATCATCGTTATTTGACATTCGAATTTTGTCCAGCTGATACCCAATGGCGTAGGGCAGTGACGTCGCGACGACGGCGCTGATTGGAACGGGAACCACCCGATCCGGGAGGATGGAAAACATGACCGCCCAGATTCTCGATGGCAAGGCCACCGCGGCCGCGATCAAGTCCGAACTCTCCGCCCGGGTGGCGGCCCTCAAGGAGCGGGGCGTCACGCCCGGCCTGGGCACCATCCTGGTCGGCGAGGACCCGGGCAGCCAGAAGTACGTCGCGGGCAAGCACCGCGACTGCGCCGAGGTCGGCATCGCCTCGATCCAGCGCGAGCTGCCCGCCACCGCCACCCAGGAGGAGATCGAGGCGGTCGTCCGCGAGCTCAACGAGGACCCGTCCTGCACCGGCTACATCGTCCAGCTGCCGCTGCCCCGCGGCATCGACGAGAACCGCGTCCTGGGGCTGATGGACCCGGCCAAGGACGCGGACGGCCTGCACCCGACGAACCTGGGCCGCCTGGTGCTCAACGAGCCCGCGCCGCTGCCGTGCACCCCCAACGGCATCATCACGCTGCTGCGCCGGCACGGCGTGGAGATCAACGGCGCCGAGGTCGTGGTGGTCGGCCGGGGCGTGACGATCGGCCGCCCGATGCCGCTGCTGCTGACGCGGCGGTCGGAGAACGCCACGGTGACGCAGTGCCACACGGGCACCCGCGACCTGGCGGCGCACCTGCGCCGGGCCGACATCGTCGTGGCCGCCGCGGGCGTGCCGCACCTGATCAAGCCGGAGGACGTGAAGCCGGGCGCGGCCGTGCTGGACGTGGGCGTCAGCCGGGACGAGAACGGCAAGATCGTCGGCGATGTGCACCCGGGCGTGCGCGAGGTGGCGGGCTGGATCTCCCCGAACCCGGGCGGCGTCGGCCCGATGACGCGGGCCCTGCTGCTGGCGAACGTGGTGGAGGCCGCGGAACGTGCCGCGGGAGTGGCCGATGCAGGCTGAAGCCTCCGCGGGCGGGTCCCCGGCGCGGAAGTCCCCTACGGGTAGGTCCCCGATGGGGAAGTCCCCCATGGGGAAGTCCCCGATGGGGAAGTTCTCGCGCCGGCCGCCGAAGCTGACGCGGGACACCGCGCGGCCGGAGGGCGGCGGCCGGGCCGCCCCCGGGGACGCGCCCGCGCCGGCGCGGCAGTGGCCGCTGCTGGCCGTGCTCGGGACCACCGGGCTGGGGCTGCTGATCGTGGCGTTCGACGCGTTCCGCGTCGGCACGCTCGTGGTCGGCCTGGCGCTGATCGGCGGTGCCGCGCTCCGCTGGGCGCTGCCGTCGGTGGGCATGCTGGCGGTGCGGTCGCGCTTCACCGACCTCTTCACGTACGGCGGCCTCGGCCTGGCCATCGTGCTGCTGGCGCTGATGGCCCAGCCGCACCCGTGGCTGAAGATTCCCTTCCTCGACGAGGTGCTGCACTTCACGGTCCGCTAGGGCGGGCCCGTAGGGGAGGTGCCCGGGACGGGCCGGGTCCGGCGGTCCGTCCTCTCCCCCGAAAGAGGGCGGACCGCCGGTGGGACGGGGCGGTGCGGGGTGGACCGCGCCGCCCCGTCCTGCGGTAATGACTCTGATGCGCCACATCCTCGGCTTCCAGAGGATCGGGCGGAATGCGGCCGTCGTGGGACGTCCCACGGTCCGACCTGCGTGGACGCCGGGCCCGGAGACGCCGTCGTGGGACGGTGGGACGGCGTGCGGGCTGGCCGGAAGTCGCCGGAACCGGTTGCGGGGGTGGGAACCCGTACCGCGTGCCTCGCCATGATGTGCGGCAGAGGAGGCTTCTCGCCTCGGGGGACTCTGTGACGCGTATGGGGTGGAACATGCCGCGTTGGAAGGAACTGCCCGCGACGCTCGATCCGCGGGTCGCTCAACTCGTCGTCCAGTTACGCAGGCTGAAGGATCGCAGCGGGCTGAGCCTGGCCTCGCTCGCGGCGAAGACCTCCTACAGCGCCTCCTCCTGGGAGCGCTATCTCAACGGCCGGCAACTGCCGTCGCGCGACGCGGTCGAGGAGATCGCACGGGTGTGCGGGACGGACGCCACGCGCCTGCTGGTGCTGCACGAACTGGCCGAGGAGGCATGGTCGTCGAGCCGTACGGAAGCGGGAACGGCGGGGTTGGCGGGCCTGCCGGGTCCGGCCGGCCCGCCCCCGGCAGGCCCATCCCCGGCCCCGCCGCGGCGTCGTACCGGCCTGCTCGCCGGCGTGGCGGCCGCGGTGCTCGTCGTGGCCCTGGCGGTGGGGCTGCTGATCGCGCGACCGTGGCGGGACGACGGGCCGAAGGCGGACGGCGCGGAGGCGGGGGCGGGCGCGAGTGCCTCGCCGTCGCT
The DNA here is from genome assembly GCF_014654785.1 of Streptomyces mashuensis. Lineage (GTDB taxonomy): Bacteria > Actinomycetota > Actinomycetes > Streptomycetales > Streptomycetaceae > Streptomyces > Streptomyces mashuensis. The sequence goes on from NZ_BNBD01000005.1 coordinate 331,272, forward strand.
GTTCGTGTTCGTCCAGGGCCGGTCCCGGCCGTGCGACGTACGGCGGGAGAACGGCGAACTGCGCGCCGGGTACAGCCCGACCCGCACCGCGCTGATGGACCTCAAGAGCTCCGGCTGGGAGGTGCTGGAGGCCCAGTGCCTGCTCAAGCACCACGGCTTCGACCCGGGCCTGACCGACGGCGCGTACGGCGAGCGGAGCAAGGAGGCGGCCCGGCGCTTCCAGAAGGACCGCGGCCTGGTCGTCGACGGGATCGTCGGACCGGACACGTGGAAGGAGTTGCGGAAGTGACCGCCGGCCGGACGCTGCCGCCGGAGTGCGCGCGGCTGGCCGCCGGGCTGCGCGGGCTGCGGGACCGTACGGGTCTGAGCCTGGCCGCGCTCGCCGGGCGCACGCCGTACAGCAAGTCGTCGTGGGAGCGCTACCTCAACGGCAAGAAGCTGCCGCCGCGGCAGGCGGTCGCGGAGCTGTGCCGCCTCGCGGACGAGCCGCCGGACCGGCTGCTGGCGCTGTGGGAACTGGCGGAGCCGGTGTGGAGCGGCCGGGCGGCGGAGGGTTCCGGGGTGCGGGTGCCCGTAGGGGACGCAGGGCCCGTACGGGCCGTAGGTGCCGTAGAGGCCGTACGGGCCGTAGGGGACGCTCCGGACCCGGACCCGGCCCCGGCTCACGTCCGTCAGGGCCGTCAGGGCCGGTGGGTCCGGCGGGGCCGGCCCCGTGCCGCCTTTCTGGCCTCGGGGGTCGTCGCCGTCGTCGCGGCCGTCGTCGTGCCGCTGGTCCTGACCACCGGAGAGCAGGCGTCCGGGGGTCAGGGGCCGCTCGGGGACGCGCCCGCCGCCTCGCAGCCGTACCCGCAGTCGTACGAGCCCGGGTGCAAGGGGCAGGACTGCGAGGGCGCCGACCCGCAGCAGATGGGGTGCGGCGCGCAGGGCATGGTGGAGACGTTGCTGCGGCGCGTGGCGGCCGGCGGGCAGCGCGTGGAGCTGCGGTACGCGGAGAAGTGCGGCGCGGTGTGGGTGCGGACCATGAACCTGCGGCTGGGCGACCGGGTCGAGGTGTCCCTGCCGGGCGCCGACCCCAAGGAGGTCAGGGCCGCGACACAGCGCGACACGGAGGTGTACTTGGCCACGGCCATGACGGCGACCCGGGACCCGCGGGCCGCGCGGGTGTGCCTGCGGCCGGCCGCGGGCGGCGGCCCCGAGTGCTTCACCGTGTAGGAGGCAACTGGGGCAGCTGAGGCAACAGGCTGCTTGTCATATGCCGTTGTTGTATGTCTTGGCGCCTGGGGCGCATGTGGCGGCCGCCGTCCGGGTAGGGATGGACGGCAGCGGTGCCGGGCAGAGCGTCCGCCGGTCCGCCAGGGGCGTGCGCCCCACGGGGTCCGATCACCCCCGAACGCCACCGTGCGCCGCCCTCCGGGGAACTGACAAGCTGCCCGGGGGCATCCCCATGGGTAGGCGCGGGGCGGTGCCGCGGAAGCGTCCACGGGGGAACGACGGAGCAAGGGCGTACGGACCGGGGGACAGGGGAGGGAAATGCCGCGTTGGAGGGCGCTACCGGAGGAACTCGACCCGCAGGTGCGGGAGTTCGCCGAGCATCTGCGCAGACTCGTGGAGCGGAGCGGGCTGGGCATCGGCGCCGTGGCCGATCGCACCGGCTACAGCAAGACGTCGTGGGAGCGGTACCTGAACGGCCGCTTGCTGCCGCCGCGCGGCGCGGTCGAGGCGCTGGCCGAGGTCACGGGGACGGACCCGCGGCACCTCGGCACGCTGTGGGAGCTGGCCGAGCGCGCCTGGAGCCGCGCGGAGCTGCGGCACGACGAGACGATGGAGGCGGTGCGCGTCGCGGAGGCGCGGGCCGCACTGAGCGAGGCGGAGGCGGCGCCGCCCCGGGGCGCGCGCAGCAAGGTGCGCTCCGCCCTACGGGCCGAGGGCACCGGTCCGGAACACGGGGACCGGGAGCCCGACCGGGTGAACACCGGCCTGCCCCGCTCGCCCGAGGCGGCGGACGTCCGCGACAAGGCCATCCCCCTCCGCGCCCCGGCCGGCGGCGGGCCGCGCCCGAAGGCCCGGCGGCGGCGCAACGTCGTGCTGTTCGCGGTGGGGGCGGCCGGGGCGCTGCTGGTGGCCGCGGCGGCCGTGCTGCTGTGGGGCGGCGAGGACGACGCGCCGGCGCCGGCGCCTGCCGCGGCGGCGCCCGGCCCGAGCGGCTCGCAGTCCGCGCAGTCGCCGGCACCCACCGGGGTGAAGTGCACGGGCTCCGCCTGCGCCGGACAGGACCCCGAGGCGATGGGGTGCGGCGGGCTGCACGCCACGACGGCCGGTTCGGCCACGGTGGGCACGTCGTACCTGGAGGTCCGGTACAGCAAGGCCTGCGGGACCGCCTGGGCCCGCATCACGCAGGCGGTGCCCGGCGACTCCCTGCGGATAAGCGCGACGGGAGCCCAGCAGAGCGGGCGGGTCGACCGGGGCGCGGACGGCCATACGCGCATGATCGCGGTGACCGGCGCGCGGCAGGCGAGCGCCTGCGCGACGCTGGTGTCGGGGCGGAAGGGCTGTACGACGCCGCGCACGGCGGAGCCGGGGCCGACGGGGTAGGGACGGGGCAGGAACGGGGTGGGCGAGTGACGGTGAGGCGTCCCACACCGGGTCGGGGCACCGGGCCGGGCAGGGTCGGATAGCCTGACGCCGGATCTCTTGACACCGAGAGAGATCCACCACGCATTGGGCAGGGACACCCACCGCCAGTTCGCAGCAGGAGATCGCCATGACCCGCACTCCCGTCAATGTCACCGTCACCGGCGCGGCCGGTCAGATCGGCTACGCGCTGCTCTTCCGCATCGCCTCCGGTCACCTCCTCGGCGCGGACGTGCCGGTCAAGCTGCGCCTGCTGGAGATCCCGCAGGGCCTGAAGGCCGCCGAGGGCACCGCCATGGAGCTCGACGACTGCGCGTTCCCGCTGCTGCGCGGCATCGAGATCACGGACGACCCGAACGTGGCGTTCGACGGTGCGAACGTGGCGCTGCTGGTCGGTGCCCGCCCCCGCACCAAGGGCATGGAGCGCGGTGACCTGCTGGAGGCCAACGGCGGCATCTTCAAGCCGCAGGGCGAGGCCATCAACGCGCACGCCGCGGACGACATCCGCGTCCTGGTCGTCGGCAACCCGGCCAACACGAACGCGCTGATCGCCCAGGCCGCGGCGCCGGACGTGCCGGCGGAGCGCTTCACGGCGATGACCCGTCTGGACCACAACCGCGCGCTGTCGCAGCTGGCGAAGAAGACCGGCGCCTCCGTGTCCGACATCCGCAAGCTCACGATCTGGGGCAACCACTCGGCCACCCAGTACCCGGACATCTTCCACGCGGAGATCGCCGGCAAGAACGCCGCCGAGGTCGTCAACGACGAGCAGTGGCTCGCGGACGACTTCATCCCGACCGTCGCCAAGCGCGGCGCCGCCATCATCGAGGCCCGCGGCGCGTCCTCGGCCGCCTCGGCCGCCAACGCCGCCATCGACCACGTCCACACCTGGGTCAACGGCACCGCCGAGGGCGACTGGACCTCCATGGCCATCCCGTCGGACGGCTCCTACGGCGTCCCCGAGGGCCTGATCTCCTCGTTCCCGGTCGTCTGCAAGGACGGCAAGTACGAGATCGTCCAGGGCCTGGAGATCAACGACTTCTCCCGCACCCGCATCGACGCCTCGGTCGACGAGCTCAAGGAAGAGCGCGACGCGGTCCGCGCCCTCGGCCTGATCTGACGGATCACCCGCACCCCCGAGGGGCCCCCGGCGGCACGAGCCGCCGGGGGCCCCTCGTCGTGCGCCCGGTTGCGTTGCGGCGGGGTCACGATCCAGCGCACATCCGGCGCACTTGCGGGGTGCGGAGGGGGCTTGGTGGCTTATTCTGGGTGCTTCCTAAAACTCGTCAACTCGTGTAGTGCGCAGGGGAGTTCATGATCCCTGCGGGGCTCGCGGGGGGACGGAACGGGGGACAGAGATGAGTCAGTCCGCCCGGGACTCGCGGTCGGAGGCCACGCGGTTACTCTGCGCGGGGACCTACCTCGACATCGAGTTCCGCCGCCGTGTCATCGAAGAGCTGGTGGAACACCAGGAACGACCCGTCGCGCCCTCGCTGGGCGTCGACGTGGTGCCCGTGCTCGCCCACGCGCTGCGGGCCCGGGCGCAGGACACCGTGACCGCGGTGCTGCTGCTCGTGCTGTGGGCGGCCTTCATCGGGGTCGATGCCGCCGCCACGCCCGAAGGGGCGCCCTTTCCTCTGCCGCTGTGGTCGGGGCTGTACGCCTTCCTGTGCTTCGTGCACTGGTCCGCGCATGCCGCCGGGCGCGGGGCGGCCGTCTACGTCGTCGACAAGAGGACGCTGCGCCAGGCGCTGCGCGGCAGCGGCGCCTCGCGGGCGCTGCGGGTGCTGCTGCCCGTCGGGCTGCCCGTGATGACCCTCGCCTACTGGGTCTTCGCCTTCTGGGTCCTCGCCCAGGGCGCCGGCAACTGGCAGGCGGTGATCTTCCCGCTGCTCCTCGTGCTGCCCGTGTGGGCCCACCGCACCCGCGTGGCGGCCGTCATGTGCGACGAGCTCGCCCGCGTGCCCTTCGAGAGCGGCGGCCGTGCCGTGCCCGGCGGGGAGTACTACAAGGACATCGCCCGCGCCATCGACCGTGAGCAGTACGCCCACCTGACGATCTACGACCCGTCGCGGCCCTTCCTCGGTCTGGGCCTGCCCTTCGAGCCCTGGTCCTTCGCCGTGGAGCTCAAGCGGCGCGAGGGGGCGGAGGGGACGGAGGGGGAGGCCACCGGGGCCCTCACGGCCCGTAGCGTCGTCGATCTCATCCGGCCCCGCCTCGAAGGGCTGCGTGCCGCCGCCGCGGCCACCAGCCGCGACCGGCTCAAGGACCTGGAGATCGAGGAGCTGGTGTACCTGCCCGTCGGCCCGGCCCGCCCCCGCGTGCCGTACGACGAGGGCACCGTCCTGCGGCACGTGGCCGAGGCCGTCGACGAGGGCGGCGAGGCGCGCCGCTACTTCCTGCGCGTACGGGTCGGCGCCTGGGACGAGCAGCTCGTGGTCTCCGTGCTGGTCCGGGTGCACACCCAGGGCGGCATGCTCGTCCTCGAAGTGGCGCCCCACCTGCTGCTGCCGGTCCGCCCCGAGTTCCGTGCCGTCGACGTGATCGCCGCCCGCGGCACGGACGACCAGTTGCGCGACGGCGTACGGGCGCTGCTGACCGCCCCCGGTGCCGGGTTCGCCGCCGGCGTGGCCGGCATCCACTCCGCGGTCTCCGGCTTCCGCACCTGGCTCGCCGACCCGCGCCGTGCCGCGCCCGACGGGCCGGTGACGTCGGTGCGGGAACTCGCGGCGGTGCCGGAGATCTCGCTGTTCCAGAAGTTCGACGCGAGCCGGTACGTGAAGACCGTCCAGGACCGCATCAGCAGCGGCGTGCGCGAGGCACTGCGTTCCCGCGGCTACCGGACCGACGAGTTCGAGCAGCAGATCGTGCAGGTCAGCAAGGGCGGCATCTACATCGGCTCGATGAGCGGCGGCGCCGTCGCCCAGGGCGCCGGCGCCGAGGCCAAGCACTCGGCGAAGCACTCCACAGGAGCGGGGGACGATGACTGACACAGGGAAAGAGCAGGGCGGCATTTCGATCGGGTCGCTGACCGGCGGTGCCGTCTCCCAGGGCGACGGTTCGCACGCCGAGGACCGGTCCGAGCGCATCGGTTCGGAGCCGGCGGGCGCCGCCCATGGGCCCGTACCGCAGGCCGCCGACGGCGGGATCGCCGTCCATACGATGGCGGGCGGCGCCGTCGCCCAGGGCGACCGCGCGGCCGCCGTCGACGCGTCGCGCCGGCTGCTCGCCGTACCGGACGAACTCCTCGATGCCATCGGTCTGTTGCGCAGGGAGATGGCCGACCGGCCGCGTGCGCACGGCGACGGGATCGACGAGGTGGACGGCGAACTCGCCGATCTCCAGGAGGAGGTGCGGCGTACCGGCCGCGCCCGGCGCGGGCGCCTCGCGCGCCTGCGCACGTTGCTGAACAGCGGCGCCACGGCCGCCGGCGGACTCGCGTCCGCCGTCGCCGTCGTCGACGGCATCAGCCAGTTACTGTCCTGACAGCGGCGAGGACGACGACATGAGCCATTGGGATCCCGATCTCCAGCGCTGGGTCGATCCGTCGACGGACCGTCAGAGAAGCGAGCAGGCAAGGGCCGTGGGCGAGCCCGTGTGGGATCTGCCCACCGGCCCCTCCCACACCTCCCTCGTCGCCGGTGCCGTGGCCGGTCTGCTGCTGGCCGTCGGGCTCGGTGTGGGCCTCTGGCTGCTGCTCGGCGGCAACGACAGCGGCACCAGCAGCCCCGGCACCGAACTGCCGGGGTACTCCACGCCCGCATACCCGACCCCGGGCTACCCGACCTTCGGGTACCCGGCGCCCGCCTATCCGACCTTCGGCTACCCGACCTTCAGCTACCCCACCTTCGGCTAGGCGGCACCCGGTCACCGGCTACTGCTCGTGACCGTCACCCCACGGAAACCCGCAAAATCCGCCACGGTTAGTGACTCGGGTCACTCTTTGTGAAGCAGGAGGCATACGTTCAGCGCTTCTGGTTAGGGGCGTCCCGTCGCCGGACCTGATCCGGTCGTGCCCGACTCGTCCGGCAATGACCGACTCGCGGCCGGCGGCGGTCCGTCGTCACCGGAAGGTAAAGGCAGCAACCGTCATGTCGTCGTCAGTCGAGACCATCCACGTGGACGGAGTGTGGCGCGCCGCCGCGTCCCACGCACGACGGGAGGTGCTCGACCCGGCCGACGCCACCGTCCTCGCGGTCGTCGCCGAGGGCGGTGTCGCCGACACCGACGCCGCCGTCGCCGCGGCCCACCGCGCCTTCGCCGGCGGCGAGGGCGCCTGGCCCCGCACGCCCGTCGCCGAGCGCGCCGCGCTGCTGCGTCGCGTCGCCGGCCTGCTCCAGCGCGACCGCGAGGCCATCGCGCTCACCGAGAGCCGCGATACCGGCAAGACCCTGGAGGAGGGCCGCGTCGACGTCGACGACGTGACCGCCGCCTTCCGCTACTTCGCCGACCTCGTCCTGGGCGAGGGCCCCGGCCGGGTCGTCGACGCCGGCTCCGACGACGTGCACAGCGTCGTCGTGCACGAGCCCGTCGGCGTCTGCGCGCTCATCACGCCCTGGAACTACCCGCTGCTCCAGGCCAGCTGGAAGATCGCCCCGGCTCTCGCCGCCGGCAACACCTTCGTGATCAAGCCGAGCGAGGTCACGCCGCTGTCCACCGTGCACCTGGTGCGGCTGCTGGCCGAGGCCGGTCTGCCGGCCGGTGTGGCCAACCTCGTCACCGGCGCCGGCGACCCCGTGGGCGCCCGCCTCGCCGAGCACCCCGACGTCGACCTCGTCTCCTTCACCGGCGGCCTGACCAGCGGCGTCAAGGTGGCGCAGGCCGCCGCGCCCACTGTGAAGAAGGTCGCGCTCGAACTCGGCGGCAAGAACCCCAACGTGGTCTTCGCCGATGCCTGCGCCACCGACGCCGGCTTCGACACCGCCGTCGACCAGGCCCTCAACGCCGCGTTCATCCACAGCGGCCAGGTCTGCTCGGCCGGTGCCCGGCTCATCGTCGAGGAGTCCGTGCGGGAACGATTCGTCGCCGAACTCGCCCGCCGCGCCGAGCGCATCCGCCTCGGCCGCGGCACCGAGCCGGGCGTGGAGTGCGGCCCCCTCGTCTCCGCGCAGCAGCTCGCCAAGGTCGAGGCGTACGTCGCCTCCGCGCTCTCCGAGGGCGCGGTGCTGCGCTGCGGCGGCGCCCGGCCCGAACCCGACGCGAAGACCCGGCCCGCCGAGGGCTACTTCTACTCCCCGACCGTCCTGGACCGCTGCCACCGCAAGATGAAGGTGGTGCGCGAGGAGACCTTCGGGCCGATCCTCACGGTCGAGACGTTCCGCACCGAGGACGAGGCCGTGGCCCTCGCCAACGACACCGAGTACGGGCTCGCCGGCGCGGTGTGGACCAAGGACGCGGGCCGGGCCCGCCGCGTCGCGCGGCGGATGCGCCACGGCACCGTCTGGATCAACGACTACCACCCCTACCTGCCGCAGGCCGAGTGGGGCGGCTTCGGCCGCTCCGGCACCGGGCGCGAACTGGGCCCCGCCGGGCTCGCCGAGTACCGCGAGACCAAGCACGTGTACCAGAACCTCGCGCCGAAGCCGGTGCGCTGGTTCGCCGGCTGAGCCACCCCAGGCCCGCCCCCGTACCCGTACGCCACAGCCCGTACGCCCCACCCCCGTCCCGCCGTCCGCCCGACAAGGAGTTCACCCCCATGCCCCCTGCCCGGAAGACCGTCAGCGCCGACTACGTCGTCGTCGGCGGCGGAACCGCGGGATCGGTCATCGCCTCCCGCCTGACCGAGGACCCCGCCGTGACCGTCGTGGTCGTCGAGGGCGGGCCGTCGGACGTCGGCCGCGACGACGTCCTCACCCTGCGTCGCTGGCTCGGCCTGCTCGGCGGCGACCTCGACTACGACTACCCGACCACCGAGCAGCCGCGCGGCAACTCCCACATCCGGCACAGCCGCGCCCGTGTCCTCGGCGGCTGCTCCTCCCACAACACCCTCATCTCCTTCAAGCCGCTGCCCGGCGACTGGGACGAGTGGGCCGAGGCCGGCGCCGAGGGCTGGGACGCCGCGTCGATGGACCCGTACTTCGGCCGGCTGCTGAACAACATCGTCCCGGTCGACGAGAAGGACCGGAACGCCATCGCCCGCGACTTCGTCGACGCCGCCCGCAAGGCCACCGGCGTGCCGCGCGTCGAGGGCTTCAACAAGGCGCCGTTCCACGAGGGCGTGGGCTTCTTCGACCTCGCGTACCACCCGGAGAACAACAAGCGCTCCTCCGCCTCCGTCGCCTACCTGCACCCCTTCCTCGACCGCCCCAACCTCCACCTCATGCTGGAGACCTGGGCGCACCGGCTGGAGATCGAGGCCGGCCGGGCGCGCGGCGTGCACGTGCGCACCAAGGACGGCGAGGAGGTGTACGTCGAGGCCGGGCGCGAGGTGCTCGTGTGCGCCGGTGCCGTCGACACGCCGCGGCTGCTGCTGCTCTCCGGCATCGGCCCCAAGGCCGACCTGGAGGAGCTGGGCATCCCGGTCGTGCACGACCTGCCGGGCGTCGGCGAGAACCTGCTCGACCACCCCGAGTCGGTCATCGTCTGGGAGACCGACGGGCCGATCCCCGAGAACTCGGCGATGGACTCCGACGCGGGCCTCTTCGTGCAGCGCGACCCGGCGGCCAACGGCCCCGACCTGATGTTCCACTTCTACCAGATCCCGTTCACCGACAACCCCGAGCGGCTGGGCTACGAGAAGCCCGAGCACGGCGTGTCGATGACGCCCAACATCCCCAAGCCGCGCAGCCGCGGCCGGCTCTACCTCACCAGCGCCGACCCGTCCGTCAAGCCCGCCCTCGACTTCCGCTACTTCACGGACGAGGAGGACTACGACGCCCGCACGCTCGTCGACGGCATCCGCATCGCCCGCGAGATAGCGAGGACGGAGCCGCTGGCCGGCTGGCTCAAGCGCGAGGTGTGCCCCGGCCCGGAGATCACCTCGGACGAGGAGATCAGCGAGTACGCCCGCAAGGCGGCGCACACCGTCTACCACCCCGCCGGCACCTGCCGGATGGGTGCCGCCGACGACGAACTCGCCGTCGTCGACCCGGCGCTGCGCGTCCGCGGCCTGGAGGGCATCCGCATCGCCGACGCCTCCGTCTTCCCGACGATGCCGGCCGTGAACCCGATGATCGGCGTGCTGATGGTGGGGGAGAAGTGCGCCGAGCTGCTTGTCCAGTCCCCGGCCGAAGGGGGTGAGGCGTGATGACGAACGCCGGCAGTAGTACGACCCGCACGCAGGCCCGCACGCCCGCTCAGCCGCCCGTCTTCTCCGTCCGCAACCTGTGGAAGGTCTTCGGGCCGAAGGCCGGACGCGTCCCGGCGGACGAGAAGCTCGCGGCGCTGTCGCCCGAGGAGCTGCGCGAGCGCACCGGCTGCACCGTCGCCGTGCGCGACGTGTCCTTCGACGTCCGGCCCGGCGAGTGCTTCGTCGTCATGGGCCTCTCCGGCTCCGGCAAGTCCACGCTCGTCCGCTGCCTCACCCGGCTGATCGAGCCCACCAGCGGCACCATCGCCATCGACGGCGAGGACGTGTGCGGCATGGACAAGGGCGCGCTGCGCAGCCTGCGCCGGCACCGCGCCGCCATGGTCTTCCAGCACTTCGGCCTGCTGCCGCACCGTTCCGTCCTCGACAACGTCGCCTACGGCCTGGAGATCCAGGGCGTGGCCCGTGCCGAGCGCCGCGCCAAGGCCGCCGAGATGGTGGAGAAGGTGGGCCTGGCCGGCCTGGAGGGCCGCCGTCCGGGCCAGCTCTCCGGTGGCCAGCAGCAGCGCGTCGGCCTGGCCCGCGCACTCGCCGCCGACCCCGAAGTGCTGCTGTTCGACGAGCCGTTCAGCGCCCTCGACCCGCTGATCCGCCGCGAGATGCAGGACGAGGTCGTCCGCCTCAACCGCGACGAGGGCCGCACCATGGTCTTCATCACGCACGACCTCGGCGAGGCCCTGCGCGTCGGCGACCGCATCGCGCTGATGCGCGCGGGACGCGTGGTGCAGTGCGGTACGCCGGAGGAGATCGTGGGCTCGCCGGCCGACGACTACGTACGGGACTTCGTCCGCGACGTGCCCCGCGAGCAGGTCCTGACCGTGCGCCGCGCCATGCGGCCCGTCGGCGGCCTGCACGAGACGGAGACCGGCGCGGCGCTCGCCCCGGCCACCACCGTCGCCGACGCCATCGAGGCCGTCGCCCGCACCGGCACCCCCGCCCGCGTCGTCGACCAGGGCCGCTGCCTGGGCATCGTCGACTTCCAGGGCCTGCTGAACGTCGTCGCGGGCCTGGACGGGACGCAGCAGGAGCCGGGACCCGAGCCCGGACCCGAGCCCGGCCCGGAGACCCGTCTGGAGAAGGCCGCAGCATGAGCACCGCAACGACGGCAGCCACCGCCACCGCCCCGCGCCGGCCGCGCCTGAGCCCCGCCGCGCGCCGGGTCCTGCTGGTCGCGGCGGCCATGGCGGCGGTGGCGCCGTTCGCCGCGGCCCACTGGGGCAGCGGCATGTGGCCCGGCGCCCTCACCGTCCACCTCGACGGGCCGCTGGGCCGGGTCAACGACTGGATCATCGACAACCGCGACAGCCACTGGCTGTTCCTCTACTTCTTCGGCCACATCAGCAACGCCGTCGTGGGCGCGGTGCGCGCCGTGTACGTGGTGCTGCTCGCCCTGGGCTGGGCCGGCGTGACCGCCGGCGCCTCGCTGCTGGCCTGGCGGCTGGCGGGCGTACGGGCGGCGGTGACGGCCCTCGCGTCGTTCGCCGTGTGCGGGCTGCTCGGCATGTGGGTGCCGACGATGCGCACGCTCGCGCTGATGGTCGTCGCGGTGGCGGTCTCCGTCGCCGTCGGCGCGCTGCTGGGCCTCGCGGCCGGCCTGTCCGACCGTACGTTCCGGGCGCTGCGGCCCGTCCTCGACACGATGCAGGCGCTGCCGGCCTTCGCGTACCTGCTGCCCGTGGTGCTGGTCTTCGGCATCGGCGTGGCCCCGGCCGTCCTGGCCACGGTCGTCTACGCTGCCCCGCCCATGGCCCGCCTCACGGCACTGGGCCTGCGCGGCACGGACAAGGGTGTGCTGGAGGCCGTCACGTCGCTCGGCACGACCCCCCGCCAGCGCCTGCTGACCGCCCGCCTGCCCCTGGCCCGCCGCGAACTGCTGCTGGGTGTCAACCAGAGCATCATGATGGCCCTGTCGATGGCCGTGATCGCCTCGGTCATCGGCGCCGACGGCCTGGGCGACCGCGTCTACCAGGCCCTGTCGACGGTCGACGTGGGCGCGGCCCTGGCAGCGGGCGTACCGATCGTGCTGCTGGCGATCACGCTGGACCGGACCACGTCCGGTCTGGGGCAGGAGGGGCACAACCGGACCCGCACCCGGGCGACGGCAGAGTGGGCGACGGCCGCTGCCGCAACGGCAGCCGCCGCGTGGGCGGCCCACGGCAAGACCTGGCCGCACGGCCTGACCGTGCACATCGAGAGCGCGACGAACCGCGCCAAGGACTGGCTGGTCGACCACCTTTCCCACGGCATCCCCGGCATCGGTGGCACCGCCGACTGGGCCGCCCACTACACCGGCTGGGTCCTCGACCCCCTGCGCACCGCCCTCCAGAGCACCCCGTGGTGGGCCGCGCCCTTCGTCGTCGCCGCCCTCGCGTGGGCGATCGGCACCTGGCGCACCGCCCTGACCTCGGCGGTCTCCCTCGCCCTCATCGGCGTGCTGGGCCGCTGGGAACCGGCGATGGACACGCTCTCCCAGGTCCTGGCGGCCGTGGCCGTCACCCTGGTGCTCGGCATCGCCATTGCGGTGGCCGCGGCGCGCAGCCGGCGCGTCGAGCGTGTGCTGAGGCCCGTGCTGGACGTGTTCCAGACGATGCCGCAGTTCGTGTATCTCATCCCCGTCGTCGCGCTGTTCGGCGTCGGGCGGGCACCGGCCGCCGCCGCGGCGGTCGTCTACGCGCTGCCGGCCGTCGTCCGCATCGTCAGCCAGGGGCTGCGGCAGGCCGACCCGGCCGCGCTGGAGTCGGCGCGCTCGCTGGGCGCGACCGGCGGGCAGCAGCTGCGGCAGGTGCAGTTCCCGCTGGCCCGCGCCGAACTGCTGCTGGCCGTCAACCAGGCCGTGGTGCTCGTCCTGTCGGTCGTCATCATCGGCGGTCTCGTCGGCGGCGGCGCGCTCGGCTACGAGGTGGTGTTCGGCCTGGCCCAGGGCGACCTGGCCACCGGCCTGACGGCGGGCACCGCCATCGCCTGCCTGGGGCTGATGCTCGACCGGGTGACGCAGCCGACGAAGGCGCCCGCTCACAAGGAGGACGCGTGATGACGTTCCGCAGGAAGACGGCCGTCGCCACGGCCGCACTCGGCCTGCTCACCGTGGCCGTGACCGGCTGCGGCGCCGCCGACATGACGCGGCAGGCGTCCCCGTACGCCAACGCCGCCGGCGCGAAGACCGTGACGCTGTCCGTGCAGTCGTGGGTCGGCGCGCGCGCCAACGAGGCCGTCGCCCAGTACCTGCTGGAGCACGAGCTCGGCTACCGCGTCGACACCGTGCAGGTCGACGAGATCCCCGCCTGGGACGCCCTCAGCCAGGGCCGGGTGGACGCCATCCTGGAGGACTGGGGCCACCCCGACCAGGAGAAGCGGTACGTCCGTGACAAGAAGACGGTCACCGACGGCGGCGAGCTCGGTGTCACCGGCCACATCGGCTGGTGGGTGCCGAAGTACTTCGCCGACGCCCACCCCGACGTCCTCGACTGGAAGAACCTCAACCGGTACGCGTCGCAGCTGCGCACCGCCGAGAGCGGCGGCAAGGGCCAGCTGCTCGGCGGTTCGCCGTCGTACGTCACCAACGACAAGGCGCTGGTGAAGAACCTGAACCTGGACTACCAGGTCGTGTTCGCCGGTTCCGAAGCGGCGCAGATCACGCAGATCAAGCAGTTCGCCAAGGACCGGAAGCCGTTCCTCACCTACTGGTACGAGCCGCAGTGGCTGTTCAACGAGGTGCCGATGGTGGAGGTGAAGCTGCCCGAGCACACCGACGCGTGCGCCGAGAAGGGCGCGGCGGACCCCTCCACGGTCGACTGCGCGTACCCGACGACGCCGCTGCGCAAGTACCTCAACGCGCAGTTCGCGCAGAAGGGCGGCAAGGCGGCGGCCCTGCTGCGCAACTTCCGCTGGTCGAAGGCCGACCAGAACGAGGTCGCGCAGCTGATGGCCGAGGACCGGCTGAGCGCGGACGAGGCCGCGAAGCGCTGGGTGAAGCGCCACCCGGACGTCTGGAAGGCGTGGCTCCCGTAAGGTCCGGGCAGCTCACGCGGCGCCGCCGGCCTCCTCCCACAGCAGGGACGCCATCCCCGCCACGCCCGCCATCGTGCGCCGGTGCAGCCCGCCGCCGAACGTGACGCGGGCGGCGCCCAGCGCGCCCAGTTCGCGCGGCGAGGGGCCGTCCGGCACGGCGATCGCGTTGAGCGGCGCTTCGATGGCGGCGGCGAGCTCGGGGAGCACGTCGGCCGGTGCCAGGATCGGGTACACGCAGTCGGCGCCGGCCGCGACGTAGCGGCGGGCGCGGCCGACGGCCGCCGCTACGACGTCCGGGCGGGCCCGGTCGCCGTCGGCGCGCAGGAACGTGTCGACGCGCGCGTTGATCACCAGCCGGTCGCCGGCCGCGGCCCGGACCTCGGCCAGCCACGCCGCGTGCTCGTCCGCGTCCTTGAGGGGGCCGCCGGAACGGGCGCTGTCCTCCAGGTTGCAGCCGACCGCGCCGGTCTCCAGGAGCCGTTCGACGAGTTCGGCGGCCGGCAGCCCGTAGCCGTCCTCCAGGTCGGCGGAGACCAGCACGCCGTCGGCCGCGACGGCCCGCACGACGCGGCCGACCGCGGCGAACATCTCGTCCGCGGGGGTACTGCCGTCGGCGTACCCGAGCGTGGCGGCGATGCCCGCGCTGGGCGTGGCCAGCGCGCGGAACCCGGCCTCGGCGAAGGCGCGGGCGGCCGCGGCGTCCCACGGGCCGGGCAGGACGAGGGGGCGGCCGGCGGGCCGGTCGTGGTGCAGGGCACGGAACGCGGCGGCGTCCCCGCCCACGTCGGTGGTGGTCGTCATCGCGGTCAGCCCTGCGGCTGGTACGAGCCGGGGATCGCGCGGGTCGTGACGCTGATCCGGTTCCAGGAGTTGATCGCGATGATCGCCGCGATGAGCTGGGCCAGCTCCTTCTCCTCGAAGTGGCGCGCCGCCCGCTCGTACACGGCGTCCGGCACGAACCCGTCCGTCAGGACGGTGATCGCCTCGGCCAGGGCGAGGGCCGCCCGCTCCTTCTCGGTGTAGTAGCCGGTGGCCTCCTCCCACGCGTTGAGCAGGTAGATGCGGTCCTCCGACTCGCCGGCCTTGCGCGCGTCCTTGGTGTGCATGTCGATGCAGAACGCACAGTGGTTGATCTGCGAGACGCGGATCTTGACGAGCTCCAGCAGGGCCGGGTCCATGCCCTGACGGGAGGCGATCTCCAGGCCGATCATGGCCTTGTAGACGGCGGGGGCGGCCTCGGCGAGGTTGAAGCGGCCGTGGGTCGGCTTGGCGGTGGCGGCGGTGGTGGCGGTGCTGTTCTCCGTGGTCATGGCATCGACCCTAGGGCCGGATCAGCCCACCTGTATGGTCCATTTCCATGGAGAAAACGTGGGCCACTTCGCTCGACCTGCACCTCGACGTGCCCGCCGCCGGCACCCGCGGCGTGCGGGCCGCCCTGGTCCACGCCCTGCGCGAGGCCGTACGGTCCGGGCGGCTCGCGCCCGGCACCCGGCTGCCGTCCTCCCGCGCCCTCGCCGCCGACCTGGGGCTGGCCCGCAACACCGTCGCCGAGGCGTACGCCGAGCTCGTCGCCGAGGGCCGGCTCACCGCCCGGCAGGGCTCCGGCACCCGCGTCGCGCCCCGCCCCGCGCCGCCCACCGGCCCCGCCCGGCGGGCCACGCCGCCGCGCCGGACCCCGCCCCGGCCCACGTACGACCTGGCCGTCGGCACCGCCGACGCCTCCGCCTTCCCGCGCGCCGACTGGATCGCCGCCACGCGCCGCGCCCTGGCCACCGCCCCGTACGAGCGGTTCGGCTACCACGACCTGCCCCTCGGCGTCCCCGAGCTGCGCACCGCGCTCGCCGGCTACCTCGCCCGCGCCCGCGGCGTACGGGCCGACCCCGACCGCATCGTGATCTGCGCGGGCTTCAAGCAGGGGCTCGCGCTGCTCGGCCGGCTGCTGCACCGGATGGGCGTACGGGAGGCGGGCGTCGAGGGCTACACCCTGTGGTTCCACAGCGAGTCCCTGGAACGCGCGGGCCTGCGCACCCGGCCACTCGCCGTGGACGACCACGGCGCCGACGTCACCGGCCTCGACGCGTACGGCGACGCGGGCGCCGTGCTGCTCACGCCCGCGCACCAGTACCCGTGGGGCGTGCCGCTGCACCCCGCACGCCGGTCCGCCGTCGTCGACTGGGCGTCCCGCACGGGCGGGCTGGTCCTGGAGGACGACTACGACGGCGAGTTCCGGTACGACCGGCAGCCGGTCGGCGCCCTCCAGGGACTGGCCCCCGAGCACGTCGTCCACATGGGCACGGCCAGCAAGTCCCTCGCGCCGGGGCTGCGCCTGGGGTGGCTGGTGCTGCCCGAGCACCTGGTCGACGCGTTCCTCGCGCTCAAGGCGGGCGGCGAGTGGTCCGTCGGCACGCTCGACCAGCTCACGCTCGCCGAACTCATCACCTCCGGCGCCTACGACCGGCACATCCGCTCGACGCGCCTGCGCTACCGGCGCCGCCGCGACCAGCTCGTGGCGGCCCTGGCCGAGCACGCCCCGCACATCCGCGCCACCGGCATCGCGGCGGGCCTGCACGCCGTCCTCACCCTGCCGCCGGGCACGGAACGCCCCACGGTCCAGGCCGCCGCCGTGCAGGGCCTGGCCCTGCACGGCCTCTCCCGCTACCGCCACCCCGAGGCCACGCAGGAACCCCGCGAGGGCCTCATCGTGGCGTACGGCGCCCCGCCGGAACACACCTGGTCACAGGCGCTGGAGGCGCTGCTCAGGGTGTTGCCGCCGGGGGAGTGAGGGCCCTACAGCTCCGGCAGCCGGCCGAGGGCCGCCCGTACGGCGTGTTCGGCCTTCTCCGGATACGGGAAGCCGTGCTCCGCGGCCACCTCGCGGGCGAGCTCGGCGAAGAGGGCGGCGGTCGCGCGGGCGCCGCGCAGGATGTCCTCGGCCGTGAAGCCGGCGAAGGTGTCCGGCAGCCGCTCCCACACGCCCGGCGCCGCCCACTGCCGCATGCGCCTGCCGCCGTACCAGACGTCGTGGCCGGTGCCGTGCCGGGTCAGGGCATGCCACTCGATCACGGTCTCCAGCAGCTCCTTGGTGGTCCGGTCCCGGGACATGGCCACCCACAGCTCGCCCCGGGCGAGACAGCCCGGCAGGTGCGCGATCTCGAACCAGAACTCGGCGCACAGGTCGGCGAACTCGTCCGCGTCCGGCAGCTCCGCCCGCGGCTTCCCGGTCGGCGCGGGCAGCAGGGCGGCGGCCCCATCGGGGTCGTGGAGCACCTCGTAGCCGCGTTCGTGCAGGTCGTCGAGGCCCTCCTCGGCCATCAGGGCGAGCCTGTCCAGCGGTACGACCTGGAAGTCCGCCTTGACGCCGTCCTCGAACAGGACGAGCCGCGCCGGGTTCTCCCACGGGCCCTCCAGCCCCACCGACACCAGCACCGGCCCGAACGCCTCGGCCCAAGCGCCGGACGCGGCGTACGGCTCCGGATCGGTCGTGTACAGCTCGATGTCGTGGTCGGAGACGGCGTCCACCGTGCCGTCGCGCCGGGCGCGCGAGCCGGTGCGCAGCACGGCGCGCACGTCGGGGCGGGAACGCGCCCACGCAATCACCCGCTCGACAAGGGCCTCACGGGTCACGTCGGTTGCACCAGTCATGCGCCCATACTGCCCCAGGCGGCGACGGCTGGATCACCGGCTGGATCACCGGCTAGATCACCGGGTGGATGCTGCGGGGCGTGCTCGTGGCACGGCCCGTGCCGTTGCACTCGGCGCAGCGGGTCTTGGTGTCGAAGCCCGCCCAGCGCATGCGGACCAGGAACCAGCGGGACCCGCGGCAGTACCAGCACAGTTCGGTGCCGGTGGGGAACTCGTCGGCGGGGAAGAGCGGCCGGTACACCGTCGTCTCGCTCATGGCGCGGAACAGGACGTACTCGGTGTCGACCAGGTCGGGTTCGCTCATTTCTGGCCCTTTCCGTCACAGCCGGGGCAGACGATGTCCCCGATCCAGCCGGAGCCGCCGCAGTCGTTGCACGTGGCGGCCGGAACGGCGGCGGCGTACGTGGTGTGGTGGTGCCTGCTCCTCATGGGCGGTCCCCTCCAATCCTGCGTGGGAGCAAGAGTGGCACGGGACGGCGCGGCGCGGGGGCCGTTCCGCCGGAGCGGGTGTGAAGCAGGTGTTCAGAGGAGGCGCTTGATCTCGCCGCGCACGCGGTAGAAGCCGCCGGACGAGGCGGCGACCGACTCGACCACGTAGCGCGCGCCCGCCTCGCGTATGCCCCGCGGGAACTGCACGTTCCACGTCGGGTCGTAGCCCTCGGACACCACGTGCACCCGCATCCGGCCGGCCTCGTTCACGCACTCCACGACCACGCCGCCGGCCGGGGCCGCCGTCACCGTGCGGACGGTGGTGGCCGGCGCGTACGTGGGCAGCGCGGCGGCCGACTTGATGTCGACGGGGGTGGGCACCGTGCCGCCCTGGGCGGCGGCGATGGCGGACGCGGTGGCGTCGACGCAGACCAGGGAGCCGTCCGTGGTGACCATGTACAGCTTCTCGTCGCGGTACTGCATCGACAGCGCCGAGCCGGCGCCCGTGCGCAGCTTCCACAGGCGCGTGCCGTCGGCGGCGAAGCAGTACACCGACGAGGCGGAGTCGCCCGCGAACACGTACTGGCCGTCGGGCGAGGTGGCGCAGGAGTACACCGACCCGTCGCAGCGGTACGTCGCCTCGACCGCGCCGTCCGCCTTCGCGAGGCGCTGGACGACGTTGTGACTGGTGCCGGCGAAGACCGCGTACCGTTCCTGCCAGCCGAAGAGCACGCCGCCGCTGGTGGGCGTGTGCCACAGCTGACGGCCGCCGTCGGCGGAGTAGGCCGTCACGCCCGCGGAGTGGCCGTGGTAGACGGCGCGGTCGTCACGGCGGACCATCCAGCCGCCGGCGCCGGAGCTGTTGCGCGACCACTGGTGCTCCTCCTCGTGGTCGATGACGGTCAGCCCGCCGTTCCGGTCGGAGACGTTGAGGACGCCCTCGTGGATGTCGAGCCAGAAGATGTCGACGTCGGAGGCGATCTCGTAGGCGGCGAACGGCAGCTTGGAGGACAGGTCGTAGACCGTGCCGTCGTCGCAGCCCGCGTAGATCCAGAAGTCGTCCGCCACCAGGCACTTGACGCCGTCGGGCAGCTGGAAGCGGGCCAGCACCTCGCCGTCGTGGCCGAGGGTGTAGACGTCGCCGTCCTGGTTGCCCACCCAGCAGCGGTCCTCGCCGATGTGGATGCCGAAGGCGGGGGTGCCGGTGCGGAACCGCCACAGCACCGGGGCCGTGGCCCGCGCCGTCGACGGCGCCGACGTGACCTGGCGGCGCGTCACCGGACGGGCGGCACGGCCGCCGGGCACGGCCGGCTCGTAGCCCTTGCGGACCTTCTCGCCGACCTTCTTCGCCGCGGCGGCCTGCGCCTTGGCGGCGGTCGGGAACACCGACCGCTGCGTCTGCCCGGCCGCGCCGATCCGTCCGTACCGGACCGTGACGGCCGTGCCGTCGACGGTCACCTCGTAGAACTTGTGCGCGCCTCCGCCGTCCTGCGACAGCTCGAGGTACGTGGTGTGTGCGGACATGGCAGGGCCCCCTCTCGCGCACCGGTCACGTCGACCGGCGGTGACTGGTGGAAACGCTAGGGGGCCCCACTGACAACGGCGGTTGCTCAGCCGGCGGAGCCGGCCTTCCGGCGGCGCACGACGAAGACGGCGGCGGCGCCCGCGACGACGGCCGCGCCACCGATGCCGGCCGCGGCCGGCAGCATGCTGGAGGAGCCCGTCTCGGCGAGCTTGCCGCTCACCGGCACCTCGGCCAGCTTGCCGTCCCCGCCGGCCGGCTTCTGACCGACCTTGTCGTGCTGCTTCTGCTGCTGCTTCTTGGCCTCGTCGGAGGAGCCGGTCCTGCCCTTGGCGTCATCCACCTTGCCGGGCTTGCTGCCGGCGGGCAGGACGGAGAAGTCGAACTGGCTGATCTCGTCGAAGCCGCACTTGTCGTCCTCGGCCCAGGTGTAGCCGTTGGTGAAGAAGTAGCCGGTGCCTGCCTTGGCCTTCTCGCCCGCCTTGATGCGCATGCGCGCGTCGGCGTACTCGCCGGGCTTGAGGTTCTTCACGGTGGCGAAGTCCTCGCTGGCCATGAAGTCGGCGCCCACGCCCTCGACGGGCTTCCAGGCGTGGGTGACGGGGTTGTACCACTCGACCGTCACGGCCAGCTCGGCGACGTCCTGGAGCTTGGGGTCGGCCGTGCCGAGGGCGATGTTGAGGTCGGTCTCCATGACCTTGAGCTTCGCGACGTTGGTGACCCGGTACGTGAACTCGTGCCAGCCCGAGCCGGCCACGATGCGGCTGGGCAGGCCGCGCAGCCCGGTCTTGCCGCGGTCGACGTCGAAGATGGGCGAGCAGAACGTCGGCCGGGTGCGGACGGGGGAGGGCGAGGCGGAGGGCGACGCGGTGCCCTTCCCAGGCTCCTGCGTCGGCTTGGCGGAGGGGGCCGGGGAGGCGGAGGCGGAGCCCGGGGCAGCCGGGGAGGGCTTGGCGCTCGACGGCTCCTGCGTGGGCGGCTGGGGGTGCTGCCCGTTGCCGACGACGCCGCCGGTGAAGGCGGGCGCGGGCTGCCCGTCCGCCGCGTTCGCCGCAGATGCGGAGGGAGCGGCGAACAGGGCCAGGGGGCCGACGACGGCCGTGACGGCAGCGGCGGCCAGCGCGCGGTGAAGCTTCATGGGGTACGCGTACCTCTCGTGGAACGAAGGGGTCCGGCCACGGCGGGGGTCCATGCGGCTTCAGGCATGCGCATCCGGGCGGGACTGGATACGTTGACCGGGGACGCCGCCGGAAGGTTGTATACGGAATGGATCGATCCGGCATGATCCGCGTCACAGAGGTCACAGAGGTCACAGAGGTCACAGAGGGGGAAAAGGTGCGTTCGAGGACCCGGGCCCGGTGGGTGGCCGTCGTCGCGGTGGCCGTCTGCGGGTGCATACCGCTGGCGGCCTGCGGCACGGAACGGGCCGGCACGCCCGGAACGGCGGCGTCCGCGCCGGACGGGACCAGCGACGACCAGCACACGAACCTGCCGGACACGACGTCGGACGACCAGCACACGGACCTGCCGGACACCACGTCCGACGACCAGCACACGGACCTGCCCGACACCACGTCGGACGACCACCCGGACCCCGACGGCCCGCCCATGGGCGACACGGCGGACGACGACGGCGGCGTCCCGACCGCGGGCCCGCACCGCTGGTTCCCGATGCTCCAGGAGTTCCGCACCCACCTCACCACCAAGGCCCCGAAGCCGGACGCCGCCGTGGCCCCGCACGTCACCCGCGTCTACGTCCGCACCCCCGCGGGCACCGACCGCGTCGAGGCCGTCGTCCGCGTCGACTACGGCGTGGGCGAACAGGAGGACGCCGACCGCACGGCCAAGGCGTTCACCCAGTGGCGCCGCACGGTGTACGGCGACCACGGCCACGTCCGGGTCCTGGGCCCGGCGAAGACGACGGCGGAACAGACCTGGTAGCGCGGGGCGCCCACGGTCACCGGGCCGGACGGGGGTCCGGCGGGGCGGGCGACGCCTCCAGGAACTCCAGCACCATCGCGTCCACCGCCGCGGCGCCGGCGATGGGCAGGGCGTGGTGGCCCAGGCCCGGCAGTATGTCGACCCGGGCGTGCGGCAGCAGCCGGCGGGCCCGGGACGCCGCCGCTTCGGCGTCGTGGACCCGGCTGTCCCCGGCGAACAGCGCCAGGAGCGGCATGGCGAGCGGCGCCGGGTCGAGTGTCCGTCCCACCACCGGCCGGCCCCGCCCCCGTAGGGTCGCGCCCCGCACGTAGAGGCGCTTGAAGTCCTCGTCCACGCCTGTT
Source organism: Streptomyces mashuensis (assembly GCF_014654785.1). Taxonomy (GTDB): domain Bacteria; phylum Actinomycetota; class Actinomycetes; order Streptomycetales; family Streptomycetaceae; genus Streptomyces; species Streptomyces mashuensis. Next base: position 353,092 of record NZ_BNBD01000005.1, read on the forward strand.
CCCGCCGTCTCCCAGTCGAGGAACGCGCCGACCCGCTGCTCGGTGGGCCGCAGCAGCATCGGCAGCGCGCGCAGCAGGTAGCCCGGCCGGTACCCGCCGAACACCTGGGTCGGGTCGAGCAGCGCGAGGCGCTGCACCCGCCGCGGTGCGTGGAGCGCGTACGCGGTGGCCACCCAGGCGCCGTACGAGTGCCCGCACAGGGCGGCCGCCGGCAGCTCCAGCCCGTCCAGCACGGCATCCAGCCACGACGTGAGGTCCTGCGGTGTGCGCAACGGCAGACCCGCGCGTTCGCTGCGGCCCACGTCGCCGAGGATGTCGACCGCGTACAGCCGGTGCCGGGCCCCCAGCGCCGGGGCGTTGGCGAACCATGCCGTGCCGGTGGCCCCGCCGCCGTGCAGCAGCACCAGCGGCGGGCCGTCCGGCGGGCGCCGCCCGGGCCGGACGCCCCATGACCCCCGGCCGGCTCGGCGAACAGCTCCGTCTCAACTCCGCCGGCACCACCACCCTCGTCGACCGGCTGGAGCGGCTCGGCCTGGTCCGCCGCGAACGCGACACCGCCGACCGCCGGCGGGTCCTGCTCACCGTCGAACCCCGGGCGGTCGAGCTCGGCTGGTCGTTCTTCGGCCCCGCCATCGGCACCCTGCTCACCGCGATGGACGCCTTCACCCCGGCCGAACTCGACACCGCCGGGCGCTTCCTCACGGCGATGACCGACGCCATCGCCGACACCACTCCCGACGCGTAGCCGAGCGCCGCCGCGTTCGGCCGGATCGCGTGCTTGTCGTCAGTGGTGGGGGGCAGGAGAGTGGGCCCGGCTTCTCCGCGACCCTCCACGACTTTCCGCGTGCCTCCGCGAGCACGCGGGAAAGGACGGCTCACGCATGGGCAGACGTACGTTCAGGGCCTGGCGAAGAATGTCGGCGATACCGGTGACGATGGCGCTGGGCGCCCTCGTGCTCGGTGCGGCGACGCCCGCCTCGGCCGTCGGCAACGAGGAGTTCAAGGCGTTCAACATGTGGTTCGACGTCACCTCGCTGTCGAACACCAATGAATGCATCCCCTCATGGGTCACCGCGCGCTACCGCGACCCCGTCTCCGGCAGCGACACCTGGTCCCGGCTCGTCCGCACCAACAACAACGGCTGCGAGACCGACCCCGAACACCTCCAGAAGTTCGGCGACTTCCAGAACACCCACAGCAGCGTGAACCTGCTGGGCGGCCCGAAACCGGGCCAGCACCTGTACTGGAAGGACCTCACCAGCCTCACGCTGACCGTCACCACGCCGAACACCCCCAAGGGCCGGCAGAAGTGCGTGAGCGTGAACAAGTTCGGGATCTGGGGGCTCGACACCAACAACTACTGGCACGAGCTGGTCAACCAGCAGTTCGAGTGGATCTTCTGCGACGGCCACAACGACGTGGAGCTGTTCGTCAACCACTGAGCCGGGCTCAGTGCACCCCTTCCCCCGGCGCCGTGCCGCAGCTCGGGCCGCCCGGCCCGTCGAACTGCACCGAGCTGAAGAAGTCCCGGTAGGCGGGGAAGAAGTTGCCCTTCCCGGTCGGGCCGGCCGACGTGACCGCCGTACAGCCCGAGTAGTTCGTATCCGACCACAGATGGATCGTCGACGAGGTCCTGTTCCAGTCGGACCTGGCCCGGTCGCTCATGCCGACGGCCGCCAGGTCCGGCACACTGCCCCTCAGCTTGACCATGTCACCCGTGCCGTCGAGGCCCGAGAACATGCAGTAGTAGCCGGCCGGGCAGCGGTCGTACCCGTCGGCCGCCCGGGCCGTCGACACCGGCAGGGCGGCCGCGGCGGCGGCCACGGCCACCGGTACGAGCAGGGCGCGGAACGTGTTCCTCATCGGTGGGGACTCCTCACGAGGTGGCTGTCACCGGAGGTTTCCCCACCCGCACCCCGCCCACACGGGACCGTGCCCTCACCCGTCGCCGCGGCCGTCCAGCAGGCGCAGCAGCACGTCCGCCTCCGCGCGCAGCCGCGCGGCCCGCTCCGCGTGCGCCGGCGCGGCCAACTGCTCCGCCGCGACGAGACGTTCCTCCGCCTCGGCGCGCACGACGACCGCCACTTCCTCCTCGCTCAGCTCCCGTCGTACGGCCTCCGTGGCGCCCGCCCCGACCGGTGCGTGTTCCAGCGCCACACCGCGCAGCCCGGCCTCCCCGACCGGTACCGCCTCCGCGTTGTCCAGCGCCGCCAACGCCGAACGCAACGCGCTCACCGCCGCCTTGTCGCGGGCACGCATCGCAGCGGGCAGGGCCTCACGCATCCGTATTCGTAGTGACATGCCCGCGATCGTACGCTCAGCCGCCGGCCCGGCTCAGCCGGGTTTCCCGCTGCATGTGCGTGAGCTTCTCCGGGTTGCGCACCGCGTAGAACCCCGTGATGCGGCCCTCGTCCATGCGCACCGCCACCACCGTGTCGATCCCGCCGTCCACGCGCAGCGTCAGCGCCGGGTGACCGTTCACCAGCGCCGGCCCCAGCGACCAGCCCTCCGCGGCGATCCTCCCGAGCCCCGCCGCCAGCAGCCGGCCCACCTTCTCCGCGCCCACGACCGGCCGCAGAATCGCCTGCTTCACCCCGCCGCCGTCGCCCACGAAGACGACGTCCGGCGCCAGGATGTCCAGCAGCCCCTGGAGATCACCCGTCTCCGTCGCCCGCTGGAACGCGTCCAGCGCATGCCGCGTCTCGGCCGGCGAAACGCTCCCCCGCGGCCGGCGCGCCGCCACGTGCTCCCGCGCCCGGTGCGCGATCTGCCGCACCGCCGCCGCGCTCTTCCCGACCGCCTCGGCAATCTCGTCGTACCCCAGGTCGAACACCTCGCGCAGCACGAACACTGCCCGCTCGGTCGGCGCCAGCGTCTCCAGCACCAGCATCATCGCCATCGACACGCTGTCCGCCAGCTCGACGTCCTCCGCCACGTCGGGCGCCGTCAGCAGCGGCTCCGGCAGCCACTCGCCCACGTACGACTCCTTGCGGCGCCCCAGCGTCCGCAACCGGCTCAGCGCCTGCCGCGTCGTGATCCGCACCAGATACGCCCGCCGGTCCCGCACCGCGTCGAGGTCGACCCCCGCCCACTTCAGCCACGTCTCCTGCAGCACGTCCTCCGCGTCCGCGGCCGACCCCAGCATCTCGTACGCCACCGTGAACAACAGGTTCCGGTGCGCGACGAACACCTCCGTCGCGGTGTCCTCGGCAGGTGCATGCGTATGCGCGTGTTCGCTCTTCACGCGCACAAGACGCCGGTGGGCGTGGTTCTGTGACACCGGCGCCCTGTGGCGTACGTCATGCCGCCGCCCTGTCACAGCGCGCGGCCCGCCGGCATCTCTTGTGCGTTCCCAAGCAATGACCACGAGAGGACACCGCCATGGACGCCCGCATGAACCTCTTCGAGAACGAGCTCGGCCTGAAGTTCGCCAAGCGCTTCGCCAACGCCGGCCTGGTGATCCAGCAGTCGTCGCTGCCGATGTCCACGCAGGAGCTCGTCTCCCTCCGTGCCAGCCAGATCAACGGCTGCGGCTGGTGCATCGACCTGCACACCAAGGAGGCCACGGCCAGGGGCGAGTCCGCGACCCGCCTCCACCTCGTCGCGGCGTGGCGCGAGTCCACGGTCTTCACCGAGGCCGAGCGGGCCGCGCTCGCCCTCGCCGAGGAGGGCACCCGGCTCGCCGACGCCCACGTCGGCGTCTCCGACGAGACCTGGGCCGAGGTCCGCAAGCACTACGACGACGACCAGATCGCCGCGCTCGTCTCCCTGGTCGCCCTCATCAACGCGGCCAATCGCCTCGCCGTCATCGTCCACCAGCGGGGCGGCTCCTACGAGCCCGGCATGTTCGCCGCCGCGCTCGACCACTGACGGCAGCGGCTCAGGTGTGCGCCAGCCGCTGGTGCACACCCATGGCGGTCGCCATCTCCGCGGCCCGCCGCAGGTCCCCGACGCGCAACGCGTCCGACCGCTGCCGCTTGATCCGACAGCACTCCTCGCACGGCTGCAACGCCGCCCTCGGGTACGCACCGGGGGCGGCGGTCAGCAGCTGCGCCTCGTGCGCGGTGAGGGGGTCGTGGATGCCCGGGTACATCCGCCCGTCCTCGGCGGGCTGCGGCACGACCTCCACGGCGCAGCCGTGCGCCTTGAAGGCATCGGCCAACTCGCGGGCCGCTCGCGCGAGACGTGAACGGACCGTGGAGACCGTGTGAAAGCGGCCAACCTGACGCGAATGCGTCGACGCGCGTAGACCTCGTGTGCGGTCCAGCTCTTGCGTGCGTGCGCACGCACGCGAGGCCATTTCCGATTGGCTGAAAGTTGAACTATTGGCTGAACGGAGCACTACGGTTACCGCCGGTTGCTGTTCCACCGAGAGGAAACCCCTCATGACTGCTGCCGAGAACGAGCCACACAAGGCCCATGTCCTCACCGGCTACCGCCCGGAGGACGGCTTCGTGGCCGTGGAGCTGAATCCGCCCCCGGCCGAGTACGTCTGGCGTGACGAGGACGCCGAGCAGGAGGAGGAGCGGCACGGCCCGGGGGTCGGGTACCACCAGTGGCTGGCCGTCGACGTGACGACCGGCGCGGTGTGGTTCGGGGACGTCGACTGGCGGGTCCCGCGCGAGAACATCGAAGGCCGGCTGCCCGGCATCCCGCGCAGGGCGCTCGGCGACGGGACGATTCCCGAGCCCGGCGTCCTGGTGCACCTGCTGACCCACCTGTCCCACGACGAGGAGCGCGGCTACTCCTGGCGGTTTTTCACCGCCGAGGAACTGCACGCTCTCGCGTCGCGCGTACTGCCCTCCGTGCAGCGGCTCGTGAATTCCCTGCACCGGGTCGGGCCGGCCGGTGAACCGGAGTGGTCGGCCGAGGCCGCCACCGCATGGGACGACATCGAGCAGGCCGCGACCTGGGCCACCGACTCCGTCGGAACCGTCCTCTGGCCCCGGCCCCGGATCAGCCCGGTGCCCGCGTGGCGCATCGAGGTCGGCGCGTTCCTCGCTCGCAACCCCGACCTGTGCGACCCCTCCTGGGGCACGGCCACCGACGCCGAGCTGGACGCCTACGCCGCCTACCGGCCCGACTCGGGCTACGGCGGCGTACCGGGGCGGGCGTGCCACGTCGCCGACAAGCAGATCGCGGACGGTTTCACCTTCTACGGGCACCGCGCCGCCCTGTACGCCTGGCGCGCCCAGGCGTGCGCCGACCGTACGCCGACGGAGGCGGCCGCCTGGCTGGAGTCGACCGAGATCGGCCGCAACACCTGGGAGGGGGCCAAGCCGCCCGGCGCCTCCCTCGCCGATGTGACGGACTGCGTCCTGGCCAGCCTGGCCGAACGCTTCCAGAACGCCGCGCACGAGGAAGGGGTGGTCCTCACGGGCCTGCCCGCCTATCTGTGGCGGTTGCGTGCCGAGGAGCGGGCCGGCGTCGACCAGCAGCTCATGTTCGAAGGCGAGGAGGTCGAACGGCTCGAAAAGCTGCTCAAGGACTTCCGCGCCGGACGGAACCGCACCGTCGCCCGGGTCCTGGCCTGGGCCGACGGGCGCAGCGACGAGGAGATAGCCCGCCTCGCCTCCATGTCACCCGACGACGTCCGCGAGTGGCGGGCCCGCCTGAACAACGAGCAGGCCACGGCGGCCCACTAAGCCGCCGCCTCCTGCCCCGTCTCCTGCCCCGCCTCCTGTACCGCCTCGACGTCCACCGTCACGTCGATCATGTCGCCGACGACCACTCCGCCGCGGTCCATCGTGTCGTTCCAGCTGACCCCGAAGTCGTGCCGGTTGAGGCGGGTGCGGGCCGTGAAGCCGGCGCGGCGGCGGGGGCCGAGGTCGCGGCCGTCCTCCCACCACGGCGTGTCCCACTGGCCGAGGTACGTGACGTCGAAGGTCACCGGCCGGGTGGTGCCGCGGATCGTCAGGTTGCCCGTCAGGGAGAACTCGGTCGGGCTGAGCTGCCGGATCGCGGTGCTGGTGAACGACCAGGTGGGGTGGTTCTCGACGTCGAAGAAGTCCGCGCTGCGGAGGTGCGCGTCGCGCTGGGGCTGTCCCGTGTGGACCTGGCCGGCGTCCACCGTCGCCTCGACGCGCGCCCTCTCGGGGGCGCCCGGGTCGAAGCTGACGGCCCCCTCGATGTTCTTCAGCGTGCCGCACACGTGGGTGACCATCATGTGCCGGGCGCGGAACATCGCACCGGTGTGACCCGGCTCGAAGAACCACCTCGTCGTCACCATGGCTGTCGGCACCTCTGTCGAACGGCCCCCGTACGGCCCCCGTCCAGCGCACCACGGTTCGCCGTGCGGCGCACCCCGGGCGGGTCCGCCCGGAGGCGTACCCTCCTTCGCACGCCATTAGGGTGTACGCACTTCAGTTCGCACTGATCGCACGGGGGCGATCGCACATGGCAGAGACGACACGACGACGGCTGCGTTCCAGCACCGTGATGCTCGGCGGCATGGGTGTGCTCGCCGCGGCGCTCAGCGCCTGCGGGTCCGAGCCCGACAAGCGGTGCGTCGACCCGAACAGCTACGACCTCAACCGGGGCTACAAGGTCCTCGACTCCAAGGCGTGCAAGAGCTCCGGCGGCAGCTCCAGTGGCAGCTCTTCCGGCACGGGCACCGCCGGGCGCTGGTACTACGGCTCCAACCGCTCCGGCGGCTTCGCCGACCGCGGTACGTTCAGCAAGAGCCAGGCCGTCGACCGCGGCGGCTTCGGCTGTTCGTCCTCGTCCGGCGGCTGAGCGGCGGGCACGGCACACCATGGAGCGCCACCGCACCACCCCGCGCCCCGGCTGGCAGGAGACCGTCGAGGAGCAGGGCCTGATCTACCCGCTCTCCCGCCACCCGGACGGCTCGCTGCGGCCGTACTGGGACGAGAGCGCTTACTACGCGTTCTCGCTGCCCGAGGTGGAGGCGCTGGAGGAGGTCGTCGCCGAGCTGCACGCCATGTGCCTCGAAGCGGCCGGCCACATCGTCGAGGAGAACCGTTTCGCCGATCTTGGTCTGACCGACCCGCGCCTCACCGCGCTGGTCGCCGAGTCGTGGCGGCGCCGCGCCGAGCTGCCGTCGCTCTACGGGCGGTTCGACCTGCACTACGACGGGCGCGGCGGGCCCGCGAAGCTGCTGGAGTACAACGCGGACACGCCCACGTCCCTCGTGGAGGCGGCGAGCGCGCAGTGGTTCTGGATGGAGGACCGTTTCGCCGGTGTCCCGGACGCCGACCAGTGGAACTCCCTCCACGAGCGGCTCGTCGCCGCCTGGCGGCGCCAGGCCGCCCTGCTGCCGCCCGGCGCGCCCCTGCACTTCGCGCACTCCGCCGGGGACGAGCTCGGCGAGGACCTGATGACGGTGGCGTACCTGCGGGAGACCGCCGAGCAGGCCGGCATCGCCACCGAGGCGATCTCGATGGAGGACATCGGCTGGGACCGGCTCTCGGGCCGGTTCGTCGACACGCGGCTGCGGTTCGTCCGCGCCTGCTTCAAGCTCTACCCGTGGGAGTGGCTGGCCACGGACGCGTTCGGCCCGTACGCCCTGGAGACGCTCGACAACGGCGGCGGCACGGGCTCGACCCTGTGGATCGAGCCCGCGTGGAAGATGCTGCTGTCGAACAAGGCCCTGCTGGCCGTCCTCTGGGAGCTCTTCCCCGGCCACCCCAACCTGCTGCCCGCCTATCTCGACGGGCCGCGCGAGCTGGCCGGTACGGCCGGCTGGGCCGCGAAGCCGCTGTTCGGGCGGGAGGGCGCGGGCGTGACCCTGCACCGGCCCGACGACCCGCCCGGCGGCCCGCCCGCCGTCCGTGACGAGCCGTGCTGCTACCAGGAGCTGGCCCCGCTGCCGTCCTTCGACGGCAACCACGTGGTGCTGGGCGCGTGGGTCGTCGACGGGGAACCGGCCGGACTCGGCATCCGCGAGTCGGCCGGTCTCGTCACGGACGAGTACGCGCGTTTCGTCCCGCACGTGATCCTGTAGCGCGGCCCCCGGCCCGGAACTACCCCGCCAGCACCTCCCTCAGCTGCTCCAGCCCCCAGTCCAGGTCCTCCCGGGTGATCACCAGCGGCGGGGCGATGCGGATCGTCTGGCCGTGCGTGTCCTTCACCAGCACGCCCCGTTCCATCAGGCGCTCCGAGACGTCCCTGCCGGTGCCGAAGGCCGGGGCGATGTCGACGCCCGCCCAGAGGCCGCGGCCGCGGACGGCCGTCACCGCGCCCGTGCCGGCCAGCTTGGCGAGCTCCGCGTGCAGGTGGTCGCCCAGCTCGGCCGCCCGGCGCTGGTACGTGCCGGTGCGCAGGATGGCGATCACTTCGAGGGCCACCGCGCAGGCCAGCGGGTTGCCGCCGAAGGTGGAGCCGTGTTCGCCGGGCCGGAAGACGCCCAGGACGTCCCGCGACGAGACCACCGCCGACACCGGTACGACGCCGCCGCCCAGGGCCTTGCCGAGGATGTAGAGGTCCGGGACGACGCCCTCGTGCTCCAGGGCGAAGGTCCGGCCCGTGCGGCCGAGGCCCGACTGGATCTCGTCGGCCATGAACAGGACGTTCCGCTCGGTGCAGAGGCGGCGGACGCCCGCCATGTAGCCGGGCGGCGGGACGAGGACGCCCGCCTCGCCCTGGATGGGCTCCAGCAGGACGGCCACGGTGTGCTCGTCGACGGCGGCCTCCAGGGCGGCCAGGTCGCCGTACGGGACGATCTCGAAGCCGGGCGTGTACGGACCGAAGTCGGCGCGGGCCTCCGGGTCCGTGGAGAAGCTGACGATCGTGGTGGTGCGGCCGTGGAAGTTGTCGGTGCCGACGACGATTTTCGCCTTGCCGTCCGGCACGCCCTTGACGCGGTAGCCCCACTTGCGGGCCGTCTTGACGGCGGTCTCGACGGCCTCGGCGCCCGTGTTCATCGGCAGGACCGTCTCCATGCCGCACAGGTCCGCCAGCTCCGCGCAGAACTCGCCGAAGCGGTCGTGGTGGAAGGCGCGGGAGGTGAGCGTGAGGCGGTCGAGCTGCTGCTTGGCGGCGTCGATCAGGCGCCGGTTGCCGTGGCCGAAGTTGAGCGCGGAGTAGCCCGCGAGCATGTCCAGGTAACGGCGCCCCTCGACATCGGTCATCCACGCGCCCTCCGCGGTCGCCACCACGACCGGCAGCGGGTGGTACGTGTGTGCGCAGTGTTCCTCGGCGGCGGCGATGGCGCGGGAGGCGGCGGTGTGGGTGGCGGTCAACGTGTGCTCCGTTCAGACAGTCGGGGCATGCTGATGACGCCTTTCTACACCCGCGCCCGCACCGCTGAACCGAGTCCGGTTCCGCACCTGAGAGAATGAGGGCATGGCCCTTGATCGTCCGCGCGCACTCTCCGGTATCCAGCCCACCGCAGGCTCGTTCCACCTCGGGAACTACCTCGGTGCCGTCCGCCAGTACGTGGCCCTGCAGGAGTCCCACGACGCCTTCTACATGGTCGTCGACCTGCACGCGATCACGGTGCCGCAGGACCCGGCGGAGCTCCGCGCCAACACCCGGGCCGCCGCGGCTCAGCTGCTCGCGGCCGGCCTCGACCCGGACCGCTGCACGCTGTTCGTGCAGAGCCACGTGCCCGAGCACGCGCAGCTCGCCTGGGTGATGAACTGCCTGACCGGTTTCGGCGAGGCGTCCCGGATGACGCAGTTCAAGGACAAGTCGGCCAAGCAGGGCGCCGACCGCACCACCGTCGGCCTGTTCACGTACCCCGTCCTCCAGGTCGCGGACATCCTGCTCTACCAGGCGGACGCCGTCCCCGTCGGCGAGGACCAGCGGCAGCACATCGAGCTGACCCGCGACCTGGCGGAGCGCTTCAACGGCCGCTACGGCGACACGTTCCGCATTCCCGCGCCGCACATCGTGCGCGAGACGGCGAAGATCTACGACCTCCAGGACCCGACGGCCAAGATGAGCAAGTCGGCGGCCACCCCCAAGGGCCTGATCAACCTGCTCGACGAGCCCAAGGTCTCGGCGAAGAAGATCAAGAGCGCGGTGACGGACACCGACACCGTGGTGCGCTTCGACGCCGAGAAGAAGCCGGGCGTCAGCAACCTGCTGACCATTTACTCCACGCTCACCGGCACCACCATCGCGGAACTTGAGCGCAAGTACGAGGGCAAGGGCTACGGTGCGCTCAAGACCGACCTCGCCGAGGTGATGGTGGAGTGGGTGACGCCGTTCCGCGCCCGTACGCAGGAGTACCTGGACGACCCCGCGGCGCTCGACGCGGTCCTGGCCAAGGGTGCCGAGAAGGCGCGCGCCGTGGCCGGGGAGACGCTTGCGCGGGCGTACGACAAGGTGGGCTTCCTGCCCCCGAAGCACTGACGGGTGCCCTGGCCGGGGGCGCGGCGCAGCCGCCACACTGGCCACGGGGACGCACGGACGCAGAGGCGCACAGGAGGGAGAACGCAGTGGGGACCGTAACGCTCGGCGTTTCGATCGCGGTCCCGGAGCCGTACGGCAGCTTCCTCCAGAAGCGCCGTGAGGGCTTCGGCGACCCGCACGCCCACGGCATTCCCACGCATGTGACCCTGCTGCCGCCCACCGAGGTGGACGCCGCGCTGGTGCCGGCGGTCGAGGCGCACCTGGCGGAGGTGGCCGCGGCCGGCCGGCCGTTCCGGATGCGGCTCTGCGGGACGGGCACGTTCCGCCCGCTGTCGCCCGTCGTCTACGTCAACGTGGTGGAGGGCGCCGCGGCCTGCGCCTGGCTCCAGCAGCGGGTGCGGGACGCGTCCGGGCCGGTGGCCCGGGAGCTCCAGTTCCCGTACCACCCGCACGTGACGGTGGCGCACGGCATCGCCGAGGAGGCGATGGACCGGGCCTTCGCGGAGCTCGCGGACTACGAGGCCGCGTGGATCACGGACGGGTTCGCGCTGTACGAGCAGGGCGAGGACGGGGTGTGGCGGCTGGACCGCGCGTACCCCTTCCCGCAGGGGGACGGCTTCGCGCACGACGAGGCGTTCGCGCAGGAGGGCGCGCCCTGAGCGTTCATCCGTCCGGGTGGCTTTTCCGGCGGGCGCCGGGGTACAGGGGTGGAGTGTGGACTGGCTCACCCGGCTGCCGCTGATCGGCCCCCTCGCCGTACGGTTCTTCCGCACCCACGCCTGGCGGTCGTACGAGACCCTCGACCGGGTGAAGTGGACGCGGCTGGCCGCGACGATCACCTTCACGAGTTTCGTCGCCCTGTTCCCGCTGCTCACGCTGGGCGCGGCGGTGGCGGCGGCGCTGCTGAGCGAGGAGCGGACCCGGGAGCTGGAGCAGAAGCTGTCGGAGCAGGTGCCGGGCATCTCGTCGAGCCTGGACATCCGCTCGCTGACGGAGAACGCGGGCACGGTCGGCCTCGTCGCGGGCGTCCTGCTGCTGGTCACGGGCGTCAGCTGGGTCGGTGCGCTGCGGGAGTGCCTGCGGGCGGTGTGGGAGCTGGAGGAGAGCCCCGGCAACGTTTTCCTGCTGAAGCTGAAGGACGCGGCGCTGCTGCTGGGCCTGGGCGGGACGGTGCTGCTGTCGGCCGGCTGCTCGGCGTTCGCGTCGTCGGCCGTCGGCTGGGTGGTGAAGCAGGCGGACGTGCCGGGCGTCGGGGGACTGCTGACCGCCGTGGGCTTCGGCGCGGCCGTGCTGGCCGACTTCCTGCTGCTGCTCTACGTGCTGTCGCGGCTGCCGTCGGTGTGGCCGGGGCGGCGCTGCCTGGTGCAGGCGGCACTGATCGGCGCGGTGGGCTTCGAGGTGCTCAAGCTCGTCCTGAGCGGCTATCTGCAGGGCGTGGCGGCCAAGAGCATGTACGGCGCGTTCGGCACGCCGGTGGCACTGCTGCTGTGGATCAACTTCACGGCCAAGCTGACGCTGTTCTGCGCGGCGTGGTCGGCGACGCCGGCCGCGCCGGAGGCGCCGGAGGCGTCGGATGAGCAGGCGGGGCGGGCCGGCCCGAAGACCGGCCCGCCCCGGGGCCGAGGCGCCCGCTAGGCCACCGGCGGGTCCTTCGGTCCCTCCTTCGCCGTGCGGCGCACACGCTCCGGCAGCGGGTGGCGGCGGTTCACGACGTAGCCCGCCGCGCCCAGGACCAGCAGCGCGCCCGCCGTCAGGCCCACCGCCGTCCACATCCCGTCGTCGCCCCCGCCGCCGCCGACCGAGGCCGCGGACTGCGCGGAGGAGCCCGACGACGCGCCGCCGCGGCCCTTGCCGCCCGCGGTGCTCTTCGGCGGGACGAGGACCCCGACCGGCTTGAAGTGGCTGCCCACCTCGAAGCCCCAGTCCAGCAGGGCCGCGGACTCGCGGTAGACCTGGTTGGGCTCCTTGATCGACGGGTTCATGACGGTGACCAGCAGCTTGCGCCCGTCGTGCTGGGCCACGCCGGTGAAGGTGTTGCCGGCGTTGGTCGTCGAGCCGTTCTTGACGCCCGCCATGCCCTTGTACGCGGGCACGCCCTGGCCGGTGAGGAGCCGGTTGGTGTTGGCGATGGGGAACGAGCCGCGCGGCTTGCCGGGCTTCTCCTCGTCGGGGAACTGGGCGTGGGCCGTGGAGCAGTACTCGCGGAAGTCGGCCTTCTGCAGACCGGACCGGGCGAACAGGGTGAGGTCGTAGGCGCTGGAGACCTGCCCGTCGGCGTCGTAGCCGTCGGGCGTGACCACGTGCGTGTCGTTGGCCTGGAGGTCGTCGGCGTGCGCCTGCATGTCGCGGACGGTCCTGGCGATGCCGCCGTTCATCGCGGACAGCACGTGCACCGCGTCGTTGCCGGAGCGCAGGAACACGCCGAGCCACATGTCGTGGACCGAGTAGCTCGACCCCTCCTTGATGCCCACGGCGCTGCTGCCCTCGCCCATGCCCTCCAGCTCGGCGGCCGCGACCCGGTGCTGCTGGTTCTTGGGCAGCTTCGGCAGCACGGTGTCGGCGAAGAGCATCTTCAGCGTGGAGGCCGGGGGCAGCTCCCAGTGGGCGTTGTTCGCGGCCAGGATGTCGCCGGACTCGGCGTCGGCGATCAGCCAGGAGTCGCCGCTGAGGTCCCGGGGGAGCGGCGGCGCGCCCGGCTCGGTCCGCACCTGCACGCCGGGTCTGCCCAGCAGGGCGCCGCCGAGGGTGGACATCTTGGCGGGCGGCCTGCGGGGCGGGCGGCCCTTGCCGTCGCCGGTGGCGTCGTGGCCGTCCTGCTGCCCGGCGGGCGGCGTGGCGGCGGGGGACGAGGCGGGGGACGACGCCGGGGACGGCGGCGTGGCGAGGGCGGGGGCCGCGGTCGCCAGGGGGAGCAGCAGCGAGGCGCCCGCCGCCAGCGCGGCGGTGGTGGCCCGTGCGCGGCGGCGCCGTGTCGCGGGGCACCGCGGTGCGGGTGGTGTGATCGTCGGCACGGAGGTGAACGTACCTCCACGCTCCGTGAACGGTGACGCTGCCTCACGGGAGAGCGGCGCCGAGGACCCGATAGGACCAGTGCGAGCGGCGGAACGCATACTGAAACCCATGGTGAATTCTTCCGGGGACGCCGCCCCCCGAACCCCGCTGTCCCTCTCGCGCCGCACGTCCTGGTTCCTGCTCGCCTTCGGGGTGTGGAGCTGGTTCATCTGGATCACTTTCGTCAAGAACCTGTGGAACGACGGCAGCGGTCTCGCCTTCGACGACGCGGGCAACCCCACCGGCTACTTCTGGGTCCACCTGATGCTCGCGATCACGTCGTTTCTCCTTGGGACGGCCATCGGCGTGATCGGGTTGCGCGGGGTCCGCGCGCTGCGGCGCACCTCATAGCCGGACCGGCGCGAGGCTCTGCGCGAGGCGGTGCACGAGGCTCTGCGCCAGGCTCTGCGCCAGGCTCTCCGCGATCAGTTGGCCGATTCCCGGGACGTACGCGCGTTCGCATGTTTACCGTGATGCGCGTCACGGAACGGGGAGGGGCGCGCGGATGCGTGTGCGGAGAGTCCGGATACGGGTGGGAGCGGTGTGCCTGGCGTTGCTCGCGGTGGGCGCGAGCGGCTGCTGGGGCGGGCGGACCGGCGAGGAGGAACCGATCGCGGTCGGCACCACGGAGGCGGTCGCGCAGCTCGACCCCGCCGGTGCCTACGACGCGGGCTCCTGGGCCCTGTACGGCAACGTCTACCAGTCGCTGCTGACCCTCACGCCCGGCTCGTCCCGGCCGGTGCCGGACGCGGCCCGGCAGTGCGGCTTCCAGGGCGACGACCTGCAGTCCTACACCTGCGCGTTACGGCCGGGGCTGACGTTCTCCAACGGGCACCCGCTGACCGCCGAGGACGTGACGTTCTCGTTCCGGCGCCTGCTGAGGATCAACTCCCCGCAGGGGCCGTCGTCGCTGCTCGACACCCTCGGCTCGGTGGCCGCCGACGGCCCCGACCGGGTCACCTTCCGGCTCAAGGCCCCCGACGCCACCTTCCCGTTCAAGATCGCAACGGGGGCCGGTTCGATCGTCGACCACACCACCTACCCCGCCGACCGCTTACGCACCGGGCGCACCGTGGACGGCTCCGGGCCCTACCTCCTCGACTCCTACGCCCCCGGCGACCGCGCCGCGTTACGGCCCAACCCGCACTACCAGGGCGCCGCGCACAGCGCGCCGCGCCGGAGCGTCACGGTCCGCTGGTACGCCGACCCGGCCGGGCTCTCCGCCGCCTGGCGGCGCAAGCAACTCGACGTGGCCGCGCGCCAGCTCCCGCCCGCCGACCTCGCGCGCCTCTCCGCCGCCGATTCAGGTATCAGGGTGAGCGAGACGGCCTCCGCCAACGCCCGCGCCCTCGTCTTCAACCTGCGCGACGGCTCGCCCGTCAAACCCCTCGCCGTGCGGCGCGCCATCGCCGCCGTCGTCGACCGCGACGCCCTCGCCCGCGACGTCCACCTGCGCACCGTGGACCCGCTGTACTCCCTCATCCCGCAGGGCCTCACCGGCCACAGCAACCCCTTCTACGACGCGTACCCCGTCCCCGACCCCGACCGGGCCCGGCAGCTGCTGCGGGACGCCGGGATCGCGCTGCCGGTGCGCTTCACGCTCGTCCACTCGCGGGGCGCCGCCACCGGCCCCGAGGCCGAGACGCTCAAGGCCCAGCTGGAACGCACCGGACTGTTCCAGGTGACCACGCGCCACGTCCCCTGGGAGGAGTTCCAGCAGGGCTACGCGCGCGGCGCCTACGACGCGTACGCCCTCAGCTGGCTCGCCGACTACCCCGACCCCGACACGTTCACCAGCCCCCTCGTCGGCGAGGACAACGCCCTGCACAACGGCTACTCCAGCCCCCGCATGGAACGCCTCATCCGCGCCACCCGGCGCGAGGAACGCCGGGACCACGTCGCGGCGGCCTTCCGCGGCGTCCAGGAGGTCGTCGCCGAGGACGTGCCGCTGGTGCCGCTGTGGCAGAAGAAGGACTACGTGCTCACCACGTCCGGGATTTCGGGTGGACAATACCTCTCCGACGGCACCGGGATATGGCGGCTGTGGGAACTGGCGCGGCTGTGAGGAATACGTCCGTGGCCGCCATGTCCCCATTCCCTCACGGGAATTGTCCGTACGCTTGACATTCCATCCGTCTTACCACTCGCCGGAGTGGATAATTCGGCGGCGCGGATTGGCGAGTTGACGCACGGGAATCTCCGGAACACGGCACGCATGCGGGCCGACGGGAAATGTACCGGAGAGGACGGTCGACCGCCATGACCGGTGACAGCTGGTTCACCGTTCTCCCCGACGGCGAGGCGGGCCGCACCGCGGCCCGGGCGCTGCGCCCCCTCGCCACCGAAGCGATCGAGCACGTCTCGGGCCGGCCGTGGCTGCTGGGCCGCTGGCCGCACGGCACGGTGACGGTCGCCACGGTGGGCACCGCCCGCATCGCGGTGATCGGCCGCTGCCCGGTCACCGCCGGCGTCCTCGCGACGAGGGCCGCACGGGTCCGCGGCGTCGAGGACGTCGAACGGGCCGTGCAGGGGCTGCCCGGCAGCTACCACGTCGTCGCCTCCCTCGGCCGCCGCGTCCGCATCAGAGGCAGCGCCTCCGGCGTCCGGCGCGTGTTCCACACCCTCGTCGGCGAGGCCGTCGTCGCCGCCGACCGGCCCGACACCCTCGCGGCCCTCACGGGCGCCGGCGCCGACGAACGCCAACTCGCCGTGCACCTCCTCCACTCACCACCCCTCCACCCCCTGGACGACACCTGCGTCTGGGCGGGCGTCGAGTCCCTCCGGCCGCACGACAGCCTGCTGATCGAGGCCGACGGCCGGGCCCGCACCCGCCGGTGGTGGACACCCCCCGAACCGGCCCTGCCCGCCGCAGAAGGGGTTCACGGCGTACGGCAGGCGCTGGAGGCCGCCGTCCGCACCTGCACCGCGGGCGGCGGCACCATCAGCTCCGACCTCTCCGGCGGCATGGACTCCACCAGCCTGTGCTTCCTGGCCGCCCGCGACAACGCCGCCCACCTGGTCACCCTCCGGTGGGAGAGCCGCGACCCCGACAACGACGACCCCGCCTGGGCCGCCCGCGCCACCGCACGGCTGCCCCGCGCCGACCACCTCGTCGCCGGACGGCAGAACGCCCCCTGGTACAGCGGCCTCGCCCACGCGACCGCCGCCGCCACCGCCGCCGAGCCCGGCGCCTGGGTGCGCGACACCAGGCGCCTGCACCTCCTCGCCCGGCTGATGACCGACCGCGGCTCACGGCTGCACATGATGGGCGGGGGCGGCGACGAGCTCTTCCTCGCGCTCCCCTCCCACCTGCACGACTACGTCCGCAGCCACCCCTTCGCCGCCCTCGCCCGGCTCCGCAGACAGCTCGCCTTCCAGCCCGTACCCCTGTGGCCCGTCCTCAAGGGCCTCGCCGACCGCAGCACCTACGCCCAGTGGCTCGCCGCCCGCGCCGACGGCCTCACCGCCGCCCTGCCCGCCGGCCGGCACTCCGCCTTCTCCGTCGCCTGGGGCGACGACCACCCGATGCCCTCCTGGGCCACCCCCGACGCCGTCCGGACCGTCCGCCACCGGCTGCGCAGAGCCGCGGCCGGCGCCCTGCCCCTGGCACCGCAGCGCGGCCAGCACGCCTCCCTCGCCTGCGTCCTGGCCGGCGGACGCGGCGTCCACCAGATCGCCCAGGTCATGGCCGCCCACGACCTGGAGTACGCCGCCCCCTACCTCGACGACGCCGTCCTCGACGCCGCCCTCGCCGTCCGCGTCCACGAACGCCTCGCCCCCGGCCGCTACAAACCCGTCCTCGCCGACGCCATGCGCGGCATCGTGCCCGACGCCATCCTCGGCCGCTCCACCAAGGGCGAGTACAGCGCCGAGTTCCACGAAGGACTGCGCCGCAACCGCGCCACCCTCCTGGACCTCTTCGACGACTCCTCCCTCCTCGCCCGCGCCGGACTGATCGACCCGGCCGTCCTCCGCGCCCGGCTCCTCACCGTGCACCCCGACCCCACCGCCCTGCGCGACCTGGACGCCACCCTCGGCTGCGAGGTCTGGCTGCGCAGCCACGCCCGGCGGACCGCGGCCGTCCCCACCGGAGGCACCCCATGACGTTCGCCCTGCGCCCCGACGTCTCGGCGACCGACACCGACTACGGCATGGTGCTGCTCGACGAGAGCAACGGCCGCTACTGGCAGCTCAACAGCACCGGTGCCCTCATCCTCCGC
This sequence comes from Streptomyces mashuensis, assembly GCF_014654785.1. GTDB lineage: Bacteria > Actinomycetota > Actinomycetes > Streptomycetales > Streptomycetaceae > Streptomyces > Streptomyces mashuensis. The sequence continues at coordinate 370,680 of NZ_BNBD01000005.1, forward strand.
GCCCTGCTGGAAGGCGCCACCCCCGCCCAGACGGCGCAGCGCCTCGGCGAGAGCTACCCGGCGCTCGCGCCCGAGCGCACCGCCGGTGACGTGGCCGCGTTCATCCACTCGCTGACCGAGGCCCGCCTGGTGGTGACCGCATGAGCACCCCCATGGCCACCACCGCCCCCGAGGACGTCCCGCTGCGCCTGCGCGCCGCCGCCGTCCCCGTCGTCGCCGTGGCCCGCCTCCTGGCGGCACTGCGGCCCCGCCGCATCCGCCGCGTCCTCACGGCCGTACGCCGCGGCGCCCGGCCCGCCACCGCCGGCGAGGCCCTGGCGGCACGCCGCGCGGTCGTGGCGGTGAGCCGCCGCTGCGCCGGGGAGGGCTGCCTCCAGCGGTCCATCGCCACCGCGCTGCTGTGCCGGCTGCGCGGCACCTGGCCGGACTGGTGCACCGGCATCCGCACCGAGCCCTTCCGCGCCCACGCATGGGTGCAGGCGGACGGCCGCCCGGTCGGCGAACCGCACCCGGACGGTTACTACCGCCCGCTGATGATCGTGCCCGCGCCATCCCGGCGCGCGGGCCGGACGTGAGGAGACACGTCATGGAACAACAGGGGAGGTACGAGACACCGGCGCTCGTGCCGGTCGGCGACTTCGCCGAACTCACCCGGGGCCTGTCCTCCGGCAACGTCATGGAGAACGGGGTCTTCCCCTACGTCTGGTACATCCTGGCTGCCGGTTGAGCCGGCGCGTCCCCGCGAGAAACCGAAAGGACAACGCCATGGAACAGCACGAGATCTACGAGCCGCCCGCGCTGCGCGAAATCGGCGACTTCGCCGAACTCACCCACGGCTGCACGTACGGCTACAACCTCGAGGACGCCGGCGCGGGGCCCTGGTACTGCTACGCCGCCGGCTGAAAAACCCCATTCCCGAAGGAGAACCGTCATGGAACTGCACGAGACCTACGAGCCCCCCGCCCTCGTCGACGCCGGCGAATTCACAGACGTGACGCGCGGATACCCGCCGGGCGCCTGGATGGACGGATCGGCTCCGTACCCGTACTACTCCCCCTTCGCCGGGTGAGAGGCGGCTGATCCATGAGCGGTGAGGCACGGTTCACGGACCTGTCCGTGCGCGATGCGCCCGGGGCAGCCGGGGCCGGCCTCACCGCTCCCTCCGTCAGCGTCCTCGCCCGGGGGCTGCGCAAGAGCTACCCCGGTGTGGAGGCCGTCCGCGGCGTGGACCTGACCGTGCGGGCCGGGGAGACCTTCGGGTTCCTCGGCCCGAACGGGGCGGGGAAGTCCACCACGATCGCGATGCTGTGCACCCTCGCCCGGCCCACCGCGGGCCGGGCGACCGTGGCCGGCGCCGACGTCACCGCCGACCCCGCCGCCGTACGCCGCCGCATCGGGCTGGTCTTCCAGGACCTCACCGTCGACGGCGACCTGACCGCCGCCGAGAACCTGCGCTTCCACGCGGACCTCTACGGGCTGCCGCACCGCACCGCGCGCCGCCGCGTCGCCGAGATGCTCGACCTCGTCGGCCTGCACGGCCGCCGCCACAGCCTCGTCCGCACGTTCTCCGGCGGCATGAAGCGCCGCCTGGAGATCGCCCGCGGCCTGCTGCACGCGCCCCGCGTGCTCTTCCTCGACGAGCCCACCGTCGGCCTCGACCCGCAGACCCGCGCCCAGGTCTGGGACCACCTCCACCGGGTGCGGCAGCAGCGGGCCGTCACCCTCTTCCTCACCACCCACCACCTGGAGGAGGCGGAGCACTGCGACCGCATCGCCGTCATCGACGACGGCCGCATCGTCACCGAGGGCACCCCTGCCGCCCTCAAGGCCGCCATCGGCACCGACCGCGTCGTCCTGCACACCACGGACGACGCCGCCGCCCGGACCGCACTGGGCGAACGGTTCGGCCTGGCGGCGCGCCGCGACCCGGAGGGGCTGCTGCTGCACGTGCCCGACGGGGCGGCGTTCGTCCCCGTGCTGTGCGCCCGCCTCGGCGTGCCGGTGCTGTCCGTCACCGTCACCCGGCCCAGCCTCGACGACGTCTTCCTGCACTGCACCGGCCGTACGATCCGCGACGCGGACGGCACCCGGTGAGCCCGGGCCCCGGGGGCGCCCGCCACGAACTGCGCGCCGTACGCGTCGTGTGGCAGCGCGAGATGATGCACGTGCTCCGCAACCGCGGCCGGCTGGCCCTCACCCTCCTCCAGCCCGTCCTCTACCTGCTGGTCGTCGGTACGGGACTGGCCGCGCTCGTGCCCGACTCGGCGGGCGCCGGCGACTACCGCACGTACCTCTTCCCCGGCGTGCTGCTGATGACCGTGCAGATGCCGGCGATCGGCGTGGGCGCGTCCATCGTCTGGGACCGGGAGGCCGGCTTCCTGCGCGAGATGCTCGTCGCCCCCGTCCGCCGCGGCAGCCTGCTGCTGGGCAAGTGCGCGGGCGGCGCCACCGTCGCCACCTGCCAGGGCGTCCTCGTCATGGCCCTCGCCGGCACCGCCCACGTACCGCTGAGCCCCGGGCTCGCCGTCGCGCTCACCGCCGAACTGGCCGTGGTCTCCCTGGCCTTGACGGCGCTGACGGCGATGGCCGCCGTGTCCGTCAGCCGGCAGCAGACGTTCCAGGCGGGACTGGGGTTCGCGCTGATGCCCATGCTGTTCCTGTCCGGCGCCATGTTCCCGCTCGCCGGGCTGCCGCCGTGGCTCACGGTGCTGTGCCTGGCCGACCCGCTGACGTACGCCGTCGACCTGTTGCGCCGCCCGGTGGCCGGCCACCTCGCGCACGTCCCCGCCGCCCCCGCCGCCTGGCCCACCGCCTGGCACCCCTCGACGGCCGCCGAACTCGCCGTGACGGCGGCGCTCGGCGTGACGGCGCTCGTCCTGGCGGCACGGCGCTTCGCGCGCCCGCGCTGAGGGTGTTGATGCGGCGTTCAACGAACGTCAACACGCCCCCCGTAGCGTGAAGGCAGCCGAGTGACACAGGAGGCAAAACCTTGTCCGGTTTACGCAAGAGCCTGCGTCTGCGCACGACTTCTCTGGTGGCCGCGGGGGCGGCCACCGTCTTCCTGCTGACGACGGCGGCCAGTTCCCAGGCCGACCCGGCGCCGAAGCAGGAGCCGGCGGCCGTGGCCGCCGACGAGCTGAACACCGATTACCTCATCAACGACGTGCTGCCCGGTCAGTCCGGCGGCGGCCGCGGCGTGAGCGTGCAGTGGATCACCCCGTCCGGCCGCAACCCGTACAAGGAATGGGACTGGATCGAGATCAAGAAGGGCGGCGCCGACGGGAAGCGCGTGACATGGGAGTGGGCCTGCCCCAAGAACGACTGCGACGCGGTGGGCTCCACACTGGTCGCCATGACCCCCCAGCGGGGACAGAAGTACACGGCCGTCTACTGGAGCAACGGCGGACGCGTCACCAACGGCACCCGCCGGGCCACCTTCGAGTTCTGGGCGTGAGGTGACCGACGTGACCACCCTCATGACGCGCTGGAGGCGCCGCCCCGCCACCCTGGTCCTCGCGGCGGTGCTGGCCGCAACGGGTACGGCAGCCACGGTGCTCGCCGGCCCGACGACCCAGGCCCAGGCCCAGGACCGTACCGACAGGGAGTACGCCGACCTCTACAGCCGTACGGTCGCGGCGATCCGCAACGCCATGGGCGGCGAGGCCGTCCTCCACGACCACGGCGCCGGCCGGCTGATCCGCGACCCGGACCCCCGTCGCGCACAGCAGGTCAACATCGGCCGGCTCGCCGACGACGCCGCCATCGGCGGCGGCAGGGTCCGGGGCGTGTTCCGGCGGGACAACCTCTACCTGGTCGGCCTCTACGTGGAGCGGCCGGGGGCGGAGCGTGATCCCGTCCTGTACGTCTTCACCGAGGGGCAGCGGGACGCGGAGGGCCGCCAGGTGCCCAACGGACGACGGGTACCCATGCTGGACAACACCGTGCTCCCCGGCGTCCGCCGGGCGTACCTGACCTGGAACGTCAACTACGCCAACCTGCAGGCGCTCCAGATCAACCGCCGGGGCCTCCAGGACGCCGTGCGCACCGTCGTCAGGCACCGTCCCGACACCGCGGCCGACAACGGGCGGGGCAACAACGGCACGGGCAACCGCAACCACGCCCTGCGCGAGCACGTCGAACGCCTCGCGGTCGCCCTCGCCGAAGGGGCACGCTTCCAGGTGATCCCGGGTCAGATCGCGCAGGCCCTGCGCCGGCACCGCGGCCAGGCGGCGTGGACGGTGAACCACCACGCCGACGAGATCACCAGCTGGGACGCGCTGTCCGGCGCCGTCGTGCAGGCCCGCAACGCCGCCCCGGACGGCCGGGGCCCCGCCTGGAACCAGACACAGGCCCGCGACTGGAACGGGCGCCGCATCCAGCTGTCGGCCCTGGACCTCTCGCACCGCCTCGCCATCATCAAGCCGGACCGCCGCCCGCGCTGACGGCGTGGCAGTCTGGACGCATGGAACAGCCAGCGTGGCGCCCGGCCCCCGCGCCGGGCGATCCGTACTGCACCACCGACACCTGTGCGGGCTGCGGTGCCGTCGTGCACGGCATCCACGGCCGCTGGACCTGCGCCGCGTGCGGCTCCTGCAGCCCGTACCAGGAGCCACCCGAGGGCTGGGCCACGGAGATCACCGCCGAGGAGCTGGCGGCGAACACCGTGGCGTACGACAGCCCGCCGGACGCGCCGTAGAACCACCTACAGGCCGTGGCGGCCGATGAAGTCCAGCACCAGCTTCCGCCACTCCTCGGGCCGTTCGGCCGCCGGGACGTGCCCCGACCCCAGCTCCGCGTACTCCGCGCCGGGAATGCCGGCGGCCAGTTCGCGGGAGAGGGCGGGGGAGACCAGCAGGTCGTGCACGGTGGCGACGACGAGCGTGGGCACGGCCAGGCCCGGCAGGTCGCCGGTGGTGTCGCTCTCCGCGACCACCGCGGCCTGCTCGGGCGTGCCGGCCGGGACGCCCGCGGCGATGCCGTCGTAGAGCGCCTGGAGGTCCTGCTCCGGCACGGAGTTGAAGAACGTCTCGCCGAAGCCGGTCAGGGCCACGACCCGCGCGAAGCTCTGGAGGTCGCCGGCCGCCAGCAGGCTCCGCCACAGGTCCATGGAGGCGAGGACGCGGTTGTCGGCCTTCGCCAGGCCGGCGGTGAGGACGAGGCCGCGCACCCGCTCCGGGTACCGGGCGGCCGCTCGGACGGCCACCAGGGTGCCCATGGAGTAGCCGAGCAGCGTGAACGTCTCCAGGCCCACCTCGTCCGCGGCGGCCACCAGCGCGTCGGCGAGGCCGTCGACGGTGAGCGGGGCGGTGGCGCGCGGCGTGGCACCGGAGCCCGGGAAGTCGGGGGCGACCACGGTGTGGCGTTCGGCCAGCGCCGGGATCAGCGGCGCGAAGTTGTCCCGGACGTTGCCGCTCGCGCCGTGCGCGAGGAGGACGCCGGGGCCGGAGCCGTGGACGGTGGTGTGCAGGGGCGGGTAGCCCTCGGGAAGGTTCGCCATGGACCCAGGCTCTCCCTTGACACCGGTGTGAAGGTCAAGTCCCGAAGGCCGGGCCCGGCAACGCGGACGGGCCCGGCCCGCGCCTGGTGGCGCGGGCCGGGCCCGGAACCGTACGAACCTACCGGCGGATCAGAAGCGGCGCGTGATGAGCGCGCGCTTCACCTCCTGGATCGCCTTGGTGACCTCGATGCCACGCGGGCAGGCGTCCGTGCAGTTGAACGTGGTGCGGCAGCGCCACACGCCGTCCTTGTCGTTGAGGATCTCCAGCCGCTGCTCACCGGCCTCGTCGCGCGAGTCGAAGATGAAGCGGTGCGCGTTGACGATCGCCGCCGGGCCGAAGTACTGGCCGTCGTTCCAGAACACCGGGCACGAGGAGGTGCACGCGGCGCACAGGATGCACTTGGTGGTGTCGTCGAAGCGCTCGCGGTCCTCGGCGGACTGCAGACGCTCGCGCGTCGGCTCGTTGCCCTTGGTGATCAGGAAGGGCATCACATCGCGGTACGCCTGGAAGAACGGGTCCATGTCGACCACGAGGTCCTTGAGGACCGTGAGGCCCTTGATGGGCTCGACCGTGATCGGCTTGTGCGGGTTGATGTCCTTGATCAGCGTCTTGCACGCGAGGCGGTTCTTGCCGTTGATGCGCATCGCGTCGGAGCCGCAGATGCCGTGCGCGCAGGAACGCCGGAAGGTCAGCGAACCGTCCAGGTCCCACTTGATCTTGTGGAGACCGTCGAGCACGCGCTCCTTCGGGTCGATCTCCACCTGGAAGTCCTGCCAGGTGGCCTCGTCCGAGACCTCCGGGTTGAACCGGCGGATGCGGAAGACGACCGTGATGTACGGGGAGGCGTCCTGCTGCGACCCGCTGCCGGGCTTGTCGAGAGTCGCGGTGCTCATCAGTACTTACGCTCCATCGGCTGGTAGCGGGTCTGGACGACCGGCTTGTAGTCGAGGCGGATGGAATCCTTGCCGTCCGAGTCGACCTCGCGGTACGCCATGGTGTGGCGCATGAAGTTCACGTCGTCGCGGTTGGGGTAGTCCTCGCGGTAGTGACCGCCGCGGGACTCCTTGCGCGCCAGCGCCGAGACCGCCATGACCTCGGCCAGGTCGAGCAGGTTGCCCAGCTCGATGGCCTCGAGCAGGTCGGTGTTGAAGCGCTTGCCCTTGTCCTGGACGGAGACGTTCTTGTACCGCTCGCGCAGCTCGGCGATCTTCTCGACGGCCGTCTTGATGGTCTGCTCGGTGCGGAAGACCATGACGTTGGCGTCCATGGTCTCCTGCAGCTCGCGGCGGAGCTCGGCGACGCGCTCGCTGCCGGTGGAGTTGCGCAGCTGCTCGACCTGCTGGGCCACGAACTCGGCCGGGTTCTCCGGCAGCTCGACGTAGTCGGCCTTCTGGGCGTACTCGGCGGCGGCGATGCCGGCGCGACGGCCGAAGACGTTGATGTCGAGGAGCGAGTTGGTGCCCAGGCGGTTGGCGCCGTGCACGGACACGCAGGCGACCTCGCCGGCGGCGTACAGGCCCGGCACGACCGTGTCGTTGTCGGCGAGGACCTCGCCCTGGACGTTGGTCGGGATGCCGCCCATCGCGTAGTGGGCGGTGGGCTGGATCGGGATCGGGTCCGTGTAGGGCTCGATGCCGAGGTACGTCCGGGCGAACTCGGTGATGTCCGGGAGCTTGGCGTCCAGCTGCTCCGGCGGCAGGTGGGTCAGGTCCAGGTAGACGTGGTCGCCCTCGGGGCCGCAGCCGCGGCCCTCGCGGATCTCGGTGTAGATCGAGCGGGAGACGACGTCGCGGGAGGCGAGGTCCTTCATGACGGGCGCGTACTTCTCCATGAAGCGCTCGCCGTCCTTGTTGCGGAGGATGCCGCCCTCGCCGCGGGCGCCCTCGGTGAGGAGGATGCCCATGCGCCAGATGCCGGTCGGGTGGAACTGGAAGAACTCCATGTCCTCCAGCGGCAGGCCGCGGCGGAAGCAGGCGGCCTGGCCGTCACCGGTGAGGGTGTGGGCGTTGGAGGTGACCTTGAAGAACTTGCCGGTGCCGCCGGAGGCGTAGATGACCGACTTGGCCTGGAAGACGTGGATCTCGCCGGTGGCCAGCTCGTAGGCGACCACACCGGCCGACTTCTTGACGCCGTCGACCTCGGTGATCAGCTGGTCGAGGACGTAGAACTCGTTGAAGAACTCCACGCCCTCCTTGACGCAGTTCTGGTACAGCGTCTGGAGGATCATGTGGCCGGTGCGGTCCGCGGCGTAGCAGGACCGGCGGACCGGGGCCTCGCCGTGGTTGCGGCTGTGACCGCCGAAGCGGCGCTGGTCGATCGTGCCGTCCTTGGTGCGGTTGAACGGCAGGCCCATCTTCTCGAGGTCGAGGACCGCGTCGATGGCCTCCTTCGCCAGGATCTCGGCGGCGTCCTGGTCGACCAGGTAGTCACCGCCCTTGACCGTGTCGAAGGTGTGCCACTCCCAGTTGTCCTCCTCGACGTTGGCGAGGGCCGCGGCCATGCCGCCCTGGGCGGCACCGGTGTGGGAGCGGGTGGGGTAGAGCTTCGTCAGCACGGCGGTGCGGCTGCGCTTCGTCGCCTCGATGGCGGCGCGCATGCCGGCGCCGCCGGCGCCGACGATGACGGTGTCGTACTTGTGGATCTTCATGAGTTAGCGCCTCAGCCCCGGCTCTAGCGGATGTTCGGGTCGAAGGTGAAGATCACCAGCGTGCCCAGCAGGACGGTGAACACCGTGGCGGTGTACAGCAGCATCTTCAGCCAGAAGCGGGTGGTGTCCCGCTCCGCGTAGTCGTTGATGACCGTGCGCAGGCCGTTGGCGCCGTGCAGCATCGCCAGCCACAGCATGATGAGGTCCCAGGCCTGCCAGAACGGGGAGGCCCAGCGGCCGGCCACGAAGGCGAAGCCGACCTTGGTCACGCCGCCGTCCAGGACGAGCTGGATCAGCAGGTGGCCGAGGACCAGGACGACCAGGAGGATGCCGGACAGGCGCATGAACAGCCAGCCGTACAGCTCGAAGTTCGTGCGGGTCGTCTTGGGCGTCTTCTTGGTGCGCTTGCGCGGCGGCTCGATGACGGGCGCGGGGTTGTCCACGTCGTACAGGGAGGTCTGCGGCACGGCGTCGGAGACGGCGCCGGCGGCGGTGGGGGATTCAGCGGACATCTACGACTCAGCTCCCGAACAGCGTGCGCAGCGTGTGCTGGAGCACGGGGTAGAAGGCGCCCAGCATCAGCACGACCCAGACGCCCACGACGGTCCACAGCATCTGCTTCTGGTACCGCGGGCCCTTGGACCAGAAGTCCACCGCGATGACCCGCAGGCCGTTGAGCGCGTGGAAGAGGATGGCGGCCACCAGGCCGTACTCCATCACGTTGACGATGGGCGTCTTGTAGGTCGCAACGACGTCGTCGTAGGCCTCGGGAGAGACACGGACGAGAGCGGTGTCGAGGACGTGCACGAACAGGAAGAAGAAAATGAGGACGCCGGTGACTCGGTGAGCCACCCAGGACCACATGCCTTCCCGGCCGCGATACAGCGTTCCAGCCGGCACGGAAAACCCTCCGGGAGCGGGGATCAGGGCCTGCCGGCTTCACTGTCGGTCGGGCCCGGCCGGGTACGGTCCACCGGCCCTGGCCATCGTAGCGACGCCTTGTGGCTTCGGGCCCCCGGGGTATGTCAGGTGTGATCAAACAGGCACGTACGGCCTAGGCCGTACGGGCAACCAGTCCCGGCTTGTCCGAAACGCACCGGCGTGTCCGGCCGTGGAAGACGTGAGCTTCGGGTGAAAAACACTATCTTCACCCTTGAGGCACCCAAGGGGAGGTTTTGCTCCAATGGGACTATATGTCAGGTCTGTGCGGTCGGCTGGGCCGGTCGGGGCGGCCGGGCGGACGCACGGCTTCCGGATCGGTCGGTTCCGGGTCGGAGGGGTGCGGATCGGTTCATTCCGGCTGGGTGGATTCCGGCTGGGTCGGTTCCGGCTGGGCCGCTTTCAGCTGGGTCGGTTCCGGCTGGGCCGGGCCGCCGCCGTCCGGGGGACCGTCGCCACCTTCGTCCTCCTGGCGACGATGACGCTGATGGGCTGTCCGCGCGGCGGCGGCCCCGGCGCCGCGCCCACCGGCTCCGACGGGCGCTCGGCCCATGCCTCCGCGCCCTCCTCCGCCGGGGGCACCACGGGCGACGGCTCCTCCGCGGCTGCCGCGCCCCCCGCCGTGCCCCCGGGTGCCCCGCGCACGGTGCCCGCCGTGCGCTCCTGGACCCAGGCGCAGGGCCCCGGCTGGCGCCCCGGCGCCGGCGCACGCGTGGTCACCGACCAGGACGGGCCGCTGGCCGACGAGGCCCGGCGGCTCGCCGGTGAGCTGCACCTGACCACCGCCGACGGGCCCGCCCGCGCCGGGGACGTCGAGCTGGCCCTCCGCCCCGGCCAGGCCGGCGGCCCCGAGTCGTACGAGCTCACCGTCCGGGACGGCCGCGCCACGGTCACCGCCCCCGACGAGGCCGGCGCCTTCTACGGCACCCGTACCGTCCTCCAGGCGGTCCGCACCGGCGGCGGCCTGTCCGAGGGTGTCGCCAAGGACGCGCCCGACCGGGCGCAGCGCGGCCTCAACCTCGACATCGCCCGCAAGCACTTCGCCGCCGACTGGATCGAGGCGCGCGTCCGCGAGATGGCCGACCTCAAGCTCAACCAGCTGGGCCTGCACTTCTCCGACGACCAGGGGTTCCGCATCGCGAGCGACTCGCACCCGGAGGTCGTGTCGGCGCAGCACCTGACCAAGGCCGAGGTGCGGCACCTCCTCGACGTGGCGTCCGCGCTGCACGTCACCGTCGTCCCGGAGATCGACTCGCCGGGCCACCTGGGCGCCGTCATCAAGGCCCACCCCGGCCTCCAGCTGCGCAACGCCTCCGGCGAGGCGGCGCGGGGCGCGGTGGACGTGGGCAACCCGGAGGCGGGCCGCATCGTCGACGACCTGCTGCGCGAGTACGCGGGGCTGTTCCCGGGCCGCTGGTTCCACCTGGGTGCCGACGAGTACCGCGCGCTGATGGCCCACGACCCGCAGGCGAGCTACCCGGGGCTGGCGGCCCTCGCCCGGCAGCGGTACGGGGCGAAGGGCAAGGTGCAGGACCTGGCCACGGCCTGGCTCAACGACCGGGCGGCGGTCGTGCGCGGCCTGGGCAAGACGGCCAAGGCGTGGAACGACGGGTTCTTCCCGGACGGGGTCGTCAAGCCCGCCACATCCATCGAAGTCGAGTACTGGACGGGGAAGGAGAACGGGGCCCGGCCGCCGCAGGACTACCTGAACGGGGGACGGACCCTGGTCAACCTGAACGACGAGTACCTGTACTACGTCCTCGGCGAGCCCAACCAGTTCCGCTATCCCACCGGGGAGCGCATCTACCGCGGCTGGTCCCCGGGCGTGCTGCGCGGCACCGCCTCCGTGGCGGCGTCCACGTCGGGCCCGGACCGCGTCCGCGGCGGCCGCCTGGCCGTCTGGTGCGACCGGGCTGACGCCCAGACCCCCGACCAGGTCGCGGCCGGCATCCGGCTGCCGCTGGCCGCGGTGGCGCAGAAGCTGTGGGCGCCGGGAACGCCGGGGCTGTCGTGGACGGACTTCACGGCGCTGGTGGCGAAGGCGCGCGGCTGACCACCCGGCGCGCCTGACCCCGCTCGGCCGGCCGCCTGCCCGGCCCTCGGGGGCGGACGGGGCGGAGGAGGCGCCCCCCGCAGGGGCGTTACCCTCGCCGGAACAGATGGCACCGCACCCCGAGGGCACCATGAAGATCGAATTCCTGCTGCACAACGCGTACGGCATCGGCGGCACCATCCGCTCCACCGTCAACCTCGCCACCGCCCTCGCGGCCCGCGGCCACGACGTGCGCGTCATCAGCGTCAACCGCCCCGTCGACGAGCCCGAGATCGTCCTCGACCCGCGCGTCCGCCTCACCCCCCTCGTCGACCTGCGCGAGGGCACCGCCGGCGACGAGTACGACACGCCCCTCAACCAGCGGCCCAGCGAACTCTTCCGCGACGAGCGCATCGACAACGGCCGGATGGCCGCCACCGCCCTCACCGACGAACGCGTCAAGGCCCACCTCACCACCACCGACGCCGACGTCGTCATCGCCACCCGCCCCAAGCTCATCGGCTACCTCGCCGCGTACGGCGCCGACCGGCCCTACCTGCGGCTCGGCCAGGAACACCTCACCCACGAGGCGCACGTGCCCGAGCTGCACGAGGTGATGGACCCCGCGATCGCCGCCCTCGACGCCTTCACCACCGTCTCCGAGGCCGACGCCCGCAACTACCGGCAGGCCCTGCCCGACGCCCACGCCCGCATCCTCGCCGTCCCCAACGCCGTGCCCGCCCCCGCCGCCGAGCCCTCCGACGGCACCACGAAGCTCATCGTCTCCGCCGGCCGCCTCGTCGCCGTCAAGCGCTACGACCGCCTCGTCGCCGCCTTCGCCAAGATCGCCGCCGAGCGCCCCGAGTGGCGGCTCCGCATCTACGGCCGCGGCCCCGCCAAGGCCAAGCTGCGCCGCCAGATCGAGGAGCTCGGCCTCGCCGAGCGCATCACCCTCATGGGCGCCCGCTCGCCCATCGAGACCGAATGGGCCAAGGGCGCCATCGCCGCCGTCGCCTCCGACGCCGAGTCCTTCGGCATGACCATCGTCGAGGCCATGCACGCCGGCCTCCCCGTCGTCGCCACCGACTGCCCGCACGGCCCCCGCGAGATCCTCACCGACGGCACCGACGGCCTGCTCGTCCCCCTCGACGAGGGCGACGCCGTCGACGCCTACGCCGACGCCCTGCTCCGCCTCACCGGCGACGCCGAGCTGCGCGCCCGCCTCGGCGCCGCCGCCCGCACCGCCGCCCGCCGCTACGAACCCGAAGCCATCGCCCAGCGCTACGAGCAGCTGTTCGAAGAGCTGCGGCCGGGCTGCACCACCGCCCGCCCCAAGAAGGGCGGCTTGCTCCGCGGCCTCTTCGGCGGCGCCCGCACCGACCGCAAGCCCACCGCCGCCCCCGCCCCGGCCGCCGACGCCGCCCACCCCGACGCCCGCTGCACCGTCACCGCCGACGGCTCCCTCGCCGTACGCCTGCGCACCGGCCAGCTCACCGCCGCCGACACCCACCTGCTGCTGCGGCACCGCGGCAGCAAGGGCAAGGAAGCCGTGCGCGTGCCGCTGCCCAAGCAGCGCCGCGACGCGGGGGAGTGGCTGGAGGTCCGCGTCGACCGCGCCGCACACGCCCTGCCCGAGGGCCGCTGGGACGCGTACACCGAACGCTCCGGCGACAAGACCCGCCGCCGGCTCCTCGGCACGCTCGTCGAACAGAAGGCCCTCCTCGGCCTCGACCTGCAGCAGACCCCCGACGGCGTCACGGCCTGGGTCCCGTACGAGACCAGCGACGGCTTCCTCGCCGTCCGCACCTGGCTGCGCGAACGCCACGCCGAGGCCACCGAGGTGCGCGTCGGTGACGACGGCGTGACCGTGACCGTGACGACGTACGGCGCGCCGCTCGGCGACGGCGGCGAACTCGTCGCCCGGCTGCGCCACGGCGACGGCGCCGCCGCCGACGTCCGCGCCCCCCTGGAGCGCGGGGAGCAGGGCGGCACCGGCACGCTGCCGCTGGAGCCCATGAGCCGGCGCACCGGCGCGGAGCAGGACCTGTGGGACCTGTACGTGCGCCCCGCCGCGGGCGCCGCGCTCGTCCGCGTCGGCCGCATCGCCGGGGACTTCGCCGACCGCAAGGGCATCGACACCTTCCCGGCGGCCACCCGCGGCACGGCGCGACTGCGGCCGTACTTCACGGTCACCAACGACCTCACCGTGTCGGTGAAGGACATCGAGGGCGCGGGGGAGGGCGCGGGCGAGGAGGAGTAGGCGGACGAGGAGGAGCAGGCCGCCGCACCCCGTGACCGGTGTGACGCGCGGGGCGGTCCCCGCGCTGTACGTCGCAGAACCGTCCGACGCGACGCACCGGATGAAGGGGAACGCCATGGGCTTCTGGGGCTACTTGCTCGTCGGCCGCGGCGAGGACCGGGACCTCACCGAGTGCCCGGTCCTCGCCGCGAACCGGGAACACCTCCTGCCCGCCGGGTCCTTCGCCGGCGGCTGGCAGCTGTGGGCCCACCCCGCCCACCGTGAACCGGACGCCCGGCCGGGACTCGGCGGCGGCATCGACGCCCTCGTCAGCACCCTCGCCGACCAGACCGCCGCCCCCGCCCTGGCCGCGTACGTCATGGAGAGCGACTGCGCCCTGCTCGGCGGCGCCAGCCCCGGCGGCACCTGCTGGTCGGCGTGCCTGGGCCGCACGCCGCTGGCCCGCTACCTGGCCGACACCGGACTCGCCCTCGACGACCTCTTCCCCAGCCCCGAGGCCGCGGCCGCCCACTGCGCCGCCTGGGCGGCGGCCGCCGGCCACCCGGCCGACACGACGGAACTGGCGGACGTCCTCGCCGCCGACCCGGAACCGGGCGTGGAGGACCTCTTCCGCCAACTGCTGGCCCGGCTCGGCATGGTGGAAGCGGGCTGAAGAGGCCGGCTGGGAAGGCCGGCTGAGATGGCCGGCTCAAGAAAGCGGTGCGCATACGGACGGAGAGCGGCCGGGGCCGCCACCCCCCACAGGAGAGGCCCCGGCCGCCCGCCCGTTGCGGACCCTGGCGGGGTACGCACTCCTTACAGCGCCGGACGTCGCGAAACCGTCACACCCGCCGCGCCGTGGGGGCCCGCGCACCGAGCGCGTAGTATCACCCGCTCATAGGCGTCTACCCTCGTGCACCGGAACGCCCCGGACCACGAGCCTTGGAGTCAGAAGCGATGTATCCGTGCGGTCGGTGCCGCGCAACCGCCGTGGGCCCCGACGGGCGCTGCGCCGCGTGCGGTACGTATCAGCAGCAGTTGCAGCAGATGCCGTACCCGCAGCAGCCCTATCCGCAGCAGCCGATGGCGCCGTACCCGGGCCCGGCCGGCATGGCCGTGCCGGCGCCGGCCGGCGGCATCGACCTGCGCCGCGGCATGCCGACGACGCTGATGGTGCTGCTGGGCGTGTACGCGCTCCTGTCGCCCGTGGGCATCTACGGCAACGCCAGGGCGCGCGAGGTCTACGACGACCTGCTGGGGCAGAGCAGCGTCGCCGACTGGACGACGAAGGTCAACGACGCGGACACCCTCAGCTCCGTCCTGGGCTTCGTCAGCTTCCTCGTGATGGTGCCGACGATCATCCTGTGGACGATGTGGTTCTACCGGATGCGGAGGAACGCCGAGGTCTTCGCGCCGGGCACGCAGCGGCTGGCCCGCGGCTGGGCCGGCGGCGCCTGGTTCACGCCGGTGGTGAACTTCTGGTTCCCCAAGCAGATCGCCAACGACATCTACCGGGCCAGCGCCCCGGGCGGCCCGCAGAGCGCGCCCAAGGGCCTGCTGAACGGCTGGTGGGCCGCGTGGGTGGCGGTCCAGGTGGCCGCCTGCGTCAGTGCGGTCGTCAGCTTCGTCTCCGGCATTCAGCTGGCGGCGAGCGCGGCGAACGCGTTCGCCGACGAGGACGAGATGCGCAGCGCCCTCGAGACGATGAAGACGGGACTGCTCATCTCCGACGTGGCCTGCGTGCTGTACCCGGTCGCGGGTGTGCTGGCCATTCTGGTGGTCCGCCAGCTGATGGGTCTCCAGGGGCAGCGGCTCGCGGCGGGTCCGGGTGCGCCGGGTGTGCCGGGTGGTCCGGGTGCGGGGTGGCAGGCGGCGCCGGCGGCGCCGTACGGTGCGCCGGCCGCACCCCCTGTGCCGCCTGCGCAGAATCCTTTCGGCAACGGTCCGGCGGGCTCCTGAACCCCGGGTACGGCAATTGGTGCAGGATGAGAGCGTGCAGGGGGACGACGCTGAGCTGACCGCCGCGGTGCGCGCGGCGCAGGACGGGGACGAAACGGCATTCCGGACCGTCTACCGGTCCGTGCATCCCCGGTTGCTCGGCTACGTCCGTACGCTCGTCGGCGACGCCGACGCGGAGGACGTGACGTCCGAGGCGTGGCTGCAGATAGCGCGCGACCTCGACCGGTTCACCGGCGACGCCGACCGTTTCCGCGGCTGGGCCGCGCGTATAGCCCGCAACCGCGCACTGGACCACATACGCATGCGCGGCCGGCGCCCCGCCATCGGCGGGGACGACAGCGAACTCGCCGGCCGCCCCGCCGACGCCGACACGGCGGGCGAGGCCCTGGAGGCCCTCGGCACGGGGCGCACCTTCGCCCTGATCGCCCAGCTGCCGCAGGACCAGGCCGAGGCCGTGGTGCTGCGCGTGGTCGTGGGACTGGACGCCAAGTCGGCCGCCGGGGTGCTGGGCAAGCGCCCCGGCGCGGTACGGACCGCCGCCCACCGGGGCCTGCGGCGGCTGGCCGAGCTGGTGACCGGGGGCGGCACCGAAGCCGCCGCAGGGCGGCGCCGGCCCCCCACCGGAGCAAGCGGACACAACGCTTCTGCCGGTGTGACGCAAATGCGCGCGCGGACGCAGAAGGACATGTGATGGCGGACGACCACCGGTACGACTGGCTGGATGACGCTGCCGCAGAGCGGCTGCTGACGGGCTCTCCGCTCATCCCCCCCGCCCCCACCCCCACCCCCACCCCCGCCTCCCCTTCCCCCTCGTGTGGCACGGACGCCGGTGCGGACGGCGTGGGTGGCGTGGACGGTGCGGCGCGGCTGGAGGCTGCGCTGCGGGTGCTGCGTACGCCCGCGCACGTGGCCGCCGGGCCGGGGAGCGAGCCGCTGCCCGGGGAGGAGGCCGCGCTCGCCGCGTTCCGCGAGGCCCGCGTCGCACGGGCCGCCGCCACCGCCCGCCCCGCCAAGGCACGGTTCCGCCTGCGGCGGCCCGCCAGGGCGGCCCTGGCACTCACCCTGGCCGGGTGCGCCGTCGGCGGTGTGGCCGTGGCCGCCGGCACCGGGGTGCTGCCCAGCCCCTTCCGCAGCCCCGGCCGGCAGGCCGCCGCGCCCGCCGCCGGCCTGCCCACGGCCGCGGAGACCGACGGGGGCCGCAGCACCACCCCGCACCCCGGCACCCCGGGCAGCCCCACGCCCGGCGCCTCCGGCACCCCGCGCCCCTACCGCACCCCCGGCGCCACCGGCACCCCCGGCCCCGGCAGCACCGGCGGCACCGCCACGCCCGGCGACCCGGACCACGAACCGGACCACGGCTCCTCGGCCACCCCGCCCCACGACGGCGGCACCGACAAGGGCGGTCCCGCCACCGCCGACCCGGCCCGCGCCCTGGCTGTGCGGCTCTGCCAGACCTTCCTCCAACAGAGCAAGCGCCGCGGCGGCGGCCTCGACGACGAGGACGCCCGCACCCTCGAACGCAGCGCCGGCGGTGCGGCCGGCGTCCGCGCGTACTGCGAGCGGCTGCTCGCCGCCGAGGGCGACGACGGGGACGGCGACGAGGGCGACATCGCCCGCAACGGCGGCGGCCGCGGCGGCTCGAACCCCCGTTCCACCCCCGGCTCCCGCCCCCAGGCGGGGCTGCCGGGGCTGCCGCAACTGCCGGGTGTGACGTTTTCGGGGAGCACGGCGCTGTAGGGAGTGAGCCGACTGGTCATCGGCTGCGCAGGAGCCGGAGTTCCCCCCATACCGTCGGCTCCGCGCGTCGGCGCGGGCAGGGCTCCTCCCCCGGTCCTGCCCGCGCCCCTCCCGCGCCGTACGCGTGTGGGTCGCCGGGTCCCGCAGCTCCGGCCGCTACAGTCCAAGCGGGGCCCCCGAGCCTGCGACCGGGGCCCACCGCCGAGCGGAGAGCGGGAGGCGAGAGGCCCATGGCGCGATCGACCGAGTCCGGACTGCCGATCCGGCCTGTGTACGGCCCGGAGAACCTCGCCGGCTGGGACCCCGCCGACCGGCTCGGCACGCCCGGCTCCTTCCCCTTCACCCGGGGCATCCACCCCACCATGTACACGGGCCGGCCCTGGACCATGCGGCAGTACGCCGGCTTCGGCACGGCCGCCGAGTCCAACGCCCGCTACCGGCAGCTCATCGAGCACGGCGGGCACGGCCTGTCCGTCGCCTTCGACCTGCCCACCCAGATGGGCCACGACTCCGACGCGCCCCTGGCGAGCGGCGAGGTGGGCAAGGTCGGCGTGGCGGTCGACTCGGTCGAGGACATGCGCGAGCTCTTCGCCGGCATCCCGCTCGGCGAGGTCTCCACCTCCATGACCATCAACGCCCCGGCGGCCGTGCTGCTCCTGCTCTACCAGCTGGTGGCCGAGGAACAGGGCGTGCCCGGCGACCGGCTGACGGGCACCGTCCAGAACGACGTGCTCAAGGAGTACATCGCGCGGGGCACCTACATCTTCCCGCCCAAGCCGTCGCTGCGGCTGACCGCCGACATCTTCGCCTACTGCCGGACCGAGCTGCCGCGCTGGAACACCATCTCCGTCTCCGGCTACCACATGGCCGAGGCGGGGGCCTCGCCCGCGCAGGAAGTGGCCTTCACGCTGGCCGACGCCGTGGAGTACGTCCGGACGGCCGTCGCCGCGGGCATGGCCGTGGACGACTTCGCGCCGCGCATCTCCTTCTTCTTCGTCGCCCGTACGACGCTGCTGGAGGAGGTGGCCAAGTTCCGCGCGGCCCGACGTATCTGGGCGCGGATCATGCGGGACGAGTTCGGTGCGCACGACCCCAAGTCGCAGATGCTGCGCTTCCACACCCAGACGGCCGGGGTCCAGCTCACCGCGCAGCAGCCCGAGGTGAACCTGGCGCGCGTCACCGTGCAGGCCCTGGCGGCCGTGCTCGGCGGTACCCAGTCGCTCCATACCAACTCCTTCGACGAGGCCCTCGCCCTGCCCAGCGACAAGGCGGCCCGGCTCGCCCTGCGCACCCAGCAGGTGCTCGCGTACGAGACGGATGTGCCCGCGACGGTCGACCCGTTCGCGGGGTCGTACGTGGTCGAGTCCCTGACCGACGAGCTGGAGTTCGCCGCCCTGGAACTGATGGACGAGGTGGAGGGGCGCGGCGGTGCCGTCGCCGCGATCGAGCAGGGCTTCCAGAAGGCCGAGATCGAACGCAACGCGTACCGCGTCGCCCAGGAGACCGAACGTGGCGAACGCGTCGTGGTCGGCGTCAACCGCTTCCGGCTCGACGAGGAGGAGCACTACGAGCCCCTGCGCGTCGACCCCGCCATCGAGACCCGGCAGCGCGAACGGCTCGCCCGGCTGCGCGCCGAACGGGACGGCACGGCGGTCGCGGCGGCCCTGGACGTGCTCCGCGACGCCGCCCGCGACCCCTCGCGGAACGTCCTCCCACCGTTGAAGGAGGCGTTGCGCGCGCGGGCCACGGTGGGCGAGGTCTGCGGCGCGCTGCGGGACGTGTGGGGCAGTCACACGCCGGCCGAGGCCCTCTGAGCGTGCCCGGGGCGCCGCCGGGTGGGGGACACTGGTGGGTATGTCCTCACCCCGCCGTGCTTGTCCCGTCTGCGCCCGCGAGATCGCCGTCGTCGGCGGTCGCTACGCCCGCCACGACCCGCCGGGCCGGCGGCCCGCCTTCTCCTTCGAGCTCGTCTCCTGCCCCGGGTCCCGCCGCTCGGCGCCGCTGCTGGCGACCGAGCCGCGGCTGTTCGACCCGGAGGAGCCGGAGATGGAGGGACAGCAACAGCTCTTCTGAAGCCGTCCGGCCTCGTCCGGCGTCAGCGGCAGAGGGTGTCCCCGTCCGGGCGTATGCCGTCCTTCAGGAAGGCGGTGGCGAGCCGGTCGGCGCACTCGCGCGCAGGGCCGTCGGTGTCCCGCGAGGCGAGGTAGGCGCCGTGGCCACCGGCGTCGACGGAGACCATGCGGGCCCGGTCGCCGAGGGCCTCGCGCATCTTCAGGGCGCCGCGGTGGGGCGTGGCGGGGTCGCGGAGGTTCTGCACCATGAGGACGTTCGACGGGCCCTGCGGTGTGATGCGGACGGGCTTGTCGGCCGGCCCGTCGGGCCAGAAGGCGCAGGCCTCCACGTTGACCGGCATGCCCGCGGTGAGCGGGTGGGCGCGCCGGTCCTCGGCGACGGCGCGGGCGTAGGACGGCAGGGAGCGGGGCCAGCGGACGTCGTTGCAGACGACGCCGAGGAACACGGCCGCGTCCGAGTCCGGCAGGTACACCGGGTCGTAGGGGACGGGGGTGTCACCGGCGTCCCGGGCGGTGACGACGAGCCGGGCGACGTCGGCGAACGCCGCGTCGCTGTAGAGCGACTGCAGCAGCGCCTCCCGCAGCCGGTTGCCGGTGAGCCGCGGCCGGCCCGCGGCGTCCTGCTCGGGCGCCTGGTCGAGCTTGCGCGCCACGGCGAGGACGACGCCGCGCACGTCTTCGGGGCGTTCGGCGATGCGGTGCCGGCGGTCGCGGGCCGGGTCGGCGGCCCAGCGGGCGAAGTCGGGGAAGCGGTCGTCGGCCCCGCCGGCCATGTTCGCCAGCCAGCCGCGCCCGACGCGGGACGGGTCGGGGTCGCCGGTGCTGTCGAGCAGCACCCGGTCGGTGCGGCCGGGGTGGGTCTGGGCGTAGGACGCCGTCACGTACGTCCCGTACGAGGTGCCCCACAGGGACAGCTTCTTCTCGCCCAGGGCCTGACGGATGCTGTCGATGTCGCGGACCTCGTTGGCGGTGCTGAGGGAGCGGAGCATCGCGCCGCCGTTGCGGGTGCAGGCGTCGGCGATGCGCCGGGCCCGGGTGGCGTTGGCGTCGATGCTGCCGTCGGCGGCCGGCCAGGCCCGCAGGTGCGTCAGTTCCAGGTCGTCCTTCTCCAGGCCGCAGCCGGCGTGGGTGCTGCCGCCGACGCCGCGCGGGTCGAGGCTGACCAGGTCGTAGGCGCCGCCGGTGGCCGCCTGCAGCTGCGCGCCCCTGCGCGCCAGCCTTTCCCGGCCCGAGCCGCCGGGCCCGCCGGGCACGACCATCAGCGTTCCCCGTCGCGCCTCCGGCCGGTCGCTGCGCAGCCGTGACACGGCGATGGTGACCTGCGGGCCATCCGGTGCGCGGTAGTCGAGAGGTAACGACAGGTCGGCGCACTCGGTGCCGGCCGTGCCGCCCAGATCCGCCGGGCAGGGTTTCCAGGAGAGGGAGCTGCCCGCGGGCCCGGCGGGGGCGGCCGTCGCGGCCGTGGCCGTGGGCACGGTGAGGACGGAGGCGGTCACGACGGCCGCGGACGAGAGAGCCAGCGTGAGCGCGGTGCGCTGCGTGAGGTTCATGCGCCCAAGTCTTGCCGCCGGGAAGCGCGTTGCCATCGGGGATGTCCCCGGTTGTGTCCCCTACGGGTCCAGCGCGGTTCCCGACCGCCCGTAGCGGGCAACTACTGTGCCGTCAAGGTGTGTTCGGGTGGTGAGGGGAGGGAATCGGTGACCGGTTCCATGAGCGGGCTGCCGAGCGCCGCGGCGGCCGGTGGCGTGTGGGAGGGGCTGGGCGAGCAGGCCGGGGCGCTGGCCCGGGGCGAGGTGTCGTCGAGGGAACTCGTCGAGCGGTCCCTGCGGCGCATCGAGGCGACCCGGCACACCCTCAATGCCTTCCGCGTCGTGCGGGCCGAGGCGGCGCTGCGCGAGGCCGACGAGGCCGACCGGCGGCTGGCCGCGGGGGAGCGGGCCGCGCTGCTCGGCGTGCCGGTGGCGGTGAAGGACGACATGGACGTGGCGGGGGAACCGACCGCGTTCGGCTGCCCCGGCCGCTTCCCGGCGAAGAAGGCCGACAGCGAGGCGGTGCGCCGATTACGGGCCGCCGGCGCCGTCGTCGTCGGCAAGACCAACACGCCGGAGCTGGGCCAGTGGCCCGTCACCCACGGCACCGCCTTCGGCGTCACCCGCAACCCGTGGAGCCTGGAGCACTCGCCCGGCGGTTCCTCCGGCGGGTCGGCAGCGGCCGTCGCCGCCGGGCTCGTGCCGGCCGCGCTCGGCTCGGACGGCGCCGGCTCCATCCGCATCCCCGCCGCCTGGACCCACCTCGTGGGCATCAAGCCGCAGCGCGGCCGCATCTCCACCTGGCCCGAGCGCGAGGCGTTCCGCGGCATCACCTGTCACGGCCCCCTCGCCCGTACCGTCGCCGACGCCGCGCTCCTGCTCCAGGCCGCCAGTGGCTCGCACGACGGCGACCTGCACCGGCCGCCCGCCGTCGACGTCGTCGCCGCGGCCGGGCACGGGCCCAGACGGCGGCTGCGGATCGTGCTGGCGCTGCGGCCGGCCTTCGCCGCCGTGCGGCACTGGCTGCACCCCGCCGTGCGCGCCGCCACCCTCGGCATCGCCGAACGGCTGGAGGCGCTGGGCCACGAAGTGGTGGAGGAGAACCCGCGCTACGGGCCCATCGGGCTCACCTTCGTGCCCCGGTCGATGGCCGGTGTGCGCGACTGGACGGCCCGCGTGCCCGACCGGGCGCTCCTCGACGCCCGGACGCACGCCAACGCGCGCGGCGGAATGCTGCTCGGCGGGGGAGTGCTGAGGGTCGCGCGCGCCGCCGAAGCGCCCCTGCGGCGCCGGCTCAGCGAGCTGTTCTGGCGGTTCGACGCCGTCCTGACGCCGACCACGGCCGTACCACCGCTGCGCACCGGCGAGCTGGACGGGCTGAGCGCCCGCGACACCAACGCCCGTATGACCGCGGCCTGTCCTTACGCGTGGCCGTGGAACGTCCTGGGCTGGCCGGCCCTCAGCGTGCCGTCGGGGTTCACCGACGACGGGCTGCCGCTCGGCGCCCAGCTGCTCGGGCCGTCCAACAGCGAGCCGTTGCTCCTCTCCCTCGCCGCCCAGCTGGAGGAGGACCGGCGCTGGTACGAACGGTGGCCCGCCGGCCGGCCCCGCTGAGGGGCCGTGGGCTACGGCGCCAGGACGTCCAGTTCGGCCATCGCCCCGGTCACGATCTCGCGCGTCAGCGACTCCGCCCGCTCCGCGTCCCGTTCCCGCACCGCCTCCGCCACCCTTACGTGCAGCGTCACCGCCGCCGGGTCGGGGTCGGCGAACATGACGCCGTGCTGCGTCCGGCCCGTCAGCACGCCCGCCACCACGTCGCCGAGCCTCGCGAACATCTCGTTGCCGGAGGCGCGCAGGATCACGCGGTGGAACGCGACGTCGTGCACCAGGTACTCGGCCAGCTGCCGGCCGCGCGAGGTGGCGACCATGCCGAGCGCGTGCGAGGTCAGCTCGGCGCACTGCTCCGGCGTGGCCAGCCGCGCGGCCAGGCCGGCCGCCACCGGCTCGACCGCCGAGCGCAGCACGGTCAGGGACCGCAGCTGGCGGGGCCGGTCCGGGCCGGCCAGGCGCCAGCGGATGACGCGGGGGTCGTAGACGTTCCACTCCTCGGCGGGCAGCACGGTCACGCCCACGCGCCGCCGGGAGGCGACCAGGTGCATGGACTCCAGGACCCGTATGACCTCGCGGACGACCGTACGGCTCACCGCGTAGCGCTGCTCCAGCTCGTCGGTGCGCAGCACGCTGCCCGGCGGGTAGTCGCCCGCCGTGATCGCGGGCCCGAGGGCGTCCAGCACGCGCGCGTGCTGCCCCTGTCCGCCCTGCTCCTTGTCCATGGGATCAGCCTACGGTCCCGCCCCACCGGCAATTAAGTATGACGTTTTAATCACGAGGCTTGAATACGTCGTACATGTTGCGTTTCAGTGAACGACGCAGACGCAGACGCAGCAGCACCGCACCACCCCCGGTCCAGGACAGCGAGGTACCCATGACCGCCGCCCACCCTCCCGTCGTCGTGGTCATGGGCGTCGCCGGTACGGGCAAGAGCACCGTCGGCCCGCTGGTGGCCGGCGCCCTGGGCGTCCCCTACGCCGAGGGTGACGACTTCCACCCCGCGGCCAACATCGCCAAGATGTCCGCCGGCACCCCCCTCGACGACGCCGACCGCGCCCCCTGGCTCGACGCCGTCGGGCAGTGGGCCGCCGCGCGGGCCGGGCGGGGCGGCGTCGTCAGCTGCTCGGCGCTCAAGCGCGCCTACCGCGACCGGCTGCGCGCCGTCGCGCCGCAGCTGTTCTTCCTGCACCTCGCCGGCGACCGGGACCTCATCGCCCACCGCATGGCCGCACGCACCGGTCACTTCATGACCGCCCGCATGCTGGACTCCCAGTTCGCCGCCCTCGAACCCCTGGAGGACGACGAGACGGGCCTGCGCGTCGACGTCACCGCCGGGCCGGAGGCCGTCGCCGCACAGGCGGTCGCGGCCCTGCGCGCCCTTTAAGTGCCGCCCTCCCTTTAAGGGACGCCCTCCCGTAAGGGGCGCACCCCCCTTTGATCCCCTCCCCTAGGAGCCCCGTGAGCATTCTCAGCGTCGAGATGCCGGCCGCGGCCCCCACCGGAACGATCGCACCGATCACCTCGGCGGGCCACGCACAGCTGGGCATAGCCGTCCTCGTCGGCATCGCCGTCATCGTCCTCCTCATCACCCGCCTCAAGCTGCACGCCTTCCTCTCCCTCACCATCGGCACCCTCGTCCTCGGGGCCGTCGCGGGCGCCCCGCTCGACAAGGTCATCGCGTCGTTCACCGCCGGCCTCGGCAGCACGGTCGCCGGCGTCGGTGTGCTCATCGCGCTCGGCTCGGTCCTCGGCCGGCTGCTGGCCGACTCCGGCGGCGCCGACCAGATCGTCGACACGATCCTGGCGCGGGCCGGCACCCGCTCCATGCCGTGGGCGATGGTGCTCATCGCCGGCGTCATCGGGCTGCCGCTCTTCTTCGAGGTGGGGATCGTGCTGCTGATCCCCGTCGTCCTGCTCGTGGCCCGGCGCGGCGGCCACGCCCTGATGCGCATCGGCATCCCCGCCCTCGCCGGCCTCTCCGTCATGCACGGCCTCGTGCCGCCGCACCCCGGGCCGCTCGCCGCGATCGACGCCATCGGCGCCGACCTCGGCCTCACCCTCGCCTTCGGCGTGCTGGTCGCCGTCCCCACCGCGATCGTCGCCGGCCCCCTCTTCTCCCGGTACGCCGCCCGCTGGGTGGACGTCACCCCACCGGAGAAGCTCGCCCTGGAGACGACGGACGGCGAACGGCCCGAGCGCCGCCCCGGTTTCGGCGCCACCGTCGCCACGGTGCTGCTGCCCGTCGTCCTCATGCTGGCCAAGGCGCTCACCGACGTCGTCGTCGACGACCCGCACAGCCACGTGCAGCGCGTCGCCGACGTCGTCGGCTCGCCGCTCGTCGCGCTCCTCGCGGCCGTCCTCACCGCGCTGTTCACCCTCGGCCGGCCCGCCGGCATCGGCCGCGACCGGATCTCCGGCACGGTGGAGAAGGCCCTCGCGCCCATCGCCGGCATCCTGCTGATCGTCGGCGCCGGCGGGGGCTTCAAGCAGACGCTCGTCGACGCCGGCGTCGGCCGGATGATCCTCGACGTCTCCGAGGACTGGTCCGTCCCCGCCCTGCTGCTCGGCTGGCTCATCGCCGTCGGCATCCGGCTCGCCACCGGCTCGGCCACCGTCGCCACCATCTCCGCCGCCGGGCTCGTCGCCCCGCTGGCCGCCGACATGAGCAGCGCCCACGCCGCACTGCTCGTGCTGGCCGTGGGCGCGGGCTCGCTGTTCTTCTCGCACGTCAACGACGCCGGGTTCTGGATGGTGAAGGAGTACTTCGGGATGAGCGTGGGGCAGACGGTGAAGACGTGGTCCCTGATGGAGACCGTCATCTCCGTCGTCGGCCTGGGCTGCGTGCTCCTGCTGTCGCTGGTGGTGTAGAGCCCGGCCCGGAGGGGGGCTCGGTCACATAGGCTGAGCCCCCGTCCGCACTGCCTGGGGGAGCAATGACCAGTAGGTTCACCGAGTTGGTTGTCGACTGCCACGATCCGGAGCGGCTCGCGGCCTTCTGGTGCGCGGTCCTGGACTTCAAGGTGATCGACCGGAGCGAGGGCAAGGTCGAGATCGGTTCCTGGGAGCCGACCGTCGAGGAGGTCCGGGCCCGCCAGATGCCGCCCACCCTGCTCTTCATCAAGGTGCCCGAGGGCAAGACCGTGAAGAACCGGCTCCACCTGGACGTCAGCCCGATCGACGGCAGCACCGCCGACGAGGTGGCCAGGCTGGTCGCCCTCGGCGCCACAAAGGCGGACGTGGGCCGGGAGCCCGGCCAGAGCTGGGTGGTGATGGCCGACCCCGAGGGCAACGAGTTCGACGTCGTGCGCACCCTGGCCCCGTCCCCTTAGACGATCAGTCACCTAGGGGGTCACGCGGCCGCCCCGGCCGCCCCCAGCCACTCCCGCGCGTACGCCGTCACGTCCGCCACGTCGTCCGTCGCCAGCGCCACGTACCCGTCCGGGCGTACCAGGAAGTACCCCGACCCGTACGCGGACTTCACCACGCCCTCCGCGTCGCGCAGGCCGGCCTCCGGGCCGTTCCCCACCCGGCACGTCCGCAGCCACGGCGCCTCCGGCAGGGCGGCAGCCGCCCCCGTCACGTCCAGCAGCGTGAAGTGCGGGCCCCGGAAGACGTCGAAGAGCCGTACGGGAGCCCCCGAAGGGTCGGTGCACGGCGCGTCGGGGGCGCGGTCGCCCGCCCGCAGCGCCCCTTCCGGGACCGCGCGCCGCAGCTCGCGGCTGAGGGCGCTCCCGGGGTAGCCCAGCTTCAGCTGGTGGGTGTCCTCCCCGCGCGTGGACATCCCCGCCTCGCGCTCGCTCAGGTCCGCGCGCAGCACCTTCGCGCTGAGCGCCAGCACGTCGGCCGCCACGCGCCGGCGCTCGGCGTCGTACGAGTCGAGCAGCGCCTCCGGCGCGCCCCGCAGCAGCGCGGCCAGCTTCCAGCCGAGGTTGTACGCGTCCTGCACGCTGGTGTTGAGGCCCTGGCCGCCGGTGGGCGGGTGCACGTGCGCGGCGTCGCCCGCTAGCAGGACGCGGCCCTCGCGGAACCGGTCCGCCATCGCCGACCGCAGCCGGAACACCGACGCCCACCGGACCTCCCGCACGGTGAGGTCCAGCTGCGTGCGCTCGCAGATCAGGCGCGTCAGCGCCTCCGGAGTGGTGTCCCGGCCCTCGACGGGTTCGTCCCCCGTTCCCCGGAAGCCCGTGACGACCTGGACGGCGTCGGTGCCCTCCAGCGGCCGCAGGCCGACCAGCGCCCCCTGCATGTTCGACCACATGTGCCAGTGCTCACGGTCCAGCAGCGGCCGGTCCGGGCCGTCCAGCAGCACGTCGGCCACCAGGCTGTGGCCGTCCATGAGCGTCTCGCCGGTGAACGGCACGCCCAGCTCCTTGCGGATGGAGCTGCGGCCGCCGTCCGCCGCGACCAGCCAGCCGGCGCGCACGGTCTCCGGCGCGCCCCCGGGCCCGGTCAGGGTGGCGGTGACACCGTCCGCGTCCTGCGTGAATCCGGTCAGCTCGGTGCCGAAGTCGATCCGCCCGCCCAGCTCCTCCAGGCGTGCGCAGAGCAGCTCCACCGTGCGCCACTGCGGCAGCATCCGCGCGTCGCGGTACGGCACGGTGGGGGAGTCGGCGGCGGGCATGGAGAGCTGCCACGTGCCCATGCGCTGCCGGCCCTCCCACTTCTGCATCAGCGGGATGACCACGCTGTCGCGCAGTACGGCGTCGATCACGCCGAGGTCGTCGAAGAGCTCGAGGGTGCGGGGCTGGAGGCCCGTACCGCGCGAGCCGGGGAAGCCGCGCTCGGAGCGCTCGACGATGCGGTGGCGCACGCCCCGGCGGGCGAGCTCGATGGCGAGGACGAGGCCGGTCGGCCCGGCCCCGGCGATGAGGACCTCGGTCTCGTATGTGGTGTCCTGCTGCATCGGAAACCCCCCTTAACGTTGTTAAGTTCCGTTCCCCCACAGTGAACTGAACAGCGTTAAGCTGTCAAGGTGGCTTCTCGCATCGACCGCGCCAAAGTGACCGACACCGCACTGCGCCTCCTCAACGAGGGCGGCCTCGACGGGCTCACGCTCCGCCGCATCGCCCAGGAACTCGACGTGCGCGCACCCGCGCTGTACTGGCACTTCGCCAACAAGCAGGAGCTGCTGGACGACATGGCGACCGAGATGATGCGGCGCATGCTGGAGCCGCTGGCCGCCATCCCCGAGGACGCGGGCTGGGAGGAGCACCTGACGGAGGCCGCCCGCGTCCTGCGCCGCGCGCTGCTCGGCTACCGCGACGGCGGCAAGGCGTTCAGCGGCACGCGGTTCACGGAGAACTGGTTCGCCATCCCGCTGGAACGGTTCCTGAAGGTGTGGACGGAGCAGACGGGCTCGGGCGTGCGCCGCGGCGCACGCGCCTGGTACACGGCGCACGTCTTCACGATGGGCTACGTCATCGAGGAGCAGTCGGTGTACCCGGAGCCGGGCAAACCCCGCGACCCGCAGTACGACCTGGACGACCGCGCCCGCACGATGGAGGGCTACCCGATGGCCAGCGAGGCGGGCTGGGAGTTCTTCGAGGACCTGGACCGGGGCTACGAGGAGGGCCTGGCCGCCCTCGTCGCCGGTCTGGCCGCGACGGCGGCGGTCCCCGGCCCGTAAGGCCCCCGGCCCGTAAGGCGGGCCCCTACGGGCCGGGCGCCCTCAGCGGTCCAGCGCCCGCCGCAGCACCGGCGTGACCCGCCGCTCCACCACCACATGCAGCGTCCAGGCCAGCAGCAGCATCACCCCGATGGTGAGGGCGAACGTCACGGACGAGGGGATGCCCAGCCCCCGGTGGAGCGCGCCGATCGCGACCCACCCCAGGTGTTCGTGCACCAGGTAGAAGGGGTACGTCAGCGCGCCCGCGAACGGCAGCCAGCGCCACCGCGCCCACCGCAGCCGGCCCACCGCCACCAGCGCCACCACCGCGAAGCCGGCCGCGAGCACGGCGATGATCACGACGGGGTGGCGGTACGAGAAGTACTGCGGGCCCGGCGGGTGGGCCAGGCCCGCCACCGCGTAGTGCTGGCCCAGCAGGAAGCCGACCGCCACGACGCCCCAGCTCAGCGCGTCATGGCCGAAGCGGTGCACCAGGTACAGGCCGATCCCGCCGATGAAGAACGCCGAGTGCTCGGGCATCACCACCACCCGCAGGAACTCCACGTGCGACGCGGTCGTGATCACCGTCATCAGCGACCACACGGCGCAGAAGAGCACGACACGGTGGCGGGTGGCGCCGGGGAGCACGACGAACAGCGCGAAGAGCGCGTAGAAGCGCACCTCGGCCCAGAGCGTCCAGCACACGCCGAGCACGCGCTCCGCGCCCGCCGGCTGCTGGAGCATCGTCAGGTTCACCAGCGTGTCGCTCGCGGAGACCGTCCTGTACGTCACCCAGGGCAGCGCGAACACCAGCGTGACCAGCGCGATCGCCGCCCAGTACGCGGGGTAGAGGCGGGCGGCGCGGGAGGCGAAGAAGGAGCGGGCGGAGCGGCCCCAGCCGCTCATGCAGATGACGAAGCCGCTGATGACGAAGAAGATCTGCACCCCGAGGCAGCCGTAGGCGAACGCCTCCGACAGGTGCGGGAACTCGTGGCGCGGCGAGGCGCCCCAGGCGCGGCTGACGTCGCCGTCGCGGCCCCCGTAATGGTAGAGCGCGACCATGAGTGCGGCGACGAGCCGCAACCCGTCCAGGGCGACGAGCCGCCCGTGCCGCCCCTTACGGGACTCCCTGCCGGGGGCGGGTTGCCGCGGCAGGACGACCGGGTCGGTGACGGTCACGACGCCACCCCCAGACCGGCGCGCACCCGCCGGTAGGCGGCACGGGCCCGGCGGGCCGCCCGCCGCACCGCGGGGTGGCGTGGCAGGCGGGCCAGGGGCGCGGGAACGGGCGCGCCCGGCAGGCCCAGCGCGGCGAGCCGGCGCCGCTTGAACCAGCGGCGCGTCCGGGCGGCGTCCGGGTGCGCGGCCAGGTGCCGCTCGGCGGCGGCCCGCAGGTCGGGCCGCACCTGCGGCTGCATCGTGTACCCGACGGCGGCCAGCAGCCCCGCCACATCGGGGACGGGGCCGGGGTCCGGTGGCGGACCGTCGCCCTCCAGCCGGGGCAGCAGTGCGTCGGTGAGGGTGACGGGCACACGGTTGCTGTTCTCGTACGGGGTGAGCCGCTCCAGCAGCAGATCCGTGCCGCAGGCCGCGACCGGCAGCCCGTAGAGCGCACGGGCGGTGAACAGGGCGGTGGAGAAGCAGGCCACGACCAGCGCCGGCCGCGCCCGCGCGAACAGCGTCTCGGCCGGTACGGGCGCGTCGGCGACGGTCAGCCGGGCGCCGAGCCGGTCCGCCTCGTCCGCCAGCAGCCGGCGGAAGCGGGCGGGCGCCGAGGGGTGCGGCTTGAACACCACCTCGCGGTGGCCGCGCGCCACCGCGCCGCGCAGCATCCGCGCGTACAGCGCTTCCTCCTCCGCGGGCGTGAGGATGTCCAGCGCCGACAGGTACTGGCCGAGCAGCAGGGCGGTGCCCTCGGGGACGGGCGGCAGGGCGGTGGCCGCCGCGTCGGCCACCTCGCCGAACACCTTGGTCAGCACGTCGGCGGGCACGGTACGGGCGGGCACGCCGAACTCGCCGAGCAGCAGCGGCCGCAGCCCGGGTACGAGGTCGGGGTGGAGCAGCTGCGTCACGCGGGTGCCGACCAGCGGGTCGAGTTTCGTGCGGGTGGGGCCGTAGCTCATCAGGCCGTCGGCGTAGGCGTGCAGCGGGGCGTCGGCGAAGATCCGTGCCACCGCGGAGGCGGGGCTGACCTGCAAGGACTCCAGCACGACCGTGATCTCGTCCGGCGCCTCGGCCGTGCCGAGGCCCCACAGCAGCCGCAGGTGGCGCTCCCACAGGGGGGCGTCGTCGGGGCGGGGCGACCAGCCGGAGGGGTGGAAGGGGCGGATGGTGTCGTTCCACGACAGCACCCCGTCGAAGCGGGCCCGCAGCGCCTCGAAGCCGGGCGCCTCGTCCAGGGCGGGCGTCGTCTCCGGCACGGCCGCGGTGTTGGCGACGACCAGCAGTCGCCGGTCGGCGGCCGGCAGCAGCCCGGCGTCGAGGGCGGCGGCCAGGGTCACGGCGCCGTAGAACGTGGAGGCGAGCAGCAGCTGTGTACGGCGGCGGACGGTCGTCATCGGGCGGCCACCCCCGCCGGAGCGGCCGGGGCGGGGCGTGCGGCCGGGTGCCGGGCCGGGCGGGGGAACCGGCGGCGCAGGGCACGCAGCCGGGCGGCGCGGTCGGCGTCCATGGAATTCAGCGCGTCCTCCACGAGCGGCCGCGGAAGACGCCGCAAGGCGTCCGCGCTCATCGACCGGAGCATTTTCGCGACCGCCGGTTCGAATCTTTTCCCGCCTTCCGCATGCGCATCCCCCTTTCCGCCCTGCGCATGGGAAAGATGGTGCGCAATGATGGCGCAATACGTGCGGACGGCTTTCGGCAGAAATGCGGCCGCATCACGGTCGGCGGCCGTTTCCTCGATCACCTGGTCGAACGCGCGGAGGAAATCCAGCTGCCGGATGTCACCGATCTGCGTGAGCGACGTGGCGACACCGCGCCGGTAGAAAACGCCGAGCAGGCCGACGGCGGCGAAGGATTCCGCCTCGCGGTGCAGCCGCCAGATCCACGGCCGGTCCTCGGCGGTGCGCAGCCCGGGCCGGAAGTGCAGCAGCCCGCGGTCGAGGAGCCGGCGGTGGTAGACGCCCGCCCAGGCGTACGCGTAGTCGACGGAGGTCGGCCGGCCGGCCGGCAGGATCGCCGCGCGCGGGTCGAGCGCCACGCCGCGCGGGCCCACGGGCGCGCGCTGCACGGTCCGGACACGGCCGGTGCACTGCACGTGGTCGGTGCGGACGAAGTCCACGCCCAGCGCCTCGGCGGCCGCCACCAGCCGGGCCAGGTGCCCGGGGGCGAGCCAGTCGTCGCCGTCGAGGAATGTGACGAACGTGCCGCGGGCCGCGTCCAGGCCGGTGTTGCGGGCGGTGGCCAGGCCCTGGTTCGCGTCGTGCCGGAGCACCCGCACGCTGCCGGGCAGGTCCTGCGCCTCCCGCTCGGCCCGCGCGAGGACCTCGGGCGTGCCGTCCGTCGACGCGTCGTCGACGAGCAGGAATTCGAAATCCTCGCGTGCGTTCGCCCGGAGGGAGCGCAGCGCGTCCGGCGCGTACGGCTCCACATTGAAGAAGGGCACGATGACCGAGAGTGTGACCACGGAAGGACGGTAGGCCGATCGCCGGCATTCGGTCCGACAGCGGACGGAAGACGGGGTGAACGGCGCACGGCGAATCGATGAACCGCCTGCTCCGGAAGGGCGGTTCGCCGTGCGTCGACGCGCTGTTCACTGCTTGTTGAAGTGCCGTTGGGCGGCCAACCGGAATCCATTCCTATCGTCATCTCCGTGCCCTCTCCTGCCGATTCCCCGGCCGCCCCGGCTTTCCCGGACGCCCCGCCGTCCGCATGGCGCGTCGCCGTGCTCGCGGATTCGGACACCCGGTGGAAATGGGGGGCGACCTGCGCCCGCCGGCTGGCCCCCGGGGCCCGCGTCGACGGCTTCCTGCTGCGCGGCCGCGCCACCCCCACGGCCCGCCAGCTCGCCGAGGCCGGCGTACGGGCCGAGGCCCTGCGCGAGGTCACCGGCCCCGGCTTCGCGGCGGCCGCCGGCCGCGACCGGTACGACGTGGTGGTGCTCGCCTGCGTCGGCGGCGGCGTGCAGGCCATGCTGCACGCCCTGGCCCACGCCTGGGCGGGCGCCCCGCTGCGGCCCGTCGTCGTCACCGGCTACGTCGGCGTCGTCTACGAGAAGCTCGCCGACGGGCTGCTGCTCCGGCACGGCGCCGACGTCCTCCTCGCCAACTCGCCCCACGACGTGGAGCGCTTCCGCGCCGTCCTGGAGGGCGCCGGAGCGGATGCGGGCGGGGTGACGCCGTGCGCGTTGCCGTTCCTCGACGGCGACGGGTACGGCGGGGCGCCGCCACCCGCCGAAGGCCGCCCGTACACCGTCGTGTTCGCCACGCAGCCGTCGGTCCCGGCGGGCCGGGAGGAGCGGCTCTACCTGCTGGAACGAGCCGCCGCCCATGCCCGGCGGCACCCGGGCCGGCAGGTCGTCGTCAAGCTCCGCAGCCGGCCCGGCGAGCACACCACGCACATCGAGGAACTCCCGTACCAGAAGCTCGCCGCCCGCATCCCCGGTGGACTGCCCGCCAACTGCCGCCTCGCGTACGGGAACATGGGCGAGCTGCTGGACCGCACCGACCTGCTCGTCACCGTCAGCTCCACCGCCGCCCTGGAGGCCCTGCACCGCGGCATCCCCACGGCCGTCCTCACCGACCTCGGCATCCGCGAGGCCCTCGGCAACCACCACTTCCTCGGCTCCGGCTGCCTCGCCTCCTGGGACCAGCTCGACGCCGGGCACCGGCCGCAGCCGGACCCCGGGTGGACGGCCCGGCAGGGCGTCACCAGGCGCGCCGCCCGGGGCGCGTTCGACGTCGCGCGCATCCGTCTCGCCGCGCTCGTCGGGACCCGTACGGGGCTGCCACCGCTCGCCCCCTACTACACCGCCGCCACCGCCCCCGGGTACCTGCCCGGCATCCTCGCCCGGTACGGCTTCGACCCCCAGGGGCGGCCCCTTCCGGGGCGCGCGGCCCCCGCGGAGGAAGGCAGTGCGCTGCGGCGCGCCGCGCGCGGGGCCCTGCGCGACGCCGCGCGCGGCGTGTACCGGCACGCGGTGCAGCGCGTCGCACCCGCGGTGCGCCGGCTGGGGGAGCTGTGAGCGGGCGCCGGACCCCCGTGGTCCTCGCCGTCGTCCCCGCCCGGGGCGGCTCCAAGGGCGTCCCCGGCAAGAACGTCGCCCCCGTGGGGGGCGTGCCGCTGGTGGCCCGCGCCGTACGGGCCTGCCGGGCGGCCGGCCGCGTCACGGATGTGGTGGTGAGCACGGATGATCCGGGCGTGGCTGCGGTGGCCCGGGCCGCCGGGGCCGTGGTGGTGGACCGGCCGGCCGCGCTCGCCGGTGACGCTGCGCGCAGTGAAGGGGCGGTGTTGCATGCGCTCGACGTGTACGAGGGGCAGACCGGGGCCCGCGTCGACACGGTGCTGCTGGTGCAGTGCACGAGCCCGTTCCTGACCGCCGACGAGGTCGACGGCGTCGCCGCCGCCGTTGCCGGGGGCGGGGCGGATTGCGC
The DNA here is from genome assembly GCF_014654785.1 of Streptomyces mashuensis. Lineage (GTDB taxonomy): Bacteria > Actinomycetota > Actinomycetes > Streptomycetales > Streptomycetaceae > Streptomyces > Streptomyces mashuensis. The sequence continues at coordinate 404,139 of NZ_BNBD01000005.1, forward strand.
GCTGACCGTGGCGCCGTTCCACGGGTTCGTGTGGCGGGACGGGGAGGCGGCGGCCGGCGTCAACCACGACCCCGCCCACCGCCCCCGGCGCCAGGACCGCACCCCCGAGTTCCTCGAGACCGGCGCCGCCTACGCCATGCGGGCCGAGGGATTCCGTACGGCCCGGCACCGGTTCTTCGGGCGGATCGCCCTCGTGGCCACCGATCCCGCCCGCGTGCTGGAGATCGACGACCCGCACGACCTCGACCGGGCCCGTCTCCTCGCCCCCCTCCTCGACGTCCCCGTACCCCCGCCCCTGTCCCTGTCCCCTCCCGTGAAGGAACCGCCTCGTATGAGCCTCCGTACCCGTCTCCTCGGGGACCGGCCCGTCGGTCCCGGGCACCCCGTCTTCGTCACCGGCGAGATCGGCATCAACCACAACGGCGACCTCGGCACGGCCCTCGCGCTGATCGACGCCGCCGCCGACGCCGGCTGCGACGCCGTGAAGTTCCAGAAGCGCACCCCCGAGGTGTGCACCCCGCGTGACCAGTGGGACGTGGAACGCGACACGCCGTGGGGCCGGATGACGTACATCGACTACCGGCACCGCGTCGAGTTCGGCGAGGACGAGTACCGGGCGATCGACGCGCACTGCCGCGAGCGCGGCATCGCCTGGTTCGCCTCGCCCTGGGACGTCGAGTCCGTGGCCTTCCTGGAGAAGTTCGCCCCGCCCGCGCACAAGGTCGCCTCCGCCTGCCTCACCGACGACGAGCTGTTGCGCGCCCTGCGCGCGACCGGCCGCACCGTCGTGCTGTCCACCGGCATGTCGACGCCCCGGCAGATCCGGCACGCCGTCGAGGTCCTCGGCAGCGGGAACGTCGTGCTCTGCCACGCCACCTCCACCTACCCGGCCCGCGCCGCCGAGCTCAACCTGCGCGTCATCGGCACCCTGATGGCCGAGTACCCCAACGTCCCCATCGGCTACTCCGGCCACGAGACCGGTCTCCAGACCACCCTCGCCGCCGTCGCCCTCGGCGCGTCCTTCGTCGAGCGCCACATCACCCTCGACCGCGCCATGTGGGGCTCCGACCAGGCCGCTTCCGTCGAACCGGGCGGCCTCCAGCGCCTCGTCCGCGACATCCGCGTGGTCGAGGAGGCCCTCGGGGACGGGGTGAAGCGGGTGTACGACAGCGAGCTCGCCCCCATGCGCAAACTGCGCCGCGTCCCCGGCACCGGCGACCGCGAAGCCGTCGCGGTCTGACGGCCCCGGACGCCCGGTGACCACGACCACAGCACCCGCCGCCGCCACCGCCCCCGTCCTCGCCTTCGTCGAGAGCCCGGTGCAACTGCTCAACGTCCTCGAATGGGCCCACCGCACCGCGCACCCCGCCCCGCCGCGCCCCCACGCGCTGCGCCCGTTGTGCGACGGCGTGCCCCGTCAGCCGGCGCAGCGCGACCTCACCCCGCTCGCCGGCGACCTCCTCGTCGTCGTCCTCGCGCCCCGCGACCCCATGACGCGCGGTCAGCTCCGCCGGATGGCCGAACTGGCCCGCGACCTGGGACACCGGGTGCGCTGGGAGGAGGCGCGGGGCGGGCCCGGCGCGCCGCTCGCCACCGTGCGCGGCCTCGCGGGGCCGCTGCGCGCGGCCGCACGGCTGGTCGTGGGCGATCCCTTCTCCCGCTACGTGCAGCTGCTGCTCGCCCTGGTCAGGACGCGTGACGTGGTCGTGGTCGACGACGGCACGGCCACCCTGGAGTACGCCGCCCAACTGGCGCGGGGCGAGCGCCTCGTGCGCTGGCACCGCAGCGGCGGCGGCCGGGGGGCGCGCGAGCTGGCCTTCGCGCCGTTCGCCGCGGCGGCGCGGCGCAAGCTGGGTCCGGGGCGCCACCGGAGGGTGGAGCTGTTCACCGCGATGCCCGTGCAGCCCCCACCCGGGGTGACGGTCACGGCCAACGACTTCGCGTGGACCCGGTCCACGTACGGCCCGCCCCGCCTCACCCGTGGCACCGACCTCGTGGGCACCTCGCTCGTGGAGACCGGCGTGGTCGACGCCGGACGCTACCTCGCCGCCGTCGCCGCGCTGGCCCGCGCCCACGGCGCCACCCGCTACTTCGCCCACCGCCGCGAGGACACCGACAAGCTGCGCCGGATATCCACCGGCCTCGGCCTGGAGGTCGTCCGGCCCGAGCTGCCGCTGGAGCTGGTGGCCCGGCGCGGCCCCATCGGGCGCACCGTCCTCAGCTTCCCCTCCACCGTCGTGCACACCCTGCCGCTGGCCCTGGCCGGCACCGGCGTGTCCGTCGCCGTCTGCGACATCGACCCCGCCTGGCTCACCGAACACGCCTCGCCCCGCGCGCACGGCTTCCTCTCCGGCGTCACGGCAGCCGCACGCGCCGCACACAGGATGCCCCGCCCCTCCGTTCCGGCGCCCCGGACCGGCGAAGCTACGCCGTAAATACGGGTCATACCCCTCGGCACACCCATCCATGCGGCTGAACTTTTCTTGATTGAGGGACAGTTGCCCCATTCGGGGCTCTAATCTACGCAGGGTGAATCACCTGATGCCCTGCGAAGCCGACCCCGCAACCGCCGACGGCGCCCTGCCCGGCCTGGTCCCGCCCGGGCTGCGGAGCGAACTCGTCGCGTTCCGCCGGGACTTGCACATGCACCCGGAGCTTGGCAACCGCGAGTTCCGGACCACCGCGGCGGTCCGGGCGAGGCTGGAGAAGGCCGGGCTCAGACCACGCACCCTGGCCGGCGGCACGGGGCTGATCTGTGACATCGGCCGGGACGGGGCCTCGTACGCCTCCGCCGGCCGCCCGGTCCTGGCCCTGCGCGCCGATCTGGACGCACTGCCCATCCCGGACACCAAGACCGTTCCCTACCGTTCCACCGTCCCCAAGATGGCCCACGCCTGCGGCCACGACGTGCACACCACCGTCGTGCTGGGCGCCGGGCTGGTGCTGGCCGGGCTGGCCGAGGAGGGGCTGCTGCCCAACCCCGTGCGGCTCGTCTTCCAGCCCGCCGAGGAGGTGCTGCCCGGCGGCGCCCTCGACACCATCGCGAACGGCGCGCTGGAGGGCGCCGGCCGCATCCTGGCCGTGCACTGCGACCCGAAGGTGGAAGTCGGCCGGATCGGGCTGCGCGCGGGGGCCATCACCTCCGCCTGCGACCGGCTGGAAGTCGCCCTCACCGGCAACGGCGGCCACACCGCCCGCCCCCACCTCACCACCGATCTGGTCACCGCCGCCGCCCGGGTGGCCGTCGACGTGCCCGCCACGCTCGCCCGGAGGGTCGACGCCCGTTCGGGGCTCTCCGTCACCTGGGGCCGGCTGGAGACCGGGCACGCCTGCAACGTCATCCCGCAGCGCGCCGAGGTCGCCGGCACGGTCCGCTGCCTGGACCTGCGCACCTGGCGGGAGGCGCCCGACCTGGTGCACGCCGCGGTCGACGAGGTCGCCACCCTGCACCGCGCGAAGTCGGAGATCACCTACGTCCGTGGCGTCCCGCCGGTGGTCAACGACACCGAGACCACCGCCCTGCTGCGCAGCGCCATGACGGCCCGGCGCGGCCGGTACGCGGTGGAGGACACCGAGCAGAGCCTGGGCGGCGAGGACTTCTCCTGGTACCTGGAGCACGTGCCCGGCGCGATGGCCCGGCTGGGCGTCCGCCCGGTGGGCGACACCACCCCCCGTGACCTGCACTGCGGCGACTTCGACGTGGACGAGGGCGCCATCGAGGTGGGCGTCGAGCTGTTCACGGCGGCGGCGCTGCTCGACGGCGGGGCCCGGATGCCGTAGAAGCTCGCGCAGACCCCTTGTAGACCCGTACGAAATTGGGTAAGGGCCGTTCCCGGCTTGTGCCCCTGGCGCGGCCCATTCCACCGGATCGGATACCGGTCAAACCCGTCAAGACCGGATCAAGCCTGGTTCGCGACGAATCGATAACGGCTTACAGCTACCCCTTTTATCTGCATCTACGCGCGTTACGATCCCCCGTGAACCAGCGCCAATGGAGGCGCTTCGAGTGAAGGGGCCCTCGTGCGCCGGGTATCCAAGATCACTGCTGCGGGCGTTGCCACCGCGGCTCTCGCATTCACCCTTTCCGCCTGCGGCGAGTCCTCCACCGAGTCCGGTGGCGGCAAGTCCAAGGGCATCGGTCTTGCCTACGACGTCGGCGGCCGTGACGACCACTCCTTCAACGAGTCCGCCGCCCGCGGCATGGACCGTGCCCAGAAGGAGCTGGGGATCTCCGGCCGCGACATGACGGCGAAGAACGGCGAGACCGAGGCGGACCGCGAGCAGCGGCTGAACTCCCTGGCCGAGGCGGGCTACAACCCGGTCATCGGCGTGGGCTTCAACTACTCGAAGTCGATCGAGAAGGTCGCCAAGGACTTCCCGAACACCACCTTCGCCGTGGTGGACTCGGTTGCCCCGGGCAAGAACATCGACAGCATCACCTTCGGTGAGCACGAGGGCTCCTACCTGGCCGGCGTCGCCGCCGCGCTGAAGTCCAAGAACCACAAGGTCGGCTTCATCGGTGGCGTGAACAACGCCCTGATCCAGAAGTTCCAGGCCGGTTTCGAGCAGGGCGCCAAGGAGACCGACCCGAACGTCGAGGTCACCTCGGAGTACCTGTACGCGAACAACGACAAGGGCTTCAACGACCCCGCGGCCGCCAAGGAGAAGGCCAAGGGCATGCTCGACCGCGGCATCGACGTGATCTACACGGCGGCCGGCCTCTCCGGCAACGGCTCCATCGAGGCCATCGCGGGCCAGAAGGACGCCTGGGCGATCGGCGTCGACTCGGACCAGTACCAGCAGCCGGGCCTGGCCAAGTACAAGGACCACATCCTCACCTCCGTGGTGAAGAACGTGGACGTGGCGGTCTTCGAGCTCGCCAAGAGCGTCAAGGACGGCAAGCCGCTGACGGGCAACCACCAGTACCTGCTCAAGGACGGCGGCGTCTCGCTGTCCACCTCGGGCGGCTTCATCGACGACATCAAGGACAAGATCGAGGCCGCGAAGCAGAAGGTCGTGAGCGGTCAGGTCAAGGTCAAGACCGCCCCGTGACGCCGGGCCGGCAGCGGCCGGCCCAGTGACACGCAAGGACTGCGGGCCCGGCGGCAGGGGAGGCACCCCGGCCACCGGGCCCGCACATACGAGCACAACGCTACGCGCGTAGCACCGCCTGATGCGGAGTCGACACGTGTAGCGTCGCCCCCGCCCCGGCCGGGCGCCCGTACCCCCGCACGGAGCAACCGGCTCCCCGCTCCCGCTCCCTTTCCCCGAGGAGAGTGCGCCATCAAAGCGTCCACCACAGAGACCAGCAGTACCGCCCCCGCGGTGGAACTCGCCGGCATCACCAAGCGGTTCCCCGGAGTCGTGGCCAACCACGACATCCACCTGACCGTCCGCCGCGGCACCGTCCACGCGCTGTGCGGCGAGAACGGCGCCGGCAAGTCGACCCTGATGAAGATCCTCTACGGCATGCAGAAGCCGGACGAGGGCACCATCACCCTGGACGGCGAGCAGGTCAGCCTGAACAGCCCCGCCGACGCCATCTCCCGCGGCATCGGCATGGTCCACCAGCACTTCATGCTGGCGGACAACCTCACCGTCCTCGAGAACGTCGTCCTCGGCGCCGAGAAGCTCCACGGCATCGGCAACAAGGCCCGCGCGAAGATCAAGGAGATCTCCGACGCGTACGGCCTGGGCGTGCGCCCCGACGTCCTCGTCGAGGACCTCGGCGTCGCCGACCGCCAGCGCGTGGAGATCCTCAAGGTCCTCTACCGCGGCGCGCGCACCCTCATCCTCGACGAGCCGACCGCCGTCCTGGTGCCGCAGGAGGTCGACGCGCTCTTCGACAACCTGCGCGAGCTGAAGTCCGAGGGCCTCACGGTCATCTTCATCTCCCACAAGCTGGGCGAGGTGCTCTCCGTCGCGGACGACATCACCGTCATCCGCCGCGGCACCACCGTCGGCACCGCGATCCCCAGCGAGACCACGCCCAAGCAGCTCGCCGAGCTGATGGTGGGCGAGGAGCTGCCCTCGCCGGAGACCCGCGAGTCGACCGTCACCGACGTGCCGATGCTCACCGTCGACGGCCTGCACCTGTCGGCCACCGACTCCGACGGCGTCGTCCGCGCCGTCCTCGACGGCATCTCCTTCACCATCCACAAGGGCGAGGTCCTCGGCCTCGCGGGCGTGGAGGGCAACGGCCAGGCCGAGCTGGTCGAGGCGATCATGGGCATGCGCCGTCCCGACGGCGGCACCGTGACCCTCGACGGCGAGGACATCACCCAGACGCCCACCCGCAAGCGGCGCGAGAGCGGCATCGGCTACGTCCCCGAGGACCGCCACCGCCACGGCCTGCTGCTGGAGGCGCCGCTGTGGGAGAACCGCATCCTCGGCCACGTCACCGAGAAGCCCAACAGCAAGCGCGGCCTGCTCGACCTCAAGGCCGCCCGCAACGACACCGAGCGCATCGTGCGCGAGTACGACGTGCGGACCCCCGGCATCGAGGTCACCGCGGCCTCCCTCTCCGGCGGCAACCAGCAGAAGCTGATCGTCGGCCGTGAGATGAGCCACGAGCCCAAGCTGCTCATCGCCGCCCACCCCACGCGCGGCGTGGACGTCGGCGCGCAGGCGCAGATCTGGGACCAGATCCGCGAGGCGCGCCGCGAGGGCCTGGCGGTGCTGCTGATCTCCGCCGACCTGGACGAGCTGATCGGGCTCTCCGACACGCTGCGGGTGATGTTCCGCGGCCGCCTGGTCGCGGACGCCGACCCGGCCACGATCACCCCGGAGGAGCTGGGCTCCGCCATGACGGGTGCCGCGTCGGGCCACCTGGAGCACCAGGAGGAGACCCCGGCGGAGGAGTCCGCCGAAGCCCCCGGCGAAGAGAACACGACCGACAACGAGACCCCGGAAGGCGGTGACTCGAAGTGAAGACGTTCGACAAGAACAAGCTGATCCTGGCCGTCGCCGCGCCCGTGCTGGCCATCGTCACCGCCCTGGTGATCACGTCCGCCATCATCGGCGCCACGGGCAAGGACCCCTTCCACGCCTTCCAGGTGATGCTGGACTTCGGCTCCAAGAGCGACAGCCAGGTCTGGATCATCAACAAGGCGACGCCGTACTACCTGTCCGCGCTGGCCGTCGCCATCGGCTTCCGGATGAACCTCTTCAACATCGGCGTCGACGGCCAGTACCGCATCGCGGCGTTCTTCGCCGCCGTCGTCGGTGGCGCGCTCACCCTGCCCGGGATCATCCAGATCCCGCTGATCATCCTGGTCGCCATGGCCGTGGGCGCGATCTGGGCCGGCATCGCCGGCCTGCTGAAGACCACGCGCAACGTCAACGAGGTGATCAGCACCATCATGCTGAACGCCATCGGCGCGTCGGTCATCGGCTACCTGCTGCAGGACGGGCGGCTGGCAGAGAAGGAGGGCAACCTGATCCACACGCCCTACCTGCCCGACAGCGCGCACTTCTTCGAGATCCCGACCCAGCCCAAGCCGGTCTACGGCTTCGTGGTGATCGCGGCCCTCGCGGGCGTCGCCTACTGGTACGTCCTCAGCCGCACCCGGTTCGGCTTCGACCTGCGCACGGTCGGCCGTTCCGAGTCGGCCGCCCAGGCCAGCGGCGTCAACGTCAAGCGCATGGTTGTGACGTCCATGGTGCTGTCCGGCGCCATGGCCGGCCTCGTCGGCATGCCGACCCTGCTCGGCGTCTCGTACAACTACGGCACCGACTTCCCCACCGGCATCGGCTTCACCGGCATCGCCATCGCCCTGCTGGGCCGCAACAACCCCGTCGGCATGGCGCTCGCCGCCCTGCTCTGGGGCTTCCTGGAGCGCACCGGCACCCAGCTGGAGTTCGAGGGCTACGCCCAGGAGATCGTCGGCGTGATGCAGGGCGTCATCGTCCTGTGCGTCGTCATCGCCTACGAGGTCGTGCGCCGGTACGGCCTCAAGGCCCAGCAGCGCAAGGTCGGCGAGGAGCTCGCCGCCCAGGCCCGTAAGAGCGACAAGGCGGAGGTATCCGCGTGAGCACGACCTTCACCTCCGCTCTCGCCGAGCGGCTGAGCGGCAAGAACAAGAAGGACGACAAGGGCCGCCGCAAGCTCTCCTACCCCGTCGTCCTGCTGATCCTCGCGGGCGGCCTGCTGCTGCTCTCGGCGCTGCGCGTCATCACCGGCGCCGGCGACCTGACCTCCTCCGGCCAGTGGAGCGGCGCGCTCGGCGCGGCCGTGCCCATCGGCCTCGCGGGTCTGGGCGGCCTGTGGGCCGAGCGCTCCGGCGTCGTCAACATCGGCCTCGAGGGCATGATGATGCTCGGCACGTTCAGCGCCGGCTGGGTGGGCTGGCAGCACGGCCCGTGGGCGGCCGCGGCCGCCGGCATCGTGGGCGGCGCCCTCGGCGGCCTGCTGCACGCCATCGCCACCGTCACCTTCAACGTGGACCACATCATCTCCGGTGTGGCCATGAACATCCTGGCGCTGGGCGTCACCCAGTACCTGGCCAAGCTGTGGTTCGGTGCCCCGGGCAGCGCGGCGCAGCAGGCGGGCGGCAACGACAAGCAGTCGCCCGTCATGGAGAACATGCCGAACTTCTCGGTGCCCGGCCTGTCCGACTGGCTGCACTCCATCGAGAAGCACCACTGGTTCCTGGTCTCCGACCTCGCCGGCATGCTCGACGGCCTCGTCTCCGACGTCTCGTGGCTGACGATCGTCGCGGTGCTGCTCTTCGTCGGCACGTTCTTCGTGCTGTGGCGCACCTCGTTCGGCCTGCGGCTGCGGTCCTGCGGCGAGAGCCCGGTGGCCGCCGAGTCGCTCGGCGTCAACGTCTACACGTACAAGTACGCGGCCGTGATCGTCTCGGGCGCCCTCGCCGGCCTCGGCGGCGCGTTCCTGGCCATCGGCACGCACATGTACTCGGACGGCCAGACGGGTGGCCGTGGCTACATCGGCCTCGCCACCATGATCTTCGGCAACTGGCGGCCGGGCGGCGTGGCCATGGGTGCCGGCCTGTTCGGCTTCATGGACAGCCTCCAGCTGCGTTCGGGCGGCCCGACCGTCCACGCGCTGCTGCTGCTCGTCGCGGTGCTGCTGGTGGGCCTGGCCCTGTGGCGGTTCAAGGGCGGCAAGGTCAAGGTGGCCGTCGCCAGCGCCGTCGTGGCCGTGCTGCTGATCGGCTGGTACGCCGGCACGAAGACGGTGCCGCTGGAGTTCGTCGACGCCACGCCGTACGTCGCCACGCTGCTGGTGCTGTCGCTGTCCGCGACACGGCTGCGCATGCCGAAGGCCGACGGCAAGCCGTACCGGAAGGGCCAGGGCAAGTGACCTCCTCCGTGAACTGGGAGGACCTGCGGACGCAGGCCCGGGACGCCATGTCCCGGGCCTACGCCCCGTACTCCGGCTTCCCCGTCGGCGCCGCGGCCCTCGTGGACGACGGCCGCGTCGTGACCGGCTGCAACGTGGAGAACGCCGCGTACGGCGTGGCCCTCTGCGCCGAGTGCGGAATGGTTTCCGCACTGGTCGCCTCGGGCGGCGGCCGGCTGACGGCCTTCACCTGCTGCGACCGGCACGGCAACGTCCTGATGCCCTGCGGCCGCTGCCGCCAGCTCCTCTGGGAGCACGGCGGCCCCGAGCTGGCCGTGGACACGGCGTCGGGCATCCGGCCCCTGTCCGAGCTGCTGCCGGACGCGTTTGGGCCTGCTGACCTGAATCGTTGAAAATATCCCTAAGCGCCGGACGGGCTGAGCTTTCAGCCCGTCCGGGTCACTTTCCGGCCCCGGGAAGACCTGAGGACTACGAACCTTAAGGAAAATGTGCTGATGGACGCCATTTCCGTTATCCGCACCAAGCGTGACCGCGGCCGCCTGAGCGACGAGCAGATCGACTGGGTCATCGACGCCTACACCCGCGGTGTCGTCGCCGACGAGCAGATGTCCGCCCTCGCCATGGCGATCCTTCTCAACGGCATGGACCGCGCCGAGATCGCCCGCTGGACCGCGGCGATGATCAAGTCGGGCGAGCGCATGGACTTCTCGTCCCTGCCCGTCCCCACCGCCGACAAGCACTCCACCGGCGGCGTCGGCGACAAGATCACCCTGCCGCTGGCCCCGCTGGTCGCCGCGTGCGGCGCGGCCGTCCCGCAGCTGTCCGGCCGCGGCCTCGGCCACACCGGCGGCACCCTGGACAAGCTGGAGTCCATCCCCGGCTGGCGCGCCCTGCTGTCCAACGACGAGATGATGGACGTCCTGCGCAACGTCGGCTCGGTCATCTGCGCCGCCGGCGACGGCCTCGCCCCCGCCGACAAGAAGCTCTACGCGCTGCGCGACGTCACCGGCACCGTCGAGGCCATCCCGCTGATCGCCTCCTCCATCATGTCGAAGAAGATCGCGGAGGGCACCGGCTCCCTCGTCCTCGACGTGAAGGTCGGCTCCGGCGCCTTCATGAAGAACATCGACGACGCCCGCGAGCTCGCCTCCACCATGGTGGGCCTCGGCACCGACCACGGTGTGAAGACCGTGGCGCTGCTCACCGACATGTCGACCCCGCTCGGCCTCACCGCGGGCAACGCCCTCGAGGTCCGCGAGTCGGTCGAGGTCCTCGCCGGCGGCGGCCCCGCCGACGTCGTCGAGCTCACCATCGCCCTGGCCCGCGAGATGCTCGACGCGGCCGGTATCAAGGACGCCGACCCGGCCAAGGCCCTCGCCGACGGCTCCGCCATGGATGTGTGGCGCCGCATGATCCAGGCCCAGGGCGGCGACCCCGACGCCACCCTGCCCGTCGCCCGTGAGCAGCACGTCGTCACGGCCGCCGACTCCGGTGTCCTCACCAAGCTGGACGCCTACGCCGTCGGCGTCTCGGCCTGGCGCCTGGGCGCCGGCCGCGCGCGCAAGGAGGACCCGGTGCAGGCCGGCGCCGGCATCGAGATGCACGCCAAGCCGGGCGACACGGTCACCGCGGGCCAGCCGCTGATGACCCTGCACACCGACACGCCGGAGAAGTTCGACTACGCGCTCGCCGCGCTCGAGGGCGGCGTCGAGATCGCCCCGGCGGGTACGGACTTCACGCCGAACCCGATCGTGCTCGACCGCATCGCCTGATCACGGCGGATCGCTCACGCGGAGGGGGCCGGTGGTGCACACCACCGGCCCCCTCCGTCGTACCGACAGTGGTGTCAGCCCAGCTGCTTCTCGAAGTGGAAGGAGCTGATCACCATGCGCTCCCGCAGGTAGAACCGGTGAGCGTGCACGCGGTGCGTGCCCGAGTCCAGCGTCAGGCGGTGGCAGCCCGCCGCGCGGGCGTGCTCCTCCAGGTGGGCCAGCAGCGCCTGCCCGACGCCGCCCGAGCGTGCGCCCTCGGCGGTCACCAGGTCGTCCACGTACAGCATGCGCAGCGCCGACGTGTTCACCACGATCCGCCAGCCGGCGGCGCCCACGCACACACCGTCGTCCCCGTAGGCGGCGCTGAACCGCAGGCCCTGGCCGTGGCCCTCCGCGTACACCCCCTCGAACGTCTCCTCGGTGAGGTGCGGCCGCAGTTCTTGCAGCACGGGCAGGAGTTCGGAGGCGAGCCGGGGGTCACCGGGCGCGAGATCGAAGATCTTCATGGCCGCACCCTAACCGCACGCCCTGACGTCGCCCTGGCCGCGCCCTGACCGCGCTCTGGCCGCGCCCCGACCGCAGTCGAGCGGCACCATACGGCGGACCATACGTTGCCCATACAGAGCGTTCCTACGGTGAGGGCGTGACTGTTGCACTGGTTCTGTCGCACACGACCCGTTGGTACGCGGCACCCGGGGGCAAGTGGGCCCACGGTGCGCGACCCGAATTCTCCGACCTCGGCCACCTCGGCCACTGGCAGCTCCTCACCGCCGCCCTCGGCCAGGACTGGCGCGTCGTCGACGGCCCCTGGGCGGACGAGGAGCTGTCCGGTGCCGGCGTGGTGCTCCTGCCGCTCAGCGGGCCGACCCCGGAACGTGCCGCCCCGGCCGCCGCCGAGGCCGGGCTGCTGACGCGGCATCTCCGGGCCGGCGGCGGCCTGTTGCTGTTCGGCGACGGCGGGCTGCGGGCAGCCGGTCACCCCGGCTTACCGGGGCTCGGCGGCGCCCGGCTGGGGGAGCGGCTCACCGGCGACCCGCTGCCGGACCTGCCGCACGTGCGCTGGCACAGCGCCGAGACCGCGCCCGAGGCGACGGCCCACCCCGTCACCACCGGCGTGCACACCCTGCACCTGCACCACCCCCGGCGGATCACCGGCCTGACAGGGGACTCCGCGCTCCGGCCGGTCGTGACCGTCGGCGGCGAACCCGTGGCCGCCTGCGGCAGCACGGGCGGCGGCCGCGTGGCCGTCGTAGGCAACGCCGAGATGTTCACCGCGCCCTTCATCGGCTTCCACGACAACGCCCGCTTCCTCGCCAACCTGCTGGACTGGCTGCGCACCGGCACCGTCGACGACGCCCGCACCCGCCGTGCCGCCCACGCGGCGCTGCACGAGCACCGCTACCGTTCGCGGCCCCTGCCCCCGGCCGGCGACATGACGGCCCTGGCCGGCGACCACGTCGTCGACGTCACCGGCGCCGGCGAGGCCCTGCAGCGCGTGTCCGCCGAGGCCATGCCCGACCCGCACCACGACCCCGAGCTGTTCCTCCGCGAGGCCGAACTCCGCTACGCCGGGCTGCCCTGGTCCGTGCGGCGCGCGGTGACCGACTTCCGCCACCAGTCGAACGACTACGGCGCGCTGCTGGTCCGCGGCCTGCCCGTGGGCCACGTCCCCGACACGCCCCGCGACCCGAGGGCCGTGGTGCACAAGGACACGTGGCTGAGCGAGCTGTGGCTGGCCATGTTCGCGCAGGCGCTGGGGTCGACGTACGCGTACGCGCAGGAGAAGTCCGGTGCCCTGTTCCAGAACGTGGTGCCGACGCCCGGCAACGCCGACAAGCTGTCGTCCGAGAGCTCGTCGATCCTGCTGGACTTCCACACCGAGGCCGCGTTCCACCCGTTCAAGCCCGACTACGTGATGCTGCTGTGCCTGCGGCCCGACCACGACCGGGCGGCGCGGACCATCAACGCCGGCGTACGGATGGTGCTTCCGCTGCTCAGCGCCCGCGAGCGGGCCGTGCTCACCCGGCCGCTGTTCCGCACCGGCATCGACTACTCGTTCGGCAGCGCCAACGGGCAGCAGGGCAACGGCCCCGTGCTGCCGGTGCTGAGCGGCGACCCCTTCGACCCGCACCTCACGTACGACCTCGACCTGATGACCGGCGAGACCGAGGAGGCCGGGCGGGCCCTGCAGTCGCTGCGCGAGGCGGTCGCCGCGTGCGGCAGCTGGGTCCGGCTCGACCGCGGCGACCTGCTCGTCGTCGACAACCGCCGGGCGGTGCATGCACGTTCGGAGTTCACGCCGCGGTACGACGGCCGGGACCGCTGGCTGCAACGCATGTGCGTGACGGTCGACATCGCCCGGTCCTCCGCGTACCGTCGCGCGGGCTCCCGTGTCGTCGAAACCGCGTTCGCCCTGTAACTCCTGCCTCGTAACTCCTGCCTCGTTACCGACCTTTGGAGTTTCCGTGCCTCCTCGCATCGTTGTGGTGGAGCCCGTCTCGTCCGGGAACGCCCTCGTCGAGCACGCCCACGCGCTCGGCTGGGACGTCCTCGTCGCCTCCCACGACCGCGACGACCGCGCGCTGACGCCGCACACCCGGGCGCTGGCCGGCGAGGTCCTCACGGTCGACACGAACGACGAAGCGGCCCTGGAGGCCGCGCTGAAGGCGGCCCACCAGCGGGCGCCGCTGGACGGCGTCGTCGCCGGCTGCGAGTTCTACGTGCCCGCCGTGGCCCGGCTCTGCCGCGCCCTCGGACTGCCCGGCCTCGACCCGGCCCGGGTCGACCTGGTCCGGCACAAGGCCCGGATGCGGGAGGCGGTGGCCGCCGCCGGGGTCGCGGGCCCGCGGTTCGCCGCCGTCGACGACGTCGCGGAGACCGGCGCGGCCTGCGCCCACGTCGGCTTCCCCGCCGTCGTCAAGCCCGTCGAGTCGTCCGGCAGCATCCACGTCACCCGCGTCGAGGACGTCGCGGCCGCCCGCGCCGCCGTCGCCGCCATCCGCGCCGAGGACGAGCTCGACCTCGGCCGCGAACTCAACCACCAGGCGATCATCGAGCAGTACGTGCCCGGCGACGAGTACAGCGCCGACGGCTACGTGCTCGACGGGCGCGTCGTCGTGGCCGCCGTCACCCGTAAACTCCTCGGCCCCGAGCCGTGGTTCGTCGAACTCGGCCACCTCACCCCGGCCGTCCTCGACCCGGCCGTACGCACCCTCGTGGACGACCACACGAGCGCCGTCGCCCGCGCCGTGGGCATCACCTCCGGCCCCTTCCACTGCGAGTTCCGGCTCGACGCCGGCCGGCCCGTCCTCATGGAGATCGCCGCCCGGCTGCCCGGCGACCGCATCGTCGACCTCGTGGAGCTGGCCACCGGCGTCGCCCTGCCCCGCGTCGCGCTGGCCGCCGCCACCGGCCGTGACCCGGCCGCGCTCGGCGCGTTCCGCGCGCCCGCGGCGGCCGCCGCCGGCATCCGCTTCCTCACCGCGGACGGCCTGCCCTCGTACGACGCCCTCACCGGCTGGGACGAGCTCGCGCACCGGCCCTGGCTGGTCTCCCGGCACGTGATCGTCCCGCCCGGCGAGCCCCTCCCGCCCGCCGTGGACTTCCGCTGCCGCGTCGCCTCCGTCCTCTTCACCGCCATCTCCCCGGAGGCCGCGGGCGACCGCTGGACGGCCCTCGGCGACGAGGTGCGGGCGGTACGGACGGCACAGCCGGGACGGCCGGTGCGGGCGGTCCGCGCCTGATGCTCGGCCTGACGCTCGCCAAGCGGCTCACCCCGTACTTCGCCGTCCGCTTCGCCGGCTGGCTCGTCGACAACCTGCTGATCTTCGGCATCCCGCTGCTCTGCTACCAGGCCAGCGGCGAACTCAGCTGGTCCGGGCTGGCCCTCGCCCTCCAGTGGACGCCGCGCATCCTCTCCCTCATGGGCGCCGGGTTCGTCGTCGACCGGCTCGCGATCCGGCAGATGTTCCTGCTGTGCGACTCCGTGCGCCTGGCCACCGGCGTGCTGTCGCTGCTCCTCGTCACGTGGTGGCCGCAGAGCACGCTCGCCGTCGTCCTCGCGTTCGGCGCGGTGGCCGGAGTGTTCTTCGAGCAGACCTTCGTCGCCGGCGAGAAGGCGGGCCGGCTGCTGGCCACGCCCGCCGAACAGCCCGCCGTCCAGTCCACCCTCACCGGCCTCGAACAGGTCACCATCGTCGCCGCGCCCGCCCTCGGCGGCCTCCTGCTGCTCGGGCCGGCCCAGGCGTTCATCGGCGCGGCCACCGCCTGCTACGCCGTGTCGCTGCTGCTGGGCCGCACCATGCCCGCCGAACGCGCCGGCCTCGACCGGCGGGCCTCCCTCAAACAGGGCCTGACCCGCACCCTGACGGACCCCGTGCTGCGGCCCGTCATCCTCCTCACCATGGGCCTCAACTACATGCTGGGGCTCATCAACGGCAGCGCCGCCGGCCTCACCCACACCCGCTACGGCGCCTCCGAGACCACCCTCAGCTTCGTCTACTCCGCCGCCAGCATCGCCTCCATCGCCGCCGTCGGCCTCTCGCCCTGGCTGATCCGGCGGTTCGCGCTGTGGCGGTACGGCGCCGTGACCGCCGTCTGCTCGTCCGTCGTGTGCCTGGCGCTCGCCGGCGCCCCCACCATGCCCGTCTTCGCCCTCTGCCTGGGCGCGTTCCTCGCCCTCGACTCGCTCTTCAGCGTCTACATGCGCACCAGCCGCGCCGAACGCGTCCCCGCCGCCGTGTACGGCAGCACCGTGGCCGCGTTCGGGCTGCTCGTCATCGTGCCGCTGCCACTGGCCGGCGGCACGCTCGCCCTCCTCGGCGGCCGCGTCGACCCGCGCTGGCTGCTGATCGCGGCCGCCGTGGGCGCGCTGCTGCTGACGCTGTCCTTCGTGCCGGCGCTGGCCCGGGGACCGCGTGCACCGGAGCCGGAAGCAGAGCCGGACACCGTCGCGGCAGCCGTGGGAGAGCGGGAAGGCACCCCAGCCACGGGAGGTACGCCATGACCGCCTCGACCACGACCGAACCCGCCGGCCGCATCCTCGTCGTCGAGGCGGTGTCCGGCGGCGTCCTGCTGACCGACGCCGCGCTGGAGCTCGGCCTGCGCGTCGTCGTCGCCTCCGCCGACCGCGACGACCGCACGGTCCCCGACCGGCTCCGGGACCGCCTCGACGCACTCGTCACCGTGGAGACCAACGACCTGGACGCCCTCACCGCCCGGGTGCGCGACCTGCACGCCCGGCTGCCGCTGTCGGCCGTGTTCCCCGGCTGCGACGTCTACGTGCCGGCCGCCGCCCACCTGGCCGCCGGTCTCGGCCTCACCGGCCTCGACGTGCGCACCGTGGACCGGGTCCGCGACAAGGCGCGGATGCGGGAGGCCGTCGCCGCGGCCGGCCTGCACGGGCCGCGCTTCGTGGAGGTGGACACGGCCGCGGGGCTGCGCGCGGCGGGCGAGCACACCGGCTTCCCGTGCGTCCTGAAGCCCGTGGACCAGTCCGGCAGCCTGCACGTCACCAAGGTCCACGACCAGCGCGGCCTCGCCGCCGCGTACGACCGGCTCACCGGCGACCCGCTGCTCGACCTCGGCCGCCCCATGGACGGCCGGGTGCTGGTCGAGGAGTACCTGGCCGGGCCCGAGTACAGCGTCGAGGGGCACGTCCGCCGTGGGGGGCGGACGGCCGTGCTCGCCGTCACCGAGAAGATCCTCGGCCCGGAACCGCACTTCGCCGAGCTCGGCCACGTGGTGCCCGCCGCCCTGCCGGACACCGCCGCGGCCGCCGTCGAGGAGTACGTGCACGCGGTCGTGGCCGCCGTCGGCATCACGGCCGGCCCCTTCCACTGCGAACTGCGGCTGACCGCCGCCGGACCCGCCCTCGTCGAGATCGGCGCCCGCCTCCCCGGCGACCGCATCCCCGACCTCGTACGGCTGGTGCGCGGCGTCAGCATGCCCCGGCTGTGGCTCGCCGAACACCTCGGCCTCGACCCGGATGCGGCCGGGGCCCGCACCCGGCCCGTGGCGCCCTGCGCCGGCATCCACTTCTTCACCGCGCCCGGCGGCACGCGCTGCACGCACGTCACCGGCCTGGACGAGGCCCGGCGCACGCCCGGGGTGCGGGAGGCCGTCCTCGACGTCCGGCCCGGCGACCCGGTCCACCCCGGCCTGGACGACTTCCGCTGCCGCCTGGGCCACGCCCTCCTCACCGCGGACTCGCCCGCCGAACTCGCGGCCGTGCGCCGCAGGGTGGCGCGCACGGTCCGCATCCACACGCACGCCGAAGAGCACGCCCATGGGTGATCCGTACGACTACGCGGCGGTCGGCGCCGGCCCCGCCAACCTCAGCCTCGCCGCGCAGGCCCAGGCCCGCCCCGGCCTGCGCGGCGTCCACCTGGAGCGCGCCGAACGGTTCGCCTGGCACCCCGGGCTGCTGCTGCCCGGCGCCACCCTCCAGGTCTCCTGCCTCAAGGACCTCGTCACACCCGTCGACCCCACCAGCCCGTACACGTTCCTGGCATTCCTCCACGCCCAGGGCCGCTTCCACCAGTTCCTCAACGCCCGCTTCCGGGCCGTGCACCGCGCCGAGTTCGACGCGTACCTGCGCTGGGTGGCGGAACAGCTGCCCACGGTGCGCTTCGGCCACGAGGTGCACGCCGTCGACTTCACCGGCGGTTGCTTCGCCCTGGAGACCCGCCACGGCACCGTCCGCGCCCGGCACGTCGTCCTCGGCACCGGCCAGACCCCCTACGTGCCCGAACCCTTCCGGGACGCCCTGGACGACACCGTCTTCCACTCCGGGCAGTTCCTGCGGCACGCCGACGGGCTCGCCGGGAAGCGCGTGGCCGTCGTCGGCGGCGGGCAGAGCGGCGCCGAGGTCGTACGGCACCTGCTGACCGCCCGCGCGCGCCCCGCGGAGCTGCACTGGATCACCCGGCGCCCCGGCCTGCCGCCCCTCGACGAGTCGGCGTTCACCAACGACCTGTTCCTGCCCGGCGCCGCCCGCGCCTTCTTCCACCTGCCCGCCTCCGAGCAGGCGGCCCGGCTGGCCGCACAGAAGTACGCGGGCGACGGCATCGACGACACGCTCCTCACCGAGCTCTACCAGCTGCTCTACCTCGCCACGTACGTCGAGCAGGACGCCGGCCCCGTCACCCTGCTCACCGGCCACGAGGTCACCGGCTTCACCCGGGCCGCCGGCGGCGCGCTGCGGCTCGTGCTGAAGTCCGCGGACGCCACCGCGGAGGCCGAGGCCGACGCCGTCGTCCTGGCCACCGGCTACCGCCAGGGCCTGCCCGCGTGCCTGCGCCCGCTGCTGCCCCGCATCCGGTTCCGGGACGGGCTGCCGCGTGTCCGCGCCGACTTCTCACTGGAGTGGGACGGGCCCGCCGGGCACCGCATCCACGTGCAGAACGGGGCCCGGCACGCCTTCGGCATCGCCGACCCGCAACTCAGCCTCCTGGCGTGGCGCAGCCGCACTGTCCTCGACAGCATCACCGGCACCGACAGCATCACCGGCACCGACCGCACCGACGCCGATCGGACCACTGCCCATGACCACACCTGACCAGCCCCTTGAGGGTGTTCCCCGGTCCGTCCCTGTGTCGTTCCTGCCGCCGGAGACGGACGAGGCCGGCACCCGCAGCCGTGACGCCGGCTTCGCCGCGCCCGAGGTGGTGGCCGCCGTCGGCACCGTCCCGTTCCAGGCGGCCGTCTTCACCGTGCCGGCCGGCGCGCGCACGCTCCCCGACCGGCACCCCGGCGTCCAGGAGCTGTGGCTCGTCCAGCAGGGCCACGGCCACGTCCACTGCGCCGGGCTCGCCCGGCCGGCCGGTCCCGGCACGCTGATCGCCCTCGCCGGCGACGAGACGCACCAACTCGTCGCGGGCGCAGAGGACATGACCGTGCTGTCGCTGTGGTGGCGGACGTGACGCATGGCGCCCCAGGTGTTCGACCTCGCCGTCGTCGGGACGGGCGTCATCGGCGCGACCGCCGTGGCCCTGGCCCTCGCCCGCGCCCCCGGTGCGGCCGTCGCCGCCGTGTCCGCCGGGCCCCTCCATCACGGGGCGACGGCCCGGTCCGCCGCCCTGGACATCCCCGCCGGGCACACGCCCGGCCGGCGCCGCCTCGCCCGGCGCGCCCTGGAGCTGCGGCCGCTGCTCGCCGCCGTCGCGCCCGCGCTCGGCGCGGCGGCCCCGCCCTCGTACTGGCTGATGCCGGCCCGCATGGTGCCCGCGGTGGGGGAGGAGCTGGTGGGCGACCGGCTCACGCCCTGCGACGCCGCGGACGAGGAACGGCTGCGCGGCGTCTTCGGCCCCCGCCTCGGCGGGCCGGACGACGTGCTGCTCCGTTCCGGCCCCGCCCGCGTCTCCGACCCGCGGGCGGTGGTCGGCCAGCTGCTGCGACCCCTACGGGAGAACCCCCGGCACGCCCTCGTCAGGGATTTCCCCGTACGGGACATCACCCCGTACGGGACGGCCGGGCACCGGCTCGTGGCCCGGGACGGCAGCACGCTCACCGCCCGCCGGGTGCTGGCCGCGCCGGGCGCCTGGGTGCTGCACGGCCCGTTCGCGGTCACGGCCCGGCGGTACGGGGCGCGGACGAAGAAGGTGGTGGCGTTCCACCTCCGCACCCGGCACCCCGCATCCGGCGTGGCGCCCCTCCTGAACCTGGAGGAGCACGAGGCGTTCCTGCTGCCGCGCGCCCCCGGCCAGTGGCTGCTCAGCGTCACCAGCGCCGGCTGGGACTGCCCGCCGGACCCCGCCGGGCTCGCCCCGGACGCCGCCGACACCGCCCTCGCGCGCGCCGTCCTCGCCACCGCCGTACCGGAGTTCCGCGCCGGCATCACGGGCTGCCGGGTCGCGGCGGACGTCTACCTGCCCGACCGCTCGCCGCTCGTCGCCCCACTGGACGACCTGGCCGGCGCCGTCCTCGCGACCGGCGGCGCCGGTTCCGGCTTCCGGCTCGCCCCCGCCGTCGCCGAACAGGCCCTGGACCTGCTGCCCCCGCTCTGACCCCTCATCCCCCGCCGCCTCCCTCCCCTACGGCTCCTTCCCTACGGAGGACCCCGGACATGCCGGACCTGCTGCCGACCCCCCACCTGCCCCGCCCCTACCTCCTCGTCCCGCCCGAACCCACCCCCAACGGCCCCCTGCACCTCGGCCACATCGCCGGCCCGTTCCTGCGCCTCGACGTCCTCGCCCGCTACCTGCGGCTGCGCGGCGACCGGCCGGTCGTGATGACCGGCACCGACACGTACGAGCCGTGGGTCGAGCTGAAGGCCCGCACCGACGGCAGCACCCCCGCCGCCGTCGCCGGCCGCTACCACGCGGCGATCCACGCGGACCTGGCCGCCATGGGCATCGGCACGGACGCGTACCTCAACCCTGCCGACGAGCCGTGGCACACCGCGTTCCGCGCCGAGATCGCCGCCTGCCTGCGGCGGCTGCGCGAGCGCGGCGCGCTGCTGACCCGTACCGAACGCATCCCCTACGTGCCCCGCACCGGCCGGTACCTCACCGGGCCGATGCTCCTCGGCCGCTGCCCCGACTGCGGTGCCGAGGCGGCCGGTTACGGGTGCGAGGCGTGCGGCGCACAGATCGCGCCGGAGGAGCTGGCCGAACCGCGGCCCCGCTTCGCCGAGGACGCGTGGGAGTGGCGGCCGATCGACACCCTGTACGTCCGCACGGCCCCCCTCGCCTGGCTGGAGCCGGAGTTCGACCGCCTGGAGGTGGCCCCGCACCACCGCGAGACGGTACGTGCGCTGCTGCGCCGCACGGGCGGCACCGTCCGGCTGAGCGCCCCGCACGTATGGGGGATGCCCCTTCCGGGCCGGGAGGGCGCGGGCGGGGTGCCGGCGACCCTGTTCTCGTACACCGGCGGCTTCATGTTCGCCCGGCTGCTCGGCGAGCTCCACGGGCAGCGTACGGCCGGGGCGGGGGCGGCGGCGGTCAACGCGTTCGCGCCCGGCTCCGGCGTCACCACCGTCACCTCCCTCGGCTGCGACAACGTGATCTCGACGCTCGTGTGCGTCAACGCCGTCGCCCCGCAGCACGGCGACACCCGGCCGTACGACCGCGTCCTGATCAACGAGTTCGCGTCCCTCTGCGGCGAGAAGTTCTCCACCAGCCGCCGCCACGCCATCGAGGTCGCCGCGCTCGCCCGCGTCGAGGGCCTGCCGGTGGACGCCGTCCGGTACTACCTGGCGAAGCACAACCCCGAGCGGGAGCCGGTGAGTTTCGAGCCGAAGGAGTTCCTGTCCTGGCTGGAGACACACCTGGCCGGCACCCTCGAAACCCGGGTGGCCAACGCATGGGAACGCCTTCCCGGCCCCGTCCGTTCCGGGCCCGGTGACGGCATGCTCCGGGACCTCCGCCGGCACCTCGACGCGCTGGACCGGGCGCTGGACGGCCCGCGACTGCACCTGGCGGGCGCGGCGGCCGTGCTCGACGCGTGGATCGGCGCGGGCCCGCCGGACGGCGGCCCCGACGCGCCGTACTGGTGGCTCAAGGGCCTCGCCCTCCTCGGCCACCCCTTCATGCCCGGCTGGTGCGGCGCCCTGTGGAACCGGCTCGGCGCCCCCGGCAGCCCCACGCTCGCCGCCTTCCCCGACCGTACGGCCCCCGTGGGCGACCACCGCGACCACCGGAGGGCCTTCTCCGCCGTCCCGTTCGCCACGTTCGCGTCCTGCCTGCCGGCGGGGCTGCGCTGACCGGAGAGGAACACCGCCCATGGCACCGCACTACCTGGTCCTCAACCGCTACGACGACGAGGACGCCGACTACGCCCGCCACCACACGGGACACGACTGCCGGCTCTCGTACGTGACGCTGCCGCGCTGCGCCCCCGTGCTCGCGGGGCTGGGCGTGGCCGCGGACCGCGTGGAGACCGTTCCCGCCCTCGACCCGGACACGGCGCTCGCGGCCGCCCGGCGGCTGGCGGCACGGCACGGCGCGTTCGACGGGGTGGTGGGCCTGTCGGAGCTCGACGTCCTCACCGCCGCGCAGGTGCGGGACGCGCTGGGCGCGCCGGGGCTGCCGGCCGGGCTGGTGCGCGGCTTCCGGGACAAGGTCGTCATGAAGGAGCGCCTGACGGCGGCCGGCGTCCCGGTGCCCCGGTTCACGGCGCTGACCCCGGACACGACCGCCGAGGACGTCGTGGCCGCGGTCGGGCTGCCCGCGGTGCTCAAGCCGCGCTGGGGCGCGGCCTCGGCGGGGGTCCGGGTCGTCGCCGACAAGGACGCGTTGCGTGCCGCGCTGGAGGGGCTGGGCGCGGCCGGGGCCGCGACGTACGAGTGCGAGGAGTTCGTGTCGACGGAGATCTACCACGTGGACGGTGTGCTGGTGGCGGGCCGGCAGCACTTCCTGAGCGTGTCCGGCTACGTCAACACGCCGCTGGACTACGCCGGTGGCCGGCCGCTGGGCTCGGTGATCCTCGACCCGGGCCGGCTGCGCTCGCTGCTGGCGGCGTTCGCGCTGCGCTGCGTGCGCGCGCTGGGTCTGGAGACCGGCTGTTTCCACCTGGAGGTGGTGCGGCGGCCCACGGGGGAGCCGGTGTTCATGGAGGTGGGCATGCGGTCGGGCGGGGCGGAAGTGCCGCACGTTCACCGGGAGCTGCACGGCATCGACCTGGTGACGGAGACGTTCCGTACGGCCCTCGGCATCCCCCTGGAGTCCGCGGACCGCACGCCCGTCGACACCCCGGCCGGCTGGGTGGTGTGGCCGGAGCCCCGCGAACGGCCGGGCCGTGTCCTACGCTGTACGTCCGTGATCGCGTCGGTGCCGCAGGTGTACGCGGAGGTGCTGCCCGAGGCCGGGGAGGTCTTCGACGGCAACGGCGGCTACTGCCACGTCCCGGGCCGGTTCCGGCTGTCGGGGCCGGACGAACGCAGCCTGCGGGCGGCGGTGCGGCGGGTCATGGACGGTTACGTGGTGGAGTACGCGCGGAAAGAGGGTCCATGAACAGCACCGAAGTGCTCTTCCCCCAGGGCACGCTGACGGCGACGGCCCGCGTGGACCGGCTGGAACCGGCGGGCGACGGGCGGACCCTCCTGGTCGTGGACCGCACTCCCTTCCACCCCCTCGACCACACGTGGCCCGACCAGCCGGCCGACACGGGCACGGTGACGCTGGCGGGCCGCGCGTACGACGTCGTGGACGTCGTCACGGGTGCGGCGGGCCCGGACGGCGACGACGGCCTGCACCTGGGCCGGGACATCCCCGTACGGCGCGGAACGCCCGGCTGGACGTTCGTGGCCGTGCACGTCCTGGCGACGCCCGACGGCGCGCCCGCGGCGGCGCCGGGGGACGAGGCGGTGCTCGCGGCCGACCCGGAGCTGCGGGCCGACCTCAGCCGGGGGCACACGGGCTGCCACCTTATGTCGCTGGCGCTCAACAAGTGCCTGGCGGGCCTGTGGTCGAAGACGCCGCGCACGGACCCGCTGGGCAACCCGGACTTCGACCAGGCGGCGATCACCGAGTCCCGCATCGTGCGGCGCGGCAGCGTCGACCGCTACCGGCTCGGCAAGTCGCTGCGCAAGTCGGGCTTCGACAGCCAGGCCCTGACCGACCGCCTGCCCGAACTGGAGGCCGCGGTCACCGCCCAGGTCACCGCGTGGGTGGAGGCGGCGGCCCCGGCGGGCATCCACTGCGAGGGCCCCCACCTGGACGGCCGCCGCTGGTGGACGTGCGCCCTGCCGGACGGGGAGGCCCGCATGCCGTGCGGCGGCACGCACCTGACGAACACGTCGGAGCTGGGAAAGCCGGAGATCAGGTTCGAGTCGGCGCCGGGGGAACTCGTCATCACGACGGGGTGGGCGTAGCGAGCCGCCATGCGGTGAGGGCGAGCCCGGCGCGCCGGCGGGTTCGGTGAGGGCGAAGGCGAGGGTCTTCGCGATCTGTTCGAGCCGGCGGGCGACGGCGGCCGGCCCCCCGCCCGAAGCCGCGCAGCGGCGCAGTCGCGCTTCGCGATGCTTCGCTCCGCGAAGTGAACTCCGGCAACCCCGGGGGCCGCAGCGCGCCGTACGCCGCGAACCGAAGCGTGCCACAGCGCGTGCACCACAGCACGCCGTCTTCCTGCGCCCAGCCGCCCCGGTGCTCACAGGCGCCCGGCCTCACCACGTGAGCCTCGGCAGAATGTGTTCGTTCCGGAAGTGGCTCCGTACGGCCACGGTCGCGTCGACGATGCGTTCGTGGTCGCCCTCGGCGACGGCCCACCGCCGTGCGCCCTCCAGCGTGGCGCAGTCGGTGCATCCCACGGGTGACTTCCGCGGGTTCGCACGGCCGGCGGGCCGGTCGCCCACCACGAACCAGGTGGCCTTGCCCTGCCCCGGCCCGTGCGTGCACACCCCCCACGCCTCCGCACCCCGCTCGACCAGCATCAACCCCCGCCCGGCCTCGGCCTCGACCCCCACCGCCTCCCGCCGCTCCGGCACCCCGGCCGCCGCGTCGTACACGAACACCCGCAGCCGCCCCGGCGCGCTCCACTCGGCAACGAGCGTCACCGGTGCGCAACAGCGGTTGCGAGTACAGGCGTTGACCGCGTTGGTCACGGTCTCGGACGTCAGCGCAACGGCACTGTCGGCGAGGTCGGTCCGCCGCGCCGCCACGAGGACGGTCCGCACCACCTCCCGCGCGGCCCGCACCCATGCGGGGTGCGGCGGGAAGACGAGGGAGCAGTGGGGGGTGGGGTTCATGGGGTCTCCACGGTGGGGTGTCGTGCCCGGGGTCGAGCGGCAGTCCGCGGTGTCATTGCCCGCGCCAACTCGCTTGGCGACAGGTGCACTTCCGCGCTGCCACGTGGCGGGGCGAGAGGGCTCGACCGTAGTGAAAGGTTTCACGGCGTCGCAACGAATCACGGCCTTGATGCCACGTGTGGGTGACGAGTGGCTCGATGAATAGACCCTTCCGCTGCGGCGTCGGCAGACTGCGGCCAACGAGGAGGAGGTCCGATGCCACCGAGGAAGCAGCCGAGCGAACGGCAACGCCGTCTCGGCGCGGAGCTGCGCAAGCTGCGGGTGCGGGCAGGCATCCCGGGCGACCGGGCCGCCGCCCTGCTCGACGCCGACCGCGCCCGCATCAGCAACATCGAGACCGGCCGCCTCGACGTGTCACGCAACCGCCTCTACAAGGTGCTGCGCGCCTACGGCTGCCCACCGGGCGCGTACTTCGACGCGCTGATGGAGATGGCCCAGGAGACGGGGAAGGGGTGGTGGGACGACTACCGGGACGTGATGGAGCGACGAGCGCTCGACCTCGCGGAGCTGGAGTCGCGGGCGGTGGCCGTTCGCGCCAACGAGTCGAGCGTCGTGCCCGGCCTGCTCCAGACCGAGGAGTACGCACGGGCAGTGATCACCAGCATCGAAGGCGACCACCGTCATGTGGATCGGTGGGTAGGGTTCAGGCTGGACCGCCAGCGCGTGTTGCCCAGGCTGGAGACCTATCATGCGGTCATCCCGGAGGCAGCCCTGCGCATGCAGGTCGGCGACAGATCGGTGATGCGCAGACAGCTGCACAAGCTGATCGAAGTCGCGCGCATGCCTCATGTGACCTTGCAGATCTACCCGTTCGAGCAGGGACCCTACTCAACGCACGTCCGTTCTTTCGTGCTCTTCAGCGGCTCCACGACGGAGCTGGACACGCTGTACAAGGAACAGCCCGAAGGAGCCGACTTCATTGGGGATGGCGCTGTCATCCACGACTACGCGAGGATGTTCGAGCGGCTGGCCTCGATGGCCCTCGCCCCGGTCGACCCGGACGCCGCTCCGGAGGAGCTGGGGGCCGGAGACTCGCTGAGCCTGCTACAGCATGTGTTGTACGAACTGCGATAGGTGTCGGCAGATGTCGCGTCTCGAATGGAGCAAGTCGTCCTACAGCACCGGGGCCCAAGGCTCCTGCCTTGAATTGGCCCGCCTTGATGTCCGCGCCCGGGTTCACTTACGCGAAAGCGACGATCCCGCCGTTGTCATATCGACCGGCCCAGCCGCACTGGGCTCGCTGCTCAATGCCGTCAGGGCCGGTCGCCTGCCAACCCGCGGCAAGTGAACTGACCGATGTCTGCGGGGTGGTGCAAGTCCTCTTACAGCACGGGCGCGAACAACAATTGTGTCGAGGTATCCCGGCTGCCGGGAGCCGATCTTTGCTTACGGGAAGGCGACCAGCCGGCCGTTGCCATAACAACCACCCCCGCCGCCCTGGCGGCGTTCCTGCGGGCGGTGAAGTCCGACCGCGCCGCCAGCGCCCGCGCCCACCTCCGCGAGAGCGATGACCCCGCCGTCGTCATAGCCACCGCCCCCGTCGCGCTCGCGGCCCTGCTGCGGGCTGTCAAAGCTCACCGCCTCACCTGAACCCGTGCTACAGACGGCAACCGCCCCAGCCAGGACCGAGGTCCACCGACGAGAGACCGGTCAGGGCGCGTGCCATCACCCCCGCAACCGCCCCCGCCCCCGCTCACACCCTGCGCCCCGCCACCCGTGCCGGCGCTTCTCGTCGACGAGAACCACGTGGTCGGTCGTGGTCACGGCAACCCACGAGCGCGCCTTCGTGGCGATCGACGCGGACCCGCGCCGCGTGGGCGAAAGCGGCACACTGGTCGGGTGCCGGCCTCGGCAAAGGCGGTGCCGAGCGCGCCCTGATCAAGGCGCCCACCGGCGCGGGGGCGGGCGCACACTCACGGAATGGCTCCCGGACAACTCGGTGGCGGTGGCAGGGACCGGCCGACAGGATGGGCCGTGAGCGTTGACGGTGAGGGGTATGGGTGTGCGGTGGATCTGATCCATCTCTCGGACGGGGACAACAGCTTCCGGGTACGTGTGCTGGGCCGCCGGATGCCGGGAGTGCTGCCGCTGCACGACCTTCTCGACACCGAGGTGCTCATCGAGAGCGGTTTCGTGACCGGGCGGCTGGACCTCGGCTTGTTTCCGGACGACCTGGACGGCTGGTCACACGCCCTGGACGTGCTTGCCGCGGGCGGTGACGTCTGCTGGATGGATGACGACCGCAGTCCTGAGATCCGGTTCCAGGCTCTCAACGAAGAACATGGGACGCCCGCTGTCCACGTCGAAGACGTGGCGCGCTCCGGCATCTCCGTGTTCCTTCCCCTGTGCCTTGAGGACGGCTGGATCGACGACCAGCGGAGACTGCTCCAACTGGTGCGGCGGGAGTGGCCGAGCGAGGTCCTCCGGACGTCGCCGGGCGCCTACGAGTGGCGGCGCTGAACCGCGACCAGTCGGCGCCAACAGGTCGTCTCACGTGGCGGCTACGTGTGAGGCGCATCCGCGACCAGGTGAGCCATCTCGCGCAGGCGGTGCCAGTACTCGGGGTGGTCCGCTTCGCCGAGTGCAGGGATGACCCGTTCCAGGCGGGCGATGCAGCGAAGCAGAATGCTTCGACTCCGCGCTTGGAGCTCGCCGCCGTTCTCGATCCAGACGAAGATGCAGGCGGCGGTGTCCGAGTCCAGCAGCACCAGGTCGTGGCCTGCCCGGTCTGCGCCGGCCAGTCCGGGAGGAAAGGGGAGTTCCATGAACTCCTGGTACAGGCGCGATACGGACTCGAACACATTTTCTTCGCTCACGCGGACCATCATGGCGCACACCGCTTCAAGCCCGCGCTTTCGGCTGGAGCAGCAGGAGCGCGATGTCGTCGGTGTACTGGCCCGTGGGGCGGGCGTGGTCGACGAGGTTGTCGATGAGTTGGTGCAGGGGGAGCGCGCTTGACGCGCACAGGTGTTGGGCGAGGTCGGCGGTGGTGTGGTCGATGTCCGTGCCGGGGGTCTCCACGAGGCCGTCGGTGTAGAGGGTGAGGAGCGCGCCCTCGGGCAGGGCGAGGGTGGTGGAGGGGTAGGACGGAGTTCCCAGGCCGAGGCCGAGGCCGAGAGGCGGGCCTGGGTCGATGTCCAGGACCTGGGCCCGGTGGCCGGGCCGGCGCAGGATCGGGGGCGGGTGGCCGGCGCCGGCGATGGTCACCTCGTGGCGGGCCAGGTCGAGGTGGGCGTAGAGGCAGGAGACGAACCGGGTGGCGTCCAGGTCGGCCAGGTCGCGGTCGGTGCGGGCGAGGACCTGGCCGGGGGTTGCGCCGGCGGTGGCGTGGGAGTGGACTGCGGTGCGTACTTGTCCCATGAGCGCGGCGGCGGTCACGTCGTGGCCCTGGACGTCGCCGATGACGGCGGCGGCGGTGGTGCCGGTGAGGCGGATGAGGTCGTAGAAGTCGCCGCCGATGTCCAGGCCGTGGCTGGAGGGCAGGTAGCGGGCGGCGACGTCGAGCCCGTCCATCGTGGGCAGGGCCTGGGGCAGCAGGGTCTGCTGGAGGGCGTGGGCGAGGTTGTGCTTGGCGTCGTAGAGGCGGGCACGGTCCAGGGCCTGGGCGATGAGCCCCGACAGCGGTGTGAGGAGGGAGCGTTCGGCGGCGGTGAAGGTGTGGGGCCGGTCGTAGGCGAGGAGGCAGTAGCCGATGGGGCGCCCGGAAGTGATCAGTGGGAGGAACGCCCAGGCCTGTTTGTCGCTGATCGGTGGCGTCTCGGGGTGGGCGCGGGCCAGCTCGGTGCGGTCGGCGAAGAAGGCGGCGGTACCGGTGGCCAGGGACCGGCCGACGGGGCTGATGACGGCGTTCGTGGGCAGGCTGTCGAGCCGTTCGACGACCTCCGGGGCGAAACCGCAGTGCCCGACGACCGGCATGCGGTCGGCTTCAATGGTTGCCACGATCATGCCCTGGGCGCCGAAGGTGGGCAGGACCTGGTGGGCGACCTGGTCGACGACGTCCTGCACCCGCACGGTCTCGGTGAGCGCGGCGGCCAGGCGCATCAGCGGGTAGATCCCCGCTTCGGACGTCGTGCCGGCGTACGGCAGGCCGGCGGGCCGGGGCGGGCCTCCCTCGGAGGCGTGGGGAGTGATGAGGAGGGTGATGCCGCTTTCGTCCGGGTAGATCCGGAGGTCGAGCCACCGGTCCGGTGGCCGGAGGACGGTCAGGGTGGACGGCTCGCGGCTGCTCACCGCGGCGCGGTGGGCGTCCGCGTACGCGGCGGTGTTCACCCAGGGCAGTGACTCCCACGGCAGCGTCCCCAGCAGGTCTCCGGCGGAGCGGCCCAGGAGACGGACGGCGGCGGGGTTGGCGAGCGTGATACGCCCTTCCACGTCCATGGCGAGCGCGCCCACGGGCAGGCGGTCGAGCACGTCGGCCGCCACGAACGCCGGAGGCCCCGGTTCCGCGGCGGCGCGGTACGTGGGGACGAGGCGTGGCTCCTCCGGGATCTCCAGTGGGCCGGCGGCACGGTCCAGGGCATGCGCGATGCGCCGGGCGCCGCGGACGATGCGCTCCCGCTCGCGGATGCCGAGACGGGCCGACCGCCCGGCCGGCCACACCAGGTTCAGCGCACCCCAGCAGTGACGCGCTCCCTTGAGGAGAGCGGACGCGAGGCCGATCCGGTAGGGGAAGTACGCCGCCGCACGCGGGTACCGACGGGCCATGTCGTCCTGTTGCCCCACCCACACCAGGCGCTCCTCCCGTACGGCGTCGGCCGTCGGGCCCGGCAGGGTCAGCAGCACTCGGCGGTACGGTACCGACGCCTCCACCGGCAGCCCGCACATCACCGCCAGAACCAGCACGGGCTCTCGCGGATCGCGCAGGTAGACACCCCCGTGCGCGGCACCTGTGCGGTACACGACCGCCGCCAGCGCCTCGCCCAGAGGATCAGCCGGCCCCGGCTGATCGCAGTGACCGGTCATCGCACTTCTCCTCGCCAGCCCACCTCGCAGCCTCGCCCGGCTCACCTCCCAGCCTCGCCCGGCCCACCTCCCAGCCTCGCCCGGCCCACCTTCCAGCCTCGCCCGGTCCGCGCCCCGGCGCAGCCTCAGGCGGCCCATCCGGCGGGACCCGCCTGCCCGTCCCCTAGGGCGCCGCCCAGGGCGCCGCCTAGGGCGCCCCCGGCTTCGTGTGGAGGACCTCCCGGGCCTGGTCGGCCGCTCGCGCGATGCTCTCCGACACGTAGTCGAGGAAGCGGGCGATGTTCTCCAGGCGGACGGCGGCCGGAGTGCCCTGGCCCAGGACGCCGACGCCGCGCCGGGCCGTTTCGGCGACGTGGGCCGTGCCGCGGACGCTGGCCATCATCGACTGGTACCAGACGTCGTCGTCGACGACGTAGCGGTCGCGGCGGCGTTCGTCGCGCTCCCGGCGGACCAGGCCCTGGCTCTCCAGGAACGCGACCGCCTTCGAGATGGACGCCGGGCTGACCTGGAGGCGCTGGACGAGTTCCGACGCGGTGAGGCTGCCCGTGTCGCTGATGCACAGACAGGCCAGCACGCGCGCCATCATCTTGGGTGTGCCCGACTGCATGAGGACGGTGGTGAACGCCTCCTCGTACTCGCGCACGGCCTCGGCGTCGCGCCCGTGCGCCTGCGGGGGCGCCTCCGTTCCCCGGGGCGTGGCCTGCCTGCGGCGGTGGGCGCGGCGTTCGGTGGCGCGGTGGGCCAGGTCGGCGCGGTAGGCGGTGGGGCCGCCGTTGCGCATGACCTCGCGCGTGACCGTGGAGGTCGGGCGGTCGAGGCGGCGGGCGATCTCGGCGTAGGCGAGGCCGTCGGCCAGTCCCAGCGCGATCTGCTGACGTTCCTGCTGGGTGAGTCTGCCGCCCGGCATCGCGGTCTCCTTCGTCGTCCGGCGTCCGTTCCCCCCAGGATAGCGTTCATCGTCACTTCATTGCAACGATGGCGGTGAGTGATGTTGCGTTGCTTTTCGATTCGTTGCAACGAATTCTCTGCTCTGAGCTGCGTAAATGGCATTCCCGTGCAACGTTGCTGTTGCCGGAACCGTGAAGTGCAACGTAGCTTTTCTCTCGTCGGAAACAACGCGACGCGACAACGCGGCGCAAGCCCCAGGAGCTCACCATGCAGAAGTTCGCCACCCCCGCCACCATCTCCGCCGTCCTCGACATCCCCGCCGGCCGCATCCAGCTCATCGCCGCCGACCGCACCGACGCCACCGTCGAGGTCCTGCCCGCCAACCCCGCCAAGAGCCGCGACGTCCGGACCGCCGAGGAGACCACCGTCGCCTACGCCGACGGCGTCCTCCAGATCCGCGTCCCCGAGCCCAAGAACCAGCTGTTCGGTCCCTCCGGCTCCGTGGAGGTCACCGTCCAGCTGCCCGCCGGCTCCAACGTCGAGGCGCGGACCGCCGCTTGTGAGCTGCGCGGCGTGGGCCGCCTCGGTGACGTCGTCTTCGAGGGCGCGTACCGCAGCATCAAGGTCGACGAGGCCGCGAGCCTCCGCCTCGCCGCGACCGACGGCGACGTCGAGGTCGGCCGGCTGGGCGGCCCCGCCGAGATCAGCACCGCGCGGGGCGACATCCGGATCGCCGAGGCCGTGCGCGGCACCGTCGTGCTCCGCACCCAGTCCGGCGACATCGAGGTGGCCGCAGCCGCCGGCGTCTCGGCCGCCCTCGACGCCGGCACCACCTACGGCCGCATCAGCAACGCCCTCAAGAGCGACGGGACCGCCGGTCTCGACATCCGCGCCACCACCTCCTACGGCGACATCACCGCCCGCAGCCTGTAGTGCCGACAGGAGTGGGCCGACAGGAGTGGCCCGTCCGTTGGACATCCTCCGCGCATGGTCAGGACAATTGTGGTAAGGGAGGAGGAAACCCCCATGACCATGCGCATCGGTACCTTCAACTGCGAGAACCTCTTCCGCCGGCCCGTGGCTTACGGAATCGAGGACGAGGCACAGCGTCAGACGGTGCTGAAAGACTTCCGGAAACTGGTCGAGCTCCTCGACCACACCACCTACACCTCGAACGACAAGACGGAGATCCTCGCGCTCCTCGCCGCGCACGCGGTCGGCTCGGACGCGTCGGACCACACGATCGTGCTCAACGAGCCCCGCGGTGGCGCCAAGCTCCTCAAGAAGCAGGGCGGTACGACCACCGTGGGTGCGGCCGGCCGGGGCGACTGGGTCGGCTGGGCGGAGCTCGTGGACGGCGACCTCGACTGGACGGCGGTGGAGAACACCGCCCGCGTCGTCGCGGCCGTGAACGCGGACGTGCTGCTGACCGTCGAGGTGGAGAACCGGCTGACGCTGGACCGCTTCAACTCCCACGTGCTGGGCGGCCTGCTGCACGAGAAGCCCTACCCGTTCAACATGCTCATCGACGGGAACGACATCCGTGGCATCGACGTCGGCGTACTGAGCCGGCGGCCCATCGTCTCGATCCGTTCGCACATCTTCGACGAGGACAAGACCGACGGGAAGACGATCTTCAGTCGGGACTGCCCGGAGTACGAGATCGAGTTCGACGGCGGACCCTCGCTGTGGCTGCTGGGCAACCACTTCAAGAGCAAGCTCGGCGGCGGCGACGAGAAGCGCAAGCGGCAGGGCGAGCGCGTCGCGGAGATCTACCGGGCGGCGCTGGAACGCTCGTCGCACGTCGTCGTCGCCGGTGACATGAACGACACCCCCGACAGTGCGGGCGTGGCGGCCGTCCTGGCGACCGGTCTGCGGGACGCCATGAGCCACAGCAGCTACACGGGCCCGCCCGGCACCTTCGGCACCGGTGCCAAGCCCGAGAACAAAATCGACTACTTGATGTTCTCGCCGGACCTGTGGGGCAAGGTGCAGAACGTGACGCTGGAGCAGCGCGGCATCTACGCCCCGGGCGTCATCACGTCGTTCCCGACGGTGACGTCGCGCGCGACGGAGGCGTCCGACCACTGTTCGCTGTACGCGGACCTGGACCTGTGAGGGAACTGCAGTTGCCCTCGATCATTCTTTCGGGCTAACCGGGTCGGTGGACCGGTCACGGAACGCTTCGGCATGCTGGCATTGGTGACGCCGAAGCCAGGAGACCGCCGTGAGCGCACTCACCGCCGCCGACTCCCGGGGAGACCGTCTCGACTGGGACGATCTCGTCCGCATGTGGGAGGAGACGAACGGGCCGCAGGGGTGCAAGGTGGAAGTCATCGAGGGGCTCGTCACCGTGTCACCCCCACCCGCCAACGCCCACAACCACATCGCCAACCTTCTTCACCGTCGCCTGTACCGGGTGATCCCCGACGAGTGGGGGATCTACCGGACGCAGGTCCTGGCCGTACCTTCGCGGCGCGGACTGTACGTTCCGGACCTGGTGGTGCTGCCCGAGGCTCTGCTGCTGGAGAGCTCAGGTCATTACGTACCCGCCGCTGCTGCCGAGCTCGTCATCGAGATCACCTCCAAGGACAACGCCCATCACGACAGGATCAAGAAGGCCGCAGGCTACGCCCGAGCCGGAGTTCCTCTTTACCTCCTCGTCGACCGCTGGGCGCCCGGGCGCCCCACCATCACGCTCTACGGCGAGCCCAAGGGTGACGTCTACTGCCTGCTCCACGCGGGGAAGTTCGGCGACCCCGTCCCCCTGCCGGAGCCCTTCGGCTTCACGCTGGAGACGGACGGCTTCCCCGCGCCCCTGTAATTCGCTCCCAGGTAATTCGCTGGCGCAAAACCGCCCCCCGCCCGCACCCTGGACCCGTGCCAGAGCTGCCAGACCCGTCAGACCTGCAAGACCTGCCGGCCCCGCCCGAGCCCACCCACCGCATACGCGCCGTCCACACCGCCGGCACCGTCACCGTCTACCAGGCGTACGCGCCCGCCATCGGGCGGCCCGCAGCCGCCGAGGGGCGGTTCCCGGCCGCCTGGAAGCGGGACCGGATGACGTGGATCAAGCCGTCCTTCCTGTGGATGATGTACCGCTGCGGCTGGGCCACCAAGCAGGACCAGGAGACCGTCCTCGCCGTCGAGATCACCCGGGACGGCTTCGAGTGGGCCCTGCGGCACGCCTGCCTCTCGCACTACGACCGGCAGCTGCACGCCGACGCCGCCGCCTGGAAGCGGCAGTTGCGCGAGGCGCCCGCGCGCGTGCAGTGGGACCCCGAACGCGATCTGCACCTCCAGCCGCTGCCGTACCGGTCGTTGCAGCTCGGCCTCGCCGGTGACGCCGCCCGGCGGTACGCCGACGAATGGACCGTCGCCATCCGCGACGTCACGCCGCTCGCACACCGCATCCACGACCTGGTCCGCGCCGACGACCTCACCGCGGCGCGCGAACTGCTGCCGCGCGAAGAGCCGTACCCCCTCACCGAAGGACTCCTCCAGCACCTGTGCGCATGACCTCCGCCGAACCCGAGCACCCCCTCCTCGCCGCCGTGCGCACCAGCGACACCGCGGCCATGGCCGCCCTCCTGGAGCCCTACGACAGCCCGCACGCGCGCGGCCCGCACCTCGCTGCCGCCCTGCGCCTGGCCGCGGACGCCCTCGACCAGCGGGCCCTCGACGCCCTGCTGTTGCTGGCCGACGCCGAAGAGCTGGGCTTGAACGCCGCCGACGCCGACGGCCGTACGCCCCTCCTGCGCGCCGTCGCCCGCGGCGCCCACGACATCGCCCTCGCCCTGCACTTCGCCGGGTCCGACCCCCGGGCCCGGGACCGCGAGGGCCGCGACGCCCTCGCCCTGGCCCGGCCCCACCCCGCGCTCCTCACCCACTTCGAGTGGACCTCCGGCATCGCGACGCCCTTCGCCGAACTGCTCGCCCGCGCCCTGACCGAGCCCGACGTCGACCACCCCGTGTGGGGCGCGACCACCGTTGCGGCCGCGTCACGCAAGGGTCCCCGCGCACTGCGGCTCGTCCTGGACGCCGCGGCCACCCTGCAGCACCACCCCGACCCGCTCGCCCGCTGCTTCGGCGCGGAGGTGCTGCGTCTCATCAACCTCTACGACCAGAGCGGCGAGGAGGAGGAATCCCCCTTCGACACCCTCCTCGTCGACCTCTTCCTCCCCTGGGCGGCCCGGGAGGAAGACCCCCGCGTGCTGCGGCCCCTCACCACCGGACTGGCCGAGGCCATGGAGCCCCGCGCCGAGGAGCCGATGCCCGGCCTCACCCGCCACGCCGACGCCCAGGTCCGGGCCGCGGCGGTCGGCGGCCTGCACTGGCCGGTCCGGCAAGGGCGGGCCGACGCCCTCGCCGCCGCCCTCGCCTGCACCCGGGACACGGACGCGCAGGTCCGCGAGGCCGCCTGCCGGGCCCTCCTCAACGCCCCCGCCGACGACCCCGCCCCCTCCGACGCCCTCGCCGCCCGCCTCGCCGACCCGGAGGAGGCCGTACGCATCACCGCCGCGATCCGGCTCGCCCTGCGCGACGACCCGCGCGGCGACGACCTGCTGGACGCCCTCGACCGCACCATCGACCGGACCTCGCCGTACTACTGGGACATGGACCAGGTCCGGCGACACCGCCGCAACCGTTGACAACAAAAGGAGGGCCGGCCCCCAGGGCCGGCCCTCCGTCGTCACTCACGTCACGCCTTCGACGTCATCACCACACGCCGCCGCTGCTCCAGGATCGCCTTCCGCGTCGCGTACAGCGTGATCGACGCCGCCGCGACCATCGCGGCCAGGCCCAGGACCACCGTGCCGTCCCAGCCCGCCGAGCGGAAGGCCATCGCGCCGAGCGTGCCGCCCACCGAGCTGCCGACGTAGTACGCGGTCTGGTAGAGCGCCGACGCCTGGGCGCGGCCCGTGGTGGCGGTGCGGCTGACCGCCGACGAGGCGACCGCGTGGCCCGCGAAGAAGCCCGCCGTGATCAGCACCAGGCCCAGCAGGACCGACAGCAGCGACGCCGACAGCGTCAGCAGCAGGCCCGCGCCCGTCGCGCCCACCGCGATGTACAGCGCGCCGCGCCGGCCCAGGCGGCCGACGATCTTGCCGGCGGCGGCCGAGGAGACCGTACCCACCAGGTAGATCAGGAAGATCGAGCCCACGACGCCCTGCGGCAGCGAGAACGGGGCCTCCGCCAGGCGGTAGCCGATCACCGTGTACACCGCGCCGAACACCGTCATGAACAGCGCACCCAGCGCGTACAGGCGGCGCAGCAGCGGGTCGGAGAGGTGCGTGGCGAGCGTACGGCCCAGGGAGCGGGCCGAGACCGTCGCGGGGGTGAAGTGCCGTGCCCGCGGCACCATCAGCCGGAACACCACCGTGCACAGCACCGCCAGGGCGCCCACCGCGGCGAGGCCGGCGCGCCAGCCCCACGCCTGGGCGACCCAGCCGGCCAGGATGCGGCCGGACATGCCGCCGATCGCGTTGCCCGCGACGAACAGGCCGATCGCGCCGACCAGTGCCTTCGGCCGGACCTCCTCGGCCAGGTACGCCATCGCCGACGCCGGCACGCCCGCCAGGGCCGCGCCCTGCACGGCGCGCAGTGCGACCAGCCAGCCGAGGGTGGGCGCGAGCGGCACCAGCAGGGCCACGCACGCCGCGACGCACAGCGCCACCGTCATCGTCGTCCGCCGTCCGAAGCGCTCCGACAGGGCGCTGACCGGGACGACCGCCAGGGCGAGGCCGCCGGTCGCGGCGGACACGGTCCAGCTGGCCTGATCGGCCGTCACACCGAGGTCGCCGGAGATCGCCGGGAGGAGCGCCTGCGTGGAGTAGAGGAGCGCGAAGGTGGCGACGCCGGCCGCGAAGAGGGCGAAGCTCATCCGGCGGTAGCCGGGGGCGCCGGGCGCGAGGCGGTCGTCGGAGGCGCGGGACGACGGAGCGGAGGGAGCAGACGGAGCAGAGGCATCCGGGCGCAGCGGGGCGCCGGATGCCTTGATATCGGCGGGAGGCATGCATCGAACGTATGCACCGTGCATCTGATGCGTCCAATGCACGGACTCGCCATAATCGTTCCTGTGGTGCATGAGCGCAGGTCACAGAGGTCGTTGTCACGCCGCGGCAACAGGAGTGTTACCGAAAACTTTGACGTCCCGACAACGGAGGAGCTGGAGACCGGCTCCTGGGCGGTGACGCTCACGCCCCGCCTCGCGCAGTTCGCGGCCGTCGCCCGGTACGAGCACGTCACGCGCGCCGCGCACAGCCTCGGCATGCCGCAGTCGACGCTGAGCCGGGCGATGGCCCGGCTGGAGGACGACCTGGGCGTCGCGTTGTTCGCCCGGCACGGCCGCACCGTCTCCCTCACGGCCGCCGGCCGTGCGTTCCACGCCTCCGTCGAACGCGCCCTCGCCGAAGTGGACCGCGCCGCCGAGTCGGTACGGGCCGACGCCGACCCCGCGACCGGCAAGGTCGCGTTCGGCTTCCTGCACACCATGGGCTCGGAGACCGTACCCGAACTCATCCGCGCCTTCCGCGCCGACCACCCCCGGGTCCGCTTCCAGCTGATCCAGAACTACGGCGAGGCCATGCTGGAACGCCTCCGCCACGGCGACCTCGACCTCTGCCTCACCTCACCCGTCCCCGACGCCCCCGACCTGGTCGCGCGCCGCCTCGACGAGCAGAAGCTGCGCCTGGTGGTGCCCGACGACCACCCGCTGGCCGTGCGGAAGCGCATCCGCCTGGCGGAGGCGGCGGCCGAGCAGTTCGTCACCCTCGAACCGGGCTACGGCCTGCGCCGCATCACCGACGCGCTGTGCGCGGAGGCCGGCTTCGCACCGAAGATCGCGTTCGAGGGCGAGGACCCGGAGACCTTGCGCGGCCTGGTCGCGGCGGGCCTGGGCGTGGGCCTGCTGCCCCCGCCGGCGGTGCCGCGCCCGGGCGTGGTGGAACTGACGGTCACCGCCCCGCGCGCGGTCCGCGAAATAGGCGTCGCCTGGCTGGGCGGCCACCCCGACACACCCCCGGTCGCCGCCTTCAAACGCTTCCTGCTCTCCCGCCGCGGTCAACTGCTGCTGCACCGCTGACGTGCGGTGCGGTGACCGCACGTCAGTACCGCAACGACTCCCCGAACCCCGACGCCAGCGGCATCCGCAGCCCCAGTGGCGGCGGGGCCGCCAGGGCGTCGGTGACCGGGCGGGCGAAGGGGTGGCCCAGGAGGGTGCCGCGGACGAAGTCGGCGGCGAGGGCCTGGACCTCGGAGCGGTGCTGGCGGAGGGCGTGGCCGTCGGAGTGGACCTCGAAGCGGCACACGTCGCGGTTGGCCTTCTTGGCGCGCTCGGCGAGGCGGTACGACAGGTCGGGGTCGGTGTGCTCGTCGTTGGTGCCGTGCACCACCAGCACCCGGCGTCCCGCGAGCTGCCGCACCGGGTCCGGGGCCACCAGCGCCTCCGGCTCGGGGAGCCAGGGGGCCAGCGCCAGGACCGCCGTCACCGCCTGGTGGCCCGCCGCGAGCAGCGCGGCGCGGCCGCCCATGCCCGTACCGGCCAGGCAGACGGGTACGTCGCCGTAGCGCCGCACCACCTCGTCGGCCGCCCAGTGGGCGTCGCGCACCGGGTGCGCGGACGCGCCGTTCCAGCCGCGGTGGCGGTAGCGGACCACGTGCACCGTCAGGCCCTCGGCGGCACCCGCCCGGCACAGCCGGCGCGCCAGCGGGCGCTGCCCGGCGAGCGCCAGCGCCGACGGCGGCCGTATCCCCGCCGCCGGGCCCGGCGGGAGCAGCAGCACCACGCCGTGCACCGCCCGCCCGTCCTGCCCGGCCCCCAGGGGCCGGCCCAGAGCCGGGAGCGAGGCCGCCGGAGGAGTCGGCCCGCCCTCTGGATCCCGCTGCTGCGACGCTTGCAGAGCCATGGCAGACAACGATGGCAGAACGACGGGTGGTGTCCACCCCGCCGACGGGTCACCGTTCCGTATCGTTCCCCTCCGTCTACGCGCGTAGGGGCTAGAGTGCGGCAATGACGAGTGCGACCCATTCCGGAACGGACCTCAGCCGACCCAGCTCCCAGCCCACTCCCGAGCAGATCCGGCGCGCACCGAAGGTGCTGCTCCACGACCACCTGGACGGCGGCCTCCGC
The DNA here is from genome assembly GCF_014654785.1 of Streptomyces mashuensis. GTDB lineage: Bacteria > Actinomycetota > Actinomycetes > Streptomycetales > Streptomycetaceae > Streptomyces > Streptomyces mashuensis. The sequence continues at coordinate 442,961 of NZ_BNBD01000005.1, forward strand.
CCGGCCACCGTGATCGAGCTCGCCGCCGCGACCGGCTACGACAAGCTGCCCGAGACCGACGCCGACAAGCTGGGCGTCTGGTTCCGCGAGGCCGCCGACTCCGGGTCGCTGGAGCGCTACCTGGAGACCTTCGCCCACACCTGCGCCGTCATGCAGACCCGCGACGCCCTCGTCCGCGTGGCCGCCGAGTGCGCCGAGGACCTGGCCGCCGACGGCGTCGTCTACGCCGAGGTCCGCTACGCCCCCGAGCAGCACCTGGAGGCCGGGCTCACCCTGGAGCAGGTCGTCGAGGCCGTGAACGAGGGCTTCCGCGAGGGCGAGCGGCGTGCCCGCGAGAACGGCCACCGCATCCGCGTCGGCGCCCTCCTCACCGCCATGCGGCACGCCGCCCGTGCCCTGGAGATCGCCGAGCTCGCCAACACCTACCGCGACCAGGGCGTCGTCGGCTTCGACATCGCGGGCGCCGAGGCGGGCTTCCCTCCCACCCGGCACCTCGACGCCTTCGAATACCTGAAGCGCGAGAACAACCACTTCACCATTCACGCCGGTGAGGCGTTCGGCCTGCCGTCGATCTGGCAGGCGCTCCAGTGGTGCGGCGCCGACCGGCTCGGCCACGGCGTGCGCATCATCGACGACATCGAGATCGCCGAGAACGGCACGGTGAAGCTCGGCCGGCTCGCCTCCTACGTGCGGGACAAGCGCATTCCCCTGGAAATGTGCCCCACCTCGAACCTCCAGACCGGTGCGGCCACATCGTATGAAGAACACCCCATCGGGCTGCTCCGCGAACTGCATTTCCGGGCGACGGTCAACACCGACAACCGTCTGATGAGCGGCACCAGCATGAGCCGCGAGTTCGAGCACCTGGTCAAGGCGTTCGGCTACACCCTCGACGACATGCAGTGGTTCACCGTCAATGCGATGAAGTCCGCCTTCATCCCATTCGACGAACGTCTGGCAATGATCAACGATGTCATCAAGCCGGGATATGCGGAATTGAAGTCGGAATGGCTGTTCCGGCACACCGTGACGGAAACCGCCTGACCAGCGATTCCTTTCCGCGCCCCGCCCCTATTCGGGCTGATGGTTCATCAGTCGTGAATTCCCTGGGCAACGGCCGGGCCCCCGGGCCCGGCCGTGTCGGCGATTGCGGGCCGCCCTCCTCGTGGCTACGTTGCGCGTCATCCACCTCCCGTCATGAGGACAGGTCCAGATGAAGCAGGCATCTCTCAAGGCCCTCGGTGTCGCCGCCGCCGGTGCCGCCCTCGCGATCGCCGGGGCGGGTACCGCCTCCGCCGGAACCCTGCAGAACCTCACCACCACCGCGACCGGCGCGGCCAAGGGCCTCCCGCTGGAGGAGACCGCGAGCCTGGCCCCGGGTGGCCCCGTCCTGCAGGCCGGAGCGCGCGCGATGAAGTCCGGCATGCTGGAGCAGGCCGCCGGCGCCGCCGACATGGCGCTCGGCCCGCACCTGCCCCTCGAGAAGCTGGCGAGCAGCCCCACCCGGAAGCTCACCGGCGCCCCCACCGACAACAAGGGCAATGCCGGCCTCCTCGGCGGCCTGCCCACCAAGGCCATCGCACCCAACGGCCTCTCCATCCCCAACCTGGGAATGAACAACAGCGTGCAGCACTGACAACGCCAGAGCGGTCGGTCACGACGCGTACGGGCCGCGTCCCCCGGGGGACACGGCCCGTACGCGTACCCGAAGCCACCTCACCAGGAGGACGCGGCCCGCTTGCCGCCCTCCGACGGCAGCAGGATCCACAGCGCCAGGTAGAGCAGGAACTGCGGGCCGGGCAGCAGACACGACACCAGGAAGATCACCCGCATCGTCGTCCGCGAGGTGCCGAAGCGCTCGGCCAGACCCGCGCAGACGCCGGCGATCATCCTGTGGTGACGGGGACGGACCAGGGGAGCGGACATGGCGACGACTCCTTGCCGATTGCCGAAGCGGAAGAACGGATGTACGCAGGTCGTGCGCACATCCACCACGCTACGGTCGCGAACCGGGCAGAACGTCACTCCACGGTGCCATTCCGACCCTGGGGATCGTCGGGGTGAGGAAGGGCTCCGCCTCCTCCCGGCGGAGGGGCCGCGTAGGTCCCGCCTCGGCCCTGCGACGGATCCGGGCCCGCACCGCCGGCACCACCGACAGGTGCGCCAGCGCCACCCCGCTCACGTTCAGCAGCAGCCCGTCCACGTCCAGGACCTGCCCCACCACACCGCTCTGCACCACCTGGAGCGCCAGCGACAGCATCGCCGCCGTGAACACCGTCCGCGCCAGCGACACCGGCACCGACGCCGCCACCCGGCCCCCCGCCCACGGCAGCAGCACCCCCAGCGGCGCGAACGGCAGCACCCCCGCCCCTATCGACCGCGCCGCCTCCCACGGCCCCAGCGCCAGGTCCGCACGGATCGTCGCCAGCGGCTCCAGATGCGCGGCGGTCACCCACGGTGCGGTCAGCGGCCGCAGGGCCAGCCAGCCCAGGACCAGGAGATGAACGGCCAGGAGGACACAGCCCGCCACGCGGTAGCGGTATCGGAGGGCGGGCGTACCGCCATAGCCATGACGCTGCACGCCCCCCAGGACGCGGCGCGCGGGGCGCGCGGTTCCGCGTCCGGGCACAGAGAGTCAGCGCGCGTTGTCAGAGACGGTGGTACCGCTGCCCCGCACCGACTCCGGACGCGCCCGCGCCTCGTCCCCGCACCCGTAGCTCCGCGGCCGGTCCGGCCTCTCGTCACCCGGTCCCGCCAGCACCACCGTGCTCCGGCCACCGGCCGCCGCCGTCCCCGCGAACGTGCACACCACCTGTGCCAGCCCCGGCGCCGGCAACTCGTCCGGCGTCACGCTCAGCCGCAGCGTCCCCGCAGGGTCACCCGGGCGCGGCCCCGACACCGACAGCCGCTGCGGCACGTCCGTCGAGAACCCCGCGTCGTCCTCCAGCGGCGACGGCTGCCGCTTCAGCTCGTCCAGCAGCGCTCGCGCCGCACCCGCCGGGTCCTCGTCGCCCGGCAGCGCGACCGTACGCGTCACCGGCAGCAGCTGCGAGGCGCACAGCAGCTGCACGGACAGGGACACCGACCCCTCGGGCGGCGCGGTCTGCGCCCCCTGCCGCACCACGCACGTCGCCCGGGACGGCGCGCTGCCCGCGTCCACCGGCACCGCCGTGCCCCGGATCCCGCACCCCGCCGCCGTACCCGACAGCACCAGCAGCCCCGCCGCCACCACCACGGCCCGGCGGGCGACTCTCAAGGCCCCGTTCACCGCTCGCCCCCCTCGGCCCGGGTGCCCGCGCCGTCCTGCGCACCGCCACGCGTGAGCGCCGAGGCGTCGCGCGGCAGGGTCAGCGTGAAGACGGCACCGCCCTCGGGCGAGTTGGCGGCCGTGATCTCACCCCCGTGGATGTGGGCGTTCTCCAGTGCGATGGACAGGCCCAGACCGCTGCCCTCCGACCGCGGCCGCGACGCGCTGGCCTTGTAGAACCGGTCGAAGACGTGCGGCAGCACGTCCTCCGGGATGCCCGGCCCGTGGTCGCGCACCGCGATCTCCACCTCGTCCTCACCGGCCCGCACCGACACCCGCACCGGGGAACCGCCGTGCTTGAGCGCGTTCCCGATCAGGTTGGCCAGGATCACGTCCAGCCGGCGCGGGTCCAGCCGCGCCATGATGCCGCGCTCCGCGTCCAGCTCCACCGCGTCCAGCCACGCACGCGCATCGATGCACGCCGTGATCTGGTCGGCGATGTCCACGTCGTCCAGCACCAGCCGGGCCGTGCCCGCGTCGAAGCGGGTGACCTCCATCAGGTTCTCCACCAGGTCGTTCAGGCGGCGGGTCTCGCTCACCACGAGCTGCACCGCGGGCGCGATCATCGGGTCGAGGTTGTCCGCCTCGTCCTCCAGCACCTCCGTCACCGCGGTGATCGCGGTCAGCGGGGTGCGCAGCTCGTGCGACATGTCGGCCACGAACCGGCGGCTGGACGCCTCCCGCGCCGACAGCTCCTCCACCCGCTTCTCCAGCGACTCCGCGGTCCGGTTGAACGTCCGCGACAGATCGGCCAGCTCGTCCGTGCCGGACACCTGGAGCCGCGTGTCGAGCTTCCCCTCGCCCAGCCGGCGCGCCGCGTCGCCCAGCCGCTGCACGGGCCGCAGCACCGTCGACGCCGCCGCCTGCGCCAGCAGCGCCGAACCGATCAGCGCCAGGCCCGTGGCGATCCCCAGCGACCACGCCAGCGAGTTGAGGTCGGCGCGCTCGTTCTCCAGCGACTTCAGCAGATAGCCCGTCGGCCCGCCGCCGATCACCTTCGCACCGCCCACCAGGTACGGCTTGCCGCCCAGCGTGATCCGCTGCCAGTACAGGTGGTACGGGTACGGGTTCGACTCGTCGACCTTCCGCTCCCGCTCCACCGCCGTCACCAGCGACGACGGCACCACCCGCAACGTGAACAGGTCGCGGTCCGAGGGCGCCGCGCACTCCTTGCCGTCCCGCACCCGGCCCACCAGCAGCACCTCGTACTTCTGCGAGGTGGCCGCCATCCGGTCCGCGGCCTCCTGGAGCTCCGGGCAGGTCGGGATCACCGGCAGCGAACCGGTGTTGTCCTGCAGCGACTTGCGGAAGTCGGCGAGGGCGGCGTTCTGCGTCCGGGTCAGCACCGCGTCCCGGTTGAGCCAGTACGCGATCGCGGACGCGGACACCGCGGCGGCCAGGGCGACCAGCGCGAAGACCAGCATCAGCCGCAGCCGCAGGCTGATGCGCCGCATGCCGACCCGCATGACGTTCGCCGCCGCCGCCCAGCCCCGCACCCGACCGGGCTCTTCTGTCACTGCGCTCTCTCAGTCCTCGTCATCGATCTCGGTCGTGTCACAGGACCGGCAAAGACCGGCCGCGCGTCACTACGGCGCGTCGAGACGGTAGCCCACGCCCCGCACCGTACGGATCAGCGTCGGCGAGGACGGCACGTCCTCCACCTTCGCCCGCAGCCGCTGCACACAGGCGTCCACCAGGCGCGAGTCGCCCAGGTAGTCGTGCTCCCACACCAGCCGCAGCAGCTGCTGCCGCGACAGCGCCTGCCCAGGCCGGCGGCTCAGCTCCAGCAGCAGCCGCAGCTCCGTCGGCGTCAGCTGGAGGTCCTTGCCGTTCTTCGTCACCGTCATCGCCGACCGGTCGATGACCAGCGAACCGAACGTCGCCGAATCGCTCGACTCCCGCTCGCCCCGGCGCAGCACCGCCCGGATACGGGCGTCCAGCACCCGGCCCTGCACCGGCTTCACCACGTAGTCGTCGGCGCCCGACTCCAGGCCCACCACCACGTCGATGTCGTCGTTGCGGGCCGTGAGCAGGATGATCGGCAGCTGGTCCGTCCGCCGGATGCGGCGGCACACCTCGAAGCCGTCGATGCCCGGCAGCATCACGTCCAGCACGATCAGGTCCGGCCGCTGCTCGCGCAGCATCTTCAGCCCGTCCTCACCCGTCGCCGCGGTCACCACACGGTGACCCTGGCGGGACAGGGAGAATTCGAGCGCCGTGCGGATGGCGTCGTCGTCCTCGATCAGCAACAGGAAAGGCACGCTGGCCATTCTGGCCCAAGTCGGCCCGGTCGTTCGACAGCCGCACGTCCCCGCGGCCCCCCGGCACGCCGCCGCGGCCTGTTGCACGGCTGTGACAGTCGGCGGACAGCGCCATGAAACTGGCCCGCCAGGCTGGTGTTCCACCGGGCAGTAGCGAGGTCCGGACCACTGACGGACCGAACTGGCTCCACCGACGGGGGGCGCGAGATGAACACACTGCACACGATCACGAACAGCGCTGTTCGCACGCGTCTGCACGAAACCGGCCGGAGCAACGAGAAGTCCGGTGCCGTGGGCGGGCGGGGGTGCGCTCGCGGCACCGGACGCGGTAGGCCGCCGTACATGGTGGCGATCGACGCGATCGCGTACGGGGAGCCCGCAGGAGGCGTGGGGGACGCCTCCGGGGCGACGGGGGAGCGCGCCGGGGACGCCCTGACGGCGTCGCCGGCGGCGCGGACGGCGGAGGCCGAGCGCGAAGCCGCGTTCACCGCCTACGTCCAGGAGCGCCGGGCCTCCCTGTACGCGACCGCGTACCACCTGACCGGCGACCGGCACGAGGCCGAGGACCTGCTGCAGAGCGCGCTGTTCTCGACCTACCGCGCCTGGGACCGGATCAGCGACAAGGCGGCCGTCGGCGGCTACCTGCGCCGCACCATGACCAACCTGCACATCAGCGCCTGGCGCCGGCGGAAGCTCAACGAGTACCCGACCGAGGAACTGCCGGAGACGCCCGGCGAGCAGGACGCGATGCGCGGCACCGAGCTGCGCGCCGTGCTGTGGCAGGCGCTCGCCCGGCTGCCGGAACTCCAGCGCACGATGCTGGTGCTGCGCTACTACGAGGGCCGCACCGACCCGGAGATCGCCGAGATCCTCGGCATCAGCGTCGGCACGGTCAAGAGCAGCATCTGGCGCTCGCTGCGCCGGCTGCGCGAGGACGAGGCCATCGGCTCGGGCCGGGGCGTACGGGAGTCCTTCGGCGAACTGGTCGCGTAGCCGGCCGGTCCCGCCAGGAAGGAAAAACGGGGGGAAAACGGGGGAGCACGGGGGAATCGCGGGGGGACCCTACGGGGGAAACGGGGGGAAAACGGGGGAAACAACGGGGGGACTTACGGGGGAAAGCAGCGCGGGTGCGGCCGTCGGGGGGACGGTCGCACCCGCGCTGTCGTGCTGTTCCCACAGACCCGGGGTGCCTTCCGGGCGTCAGGCGGGGACGTTGGCCTCCGGCACCGGCCGGGCGGCCGCGGGCCGGGCCGGCACCGTCTCGCGGTGCCCGGCGGCCGCCGCCGCGATGCGGCCCATGGCCGTCTCCTGGCCGCACGCGAAGGCGCCCAGCGCCGTCTGCCGGGCCACGATGTCGCGCTCGGCGCGCATCAGCCGCAGTCCGCGCCGTACGAGCGTGGGCACCGGCTTGCGCGCCTCGCGCAGGTCGCGCAGCAGGCGCCGGCGGAACGTGGTGGACGGCCGGCCGCGCAGGCACAGGGCGTCGGCGAGGTGACCGAGGTCGCGGCAGGCGTCGATGATGTCGGCGGCGAAGACGCCCTCGGCGACGAACACGGGCGTGCGGCCGATGTCGAGCAGCGTCTCGCCCACGCGCGAGCTGGTGGAGATGTCGTACAGCGGCACTTGGGCGCGGGCCGTGCGGCACAGCGAGTCGATCGCGGCCACGGCCGCCTCGGCGTCCCAGGAGAGCGGCGAGTCCCAGTCCGTGGCGCTGCCGTCGGCGAGCAGCGGCAGCGTCGGGTCGTGCCCCTCCTTGTAGAAGTCGTCGAGGTTGAGCACGGGCAGGCCGGTGCGGGCGGCCAGGGACGACTTGCCGGAACCGGACGGACCGGTCAGCAGGACGACGCGCGCGGAGGGCAGGAGGGAAGTCACGGAACACCAGTGTGAGGCATTGGGCCGGACGGGGGAGCCCCCTGGGTCGGGGCGTGCGCGGTGCGTGGTCGTTCCACTACGTTGCGTTGTCGATCCGTCCCTTCTCACGGCAGGTGATCATGGCCTCCCACGCACGACACGCACGTCCCGTGTCCTCCCCTTCGCCGCGGCTCCGCCGCACCGTCGCCCGCCTCGGGCTGACCGTCTCGGCGGGCGCGGCGCTCGCCGCCGCCGGCGCCGCCGAAGCCCACGCCAGCCCCCAGGTGCCGAGCGCGACGCTGGGCCGCACGGACGTCGGGGCGGCCTTCGAGGGCACCGGCATCGCGCTGGAGAAGTCGGTCGAGGGCCTGTCCCCGGTGGTCAAGTCGTTCAAGTACCACCCGCTCGCGGCCACGGGCGTCGACCCGCTGGACAACGGCGCCAGCACCCAGGTCTCCAACTTCAAGCCGGTGGGCACCCGGCTGGTCACCGCGCCGGTCACCGACCGGGGCCAGGTGCAGGACCTCCCGGTGGCGGGCCAGGCGCTGGGCGTCCTGCCCGGCGGCACGACCCCGGCCGGCGCCCCCGCTGCGGCCCCGGCCGCCCTGGGCCCCCTGTCTCTGAACGCCCGCTGATTACGGGCCGGCCGCGGGACGACGACGGCGGCTCCCCGGAAGGGGAGCCGCCGTGCGTGCGTCAGGGGGCGGAAGCCGTCAGTACGACGAGCCGCCGGCGCCCAGCGAACCGGTGGGGTGCCACACGGTCTTCGTCTCCAGGAACGCCATCAGGCGCTTCGTGCCCGGGTCGGCGGACCAGTCCACAGGCTGTGGACGGACGACGCGCTTGAGGTTGTCCGCGGCGGCGACCTCGAGCTCCTTCGCCAGCTCGGCACCGGCACCGGCCAGGTCGACCGCGTTGACGTCCTGGTGCGCGGCCAGCGACGGGAAGATCTCCGCCGCCCGGCCCGACAGGATGTTCACGACACCGCCGGGCACGTCCGACGTGGCCAGCACCTCGCCCAGCGACAGGGCGGGCAGCGGCGCCTTCTCCGAGGCCACCACGACGACCGCGTTACCACCGGCGATCACCGGGGCGATCACGGAGACCAGGCCCAGGAACGACGACTCCTGCGGCGCCACGACGGCCACCACACCGGTCGGCTCGGGCGAGGAGACGTTGAAGAACGGCCCGGCGACGGGGTTGGTGCCCCCGGCGATCTGGGCGATCTTGTCGGTCCAGCCCGCGTACCAGACCCAGCGGTCGATCGCGGCGTCCACCTGCGCGGCGGCCTTGGCCTTCGACAGCCCCTCGGCGTCCGCGACCTCGGCCACGAACTGGTCCCGGCGGCCCTCCAGCATCTCGGCGACGCGGTAGAGGACCTGGCCACGGTTGTACGCGGTCGCACCGGACCAGGCGCCGAACGCCTTGCGGGCCGCGACGACGGCGTCCCGCGCGTCCTTGCGGGAGGACAGCGGGGCGTTGGCGAGCCAGTTGCCCTTGGAGTCGGTCACCTCGTACACCCGCCCGCTCTCGGACCGGGGGAACTTGCCCCCGACGAACAGCTTGTAGGTCTTGAGAACACTGAGCCGATCAGACATCGAGGTAGGCCTCCAGACCGTGACGACCGCCCTCGCGCCCGAAACCGGACTCCTTGTACCCACCGAAGGGCGACGTGGGATCGAACTTGTTGAACGTGTTGGCCCAGACGACGCCCGCACGCAGCTTGTCGGCGACCGCCAGCATGCGCGAGCCCTTCTCCGTCCAGATGCCCGCCGACAGCCCGTACTGGCTGTTGTTGGCCTTGGCGACGGCCTCGCCCGGCGTGCGGAACGTCAGCACGGACAGCACCGGGCCGAAGATCTCCTCGCGGGCGATGCGGTGCGCCTGCGAGACGCCCGTGAACAGCGTCGGGGCGAACCAGTAGCCGTTCTCCGGCAGCTCGCACGCCGGCGCCCAGCGCTCGGCGCCCTCGGCGACGCCGCTGTCGGCCAGCTCGGTGATGCGGGCCAGCTGCTCGGCGGAGTTGATGGCACCGACGTCGGTGTTCTTGTCCAGCGGGTCGCCCACGCGCAGCGTGGACATCCGGCGCTTCAGGGCGTCCAGCAGCTCGTCCTGGACCGACTCCTGCACCAGGAGGCGCGAGCCCGCGCAGCAGACCTGGCCCTGGTTGAAGAAGATGCCGTTGATGATCCCCTCGACGGCCTGGTCGATCGGCGCGTCGTCGAAGACGATGTTGGCGCCCTTGCCGCCGAGCTCCAGCGTCAGCTTCTTGTCCGTGCCGGCGACGGTACGGGCGATCTGCTTGCCGACGGCGGTGGAGCCGGTGAAGGCGACCTTGTCGATGCCGTCGTGCGCGACGAGCGCGGCACCGGTCGAGCCGTCGCCGGTGAGGATGTTGACGACACCCTTCGGCAGGCCGGCCTGGCGGCAGATGTCGGCGAAGAACAGCGCCGAGAGGGGGGTGGTCTCGGCGGGCTTCAGCACGACGGTGTTGCCCGCGGCCAGCGCCGGGGCGATCTTCCACGCGAGCATCAGCAGCGGGAAGTTCCACGGGATGACCTGGCCGGCGACGCCCAGCGGCTTCGGGTCCGGCCCGAAGCCGGCGTGCTCCAGCTTGTCGGCCCAGCCCGCGTAGTAGAAGAAGTGCGCGGCGACCAGCGGGAGGTCCGCGTCGCGGGTCTCCTTGATCGGCTTGCCGTTGTCGAGCGTCTCCAGGACGGCGAGCTCGCGGGAGCGCTCCTGGATGATCCGCGCGATGCGGAACAGGTACTTGGCGCGCTCGGAACCGGGCAGCGCCGACCACTTCTCGAACGCCTTGCGCGCGGCCTTCACGGCGGTGTCGACGTCGTCGGCGGACGCCTGGGCGACCTCGGAGAGAACCTCCTCGGTCGAGGGGGAAACGGTCTTGAAGACCTTCCCGTCGGACGCCTCGCGGAACTCGCCGTCGATGAACAGCCCGTAGGAGGGGGCGATGTCGACGACCGAACGCGACTCGGGCGCGGGTGCGTAGTCAAAGGCCATGGGTCAGTCCACCGTCACGTAGTCGGGGCCGGAGTAACGCCCGGTGCTCAGCTTCTGCCGCTGCATCAGCAGGTCGTTGAGGAGGCTGGAGGCACCGAACCGGAACCATTCGTTGGTCAGCCACTGCTCGCCGACGGTCTCGTTGACCAGCACGAGGAACTTCAGGGCGTCCTTGGTGGTACGGATGCCGCCGGCGGGCTTCACGCCGACCTGCACGCCGGTCAGCGCGTGGAAATCACGCACGGCCTCCAGCATGAGCAGCGTGTTGGCGGGGGTGGCGTTGACGGCCACCTTGCCGGTGGAGGTCTTGATGAAGTCGGCCCCGGCGAGCATGCCCAGCCAGGAGGCGCGGCGGATGTTGTCGTACGTCGACAGCTCGCCGGTCTCGAAGATGACCTTCAGGCGGGCAGCCGTGCCGTCCTCGCGGCGGCAGGCGTCCTTGACGGCCTTGATCTCCTCGTAGACCTTCAGGTAGTGCCCGGCCAGGAAGGCGCCCCGGTCGATCACCATGTCGATCTCGTGGGCACCGGCCGCGACGGCGTCCTTGGTGTCGGCCAGCTTCACCGGCAGGGCCGCACGGCCCGCGGGGAAGGCGGTGGCGACGGACGCGACCTTCACGTCCGAGCCGCGCACGGCCTCGGCCGCGGTGGCCACCATGTCGGGGTAGACGCAGACGGCGGCGGTGCGCGGGGTGCCGCGGTCCGTCGGGTCCGGGTTGAGGGCCTTGGCGCACAGCGCCCGGACCTTGCCCGGGGTGTCCGCGCCCTCGAGGGTCGTCAGGTCGATCATGGAGATCGCCAGGTCGATGGCGTACGCCTTCGCCGTCGTCTTGATCGAGCGGGTGCCGAGCGCGGCGGCGCGGCCCTCCAGCCCGACCGGGTCGACGCCCGGGAGGCCGTGCAGGAAGCGGCGCAGCGCGCCGTCGGAGGCGGTCACGTCCGCCATCGACGCCAGTCGCTCCGCGGCCTCGTTGCTGGGGGAAGGGAACTTTGAGGGTGGGGACATGGTCACCAGATGAGCATATCTACGCGCGTAGCGCGTGTCACCCCTTGCCAGAGCACGGTTCGGCCACACTCTCCGCACCCCGCCTTCCGCCCTTCGGCGGGCGGTACGCGTGGGGCAGAATCGGCGCCATGACAGGCTCGAGCTCCCCGAAGGCACCCGAACACGCCGATCGGTCCTACCGCTCGCCCGGGGGCATCGCCGCCGGCGTGCTGCTGCTGGCGCTGGCCGCGTGGCTGGGCGGCGACGCGATCGTACGCGGCGAGGGCCGCACGCCGTGGCTGGCGCTCGCGGGCCTGCTCTGCGTGGTGCCGCTCGTCATCGCCTTCACGGTACGCCCTGCGGTGTGGGCGGGGGAGGACCGGCTGCTCGTACGGAACCCCTTCCGCACGGTCACCCTGCCGTGGGCCTCCGTCGAGGCCGTACGTGCGGGGTACTCCAGCGAGGTGCTGGCGGCCGGCCGCACGTACCAGCTGTGGGCGATCCCCGTCTCCCTGCGCCAGCGCAAGCGCGCGGCGCGGCGCGTCTCGCGGGCGGCGGCGGAGGGCACGCCGCGCGTGGCGGCTGCTCAGGCGGGGCCCGAGCGTGCCCCCGCGGACCAGGCGATCGAGGATCTCCGCGGTCTCGCGGAACGCGGTGCGACGCGGGAGGGCGCGCAGGGTGTGCCTGCGGTGCGCTGGGCGTACGAACTGATCGCACCGTCGGTGGTGGGGCTGCTGCTGTTCGTGGGCCTGGCCACGTTTGCCTGACGGCGGGCGGGGCGGCCCCTCCGGCCCCTCCGGCCTCTCCGCCCCCTCAGCCGCGCAGCGTCACCCCGTACCGCGTCCGCAGCCGCCGCACCTCGAACCACGCCACCGCCGTCACCGACGCCGGTCCCCCCAGCACGGTGCACACCTGCACCAACGGCGGACCCGGCGGCATTCCGCCCGTCAGCAGCCCGATCCCCGCGAACTCCCACACCAGCACCCCCGTCAGCAGCGCCGGCAGCACCGCGTGCACCTCCGCCGCCCGGAACGCCGTCCGCACCACCACCGACGTCGCGAACAGCACGAAGAACAGCGCCCACACAACCGGCAGCAGCACCACGAACAGCACGACGCCCTGCGTCAGCTGCGCCACGTACATCAGCGCCACGGCCCCCGTGAACGCCCCGAAGTACTGCGCGGCCGACCGCACCGCCGGCCGCAGCCGGCCGCGCATCGCGGCGCGCTCGGCCGGCGGCACGTACCGCAGCAGCACCGCGACCACCACCGGCGCACTGACGAGCAGCAGCCACGGCGTGATCACCAGCCGCAGGAAGAACTGCTGCTCGGCCTGGTCCCAGTCGTCCGGCCGGCCGTAGGCGACGAGCAGCAGGAAGGACATGCCGGCGGCCACCCACGCGCGCGCCTTCTGGATGCGGACGACGTCGGGGTCGTGAATGCGCTGGTGGCCACTGGCGGGGAAGACCCGCCGGGCCTGCCGCCGGGCGGACCGCGCGAGCGGGTACAGCACCGGCACGGACATGAGGAACGGCCCGAGCGTGAACAGCAGGACGACGATCAGGCACCCGTTGAGCCGCCGCACGTAGCCGACCAGCTCGCGCAGCGTGGGCCACTCGTCCTCCCGCATCCGTCGCCACAGCGGCATGGGCGGCGCGGGCGGCACGTGCGGCATCGGCCCGCCGTAGGGCGGCCACAGCGGCGGCGGTGGTGCGGGCGGCTGATACGGCTGGAACGGATCCGGACCCCCGTAAACCATGAACGTGTCCTCCTCCGGACGATGGCTGAAAAACGCCGGGAGGACAGTCAACTCCCGTCAGGGACGCGGCACATGGGATTTGGCGAAGTTGCCCGGCCCGCACCCCGGAAACACCCCGCCCACACCCACCCACCCCTGGCACCATCGCGTCATGCGCACCGTGTACGCCCTGATCGTGGGCATCGACGACTACAGCACCCGGGACACGCTGAAGGGCTGCGTCAACGACGCAAGGGCGGCGGAGACCTGGTTACGGCAGCAGCGCGGCGTCCGGCACGCCATCCTGCCCCTGCACGACGAACACGCCACGAAGGCCGCCGTGCTGCGGGGCATCCAACGGCACCTGGGCCGCGCCGGCGCGGGCGACACGGCGCTGCTGTGGTTCAGCGGCCACGGCAGCCAGGAGTCCACGCGCGACCCGCGCGAGGGCACGGGCATGTGCCAGGCCCTCGTCTGCCACGACAGCCTCCAGCCGGGCGGCCAGCCGCTTCTCCAGGACCAGGAGCTCGGCGCGCTGCTCGACCGCATCGCGGCCCGCGGCACGCACGTCGTCGCCGTCCTCGACTCCTGTTTCTCCGGCGGTGCGACCCGTGAGGACGGCGGCCCCCGGGCGAGGGGCGTGGCGTGGCGCCCGTGGTGGCACACGGCCACCGGCACCACCGGTACGCGGGACGGCGGCGGCAACGGCCCCGAGCCACGGCGCCACGTCCTGCTGGCGGCCTGCCGACCCCAGGAACTGGCGAACGAGGACCTCCTCGACGGGGCGTGGCGCGGTTACTTCAGCCACGCGCTGCTGCACGCCCTGGACACGCTGGGCCCCACCGCGACGTACGGCGGGGTGCACGCCCTGGTGGAGGAGCGGGTGCGCAGCCTCAGTGGCCGGGTCCAGCACCCCGAGCTGCGCGGCCCGCACGACGGGCGCTTCCTGACCGGCGAGGCCCTGCCCACGTCGCCGTTCCTGCTCCGCCACACGGCGTCGGGCTGGGAGGTCGACTGCGGCTACGCGCACGGGCTGCGGGCGCCCGGCGCAGAGTTCACGCTGCTGGACCGGCCGGGCGGCGGCCGCAGGGTCGTCGTACGGGACGTGGGCCCGGAGTCGTCCCGCGTGGAGCCGGCGGGCTGGCGCCCGGGGCCGGCGGACCGCGAGGGCGTGCACGCGGTGACGCCGTCGGCGCTGGCGTTCCCGCCGGCAGCGGTGACGGTGGTGGGGGAGCGGGGCGCGGTACGGCTGCTGTCGGCGGCGATCAGCGGCGAGCCGCTGCTGACGCGGGACGGCGGGAACGGTCTGCCGCTGAGGGTGGAGGCGACGGCCGACGGCTGGGCGAGGGTGTCGGGCGGCGCCGGCCGGGACCTGCCCCCTCTCCCCCTGCGGACCGCGACCGACGCGGCCCGCGTGGCCGGCTGCCTGGCGCACATCACGCGCTGGCACCACATCAGGGACCTCACCAACCCCGACCCGTACCTGTCGGCGCTGGTGCGCATCACCGTCGACAAGCCGCTGGTGGGCGACCTGACCCGCACCGCGACCGGCGACCCGGTGCTCCGCTACACGCGGGGCGGCCGCGAGCCGCAGGCGCGGGTGCGGATCCACAACGACTCGGACCGCATGCTCTGGTGCGTGCTGCTCGACCTGACGGACAGCTACGGCTGCAACGCGACGGCGCTCTACGAGGGCGACTTCGTCAAGCCGGGCGGTACGGCCCTGGCGCGGCGCGGCGAACCGGTGTGGTTCCACCTGCCGCCGGGCCGGACGGTGGTGCGGGGCGCGTCGGCCACGGACTGGCTGAAGCTGATCGTCACGGAGAACGAACTCAACACGGCCCCGTTCCGGCTGCCGGCGTGGTCCCCGGACGCCCCACCGCCGTCCCGGTCCGCTGCCGGCCCGGCCTCGGCCGGCCTGCTCCACCTGTCCCCGCCCCAGGGCACGCGGGACGCGGGCGGCCCGGCCCACGGGGTGGGCCGCTGGGGCACGGCGACGGCGGTGGTACGGACGGAAGTCCCGTAGACGGTGGGGCCGGGTCACCACCCCAGGTGCGTGAACCCCGCCCACGCCACCAGCTCGTCCCCCTTGATGCACCGCACCTGCTCCGCGAGCCGCTCCGGCATCCCCGGCGGGGCCACGCGGCCGTCGTCGAGCATCCACAGCTGGGCCGCGCGCAGGGCGCGGCCCGGGGGGAGGGCGTCGTGCACCAGGTAGTGGTGGGTCATGTACATCAGCAGGGACGTCGCGTCGTCCGGCACCGGCCACAGTGAGCCGATCACCGAGCGGGCGCCCGCGACGAGGAACGCCGTGGAGAGGCTGTACGCCTCGTCGTAGCCGTGCCCCGACACGTTGGTGCGGCAGGCGGCGAGGACCACCACGTCCAGGTCGCGGTAGCGGGCCGTGCCCTCCGTGAGTTCCTCGGCGGCCAGCGTGCCGCCCGCCAGGGACAGGTACGCGCTGTGCCGCGCGCCCTGCCGCACCCTGCCGTGGCACGCCAGGTGCAGCAGCCCGCCGCGCTGCCGCCCCAGCCAGCCCGTCACCGCGGCCGGCGTGGCCGTGCCCGGGCCCAGCAGCTCGCCGTCCGGGTGGAAGACGCGGTGCACGGCCTCGGCCTCCTCGCCCGCGTGCCGCAGGTCGTGCGTGGGGTTGCCGACGACGAGCGCCTGCCGCGCCCCCGCCGCCCGCGGACGTGCCGCGACCTCGCACAGCAGCCGCGCCGACGGCACGTACGAAATCTGCGCCTGCTGACAGGCGTACCCGGCCCGGCCGCGCCGGTCGCGCACGCGCGCCGCGTGCCACGGCACCAGGCCCAGCTCGCCCATCGGCACGAGCACCACCGACGGCGCGCTGCCGTAGCCCCGGGGCAGCGCCCCGAGCAGCGGCTCCATCACCGTCTCCCCGGCCCACGCGCACAGCCGGGCCAGCGCGTCGCGGTCGTGCCCGCCCGCCGTCGGCGGCCCGCCCGCGTCACGCCCCGGCGTACCCGTGGCGCGGTACGCGGTCAGGGCCGGGGCGTCCACGGACAGGCCGGGCAGCGGCAGGGAGGTGACGGAGCCGTCGCGGGCGACGACGAGGGCCGTGCCCGGCTCGGTCTCGCCCGCCGGAACGAGATACACCAGGGCCGTCGCCCCCACCGCCCCGAGCGCGGCCCCGATCTCCCGGGGGTGGGGCGCCTCGAACAGCCGCCGCTGCGCCGGTGACTCCGCGAGCGCCTTGAGGACCCGCCGCCGCAACCGGCTCGACGGCCCCGACGACGACGGCAGCAGACCGGCCGCATCCAGCGGCGGCGGTGCCGCACCTGCGGCCCGCCACTCCTCCGCGAGCGCCGTCTCCCCGGCCGCCACCAGCATCTCCGGCACGGTCGCCGACACCGTGGCCGCGTGCAGCACCAGCCCCCGCCCCGCGTCCAGCGCCCGCACCGCGTCCTCGTACGCGCCGTCCGCCACGCACCAGCGGGCGAGGTCGAGGACGTGCTCGGCGGCGTACCGCCCCGACTCGGCCGCGTGCGCCGTACCGGACTGGAGCAGCACCCCCCACGACGTGGCCCGCAACGCGTCCAGCCCCACGCGCCGCGCCTCGTCGAAGTTCCGCCGCGCCACGCGTCGGTCCATCTGCGCCTGGCCGCGCATGCGGTACGCCACAGCCAGCGTCATGCCCGCGCGGCCCCACAGGGGGTGCTCAGGACCGCGGGCCGCGGCCAGGGAATGCCGGAACCAGGACACACCCTGGTCGAAGTGGCGCCGGCGATCGGTCAGGGGCACGCCCGGAAGGCTCCCCAAGGCGTAGTGGACCGTCCCCATGCCGTGGGCGCAGCGCATCCACCGTTCGTCGTCGGGGCCCACCAGGCCGAGGGCGTCGTCCAGCAGTGCCAGGGCCTCGCCGAGGCCGCGCGGGTCCCGGGCGGCCATCGCGCCGACCCCGCGGCTCAGCCCCGCCTCGACCAGCTTGTCGGCCTGCGCGTCGCGCGGCAACGCGGCGATCTGCCGCCGCACCTCCTCCACCGGTGCACCGCCGGCCCCCACCCCACCGGTCTCGGGTTCGAACCGTCCCGTGCGCTCTGCCCGGAGCATCACCAGGCTCCCCCGCGCCCGGTCGAGCTGCGCCTGAAGACCGATCCGTTCCATGTGGTCGGCCGGCAGTCCGGCCAGCACCGATTCCAGCACCTGGATCTGCTCGGCCAGCCCGGCCTCGTCCTCCCGCCGGGCCGCCTGGTGCGCACGGAACGTCGCCAGCTGCGCGACGACGAACAGACGCTGCTCGGGGGCGAGCACAGGCGAGTCGACCAGCCGGGCCAGGTCCTCGACGGCCGAGTCGAGGTCGTCCGCCCCGCCGCCCAGCTGCGCCAATTGGCCGCGCAGGCTTGCGTGCATCAGGTCGTGAAGGTCCCGCAGTGGGCTGTCCGGCGGCAGCAGCGCGCGGGCCTCCTCCACGCGGGCCAGGGCGGCCTCCGCCTCGGCCGGGCCGGAGAGCTGCTGAATCCCCGCCGTGGTGCTCACACCGATGATCCGGGACTGCCACTGCGCGTCGGCCGGCCCGTGCGCCCGCGCCTCGGCGAGCAGCTCCTTCTCCCGCCCGTCGTTGACCGGAGACTCGAACAGCAGGAGCGGCAGCAGACAGAGGACCTGCCCGGCCCGCAGGCCGGACGCCAGGGTGCCCCGGGGCAGGGCGCGCCAGTCCTCGTACAGCCGGTCGTACGCCTCCTCCGCCGTGGCACAGCCCAGCCGGTCGAGGAGCAGGCGGACGACGCGCGTCAGGTCCTCGCCGGTGACCAGGCCGTCCGCCGACAGCTGCCGAACCTCGTTCATCAGCGCATCGAGGTCGTACGGTTTCGCGTCCTGCACCTCAGCCCTCCCCTTGCACGGCAGGCGCCGCCTGCGTCCGGTACGGCGCCAGCACCCGGTTGAGCCACCGTTCGCCGCCGGGCGTGCCGAAGTCGACGGGCGGGGCGCCGGCCGGTTCCAGCGGGGGGACGGGGCAGCGGTCCTCGAAGAGGATCGCGACGCGGTCGGCGGGTTCCCGCTTGGACGGCCACACGAAGCCCTGCGCCCACGGCGCGGTCCGGTGGCGGATCCAGTGCCCCCAGTCCCGCGTCTGCGGGTAGTCGGGCGTCTCGGCCTGCACCAGCCACGTGTCCTGGGCCACGGCGGTCAGGTCGGCGCCCGACACCAGCGACACGAGCCGCACGTCGGTGGCGAGCCGCAGGAACGACAGGCTGTACCCGGCGTACGCCCGCCGCGGCAGCAGCCTCGGAGCGCCGCCGTCCCCGCAGAACGGCACCGACCGCAGCAGCACCTCGCACACGGCGGCGCCCACGCCGAGGCCGACGTACGTGTAGTCGTACTCCTCGTACCGTGTGCTGTCGAACCGCCCGCCGGCGTAGAACGGGTGGGCGCGGGTGGGGTTGAACGCGCAGGCGTCCCGCTGCGTGCCGTGCACGCGGTACACGGGTGTCCCGGCGGGCAGCGTCACGGCGGCCGGCGGGCCGGGCAGGGCGGCGGGCGGCGGGTACTTGGGCACGTCAGCCTCCGTCCGGGGTCGTCAGGTCCCGCGCGGCGGCCACCAGCTCGGCGTCCCGCCCCTGCCCCAGCAGTGCGGCGGGCGGGCAGCCCCACCACGTGTGGGGGGACAGCCACCAGTCGGCGGTGCCCCACGGGTCGTCGTCCGCGCCGAGCAGGGCGTTGACCTCCGTCACCACGGGCCACGGCGCGCCGCCACCGCCGAACTGGAAGGCGGGCACGGCGCGTTGCCCCCGTTCGTCGCGCAGCACGATCAGCCCGCGCCGCCCCCGCGCCCCCGGGGCGTCGTCGCGCATCGGCGCGGCGAGCAGCCGCCGGCGCACGGGGCCGAGGAGCGGCCCCACCATGGGGTTGCCGTCGACGACGAGCAGGCACAGGTCGAGGGCGCCGTACCCGTCGTACGGCACCGTGGCCGCCGGCCCGGTGAACCGCGCACCCTCCGGCGCCGGAAGGGCCTCCAGCACGACCCGTACGGCCCGCTCGGCGAGCCGCGTGCCGGAGCCGGCCGCCCGCCACGCGGCGAGCACGTCATGCAACTCGCGCTGCGCCGCCGGGTCCAGCACGGCGGACAGGCGGGGCCAGTCGGCGGCGAAGGAGGCGAGGAGGGCGTGCGCGTTCACGCGCCCTCCAGCACGGAGACGACGACGTCCGCGACCAGGGGCCGGTGGACGACGAGGTGGACGTCCGGCCGTCCGGGCGCGGGCTCCGCGGCGAGGGCCGCCCACAGGGCGCCGGCACTGGCCGCCGGGTCCAGGCCCCCGCGTCCGGCACCGAGCAGCGGGAAGCACACCGAACGCAACGGCGGCCCCTCCTCGCTCTCCCGGCGCATCAGCTCCAGCACGCGACGGGCGGCGGCTGCGACGTCCTGCGGCGTGACGTCGTAGTCGTTCGTACCGGGCCGGGGCACGGCCACGGCGGCGTGGTAGATCCGGCGGATGTTCTGCGCCGCGAGCGCGCCGGGCCCGGTCGGCGCGACCGTCCCCGGCAGCACGGGCCGCCGCGCCACGCCGTGCGCCGCCCGCCACGCCGCGAGCTCCTCGTGCACGGGGTCGTCGACGACGTCTCCCGCGGCGTCCCGCAGTGCTCCGGCCCGCCGGAGCGCGGCCGCGACCGACGCCTTGTACATCCCGGGGAGGCCGAGGTGGGTGTTGCTGGGCGACACGACCACGTCGATGTCGCGCAGCAGCTCCACGGGGTGGACGTGCAGGGTGAGCATGGGCAGCGTGCGGTGCCGGAGCCGGGGCACGAGCAGCTCCCCGCTGTTGCCGCCGCTGCCGCCGTGGGTGCCGGCGAGCCAGCACACCTGCTCGGCGATCTGCGCGAGGACCACTTCCTCCTGGTGCTTCCGGAAGCGGTCCACGCTGAGGTGGTACACCTTCGCCGCGAGCCGGCGGCGGTCGGCCGCGGGCCGGTCCCGCATCCCCGGGGCGAGGCCGAGCGTCAGCTCGGCGGCCTGCTGCAACTCGCCGCCGCCGAGGCGGGCGACGGCGGCGCGCAACAGGTTCTCGACCTCAACGGGCCAGGCGTCGGTGACGGCCACGGCCCGCGCCGCGGCGGCGTGCCGGAGGCACGGCAGGCCGAGGGCACGGATCCGCACCAGGCCCTCGGCGCGGACCTGCCGGACCTCACGTAAGACGGAGTCCACGTCCAGCGCGTGTGACATGGGGCCATTGTGGCGACGGGGGCCGGCTTCCGCTGCGGGTTCGCGGGTTTTCCCGCCGCTGCCCGGCCCCGCCCCCTCGCCCCACGACGGCGTGGGCTCAGATACCCGCCGCCCGCGCCAGGTCCGTCTTCACCGCGGCCAGCACCTCGGACGCGCGTACCCGGGCATCCGCGAGGCCCGCCGCCGAGGCGACCGGGACCACGACCTCCAGGTAGCACTTCAGCTTCGGCTCGGTGCCGCTCGGCCGGACGATCACCCGGGCCCCGCTCACCGTGCCCGCCTCGTCGCCCGCCAGGGCGTACCGCAGGCCGTCCGTCGGCGGCAGCGACTCCGTGCCCTTCGACAGGTCCTCCGCCGACACGACGTGCAGCCCGGCCAGCACCACCGGCGGGGCCTCCCGCAGCCGGCGCATGGCCGCCGCGATCAGCGACAGGTCCTCCACGCGCACGGACAGCTGGTCCGTCGCGTGCAGGCCGTGCTCGACCGCCAGGTCGTCGAGGAGGTCGGTGAGGGTCCGGCCCTTCTCCTTCAGCTCCGCCGCCAGCTCGGCGACGAGCAGCGCCGCCGTGATGCCGTCCTTGTCGCGCACCCCGGCCGGGTCCACGCAGTACCCCAGCGCCTCCTCGTACGCGTACCGCAGCCCGTCGACGCGGGACAGCCACTTGAAGCCCGTCAGCGTCTCCTCGTACCCCGCACCGGCCGCCGCGCCCGCGATCCGCGACAGCAGCGACGACGACACGATCGTCGTCGCGAACGTGCCGCGCGCGCTCTTGTGCACCAGGTGGGTGGCGAGCAGCGCGCCCACCTCGTCGCCGCGCAGCATGCGCCAGCCCTCGACGGTGTCGGGCGCCGGCACGGCCACGGCGCAGCGGTCCGCGTCGGGGTCGTTGGCGATGACGATGTCGACGTTCTCGCCGCGCGCCACGGCCTCGCGGGCCGTCGCGAAGGCCAGGTCCATCGCGCCGGGCTCCTCCGGGTTGGGGAACGCGACGGTCGGGAAGTCGGGGTCGGGCTCGGCCTGCGCGGCGACGACCGTGGGGGCCGGGAAGCCGGCGCGGTCGAAGGCCGCGGTCAGGACGGAGCGCCCCACGCCGTGCATGGGCGTGTACACGACGCGGACGTCGCGCGGCGAGCCGCCGGTCAGGACGGCGTCGGTGCGGCGCAGGTACGCGCCGACGACGTCCTCCTCGCGGAGGGTGTCCCAGCCGGCGTCCGGGCGCGGCACGTCGTTGAGGCTGGCGATCGCCGCGATCTCGGCGGCGATCTCCGCGTCGGCGGGCGGCACGATCTGCGAGCCGTCGCCGAGGTAGACCTTGTAGCCGTTGTCGCGCGGCGGGTTGTGGCTGGCGGTGACCTCGATGCCGGCGACGGCGCCGAGGTGGCGGATGGCGAAGGCCAGGACCGGCGTGGGCAGCGGGCGGGGCAGCAGCGCGGCCTTGAGGCCGGCGCCGACCATCACGGCGGCGGTGTCGCGGGCGAAGTCGGCGGACTTGTGGCGGGCGTCGTAGCCGATGACGACGGTGCCGCCGGTGGCGGCGGAGTGGCCCTGCTTCTTCAGGTACGCGGCCAGGCCGGCGGCGGCGCGAATGACGACGGCGCGGTTCATGCGCATGGGGCCGGCGCCGAGCTCGCCGCGGAGGCCGGCGGTGCCGAACTGAAGGGTGCCGGCGAAGCGGGCGGCGATCTCTTCGTGGGCGCCGGCCTCGATGAGCGCGGCGAGCTCGTCGCGGGTCTCGGGGTCGGGGTCCTCGGCGAGCCAGGTGCGGGCCTGGGCGATGAGGGCTTCCTCCACGGTGTCTCCTCCGGAGTCGTTGCGGGGTGCGCACGCGGTGCGTGGTGGGGCGGGGGCGGGCCGGTCCCCGGCGGGTTACCGGCCGGTTCGTGTGATACCCGCATCGGCGCACGGCACATCAGTGGTGTCCGGCACACAATGCCGAACGCGCCGGAGGCGCGAATGCCTCCGGCGCGGTGGGACCGGGGTGGGTCAGAGCTTCGGCAGGACCTGCGCCAGGAGCGAGCCCATGCGCGCGGCGGAGTCGCGGCCGGCCTGGAGGACCTCCTCGTGGTTGAGGGGCTCGCCGGTCATGCCCGCGGCGAGGTTGGTCACCAGGGAGATGCCCAGGACCTCGGCGCCCGCCTCGCGGGCCGCGATGGCCTCGAGCGTGGTGGACATGCCGACGAGGTCGCCGCCCAGCGTGCGGACCATCTTGATCTCGGCCGGCGTCTCGTAGTGCGGGCCGGGGAGCTGGACGTAGACGCCCTCCTCCAGGGTCTCGTCCACCTCCTTGCACAGCGCGCGCAGGCGCGGCGAGTACAGGTCGGTGAGGTCGACGAAGTTGGCGCCGACGATCGGCGAGGTCGCCGTCATGTTGATGTGGTCGCTGATCAGCACCGGCTGGCCGGGGCGCATGCCGTCGCGGAGGCCGCCGCAGCCGTTGGTGAGGACGATGGTCTTGCAGCCGGCGGCGACGGAGGTGCGCACGCCGTGCACGACCGCGGCGACGCCGCGGCCCTCGTAGTAGTGCGTGCGGCCGAGGAAGACCAGGGCGCGCTTGTCGTTGACCTTGTACGAGCGGACGGTGCCCGCGTGGCCCGCGACGGCGGCGGCGGAGAAGCCGGGGAGCTCGGTGACCGGGAACTCGGCCTCGGGGGCGCCGAGCGCTTCGGTGGCGGGGACCCAGCCGGAGCCCATGACCAGGGCGACGTCGTGGGTCTCGGCGCCCGTGAGCTCGCGCAGGCGGGCGGCGGCGGCGTCGGCCGCGGCGTACGGGTCGGCCTGGATGTCCGGATTAACTGATGCGTTCACGCGGACGAGGGTAACCGTTCTGCGCCTACGCGCGTAGATGTACCTGGTTACGGTGTTCCGATTGTTGCCTTGTGCGTTGTGACGAGACCGGTTCGAGACATTCGCGGGCAAACGTCCCGGTGATCGCCGTCAGCACGGGCGCTTGCGCAGCTCCATGACGTAGTCGTGGGGCGCGCCGGCCGACTCCGCCGCGTCCGCGATCTCGCCGAGGTAGCGGGCGGAGGGGAGGCCGCCCTCGTAGCCGTTGAGCACATAGACCCAGGCTGGCTCCTCGCCGTCCAGGGTGTGCACCCGGACACGCATCCGGCGGTAGATGTCGAGGCCGACACCCTCCCAACGGTCCATCGAGTCCTCGTCCATCGGGGCGATGTCGTACAGCGCGACGAAGACCTGGGAGCGGGGGGCCTCGACGATCGTGGCGAGCGCGCCCTCCCAGCCCATCTGCTCGCCGCCGAAGGTCAGTCGCCAGCCGTTGAGCCAGCCGGTGCCGCGCAGCGGTGAATGCGGGGCGCGGCGGGACATCAGCCGCGCGTCGAGGTTGCCGGCGTAGGCGGCATAGAGCGACATGGTTCCGAGGGTACGGGAGTGAGGCGGGACGGCATCTGGGGTGGCAGTCTCGAAGGGAGGTTCGTGTGGAACTGTCTGTCGGAAGACGTACCGGTGTCCGGCGGGCGTCCCGTGGAGAGGCGGCACAGGCGGGCGTGGGCAGGCGGTGGGCCGGCGCTAGGCAGGCCCCGGAGGAGGACGCGTTGATGGGTGCGGGACAATGGAGTACGTGACTCGGATCGTGATCATCGGTGGCGGACCCGGCGGCTATGAGGCGGCGCTGGTCGCCGCTCAGCTCGGCGCGGAGGTGACCGTCGTCGACAGCGACGGTCTGGGCGGGGCGTCGGTGCTCACCGACTGCGTGCCCTCGAAGACCCTCATCGCGACGGCCGAGGTGATGACCACCTTCGACTCCTCCTACGAGGAGCTGGGCATCATCGTCGCCGACGACACCCCGCCGGTCGAGCAGCCGGCCGGTGTGGTGGGCGTGGACCTGGGCAAGGTGAACCGGCGCGTGAAGCGGCTCGCGGTGGCGCAGTCGCACGACATCACCGCCTCGGTGACGCGCGCGGGCGCGCGGGTGCTGCGCGGGCGCGGTTCGCTGGAGCCGGCGCAGGCCCCGGACGGCTCGCGCCGGGTCGTGGTGCGGACGGCGGACGGGTCGGAGGAGACCCTGGTCGCCGACGCCGTGCTGATCGCCACGGGTGCGCACCCCCGGGAGATCCCCGACGCCCGCCCCGACGGCGAGCGCATCCTGAACTGGACCCAGGTCTACGACCTCGACGAGCTCCCCGAGGAGCTGATCGTGGTGGGCTCCGGTGTGACCGGCGCCGAGTTCGCCGGCGCGTACCAGGCGCTGGGCTCGAAGGTGACGTTGGTGTCGAGCCGGGACCGGGTGCTGCCCGGCGAGGACCCGGACGCGGCGGCCGTGCTGGAGGACGTCTTCCGGCGGCGCGGCATGAACGTGATGGCGCGGTCCCGGGCGCAGTCCGCCAAGCGGGTCGGGGACCGGGTGGAGGTCACGCTGGCCGACGGCCGGGTGATCACCGGTACGCACTGCCTGATGGCCGTGGGCTCGATCCCGAACACCGCCGGCATCGGCCTGGAGGAGGCCGGGGTCCGGCTGAAGGAGTCGGGCCACATCTGGACCGACCGGGTCTCGCGGACGAGCGCGCCGGGCATCTACGCGGCCGGTGACTGCACCGGCGTGCTGGCGCTGGCGTCGGTCGCGGCGATGCAGGGCCGGATCGCGATGTACCACTTCCTCGGCGACGCGGTGACCCCGCTCAATCTCAAGGCGGTATCCGCGAACGTATTTACGGATCCGGAGATTGCGACGGTCGGGTACACCCAGGCCGACGTCGACAACGGGCTGATTGACGCCCGGGTCGTCAAGCTGCCGTTGCTGCGTAATCCGCGCGCGAAGATGCAGGGCATTCGCGACGGCTTCGTGAAGATGTTCTGCCGCCCCGGTACGGGCATCGTGGTGGGCGGTGTCGTGGTGGCCCCGCGCGCCAGCGAGCTCATTCATCCGATCTCGATCGCGGTCGACAACAATCTGACAGTCGAACAGATCGCCAATGCGTTCACCGTGTACCCCTCGCTGTCGGGTTCGATCGCCGAGGTGGCGCGCCAGTTGCACACGAGGAAGTCGCAGCGCGAGGCGTAACGCGAGGCGTGTCGCGGCACACGGAGGAGCGGGACGCGGACCCTTGTGGGGGATTGCGTTCCGCTCCCCCATACCACTTCCGGGGTTCCGCGGACGACAACTTCCGTTAGTTGCTGCAACCTGCTGAAAGCAGATGGTCGTTGGCGTTACTGTCGGTTTCGTGTTCGCTGCAGAACGTCGCCAATTGATCCTCGAAATGGTGCGGGCCAACGGGGCGGTTTCGCTCCGCGAGCTCGCCCGCGTCGTCCAGACCTCAGAAGTGACCGTACGGCGGGACGTGCGGGCGCTGGAGGCCGAAGGACTGCTCGACCGCCGGCACGGCGGTGCGGTACTGCCGGGCGGTTTCACCAGGGAGTCCGGCTTCCCGCAGAAATCCCACCTAGCGACCGCCGAGAAGACGGCCATCGCCGACCTCGCGGCGAGCTTCGTCGAAGAGGGCGAAGCCGTCGTCGTCGGCGCCGGGACGACCACGCAGGAGCTGGCCCGCCGGCTCGCGCGCGTCCCGGGCCTCACCGTGGTCACCAACTCCCTGCTCGTCGCCCAGGCGCTCGCCCACGCCAACCGCGTCGAGGTCGTCATGACCGGCGGCACCCTGCGCGGGTCGAACTACGCCCTCGTCGGCAGCGGCGCCGAGCAGTCCCTCCAGGGGCTGCGCGTGTCCCGCGCCTTCCTGTCCGGCAGCGGACTGACCGCCGAGCGCGGCCTGTCCACGTCGAACATGCTCTCCGCCAGCGTGGACCGGGCCCTGGTGCAGGCCGCCGCCGAGGTCGTCGTTCTCGCCGACCACACCAAGCTCGGCACCGACACCATGTTCCAGACCGTCCCGACCGACGTCATCACCAGACTCGTGACGGACGAGCCCCCCGCCCACGACGAGCGGGCCGCCACCGAGCTCCAGGCCCTGGCCGACCAGGGCGTGCACATCTCCGTGGCCGGCCCCGGCACGGGCACCGGCCCGTCCGCCGGCACCGTGCACGGCGGCGAGCCCGTGACCCCGGCCCGGCGGCGGGACGTCCCCCTGCCCGGCCAGCGCCGCAGCCTCCCGCTCGGCCACGGCCAGCCGCCCGCGCCCGGCACCCCGCCCGGCGACCGGCTGCGCAGCGCCGCCTCCCTGGGCGAACAGCCCTCCGCGCGCGTCGCCGACCTCGCCCCCCGCAGGAGGTAGGCCGTGGCGCTGTTGCCTACGCCGTCACGCCGGGCTTTATGCCCCGCAGCGTCAGGGTGAGCAGGCGGTCGGCCAACCCCGGATCGTCGGGGGACTGTTCGACCGCCAGCGCGATGGCGTTGGTGAGCTGCATCAGGTCCGCGATCCCCACGTCCTCGCGGACGGCCCCCGCCTGCTTCGCCCGCGACAGCAGCGTGTCACCGGCCTCCCGCATCGGCAGGCTGCACCGCGCCATCGCGGACGCCTCGTCGCTCTGCGCCGCCATCAGCGCGCGGGAGAGCCCCCGGTAGGTGCTGGCGTGCGCCACGATGGCCCGCAGCCACGCCACGAGCGCCCGGCACGGCTCCGGCGCCGCCAGCAGCTCCCGCGACCGCGCCAGCAGCCCGTCCACCTCGTCCTGGAACACCGCGCTCATCAGCGCCGTACGGTTCGGGAAGTGCCGGTAGAGCGTGCCGATCCCGACGCCGGCCCGCCGTGCGATGTCCTCCAGCGACGCGTCGGTGCCGTGCTCCGTGAAGGCCGTACGCGCCTCGGCGAGCAGCCGCTCGTAGTTCCGCCGCGCATCGGCGCGCATGGGCCGTGGTGACGTCCGCACCGCCTCGGTCGCCATTCGTCCGTCCTCCCGTCGTGGCCGCCCCCGCGGCCCTGGTCCCACAGCCCCCGTCAGTCCAGCATGCCAGGCCCCCGCCGCACCGGGGCCGGGAGTGCCGACGGGCCCCGGCCGGTGCGGCCGGGGCCCGTCGGAAGGGGCACGCTGCGGTCCTCGGACCGGTCCTCGAATCAGTCCTTGATTTCGCAGATGACGGCGCCGGAGGTGAGGGAGGCGCCGACCTCGGCGGTGATGCCCTTGATGGTGCCGGAGCGGTGGGCGTTGATGGGCTGTTCCATCTTCATCGCTTCCAGGACGACGACGAGGTCGCCCTCGTTGACCTGCTGGCCTTCCTCGACCGCGACCTTCACGATCGTGCCCTGCATGGGGGAGGCGAGGGCGTCGCCGGAGGCGGCGGGGCCGGACTTGCGGGCGGCGCGGCGCTTGGGCTTGGCGCCGCCGGCGGCGGCGGTGCGGGCGATGGTCATGCCCAGCGACGCCGGGAGGGAGACCTCCAGGCGCTTGCCGCCGACCTCGACCACGACGGTCTCGCGGCCGGTCTCCTCCGCCTCCTCACCCGCGGCCGGGCTGGCGAACGGGGGAATGTCGTTGGTGAACTCGGTCTCGATCCAGCGGGTGTGGACGCGGAAGGGGTCGCTGGTGAAGGCGGGGTCGGTGACGACCTTCTGATGGAAGGGGATCACCGTGGCCATGCCCTCGACCTTGAACTCCGCCAGCGCACGGGAGGCACGCTGCAGGGCCTGCTCGCGGGTGGCGCCGGTGACGATCAGCTTCGCCAGGAGCGAGTCCCAGGCGGGGCCGATCACGCTGCCGGACTCCACACCCGCATCCAGGCGGACACCGGGGCCCGAGGGCGGGGTGAAGGTGGTGACGGTGCCGGGGGCGGGGAGGAAGCCTCGGCCGGCGTCCTCACCGTTGATACGGAACTCGAACGAGTGACCACGGATCTCCGGGTCGTCGTAACCGAGCGGCTCGCCGTCGGCGATACGGAACATCTCCCGCACCAGGTCGATACCCGTGACCTCTTCGGAGACGGGGTGTTCGACCTGGAGGCGGGTGTTGACCTCGAGGAAGGAGATCGTGCCGTCCTGCCCGACGAGGAACTCACACGTGCCGGCGCCGACGTAGCCGGCTTCCTTCAGGATCGCCTTCGACGCGCGGTACAGCTCCGCGTTCTGCTCCTCGGACAGGAACGGCGCAGGGGCCTCCTCCACCAGCTTTTGGTGGCGGCGCTGGAGGGAGCAGTCACGGGTGGAGACGACCACGACGTTGCCGTGCTGGTCGGCCAGGCACTGGGTCTCGACGTGCCGGGGGCGGTCGAGGTAGCGCTCGACGAAGCATTCGCCGCGGCCGAACGCGGCGACGGCCTCGCGGACGGCGGAGTCGTAGAGCTCGGGGACTTCTTCCAGGGTGCGGGCGACCTTCAGGCCGCGCCCGCCGCCACCGAACGCGGCCTTGATCGCGATCGGCAGGCCGTGCTCGCGCGCGAAGGCGACGACCTCGTCCGCGCCGGAGACGGGGTCGGGGGTGCCGGCGACCAGGGGGGCGCCGGCGCGTTGGGCGATGTGGCGGGCGGCGACCTTGTCGCCCAGGTCGCGGATGGCCTGCGGGGGCGGGCCGATCCACGTCAGGCCGGCGTCGAGGACGGCCTGGGCGAACTCGGCGTTCTCCGACAAGAACCCGTAGCCGGGGTGCACG